>CAVYMS010000001.1:0-941060 GCA_963769675.1 uncultured Thermoleophilaceae bacterium
GACGCCCGCATCGGCGCGATTGGCCTCCAGCTCGGCCGCGAACTGCTCGCCGTAGACCGGCCGCTCGACGTCGCGGAACACGCCGACGGGCGTCGGGCCCGTGGGGCGCTCCGCCAGATGAGCGAGCTCGAAGGCGAGTGAGGGGTCGCGCCGGTGCGCGTCGTGCACGAGCAGCGCGTCCTCGCCCACCTCGGACACGTCGACCAGCTCGAGGCCACCGGAGCCCCGGACCACGCCCCGCTCGTCCTCGGCGCCGAAGCGGATCGGCTTCCCGTGCTCGAGCCGGATCTGGTTGACCTCGCGGCGGCCCTTCACCCGCACCGCGTCGAAGGCGCCGTCGTTGAACACGTTGCAGTTCTGGTAGATCTCGACGAAGGCCGCGCCCGGGTGCTTCGCGGCCGCCCGCAGCGTGGCCGCCACGTGGGCCTTGTCGGTGTCGACCGTGCGCGCGACGAACGTGGCCTCGGCGCCGAGCGCCAGCGCCACGGGGTTGAAGGGGTGGTCCTGCGACCCGAACGGCGTGGACTTCGTGACCTTGCCCTCCTCGCTCGTGGGCGAGTACTGGCCCTTCGTGAGCCCGTAGATCTGGTTGTTGAAGAGCAGGATCTTGAGCGGCACGTTGCGCCGCAGCGCGTGGATCAGGTGGTTGCCGCCGATCGACAGGGCGTCGCCGTCTCCCGACACCACCCACACCGACAGGTCGGGGCGCGACGTGGCGACTCCGGTGGCCAGCGCCGGCGCGCGGCCGTGGATGCCGTGCATCCCGTAGGTGTCCATGTAGTAGACGAATCGCCCGGCGCAGCCGATGCCGGTCACGAACACCGTCTTCTCGGGCGGGATGCCCAGCTCCGGCAGAAGGCCCTGCACCGACGCCAGGATCGCGTAGTCCCCGCAGCCCGGGCACCAGCGGGTCTCCTGATCGGAGGAGAAGTCCGCCTTGGTGAGCATGGGCAGCGCGCCTCCGTTGTCGCTCATGCCAGGCGCTCCAGGATCTGGTCCATCACGTCGCGCGTGAAGATCGGCATGCCGTCGACCTTGGTGTAGCTCTCGCAGTCCACCAGGAAGCGGCCCCGCAGCACGGTGGCCAGCTGGCCCATGTTCATCTCGGGGATCAGCACGCGCGGGAAGCTGCGCAGCACGTCGCCGGTGTTGGCCGGCAGCGGGTTCAGGTGGTGCAGGTGGGCGGTGGCCACGTTCAGCCCGTTCTCGCGCCGGACGCGGCGCGCGGCGCCCTCGATGGCCCCGTAGCTGGAGCCCCAGCCCAGCACCAGCAGCTCCGCGCCGTCGGGGTCGTCCACCTTCAGGTCGGGCACGGACTCCACGATCCGCTCCACGCGCTCGGCCCGCAGCCGGGTCATGTACTCGTGGTTCTCGGAGTCGTAGGAGATGTTGCCGGTGCCGTCCTCCTTCTCCAGGCCGCCGATCCGGTGCCGCAGGCCCGGCGTGCCGGGCACGGCCCACGGCCGCGCCAGCTTCTCGTCGCGCAGGTAGGGCAGGAACTCGTCGCCGGCGTTGGGCTCGGTGGCGAAGGCCGGGTCGATCTCGGGCAGCTCGGACACGTCTGGCAGCCGCCACGGCTCGGAGGAGTTCGACAGGAAGGTGTCCGCCAGCAGCACCACCGGCGTGCGATGGGTCACGGCGATCCGCACCGCCTCGAGCGCGGTGTCGAAGCAGCCCCCGGGCGTGGCGGCGGCGACCACGGGCAGCGGTGACTCGCCGTGGCGGCCGTAGAGGGCAAGCAGCAGATCGCCCTGCTCGGTCTTTGTCGGCATCCCGGTGGACGGCCCGGCCCGCTGGACGTCGACGATGACCATCGGCAGCTCCATCGCCACCGCAAGCGAGATGGTCTCGGCCTTGAGGTCCATGCCGGGACCGCTCGTGGCCGTGACTCCCAGCCGGCCGGAGAACGCGGCGCCCAGTGCCATGCCGGCCGCGGCGATCTCGTCCTCCGCCTGCACGGTGCGCACGCCGAAGCGCTTGTGGCGCGACAGGCTGTGCAGCAGCTCCGAGGCGGGAGTGATCGGGTAGCTGGCGTAGAACAGGCCCAGGCCGCTCTGCACGCTGGCGGCGATCAGGCCCAGAGCCAGGGCCGTGGTGCCGTTGATGTTGCGGTAGCTGCCCGGCGCGGCCGGTGCGGCGTCGACCTCGTAGTGCACCGCGAACAGCTCGGCCGTCTCGCCGAAGTTGTAGCCCGCGCGGAACGCGGCGGTGTTGGCCTCCATGACCGCCGGCTGGTCGGCGAACTTGGCCTCGATCCAGTCGATGCTGGTGGCTGTCGGGCGCCCGTAGAGCCAGGACACGAGCCCGAGGGCGAACAGGTTCTTCGAGCGCGCGGCGTCGCGCGAGGTCACGCCCTCGATGTCCTCGGTGGCGCGCACGGTCATGCTCGTCATCGGGACGCGGAAGAGCTGGTAGTCGTCCAGCGAGCCATCGTCCAGCGGGTTGGATGCGTAGCCCGCCTTCTTGAGGTTGTGCTGTGTGAACGCGTCCTCGTTCACGAGCACCGTGCCGCCCTTTTCGAGGTTGCCCACGTTGGTGATCAGGGCCGCGGGGTTCATCGCCACGAGCACGTTGGGGTGGTCGCCCGGCGTGAGGATGTCGCGCGAGGCGAAGTGGATCTGGAACGCGGACACGCCGTGCGGCGTGCCGGCCGGCGCGCGGATCTCGGCGGGGAAGTCCGGCAGCGTGGCCAGGTCGTTGCCGACGACAGCCGTGGCGTCGGTGAAGCGATTGCCGGTGAGCTGCATGCCGTCACCGGAGTCCCCCGCGAAGCGGACGACGACGCGATCCTTGCGCTCGACCGTCTTGCTCATCTTGCGGCGTTACTGGCGATGCGTTCGATGTTAGGGAACTGGCCAGTCGGCCAGGCCCGGTCAGCCGTAGCCGGCGCTGAGCCGTGTGGTGAAGGTCTGAGTCGCGACCCTTCCGTCTGCAAATCGCGCCCGCAGCCGCACTGGGGCGAACACGGGCGGGTCACCGAGCCAGAGTCCGGTTCGCGGATCGGGCGCGACCTGCAGCGAGCCGGATGCCAGCCCCGCCGGGCGGATGAACCCCTCGAAGATCCCGCGTCCGTCTCGTCCCACACTTGTCTTCCGAGCCATGGCGACCGGCCGCCCGGCCACGGTGAGCCGCACGCTGCGAACGAACAAGCTGGCGCTGACCGAGATCGCCACCCGATCGCAGGCGATGGAGTTCGGCGTGCTGCAGGCGACGCCCATGTAGGGCGGCTCGCAGGTCGGGGTCGCCATGGTGGGCACGGGTCCATCGGGGCGCTCCGGCCCCAGCCGCGTCTCTCGCAACACTCGGCCCTGGGCGGCCACCGCCTCGATGGTCATCGGACGCGCCCCGGACGGGAGGCTGAAGCTGTAGCGGCCCGACTCGGGCCGGTAGCGCGCGCGCACATGACGGATGCATCCACGCCTGTCGAGGTAGCGAAGCCGCGCGTTGCGCGCACCGGCCGCCGTGGTGCCCGCGATCTCCTCGCCGTTGTCACCCGCCGGCGGCCCAGGGCTGTCCGGCGTGCCCGCCGGCTCCTCTCCGCTGCCGAGGATCACGATGGCGGGTACCAGCGCGACGGCCAGCGCGGCCAGCACCGCCGCGGCCACGAGACCGGTCCGCCCGGCGCGCGGTAGCCACGCGAGTCGGCGCGGCGGCCGCCCGGCGGCGGCGTGCAGCTCGCGCTCGAGCTCGGTGAAGAAGTCGTTCATTTCGCTCCCATCCGTCGTCGCAGCCCGGCGAGCCCGCGGCTCACGCGCTGCCTGATCGCGGCCTCCGACGCTCCCTGCTCGACGGCGATCTCGTCGTATGCGCGGTCGTCGACCAGCCGGGCCTCCACCGCCGCCCGCTGGCCGGATGGAAGCTCGTCGAGCAGCTCCGCGACTCCGCCCTCAGATGCCAGCCGCTCGAGCTCGGCGATGTCGCCGGCGTCGAGTGAGGGCCGCTCGAGGCCCAGCCTGCGCCTGGCGCGATCCTCCGCGTACCCGTGGCGGCGCCAGTCGGCGAGCTTGTGCCCGGCTATGCCGTACAGCCACGCCGAGGATGTGCCCTGCTCGGGCCGGTAGCGGGAGCGGGACGTGAGCGCGGCGGCGAACGTCTCGGCGGTCAGGTCGGCGGCGGCCTCCGCGTCGCGCGTCGATCGCATCAGGTAACCCGCGATCTGGCGCACGTGCCGCCGGTAGAGCTCGGCGAAGGAGTCGGCATCGCCCGCGGCCAGGAGGTCGGCATCCGTCCGCCTCTCGGTGGCCGCCATCACATCAGTTTGTTCGCTCTAGCGGCAATTTTGTGACGGCTAGGTCTTGAGCCCGTCCAGCAGCTCCAGCAGCGACACCTCCATCTCGTCCCGCGTGGCCTGAGGATCGGGCGAGTTGGCGATCATCAGCGCGGCCTCGCCCATCGCGGCCACCAGCAGGTGCGCCAGCGCGCGCACCGGCTGCTCGCGCAGCACGCCCGCCTCCATCCCGGCCTGGAGCGCGGCGGTCACGAGCCCCATGCTGTGGCGCATGTCGATCTCGCGCCACTCCGCCCAGCCCAGCACCGACGGGGCGTCCAGCAGGTTCACCTGTGCGTGCGCGGGGTCCAGGCAGGCGTCGAGGAACGCACCGGTCCCGATCTTCAGCAGCTCGATCGGGTCCGCCTGCCCGTCCATGCGCGCTGCGATGGCCTCCAGGAGCTCGCCCTCCATCTGGTCGTGCACGGCGCGGAACAGGTCGCGCTTGTCGGCGAAGTGGTGGTAGAGCGCCCCGCGCGTGACCTGCGCGCGGCTCACGATCTCCTCGGTGCCCACGTCGGCGTAGCCGCGCTCGGTGAACAGGTCGCGGGCGGCCCGCAGGAGCGCCGTGCGGGTGGCCTCGGCTCGCTCAGCCTTGGTGGGGCCAGCTTCCATACAGGTTGTATGTTACGCTCCGTCTCGGTCCATACAACCTGTATGTCAAAGGAGCTCGGCATGTCATCCAAGGCAACGTGGAGGTCACCCGCACTAGGCGAGCGAAAGGTCCTGGACCTTCCCGGCGGCGGGCGCATCGCCTACTTCGAGGCCGGCAGCGGAGCGCCGATCGTGTTCGTGCACGGCCTGCTGGTGAACGCCAACCTCTGGCGCAAGGTGGTGGAGCGGCTGTCGCCCGACTTCCGCTGCATCGCACTGGACCTGCCCCTGGGCTCGCATACCCTCCCGATGCCGGAGGGCGTGGACATCGCGCCGCCCGCGCTCGCGGGGATCGTGGCCGACGCCATCGAGGCGCTGGGCCTGGATGACGTGACGCTGGTGGGCAACGACTCCGGCGGCGCAATCTCGCAGATGCTCGTGACGTCGCGGCCGGAGCGGATCGGGCGCCTGGTCCTGACCTCGTGCGACTACCGAGATCAGTTCCCGCCCGCGATGTTCGCCTACTTCAAGCCGGCCGCCCGGATCCCGGGTGCGTTCAAAGTCCTGATGGCGCCGATGCGCCTGCGCTTCCCCCGCTACCTGCCGATCGCGTTCGGCTGGCTCGTCAAGCGAAAGATCGATCGGGACGCCGAGGACTCCTACATCCTGCCCGCAGGGGCCATCAAGGGGGTTGCCGCCGATGTGAAACGGGTGATCGCCGGACTCGACAAGGCCGACCTGAACCGGGCCGCGGACCGTCTGGGCGGTTTCGAGAAGCCGGCTCTGATCGCGTGGTCGCGCGAGGACAAGCTGTTCAAGCCGGCGCACGCGGAGCGGTTGGCGCAGGATCTCCCGAACGCCCGCGTGGAGTGGGTCGACGACGCGCGCACGTTCTCCATGGAGGACAACCCGGCGCAGCTGTCGCAGCTGATCGCCGGGTTCGTGCGTCAGCCGGCGCCCGCTGCCGCGACCGGCAGCGGCTGAGCGGATAGGGCCGGGCGCCGATGCGCCCGGCCCGCGCCCCTGACTAGTTCAGCCGCTCGACGATCGTGGCCACGCCCTGGCCGCCGGCCACGCACATCGTCTCGATGCCCACCTGCTTGTCGTCGGACTCGAGGCCGTTGAGCAGCGTGGTCATGATCCGCACGCCGGTCATGCCGAATGGGTGGCCGAGGGCGATCGCGCCGCCGTGGGGGTTCATCTTCTCCAGCGGGATGTTGCACTCGGCCATGATCGGGATGACCTGCGCGGCGAACGCTTCGTTGAGCTCCACCGTGTCGATGTCGTCGATGGTCATGCCGGCCCGCTCGAGCACCTTGCGGATCGCCGGGATCGGCGCCACGCCCATGTACTCGGGCTCGTTGGCCGCCGTGGCCGCGGTGATGATCCGCGCTCGCGGCTTGAGGCCCAGCTCCTTGGCCTTATCGGCCGACATGATCAGGGCCGCGGCCGCGCCGTCGTTGAGCGGGCACGAATTGCCGGCGGTCACGCCGCCGCCGCCCTCGAAGGCCTCGGGCAGCTGGGACAGCTTCTCGAGCGAGGAGCTGGCACGCGGACCGTCGTCCTTGGCAACCTCGGTGCCGTCGGGCGTGGTCACTGGCACGATCTCGCGGTCGAAGAAGCCGTCCTCCTGGCTCTGCACCGCAAGCTCCTGGGAGCGCTGGGCGTACTTGTCCATGTCCGCGCGGCTGACCTCGTAGCGCTTGGCCACGTTCACCGCCGTGTCGCCCATCTGGATGTACACGTTCGGGTCGCCGTTGTTGCCCTGCAGGTGCTCGTTCTGGTCGGCAACGCCAGCGGCTTCCTGGCGCTCGTTGTACTGCGACACGAACTCCACCCCGGCGGCGATGTAGGTGTCGCCTTGGCCGGACACGATGGCGTTGTTGGCGTGGCGGATGGCGTCGAGGCCCGACGCGCAGTAGCGCGACACCGTCTGCCCGTTCACCTCCTGCGGCAGCTTCTCCGAGAGGAGGGCGATCACGCGGCCGAGGTTGAACGCCTGCTTGCCCTGTGGCAGGCCCACGCCGGCGATGACCTCCTCAACGGAGGCGGGGTCCACGCCGGGGTTGCGCTCCAGCAGCTGGTCGACGATGAACGCGCCGGTGTCATCGGGGCGCAGCTGGGCCATTGAGCCCTTGAAGGCTCGGCCGATGGGCGTCCGGACTGAGTCGACGATCACTGCTTCGGGCATTTGGTCTCGCTCCTTGTCTGGTTCGGGCCTGAGATCAAGATTACGCGGGCGTCAGCGAGGCGGCATCCGCAGCGCGCCGTCCAGCCGGATGGTCTCGCCGTTGAGCATCGGGTTCTCGGCGATCTGCACGGCCAGCTGCGCGTACTCGCTGGGAGCGCCAAGGCGCTGGGGGAACGGGACACCGGCGCCCAGCGCCTGGCGAGCCTCCTCGGGCAGTGCGGCCAGCAGCGGCGTGTCGAACAGCCCCGGCGCGATGGTGCACACGCGGATCCCGCGCCCGGACAGATCGCGCGCGGCTGGGAGGGTCATGCCCACGATGCCGCCCTTGGAGGCGGAGTAGGAGATCTGGCCGATCTGGCCGTCGTAGGCGGCGATCGACGCCGTCATCACCACGGCGCCCCGCTCGCCGTTCTCGTCGGGCTCGTTCTCGTTCATGGCCGCGGCCGCCAGGCGGAGCGTGTTGAACATGCCGATCAGATTCACCCTCACGACCGTCTCGAATGGCAGCAGGGCATGCGGGCCGCGCTTGGACACGGTCTTCTCCGCCCAGCCGACGCCCGCGCAGCCGACCGCGAGCCGCAGCGGCCCCAGGGCCTTCACGGCCTCGGCCACGGCGGCGGTGACCTCGTCCTCGCTGGTCACGTCGCAGTGCACAGCCAGCGTGGCGTCGCCCAGCTCGGCGGCCAGGGCCTGGGCACGCTCGTCGTTCACGTCGGCGATGGCGACCCTCGCGCCGCGCTCCACCAGCAGCCGGGTGGTGGCCTCGCCGAGGCCCGACGCGCCTCCGGTGACCAGGGCTCCGATGCCGTTCAGGTCCATCGGAGCGGCAGCCTATTGGCGGAAGGCTTCCTGTGGACCGGGGCAGCGAGGGGGAGTGTCTTGTGCACCGGGCGACTAAGCACCAAGCACTACCTACCGCGGCCCGGCGAACGCCAGCCCGAACAGCCCGCCGTCATCGGTGAGGAATCCCTCCAGCCCCATGCCGGCCGCGCGCAGCTCGCGCTCGACAGCCTCGCGGGTGAACTTGGCGCTGATCTCGGTGCGGATCTCCTCGCCGTCGGCGAACTGGACCTCCAGCTCCGCGCCGTCGATGCGCACGCGTCTGGGCGCCGTTGGCTCGCAGCCGCATCTCGATCCAGGAGTTGGCCTCGTCGAAGAAGGCCACGTGCTCGAAGGCGTCGGGGTCGAAGTCGGCGCCCAGGCTCTCGTTGAGCACGCGCAGGACGTTGCGGTTGAAGTCGGCGGTCACGCCCGGCGCTGTCGTTGTAGGCCGCCTCGAGCACGCGCGCGGTCCTTCACCAGGTCGGTGCCGATCAGCAGCCGGTCGGTCGGGCCCATCAGGTCGCGCAGCACGGCCAGGAAGCTCGGCGCGCTCGGCGGGGTAGAGGTTGCCGATCGTGCCGCCCAGGAAGGCGAACAGCCGCCGGTCGCCGTCGGGCACGCGGTCCAGGTCGCGCTCGAAGTCGCCCACCACGCCGTGCACGTCGAGGCCCGGGTAGATCTCGGTGAGCTCGTCCGCGCACGCCTCGACGACCGAGGCGTCCACGTCGAAGGGCACGTAGCGCCGCAGCGTCCCCGCGCCGGCCATCGCGTACAGCAGCGCGCGGGTCTTGGACGCCATCCCCGAGCCCAGCTCCACCAGCTCGCTGCGACCCGGACACGATCTCGGGCGCGCGGCGGTTGAGGATCTCGCGCTCGCAGCGGGTCGGGTAGTACTCGGGCAGGGTCGTGATGCGGTCGAACAGCTCCGAGCCGCGGCGCGTCGTAGAAGTACTTGGGCGACAGCTCCTTGAGGTCGCGCGTGAGGCCCTCGCGCACGTCGTCGGCCAGCGTCTCCGGCGCCTCGTCGAGATGACAGTCGATCTGGATCATCGCGTCACGTCCCGCGCGCAGCGGAAGCCGGCGAAGATCTGCCGCCGCTCGGGGAGGTCCCAGTTGCGGAAGGTGTTGCGGGCGACGCTCGGGCGGGTCGCCCAGGAGGCGCCGCGCAGCACCCGGTAGGTCGGGCCGAAGAAGACCTCGGAGTACTCGGGGTAGGGGAACGCCGCGGAAGCCCGGATAGCCCGTCGAAGGTGCTCAGCGGTCCACTCCCAGCAGTCGCCCAGCAGCCGTACACGCCGTCCGGGGTGGAGCCCGCGAGGGTGTCGACGGCGACCGGCCCGAAGGCGAGCTGGTCGAGGTTGGCCAGCGGCTCGAGGGCGGCTCGCCGCCCCACGGATAGCGACGCGCGTCGGCCCCCGCGGCCGCCTTCTCCCACTCGGCCTCGGTCGGGCAGCCGCGCCCCGCGCCAGCGCGCGTAGGCGTCGGCCTCGTACCAGCGACACGTGCATCACCGGCAGCCCGCGGCTCGAGCGGCTCGACCCGGTCGAAGCGGCGCTCGCGCCCGTCGTCGGTCCAGAACAGCGGCCGCTCGGCCTGCTGCTCCTCGCGCCAGTCCCAGCCCTCGTCGGTCCACAGCTCCCGCCGCTCGTAGCCGCCGTCCTCCACGAACTCGGCGAAGGCGGCGTTGGTCACGGGCGTGCGGTCGATCTCGAACGCCGGCAGGTCGACGCGTGTGCCGGGGCCGCTCGTTGTCGTAGGCGAACCCGTCGCCGGGGTCGCCCATGCCGGAACGCGCCCGCGGGCACCGCGCACCGTCTCGGGACCGCGGTCGGCGGGCGCCTCGGCGGGCGGCGGGCGGTCGGGCGAGTACATGCCGGGCTCGGCCAGCTGCAGGGTCTGCAGCATCGTCTCGTTGTGCTGGTGCTCGTGCTGGACGAGCATGTCCCAGACGAAGCCGTTGGCGTTGAGCCGGTCGCCGTCGCCGACAGGTCGACGCGCTCCAGCACGTCCAGCGCCCGCTCGCGCACGGCCGCCATGAAGGCGAGCGCGTCGTCGCGGCGCAGGTAGGGAAGGTCGCCGCGGTCCGCGCGCGGCGTCTCGCTCGCGTCGTAGACGATGCGCCAGCTCGGGCTCCAGCGGCTCGAGCCCGCCGGCGCGCTGGCACAGCCACAGGTCCTCGAACGCCGCGATGTGCCCGAGGTCCCAGACCAGCGGGCTCATGAGCGGGTCGTGGACGCGGTCCAGGTCCTCCTCGCTCGACCGGCTCGACCAGCGCCAGCGTGCGCTCCCGCGCCTCGCGCCAGGGCGTCTGCGCAGTCTCTGGATCTCCAGCGACTCGGCCCCTCCACGGGGCAGTGTCTGGCTTCGTCGGGGCGCACGGGACGGCCGGTTTGTCAAGCCTACCGCGGCGAGCGTTACGCGAACGTGACGATTTCAGGGGCGGCGAGCCGACTGCCAGGGCCAGTAGCGGCGGGCGCCAGGGCGCCCGCCGCCGCCGCGCTCTACTCGCTTACGCGGTCGATCAGGAACGACACCCGCACGAGCGCGCGCCACTCGGTCAGGTTGTCCCCGCGCAGGCCGGTCGACACGACGTCGACGCCCTTGATGTTGCGCAGGGTCTGCTGCGCGTCGCTCAGGGCCGCCTGCACGGCGGCGTCCGAGCTCTCGCTGGAGGTACCCACCAGCTCGATGATCTTGACGACGGACATGCCCTCCTCCTTTCGTCGCGAACGTGCTGCCGGGACGAACCTAACCCTTTGCCCGCCGCGCCGGGGCGGTGGTAGCGTTCGCGCCGTGGAAGCTTCGAGGGTGGAGAGGAGGCGACTACCTCGACACGAGCCGCCTGACGCCGGGCGAGTTCGGGGGCTGCGTCGCCGCGGTCGTGCTGCTCCTGTCGCTGTTCCTGCCGTGGTTCGGCACCAGCGACAACCCGAACTCCGTGATCGACCGACGCCGGCATCGGGCCCGGCGACAGCGCTCAACGCCTTCCAGACCTTCGCGATCCTCGACTGCCTGCTCGTGGCGGCGTGCGTCGGCGCCGTTCATCCTCGCCTGGATCATCGCCCGCGGGCACAAGCTCACCTGGAAGCCGGGCGAGGTCACGATGATCGTCGGCATCACCGCCTTCGTGCTGATCCTCTGCAACGGGATCATCCTCGGCCGGCCCGGCGACGAGCGTCGAGATCTCGCTCAAGATCGGCTACCTCGTCGGGCTGCTCGCCTGCCTCGGCATGGCCTTCAGCGGCTTCCTGCGCCAGGCGCGCTACACCGAGGGCCGCAAGCCCCCCGGCGTCATCTAGTACGTGCCCGACGCCGTCCGGCGCTCGGCCCGACCGCAACCTCGCGCTCGAGCTGGTCCGGACCACCGAGTACGCGGCGCTGGCCGCCGCGCGCTGGATCGGGCGCGGGCGAGAAGGAGTCGGCCGACGGCGCCGCCGTCGACGCCATGCGGCTGATGCTCGACACGGTGCAGATGGACGGCGTCGTGGTGATCGGCGAGGGCGAGAAGGACGAGGCGCCCGATGCTCTACAACGGCGAGCAGATCGGCGACGGCTCGCCGCCCGAGGTGGACATCGCGGTCGACCCGCTCGAGGGCACCGAGCTGTGCGCCGAGCGGCCTGCCGAACTCGCTGGCGGTGATCGCGCTGTCCGAGCGCGGCACGATGTTCGACCCCGGGCCGTGCGTCTACATGAACAAGATGGCCACCTCGAAGGACATGGCCCACCTGCTCGACTTCGACCGGCCCGCTGGGCGAGACGCTCGAGCTGATCGCCAAGGAGAAGGGCACGTCGGTCGGCGACGTGGTGGTGATCATGCTCGACCGCCCGCGCCACGCCGACGCGGTCGAAGGAGATCCGCGAGGCCGGCGCCCGCATCCGCTTCATCCCGCACGGCGACGTGTCCGCGTCGCTCATCGCGGTGCACCCCGGGCTCGCCGGTCGACCTGCTGTGGGGCATCGGCGGCACGCCCGGAGGGCGTGCTGTCCGCCTCCGCGATCAAGTGCATCGGCGGCAAGATCATCGGCCGGCTCTGGCCGCGCGACGACGCACGAGCGCCAGGCCGCGCTCGACGCCGGCTACGACCTCGACGAGGTGCTCGACACCGACCGGCTCGTGTCCGGGCGAGAACGTCTTCTTCTCCGCCACCGGCGTGACCGACGGCGACATGCTCGCGCGGCGTGCACTTCCAGGGCCCCGAGGGCGCCACCACCGAGTCGCTGGTCATGCGCTCGCGCTCGGGCACCGTGCGCACGGTCACGCCGACCACGACCGGGCGAAGCTGCGCGAGATCACCGGCGAGCGCGTCGGCTAGCCGGCCGGGGCGGACCTAGCCGGCCTTCGCCTCCTCCCGCTCGGCGCTCGCCTCCTCCGAGGGCGGGGCCAGCGCGCCCACCACCGACGGCGCCAGGTCCAGCCGCGCGAGCGAGCGCAGGAAGGCGTGGGTCACGATCACGTGGATCCGCAGCTGGGTGATCCGGTACAGGTGGCGCCCGATCCGGGCGAACCAGCCCCAGCCGCCGATCAGCGGGATAGAAGTTGGCGACCTCCGAGCGTGACCCTGCCGGTCACCGTCTCCGACGTGCCGTCGTCGTCGTGCGGGCGGTCGCACGGAGATCCGCAGGTAGCCCTTGCCGCTGCCCGACGGTGCCACCAGGAAGCCCTCCTTGATCCGCCAGGTGACCGTGCCGCAGTCCTCCTCGGCCTCGTACTCCGGCGCGAAGAAGCGCAGCAGCACGAACGGCCGCCCGATCAGCGACGATCTCGCGCGAGTCCGGCGTGTAGAGCACCCGCAGCAGGCCGAGCGACACGCGCGTGAGGAAGCGCCAGTAGGTGCGCGCCAGGCGCTCGAGGTACTCGGCACTCCAGATGCGCTCCAGCTCCACGCGCGGGAGGGTCACCTCGGCCGCCTGCTGGGTGGTCACGCTGCCGTCGCGGGCCGAGTCCGACTCGGGCACGTCGACGATCTTCACGCGCGCCTTGCGCCTGCGGCGGCGGCCGAGCGACGCGCCTCGGGTCGCGTTCCCTCACGCGCCTGAAGATACCCGGGCTGGATCCTCCAACAGCTCGATCGCGACCCGCTCGCCCTCCTCGGCCGCGCCCTCCCCGGCGGGGATGAGCGCGAGCGCGTCGGCGCCCAGCATCGAGGTCAGCACGTGCGAGCCCTGTGCCCCGGTGGGCTCGGCGTGCCAGCCGTCCAGCGCCGTGCGTAGCCGGCAGCGCACGGCCTGGTCGCGGCGCGGGTTTCGCTTCACGGCTTGGTCCAGCACCGCGGTGGCACGCGTGGCGTCCGGGTCGGCGCCCTGAAGGGCCCTGAGCGCGGGGCGGGCGAACAGCTGGAAGGTGACCATGGCGGACACGGGATTGCCCGGCAGCCCGAACGCCAGCGCGCGGCCGCCGGGGCCCTCGGCGGTGCCGAACCAGGTCGGGCGCCCGGGCCGCATCGTCACGCCCCAGAACGCAGCCTCCACTCCCAGCGCCGAGAACGCCCCCCGCACGTGGTCGTGCTCGCCCACCGACACGCCGCCCGACACGCACGCCACGTCGGCCTCGCACAGGCCCCGCGCCAGCGCCGTGCGGGTGGCGCCCAGGTCGTCCGGGACCCGCTCCACGCCCACCACCTCGGCGCCTGCGCTGGTGGCCAGCGCGGCCAGCGCCGGGGGGTTGGAGCTCCAGATCCTGCCCGGGCCCAGCCGCTCGCCCGGCTCCTGCAGCTCGTCGCCGGTGGCCAGGAGCGCCAGGCGCGGACGGCGGGCGCAGCTCAGCTCGGCACGCCCAGCGCCGGCTGCCACGCCCAGCGCCGCCGGGCCCAGTGGGGTCCCCGCGCGCAGCACCACGTCGCCGGCCCGCGCGTCCTCGCCCGCCCTGCGCACGTTGGCCCCGTCGGGCATCGCGGGCACGGTCACGCGGCCATCGGAGCCCTCGGTGCGCTCCACCGGCACCACGGCGGCGGTGCCGGCGGGCACGGCGGCACCGGTCGAGATCCGCATGGCCGTGCCCGGCTCGAGCGCGCCGGCCGCGGGCCTGCCCGCACGCGACTCGCCCGCCACCTCCAGATCGCCCTCGGCCCCGGCCGGCAGCGCGTAGCCGTCCATCGCGGAGTTGTCGAAGGGCGGCATGTCCACCGGGCACGCCACGTCCTCGGCCAGCACTCGTCCCAGCGCCCGGTGCAGCGGCACCTGCTCTGCGGGAAGGGGGCGCACCGCCGCGAGCACCAGCTCGCGGGCTTCGTCGATGGCCACCCCTTCGCGCACGCGCCAATCTTGCCACCAGGGCGGGGCCTTCCGGCCGTGTTCACACCTAATATGGCTTCGGCCCGGTCTGGAGGACGCAGCGTGCCCGAACCCGAACGTCGTACCAACCCTTCCCTCCGCGGGCCCCTGGCGCGGCTCGATCGGGCGCGGGAGGAACTGGCCAAGGCGTGGCTCGTGCGAGTGATCGGCCGCGCGTCGCTCGACGAGATCCGCACGCTGCCCACCGACCGCATCGCCTCGCAGCTGCCCGACCTGTTCGCCGACGTGATCGAGGCGGCGGCCGGCGACGACGACCCGTTCGAGATGTCGCCCGAGACGCACGAGCGGGCGGCGCGCCTGGCCGAGCTGCGCGAGGCCAGCGAGCCCGCGGCCTCCGACCTGGCGCGCGACGTGGCGGCCATGCAGAGCGTCATGCTCGAGGCGCTCGGCCGCGAAACGGAGGACATGGACACCGACGAGTTCGGCCGGCTGGCAGCGCGCCTGTCCGACGCCGTGGCCGCGGTGCAGGCCGCCGCGGTGGAGACACTCGTGAACAAGCGCTCGCGCGAGCTCGAGTCGCTGGCCAACACCGACCCGCTCACGGGCCTGTCGAACCTGCGCCACCTGCAGGTGCAGCTCGGGCAGGCGCTGGCGCTCACCAAGCGCTACGAGCGGCCGTTCGCGCTGCTGGTGCTCGATGTCGATGGGCTCAAGCGGGTCAACGACTCCCAGGGCCACGCCGCGGGCGACCGCGTGCTCGTGAAGGTGGCCCTGGCCATCCGGCGGTCGATTCGTACGGTGGACACCCCGGCGCGGATCGGGGGCGACGAGTTCTGCGTCCTGGCCCCCGACGGCACCGCCGAGTCGGCCCAGATCCTGGCCGAGCGCCTGGCCGAGGCCGTGACGGTGGAGACGGCCGGCGTGGCGGGCGACGAGGGCGTCGGCGTGTCGATCGGCGTGGTCGGCTGCCCGGAGCACGGCGACACCGCCGAGGCGCTGCTCGAGTCCGCCGACCAGGCGATGTATCGGGCCAAGGCCAGCGGCGCTGCGGTGGCCGTCGGCCAGCCGGGCGCCCCCGAGATCACGGTCGAGAAGACGGGCAAGTAGCCCACCGTCCGGGTAGGCGGGCGGGCGGCTACTCGATCAGGCCGTAGCGCAGCCCGATCGCGACGGCCTGCGTGCGCGTGGACGCCTCGAGCTTGGCGAGGATGCGCTTGGTGTGGGTTCGCACGGTCTCGGTGGACAGGCCGAGGTCCTTGGCCACGGCGTCGGTCTGCATGCCGTTGGCCAGCATCTGCAGGATCTGGCGCTGGCGTGAGCTCAGCGTCCGGTCGCCCTCCTCAAGCACCAGGGTGGACGACAGCCCGGGGTCCACGTAGAACTCCCCGCCGCGCGCGGCCTCGATCGCGCGGATCAGGTCACCCGGGGGCGAGTCCTTGCGCACGTACCCGCGAACGCCGGCCTTGAGGGCCTCGCTGAGCAGCCGGGCCCCGCCGTCGGCGGTGAACACGACGATGGGCGCGCCCAGCTCCTTGGACAGCCGCGAAACGAGCTCGCCCACGTCGGCGCCGGCCTTCCAGGGGTCCACGACGATCACGTCCGGGCGCGCCGTTCGCGGCGGCGCCGATCGGCCGCGGTCGAGGTCGCGGGCATCGGCCACGCGCGCCTCCGGCCAGGTGGACTCGATCAGCGCCCGAAGGCCCTGACGAACCACGGGGTGCTCGTCGATGATCAGGCAGGAAGGGTCTGCAGCGGGCGACTTCGGCACCCGCCCACCATACCCAAGCCGGGAACCTGCGTAACCGAACTCAGGACGCCGATGTCCCCTCTGTCGCCACCTTGAGCTCGCCGGTCTCGTGCAGCTCGTAGCGCATGGCGTTCAGGATTGCGCCCGACAGGATGATGATCGCCAGGGCGTAGAACCAGACCAGGATGATCACGATGAACACGAACGTGGTCCCGAACTGCGCCGCAGTGTTCACGTTGCTCAGGTAGAAGGGGAACGCGTAGTCGATCACCCCGATGGCGCCCGTGGCCCCGAGCGCCCCCGGCCAGATGGCCCGCCACGGCAGGCTGCGGTTGGGAACGGCCCAGTAGATCAGGCACAAGATCGCGAACAGCAGCAGCACGCCCGCGGCGAGCGTGACGCCAAAGATCAGGCCGTCGACCTCGGATAGCCCCAGCGGCAGGTCGTCCGCCCCCGAGACGAGCAGGCTCTGGAGCGTCGGCACGGCCACGGTCGCGGCGATGAACAGCAGCACCACGACCAGCATCGCCAGCGCGAAGCGCTTCTGCTCCAGCCAGCTGCGGCAGCGCACGTGGTAGATCCGGCAGCAGGCGGTGTCCAGCGCTCCCCAGAACGACGACCCGATCCAGACGCTCGACACCAGCGCCACGACGCCGAAGCTGGTGGACGAGTCGCGGACCCGCTCGAGCGTGTTGGTCAGGGTCGTGTCGGTGGCGGTCGGGAACAGCTGGCGCAGGTCCTGCAGCACGCTCTGCTCCAGGTCGTCGCTCTCCAGCAGGCGCCCGGCGATGAATAGCGCCAGCAGCGCCAGCGGGAACACCGACAGCAGCAAGTTGTAGGCCACCATGCCGCTCAGACCGGTCAGGTTGTCCTCGTAGGCCTTCCTGTAGAAGTCCTTGACGACCCGCCAGAACGACCGGTGGCGCCTGCCGGCGGGAGCGGGCATGCCTATGGAGCGCTGGGCGGTCTCGGCATCAGGGCCGCGGCAGGCGCCGCAGGACCTGGCGCGTGACCTCGTTGGCCACGCGCAACCCGGCCTCTGCGGTGCGCGCCGCCGTGCGGAGGGCGTCGCCGACCGGGTCGTCCGGCTCGGTGGGCCGGCTGGCCGAGCTCTGTTTCGGCGGTTCCGCGGCAGGCTCCGACGGTCGCTTGGCGCTGCGCGTCCCCGGCCTCGAACGGGGCAGGTTTCCGAGCAGTCCGGGGTCTTCGCCGGTCATCGCGACAACTCTAGTGCGCTACGTCCGCGAAACGTGCGTATCGAAAGTGAGAAAGTCGGGTAGAAGAAGGGACTGGCTGATTGGCAAGTCAACGCGAACCCCGGGTTCCGCCGGTTGACTTCATTTAATGTAGCTTTATGATTCTGACCGTCTGTTTGAATCGCCCGAGGCACGCGCTCGGGCCCTGCCCAGAGGTATCACGCAAAGCATGTCCGTAGGAGAACTTCAAGAGCTCGAAGAGGTAAAGCTGCTCCTGACCAAGGGGCAGACGGCCGGCGTTCTCACGTACGCCGAGATCGCCGTTGCGCTGTCCGAGGTCGAGCTCGACGACGGGGACATCGAGGACCTCCACCAGCACCTGGAGAAGTCCGAGATCGAGCTGGTCGAGGAGATCGACCCCGCAGTGTCCGCCGCTCAGGTCGAGCGCGCGCCCGACAAGCGCTCCCGGCGCAAGAAGGCCACGATCGACCTCAAGCCGGACATGACCACGGACAGCCTCCAGCTGTTCCTGAAGGACATCGGCAAGGTCCGCCTGCTCACCGCGCAGGAGGAGGTCGATCTGGCCAAGCGGATCGAGCGCGGCGACCTGGACGCCAAGCAGAAGATGGTGGAGTCCAACCTGCGGCTCGTCGTCTCGATAGCCAAGAACTACCGCAACCAGGGCCTTCCCTTCCTCGACCTGATCCAGGAGGGCACGCTCGGCCTGGTCCGCGCCGCCGAGAAGTTCGACTACCGCAAGGGCTTCAAGTTCTCCACCTACGCCACCTGGTGGATCCGGCAGGCCATCGCCCGTGCCCTCGCCGACAAGGCGCGCACCATCCGGATCCCGGTGCACGTGGTCGAGAAGCTCAACAAGATCGGCCGCGCCGAGCGCAAGCTCGTCACCGAGCTGGGCCGCGAGCCCACCCCGGAGGAGATCGCCGACGTGACCGGCATCGAGCCCGACGAGGTCGATTCGATCAAGCGGTCCGCGCAGGCGCCCGTGTCGCTCGAGAAGCCCGTGGGCGACGAGGAGGAGTCCGAGTTCGGCCAGTTCATCGCCGACGAGCGCGCCGAGTCTCCCTACGAGCGAGCCGCCGAGATCCTCACCAAGGAGGCCCTCCGCGAGGCGCTGGAGAACCTCTCCTACCGCGAGCGGCGCGTGCTGGAGCTGCGCTACGGGCTGGGCGGGGAGCACCCCCGCACGCTCGACGAGGTTGGCAGGACCTTCAACGTCACGCGCGAGCGCATCCGGCAGATCGAGAATCAGTCGCTGAAGAAGCTGCAGTCGCTCGCTGAGGCACAGAAGCTCCGCGACGTCGCCTAGCCCAAGGCCGCCTGAGGCTTCGCATATCGGCTGTCACCCATGTCATCGGGGTGGTGGCATCGGCGGGGTCGAACTGACTTCTGAAGCCTGAGTGTTGCTATAGCGACGTTGAGGCTTCAGAGGATTGGGTGGCGATCGGGCTGAGCGCCCAGCGCCCAGCGCCCACTAAAGGCCCGGCGCGCCAGCGCCGATGGGCTTACCAATGTTCGATCTGGACGCCGCCCTCCGCCTCGTCGTCGAGACGGAGGCCTCCGACCTGCATCTCAAGGTGCCGGCGCTTCCGATGGTGCGACGGCACGGAAAGCTCGAGGCGCTCCCGAACTCCGAGCCGCTGGAGCCGGACGTCACCGACGGCGTGTTGCGGTCCATGCTCACGGACGGCGCGAAGCTGCAGGAGTTCGCGGATGAAAACGAGGTCGACTTCTCCTACGCGGTGCCGGGCCTGGCCCGGTTCCGCGTGAACGCGTTCCGCCAGCGCGGGTCGATCTCGATCGTCGCCCGCGCGATCCCATTCACGATCAGGACCGTCGAGGAGCTGCTGCTGCCGCCGGTTATCAACGAGCTTGCCGACGAGGAGCGCGGGATCATTCTTCTGACCGGCACCACCGGCTCGGGCAAGTCCACCACGCTCGCGGCCATCATCGACCGGATCAACACGACCTCGCGCAAGCACATCGTCACGATCGAGGACCCGGTCGAGTTCCTCCACCGCGACAAGAGCTCGATCATCAACCAGCGCGAGGTGGGCGAGGACACCAGCTCGTTCAAGCGCGCCCTGAGGCGCGTGTTGCGTCAGGACCCCGACGTGATCCTCGTGGGCGAGATGCGCGACGAGGAAACCGTGCGCACGGCGCTCAGCGCGGCCGAGACGGGCCACCTGGTGCTCTCCACCGTGCACACGATCGACGCCGCCGAAACCGTGAACCGGATCATCGACTTCTTCCCTCAGGCGGAGCAGCGCCAGGCAAGGGCGATGCTCGGCGGCACCCTCAAGGGGGTCATCTCCCAGCGTCTGGTTCCGACGCCGGACGGCAACGGCCGGATCGCCACTTGCGAGGTCCTGCGGATGACCGGCCGCGTGCGGGACATGATCCTCAACCCCGATGAAACCGGGAAGCTACCCGAGGTCATCTCCGAGGGCGCCTACTACGGGATGCAGACCTTCGACCAGGCGCTGCTCGGGCACGTCCAGAAGGGCTACGTTTCCATGGAGGACGCGCTCAAGGCATCGACGCACCCGCACGACTTCAAGCTTCTGGTCTCCTCCGACGGCCAGCGCTCGACCTCGGTCGAGCAGGTCTTCGCGGAGAACGGCTCCTCCTGAGCCCGGTCCGCGCGGCAGGCATGCCGGCGCTCTTGACGCGAAGCTGCTCACCGCGCAGAGTGAGCGCCTGAACTAAGACGACGATCACGCGATCCATCAAGGAGGCGACGTGCAGAGCACCCTCGGGGAGTTCCAGGAGACCCAATCGCAGGAGGCCTTCGCGCTTCAGAACTCGAAGCTGCTGAAGGTCCGCCTGTCGGAGGGCACGATCCAGGCCAAGCTGGGCTCGATGGTGGCCTACCAGGGCGAGGTCAGCTTCGAGCACGCCGGCTCGGGCGGAATGAGCCGGATGCTGAAGAAGGCCGTGACCGGCGAGGGCACCTCATTGATGAAGATGAGCGGCGCCGGCGAGGTCTTCCTGGCCGACACGGCTCAGGACGTGCACCTGCTCAAACTGGAGAACGACGCGATCACCTGTAACGGGTCGAACGTGCTCGCGTTCGACGCCGACATCGATTGGGACATCCAAAAGGTCCAGGGCGGCGCCGGCAGCATGATGGCGGGCGGCCTTTTCAACATGGCCCTCCAGGGCAGCGGCTGGGTGGCGATCATCTCCGATGGCCCGCCCGTGCTCCTGAACACGGGCGACGCGGCCACCTACGCCGATCCCCAGGCGGCAATCACGTGGTCCAGCAGCGTGTCGACCAGCATCAAGACCGACGTCAAGCTCAAGAACTTCATCGGCCGGGGTTCGGGCGAGTCGCTCCAGATGGCCTTCCAGGGCACCGGTTGGGTGCTCGTGCAGCCCAGCGAGGGTCGCGTGATCCCCACCGCCGGCGCCAGTGGAGGCGGCGGCCTGCTGGGCCAGCTCAGCGGCTGAGAACCGACGCGTAAAGCTGCGGGCCGGGCCGCCCGAGGCGCCCGGCCCGCACGCTTCAGTTCGTGAAGCATTGCGCTAGACTGCGGATCCGTGGCTACTTCGATGGCAGAGCGCGCGCAGGACGAGAGCTGTCCCGTGTGCGCAACGGCAGACGTGATCTGCGGCAAGTGGACGATCCTCGTGATCCGCGATCTGGCCGAGGGCCGCACCCGCTTCTGTGAACTCGAACGCTCGCTGGCCGGCATCTCCCCGCGCACCCTCTCCCTGCGCCTGCGCGCGCTGGAGGAGCAGGGGATCGTGGAGCGCCACACCTTTCCGGAGGTCCCCCCGCGTGTGGAGTACTCGCTCACGGACAAGGGCCTCGCCCTGGCGCCGCTGATCGAGGACATGCGCCGCTACGGCAGGGAGTGGCTCGGTGCCGCCTGCAGCGAGTCCGCGGCGCCCGCAGCTCCCGTCGCCGCGTAGCCGCCGCGCGCCGGACGCACGCCGCGCGGGTGGGCCTGCTCCAGGTACCAGCCGAAGGAGCGATCGATCAGCGCCTGGCGGCCGAACGCCCTGAGCGCGAGCGTGAGCAGCCGTGGGGGTAGCGCGGGGATCAGGCGCTGGAGCGCGAGCGCCAGGCCGAAGGCCCGCCGGTGCGCCGCACTGAAGGCGGCGTAGGCGCGCAGCGCGTCCTCGCGCGAGGAGCGGCCGTCCAGCACCCCCCGCAACTCGCGGCCGCAGGCCAGCCCGAAGTGGAACGCGGTGCGGATGCCCTCGCCCGACAGCGGGAAGCAGTGTCCGGCCGAGTCGCCCACGAAGAACACGCCGTCGTCGGCCGCCCGGCGGAGGCGGTGGGGGAACCAGTTGCCCTGGTAGCGCACCGCGTCGACCCCCAGCCGCCCGGCCAGCTCGCGCGTGGGCTCCTTCACGTGGTCGCGCGGCTCGTACGACCCGGCACCCACCCGCGCCTCCCCGTCCGCCGGCACGCTCCAGCAATAGCCGCGGCGCAGCAGGGAGCGGTCGATCCACACGTCCAGGTCGCGCCCCCCTGCGTGGGGGTGCACCTCCAGCCCGCGCGACAGCGGCGCCTCCGGCGGCTGGTAGCCGTCCGTGCCCAGCACTCGCCGCCAGCCCAGGGCGTCCACGATCAGCGGCGCCGAGAGGTCGCCGCGGTCGGTGTGCACCACGCCGGCGCTGCGCCCCTCGACCTTGGCGATCTCGAAGCGGGCGTCGGACTGGGCGCGCAGCAGCCGACACAGCTCGGTGTAGTCGAACGCCGACCAGCTCCACGGCAGGCGGTAGCGCGCGGATCCGTGCGGGGTGTGGAAGGACATGTGCGGGATCTCCTGGCGGATCGAGCCCTGCACGCCCATGGCCTCCAGCCACGGCGTCGGCGCCGCGCAGGCCGAGGTCGCGCGCTCGCCCACCTCGTAGCGGTCCACCAGCAGCACGTCCGCGCCGCAGCCGGCCAGCTCCCGCGCCACGGCCAGCCCGGCGAAGCTCGCACCGCAGATGAGCACGTCGGCGCCGGGACGTTCGATGGGGGTCCGCTCGCCCCGCGGCAGGGTCGCCCGGCGCGTCACCGCACGCCCCCCAGCGTGGCCACCACCGTGCGACCCATGGCCCACGGGGGAAGCCTGGCGCTGCGACTCAGCACGTCGTAGCCCAGCCGCTCAACGCGGTCGAGCACGGCCACGTACACACCGCGCGCGAGGCGCATGCCCGGTCGCACGCTCGGCTCCACGGCGTCCAGCGCGGCCGCGCCCTCGGCGAACAGCGACCGCGCGCGCGACACCTCCAGCGCCAGCATGTCCCGGAAGCCCGGCGAAGCGCTGCGGCTGCCGAACTCCTCCTCGCCGACCCCGAAGCGCAAGCGATCCTCGCGCGGGATGTAGATGCGGTCGAGGCCGTAGTCCTCGCGCACGTCGCGGATGAAGTTGGTGAGCTGGAACGCGACCCCGAGGCGCGCGAAGCTGTGGTGCGCGTCGGGTGGCGCGCCCAGCAGGGGCGCCATGATCCGGCCCACGGCGGCGGCGCTGCCGTTCATGTAGCGCTCGAGGTCCTCCCACGACTCCATCCGGACGGGCGCGCAGTCGACTCGCATGGAGTCCATGTAGGTGCGCAACTCTCCCAGCGGCAGGGCGTGGCGCGACCCGGCGTCGGCCAGCGCGGCGATCACGGGATCGGGGGAGCCGCCCGCCTCGATCGCCTCCAGCAGCTGCTGCTCGAGCCGGTCGAGGCCGGAGCGGCGCGCGTCGGGATTGGGCGCGCGACGCGGGCCGTCGACCAGCTCGTCGGCGCCGCGCACGAACGCGTAGACGGCGTGCACCGCCGGGCGCACGTCGGCGGGCAGGCGGCGGGTGGCGAAGTAGTAGGTGGGGTCGTGCCGGCGGTGGACCCGGCGACAGGTTGCGTATGAGGCACGCAACTCGGGAGTCATGCCTCGGGTACGAAGGGCGGCCGCGATCGAGTCATGGTGCCAGAAGGCCGCCGTGCCTCGGCGCGGCAGGAGCCGGCGCGGCCGTGGCGAAATCGCGCGTATGCGAAACCGCCGCCTGCACGACTCGCTCCGGGACTTCGCGCTCGAGTCCGCCAAGTACCTGCGCGCGGAGCAGGAGGCGGGCGCCGAGCTGGAGTTCGATCTTGACGAGGGCAGCGTCCGCACCGGGCCGACCCTCTACCACTACCGGCCGCTCACGGGCCGGTTCATCGCGGAGCGCTGGCCGGCGCTGAACGAGCTCGCCGCCTGTGCGCCCGCGGCCGAGCAGCTGGGCGCGGGTGCTGCTTCCTACCTGCGGATGAACGGCCAGCGGGGCGCCGAGGCCGAGCCGGCCCTGCGCGCCATGCTCGAGCGCCTGTACGAGGACGTGACCGACTTCACCTTCCCCGAGGAGCGTTTCGAGCGGGTCTACGCCGAGGTCGAGCGCACCCTGTACGAGGAGACCCAGTCCGCGGCCGTGCTGGTGCCCGTGTTCGGGCTGGTTCTGGAGGGCCTGGAGCGCGTGGAGCTGGCCGACGGCCTCTTCCTCGTGCCCGGCGAGGCAACCGACGCGCCGGACGAGGCAGTCTGGGGCGAATCCGACGGCGGCGTGGCCAACACCCTGCTCATGCTCACGCGCGACGTGGCCCCCGGCGATCCACTGCCCTCAGAGGAGGCGCGCGCGGTGTTTCCCGCGCTGCTCACCGGGCTGCGACTGTGGAAGCCGGGCGGCGTGGCGCTTGGCGGCATCGCGTGGAGGCGCGCGGGCGACGGCCGGTGGCAGCCCTTCGAGCTCAGTCCCACCGGCGCGGCACGCGGCGAGCCGTGGATCCTGGTGCCCGGCGAGGAGACCGAGCTGCTGGAGTTCCTCGCGGCCGTCGACCGCAAGGACCCGGGCGGGGCCGTGGCCTGGGCGCTCGCACGCTTCGAGATGGGCTGCGGGCGCCGGCTGCAGGCCGAGGCCCTGTCCGACTACCTGCTGGGCCTGCGCGCGCTCATCGACGATGGCCGCTCGGGCTTGGCGCTGCGGGTTGCGGTGCTGTGCGCCGAGGACGCCGAGCGCAAGCGCGTCCAGCGCAGGGTCGAGCTGGCTCAGGCCCTGGAGCGGTTCGTGATGGGCGATGGCGCCAGCGACCCGTACCTGGACGCGGTGGGGTCGGACTCCCCCGCGACGCTCGTCGACGAGGTGGAGCGCCACCTGCGCGCCCTGCTGCGCGATGTCCTGTGCGGGTATCTCGACGCCGACCTGCGAGCGGTGGCCGACGATCTGCTTCTGGACCAGCCCGAGTCGTACGAGATTCGCGCGGCCGACCTGCGCGAGGGGCCCGCCACGGCCGTCGGCGCCGCCAGGGCCGCGCCGGTCGAGCCGGCCGGCGAACCCGTGGCTGAGCCCCAGAAGACCGTGACCTCCGAGTTCAGGGAGATCGAGGAGAACGCGCACGAGATCGCCGTCGGCCAGAGCGAGCTCGAGCCCGACTGGGAAGACCCCCGCAGCTACTCCGCTCCGGTCTGAGCCCGCCTCGCGCGGTCGCGCTCAGCTGAACAGGTGCTCGTTCATGGCGGCGAGCCCGTCCAGGTCGTGCACGTCGCCCGCCAGCTCGGGCACCACGATGGCCGGCTTGCGCCCGAGCCGTCCGCGCAGCTTCTCCACGTTGGCCGCGTCGCGCTCGGCCAGGAGCCGGTGCTCCTCCAGGTTGCGGGCCACCTTGGCCGCGAGCTTGTCGTCCACCAGCCCCGCCAGCTCCGCCTCCACGTCGGTGTTCGCCCCGGCGCGGACCGGCTCGCGGACCCGGTTCACGATCGTGCCGCCGAACGGCAGGTCGTCCTCGCGCAGCTTGCGGTGGAAGCGAGCGGCCTCCTCGATGGCCGCCGCGCGCGGTGAGGTCACGAGCAGGAAGGTGGTGCGGTGGTCGCAGATCAGCGCGTTCACCCGGTCGGCGCGCTCGCGGAAGCCGTCCGCCATGCCGCCGAAGGCGTTGAAGAAGTCGGCCAGGTCCTGCAGCAGGTCGACGCCGGTGGCCCGCTTCATCACCGAGAACAGCATCCCCGTGCCCTTGCCGAACAGGCCGAAGCCCACCTTGCCGCCGGCCATGAAGAAGCTCAGCGAGCGCGAGTCGATGAAGCGCGACAGCCGCCGCGGCGCGTCCAGGAAGTCGAGCGCGTTGCGCGTGGGCGGGGTGTCCAGCACCAGCATGTCGTAGCGGCCGTCCTGGTGGAGCTCGTGGAGCTTCTCCATGGCCATGTACTCCTGCGACCCCGCGACCGCGTTGGACAGCTCGCGGTAGATCCGGTTGGACAGCACGGCGTCGCGGGTGGCGTCGTCCGGCGAGTAGGCGTCCACTAGGTCGTCGAAGGTCCGCTTGGCGTCCAGCATCATGGCCCACAGCTCTCCGGGCGCGTCCAGCTCGACCCGCGCCTCCTCGTTGCCCAGCTCGGGCAGTCCGAGGGAGTTGGCCAGACGCCGGGCGGGGTCGATGGTGAGCACCACGACCTTCTTGCCGCGTGCCGCCATGCCGGCTGCGATGGCCGCGGACGTGGTGGTCTTCCCGACGCCGCCGGAGCCGGCGCAGATGACCACCTCCTTGCGCTCGATCAGCTCCAGGACGCTCACGAGAGCCTCCGCTCGGCCTCGATCGACAGCTCCTCGAGCTGCTCGGGCCCGACCTCAGGGGTCAGTAGGAACGGCAGGGTGGAGACCGGGGCCTCGATCGCCCGCCGCAGGCGCGCCACCTGGGAGCGCTGGTTTCGCCCGCGCTCGTGGGCGGCCAGGGCCGACGCCAGGGCCTCTCGCGCCGCGGGGGAGCCGGCGCCGTCGACCGAGGCCATGGCCTCGGCCTCGGTGCCGCTGAAGCGCTCCGGCAGCACCCCGTTCACCAGCACAGCGGCCAGCTCCACGTCCAGCTGGTCGCGCAGCCGCTCCTGGAGATCGATCGTCTCGTTGACGGGCATCTCCTCGGCCAGCGCCACCGCCACGACCGAAGTTCGGGCCGGATCGGTCACGAACTCGTGGATCCGGTTGGCGTGGTTGCGGATCGGCCCCACTCGCGCGATCTCCGCGTAGGTTCGCGGCGCACGCAGGAGCGCCAGGCCGTGGCCCGTGGCCGGGGCGTCCACGATCGTCAGGTCGTACGGCGCGGCACGCGCGGTGCGGCGCTCGAGCTGGGCCATCTCCCAGACCTTGCCCAGGGACACCAGCTCCGACAGGCCCGGTGCCGCCGCTGTGAGGTACTGGAAGATCTTGCTGCTGTTCAGCAGGCCCGCCAGCGCGCCGGATCGCAGCTGGTACTTCAGCCACTCCTCCTTCGCGTCCTCCGGGTTGATCGAGATCGTGAACAGGTTCTCGCCCACGCGGGTCTCCTCGAAGCCGGCCGGGGGCATCCCGAAGGTCTCGGTGATGCGCTCCTGCTCGGCCACCTCGCACACCATGGTGCGCTTGCCGGCGCGCGCGGCGGCCAGGCCGAGCGCGGCGGACACCGTGGTCTTGCCCACGCCGCCCTTGCCGGTCACGAACACCAGCCGCTTGTCGAGTACCTCGTCCATCTCGCCTTGCAGCGTACGCGCGGGCGGTCAGCGCGGATCGGTCACGGGGTCCTGCACCTGCAGAGGCTGGGTCACGCACTCCGCCAGTCCCAGCTCCACCGCCGAGGCGTTGCCCCTGTCGATCAAGCGCGAGAGCTGCGGCAGCACGGCTGCGAGCGCCTCCCGCACGTCCACCGCGGTGCGCGCCTCGCCAACGATCCGCCGGTAGGCCGCGTCAGTCTCGCGCCCGATCCGCACAGCGCGCCGATGAGCGGACCGGAGCGCCGGCGGGGGGCGAAGGCGCTCGAACCGGCGCTGCTCGCGGCGCACCTCGGCGCCGCGGCGGGTGAGGCCTTCCACGGCCGCCTGGACAGGATCAACCGAGGGGTCGGCCACCGCCTCCTGGGCGATCTGGCGGCAGAGCCGGTTGGCGCGCTCCCTGTACTCGGCGGTCGCGGCGGCCGCCGCCGCGTTGCGCTGCGCGCGCTCCTCGTCCTCGCCCTCGGTGAGGTCGCAGGCGGCGAGTGACAGGGCGCAGACCACCAGGACCGTCCTCGTCTGCGCTCGGCGCTGCATCCCTCAGGAGGACCTGGGCTCCGCAAGGCCAGGTCCCGGAAACTCCTCGATGCAGTCCTTCAAGCCCAGCTCCCGCGCCCCGGCGTTGCCCTCGTCGACGATCTCGGCGATTTTCGGCACGGCGTCCCTGAAAACGGCGGGCAAATCGTCGCTCGACCTGAGCTGTCGCGCCAGGCGCCTGAAGAAGGCGATGGCATCGCGTCCCTGGCGAATGCCCTCACGATGGGCGGCAGCGAGCTGTGCTGGCGGCTTCAGGGCTTCATACCGGCCCTGGTACTTGCTGGTGAGCGGGAGCTGGCGCTCGAGGTAGGTGATGAGCCCCTCGTCAGTCCTCGGCTCCGGCAGCTCCTTGGCGGCTTTCTCGGCCTGCCGGCAAATCCGGTCGGCCTGCTGGCGGTACTCGCGCACGCTCAGCGTTCCAGCCCCGTTCGTCTCGCCGTCCTCATCATCCCCGCCGCACGCGGGCAGGAGCAGGCAGGCGGCGATCAGCGAGGTGAGAAGCCCCAGGCGCACACGGCCACGGTACCCACGCGCGGGGGAGGAATACCCCGCGGATGTGCGAATAGGCACTGCGTAATGGAAGAGCCCGCACACACGTCGGCCGAACCGGAGGCACCCGTGACGCCACAGGCCAAGGTCATCGCGTTCACCAACCAGAAGGGCGGCGTGGCCAAGACCACCACCACGCTCAACCTGGCGGCTGCGTTCGTGGAGTCCGGTCACCGCGCGCTGTGCGTGGACCTGGACCCGCAGGGCAACCTCACGATGAGCCAGGGGATCGACCCCGACTCGCTCGAGGTCTCGATGTACGACGTGCTGGTGCACGACACCTCGATCCGCGAGGTCATCCGCAAGCGCGAGGTGGACGTGGCGTGCGCCTCGATCGACCTCGCGGGAGCGGAGATCGCCATGTCCACCAAGATCGGCCGCGAGCGCTCGCTGGAGAAGGCGCTGAGGCCCATCAAGGAGGACTACGACTTCATCTGCATCGACACTCCTCCCAGCCTCGGGCTGCTCACGATCAACGCCCTAACGGCGTCCGACAAGGTGATCGTCCCCGTGCAATGCGAGTATCTGTCGATGCGCGGGCTGATCCAGCTCCAGAACACGCTGTCGATGATTCGCGAGAACCTCAACCCGGACGTCGAGATCGAGGGGATCCTGCCCGACTCTCGTGGACAGCCGGACCGTGCATGCCAAGGAGGCCATCGAGATCCTCGAGGAGAACTTCGGGGATAGGGTGTTCGCCTCTCGGATCAACAAGACCGTGCGCTTCGCCGAGGCGCCCGTGAAGGGAATGTCCGTGCTCAAGTACGACCCTGACGGCAAGGCGGCCTACGCCTACCGCCAGCTCGCGAAGGAGGTCCTCTCACATGGCAAGCGGTAAGCGGGCGAGCATGCGCGAGGGCCCTCTGGCGGCCCTCTTCCGCAAGACCGAGGAGGACGGCGAGGCCAAGGCCGACGCGCCTGAGCAGCGCGAGGAGGTTCGCCGCGAGCCGGTCGAGCGCCGCGAGCCGGCGCCCGCGCGAGTCCGAGGGCGCCGTGCCGACGCCCTCCGAGCGCCTCAAGAGCGTCTTCTCGACGGACATCCCCGAGAACATGATGGAGCGCGAGCCCGCGCGCCACGCACCCCAGAGCCGCTTCGGCAACGAGCGCGAGCCCGCCCACCAGGCGGCCTCGCCGCTCACCCGAAAGCCCGTCCTGCGCGTCGTGGGCGTGGGCGGCGCGGGCGTGAACGCGGTCGACCGGATGATCGAGGCCCAGGTCGAGGGCGTCGAGTTCATCGCCCTGAACACCGACCTCCAGTCGCTCGAGGGCTCCAGCGCGTCCACGCGGGTGCACATCGGCAACGGGTCCACGCGCGGGCTCGGCTCCGGCTCGGACCCGCAGCTCGGCCGGCAGTCCGCCATGGAGCAGTACGACGAGGTCAAGAGCCTGCTCAAGGGCGCGGACATGATCTTCATCACCGCGGGCGCGGGTGGCGGCACGGGCACCGGCGCCGCGCCGGTCATCGCCCGCATCGCGCGCGAGGTGGGCGCGCTGACCGTGGGCATCGTGACCAAGCCGTTCGCCTTCGAGGGCGCCCGCCGCGGCGCCCAGGCGGAGATCGGGGTCGAGGACCTGGCGGCCGAGGTGGACACGCTCATCACCATCCCCAACGCGCGCCTGCTCACGGTGCTCGACAAGACCACCTCGATGGTCGACGCCTTCCGGGTGGCCGACGACGTGCTGCGCCAGGGCGTGCAGGGCATCTCTGACCTGATCGCGCTGCCGGGCCTGATCAACCTGGACTTCGCGGACGTGCGCACGATCATGTCCGGCGCCGGCAACGCCCTGCTCGGCATCGGCATGGGCACCGGCGAGAGCCGTGCGATCGAGGCCGCCTCCGCGGCCGTCGAGTCGCCGCTGCTCGAGACCTCGGTCGAGGGCGCGCAGTCGATCCTGCTGTCGATCACGGGCGGCCGCGACCTCTCGCTGTGGGAGGTCAACGAGGCGGCCAAGGCCGTGGCCGAGGCCGCGCACCCGGACGCCAACATCATCTTCGGCGCGATGGTGGACGAGAAGCTCCAGGACGAGGTCTGGATCACCGTCGTGGCCACCGGCTACGGCGACCGCGACGGCGTGCCGCGCGCGCCGCGAGCGCAGCCCCGCGGCGGTGGCCGACGCCGAGCCGCGCGTGACGCGCGCGCCCAGGCGCGAGCCCGCGCGGGCGTCCTCATCCCTTGACGAGCTCGACATTCCCGAGTTTCTCCCTAGGCGCTAACACCAGGGCCCGCCGGCGGAGAGCCGGCGAATGATGTGATTCGGCCATGAGGGGCGTTGTCGCAGCCGGTCATCCGCTCACGCCGAACGCCGGCGCGGAGGTTCTGCGCGAGGGTGGCAATGCCGTGGACGCCGCCGTGGCGGCGGTGCTCATGTCGTTCGTGGCCGAGTCTCCGCTCACGGGGCCCGGCGCGGGTGGCTTCATGCTCGTGCACACGGCGGGGGGCGAGAGCCACCTGCTGGACTTCTTCGTGGCGGCGCCCGGGCAGGGCCTGGACGAGCGCGACCCCGTCCCGCTGGTGCCGATCGACGTCGAGTTCGCCGAGGGGGCCGTGCAGCGGTTCAACTGCGGTCCGTCCTCCTGCGGCGCCTACGGCACCACCGCCGGCCTGGCCGAGGCGCTGCGCCGGTTCGGCACCCTCGCGCTGGCCGACGTCACGGCCGCGCCGGCGCGGGCCGCGCGGGAGGGGGTGGAGGTGATCGAGATGCAGGCGTTCCTGCTGGGCATCCTCGGGCCGATCGTCCGCTCCACGCCGGAGGTCGCGGCGCTCTACGAGCCGGACGGGCCGCCCGAGGCGTGCGGGCGAGCGGTTCGCCCAGCCCGAGCTGGCCGACCTGCTGGACCGCCTGGGGCGCGAGGGCCCCGGCTTCCTCTACAGCGGCGACGTGGCGGCCGCGGTCAGCGACTGGGTGCTGGAGCGGGGCGGCCTGCTCACGCGCGCCGACCTCGAGGCCTACGAGGTGATCGAGCGCCCGCCGGCGCGACGCCAGCTTCCGCGGCCGCCGAGGTGCTCACCAACCCGCCGCCGTCCTCGGGCGGGATCCTGATCGCGGACGCGCTCGAGCTGCTGGAGCGGCTGGACCGGCCCGGGCGACACGCGGGCGCTGGCCGAGGTCATCGCCTCCACCAACCGGGCGCGCGACGAGGAGTTCCTGGACGGGCCTGACCAGCCAGGACTTCGCCGAGCGGTTCCTGGCCGAGGACGTGCTCGACGGCGTGGCCACCGAGATCGGGTCGCGGCTGGGGTCCACGACGCACCTGGCCGTCATGGACGCCGAGGGCCGCTGCGCCACGGTCACCTGCTCGAACGGGTCGTGCTCCGGCGTGGTGGTGCCCGGCACCGGGATGCACCTGAACAACATGCTCGGCGAGGAGGACCTGAACCCGCACGGCTTCCACCTCCAGCAGCCGGGCGCGCGCGTGCCGAGCATGATGGCCCCGACCGTCGTCGCTGCGCGACGGCGGGCCGGAGGTGGCGCTGGGCTCTGCCGGCTCCAACCGGATCCGGTCCGCGATCGTCCAGACCATCGTGGGCATCCTCGACCGCGGGCTCGGCGCCCAGGCGGCGGTGGACGCCCCGCGGCTGCACGTGGAGGACGACCTGGTGGACGCGGAGCCGGGCGTGGCGGAGGACGCCACCGCGGCGATGGAGGCGGGCGGCTGGACCGTGCGCCGCTGGGACGAGCGCAACCTCTACTTCGGCGGCGTACAGGCGGTGGCGCGCGACCCCGCCAGCGGCGAGCTGTCGGGCGCCGGCGACCCACGCCGAGGCGGCGTGGTGGTCACGGCCGACTGACCTACGGGCGGCGGCTCTTGCGCAGCACGAACTCGGACCAGCCCGAGGTCGCGCGCTCCGCGAAGGCGTGACCCTCGTCGGCCGCCCACGCGGCCAGGTCCAGCGCGGCCTCGGGGTCGGTGGCCATGACCACCACCTGCTGGCCCGGACCCAGCTTCTCCATCTCGACCTTCGCCATCACAAGCGGCATCGGGCAGGACAGCCCGCGGGCGTCGACGGTGCTCACAGCGGGCTCCCGCCGAAGTGCCGGCGCAGGCGGCGGTGGCGGTGGCGGAACACGGCCTCAAACAGCGGGCGCAGCAGCGGGGCCATGAACGGCAGCCGCGGCTCGAAGGAGACTCGGTCGGTCACCGTGCAGGCGCCCGCGCCCAGCGGCTCCAGCGCGCGGCGGTGCTCCCAGACGCGCTGAGTGAGCATCTGCGAGCGCTCGTGGAAGCCGCGTCCGGCCTCGACACCCACGAGGTGGATGCGATCCCAGTCGATCGGCAGCACGCCGAACAGCAGAATCCAGCTGCGCCCGAGGCTGGTGCCCGGGGTGGCGTCCGCGATATCGAAGTCCCCGGCTCCGCGCGGCACCGTCATCCGCGCGATCGGCATCAGCTCCGCGTTCACGCCCGCCGCGGTGGTCACGCGCTTCCACACGTCCTCGGCTGAGGCCTCGAGGCGCGAGCTCACCTCGAACCCGGCGCGCACCGCGTCAGCCGTCCTTGCCGCGCACCTTGCCGTTGCCCTGCGCGCGCCGCGCCGCCTTGTGCGCGTAGTCCAGGCGCTCCAGCGCCTCCACGCACAGGCCGGCCAGGCGCTTGAGGCGCTCGGCCTCCGTGCGCAGCTCCAGCAGCTCCTGCTTGGCCTCGAGGTCGAACGCGATCGTGGACGCCATCCCGTAGGCGTCCAGCTCGGTGAGGTCGGCCTCGCTGGGGCGGGAGTCGGTGACCTGCTCCACCAGGTCGGCGTAGCTGGCGCGGGCGGACTCGCCGGCGGCGGCGGTCTCGGCCGGGTCCTCCTCGGGCTCCTCGTCGAGCACGCGCACGTCGCCGGCCGGGAAGTCCATGTCGTCGATGCGCCGCTCGAGCCGAAACGGGCGCGTGCCCTGCACCAGGATGTTCATCCGCCCGTCCTCCATCCGCTCCAGCAGCTGGGTGATCTCGGCGGCGCAGCCGATGTCCTGCAGCCCCTCGTCGCCGAGCCAGACGATGCCGAACTCCGAGTCCTGCTCCAGGCAGGTGTCCACCAGCGCCTTGTAGCGCTCCTCGAAGATGTGCAGGGGCACCACCTCGCCGGGCAGCAGGACCAGTCCGAGGGGGAAGAGGGGGCAGCGCTCGATCGACTCGCCCATGCGCCTTCTAGGCTAGCCGGGTGCCGCTGCGCCGAGCCCTCGACGGGGTGCACCCCTACCGGCCGCAGCCGCCGGTGCGGGTGCTGGCCGAGCAGCTGGGGCTGGAGCGGATCGTGAAGCTGGCGTCGAACGAGGGGGCGTTCGGGCCGCTGCCGGCGGCGGTGGCCGCCTTCAGGGCCGCGGAGGCCGAGCTCGCTCGCTATCCCGACGGCGGCGCGGTGGCGCTGCGCGCGGGCGCTGGGAGAGCGATTCGGCCTTCCGCCCGAGCAGGTGGTCCCCGCCAACGGCGCCGACGAGCTCATCCGCCTCTGTGGCGCCGCGGTGCTCGACGCTGGCGACGCCGCCGTGTTCCCCTGGCCGTCGTTTCCCAGCTACGTGGCGGCCGCATCGGTGCACGGCGCCGCGGCGGTGCAGGTGCCGCTGCGCGACGGCCGCTTCGACCTGGACGCCGTGCTCGAAGCCTGCGCGCGCCCGTCGCCGCTCGGCGGCCGCGTGCGGCTGGTGTTCCTGGCCAACCCGAACAATCCGACGGGCGCGCTGCTGTCCCGGGCCGAGGTGCGGGAGTTCCTCGACGCGCTGCCCGACCGGATCCTGTGCGTGCTGGACGAGGCCTACGCCGAGTACGCGGAGGAGGAGCCCGAGGGCCCGGCGCTGGTGCGCGAGGGCCACGGGCGGCTGTGCGTGCTGCGGACCTTCTCCAAGGTCTACGGCCTGGCGGCGCTGCGCGTGGGCTACGCACTGGCCTCGCCCGACGTGGCCGACGCCCTGGATCGGGTCCGCCCGATCTTCAACCTCAACCAGCCGGCGCAGGACGCGGCGGTGGCCTCGCTCGGCGAGCGCGACGCGGTGGCCGAGCGCGTGGCGCACGCCGTGCGTGAGCGGGCCGTCCTGGCGGACGCGCTCGCGGGCGCCGGGCTCGCGCCCCTGCCCTCGCAGGCCAACTTCGTCTATGCCGGCACGGCCGATGGCGACGGCGACCGGCTGGCGGACCTGCTGCTCAGGGAGGGCTACGCGGTGCGCGCGCTGAGCGGGTTCGGCGCCCCCGGCGCGATCCGGGTGACCTGCGGGACCGAGGAGGAGAACGCCGGATTTAAGGCCGCGCTGGACCGGGTGGCCGGCTGATCCCCGCCCGCTACGCGGTCGTATCTCCTCGGTGACGGCGATCGTGTGGTTTCGGCGCGACCTGCGCCTCAACGAGCACCCGGCACTGCGCGCGGCCCTCGATGGTCACGATCGCGTGGTGCCCGTCTTCTGCTTCGACGATCGCCTGCTGCACGGCCGCCACGCCTCCGGGTCGCGAACTCAGTTCCTGCTCGAGTGCCTGCGCGACCTGGACGCGGCGATGCGCGAGCGGGGCGGCGGGCTGGTGGTGCGCCACGGCCCGCCCGAGCGCGAGCTCCCGCGCGCTGGCCGAGGAGGTGGGCGCGGATGCCGTGCACTTCAGCGCCGACGTGTCGCCGTTCGCCCGCGCGCGTGGCGAGGCCACGGGCAAGGCGCTGATGGACGCCGGCGTGGAGCTGTGTCCGCATCCGGGGCTCACGGCCGTCGACGAGCCCGGCGACATCCGGACCCAGAAGGGAAAGCCGCACACCGTCTTCACGCCCTACTACCGGCGCTGGGCCGAGCATCCCCGGCGCGAGGTGCGGGCGGCGCCGCGCAAGCTGCCCGCGCTGCCGTCGGGACTCGCCAAGGGCAGGCTTCCGTCGCTCGACTCGCTCGGCCTGGAGCAGGAGGTCGACGAGCCGATGGCGGGGGGAGAGGCCGCGGGCCGCGAGCGGATGTCGCGCTTCATCGCCGACGGCGTCCGCGACTACGCCGACAACCACGACGCGCTCGGGCGCGACCGCACCTCGCGGCTCTCTCCCTATCTGCGCTTCGGCTGCGTCTCGCCGCGCGAGCTGGAGGACAAGCTGCCCCGCGGCAAGGGCCCGGAGGCGTTTCGCAGGCAGCTCTGCTGGCGCGACTTCTACCAGCAGCTGCTGCTGCATCACCCCGACAACGCGCACCAGGAGTTCCAGGCTCGCTACCGCGGATCATTGGAGTGGAGGGACGACGACGATGCCTTCCGGGCCTGGACGGAGGGTCGCACCGGCTTCCCGCTGGTGGACGCCGGCATGCGCCAGCTGCGGCGCGAGGGGTTCATGCACAACCGCGCCCGGCTGGTCGTGGGCTCGTTTCTGACCAAGGACCTGGGCATCGACTGGCGCCAGGGGGAGCGCTGGTTCATGCGCCTGCTGCTGGACGGCGATGAGGGCAACAACAACGGCAACTGGCAGTGGATCGCATCGGTAGGGGCCGACCCCCAGCCGGCGTTCAGGCGCATCTACAACCCGGCGCGCCACATGGAGCGCTACGACCCGGACGGCACCTACGTGCGCCGCTACGTGCCAGAGCTGCGCGACGTGCCTGACGAGCGCCTGGCCGAGCCGTGGCTGATGTCGGAGGATGAGCAGCGAGCGGCGGGCTGCGTGATCGGCGAGGACTACCCTGAGCCGATCGTGGATCACGCGGAGGCCCGGCGACATGCGCTCGAGCGCTACCGCGTCTGAACCCGCTGGGCCGACCGAGCTCTCGGCCGGCCGGGATGTGGCGACGGCTGGGCCCGCACACGTGGCCACGGTGTCCTTCCTCGCCTCGCGGGCCGTCCCGAGCGGCGGCTTCTGGGTTGCGCTGGCGGGCGGCACGGCGCTTGCCCGGGTGGCGCAGCGGCGCGGGGCCCGCGAGGGCTACGGCGCCAGCGTGGCCGCCACGCTGGAGACGGTGGCGATCATGGGGCCGGCGCGGTTCGGGGTGCCGTTCACGCAGGCCCTCAGCGCGCCGCTGCTGGGGTCCATGGAGGGCCGTGGCGTCCGGGCGCTCGGCCAGTTCCTGGCCTGCGCGGCCATCCGGGTGCTCTCCAACTCCGCCGGCACCGCCTTCTTCATCTGGGTGATCGCGGGCGGGCTGGACGCCTACGCGGGCACCTACGACGCGCTGGCCGAGCGGGTGGGGCTCAGTGTGAGTGAGGGCGAAACCCTGTTGCTCACCGGGGCGGGCCTGCTGGCGTGGGGGGCGTTCGCGAGCGCCGTGCAGGTGGGCGTCTACCGGCGTGGCCTGCGTGACTGGCCCGCCGGCGGCGAGGAGCCCGTCCCCGCACCCGTCGCCGACGACGGACCGGATCGGGGGCGCTTCGACCCACGGGCGGTGGCGCTGGCGGCCGCGGTCGCGTTCGGCCTGCTGCTGTCCGGCACCGCCTGGCCGCTGCTCGGGGCGTGTGCAGCGTGGCTCGTTGTCGCATGGCTCACATGCCGCCCCGATGCGTCGGCCCTGCCGACGGGCCTGGTGCTCACCGGGCTGCTGGCGGGGGGTGCGCTCGTGTTCGGCCTGACCGCCGGCCTCGGCGTCGACGAGTCGCTGCGCCGCGCATCGCGGGCGGCCCTGCTGGTGCTGGTGGCCACCTGGCTGCGCGCTGCCGCCCACGCGCCCGGGCTGCGCGAGGTTGCACGGCGGGCGCTGGGGAGGCTGCGGCGGCTGCCCGCGGCGCCCGAGGCGGCGCGAACCCTCGACAGCATCGGCTCCGAGGGCCGCCTGACGGCCGCGGGCCGCGCGCTGCTGGACTCGCTGAGCGGCGTTCGTCGTCGCCCGCTCCCGGTCATGGACGCGGTGCTGAGCTGGGTGGCGGCCGAGGCGGCGCGCTACTCGCCGGGCGCACCCGTCGCGCCGCTGGCGCTGCGGGCGCGGGCGGCCGATGTGGTGCTGGTCGTGCTCGCCGCGGCACCGGCGGTGGCGCTCGCGGCCTGACGCCGGTACGAAGACGCGTGACGATTGGATTGGGCCCTTGCCGTGGACAAGGCCTGATCGACCGAGCGTCTGGACCGCAGTCGCCGCCGACGACCGGCGGCCACGACCGACGACTGGTTACCCGGGCGCCCGCCCCGACACAAGCAGGTTGTAGAACACCGCCGGCGGCAGCCGCGGCTCGAGCAGCGCGCGGTCCACGGCCTGCAGCGCGAGGTAGCCGCGGTAGGCGTACTGGCGCCACAGCCACGGAACGGCCGCCGGGTCGGCGGTGGCCTCGAGCGCGCGGTTGGCCCAGCCGAACATGCTGGCCGCCAGCTCCTCGCCGCGCACGCGCACGTCCTCGAAGCCGGCACTGGCGGCGGGAGAGGCGATCGTTGCGGGGGTGAACGCATGCACATCGACGATCCGCTCCAGGTGGTCCTCCTCGGGCCCATGGTGGTGGCCGTCGCGCTCGGCGGCGGGCACCCGGATCATGGCCCGCCACGCGGGCGCCGCGGCATAGGCGGCCCGCTTGGGCAGCGAGGCGATCCGGTCGCCGTACATCGACGGCTCGCCGCAGAAGGCGAAGGTGCCGCCTGGCCGCAGCACGCGCATGAACTCGCGGAACGAGCCGTCGAGATCCGGAAGGTGGTGCAGCACCGCGTGGCCGAACACCAGGTCGAAGGAGTCGTCCTCGAACGGGAGCTCGCGGGCGGCGCACGCGGCCGTCTCCACGGGCACGCCGAGGCGCTCGGCGCTGGCCTCCAGCACCGCGAGCATCCCGGGCGAGATGTCAGTGGCGGTCAGCTCTCCCACGACGCCGGCGAGCGCCAGGTTCAACCCGAAGTAGCCGGTGCCGGCGCCGATCTCCAGGCCGCGCTCGTAGCGTCCCAGCGAGCGGACCCCGGTCGCCTTGCGCAGCTTGCCCGTCACCTGTGCGCGTCCCCGTTCGCCGTAGTCGATGCCCCACTTGGCGTCGTAGTGCTCGGCCGCGAGGTCGTGGTAGCGGGTGTTGGCCTGGCGGATCTCGTCCGTCGCGGTGCCGGCGTGCATGGCGCGGGAAGGTTAGACCCCGCCCTGCCCGCGGCGCCCCGCGGACGCCGCGGGCCTGTCCATAGACTTCCCGGCGCAGTGGCCGGACTCGCCGAATACGTGCAGCAGGACCAGCCCGAGGGCGTGCCGCCGCTTGCCCTGACAGGCGAGCGCACGCTGCCGGACATCCCGGAGGAGAACTACTGGTACCGCCGCCACCTGGCCGTGTACGAGTGGATCGCCGGCCGCTGCCGGGGCCTCGACGTGGTCGACCTGGCCTGCGGCGAGGGCTATGGCAGCGCGGTGCTGGGGCGGTCGGCCCGCAGCGTCGTGGGCGTGGACGCCAACCCGGAAGCCCATGAGCACGCGCGCCTGAGGTATTCGCGGCCCGGCATCCGCTTCGAGCGCGACCTGCTGGAGAACTTCGGCGAGCCGTGCGATGCGGTCGTCTTCCTCCAGACGATCGAGCACGTCCAGGACCCCGACGCGGTCCTGCGCAACGTGCGCGCGATGCTGCGACCCGGAGGCACGGCCTACGTGTCCACGCCCAACGTGCTCACCCTCGCTCCCGCCGGTGAGGAGCGCTCGGGCAACCCGTGGCACGTCCGCGAGTACAGGGCGGCCGAGTATCACGCACTGTGCGAGGCGACCTTCGACCGGGTGGAGATGCTGGGCCTGTTCCACGCTCGCAAGCTGCGCGTGCACGAGCTTGCGCTGCGCGCCGGGTGGGACTCGGTGCACAAGCGCCTGGGCCTGACGAGCGCGTTCTATGACCGTTTCACCCCGGCCATAGCCGCGTCGGACTTCGCGCTGCGCGCCGGCCCGCTCGACCGCGCGCTCGACTTCCTCGCGGTGCTCAGGTGAGCGCGGCCGCCCGCGCTGGGTGGCCTCCTGGATGAGCCGCGACCGGGGGGCGCTGGCGCTGGTGCTGCACTCGCACATGCCCTACGTGGAGGGGTTCGGCACCTGGCCGTTCGGCGAGGAGTGGCTGTGGGAGGCGGTGGCCACCGTGTACCTGCCGCTGGTGGACCTGCTCACCGAGCTGGACGCCCCGCTCACGCTGGGTCTCACGCCGGTGCTGTGCGACCAGCTCGAGACCCTGCCGGGGCCGGCGGGCGAGCGGCTGCTGGGATTCCTGGACGACACCCGCCGCGCCGTGCACGACGAGGACGCGGGCGGCCTGGATCGCACCGGCGAGCCCGAGCTGGCGGCCGAGGTCCGGCGCGCCTGGGGCGACTACGACTCCGCGCTTGCCGCCCTGCGAAACGGCCCCCGCGAGATGGTGCCGGCGCTGAAGCGACTGGCCGACCGCGGCGCCGTGGAGCTGTGGACGTCCTCGGCGTCGCACGCCGTCCTGCCGCTGCTGGCCAGCGATGCAGGCGTGCGGCTGCAGCTTGCCACCGCCATCTCCTCCCACGAGCGGCGCTTCGGAGGCTTCGGCGGCGGGCTGTGGCTGCCGGAGTGCGCCTACGAGCCGGGTCTGGAGCGCGACTTGGCCGAGCATGGCGTGCGCGCCTTCTGCGTCGACACCACGGCGGCACATGGCCATGGCGCAGCCGAGCAGCTCGAGCCGGTGCTCACCGAGGCAGGGGTGGTGGCGGTGCCGATCGACTGGCAGACGGTGGAGCTGGTGTGGCACGACAAGAGCGGCTACCCCGTGCACGCCGCATACCGCGACTACCACCGCCGCACCGTGCACGACCTGCGCCCGTGGAACCTGGCCGGGGGCGCCTACGACCCGGATGCCGCGGCCGCCCAGGCCGCCGAGCACGCAAGCGATTTCGTGCGCCGCTGCATCGAGCGGCTGGACGCCCACGCCGACCAACGCGGCCGTCCAGGCCTGCTCTGCTGCGCCCTGGACACCGAGCTGCTGGGGCACTGGTGGTACGAGGGGCAGGCCTGGCTGCGGGGTGTGGTCGAGGCCGCGCGCGAGCAGGGGCTGGAGCTGGCCACCGTGAGCGAGGGCGTGGCCAGGGTCGAGCCGGTGGAGCGGCAGCTGGCCGCCTCGACGTGGGGTGTCGGCAAGGACATGAGCACCTGGGACGCGCCGCCGGTGGCGGACCTGGCGTTCGCCGCTCGCACTGCCGAGCTGCAGACGGTGGCGCTGGCGGCCCGCGCTCACGAGCCCGCGGCGGCGCTGGAGCGCGCCGCGCGCGAGCTGCTGGCGTTGCAGGCCAGCGACTGGGCGTTTCAGGTGACCCGCGACCTGGCGTCCGACTACCCGCTGCGGCGTGTGGCCGGTCACGCGGCCGCTCACGACGCTGCCCTGGGCGCTCTGACAGACTCACGAGCCGTGCCGGACCCGGCCCTGCGCAACCTGGCCCCCGACCTTGCGCTGGCGGCCCTCGTGGCCCCGTGAGCATGCGGGTGCTGATTCTGTCCTGGGAGTACCCGCCCCTGATCGAGGGGGGCCTGGCGCGCCACGTCCGCAAGCTCGCGGAGAACCTGGTCGCCCAGGACGTGGAGGTGCACGTGCTGGCCCGCGGGCTGGAGGAGTCGCCGCCCGAGGAGGAGCTCGATGGCGTGGTCGTTCACCGCGTCCGCGAGCCCGAGCGGCCGCGCGACCTGACCGAGTTCGTGACCTGGATCGAGCACATGAACGCGGATATGCTGGCCGCGGGAGTCGAGGTCGGGGATCGCTTCAGCTTCGACGTGGTGCACGGGCACGACTGGCTCGTGGCTGTCGCGGGTGACCATCTGGCCAAGCGCTTCCGGTGCCCGTTCGTGGCCACCATCCACGCCACCGAGTACGGGCGCCACCAGGGCTGGGTGGACAAGCACCCGCAGTCCTACATCCACGGCGTCGAGCGCTGGATGGCCAACCGCGCCGAGCGCGTGATCACCTGCTCGGCATACATGCGCGAGCACGTGGCCGACATCTACGGCCTCGAGGAGAGCCGGATCGAGGTGATCCCAAACGGGATAGACCCCTCCGAGCTCGTGCCGGTCGACGACCTGGACACGCTCCGCGCGCGCTTCGCCGAGCCCGACGAGCGGCTGATCCTGCTGGTCGGGCGCCTCGTGTACGAGAAGGGCTTCCAGCTGGCGCTGGAGGCACTCCCGGGCCTGATCGAGCGGCTCGGCAACGTGCGCTTCCTCGTGGCCGGCTCAGGCACGGCCGAGGCCGACCTCAAGCGCCAGGCCTCCGAGCTCGGGCTCGACGACCACGGGATGTTCCTGGGCTGGATCGGCGACGACGTGCTGCACTCGCTCTACCGCATCGCCGATCTAACGGTGGTGCCCTCGCTGTACGAGCCGTTCGGGCTGGTGGCGCTGGAGGCCATGGCATCGGGCTGCCCCTGCATCGTGGCCGACACCGGGGGCCTGCGCGAGATCGTGCCGGCCGACGATCGCGTGGGGCTGCGCTTCAACGGCGGCGACCCCGAGCACCTGGCCACGATGGTCGAGCGCCTGCTCACCGACGAGCCGCTGCGCGATCGCCTGGTCGCCGAGGCCTCCGAGCACGTGCTCAGCTTCGACTGGGCGGACGTGGCGCGCCAGACGGCGGCGCTCTACGCCGAGGCCGTGGAGGCCGACTCGCGGGTCGGGTAGCGCGCGAACCACCCAGCGCAGTCATCTGCGTGCGGCCGGTAGGCGTAGCTCCTCGGTACACGAACGAGGAGAAAACGTGGGTTCGGTCAGCAAGTACATCCGCATCGAGGCACCCCCGCAGCGCGTCTACGAGCTGTGGCGAGATCCGAGCGCGTTCCCGGATTTCATGCCCGACGTGAAGTCCGTGGAGGACCGTGGCGAGAGCTGGCACTGGGCGGTCGACGGTCCCCTGGGAAAGACGGTCGAGTGGGACACGGAAGTCGTCGAGGATCTGCCCGGTGAGCGCCTCGCGTGGAAGTCCGTTGGCGGGCAGGTCGAGACATCGGGTGCGGTGCGCTTCGACGATCGTGACGGCGCGACCGACATGGAGTACGCGATGGAGTTCACGCCGCCCGGTGGAACGGCCGGTGAGGTCGTCGCGAAGATCTTCAAGGACCCTGAGGACCAGGTTCAGCGCGCGCTGGAGGCGTTCAAGGACTTGGTCGAGCGCCAGGCGGAGCCGCGCGGGGATAGCCGCGCGAAGGTTGACGCCGAAGAGGCACGGCCAGCGTAGCCTGACCGCGCCATGCCCAGCACGACCCTGATCACGGGCGCCACCGGGTTCGTCGGCGGCCAGCTCCTGGACGCTCTCCGCGCGGCCGAGGTGCCGCTGCGCGCGATCGTTCGCGACGCGTCGAGCCTCGCGGAGACGTCCGGGGTCGAGGTGGTTGAGGGTGACCTCGCGGACCCGGAAGCGATCCGGCGGGCGCTGGATGGCTGTGGACTCGCCTACTACCTGGTGCATTCCATGGAGGCGGGCGCCGACGGCGACTTTGCCACGCGCGACAAGGAGCTCGCGGAGGGGTTCATCGAAGCCGCCGGCGAGCTGGGCGTCGGTCGGGTGGTCTACCTGACCGGGGTCGTGCCGGGCGGCGGGACCAGCAGGCACCTGGACTCACGCCAGGAGGTCGAGGAGGTGCTGGCAGGCGGCGCCCCCGAGCTGGTGAGCCTGCGTGCCTCGATGGTGGTGGGGCCCGACAGCGACTCGTTTCGCACGCTGGCCCAGATCGTGGACAGGCTGCCCGTGCTGGCGCTACCGAGCTGGCGTGACACCAAGAGCCAGCCCGTGGGTATCGCCGACGTTGTGGCCGCCCTGCTGGCCGCCGCCGACGTTGCTCCTGGGGTCTACGAGATTGCCGGGCCCGACACGCTGACCATCGAGGAGATGGTGGAAGCGATCGGGGAGCTCAACGGCAAGGTGCGCCCAGCTTCCCGCTCCCGTTCAGCTCGAGCCGCCTGGAGGGGGCCGCCACCGCGCTCGTGGCCGACTCCAAGCGGGAGGTGCTCGAGCCGCTGATGGAGGGGCTCCACGACGACCTGATGGTCGAGGAGAACACGCTGCAGACGGTGTTCGGGGTGACGCCGACCCCGTTTCGCGAGGCTGCCGCCGCGGCGCTCGATGAGATGCGCCGAGCGGACGCCTAACCGGCCAGCAGGCCGCCCATAACCCTCAAGGGCCCGTCGGCCTCGGCGGGCCAGTCGCCCGGGTCGGGCGACCACCAGGCGAAGGCGTCGTGCTCGGGGTCGATCGTGACCTCGGCGCCCGGTGCCAGGGTGGCCATGCCCACCATCAGCACCAGGCCGGTCGGGTTGCGCACGAGCGCCTCGACCGTCAGCCGCTCGGGCGCCACCGACCACTCCTCCATCAGCTCGCGCGCGAGCGTGTCGGCGGGGTTCTCGCCCACGTCCACGGCGCCGCCCGCCCCGAGCGCCCAGCGACCGGCCCAGGTGGCCACCCAGGGCGCCCGCCGGCCCGCCAGCCAGCGGCCGTCGGCATCGCGCACCACGCACAGCGCGGCGATGCTGTCGGCGCCCTCGCCGATCAGCCGCAGCGCCCACCGGGCCGGCTCGAGCTCCAGCGCCAGCCCGCCGTCCGAGGCGTCGAAGCCCGCCAGGCGCGCACTGAGGCCGTCGTGCGCGGGGGAGCCGCGGTCGCGCAGCTCCTGAACCGCCGCGTCGGCCGCGCGCGTGGCCTCCGCGCCGGGCTCATAGGGCTGCTCGCGCCAGTCCGCATGGACCCGCTCGGGGGCCCACGGACCGCGCGCGAGGAGCCCCGGCGCTAGCGCCACCGCATTCGGCGCGGCTCGTCGCGCATCCGGATCACGCGCGCGGGCACGCCGCCGACAACGGCGTTGGCGGGCACGTCGGCGGTGACCACCGAGTTGGTGCCGATCACGGCGTTGTCGCCCACCGTGACGCCACGCAGGATGCAGGCGCCGTAGCCGATCCACACGTTGTGGCCCACGCGCACATCGCGCTTGTAGATGCCCTGCAGCCGGATCGGTCGATCGACCTCGACCATCCCGTGGTCGAAGTCGATCAGCATCACGCGGTCCGCCACCACGCACTCGCGCCCGATCGACACGTGCTGGTAGGCGGAGATGGTGCACTCCTGACCCAGCACCGTCTTGGCTCCGATCGACACCCGGCCCTCGTGGCAGCGGATCTTGGTGCCGTGCCCGAGCCAGGACCAGCGGCCGAGCTCCACGCGCCCCTTGGGGCCGATCTCGAGCTGCACGCCGGGGCCGATGAAGGACAGCCCGTCCGTGTCCAGCCGGCGCCCGTGGCGGGTGAGGTAGCGGTGGCGCAGCAGGCCGGCCACCAGCCGCGCCGTACTTGAGGTTGAACATCCCGTGCGCGCGCATGAAGCGCAGCAGGGCGATGGGGCCGCCGTGCAACGGGCGCGGGGGACCGCGCTCATCGAGCTGCTCGGATGAGGCCGGCTCTACCTCGGGCGTGACGGGCTCCATGGCGCAGCGATGATACGAACGAGCGCCGCCCGCCGGGGGAGGACGGGCGCCGCGAGCGAGCGGTCCGCAGGTGAACGGGGGTGCGGCTAACCGCCCGGCTCTCCTACGGGTAGCCGCACGCCAGGACGCCTGCTAGCCGCCTTGGACGCCCTCTCGCGGCGGGCGAACCTCACGGGCAGCCGATCCCCACCCATCCGGAGGACTCGTCATGAACCGCAGCCGCAACCTCGCAGCACGAGCAGGACGTTGGAGCGCCCAGCATCGCCGCAAGGCCGTCCTGGGCTGGCTGGCGTTCGTGATCGCCGCCGTGATGATCGGCGGCTCCATCGGCACCAAGGTCCTGGACGGGGCCGAGGAGGGCGTCGGCGAGTCCGGGCGTGCCGACAGGGCGTACGAGAAGGCGTTCCCCAAGGAGACGTCCGATGAGACGGTGCTCGTGCAGTCGCGCACCGGCAGCGCGCGCGACCCGGAGTTCCGCGCCGCGGTGGCCGACGTGATCCAGCGGCTGGAGGGCACGCGACCACGTCGAGCGCGGTGGAGTCGCCCTACGCCGCCGGCGGGGAGGGCACGATCTCGCGCGACGGGCGTTCGGCGCTCGTGAACTTCGAGGTGGACGACCGCGACGACAAGGGCTCGGACAACGTGGTGGCCGCGCTCGACGCGGTCAAGGCCGAGCAGCGGGCCCACCCGGGCCTCCGGATAGAGCAGTTCGGCGAGGCGAGCTCGGATCGCGCCCTCTCGAAGAGCTTCGAGGACGACTTCAAGCAGGCCGAGTACACGTCGCTCCCGGTCACGCTGCTGATTCTGCTGATCGCCTTCGGCGCGCTGGTCGCAGCGTCGGTGCCGCTGGTGCTGGCCGCGACCGCGGTGGCCGCGACGATCGGGCTGATCGGCCCGATCAGCCAGGCGTTCCCCGTGAGCGAGTCGATCAACTCGGTGGTGCTGCTTATCGGCCTCGCCGTGGGGGTGGACTACGCGATGTTCTACCTGCGCCGCGAGCGCGAGGAGCGCGCCGCGGGCCGCAGCGAGGACGCCTCGCTCGAGGCGGCGGCAGCCACGTCGGGGCGAGCGGTGCTCATCTCGGGCTTGACCGTGATCGTCGCGATGGCGGGCATGTACTTCGCCGGCAGCTCGACCTTCAGCTCGTTCGCCACCGGCACGATTCTGGTGGTGGCCGTGGCGGTAATCGGATCGCTCACCGTGCTGCCCGCGCTGCTGTCCAAGCTGGGCGACCGGGTCGACAGGGGCCGGATCCCGTTCCTGTCGAGGATCAAGCGCGGCACCGGCGAGTCACGCGTGTGGACCGCCGTGCTCGACCGCGTGCTGCGCCGCCCGCTGCTCTCGGCGGTCGCGGCGGCGGGTCTGATGATCGCGCTGGCCGCGCCCGTGCTGGGCATGAAGACGGCGCTGCCCGGTCTGGACACGCTTCCGCGGGAGCTCGAGGTCATGCGCACCTACGACCGCGTGCAGGCGGCCTTCCCCGGTGACCAGATCCCGGCAGACGTGGTCGTGCAGGCGGACGACGTCCGCGCGCCAGAGGTCCGGGCAGCCACGGAGGAGCTCCAGCGCCGCGTGGCCTCCAGCGACCTGCTGGGCCCGCCGAGCATCGAGGTCAGCCGCGACGACACCGCGGCCAAGATCTCGATCCCCATCGCGGGTGACGGCACCGACGACAGGTCAAACGCCGCCCTCGATCAGTTGCGCGACGAGCTCATCCCCGCGAGCTTCGGGGGCTTGGAGGATGTGCGCGCCGACGTCACGGGCATGACCGCCGGCACGGCCGACTTCAACTCGAAGACCAACTCGCGCCTGCCGTACGTGTTCGCGTTCGTGCTCAGCGCGGCCTTCCTCCTCCTGCTGGTCACCTTCCGCTCGGTCGTGATCCCGCTCAAGGCGATCGCGCTGAACCTGCTCTCCGTGGGCGCGGCCTACGGGGTGCTGACGCTGGTGTTCCAGCACGGGTGGTTCGAGAGCCTGCTGGGCTTCGAGTCCACCGGCGCGGTCACCTCATGGCTGCCGCTGTTCCTGTTCGTGGTGCTGTTCGGCCTGTCGATGGACTACCACGTGTTCATCCTCACCCGGGTGCGCGAGGCATTCGATCGCGGGCTCAGCACCGAGGAAGCCGTGGCCGTGGGCATCAAGCGCACCGCGGGCGTTGTCACGAGCGCCGCGCTGGTGATGGTGGCGGTGTTCGCGATCTTCGCGACGCTGTCGTCGATCGAGTTCAAGCAGATGGGCGTGGGCCTGGCCACCGCCATCCTGATTGACGCCACGCTGGTCCGCGGCGTGCTGCTGCCCGCCACGATGAAGCTGCTGGGCGATTGGAACTGGTACCTGCCGAGCTGGCTCGAGTGGCTGCCGCGAGTTGCTCCCGAGGAGCCGATCGGCCTCCGACGGCGACGAGGACACAGCCGACGACGAGGCGCGCCGGCGCGTGCTGGTCGGGGCCTAGCCCCGGCCGCGCGCCCCGGTGTGGCTAGCCGTATTGCCGTGTCGCGCGCTTCACGCCAGAATCGACGGTTGCAATGGCGCTCAGCGTCCTGATCGTTGACGACCACCCGAGCTTTCGTTCGAGCGCCCGGATGCTGCTCGAGTCCGAGGGCTACCGGGTGGTCGGGGAGGCGGATGACGGTGAGGGAGCCATCGCGGCCGTGCGCGACCTGGCGCCCGACGTGGTCCTCCTCGACGTGCAGCTGCCGGGCATCGACGGCTTCGAGGTGTCCGCCCGCCTCAGAGCCAACGGCGACGCGCCCGCCGTGGTGATGGTGTCCAGCCGCGACGGGTGCGACTACGGGACCCTGGCCTCCGACAACGGCGCGCGGGGTTTCATCCCGAAGTCGGAGCTCTCGGCGGCGGCCCTCGAGGAGGCGCTGGGATGAGGCCGAGGCGGGCCGTGCTCGCGGCCGTCGGCGTGCTCGGGCTGGTCATGGGCCTGGCGGTGGCCGCCACGATCGCCACCAGCAGCTACACGGACCTGCGCGGGCTGATCATCGGCCTGGTCATCCTCGGCGGGTGGGGGTTCATCGGCGCTGGGCTGTTCGCCTGGGCGCGCAACCCCGAGAACCGGATCGGCCCGGTGATGGTGTTCACGGGCTTCACCTGGTTCGTGCCGGCGGCCGCCTCCGACAACGAGGTCATCTTCTCGATCTCGGTGATGCTGAACAGCCTCTTCGCGGCCGCGATCATCCACCTGCTGTTGGCCTATCCGACCGGCCAGCTGCGGACCCGCGCCGACCGCTGGATGACCGGGCTGGCCTACGGCATCACCACCCTCGGCGTGGCCCTCGTGTACGTGGTCATCGACCCGGTCACCGACGACTGCGACGGTTGCCCCGACTTCGTCTTCGACGTGACCGACAACGGCACGATCCAGGCGATCGCGGAGCCGGTCATCAACACCGCAGGGCTCGCGCTACTCGTGAGCGTGTTGGTCACAGTCTTCACCCGCTACCGCTCCACCACCAGGCCCCAGCGGCGGATCCTGGGCCCGATCTACAGCACCGGCGCGTTCATGCTCCTGATGCTCAGCCTGTCCCTGTCGGGAGACCTGCTGTCGCTGCCGGAGTCGATCGGCGAAACCGCGTTCCTGCTGGGCGCGCTGTCCTTCACGATGCTGCCGTTCCTGTTCCTGGGCGGCCTGATCCGCAGCCGGGTGCTCCGGGCCGGGGCGGTCACCAGCCTGATCGCCCGGCTGGCGGAGGCGCCCGAGCCAGGCGCCCTCCGGGACGCCCTGTCCAGGGCGCTGCGCGACGACTCGCTGGAGCTCGTGTACTGGATTCCCGGCGAGGAGCGCTTCGTGGACGTGGATGGCCACGCGGTGACGCTTCCCGAACCGGACAGCGGCCGCACGGTGACCAAGGTCGAGCGCGAGGGCGAATGCGTGGCGGCCATCCTCCACGCCGAGCTGGCCGATGAGGACGCGGGCCTGATCGAGGCCGTGGGTGCGGCGGCGTCGCTGGCGCTCGAGAACGAGCGCCTGGACGCGGAGCTGCGCGCGCGCCTGGAGGAGCTGCGCGCCTCGCGGACGCGCATCGTGGAGGCCGGCGTGTCCGAGCGCCGGCGGCTCGAGCGCGACCTGCACGACGGCGCTCAGCAGCGCCTGGTGTCCCTGGCGCTGACGCTTCGAATGGCCCGCGGCAAGCTCCACGAGGACCCCGAGTCGGCGGCCGCGCTCCTCGACGGCTCCGCCGCCGAGCTGGACCGCGCGCTGGAGGAGCTGCGCGAGCTCGCGCGGGGCATCCATCCGGCCGTGCTCACCGACCGCGGACTCGACGCCGCGCTCGAGAGCCTGGCCGTTCGCGCCCCGCTGCCGGTGAAGCTCACCAGCGTCTCCGACGGGCTGCCGGAGGCGGTGGAGTCCGCCGCGTACTTCGTGGTCGCCGAGGCGCTGACCAACGTCGCCAAGTACGCCGACGCGTCGCAGGCGAAGGTGGCCGTCGACCGCGTGAACGGGAACGTGGTGGTCGAGGTGGCCGACGACGGGGTGGGCGGCGCCGACCCAGGGCGCGGCACCGGCCTTCGAGGGCTGGACGACAGGATCTGCGCGCTCAACGGGCGGCTGGAGATCGAGAGCCCGCCCGGCGCGGGCACGACCGTGAGGGCCAGGATCCCGTGCGGGTAGTCGTGGCCGACGACTCGGTGCTCCTGCGCGAGGGCGTGGTGCGGCTGCTCGAGGAGTCGGGCTTCGACGTGGTCGGCCAGGCCGGCGACGCCGACGACCTCAAGCGCAAGGTCTACGCGCACAAGCCGGACGTGGCGGTGGTCGACGTGCGGATGCCACCCGACAACACCGACGACGGCCTGCGGGCGGCGCTGGAGATCCGCAGTCGCCAGCCGGAGACCGGGGTGTTGGTGCTGTCGCAGTACGTGGAGGAGGGCTACGCCCTGGACCTGGTAGGCAATGGGGACGGCGGGGTGGGGTACCTGCTCAAGGATCGCGTCGCGGACATCGAGCGCTTCGCCGACTCCGTGCGGCGCGTGGGCGGCGGCGGCTCCGCGCTCGACCCGGAGGTGGTGGCTCGCCTGCTCGGGCGTACCCGGCGCGAGGACCCGCTGGACACGGTCTCCCCCCGCGAGCGCGACGTGCTCGAGCTGATGGCAGAGGGGCGCTCGAACGTGGCGATCGCCGAGGCGCTGGTGGTCACCGAGCGCGCCGTCGAGAAGCACGTGACCAGCATCTTCTCCAAGCTCGGCCTGACCCCGGCCCACGAGGACCACCGCAGGGTGCTGGCGGTGCTCGCCTATCTGAGAGCCTGAAGGGCGGTCGGCGGCCGTCCGTCGCGGGCTCGCCGGTGCCCGGGTTCTGGCGTTGGCGGGTGTTTGGCTCTGGCGGGCGCGCGGGCTCGGTTGTCGCCCCACGGCGGGCAGCGAGGGGGGCCTGTTGGGGTGCTGTTTCCATGCCGTCGCGTTTGTGGCTTGGCTGTGGCGATCGTTGCGGCTGGATCGGTTCGCGGCGAATGAAGGTCCGAAAGCCGCCTATGCGGGACGTTTCGGGCCCTTCATTTCCCGCCGGGAGGGTCGTTAGCCAAAGCGACGGTCGACCGTTACCTGCTGGTCACGCTCGCAACACGGCCGTGCGGAGGAGACGTCCGGGTAGGCCCCGGGCGCCGGTGGACCCGGTTTCCCGCCGGGACAGGCCCTTTCGGTGCCCGAGCACCGAGCACCGAGCACCAGACGGCCTAGAGCTACCCGCACCCCCAACCGGAGTGCCGTTTGCCAGAGTGGGGCCCATGACACCGGACTCGCAGGCCATCGTCATCGCAACCGACGTCCATCGCCGCTTCGGAGAGGGCGATGCCGCCGTCGAGGCGCTCGACGGGGTGAGCGTCGACTTCCCCAAGGGCCGCTTCACGGCCATCATGGGCCCGTCGGGATCGGGCAAGTCCACGCTCATGCACGTGCTGGCGGGCCTCGATCGCCCCACGTCCGGGTCGGTCGTGGTCGACGGCACCGAGATCTCGGACCTCGACGACAAGCAGCTCACCGAGCTGCGCCGCGACAAGGTGGGGTTCGTGTTCCAGTTCTTCAACCTGTTGCCGGTGCTCACCGCGCAGGAGAACATCGTCCTGCCGCTCTCGATCGCCGGCCGCAAGCCCGACGAGGCGCTGCTGGGCCAGCTGGTCGAGGCGGTGGACTTGGGTGACCGCCTCTCGCACCGCCCGTCGGAGCTCTCCGGCGGCCAGCAGCAGCGCGTGGCCGTGGCCCGGGCGCTCATCAGCAAGCCGGCGGTGGTGTTCGCCGACGAGCCCACCGGCAACCTCGACTCGAGCTCCAGCGAGGAGGTGCTCAACCTGCTGCGGCGCGCGGTGGACGAGTTCGGCCAGACCGTCGTGATGGTCACCCACGACCCCAACGCCGCAGCGATCGCCGACCGCGTGCTGGTGCTCGTGGACGGAAAGGTCGTGCAGGACGCCGAGGCGGGCAACGCCGAGCGCGTGCACGACCTGCTCAAGGCCGGCACCGCGCAGTGACCGCCGTCGCCCTGCGCAACCTCTGGTCGCGCAAGCTCCGCACGTTCCTCACCTCGCTGGCGATCGTCCTCGGGGTGATGATGGTCGCGGGCACCTACGTGCTCACGGACACGATCGACCGGTCCTTCGACAAGATCTTCACCGAGTCCAACCAGGGCATCGACGCGGTCGTCAGCTCGCGCGAGGCGGTGGAGACCGACGACGGCCAGGAGCCCCCGTTCCCGGCCTCCGTGCTCGACGTCGTGCGCCAGACCGACGGCGTGGCCAAGGCCTCCGGCGGCATCTTCGACCCCCAGGTGGCCATCCTCGACAAGGACGGGGACCCCATCGGCGGCAACGGCGCGCCGACGTTCGGGGCGTCGGCCCTGCCGGAGCCCTTCGACGCGTTCGACTACGTGGAGGGGCGCAAGACAGCCGCCGACGGCGAGCTGGTGATCGACAAGCAGACCGCCGACAAGGCGGGCTACGAGGTGGGCGACCGGGTCCGGGTGGCGGGCAAGGAGACGGCGCGCGCCTACGAGCTGGTCGGGATCGCGCGGCTGGGCGACGTGGACTCGTTCGGCGGCGCGAGCGTGGCCATGTTCACGCTGGCGGAGGCGCAGCGCGTGACGCGCAAGACCGACCGCTTCGACCAGATCTCCGTGGCCGCCGCGGCGGGCGTGGCGCCCGCCGAGCTCAAGCGCCGGCTGGCCGGAGCGCTGCCGCAGTCGGTGGAGGTCGAGACCGGGGAGGAGAACACCGCCTCGCAGCAGGAGGACGTGGGCGAGTTCATCGGGTTCCTCAAGACGGCGATGCTCATCTTCTCCGGCGTGTCGCTGTTCGTGGCCGCCTTCCTCATCTTCAACACGTTCTCGATCACCGTGGCCCAGCGCACGCGCGAGTTCGCGATGCTGCGCACGCTCGGCGCCAGCCGCCGCCAGCTGGTGCGCAGCGTGGTGCTGGAGGCCTTCGTGATCGGCATCGGGGCGTCGCTGCTGGGCCTGTTGGCGGGCATCGGCTTCGCCCCCGCCATCAACGCGCTGTTCAGGGCGCTGGAGGTGGACCTGCCCAACGAGGGCACGGTCATCGCGGCGCGCACGATCATCCTGGCACTGGTGCTCGGCACCGTCCTGACGGTGCTCGCGTCGCTGATTCCGGCGCTCAGGGTCACCCGCGTGCCGCCGGTCACGGGCCTGCGCGAGGGCGCGGTGCTCGAGACCCAGCGCAGCCACAGGCTGCGCGGTGCCATCGCGGTGGTCCTCACGGCCATCGGACTGCTGGCGATGCTGCTGGGCGTCTTCGGCGCCCTGTCGCCCGGCGAGGCCTGGGTGGGCATCGGCGCGGTCGCGGTGTTCATCGGCGTCGCGCTCCTCAGCCCGCGGATAGTGAAGCCCATGGCGTCGGTGGTCGGGAAGCCCGTGGAGCGCTTCCGCGGGGTGTCCGGGCGCCTGGCGCGCGAGAACGCCGTTCGCAACCCGGGCCGCACCGCCGCGACCGCCGCCGCCCTGATGATCGGGCTGGCACTGGTGTCGTTCGTGACCGTGTTCGCCGCGGGCCTGCGCGGGTCGATCAACGACGCCTTCGACAAGACCATCCAGGGCGACCTGATCGTGACCAATAACGACGGCTTCTCCGACATCTCGGCGCAGACCACGGCCGTGATCCGCAACGTCGAAGGCGTGGACGTGGCCTCGCCCTCGCGCTACACGCAGGGCAACGTGGCCGGCAACAACGGTTCCTACCTCTCCCTGGTGGACCCGCGCACCGTGAACGCCGTAATCAAGCTCGACTGGCGCGACGGCCGCGACTCCTTACTGCCCGAGCTCGGCCCCACCGACGCCGTGATCGACGAGAAGTTCGGTCGCGACAAGGGGCTCGACGTGGGGGACACCTTCACCACCGGCACGGCATCGGGCCGCAGGATCGACTACACGGTCCGGGGCACCTTCTACGACCGCGCCGACTTCTACGGCGACTTCGTGGGCTCCGACGTGAACGCCGCCGCCTACGGCGAGGGCGAAACCGTCCAGCAGGTGCTGGTCAACCTGGACGACGGCGCCGACGTGGATGCGGTGCGCGCCGATCTCGACCGGGCGCTCACCAGCTTCCCAACCGTCGAAACCAAGGACCAGGGCGAGTTCAAGGACTTCATCTCCGAGCAGGTCAACCAGCTGCTCGGTGTGGTCTACGCGCTGCTCGCCCTGGCGCTGATCGTGGCCCTGTTCGGGATCGTGAACACCCTGGCGCTGTCCATCTACGAGCGCACGCGCGAGCTGGGGCTGCTGCGCGCCGTGGGCATGTCGCGCCGACAGGTCAGGCGAATCGTGCGCTACGAGTCGGTGATCACCGCGCTGATCGGGGCGGTGCTGGGCTCGGTCCTGGGCGTGATATTCGCGGTGATCATCTCGCGGCCGCTGGCCGACGAGGGGTTCACGCTGTCGATCCCGGTCGGCACGCTGCTCCTGCTGCTCGTCTTGGCCATGATCGCCGGTGTGATCGCGGCCATCGGCCCGGCCCGCAGGGCCTCGCGGCTGGACGTGCTCGAAGCGCTGGCGTATGAGTGATCCTGCGGCGCAGTTCGCAGCGCAGGCCGAGCAGTACGACCGGTTCATGGGTCGCTATGCCCCTTCGCTCGCGCCCGCGCTTGCCGACGCCTGCGGGGTGAGGCCCGACATGCGGGTGGTCGACGTGGGTTGCGGACCGGGTGGCCTCACGCGCGAGCTGGTTGCGCGCGTTGGCGCTGAGAAGGTGGCGGCGATCGATCCGGCGCCCCAGTTCGTGGCGGCCTGCCGCGACCGCAACCCGGGCGCCGACGTCCGCGAGGGAGTGGCGGAGGAGCTGCCCTGGGCCGACGGGCAGTTCGACGCGGCGCTTTCCTGTCTGGTGCTCGGCTTCATGCGGGATCCTGAACTGGGTGTGCTCGAGATGGCCCGCGTAGCGTGTCCCGGCGGCACGGTCGCCGCCTGTATGTGGGACAAGGAGAAGGGCGGGATGACGATGCTGCAGACGTTCTGGACCGCGGTGCAGCGGGTTGACCCCGGCGTCGAGGGCGAGCGGCCGATGGCCGGCACCGCCGAGGGCGACATCGCCGAGCGATTCGAGCGCGCCGGTCTCCAAGACGTGACCGCCAGCGCGCTTGAAGCCCGTGCGGACTACGCGGGCTTCGACGACCTCTGGGAGCCCTTCACGTTCGGCATCGGACCGGCCGGGCAGTACCTGGCCTCTCTGCCCGATGACCGCAGCGCACAGGTGCGAGAGGAGTGCCGCGCGGCGCTCCCCGATGGGTCGTTCTCGCTGGACGCCCGCGCCTGGTTCGCGCGGGGAACCGTCCCGATGGCGTGAGCGGATCGGCAGTACCGCCGTCCTCGCGGGCATCCTAGGATCCCCTTCGCCATGGCCGCCCCCGGACGCACAGCAGCCGACCTCGCCGAGCGCCTCCTCGCGGGCGACAAGCGCGCGCTGGCACGGGCGATCTCGCTGGTGGAGGACGACGACCCGGAGGGCTGGGCGCTGGTGCGCGAGGTCTATCCGCACACCGGACGCGCGGCGGTCACCGGCTTCACCGGGCCTCCCGGCGTTGGCAAGTCCACGCTCATCGGCGCGCTGACCGCGCACGCCCGGGCCGCCGATCGCCAGGTGGCCGTGCTCTCGATCGACCCGTCGTCTCCCTTCACCCGCGGCGCCCTGCTCGGCGACCGCATCCGGCTTACCGAGCACTTCCTCGACTCCGGAGTCTTCATCCGCTCGATGGCCACGCGCGGGTCGCTCGGCGGCCTGTCCGAGGCCACGCTGCAGGCGGCGCTGCTCATGGACGCCTCGGGAAAGGACGATGTGTTCCTCGAGACCGTGGGCGTGGGTCAGGCCGAGGTGGACATCATCGATCACGCCGACACGGTGGTGCTCGTGCTGATGCCGGGCTCCGGCGACTCGATCCAGGCGCTCAAGGCGGGCGTCATGGAGATCCCGGACGTGATCGTGGTGAACAAGTCAGACCACCCGCTCACCGACACGATGATCCGCGAGATCCGGGGCGTGCTGTCCCTGGGCTCCCAGGAGGGCTGGCGGGTCCCGATCGTGCGGACCGAGGCCGTACGCGGCGAGGGGGTGGAGGAGCTCTCCGAGCAGATCGAGGCGCACCGAGCCCACATCGAGGAGGAGGGCACGCTCTCCGAGCGCCGGCGGCGCAACCTGATGAACGAGGTGATGGCGCTGGCCGCCGCGCGGCTGCGACGCAGGCTCGAGGAGTCGGTGCGCGACGACCCATCGGTCAAGGACCTGCTCGACGAGGTGGTCGCGCGGCGCTTGGATCCCGCCACGGCCGCCGGGCGGCTGCTGGAGCGCGAGCTCTAGAGTCGGGGGCAGCGAGTGGGCGCGGCGCGGGACTTCCGCTTCTCGCGCAAAGCACGGCCGCACATCAGCGTGCCAACTTGCCCCGGAGCCCCTCCGCCAGTCGCACGCTTGCCTCGATCTCCACTCTGCGGATCGAGACGGACTCGACGTTGATGCCGAACGGGACACCCAGGCGGCGGCAGAAGGACATCAGCTCAAGCGCGGTTGCCTCGGCATGCTCGAGGGATGCGTCGAGGGTGTCCTCGGCGTGGCGCAGGTCGTTTTCGATCCAGCGCGGGACATCGACGCCGAGCCATCGGAGGAACTCCAAGGTCTTCATCGAGCCGCACACCGACATGGTGAACACGATTGGGATCGGATCGAGTCCGCGGTCGCGGCACTCATAGGCATAGTCAGACACCAGATTCTTGGCAGCGTTGACGTCGTAAACGACCTGGGTGACGAAGTAGGAGCAGCCGGCCTCCTGCTTGGCGACCAGGCCAAGGTGCTCGTCGCCTTTGCGAGTGTGCCGCTCGGGTATCGCGACGGCGCCGAGGAGCAGGTCGGGGCCGACCTCGGTGCGGAGCTGCTGGGCCCTGCGGAGCGTCGTGGTGACACGCTTCTCGCGCGAGGAAGCACCGACGAAGACGGCCAGCCGATTGGCGGTGTCCTGGGATCCGATCCAGTCGCGGAGCTCTTCCTCGGTGTACTTCGCCGTCGCGCGGTAGACCACCACCGGCGTGCGCCAGGACTTGAGGTGCCTGTCCAGATAGTCGGCTGGGTCCATGGTTGGCAGGAATGGAAACGGCCGTTCCTCGGGGTTGCGGTCGGCCTCGTCATCGATGTCGTAGAGGATCAGGCCATCCACGCCGAGGGGATCCAGGCGCTCGAAGGTGATATCAGCGATCTCCTGGGCCTTCTCCGGGGTGGTCGACAACCGTGGCGGGGTCAGCGCGAAGAGCAGGAACTCGCCCCGGAGAGAGATGATGCGACGCTGGAGGTCCACGCTCGCAAGCTATCGCCCCTCAACGAAGTCTCCGGTGCGCCGCAATCACCACCGCCGGACCCGACGCCCTCACCCAGGCGCCGCGCCCAGGCACCGCCTCAACGCGAGCTTCGGACTAGCGCCACTAGCCTTCAGCCCGTGGGGATCATCACCTACCTGGTGTTGCTGGTCGTGAGCGGCCTCGTGGTCGGAGCCCTGGCGCGGCTGGCGCTCCCTGGCAAGGACCCGCTGTCGCTGTTCCAGACCATGCTCGTGGGCTGGGCGGGGTCGTTCGGCGCGGGGCTTATCAGCCTGCTGATCTTCGGGAGCGACTACGCGGGGATCACCTTGTCGATCCTCGGGGCCACCGTGGTCATGTACTTCGTGCGCCGCTCGCGCGGCGGCGGGCTGCTGGAGCCGGGCCGCCCGCCGGCCGACCGCTGACTCGCTAGTCGCGCCAGTCGGGCGCGAATGGCGGGTCGAAGTTGCGCTGGCGCGCCTCGGACAGCTCGTCGATGCGGCCCGTCTCTTCGGCGGTAAGGTCGATCTCCAGCGCGGCCAGGTTCTCGCGCCGCCGGTCCGGGTCCGTCGAGCGCGGGAGCAGCACGACCCGGTCCTGGTGGGCCAGCCACGCCAGCGCGACCTGAGCGGGCGAGGCGTCGTGGGCCGCCGCGATCTCCGTGAGCACGTCGTCCTCGATCAGGTCGCCGGCGCTGCCGCTGAGCGGGGCGTAGGCCTCGATCAGTAGATCGCTCTCCGCGGCGATGTCGCGCAGCTCGTGCTGGGACAGGCGCGCGTGGTACTCGACCTGGTCGGCGAACACCTGCGGCTCGAGCGCCAGCGCCTCGCGCAGCATGTAGCCCGGGAAGTTGCTGACGCCCAGCTCGCGGATGAGGCCGTCCGCCTTCAGGGAGGCGAGCGCCTCGAGCGCGGGGGCCAGCTCGGCTCCGTCCTCCGGCGGCCAGTGCAGCAGCAGCAGGTCCACGTACTCCAGGCCCAGCAGCCGGAGGCTGGCCTCCGCCCGCGAGCGGAGGCGGTCGGGCGCGAAGTCGCTCGTCCACACCTTCGTCGTCACCCAGATCTCGTCGCGGTCGACGCCGGAGCGCGCGATGCCGCGGCCGGTCTCCTCCTCGTTGTCGTACATCACGGCCGTGTCGATGTGCCGGTAGCCGGCGGCCAGGGCGTCGGCCACGACATCCTCGGTCTCCCCAGGGTCGACCTCGAACACGCCGAGCCCGATGGTGGGCACCTGGACTCCGCGGACTGTTTTCGTGAAGGGGGCGGGCATGAGCGAGCGCACACTAGCGGTGCACCCGCGCCGTGCTGACCCCGCGTACGGCCATCAGGGTCAGGCCGGCCGCGGCTGCGCCGACCGCGCCCGCCAGGACGTATGGCCAGGCGTCCTCGCCGAACCGTGGGAGCAGGCTCGTGAGCGGCCCCAACGGAGCGTCGGGGCGCGGCTCGACCAGCCCGCCGCCTCCCACCAGCACGTCGAGCCACAGCCACGCCGTGGCGGCCACCGACAGAGCCGCCAGCCCCGCGCCGATGCGCGGCAGGCGGCGCAGCCCGATCGCCACCAGGGGCACGGTCAGGGGCAGGACGGCAACCAGATGGCGGGACGGGAACCAGAAGCCGAACATCGTGGGCGCAACAAACGCGGCCATGAGCACCTGCGCGCCCACGGCCCCGGCGCACATGAGCGCCACCCGCTCCTGCGCGTCCAGGTCGGGCAGGGCGCGCCACAGGCCGGCGGCCCGCGAGCGCAGCAGCAGCCATCCGCCCACGAACGCCAGTAGGAACACGGGTGCCCAGCGCAGGAGCCCGAAGTCGCGGTCCGCGAACAGGGCTACGAGCCGGTAGGAGCGCTCCAGGTGATCGGCGGGAAACTCCGCGCCGGTGGGCCCGCCGGCGCCCGCGGGGAGGGCCGAGTAGGGGGTTGGGCCGCCGTGTACGCCCTGGCTGATGGCCACGCACAGCGCGGTGACGAACAGCGCCACCTCCACCGAGCCCACCGCCAGCGTGCGCCGGCGGGCGCGCAGCAGCGAGCGCACGGCGAAGGCGCCGATCACCACGCCCGCGGGCACGAACCTTGGGTCCAGCCACGGCAGCGCGCCGAGCAGGAGGAAGCAGGCCGTCGACGCCCGCCGGCCCACGCGCTCGTCGAGCCGCGCGGCCAGCAGCGCTGCGCCGGCCAGTGCCGCTCCGGCCGCCAGCTCGGGATAGATCGCGGTGGCGTTGGCCACCACCGGCGCCGACAGCCCGCAGGCCAGCGCCGCTGCCGCCGCCCATGGGTCGGGCACCACCCGCAGGGCCAGGCGATAGGCCAGGGCGATGGCCAGCGCCGCCAGGGCGGCCAGCAGCGCCTCCGCCGCGCGCGGCCCGCCGACCGCCCACGCGGGCGCAATCAGCAGCGGGAGCCCGATGCCGTGTGGCTCGTTCAGGCGCCCCGCCGTCAGGCGCCCGCGCGGCTCCAGCTCGAACGGGTAGTAGTCGGCATACGCGCGCTGCGCATACTCGTCGCGCACGTCCACGTCGCCATCGCGCACGATCGACTCGGCGGCGATCAGGTGGTGGGGCTCGAGACCGGCGTACTCGGACGAGCCCACGGCGTCGAGCCCGATGGTCGCCGCGTAGACGGCGAACAGCGTGAGCCAGAGCGCGGCGGCGCGGCGCACCGGCGCCGGGCTAGGCGCCCAGGGAGCGGGCGATCACCATCTGCTGCACCTCGTCGGTGCCCTCGCCGATGGTGAGGATCTTGGCGTCGCGATAGAACCGGCACACGGGGTACTCCTCGATGTAGCCGTAGCCGCCGTGGATCTGCACGGCCTCCTCGCTGGCACGCACCGCCAGGCGGCCGGTCTTGAGCTTGGCCTGCGCCGCGGTCAGGTTGAAGTTCTTGCCCGCGTCCTTCTCGATCGCCGCCTTGTAGGTGAGCAGCCGGGCCGCCTCGATCTCCGTGGACATGTCGGCCAGCTTCATCTGGATGGCCTGGTACTTGGAGATGGCCTGCCCGAATGCCTGGCGCTCCTTGGCGTAGGCCAGTGCCTCGTCGAGCGCCCCCTGGGCCAGCCCCACGCCCATGGCCGACACCGAGATCCGGCCGCCGTCGAGGGTCTGCAGGAACTGCTTGAAGCCCATGCCGCGGGCCCCCAGCAGGTTGTCCTCGGGCACCCGGGCGTCGTCGAAGCTCAGCGGGCGCGTGTCGGAGGCGTTCCAGCCCATCTTGCGGTACGCCTCGCCGATCTCGTATCCCGGGGTGCCCTTCGGCACGATGATGTTGGACACCTCGCCCTCGCCTGTGCGGGCGGTGATCGTGACGAAGCCCGAGATGTCGGTGCCGCTGTTGGTGATGAACTGCTTGGCGCCGTTCACGACCCACTCGTCGCCGTCGAGCTGAGCCGTGGTGCGCACGTTGCCGGCGTCGGAGCCGGCCTCCGGCTCGGTGAGCCCGAACGCGCCGAGCGTCTCGCCTGCCGTGAGCCTGGGCATCCACTCGCCCTTCTGCTCTGGCGAGCCGAACGCGTAGATCGGCCAGGTCCCGAGCGAGGTGTGGGCCGCCAGCGTGATGGCCACCGACGAGTCGATCCGCGCCAGCTCCTCCACGGCGATCGCATAGCTCAGCGTGTCCGCCCCGCCGCCGCCGTACTCCTCGGGGTAGGGGATGCCCATCAGCCCCAGCTCGCCGAGCTTGCGCACGATCTCGTACGGGAACGACTTCGTGCGGTCCAGCTCCTCGGCCACCGGCCTGACCTCGTTCTCGGCGAAGTCGCGGACCAGGCGGCGGATGTTCGACTGCTCGTCGGTCAGGTCGAAGTTCACGCCGAGGGACTCTATTGGCGCGACTACGATCGGCCCATGACGGAGATCGAGCGCTGGGTCGCCGCCTATGTCGAGGTGTGGCGCAGCCCCGGCACCGACCGCCTGGCCAAGCTGTTCGCTCCCGACGCCACATACCTGCAGGGTCCCTACCGCGACCCGGTCCGGGGCCTGGAGCAGATCGCGGCGATGTGGGACGCCGAGCGGCCCGCCGGTGAGCGGTTCGAGATCACGCACGAGGTGGTGGCCACCGAGGGCCACACGTCGGTCGTGCGCGTGCAGGTCGACTACCACGCGCCGCGCCAGCAGCAGTGGCGCGATCTCTGGATCGTCGTGCTGGGCGCCGACGGCCTGTGCCGGCATTTCGAGGAGTGGCCGTTCGCCCCACCCGGCGGCAGCCCATAGGATCGCGCTCAAGGAGAGCGACGAGGGAGACGACGATGGCGGTGGCCGCATCGGTGTTCGACGAGACCCAGCGCGCGACGCTCGCCGCGCTCTGCGAGACCTACGTCCCGGCGGTAGAGAGCGACTCCGGCGACCCCGTCGAGCGCGCCTTCATGGAGCGCTCGGCGCTCGACCTCCAGCTGCCCGCGCAGATCGAGGGCATGCTGGCCGAGGCCATGACCGCCGACGAGATCGCGGAGGTGGCGGGCCTGCTGCACGCGCTCGGCGAGCACGACTTCGCTTCCTTGGCGGTGGCGGACCGAACCGAGCTGGTGCACGGCATGCGGGCCGCCGACGCCGCCGCCAAGCATGGGCTGGACTCGCTGCGGGGGCTCACCCTGCTGCTCTTCTATGCGCTGCCCGACGATGCCGGGCACAACCCCAACTGGGAGGCCATCGGCTACCCCGGGCCGGTTTCGGCCGCGCCCTCGCTCGAGCAGGCCCCCAAGACCATCCAGCTCGAGGAGGTGAGCGGCCCCGAAGCCACGCTCAGCGCCGACGCCTGCGTGGTGGGCTCGGGTGCGGGCGGCTCGGTGATCGCCGCGCGACTGGCCGCGGCCGGACAGTCGGTGCTCGTGCTGGAGATGGGCGGCTATCGCAACGAGTCGGACTTCAACCAGCTCGAGATCCAGGGCATGCAGGAGCTCTACTACGGCGCCGGCCTGGCCACCTCCGAGGACGGCTCGATCGCGCTGCTGGCCGGCTCGACGCTGGGCGGCGGGACGGTCGTGAACTACATGAACTGCATCCCCACGCCGGAGCGAATCGTGTCCGAGTGGGCGGGGCACGGGCTGGCGGGCCTGGACGACTACGAGGCCTACCGGGCCGAGCACATCGAGGCGGTGATGGCGCGCCTGGGTGCCAACACCGAGGCCACCAAGCAGAACGGGACGCACACGCGGCTGATGGAGGGGCTGGACGCGATGGGCGTGGAGCACCGCCCGATCGTGCGCAACGCCTCGCTGGACGACGACCCCGAGATGTGCGGCTACTGCTCCGGCGGCTGCCAGCACGGCTGCAAGCGGTCGGCTATGAAGACCTGGCTGCAGGACGCCTCGGACGCCGGCGCGAAGGCCGTCGTGGGCTGCGCGGTGGAGCGGATCCGGGTCGAGGACGGCCGCGCCGTGGGCGTCGAGGGCGTGGTGACCCACGCGGATGGTTCAACAACGAGCCTCACCGTGGACGCGCCGACGGTGGTCGTGGCCTGCGGGTCGATCGAGTCGCCCGCGCTACTCCTGCGCTCGGGCATCGGCGGGCCGGCGGTCGGCAAGCACCTGCGCGTGCACCCCGCCTACGTGGTCATGGGCGCCTACGACGAGCCGGTGGAGGGTTGGCGCGGCCAGATCCAGTCGCTGGTGTCCGACGCCTACACGGGCCTGGAGGACGGCTGCGGGTTTCTGATCGAGGCGACCGGCATGCACCCGGGGCTGATGAGCGCCACCTATCCCTGGATCGACGGGCAGTCGCATAAGGAGCTGATGGAGGCCTTCAGGTGGCACGCCCCGTTCATCACGGTCGCCCGCGACCACGGCGAGGGCGAGGTGGTGCTGGACGACCTCGGGCGGGCCGTGGTGCGCTGGGGCCTGGAGGACGACGTGGACCGTCGCCTGGCGGTGCGCGCCCACACGGAGCTGATCCGGCTGCACGAGGCCGCCGGCGCCACCCAGATCTTCACGATGCACGGCGAGAACCTGCGCTGGCAGCGGGGAGATGACCTGGACGACTTCCTCGCGCGCGTGGAGGCTGCCTCGTACGAGCCCCACGACGTGGCCTGCTTTACGGCGCACCAGATGGGCTCGTGCCGGATGGGCAGCGACCCGTCCGACTCGGTCGCCGACGGACGCGGCCAGCTGCACGACACCGGGGGAGTGTGGATCGGCGACGCGTCAGCCTTCCCCACCGCTCCCGGGGTGAACCCGATGATCACGATCATGTCCCTGGCCCACCGCACGGCGGACCAGATGCTTGACGCCTGACCGCAGCATCCGTCCGACCCTGGTCGAGGGGCGCGAGCTGGTCGCGGTGGTGGGGGAGTCGCACTACCAGGACGCCCTGCGCGCGGTCACCGGCAGCGACGGCACGATCGAGGTGCGTCACGAATGCCGCGCGGCGCTGGTGGCCGAGCCCGGCAACCCGCACGACCCCAACGCCGTGATGGTGCAGATCGACGGGCGCCTGGTGGGGTACCTGTCGCGGGCCGACGCCGTGGCCTACGGGCCGCTGGTGTCCGAGATCGCGGCGCGCGGGCGCACCGCGGTGGCGGAGGCGATGGTGGCGGGCCGCGGAGCCCAGAGCGGCACATCGAACCTCGGGGTGTTCCTGCGGATGCCCGCGCCCGGCGCTCAGCCCTAGGACACGTAGGCCGCGAGGTGCTCGCCGGTCAGCGTGGAGCCGGCGGCGACCAGGTCGGCGGGCGTGCCCTCGAAGACGATCCGGCCGCCGTCATGGCCGGCGCCGGGGCCGAGGTCGATGATCCAGTCGGCGTGCGCCATGACCGCCTGGTGATGCTCGATCACGATCACCGACTTGCCGGAGTCCACCAGCCGGTCGAGCAGTGCCAGCAGCTGCTCGACGTCGGCCAGGTGGAGGCCGGTGGTGGGCTCGTCGAGCACGTAGACGCCGCCCTTCTCGCCCATGTGGGTGGCCAGCTTGAGCCGCTGTCGCTCGCCGCCCGACAGCGACGTGAGCGGCTGGCCGAGGCTGAGGTAGCCCAGTCCGACGTCGGCCAGCCGGTCGAGGATCTTGTGCGCGGCCGGTGTGCTCGCGTCGCCGGCGCCGAAGAACTCCAGCGCCTCGGTTACCGACATCGCCAGCACCTGGCTGATGTCCCGGCCGCCGAACTCGTACTCCAGCACCTCGGCCTGGAACCGCTTGCCCTCGCACTCCTCGCAGGTGGTGGCAACGCCGGCCATCATCGCCAGGTCGGTGTAGATCACACCGGCGCCGTTGCAGTTGGGGCAGGCGCCGTCGGAGTTGGCGCTGAACAGCCCCGGCTTCACGCCGTTGGCCTTCGCGAACGCCTTGCGGATCGGGTCCAGCAGCTTGGTGTAGGTGGCCGGGTTGCTGCGGCGCGAGCCGCGGATCGCGGCCTGGTCGACCGTGACCACCCCGTCTCGCCCGGACACCGAGTCATCGATCAGCGAGCTCTTGCCCGAGCCGGCCACCCCGGTGAGCACGACCAGCACCCCTAACGGGATGTCCACGTCCACGTCCTGCAGGTTGTGCGTGGCCGCGCCGCGCACCTCCAGCGCCTCCGACGACGTCCGCACCGAGGGCTTCACCACGGTGCGGTCGTCCAGATGCCGGCCGGTGAGCGTGTCGCTTGCTCGCAGATCCTCGACGGTGCCCTCGAACACCACCTCTCCACCCCCGGTGCCGGCGCCGGGACCCAGGTCGACCACGTGGTCGGCGATCGCGATCGCCTCGGGCTCGTGCTCCACCACCAGCACCGTGTTGCCCTTGTCGCGCAACCGCAGCAGGAGCTCGTTCATCCGCTCGACGTCGTGCGGGTGCAGCCCGATCGTCGGCTCGTCGAAGACGTAGGTCACGTCGGTCAGCGATGAGCCCAGGTGGCGGATCATCTTTGTGCGCTGCGCCTCGCCGCCCGAGAGCGTGCCCGACGGGCGTTCCAGCGAGAGGTAGCCAAGCCCGATCTCCGCGAACGAGTCCAGCGTCTCTCTCAGCGCCTCCAGCAGCGGCGCCACCGACGGCTCGTCCAGGCCGCGGACCCACTCGGCCAGATCTGAGATCTGCATCGCGCAGGCGTCGGCGATGCTGATTCCGTCGATCTTCGACGACCGCGCCGCCTCGCTGAGCCGGGTGCCGTCGCATTCGGGGCAGGTGGTGAACGTGACCGCCCGGTCCACGAACGCGCCGATGTGCGGCTGCATCGCCTCCCGGTCCTTGGAGAGAAACGACTTCTGGATCTGGGGGATCAGCCCGGCGTAGGTCAGGTTGATCCCCTCGACCTTGATCTTGGTCGGCTCCTTGTGGAGGAGGTCGCGCAGCTCCTTCTTGTTGAACTTCTTGATCGGCTTGTCCGGGTCGAAGAAGCCGCAGCCGCGGTAGATGCGCCCGTACCAGCCGTCCATGCTGTAGCCGGGGACCGTGAGCGCGCCCTCGTTGAGCGACTTGCTGTCGTCGTACAGCGCGGAGAGGTCGAAGTCGGTCACTGAGCCGCGGCCCTCGCAGCGAGTGCACATGCCGCCGGTGCGGGTGAAGGTCGCCTTCTTGGTCTCGGTCTTGTCGCCGCGCTGGACCGTGATCCCGCCGCTGGCCTTGACCGAGGCGACGTTGAACGAGAACGCCTGGGGCGACCCGATGTGGGGCTTGCCGAGCCGGCTGAAGAGGATCCGCAGCATGGCGTTGGCGTCGGTGGCGGTGCCGACGGTGGAGCGGGGGTCGGAGCCCATCCGCTCCTGGTCGACGAGGATCGCCGTGGTCAGCCCGTCGAGGACGTCGACGTCGGGCCGCGCCTGCGCCGGCATGAAGCCCTGCAGGAAGGCGCTGTAGGTCTCGTTGATCAGCCGCTGCGACTCCGCGGCGATCGTGCCGAACACCAGCGAGCTCTTGCCCGAGCCCGAGACCCCGGTGAACGCGGTCAGCCGGCGCTTGGGGAGCTCGACGCTCACGTCCTTGAGGTTGTTCACGCGCGCGCCGTGCACGCGGATCAGGTCGTGGCTGTCGGCGGCCTCCAGCTCAGGCGCCGCCCGGGCGCGGCTCAACGCACCTCCTGGATGCGGAGCAGGTTGCCCGAGGGATCGCGGAATGAGCAGTCGCGGATCCCGTACGGCTGGTCGATCGGCTCCTGGACGACCTCGGCGTCGGCGGCCTGCAACCGCGCGAATGTGCCGTCCAGGTCGGCCGTGGCCAGGTTGATGCCGGCGTAGGTGCCCTTGGCCATCATCTCGGCGATGGTGCGGCGCTCCTCGTCGGTGATGCCGGGGTCCGCCCCCGGCGGGTGCAGCACGATGGAGGTGTCCGGCTGGTTGGCGGGTCCGAGGGTGATCCAGTGCATCCCGCCGTACTCCACGTGGTTGCGGACCTCGAAGCCGACCTTGTCGCGATAGAAGGCCAGCGACGCGTCGGCATCGTCGTACGGGAGGAAGGTCTGGTGAATGGTCAGGTCCATGCCGGCCACTCTAGGCACGGCCGGGGAGCGGCGCTTCTCGATTCCTGACCGGTTTGGTCACGCGCTTGGCCACGCACGGCGCCATGCCCGCCGTCGCGGGCCCAGCGTGGCGCCGGTAGGTGCTGGGCGGCACGCCGACCAGCTCGGTGAAGCGCGTGCTGAAGGTGCCCAGCGACGAGCAGCCGACCTCGAAGCACACCTGAGTCACGTTGAGGTCGCCCCGACGCAGAAGGGCCATCGCGCGCTCGATGCGCCGCGTCATGAGATAGCTGTACGGCGACTCGCCGAAGGCCAGGCGGAACTGCCGGCTCAGGTGCCCGGCGGACATGTGCGCGCCGCGGGCGAGCGCCTCTACGTCCAGCGGCTGCGCGTACTCCCGGTCGATCCGGTCGCGGACGCGGCGCAGCCGCGCGAGGTCACTCAGGCGCTGCTCCGCGCCGGGGCCGCTGGTCACCTGCCAGATCGTGCCACAGCCAAGGGCCCTGGGCACTCCCGTTGCGCTCTCGTGACCCGCGTCACCCACACGTGCTTGGCCCATCGGCAACCTCGGGCCGATGCGGTGCGAGCGCGGTCAGGCGACGATCGAGTGGGTCGGCCTGGTGCTGCTCGCGTCCCTCGCGCTGGGCGCGCTCGCCACCGCTGCGCCCGTGGTGGACGGCCGCTCGCTGGGCGGCGCGCTGGCATACCGAATCGTCTGCGCCGCCCGCGGAGCCCCCTGCGACGACGGGTCAGGGCGCGACCGAGCGCGCCTACGGCGCCCGGGACGCCGAGCTGGTGCGCCGCCACGCGCCGAGCCTCGTCTACGAGCCGGGCGAGCGCTCGCTGCCGGTCGACTGGCGGCGGTGTCGCGAGCGCGGCTGCGCGCAGGCCCCCGACGATCGCGACCTCGACGCGCACCGCACGGACGCCGGCCTGCGCGCCACCGCGTTCACGCGGGTCGTTCGGCGCGGCGGCAGTACCTACGTGCAGTACTGGCTCTACTACCCGGACTCCAACACCGCGGCCGCGGGCTCGGACACGCTGTGGAAGCGCAGCCTGCTGGCCCAGGTCGTCACCCGGCTGGCCACCGGGCGCCATCGGTACCCCGGATACCACCCCGACGACTGGGAGGCCTACGCCGTGCGGGTCGATGCCCGCGGGCGGGTGTCGGCGCGCGCCAGCTCGCACGGCCACTGGCAGTGGTGCAAGACCGGGGCATGCCGGGACCGCTGGGGCCGGGCGACCGGGTGGACCCGCGTGTCGCGCGGCAGCCACGCGGGACACGTGCCCGTGGACTCGGGTCCGGCGGCGCGGCGCCCGGGCTCGCGGCCGGGCTCAAGGGCGGGGCCCAGGCGGCATGCGGCCCGAATCCCGGGGGTGCACATGCGCGAGCGCACCAGCACCGCGGACGGACTGCGCCTGGTGCCGCTGGAGACGCTGGCGCGCCGCCGTTACCGGCCGCTGGAGCCGGACGTGCTGCCCCCCTGGCGCAAGCCGCCTTATGCCGACCCGGAGAGCGACGCGTCGTGACCAGCCGGTTCCGTGCCGCCGCCCGGAGGGATAGGGTTGACATAGACGGCGTTCCTACGGTGAAAGCGAGGCCTGCAGGATGGCCAGGACGGTGCGCGAGCAGCAGGACAAGCGGCGTGAGGAGAAGCTCAAGCAGGTGCAGGAGCAGGTTGACGAGGGCTCGCTCGTGATCCGCAAGATGACCAAGGAGGAGCGCAAGAAGAACCCCCCGCGCCCTCCGAAGGAGCGCAAGAAGCGCTAGACCGCAAGTAGGCTCGTCCGATGCGGGTCGGGCTGGTTCTCGGTGCCGGTGGGGTGTTGGGCGGAGCGTGGCTCACCGGCGCGCTGCACGCCCTGGCCACCGAGACGGAGTGGGACCCCGCAAGCGCGGACCACATCGTGGGCACCTCGGCGGGCTCGATGATCGGCGGACTGGTGGCCGCCGGGGTGCCGCCATGGTTCATGGTCGCCCACTCGGGCGGCGAGAGCTTCGAGGGCCTGATCGGGGCCGACGGCCGGCCCGCGGCGGAGGCCGACCGGTCCGCTGGTGCCGTCTTTCGGCTCCACCGGGGCCTCCCGCCGATCGGCCCCGGCTCGCTGCGCCTGGCGCTGTCGTCGCTCGCCGCCCCGGCGCGCCACACGCCGGCAGCGCTGGCGGTCGGCTGGATCCCGCGCGGCTTCATCTCGACCGAGTCGCTGGAGCGCACGATCAGGAGGGTGGTTCCCCGCGGCTGGACAGACCACGACGCCTACTGGGCCGTGGCATGCGACTACGCATCCGGCAGGCGGGTGGCGTTCGGGCGGGCGGGCTCGCCTCCGGCTGAGATGGCTAAGGCCGTGGCCGCCTCCTGCGCCATCCCGGGCTTCTATCACCCGGTGCGCATCGGGTCGGGGCGCTACGTGGACGGCGGAATGCGCTCGGCATCCAACCTCGACCTGCTGGCCGGAGAGGGGCTCGACCTGGTCATCTGCCTCAATCCCACATCCAGCCGCGAGCGCGGCGCCGGCGTCGGGCTCGGGGATCGCGTGGCCGGGGCAATGCGGTCGGCCTCGGGCCGGCGGCTCGGGCACGAGGCGCGAAGGGTTCGCGCGGGCGGGACCGAGGTGGTGCTGCTCCAGCCGGTCGCCGAGGACCTGGCGGTGATGGGCAACAACCTGATGAGCGGCCGCCGCCGCCACGAGGTGATCGAGACCGCCGTGGGCACCGTGACCGAGGCGCTGTCGCAGGGCCCGCTCCGAGAGGCCCTGGCGGGACTTCCCCGAGGCGAGCCGCACAAGATCGGGCGGCCTGCAGGCGATCCGGCGAGCTGGCCCGAGTTCCTGCCGGCAGGCGCGCGCCGCGCGGCCTGACCGCCCGCCGGCGGGGGCGGCCGGTCGGCACCCACGCGCCTCCGGCGCCATGCGAGACTTGCACTGAGATGCCAGAGGGGTCGCGAGAGACGCGCCGCAGGTCCACGCCGTCGCGTAACGGGGCGAGCGCGAACGGGCACGGCCCTGAATCGGGCCGGCCGCTGAGCCCGGCCAGCGCCGCCGCCGCCGTCACACGCGCGCTAGGCGCCGTGGCCCGTCAGGCCCAGGCCCGCGTTCCCAAGGCGGACCTGGACGAGCGCGATCCGGACTACATCAGGGAGACGCTGCCCGCCATGTGGATGATGGCCAGCCTCTGGTTTCGGGGCGAGGTGCGCGGGCTGGAGCGGATCCCCGCCGACGGGCCGGTGCTGCTGGTGGGCAACCACTCGGGCGGCAACCTGACGCCTGACACCACCGTGTTCACGCTGGCGTTCAACACCTACTTCGGCGTCGAGCGGCCCTTCTACCAGCTGGCCCACAACCTGGTGCTGTCGATGCCCGGGCTGGGGCGCCTGCGCAAGTACGGCACCGTTGCAGCCTCGCCGGCCAACGCGAGTAAGGCGCTGAGCAGCGGCGCCGCGCTGCTGGTGTACCCGGGCGGGGACTACGAGGTGCACCGCCCCAGCTGGGAGCGCGCCAAGGTCGATTTCGGCGGTCGCAAGGGCTTCATCCGGCTGGCGCTGGACAAGGACGTGCCGATCGTGCCGGTGGTGTCGGTGGGGGGCCAGGAGACGGCGCTGTTCCTCAGCCGTGGCGAGTGGCTGGCCAAGCTGCTGCGCATCGACCGGATGTTCCGCCTGAAGGTGCTGCCGATCTCGCTGGCCATCCCGTGGGGCCTCAACGTCGGCGACATGCTCGGCCACGTGCCGTTCCCCGCCAAGATCACCGTCCAGGTGCAGCAGCCGATCCACCTGCGCGCGCGCTACGGAGCCGAGCCCGACCTGGACCGGGTCTATAAGGACATCCTTCAGAGCATGCAGGACACGCTGGAGGCGCTGCAGGCCGAGCGCAGGCTTCCCGTGCTCGGATGACGGCGGCGGCGTAATGCGAATCGAGGAGCAGGTGATCGTGGACGCGCCCGCCAAGCGGGTGTGGGAGCTGGTGGCCGACCCCGTCGACCTGCCGCGGTTCATGCCGGGCATCACACGCCTGGACGCCCAGGGCACCGACGCGCCGGCCGCCGGCCTGGGCGCGCGCTACCGGATGCTCATGCGCGCGGGCTCGGCCGACGTGGGCGGGTTGATCGAGATCGTGGAGTACGACGACGGCCGCGAGCTGGCTTGGACCAGCGTGACCGGGATCGACCAGCGCGGCCGCTGGCGCATCCGCGAAGCTGCGGACGGGCGCACGAAGGTCCTGTTCCGGTTGAGCTACGGCGCCCCGGGCGGCGTGATGGGAGCGATCACGGAGCGGCTCTCGGCGCGTGAGGTGCGAGGGAACATCAAGCGAGGCCTCGAGCGCCTCAGAGCGGAATTGGAAGGAGACACGTCGGTGAGCGAGCAGGGACGCGGGTTGATTGGATCGGTCACACACGGGCTGGGCAGCATCAAGGTGCTGGCCGATCGCGGGATCGTGCGCCCGATCAGGCCCGACACACTGGTGCGGATCGGCCTGACCACCCTGCGCTGGGGGCGCAGCCCGGCGGCCGGCTTCATCGCCGGGGCGCTGCGCACGCCGAACGCCCCGGCGGTCATCGACGAGCTCGGCACGCTCACGTTCGCCGAGGTCGATCGGCGCTCCAACGCGCTCGCGCACGCGCTGTCGGACCGCGGCGTGAAGGAGAAGGACGGCGTGGGCATCATGTGCCGCAACCACAGGGGCTTCGTGGAGGCAACGGTGGCGGTGGCCAAGCTGGGCGCCCACGCGCTCTACCTGAACACCGCCTTTGCCGGGCCGCAGCTCACGGAGGTCGTCAAGCGCGAGAAGCCCGTGGCGCTGGTCTACGACGAGGAGTTCACGGGCCTGCTCGAGGAGGCCGGCAAGCGGCGCAAGCGCTTCGTTGCCTGGCACGACTCGGAGGGGCTGGCCGACCCGACGCTGGACGAGCTCATCGAGGGCTCCCCGGTGCAGGCTCCCGTGCCGCCGTCGGAGGCGGGCAAGGCGATCATCCTGACGTCGGGCACCACCGGCACTCCAAAGGGGGCCAACCGCTCCTCACCGGAGTCGATGGACCCGGCGGTGTCGCTGCTGTCGAAGATCCCGCTGACCTACCGTCAGACCACGCACATCGCCGCGCCGCTGTTCCACTCCTGGGGCTTCGCGCACTTCACCCTCGGGATGCTGCTGGGCTCCACCCTGGCGATCACCCGCAAGTTCGACCCCGAGAACTGCCTGGCCACCATCGAGCGCACGCGCGCGGACTCGCTGGTGGTGGTGCCGGTGATGATGCAGCGGATCCTGGAGCTCCCGGCCGAGGTGCGCCGCCGCTACGACACCTCGTCCCTGTCGGTGGTGGCTGCCAGCGGCTCAGCACTGCCCGGCGACCTGGCTACCGAGTGGATGGACGAGTTCGGCGACACGCTCTACAACCTGTACGGGTCGACCGAGGTGGCCTGGGCCACGATCGCCACGCCGGCGGACATGCGCTCGGCCCCGGGCACCGCCGGCCGCCCGCCGCGGGGAACCGTGCTCAAGCTCTACGACGAGCGCGGGGTGGAGGTGCCGGCGGGCAGCACCGGCCGGATCTTCGTGGGCAACGAGATGCTGTTCGAGGGCTACACCGGCGGCGGCTCAAAGGACCTGATCGATGGGCTCATGGCCACCGGCGACGTCGGCCGCGTGGACGACGCGGGGCGTCTGTTCGTGGAGGGCCGCGACGACGAGATGATCGTCTCGGGCGGGGAGAACCTGTTCCCGAAGGAGGTCGAGGACATGCTCGCGCGCCACGAGGCGGTGGTGGAGGCCGCTGCGATCGGGGTCGACGACGAGGCCTTCGGCCAGCGCCTGCGCGCGTTCGTGGTCACAGCACCGGGGTCCAAGGCCAGCGAGGACGAGCTCAAGCGCTACGTGAAGCAGAACCTGGCGGCGTTCAAGGTGCCACGCGAGATCTGGTTCATGGACGAGCTGCCGCGCAACGCCACCGGCAAGATCCTCAAGCGCGAGCTGCGCGAGATGGAGAGCGCACCCGGCTGATCTGCGGCCGGGGCCTCAGGCGCGCGCCGGCGCCAGCTCGTCCGCCGCGATCCCCCAGCGCTCGCCGACGGCAGCCAGCTCCGGGGTCAGCGCCCAGCGATCGGGCCGCTCCTCGCCGTCGTAGCCCGGCACGCCGCCCTTCAAGGCCATGCAGCCGGTGTTGTCGCCGATCGCGCGGATCTCATCGACCTCCTCCGCGCTCAGCAGCGGCTTGCGCGGGGTGGCGGCCAGGTCGGCGCGCTGCTCCTCGATCGGCCGCGCCTCGGCGCCCGCCTCCTGGATGAGCGTGGGGGCGCAGCACGCCACCGCGGGGTGGGCCAGGTTCCACTGGCAGGCCAGCTGCAGGGTGCTCATGCCGTGCCGGTCGGCCACCGGACGCATGCGCTCCAGGCGCTCGAGGCCTGCCTCAACCCAGCCGTCGGGGCGGAAGCGGCGGTGGTCACGCTCGGCGAAACGGGTGCCCGGCCGACATGTGGCCGTGCAGCAGCCCGCCGTAGTCCACCACGCGGGTGATCACGCGGACGCCCTGCTCGGCGGCGGCCGGCAGCGCCAGCTCGCCGGGCCACGGCTCGAGCGGGTTGAGGATGAGCATCGCCCAGTCGATCCGGTCGCCGAACCGCTCCAGGCAGCTCACGAGGTCCAGCGTGAACCCGTTGGCGGGCCCGGGCGCCACGCCGATCGCATCGGTCAGCCCGGCATCGCGCAGCGCCGCCATCCCGTCCCACACCGCCTCGCTCTCATAGCCCACGCGGTCGGGGTTGTGCAGCAGCAGCACGTCGAACCGGTCGAGCCCGCAGCGCTCGAGGCTGCGTTCGGTGGCCGCACGCAGGTAGCCGCCGTACTCGGCCGGCGAGCGCAGCGACGGGGCGGTGAAGCGCGGGAAGCCCCTGGGACCGTCGCGCTCGCCCTCGTAGAAGTCGTGCCCCACCGCGCCAACGGCGCAGAAGCTCTCCCGCGGCAGTCCGTCCAGCGCGCGGGCCAGCAGCCGGTCGGCATCGCCCTGCCCGTAGGTGTCGGCGGTGATCACCGTGTCCACGCCGCCGCCGGGTCGCAGCAGGGCGATCATCCGCTCGTCGTCGAGCGGCTCGCCGAAGTGCATGAACCGCCCGCCGCTCCAGGTTCCGACGGCGATGTGACCGGGCTCGGGCACGGTCGCTCAGGTTAGTGCCGGTCGCCGGGCTGCGTTCGCTCAGAGGTCGTCGCGGATCTGGCCCAGGCGTTCCGCCAGCTCTGGCCAGACCGGCCGGGCGTCCCGCTCGGCTGAGCTCACCAGCTCCGACGCAGTCTGGTCTCGATCTGCGTCGCGCGGCGCGACGGAGGTGTCGGGCCCGGCTTCGGCGCGCTCGAGGATGCGCTCGATGTCGGTGACCTGACGGCCGGCCGCCTGCACCAGCGCGCGCGGGGGATCCGACTCGGCGAAACGCAGGAAGGCGTTCGTGGCGTCGGCGTTCAGGCGGGCGGGGGTCCCGTCGGGCTCGGTGATCACCAGGCTGGGCACCAGCAGCCCCACCTCGCCGAGCGCGGCCAGCCCGAACTCGTCAAGGCGGCGCGACTCGAACGCCCCGCGGGCCACGATCTCGCGCACGCCCGCGCGGAGGCGGCGGGCCTCGGTCCTGGAGGTGCGCAGGGTCTCCTCGGTGTCGATGGCGTCGTCGAGGCGCTCGCGCGTGTCGGCCAGCTCGCGCGCTTCCTCGCGCGAGAGCTCCTCGGGCGCCCCGCAGCCGGTGGCCGCGAGCAGCGCCAGGGCAATCGCCGCCAGGGCGGCGAGGTTCAGCGCGCTGCCTCGCACTCGTTAGGCGGAGCCGCCGGCCGTGCGGCGGGCCAGCTCTACCAGCGAGCGCACGCCGAATCCCGATGCTCCCTTTCCGACGTAGGGCCGCCCGAGGCCCCACGCGGTGCCCGCTATGTCCATGTGCACCCATGGCACGTCGGCGACGAAGGCCTTGAGGAACTCCGCCGCCGTGATCGACGATGCCTTGCGCGCCTCCGGCGCGTTGTCCAGGTCCGCGTAGGTGCCCTTCACCAGGTCGGCGTACTCCTCGTGCAGGGGCAGGCGCCAGCCGATCTCACCGGTCTCTGCGCACGCGGCGTCGACCTCGGCGCACCACTCGTCGTCGTTGGAGAACAGGCCGGCGTGGGTGGAGCCCAGCGCCACGATGATGGCGCCGGTGAGCGTGGCTAGGTCCACGATCCGCTCGACGCCCTGCTCGATCGAGTAGCACAGCGCGTCGGCCAGGATCAGCCGTCCCTCGGCGTCGGTGTTGTTGATCTCGATCGTCTTGCCGTTCATCGCGGTCACGATGTCGCCGGGCTTCACGGCATGGCCCCCGGGCATGTTCTCGGTGGCCGGGACCACGGCGGTGATCGTGACCGGCAGGCCCAGCTCGGCGATGGCGTTCATCGACTCCAGCACCGCGGCGCCGCCGGACATGTCGAACTTCATCTCGCTCATCTTGCCGCTGGGCTTGATCGAGATCCCGCCCGTGTCGAAGGTCACGGCCTTGCCCACGAAGCCCAGGTGGGGGCCCTGGGTGCCGCCGGTGTAGCGCAGCACGATCAGGCGTGGCTCGGCGTGGGTGGCCTTCGCCACGGCCGTGAAGGCGCCCATTCCGCGGGCGGTGATGGCCTCGCGATCCAGCACCTCCAGCTCCAGGTTCTCGTGCTGCTCGGCGATCTCCTCGGCGCGGGTGGCCAGGAAGACGGGGTCGGCCACATTGGAGGGCAGGTTCTGCAGGTCGCGCGCGGCGTTCTGGGCGGCCGCCACGATGGCGGCGCGCTCGACCTCGCCGGCGTCCACGTCCTCACCCGCCAGCTCCAGCGACTCGATCGCGCCCGGCTCGTCGTCGTCGCGCTTGGACTTGAAGCGGTCGAAGCGGTAGAGCTTGAGCAGCGTGCCCTCGACCACCGGTCCGGCCAGGCCGTCCGGCGCGGCCCAGGACAGGGAGACCGATCCGAGCTCGGTGGCGCGGCCCGCCGCCGCCGCGGCGGCCTTGCGGGCGCGCTCCGGGTCGACCTCGTCGCGCTTGCCCATGCCCACCACGAGCACCCGTCGCTGGCCGCCGCCGGGGGCGGCCTCGTGGGCCACGGCGACCTTGCCCGGCCCTGCCTTGGCCTCGCCCAGCTCCACCAGGGCCTGCAGCTGCTCCTCGGCCAGCGCCTCGCCATCGAAGAGGGGGACCACTCGGGTGTCGGCGGCGGTGTCGGCTGGATCGCCGGCGCGGGCGGTGACGGTGGTTGGCATCGCGCGGAGTCTAGGAGGGAGACGACCGGATCGCTTCGGCCAGCCGCGCGGCCGAGCCCGGCGCGGCGCTGAGGTACAGCGCGGGCTCGGAGGCCTCGAGCTCGAGCAGGACCGGTGTACCTGCGGAGTTCGTGAGCATGTCGACGCGGGCGTACAGCGGCGGCTCGTCGAACCGCGCGGCCACGTGCTCTATCACCCTGGCCGCCAGGGCGCGCTCGGCCGCGTTCGCCTCGCCCGGCCGGACCAGGTCGGGGTCCAGCATCACAGCCGCCTGGCCCAGCTCGTGGTCCGACAGCGGGGCCTCCTCGTCCGCAGCCAGGACCGCGCCCTTTCGCAGCACGTGGCTCTCGCGCCCCGCGACCATCACGATCGCCGTCTCGCCACGCTCCGCCACGGAGGCCAGGTAGGGCTGCACCATGGCGGTGCGCCCGGCGCCCGTGATGCGCTCGAGCAGGGCGCGGGCCTGGCGATGGGCCGACGGGCCGAAGCGACCGGTGTCGCGCGCGCCGGCCGACACCGTCGGCTTGACCACCACCTCGCCCTCGAGCTCGGGCAGTGGGTCGCCGGGCGCCACCAGCCTGGTGTCCACCACGGGCAGGCCCGCGGCCCCGAGCTCGGCCAGATAGCTCTTGTCGGAGTTCCAGCGCAGCACGGGCGGCCGGTTGCGCAGCCGGTCACCCACGGAGTCGGCCCAGTCCAGGAAGGCTGCGGGCCGATGCGTGTAGTCCCACACCCAGCGCACCACGACCCGGTCGTAGGCGTGCCAGGCCACGGCGGGCTCGTCCCAGACCTCGATCGAGACCTCGGCGCCGGCGCGCTCGAGCGCCGGCACCAACGGGCGGTCGTATTCGTGGCCCTCCGGCAACGAGGAGCAGGTGGCGAGGGCCACTCGCATGGCATCCGCACGCTAGACCCCCCGGGCGCGTTGCGTCGTCCCGCGCGGCGTAGCCGACTATCGTCATAGCCCCCGAGCAGCAAGGAGACCGCCTCGACCATGCCCAAGACCGTGATCCTCGGAACCGCCCGCACCCCCTTCGGCAAGATGGGCGGCGCGCTCGCCTCACTCGACGCCACGGACCTCGGCGGGCACGCGATCGAGCATGCCCTGGAGCGCGCCGAGGTGGCGCCCGACCAGGTCGAGCACGTGGTCTTCGGCCAGGTTCTCCAGGCGGGCCAGGGCCAGGTGCCCTCGCGCCAGGCCCAGATCAAGGGCGGAATCCCGAAGGAGGTCAGCTCGGAGACCGTGAACAAGGTCTGCGCGTCGGGCATCCGCTCCGCCGGCATGGTCGACCAGTCGATCCGGGCGGGCGACCTGGACGTGGCGGTGGCCGGCGGCATGGAGTCCATGTCCGGCGCCCCGTATCTGCTCACCAAGGCGCGGTTCGGCTACCGGATGGGCGACGCCAAGACCCTCGACGCCATGGTGCACGACGGCCTGACCAACCCCTTCACCAAGAAGCAGATGTTCGTGGAGGCCACGGAGGTGGGGGAGGAGCTGGAGATCAGCCGCCCCGACCTGGACAAATTCGCCCTGCGCAGCCACGAGCTGGCCGTGCAGGCCACCGACGACGGCAAGCTCCCCGAGGAGATCGCGCCGGTCACGATCAAGTCGAAGAAGGGCGAGACGGTGGTCGAGATCGACGAGGCTCCCCGCCGCGAGAGCTCCCTGGAGGCGCTGGCCAAGCTCCCGGGCCTGACCGGACCGGACGGTTCACACACGGCCGGCAACTCGCCGGGAGTGAACGACGGCGCCGGCGCTGTGGTGCTTGCCAGCGACGAGTGGGCCAAGGCCAACGGCAAGCCCGCGCTGGCCACGATCCTCGGTCAGGCCGCCGTCGCGGACGACTTCCCCTACCTGGCGCGCACGCCCGCCAATGCCACCAAGAAGCTGCTCGAGAAGGTCGGCATGAAGGTCGAGGACATCGACCTGTTCGAGATCAACGAGGCCTTCGCGTCCGTGGCCATCAACTCCATGCGGATGCTCGGCGTGGACGAGTCGAAGGTCAACGTGAACGGAGGCGCGATCGCGCTCGGGCACCCGATCGGCGCATCCGGCGCGCGCATCCTCGGTGCGCTGGTCCACGAGCTCCGTCGCCGCGGTGGCGGCCTGGGCGTGGCGGCCATCTGCTCCGGCGGCGGCCAGGGCGACGCGGTCCTCATCGAGGTCAACGGGGGGTAGCCATGCGAGCGGCGCTCCGCGCGACGGCGGTCGCCATCGCACTCCCGGCGCTTGCTGCACCTTCGGTCGCCTCTGCCCAGGCGCCCGACTACACGCTGCGTGCCAAGGGCAGCGCCACCGGCTTCGGCGAGGTCACGGCCATCGGCGCCTTCAAGCCTCAGAGCGACGCCACACTGGGCGCGGCCGTGGCCGTCTTCGGCACGCCGTCCAGCCGGCGCACCCGCGGGCGGTCGAGCTGCCGGCTCGGTTGGCGCGCGCTCGGCCTGCGGATCACCTTCGTGAACCTCGGGGGCGGGAGCGCCTGCGACCCGTCGCTGGGCCGGGCCCAGTCGGCCTCGGCCTTCGGGCGCCGCTGGCGCACGGCCAGGGGCCTGGCCATCCGTAGCTCTACGAAGCGCCTGCGCCGTCTCTACCCCGGGGCTCTTCGCAAGCGCGGCGTGTACCGCCTGGTTGGCGCCAAGTCCCTCTACGGAGACGGGCGGCGCTACTCGGTGCTGGCGGCCCGGACCCGCGGCGGGCGGGTCGGCTCGTTCAAGCTGTTCATCGGCGCCGCCGGCGAGTAGCGCGCTCGGATGGCCGCGGCCGGCGCCGCATTCTTCGACCTCGACAAGACCCTCATCGAGGGCTCCAGCGGGGTCCACTTCGCCAAGGCGGCGTTCAAGTCGGGCATGATCGGGCGGCGCGAGCTGCTCGGGGACGTGTGGGCCAACGTCCGCTTCCGGCTCCAGGGGTCCACCGACGAGGCCAGCGAGGAGATCCGCGACCGCGTGCTGCACGCCATCGCCGGCACGCCCGTGAAGGAGCTCCAGCGCCTGGGTCACGAGATCCTGGCCGGCGTGCTCCCGCGGATCTACCCGGAGGTCCTGCGCGCCGCCTACGACCACCAGGACGCTGGGCGCCCGGCGTTCATCGTGACGGCCGCGTCTCAGGAGATGGCCGAGCTCATGGCCCACGTGCTGGTGCTCGACGGCGGCATCGGCACGCGCTCCGAGATCCGCGACGGCGTGTACACCGGCCGGCCGGGCGGGCCCTTCACCTATCGCTCGGGCAAGGCCGAGGCCATCGCCCAGGTGGCCGCGGAGCGCGGCATCGACCTCAGCGCCTCGTTCGCCTACTCGGACTCCGAGTCCGACCTGCCCATGCTCGAGGCCGTGGGCAACCCGGTGGCGGTCAACCCCGACTCGGCGCTCGACCGGATCGCCCGCGAGCGCGGCTGGCGCATCATGCGCTTCGACAAGCTCGGCAGGCGGATCAAGCTCGGCGCCGCGGTGGGCGCGGTCGGGCTCGTCGGCGGGGGTGGGGGCTACCTGGCGGCTCGCCTCAAGCCGCGCGGCCGGCGTCGCCTGCGCTGGCGCTGACCCCGGCGGGCGGGGTGTCGCGTACCCCCGGTATGAATCAGAACGAGAACGAGACGCAGGCCGCGGGCGCCGAGGATGGGCGCGACCGCAAGCCCGAAGACAAGCCCGAGCGCGAGCTGACCCCCAAGGAGAAGGCCGCCCACGGCGACAAGGGACAGGACCAGGAGCCGATTCAGTCGAGCGAGGACTCCTCCACGCTCTGGGACACCGACCAGCATTCGGACGCGCCCGGCCCCTTCGGCACCGGGGAGCGGTGAGAGCGGCTTAGACGGGCGCGCCGAGCGCGCCTCGCCCGCGGGGCCGTGGCGTACCCTTGGGCGCCGATGGCCACCGAGCCCCGCTCGACATCGGAGGACAACGAGCGCTGGTTCCGCGAGCGCTTCGCCGCGGGCGCCCAGCGCGACGCCGACTTCACGACGGTCTCGGGCGAGCCCGTGGAGCCGCTCTACACGGCGGATGACCTGCCGGCCGATGCCGCGGACGACATCGGGCGCCCGGGCGAGTTCCCGTTCACGCGGGGCGTCTACCCGTCGATGTACCGGGGCCGGCTGTGGACCATGCGCCAGTTCGCCGGCTTCGGGACCGCCGAGGAGACCAACGAGCGCTTCCACTACCTGCTCTCGCACGGGCAGGGCGGCCTCTCGACGGCGTTCGACATGCCGAGCCTGATGGGCCACGACTCCGACCACCGCCTCTCGGAGGGTGAGGTGGGCCGCGAGGGCGTGGCCATCGACACCCTCGACGACATGGAGACGCTGTTCCGCGGCATTCCGCTGGCCGATGTGACCACCTCCATGACCATCAACGCCCCCGCCGCGGTGATGCTGGCGTTCTACGTCGCGGCCGCCGAGCGCCAGGGAGTCCCGCCGGAGCAGCTCGGCGGCACGATCCAGACGGACATCCTCAAGGAGTACATCGCCCAGAAGGAGTGGTGCTTCCCGATCGACCCCGCCATGCGGCTGGTCACGGACATGGTGGAGTTCTGCTCGCGCCGGATGCCTCGCTGGCACCCGGTCTCGATCTCCGGCTACCACATCAGGGAGGCGGGCTCCACGGCGCAGCAGGAGCTGGCGTTCACGCTCAAGGACGGGTTCACCTACGTCGAGCAGGCCATCGAGCGCGGCCTCGACGTGGACGACTTCGCCCCCCGGCTCAGCTTCTTCTTCAACGCCCACATCGATTTCTTCGAGGAGATCGCCAAGTACCGGGCGGCGCGGCGGATCTGGGCCCGGGAGCTGCGCGACACCTACGGCGCGAAGTCCGAGCGCTCGCTGCTCATGCGTTGCCACTCGCAGACGGCCGGCGTGTCGCTGACCGCCCAGCAGCCGTTCAACAACGTGGTCCGCACCGCGATCGAGGCGTTGTCGGCGGTCCTGGGCGGGACCCAGTCGCTGCACACCAACTCCTACGACGAGGCGCTGGCGCTGCCGACCGAGGACGCCGTGCGGCTGGCGCTGCGGACCCAGCAGGTGATCGCCCACGAGACCGGAGTGGCCAACACCATCGACCCGCTCGGCGGCTCCTACTTCGTCGAGGCGCTCACCGACCGCATGGAGGAGGCCGCGTACGCGATCTTCGCCAAGGTCGACGAGCTCGGAGGCATGGTGGAGGCGATCAAGCAGAGCTACCCGCAGCGCGAGATCGCCGAGGCATCGTTCCGCTTCCAGCAGGAGGTGGAGTCGGGCCGGCGGATCGTGGTGGGGGTCAACGGCTTCACCGAGGGCGACGACGAGCTGGTGCCGACCCTGCGCGTGGATCCCGCGCTGGAGCGCAAGCAGGTCGGTCGCCTCCAGGCCGTGCGCGCGGGTCGCGACGCCGGCGAGGTCGAGGACGCGCTCGGGCGCCTGCGCGAAGCCGCGGCCGGCGACGCCAACCTGATGGAGCCGCTGCTGGAGTGCGCGCGGGCGCACGCCAGCGAGGGCGAGATCGTCGGTTCGCTGCAGCGCGTCTTCGGCACCTACACCGAGACGCCGGTCTTCTGAGACACACGCCTCTCGCGGGGCGATAGGCTGCTCGCCGTGATCCGTCGCATCAGCCGTGGTCTACGCCCTCGGAGTCGTGCTGGTCTGCCCGACCACGCTGCACGCCGAAGACCCCGTGCCGGCCGCTCCCGCGCCGGCTCCGGCGCCCGCGCCGAACCCGGCACCGGCGCAGCCGGCGCCCGCTCCGGCGGCACCAGCTCCTGCGCCTGGGCCCGCTCCCGCGCCGGCGGCCGCTCCCTCCGCGCCGCCCATGCCCGCGGGGCCGACCGCCGCGGCCGCGCCCAAGGCCCAGCCCGCGCAGACCCCTAAGGCCAAGGCATCCGCGGCGTCGGTGTCGATGCGCGACTTCAGCTTCTCGCCCGCCGCCGTGACCGTGAGCGTGGGCGAGACCGTGACCTGGGTCAACAACGGCCAGGCGCCCCACAACGCCGTGGGCGACGGCGTGAGCACGGCGCTGCTGCAGAACGGCCAGAGCGCGTCGCAGACCTTCTCGAACGCCGGCTCGTTCTCCTACATCTGCACCATCCACCCGCAGATGAAGGGCACCGTGACCGTCCAGGCCGCGTCCACGGGCGGCTCGGGCGGAGGCTCGGATGACGGGTCCGGAAGTGGGTCTGGCAACACCGGGTCGGACACCGGCGGCACGGCGGGCACCACCTCGAGCGGCACCTCCGGATCGACGGGCTCCAGCGGATCGGCGCTGCCGGCCACGGGCGTCGACGCCTGGCTGTTCGCGGCCATCGGCGTCGTGATGCTGGGCTTCGGAATCGCGCTGCGGGACCGAAGCCGCGCGGCGTAGCCGGCGCGGGCCGGGACCGCCTCCGCCCAAGGGCGGGCACCCAGGCGACGGCCGCCGGCGATCTTTCTCGGGTTTTGCTCCCTGGCGAGCACGAGTCGAGAAAGTGCGGGCACCGAGCACCGCCCGCGCCCGGGCACCGATTCCGCCCGTAAACTGGCCGCATGAGCCCCGACGCCGGCACCGCGCCCCGCGAGCGCCCCACCGCCAAGAAGATCCGCGTGGTGGTGGCCAAGCCGGGCCTGGACGGCCACGACCGCGGGGCCAAGATCATCGCTCGCGCCCTGCGCGACGCCGGCATGGAGGTCATCTACACGGGCCTGCACCAGACGCCGGAGCAGATCGTGGAGACGGTGCTCCAGGAGGACGCCCACGCCGTCGGGCTGTCGATCCTGTCAGGCGCGCACATGACGCTCGTGCCTCGCATCGCCAAGTTGCTCTCGGAGCAGGGCGCCGGCGACGTTGTGCTGGTGGTGGGGGGCACGATTCCCCAGGAGGACATCCCCGAGCTCAAGCAGCTCGGCGTGGCCGAGATCTTCACGCCCGGGTCCTCGGTGAGCGACATCATCGAGTTCATCGAGCGCTCGGTCTGAGGCGGCCTCCAGCCGGACGTGCCCCTGCCGGGGCGCACTGATCTCATCGCCGGCGACCCCCGTAAGCGGTAGACTGACTCGTCAGTCAACGGACGTAATACAATGCCGCGGCGCGCCCGAGAGGGGCGCATCCGGGCCGCCCCGCTCACCACGGTTGCCGGCCCCGCCAGTTCAACCGAAGGAGAACTCTTGAAGATCTGTGTCCTCGTGAAAGAGGTGCCAGACGCGGCGGTCGAGAAGCGCATCGACTCCTCCAGCAAGCGGATCGACCGCAGCGGCGAGAAGAACCTGAACCCCTTCGACACCCACGCCATCGAGGCCGCGATGCAGGTGCGCGAGGGTGGCACGGTCGACGTTGAGGAGGTCGTGGCAGTGACGATGGGCCCCGAGAGCGCATTCCGCGCCCTGCACAAGGCCGTGTCGCTCGGCGCTGACCGCTCGGTGCACCTGACCGACGATGCGCTGGCCGACTCGGACGTGTGTGCCACCGGCTACGCGCTGGCCAAGGTGCTCGAGGCCGAGGGCCCCGACCTGGTGCTGCTAGGCCAGCAGTCGGATGACGGCGAGTGCTACACGATCGGCGCCGTCGTGGCCGATCACCTCAAGATGCCATCCCTGACCCAGGTCATCAAGATGGACGTCGAGGACGGCAAGCTGCGCTGCGAGCGCCAGGCCGAGTACGGCTACGACACGGTGGAGGTCAGCCTTCCCGCCGTGATCTCGGTGGGCGACGCGATCAACGAGCCGCGCTACCCGTCGCTCAAGGCGATCATGGGGGCGAAGAAGAAGCAGCTCGACACGAAGGGCATCGCCGACGTGGGCATCGAGGCCGGCAGGGTCGGCTCCGAGGGCTCGCGCACCTCCGTGCTCGCCATCAACCCGCCGCCGGAGAAGGCCGCGGGCGAGATCATCGAGGACGAGGACACCAACGAGACGGTCGAGAAGATCGTTTCCTGGCTGGACGAAAGGAAGCTGCTGGCATGAGCGGGATCCTCACTTACGCACTTCACTACGAGGGCGCGTTCAACAAGAACTCGCTCGGCGCTGTCTCCGAGGGCGCGAAGCTGGCCAAGGAGATCGGCGGCGACGCCGCCGTCGTGGTCGTCGGAGGCGACGACCTGACCGACGAGCTGTGCGGGTCGCTCGGCACCTACGGAGCCACCAAGGTGTTCCGCGCCAAGGGGCCGGAGGGCCTCGGGGCGCCGGTAGTGGACGCCATGGCCAAGATCATCTCCGACGAGGGCTACTCCTACGCGCTGTTCGGCGGCGGGCTGCTCGGGTTCGAGATCGGCGCGGGCCTGACGGCCCGGCTCAACGCCGGCGTGACCATGGAGGTCACTGCCGTGAAGGCGCAGGACGGCAAGCTCGTGGCCGAGCGCCCGATCCTGCAGGACTCCGCCATCGTGGATGTGGAGTACGTGGGCGAGCCGGGAATCATCATCGGCCGGCTCAACGCCTTCGACCTCCAGGAGACCGGGGGCGGGGCTGCCGAGGTCGTGGACGTGGACGTCCAGCTCGAGGAGCACTCGACCAAGGCGGTCATGGTCCAGCGCGGCGAGCAGCGCGGCGCCGACGTGAACATCGAGGACGCCGACCTGCTCGTGGCCGGCGGCCGCGGGCTGGGCAAGGCCGAGGGCTTCGAGCTGTGCGAGGAGCTCGCCGGGGCCCTGGGCGGCGCCGTGGCCGCCACCCGCGCCGTGGTCGATGCCGGCTGGTACCCGTACGCGGCCCAGATCGGGCAGACGGGCAAGACGGTCGCCCCCAAGCTCTACCTGGCCGCGGGCATCTCGGGCGCGATCCAGCACAAGGTCGGCATGCAGAGCTCGGAGAACATCGTGGCGATCAACAAGGACCCCAACGCGCCGATCTTCGAGTTCTCCGATCTCGGTGTGGTGGGCGACCTGAACAAGATCCTGCCCAAGCTCACCGAGGCCGTGAAGGCGAAGAAGGGCTCATGAGCGGGCGCGGGGCGAGGGCATAGCGATGGCCAACGGCAACGGCAGGGTCGCGCCGGATCAGTTCCCGCCGCCCGTGGACTCGCCGGACGAGTTCATCAAGACCAGCCTCGACGGCGAGGACGAGCGGATCGACATCGGCGTGGCCATCGTGGGCGGCGGCACCGCGGGCCTGGCCTGCGCCAACCGGCTGCTGCAGCTGCTGGCCGAGGACCCGTCGCTCATGGAGAGCCTCGGCGAGGTCCCCGTTGCCGTCATCGAGAAGGCCAAGACGTGCGGCGGGCACAACCTGTCGGGCGCCGTGATGCGCCCCGGCCCGCTGCAGGAGCTGTTCCCCGACCTGTCGCGCGAGCAGTGGCGCCAGGAGGGGTTCGCCTTCGGAGAGGTCGAGAAGGAGTCGATCTACCTCCTGCCCAGCGGCAAGACCAAGATCCGCATCCCGCCGCCGCCGCCGCAGCACAACAAGGGCAACGAGGTCGTGTCGGTGGCCGCCATGTGTCGCTACATGCAGGCGCAGGCCGAGGAGGCCGGCGCCTACATGCTCACCGAGACGGCGGCCAGCCAGCTGATCGTCGAGGACGGCCGCGTGTGCGGCGTGCGCTCGGGGGACAAGGGCCGCGGCAAGGACGGCGAGCCGATGGGCAACTTCGAGCCCGGCACCGACATCGGGGCTCAGGCCACCGTGCTGTCGGAGGGCTGTTGGGGGCATCTGACCGGCGCGGCCATCCGCGAGTTCGGGCTGGGCGAGGACCGCGAGCCGATGGTGTGGGAGCTGGGCGTGAAGGAGGTGTGGAAGGTCGAGGAGCCGCTCGACCGCGTGATCCACACCCTCGCCGGCTGGCCACTGAAGATCTCGGCCAAGTACGGCCAGATCGGCGGTTCGTGGATCTACCCGATGAAGGACGAGAAGACCGGCGAGGACCTGGTGTCGATCGGGTTCGTGATCGACCTGGACTACGCCGACGCCACCACCTCGGCACACGACCTGCTCCAGCAGTTCAAGACCCACCCGATGGTGCGCAAGATCCTCGCCGGCGGCGAGCGCGTGTCCTGGGGCGCCAAGGCCATCCCGGCGGGCGGCTACTGGGCCATGCCCAAGCTGTCGATGCCGGGCGCGGTGCTGGCGGGCGACTCTGCCGGCATGGTCAACCTGGCCGCGCTCAAGGGCGTGCACTACGCCATCAAGTCGGGCATGCTCGCCGCCGAGCACATCTACCGCTCGCTGAAGGCCGGCAGCACCGACTTCTCCGCCTACGAGGACGCGGTCGAGGAGTCCCTGATCGGCAAGGAGCTCTACGAGCAGCGCAACACGCGCCAGCCGTTCCAGATGGGGCTGATTCGCGGCGGGCCGCTCGTGAACCTCATGATCGCCACCAAGGGCCGGTTCCCCGGCGGGCGCTGGAAGATCCACCGCAACGACGCCAAGCCCATGTTCATCGGCAAGACCAAGAAGGGCTATCCCAAGCCGGACGGCAAGTACATCTTCGACAAGCTCTCCAGCGTCTTCATCAGCGGCAACGCCACCCGCGACGACGCACCCAACCACATCCGGGTGCAGCAGAGCGTGCCGCGCGAGATCGCCGAGACCTGGCAGTGGATGTGCCCCGCGGGCGTGTACGAGATCCCGGACGACGCCCCCGAGAAGGGCGACGTGGACGTGATCGTGAACTACACGAACTGCGTCCAGTGCGGAGCGATCACCGCCAAGGGCGGTCGGCTGACGACGCCGGAAGGCGGCGACGGCCCCCTGTATCGAAACACCTGATACGCGCCGGCCGACTAAGCACTAAGCACTAGCCATCGATCGCGGCCAAATACTCGGCCCGCGCCCGGAACGTCTCACCCATGTCCTCGGTTAGCTCCTCGAGGAACTCCTCCCGGTAGGTGGCGTCGGTGAGCACGGCGATCACGTAGTAGAGGCCGCAGAACGCCGCGATTCCGCCCGACACGCGCAGGAGCTCCTCGGTGACCTCCATCCGGTCGCCGGACAGCTCGATGGTGAAGAGGACGTTGCCCGGGTCACCGATCCACGACTCCCGCACGTCGGAGCCGATGGCGAGCGCCCCGAAGAGTGCGAACGCAGCGCCGACCGCCAGGCACACCACCAGCACCTGCAGCGCCTGGCTCATGAACATCACGATCGCCACGTTGAGCCGCTGGCGGCGGTCCAGCGGCGGGCCGGCGTCCACCGAGCGCTCGAGCGCGCTGACCTCCCGCGGCAGCCGTGCCACCAGGAAGCCCGATCCCGCGAACATGAACATCGCCGCCACCAGGCCGAGGAACAGAGGCGGCATCGACGAGAAGACCTGCCACATCTCCGTGTTCACGAACAGCACCAGCGCGAACACCAGCAGCAGCGGGATCGCGCGCGTGAGCAGCGTGAGCGCGGCCGACAGCTGGTCGACCAGCCGCCCGGCGGCCCAGATCACCACGAACACCAGCCCGTAGCCGATCACGGCGTAGATGAGCGCCAGCAGCGTCAGGTTCGCCAGCGCCGTGACCAGCGCGCTGGTCAGCTGGCCGCCGAAGATGGCCGGCAGCACCGCGGGCACGAGTACGAAGCCGGCGAGCTCCGCGGTCCCGACGTGCTCGGGCCACGAGAGCGCGGGCCGGCCGCGGATCGCATTGAGGGCCGCCAGCGCGCCGAGCAGGATGGCCAGCCCGCCGAGCACGGAGCCCAGGTTCTGCCACCAGGTCCAGTCCAGGTCGATCGCGCCGAAGCACTCGCCCACGAACACGAGCGCCAGGAGCGGGATCGCGCGCGTGTAGATGTCCTCCGATGCGGTGTAGTCGGAGATGAAGAGCGGCAGCCCCGCGCGGCGGAAGCGGCGCTCGTAGTCGGACAGATCGGCCACGGCGCAGCTATTCGACCGCGAGGGCCGGACGGCAGCTAGATCTGCCCGGCTCTCTCCACATGAGCCACACCGGCGGCCCGTTGCCCGGGAGCTCGAAGCGCTCGGTGACCTCGAAGCCGTGGCGCTCGTACAGCGCCACGTTGCCCTCGGTGTCGGTCTCCAGGTAGGCGGGCAGGCGGTCGGAGTCGCAGCGGTCCAGCGCGGGCCGCATCAGGTGCGGCCCGTAGCCGCGTCCCTGCAGCGCCGGGTCCACGCCCAGCAGCGCCAGGTACCAGTGCGGCTCGCGCGGATGCTTGCCCTCGGCTATCCGCTGCCAGCGCATGAGCCGCGTCACGTCGCCGCGGGCGTGCGCGACGACCCGCGGCAGCAGCCTCAGCTGGGTCGACATCGGAAGGTGCCAGCTCCCGGGCGGCAGCCAGCAGGCGGCGCCGGCCAGCCGATCGGTGGTGTGGCATGCGCCGCCGGGCAGCCAGATCTCGCGCAGGTACAGGGCGAATCCCACGGTCAGCCGGTGCAGGCGCTTGTCGGGGTCGCGGAACGTCCAGCCCATCCCCGGGTTGTGCTCGAAGGCGGCGGCCAGCCGGGGCGCGAGGGCTTCGACGTCGGCGCCGGTGACCAGGCGCCGGTCCGACCCATCGGGCTGAGGCCGGTCATGCGGATCGTTGACGCTCACGGCGGCGAAGCCTATGGCGACTAAGCACTAAGCACTAAGCACTAAGTACCGTCCCGCCGCATCAGGACCCCGAAGCTTCGCTACCCCGGTCAGCACCCCAGGCGCGCCACCGTCGTGGGGGCGGGCTCCTTCGGCACCGCCGTGGCGCTGCTGCTCGAGCGCGCGGGAGTGAGGACGACGCTGCTGTGCAGGACGGCCGAGCAGGCCCGCGAGCTGGCGGCCGCCGGCGAGAACCCGCGCTACCTGCCGAACGTCCCACTGCCGAAGGGCCTCGAGGTGGGCGCGTTCGAGGACGGCGCCGACCATCTCCGGCGCGACGACCTGCTGTTCCTGGCGGTCCCGTCGAAGGGCATGGGGGAGGCCCTGGCCGAGCTGGTGCGCATGGGCGTGTCCGAGACCACCGGCGTGGTGTCGCTCGCGAAGGGGCTGGTGCCGCCGGAGGGGACCCCGCCCACGGTCGTCCTGGAGCGCGAGTTCGGGGCCGAGCGCTCGGCCTGCGTCGGCGGCCCCGCGCACGCGCGCGAGATGATCGAGACCGGGGCGGGGCTGGTGTGCGCCTCCCACTCGGAGCCCCTGGCCCACAGGGTGGCGGAGGTGTTTCAGCGCGCCGGCGTGGTGTGCGAGGTGTCCAACGACCCTGTGGGCGTGGAGCTTGCGGGAGTGGCCAAGAACGCCGCGGCGGTGGCGGTCGGGGCCACTCAGTCGCAGGGCCTGAACGCCGCCGGCATGGCCGCCGCGGACATCTTCCTCGAGGTACTGGCGCTTGCCGAGCTCTCGGGCGGCACGGCCCGCACCTTCGTGGGCCGCGGCGGCACGGGCGACCTCGTGGCCACGGCCCTGGCTCCCACCTCGCGCAACCGGAGTGCGGGCGAGCTGCTGGCGGCCGGAGTGCCGGCGGCCGAGATCCCCGAGCGACTGGGCCAGGCGGTCGAGGCGCTCGAGACCGTGAGGCTGCTGGCGCACGCCATCGAGCGCACCGGGCTGGAGGCTCCCGTCACGTCGGCGCTGTCGCGGCTGATCGACGGCACGCTGCCTCTGGACGAGTGGATCTCGCTGGTGCGCGCCAAGCAACCCCCGCCCGCGGGATTTCGCCGCCCGCGCAGCTGGTGGATGCGTGTGCGGGCCTGGTTCAGGCGCACCTTCACGCGCGACCGGCCGCAGCTTCCCGAGGCCCATCTCTAGACTGGTTCGAGATGAAGCAAGGCATCCATCCCGAGTACGTCGAGGCGCACGTTCGCTGCACCTGTGGCAACGAGTTCACCACCCGCTCCACCGAGTCGGAGCTGCACGTGGAGATCTGCTCCAACTGTCACCCGTTCTACACCGGCAAGCAGAAGCTGGTGGACACCGGTGGTCGGGTCGAGCGATTCCGGCGTCGTGCAGCCCGCCGAAGCGGCACCTAAGCTGCTTCTCGCAGCCGCGCGAAGCCGCAACTTTCGCCGCAAACTGCTGTTCTTCCAGCGCATGCGCATGCGCCCTCGACACCTGGCCGTCACAGCCGCGCTGGCCCTGGCGATGACCGCTGTGGCTGCGCCCGCGCACGCTGCCGGCATCGCGGCCTCCAGCGTCGGTGTGCGAGTGGCGGATTGCGTGAAGGGCGAGGGCAAGGGCCAGCGATCGGCCACCTTCCGCGGTGCGATGCGCCGCGTCGGCGGCGCCGAGCGGATGTGGATGCGGTTCGTGCTCCAGGAGCAGGTCGGCAACGCGGGCTGGCGGGTCATCAAGGCGCCCGGGCTGGGCGCGTGGCGCAAGTCGCGGCGGTCGGTGCGGGCCTTCGTGCACCGCCAGCGCGTGGTCGAGCTGGCCCAGGGCTCCGCCTACCGCGTGGTGGTGCACTACCGCTGGTATGACGAGGACAGGGCCGTGATCAGGCGTGCCAAGCGCCGCTCGGCCGAGTGCCGTCAGCCTGGCCCGCTGCCAAACCTGCGGGTCCGCGCGGTGAGCAGCACACCGATCGACTTCGAGACCGTTCGCTACGCGGTGCAGATCGCGAACCGCGGGGGCGCCCCGGCCACCGGCTTCGCCGTGCGGCTGTGGATCGACGGCAGCTTCCTGAACACCCGCATCGTGAAGGTCCTGGGGTCCAAGCGCACGCGCAGGATCTACTTCAGCGGCCCCGGCTGCGGCTCGGGCCTGCGTGTCGAGGCGGACCCGAGTGACGTCGTGCGCGAGTCCGACGAGCTCGACAACGGCTCCACGCTCGCCTGCCCGGCGTCTGCTAACTGAAGCTCAGGGTCCGGCGGATCGCCGCCGATACCATGGCTGACGTGAGCGCCACCGCAAAGCCTGCTGCCAACGGCGGCGCTCCGGTCGCAGCTGCTCCGCTGGAGGCGCCACGCGACCTCCCGGTGGGCGGCCAAGCGGTGCTCGAGGGCGTGATGATGCGAGGCGTCTCCCATTGGGCGGTTGCGGTTCGCATGCCCACCCCCGAGCAGCTGGCCGCCGGCGAGCTCGACCCCAAGGAGGGCGCCAAGGGCGAGATCGACGTGACGGTCGAGCGCCTGCAGCCCCTGGCTCAGCGGCACCGGTGGGCGCGCGTGCCGGTGATCCGCGGCGTGGTGGCGCTGGTCGAGTCGCTGAAGATCGGCTTCAAGGCGCTGGGCATTTCGGCCAATGCGCAGATCCCGCCCGACGAGTCCGGCCACCAGAAGGAGATCGGCAGCGGCACCTGGGCGGGCACGATCGTGTTCGCGCTCCTGTTCGCCGTCGGCCTGTTCTTCCTGCTGCCGGCGGGGCTCACCAACATCTTCAAGGACGACATCCCCAACGGGTTCGTCTTCGTGGTCATCGAGAAGCTGGTGCGGATCGGCGTCTTCCTGGCCTACATCTGGCTGATCTCGCGGATGCGCGACCTGCAGCGCGTCTTTGAGTACCACGGCGCGGAGCACAAGACGATCTCCTGCTACGAGGCGGGACTGGACCTCACGCCCGAGAACGCCCAGCGATTCTCACGGCTGCATCCACGCTGCGGCACGAGCTTCCTGCTGATCGTGATGATCGTGGCCATCTTCGTCTTCGCGCCGCTCGGCAAGCTCGACTGGCAGTGGCTGTTCGCCTCGCGCGTGATCGGTATCCCGCTGGTAGCGGGCATCGCCTTCGAGGTCATCAAGTGGTTCGGGCGCAACCGCACCAAGCGCTGGGCCCGGATCCTGATGTGGCCGGGCCTGCAGCTGCAGCGCCTGACCACGCGCGAGCCCGAGCTGGCCCAGCTGGCCGTGGCGATCGCGGCACTCGACGCTGTCCTGGCGGAAGAGGATCCCGCGGCGGCCACCGACGAGGAGAAGGTGGGCATGGAGGTCGTGGCCTAGCCACCGACGCCCGCCCGGTCCCGGCGCGCCCGCGCCTGGATCTAGTGTTTGCCCGGATGATCGAGAAGCTGGTCGAGCAGATCGAGAGCCGCTTCGACGAGCTCTCAACCCAGATGTCCGATCCCGACGTGATCGGCGACCGCGAGCGCTACGCCGAGGTGGGCCGCGCCTACAGCGCGCTCGAGCCGGCGCATGGGCTGGCGCGGGAGTGGAAGCGCGCGTCGTCGGACGCAGCCGGCGCCCGGGAGATGCTCAACGAGGGGGAGGACCCGGAGCTGCGGGAGCTGCTGCAGGCCTCCGACGCGCGGCTGACCGAGCTGGAGGAGGAGATCCGGCTGGCCATGGTCGAGCCAGACCCCAGTGACGACAAGAACGTGATCGTGGAGATCCGGGCCGGTGCGGGCGGGGAGGAGGCGGGCCTGTTCGCCGGCGAGCTGTATCGGATGCTCGACCGCTACGCGGAGCGGCGCGGCTTCTCGACCGAGGCCCTGTCGGTCGCCGACGGCAGCTACACATTCGCGGTCAAGGGGTCCGGCGCCTACAGCGTGTTCAAGCACGAGGGCGGCACCCACCGCGTGCAGCGCGTTCCCCAGACGGAGTCACAGGGGCGGCTGCACACCTCCACCGCCACGGTGGCCGTGCTGCCCGAGGCAGAGGACGTGGACGTGGCGGTCGACCCCGGCGATCTCCAGGTGGACGTGTATCGCTCCTCGGGGCCCGGCGGGCAGTCGGTGAACACCACCGACTCCGCCGTGCGGATCACTCACAAGCCCACCGGCCTGGTGGTGTCGATGCAGGACGAGAAGTCCCAGTTGCAGAACCGCGAGAAGGCGATGCGGGTGCTGCGCGCCCGCCTCCTGGAGCGCGAGATCGCCGCGCAGCAGGCGGAGCAGGCCCAGAGCCGCAGGTCGCAGGTGGGCACCGGCGAGCGGGCGGAGAAGGTGCGCACCTACCACTTCCCCCAGGATCGGGTGACCGACCACCGCGTGAAGCTCACCCGCGGCGAGGTTCAGCGGGTGCTCGGCGGCGAGCTGGACGAGTTCACCGCCGCGCTCGAGGCCGAGGAGAAGCGGCTCAAGCTCGAGGCGGCCTCGCCGGACGCCGGATGAGCCCGGTCGCGGCGCCGGTCCGCGATGCTCTGGGCGCCGCGGTCGACGCCCTTGAGGCGGCGGGCTGCGACACGCCCCGCCTGGACGCCGAGCTGCTCGTGGCAGACGCGATCGGCGTTGACCGCGCGGCGCTGCTGGCCGATCCGGGCATGCCGGTGCCGCTCGCCGCGAACCGGCTGATCGGCGAGCGGGTCCGCAGGCGCGTGGCCCGCGAGCCGGTCGCCTACATACTCGGGCGCCGCGGCTTTCGCCACATCGAGCTCGCGGTGGACGGTCGGGCCCTGATCCCGCGCCCGGAGACGGAGCTGCTCGTCGAGGTCGCCCTGGAGCTCCCAAGGGGGGCGCGGGTGCACGACGTGGGCACCGGGTCGGGCGCGGTGGCGCTCGCCCTGGCGCAGGAGCGCCCAGACCTGCTGGTCACCGCCTCCGACTCCTCCGCGGCAGCAGTCGAGCTGGCGCGGGCGAACGCCGCCCGGCTCGGCCTGGAGGTGGAGGTCACGGTGGCGCGCGGGCTGCCCCGGGGCGAATGGGAGCTCGTGGTGGCCAACCTGCCCTACGTGGCCGAGGGCGAGGCCGCCGGCCTGGCGCCCGAGATCACACGCTGGGAGCCACGCGAGGCGCTGTTCGCCGGCACCGACGGCCTGGACGCCATTCGCGAGCTGGTGGCAGCCGCGCCGGCCGGGCAGCGATTGGCGCTCGAACACTCCCCGGATCAGGCCCAGGCGGTGCGGGACCTGCTGGTCTCCGCGGATACCCGCCGTGACCTGTCGGGCCGCGAGCGCGTTACCGCGGGGCTTGTCGCGTGACCGCGGAGGACGTCGAGACCTTCCGCCGCTGCATCGCGGTGGGCGGGGTGGCGCTGTTCCCATCGGACACCGTCTATGGGCTGGCCACGGAGCCGGACTCCAAGGAGGGCGTCGCGCGCCTGTACGCGCTCAAGGGCCGGCCCGCCGCCCGGCCGGCTGCGGTCATGTTCTTCGACCTCGAGCTTGCGCTGGCCGCGTTGCCGGAGCTGGGGCCGCGCACCCGGGCCGCTGTGACCAGGCTGCTTCCCGGGCCGCTGACGCTCCTGCTGGCCAATCCCACCGGCCGCTACCCGCTGGCCTGCGGGCCCGAGCCCGGCCGCCTCGGGCTGCGCGTGCCGGCTCTCACCGGCGCCCTGGAGCCGCTGGCCTCAGCCCGCTGGCCGGTGCTGCAGTCAAGCGCCAACCGCTCAGGGGGCGCCGACGCCAGTCGGCTGGAGGACGTACCCGCTGAAGTCCGCGCCGGGGTGGACCTTCAGATCGACGCGGGACCGCTGCCCGGCACGCCGTCGACGGTGGTGGATCTGACCGACTTCGAGACGGAGGGCAGCCACACAGTCGTCCGGGAGGGAGCGGTCAAGGACGCGGCGGTGTCGGAAGCGCTCGGAGGGCTTTAGGCCGGCGACCAGCGACCTAGTGATTGTGGCTGTGGTCGTCCTCGAGGCCCTGCTCATGCACGTGCGGGTGTGAGTGGGTCACGTCGCCGTGCGAGTGCTCGTGCTCGTGCTCGGTGTGATCGTGGTCGTGGGACGTGTGCGCGTGCGAGTGGGTGTCCTCGTCGTGCTCGTGCTGGTGGTCGTGAGGGTTCGTGTGCTCGTGCTCTTTGTCGCCCATAGGCATGTTGTACCCGGATCGAAGCCTTCTCCCACGCCGCGCATACGGTCGCCCATGCTGCCCCGCGCCGGAGCGGCCCGTTTCGCCGTGCGCCGCTGGTACCGTCCCGGAGGTGAGCGATTTCGGTCCAGAACACTTCACGCGCGGCGTCGGCGAGGTAGATCCCGAGATCGCGAAGGTCCTCGACGACGAGGCCGCCCGCCAAGAGCGCACGCTCGAGATGATCGCCTCGGAGAGCTTCGTTCCCCAGGCCATCCTCGACTGCCAGGGGTCGGTGCTCACCAACAAGTACGCCGAGGGCTATCCAGGGCGGCGCTACTACGGCGGCTGCGAGCACGTGGACGTGGCCGAGACGCTGGCCATCGACCGGGCCAAGGAGCTCTTCGGGGCCGAGCACGCCAACGTGCAGCCACACGCGGGCGCGCAGGCCAACGCCGCCGCCTACCACGCGCTGCTCGACCCCGGCGACCGGATCCTGGGGATGAAGCTCGACCACGGCGGCCACCTCACGCACGGGATGAAGATCAACTTCTCCGGCAAGCTCTACGACATCGTCGCCTACGGCGTGCGCGAGGACGACTCGCGGCTGGACATGGACGCCCTCCAGCGCCTGGCCGACGAGTTCCGGCCCAAGCTGATCCTGGCGGGCTGGTCCGCCTATCCGCGCCAGCTGGACTTCGAGCGCTTCCGTGAGATCGCCGACTCGGTGGGCGCGTTGCTGATGGTGGACATGGCGCACTTCGCGGGCCTCGTGGCAGCGGATGAGCATCCGAGTCCCGTGCCCCACGCCGATGTGGTGACCACCACGATCCACAAGACGCTGGGCGGCGCTCGCGGGGGCATGATCCTCTGCAAGGAGGAGTACGCCAAGAGGATCAACTCGGCTGTGTTCCCCGGCCAGCAGGGCGGGCCGCTGATGCACGTGGTGGCCGGCAAGGCGGTGGCGCTGAAGATCGCCGGCAGCGAGCTCTTCCGCGAGCGCCAGCGGCGCACCCGCGAGGGCGCCGCGATCGTGGCCGAGGAGCTGCTGGCGGCGGGCGTGAATGTGCTCACCGACGGCACCGACGTGCACCTGGTGCTGGTGGACCTGCGCGACTCCGATTTGGACGGCCAGCAGGCTGAGGACCGGCTCCACGAGATCGGCATCACGGTGAACCGCAACGCAGTGCCCTTCGACCCCAGGCCGCCCGCGGTGTCCTCGGGCCTGCGCGTGGGAACCCCCGCGCTCGCCACCCGCGGCCTCCAGGCCGACGACTTCCGCGAGGTCGGCCGCGTCATGGCCGCGGCGCTCACCGGCGACTTCAGCGATTCGGCCCGCTCCGAGCTGTCCGAGCGCACCCGCGCGCTCGCCGACCGCTACCCGCTCTACCCGCAGCTCGAGCCGGCCCTGGCCTGAGCCGCGGCCGCCCGGGCCCGGCTGAGCCGGGCGCCACCCGGGGCGCGTAACTCAGACCGTGCTGACCTATAGCGCTCGTTCGTCCGCCGCGCCCGCTGAGGCATGGGCGCTGCTGGCGCGCCCCGCGCGCTGGCACGAGTGGGCGCCGCACGTGCGCGGAGCATGGGGGCTCGGGGACCCGGAGGTGGTGGAGGGAGCGCGCGGTGCCGCTCGGCTGCTGGGAGCGGTGCCGGTGCCCGCGCGGGTGACGGAGGTGCGACCGGGGAGCTCGTGGACCTGGCGGGTGGGGCCGGTGTCGCTGGTGCATGTGGTGCGCAGGCGCCGCACCGGCTGTGAGGTGGCGATCGAGCTGCACGCCCCGGCGGCGCTGGAGGCGGCCCTGGCGTTCACCTACGGGCCGGTCGTGGCGCTGCTTGTGCGTCGCCTCGCGCGCGTGGCTTCGGCTGAGGGCCTGTAACCGGCCCGATCGGCCCGGTTATCCTGGCTGGCGATGACCGGAGCCGTACAACCCCCGCTGAGCCTGAAGCCGCGACTGCGCGGCGTGTCCCACAAGTGGGCCTTCTTCGTGTCGCTCGCGCTGGGTGCGGTGCTCGTTCTCACCGCTCCCTCGGGACGGGCGATGGCCGCCGCCGCCGTGTACGCGGCATGCGTGGCGACGCTGTTCGGCACGAGCGCCCTGTATCACCGCATCACCTGGCAGTCGCCCTCGGCGCGGCGCTGGATGCGGCGCCTGGACCACTCCGCGATCTTCCTGCTGATCGCCGGCTCCTACACGCCGTTCGCGCTGCTGGTGATCGATGGCACCCTGGCCGACGTGATCCTGGCCGTGGTGTGGATCGGAGCGGGCGCCGGAATCGTCCTGAAGCTGGTGTGGGTCGACGCCCCCAAGTGGCTCATGGCCCTCATCTACGTCCTGCTGGGCTGGGTGGCGGTCGCGGCGATGCCCGACCTGCTCTCGGACCTGGGTGTGACCGCGACGGCGATGGTCGCCGTTGGCGGGGTGCTGTACACGGTTGGGGCCGTGGTCTATGCCCTGCGGCGCCCGGACCCGTCGCCCACCGTGTTCGGCTACCACGAGGTCTTCCACCTGCTCGTCATAGCCGCCGCCGGCCTCCAGTACGCCGTCATCGCTTTCTGGGTGCTGCCGGGCTCCTAGTGACCTAGCCCGCCGGCCTCACCCGTCCTCGCCGGGCCTGAGCCCGCCCCCGCCCCGGTTATCGTCCCGCCGGGATGGACGAGCTCGACGCGCTATGGGCGTTCCTGCTCGCGGGCGCCGTGGCGCTGGCGCTCACGCCCGCCGCGGCGGCCCTGGCGCACCGCGTCGGGGCGATCGACCTGCCGCGCGAGCGGGGCCTTAGCGACAAGCCCACCCCCAGCCTCGGCGGCCTGGCGATCCTGGCCGGCGTCCTGCTGGCGGGCGTGGTGTTCCTGCCGTGGAACGGCGAGACGCGGGGCATCCTCGGAGGCGCCACGGCGATTGCCGTCATCGGCGCCGTTGACGACGTGCGCGACGGCGGGCTGCCGCCGCTGGTCAAGTTCGCGGGGCAGCTGGGCGCCGCGGCCATCCCGGTGGCGGCCGAGGTGAGGGTGGAGAACATCACGCTGCCGTTCGTGAGCCCGCTGGACCTGGGCGACTGGGGAATCCCGCTGACGCTGTTCGGCATGGTCGCGGTGATGAACGTGGTGAACTTCACCGACGGCGTCGATGGCCTGGCGGCCGGCGTCTGCACGATCGCCGCGGCCACGTTCGCGGTGATCGCCCTGTCGCTGGACCGCGTCGACGCGGGCGTGCTGGCGGCGCTGGTGGCCGGGGCGTCGGCGGGCTTTTTGCGCCACAACTTCCACCCGGCGTCGATCATCATGGGCGACGCGGGCTCGAACCTGCTCGGGTTGCTCCTGGCATGCGTGGCGATCCAGGGAGTGCTCAAGACCGCTGCGGTCGTCGCGTTGTTCTTCCCGCTGGTGATCCTGGCCGTGCCCGCGCTGGATGCCACGTTCGTGGTGGCCAAGCGGATCAAGTACCGGCGGCCCGTGTACTCGGCGGACCGCTGGCACTTCCATCACCGGTTCGCGAACATCGGCTTCTCGGCCCGGCGTACGGTGATCTACCTGTACGCGTGGACCCTGTCGCTGGCGGCGCTGGCACTGGCGCTGCGGTTCGTGCCCTACTCCGAGGACGACGGCACGCTGAACGTGGGCTGGGCGATGGTGATGGCGGCGTTCGGGCTGCTGGCGCTGGCTTCGAGCGTCTACCTGGTGCTTGTGCTCGAGATCCTCAAGTTCCGCCGTTTCCGCGAGCGCCAGCTGCGCCGCCAGGAGCTATCCCAGTCGGAGATCGAGGAGGAGATCGAGCGCGAGGTGGAGACCGGGGAGTTCGACTCGCTGTCGTCACGCCGCTGACCCTCCCTCAGAACAGCGTCGGCTGATCCACGGCCGGGTTCGGCTCCGGGGGTGGGGGCGCGGCGAGCTCGAAGTCCGACTCCGCCGGCGGCCGCGCGATCTTGCGCCTGCCGGCCCCCCGGGCCAGCCGCGCAAGCCGCTGGCTCTCGGCCCGCGGCAGGTAGGCGCCGCGGGCATACAGGCGCTCGTAGCGAGGCACGAGGTCCGGCCGCTGCGAGCGCAGCCAGTCGAAGAAGATGCCCCTGACCTCGCCGCGGAGGTGAAGGCCGATGCCGCCGATGCTGGTGGCGCCCGCCTCGGCGGCCAGCTCGAGGATCCGCTCGACCTGCGCGGGCGAGTCGTTGATGCCCGGCATCAGCGGCGCGATCAGGATCCCGCACGGGATGCCGGCTGCCACCAGCTCCGCGACCGCCTCCAGCCGCGCGCGGGGGTGGGGCGTGCGCGGCTCGGTGGCCCGCCACGCCTTCTCGTCGAGTGTGGGCACCGACAGGTTGGCGCTGATGCCCGGTACCGACTTCATCAACTCGAGGTCGCGCAGCAGCAGTGGCGACTTGGTGAGCACCGACGCGGGCGTGCCGGAGTCGCGCAGCGCCTCCCAGATCCCGGGCATGAGCTCATAGCGGCCCTCGACCCACTGGTAGGGATCCGTGTTGGTGCCCATGGCAACGTGCTCGCGGCGCCACGAGGGGCGCTTGAGCTCCGCGCGCAGGACCTCCGGTACGTTGACCTTGACGACGATCTCGCGGTCGAAGTCCCGGCCGGCGTTCAGGTCCAGGTACTTGTGGGTGGGGCGGGCGAAGCAGTTGTGGCTGACGACACCGTTCGAGATGAAATCCCCCGTGCCCGTGGTGATGTCGTACATCGTCATCACCTCGTTGAGCGGCTCGATCGAGTCCACGCGCAGGTCCGTGTCGCTCTTGAGCGCCATCCCCTCGAAGTCGCACTTGCGCCGGATGGCCGGGTCGACGGTGTGAAAGAAGCGGAGGCGCTCCCGCAGACCGCCACGGAAGCGCACGTTCACGCAGCCGTTTGCCCGTGCCGGCTCCGTCAGGGCCTCGAAGCCGAAGCTTTCCAGGCACGCCATCGTCCACCCGATGACGATCGGATCCTTATTGGCTATGCGGAGCTCGTTGCGGCCGCACGAGCCGTCTGCGTCGAAGATGCCAGCCAAGAAGCCCTTGCGCCAGTCCGCCGCGGGGGAGAGGGGCCACCGGACGATTGCCTCGATCCGCTCCACCTCTGACAACCCTTGGCTCCCTATCGCCTGCACCTCGCGGTGGGACCCTTGCGCCGCTGCGAATACACGGCGCGTCGTGCCTGCGCCGGCCCGCTCGAGATAGGCCGCCGACCGATCGAGCGCCTCGAAGTCGGTGAGCGCCAGCCGGAAGCTGTGTAGGTAGCGGAGGCCACCGTTGCGCTGGTAGGAGTAATGGCCAAGGTGGCCGTCCCCACGAATCATGCCGCAGAGGTAGCCGCGCCGGTAGGCGTCGTTCTCCTCGGGAGGGGCGGCGAAGCGGCCGGTCCCGCGCAGCTCGTTGCCGGTGGTCAGGTACGGGCGCTGCAGGTACCCGCTCATCCTGCCGACCACGTGTTTCCATCCGCGCTCGGTGAGCAGCCTGTGGCTGCCACTCGTGACGAGCTCCGTCCCGTCGGCGAGCGTCACTCGATATGCGACGCGGTTGACCGCCCAGTGTTGAAGCACCTCGGTCTTGCGATACCGGCGGTAGCGCCCCTCGCGGACCGTTCCGTAGATCCTGTCGCCGACCTCCAGGTCCGCGATCCGTCGGGTCCGTCCGTCGGCCATCAGGACCGGTGTGTCGGGATGGGCACAGTAAAGGCAGGCATGGGTGCAGCCGCGGTACGGATTGACCGTCCAGCGGAACGGCATCCGCGACCGCTCCGGCACCTTGTTCAGCGCCGACTTGGCGCGAACTTCGTAGAAACGGGTGTCGAGTGCCTCGGGGGCGTCGAAGGTGCGAATCGCGGCCGGCTCGCGGTAGCCGGGGAGGGTGCGCCGGCCTTCTTCGGAGAGCTGCTGGTCGTCCCATCGCACGAACGTATGTTCGCATTCGGCGCAGACGGAAATGCGCCGGGCCCGTCCCGAGTGTGGGCCGACTTTCGCGCGCTATACGCGCTTTTCTCGGCCCACACTCCAGACGTCCGGGCCGCCCTGCCACGGCATGGCTATGAGTGTCACGGGACGCTCCCTGTCGCGTGACGGCAGACCCCAGCCGCTACGTCCGCCGCTCCCCCCACAGCGTCGCCGTCAGGCTCCGTGCCCCGCCGCGATCGCGGTGCTCGCAGAGGTAGATGCCCTGCCAGGTGCCCAGCACCAGCCGCCCGTCTCGCACGGGCAGCGTGAGCGTCGGGCCCAGCAGCGACGCCTTCACGTGCGCGGGCATGTCGTCGGGCCCCTCGAGCGTGTGGGTCCACAGCGGCGATCGCTCGGGCACGGCGTCGGAGAACCAGGACTCGAAGTCGCGCCGCACGTCCGGGCTGGCGTTCTCGTTGAGCGTCAGCGAGGCCGAGGTGTGGCGGATCAACAGGTGCAGGAGCCCGATCTCGACATCGCCCAGATCGGGGACCCCCAAGAGCACCTCACGGGTCACCAGGTGGAAACCCCTTGAACGGGCTTCGAGCTGGATTTCGTGCTGGGACCACATTGGCGCGATGCTGGAAGCGGATCTATATTGGCTTCGGAACGGATTCCAGGCAGTGCCGCACCTGCTGAATCCTCCCGGCGGTGGCTGCGCGCCGGTACGACGCTTCCATGACAACGGTGAATAGGAGGACGATGGGGCCTCCCCTGCGCGAGCGCCTCGGCTGGCGCATATCGAGAGAGGTCGATGCTCCCGTGCTCGACGGAGGCGCGGCGATGGCGCGCGCGGGCTTCTGGCTCGGCTCGGCCGGCGCCCTGCTCGCGGTGCTCGCGCTGGTGCTGCCGCACTCGAGCGAGCTCGACGAGCTGGGGGTGGCCGCGTCCGGCGCCCTGGCCCTCTCCATTGCACTGCTGGCGCTGATCGGCTTCGACTCCCTCCCAAGGTGGGCGTTCCACCTGGGGACGGTCGCCGGCGCCGTGGCCGCCACGGGGGCCACGTACTTCTGGGGCGAGGGGTCGCTGATCGGCCCGTTGCCCTACCTGTTCCCGGTGTTCTTCGCCTTCATGTTCTTTCCGGTTCCCGGGGCGCTGCTGCACCTGGGGATCGTGGGCGCCCTGTTCGCCGTGGAGCTCGCCGTGCGCGACCCGGGGCACACCGCGGTGGCCGAGTGGGCGGTCACGGTGGGCTCGCTGGCCGGCACCGGGCTGCTGCTGGCGGTCGTGCGCGATCGCCTGGGCAGGCGGATCTCCACGCTCGCGGTCGCGGCGCTGCGCGACCCGCTCACGGGCCTGCTGAACCGCAAGGGGTTCGAGGACGCCTTCGACATCGAGCTTGAGCGGGCGCGGCGGACCGAGCAGAGCATGAGCGTGATCGTGGGCGACCTGGACGGCTTCAACGAGGCCGTGAACAAGCGACTCGGGCGGCCCGCGGGCGACGAGGCGCTGCGGCAGGTGGGCCTGCTGCTGGAGTCCACCAAGCGCAGCTGGGACCTGGCCGCCCGCGTCGGGGGCGAGGAGTTCGCCCTGCTGGCGCCCGACACCGACGAGCACGGCGCCTACATCCTGGCCGAGCGGGCCCGGGCCGCAATCGAGGAGACCTTCGCGGGGCCCGAGTGGGCGCCGCTGACCGCGAGCTTCGGCGTGGTGAGCTTCCCCGTTCACGGCCAGACCGGCGCGGCGCTGCTGCAGGCGGCGGACCAGGCCCTCTACGCGGCCAAGCGGCTGGGGCGCAACCGCTCGGTGATCTCGAGCGCGGAGGTGGCGGGAATCCTCGGCCGCGGGCCCAGGCGGCGCGAGGAGGGCAACGTGGAGCTGGCCTCTCTGTTGTCGCTGGCGGAGGCGCTGGACGTGCGCGACGCGGGCAGCGCGAGCCACTGCCACCGGGTGGCCCGCTACGCCGAGCTGATCGCGCGCGAGCTGGGCATGCCCCCGGCCGCGGTGGAGCGCATCCGGATCGCGGGGATCCTGCACGACGTGGGCAGGGTGGCGGTGCCGGACGACCTGCTGGCCAAGGCCGGTCCGCTCAGCGAGCAGGAGTGGCGCTGGATGCGCTCTCACCCGGACGTCGGTGCGCGCATGCTGGAGACCACCGACTACGCCGACATCGGCGAGTGGATCGGCGCCCATCACGAGCGTCCCGACGGCAGCGGGTATCCGGCCGGCAGGCGCTCGGGCGAGGTCCCCTTGGAGGCCGGCATCCTGGCGGTGGCCGATGCCTACGAGGGCATGACCGCCCGGCGCGCCTACCGCGCGGCGCTTGACCCCGAGGCGGCCGCCGACGAGCTGCGCCGCGGCTCCGGCCGGCAGTTCGACCAGCGCGTGGTGGACGCCCTCCTGCGCGTGGTCTAGAGGCCCCCGCGCCCGGTTTTCCGCGAGCGTCCCGAGCCGCCCTACCTCATATAGAGTCCCTCGCCCGCAGGGGATTTCCCGCATTTGACGACCCACGCCCTGGATAAGCCCCAACACGACGCCCGGCCCGGAGCGGGCCTGACCGTACTCCGATACCTCGACATCGGGGTGCTGGCGCTGGCTCTGCCGGTCTTCCTCGTGGGTGGCTTTCCGATGGTCGCCTACGCGATCGTGGCGGTGGTGTGGATCGCCCAACGGCTGCTGCAGAGCTTCGCCGCCGCCCGCGCAGTCGAGACCGGGGATAGGCGCGCGGCCATCGGCGTGATCGGCGGCATGATGGTCGCCCGCATCTGGCTGCTCGGTCTGGCCGTGCTCGGTGCCGGGCTGATCGAGCGCGAGGCAGGTGTGGCCGCGGGCCTGCTGGCCGTTGCGCTGTTCACCACCTTCTTCATCACCCTGCTGATCGTCAAGCCGCTGGAGGAGGCGGCGCGGCGATGAGCACCAAGGCGAAGGTCCTGATCGCGGGCGGTGTCTGGTTCGCCCTGTTCCTGATCCTGCTGGCCGTGTTCGGCTCCGACGGCAAGAACGAGACCTTCCAGCCCCAGGAGGAGTTCAGGCTCGAGCCGTGGATCGAGCTGAAGGTCGCCGGCATCGACATGAGCATCAACAAGGCCGTGATGTACCTGTTCATCGCGGCCGTGCTCACCACCACCACGATGGTCTACATCGCCAAGCGCATGGAGCAGAAGCCCAACAAGGTGCAGACGCTGGTCGAGGTGGCCTACGACATGACCAAGAACACGCTCACCGGGCAGAACATGGGCAAGCCGATGGCCAGCAAGTGGTTCGCGTTCATCGCGACCCTGTTCTTCTTCATCTGGTTCTCGAACATGATCGGCTACATCCCGCTGCCGATAAACACCGAGCACCCGGTCGACATCTTCGGCCTCGAGGTGCCCGCGCTGGCGATCTACGCCGCCACGGCCAACCTGTCCGTGCCGCTGGTGCTGACGCTGGTCGTTTGGATCGCGTACCACGTGGAGGGGATCCGCGTGAAGGGCCTCGGCGGCTTCCTCAAGGGCTTCATCCCGCCCGGCATGGGAGGGGTGGGGGCGATTCCGCTGTTCATCATCGAGGTGATCTCGGATTTCGTTCGGATCATCTCGCTGTCGGTGCGACTGTTCGCGAACATCCTCGCCGGCCACCTGCTGATCCTGTTCATGGGCGGCGGGCTGGTGGTGCTACTCGGCCTGTCGGCGCTGGGCGTGCTCACACTGGCCATCGCGATCCCGTTCTTCATCTTCGAGGTCGCACTTGTGGCCACGCTTCAGGCGTTCATCTTCGCGATCCTGACGTCCATCTACCTCGGCGATGCAACCGCCGAGCACCATTAAGGAGACACCGTGGATTTCCTCATTCCCCTGGCTGAGACGCAGCCCGACGAGGTGCTCAAGGCCGGCCGCGCGATCGGCCTGGGCGTGGGCGCCGGCCTCGGATCGATCGGCGCCGGCATCGGCATCGGCCTGATCTTCGCGTCGGAGATCGAGTCCGTGGCCCGCCAGCCTGAGATGAAGGACGAGCTCCAGGCGATTCGCTGGCTCGGCTTCGCGCTCTGCGAGGCCGTCGCCTTCTACACGTTCATCTTCGGCCTGATCGCTTTCTTCCTCTAGGGAGATGGAGGCTTTCACCGACATCGCGAGCGTCCTCGTGCTCGCCGCCACCGAGGGCGGCGAGGAGGAGGGGGGCAGCTTCCTCGTCTCCCCGAGCGCCGGGCTCATGATCTGGACGCTGATCGCTTTTGGCGCCACCTTCCTGGTCCTTCGCAAGCTCGCCTTCCCGCGGATCCAGGAGGCGCTGGACAAGCGCGCGAACGCGATCGCCGAGTCGATCGACTCGGCCGTGCGCACCAAGGAGGAGGCCGACCAGCTGCTCGAGGAGTACCGCGCGCGGCTGAAGGAGGCCCGCGAGCAGGCGGACGACATCGTGGCCCGCTCGCGCCGCGCGGCCGACTCGCACCAGGAGGAGTCGAAGGGGGAGGCCAAGCGCTACCGCGAGGAGCTCATGGAGTCCACGCGGCGCGACATCGAGACCGAGACGCGGCGGGCGCTCGACGAGATCCGCAAGGAGGTGGCAGACCTGACCGTGATCGCCACGGAGAAGGTCACTCGCAAGTCGCTCGACGGCGAGGACCACCGGCGGCTGATCGAGGAGGCACTGGGCGAGGTCGACTTCTCCGCGCTCGCCGGCGACGCGCCCGGCCCCAAGAGGAACGGGAGCTAGCGACCCGATGGAGGAGATCGCCGAGGTCTACTCGCGCTCCCTGTTCGAGGCCTCCTCCGACGCGGGCGTGCTCGATCGCGTGCACGACGAGCTCGGCCAGTTCGCCGACGCCCTGGAAGGCGACGGCGACCTGCGGGTGTTCTTCTTCTCGCCCTACTTCTCCTCGCAGGAGAAGAAGGATGGGATCGCCCGCCTGATCGAGGACGCGGACGAGCGCTTCGTGCGCTTCCTCGAGCTCTTGGCCGAGCGGCACAGGATGCCCGCCGTGTTCCGGATCCGGCGTGAGTTCGACAGCATGTGGCGGGAGGAGAACAAGCTTCTGCAGGTCACTCTCACGAGCGCGGTGGACCTGGATCCCGAGGTGGTCAGCGGCATCGGCGAGCGCATCGAGCAGCAGACGGGCCAGAGCGTGGAGCTGTCCAGCCGCGTCGACCCCGACGTGCTGGGTGGGATCGTGCTGCAGGTCGGCAACATGGTGCTGGACGCCAGCGTGCGCAACCGGCTCGAAAACCTGAGAAAGAGCGTGGCCACGGCCGCGTAGAGAAAGGCGTGAGCTTCCCCACATGCAGATAAAGCCCGACGAGATCACCAGCATCCTGAAGAGCCGCATCGAGGGGCTCGATTCCGGCGGCGCCGACCTGTCCGAGGTGGGCACCGTGCTCTCGATCGCCGACGGCATCTCGCGCGTGCACGGACTGGACAACTGCATGTCGCTCGAGATGCTCGAGCTGCCCCACGACGTGGTGGGCCTGGCGCTCAACCTCGAGTCCGACAACGTCGGCGCCGTGCTGTTCGGCGACTGGGACAGGATCGAGGAGGGCGACACCGTCAAGCGCACGGGCAAGCTGCTGGAGATCCCGGTGGGCGACGAGCTGCTCGGCCGGATCGTGGATCCCCTCGGCCAGCCCCTGGACGGCAAGGGCGACCTGAACACCACGCAGACCCGCCCGGCGGAGTTCAAGGCTCCGGGAGTGGTGCAGCGCCAGCCCGTGATCGAGCCAATGCAGACGGGCATCAAGGCGATCGACTCCATGACCGCCATCGGGCGCGGGCAGCGCGAGCTGATCATCGGCGACCGCCAGACCGGCAAGACCGCGGTGGCCCTCGACGCGATCATCAACAACCGCGACTCGGGGCTGATCTCGATCTACGTGGCCATCGGGCAGCGCATGTCGACGGTGGTGCAGGTGGCGGAGACGCTGGCCGACCACAACGCGATGGACAACACGATCATCGTGGCGGCGCCGGCCGACGAGGCGGCGCCGATCAAGTTCATGGCGCCCTACGCGGGCTGTGCGATGGGCGAGCACTTCCTCTACGACGGCCGCCACGCGCTGTGCATCTACGACGACCTGACCAAGCACGCTTTCGCATATCGCCAGATGTCGCTGCTGCTGCGGCGCCCGCCCGGCCGCGAGGCCTACCCGGGCGACGTGTTCTACCTGCACTCGCGGCTGCTGGAGCGCGCCGTCAAGCTCAACGACGACCTCGGCGGCGGCTCGCTCACCGCGCTGCCCGTGATCGAGACGCAGGCGGGCGACGTGTCGGCCTACATCCCCACGAACGTCATCTCGATCACCGACGGGCAGATCTTCCTCGAGGGCGACCTGTTCCGTTCGGGCGTCAGGCCCGCCATCAACGTGGGCATCTCGGTGTCGCGAGTGGGCGGCAACGCGCAGCCCAAGGCGATGAAGAAGGTTGCGGGCAAGCTGCGCCTGGAGCTGTCCCAGTACCGCGAGCTCGAGGCGTTCGCCCAGTTCGGCTCGGAGCTCGATGCCGACACCCAGGCCACGCTGGCCCGCGGCGAGCGGCTGGTGGAGACCCTCAACCAGGACGAGCTCAAGCCCTGGGGCGCCGCCGATCAGGTGGCCGCCATCTACTCGGGCACGGGCGGCTATCTGGACCGGATCAAGGTCGATCGGATCCGCGACTTCCACAGCACCATGCTCCAGCGGCTGCGCTCGGAGGAGGCCGACCTGATGGAGAAGATCGGCCAGGGCGAGTGGGACGACGACATCGAGGAGAAGCTCGGCAAGCAGATCGCCGACGCCATCGACGACTTCGGCCCCGACTTCGCGGAGGACGGAACCGAGCTGGAGGAGGGCGAGTCGGACCGGATTCGCTCGGAGGAGGAGCGGGCGGCGCCTGGGCGCATGGCGGAGGACGAGGGCTCGGACGAGGAAGACGCGTCGCAGGAGCAGGAGGAAGAAACCGCGGCAACTAGTGCTTAGAGCTCAGTACTTGCTGTCGAGGCCGTTCCTAAGCACTAATCACCAAGCACTAAGCACTACCTACAGCTGATGGCAAGCCAAAAAGACGTCAAAAACCGGATCAGTTCTGTGAAGAACATCCAGAAGATCACCCGTGCCATGGAGATGGTGGCTGCGGCCAGGCTGCGGCGCGCGGAGCAGCGGATCGAGGCCCTGCGGCCCTACGCCCGGGCCGTGCGCAGGATGACCAGGCGCACTGTCGAGGCGGCGGAGAACATCCCGAACCTGCCGCTGCTGGAGGAGCACGACGACGTCAAGAAGGTCGGGCTGCTGTTGATCACCGGTGACCGTGGCCTGGCCGGCGCCTTCAACTCCCAGATCCTCCGCGCCGGCAACCGCCGCGCCCAGGAGCTCCAGGGCGAGGGCAAGGAGGTCGTCTGGTACGCGTCCGGGCGGCGCGGGGTTTCGTCGCTCTCGTTCCGCGGCCGCGACGTTGCCGGCCAGTGGCAGGGCTTCACCGACCGGCCGGCGTTCGCCAACGCCCGGGACATCGCCGGGGACATCGCCAGCCACTACATCGACGGCCAGCTGGACCGCGTCGAGATGATCTTCAACGGCTACGTGTCGCCGCTCACCCAGATCGTTCGCACCGACACGCTGCTCCCGCTACAGGAGATGGCGCAGCTGGTGGCGGCGGCCGAGGAGGAGGCCGAGGGCGACGAGGAGGTCGCGTCCGACGAGGAGGCGACCACCGATCACGGCCGCGCCCTGTGGCTCTACGAGCCCGACCCCGAGCAGATCCTCCAGCGCCTGGTGCCGGACTTCATCGAGATCACGATCTTCAGGGCGTTGCTGGAGTCCACCGCCTCCGAGCACGGTGCGCGAATGACGGCCATGCGCAACGCGCAGGAGAACGCCGGGGAGATGATCGAAGACCTGACGCTGGAGATGAACCGCCAGCGCCAGGCGGAGATCACGCAGGAGATCATGGAAGTAGTTGCCGGGGCCGAGGGCCTCACCTGACCCAAGGAGACGACTGGAACGTGGAAGCATCGACCCAGAGCCCCGCAGCGACGACGTCCGAGGAGGGCGCGATCGGACGCGTGGAGGAGATCACCGGCGTGGTGCTCGAGGCGGTGTTCGAGCAGGATCACCTGCCCGAGATCTACAACGCGCTCGAGACTGAGATCCCGTCCGCCGAGAAGGGGGGCGAGCCCACCAAGCTGGTGGTCGAGGTGCAGCAGCACCTGGGCGACGACCGCGTGCGCTGCGTGGCCATGGACGCCACCGACGGGCTGAGCCGCGGCGCGGAGATCCGCGACACGGGCGGCCCGATCACCGTTCCGGTGGGCGAGGGCACGCTCGGACGGATCTTCAACCTGCTGGGCGACCCGATCGACGGCGCGGGCGAGGTTAAGTACGAGGAGCGCTGGCCGATCCACCGCGACGCCCCCAGCGTCGAGAACCTCACGCCCACGCGCGAGATCTTCGAGACCGGCATCAAGGTCGTGGACCTGCTGGCTCCCTACGCGAAGGGCGGCAAGGTGGGACTGTTCGGCGGTGCCGGCGTGGGCAAGACGGTGCTGATCCAGGAGCTGATCCACAACCTGGCCTCCGAGCACGGCGGCCTGTCGGCGTTCTGCGGCGTGGGCGAGCGCTCCCGCGAGGGCAACGACCTCTGGCTCGAGATGAAGGAGTCCGGGGTCATCGACAAGACGATGCTCGTGTTCGGGCAGATGAACGAGCCGCCCGGTGCGCGCATGCGGGTGGCGCTGTCGGGCCTGGCCATGGCGGAGTACTTCCGCGACGAGGGCGGCCAGGACGTGCTGCTGTTCATCGACAACATCTTCCGGTTCGTGCAGGCGGGCTCCGAGGTGTCGGCGCTGCTGGGCCGGATGCCCTCGCAGGTCGGCTACCAGCCCACGCTGGAGACGGAGATGGGCCAGCTGCAGGAGCGGATCACCTCGACCCGCAAGGGGTCGGTCACCTCGATCCAGGCCATCTACGTGCCGGCCGACGATCTCACCGACCCCGCGCCGGCATCGGTCTTCGCGCACCTCAACGCCACCACCACGCTCTCGCGGTCGATCTCTGAGAAGGGCATCTACCCGGCCGTGGACCCGCTGGACTCCACGTCCACCATCCTCAAGCCGGACATCGTGGGCGAGGAGCACTACCGGGTGGCGACCCGGGTGCAGGAGATCCTTCAGCGCTACAAGGAGCTGCAGGACATCATCGCCATCCTCGGCATCGACGAGCTGTCCGACGAGGACAAGCAGGTGGTGCAGCGCGCGCGCAAGGTCGAGCGCTTCCTGTCGCAGCCGTTCAACGTGGCCGAGGCGTTCACCGGCACTCCCGGCGTGTACGTGTCGGTGGAGGACACGGTGCGCTCGTTCAAGGAGGTCGTGGACGGCGAGCACGACGACCTGCCCGAGCGCGCCTTCTACATGAAGGGCAGCATCGATTCGGTTCGCGAGGGCGAGAAGAAGGACTGATGGCGCGGTCCACGTTCCCGGTCGAGGTGCTCACGCCCGAGGGGCAGGTGTACGAAGGCGAGGTGGAGATGATCTCCACCCGGACGGCCACGGGGTCCATCGGCGTGCTGGCCAACCACGCGCCGCTGATGGCCATGCTCGAGCCGACCGAGCTCAAGCTCTACACGTCGGGCTCCGAGAACCCCGGCAGCGCCGAGATCGAGCGCTTCGCGCAGGGCGAGGGCTACCTCCAGGTGGTCGACAACTCGGCACTGCTGATCGTGGAGGACGCCGTGCGGCCCGACGAGATCGACCGAGCCGCGCTCGAGTCTCGCCTCAAGGAGGCCCAGAGCGGGCTCGAGGGCGCCGAGGAGGGCAGCGAGGAGCAGAACCGCCACCGCCGCGAGGTCGCTCGGGCCGAGGCGTTCCTCGCCATCGGCGACGGCGGCTCGGGCTAGCCGGCGCCGACCGGGCCCGCGCGCGCCGGGCCATCGGTCAAGATCAGGGGCATGCAGCGCCGCTCCGCGACATCGGGCCTGCTGGCTTCAGCGGTCGCGGTGGCCGCGGTCACGGCCGCGATCTATGGGCTGCGCGAGGCGGTGCCGGTGCTGTCCACCGGGGTCGTGTACATGCTGGCCGTGCTCGCGGTCTCGGCGTACTGGGGCCTCTGGCTGGGCCTTTTCACGGCCCTGCTCAGCGCCGCCGCGTTCAACTTCTTCCACATCCCGCCGACCGGTGAGTTCACGATCGCCGACGGCGAGAACTGGGTGGCGCTCGGGGTCTTCCTCGTGGCCGCCGCGGTGGTCAGCTCGCTCGCCGGCGCCGCCCGGGTGCGGGCGGAGGAGGCGGAGCGGCGCAGCCGCGAGGCCGACCTCTCGGCCGAGATGGCCCGCCTGCTGCTGGGCGGCGAGAGCACGCAGGACGCCCTGCGCAGCGTGAGCCAGCGGATCGCCGCCGCCTACGGGCTGCCGTCCGTGTCGGTCGAGTTCGCCTGGGTGGGCGGCGACGACCGGCGCCGCGCGCTGCCGCTGCTGGTGGACGGCCAGCGCGCCGGCACGCGTGCTGGTGCCGAGCGACACCGAGAAGGACAAGCTGGACGGCCTGCAGGCACGCGTGGTCCCGGCACTCGAGGCTTTGGTCGGGGCCGCGCGCAAGCGAGAGCAGCTGGAGGCGCAGGTGATCGAGACCAAGGCGCTGCGGCGCTCGAACGTGGTGAAGACCACGCTGCTGCGATCGGTCTCCCACGACCTGCGCTCGCCGTTGACCGCCATAACCACCGCAGCGGGCGGGCTCGCGTCCGAGACGCTCAGCGACGACGAGCGCCGCGAGCTGGGCTCGGTGATCGCAGGGGAGAGCGCACGGCTCTCGCGCCTGGTGGACAACCTGCTGGACCTCACGCGGCTCCAGAGCGGCGCGGCCGAGCCCCAGTCGGACTGGTGCTCGGTCGAGGAGCTGGTGGGCGCCGCCGTCGCAACCGCGGGCGCCCCGCACGGCGGCTTCGACGTAGACCTGCCCGCGGACCTGCCGCTGATCGAGGCGGACGCAGGTCAGCTCGAGCGGGCGCTGGCGAACGTGCTGGCAAACGCCCTCCGCTTCGGGGGCGACGAGCCCGTGACGGTGCGCGCCAAGGTGGCGGGCCGGTTCCTGACCCTGCGGGTGAGCGATCGCGGACCGGGGATCCCCAAGGACGAGCTGGAACGCATCTTCGAGCCCTTTCACCGGTCGGGAGACGGCCGGATCCGGATCGGGGTTGGGCCTGGCGATCGCCCGAGGATTCGTGGAGGCCAACGGCGGCCGCCTACAGGCGGAGTCGCTGCCCGGCCAGGGCACGACGTTCGTGTTCAGGCTGCCGTGCCGGTCGACGCGCCGACCGCCTCGATGAGCGCCCGGCGCCGCGTCCTGGTGTGCGACGACGAGCACCAGATCCTGCGTGCCCTGCGGGTGATCCTGCGCGACGCCGGCTTCGACGTGGTGCCGGCCGCCACCGCGCGAGGAGGCGCTCGACGCCGCCGCCGTGCGGCCGCCCGACGCGGCCATCATCGACCTGATCCTGCCCGACGGCGACGGCATCGAGGTCTGCCGCTCGATCCGCGAGTGGAGCGAGATGCCGATCCTGGTGCTCTCGGCCGTGGGCGAGGAGTCCGAGAAGGTGCGGGCGCTGGACGCGGGGGCCGACGACTATGTGACCAAGCCGTTCGGCCCCTCGGAGCTGGTGGCGCGGCTGAACGCCGCGCTGCAGGCGCGCGCGCGGCGCCGAGGAGGCGGTGGTGAGCGTCGACGGGCTGGAGATCGACCTCTCGGCCCGCGCCGTCCGGCGCGACGGGGAGGAGGTCCACCTCACGCCGATCGAGTACGACCTGCTGCGCGTGCTGGCGCGCAACCGCGGCCGCCTCATGACCCACCGGGCCCTGCTCGCGCGAGGTGTGGGGTCAGGCGTGGGAGCAGGACACCCAGACCCTGCGGACGCACGTGGCGAACCTGCGCCGCAAGATCGAGTCCGACCCGGCCACGCCCCGGTTCATCCGAACCGATCCGGGCGTGGGGTACCGGTTCGCCTCGGACTGACGTACCCGCGGGCCTTCACGACATCTTGATGGCGCCCGCTGCCATCTTCACGCGGGCTTGACGGCGCCGCGGCCACGATTGGGGCTGTGGATCTCGATTGCCATCGCCGTCGCGCTGGTCTTCTTCGCCCTGGCCTACCTGCTGATCGACCTGCTGGAGCGGGTATGAGCGGCGCCGAGCTGTTCGGCCTGCTCGTGGCGGTGGCCCTGCTGGCCTACCTGGGCTACGCGCTGCTGCGCGAGGAGAGAACCTCTAAGTGACCGCGCAGGGCTGGCTTCAGATCGCCCTCTACCTGGCGGTCCTCACGGCGCTGACGCCGCTGCTCGGCGGGTACATGGCGCGCGTCTACCGGGGCGACCGCACTCTCCTGGACCCCGTGCTCGGACCGATGGAGCGGGGCACCTACCGCGTGCTGGGCGTCAATCCCGCCGTGGGACAGGGATGGCGGTCCTACGCCAAGACGACGATCGTGTTCAGCGCCGTCTTCTGGCTGCTGCTGTACGTGATCCTGCGCACCCAGGGGATCCACCCGTTCAACCCCGAGGGCTTCGACTCGGCCACCTGGGACGTGACCTTCAACACCACGTCCTCGTTCGTCTCGAACACCAACTGGCAGTTCTACGGCGGCGAGACGACGATGACCTACTTCAGCCAGATGGCCGGCCTGGCCGTGCAGAACTTCGTGTCGGCGGCGGTGGGCATGGCGGTGCTGGCGGCCGTGATCCGCGGCTTCGCCAGCCGCGGGAAGGCGGAGCTCGGCAACTTCTGGCAGGACCTCGTCCGCTCGCTCCTCTACATCCTGCTGCCGCTGTCTGTGATCGGTGCACTGGTGCTGGTCTCGCAGGGCGTGGTGCAGACCCTCGGCGGCTACCTCACCTTCTCGACCCTGGCGGGCGGGGAGCAGACTCTGTCCTCGGGCCCGGTCGCGTCGCAGGTCTCGATCAAGCAGCTGGGTACCAACGGCGGCGGCTTCTTCAACGTGAACTCGGCGATGCCGTTCGAGAACGCCACGGCGCTGGCGAACTTCGTCGAGATGCTGTTCATCCTGCTGATCCCGGCCGCGCTGACCGCCACCTTCGGGCGCATGGTGGGCAACCGCCGCCAGGGCTGGGCCCTGTACGGCGCGATGATGGTGATGCTGGTGGCCGGGATCGCCGCGACCTACGCCGCGGAATCCGCGCCGTCGCCCGCCCAGGACGCTGCCCAGGTCGCCTCGGCCGAGGGCGATGGCACCACCGGCGGCAACCTCGAGGGCAAGGAGCAGCGCCACGGCATCGCCAACAGCGCGCTGTGGGCCACCGTGACGACCGCGGCCTCGAACGGCTCGGTGAACGCCGCCCACGACTCGTTCACGGGCCTCGGCGGGGTCGCGCCGCTGCTGAACATGATGACCGGCGAGGTCATCTTCGGCGGGGTCGGCTCGGGGCTCTACGGCATGCTGCTGTTCGTCCTCCTCGCCGTGTTCATCGCCGGGCTGATGGTGGGCCGCACGCCCGAGTACCTGGGCAAGAAGATCGAGGCGCGCGAGGTCAAGCTCACCCTGATCGGCACGCTTTACGCCCCGCTCGCGGTGCTCGGGTTCACGGCCCTCGCGATCGCGACCAAGTACGGCACGCCCTCGATCTATAACGCCGGGCCGCAGGGCTTCTCCGAGACCCTCTACGCCTACGCGTCGCAGGGCAACAACAACGGCTCGGCCTTCGCCGGCTTCACGGGCTTCGTCCAGCCCAACGCACCCGGCAACGAGGGCGCGTTCGGCATCACTTTCGCGGACCTGCTCGGCGGCGTCGCGATGCTCGTGGCGCGTTTCCTGCCACTCGCGGCCACCCTGGCGGTGGCGGGCGCGCTGGCGGCCAAGACGCCCGTGCCCGCGGGCGCCGGGACCTTCCGCACCGACACGCCGACGTTCGGCGCGCTGCTGATCTTCGTGGTGGTCATCGTTGCGGCTCTCACCTTCGTCCCCGCCCTCCTGCTCGGGCCCGTGGTCCAGGGCCTGACCGACCAGCTGTTCTGATGGCCCGCGATCTGAGGGCATCCCTGGTGGCGGTCCTGGTGCTCACGGTCGTGTTCGGGCTGGCCTATCCATTGGCCATGACGGGCATAGCGCAGGTCGCCTTCCCCGCCAAGGCCGATGGCAGCCGGATCAAGCGCGACGGCGAGGTGGTGGGGTCGCGGCTGATCGGGCAGGACTTCAGGCGCCAGGCGGTCGGCGCCGACGGCAAGCCCGAGGTCGACGAGGAGGGTGAGCCCGTACTCGAGGCCGACCCGCGCTTCTTCCAGTCGCGCCCCTCGGTCACTGGCTACGACGCCGACGGCACCTTCTTCAACAACCTCGGCCCCAACAGCAGGGACCTGCGCGACCTGTTCGCCGAGAACCTGTAGGCCTACCTGGCGCTCGAGCGTCCCGCGAACCCGGGGCTGCGCGCGGGCGACGTGCCTCCCGACGCCATCCAGACAACGGCGTCGGGCCTGGACCCCCACATCTCCGAGGCCAACGCCCGGATCCAGGCGCGTCGGGTGGCCGGCGAGCGCGACCTACCGGTGGAGCGCGTGCTCGACCTGGTCGATGAGCACACCGACGGGCGCACCCTCGGCGTGCTCGGGGAGCCGGGCGTCAACGTCCTGGAGCTGAACCTGGCGGTGGAGGAGGAGTCGTGAGCGCCGAGGCCCGTCCGATGCTCGACCCGGCGATCCTGCGCCCCGCGCTGGTCGACAGCGTGCGCAAGCTCGATCCGCGCCTGGTGGTCCGCAACCCGGTCATGTTCGTGGTCGAGGTCGGCGCGCTGATCACGACGGCCGGCTGGCTGATCCAGGTCCTCGGCGGCGACCCGCTGGGCGGGGGCGACGAGCCCGCCTGGTTCGCGTTCACCGTGGCGGCCTGGCTGTGGCTCACCGTCGCTTTCGGCAACCTCGCCGAGGCGTTGGCGGAGGGACGCGGCAAGGCCCAGGCGGCGAGCCTGCGCGCGATGCGCACCGAGACCGTAGCCAATCTGCGTGACGGGTCGTCGAAGCCGGCCGCGGAGCTCGTGAAGGGCGACGTGGTGATCGTGGAGGCCGGAGAGCTGATCCCGGGCGACGGGACCGTTGTCGAGGGGATCGCGTCCGTCGACGAGTCGGCCATCACGGGCGAGTCTGCGCCAGTGGTGCGGGAGTCGGGCGGAGACCGCAGCGCGGTGACCGGGGGCACGCGCGTGCTCTCGGACCGGATCGCCGTGGAGATCACTCAGGAGCCCGGGCGGAGCTTCCTCGACCGCATGATCGCCCTGGTGGAGGGCGCCCAGCGGCGCAAGACGCCGAACGAGATCGCGCTCGGCATCCTCCTCGCGGGCCTCACGATCGTGTTCCTCGCCGTGGTCGTCACGCTGCGGCCGTTCGCCGATTTCGCCTCCACCGAGGCGTCGATCACCACCCTGATCGCCCTGCTGGTGTCCCTGATCCCGACCACCATCGGGGCCCTGCTGTCGGCGATCGGGATCGCGGGGATGGACCGCCTGGTCCGCCGCAACGTGCTGGCGCTCTCGGGCCGGGCGGTGGAGGCGTCGGGCGACGTGGACGTGCTGCTGCTGGACAAGACGGGCACGATCACGCTCGGCAACCGCGAGGCCACCGAGTTGATCCCGATGCCCGGCGTGCAGGAGGGCGAGCTGGCCGAGGTCGCTCAGTTCGCGTCGCTGGCGGACGAGACCCCGGAGGGGCGCTCGATCGTGGTGCTGGCCAAGCAGTACGGCATCCGCGAGCGCGAGCTGGACCCGCGCACGACCACCTTCGTGCCGTTCACCGCGCAGACGCGCATGAGCGGCGTGGATCTCGACGGCTCGAGCCTGCGCAAGGGCGCGGGCGACGCCGTCGTGGACTTCATCGGGGCGCAGGGCGGACAGGCTCCACCGGAGCTCGCGCAGCAGCTGGATCGGATCGGCCGCGAGGGGGGCACCCCTCTGGCGGTGGCGCGCGACAGCCAGGTGCTGGGGGTCGTCTACCTCAAGGACGTGGTCAAGGAGGGCATGCGCCACCGCTTCGACCAGTTGCGGAGCATGGGCATCAGGACCGTGATGGTCACCGGCGACAACCGGCTCACGGCTGCCAAGATCGCCGAGGAGTCGGGCGTGGACGACTTCCTGCCCGAGGCCACGCCGGAGCAAAAGCTCGAGCTGATCCGCAAGGAGCAGGCCGAGGGCCGCCTGGTGGCGATGGCGGGCGACGGCACCAACGACGCGCCCGCGCTCGCCCAGAGCGACGTGGGCGTGGCGATGAACACGGGCACCCAGGCAGCGCGGGAGGCCGGCAACATGGTCGACCTGGACTCCAACCCCACGAAGCTGATCGAGATCGTCGAGATCGGCAAGCAGCTGCTGATCACCCGCGGCGCGCTCACCACCTTCTCGATCGCCAACGACGTGGCCAAGTACTTCGCGATCCTGCCGGCGATCTTCGCCGCCAGCTACGCGGCGGCGGGGGAGAGCAAGGGCCCGCTCGACGAGCTGAACCTGATGGCTCTGGGCACCCCGGAGTCGGCCATCATCTCGGCGATCGTCTTCAACGCCCTGATCATCCCCGCACTGGTGCCGCTGGCGCTGCGGGGCGTGCAGTACAGGCCGATCGGGGCCACGGCGCTCCTGCGCCGCAACGTGCTGATCTACGGCGTGGGCGGGCTGATCGCCCCATTCGTCGGGATCAAGGCGATCGACCTGATCGTGCACAACCTGCTGGGGGCGTAGCGCGCGCGGATGGCCCCGCGCCGGGGCCGCCGCCGGAGGTCAGAATGGGCGCCGATGGGAGCTAGCGACCGCGGGCGCTACAAGGTCTTCCTGGGCATGGCGGCGGGGGTCGGCAAGACCTACCGGATGCTGCAGGAGGGGCGTGCGGAGGCGGGAGTCCGGCCGCGACGTGGTGATCGCCTACCTCGAGCCCCACGACCGGCCCGAGACCAGCGCGCAGGCGGACGGGCTCGAGCAGCTGCCGCGACGGCGCGTTTCCTACCGCGACCGCACGCTGGAGGAGATGGACCTGCCGGCGATCTTCCAGCGTGCGCCCGAGCTGTGCCTGGTCGATGAGCTCGCGCACACCAACGCGCCCGGCCTGGAGCACCGCAAGCGCTTCGAGGACATCGAGGACGTGCTGGAGGCGGGCATCGACGTGTTCTCCACCGTGAACGTGCAGCACCTGGAGAGCCTCAACGACCGCATCTTCGAGCTAACCGGCGTGCGCGTGCGGGAGACCTTCCCCGACTCGGTGCTGGCCTCGGCCGACGAGGTGGTTCTGATCGACCTCACGCCCGAGGCGCTGATTCAGCGCCTGCGCGAGGGCAAGGTGTATCCCGCGGACCGTGTTCCCAAGGCGCTGAACAGCTTCTTCCGAGTCGAGAACCTGGCGACGCTGCGGGAGGTGGCGCTGCGCGAGGTGGCCGAGGAGGTGGAGGCCAAGCGCACGGTGCCGGAGGCGGTGGGCACGCGCGAGGAGCTGGAGTCGGCCGAGGCGCCGAGCGCGGTGCGCGAGCGGCTGCTGGCGCTCGTGCGGCCGAGCCCGCACGCCCAGCGCCTGGTTCGGCGCGCCGCCAAGTCGGCCCAGAGGCTGGGTGCTGAGCTAGACCTGCTCTACGTGGGCAGGCCGGGCGCGAGCCCCCAGGGCGAGGAGCGCGAGCAGTTGGAGGCGCTGCGCAGCCTGGCGACCGTGCTCGGCGCGGAGCTGCTGGTGGAGGAGGGCGACGAGATCGCCGAGGTGGCGGGCCGGGTGGCGCGGGAGCGCGGCACCACCTACGTGATGATCGGGCGTCCCGAGGAGCGCCGCGGGCTGGGGCGCCTGGCCGAGCCGCTGCCGATGAAGCTGATCCGCGAGCTGCCGGGCATCGACGTCCGGATCCTGGCCGACCCCCGAACGCGCGAGGGCGGGGAGGGCTAGGAGGGCTTGGCGTCGCCGTAGGGCTCGTCGCGCTCGCGCACGGCCTCTGTCCAGCCGGCCTCCGCCGCGCGGGCCTGGAAGCCGTAGCCCTCCGGGGTGTGGCGGGCGATGCCGTCGAAGAAGGTGCCGAGGACCTGGGTGGCGTGCAGCCCCTGGGCGTACAGGGCCTGGTTGACCATCAGCTTCATCATCACCAGCTGGTTCACAGGGGTGAGCGCGATCCGGTGCAGCAGCTCGTCGAAGCGGGCGTCGAGCTCGGCGGCTGGCGGCGCGCTGTGGGCCAGGCCCCACTCGTGGGCGCGATTCCCGTCGATCAGGTCGCCGGTGAAAAGCAGCTGCTTCGCGCGCGCCGGGCCGATCCGGTGCGCCCACATCGCCGACGTGGGCACGCCCCAGGCGCGCGCGGGCGGGTAGCCGATGCGGGCGTCCTCGGCGATCACGAGCAGGTCGGCGCACAGCGCCATGTCGGTGCCGCCCGCCACGCAGAAGCCGTGCACCTTGCACACCACAGGCTTGTCCGAGTGAAACAGCGACATGAACCCGCGCAGGTTGCGGCTCATCATCTGGTGGTCCACGACCGGATCCCAGGTGCGCCGCGGGTCGTGGTTGGCGGCTATCACGGCGGGGTCGATGGGGGAGCCCGCGGGCGCGGGCGCGCGCCGTCGGCGCCTCCGAGGCCCTCGGCCGACTCCACCAGGTCATACCCGCCGCAGAACCCCTTGCCGTTGCCGGCCAGCGCGATCACGTGGATCGCGGGGTCGAGGTTGGCCCGCTCCACCGCGGCGGCGAGCTCGATCGGCATCGCGGGTGTGATGCCATTGCCGCGCTCGGGGCGATCCAGGGTGATCCTGGCGATCCGCCCGTCGGTCTCGTAGATGAGTGTGTGGCTCACGCCGGCAGCGCGCGCGCCACGATCGCGTCGGCGTCCACGCCTGCCGGCAGGGTGCCGAAGGCCCGCCCGCCCTGGCCGCCCAGCCGCGAGGCGCAGAAGGCGTCCGACACGGCAGCGGGCGTCTCGCGCACCAGCAGCGAGCCCTGCAGCGCCAGGCCCAGGGCCTCGACCGTGGCGCGCGCCGACCACTGCGGCTCGACCTCGCCGGCGCCGAGCGCCCCCATCGAGTCCTTGAGCCGCTCCACGTGCGCGTCCAGGTGCGCGTTGGCGCCGGCCGCGGCCTCGATCTCGCCCAGCAGGGCCGGCAGGCCGTCCGGCTCCTTGGCCATCGCCCGCAGCACGTCCAGCGCGGCCACGTTGCCCGAGCCCTCCCAGATCGAGTTGAGCGGGGAGTCGCGCAGCAGCCGCGGCATCCCCGACTCCTCCACGTAGCCGTTGCCGCCCAGGCACTCCAGCGCCTCGACGGCGTGCTGGGGCGCGCGCTTGCAGATCCAGTACTTGGAGATCGCGGTGGCGAAGCGGCGGAATGGCCCGTCGTCCTCGTCGTAGGCGCGCGCGATCCGCATCGCGGTGGCGGTGGCCGCCTCGGACTCCAGCGCCAGGTCGGCCAGCACGTTCTGCATGGCCGGCTGCTCGGCCAGGGTGCGGCCGAAGGCGGAGCGGTGGCGGGCGTGGTGGACGGCCTGCACGGTGCCCCAGCGGATGCCCGCCGCCGACCCGATCAGGCAGTCCAGGCGGGTGTGGTTGACCATCCGGATGATCGTGGGCACCCCGCGGCCCTCCTCGCCCACCAGCCGTCCGCGCACGCCGCGGAACTCGACCTCCGAGGACGGAAGCGAGCGGGTGCCGAGCTTGTCCTTCAGGCGCTGGACCTGGAAGCCGGGGTCCGCGCCCTCGATCAGGAAGCACGACAGGCCCTCGGGCGCCTGGGCCAGGGTCAGGAAGACGTCGCACGGCGGGTAGGAGCAGAACCACTTGTGGCCGGTCAGCTCGTAGTCGCCGTCGCCCATCGGCTCGGCGCGCGTGATGTTGGCTCGCACGTCGGAGCCGCCCTGCTTCTCGGTCATCGCCATGCCCGCCAGGGCACCGCCCTCGTAGTCGGCCGAGGTCAGGCGCGGCTCCCATTCGGCTGCCAGGTCCGGGTTCGCGCGCAGCGCGGGGATCACCGAGTAGGTCATGGACACCGGGCACATCACGCCGGAGTTCACCTGGCTCCAGACGTACATGAGCGCGGCGCGCACGGTGTGGCCGCCTGCGCGCGTGCCGGGCGCGGCGCCGCCGTTGGCGCCCTCGGGCGCCGGGCGCCATGGCAGCGCGTGGATCTCGCGCTCGATCGCCTCGCGCAGCAGCCAGTGCCACGACGGGTCCAGCTCGACCTCGTCGATGCGGTTGCCGTAGCGATCGTGGGTGCGCAGGACCGGCTCGTTGCGCTCGCAGCGCTCGGAGTGCTCAAGCGCCTCGGCGCTCCCCGCCAGGCGCCCGGTGTCGCGCAGCCGCTCGGCGCCCCACGCCCCGCCCTCGCGCTCGAGCGCCTCGCGCAGGGGCTGGTCGGCCTCGAAGACGTTGTAGGGCGCGATCGGGGGCGCCTGGTTCAGGACGTCATGCGTGCTGCGGTCGAGCACCGTCACGGGAGATCTCCTTGGTGGGTATGGCGCCCAGGCAGAACTGGACGAGGGTTGCGATCAGGGCTTCGCGGCGCCGCTCGCGGCGCGACAGGGGGCCGACCAGCGCCTCACCGAGCGCGCCCACGAGCGCGGCGGCCACGGTGCGCGTGTCGTGAGGCTCGAGCTCGCCGGCGGCCACTCCGTCGTCCAGCGCCGCGGCGAACACGTCGCGGTAGCCGCGCCGAAGGCGAAGCCGCTCGCTCTCGACCGCCGGGTCCACCGGCTCGGCGATCTGCGCGTAGGCCAGCACGGGACCGGCCAGCGCGCGGCGGCAGAACGCCTCCACGCCCGCGGCGCAGCGTTCGGCCGCCGGTCGCCCATCCGCGGCGGTGACCTCGGTGACCACGTCGAGCTCGCGCTGGGCGGCGGTGCTGAAGACCTCGGCGAACAGCTCGGCCTTGGAGGGGAAGTGGCGGTAGACGGTGCCCACCGCCACCTCCGCCCGGCCGGCCACGGCGTTGACCGTGGCCGAGGCATAGCCCCCGTCGGTTACCTGCGCGAGCGCGGCCGCGGCGATCCGGTCGCGGGCGGCCTGCCGGCGCGCGGCGGTCTGCTCGGTCTGGCGGTAGGCCATCGACAAAGAAGTGAACCACGGTTCACACCTTCACGCAAGGGGCGCGGCGTGGAGTCTCAGCGCCTGCGCAGCGCAGCGCGTGGCCACCTGGCCCTTGCGCCGGCACCGCTCGAGCCTGAGCGCGGCCGCTCGGAACGCGGCCAGCGCCGGCTTGGTCACCGCCGTGCCGGTGGCGTCGTCAAGGCGCCGCAGGCCGGAGAACTCGAACGTGAACACGCCGCGTCGCTCGCGGCCGATCCAGGTGTTGTGGAAGATCGCCCCCAGGCGCAGCTCCTTGCGATGCTTCGCCAGCAACGGCAGGGCCTGGCGCAGGCGCCTGGCCTGGCCGGCCTCGGTGGTCTCGAAGCCGTAGATCTTGGTCTTGCCGCGTGAGGACGGAAAGCCGAACTCGGTGACCAGCATCGGCTTGCGGCGGTCGCCAGTAGCGCCGCATCGTGCGCCGCACGAGCCGCAGGATCGTGACGAGCCCCGGCGGCTTGGCCGTGTAGGGGTGGATCGCCACGACGTCGAACAGCCGCCGGGCGCCACGACGGCGGTAGATCTGCCGGAGGTCCCTCCAGCTCTGGTTGGGGAGGCCGGCCAGCACGACGCGCGCGCGCCGGTCCTTGCGCCGGATCGTGGCCGCGGCTCGTCCGAGCAGGGCTCACGTAGCCCGGTGCCCAGGTGCGGTCGGCCCAGGACGCCTTGAGGTTGGGCTCGTTCCAGACCTGCCAGTCGCGGATGGTCAGCCGCGGCACGTCCGGGTTCTCGCGCCAGAAGCTCCCGGCCGGCCCGTAGCGATCCATGACCGCCTCGAGGTAGCGGAGGTAGGCGCCCACGTCTCGCGGCGGGGATGCGAGCACGCGCGGGTACTTGGCGGCCCACGCCGGGGCCTCGGTGACCACCGGCAGGACCTTCAGACGGCGGCGCGCGGCCGCGCGGACCACGCGATCGGAGTCGTACCACTTGGTCGGAACACCGTTCACATCTCGAAACTGGTCACGCCTGGTCGAGCGGCACGTCCGCGAACGTCCGGTAGGGCTGCGAGAGGCTCCAGTAGAAGACGAAGCGCGCGCTCTCGATGCCGGCGTCCACCATCAGCGGGGTTTCGCGCTCGATCGGGTAGAAGCCGTCGGTGAGCGGGCCGTCGATCTGGGTGCCCACGAAGCCGAACGGCACCCGCTTCGGGGCGGCGGCCGCGGGGCCGGCGAGGGCGAGCGTGACGACGAGCGCCAGGAACGCGCTGCGAACGAGGCGCATGGTTTGAACATAACCAGCGAGCCGCCCGGAAGTTGCACGATGTATACCTCCCGGCGTGCAGGCCACCAGGATCGACACGCGACTGGATGGGCCGGTCCTGATCGAGGCCGAGGCCTTCGGCGACTCGCGCGGGTTCTTCATGGAGACCTTCAGGACCTCCGTGCTGTCCGAGCTCGGGATCGCCCACGAGTGGGTGCAGGACAACCACTCCCGCTCGGCGCGCGGCGTCGTGCGCGGCATGCACTTCCAGGTCGGCGGCGGCCAGGCCAAGCTCGTGCGGTGCGCGCACGGCTCGATCGTCGACGTGGTCGTGGACCTCCGCCGCGGGTCTGACACCTATGGCGAGTGGGAGGCGTTCGAGCTCTCGGACGACAACCGCAGGATGATCTACTGCCCGATCGGCTTCGCCCACGGCTTCTGCGTGACCAGCGAGATGGCCGACGTGGTCTACAAGTGCTCGTCCTACTACGACGGCGCGATCGAGCGCGGCATCGCCCACGACGACCCGGACGTGGGCATCGAGTGGCCGTCGCTGGAGCTGGTCGTGTCCGAGCGCGACGCGGCGGCGCCGCGCCTGCGCGACGTGGCCGAGGAGCTGCCGTTCAGCGTATGAGCGCTCGCAGGCGAGCGGGGGTGGGGGCGAACCAGCTCCACGACAGGCCCGTGACCCGCTTGTAGGCGATCAGCGTGGCCACGAAGACCGTGGTGTAGGCCGCGGACGAGACGATGGCCGCCGCGTTCACGCCGCCCGTGCGCAGGAACACCAGCAGCCCCACCACGGTGACGATCATGCCCAGCAGCTGGGTGACGGTGGCCGTGAACGGGCGGTTGGCCGCGTACAGGCCGGCCGTGACGATCGACGAGCCGGCGAACAGCACGGCGCCCGGCAGCAGCAGCAGCAGCGGCTCGGCCGCGTCGCGGAAGTCGTCGCCATAGACCAGGCCCAGCAGCGGGCGTGCGAGCAGCGCCAGCACCGACCGCCAGCACGGCGGCGATGACCAGCGTCGCGTACAGCGAGCCGATCACCTTCACGTGCGCGCGCTCCCGGTCGCCCGCGGCCGCGGGCAGCACGAGGCCCGCGAACGTGTTGGAGATCTGGTGCACGATCAGCGAGATGTTGGTGGCCACCGAGTAGAGGCCCACGCCGGCGGGAGCCACGAAGGCGGGCAGCATCGCCAGGTCGAGCCGCGCGTTGAGGCTCGAAGCCACCATGTTGCCCTGGCCGCGGACGCCGTACCAGAGGGTCTGCAGGCCCAGCCGCCGGTCGAAGCGCCCGAGGCCGACCCGGGAGACGCTGCGCGCCAGGCCGAACGCCGAGGACCACGGCGGTGCCCGAGGTCGCGGCGATCAACGCCGACTCGGCGGTGAGCAGGTCGGCGATCCAGAGGACGACGAGCGCCACGGTCACGACGACGGTCTGCGCCAGGCGCAGCACGTTGTAGGCGAGGTAGTCGTGCTTGCCGAGCAGCAGGCCGTAGTTGAGCTCGAGCGCCGACCACGACGACGATCGTGATCATGAACCAGCGCCCGATGGCGATCGCCTCCTCGCCGTCGTTGGCGAAGATCGTGGGAAGCAGCAGCTCGCTCAGCCCGATCGCCACGGCGGCGAGCGGAAGCAGCATCACCGCCCAGGTGGTGAACAGGCTCGGGCCGTCCTCGGGCCGCCGCGCGATGAAGTAGCTCAGGCTCTGCGCGGCTCCCATCGCGAAGAGGAAGCCCGCCAGCTGCGAGACGGTGGTGAGGGCGATCGTGATCCCGCGCCCGCTCGGGCCGAGCGCGCGCGCCACTACGACGCCGCTCACCAGGTTCGCGACCAGCGTGAGCCCCGAGAAGACGTACGTCGTGATGCCCGGCGCGGACGAGGCCGCGCGAAAGGAGCCGCTGGCGCAGACCGGAGGGGAGCTCGTCCTCGGCCGGAACGCGGGCCGCGTCCGCCGCGGCGTCGCTCACCTCATCCGCGGGCATCGCCACACGCTATGCGGCGGCGCCGTCGGAGCCCGCCGGCTATCGGCGAGGCACGTACTCGGGAACGTCGACCGTCGAGCCGGCGTCGGGGTGGCGCCTCGGTGCTGACCATCGGCGCCCTGCCGGGCAGGTAGGCGTAGCCGTCGACGGCGGAGCCGCCGTTGGCCACCACGCCGAGCACCGGCGCGCCCAGGCCGGCGAGCTGGTCGCGCAGCCGCTCGGCGTCCGGGCCGTTGGTGTTGTGGAGCAGGGTCGTGACGATCACGCCGTCGACGCGGCGCAGCAGCGAGATCGCGTCCGCCACGTGGGGGATGGGCGGGGTGTCGAGCACCACGAGGTCATGGCTCTGGCCGACGATCTCGAGCATCCGGTCCATGGCGGCCGACTGCGTGAGCGCCCATGGGTCGTGCGGCAGGCGGCCGGCCACCATGACCTCGAGGCCGCCGATCGGGTTGCCGTTGCCCGACACGTCCCCGGGCAGCGGGTAGACGGGCTGGAGCGCGGCGGTGGTCGGGACCTCGCCGTGCAGGACCTCGGACAGCCCGGGGTCGGGGTTCAGGTTGTAGCGCTCGGCCAGCGCCGGCCGGCGCATGTCGGCCTCCACCAGGGCCACCGCGAGGCCGCTCGACGCGGCGGCGGACGCCAGGTTCCAGGACACGGTGGTCTTGCCCTCGCGGCTACGCGACGAGGTGACCAGCACCGTCCGCACGGGCTCCTCCTGGCGGTAGCGGAGGTTGACCTGCAGCATCCGGAAGGCCTCGGCCACCGGGGCGGGCAGGTCGTCGAAGCGGGCGTGCTTCTTCAGCGTGCGATGCCGGGGCACCGTGGTGAGCACCGGGGCCTCGAAGGCGTCCGACACGTCCTCGGCCCGCCGCAGCCGGCGGTCGGCCTGGTCGCGCAGCAAGCGCGATGGCCACGCCGAGCACGAGGCCGAAGAGGAAGCCCAGGATGGTGGTCTGCAGCGGGTTGCCGCTCTCGCCCGACGGGCGCGTAGGCAGGCTGGATGATCTGCGGGCGCCACGGCTCCGGAGTCGGCCAGCGCCCGCAGCCTCTCCTGCGCGTCCCGCAGGCGGCCCCGGCCGAGCCGGCCGCCTGCTCCGGCGGAAGCTCGGAGAGCTGCTCGTCGACGCTGTCGAGCACCCGCCGGGCGCGCGCGGCGCCGTCGGCAGACACGATCCGCGAGGCCTGCCGCGCGTAGGCCTGCGCCAGTTGCGCGGCTCCGCGCGCCGAGTCGTCCGTGGCCAGGATCGAGACGACCTCGCTGTCCTTCTCGCCGGTCACGGTCACGTCGCGCTCGCACGTCGTCGGCGGAGATGTCGACTCCGCGCCGCCGCAGATCGCGCGCCGTGGCCACCGCCACCCGCCGCGAGTCCACGATCTGCGATGTTGTTGGCCGCCAGGTTGTCCGCGTCGGGCGCCGGATACTGGAACTGGAGCGAGTTGAGCTCGGGCCCGACGTTCTGGGTGAAGAGCAGCTTGGCCGTGGACTCGTAGGTGTCCCGGTTCAGGTAGGCGTACGCGCCGGCGGTAGCGCCCGTGAGGAGGGCCACGGCGACGATGATCCACGCCCTCCGGCGCAGCACGGCGAACAGGGACGGGCTGTCCCGCGTCCCGGCGGCAGAGGCATAATCGCTCGGATGTTCGGAGTTAGGCACCGGATTTCCAGGCTACAGCAGGTTTCTGGTTTCGCGCCCCGGTGAAACACGAGAAACACAAAGCCGCGCTCCGCGTGTTCGTCGCGCACCCTTCGGCGTTGCTCACCGATCACCTGCCCCACGGCGACGGGCTCGTCGCTCATGGCTTCATCAGCGAACTCGGCCGGCGTGGCCACGAACTGCACATCGCGGCACAGCGCGTGGATCTCCGGGAACCGCTTCCGCCCAGCGTACACATCCATCGGCTGCCCGTCAGCCGCGCACCCGCTCCACTCGATCGCCTCGGCTTCATGAGACGCATGCGCGGGCTCTACGACCGGCTTTCGAGCGAGGCCCCCTTCGACCTGGCGCACCAGCTGAACCCGGTCGACGTGGGCCTCAGCCTGGCGCTGGCCGGTCGGGGGCTCCCGGTGGTGCTTGGCCCCTACGTGCCGGAGTGGCCGGGCCAGCCGAAGCCGGGCGGCCGGTTGCTGCGCCCTGCGGCGATGTACCTCAACCGCGCGCTGAGGGCGGCCCAGCAGCGCCGAGCGACCACCGTGCTGCTCTCCACTCCCGCCGCCGGGGCCCGGATCGCCGTCGAGGGGCAGGGGCTCCTGGTGCGCGAGGTCTCACCCGGGATCGACGCCTCGCGCTGGTTGCCCGGCGAAGAGGACGGGATCGGGCAGGACATCCTGTTCCTGGCCAACCTCGAGGTTCGTAAGGGCATCCGGGTCGTGCTCGACGCCTTCTCACGGGTCGCGTCGGAGATGCCCGAGGCGCGCCTGCTGGTGGCCGGCCAGGGCTCTGAGCTGGAGCACGTGCGGGCGCGGATCCGCGCCTCACCCGACCTGGCGCGCGTGGTGCTGCTTGGCCACGTGGAGCGCGGCCAGGTGGCTGAGACCATGCGCGCCAGCGACATCTATTGCCTGCCGTCCTATGCGGAGCCCTTCGGCATGACCGCACTCGAGGCGATGGCCTGTGGAAAGCCGGTGGTGGCCACCCGCGCGGGCGGATTGGAGCACCTGGTGCCCGACGAGGGCGGACGCAAGGTGCCGCCGGGCGACGCAGACGCCCTGGCGGGGGCGCTCGTGGAGCTGCTGCGCGACCCCGGCCTGCGGCGAGCGATGGGCGAGCACAACCGGCACGTGGTGCAGGATCGCTACTCGTGGTCGCGGGTGGTGGATCGTCTCGAGGACGCCTACCGCGAGGCGATCGGAAGGCCGGCGAGCCGCTAGGCGGCTTGAGGGACGGCGGCCTTCGGGTGCCAGTGGCGGCGGCCGCCGTGGAAGAACTCGTATGCCAGGACCTGGCCGCCGATGAACCAGAAGATCACCGCGTTGCTGCCGTAGAGCTGATCGCCGGCAAGCAACTGGGCCAGGGTGAACACGAACAGCGTGAACAGGAGCAGCCTTAGGTCCTGGCCGGGTGCGGGGTCACGCGCGCCGCGCCAGGCCGCGCGCAGCATGACGCCGATGGCGAAGATGACCATCAGGAACCCGATCGCCCCGACCTGGTAGACGAGGGACAGATAGCCGTTGTCGGGCGCCCGCAGCTCGGAGTTGCCGGTGAGCTTCGACGGCTCGCCCGCGCTGCCCAGGCCATGGCCGAGCGGGGCTTGGATCGCCTTCGGGAGGGTTTCAGAGACGGTCGCCGAGCGGTCATCCGCCGACCGGTCGAGGCTCAGGCTGCCGATCGTCTCGAACCGGTTGAGCACGTCTCTGGCCGTGGTGCTCACCGGCGCCAGCGCCAGCGTGACCGCGGTGGCCACGGCGGCCGCGCCGAACACCAGCCGGGCGCTGGCTCCTCGAGAGGCGATCACGTGCGCGAGCCCCGCGATGATCAGTGAGATCCAGGCGGACCGCACGAGCGTCAGTGATATGCCGATCGTGAGCAACGCCGCTCCGATGACAGCGAGAGAGGGGTGCTTGGGCCTGATGCTCAGGTAGCAGAGCAGGGAGAGGCACAGCAGTGGCGCCAGCGCGCCCGGGCTGTTCAGCGTTGCGAACACGCGCACCTCGTCGGTGCGCGAGGCGCCGATGCTGTTGAAGTCCGAGTTGTCGAGCCAGTACTGGTCCCACGCCGGGAGCGTGAAGGCACGCTGGGCGACGGCGTACAGGGCGATGGCGGGCAGCCCGTACAGCAGGACGGTACGAAGGGTGCTGCTCTTCATCAGGCGCCCGCGCTCGTTGAAGCCGAGGATCACTGCCGACAGGCCCGCGATGTACGCCGTGACCGCGTACACGGCCGCGCGCGGTCCGGTGAGCATGCCCACCGGGATGCCGATCGCGAATCCCAGCGCGGCCATGAGCATGATCAGCCGGATCCTCGAGGGCATGTGGATCCGCACGAGCTCCAGTGCGGCGATCGCCGCGGTGGCAAGGAAGGGCGCCAGCGAGAGCGGGTCGTTCTCCACGTAGCCGGTGAACAGGCCCAGCACCCGGCGCAGGCCCGGCGCCAGGAACCACAGCGCGAACATCGCGTAGATGCCCCACACGCGGTCGTACTGGTGCAGCCCGATGACCAGCAGGACCAGTGTGCAGGCGGCGGTGGCCTGCACTGAGACGCTCAGCAGGAACGCAAGCACCAGCACGGCGGGCACGCCGATCGCGATCCAGCCCAGGTCGTCGCGGATGCCTCCGCTCATCGTGCGCCCGGGCACCCGCATGCGGGAGGTGAGCCCGCTCACAGGGTCACCCGCGAGACATCCCGGGCCGCGAGCTCCTCCACCGCCGGGGCGCTGGAAACCGGGGGAGCCACCGGGCCGAGCGCGCGCCTGTATGCAGCGACCACCTCACGAGCCTGCACGTCGCCGCGGAAGCGCGCGGCCGAATCGCGCCCGCGCCTGCCCATCAGTGCCATGGCCGGCCGGTCGAGCGCCAGCTCCCGCACGGCGGCGGCCCAGGCCTTGGGCTCGTTGAAGGGCAGCAGGCGCCCCGTAACGCCGTCCTCGACGAGCTCTGGGCCGGCGCCGGCGTTGCTGACCAGGGGCGGGGTGCCGAGCGCCATGCTCTCCACCGTCACGAGTCCAAACGGCTCCTCCTCGGACGGCAGCAGCGTGAGGTCGAGCGCCCGCATGACCTCGGGGACGTCGTCGCGCTGACCGAGGAAGTGAACGGCCCCTCGGACTTCCAGCTGGTCCACGAGGTCCTCGAGCTCGGTGAGGTAGGCGCGGTTGTCGTAGCGGACGCCCATGCCGGTGAAGGCGACGCCGCCCACGATCAGCAGGTGGGCATCGATGTTGCCGGCGCGCACCTCGGCTACTGCGCGGATCGCCGTGGCCTGGCCCTTCCACGGCGTGATCTGGGCAACCTGCCCGAGCAGGAGCGCGTCCTCCGAAATGCCCAGATCGCGGCGCAGAGGCGCGGGCCGGACGACCGTGGGGTCGAGTCGCTCGTGGTCGACGCTGTTGTAGACGCGGGTCGCGACCGGGTGGTCCAGTCCGGCGTTGAAGGTGCGGGCCGTGAAATCGGACACGGCGATGACCTCACTGACGCTCTTGAGCACCACGGCGCGGATGGTGCGGCCCATGGGGCTCAGGACCAGTCGGTCGTGGGTGTGCAGCACGACGGGGGGCGCGCCGGCGCGGACCGCCACCGACGCCATCAGTCCCACCCGCATCGTGTTCGCATGGATCACGTCGGCTCGGAAGCGGCTGGCCGCCCGCGCCAGCGCGAGCCCACCCGAGCTCATCTTCGCCAGCCCCCGGGGCGTCGCGACGGGGTGCAGGCGCATGCTCACGTCCACCTCGGGGAGCGCCAGGCGCGGGATGTGGGCGGCGTCCACGGCGTCGGCCAAGGGGCCGCCTGACGGGCACGCAACCGCCACGTCGTGCTCGCGCCGCAGCTCGTTGGCGAGCCGCATGAGCGCGACCTCGGCGCCGCTCCACGCACTGGTGTGGTTGGCGAAGAGGATCCTCATGACGATCCGCTGGGCCGGCCGGCCCGCCCGAGGTGGGGTCTAGGAGTGAGTTGTCTCGCGGGGCGAGTCAGCGAGCGGGTCGCGTGCGCCAGTGCGCTCCCCCGACGGGGCGAACCGTCCCGACCCGGGTACGCGCAGCGGAGCGGCCTCCGGGTGGGGATGGAGAGTGGCGGCGACCGCCTCCGGCCCCCGTTCCGGGTTAGCGAGCACCTGCTCATAGACGTCAAGCATGGCACGAGTATGCGTCTGGTCGTTGAACCTGAACGTTGCTTCCCTCGCGGCTCTGCCCATGCGGGCGAGGGCCTTGCGGTCGGTCAGCAGGTCGGCGATAGCCGATGCCCAGGCCTGCGGGTCCTTGGGGGGCAGCAAGCGGCCGGACACCTCGTCCTCGACCAGCTCGGGGCCGCCCCCGACCTCGCTCACGACCAGTGGGGTGCGCATGGACATGCTCTCGAGCATCACGTTGGCGAATGGCTCATCCCAGGAGGGCAGCAGCGAGAGGTCGAGCTCCTGCAGGATCTCCGGGACATCGGGACGCTGGCCGAGGAAGTGAACCCTGTCCTCGACCCCGAGCTCGGCGACGAGCGCGTGAAGGCCTTCGAGGTAGGCGCCGTTGTCGAAGCGCACGCCCTTCCCGGAGAAGGCGATCTTGCCGACCACGAGCAGGTGCGCGCTGAGCCCCGACCGGTTGAGCAGCGCGAGGGCTCGGATCGAGTCGTCCTGGGCCTTCCAGGGGGTGATCTGCGCGATGTGCCCCAGCATCGCGGCCTCCGGGGCGATCCCCAGGCGCTCTCTGATGCCGGCTGCTTCGACCCGGGCCGGGTCGAAGCGGGCGCTGTCGAAGCTGTTGTAGACGTGGGTGGCCAGCGGCTGCTCCAGCCCGGCGTTGAACTTGCGCGCCACCTCCCGCGACACGCCGAGGATCGCGCCCGACGAGTGCGCGAGCACGGAGCGCACGCTGCGCCCGACCGCCGTCTGGGGCACGTGCTCGTGGGCCCGGACCACGACCGGCGGGCCGCCGAGGCGCCGTGCCACGGCGCCGATGAGCCCCGCGCGTGGCGTGTTGGCGTGGATGATGTCGGCATCGAACCTGCGCGCGGCGCGAGCCAGCGCTCCACCTGCCGCGGCCAGGCGCAGCATGCTCGTGGGCGTCTGGATCGGGTCCAGACGCAGGCTGGCCTCGAAGCTTGGAATCGAGACCCGCTCGACGGCCGCCAGGTCCACCGCCTTGGCCAGCGGCCCGCGCGGAGGGCACGCGACGGCGATGCGGTGTTCTCCCTGCAGGCCCTTGACCAGCCGCATGAGCGCAAGCTCGGCACCGCTGGCGGCACCGGTGTGGTTTGCGAGGAGGATCCTCATGGGCGGATAACTGGAGACAACTGACAGATTCATACCAAAGCGGGTATGGCCTAGTCGTCAAGTCTTCTGGAGATCGTTTAGACGATTCGCCATGAACCTGCCCACGGCCTCCTCCGAGCAGCGATCGCGCCACCACGACAGCGAGGCCCTGTGCAGGCTCCGTAGTTCCTCCGGATCGTTCAGCACGCGCTCGAGTGTTCCTTCAAGCTGCGACCAGCGCTCCAGTCCGATCACCGGGGCGCCCGCATAGAACCAGTGGTCGGGGAGCGGCTCGCCCACCACGACGCAGCCGGCGCGCAGGCCCTCAAGGACTCGGAACGTCTCGACCGACGCTCCGCGCGGCGCAAGACACACGCGTGCGTCCATCAGGCGCCTCGAGTAGTCGTCCGGTGAGCAGGCCGCCGAGGCATCGAAGGCGCTTGTGATCCTCAGGTCCACCCGCAGCCCCGGCTGCTGGGCGGCGATGCTTCGCACCGTCCTCAGCATCGCCCTCCGCGACCGCGTCTTGGGCGCCCACAGCCTGCGCAGGGAGGCCTCATGCTCGACGCTGCCCGCGAAGAACACGTCCGTCGGCCGCTCCTCGATCGGCACCGAGTCGAGCGCCAGCTGGTTGAAGGTCCCCAGGGGGATCACCTCGACCGGCCCGGGCGCGGGGAGCCCCCTCAGGAGCAGACCGGCGACGACGCGGGCGTGTGCGACCTGACCGGGCACCCACCGCAGCCACCGGACGCTGTACTGGGCGAGCTCCATGAGACCGGTGAGGCTGGGGTTTCGCAGCGGGCCGGTGCCGAGCACGGGGGTTGTCCCGTAGCTCTTGAAGGTCGCCCGCACGCGCCCGGCATAGCGCGGGACGCGTCCGCCGTCGTCGCGCAGAAGCACGGCCACCACCCGGGGTCCGTAGTCATGCAGGCGATCGCCGTTCCAGGTCAGGTGAACGTCGATGTCTCCGTCTTCGAGCGTCGCCTCCATGGCCTGAAAGACGGCGCCGAAGTAGCGCGTGTCGGCGCGCTCCGGGCGTGGGCCCGCGTGCGGGTCCCAGCGCCGCGGCTCCAGTCCTCCGCCAGGTCGAGGTAGTAGCGCGGCATCTACGCGGCTGCGGATCTGGGCCGATCCAGCGCGACCTTGAGGTGGTCGCCCAGCCTGATTGCCAGGGTGGCGATAAGGAGGGTTGGGTTCGCAAACCCCGCTGCCGGGAACACCGACGAGCCGGCCACGTAGAGCCCCTCCACTCCGTGCACGCCCCCGTCGCGATCGACCACGCTCGTCGCGGGCGCGGTGCCCATCCGCGTGGTGCCCATGTGGTGATAGGAGTCGCTCACCCGCTCCGACCATCGGGGGCCGGCGAGCCACGGCTCGGCTCGCACGTTGCCGAGCCCGAGCCTGCCGAGTTCCGCGCCGGCCACGCGCACCATCGCTTCCGCAGTGCGGCGATCGAGCTCGGTGAGGCGCCAGTCGACCCTGGGCAGCCGCCGGCCGAGCCAGTCCCGGCGCGCCGACAGGGTCACCCGGCTATCCCGGTTCGGCTCCTGCTCGGCGTGGGTCTGCAGCGTGACCAGGACGGGATCCGCCTGCGCGGAACGGCCGTGGATGGCCCGCCGATAGGCAAGCGGCAGCATGCGGGGGGAATCGCGAGCGATCCGCCACAGCTCCCGAGGCAGCCCGCGCGGCGGGTTGCCGCTGCGGACGCCGCGATAGACACGCCGGGCGGCCTCGATGCCCGAGTCCTCCCCGAAATCGAAGACCGGGTGCGCGGCGCACGAGAGCACCTGCTCGGAGCGCTGGGTCTCGGGGCTCAGCACCAGGCGCGGGAGGTAGCGCATCCGGCCTCGGTAGAGGAGGCCGTAGAGCTCCTGCAGGCGGGGCACGTCGCCACTCATGGTCACCGCAGCGTGCAGATTGGGGTGGTCCTGGAAGTAGCGGCCGACCACGTCGTTGCCGTTGCCGAGCCCGCCGGGGTGCGTCGAGTCGGAGTCCAGCAGCAGGCGGGCGTTCTCGATGCCGCCCGCGCACAGGACGCACGCGCGCGCGCTGATCCGCACCTGCTTGCCCTCGGGCGTCGCGCCCGAACGCTCGAAACCGGTCGCCTCGGAGTCGTCGTGCCACCTCGGTCACCGTTGCGTTCAGGAGGACCCGCACGGTCGGCGAGCCGCCAGCAGTCGGCCGGTAGAGCCGGCCGAGGTTCGGCTCGGGGCACCAGACGGAGAACCGGTGCACCAGGCGCTCGCGATCGACCGCGGGGCGCTCGACGCCGAAGCCGTCCCACACCTCCTCGTCGTAGGGCTCGCCGCCGATCTGGAACAGCGCCTCGGCGCGGCGCTCGAAGGACTCGAGCTCGGCCCGCCGTTGAGCGGCCAGCCGCTGTGTGCCACCCAGTCGCGGCTGCTCGAAGCGTCATCGGGTCCGGGGGCAGGCACTGACCGGCCCACAGCGCCGTCGCTCCCCCGAACAGACGCCCCCGGCCTTCGGTGAGCGAGGCACGGGTCGATGCCGCTCGTCTCGCCGTCGTTCAGGTCGTCCACCCGGGCCGTGCGGCGAAGTCCGCCGCTCTCGAGCAGGAGCACGCGGAGGCCGATCGCGCGAACTCACGGGCGATCGCGATCCCGGCGGCGCCCGCGCCGACGATGCAGAGGTCAGCTTCGAGCTCTGCCCCGTCCTCGACCTCGCGGAGATCGTCTATCATCGCCGCCCTTCAGGCCATGCGAACGGTCGCGCTACCCGGAACCGAGCTTGCGCCCTCGCGCCTGGCCTTCGGCTCGGCGCCGCTGATGGCACGGCTCGGGCGGCGCGAGTCCGTGCGCCTGCTGGAGGTGGCGCACGACAGCGGGATCACGCATTTCGACACCGCGCGATCGTATGGGTACGGGGAGGCCGAGAGCGCGGTGGGGGACTTCCTCGCCGGACGGCGGGACAGCGTGACCGTGGCCACCAAGCTGGGGATCGTACCGCCGCGCCGCTCGCGCGCGCGGGACGCGGCCAAGGCGGTTGCGCGCGTGGCGGTCAGCCGCGCGCCCGGCCTCGCTCCCGGCTCGCGAGCGCGCGCGCAGGCGATGACGCAGATCGGGCCGCTTCGAGCCCGCCGAGGCGCGCGCCAGTCTCGAGACAAGCCTGCGCGAGCTGCGGGTCGACGGAGTCGACCTCCTGCTGCTCCACGAGTTCCGGCCCGCGGACCTCGAGACCGAGGGGCTGCTCGAGTTCCTGCAGGACGTGGTCCGGGAGGGCAAGGCGGGCAGCTTCGGCATCGCGACCGACCGGGCGTCGACCGGCGGCGATCGTCACCGGCCGACCCGAGTTCGCGCCCGTCGTGCAGTGCGCGAACAACGTGGTCGACCGCGTGCTGGAGGACGGGGGCGGCCTGGCGGGCCGGGCGGTCCTGACCCACTCCGCGGTGCGCGAGGTGCTCGGCGCGGTCGCGGCACTGATGGAGGACCGCGATCGCCGCCGTCGCTGGTCGGAGGAGGTCGGCATCGACTGCGGGCGCCGCGAGGAGCTGGGCCGGCTGCTGCTTGGCTATGCCCTGGACTCGAACGCGGGCGGTGCGGTGGTGTTCGCCTCGACCAGCGAAGCCCGGATCCGTGCCAACGCCGGGCTCGCTGACGGCGACGGGCCCACCCACGAGCAGGTCGTGCGCTTCGCCGCTCTGGCGCGTAGCGAGCTGCCCGGGCCCAGCACCTAGGGGGGTGGGGCCGGTGGCCGCCCCGCCCGTATCCTCTGCCCGCTTCGGATGCCAAACATAGCTCTGGTCCACGATTACCTGCTGGTGCTCCGCGGCGCCGAGCGCACGTTCGCGGCCATCACCGACATCTGGCCCGCCGCGCCGATCGTGACGCTTCTCTACGACGAGGACGGCACACAGGGCCGCTTCTCGGGCCGGCGGATCACCACCTCGCGCGTGGACGCCCTCGGTGTGCACCAGGACAACTTCCGGCGCCTGCTGCCGCTCTACCCGATTGCCGTGGCCCGGCTACCCCTCGCCGGCTTCGACTGCGTCGTGTCCAGCAGCAGCGCGTTCGCCCACGGAGTGCGGCCGCCCGCGTCGGCGGCACACGTCTGCTACTGCCACTCCCCCTTCCGGTACGCCTGGCACGAGCAGGAGCGGCGCTAAGGCCGAGGTCCCCGCTCCGCTGCGCCCACTGCTGCGGCTCATGCTGCGCCGCCACCGCCGGTTCGACCGCCGCGCCGCGGGCCGCGTCGACCAGTACGTGGCCAACTCCGAGATCACGCGCGAGCGGCTCAAGCGCTTCTGGGGTCGGGATGCGCCGATCGTGCACCCCCAGTCGACGTCGACCGGTTCACCATCGGGCAGCCGCAGGACTACTTGCTGTTCGTGGGCGAGCTGGTCCGTCACAAGCGCGCCGAGTTGGCGGTCGAGGCGGCGATCGCGGCAGGTCGCCGGCTCAAGCTCGTGGTGGCGGGCCCGAGCTCGGCCCGCTGCGCGAGGCCTACGGACGGCAGGCCGACTTCCTGGGGTCGGTTCCGGACGAGGAGCTGCGCGCACCTCTACGCGGGCGCGCAGGCACTGGTCGTGCCCAACGTCGAGGAGTTCGGCATCGCGGCCGTGGAGGCCCAGGCAGCCGGGCGGCCGGTGGTGGGCATCGACGCCGGCGGCCTGCGCGAGACGGTGGTGCCGGGCAGAACCGGGCTGCTCGTTCCCCCGGACGATCTGTCCGCTCTGACCGCGGCGCTGCGCGACGACTTCAGCGCCTTCGACCCGGCTTCCATCCGCGCGCACGCCGAGGGCTTTGCGCGCCCGGTCTTCCAGGCGAAGATGCGCGCGCTGGTGAAGGCGACCTGCGGCTAGCCGGGTGTGAGCTTCAGGACCACCGGCTCCCCGGCGACCTCCACCGGGATCCGTCGCGGTTGGCGCCAGCGGCGGCTCTCGGTGTCCGAGCGCACCGGGTCGAAGCGGCGGGCCAGCTCCACCTGCTCGCCCAAGACAACCTCGAAGCTGGCTCGACCGGGCTCCAGGTCGCGCCGGCTGGGCACATCCCAAAGGCTCACGTCGCGCCACAGGACCAGGGCGTAGGTGCCGTCACCCGCGTGCAGCAGCAATCGGCGAAGGTCGGACGGGGCCCCGTCCAGGCCGATGCGCAGGCGCCCCGGCTTCCTGACCGTCGGGGCACCGGCGCCCACGCTGCGCAGCAGGTTGCGGAGGGAGAGGAACGAGGGCTTGGGGGACAGGTCCGCGCGAGAGCTGCAAACCTGCTCGAATTGCGGAACCCACGTGCCTTGGCCTCGCTGTCGGACCACTGGTCCGCCAGCTGGTACAGGTAGGCGCGCTCGACGCCCGCCCGGTAGGACTCGAGTGCGAGCCGCGGCGTGTAGGCGCCGATAGCGCGCTCGGAGGCGGGCAGGTGGCCGTCGTCGGTGGCCACGTCCGAGTGGTAGCCGATCTCGGTGATCACCAATGGCTTCGAGCCGGAGACCCTTGTGGCCAGGTCGCGCTCGCGCTCGAGGTTGTGGAGGGGCTTGCCACCGCCGGGTACGGGGGCGGAAGTTGCCCGATCGAGGTGCGGCGACAGGTCGCCCATCGCTGCCCAGGAGTCCGGCTGGGTGAGGTCGGCCCGAGGACGGGCAGATCCCTCAGGCCGGGGTCGGACTAACGGCGTCGTAGAGGTCGGCCTGGTATGCCCGGGTACGCTCGAGCCAGCCCCGGCACCCCCTCCTTGTCGGGCTCGTTGGGCGCCTCGATCGATGCCAACGGCCGGGCGCACGCCGGCGCCGATCGCGGAAAGGCTCTCGCGCATCTTCGCGGCGCCTCCCTTGAGATCCCCCACGATCAGGTTCGCCCGGATGCCCGCGCCGGCCAGCGTGTTCAGGTGCCCGACCTGGAACGGGCAGGTGGCGCAGAGACCGTCGCGCACGACCCGGACGCCAAGCTCACGGAGGCGCGCCGCCACGGTGTCGAAGTCACGGTACGAGGTGTCCACGTAGGTGAGATGGACGTTCACGCCCACTGAATCGCCGAAGGCCCGCGCCGACGCAGCTGCAGAACCTCTTCGCGCGGCGGCTGGACCAGGTTGTCGTCGGTTCCTCCTCGAGAGACGGCGCTGCCGCGATCACCAGGAGCGCGATCACGGCCGCAGAGCCCGGGGTACGACGAAGGGCATGGCCTGCGGAGCTCCAGTCCCGCGTCAGCTGGAGCTCGGGACGTGCTCGGGCTCCTGCCGGCTGAGCACATAGGGAATTGTCCTGGCCAGGATCTTGGCGTCCAGCCAGAGGGACCAGTTGGCGCAGTAGAGGTAGTCGATACTGACCATGTCGCTGACCGGGACCCGGGTCGACCCAAGAATCTGCCACGGACCAGTGACGCCCGGCGACACGTGGTAGCGCCGCCGCTGCCAGCCGGAGAAGAGGCGGTCCTCCTCGAGGATCAGCGGCCGTGGGCCGACCAGGCTCATGTCCCCCTTCAAGACGTTGAAGAGCTGAGGCAGCTCGTCGAGCGAGCGTCGCCGCAACTGCCGCCCGATGCGGGTGGTGCGGGGATCGTCGGCGATCTTGAACAGCGGCGCGGCCTCGTTGCGCTCCGACAGCTCATGCTTTCGGTCCTCGGCGTCATGGACCATCGTCCGGAACTTGAGCACCCTGAACTCGTCGCCGTGACGGCCCACTCGCGTCTGACGGAACAGCACGGGACCGGGCGAGGACAGCTTGATCGCAGCAGAGATGGCCAGCAGGATCGGCGCGAGTAGGACCAGCAGGCCGCTCGTGACGACCAGGTCGAACACGCGCTTGAGGAAGCGCGAGGACGGCGACAGGCCGAAGCCGCGGACCCCCAGCAGGACCTGCCCGCCGAGGTCGTCGAACTCCACCGAGGTCCCGATCACCTCAAGCATGCGGGGGAGCACGGCCACCCGCACCCCGGAGGCCGTTGCCAGCCGGACGACGTCAACCACGTCGTCTCCGCCCTCCTGGCTCGGAGCCACGATCACTCGCTCGACGCCGTGCTCCTCGACCACCGCCGGCAGGTCCGCGACCGTGCCGAGCAGCTTGTCGAAGCCCTCGCGACCGCTCGTGTCGCCTGAAACGCGGCCGACCACGGTTGCGTTCAGCCCCGGGACGCTGTTGAGCTTGCGCTTCACCAGCACCATCGCGGCGGCGTCGCCGATCACGATCAGCCGCTCGCTGCCGGTCACGCGCACGGCCAGGAAGCGGGCGACCGTGCGGCCCATAACCACAGCGACCACGAGCAGGCCCCACAGCAGCAGCGGATGCGAACGACCGGTGAACTCCAGGGCCTGGATGCCCTCGACGACCAGCGCGAGGATCGCGGCCACGGCCACCAGCGGCGGCGCCTCATCAAGCGTGGTCTTGTGGAGGATGAACTGGTCGCGGTCGTAGAGCCCGGCCATCTTCGCCAGCAGCACGTAAAAGGCCACCAGCGCCACGGCCCACGGAGTGAAGCGTGCGCCCGTGATGGCCGAGACCACCAGCATCGACGCCAGGCAGGCGATCACGTCTGCGGCGATCAGCCCTACCCGGGTCACCAGCTCCCGCCGGCGAGCCGACCGCGGTAGCGCGGCCTCCTCGGGGTGAATGTCCGCCATCCCGAGCGCAGCCACGGTGCCCCCCGTCAGGCTCGTCTCAGCCATAAGCACTCATGTGTACCGATCTTCGCTTCAAACCGCCAGTCGCGACCGCGGCGCCCGGGTCAGGCGGTCGCGACATCGGGCGCCGCAACTTGCGCGTGGGGCGCGTGTTGCACCAAATCCATGACCTTTTCCCTAGCATCCATCGCCATGCTCCGCCGCCCGGCAATAGTCACAGCCTGCTCGCCCTCGCGCTCGTCGCGTCGGCGGCCCCCGCCGAGGCCGCCAAGCGCAAGGTCCCGTTTGGGTTCTTCGGGGCCGTGCTCAACAACGGCCAGGCGAACCGTCTCTCGGACGCCGGGCTCGACGCGCAGATGGCGGCCATGGCTCGCAACGGCGTCGAGTCGGTGCGCTACACGTTTGCCTGGTCGACGGCCGAGCCGGCCCGCGGCCGCTACAACTTCGCCAGCTACGACCGCGTAGTGGCGGCCGCCGCACGTCATCGCATCGGGGTCCTGCCGATCGTGGTGGGGACGCCGCGCTGGGCGTCGAGCAGGCCCCTGTCGCCCAGGCCCTACCTCTACGCGCCCAAGTCTTCCGGCACCTACGCGGCCTTCCTGCGGACCCTGGTTCGCCGCTACGGGCCACGCGGCTCGTTCTGGCGCATCTCGGGCACACCCAAGGTTTCGATCAGGAGCTGGCAGCTCTGGAACGAGCCCGCCGCGGACTTCTTCTGGGCCACCCGCCCGTGGCCGCGGTCCTATGCGCGCATCCTCAAGCCGGCCTACCGTGCCGTCAAGCGCGCCGACCGGGGCGCGACGGTCGTGCTCGCCAGCCTCGCCGGTGTGACGAATAGCACCCCATGGGCGCAGCTCCGAGCGCTCTACAGGGCCGGCGCGCGAAAGTACTTCAACGCCGTTTCGCTCCACTTCTTCTCCTCGTCGCCACGGGTGCGGCTCACGGTCAGGCAGACGCTGGAGATTGCGTCGCGGATCCGGCGTGAGATGCGCCGCGCCCGCGATCGGAGGAAGCCGATCTGGTTCACGGAGCTCACGTGGACCGCTGCGGAGGGTACAGATCCCAAGGGAGCGATCTGCTGGGCTTCGAGACCACCCCGCGGGGACAGGCGGCGCGCCTGAACGCGGTCTTCAGCCGCCTCGCGCGCGATCGCAAGCGACGCGGGATCGGCAGGGTCTACTGGTACAACTGGGCGAGCGAGTACGAGCCCAAGTTCGTCATCGGCGGGCCGGGTTCGCTCACCTTCCAGTACTCGGGGCTGAACAGGCTCACGGGAGACCCACGTTCACGCCCCTGCCGCTGCTCGGCACCTACGCGCGGATGGCCGCGCGCTACCAGGGCTGCCGCAAGACCGACAACGCCCGGCGCTGCCGCTGACAGCGGACGCGCCTCACTTGCTGAGGCGCAGGACCGACCGGCCGCCCCCTACGGCTATGGAGATCCGCCGCGGTTCGGTCCAGCTCTGCCGCTCGGCCTCGGACTCCACAGGGTCGAAGCGGCGCGCTACCGCCACCCGCTCGCCCAGCACCACGTCCAGGCTGTCGGTCCCCGGGTCGATGTCGCGGCGGGCGAAGCGGTCCCACACGCTCACCTCGCGCCACACCACGAGCGAAAAGCGGCCGTCGGACGAGCGCAGCAGCAGCTGCCTGACGTCCGGCCCGGCGCCCTCCAGCCCGTAGCGCAGACCGCCGGGGCTGGGCACCGGGGCGGAGTCGCCGCCCACGGCGTCGAGCAGGTTACGGAGCCCCAGGAAGCCGGGCTTGCGCGACAGGTCCCACCGCAGCAGGCCGAAGGAGTTCTCCATCTTCGAGAAGCCGCGCGCGTCCGCCTCGGTGGGCGACCACGGGTCGAGCAGCTGGTAGATGTAGCTGCGCTCGACTCCGTTGCGGAAGCCCTCGAGGGCGGTGCGCGGCGTGTAGTAGCCGATCGCGCGCTCGGACGTCGGATGATGCCCGCTCGTGCGTGACCAGGTCGGAGTGGTAGCCGATCTCGGTGGCCACGAGCGGCTTGGCGCCGGACACCGCGATGCGTCGGCTCGCTCGCTGGCGATGTTGTGCAGCGGCGTCCCTCCGCCCGGGTAGGGATGGATGTTGCCTCGATCGAGGTAGTCCGAGAGGTCGCCGAGCGCTGCCTCGGAGCCATCTCGTGCCACCGCCGGGCCGAGCACGGGGAGTCCTGAGGACGGGTCGCCCTTGACCCTCGTCCACAGCTCGCGCTGGTAAGCGCGCGTGTTGGCGACCCAGTCCGGATCGCCCACCATGTCGGGCTCGTTGGGGGCGCCAAAGGACGCCACGGCGTCCTTCAGCCGGGTGCGCAGCACGGCCAGGTTCTCCTGCATTTCGGCGGACCCGTCACGCAGGTCGCCGGCGATGATGTGCGACTTGATGCCCGCGGCGCCGAGGCGTTGCAGGCGATCGACGTGGTGCTCGCAGGTGGCGCACAGCCCGTCGCGCAGGTAGCGGACGCCCAGCTCCTTCATGCGCGCGACGATCGTGTCGAAGTGCGCGTATGAGGAGTCCGACCACAGGATGTGCGCGTTCACTCCGACCGAGTCCCCGAACGCGCGTGACGACTTGGCCGGGACCAGCGGCTTGTCGGGGTAGAGCTGCGGGTCGGTCGGCGGCTCGGGCTCGGGCCCCGGCCCGGGGCCCGGTCCAGGGGTGCCCGGCTGACAGCCGGCGACGGCCAGTACGAGAAGCGAGACGACAAGCAACGGCGGGCGATGAACGATCAATCGCACCTCGGCGGCCGGGCCTTCAGCTCGGCCGGCGAAGTTCCTACGCGTGTCTAGGCCAAGCGTCCAGGCGGCGCCTAGTAGGCGCCGTGGCCGCGGAAGATCGTCGAGACCGTACGCATCAGGATGCGCACGTCTTTCTCGAAGCGGTAGTTCTCGACGTACTCGCGTTCCACGGCCAGGCGCTCCTGGAAGGTCAGCTCGCCGCGCCCGTGGACCTGCATCGGCCCGGTGATCCCCGGGCGCATCTCCAGCCGGAAGCGCTCGGTCTCGCCGTAGCGCTTGCACCAGCCAGACCTCCTCGGGCCGGGGCCCCACGAGGCTCATGTCGCCGCGCAGCACGTTGAAGAGCTGGGGCAGCTCGTCCAGGCTCGTCTTGCGCAGGAAGCGCCCGACGCGCGTCACGCGCGGGTCGCTGCGGAGCTTGTACATCGGCTCGGCCAGGTCGTCCGGCGAGATCACCTCGGAGATGCGCTCCTCGGCGTCGTGGCACATGGTCCTGAACTTGAGGATTCGGAACGGCCTGCCCTCGCGGCCGGCGCGCAGCTGGCGGAAGAGAGCGGGGCCGCGCGAGTCCAGGCGCACGATCACGGCGATCGCGAGCATCAGGGGGGCCAGCAGGATCAGGGCGATGGCCGAGGTCACGAAGTCGAACATGCGCTTGACCGCCATGGTCGACCTGGGCGTGTCCCAGGTGCCGTACTCGATCACCGGCATCTCTGCGATGTGGCTCAGGCGCACGGCCGTGCCGAGCATGGCGCGCATGGGCGGCAGCACGCTGAGCTTGACGCCGGCGGCGCGACTGGCGTAGACCACCCGCGTGAGTGTGCGCTCGTCGAGCTCGGGCGCGGCGATGATCACGCGCTCGATGTCGGTCTCGCCGATCAGGTACTCCAGGTCCTCCTTGCTCAGGCCCTCCAGCGAGATCTGGCCCCGGCCGTGGCCGTTGGTGGGGCGGTCGACCTCGGCGGCGTCCACCAGCGCCAGGTGATGCCCGGGCTCCAGCGCCAGCTTGCGCGCCACGGCATCGGCCAGCTCGCCCGTGCCCAGCACGAGCGCCCGCTCCGGAGGCACGGTCTTGCGCCATACGGCGCGGGCGGCGGAGCGCAGCGCGAAGGCGCTGATCAGCGCCGCGAGGTACATCGTGGCCGCGCCCGGCACGGTGACGGTCTCGTCGGGCAGCGCCCGGATGAAGAACAGCGTGCCGGCCACGGACAGCGTGACCCAGTGGAAGATGTCGGTGGCCTCGTCGCTGGTGCGGTGCCAGATCTTGGGGTGGTCGGTGTCGTACAGGCCCTCGACCTTGGCGAGCACAGCCCAGAGAGGGGAGACGACCAGGGCCCAGAGCGGGTCCGTGCTGCCCTCCACGAGCGCCGAGGCGCCGATGGCGATCAGCAGGCACAGGACATCGGCCATGAACAGCAGACGGCGCCTGATGGCGTCGTTGCGCGGGCCCATGCGCCTCGTGAAAGGCCGGGCAAATCTGGACGGCTGAGAGGTTGCCCGTCCCTGGGTCGTAGCTGCTGGCTGCACCTGGGACTCGCCACGATAGACAGAAGACGCTCTTTCCGCCACTGGGACCGGGAGGTCGGGTGGTCCGATGTTATGTCCCCCCGAGCGGTTGGCGGCCGCGGCCCGCCATGAGCACGCACAGCAGCAGCGCGGCCGCCAGGGCCACTCCGGCGAGGGCTGCCCAGCCCGGCTGGGGGCGCGGCGGCGGCTCGCCCGGCACCACGCCGATCAGGGTGTCGCCCAGCCTGGTCTCATCGGTCTGGACGGCGGTGGGAGGGTCGTAGGCACGGCCCTTCTGTCGCAAGACGGGCTCCAGGGCGGGTCCAAGGCGGGCCACCGGCTCCACTCGCTCGCTGAGGCCCTCGCTGACGGCCTCGGCCAGCGCTCGAGCCTGGTCGGACGTCGGGGCCAAGGCCGCGACCACGACCTCCGGTCGCCCGTCGCGCCACCGCCCCCGGAGCCTGGTCTGCTCGTAGACCTGCTTGGGCCTGTCGGGGAAGTCCACCCGCTCCAGGACGTCGCGCGCCAAGTCCCGCTTGGGGATGATCGCGCCCACCAAGAGCTGGACGCCGGCCACCTGCTCGTCCTGCGAGGCCTGCGAGAGGGGCAGCGGGGCGGCCTGCGCGATCGAGAAGGAGGCCTCGTAGTCGTCGGCGCGCGCCAGCGTCAGGACCAGGGGCCCCAGCGCCACGATCAGCAGGCATGTGACCAGCAGGACGAACGTGCGCCGGGAGCGAGCGTGCAGGTCGGCGAGCGGGGCTCGCACCGCATCGAGCCCGGCTGTGAGCTTGGCCCGCATCAGCGCAGCGCCTCCTGGCCGAGGGTCCCGGCCCGGGTTCGTTCGGCCACCCTGCCGGAGACCGACGCGCCGCTGAACCAGTGGTCGAGGCCCACGCGCCGCATGGCGCGGCGGTTGACGCGGCGAGCGGAGCAGCTGCGGCGCCACAGCCCGAGACAGCTCTGTCCGGGCACCTGTCTCGCCCGCAGCAGCGACCGCGCCGAGCGGACGGCCAGCAGCGGGAACGCCGCCACCAGGTGGCGGGCGGGCCAGTAGCGCAGGGCCAGCGCGACCACGTTGCGGTCGATCCAGAAGTTGCGCCTGCGCTCCGCCTCGCGGGTGCTCGCGGCCCCGGAAATGCCGCGCTTGTGGGCCACCCTCACGTGCGGGACCAGCTCCACCTCCGCGCCGGTCATGCGGACGTCGGAACATGAGGTCCACGTCCTCGAGGATCGTGAACAGCTCCTCGTCGAAGGGGCCGCTCTCGCGCAGCGTCGAGGCCCGCAGCAGCGCGGCCGATGCGGTGGCGCCGAAGATCGGCGTCGGGGCGCTGGGCGCGTCGCCGGTGGGGCGGCCCATCAGGGCGTCCACGCAGCCGGTCCGCCGCAGCACCAGCTGACCGGCCGAGTCGATCCGTCCCGGGTCATCGGCACGGACCGTGAGTGGCTGGAAGGCGCCGACCGCCGGCCGCGAGCTCGCGTGGGCCAAGAGCGCGGCCAGGGCGCCGGGTGGGACCGAGGTGTCGTTGTTGAGCACGAGGATCCACTCGAAGCCGCGGTCCAGCGCGGACCGCAGCCCGGAGTTGTTCCCGCCGGCGAAGCCCAGGTTGGCGCCGTTCTGGATCAGGTCGACCCACGGATGCCGCGACCGGATCGCGGCCTCGGTGCCGTCCTGCGAGCCGTTGTCGCACACGATCACGGCGTCATCGCCCCCGATCTGGCCGCGCAGCGCGTCGAGGCACTCGAGCGTGTCCTCGCGACCGTTCCAGGTGAGGATGACCACCGCCAGGCGCGGCTCGGAGGCATGGCCGGTCACGCGGCCTCGCCGGCGAGCGGCGCCTGCACGGGTCGGTAGGCCTCCCAGATGGCGATCCCCAGCAGCGTCCACGAGAGCGCCTTGCCGGGCTGCTCGATGTAGTCGCCCGTGAGGAACAGCACCAGGCAACTGCCGAAGCCGATCAGCGCCGCCACGCCGAGCGGTCGCTCGAGCGGGTTGGCCGCGGTCAGGCGGCGTGCGCACAGCACCACGGCGCCCACGACGCCGAACAGGAACAGGGCGCCGCCGAGGAAGCCCTGCTCCTGCAGGATCAGGAGGTAGGTGCTGTCCGTGTAGGTGCCCTCGTCGTCGCGGTCGGTGATGGTCGCGCGCCCGAGCGTGCCCAGGCCCGTGCCCGCCGGCTCGTCCACGACCCGGTCGAGCGACGCCTCCCAGGTGTCGAAGCGGGTCTGCAGGGAGTCGTCGCCGAGCGGATTGAGGAGGCTGACCGCGCGATCCCCGGCCTTCTCGTCAGCCGTGCCCGCCGCCAGCGTGGCGCCATAGCCCCCCGCGAGGACCAGCACCACGAGCGCCAGCGCATACCTGCGCCGCCGCGTCGAGCTGTCCCGGCCGGTGACCACGAAGGCCGCCAGGGCTAGGGCCCCCGCCACCACGCCCACCAGCGCGGTCCTGATGTAGGAGGCGATCAGGCCGATCATCGACAGCAGGAAGACCACCGCAGCCAGCAGTCGCCGCCGCGCGTCCATGTAGGCCAGCACCAGCGCGAAGACGCCCGCCGGCACCAGGAAGCTGGCCAGCCCGAACGAGCTCGTGAACGATCCGGCGTTGCGCGGCGCGTCCCCGACCTCGAAGTTCACGAGCCGGTCCTCCACGAACTCGCGCTCGTTGTCGGTGGGGCCCACGATCCCGCGCAGCGCGGCGTAGACCGCGATTGGGGCGATCATCCAGAGCAGCAGCTCCCCGAGGCGCTCGGGAGGCACGCGCGCGGCCAGCAGCACCCCGGCCAGGAGCGCGGGAACGTAGAGGTGGATCAGGCGAAAGCCCTCGAGGCCCTCGGTCAGGTTGCCGCCGAACGTGATCTGCACCACGGCCAGGGCCAGCCAGGCCGCGAGTGCGTAGGCCACCAGCCGCTCGGCTCGGCCCGCGCGGCGCCAGAGCAGCCGCAGCGGGCGGCCGTGGTCGCTGGCGATCAGCCCGACGAAGCCGATGAACAGGGCCACGTCGATGAGCGCGGCGCCGAGGGCGATGGCCGACGGGGCGTCCTCGACGTCCAGGCGCATCTTGATCGAGCCCTCGAAGCCGAACAGCAGCAGCGCTGCGAGGAAGCCGTAGGCGGGCGCGTGCACCGCCAGCACCGTGACCGTGATCAGCGCCGCGAGCATGAGGCCGAGCATCGGCCGGGTGGCGGCGACCAGCAGCGCGATGACGGCGGCGGGTGCAAGCCAGGTCCACAGCGGCAGCCCGAACCGGGTCCGGGTCGGGGCAGCCACGGCTTGCGATGCGCTCGTCAAGGCGCGTGAGGCTAGCGAAAGGCCTGCAATATCAAGCCAGTGGGACGATCAGACCGGGCCCAGGCCAGGCGGCCGTATCTCGCCGGTCGGAGCGGCCTCGAGCTGCCGCGCCAGCGTTCCCAGGCTCAGCGCCGCCATGGCGTAGAACGCGACCACGTAGGCCCATCCCGCGCCGTCCGCGCCACCCGGCACCAGCGCCAGCGTGGCGGCCGCGGAGACCGCCAGGCCGGCGAGCCCGACCCCCAGCAGGCGCGGCTCGCCGTCGAAGGCCACGACCGCGTACCAGCTGATGCCCAGCACGACGTACGCCGGCAGGCCGGCCAGGACGATCCCCAGCACCTCGCCGCCGGATGCGAAGTCCCCAGCCGAAGATCAGGCGCATCGCGGACTCCGCCAGCGGCTGGGCCGCGACCGCGACCACGACGCTGGCCGCCGGCGGCCGTCAGCAGGACCCGGCGCAGCAACCCGCGCGCCCGCGCCCGCTCGGACTGCGCGAGGTAGGCCACGCCCGGCAGCAGCGCCACGCCGGCGGTGGTGGCCAGCAGCCACGCGGCATCCCCGAACCGCTGGGCGGCCGAGAACAGCGCCACCTCCTCGTCGGTCCCCGAGTTGCCGAGCGCGATGAGCGGCAGCCGCATGACCAGCACAAGCGCGAGTCCGGCCACCGACAGCTTGATGCCCACGCGAATGAGCTGCTGCCAGCGGACGGGCGGCGGGCCGGGCGAGCGCCGGAGGTCCCCGCGCAGCGCCAGATATGCCACCAGGGCCGAGATTGCTTCCTTGGCGCACAGCACGGCCAGCACCGCGGACACCCCGAGCCCGGCGACGGTCACGGCCGTCGCGCCACCGATGAACACCGGCGCCCCCGCCGCCTGGATCGCGGCCTCGGCGTTGAACCGCCCGAGGCTCCGCAGGATCGTGGCCTGAAACTCGAACAGGCGGTTGAACAGAACGAATGCGGCCACCAGCAGCGCCGGCACCAGGGTGCTCCCCGGCCCCGAGTCGACGGCGGCGAAGAGGGGCAGGATCAGTGCGGCCACCGCGCCGCTGACCACCACCACCGGCAGCGCGGCGGCATATAGGTCGCCCGCGAGCGCCCTGCCGGCCGAGACGTCGCGGCCGGCCACGATCGGGACCCCGATCTCGCTGACGAACGAGAACACCACCGCCAGGACCAGCATGTAGGAGTAGGTCGCGAACTCCTCCACGGTCAGCAGCCGCGCGGCCACCACCAGGAAGATGATCTGGGCGGACTTCGCGAAGACCCTGGAGATCAGCGTGACCGAGGAGCGCGAAAGCAGCCGCCGGTCGCTCGTGGCAGCTTCCTCGAGGGGCGTCCGAGCGCCCCCGGTCGTGGAGGAGCCGGGACCGGGATGCCGCGGGCCGGACATGGACCTCTAGGTGGCGCCGTTGACGCGCAGGACCTCGGCGAGCCGCTCGCGGAAGCGCTCCTCGGAGAAGCGCTCCGCGCTGCGGCGCAGCTCGTCCGCGTCCCAGTCGCGCTCCGCCAGCTCCCGCACGCCCGCCGCGATGGCGCCGGGCGAGGCGGGGTCGGACACCAGAACGCCGTCCTGGCCCGGGCGCACGATGTCGCGCGCGCCGCCGCGGTCCGCTGCCACGACGGGCGCCCCCGCGGCCATGGCCTCGACCATCGTGATCCCGAAGTCCTCCTCACCGACGTGGATGAAGCCCGAGGCGCCCGCGTACAGCTCCGCCAAGCGCTCGCGCGGCAGCCACCCCAGGAGCTCCACGTTGGGCGGCAGGGCGGCGCGCAGCTCGGCCTCCAGCGGCCCGACGCCGACCATGGTGAGCCGCAGGTCGGGCAGCTCGCGGAACGCGGCCGCCACCTCCAGCGGCCGCTTGTAGGGCACCAGGCGGTGGACCCACAGCAGCCGCTGGGGGTCGCGCTCGGTGTCGCGGGGGAAGTCGCCGGTGGCGACCGGAGGGGCCACCACCTGGGCATCGCGGCCATAGAAGCGCTGCACCCGCTCGGCGACCGCCGAGGAGATTGCCAGGTACACGTCCGGCCGCTGGGCTGCCCGGTGATCCCACGCCCGCAGGCGGCCGCGCAGCGTCGTGAGCGCGATCCCCTTCACGCCGCTGGCCCGGCCGCGCTCGGCGTCGGGCATCCAGACGTAGCGCATCGGCGTGTAGCAGTAGCAGAGGTGCAGCGCACCCGCCGGCGGCCGCACCCCGACCGCGCAGGCGTGCGAGGAGCTGATCACCACCTCGTAGCCGCTCAGGTCGAGGTGCTCGAAGTAGCGGGGCATGTAGGGCAGCAGCCAGCGCCAGCGGCCGGGGTCATGGCCGCGCTGGCGGATCCCGGGCAGCCTCGCCAGGCGCGACTCGCCCGCTATGGCCTGCGCCAGGCGCGCGGGCAGCAGCTCACGGGCTGCCTGGAAGGTGAACACGTCGGGGTCGCGCTCGAACACGTCGAGCATGGCCGCCACCGTGCGCTCGGCACCGTGAAAGCCCTGGAACCAGTCGTGCGCGATGGCCGATCGCATGGAGATCGGCGGGGCTGGCTTTGCGGTGGTGGGCGGCTCGGGAGTGGCGGTCACGGGCTGCCGTTGGCCCGGTCCTCGGGGTGCCAGGCGCGGTGGCGGCGCAGCGCTCTGCGAAAGCCGAGCGGATAATCCAGCTCGAGCGGCCGGCGATGAGGGGCGCCGTTGCGGCGATACGCGCCCCACTCCCGCAGCCCCTGGAGGCGGCCCTTGAGCGGCGCGAGGGTACGGGCCGAGATCGAGGAGAAGGCCACGTGGCCGATGTCGTAGAGCACCATGCCGACGGCGTTGCGCAGCAGCATGCCCCCCGTCGCGTTCTTGGCCAGGGCCCGGACGCGGTTGCGGCCCACCAGGTAGAGCTTGGTGGGGGAGCCGTGGCGCGCAGTGGCCGAGTGGTGGTGGTACACCACCGCGCCGGGCGCGTACAGAGCGCGCCAGCCGTGGGCCCGGGCGCGCCAGGCCAGGTCCACGTCCTCGAAGAAGGCGAAGAACGTCTCGTCGAAGCCGCCGACCTCGGTGAGCATCTCCGAGCGGAAGATCGCCGCTCCGCCGGTGGCTCCGAAGACCTCGTAGGGCTCGTGCTCCTGGTGGTCGCTCACGCGCTGTCCGACGAGCCGGTCGGCCGCGATGCCCAGGCGGTCGAGCTCGAAGCCCGCCGAGTTGAGCACGTCGCGGCGGTCGGCGAATCGCATCTGCGCGGCCACCGAGCCCACGGCGGGGCTGGACTCGCCGGCGGCCAGCATCACGGCCAGCGCGTCGGGCTCGACCGTGGTGTCGTTGTTGAACACGGCCACCCACTCGCCGCGCGCCGCCTCGATCCCCTTGGCCAGCCCGCCGGCGAAGCCCTCGTTGCGAGGGAGCTCCACCAGCCGGACGTCGGGGAAGTGCTCGCGCACGAGCTCCACCGAGCCATCGGCCGAGCCGTTGTCGACCACCAGCAGCTCGGCCTTCTCCTCCACCCGCTCCATCGCGGTCTCGAGCGAGTGCAGGCACGACTTGAGCAGATCGCGGCGCTCGTGATTGACGACGATCGTGGACACGGCCACGTCCGTCGGCGTGCGCGGGCGGGCCCTGGTCCGGCGCCGCGGCACGGGACCCATGCCGTACGCGTCGGCCTCGAGCACCTCGCCGATGACCGCGTCCGTAAGCTCGGCGGAGCGCGTCCAGCTGAACTGCGACGCCCGCTCCAGCCCGGCTGGGATCAGCCGCTCGCGCAGGCCCTCGTCGGTGGCCGCGATGGCCAGCGCCTCCGCCAGTCCGGCCCCGTCCTCGGGGTCCACCAGCAGCGCGGCCCCGCCGCAGGTCTCGGGCAGCGCGGCGCGGTTGGCCGCCACCACCGGCACGCCGCTGGCCATGGCCTCGAGCACGGGCAGGCCGAAGCCCTCGTAGAGCGAGGGCATCGCGAGGGCGAGGGCGCCGGCGTAGAGCCCGGGCAGGTGGCGCTCCTGCACGTAGCCGAGCCCCTGCATGGGCGGGGCCTCGCCGGGTCGCATGTAGGCGCGGCCGGAGCCCGCCGCCACGAGGTCGATGCCCAGCTCGCGCAGGCGCCGCCGGGCCTCGGCCAGCGCGGAGAAGTTCTTGCGCGCGATGCGCGTGCCCACGACCAGCACGTACGGCTCGTCCAGGCCCAGCGCCCGGCGGACCGGCTCAGGGTCGGCGTCGGGCGAGAAGCGCTCGTCGACCCCGTTGGGCACCACCGAGACCCGCTCGGGGTCGAGCTCCAGCCCCTCGGCCAGCTCCTGGCGGGAGAACTCGGATGGGGTGATCACGCGCCGCGCCCGGTTGGCCAGCAGCGGCAGCAGGTGGCGCTGGTAGGAGGTGAAGGTCGTGCGAGTACCAGCCGGGGTGGCGCAGCGGCGCCAGGTCGTGGATGACCACCACGTTGCGCCGCGACGCGCCCGGCGCCAGGTTGGCGGGGCAGTACAGGATGCGCGCGCGACGGGCGGCGGCCGGCAGCAGGGCCTGCTCCCAGAGGTGTCCCGCCCGGTGGGCGAACATCTGCTGCGGCCGCATCACGCTGTAGCGATCGGGGCGAAGCAGCGGCAGGCGGGCGGCCATCTCGAGCGTGACCCGCTCGACGCCGCCGATCTCTCGCCGCACCGCGGCGCGCGCGTCGATGACCACCGGCGCGTCGCGCCAGGTCATCCGCGGCCGTACTCGCAGCTGCGGCACCGCCGAGCCGTTGGAGGCCGCTACTCGCCCGGCCTCGTGCTCGGCCCGGGCAGGCGGCGAGGGAACGCCGCTGTCGCTCATCGTCTACTTCCCGGTCAGGCGCTCAGGCACGCCGCCTGAGCGTGTAGCCGCCGGCGATCAGCGCGGTGGCCACGATCGCCATTCCGGCGAGCGGGAGCCCGGTGAGCGGAAGCGAGCCGGAGTCGTCGCTTCCGGAGGTGCCCGTGCCGTCCTGGGCCGTCGTGCCCGCGACGCCCGAGCCGCTGCCCGTGGATCCGCTGCCCGAGTTGTCGCCGCTGTCGGAGTTGCCTCCGCCGCCTCCGCCTCCGCCTCCGCCTCGCTGCCGTTCTCGTCCTTGAACGGGTCCACGTACTCGTCGCTGCCGCCCGTCTGCGCGAGCGAGGCGGCCGGGAGGGCCAGGGCAAGGGTGAAGATCAGCAGGAAGCCGATCAGTCGGTTGGTGAAGCGCATTGCCTCATTCCTACCAGATCGATGTCGCAGGAGCCGCACCCGGAGCTGGTGCTAGGCCACACGCTGGCGACGGCCTGCCGCGGAGCCCGCTGGCGAAGCCGCGCCGTCCTCTTCCCGGGCGGGCCGGCGGGCGCCCACGGCGGCCCCCGTCCGCTGCTCGCTCCATGCGACCGCCGCGGCCGCCAGCACCACCATCAGCAGGCCCGCGGCCGGCATCTCCCAGTCCCAGTCGAGCCCGGCGTGAAGCCACCAGGCCGCCAGGCCACCCGCCAGGCCGGTGGCGGCCGAGGGGTCGACGCGGTGCAGCCTGAGCACGGCCATGGCGGTGCCGCCCAGGAACATGAGCAGAAAGGCCATGCCCACCAGCCCCAGCTCGGCGGCGGTCTCGACGTAGATGGAGTGGGCGTCGCCGGACTTGTCGACGCGGTCGCGTTGCTTGAGCCATTCCACGCTGAACCCTCCCGAGCCCACTCCCACGATCGGGTTCCGCGCCCAGGTCTCGACCGCGACGTCCCAGTAGCGGTAGCGGTTGGTGTCGATCGACCCGAGCCGGGCGGGGTCGGCGGCCACGTCGGGGGACACCGTCTCCGGCTTGCCCTCCAGCGCGGCGGCGGTGAGCGTGGCCACGACCAGCACGACCGCTCCGGCGGCTAGGACGGCGGTGCGCCGGGACACGGGCAGCTCGGGGAGCGGAAGCTCGCGGCGCGGACGGCGCAGGGTCGCCACGGCGGCCAGCGCGGCCAGCAGCACGAGGGCGATCAGCATCAGCAGGCCGGCCAGGACATCGCCGGGCTCGCCGGCCTCGAGCGACTTGATCGTGGGATATCGGCTGGCCGCAAGAGCGGCCAGGAAGGTGGGTGCCAGCACGATGCCGACCACGCGCAGCTGGGCGCGCCCGGCGGGGGCGAAGGCGACGAGGACCAGCAGCCCGGCCGCGGCGGCCGCCAGCGCGCCGCGCGCGAACGTGAGGTAGCAGGCCAGGCCGATGACCACCCCGCTGGCCGCCGCGGCTGCGCGCAGCCATTGGGGGCGCTCGAGGTCGCCCGCGATGCGCACGGCGAGCACGAAGCCGATGGCCGCGACCAGCCCGTAGGCGTTCCAGTAGGTCAGCGGCTGCTCGAGCCGGCCGGCGGCCGCCGAGCTGCGGTCCAGCTCCACGAGTCCCGGCAGCAGCCGCTCCGAGAGGCCGTAGGCCACCACCACCAGCGTGCCCAGCGCCAGGGATGGCTCCAGCCACCGCCGCGCGAGGGGCCCGCGCAGCAGCGCCACCGCGGCGATGAACACGCCCAGATAGAGCACGAGCCGCTGGACGTCGTCCTGCGCGCGCCCGCCGATCGGCGCCCACGAGACCGAGGCGGCCGTCCAGGCGGTGAGCAGGAGCAGGCCGGCCAGCGCCAGGCGCCCCGGCACCGACGACGGCAGCGGCTCGGGCACCAGGACCGCCGCAATCGCCACGAGCGCCCAGGCCGACCAGGGCCGCGACTATGCGCGGCCGGTCGAAAAAGCCCCCGGAGAAGAACGCCAGCACGGTCGGCCCGGCGATCAGGAGGGCCGCGCCGGCACCGAGCAGCAATCTCCGCATCTGCAGCCACAGTAGCGCCGCTTGCCTAGACTCGCGGTCATGCGTCCCGTGGTTGTAAAAGCCGTGCTAATCGCGACCGCGGCGGTGGTCGTCGCCTGGCTGGCGTTCGGGCTGCGCGCCGTCGGCCTGCAGGAGGAGGGCACCGAAGCGCTCGGGCGATCCGGCCAGGGACAGCCTGTCGCCCGCGCGGCTCGCCGACGTCCGGGACGACCTGCGCCGCGCCGGGCGCCTGAACCCCGACCAGGGGCCCCTGCTGACCGAGGGCCTGCTGCTGGCGAACGCCGGCCGGCGCAGCGAGGCCTACGTCGTGGCGCGGCAGCTCACGGCCAAGGAGCCGGACGACTTCAACGCCTGGCGGCTGATGTACGCGACGCGCCCCGCGACGCGGCGCATCGTCGAGGCCGGCCGGCGCGTGCGCGAGCTGAACCCGTGGGTCGGCGACCGCCTGGACCTCGATTTCCTGAAGGAAGCTGAGGCGTCAGTCGGGCGAGTCGGTGCCGCCGCGCCGCTTGAGCACGATGCCGCCCGCCACCAGGCCCGCCGCGAGGACCGCGGTGCCGCCCAGGGCGACGCCGAGGGGCATGCCGCCGCCGTCGTCTCGAGCTGTCGGCCGACTCGGATCCGCCGCCCTGATCGCCCTGGAAGGGGTCCACGTACTGGTCGTCGCCGGCGCTCTGCGCGAGCGAGGCCGCGGGCAGGGCGAGGGCGATCAGCAGCAGCAGTGCGGTCAGTCGAGTTCTCATCGCTCGTACATCTTTATCAGGGTGACCGCGGGGTCACGTCCGGATGCTTGGGCTGCTGCGCGGATGCACCGTTGCGGCCGTCCCCTTCGCCTTCGCGCGGCGGCTCGTCGAAGCCGGCGTCGCGCGGGCCGGGCCGGCGCTGGAAGCGCCAGCGGATGCGGCGCCCGCCGCCTGGGGCGGAGTCGGTGCGCCATTCGCGCGCCTCGCGGCGCATGCGCGGCACGAGCATGAGCGCCTCGAAGGCGATCGGGAGCGACATCTTGCTCTGGCCCGCCTCGCGGTCGCGGAAGCAGATCGGCACCTCGGCCACCGTGAAGCCCGCCAGCAGCGCGCGGTAGGTCAGCTCGATGTTGAAGCACGTAGCCCTGCGAGCGCAGCGTGGACGGCTCGATCGTCTCGAGCACCCGGCGGCGCACGCAGCGGAAGCCGGTGGTCAGGTCGTGCACCTTCACGCCGAGGATCGCCCGCGCGTAGAGCGAGCCGCTGCGGCTCAGCATCCGCCGCAGCGGCGGCCAGTCGACGATCTCGCCGCCCGGCACGTAGCGCGAGCCCGAGCACGAGGTCGCTGTCCTCGGCCGCCGCGATCAGCGCCGGCAGGTGGGCGCGGGTCGTGGGAGAAGTCGGCGTCCATGACGATCACGCAGCTCGGCGCCCGCGAGCCAGCGCGTGTCGAAGCCGGCCAGGTAGGCCTTGCCCAGGCCGTCCTTGCCCGGGCGGTGCAGCACCTCGACGCCGGGCAGCTCCGCCGCCAGCCGGTCGGCGAGCTCGCCGGTGCCGTCGGGCGAGGCGTCGTCGACCACGAGCACGCGCCAGTTGCCGGGCGCGGTGCGCTCGAGCTGATCCGCCGTGGCGCGGACGATCGCCTCGAGGTTGCCGGCCTCGTTGTAGGTGGGGAGGAAGACCCACAGGTCGGCGGCCATCGATCGAGACGATACGGGTGCCCGGCGTTCTGTGCGCCACACCGCCCTGGCGTCCGCTAGCTTCTCTCGCCGCATGGCGCCGCCCGCGTGCGAAACCCCTGCACATCCTCGTGCTGGCCGACCGCGACTGGACCCATCACGACACCGGCGGCAACGGCGCCAACCTGGACGCCCAGGTCAGCCGCTGGGTGGCGTGGGGCAACCGCGTGACCGTGGTGGCCGGCGACTACCCGGGCGCCAAGCGGGTCGAGCACTTCGGCCCGCGGCTCACCGTCCACCGGATGGGCAACCGCGCCTGACGGTGTTCCCGCAGGCCGTCCTGACGGTGCTGCGCGGGGTGGGCCGCGACGCCGACGTGGTGCTCGAGGTGATCAACGGGATCACGTTCCTCACGCCGCTGTGGCTGCGCAAGCCGCGCGTGGCCATGGTGCACCACGTGCACCGCGAGCTCTTCGTGGGCGAGTACCCGCGCACCGGGCTGCTGCCTGTACTGGCTGCTCGAGCGCCTGCCGCTGCTGCTGTACCGCCGCACGCCCTTCCTCACGATCTCCAACTCGGCCCGCGACGACCTGGTGCGCGACGGCATCCCGCGCGAGCACGTGACGCGTGGAGTACCTCGGCGTGGACCCGGGCAAGTTCCGCCGCGGCACCCGCGTCGGAGACGCCGCGCCTGATCTTCGTCGGCCGCCTGAAGGCCTACAAGCGCGTCGAGCTGCTGTTCGACGTGCTCGAGGCAGATCCCGGAGGCCACGCTCGACGTGGTCGGCGACGGCGACCACCGTCCCGACCTGGAGGCCGAGATCGAGCGCCGCGGGCTGGGCGACCGGGTGCGGATGCACGGCTACGTGGACCAGGAGCGCAAGACCGAGCTCTACGGGCAGGCGTGGGTGAACCTGACCGCCTCCGCGTCCGAGGGCTGGTCGCTGACGGTGATGGAGGCGGCCCTGTGCGGCACGCCCAGCGGGGCGCTGGCCGTGGGCGGCCTGACGGAGTCGATCGTCGACGGCGAGACGGGCGTGCTGGCCCGCGACGCCCGGGCACTGGCCGCCAGGGTGCGCGAGCTGATCGAGCAGCCCGAGCTGCGCGAGCGCCTGGGCGACGCCGCCGAGCGGCGCGCCCGCAGCTTCAGCTGGGACCGCTCGGCCCGGGCCTACCTCGAGGTGCTCAGCGCCGCGGCCGGGGTGGAGGCGGAGGAGGCCGAGCCGGCCGCCGCGCGCTCGCAGGCCGCCGAGGCCACGGCCAGGGTCCCGTGAGCACGGACGTCGCCGAGCGCGACTTCGGCGCGGCGCTGGCCGCGGTCGAGGGAGTCAAGGGCTGGATGAGCGACGACCAGGCGCGGCGCCTCTGGGACGCGGCGCTGCGGCTGCGCGCGCCCGCTCGGATCGTGGAGATCGGGTCGTTCCACGGCCGCTCGACGATCGTCCTGCGCAAGGGCGCGGAGGACGGGGTGGAGGTCGTGGCGGTCGACCCCCACGGCGGCGGCGACCGCGGGCCGCAGGAGATCACCCCCGACGCCGCAGCGCGGGCAACGAGGACTACCAGGCCTTCCACTCGAACCTCGAGCGCAGCCGGGGCCGAGGCCGGCGTGCGGCACGTGCGGCTGGCGTCCGAGGACGCGCTGTCGGAGCTGGATGGCCCCGTGGACCTGCTGTACGTGGACGGCGCCCACCGCTACGCGCCGGCGCGGGACGACATCGCGCGCTACGGCGCGCGCGTGAGCCCAGGGCGGCACCCTGCTGATCCACGACACCTACAACGCCGTCGGGCGTGATGCTCGCCCAGCTGCGGCTGCTGTTCCTGTCTCGCGCAGTGGCGCTACGTCGGGCGCTCGCGCTCGCTGGCGGAGTACCGCCGCGCCGAGCTGTCGCGGCGCGGAGCGTGGCGCGCAACGCGCTGCAGCCAGGCGGCCGGGATCCCCTGGTTCGTGCGCAACTGCGCGATCAAGGTGGCCGTCGTGGCGCGGATGCCGGGGCTGGCCAGGCGCCTGGGCCTGCCCGACGGCGATGCCTGGCCCTACTAACGCCGCCCGCCGGCCCCGGGCCGCCGGCATGCTGAAGCGCGTGATGGCGTGGGCGCAGCGTCGGCCCGTCGCGACGGCGGCTGCGCTCTACGCGCTGCTGGCGTTGCGTCATGTTCGCGCCCGGGCTCGCGCCGGGCCGAACGCTGTCGGCGTCCGACTACCTCTGGACGCGCCACGCCGTGGGACGCGAGCCGCCCGGCCGAGGTGCCCGGCTGCTCGGCTCAAACCGCGAGCAGACCGACGCGGTGCAGCTGTGCCAGCCGTTCAGCTGCAGCACACGCGCGCGTCGCTGCCCGACATCCCGCTGTGGAACCCGCACATCATGGGCGGCCGGCCCTTCCACGGCGAACCTGCAGTCGGCGACCCTCTCGCCGTTCAGCCTGCCGGCGTACGTGCTGCCGTTCTGGGACTCGCTGGCCGTCGTGGCCGTGCTGAAGCTGTTCGTGGCGCGCTTGGGAGCGTTCCTGCTTGGCCAGGCGGTCGGGCATGCGGTTCGGAGGCGCGCTGCTCTGCGGGGCTCGTCTTCGGGTTCAGCCTGTGGTCGGTCACCTGGGTGTCGTGGACGACGATGAGCGTCTGGGCGCTGCTCCCCTGGGCGTTGCTGGCGGCGGAACTGTGCGTGAGGCGGCCCGGGCCGCTGATCTTCGCCGGTGTCGCCGCGGTGATCGGGCTGCAGTTCTTCGCCGGTCACCCCACCTCCAGCTTCCATCTGGTCATGTTCGTGACGCTTTTCTGGGGCGCGCGCGTCCTCCTGTCGCGCGAGCTGCGCCAAGACCGTGGGCTTCTGCGGCTTGCCACGCTGTGGGGCGCGGTACTGACCGGCACCGCGCTGGCGGCTGTGACGCTGGTGCCGTTCGCCGAGCTGCTCGACCACTCGATCGACAGCAAGATCCGAGGCGGAGAGTTCGCCGACAGCTACTCGCCGCGTCGGTATCTGCTGGGCCTCTTCCTTCATGACTGGTGGGGGCGAGGGTCACGGACGCCACTCGAGTTCGCCTCGGCGCTGGAGGAGCACGCCTACTACGTGGCTGCGCTGCCTTGATGCTGGCCGGCGCGGCGCTGGCGCTGCGTCCGCGCCGCGAGCGCTGGTGGTGGCCGTTCTCGGCGCGGCTGCCCTCGCCGTGGCCACCGGTCTTCCGCCTCTGTACGACCTCGTCGAGGGACTTCCCGGCTTCGAGGCTGTCCGAAACGGCCGCCTCGCGGTGTTCACGGTCCTGGCTGTCGCGCTGCTCGCCGGCTGGGGACTCGACGATCTGACCGGGGGCGTTCCAGCAGCTCGTCGGCGACCGGTGCTGGCGGTCGGCATAGGGCTGTTCGCCCTTCCGCTTGTTGTCGTTGCCGCCGGTCGTGTGGATCTGACCCTGCTCTGGGAGGCGCTGCGCGTGGCGTGGGGGTTTGCGGCGCCTCCGGGTGGTGAGGACCTCGCGGACGTTGTTCGGCTGGCGTCCGTGCTCGAATGGCTCGTCTTCGCGGCGGCGGCTGTGGTCCTGCTGGCGCTGCGGCTCTCGGGCCGGCTGGGCGCGACGGCGTTCGTGGTGCTCGCCGTTGCGCTGGTCGGCGCCGATCTATTCAAGGCGGGCATGGGCTACAACCCCGCGATCGAGGAGCGCCACGGGCCCGGCGGTCCGCGCTTCTGGTGCTCACCGACAGCTGGTTTCCGGGCTGGAAGGCAACGGTCGACGGCAACGACGCCCCGATCCATCGCGTCAACTATCTGATCCGGGGCGTGCCGGTGCCCGGGGGGACTCACCGGGTGGAGTTCCGATACGAGCCGGCGAGCTGGCGGGCAGGTTGGATCGTTAGCCTCGTGGCCCTCCTCGTTATCGCCGCTGCGACGGCGCTGGGTGCGGCACGGAAGCGGCGAGGTCCGCAGCTCGCGGACGAGCACGACAGGTGGCGATGTGGACGCAGAGGCGGCCGACCTGCCGCGGCGGCGGTGCTCTACGGGCTGCTGGCGCTCGTGCTGTTCGCGCCCGGGCTGGCGCCCGGCAGGACGCTGTCGGCCTCCGACTTCCTCTGGTCCGCCACCCGTGGGAGGCCAGCCGCCCGGACGGGGTGCCCGGACTGGGGTCCAACCGCGAGCTGGTGGACGAGGTGGTCCTGTTCCAGCCCCAGCTCCAGTACACCCGCGCCGCGCTGCCCGACGTGCCGCTGTGGGATCCCCACCTGCTCGGCGGCCGGCCATGGATGGGCGACCCGCAGTCGTCGGTCTTCTCGCGTCTTCAGCCTCCCGTCGTACGTGCTGCCGTTCTGGAAGTCGCTGGCGGTGGCGGCCATGCTCAAGGTGTTCCTGGCCGCGCTCGGGGCCTTCCTGCTGGGGCGGGCCGTGGGCATGCGCACGGGCGGGGCGCTGATCTGCGGGCTCGCGTTCGGGTTCGGGCTGTGGTCGGTGTCGTGGGTGTCGTGGACGCTCGGCAGCGTCTGGACGCTGGTGCCGTGGATCTGCCTCTTCTGCGAGCTGTGCCTGCGGCGGCCCGGGTCCGCTGCCGTGGGTGGGCCTGGCGGCTGGCCACCGGGGTCGGCTGGCTCGGCGGCCATCCGTCGTCGAGCTTCCAGGTGCTGGTGGTCGTCACGCTCTTCTTCGCGGTGCGGGCGCTGGTGGCCGAGCGAGCTGCGCCCGCGCCTGGCCACCCGGCTGCTCACGCTCGGCTCGGGCCTGGTCGCGGGCTGTGCGCTGGCCGCGGTCATGCTGATCCCGTTCGCCGAGCTGCTCGCGCACTCGGGCGACGCCGGGGCGCGCGCGGACGTTGCCAAGGCGCTCTTCCACGAGGAGCCGAGCCGGCTGCTGGGCTTCGCGCTGCACGACTGGTGGGGGGCCGGGCGCACGAGCATCGAGTTCGCCGCCACGACCCAGGAGCACTACTACTACGTGGGGGCGCTCCCGCTGATGCTGGCCGTGGCCGCGCTGGTGGCGCGGCCGCGCGCGGTCCGGGTGGCGGTGGCCCTGGTGGGCGCTGGCGTCGATCCTGGTGGCCACCGGCGTCGCGCCGCTGTTCGACCTCGTGGTCTCGCTGCCCGGCTTCGAGGCCGCCAACAACGGCCGCTTCGCGGTGATCGCGGTCATGTGCCTGGCGGTGCTGGCCGGGTGGGGATTCGACGAGCTCGCCGGCGCCCAGCTGGCGGCCGGTCGCCGGCGCGGCGGTGCTGGTGGGGGCTGTCGGCGCTGTTCGCCCTGCCCGGCGCGTCTACGCCCTGCTGGCCGGCGATGTGAATACGGACGTGATCGGCCGCGCCGTGCGCGCCGCGTGGCTGTTCGCCGAGCCCGACGCCAGCCCTGCTGGCCACCCAGCAGGGGCCCGAGGTGGTGCGGCTGGCATCGCTGCTGGAATGGCTGGTGCCCGCCGCGGCGGCGGTCGGCGCTCGCTGGCGCTGCGGCTGCGCGGCCGGCTGTCGGTGCCCGCGTTCGCGGGCCTGGCGGTGGCGCTGGTGGCCCTCGACCTGCTCAAGGCGGGCGCCGGCTACAACCCCGCGATCGAGCAGCGGTGCGCCGAGCAGCCGGCCACGCCGGCGATCGAGTACCTGCAGGCGCGCAGGCCGGAGCGGTTCGCGGGCCTGGCGGGCACTGCGCCGCGCCACGTTGTCGCCGCGCGCTGCCTCCCAACACCGCGCTGCGCTACCGCGTCTTCGACGCGCGCGGCAACGTGATCCCCACCGAGGAGCGCTACGTGGAGCTCTGGCGGCGCGCGATCTCGGGCCAGCCCGACTGCTACTCGTTCTTCTGCACGGTGGGCGTGACCCCGTCGCCGCGATCGTTCCAGGCGCTCGGCCTGCTCGGCGCGGGCTACCTGCTCCAGGGCCCCCGCGACGCCCCGCTGCGAGGGGCTGCGCGCCGTCTACGCGGGTCCCGACGCGCGGATCTACCGCAACCCCGCCGCGCTGCCGCGCGCGTTCCTCGTGGATCGCCAGATCGTGCGCCCGGACGCCGACGCGCAGCTGGCGGCCGTCACCGCCGCCGGCTTCCCGGCGCGCGACCGCGGCCGTGACCGAGCGCAGGCTCCCGGGCCTGGCGGCCGCGGCGGCCGGGGCGCGCGAGCCCGCCGGGCAGCGCGCGCATCGCCGCCTACGGCGACGAGGACGTGAGCGTGCGCACAGCCTCCAGCCGCCCGGCGCTGCTCGTCCTCACCGACAACTGGTACCCGGGCTGGAAGGCGCGCGTCGACGGCCGCGAGGCGCCGATTCACCGCGTGAACTACCTGCTGCGCGGGAGTGTCGGTGCCCGCCGGGTCGCATCGGGTGGACTTCGCCTACGAGCCGGCCAGCTGGCGCGCCGGCTGGATCGTGAGCCTGGCGACCCTCCTGGTGCTGGTGGTCGTGGGCGCCGTCGGTTGGCGCAGGCGGGCGCGCGCCAGCGGAGCGAAATCCAGCCGACCACCGGTACCTTCGAGGCGTGACTCGGCCATGGATGTCGGTCGTCGTGCCGGCGTACAACGAGGAGGTGGGGATCGCCGCGACGGTGGGCGTCCTGCACGAGCGTCTGGAGGCGCTCGGCGGCGCGTACGAGATCGTCGTGGTCGACAACGCCAGCGAGGATCGCACCGTCGAGGTGGTCCAGCCGCTCCTGGAGGACCCTCGCGTGCGCGCTGCTGCGCAACGACGTGAACCGCGGCAAGGGCTTCTCGGTCCGCCGCGGGATGCTCGACGCCCGGGGCGAGCTGCGGCTGCTCTGCGACGCCGACTGCGCCGCCTCGCTGGGCTCGCTGCCGCGGATGCTCGAGGCGATGGAGTCGGTGGACGTGGTCTCCGGCTCCCGCGTGGCCGAGGGCGCCGACGTCGGGCTCCAGCAGTCCTTTCGGCGCCGCCTCGTCGGCTGGCCCTTCATCGCGCTGACCCGCGGGTTGATGGCGGAGCCCACGCGCGACGTCTACTGCGGCTTCAAGCTGTGGCGCAGCGGAGGCGGCGGACGCGGTGTTCCCGCTGCAGCGCCTGGACGGCTGGGTCTTCGACGCCGAGGTGCTGGCGCTGGCGCGCCGGCTCGGCTTTCGCACCACCGAGGTGGGGGTCGACGTGGACCGATCGCCGCGGCTCCAAGCTCGCCATCAGGGAGGTGCTGATCCCCGCGGTGCGCGAGCTCCTTGCGGCTCGCCGGAACGTCCGGGCCCAGGCGCGGCGGCCCCGGCGCACGGACGCCCGGCCTGCCGCTAGTGCCGCTGAGCCGGGCGCGGAGTCGGAGTTGATGTCGGACGCCGGCGAGCGCTGAGGGGGCGGTCGCTGGTCGTCGGTCGTCGGTCGCTGGTCGCCCGGTCCGCCGGTCCGTCGTCTGGCCCTGAACGGCGGGCCGGGCTCGGTCGTTGCCCCACGGCGGGCACCGAGGGGTGTGGGCTGTTGCGTTGCTGATGCGGTGCTGTTGCGTTTTTGACTGGGCTGTGGTGATCGTTACGTCTGGCTTGGTTCGCGGAGGATGAGTGGTCCAAAGCGTCCCTGTACGGGACGTTTCCGACCTTTCATTTCGCGGCGCGCGGGCCGTTAGCCGAGGCCGCGGTTCACCGTTACGTGGTCGTCACGCTCGGTACGCGGCGGTGCGGATTCGGGCCGGCCGTTGCGGCCCCCCAGCAGGCTGTCCAGCGCCACCGCGCCCAGCACCACGAGCGCCACGTCGGCCGGCGCCCGGAACCTGAGGATCCCGTACCCGGTGACGCTCACGAGCAGGACGAGCAGGAACGGCACGACGAGGATGTACAGCGGCACGCCGCGGCGCCTGAGGACCACGAAGCCGAATAGCGGCCAGGACGATCAGCGCCCAGCATGCCGCCAGGCCCGCCCAGTTGGCCGCCTCGCTGCGCCCCTCGCCCAGCGTCTTCCCGCGCACCTCGCCGTCGGGGTCGAACAGGCCCCACGGCCTCAGCGCGCGGGCGGCTACCACCGCCGGCAGCCGCTCGGTGTGGTCGCGGGCGTAGCGCAGGCCCCGGTCCCTGAGCCGCTGCGCGACCACCGCCTCGGTGGCGCCCGTCTCGCCCAGGACGCACTCGAACGACCAGCCGCCGATGTTCGCGCCGCTGTAGGTGGCGTCGCAGTTGGCGCCGGCCAGCAGGTCCCCGGAGCTCGTGGAGATGGCAACCGGCTCGTCGAAGGCGATCCAGCAGCGGATCAGCCACGGCGCGAGCACGATGGCGCAGGCGGCAGCGGCCGCGCCCACCCGCTTGGCGCGTCCCGGCCGGCCCGGCCGCCAGGCCACGGGCAGGGCCAGTAGCAGCAGGAGCACGATGCCCTCGCTGCGGGTGAGGCTGGCCAGCCCGATCACCGCCCCCAGCTGGGCCAGGCGCCAGAGGCCGGGCTCCTCCCACGCCCGGTAGGCGGCAAGCAGCGCGAGGGCGACGAGGAACGCGTACAGGGACTCGGCGCGCAGGGATGCGTCGGCCACGAGGAACACCGGGTAGGCGGCGCCGATGCACGCCGCGATCAGGGCGGCGCGCGGGCCGGCGAGCCGGTGGGCGAGCAGCGCGCAGACCAGCACCGTGCCGGTCCCGGCCACCGCCGAGACGATCTGGTGCGGCGCATGGCCGGTCGCGCCGACGACCGAGGTGACCGCCAGGAGCAGCGGGTAGAGGGGGGGCTTGTGGGCGGTGGGCTCGGCCGTCTGACCGGGCTCGGCGAAGGGATTGACGAACCCCCTGCCGTCGGCCAGGCCGTTGGCCAGCCCGTGGTACTCCAGGCCGTCGCCCACGAGCGAGCTGTCCTCCACGAAGACCAGGAGGTACACGATCCTCAGGATCAGGCCGAGCGCGGCGACCGCGCAGACGGCCGGCAGCACCCGCCCCGGCGACAGCGATCTCCGCATCGGTCAGCTGCGGCCGTGCGAGAAGGGGGCGTTGAGTGCGTCGCCGCGCACCTCGTCGCCCCCGTTCCTGACCACCCGCGAGACCAGGTAGAGCGGCCGGTCCAGCACCTGGTCGTGCACGTGGGCCAGGTAGCGGCCGAGCACGCCGATGCTCATCAGCTGGACGCCGCCCAGGAACAGCACCGCCACCAGGATCCAGATGGTGGTCGAGGCGGTGACTGCGCCCAGCAGGGTCAGCACGAGCACCACGAAGCCGGTGAGGCCGCTGACTGTCGCGCTCAGGGCGCCGGCGTAGGTCGCGATGTTCAGCGGCACGTCCGAGAACGAGGTCAGCGCCTCGACGGAGAGCCGGAACAGGGCCGGGTAGGACGCGCCGCCGCCGGCCGTGCGCCCGGCCCGCCGGTACTCGATGGGCACCTGCTTGAAGCCCACCCAGGCGACCATGCCGCGCAGGAAGCGCCGCCGCTCGGGCATCGTGCGCACCGTGTCCGTGACGCGCCGCGACATGAGCCTGAAGTCGCCCGCCTGCCCCTGGTAGGGGACCCGGGCGAGCGTGCGCATCATCGCGTAGAAGCCGGTGGCCAGCAGCCGCTTGACCCGGCTCTCGTCGCGCCCGATGCGGCGCGCGAAGACCACGTCGGCCTCCTCCTCGGCCGCGGTCCGGAGCATGTCGGGGATGAGCTCCGGCGGGTCCTGCAGGTCGGCGTGCATGAGCACCACGTAGTCGCCGTGGGCGTGGTCGAGGCCGGCCGACATGGCCACCTCCATGCCGAAGTTGCGCGACAGCTGCACGAGCGACCACGTTCTGCTCGGCCCGCGCCCACGCCTCGACGATCGCCACCGAGCGGTCGCTGGAGCCGTCGTCGACGTACACGACCTCGTAGCCGCCCTCGAGCTTGCCGAGCGAGGAGCCCAGGCGCTCGTGCAGGTCGCCGAGGACCGCCTCCTCGTTGAAGACGGGCACCACGACGGAGATGAGGGGCGAGCCCTGGGCGCTCAGCGGACCGTGCACACCATCCCGAGCGACACGCCCGCGGGGAGGTTCGCGCCGCGCTCGATGAGCTTGGCCTCGCCGCGCACGGGCAGCTCGAGCCAGCGGTCCAGCGCCCCCGGGGAGAGGTGCAGGTCCGACTTGCCGTTGCCGTTGGAGCGCAGGCGCTGCAGCGTCCGGACGACGGCCACCGGGGGCAGCATCGTGCTGTAGAAGTAGCTGCTCATGGCCGGCTCCCAGCCCTGAGCCAGCACCCGTTCGCGGAGCATCGGGCGGGTGTAGCGGCGGTAGTGGTGCCACGACGTGTCGTGCTGGCTCCAGAGCCAGCCGTAGGCCGGCACGGTGATGATCAGGCGCGCGCCGGGGGCGGCGACCCGGCGCAGCTCCGCCAGCGCCGGCCCGTCCTCGGGCAGATGCTCGATCACGTCGGTGGCGAACAGCAGGTCGAAGCGCCCGTCCTCGAACGGCAGCTCCTCGATCACGCCCTCCTTGACCCCCTCCAGGCCGCGCCGGTGGCAGAACTCGACCGCGTGGGCCGAGTTGTCGACCCCCTCGACCGGGCCCAGGCGGCGAAAGTCCATCATGTTGCGCCCGGTGCCGCAGCCGGCGTCCAGGATGCGCGGGGAGTCCACCGGCTGCGCGCGCTCGATCAGCGCCCAGATCACGCGCCGGCGCGAGCGGAACCACCAGTGGCGGTCCTCCATGTCGAAGTGCTCCTGGTAGGTCCAGTGCTCCATATCGACCGATCAGCCTAACGTCGACCCTGCGCCGCGGCCGCAGCACAGCGGCTATCCTCGCCCGCTCCCGCCCCGGAAAGCGCCCTCGTCCTGTTCGCCATATCCGTCATTCGCTCGTTTCCCACTCGGTGCCCAAGCCCAATGATCCCTCGCCCGCGCTCGTCTCGCCGCCGGTGCCGGACCGAAGGCGCGGCCGGGTGGGGCGCCCCGCCGCGGTAGGCGGTAGCGCCCGGGCCGGCGGCGCCCGGATCTGGGCCTGGTGGCGGTCCCGTCCCGTGCTGGCGGCGGCCGCGTTCTACGCGCTGCTGTCGCTGGTGTTCGTGGGCCAGGGGCTGCTGCCCGACCGCACGCTTTCCAGCTCGGACGGCAACTGGACGATCACGCCCTGGACGGCGTTCACGCCGCCCGGCGTCAGGCCGCTGGGCGCCAACTTCGAGCTGGCCGACGCGGTGGCGGTGTTCCAGCCCTTCTTCGAGTTCTCGCGCGCGGCGCTGCCGGACATCCCGCTCTGGAACCCGCACCTGATGGCCGGGCGGCCGTTCCTGGCCAACGCGCAGTCGGCGATCTTCTCGCCGTTCAGCCTGGCCGGCGTTCGTGCTGCCGTTCTGGAAGTCGCTGGCGGTGATGGCCGCGCTCAAGCTGTTCGTGGGGGCGTTCGGGATGTTCGTGTTCGCCAGGTCGCTCGGCCAGCGCTTCGGCGGCGCGCTGCTGGCCGGCGTGGTCTACGCGTTCGGAACCTTCTTCGTGGTGTGGCTGGCCTGGCCGCTGACCAACATCTTCCCGCTGATCCCCTGGCTGATGCTGCTGGTGGAGATGGTCATCCGCCGCCCGGGCCCGCTGCCGGTGGCGGGCCTGGCCGCGCTGGTGGCGCTGCAGTTCTTCGGGGGCCATCCGGAGACGAGCTTCCACCTGGTGTTCGCCGCCACCGTCTGGTTCGCGTTCCGGGTGGTGCTCGCGTGGCGGGCGGACGGCCGCAGGCGCGAGGCGCTGGTGCGGCCGACGGTCGGGTTCGTGGGCGCGGTGGCGCTGGGCACCGCCATCGCCGCGCTGATGCTGGGGCCGCTGCTGGAGCTGCTGGCCATCTCCGGCGACTACGAGCGCCGCCAGAACGTGCCGCCCACCTTCGCCTCGCCCCGGTTCCTGGGCGCGCTGTTCCTCAGCGACTACTGGGGCCGCCCCACCCAGACGGCCATCGAGGCCGTTCGTGAGCAACCGCGGCTGGTACGCCGGGGGGATCACGTTGATGCTCGCCGCGGCCGGGCTGGCGCTGCGGCCGACGGTCATCCGCGCCGGCGTGGCCGTGCTGGCGCTGCTCACGACCCTGTTCGTGCTCGGCCAGCCGCCCGTGGCCGACCTGATGGTCCTGCTGCCGGGCTTCGAGACGGCGCACAACGGGCGCATGGTGATCTTCGTGCTGTTCGCCCTCGCTCTCCTGGCCGGGTGGGGCCTCGACGAGCTCAGCGGCGGCGAGCTTCCGCGCGGCCTGCCCCGCGGGGTCGTCCTCGCGGCCGCGGCGGCCATCTTCTGCGTGCCCTTCGCATGGCTGCTGGTGGCCGGCACGATCGACCTGGGAGCGCTGCGGCCGGCGCTGGAGGTCGCGTGGCTGTTCCACGAGCCCCCGGGCGGGCACGGTGCCCGACGCAAAGGCCGTGGCCGCGCCGATCGTGCGGCTGAGCTCACTGCTGCAGTGGCTGCCGCTGGCGGGCGCGGGCCTGGTGCTGATCGCGCTGCGTCTGGGGGTCGCGCGCGAGCGCTGGCGCCCGGGGCCGGCGCTGTTCGTGGGCGTGGCGGTGGCGCTGCTGGCCGCCGACCTGTTCCGGGCCAACATGGGCTTCAATCCGGCGATTCCGATCGAGCACGCGCGCCAGCCGACCACCGAGTCGATCCGCCTGCTGCAGTCGCAGCGCCCCAACCGCTTCGCGGCGGTGGGGGCGCCCGGCGACGTTCCAGCCGCTGGGGCCCGACCTCGCCGTTCGCTACGGGCTCTACGACGCGCGCGGCTACGACTATCCCGTCGAGCGCCGCTACGACCGCCTGTGGCGGGCCACCGCGGGCCCCGGCGGCGACCTGATTCCGCCGACCACGCATCGCGGTGCCCACCGCCAGGGCGATGCGGACGCTGAGCCTGCTGAGCGTGACCGACCTGCTCCAGGCGCCCGGCGACGAGCGGCTGCGGCTGCCCGGGCTCCGGCGCGTGTACGCGGGCCGCGATGCGCAGGTGTACCGCAACGCGAACGCGCTGCCGCGCGCCTTCGTGGTCGACAGCCAGCGCACGGTCCGGGGCGAGGACGCGGCGATGGGCACGGTGATGGACGGCGACGTGGACCTGCGCAACGTCGCGGTGACCGAGTCGCGGGTGCCGGGGCTGCCCCAGGCGGGCCCGGCGACGAATGCGGGCAGGTCCGCGGGCAGCTGCCCGCCTGGTGGGCTACGAGCGCGAGGAGGTGCGCATCGAGGCCACCGCCAGGCGGCGCGGGATGCTGGTGCTCACCGACGTGCACTACCCGGGCTGGAAGGCGCGCGTGGATGGCCGCTCGGTGCCGCTCGAGCGCGTGAACTATCTGCTCAAGGGCGTCCCGCTGGCCGCGGGGGACCACAGCGTCGAGCTGCGCTATGAGCCCGCCAGCTGGCGTGCCGGCTGGATCGTGAGCCTGCTCGGCTGCCTGATCCTCGTGGCGCTGACGGCACTGGGCCTGCGCGAGCCGGCGGAGGGCGAGGTCCAGGTGATCGACGCGGTACGCAGGGGCTACGCGGGGTTGCGGCGGCGGCCGGTCCTGGCGGCCGCTCTGATCTACGCGCTGCTGGCGCTCGTGTTCTTCGGGCCGGCGCTCGCGCCCGGCAAGACGCTGTCCAACTCCGACATGCTCTGGTTCCAGCCGCCGTGGGCCGGCGTCAAGCCGGCCGAGCTCGAAGCTGCCGGCCAACCCCGAGCTCGGCGACGCTCCGGGGCAGCTGCAGCCGTTCGTCCGCTACGCCGCCGACCGGATCCCGGAGATGCCGCTCTGGAATCCCTACACGGTGGGCGGCCGCCCGTTCCTGGCCAACGCCCAGTCGGCCATCTTCTCCGTCTACAACCTGCCCGCCTACGTGCTGCCGTACTTCTCCGCGCTGGTGTGGATAGCGCTGCTCAAGGTGTGGGTGTCGGCGTTCGGGATGTTCCTCCTCGGGCGCGCGCTGGGCATGCGCTTCGGCGGCGCGCTGACCGCCGGGCTGGTCTTCGCATTCAGCCTGTGGATGATCACCTGGGTCTCCTACCCCCACATGAGCGTGTGGTCGTGGATGCCGTGGCTGCTGCTCATGACGGACCGGTTGGTGCGAAGACCCGACCTGCTCTCCGGCGCCGGGCTGGCCGCAGTGGTCGGCGTCCAGATCCTGAGCGGCCACCCGGAGTCCAGCTTCCACGCGCTGGTGGCCACCGGCGCCTTCTTCGTGCTGCGGATGGTGCAGGCCCGCCGCGCCGACGGCGGCGGAGTCGCCCGGGACGATGCGCACGACGCTGGCGTTCGGGGCGGCGGGCGTCGCCGGCCTGCTGCTGGCCGCGCTGATCGTGATCCCGTTCGCCGAGCTGCTGCTGGAACTCGGCGGACGTGCGCGACCGGATGGGCGACGCCGTGGACAAGCAGCCCGTGGCCCGCGACTTCGCCCTGGGCCTGTTCCTGCCCGACTACTGGGGCCGCGCCACGGGCACGCCGATCAAGTACTTCGTGCTGGACAGGGCGGTGTACGTGGGGGCACTGCCGCTCATGCTCGCCGCCGCGGCGCTGATCATCCGCCCGACGCTCGAGCGGGTGTGCGTGGCGCTGTTCGGGGCGGTCTGGCTGGCGGTGGTGTTCGGCGTGCCGCCGTTCCTGCAGATCGTCACGCGGCTGCCGATCTTCTCCTCCGGCCACAACAGCCGGCTCACGGCGCTGTTCGTGCTCTCCCTGGCCCTGCTGGCGGGCTGGGGCCTGGACGAGCTGACCTCCACGCGCTGGTCGGCGCAGCGCCGCAGGCTGACCCTGGCGGTGGCCGCGCTGCTCGCGCTCCTGCCGGCCCTGTTCGTGATCGGCGCGGGACGGACCACCGCCGGCGCCCTGGGCGAGGCCATCGAGGTGGCCTGGGGCTTCGCCACGCCACCGGGCGTGACGCTGAACCTGACCGGGGGCCGGGTCTGCGCCGACCCGTGCGTCGAGGCAGGCAACGTGATCCGCCTGGCGGCGCTGCTGGGATGGCTGGTGTTGGCCGCGGGCGCGGTTGCGCTGATCGCGGCGCGGATGACGGGACGCCTGCGCGTCGCGCCGTTCGTGGCGCTGGCCGCCCTGCTGGTGTGCCTGGACCTGTTCCACGCGGGCATGGGCTACAACCCGGCGATCGACCGGGACTTCGCGGAGCAGCCCGCGACCGGCGCCATCCGCTACCTGGAGGGCCGGCGCCCGGCGCGCTTCGTGGCCATGGACCCGGTGCCTCAGAACGCGATCCCGATGAACTTCAGGCTCTACGAGTCGCGCGGCTACGACCTGCCGATCATGCGCCGCTTCGACCGCTTCTGGCGCGGGCAGGTATCGCCCGAGTCGGCCTCGGTGGCGGAGGGCCTGCTGGACACGCCCCTCACCGTCCGCGAGGTCACTCCCCGCGGCCTGCGCGCCCTGCGGCTGCTCGGCACCACCGACCTGATGCAGGACAAGAACGCGCCACCGATGCGCGAGCCGGGCCTGCGCCTGGCCTACGACGGACCGGACGCGCGCGTCTACCGGATCGGCGGAGCTCTGCCGCGGGCATTCGTGGCCCCCGCCCAGACCGTCGTGGCCGACGAGGACGCCGCGTTCGATGCCGTGACGCGCCCGGACTTCGACGCGCGTCGCGCTGTGGTCACCGAGGAGCGGGTGCCGGGAGTGCCCGACGCCACGAGCTCCGGCGCGGCCGGGGGCGCCGCGCGAGTGCGTCAGCTACGAGCCCGAGCGGGTGGTGGTGCGCGCGACCTCGCAGGGGCCGGGGTGCTGGTGCTGGGGGACAACTACTACCCGGGCTGGAAGGCCGACGGTGAACGGCAGGTCGGCCGACGTCGAGCGAGTCGACTACCTCTTCCGCGGGGTGCGCGTGGGCCCGGGAGCGAGCACGGTCGAGTTCAGCTACGAGCCGCTGAGCTGGAGGGTCGGCTGGATCGTGACCCTCCTGGCGCTCATCGGCGCTGGCGGCGGCGGCCGCCATCGGATGGCGCCGGCGCCGCTCCCCGCCGGGCGCCCAGGCGGTCGCGCAGGCGGTGCCCGAGCCGCCGCGCTCCACCCAGCAGGTCTGAGTTACGGGGCGTCCGGACGCTCGAGCAGCACGGCCGTGGCGCCGCCCCGCGGCCGCTGGATGCGCGTGATCTCCGCGAACCGCTGCTCCCTGAGGATCTCGGCCGCCGTGGCGTCCAGGAACGGGATCTCGTCGGTCACCACGAACTGGGCCTGCCTTGCGAGCGGGGACGTGCCGATCACCACCTGGTAGCGAGGACTCGGGCCCAGCAGCATCTCCAGCACCTGGGTGTACGCGTTGGGCGCCAGGATCACGACCCTGTCCCCGCGGGCGCGGCGCTCGACGATCTTCGCCATCTCGGGCCAGGGCGTGCCCGCGCCGGTCCCGGTCACGTACTGGAGGTCGTCGCTGCCCGGGTACTTGGCGGTGTCGGGGTTGGCCAGGATCTTTGCGTCCAGCACCAGCGCGGGCACGCAGCAGCAGCGCCGCCGCGACCCCCGCGGCGGCGGCACCGCGCCCACGCCCCAGCCAAGCCTGGGATCGGCGCAGGCCCTCGGCCATCCCCAGCCCCATGAAGACGACGGCCGGAGGCAGCAGGTACATCACGTGGCGGGCGAACGGCGCCGTCGAGAACAGCAGCGACACCGCCAGCGGAAGCGCGATCCACGCCAGGACCACCAGGCCCGAGCGCCAGTCGCGGCGCAGCGCGACCACGAGCCCCGCCAGCGCGACGGCGATCAGCGGAAGCGTCACGTAGCCCGTGAAGGCGGGGCCGTACGCGTCCCACGCGGGACCGATCGCGCCGAAGGGGTCGCTGAGCACGTCGCCGACCGGCCGGACGGTGTACTGGAGCGGGTCCTCGCGCGCCTCCTCGAAGCGCGAGTACTGGTTCGGGGAGGCGCAGCGCGAAGTAGGACGCCGCCGCCATCGCCAGCGCGATGCCGACGCCCTGCAGCCACACCCCGAGCCGCCGGTTGCGAGCGGTGCTCGACCAGTCGAAGCACAGCAGGCTCAGCGGGCAGCAGCGCCAGCGCCGGCCGCGTGTTCTCCTTGGTCAGCACGCCCGCCGCCAGCACGAGCCCCAGCAGCGTGGCGAGCCTGAGGTCCGGGCGCCTGGCCAGCTCGATCTGCACCAGCAGCGCCGCGGCCATGACCAGCGTCACGAGCGGCTCGATGATGCCGATGCCGTCGTGGACGACGAAGAACGGCAGCACCACGCACAGCGCCGCCGCCGACAGGCCGGCGGCGGTGCCGTCGAGCCGCCGCGCCAGCAGGCCCACCGCGCCGGCCGTCAGGAGCCCCGCGCCGATCGAGACGATGCGTACGGCGTCGAGCGGGTTGAAGCCCACCTTCACCCACGGGATGGCGAGCCAGAACATGAGCGGCTCGCGGGCGATCGAGTACGAGCTGAACAGCCCGTCGAGCGACCGTGAGCCGTCGTAGGCGAACACCGCGTAGGTGCCCTCGTCGAGGAAGTAGGGGAACCGCGCGGCGAACACGATCCGGGTGATCAGGTAGGCCGCGGCGATGCCCGCGCAGGCCAGCGCCACCCGCGAGCCGGCGCTGCCGGCGGGCTCGGATCGCGAGCGCCGCGGAGCGGTCTGGTGCCTGAAGGGCCATGCGGCGCCGAGCCTAGCCCAGCGCCCCGCAGCTCACGCCGGGCCGGGGGCTTTCGGCCGGGGCTCGCGCGGCGCACGGCCGCGGGGCCCGTCGCTATGTTGCGGGCACCCTGACCGAGGCCGCGTCGAGCATCCTGGCTTCCCTGCGCCGCCGGCCGGTCCTCTCGGCGGCGCTGATCTATGCCATCGTCGTGGTCGTCTTCCTGGGCCCGGCGCTGCTGCCCGGCAAGACGCTCTCCAGCTCCGACACGCTGCGGTTCCAGCCGCCGTGGCTGAGCTCCAAGCCGGCCGAGCTGGAGCGGCCCAGCAACGTGGAGCTGGGCGACTCCTCGCAGCACCTGCAGCAGTTCCTGCGCACCGCGGCCGACGAGTTCCCGGACGCCCCGCTGTGGAACCCCAACATCGCGGGCGGGCGGCCGTTCCACGCCAACTACCAGGCGTCGATCTTCTCGCCCTACAGCGTGCCCGCCTACCTGCTGCCGTTCTGGACCGCGACGACCCTGGTCGGGCTGATGAAGCTGTGGCTCGCGGCGTTCGGGACCTTCCTCCTGGCGCGGGCGCTCGGCCTGCGCTTCGGCGGCGCGCTGCTGGCGGGGCTGGTGTTCGCGCTCAACCTCAAGTCGGTCACGTGGGTGATCTACCCCAACCTCGCGGTCTGGGCCCTGATCCCGTGGCTGCTGCTGCTGACCGACCGGCTGGTCCGCCGGCCCGACCTGCTCGCGGGCGCCGGCCTGGCCGCGCTGGTGGCGCTCCAGTTCCTGTCGGGGCACCCCGAGTCGAGCTTCCACGCGCTGCTGGCGGCGGGCGCGTTCTTCTGCCTGCGCCTGTGGCAGGCCCGCCGGCGCGGGGGCGCGACCGCCGCCCCCGCGGGGCGGACCACGCTGGCCTTCGTCGCGGCGGTGGCCGGAGGCACGGCGCTGGCGGCGGTCACCCTCGTGCCGTTCCTCGAGCTGCTGCTGGGATCCGCCGACATTCGCGACCGGGCCGGCGAGTCGATCGACGTGCACCTGCCGTTCAAGGACACGCTCGGCATCTTCATGCCGGACTACTGGGGCCGGCCGACCCAGAGCTCGACCCGGCCGATCCTGCTGGAGCGCGCGATGTACGTGGGGGCGCTGCCGCTGATGCTGGCGGCCGCCGCGCTGATCCTCAACCGCACGCGCGAGCGGGTCTGGATCGCGGCGTTCGGCGCGCTGTGGTTCGCCGTGGTCGTCGGCATCCCGCCGGTCCTGCAGATCGTGACCCGGCTGCCGCTGTTCAGCTCGGGCCACAACACCCGCCTGATCATCCTCACGATCCTCGCCGTTGCCCTGCTCGCGGGCTGGGGCCTCGACGACCTGACCGATGGGCGGCGGCTGCCGCGCCCGCAGCGGCGCGCGGTGATCGGCGTGGCCGCGGCGCTGCTGCTGGTGCCGCTGGCCTACGTGGTCGTGGGCCGGCGGGTGGCGGCGGGCGACCTTCGCGAGGCGCTCGAGGTGGCGTTCCTGTTCTCCGACTCGCGCGCGGGGCCCAACGAGCGGACAAGCGAGGGCGTGCTGCAGCTGGCGGCGCTGATCGCCTGGCTGAGCCTGGCGGGCGCGGCGCTGCTGCTGCTGGGCCTGCGCACGCGGGGCCGGGTCGCGCCGGCGGCGTTCGTGGCCCTGGCCGTGGCGCTGGTGTGCGTGGACCTGTTCCGGATCGGCATGGGCTACAACCCGGCGATCGACAGGGACGTGGCCGACGTGCCGGAGACCGGTGCGCTGCGCTACCTGGCCGAGCGCCGCCCGGCCCGCTTCGTGAGCACCGACGACGTCCCCCAGAACGTGATCCCGATGCGGTTCGGCCTGTACGAGGCGCGCGGGTATGACCTGCCGATCCTGCGCCGCTACGACACCCTCTGGCGGCGCGAGGTAAGCGGTGGGGACAGCGTGGCGTCGGGCCTGTTCAGCATCCCGCTGCGGTTCGGCCAGCCCACGCCGCGGGCCCTGCGGGCCCTGCGTCTGCTGGGTGTGACGCACGTGCTGCAGGGCCGGGCGGTGGCGCCGTTCGACGCGCCGTTCGATCGCGCGCCTGCCGCTGGCGCCGCTGCGATGCGCCCGGGCTGGACCTGGCCTACGACGGCGACGACGCTCGCGTCTACCGCCTCGGGGGCGCGCTGCCGCGCGCCTTCGTGGTCGACGCCCAGCGGGTGGTGGGCTCCGAGGAGGAGGCTCTGGACGCGGTCACAGAGGCTGGCTTCCAGGGCCGTCGCGTGGCCATCACCGAGGAGCGGGTGCCGGGGGTCCCGGTCCGCCCGGCGCGGCTCCGCCGACGCCGCCGGGACGGCCCGCATCACCGACTACGAGCCCGAGCGCGTGCGCCTGCAGGTCAGCTCGAGCGGTCCCGCGCTGGCGGTCCTGGGCGACAACCACTACCCCGGCTGGAAGGCCGAGGTCGACGGACGCCCGGCGGACATCGAGCGCGTGGACTACCTCTTCCGCGGCGTGCGCGTGGGCGCCGGCCTGCACACGGTCGAGTTCCGCTACGAGCCGCTCAGCTGGAGGATCGGCTGGATCGTGAGCCTCCTGGCGCTCATCGGGCTGGTGGCGGCCCTGGCGATCGGCCTCAGGCGCCGGCCCGTCGCTCGGCGCGCTCGAGCTCCTCGAGCTGCGGCCTGATCCTCTCGTAGAGCGCCCGCGCGACCACCCTCGCCCCCCGCTCGTTGGTGTGCACCACGTCGTACATGAGCGGTCCTCGCTTTCCGTCGAGGACGTCGCTCAGGTCCTCGACAGGGCTCCGAAGCCGCGAGCGGGCGATCCGAGTGGCGGTTCGCCAGGCCTCGCCGTCGTAGCCCGCCGCGTTCGGGAGCCCCTCCTCGCCGCTCACGATGTCCTTTGTGTAGACCGACGGCTGCCAGAAGAACGCGGCGCGGATGCCGTAGTCGCGGGCGACCCTGCCCGCCAGGTCCACGCCGCGGGAGTAGATCGACGCGGCGTTGGCGGCCTTGAGATCGATGTCGTCGCTCTGCTTGCCGGCGAACGCCGGCAGGAGCGGCAGCCCGCTCTCCCCCCGCTCCGGCAGGACTCCCAGTCCGCGACCGAGCCGGTGAAGCGCGCTGGCGTCAGCCCACGCCCGGTACAGCGAGGGGTCGGGGTCGTTCTCACCGCGCTCGAGCCGCTGCTGGATCGCCGCGACCTCGAGGTGAGTGGGCGCGGAATGCGCTCCCAGCGCGAACTGCAGCAGGAGCTCGTTGAACCCGTCGTAGAAGACCGCCAGATCCGGCTTCGAGCCCCGCGCCAGCAGCGACTCCAGCAGGAGCACCTCCTGCCAGTTCGCGTAGCCCGGCTGACCGTAGTTGACCACGCGCAGGGCGATCCCGTCCCTGGCCGCGAGGCGCCCCAGCGCCGAGGGGATCGTGTGCGCATCGCGCTGGAAGGCGCCGAACATGGCCGAGCCTCCGAAGAGGAACACCGTGACGGGCTTGCCGGTTCCGGCGCCCCGGGCTGAGCCGAGCGGCGGATGCCGTCCTCGACGGTCACGTGCTTGCCCTTGAAGGTGGGCACGCTGAAGCCCAGGAACGGGTCGTACCGCTTTCGCGTGAAGGAGAGCGACACCTCCGGCAGGACCTCTCGCCAGGGCTCACCGCGGCCGGCGGCCGGCGCGGCGCCCGTCAGGGCCGTGGCGTCTGAAGCCGGCGCGTCGTCGGAGAGCCGATCGATCGTCGCGCCCACCGCCACGTCCAGAAGGGCGACGACCGCCACGACCCCCACCGCTGCACGCAGCCGCATTCCCCGGCTGGCCCGTTCCAGACTGGGCCGGTCGCTCGTAGGCGAACGGACGGTTGTGGAGAGGCCGGCCGGATCGCTCGGGCTTGGGACGCCAGAACGTCTCCGCGTCCCGGGATCGATCGAGCGGATCGTGGCGTACCAGCCTCAGCACGAGCCAGATCGGGGTGAAGACCAGCAGCTGGATCGCCCCCATCAGGACCGTGGTCAGGACCCGTCCGGCGCCACGCTCGATCGCCCCCTCCACGCGCCGGATCCGGTCCGCCACGGCGGGAAAGCGCCAGGCCGCCGTGGTCGCCACGAGCGCGACCGCCACCAGGATCGCCGCCGGCACGCGGTGCCCGAGCCACCAGAGCACGACCACCACACCGAGCATGATCAGGCCGCGCCTGATCACGGGGCCGCGACGCGACCCCTTGGCTGCCGGCGCATCTCACCGGCGACCAGTCGGGTGGCGTGCCGGCGTCAACCCGCTCGCGCCGCTCGGCAACCGCAGGGCCATCAACTCGACTCCCCTGGCCGGCCGAACGGCGCACGAGCAAAGCCTAGTTGGCCTCGTGCGCGTTACAAGGGACAACGCGCGCGGGGCGGCGCGGGCGCCGATTGCCGCTCGGTAAGGTCCGGCGCATGGGGAGGCTGGTGAGCTGCGTCGCGGCGTTGGTCGTGCTGGCAGGGGTGGTGGCGCCCCCGGCGTCGGCGGCGCGCCGCGACTGCCGCGGCAGCCATTGGGTCGGCGCGTGGAGCGCCAGCCCGTCGAGCCCGACCGGCCAGATCTTCATCAACCAATCGCTGCGCCTGATCGTCAATCCCACCATCGGCGCCAAGACCGTGCGCGTGCGGCTCTCCAATCGGTACGGCACTGCCCCGGTCACGTTCACCTCCGCCTTCATCGCCCGCCGCCGGGCGGGGGCCAGCCTCGTGCCGGAAAGCTCCCGGCGGCTGCGGTTCCGCGGCAGGCGATCCGTGATCGTTTCCGCAGGCCGCGAGGTGGTCAGCGACGCCGTCAGGTTTGGCTACAGGGCGTTCCAGAGCCTGGCGGTGAGCCTCCACGTCTACGCCTCGACGTCTCCGGCAAGCGAGCACTTCGCCGCGTCGCAGAACTCCTACGCCACGGCGCCCGGCGAGCGGCGACCGCGCCGGCGAGGATGCCGGGACCGCCTTCTCGCGCGTGCGTCCGCTCGTGGCCCTACCTGACCGACGTCGAGGTGCGCGCGTCCAAGCGGGTCGGCGCGGTCGTGCATCTCGGCGCCTCCACCACGGACGGGGTCGGATCGACCCCTGATCGCCAACGCCCGCTATCCGGACCTGCTCGCCCGCCGCCTGCGCGCCGTGGGCAACAGGCGACTGGCGCACCAGAACGCTGGCGTCAGCGGCAACCGCCTGCGCGACGACGATCCGCGCGTGTTCTCGGGACCGCCGATGCTCGCCCGCCTGCGACGTGACGTGATCGACCAGGCGGGCGTGACCCACGTGGTCGTCCAGGCAGGCATCAACGATGTCGGCCTGCCCGCGCCTCCGCGCCAGGCCACCGCCCAGGAGGTCATCGACGGCCTGACGCGTGCTCACAAGGCGCCTGCAGCGCGCCAAGCTCAAGGTGATCCTCAGCACGCAGACGCCCTCCAAGGACTACCCGTTCGGCCTCCACGGCAGCCCCGAGGCGATCTTCAAGCGCGAGGTGATCAATCGTGGACGCGCAGGCAGCGGATCTCGGATGGTGTCGTGGACTTCAACAAGGTCCTGCGCGATCCGAACGACCGCGGAGCGTTGCGGCGCGCGTACGACAGCAGCGACCGCCAGCACCCCAACGACGCCGGCTACCGGGCCATGGCGCGCGCGATTCCGCTCTCGTTGCTCCGCCTCCCGCGCTGCCGCGAGTAGTTCGCGCCGCGCCGGCCCGAATCAGTCCAGCACGTAGTCCTCGCGCCAGCGTGCGTCCTCTGCCCATTCCGGCTGCTCTGACTTCTCGAGCAGGTGACTGCCCAGCACGAGGGCGTCCATCTCGGTGCGCATGAAGCAGCGGTACGCGTCCTCGGGCGTGCACACGATCGGCTCGCCGCGCACGTTGAACGACGTGTTGATCATCACCGGGCAGCCCGTGAGCTCGTCGAAGGCGCTGAGGATGGCGTGGAACTCGGGGCTCTGCTCGCGGTTCACCGTCTGCACGCGCGCCGAGTAGTCCACGTGGGTCACGGCGGGGATCTCGGAGCGCTCCTGGTTGACCCACTCGCGCAGGTCGGCGGTGCGGCCGTCCCCGTTGCCCCTGCGCAGGCCCTCCTGCACGTCGGCCACGAGCATCATGTACGGGGACTCCACGTCGAGCTCGAAGTAGTCGGCCGCGCGCTCGGCCAGGACCGACGGCGCGAAGGGGCGGAACGACTCCCGGTACTTGATCTTCAGGTTCATGATCGACTGCATCTCCGGCGAGCGCGGGTCGCCGAGGATCGAGCGGTGCCCGAGGGCGCGGGGCCCGAACTCCATCCGGCCGCAGAACAGCCCCACGACCTTGCCTTCGGACACCAGCTCGGCGATGCGCCGAGCCCACGCGCCGCGGTCCTCCACCACGCTCCGACGGATAGTCGTTGCGCTTCGAGGTAGCGCGCGATCTCGTCGTCGGGGTACTCGGGGCCCAGGTAGGCGCCGCTCATGCCGTCGGCCCCGGCCTGCGGCGAGCGCGGGTTGCCCTTGATCTGGTGCCAGCCGTACAGGGCGGCTCCCACGGCGCCGCCGGCGTCGCCGGCGGCGGGCTGGACCCAGATCCGCTCGAAGGGCCCCTCTCGCAGCAGCCGGCCGTTGGCCACGCAGTTGAGCGCCACGCCGCCGGCCAGGCACGCGTTGCGCTGACCGGTGGTGGCGGCGGCGTCGCGGGCGATGCGCAGCACGATCTCCTCGGTGACCTCCTGGATCGAGCGGGCCAGGTCCATCTCGCGCCGGGTGAGGTCGCTCTCCGGCTCGCGCGGCGGGCCCTCGAACAGCTCGTCGAAGCGGTGGTTGGTCATCTTCAGCCCGCTCAGGTAGCCGAAGTAGCGCATGTCCATGCGGAACGAGCCGTCCTCGCGCAGGTCGATCAGGTGCTCGAGGATGCGGTCCGCGTAGCGCGGCTCGCCGTAGGGCGCCAGGCCCATGAGCTTGTACTCGCCGGAGTTCACGCGGAAGCCGCAGAAGTAGGTGAACGCCGAGTACAGGAGCCCGATGGAGTCCGGGAAGAACAGCTGGCGCTGGAGGGTGATGCGGTTGCCCTCGGCCACGCCGACGCTGCTGGTGGCCCACTCGCCGACGCCGTCGAAGGTCAGCACGGCGGCCGAGTCGAAGGGGGAGGGGTAGAACGCGCTGGCCGCGTGGCTCTCGTGGTGCTCGGTGAAGTAGAGCTCCCCGGGCATCGCGTGCCCGAGGTCGCGCAGGCCGCGCTCGATCGTGTACGGGATCCACAGCTTCTTGTTCATCCACAGGGGCATGGCCTCCTGGAACGAGCGCATCCCGGCGGGCCCGACGCGCAGGTAGGTGCGCAGCAGCCGGGCGAAGGTGCTGATGGGCTTGTCGTAGTACACGACCGCCTCGAGCTCGTCCGGACCGACGTCGCCCTCGCGCAGGCAGTACCGGATCGCGTTGATCGGGAACCGCTCGTCGTGCTTGACGCGGGAGAAGCGCTCCTCCTGCGCGGCGGCCACCAGCCTTCCGTCCTGCACGAGGGCCGCCGCCGAGTCGTGGTAGAAGGCGCTGATCCCGAGGATGCTCATGACCCGACCGGCGTCGCCAACGGTTAGAAGAGCGGGTAGATCGTGACCGGCGCGGCCGTCTGACCCACGGTGATGAGCAGCGTGGCCATGGCGACCACCAGCGTCAGGGCCGGGACCCACCAGGCCCGGTTGATCACGGCGTAGGCCGTGAAGTCGGACGTGAGCCGGAACAGGTGACGCGCCCGCAGCACGCGGGACATCGTAACTCCGATGGGGCCCGCCGCACGCCGCCCGGCGGGCGTGCCACGCGCCGCCCGACCGGCCCGAGAGCCGACGCGGTTGGGTACACTCACCGCCGGTCGAGGTCGACTCAGCGAAAGCGTGCGACGTGGCCGACGGCCCGCCGGTTACGTCATGAAGACCCTTCGAGACACGGACGGCCGTGCCACTCCCCGGCGGGGGCGGGAGAGCGAGCCGATGAGCTTCTCGCCCACCAGCCTGCGCACGCGCACGACCTGCCGCATCTGCGGGTCGCGCCGAGCTGGCGCCGGTGCTCAACCTCGGCGAGCAGTGCATCTCCGGCGCGTTCCCGGAGCCGGGCGGCGCGCCAGCCGGTGCAGCGCGCGATCCCGCTCGAGCTGGTGCGCTGCGACATGACGCGCGACCAGGACGCCTGCGGGCTGGTGCAGATCCGGCACACGGTGCCGGGCTCGATCCTCTACCAGTCCTACTGGTACCGCAGCGGCGTCAACCAGACGATGACCGCGCAACCTGCACGGCATCGCGCGCGCGGTCGAGGAGCCTGACCGGCCTGTACGCCGGGCGACCTCGTGGTCGACATCGGCTGCAACGACGGCACGCTGTTCGACGGCTACGCGACGCGCGACGTGCGCTTCCTCGGCTTCGACCCCTCCGACGTCGACGCGCTACGCGGTCGAGAAGGGCTACGACGTGGTGCGCGACTTCTTCAGCGCGCGCGCGCTGCGGCAGCGCTACGCCGACCGCCGCGCGAAGGTGATCACGAGCATCGCGATGTTCTACGACCTCGAGGACCCGGCGGCGTTCGTGCGCGACGTGGCCGACGGCCTCGCCGAGGACGGCGTCTGGGTCATGGAGCTGCACTACCTGCCGCTGATGCTCGCAGCTGAACGCCTTCGACGTGATCGTGCACGAGCACCTCGAGTACTACTCGCTGGCCGTGCTCGAGCGGCTGTTCGCCGAGGCCGGCCTGGAGGTCGTCGACGGCGAGCTCAACGACATCAACGGCGGCTCGATCCGGCTGTTCATCGCCCACGCCGGCCGGCGCGAGGCCTCGCCCGAGGCCGCCGACGCGCCTGCAGGACGCTGCGGGTCCGGGAGTTCGAGCTGGCGCTCGACTCGCCCGCGCCCTACGAGGAGTTCGCCCGCAACGTCGAGCGCGTGCGCGACGAGCTGCGCGCGCTGCTGCGAGTCGATCGTGGCCGAGGGCAAGACGATCCACGTCTACGGCGCCTCGACCAAGGGCAACACGATCCTCCAGTACGCCGACCTCGACCGCCGCCTGATCCCCTACGCCGCCGACCGCAACCCGGACAAGTGGGGCTCGGAGACGATCGCGACCGGCATCCCGATCATCAGCGAGGAGGAGTCGCGCGCGATGCGGCCCGACTACTACCTCGTGCTGCCCTGGCACTTCCTCGACGAGTTCCTCGAGCGCGAGCGCGCGTACCTCGAGGGCGGCGGCAGCTTCATCGTGCCGCTGCCCGAGGTCCGCGTGATCGGCGCCGAGACCGGTTCCGAGACCGTGGCCGCGGCGCGAACTCGCTCGCTCAGCTGAGCCCGCCTGTCGCCGGCGGGTGGCCGGGTACCTGACGAAGCCTCGCGACCGAGCCGGTAGACGAAGAAGGGCTCGCGGTCGAGCACCGGGTCGCGGCCGGCTAGGCAGCGGGGCGCGGAGTAGCTGCCGAGCCCCAGCGTGCCCTTGAAGAACAGCGGGTCGGTCACGACCACGGGCATCCGGGTCGCCTGGCGGTAGACCTCGGCGCAGGCCGCGCGCCTGGGGACCAGCACCAGCTCGTGCTCGAGGCGGTCGCCCGCCAGCTGGGCCAGCACGCCGTGGGATGCGAACGCGATCGGGCCGTCGCCGTCGTTCAGGCCGAGCTCCGCCACCCCGCGCGCCAGCTCGGGGCCGTACGCCGACGAGTTCTCGACCTTGGTCCAGCGCTCGACGTAGCCGTCGGCGTTGAGCGCCAGCGCCACCGTGACCCCGAGCGCGGCGAGCGCCGCCGCCATCGGGGCAGGCACGGCGCCTCCGAGTGACGAGCGCAATGCCGCCGCCAGTCCGAGCAGGGCCAGGCCCGCCAGCGCGCCGAGCGCCAGGGTGCCTGCGGGCGGGGTCCATGGGGTGCCGAGCTGGGCGTCGTTGACCAGGTTGAGCGCCAGGGCGACGGCCAGCGCGGCACCCGCCAGCGTGCCCACCGCTCCGCCGGCGCGGGTGAGCACCGCCACGGCCACAGTCGCGGCGCCGATGGGCGCGAGCATGTAGCGCAGCGCCGAGATCGGGAAGCCCTCCGCGAACCGGAGCTCGGGGGAGGTGGGCAGGCCGGTGCCCCATGCCGACGACCAGATGGCCAGCCCGCCGAGCGCCACTGCTCCCGAAACGATCAGCACCCGCCGGGCGGGCCTGGCCGAGCGCAGGCCCAGGATGCCGGCGAGCAGCGCGGCGAGCGAGCCGAGGAGCAGCACCCAGGTCCCTCCCAGCCGCTCGGAGTACTCGTCCAGGCGCCCCTCGAGGGTCTCACCCGGGCGCTCGAGGAAGGTGGCGTCCACGAGCCCCAGCAGTCGCGGCGAGGGGTCGCCGAACGGCCCGGGTGCAAATGGCCAGAGCGGCGAGCCGTATTCCACGATGTTGTCCGCGTACCAGATGCCGCCCACCACGAAGGCGCCGGCGAGCCCGCCGGCCAGCCACGGGGCCAGCGGGCGCAGCCTGCCGCGCGCCAGGACCGCGCCCACGCCCAGGGCCGCGACCGCCAGCGGCCCCATCGATGGCTTGGTCCCGATGGCCAATCCCGCGGCCAGCAGCGCGGGCACCAGCAGCCCGGGCCGGCGGCCGGCGGAGGTGGCCAGGGCCGCCACGCACGCCAGCCAGGCAAGCGCCGGCAGGTCGGTCTGGGGCTCGTTGAGCTGGCGCACGATCAGCGGAGCGGTGACCAGCGCGGCCACGGCCAGCGCCGATACGCCGCGGGACACCGAGAGGTTGCGCAGCGTGAGCCAGCCGGCCAGCGCGAGCAGCACTCCCAGCAACGGGTTCCAGAGCACGAGCGGCGTCCAGCCGCGGGCGATGGCCGCGCCCCAGGTCAGAGCCACCTCGTCCGTGAGCGGATAGGCGCCGTAGGGGATCTCGTAGCTCAGCTCCAGCCCGGTGCCGGGGCTGCCGTTGGCGATCCAGCCGGCAACCAGCGGGTAGTGGTAGAGCGAGCTGTCGAAGCCGATCGAGAAGTTGCGCACCTGCCATGCCACCCAGGCTCCCGCCAGGCCGCCGAGCGCTGCTGCCGCCACCCGCCCCCCGGTACCCAGGTTTCGCCACCACGCGGAGAGCTCGGCCAGAGGCGCCATCCGCATGGCCGGCGTCAGGCTCAGCGCCGCGGCCCAGGAGCCGATCGCGGCCAGCGTGAGCGCCACGGGGCTCGCGCCCAGGCTCACGACGCCGAGGGCCATCGCCTCCGCGATGGCCAGCGTCACGCCGATGACCACGGCGGCGATCAGGCGCTCGAGCCCGGTCGGCGCCATCACCGACGCGATTCGCAGCGAGGCGTGTCCCAGCGCCAGCAGCGCGAGCAGCAGCGCCAGGTGGTGGACGAGCTCGAACAACGCGGCGGCCGGCTAGCGGATTGTGCGCAACGCTCGGAGAGGGCCCACTAGTCGTCGCCCACCAGGCGGCGCACCTGGCGCGCCGCCTCCGATCGCCGCGGATCCGACTCGCCCGCCCCCCGCAGGATCACCGCCCAGCTATCGAGATTGTCGGGCTCGCGACGCACCACCGACGCGGCCAACCGCACCGCGGCCGGCTTGTCACGCACCAGCAGGTAGTTGGCGCGGATGTTGTCCCACTCGGTACCGGGCTTGAGCGCGGCGGCGTCCTCGAAATCGCCCATCGTGCGGTCCCACTCCCGGTCGCTCATCCTGGGCTCCGCGATCAACCGGGCCCTGGCGTCCTGAGCAAGACGGTCGCGGCCGACAAGCACGGTGAACCATGCGATCAGGACGATCGCGAGTACGGCCAGCGCCGCTCGCGCCGTTGCCTCCGCCGTGAGCACGTCGCGCAGTATGTCGAGCCGGTCCGCCGCATGATCCACGACGGGCGTTAGCCTCCGGGCAATGCGCCGAGCCGCCCTTCTCGCTGCCACGCTCGTGCTGCTGGCGGGTCCCACGGTGCTGGCCTTCCTCACCGGTGGCTACTTCGACGGGCCCCGCTTCGGGGCACTGGCCGCAGCGTGGCTCATCGTGCTCCTGCTGGCGCTCGCGGGTCCCGTGCCGTTGCCGCGAAGCAAGGCCGGCGGCGTGGCCGTTGGGGCGCTGGCGGCGCTCGGGGCTTGGACGGCCATCTCCCTGACATGGGCACCGTTGGACGACCCGGCGTTCGACGCGGTCTCGCGCCTGCTCCTCTATCTCGGCGCGCTGCTGGCGGCCATCGCGTTGCTGCGCGATCGGCGCGCGGCTAGGGCCGTGGAGCCCGCGCTGGCGCTCGGGGCCACGACCGTGATCGGCTACGCGCTGGCGGGCCGGCTACTGCCCGGGTTGATCGACCTCGTTGAGCCGCGCTCCTTCAAGGCGGGCGGCCGGCTCGAGCAGCCCATCACCTACTGGAATGCCGAGGGGCTGCTGGCGGGCGTCGGCTTCCTCCTGTCCGTGCGGATCGCCGGCGACCCGACCCGCCCCAGAGCGATGCGCGCGGCTGCTGCGGCGGCGTGCCTGCCACTCGGCGCGGGCGTCTATCTCAGCTACTCCCGGGGCGCCCTGGCGGTCACCGTGCTCGGGCTCATCGTCCTGCTGACGCTGAGCCCGTCCTGGGCCCAGCTGCGCGCCGCCGCGCTGGCCGTCGTCGGGGCGGTCGTGGTCTCGGCCACCGCCGCCGCGCTGCCCGGCGTGGCGTCCCTGGAGGGCAGCGCCGGCCAGCAGGAACGCGACGGCGCAGTGATGCTGGTGGTCCTGGCGGTTGCCATGGCGGCGGTGGTCACTCTGGCCTTGAGGACGATTCGCGGCGAGGCCCGGGGCGGCAGTCGGAACGGCACGCTGGGGTTCGCCCGCCACCTGCCCGCCGTCGCCGCTGGCGCCACGGCGCTGTGCATCGCGGGACTGGTGGCGGGCGGGCTGCGCGAGAGCGGGGGGCGCACGGAGCCCGCGGCGGCCACGGCCGCCAGGTTCTCATCGCTCGAGTCGGTCCGGTTCGAGTACTGGCAGGTGGGGCTGAAGGCCTTCGCCGACCATCCGCTGCAGGGGCTGGGCGCCGGTGGATTCCGGGTCTTCTGGCGCCAGGAGCGCGACGTGAACCAGGGCGTGAGGGAGGTCCACTCCCTGGAGCTGGAGATGGCTTCGGAGCTCGGCCTGCCGGGGTTGGCGCTGCTGCTCACGTTTCTGGGAGCGGTGGCGCTCGCCGCTCGCCGGGCGCTGAAGCTGGGGGCGCCGCTGGCGCCAGGCGCATGTGCGGCGCTGTCGGCATGGGTCCTGCATGCCTCGGTCGACTGGGACTGGCAGCTCCCCGCCGTCACGCTGCCGGCGATCGTGCTCACGGGCGGCCTGCTGGCCGCCATCGAGCGCGACCACACCCGCGAGCCGGAGCGGGACGCCGCGCCGCGGGTGGCCTCGGCCACGGCTCAGCCGGAGGAGCACGCGCCGCCCGAGCGAGTGCCCGTGCCCTCGGCCAGCTGAGCCCGGGCCAGGGTCAGGCCCTGGGTGCGGTGAAGCGGCAGCGCACCAGCGTCGCGACCGTCCTGAGGCCGTCGGCGGCCGTGAGCTTCTTGCCCTCGTCCGAGCCACGGGCCTTGTAGCTGACCGGCACCTCGAAGATCCGCTCGCCGCGCTGAAGCAGCCGGGCGGCGATCTCGGGCTCGATCGCGAAGCCCGCCGCCTGCAGCGGCAGCGCCCTGAAGACGTCGGTCCGGATGGCCTTGTGGCAGGTCATCAGGTCGCGCAGGTAGACGTTGAAGAGGATGTTGGCCACCAGCGTCACGCCCTTGTTGCCCAGCACGAACAGGAACGAGTGGCTGGTGTAGCCGTCGAAGGCGCGCACGCCGAACACCGCGTTGGTGTCGCCCGACTCGAGCGGAGGCATCAGGCGCGCCAGGTCGCCCGGGTCGTACTCGAGGTCGGCGTCGAAGATGGCCGAGAACTCGCCCCGCGCCGCTCCCAGGGCAGTGCGTACGGCGGCGCCCTTGCCCTGGTTGCGGTCGTGGTAGAGCACCCGGACGCGGTCGGGCCAGTCGGCTCGCTCCAGCAGCTCGCGGGTGCCGTCGGTGGAGCCGTCGTCCACGACGATCAGCTCGATCTCGGTCCCGACGTCGGCCTCGAGGACCTCGTCGATGGCCTGCCTGACGGTGCCGGTCTCGTTGTAGACGGGCATGAGTACGGAGAGCACGGCGGCGCAGGATACGCAAACCACCGGCCCGGGCGGCGAGCTTGCCGCTCACCTCGGATGCCCGTCAGGGGTCGCGGAGCGTGACGACCACCCGCACCTCGCGCGAGTTGTCCAGGGGGTCGATGGCTCGAATATCGGCGATTGGCCGGCCACCCGGCGGGGGCGCCACGTCCACGGCCAGATGGATCACCCGCCGGCGCGTCCCCTCGGCGTACTCGGGAGTGAGCCGGTCCGCGACCTCGGGAAGCGTCACGGGGTCCCGGCCGCTGCGCCGCAGCCAGTAGACCACGCCGACCTGCAGCTCGAGCGCCATCGCGAAGGTGGGCGCCGACGACGAGGACTCGATCCCCGTGCCGCCCTCGACCGGCACCTGGTCCTCGATGCGATCGATGATCGCGCGCATGCCCTCGTACGGCTCGCCGCGCGGGGGGTTCTCGGCGGCCGCGACGGTCACGGCGGCCAGCGCCGCGAGCCCGACGGCCCCCGCTGTGGCCACGCGGCGCGGGGCCGCGAGCGCGGGTGCGGGCAGCAGCGTGGCGATCGACCACCCGGCCAGCAGCCACACCGCCATGCCGGCGGGCGATGCCCACCGCAGTGTGTAGGCCACCGTGGCCACTGAGTTCTCGGGCGTGTTGGCGGCTGCCAGGTAGATCGCGGCGCACAGCCCCAGCGCGATCCCCCCGGCGGCTGCCACCTCCACCCGCCGGCGCAGCGCGCCGGCCAGCACGATCGCTGCCAGCACGGCCAGCAGGAGGCCGGCCGACAGGGTCGTGAACCAGCGCGGGTCGGTGGCCAGGTCTCCGATGCGCTGCAGCGTGTCGCGATCCTCGCGCAGCCACCACGGCCGCACCCCGATCGTGTTGGCCACCGCCCGGCGGCCCGCGGCGGGGCCGAGCTCGGGGTCTCCGCTCGAGGCGGAGTCCGCCAGCACGCTGAGGTTGCCGGGGTCGTTGGTCGCCTGGTCGATCAGCGGCGCGCTCCAGCAGAGGAGCAGGACCGCCAGCGTCGGCGACGATCCATCGCCGCGGCCACCGCCGGGCCCGCCCCGAACACGATCGCGCACGCGAACGCGAACGCGGTCAACAGCACCGCCGGGCGGCAGAAAGGTCAGGTGCGACTGCATCGCGAAGCTGGCCACCAGCACGGTGAGCGGCGCCAGGCGGTGCTCGCCGCAGGCCACCGACCAGGCCAGGAACACCAGCAGCAGGAAGGGCATGAGCGGCGCCGAGGAGTTCCAGACGTCGCTGTAGGTCTCCGACGGCAGCGACGCCAGCATGATCGGGATGGCAACCGCGGTCGCGACCATGAGGCCCCGCCCGCCCCGGCGCAGCGCCAGGGACACCACGCCCACCACGGCCGCCACGTTGATCAGGCCCGCGGTCAGGGTCATGAACACGCCGTCCGGCAGCCGGGCGGGGAGCGCGAACAGCCAGAACAGCAGCGGGCCCGGGCTGTAGGCCGTCTCCTCGAGCACGCCGGACGCCCCCGACGAGCGCTGGCCGACCAGCGGCGAGAGGTCGGTGAACACGTCGTGCGCGCGGATGGCGATGTACGCGTCGTCGCCGATCGGCGTCCACTCGTCGCCGATGGCGTAGCCCATGGCCACGAGGATCGGAAGCGCGGCCAGCACGCCCAGGCCGAGGGCCAAGCGGCGGTCGGCTTGGGTGGGGGGACCGCCCTCCGGCACGGCGGGCAGGCTACTGAGTGGCCGGCGGGCGCTGCGGCGCATCCCCGGCCCCGGAGCGACCGCGGCGGCGCAGCCCCAGCGCGACGGTGGCAGCCAGGGCGAGCAGCGCCAGCAGGCTCACGATCCACCCCAGCCGGAACGACAGCGGCTGATAGGTGAACTCGACGGTGTGCCTTCCGGCGGGCAGGGTGGTGCCCCGCAGCAGGTAGTTCACGCGGTGCAGATCGGCGGGCTCGCCGTCCAGCTCGACCTTCCAGCCGGGGTAATGCAGGTCGGTGAGCACCAGCTCGCCCGCGCGCCGCGCCGTGGCGTCGACCACGACCCGCTCGGGCTCGCGCCGCACGATCCGCGCGCTGCCCGCCGGGCCCTCGCCCGGCGAGTCGCGCAGGCCGGGCAGCGGCGTCGTCGGTGACCAGCGTGCGCCGGCCGTCGAAGCCCGGCTCGAGCACGGCGGCCAGCTGCGCCTCCTCGCCACCGACCACGCGCTGGGCGTCGACCACGCCGGCGCGCGGCAGCGGGCGCGACATGCGGTAGACGCGCAGGTCGCGCCCGTCGTAGCTCAGCGGCAGCGAGGGCCGGCGCACCGGCGGCTCGTCGGGGTCCTGGGCCACGTCGGTCACACTCATCAGCCGGAACGCGGGCACCGCCGCCGGCGTCAGCTGGGCGATGTGGTGGGCATGTCGGTGGGCCCGCCGTCGAGGATCGCGCGCCGCCACAGCTCGTCGTAGCGCTTCTCCACCGGCAGGTCGTAGCTGCGCGCGTCCACGAGGTTCCAGGTCAGGCCGGAGTTGGGGATGAACGGCGCCGGCCCGAGCGGACGGCGGATGCCCACGAACCGGTTCGGGCGTACGCGACTGCAGGTAGCGCAGCCCGGGGGTGGAGGGCTGCTTGGCCGTGTCGGTGTCGATCGCCGGCGTGGCGCCCATGCCGGCCTTGAACAGGTCGGCCACCACGAGGGCGATCGCCAGGGCCACGAACGCCGACGCGGCCAGGCGGCCGCGCAGGCGCAGGGCCACCAGCGCGGCGGCCAGGCCCATGAACGTGAGCCACACGATCAGCGAGCCCATGCGGATGGCGGTGATGTCCTCCGACCCGGGCGGGCTGGTCGTGGGCCACGAGAAGCCCCAGGCGACCTTGAGCGCGTCGCCCAGCAGGCCGGCGCTGAGCTCGCCGCGCGCTGCCAGCACCAGCACCGGTGCCACAAGCATCGCGCCTGCGATGCCCAGCACCACGTTGCGGCGGGAGATCTCGCGCTCGGCCAGGTCGTCCAGGCCCCAGCCCGCCAGCAGCGCCAGGCACAGCATCACCACGATCGCCAACCGGATGTGGTTGCCCGTCTTGACGATCGGTATCTCGCCCGCGATCTCCGGAAACGGGGGCACGCCGAGCACGATGGCCATCACCAGCGCGCCGAGCACGGCCACCCCGGCACGGGTGGCGTTGGGACGCATCACGAGCGCGGCTGCCGCCAGCATCAGCGGGAGCGCGCCCACGTACAGCGCGCGCTGCTGGGCCACGGCCCCGAACGCCACCTGCGTCGTGCGGCCCCAGTAGTCGGACAGCATCGAGCCCAGCAGGTACTCGCGCGGGAGCTTGATGTCGGCGAAGTTCTCGCGCAGCTCCACGTCGCCCGAGCGCCCGAGCAGCTCCAGGAACGGCAGCAGCGTGATGGCGGCCAGCGCCGCGCCGCCGGCCAGGGCCGCCGCGAACGCCAGCGTCGGCCCGCGGATGGAGGGCAGGCCGTCCTCGCGGCGCAGCACCACGCGCCCTGAAGCCGAACCAGACGACCGTGGTGGCCAGCAGGTGGAAGTTCGACTCCGGGTGGCCGCCGAAGAACTGCAGCGCCACGACGGCCGCCAACCCCGCCACCGAGAGCGGCCCCGGGGCCCTGAGCACGCGCTCGGTGAGCAGCAGCAGCCACGGCAGCAGCGCGAACACGCTGGATTGCGGCCAGGCGATCCACGCGACGAGGAAGAGGCTGAACCCGAACGCCAGCCCGGCCAGCAGCGCGCCACCGAAGCGCATCCCCAGCGCCCTGCCCGAGCAGGAAGGTGCCGAAGGACGCCGCGAACACCTTCAGCGCGGCCATCAGGCCCAGCGACCACCAGAACGGCAGCACGTACGCCGGGCAGCCGGAAGGGAGACAGCACCGCCGATTGCGCGTTGGCCAGGTACGGCCGGCCGACGGCCACCTGGTCGTTCCACAGCGGCACGTCGGGCAGCCGCTCGCGCGTGTACTGCAGCCAGGGGTCGAACTGGGTCACCGCGTCGATGAGCTCGAAGTTGGAGCCCAGGAACTCCACGCCCGCGGGCCGCTCGGCCGCCCAGGGCGCAGCCGAGTACAGGTAGTCCGCCCCGGACAGGGTGTTGCCCGGAACCAGCGCCTGCGCGTAGAGCACCAGGGACAGCAGCGCGTACAGCAGGGCTGCCGCCGCGGTCGGGTGCGCCTTGAGCCAGGCGCGCATCAGGCGGGGCTCCCGGCGGCCGGGGACGACACGGTCCGAGAGGGCTCCCGGCCGCGCGATGCCAGCCGGTCGAGCGCCACGCGCCGCCAGCACCACGATCGGGATCTCGGCCGAATGGCGAAAACGGGGGTTGCCGTAGGCCAGTAGCGATGTGAGCGTGACCGTCATCAGCGGCGTGCACAGGATCCACACGGGCACTTGGCGGCGGCGCAGCGTGACCAGCCCGTAGACGCCCAGCGGCACCAGCAGCACCAGCATGCCCAGGCCCAGCTTGGTGACCCATGGCTCGCGTCCCTCGGCGCTGTCGAACACCCCGTAGAGGCTCCAGGTGCGGGCCACGCGGTAAGCCAGCACGCGCGGGATCTGTCCCGTGTTGTCCAGGGCGAAGTCGATGCCGTCCCGGCCCGCCTCGTTCAACTCCCTGGCCTCGTTGCCGCGGCCGTCGAAGCTCACGCACACGGCGCTCCAGCTGCCGATCCGCTCGCCGTAGTACATCGGCGTGCAGTTGGCGCCCGCCAGGGTCTCGCCGCCCTCGGTGGCGATCAGCACCGGGCGGTCGAACTCCGCGAAGTTGCGCACGCCCCAGGGCAGCAGCGCCACGACGAACGCCGCGCACACCACGGCCGCGGCCCGCAGGCCGCCGGGCCGGCGCAGGAACGGGAGCAGGATCAGCGGCAGCAGCAGCAGGGCCTCCGCGCGGGCGTGGGCCGCCACGGCCAGAATCGCCCCCAGGATCACCGCACGGCGCGCGGTGGGCTCCTCCATCAGCCGGTACGCGGCCAGCAGCGCGCCGGCCGCCAGCGCGCCGTAGAGCGACTCGGTCATCAGCGCGCCGTCGGCGGCGATCAGGGTCGGGTAGACGGCGGCCACCGCGGCGGCGATCAGCCCCGCCCGCTCGCCCGCGAGCCGCCGCCCCAGGAGCCCGATCAGCACGATCGTCGCACCGCCGGTGAAGAGGCCGATCAGGCGCGCCTCGTCGCCGACCACGCCGAACGTGGCGAAGACGGCCACGGCCAGCGGAAACAGCGGCGCGCGCTCCGCCGTGGGGAGTGAGAGGCCGTCGGCGTAGAACTCGGCCGGCCGGATGAAGCCCTCGCCGTCGGCGATCAGGCGGCCGAGCGTCGCGTAGTAGGCCTCGTCGTTGAACAGCTCCGGCGGCCAGGGGGCCACCAGCAGCGTCTGGGCCAGCCGCAGCGCCACGCCGGCGGCGGCGATGGCCGCCAGCCAGAACGCAAAGCGGCGCGCGGTGGCGCCCACCACCCCGGCGCTCACGAGCCGGGGGGCCCCGGACGCAGCGTGACCACCACGGTCCGCTCCGGAGGCACTTTGGGTGCGAACGGATCGCCCAGCTCGGGCCACTGGGTCACACGTTCTCGGAAGACCACACGGCCGCCCGGCGGCGGCTGGCTGTCCACGTCCACGCGAACCACCTGTCGGGGCGCCACCCCACCCGCGCCGTAGTCAGCGCCGAGCGAGGTCGCGATCCCCGGCGCCGTGACCTCGTCGAATCCCCGCCGTCGCAGGGACTGGACCATGCCCGTCTGGAGGTCCAGGGCGAGGAATGCGACGTCATCCGACGACGCCACGACCCTGGTGGGCCGCTCGGGCACCTCGGCGAGGGCCTCGTCGATCTCGTTCATTGCATCGAACGGCTCCTCCCGCCACTCGGCGTCCACGGCTACGAACAGCCCCACCGCGAGTGCCGCCGCCAGTCCGGCCGCCACCGGCCCCGCCCTGGACGGGCGCGAGGCGACGGACGCGACCCGGCTCAGGGGGGCCAGCAGGGCGGCGATCGACCAGCCAAGCGACAGCCACACGAACATCCCCACCGGCGAGGCCCACCACAGCCCGTAGCCCAGGTTCACGATGCTGGCGTCGGGGATCGAGGACGTGAACTGCACGATCGCGACGCAGAGCACCAGCGCCAGCACCCCGGCGGCGGCCACGTCGGCCCTGCGGCGCAGCACGCCCACGACGGTGGTGGCCGCGACCCCCGCCAGCACCAGGGCTGCGGAGACGTAGACCAGCGTGCCGGGCGCCTCGCGGAGTTCGGCCACGCGCTCGATTGCCACTCGCGGGTCATCCAGCCACCACGGGGGTACACCGGTGGCCAGCACGAGGGCGCGCACCCCGACGTCGGGCCCCAGCGTCAGATCACCCGCTCGCGCCGCTTCCCAGAGCACCTGGAGATTGCTGGGGCTGCCGGTGAAGAGATCGATGATCGGCGCGCTCCAGGCCACCAGCCCCACCGCCGCGCCGGCCCCCAGCCAGGGCAGCAGGTCGTCCGGCTGCCCCTGCTCGCGATCCCTGCCGGTCAGGCGGACGATGGCCAGCCCGGCCACTCCCACCACGAGGGCGCCCAGAGACGGGATCAGGTAGGCCAGGTGGCACTGCGCCGCGAAGCTCGCCGAGAGGACGGCCACCGGCAGCAGGCGGTACTCGCCGCAGGCGAGCGACCAGGCGGCGAAGATCAACAGGGTGAACGGCATCAGCGCCGCCGCGGGGTTCCAGACGTCGCTGTAGGCATGGGTGGGGAGCGAGCTGAGCATGAGCGGCAGCGCGACAGCGGTCGCGAACATGAGCGGCAGCCCCCCTCGGCGGCGGGCGAGCGCGACCACTCCAATCGTCGCGGCCACGTTCACGAGCCCCACGGCGACCACGAGGGAGCTCGGGTCCATGAATCGTGCCGGGAGCGCCAGCAGCCAAAACAGCAGAGGGCCCAGGTGGTAGGCCTGTTCCTCCAGCACGCCGGTCGGCCCGGTCGAGGGCAGGCCGGTCAGCGACGAGCGATCGGTGAAGACGTCGTAGGCGCGCAGCGCGATCGCCGCATCGTCGCCGAGCGGGACCCAGCCGGCGGACACGGCCTGGATCACGGAGAAGACGATCGGCAGTGACGCGGCGAGCCCGCTGGCAAGGACGAGTCGTCGCTCAACGAGCCATTCCTTCCCGCGCACGGCTGGGCATTCCAGCAGATGCCCCAGGGTGTGGGCTGAGGTCGCCCGGCGGCGTGACAGAATCTCGACGCGTGAAGCTCAGCCTCGTCGTCCCGGCATACAACGAACAGGAGGCGCTTCCGGAGCTCCTCGACCGCCTGCTCAGCGTCCTCGAGGGCGAGTTCGACGAGTGGGAGGTGTTGGTGGTCGATGACGGGTCGACCGACTCCACGTGGGAGGTGCTCGAGGCCGCTTCGCGTGACGATCCCCGGATCCGCGGGGTCCGGCTGTCGCGGAACTTCGGTCACCAGGTGGCGCTGAGCGCCGGCCTGTCGGCCACCACGGGCGATCTCGTCGTCACGATGGACGCCGACCTGCAGCACCCGCCCGAGACCATCCCCGCCCTGGTCGAGAAGTCGGGCGAGGGCTACGACGTGGTCTACGCCGTGCGCAGCGCCTCAGACGCAGAGGGCAGGTTCAAGGTCGTATCGGCCCGCCTGTTCTACCGAGCTGTGAACGCCCTGACCTCGCTCGACATCCCGATTGGGGGCGCGGACTTCCGGCTGATGTCTCGGCGCGTGGTCGACGCGCTCCTGCTCATGCCCGAACGCCACCGTTTCCTGCGCGGGATGACCCGCTGGGTCGGGTTTCCCCAGGCGACGGTCGAATACGACCGCGGCGCCCGCGTCGTGGGCTACTCGAAGTACTCCGGGCGCGCCATGGTCCGGCTCGCCTTCGATGCCATCCTGGGCTTCTCCGCGTTGCCCCTGCGCCTGGCGAGCATGCTGGGCCTGTTCCTGTCGTTTCTCGGCGGCCTCTATTTCATCTACGTGATCGGCGTGCGGCTGTTCACCGACGACGCGGTTGCCGGCTGGACGTCCGTGGTCGGGGTGGTGCTCGTCCTGGGCGGCGTGCAGCTGGCGTGTATCGGGATCATCGGGCAGTACCTGGGCCGGATGTACGACGAGTTGAAGAACCGGCCGCTGTTCGTGGTCAGGGCCGACACGCACGAGGCGGCCGCGCCGCCGCGCGATCCGGACAGGCCGATGCCCGAGCCCGCCGCGCCGGTCGGTCCCACCTGACCGCGGGCGTCAGGCGCCCAGCGCCCCCGGGTGCGCCCGGTACCACTCCACCGTGCGGCGCAGGCCCTCCTCCAGGTCCACGGCGGGCGCCCAGCCGGTCAGCTCGCGCAGCTTGGAGGTGTCCACGTACTGGCGGTCGATCTCGCCGTGGGGCGTGCCCTGGCCGCGGATGTCGGGCTCCACGTCGGTGCCCGCCACGCGGCAGATCAGGTCCACCACCTCGCGCACGGGGTGGGGCCGGCCGCCGCCGGCGTTGAAGGCCTCGCCGCGGGCGCCGCCGTCGTCCAGCGCCTCCGCGATGGCCAGGTAGGCGGCCACGGCGTCGTCCACGTAGAGGAAGTCGCGCTCGGGCGTGCCGTCGGAGCGGATCACGGGGCGCCGGCCGGCCAGCGCCGCGTCCACCGCCTCGGGCACCAGCCGCGAGCGGTTGGTGTCGCCGCCGCCGTAGAGGTTGGCGAACCGCGTGGTGGCGATGGGAACCCCGTAGGTGTGCAAGTAGGAGCGGGCGATCATGTCCGTGGCCGCCTTGCTCACGTCGTAGGGGAAGCGCGGCTGCAGCGCGAAGTCCTCCTGGTAGGGAAGCTCGTCGTGGGAGCCGTACGCCTTGTCGGACGCCGCCACCACGACCCGCTCGCACTCCAGTCGGCGGCAGGCGTCGAGCACCGTCCAGGTGCCGCGGATGTTGGCCTCCCAGGTGGGGACGGGCGAGCGGTTGGCGGTGCCCACGATGGTCTGGGCGGCCAGGTGGAAGACGGTGTCCACCTCGTACTCGCCCAGGGCGCGCTCGACCAGCGGCGGCGTCGGTCACGTCGCCCGCCACCACGTTCGCGCGCTCCTCCAGGCCCTCCAGCACCAGCGCCGAGCGCGGCGTGGTGTCGCGGCGCAGGAGCGTGACCTCCACGCCGCGGTCCAGCAGCGCGCGCACGAGCCCGGAGCCCAGCAGGCCGTAGCCGCCGGTCACGAAGGCCGAGCGCATCAGCCCCACACCTTCCACGGCGCGCCGCCCGCGGCCCAGATGTCGTTGAGCTGCACGGCGTCCTTGTAGGTGTCCATGCACTCCCAGAAGCCGTCGTGCTCGAAGGCGTGCAGCTGGCCCATGGTGGCCAGCCGCTCGAGCGGCTCGCGCTCCAGCACCGAGTCCTCGCCGATGTAGCCCAGCGCCCCGTGCTCGAAGCAGAAGAAGCCGCCGTTCACCCAGTGCTCGGTGCGCGGCTTCTCGCGGAACCCGCGCACGCGGCCGTCGCCGTTGACCTCGGCGATCCCGAACTGCTGCTCGGGGCGCACGACGGTCATCGTGGCCAGCTCGCCGTGCTCGCGGTGGAACTCCACCAGCGCGCTCCAGGTCGACGTCGGCCACGCCGTCGGCGTAGGTGGCGCAGAAGGCCCGCTCGCCCAGGGCGTCGCCGGCGCGCCTGATCCGCCCGCCGGTGGGGGTGTCCAGGCCGGTGTCGAGGCAGCGTCACCTCCACGCCGTCGGGCCACTCACGCGAGTTCACGAAGTCCTCGATCAGCTCGCCCTTGTAGCCGGTGCAGAGGGTGAAGCGGCGCAGGCCGTGGGCGGCGTAGATCTGCATCACGTGCCACAGGATCGGCTCGCCGCCGATCTCCACCAGGGGCTTGGGGATCGACTGGGTGTGCTCCTGGAGCCGCGTGCCGCGGCCTCCGCACAGGATCACTACGTCTTCGATCTCGCTCATGGCATGGGCACTGGGTCAGGTGGTGGCCGGCTCGGCCGGCCGGCCTCGCGGCGGCGCCACAGGGCGTCGAGCGCGACCGCGGCCAGGATCACGAGGGACAGCTCGGCCGGCTCGCGGAAGCGTACGTTGCCGTAGGTCAGCGAGCGCGGTCACGGTCACGACCACGAACGGCATCAGCAGGATCCACGTGCTCACTCCCGCGCCGGCGCAGGGCGATCAGGCCCCACGCGGCCAGCGGCACCAGCAGCCAGAACATGGCGGTGCCCAGCTTCTGAACCCGCACGTTGCGCCCCTCCGGGATCTGGAACGGCTCGTACACGCTCCAGACCCGCCCGACCCGCGCGGCCAGCACCACCGGCAGCCGGCCCAGGTGGTCGCCCGCGTAGTCCAGCCCCTCGCGCAGCGCCTCGGCGTGGTGCTCGGCCTCGTTTAACCCCGGGTGCTCCTGGATGCAGGGCGGGTTCCAGCCGCCGAGCTTGTCGCCCGCGGCGAAGGTGGCGTCGCAGTTGGCGCCGGCGATCGCAGTGCCCGAGTTGGTGGCCACCAGCACCGGGCGGTCGAAGGCCGACCAGTTGCGGATCGTCCACGGGGTGAGCACCGCGGCGAACACCACGACCGCCACCGCGGCCCCGCGCCAGCCCCCGGGCCGGCGGATGGCAGGCACCAGCAGCAGCGGGAACAGCAGCAGCGCCTCGCCGCGCGTGAGCGCCGTGAGTCCCAGCAGCGCGCCGAGCACACCGCCGAGCGGGTGTCCGGCCGGTCGAGGTAGCGGTAGGCCGCCAGCAGCGAGAGGGCCACGAGCAGCCCGTAGAGCGTCTCGCTCATCAGCGCGCCGTCGGCGGCGATCAGCGTGGGGTACACGGCCGCCAGCCCGGCGGCGATCAGGCCCGCCCGGTCGCCGGCCAGACGGCGCGCGAGCACGCCCACGGCCGCCACCGTGCCCGCCCCGAAGAGGGCGCCCGGGAGCCGCTGGGCATCCGGGGAGTCGAACCCCAGCCAGGCGGGCAGCGCGAGCACCACCGAGTACAGCGGCGGGTGCTCGGCGGTGGGCTCGGTGATCTGCTGGAAGTCGAACTTGAACGGGGCGATGAAGCCCTGCCCGTCGGCCAGCAGCTTGGGGAGAGCGCTGAAGAAGTACTGGTCGTCCAGGCCGGGCGGGGGCCAGGGGGCCACGGCCACGGTGTGGGCCACCCTGATCAGCAGGGCGCCCAGAACGATCGCGGCCAGGGCGGGCCAGAATGCGCGCCACGGATCGGTCCGCGCAGCGGGGTGGGCAAGCGGTTGCTGCGCGCCGACGGCTGACACGGCCGCGGCACGATAGTCCGATGCAGCGCCGTGCGTGGCAGCGGACTTATACCCTGCGCGCGGCCATGAGCAGACCGACTCGTGACCGCGCCATGGCGCTCGGATTCGCCGTGCTCGCCTTCGTCGTGGCGCTGGCCCAGCGGCCCGGCGACGCCAGCAGCGACACCAAGATCGACCTGCACGTGGACCCGGTGGCCTTCCTGGAGAAGGTGGCGTCGGTGTGGACGCCGTCGATCGACTTCGGCGCCGTCCAGGGCGCGCAGTACAGCGGCTACCTGTGGCCGATGGGCCCGATCTTCGCCCTGTTCCACTCGATCGGCTTCGAGCCGTGGGTGGCGCACCGCCTCTGGCTCGGCCTGATCTTCGCGATCTCGGCCCTGGGCGTGCTCAGGCTGCTCGACGTCATGGTGGGCCGCCCGCGCGGCGTGGCCCACCTGGTGGCGGCGACGCTGTACATGCTCAACCCCTACACGGTCATGTTCACCGGCCGCACCAGCATCACCCTGCTGGGCTACGCGGCGCTGCCGTGGCTGCTGCTGGTGGTCTTCCACGGGGTGCGCGCGGTGCGCGACGCGCCGCGGCTGGCGCGACTGGCGCGGCTGGCTGGCGGCCGCCGTCTTCGCGCTGGTGCTCACGTCGGTCGGCGGGGGCATCAACGGGGCGGTGGTGGGCTGGATGCTGTTCGGGCCGCTGGTGCTGCTGGTCTACGAGCCGCTGGTGGGGTCGGTGCGATGGCGCGACTCGGCCGGGTTCCTCGTGCGGATGGGCGTGCTGGGCACCCTCGCGTCGCTGTGGTGGATCGTGCCCCTGGTCGTCCACGCCGGCTACGGCATCGACTTCCTCCAGTTCACCGAGCAGCCGCGCACGATCTGGGGCACCAACAACGCGCCCGAGGCGCTGCGCCTGATGGCCTACTGGACCTCCTACATCGGGGTCGGGCTTCGAGGGCGCGGACAAGCCGTTCTTCACCGAGTCGGGCACGATGCTGTTCAACCCGCTGGTGGTGGGTGCCTCGCTCCTGGCACCGGCCCTGGCCGTTGCGGGCTTCATCTGGACCCGGCGCCTGCGCTACGCGCCGTTCTTCCTGTTCATCTTCCTCACGGGAATGGCCATCGAGGTGGCCGGCTTCCCGGACAACACCCCCAGCCGCGACGCCATGGAGTGGACCTACCGCAACGTGGAGCTGCTGCGGTTCATGCGCACGACCCAGAAGGCGGCCCCGCTCGTGGCGCTGGGCGCCGCCGGGCTGCTGGGCGTGGCGGCGCAGATGGCCGTGGCGCGGCTGGCCGGGATGCGACCGGGACCCGTGCGCCGAGCGGCGCTGGTGGGGGTGCCCGCCGCAGCGCTGGTGATGATCGCCCTGGCCGCGCTGCCGCTGGTGCGCGGCACGGCGGTCGAGAAGCAGCTGACCTGGGATCGCATCCCTGCCGCCTGGACGGACGCCGGCGACGACCTCGATCGCGACCTGGCGCCCAACTCGCGCGCTTTCGTGCTGCCCGGGCAGATCTTCGCCTACTACCGGTGGGGCGGCACGATCGACGCGATCCTGCCGCGGGTGACCGACAAGCCGGTGGCGGTGCGCTACGAGACCCCGTACTCGGACCCCACCGCAACCGACCTGCTGTGGACGATCGACCGGCTGGTCGCGCAGCGGCGGCTGTTCCCCGGCCAGCTCAAGCCGCTGCTGGAGCTCGTCGGCGCCGGCGCGGTGGTCACGGGCAGCGACGACGACGTGCCGCGCAGCGGCGCGGTGGAGGCATCGGCCGCGGCGGAGTCGCTGGCCGGCCAGGGCCTGGACCGCCCCACGCGCAGCTACGGCCCCACGCGCGCGGTGCCGCAGCGCGGCGGCGAGCTGGGAGCGCCGGCGCAGCTGCCCCAGGTGCGGCGCTACGACCTGGACCCCGGCCGCGGGGTGGTTGGGGTGGCGCCCTCGACGCCGGCCACCATCGTCGACGGCGGGGCCGAGGGCCTGGCGGCCCTGGCCGGATTCGGCGCGCTCCCGGAGCGCAGCCCGGTCCTCTACGCGGGCGACCTGTCCGAGGCGGAGCTGCGCCGGTTCGCCCGGGAGGGGGCGGACGTGGTGGTCTCGGACTCCAACCGGCGGCGGCGGTTCGTGCCCGAGTTCGGGCGCCAGAACCTCGGCCCGACGCTGCGTGAGACCGAGCCCCTGAACGAGAACTTCGCCCTCATCGACCCGTTCCCGCTGCGCGGCCCCGACTCCCAGACGGTGGCCGCGGTGGAGGGCGCCAGCTACCTCCGCTCGCCGTCCGAGGGCGGCCTGCGCGAGTACCCGGAGCACGCGCCCATCGCCGCCTTCGACGGCAATCGGGCCACGACCTGGACCGCCGACCGCTACTTCCTGCCCAGCGCACGCTGGATCGAGGTGGGCTTCGACCGGCCGCGCGACGTGCCGTTCATCGAGCTGGAGCCCACCCGCGACCCCTTCGGAGTGGAGCGCGAGGTGGACGTGAACGGCGTCCGCGCAAGGCTCGGGCCGGGCGTGAACCGGATCCGGCTGGGCCTGCGCGACCAGGCCAAGCTGCGCGTCACGATCACGAAGGTCGACCAGCCCGGGGGCAACCTGCGCGGCGGCGGCGGCTTCCGCGAGATCCGGATCCCCGGCGTGCGGATCCGCCAGCCGCTGCGCCCGCCGGTGATCGCCGGCCGCGCGCTGGCCAACCGCGACCTCAGCCGCGTGGGCCTGAGCTACGTGTTCGAGCGCACCACCGCCGACGAGCCGTTTCGCCGCAACCGCCAGGCCGGCAGCCCGCAGCTGGAGCTCGTGTCCAACCGCGAGGACGCCGAGCGCCAGATCGACCGCGTGGTGTTCGCGCCGGGCGCGCGCTCGTATGAGGTCCAGGCCAAGGTGCAGCCCGCGGTGGACGCGCGCGACTCGGCCCTGGACCGGCTGCTGGGACAGGGCGGCAGTGACAGGTTCGACTCGTCCGGGCGGTTCGAGAACCGGGTGCCCTACCGCGCGTCCAGCGCCTTCGACCGCCGCGGCGACACGTCGTGGGTGGGCATCTGGGCGCGGCCCAGCTCCCCGTACCCGTGGCTGTCGTGGCGCACCGCCCGAGCCCCAGACCGTCTCGCGCCTGCGGCTCGAGCCCTCGCGGCTGGCCGTCCGGCGGCCCACGGCGGTGCGCCTGAGCTGGGCCGGCGGCGCCACGCCGGCGCTGCGGGTGGCCGCCGACGGCAGCGTGACGCTGCCGCGCCCCGTGCGGGCGCGGGCGTTCCGGATGACGGTGGTGGCGTCGCGCTTCCCGCGCGGCGCCTCGGCGCGCGAGCGCTCGACGCGCGCGGTCGGCCTCGCGGGTGTGACCGTGCCGGGCGTGGCGGCCGGGGACCCGCCTGCTGCCGCCGCGCCGTTGCGGGCTCCGTGCGGCAGCGTGGTCGTGGAGGTGGAGGGGCGCCGCGTGCCGCTGCGCCCCCGCGGCACCGCGGCCGACCTGCTGGCCGGCCGCCCGCTGCCGGCCCGCGGCTGCGGTGCCCCGGTGCCGATGGGGGAGGGCATCCAGCACGTGCGCTCGCTGCCGGGCACCTTCAGCGTGGACCTGCTGCGGTTGGCCTCGCCCGCCCCGCGTCCGCGCGCCGCGGGCGTGGGGGGCGGTCGCGTGCTGGACCCCGGAACGATCGAGAAGAGCGCGGTCGACGGGGTGCGGGTGGCCCTGGACGGGCCGTCGTGGCTGGTGCTCGGCCAGAGCTTCTCGAAGGGATGGAAGGCCAGCTGCGACGGGCGCGACCTGGGCGAGCCGCGCCCGATCAACGGCTACGCCAACGGCTGGCGAGCGCCGGGCGACTGCCGCGACGTGGCGTTCGAGTTCGGGCCCCAGGCGATGGCGCGGGTGGGGTACCTGATCTCGGCGCTGGTGTGCCTGGCCCTGCTCGCCTTCCTGGCCGTCGGCTGGTGGCTGCAGCGCGGCCGCGCGCGGGTGCAGGAGAAGCTGGCGCTGCTCCCGGAGGCGCGACCGGCGCCGATGCCCCTGGCGCGCGCCGCCGCCCTGGCCTTCGCCGCGACCCTGCCGCTGGCGTTCCTGTTCGCCGCGCGCTCCTCGGTGGTCATCTTCCCGGCGCTGACCCTGATCTTCTGGCGCGGGTGGTCGCCGCGGGCGCTCGTGGCCGCGGCGGCGGGGCTGCTGGTGGTCGTGGTGCCGCTGCTCTACGCGCTCGACCCGCCCCGCGACCGGGGCGGCTACAACTTCGAGTACAGCCTGGACCTGATCCGCGCGCACTGGGTCACGGTGGCGGCGCTGGTGCTGCTGATGGTGGCGTGTGGCCGGACGCTGATGGCGGTGCGCCGCGCCTCCGCCGAGCCGCCGGAGGCGCCGCCGGGCCACGCCGCGGCCGCCGACGAGCGCCGTAGGACGCCGCTGGAGCGGCCGTGACTGACGCTGGCGAGTCCGGCGTCGGCGCGCCGTCGCCCTCGTCGCCGGCACCGCACGGCTGCGGTCGCGAACGCCAGGCACACATCAGCGCGCAATGAACGCATGCACTCAGGCGCGGGCTCGCCGTCAGTCGCCGCCAGCCGCGCCCGCCGCGCGCCCCGCACCGCCCGCAGCTGCCTGCGCTCGCGCTCGTTCGAGCGCCGCGTGAGCGTCTTCAGCGCGATCCGGTTGATGAAGGTCGCCGCCTGCAGCCGGTCGTCCCAGCGCGCGGCTCGCTCGCCGCGGCGGTCGGCCACCACGGCGTGGCGCTGCTCGGCCAGCATCTCGAACGGCTCGCCCCCGAAGCTGCGCGCCGAGGTGTGCGCCTCGTAGTGGATCACGCGCGCGTCCGGCCACCACCAGCTCTGCACGCCGGCGTCGCGCGCGCGCAGGCCCAGCTCCAGGTCCTCGCCGTAGAGGAAGATCCGCCCGTCGAAGGGGCCGAGCCGGCGCAGCGTCTCGGTGCGCGCGACGATGCAGCAGCCCACCGGCCAGGCCACCTCGCGCGGCTGGTCCGAGCGCCAGGGCTGCACGGCGCGGCGCAGCGGCGGAGGCAGCGCCGCGGGCGGCACGACGGCGCTCAGCGCGGTGGCGGCCGACACGGGCTCGGGGTGCACCGAGTCCTGGCGGCTGCCGTCGGGATGCAGCACCAGCGGGGCCAGGAGGCGCTCGGGCGCGTCGGCGCGCAGCGCCTCCGCGGCCAGCGCGGCCAGCGAGCCGTCCACCAGCTCCACGTCGGGGTTGAGCACCACGCACGCGGGCGTCTCGACCCGCTCCAGGCCGGCGTTGGCGGCGCTGCCGTAGCCCACGTTGTCCAGCTCCAGCACGGTCGCGCCGGCATGCCTGCGCGCGACGCTCGGCGCTGTCGTCGGACGAGCCGGAGTCCACGACCACGATCGCCGCGGCGGGCAGGTTGCGCGCGACCGAGCGCAGCAGCCGGTCGAGCTCGCGCCGCCGAGTTGTGGGTCACCGTGACCAGCGTCAGGTCCGCGCCCGCCTCGGGGTCGGGCGCGGTCGTCCTTGAGCAGCGGATGGGCGGCGTCCAGCCACCGCCGCCGCGACTCGGCCAGGTTGAAGTGCGCGGCCACGTGCGCCCGCGCGCGCTGCGCCCGCGCGGCGCAGCTCGCCGGCGTCGGCCGAGCGTCTGCCACCAGCGCGCCCGCCGCGGCGCCGGCGTCTCCGGGCGCGTAGAGCCGCCCGCAGTCCGGCGCCACGATCTCCACCGGGCCCCCGGACGCGGGGGCCACCACCGGCCGCCCGGTGGCCATGGCCTCCAGCAGCACCAGCCCGTAGGGCTCGTCGTCGGAGCAGTGCAGCAGGCAGGAGGCGCCGGCCAGGGCCTCGCGCGGGTCGGCGCAGCGACCCGGCGAAGGTCACGCGCCCGGCCAGGTCGTCGCGCGAGGCCCGCCGCCTCAGCTCCTCCAGCAGCCGCTCGCTCTCCTCGCCCACGCGTGTGGCCGGCCACCACCAGCTTCAGCTCGGGCAGCTCGCGCGCGGCGATCGCAACCGCCTCCAGCGCCAGGTCGGGCCGCTTCCAGCCCACGATCGCGCCCAGCAGCAGCGCGGTCGGCGGGTCGGCGGGCGGCGGCGACGGGGTGAAGCGGCTCGACGTCGATGCCCGGCCGGGCCACGCGCACGGTCGCGGCCCAGGCGGCGCTCGGGGTCGAGGTCGCGCGCCACCGCATCGGAGATCGCGATCACGCGGTCGAGCGCGCTTGGACGCGGCGCGCACCGCCCGCGCCACCGCGCCCTCGGGCAGCATGTCCACGTGCTCGAACAGCAGCGGCGGCCGCGCCGCGCCCGCCGCTCAGCACCGAGGCTCGCCGCGATCGCGCTGCGCATCCCGAACGCCACCACCGCCGCGGGGCGCAGCGACGCCGCCACGGAGCGGATCTCGCCGGCGTGGCCGGCCAGCTGCGACGCGGCCGTGGCCGCCACCCGTGCGCCGCCGCGCAGCTCGCGCGGGCGCTCCCGGCTCTCGAGCACGGCGATCCCGGCGGCCCGGGCGCGCGTGGCCAGCTCGCCGGCCGGGCACAGCAGCACCGCCGGTCGCCGCAGGCTGCGCGCCGCGTCCACCAGCAGCTGCTCCGCGCCGCCCCAGAGGCCGGAGTAGCTCACGAACAGGACGGGGCCGGTGGGCGGCGCGGCGGCGCGGCGGCTCATCGGCGGCAACCTATCTAGCATGGCCGCCCGCCGATCCATGCGCTCAGCCGTGGTGATCCCCAACTGGAATGGAGCCCGCTGGCTGGTGGGGTGCCTCGACGCCGTGGCCGCGCAGACCCGCGCGGCCGACGAGGTCGTGGTGGTGGACAACGGCTCGTCGGACGACTCGCTGGCGATCCTCGCCGGCGCATCCCGTCGAGCCCGCGGGTGATCGAGGTGGGGGAGAACCTCGGCTTCGGCGCGGCGGCCAACCGCGGCATCGCTGCCACCGACGCCGAGGCCGTCGCGCTGATCAACACCGACGTGGTGCTGGCCGAGGACTGGCTCGAGGGAGCGCTCGGCGCGCTGGCCGATCACCCGCGCGCCGCGGCGGTGGCCACCAAGATGGTCACGCTGGCCGACCCCGGGACAGCTCGACGACACCGGCGACTTCCTCGGTCGCGACGGCGCGGCGATCCAGCGCGGCAAGTTCCGCCGCGACGACGGCAGCTACGACGAGCCCGGGCGAGGTGTGGGGCGCCTGCGCGGGCGCCGCCCTCTACCGCCGGGACGCCGTGCTGGGCGTGGGCGGCTTCGACGAGCGCTACTTCATGTACCTGGAGGACGTGGACCTGGCGCTGCGGCTGCGGATGGCGGGCTGGGAGTGCCGCTATCAGCCGGTGGTCGCTCGCCACGCCAGCGAGGGCAGCTCGCGCAGCCTCTCGCGCGGGCTCACCTGGTGGGTGGCGCGCAACACCGTCCTGCTCACTGGCAAGGCGTTCCCGGCGCGGTGGGCTCCGCTGGTGCGCGTATCGCCAGGCCGCCACGGCCCGCCAGGCCGCTCGCGAGGGCCGCCTGCGCGCGTACCTCGGAGGCCTCGGGGCGGGCCTGCGGCTGCTGCCGTCGATCCTCGCGCGAGCGCTCGGATCTGCGCCGCTCAGCGCGCGTGCAGCGTGGAGCAGGCCGTGCCCGACCGGCCGATCCGAGGGCGGCAGGCGCTCGGACATCCGCGCGGCCGGGAGTGAGCCCGGCCTCGACGACCCGCTGATAGCGTCGCCGAGGTGGAGTGCGGAGAGCGGCGCAGGGCGAGCGGGCTCACGGTGGGTGAACCGCCTCGTCGACGTCGCGAAGCGACTCACTCCCGACTCCACGCACCCCGCGCTGCGGTACTACCGCTTTCGGGCGCGCGCCTTCCGCATCGCCGTGGCGGATCGCTTCTCTCGCGTCGGTGGCGACCTTCCGCTGCCGCCGCCTCGTCTGCGCTATCGGGTTCACGGCGGGCTCGACGCTCAGACCTACATAGACGTGGGAAAGCACTGCGCGGACGACCTCGCGGCAGGCGGCACAGCTGGCGGGCAGGGAGATGTCCTCCTTCCACCACATCCTTGGACTTCGGCTGCGGGAGCGCCCGGGTGCTCCGGCATTTCCGTGACCTCCCGGCGTCGTCCGATGTGCGCGGGACCGACATCGATCCCGAGGCGATCCGCTGGTGCAGGAAGGCGATCCCGTTTGCGACGTTCGAGGTGAACGATGCGCGGCCGCCGCTGCCGTTTCCCGACTCCACTTTCGACCTCATATACGCAGTGTCGGTATTCACGCACCTCGACGAGGAGCTGCAGGCCGCTTGGCTCGCGGACCTGCGGCGGGTGGCAGCGCCGGGTGCGGTCCTGCTGCTCACGACGCACGGCACCTACGCGCAGGCGGAGCTTCCCGAGGAGTACAAGCGCCGGCTGGCCGACGACGGCTTCGCGTTTCACAAAGTCGCCACCGGACGGTTCAAGCTGGACGGCCTGCCGGACTTCTACCAGAACGCGTACCACTCAAAGGCGTATGTCCAGCGGCACTGGTCGCGGTACTTCGATGTCCGGCACCACCTGGAGCGCGGACTCAACGACCATCAGGACCTGGTCGTGCTCGAGAGGCCCTGAGGTCGATCAGGCGCCGTGGCGCAGCACGCGGCCCGACGCTGCGGATCATCCGCCGCGCCACCACGCCCACGCCCTCGTCGGACACCTGGTGGGCCAGGATGCCCGGGTACTGACCGTAGGTGGCCATCGCCACGACGGCCGGGTGCCGGCGCGGCGCGGGTCGCCCGTGGGGGTCGGCGCAGAAGTCGATCAGCGGTCGCGCCGCCTCCTCCCAGCGGAAGGCCTGCGCCGCGTCTCGCTCACGCGCCCCGCCGTGGCCTCCAGCAGCTCGCGGTCGTCCAGCAGCGCCGCGCACGCCGCGGCGAAGCCGGCATCGTCCTCCGGGTCGACCGTGCCGCCAAGCGCCTGCCGCTCGGCCAGGTCGGCCATCGAGTCCCCGCGCGTGAGCACCATCGGCAGCCCGGCCCAGAGGTAGTCCAGCACGCGGGTGCGGAAGGAGAAGCGCGCCTCCAGGTGGTCGTGATGCGCGGAGATGCCCAGGTCGGACTCCAGCAGGTAGCTGCCGCGCTCGGCGTAGGGGATCCAGCCCTCGTTGAAGTGCACGCAGCTGCCCGTCGAGGCCCTCGCTCGCGGGCGTAGTCGATGGCGTGCTCGGCCGCCGACGGGCACGTCGCACTGGTCGGGCTCGGGTCGCTTGACCCCCATGAAGAACAGGTGCACGGGCCGGCCCTCGGCGACCAGCCGCTCGACGGCCTTGATCGGCGTGATGCGCGTCCAGCCAGCGCCAGAGCCCGCCGCCCCACAGCAGCACCTGGTCGTCGGCTCCGATCCCGGGCCACACGCCCTTGAGCACCGGGCCGCTGGTGCACGGGCGGGTCCGTCGGCAGGCCGAACGGCACCACGTCCAGGAACGACCGGTAGGTGCGGTCGTGGCGGTAGGAGTCCAGGTCGATCAGGCCCGACAGCCCGATGCCGCCGAGCCACAGGTCGCGCTGCTTCTCGCTGGCGCAGATGATGAAGTCGGCCACGGCGCACTGGGCGGCGACGGTGCGCGTCGAGCCGCCGGGCCAGGCTGTGCTCGCGCGGCGCGCCGGCGTCGGCCAGGGCCTCCAGCAGCTCGATGACCAGGGGGTTGTACAGGTCGGCCACGTAGCGGATGGGCAGCTTCTCCACGTAGCGCAGCAGCTGGGCCGGCAGCTGCTGGGCGATCACCACGTCGTGGCTGCGCAGGGCCGAGCAGCAGCAGCTCGAAGTCCTCGGCCACCGCCTCCATGAGCTCGATTCCCGGCTCCTCGAGCGAGCTCGGCGCCGGGGCGGCCAGGGTCACCCGGCAGGTGCGCGACAGCACCCGCGCCAGCTCCACGGCCCGGATCGCGGGGCCGGCCATCGCCGTCGCCCACGGGGTCGCCGCACACCACCAGCACGCGCGTCATGCCGCACCCCCGACCCAGCCCTGGCCCAGCAGGCGCGAGTAGAAGCGCGGCGGCGCCTTGCCCGCCCGCGCCAGGGTGCGGTAGATCCGCGGCAGCGGTCGCGGCATCACCACGTTCACGATCATCTCGTCGAGCGGGTGGCTCTGCTCCACCTCGCTGCGCTCGAACTGCGCCGCCATCAGCTCGCTGAGCGACTCGACGGTGAAGAACTGGCGGTGGTCGGCGTCGAGCATGTGGCGTGAACTCGATCGGAGCCGGCTCGAAGTCCTGGGTGCAGTTGGGCGTGGTCACCAGCACGTTCGAAGTCGCCACCCGCGCGGCCTCTGCCAGCACCGCGCCCGGGTCCTCCAGGTGCTCGATCACCTCGATCAGGATCACCGTGTCCACCGCGTCGTCGTCCAGCGGGAGCGTCCCGCCGTCGTAGCTGTCGGCCCGCACGCCGAGCCCGCGCGCGATCTCCACGTACTCCTCCGACACGTCCAGGCCGCGGGCCTCGAAGCCGCGGTCGGACAGCGTCTTGGTGTACCCGCCCAGCCCGCTGCCGAGGTCCAGCACCCGCCGGCCGGCCCGCGCGGCCACGTACTCCACCAGCGCCGGGTCCACCTGCGACATCGGGTCGGTGTCGCGATACCAGCTGCGCGTGTCGCGCACGCCGCGCGGCATGCCCCGCGAGGGCCCGGCGCCGCTCACCCGCGGATCCCCACCACGACCTCGCGGCTGCGCGGGCTGATCGCATACAGCAGGCCCGAGTACAGCGCGACCGCCAGCGGCGCCAGCAGCACGATCGAGGCGTCCTCGAGCGCCCACAGCGCCGCCCCCATGGCGGCGGCGGCCACCAGGGCGGGCAGGAGGGTGGTGGGGCGGGGGAAGAAGTCGAAGTTGCGTCGCATGAGGCGGTAGGACCCGGCCAGGATCAGGGCCTCGGAGGCCACGGTCACGATGGCGGCCGCCACTATGCCGTAGCGCGGCACGAGCAGGAAGTTCAGCCCGATGTTGAACGTCAGGCCCGTCACGTTCAGCCACAGGGCGCTCTTCTGGCGCTCCTTGGCGATCAGCGCGAAGCCGAACACGCCGTTCACCCACGACAGCGCACCGGCGAACAGCAGGATCCGCAGCGGCTCGGCCGCGTCCTCGAAGTCGCTGCCGCCCGCCAGCTCGATCACGTGCGGGCGCCAGCACCAGGCCGGCGGTCACCAGCGGCAGGCGCGAGGATCACGAACAGGTCGGTGGAGAGCTGGATCAGGCGCCGGGCCCGCGGCTCGTCTGTGTTCACGGCCTCGGACAGCAGCGGGAAGGTGGTGGAGAGGAAGATCGTGCCCAGCGCCAGGGTGAACTCGAGGATCCGGTAGGCCAGGGTGTACAGGCCGACCTCGTCGTAGGGCTCGTACAGGGAGATGATGAGCGTGTCGGCGCGGAAGTAGAGCTCGTTGATGGCCAGGGCCAGCCCCAGCGGCACGCTCGCCACCAGCAGCGGCCGCCACAGCGCGGGCTGGGCGCGAAAGCGGATCCGGGCCAGCCCGCGGGTCGTGAAGAAGGTGACCACCAGCTGCGCGGCCGTGCCGCCGGCGGCGGCGGCGAAGACGGCGTAGAAGCCCAGGTCCAGCGCGGCCACCAGGCCGGTCAGCCCGAGCGCGAACGCGCGCCCGGCCACCTCGCCGATCACGGCCCTGTCCATCCGCAGGCGCGCCTGGGGCACGGTGACGAGCGAGCTGGTGAGCATCCCGAACAGCAGCGGCGCGCCGGCCAGGACGATCGCCACCCGCACGTCGGCCTCGTAGGGCAGCGCCAGGCTGATCAGCGCGCCCACGCCGATCAGCGACAGCGTGAGCAGCAGCCGCAGCGTCAGGGCGTTGCCCACCAGCTCCTCGGTGCGCTCGGGCTCCTTGCTGATCTCGCGCACCACCGTCATGTACAGGCCCAGGTCCGCCAGCACGGCGAACAGCTGCATGTACATCAGGGCGAGCGTGAACTTGCCGTAGTCCTCCGGGCCCAGGTAGCGGGTGAGCACGGCGATGGACACCGCGCCCAGCGCCAGGACGGCTCCCTTGCCCGCCACCTGGACGGCCGTGTTCGACGCGACGCGCCGGCGGACTGAGTGCGACACGTCGCATAGTGTCCCGGTCGTGTCCGATGCCGGCGGAACCCGGGCGCCGGGATGGCTCAGGCGGCGGGTCTCGCTGGAGGAGGCCCGGCGCCGCCTCGCGCTCTTGGGCGTGCCGCGCTCGGCCGGGCGAGGCCAGCTCGGACATGGAGGCGCGCTTCATGGCCCGCTGTCGCGAGCTCGAGGCCCCGAGCGTGCTCGAGCTGGGCACGCTGCAGTCGGTGCCGGGGCGATCGACGATGCACCGCGACTGGGTTCCGCACGCGTCCGAGTTCCTCGGCACGGACATCGAGGCGGGAGCCGACGTGGACATCGTGGCCGACCTCCACCGCCTCTCCGAGGTGGTGGGCGAGGAGCGCTTCGACGTGATCCTCTCGGCGTCGACCTTCGAGCACCTGAAGTACCCCACGGTGGCCGCGCACGAGCTCATGAAGGCGCTCAAGGTGGGCGGGTTGATCTACATCCAGACCCACCAGTCCTATCCGCTGCACGGCTACCCGCACGACTACTTTCGCTTCTCGCGGGAGGCGCTCGCGAGCCTGTTCGGGGCCGAGATGGGGATGGAGGTCGTGGCCACCAACAACGACTTCCCGATTCGGCTGTACAGCCGCCGCGTGCCCGGGCCTGCAGACGGGGCCGGCGTTCTTGAACACGACGCTGTGGGCGGAGAAGCGGGCACCGACGCCGGCGGAGTACCGGTACGAGCTGTGACGCCGGCCGTCAGGCGCCCCAGCGCGCAGGCCGTGATCGTGTCGCCCGAGGCCACTCGGGCATGCCACGGCGCCGGCGCCCGGTCGGCGGGCGGGCCCAGGAGCACCGGTGCACGCGACAGCGTTCCCGCCGGCTCGATCCCGTAGCCGTCGGCGAAGCGCCTGACCTGGACGGTCGCTCCGGCTCGCCCGGCGGCCAGCGCACCCCGCCGCGGCGGCAGGGTCAGGTCGATGGCGCCCAGCGCGCCGCGTGGCCGCAGCTCCAGGCAGCCTCGGCGCCGCCGGACCTGGCCTCCCGCCGCGCCGTCGAGCTCGGAGGCGCTGCGGCCGGGCGGACGGTCCCCGCCGGGCGCAGCGAGAGCCCCGTGGCCTGAACGAGCACGCGGTCGGCCTCCCGGCGCTCGGCCTCCGAGCGGCCGGCGAGCTCGTCCGGCGAGTCCCCGGGCGACTCGCCGTACTTGCCGACGGCCGAGCAGGTAGGGCAGCGCGGCAGGAAGCCGGCACGGATGTCCGTGTCCGGTCGGAAGAAGGGGCTCACCCGGTCGCTCGGCGAGCTCGATCGCCCCGAGCTCCGCGCGCAGGATCCGCGCGTCGTCCCGGCGCTCGGACGCCCCGACCGCCAGCCACGACGCACGCCGAGGGCGCGAGTGAGCACCGCGGCCGCGCCGCGACGGCCCTCCGCAGCGCCCGGCGCGAGATCCGCACGCCCTGCATCAGCTCCACGCCGATCAACAGGATCAGGACGGCGCCCGGTACACGTAGCGGGTGCTGTAGGGGATCCGTGTCGCCGGTGCGGGCCAGGGTCACCGTGGCCCAAAGCACCCGGCCCCCGCCAGCAGCCCGGCCAGCCGGGGTGACGCCGGCCGCCGGCGACGCACCAGCACCCACATCACCGCGAGTCCCGCGGCGGCCGCCGCGAGGTTCGCCGCGCGTCACCGCCCCGGGCAGGTCCTGCACGCGCGGACTGGCCAGCTGGACGCCCAGCAGGCCGGCCAGGCCGGAGGCCGCGAGGTGGACGAAGAACAGCAGCCGGTCACCGAACGCCGGCCGCCGCCGTGTTGGCTTCGCCGTACTGCGCCCACCACGCCAGATACGGCACCAGCGGAGGCCGCCATCACGAGCATGCGCTCTGCGCCGCTCGGGGCTAAGGCCACTTCCACCAGCGCGCAGCACAGGAACGCCGCCGCCGCGCCCTGGCTCGCCAGCGCCAGACCCAACAGCACCGCCGCGGCGATGTCCGCGCGAAGCGTCTGCCGCTCGAGCATCAACAGTGCGGAAAGGCCCGCGGCGACCGCAACGAGGATCCCGACGTTCCACGCGGTCACGGGCAGCACGTCCGTGGCACGCGCCGAGGAACAGGAGGAGCATCGCGGCGACGGCGCCGCCCGCCTCGCCCACCCTCCGGCGGGCGAGCGCGAAGACCAGCCAGACGCAGGCCAGATGGGCCGGGATGGCCGCGAGGCGCAGCGCCGCGTACTCGTCCATGCCGAAGATCGCCGGGATCGCGGAGAACAGAGCGATGGTCGGCACGGTCAGGTGGCCGTTGTAGCTCTCGAGGAAGATCTCGGGGCGGACGTCGACGGTGGCCAGCAGCCACTCCCACTCGTCGCCGTAGTAGGTCAGGCCCCGTCCCAGCCAGGCGAACAGCACGGTCGCCACGATGGATGCGACCAGCAGCGCGCGGCGGGGAGTCATTCGTGCCGTTGGGTCATTTGCCCGTTCCGTCAAGCGCAAGCGCTGACGACGCGGCCGCAGCGTATTCGGGGCCGCCGGCGGACGCGGCGCCCGGCGGTCGGCCCGCTCATGGCGGCCTCCGTACCGCCTAGGGTCCGGGCACTTGCAGTCGCTCTTGGCACGACGCCCGCATCGCTGACGACAGGACCGCGCCGTCGAAGGTTGCCCTGGTCGTGCTGTTCGCACTGGGGGCGCTGCTGTCCGCCTCCACCATCTGGTGGGGGATCAATCCGCACGACGAGGGGCTCGTGCTCCAAGCCGGGGTGCGCATCTCTGAGGGGCAGCTGCCCTATCGCGGACTTCTACGCCAACTACGGCCCCGGCCAGTACTTCCTCGTCGGAGGGCTCGATGCCGTGTTCGGCCCCTCGCTCGTCACGTGGCGGGGCGTCCGCGTGCTGCTCGATGCCGGCGTGGCGGTGCTGGCCTACGCGCTGGCGCGGCGTGACGCACCGGTCCCGTTCTTGCGCTCGGTGCCTGGCTGGCCGTGGCGCTGGCGATGGCGTTCCCGACGATCCCCAGCCCCAACCCCGCCGCGCTCGCGCTCGGCTTCGGCGCCCTGCTGGTCGCGCGCCGGTCGCCGGTCGCGGCCGGCACGCTGGCCGCAGTCGCGTTCGCCTTCCGGTTCGACGTTGGCGCCGCCGCGATAGCCGGGGCGATGCTCGCCGCGTTCCTTGACGGAGGCCGCGGTGCAGCGGCTCGGGTCGGTGGTGCGGCGGCCGCGGTGTCCGCCGCGCTCGTGCTGCCGCTGGTGGTCGCCTCGCCGGGCGACTTCTGGGACCAGACGATCGGGTTCGCCCTGGACGAGCAATCGCTTCAGCGCCTGCCCCTGCCGGGCAGCTACGACGGCGGCTTCGAGCCCAACAAGCAGCTCCAGCACTACTTCGCCTACGTGCTGCTGGCGGGCACGGCGGTGTGGGCGCTGATCGCACTGTGGCGGCGGGCGCCGCTGCGGTTGTGGCTGGCCGCGCCGCTGGCGGCGGCCGGGCGTGAGCTACCTGCTGGCGCGCGCCGACGTGTTCCACCTCGTGCCGCTCGCGGCCGTGCTGCCGGTGCTGCTGGCCACGCTGGCGGCCCGCGAGCGGGCCGCCGGCCGGGGCGGCATGGGCGCTGGCACTCGCCGGCGGTGCTGGGGCTCATCGCCCTCCACGGCCTGGACCGCAAGCGCATCCAGGTGCTGGACCCGCCACCGCTGGAGCGCCTGACTGCCGCCACCGCCGACGGCGTGCGCGCCGAGGCGCGCGAGGCCGCCGCGCTGAACGCGCTGGTGCCCTACGTCCAGGGCCGGGTGGAGCCGGGAGCGCCCGTGTTCGTGGCCAATCCGCGCCACGACCGGGTGAAGGTGGGCAACCCGCTGGTCTACGTCCTGCTCGACCGCCCCAACCCCACCCGCTACGACGTGTTCCAGCCCGGCGTGATCACCACCGCGGGGGTGCAGCGCGAGGTGATCGAAGACCTCGAGCGCGCGCGGCCCGAGATCGTGGTCCGCTGGGTCAGCCCGGTGGCCTCGGAGGCCGAGGACAACGGAGCGGGGCGCTCGAGCGGCGTGCGGCTCCTCGACCGCTACCTGGCCGACAACTACGTGCTCGAGCGCCGCTTCGGCGACTACGCGGTGCTGCGGCGCTCAGACGGTTAGGTACTCCTCGGCGTGCGAGGTGGCCTTCACGGTCCGGAAGGCCAGCGTGAGGATGATCGTGGCGCAGGCGGCCTGCAGCCCGAACAGCGCTATCGCCACGCCCGTCAGGTCGGCGCCCACCCAGGCCAGCAGCCCGACCTCGGCCAGCGCAGCCACCGCGAGCACCCAGATGAAGCCGGAGTGCCCGAGCGCCAGGAGGTACTGCACGGACAGGTAGACGCAGGCCAGCAGCGCCATCGCGAGCCCCAGGAAGGGCAGGGCGTCCGAGGCCGCGGTCAGGTCTTCCCCGAACACGGTCTTGAGCAGGGGCTCGCCGGCCACGGCGTAGATGAGCACCATCGGCACCGCCGCCGCGGCTATCAGGCCCAGCGTGCGCAGCAGTATCGGGCGCGCGTCCTCGCCCAGCCGCGCGCGCCGCGCGGCCTCGGGTAACAGGTACATGCCCAGGCCGATCGCCACCCACACGATCGCCTTGCCCGCGACCGCGGCCACCGCGTAGGAGCCGGCGTCGTCGCCCGAGGCCTCGTGCTTGACCACGATGATGTGCACCTCCTGGAGGGCGAACAGCAGCGTGAGGCCCGCCACCGGCGCCCACGAGCCGGCCAGCAGGTCGCGCAGGCGGCTGGCGTCCTCGGAGGGCGGCGTGTCGGGCAGGTCGCGGCCGAGCGGGATCATCAGGATCGCGCCGATGACCACCAGCGACAGCGCGCTGGCCAGGAACGCCCCGGTCACGTCCAGTCCGCCGCCCACCAGCAGCACCGCGAACACCAGCCGCGCCACCGCCTCGCCGACCAGGCTCAGCGCCAGCGCCTTGTAGCGCTGGAAGCCCTGCAGCGCGCCGCGCTCCACGGACACGAGCATCCACAGCATCGCCGTGACCGGCACCGCGGCGGCCGCCCAGACCTCGTCGACGTTGATGGCAGCGCCCAGCAGGTCGCGCAGCGGGATCACGAGCGATGGCCACCGCCACGGTGGCCATCGCCAGCCGCAGGAGCCAGCGCCTGACGCCGCCGCCCGGAGCGGGGTCGCCGTCGGCGATCGCGTGGCTCACGTCCCGCGCGGTGGCGATCTGCAGGGCCGAGCCGGGGACCATGAAGATGATGAACGCCGAGATCAGCGCGGCCAGGGACCCGTAGTCGCTGGCGCCCAGCAGCCGGGCGAAGATCACCGTGAAGGCCAGCGCGATCACGTTCACCGCGATCACCGCGGCCCCCAGGCCGGCGGCGCGGCCCGTATCCGAGTCGCGCAGGTTCGCGACCAGCTCCGCTCGGTCGGTCCCCCTCAGGCGCTGCACCAGGCTGCTCACCGCGCCAGGGTAGCCCCGGCGGCCGGAGCGCGCTGCCGGCCCTCGACCCCGGCGCGCGGCTACGGCGGGCGGATCGCCGCGCCGTGAAATGGCAGCACCGGGCCGCGCCGCACGCCACGCTGGTCCACCTCGCGTTCGCGCCGCAGAGCCGTTGGGGGTCGACCGCGAGTTCTTCGTGGCGCGCGGCAACACGACCGCGGACATCCTGTTGTTCGCCTTCGGTGTGACCCTCCTTCCACCGACGATTCTCGTGGCGGTCGAAGCCGTCTTCCTGCGCCTGCCGCAGGTCCGCCGGGGTCTGCATCTCTTCTTCGTGGCCGTGTTGGCCGGGGCCGCCGCCCTGCAGCTCTTCGACGACGTGTTCGGTGGGTCCGCGGCCGTGCTGATCACGGCCGGGGCGATAGCCGGGATCGCCATCGCAGCGGCTTACGCGCGCACCCGGCCCGTGCCCGAGCTGCTGACGGTGCTCAGCCCGGCCCCGATCGTGTTCCTGGCGATCTTCCTGCTGATCTCCCCGGTGTCGAAGCTCGTGCTGCCCGGCGACTCGGCCGCGGCGTCCCAGGAGGGAGCCGGATCGAAGACGCCCGTGGTCTGGGTGGTGCTCGACGAGTTCGACCCGAACATGCTCATGAACGCCCGGCAGCAGGTTGACCGGACCCGCTATCCGAACTTCGCCGCGCTTGCCGAGACGAGCACCTGGTATCGCAACGCGACGACCGTGTCGGGCCAGACGAGCGAAGCGGTTCCCGGCCTGCTGTCCGCAACTCGCCCGGAGCCCGATGCGCTACCGGTGGCAGCCGATTACCCCAACAGCGTCTTCACGCTCCTCGGCGAGAGCCACGTCATGCGAGTTCAGGAGACGGCTACCGAGCTCTGCCCGGAGCGCCTCTGCGGCGAGCGTGCGCGCGAGAGCAAGGGCGAGCGCCTCGGCAGCCTCGGCTCCGACCTCAGCGTGGTGTCACTCCACCTGCTGCTGCCCGAGGAAATGCGGGACGACCTGCCCGCCGTGGACCGCACCTTCGGTGACTTCGGCGACGACGACCGGGGCGGATTCCGATGCGACGAAGGGCGCGACCGCGAAGGGCGCATTCTCGAACAAGCCCGCCGAGGACAGGAGGAAGCCCATCGAGCGCTACGAGCGGGGGCTGAAGCCGACCGGCGACCGGCCCGCCTTCCATTTCCTTCACGCAAACCTCCCTCACTTTCCGTGGGAGTACCTGCCGACGGGCCAGCGCTACCTGGTGAACGGGCCGCAGGCGCCGGGCCTGAAGGACGAGTGGTGGTCGAAAGAGCCCTACGCGGCGCGGTTGGGGATGCAACGCCACCTGCTGCAGACCGGTTACGCGGACCGCCTGATCGGGCGGACCGTGAGTCGCCTCAGGCGGGCGGGCCTGTTCGACCGAGCGATGGTGATCTTCACGGCCGACCACGGGGTCAGCTTCCGCCCCGGTCGCTCACGCCGCGCGATCACCCGGGAGACCGCCGCCGACATCGCCGCCGTGCCGTTGTTCGTGAAGTACCCCGGCCAGAGGCGGGGCCGGATCGACACCTCGATGGTGCGCAACATCGACGTGGTCCCGACGATCGCCAAGCAGGTGGGGGCCGAGCTCGCCTGGCGCTCGGACGGGCGGGCGGTGCGCGACGGCGGACCCCGAAGCGGCACCGTGAGAGTTTCCACCGGCACGACCGCCGACCCGGTCGAGCTTTCCTTCGCCGACTTCGTGCGCGAGCGTGAGCGCGGCCTGAGGCGCATGCTCGCCACCTTCGGCTCCGACGACGGCGGCGCAGGCCTGTACGCCACGGGCCCGGACCGCGGGCTGCTCGGGCGGCCGGTGGCGGGGCTGCCGGCAGCCGGCTCCGCGGGCCGCGTGAACCTGGACAGCACGACACTGCTGGCCAGCTTCCGGCCCGGCGGCCTGGCGGTGCCGAGCTTCGTGACCGGCAAGATCTCGGGCCGTGCACCCGTGGGGTCCCGTGTGGCGGTGGCCGTGAACGGAACGGTCAGGGGCGTGTCGGTGACCTTCCGCGAGGACGGACGACACCGGTTCGCGGTGATGGTTCCGCCCAGCGCGTTCCGGCGTGGGGCCAACGCGGTGGACGTCTATGCGGCAGAGGGCCCGGTCGGCTCGCCGCGCCTGGCCGCGCTGAGCACCGAGCAGGCTGACCAGTACAGGCTCGTCGAGCGCGGGGGTAGCATCACCATCGTCGGTCCCAGCGGGCGGATCCCGGTGGAACGGGGTCGCATCGACGGCTTTATCGACAGCCTGGTGGCGGGCTCCGGAACGCTCCGAATCGGTGGTTGGGCGCTCGAGAGAAGGACTCGCGGCCCGGTTGGGGCCGTTCTCGTCTTCGACGGCTCCCGCTTCCTCACCAGCGGGGAGCCGAACCTGCCACGGCCGGACATCGCCCGCCTGGCGAAGATCGATCCGGCCACGCTCGGATACAGGCTCACCACCGGCGCTGAGGGTGTGGACCGTTCGAGAGTCAGGGTGTTCGCGATTGCGGGCGGCACTGCCTCGGAGCTGCCGCGCTTCAAGCCAAGGCGCCCGGCTACGGACGGCGAAGCGCCCCGACGGTGAACGCCAGGGAAGGCGAGCCCTCGGGGGGTCGGCCCCGGGCGCGCGACCTGCTTGTTCCCTGGCTCCATCTCGCCGTCCTGTGGTCGTTCGCGGTCGCCCAACCGCTGTTCGGCATCCTCGCCGACTCGCCCGAGTTCTTCGTCGCCCGCGGCAACACGACCGGGGACATCCTGGTCTTCGCCTTCGCCGTGACGCTCGCTTCCACCGACCATCCTGGCGGTCGTCGAGGCGCTGTTCGCGCGTCTGCCGGGGGTCCGCCGGGGGCTGCACCTCTTCTTCGTGGCCGTGCTGGCCGGGGCCGTCGCCCTGCAGCTCTTCGACGACGTGTTCGGTGGGTCCGCGGCCGTGCTGATCGCGGCTGGCGCGATTGCGGGGATCGCCATCGCGGCGGCCTACGCGCGCACCCGGCCCGTGCCCGAGCTGCTGACGGTGCTCAGTCCGGCGCCCGATCGTGTTCCTGGTCATCTTCCTGCTCATCTCGCCAGTCTCGAAGCTGGTCCTGCCTCAGGACGCGGCCGATGCGGCCGCCACCGACGTGCGCTCCAAGACGCCCGTCGTGCTCGTGGTGATGGACGAGTTCGACCCCAACATGCTCATGAACGCCGGGCAGCGGGTCGACCGGTCCCGCTATCCGAACTTCGCGGCGCTGACTCGCACCGCCACCTGGTACCGAAATGCGACGACGGTGGCCACGACCACCACGGACGCGGTGCCGGCGCTGCTGTCGTCCACCCGACCGCGGCCAGACGCGCTGCCGGTGGCGGCCGACTATCCGAACAACGTCTTCACCCTGCTCGCCGAAAGCCACTCCTTGCACGTGGGGGAGCCCACCACGGCGGTTTGTCCGGAGCGGCTCTGCGGTGCCCGGCGCCGTGACGCAGGCCGGGAGCGGCTGGGCTCACTGGCCGAGGACCTCAGCTTGGTCTCACTGCATCTGCTTCTGCCAGAAGAACTGCGCTCGGACCTCCCGGCCGTCGATCGCACCTTCGCGGACTTCCGTGACGACGGCCGTGACGACGCGGGCGACGACGCCATCTCTTCGGAGGCCGTCTCAGGGAAGGCGGCGCCGGAGACGTTTCACAAAGGCCGCGCGGGCACCGTCGACAAGCTGCTGGCGGGGATCCGGCCCGCGACGGGGCGACCGGGTTTTCACTTCCTCCACGCGCGTTTCCGCACATTCCCTGGCAGTACCTGCCGTCCGGGCAGCAGTACCTCTCCGGTGGCCCGGACACACCCGGGCTCGAGGGCGAGCAATGGGCGGACCAGAAGTTCCCGCCACGTCTCGGCATGCAGCGACATCTGCTGCAGGCTGGCTACACGGACCGCGTGGTGGGGCGGGTCCTGGATCGGCTTCGCCGGGCTCGCCTGTTCGATTCCGCGCTCGTGATCTTCACCGCCGATCACGGGGTGAGTTTCCGCCCCGGGGGCGCGCGCCGGGCGGTCACGCCGCAAACCAGGAGTGACGTCGTCGGCGTCCCGCTCTTCATCAAGTACCCGCGTCAGAGGCGCGGGCGGATCGACACTTCGATGGTTCGCACCGTCGACATCCTGCCCACGATCGCCGAGCAGCTGGGCACGCGTCTGCAATGGGATGTGGTCGGAAGGCCCATCCGCAGCGGAGGTCCGCGCGAGCGGCCGGCTCGAGGTCTTCGGGGGCCCCTCGGGCAAGTACTTCAAGCTCTCCTTCACCGACTTCGTTCGCGAGCGGTCTGCGGGCCTGAAGCGGATGATCCGTTTGTTCGGGGCCGATGACGGCGGCGAGGGCCTGTACGCCACGGGACCGGATCGCGATCTGCTGGGGAAGGAGGTCGCGGGACTGGCCGTTGGCCGCGACCCGGCGGGGCGAGTCAACCTCGACAGCACCGAGTTGCTGGCGGGTGTTCGACGCGGCGCCACGACGGTGCCAAGTTTCGTCACCGGGACGATCGAAGGCGATGTCCAGGACGGAGCCCGGCTGGCGGTCGCGGTGAACGGAGTCGTGCGAGGCGTTTCGGTTGCGTTTCCGCACGAGGGCGAGACTCGGGTCGCCGCGATGGTCCCTGCGCGCTCCTTCGGCCCTGGCTCGAACGAGGTCGACGTCTACCTGGCGCAGGGGCGCGGCGCTGAGCGGCGGCTGAGCAGGCTGGAGACCGAACGGCCGAGTGCCGGCTACCGGCTGGTGAAGAACGGGGCCGCAATAGCCACAGGGGGACGCGAGATCCCGGTCGTGAAGCGCAGGTTCGAGGGCTTCATCGATCAGATCGTGCGCGAGGGCGGGTGCACCTACGTTCGTCGTGGGCGGATGGGCGGTGGACCGGCGGGCCGGGCGGCCGGTCGAGAGGCTGCTGGTCTTCGACGGCTCGCGGTTCATCACTGACGGCGATCCCACGGTCGCGCGGCCCGACATCGTGAAGGGGAACCCGCGGCTGGCCGGCTCACGGCCGGGGTTTCGCCTCAATCCAACCGCGAGCGGGGTGGATGTGTCCGACATCCGGGTGTTTGCGATTTCGGGTGACATCGCCTCCGAGCTCCCGCGCTTCAGAGCCAAGAAGCCGCGCGCCGCGCGGCTGACATGCGCTTGTCACGTCTGTCGAAGCTCTTGCCCGGTCGCGGTGACCGGGCGGCCAAGGACGGCCCGCCCGCGGCGAGCGCGACGACCGCGCGTGAGCTCATCATCGCCTGGCTGCATCTCGCGCGTCCTGTGGTCGTTCGCGGTCGCCCAGCCGCTGTTCGGCATCCTCGCCGACTCGCCCGAGTTCTTCGTCGCCCGCGGCAACACGCGCGGGGACATCCTGTTGTTCGCCATCGGCGTCACGCTCGTGCCGCCGACGCTGCTGCTGGCCATCGAGGCGGCCTTCGCACGCATGCCGCGGGTTCGCTCTGGGCTTCACCTCGTCTTCGTCGCCGTGCTCGCGGCGGCCGTGGCCGTGCAGCTGTTCGACGACGCGGTTGGGGCCGCCACGGCCGTCCTGCTCGCAGCAGCCGCCCTCGCCGGTGTCGCGCTCGCGGTGGCCTACGCCCGCACCCGGCCGGTGCCGGAGCTGCTCACGATCCTCAGTCCGGCGCCCGTCGTGTTCCTCGTCATCTTCCTGCTCATCTCTCCGGTCTCGAAGCTGGTGCTCCCGCAGGACGCCGGAGGACTCAGCCGCGGCGCAGGTGCGCTCGAGCACCCCGGTGGTGCTGGTCGTGCTGGACGAGTTCGACACCAACATGCTCATGAACTCCCGGCAGCGGATCGATCGGACCCGCTACCCGAACTTCGCGGCGCTTGCCCGCACCGCCACGTGGTACCGCAACGCGAGCACCGTGGCGGTGGCCACCACCGACGCGGTGCCGGCAGTCGCTCTCCTCGACTCGCCCGCGCGAGGACGCGCTCCCGGTCGCCGCCGACCATCCCAGACAACCTCTTCACCCTGCTCGGGCAGAGCCACGCCATGCGAGTGCTGGAGCCCACGACCGAGCTGTGTCCAGAGCGCCTCTGCGGCGGCCGCCGCGAGATGGGCTCTCTGCGCGCCTCGGCTCGCTGACCGAGGACCTGAGCGTGGTCTCGCTGCATCTGCTGCTGCCCGAGGGCCTGCGTTCGGACCTGCCGGCCGTCGACCGTACCTTCGCCGACTTCCGGGGCGGCGGCCGCGACGAGGCGACCTCGCCGGCGGCTGGAGGCAAGGGCGCGGTGAGCGAGTTCCGGGGCGACCGCACGCGCACCGTCGACGACCTCGTCGCGGGGATCCGGCGCCGACCCGGGCGACCGGGCCTGCACTTCCTCCACGCCGAGTTCCCCCACGTGCCGTGGCAGTACCTGCCGTCTGGGCAGCAGTACCTGTCGGGAGGTCCCGACACGCCCGGGCTCGAGGGCGAGCAGTGGTCCGAGCAGGCGTTTCCGGCGCGGCTGGGCATGCAGCGACACCTGCTGCAGCTCGGCTACACCGACCGCTTGGTGGGAAGGGTCCTGGCTCGCCTGCGCGGGGCCCGCCTGCTCGATCGCGCGCTCGTGATCTTCACCGCCGACCACGGAGTGAGCTTCCGGCCTGGGCGCTCGCGCCGGGCGATCGTGCGCGAGAACCGGAGCGACATAGCGGCGGTGCCGCTGTTCATCAAGTACCCGCGACAGCGGCGCGGCCGGATCGACACGCTCGATGGTCCGCAACGTGGACATCGTCCCGACCATCGCGGAGCAGCTGGGAGCGCGGCTCAACTGGGACGCGGTCGGCCGCCCCATCCGCCGAGGAGGGCCCCGCCGCGGCCGGGTCGAGGTGTACGACCGGCCGTCGGGGCAGTTCGTCGCGTTCTCCTTCGCCGACTTCGTCCGCGAGCGGACCGCCGGCCTCAGGCGGATGACCGCGCTGTTCGGCGCCGACGACGGCGGCAGCGGGCCTCTATGCGACCGGCCCCGACCGCGATCTGCTGGGGCAGTCGGTGGCCGGCCTCGGGGTCGGTCGTGGATCCGCCGGCCGGGTCGACCTGGACAGCACCGAGTTGCTGGCCGGACTCAGGCCCGGCGCCGCGACGGTCCCCAGCTTCGTGACGGGCACGTTCGACGGAGGCGTCCGCGCCGGGGACAGGCTGGCGGTGGCCGTCAACGGGATCGTCCGAGCGGTGTCTCGTCGCCTACGGGTACGAGGACGTCGTCCGGCTCGCTGCGATGGTTCCCGCACGTTCCTTCGCCCGCGGAACCAACCAGATCGACGTGTACGCGGTCGATGGGGCCGGGGAGGGCCGGCGACTGACCGCGCTTGGCGACCGAGCGGCCGAGCGCCTATCGGCTGGTCAGCGGAGGCCGGGAGATCGTGACCGGCGGGCGGCGAGATCCCGGTCGTGAAGGGCAGGCTGGAGGGCTTCATCGACGACATCGGCATCGAGTCCGGTGCCCCGACATTCCGTGTGGGCGGGTGGGCCATCGACCCGCGGGGCCGGCGGCCCGTCGAGCAAGCTCGTGGCCTTCGACGGCACCCGCTTCCTCACCGACGGCGATCCCACGCGGCTGCGGCCGGACCTCGTGAAGGGCAATCCGGGGCTGCGCCGGCAAGCGGCCGGGCTTCAGGCTCAATCCGACCGCCAGGGGGGTCGCCCTGCCCGACGTGCGGGTGATCGCGATCTCCGATGGCGTCGCGTCCGAGCTGCCCCGGTTCGAGGCCAAGTAGCGCCCGGCGAATGAGCCCCGACGCCCTGGCCCGCGACGTGGCGGCGCTCGTGCGGGTGCCCAGCGTCACGGGCCACGAGCGCGCCGCGCTCGAGCTGGTGGGGGAGATGGCGGCGGGCATGGGGCTCGAGGCCGAGCTGCAGCGAGCACGACCTCGCCGCGCTGCGATCGCCTCCCGGCCACCCGGGCGAGGAGGCCGAGCGCTCCGAGCTGCTCGGCCTGACGGTCACGCTGCCGGGCCCGGCCGGTGCGCCGCGGCTGTGCCTCAACGGCCACGTGGACGTGGTGGCGCCGGGCTCGGAGCCGTGGCGCCACGGTCCCTGGTCGGGCGCGATCGACGACGGCTGCGTGCATGGCCGCGGGTCGGTGGACATGAAGGGCGCCGTGGTGGCGGCGCTGCACGCCATGGGCGCCGCGCGCGGGTCGGCGCGCTGCGAGGTCGTGCTTCAGGCGGTCGCCTCCGAGGAGGACGGCGGGCAGGGCACCTTCGCGGCGCTGGAGCGCGACTCCGCCTTCGACGCCTGCCTGATCCCCGAGCCCACCGGCTTCGACGTGGTGTGCGCCCAGGCCGGCGCGCTCACCTTCTCGGGAGAGGTCCGCGGGCGCGCGGCACACGCGGCCGTCCGGCTGGAGGGCCGGTCGGCCATCGACGCCTACGTGGAGGTCCACGCCGCACTGGCCGAGCACGAGCGGCGCATCAACGCCGGGGTGACGCACCCGCTGATGAAGGCGCTGGAGCTTCCCTACGCGGTGTCGGTCGGCCGGATCGAGGGCGGCGAGTGGTCCAGCTCCGTGCCCGACCGGCTGCGCTTCGAGGGCCGGCTGGGCGTGCCGCTGGAGCAGGACCTGCAGCAGGCCGAGGCCGGGCTGCGCGAGGCGCTGGCCGGCCTCCCGGTGGAGCTGAGCTTCGACGGCGCCCGCTTCGCCCCGGGCCAGACCGACGCCGGATCACCCGTTCGCCCGGCTCGTCGCGTCCGCGTTCACGGCAGGCCTCCGGCCGCCCCGCGCGGGCGGTCGGCGCCCCCTACGGATCGGACATGCGGCTGTTCTGCGCGCGCGGCATCCCCTGCGTGATGGCCGGGCTGCCCAGGGTCGAGCTCGCGCACGCGGTCGACGAGCGGGTGGCCATCGACGACCTGGTACGACGCTGGCCGCGGCGATCCGCGGGGTGATCGAGGGCTTCGGCGACGGGTGCCTGAGCCCGCCGGCGGCCGCCACCCGGCCCGTTATCCTGCGCCGACGTGGATGAGCGCGCTCTCACCGAGCGCCTGATCACCTACGACACGTCCACCCTCGAGGGCATGCAGGCCGCCGCCGCCTTCATCTACGGCTGGCTGGAGGCGCGGGACGTGGAGGTGAAGGGCGAGACGCACAACGGCCGGCCGGTGCTGGCCGCGACCGTCGGCGCCGCCAGCGGCCCGACGATCGTGCTCCACGGCCACCTCGACGTCGTGCCCGCCAAGGCGGACCAGTTCGAGCCGCGGGTCGAGGGCGACCGCCTGATCGGGCGCGGCGCCTACGACATGAAGGGCGGCCTGGCGGCGATGATGTGCGCGGTCCGCGAGCTGTCCGCCCAGGACGCGGTACGCGTGCACTTCGTGTGCGTCTCCGACGAGGAGTCCGACGAGGAGGAGCAGCGCGCCTCGGACTTCCTCGTCAAGCGCGGCTACATGGGCGACTTCGCCATCACCGGCGAGCCCACCAACCTGCACATCGGGGTCCAGGCCAAGGGCGTGCTGGCGCTGCGGCTGCACGTGGCCGGCCGCTCGGCCCACGGATCGACCCCCTGGCTGGGCGACAACGCGGTGGTCAAGGCGGTCGACGTGTTCCGCAGCATCGAGTCGCTGCCGTTCACGCGCGAGTCCTCCGACCTCTTCGACCGGCCGTCGATCAGCCTCGGGCGGATCCTCGGCGGCGACGCCGTCAACCGGGTCCCCGACGCCTGCGCGATGGACCTCGACATCCGCTACCTGCCGGGGCAGGACCCCGAGCGAGATCCTGGCCGCGATCGGCGAGCAGCCCGACACCGAGGTGGCCAAGGTCTTCCACCGCGAGCCGATCATCGTCTCGCGCGACGAGCCCTACGTGCAGGTTCTGGCCGAGGCCGTGTCGAAGGTCTGCCCGGTGACGGAGAGCATCGCCGTCGGCCGCGACGGCACCTCGGACGTGATCTCGTTCCTCGAGGCGGGCGTGCCCGGGCGTCGAGTTCGGCCCCGTCGGCGACGGCCACCACGGCCCCGACGAGTGGGTCTCGATCGAGTCGCTCGACCAGTACCGCCGCGCGCTCGTGGAGTTCGTGGACCTGATCCCGCAGCGCCTGCGCCGGCCCGACCTGAAGATCGCGTGAGCCCGTCGTTCGACGACATCCCGCGCCCGGGCATCTGGAAGAAGCTGCTGCTGGGCGCGTTCCTGGTGGTGTTCGCCACCGCCTCGGCCACCGCGGTGGCGGCGTTCCGGGAGGTCGACAAGGTGGTCGAGGCGCTGCGCCCGGGCAAGAACGACCTCAAGCTCGGCTCCGACATCGCCAAGACCGACCCGGGCGAGCCGCAGACGATCATGCTGCTGGGCTCCGACCGGCGGCCCAAGAACGCCAAGGACGGGGGCGCCGGCGCGGGCGCGCGCTCGGACACGATCATCCTCGCCCGGCTCGACCCGGACAAGAAGGCCACCGCGCTCATGTCGCTGCCGCGCGACCTCAAGGTCCAGATCCCCGGCCACGGCACCGACAAGATCAACGCGGCGTATGAGCTCGGCGGCCCGCGGCTCACGCTCAAGACGGTGAAGCTGCTCACCGGCCTGTCGATCAACCACGTGATCAACGTGGACTTCCGCGGCTTCCAGAAGGCCATCGACGCCATCGGCTGCATCTACGCCGACATCGACCGCACCTACTTCAACGACAGCCCCGGCTACGCGTACATCGACGTGAAGGCCGGCTACCAGAAGCTCTGCGGCGAGGAGGCGCTGGAGTACGCGCGCTTCCGCCACGAGGACTCCGACCTGGTGCGCGGCGTCCGCCAGCAGGACCTGCTGCGCGAGGCCAAGCAGCAGGTGGGCGTGAGCAAGCTCGTGGACGACCGCGACAAGCTCATCGAGATCTTCGGCAAGTACACGACCTCCGACGCCGAGCTCAAGACCCGCACCGGCATCCTGCGGCTGCTCAAGCTCGCGGTGTTCTCGCGTCGACCAGCCGATCCGCGAGGTGCACTTCGAGGGCCAGATCTCGGGCGAGGTGGGCGGCCCCAGCTACGTGACCGCCAGCAACGCGACGGTCAAGCGCCTCACGCGCCAGTTCCTCGGGCGTGGAGGAGACCGCGGGGCCGCGCGGGAAGCTGGTGCCCAAGAGCCGCGCCAGGCGCAAGCGGGCCAGGCGCCAGCGCGGCGACGGCGGCCTGGAGAAGGCGCCCGAGCCCGGGCAAGGACCAGGCCCTCCAGGCGATCAAGGCCGGGGCCGGCGGGCAGCTGCCCGTCTACTACCCCACCGTGCGGACCAAGGGCTCGGACTTCGCCTCAGCCGCCGCGCTACTACCGCATCGAGATCCCGGGCGACAAGCGCCACAAGAGCTACCGGATGGTCATGCGGCGCGGGGTCATCGGCGAGTACTACGGGCTGCAGGGCACCACCTGGAAGGAGCCGCCCATCCTCGAGAGCCCGTCCGAGGAGCGCAAGATCGGCAAGCGCACCTTCGAGCTCCACTACGACGGCGACCGCCTGCGCCTGGTGGCCTGGCGCACCAAGCGCGCCGTCTACTGGATCTCCAACACGCTGCTCCAGACGCTCACCGAGCGCCAGATGCTGGCCATCGCCCGCTCGACGCGGCTGCCGTAGGTGGCATGCTAGCGCGCCCGGCGACTGTCTAGGCTCTCGCGTTCTTCATGGCTGAGAAAGAACCGATAGGCGTCATCGGCGTGGGCTGGGTCGGCCTCTGCACGGCCGCCTGCTTCGCCGAGCTGGGCCACGAGGTCGTGGCGCGCGACATCCTGGCCGACAAGGTCGAGTCGCTCTCGCGCGGCGAGGTGCCCATCCACGAGCCGGGGCTCCCGGAGCTGGTGGAGCAAGAACGCCGAGCGCCTGCACTTCACCACCGACATGGGCGAGGTGCTGGAGCGCACGCGGCTGCTGTTCTGCTGCGTGGACACGCCGCCCACCTACTCGGGCGACGCCGACCTGTCGCGCGTGCAGGCCGTGATCGACGACCTCGGCGACTCCGACGAGCACGCCATCGTCATGAAGAGCACCGTGCCGGTGGGCACCGGCCGCGCCATCCAGCGCACGCGCGAGCGGCTGGGCTACGTGTCCAACCCCGAGTTCCTCAAGGAGGGCTCGGCGGTGGCGGACTTCATGAAGCCCGACCGGGTGGTGGTCGGCGCGGGTGACCACTCCAACGGGCTTCGGCGACCGCGTGGCGGCCCTGTACGAGCCGCTGGACGGCACGATCGTGCGCACCGACGTGGCCAGCGCCGAGATGATCAAGCTGGCCTCCAACGCCTTCCTGGCCACCAAGATCTCCTTCATCAACGAGATCGCCAACGTGTCGGAGGAGCTCGGCGCCGACGTGAGCGAGGTGGCGCGCGGCATGGGCCTGGACGACCGCATCGGGAACAAGTTCCTGAACGCGGGCATCGGATATGGCGGCTCGTGTTTCCCCAAGGATGTGACCGCCCTCAAGCAGCTGGCCGGCAACTCGGGCTACGCCTTCCAGCTGCTCACCGCGGTGATCGAGGTCAACGAGCTCCAGAAGCGGCGCACCATCGGCAAGCTGCAGAAGCACCTGGGCTCGCTCGTGAACCGGGAGATCGCGCTGCTCGGCGTGGCCTTCAAGCCCAACACCGACGACATCCGCGAGGCCACCAGCCTGGTGCTGGCCGCGCGGCTGCAGGGCGAGGGCGCCAACGTGCGCGTGTACGACCCGGTGGCGGCCGACAACGCCGCGGAGCTGCTGGGCGGCGCGCGCGTGTGCGCCTCGGCGCTGGAGGCCGTCGACGGGGCCGACGGCGCGGTGCTCGTGACCGAGTGGCCGGAGTTCGCCGAGCTGGACTGGGCCGGCGAGGTCAAGTCGCGGATGGCCAAGCCGCTGGTGGTCGACGGTCGCAACTTCCTCGACCGCGAGGCGCTCCGGGAGGCGGGCTTCACCTACGAGGGCATCGGGCGCTGATCGCGTGCAGGCGCTCGTGCTCGCGGGCGGCGAGGGCACGAGGCTCCGTCCGCTCACCCTGACGACCCCCAAGCCGGTCATGCCGCTGGCCGGGCGGCCGTTCCTGGTCTACATGCTCGACTGGCTGCGCGGCCACGGCGCCACGGAGGCGATCCTCTCCTGCGGCTTCCTCTCCGACGGCGTGCGGTCGGTGCTGGGCGACGTGTACGGCGGCATGCGGCTGCGCTACGTGATCGAGGACGAGCCGCTGGGCACGGCCGGCCCGGTGCGCCTGGCGCTCGACGAGGGCGTGCTCGACGAGCGGCTGCTGGTGCTCAACGGCGACGTGCTCACCGACATGGACCTCACCGCCGAGATGGCCCAGCACGAGTCCACCGGCGCGCGCGCCACGCTGGCGCTGATCGAGGTCGATGACACGTCCAGCTACGGCGTGGTGCCCACCGACTCCGAGCGCCGGGTGGAGGCGTTCCTCGAGAAGAGCGAGGGCCCGGCGCCCACCAACCGCATCAACGCCGGCGCGTACGTGATCGGCCGCGACGTGGTCGAGGAGCTGATCCCGGCCGGGCCGGGCGGTGTCCTTCGAGCGCGAGGTGTTCCCGCGCCTGGTGGGCGAGGGGCTGTACGGCTTCCATGCGGACGGCTACTGGGTCGACATCGGGACGCCCGAGCGCTACCTGGAGGCCACCTACGACCTGCTCGCCGGGCGCGTGGACTCGGCGCTGCCGCCGCGCGACGAGACCGGCTCGCTGGTGGGGGAGGGCTGCCTCACGAGCGGAGCCCACATCGGCCCGCAGACCGTGCTCGGCGGCCACTGCTCGGTGGGCAGCGACTCCACCGTGGAGCGCTCGGTGCTGCACGACCGCGTGATCGTGGGCGCCGACTGCGTCATTCGCGACGCCATCCTCGCCGCGCGGCGTGCGCGTGGGCGACGGCGCGCGCGTGGAGCCGGGCGCCATCGTGGGCAGCGACGCGCAGATCGGGGACGGGGTCGTGATCGAGCCCGACGCCAGGGTCCAGCCGGGCGAGGCCGTCGGGGACCGCGTGGCGTGAGCGACCCCATGCTGGACGACGTGCTGGCCCAGCCGCACCAGCTCGGCGACGCGCTCTGGCGGGTGGAGGCGGCCAAGGTGCCGGCGCGGGAGGCTCCCGGAGGCCTGCTGGTCTGCGGCATGGGCGGCTCGGCCATCGGGGCCGACCTGGCCGCCGCCGCCATCGGCCCGCGGGCCACCGCTCCGCTGCGGGTGGTCCGCGGCTACGCGCCCGAGCCGTGGCTGGACTCGGACACGCTCGTGCTCTGCTCCAGCTACTCGGGCAACACCGAGGAGACGCTCGCCTGCTTCGAGGCCGCCGGCGCCGCCGGCGCGCCGCGGGTGGCGCTCACCACCGGCGGCGCGCTGGCCGAGCGCGCGCGGGCCGAGGACGTGCCGGTGATCGGCGTGCCGTCGCGGCTTCCAGCCGCGCGCGGCCGTCGTCTACATGACGGTCGGCGCGCTGGGCTGCGCGGCGGCTGCCGGCGCCGCGCCCGACCTGCGCTCGGAGGTCGAGGGCGCGGCCGAGGTGCTCGAGGCGCTGGCCGACGATCCCGAGCCCGCCGCGCTCGCGGAGTCGCTTGCGCGACACGCTTCCCGTGGTCCACGGCGCCGAGCTCACCGCGGCGCCCGGCGGCGCGGTGGAAGGGCCAGCTCAACGAGAACGCCAAGGTGGCGGCCTTCCTTCAGCGAGCTGCCGGAGGCCAACCACAACGAGATCGAGGGCTGGAGCTGGGGCGTCGAGCACGCGCCGCTGCTCGGCCGTCTTCCTGACCGCGCCGGGGCTGCACGAGCGGGTGGCGCGGCGGATCGAGCTGACCGCCGGCAGCTGCTGCGCGAGCGGGGGGTCCCGGTGCACGAGGTCGCCGCCCGCGGGGAGACGCCGGTGGCGCAGCGTGCTCTCGCTGGTGATGCTCGGCGACCTGATGAGCGTCGCCTGGCCGAGCTGCTGGGCGTGGAGCCGACCCGGTGCCGGCGTTGGAGGCGCTTCAAGGAGCGCGTCGGTCAACCGCGAGGCGCGGTCGGCGCGTCGCCACCGGCACCTCGCCCAACCTTGACACGATCGTGGTAAGGTTGGTCGCCGATGGACGGCCTCACGATCAACGAGGCGGCCGAGACGACCGGCTGGTCGGCCCGGATGCTGCGCTACATCGAGCGTGAGGGGCTCATCGAGCCGCGCCGCTCGGCCTCGGGCTACCGGCTCTACGGCCCCGAGGAGCTCCAGCGGCTGCGCACCCTGCGCGAGCTGCTGGCCGAGCACGAGCTGACCCTCGGCGACGCCGGCTTCGCCCTGCGAATGCGCAGGGAGCCCGAGGTGGGCTCCGCCGTGGCCGCGTGGCTGGAGGCCAGCCCGCGCCGGCCGGAGGGCGTGGCCGCATCCGACTGGCTCCGCTTCGAGCAGGAGAAGCACGAGCGCCTGCTGGCCGAGGCCGCCGACCTGGCCGCCACCGCCGGCCACCTGAACCCGAACACCGCACCAAAGGAGACGAATGACCACCACCGCAACCCAGGACTTCAAGGTCGCCGACATCGGCCTGGCCGACTACGGCCGCAAGGAGATCTCCCTCGCCGAGCACGAGATGCCCGGCCTGATGACCACGCGCGAGGAGTACGCCGCCCGCGCAGCCGCTCAAGGGCGCGCGCATCACCGGCTCGCTGCACATGACCATCCAGACGGCCGTGCTCATCGAGACCCTCGCCGCGCTCGGCGCCGAGGTGCGCTGGGCGTCCTGCAACATCTTCTCCACCCAGGACCACGCCGCCGCCGGCCATCGCCGCGCGCCGGCATCCCGGTGTTCGCCTGGAAGGGCGAGACGCTGGAGGAGTACTGGTGGTGCACCGAGCAGGCGCTCACCTGGCCCGACGGCGACGGCCCCAACATGATCCTCGACGACGGCGGCGACGCCACGCTGCTCGTGCACAAGGGCGTCGAGTACGAGAAGGCCGGCGCGGTGCCGGACCCCGACTCGGCCGAGTCCGAGGAGTTCAAGATCATCCTCCAGACGCTCCAGCGCTCGCTCGAGGACGACCCGCAGCGGTTGGACGCGCATGGCCGCCGGCATCCAGGGCGTGACCGAGGAGACCACGACCGGCGTCAACCGGCTCTACCAGTTCGCCGAGACCGGGGACCTGCTGTTCCCCGCGATCAACGTGAACGACTCGGTCACCAAGTCCAAGTTCGACAACCTCTACGGCTGCCGCCACTCGCTGGTGGACGGCATCAACCGCGCCACCGACGTGATGATCGGCGGCAAGGTCTGCGTGATCCTCGGCTACGGCGACGTGGGCAAGGGCTGCGCCGACTCGCTCCGCGGCCAGGGCGCTCGCGTGGTCGTCACCGAGATCGACCCGATCTGCGCGCTGCAGGCCGCGATGGAGGGCTACGAGGTCAAGACGCTCGAGGACGTGGTCGAGACGGCCGACATCTTCATCACCGCCACCGGCAACAAGGACATCATCACCGCCGCCCACATGGAGCGGATGAAGCACAACGCGATCGTGGGCAACATCGGCCACTTCGACAACGAGATCGACATGGCCGGGCTCGAGGGCCGCAGCGACGTCGAGCGGATCAACATCAAGCCGCAGGTCGACGAGTTCGCCTTCCCCGACGGCCACTCGATCATCGTGCTGTCCGAGGGCCGGCTGCTCAACCTCGGCAACGCCACGGGGCACCCGTCGTTCGTGATGTCCAACTCGTTCACCAACCAGACGATCGCCCAGATCGAGCTGTTCACCAAGAACGACGAGTACGAGAAGAAGGTCTACGTGCTGCCCAAGCACCTGGACGAGAAGGTCGCCCGGCTGCACCTGGACGCGCTCGGGGTGAAGCTCACCGAGCTGTCGGAGGAGCAGGCCGCGTACATCGGCGTGCCGGTGGAAGGGCCGTACAAGGCGGACCACTACCGGTACTAGGGCTCTGGTGCTCGGAGCTCGGTGCTCGGGGCTCGGTAACGAGCAAGGGCCAAGACCGAGCACCGAGCACCGACGACCGAGCGCCCTGATGTCCGACATCGCCAACCCGCAGCTAGCCCCGGCCGGCGAGGCCCGCATCGCCTGGGCCGACGGCCAGATGCCCGTGCTCGCCAGGATCGGCGAGCGGTTCGGCAGGGAGAAGCCGCTCGCGGAAACGCGCATCGCCGCCTGCCTGCACGTGACTGCCGAGACGGCCAACCTCATGCGCTGCCTGGCGGCGGGCGGGGCTGAGGTGGCGCTGTGCGCGGCCAACCCGCTGTCCACGCAGGACGACGTGGCGGCGGCGCTGGCCGAGGCCATCGAGGTGCACGCGGTGGCCGGCGAGGACCTGGACACCTACGCCCGGCACGTGGGGGCGCTGGTGGCGGGCGCGCCCGCAGATCACGCTCGACGACGGCGCCGACCTGCTCACCGTCATCCACGCGGGATCGGGCGCCGACGCGATGCTGGGCGGCACCGAGGAGACCAACACGGGCCTGCTGCGGCTGCGCAAGCTCGAGGCCGAGGGCGGGCTGCGCTGCCCGGTGCTCGCAGTGAACGAGTCGCGCACCGAGCGCACGTTCAACGACCGCTACGGCACCGGCCAGTCGGCGCTCGACGGCATCCTGCGCGCCACCAACATCCTGCTGGCCGGGCACACGCTGGTGCTGCTGGGCTTCGGCTTCGCCGGCAAGGGGATCGCCCAGCGCGCCCGCGGCGCCGGCGCGGCGGTGATCGTGTGCGAGGTCGACCCGCTGCGCGCCCTGGAGGCGCGGATGGAGGGCTATGAGGTGCTGCCCGCGCTGGAGGCCGCGCGAGCGCGGCGACCTGTTCGTCACGGTCACGGGCTCGCGTGACGTGCTGCGGCGCGAGCACTTCGAGCGCATGAAGGACGGCGCGGTGCTGGCCAACGCCGGCCACTTCGACGTGGAGATCTCCCTGGGCGACCTGGCGGCGCTCGGTGAGCCCGAGCGCGTGCTGCCGCTGGTGGACCGCTACACGCTGGCCGACGGGCGGCGCCTGAACCTGCTGGCCTCGGGCCAGGTGGTGAACCTGGCGGCCGGGGAGGGTCACCCGGCCGCGGTCATGGACATGAGCTTCGCCACCCAGGCCCTGGCGGCCGAGCACCTCGGTGCGCCACGCCGGCGAGCTGGAGCCGCGGGTGCTCGACGTGCCGGTGGCGATCGACGAGGAGATCGCCCGGCTCAAGCTGGCCTCGGTGGGCGTGGAGATCGACTCGCTCACCGACGAGCAGCGCAGCTACATGCACTCCTGGCGCCCGTAACCGTGGCCGGCGAACACAGGCCCAGGCGCCCGCTCCCGCCGTCTCGATCGTCGTCCCCACCCGCGACCGGCCGCGCGACCTGGAGCGCTGTCTCGCCGCGATCTCCCGCGATCCCGGAGATCGCGGCTGCGCGACGTCGTCGTCGTCGACGACGACTCCCGCGACCACGACGCCGTGGCGCTGGTCGTGAGCCGTGTGGGTGCCCGACTCGTCGCGAGTGACGGCGCGGGGCCCGCGGCCGCCCGCAACGCTGGGGTCCGGGCCGCCCGCGCCCCGATCGTGTGCTTCACCGACGACGACTGCGAGCCGTCCCCGGAGTGGGCCAACCGCCTGGCCGGCGCAATGGTCGAGGGGGTCTCAGCGGTGGCCGGCGCGACCGTCAACGCGAACCCCGGGGACCCGTTCGCGGCCGCGTCACAGGCGATCACCAACTACGTCGCAGACCACGATCCGGTGCTGTTCGCGCCGTCGTGCAACGTCTGCTGCCGAATCGAGGTGGCGCGCGCGGTGCCCTTCGACGAGTCCTATCCCGACCGCCGCCGGGGAGGACCGCGCCTGGTGCGCGCGGCTCGCCGCGGAGGGGCACGTGCTGGCCCGCGAGCCCGCGGCCGTGGTGAGCCATCATCAGCGGCTGGACATCGCGGGCTTCGCGCGCCAGCAGTTCCGCTACGGCCGTGGCGCCTACATACCTTCCGTCGCCGCGCAGCGGACGGACGCGCGAGGCTCGGCTCGCCGCGGTTCTACGTCGGGCTACTCGCGCACGGCGCCCGAGAGGGCTGGGCCGTCGGCCTTCTGGTGGCCGCCGCCCAGGTTGTCGTCGCCGCCGGCTACGTGGCGGAGGCGGCCGCCGGGCTCGGCGCGGACGCCATCCGCAGAGGTAGCCTGGGTAGGTGATTCGCCTTCATCGGCGGGGCGTCGAACGCTGAACCCGGCGCTCTCCTTCGTCGTCCTCACAGACTCCTTCGACGCGATCGCGGATGTCGTCGAGCGGCTGGTTGCGCAGGAGGATGCTGCGTCGATCGAGCTCGTGATCGCGTGCCCGGACGAGAGCGCGCTCTCGTTGCGCCGCGGTCCGATCGAACCGCTGGCAGGCGTGACCGTCGTGAAGACGCCGCTCCTGCCGGAGGCGCCCGCGCGAGCAGCGGCTGTCCACGCGGCCCGCGCGCCGGTGGTGGTGCTCGGAGAGACGCACGTCTTCGCCGAGCCGGAGTGGGCGGGGCGGCTCCTGCGTGCGCACGAGGGCCCCTGGGTCGCGGTCGCGCCCGGGATCGGAAACGCGAACCCGGCCGGGGGGCTGAGCTGGGTCGGGCCTGCTGATGGACTACGGCCCCTTTCGGCAGGCCGGGAGCCGGCGTGAGATCGCAGACGTCTCGAGCTACAACGCCGCCTACAAGCGCACGGCGCTGCTCGAGCTGGGGGACGAGCTGGAATCACTGCTCAAGCCGGGCAGCCCGCTGAATGCCGCGCTCCGGGCGCGAGGCGGTCGATTCCTCCACGAGCCGGCAGCCCGGATCGATCACCTGAACGTCTCGCGGTTCTTCCCCTGGCTCCACGAGCGCTATCTCGGCGGCCGTCTGGTCGGCGCGGCGCGCTGTCGGCCGTGGCCTCGCAGTCGCGCGCTGCTCTACGCCGCGGGCTCGCCACTCGTCGCACCGCTGCGCTTCTTCCGCACGCTGCGGCTGGCCCGCTCGAGCGAACGACTCCCGCGGACCTTCGTGCCCGCGCTCGCGCTCGCCTGTGTCGCCTGGGCGGTCGGCGAGGGGGTCGGGTACGGCTTCGGCGCGGGCGCGGGCGACGAGGAGCGCATGCTGGAGTACGAGCTGCACAAGGCGCGGTACGCGTGAGCGGTGAGGCGCACGAAGTTTCGACCTAGGCGTGCGGCGCTGCGCGTCGGAGTGATCGGGTGCGGCTCGATCGCGCGAGCGGTGCACCTCCCGGTTCTGCGGCGCACCGCGGGGGTCGTGGTCGCCGCGCTGGCCGATCCCGACGGCGCCTCGCTTGCGGCGGCTGGTCGTAGGGCCCCGGGTGCGACGCTCTGCAGCACGGCGGGCGAGCTGCTCGCCCGCGACGATCTCGACGCGGTCGTGGTCACGGCCCCGAGCGGCCTTCACGCGGAGCTGGCGATCGCGGTTGCAGAAGCCGGTCACCACCTCTACCTGGAGAAGCCGCTCGCGACGACCCGAGCCGACGGGGAGCTCGTGGTCGAGGCGGCCAGGAGGGCCGGCATCGTCGCGGCGATCGGGTTCAACAGGCGATTTCATCCGGCGATCCGCCGAGCGCAGACCGTGGTCCGCGAGGGAGGGATCGGGCGCGTCACCCACCTGAGGACGACCATCACCGAGCCCGCGGACGAGCTGCCGGCCTGGAAGCTCACGCAGAGCTGATGGCGGTGGCGCCCTGCTCGACCTGGCGTCTCATCACATCGACCTCGCCCGGTTCCTGCTCGGCACCGAGGTCGAGGTCGCCTCAGCGTCGTTGAGCTCGGACCTGAGCGAGCACGACGGCGCGAGCCTCCGTCTGCGACTGGCGGGCGGCGCCACCGGCGAGCTTGGGGTCGGCTTCCGGGCGCCGCAGGTCGACGTGCTCGAGCTGGTTGGCGAGCGCGGCACGATTCGCATCGACCGGCACGCGGGACGGGTCACGCGGCGGCCCACACGCCTCGCCCCCTCGAGGGAGCTCGCGTCGCTGCGACTTCAACTGCTTGTGCGCCGTGGCCTGGATCCTTCCTATGCCCTCGCCCTTCGCGCCTTCGTCGCGCGTGTGCGCGGCGAGGACATCGAGTTGCCGACCCTCGAGGACGGCCTTGCCAGCCTCACCGTCGTGCTCGCGGCGGAGGCGGCGGCGGCCGCGGGCTGATGCGCGTCCTGCTCGTCACCGACTGGACCGCCGAGGAGGGCGGCATCGAGACGTACCTCGAGCTCATCGCGACGGGGCTCCGGGCGGCCGGGGATGAGGTCGCCCTGCTCACGAGCAGCGCTGGGCCGGCCGACCACGCCGACTACCGCGCCTTCGGGACCGAGCGTCGCGCCGCGCAGGCCTTCCTCCAGATCGCGAACCCTCGTGCCGCGCTCGACGTCTCACGCGCGCTCGCCGACTTCCGTCCCGATGCCGTCTACGTGAGCATGTTCGAGCTGCTCCTCTCCCCGGCGATCTTCGCCCCGCTGCGCCGGGTCCGGACCGTGCTGAACCTCTCCTATTACAAGCCCGTGTGTCCGACCGGGCACAAGCTGCTTCCCGACGGATCGATCTGCCAGGTGCCGGCCGGCGTGGCCTGCCTGCGCAATCGCTGCCTCTCCCCACCGCGATGGCTGCGCGAGCAGCCCCGGTACGCGCTGATCCGCACCGCGATCGACAGTGCGGATGCCGTCGTGACGTGCAGCCGCTTCATGCGCACCGAGCTGGCGCGGGCTGGCGTCGACGCGCAGTGGCTCGCCTGGCCGGTCGAGCCGCCGAGCAGCGGCTTCACGCGCGCTCCCGCGGCAGATCCGTGCTTCGTCTTCACGGGTCGGCTCAGCCCCGAGAAGGGCGTCGACACCCTGCTGCACGCGCTCGCCCTGATGCGCGAGCGTGGTCTCGTCCCGAGCGTCCGGATCGTCGGCGACGGCCCCGAACGGCCTCGGTTGGAAGGTCTGTCGGCCTCGCTTGGACTCGAGCCCTCCGTGGTCTTCGTCGGGCGGGTTGCGCCCAGGGAGGTCGAGCGGGAGCTGGCTGCGGCGTGGGCGCTCGTTGCGCCCTCGACCTGGGCGGAGCCCCTGGGGCTGACCGCGCTCGAGGCGATCGTCCGCGGCGTCCCGGTCGTGGCCAGCGCCACCGGCGGTTTCGCCGAGACGGTGCGGCCGGGAGTGAGCGGCCTGCTGTTCCCGAACGGCGATTCCGAGGCGCTTGCCGATCGCCTGACCGAGGTGGCCGGCGGGGTCGCGTTCCCCGGCCATCGGGCTCCACCGGACAGCGCCGCGGCGGCTCTGAGAGATGCACGACCTCGAGGCTCACACCGCAGGACTGCGCGAGCTGATGCAGGCTCCGGCGTGACGCGGTCGCCCGTGGCGGTGGGGCTCGTGGGCAAGGCGCTCGAGTTCGTCACGCTCGTCCTGCTCTTCACGCTCGTGCCGCGACTGCTCGGCCCCGCCGACTACGGCAGCTTCGCGGTCGCGCTCTCGATCGTCGCGCTGGGCTCGGCAGCGTCCTCGCTGGGGGGTCCGACGTGGCTGTCGCGCTTCGTGCCGACCGTGGCTGCGGGCGACCGGCCGGCCCTGGCTCGCACTCTCGCCCTCCGCGCGGCCCGGTGGCGGATCGGCGTATGCGCACTCGCCGCCGCTCTGGCCCTGGGGTTGGCGCTCGTCGACCCAGACCGGTTCAGCCCGCTCGCCTGTTCCTTCGTCCTTCTCGCGCTGGTGTTCGACGTGGCTGCCACGCTCGTCTACCAGGTCGGCCTCGCGCTCGGCAGGGTGGCCCTCTGGAGCCTTCGATACCCGATCCAGAACGCCGTTCTCGTGGCGGCCGTTGCCGTCCTGCACGCCGGCTTCGGCGAGGACGGAGCGTTGGCCGGCCTCGCGCTCGCGTCCGGCTGCGTGCTCGTGGTCGGGCTGGTCGTGGTCGCCCCGCCCCTGCGCACCGCGGCGCGGACGTCGCCGCTGCCGCCGGGCGCCGCCCAGTTCGCGCTGGTCTACGGAGCGAGTGGGTTCTTCGTCCAGGTCCTGCACCGCGGCGGCGTCGTCGCGGTGGCTGTTCTGGCCGGCTCGCAGGTGGAGGCGGGATTCGCGGCGGTCTCGATCGGGATCGCGCTCGCGCTGACCTATGTCGTCTGGCAGGCGTTCACGGTCGATCTGCCGCGGCTCGCCGCGGGCGACGAGGCGGGTGATCGGGCCGACGCTTCGCTTCGCCGTCTGGCCTGGCTAGCGCTGGCGGTCGTCGTCCCCGTTGCGACTCTCGCCGCGATCTCGCTCGACGGGGTCCTGCCGGCAGTGGCCGGAGAGCGCTACCGCGGAGTCAGTGAGTCGCTCGGCCCCGCGCTCGCGATCGTTCCCCTGGCGCCGCTCACAGGCGCGGCGGCGCAGGTCTCCGCCCTCCGGCTGCAACCGCTGCCACGCCTGCTTGCGACGGCGGTGGGCGCGCTCGTCTTCCTCGTCGCGGCGGCGGCGCTCGTGCCGGCACACGACGCGGCCGGGGCCGCGACGGCGCTGCTACTCGGAACGGCAGCCATGGCGGCTGTGGGTGCCGCCGCGTTCCGGGACCTGCTCGGCTGGCGGTTCGTCGCGGCGTCGTTCGCCGCGGGCCTACTGGTCCTCGGAGTGTCCGACTGAGCTTGATCTGGCCGTGACCGCTACAGCAGGCGCGAGATCGGGCCCTCGATCGCCTGGTCATCCGGGTCGGTGCCGGCGCCCCAGCGCTTCACGAGCGTCCCGTTGCGATCCAGCAGGTACTTGTTGAAGTTCCAGTTCGGCGCGCCCAGGTCCTTGAACAGCGGGTGGGCGTCGTCGCCCGTGACCTCGGTCTTGGCGAACATCGGGAACTTCACGCCGTAGTTGGCCCTGCAGAACTTCCCGATCTCCTTGTTCGAGCGCGGCTCCTGGCCGGCGAAGTCGTTGGAGGGGAAGCCCAGCACCACCAAGCCCGTCGCGGCGGTACTCGTCATAGAGCGACTGCAGGCTGTCGAACTGGGGCGTGAAGCCGCAGTCGGTGGCCGTGTTGACCACCAGCACCACGCTGCCGCGGTACTTGGACAGCTGCTCGCGGCCGGCCGTTCAGGCGGGTGGCGGCGTGGCGCAGCGGGTTGGAGTTCTCGGCGTCCGAGGTCAGCGCCTCATCGGCGCCGGTGCCGGACGAGCTGGAGCTGGGCCCCGCCTTGTCGCCGCCGCAGCCGATCGCGAGGGCCAGGCAGGCCAGTGCGGCCGCGGGCAGGGCGGGGAGACGCATGACCATCCAAGGTAGTCATGCGCGTCGTCTGGCGCCACGGTTCACCTCGAGGTGTCGAGCGAGTAGTCCAGCCACTCCTCCTCGCGCGCCCCGCCGACGCGGTCGTACACGGCCTGGGCGCGGAGGTTGTCGTTGGCGGTCTGCCAGCCCAGCGACACGGCGCCACGCCGGCGGCAGCGCTCGGCGCACGCGCCGATCAGTGCCTCCGCCGCCCCCGACCCGCGCGCGGACTCGGCCACGAACAGGTCGTTCATCACGCCGATCCGCGCCGCGCTCAGCGTCGACCAGGTCCAGAAGATCGTGGCGAAGCCCACCGCGCGCCCGTCGGGATCGCGCGCCAGCAGCTGGGTGCCCTCCAGCTCGGGGTCGGCCAGCAGCGCCCTCGCCATTCCCAGCAGGTCCACATCGGACGGCGCCACCTCGTAGAAGTCGCAGTAGCCGCGCATCAGCGGCAGCAGCTCGGGCAGGTCGTCCTCGCGGACGGTGTCGATGCTCAGCGCGATCCGCGCAGCGTAGTGGCCCTTAGGCGGGCACCGGCTTGGCGGCCAGGATGCCGATCAGCGTGTTCACGACCCGCGGGTCGAACTGGTGCCGGCGCCGTCGGACAGCTCGCGCATGGCCCGCTCCTTCGACATCTCCTCCCGGTATGGCCGGGCCGTGATCATCGCGTGATAGGCGTCGCAGGCCAGGATGATGCGACTGCCGATCGGGATCTCGGCGCCGCGCAGGCCATCGGGGTAGCCCAGCCCGTCCCACCGCTCGTGCTCGTGACGCACCAGCGGGGCGATGTCGAGCCAGCTCGGGCGTGCGCGTGAGGATGCGCTCGCCGATCGCGGGGTGCTCGCGCATGATCGGCCCACTCGCGCTCGTCCAGCGGCTCGTCCTTGAACAGGATCTCGTTGGGGATCGCCACCTTGCCCACGTCGTGGAGCATGGCTGCGTCGCGCACGCGCTCGACCTCGAAGTTGGGCAGGCCGAGCCGCGTGGCCACCTCGCCGGCCAGCGCCACGACCTGATCGGAGTGGTCGCGCGTGTAGTTGTCTCGGGCGTCGATGGCCGCCGCCAGGGCCGTAACCGCGGAGCGCGACGCCCCGCCCGACTGGCCCACCATGGCGGTCACCGCCTGGAGGTCAGTTGCTCTGCCACGCGCAGGCGCGCCAGCGGGAAGGTGGGCTCGGCGGAGCGCAGCAGCAGGAGCCCGTAGAGAGCGCCCGTCGCGCGCCAGGGCGATCGCGGCGTAGGACCCGCGGCGGCCTTCAGCGGCAGCTCGGGTGCCCAGCGCACGGCGCAGGGCGGTGAGGCTGGGGCGAGTGATGCCACCGCCGTCCAGGCGCAGCAGCACCTCGGGCGACACCGGCGGGTCGCCGTCGCTCACGAGCATGGCCTCCTCCAGGCCCAGCGACCGCTGCACGAAGGCGGCCAGATTGTCGAGCACCTCCCTGGGTCCGCGGCAGGCGCTGACCATGTCCCAGAGGTCGCTCACCACGCCACCGGGCGCGCCGGCCTCGGCCCCGAGGCGCGCCAGCTCGGAGTCCGTCTCCGGGCCGGCCACCTGTAGCCTGATCCTTGCCCTGGCCCTTGGCCACCAGCAGCGCGCGGTCGGCGCGGTCAAGCAGCTCCACCGCGGTCAGCGGCTCGTGCCACGGCGCGATCCCCACGGACGCGGTCACCCTGTACTCCAGCTCGCCGTTGTCCAGCGCTGCGACCACCGTGGCTCGCAGGCGCGCGGCGGCATCGCGGGCCTCGCTCTCCTCGACCCCGGGCAGGATCACCGCAAACTCGTCGCCCCCGAAGCGGCCGATGCCGTCGTACTGGCGGAACTCCTCGCGGATCGCGTCCGCGACGCGGCCCAGCAGCTCGTCGCCCACCACGTGGCCGTGCAGGTCGTTCACCGGCTTGAAGTTGTCCAGGTCCAGCAGCAGGCAGCACAGCGGCTCCCGGTGGCGGCGGGCGCGGGCGATCTCCTCGCGCATCTGCATGTGCAGAGCCCCGTGGTTGAGCAGGCCCGTGAGCGAGTCGGTGCGCGCGGCGGTCTGGGCGCGCTCGAACGCCTCGGCGTTGCTCGAGGCCACCGCCGCCAGGCTGGCGATGGCCTGCAGGTAGCTCAGGTCGTCGTCGGTGACCCGGCGCATGGAGTGAAAGCCGACCGAGAGCGCGCCCTTGAGCTCGCCGTCCCAGCTCACGGGCACCGCCACCGCCGTCTGGACCGCCCTCAGCGCCTCGTTCTCGGGCAGCCGCACCTCGTCGCGGTAGGCGTTCGAGATTGCCGGCTTGCCGGTCACGAGCACCTGCCCGCCCACGCCGTCGCCGGGCCTGATCACGTAGCCGTACCAGTCGGAGTCGTCGGGCATCCCGTGGCCGGCCACGGCCAGGCCGCCGGTCTCAGCGGTGCCGAGGTAGACACCGGCCAGGTCGGCTCCCAGGGTCAGGTTGGCCTCCCGGCAGAGGGTGCTCAGCACCGAGCGCAGGTCCAGCCGGGCGTTGATGGCACCCGCCGCCCGCGCCAGGGCGGCCTGCTGCTCCGCCCGCGCGTTCAGCCTTCCGCGCATCTCCATCGTGCCCAGGGCCGCCATCGCCTGGTTGGCCAGGGTGTAGGCCAGCTGCACCTGGTTCTCCTCGAACGTGCGGGGCGTCTGGGACACCAGCACCGCCACCAGCCGGACCTCGCCCTCGAAGGCAAGCGGCACGAACAGCGCGCTGGCCACCCCGTAGGTGGCCACCAGGCGCTGGTTGACCTCGGGCGACGCTCGCCGCGTCCGGCGCCTCGAACGGCTGCCCCGTGCGGCTCACCAGCTGCACCGCGGAGGCGTCGTCGAACTCGAGCACGTACTCGGGCCCCGGCACCGGCGTTCCGTCAGGCGCCGGACGGAAGCAGTTGCCGCGGCTCAAGGTCTGGTCCTGAGCCAGGCGCACCACGTGCACCTGGTCGACCCCCAGCGTGGCGATCAGCTCGCGCGCCAGCTCCCGGTGGATCGACGCCTCGTCGCCCTCGCCCAGGGCGGCGAAGGACAGCCGCCGCACAGCGGCCAGCGGCGTCCAGGGTCGAGGCGTTGTTCGGTCCGGGCTGAATGTGGTGTTCTCCTGTGCGCGGCCAGGGGCGGGCGCCTCCACGCTCGTTATCGGCCCCGCGACGGAGGCCGCTTGAGCACTGCGGGAGGCACGTTGGGGAGCGGTCCACTAGCGTCCGCGCGCGCATGAAGGCCATGGTTCTCGCAGCGGGGCTGGGCACCCGCCTCAAGCCGATCACGTTCGAGGTGCCCAAGCCCATGGTGCCCGGTGCTCGACCGGCCCGTCATGGCCCACATCGTGGGCCTGCTGGAGCGGCAGGGCTTCGACGAGCTGATCGCCAACCTCCACTACTACCCCGACGCGATCCGCTCCTACTTCGGCGATCGGCTGGAGTACCGCTTCGAGGAGGAGCTGCTGGGCACCGCGGGCGGCGTGCGCAACGTGGCCGACTTCTTCGGCGACGAGGAGGTGGTCGTGGTGTCCGGCGACGCCCTCACCGACCTCGATGTCGGCGCCCTGGTGGAGCGCCACCGCGCCGCCGGCGGGCATCGCCACGCTCACGGTCAAGAAGGTGCCGGACACGCGCGAGTACGGGGTGGTCATCCACGACGCCGACGGCCGCATCCAGGGCTTCCAGGAGAAGCCGGAGCCCTCCGAGGCGCTCTCGGACCTGGGCAACTGCGGCATCTACTGCTTCTCGCCCGAGATCTTCGACTACTTCCCGCAGGAGCCGTTCGCCGACTGGGCGCAGGACGTGTTCCCCGCCCTGCTGGAGAACGACGTGCCCTTCCACGTGCACGAGATCGACGACTACTGGAACGACGTCGGGTCGCTCGAGGAGCTGCGCCAGGGCACCTGGGACGCGCTGGACGGCAAGCTGCGGATCGAGGTCACCGACGCCGGCGCGAGCGCCCGACGGCGTCGAGGTGGTCGACGAGCCGGTCTGGGTCGGGCGCCGACGTGGAGTTCGGCGAGGGCGTGCGCCTCATGGGGCCGGTCGCCATCGGCGACGGCTGCCGGATCGGCGACGGCGCCGCCCTGCGCGACTCCATCGTCTTCCCCGGCACGAGCGTCGAGGCGGGCGAGATCCTGATCGGCGCCATCCACGGCGGCACCGGCATCGTGGACCGGCTGCGCCCGCTCGAGGCGCTGCGCTAGGCCGGCTAGGCCCGGCCCTCCAGCCGCTCGCGCCGCAGCTCCTCGGTCTCGGACTGGGTGAGCATGCGCGCGAACAGCACCACCAGCGCGATCACGAACGTCAGCGACTGCTCGACCATCATGATCGCGCCGCCCGCGTTCTGGTCGTCGATGGCGTCGAGGCCCCAGATCCGCGGCACGCCCTCGTAGTAGTCGTAGAGCACCGTGCCCGACCAGGTCAGGTACAGGCCCAGCGCGGCCAGCCCGAACTTCGCGCAGCCGATGTAGGCGACCGGCCACATGCCCGGCAGGCCGCGGCGCATCGGGACCGGCTGGATCAGCGGCCACCACACGGCCACGCCCGGCGGTGAAGAAGGAGGCGTGCTCGACCAGGTGCACGAGCGGGTTCTCGATCGCCGCCTCGTACAGCGCCGGCACGTGCCACAGGTACATCAGCCCGAGCCACAGCGCGATCCCGGTCCAGGGGCTGGCCAGCGGGCCCAGCGCGCGCTCGACCCCCATCAGCCGGCGCGTGACCGGGCGCAGGATCACGCGCGAGAGCGACAGCAGCAGCAGCACCGGCGCGATGTCGCCCAGCAGCACGTGCTGGAGCATGTGCGCGGAGAACAGGTAGTCCTCGCCGAGCGCGTCGAGCGGGCTGGCCAGCGCCAGCCAGCAGCGCCAGGATCCCGGCCGCGAACGCCGCCGCCTGAGCGGGCCCGGCGCCGCGGCCGCCCTCCTCGCGCCGCGCCCGGCGGAAGCGCCGCACGTAGATCGCCACCAGCGTCGCGATCGGCAGCAGCACGAACGGGTCGGGCAGCCACTGGATCTCGGGTGACGCCGCGAACGTGCTCAAGCCGCACGCGATTGTCGCAGTGCCGTCTTGTCCCGTCACACCCGCGCCGCGAGCCTCGCGCCCATCGCCTCCCTCGCGTCCGAGCCCTGTCGCTCGTGGTGCCGCCCTTCTGCTGGGAGTGCGGCCGCGAGGCGCGGTCCGGGCGAGCCGCTGTGCCCGCCGTGCCGGCGCGAGCTGCGCTGGCTCGATCCCGAGCCGGTGGTCGCTGGCGGGGGTCAGCCTGTGGGCGCCGGTGGCCTACGAGGGCCCGGCGCGGGCGCTCGTGCGCGCGCTGAAGTACCGCGGCGCCGCGGCGCTGGCCGAGCCCATGGCGGCGCCAGGTCGCCGCGGGCGCGCCCGCGAGCCTGCTGGCCGGCCGCGCGGAGCTGGTGCCGGTGCCGCTGCACCCGCGCCGCGCGGCGCCGGCGCGGCTTCAACCAGGCCGAGCGCCTCGCCGCCGCGCTGGCCCGCGCGCACGGGCCTGCCGGTGTCGGACTGCCTCGAGCGCGTGGCGGCCCGGTCGCAGCGCCAGGTGGGCCGCGACCGCGCCGAGCGCCTCGAGGGACTGGCGGGCCAGATCGCCCTCCGGCCGGGCGGCCGGCGCCCGCGCGGGCCGTTCTGGTGGACGACGTGGTCACCACCGGTGCCACCCTCGCTGCCTGTGCCGCCGCTCTCCGGCGGGCCGGGACGCAGCAGGTCGCGGCTGTCGTCTACGCCCGAACGCCCGGGCGCTGAGGGCGGCGCGAATTGCCTGTTGGCAGGCGCCGGGCCTGGGCGTACCATCCGTGGCGACACCCGACCGCGAAAGCTAGGAGAGCGCCGCATGCGCATCGACGTGAAGGGCCGCAACGTCACTGTCGACGACGAGCTCAGGGAGAGGGTGAGTCGCAAGTTCGAGAAGGTGGCGAGGCAGGTGTCGGCGCTCGCGGACATGGAGGTCGAGCTGATCGAGGAGCGCAACCCCGCCATCCGGGACTCCCAGGTCGCGGAGGTCACGCTCCACCTCAAGGGCGTCACCCTCCGCGCGCGCGAGGCGTCGGAGGACATGGTCCACTCGATCAACCTGGCCGCGGAGGACCTCTCCCGCCAGGTCAAGCGCCACCGCGAGAAGCGGCGCCGCCGGCGCGAGGCCAAGCGGGCGACGCCTCGGGCCGCGTAGCGCCCCGCCGGGCGGGTGGTACCCCTCCGCGGACGCTAGGGGGTTTGAGACCGAATGTTGCGTGGGGCGCATCCCGGTTGCACCGGGTGGCACGACGGCTACCAAACACCCAAGCGGCCTCAGAAGGACCTCGGCGCCCTCCAGGCTCCAGACGCTCGCTTGACTGGCGGAGATGAAGCGAAAGGCGGTCGCACGTCACGTGCCCGTCGCCCATGTATCCCCGGTGTGTGCCCACAACGTCCAGGCCTGGCCCTTCGATGCCCGAGCACCGAGCACCAGAGGGGCATTCCGCACCCCCAGCGGCGCCCTACCCCGTTGCTAGTCTCGGGCAGCTATGGCGCTGTTCGACAAGGCCCTCCGTATGGGGGAGGGCAAGAAGTTCAAGGAGTTCGAGCGAAAGGTCGCGCGCATCAACGACTACGAGCCCGAGCTGGAGCTCGAGTCCGACGAGGAGCTGCGCGCGCGCTACGAGGCGCTGCGCGAGCGCGCGCTCGGGCGGCGAGTCGCTCGACGACCTCCTGTTCGAGAGCTTCGCGGTCACCCGCGAGGCCGCCAAGCGCACGCTCGGCCAGCGCCACTTCGACGTCCAGCTGATCGGCGGCATGGTCCTCCACGACGGCTCCATCGCCGAGATGAAGACCGGCGAGGGCAAGACGCTGACCTCCACGCTGCCGATCGTGCTCAACGCGCTCGCCGTCCCGCGACGCGGACGGCAACGCCGTCCAGCGGCAAGGGCGTCCACCTGGTCACGGTCAACGACTACCTCGCCCGCCGCGACGCCCTGTGGATGAAGCCGATCTACGACCTGCTGGGCGTCACCGTCGGCATCCTGCAGTCGGAGTCGCGCAACTTCCCCGAGAAGCACGCCGCCTACGACGCGCGACGTCACCTACGGCACCAACTCCGAGTTCGGGCTTCGACTACCTGCGCGACAACCTGGCCACCGACGCCGCGGAGAAGTCCCAGCGCGGCCACGGCTTCGCGATCGTCGACGAGGTCGACAACATCCTCATCGACGAGGCGCGCACGCCGCTGATCATCTCCGGCGCGCCCGAGCAGGCCGCCGACCTCTACTACCAGTTCGCCAAGCTCGCGCCGCAGCTGGAGCCCGGCAAGAAGCCCGAGGGGCATCGAGGCCAAGTCCAAGGACTACGTGGCCGACTTCGACTTCGAGCCCGACGAGAAGCACAAGACGGTCGCGATCACCGAGCGCGGGGTCGAGAAGGCGGAGCGGTTCCTCGGCATCGACAACATGTACAAGGCCGAGCACGGCAACCTGGTCAACCACCTCCAGCAGGCGCTGAAGGCCGAGTCGCTCTACAAGCGCGACGTCGACTACGCGGTGATCGACGGCGAGGTCAAGATCATCGACGAGTTCACCGGCCGCATCCTCGAGGGCCGGCGCTGGTCGGAGGGCCTGCACCAGGCCGTCGAGGCCAAGGAGGGCGTGGCGATCCAGGAGGAGAACCAGACGGTCGCCACGATCACCTACCAGAACTACTTCCGCCGCTACGACAAGCTCGCGCGGCATGACCGGCACGGCCCTCACCGAGGCCACCGAGTTCATGAAGATCTACGAGCTCCAGGTGGTCGAGATCCCCACCAACCAGGCCGATGGTCCGCGCGGACAACAACGACCAGATCTACAAGACCAAGGACGGCAAGTGGGCGGCGGTCGCCCGCGAGATCGAGCGCCGCAACGAGCGCGGCCAGCCGGTGCTGGTGGGCACGATCTCGGTCGAGGTCTCCGAGCTGCTCTCGGCGCAGCTCAAGGAGCGCGGCATCAAGCACACGGTGCTCAACGCCAAGCCCGAGCACGCCGAGCGCGAGGGCGCAGACCATCGCCGAGGCCGGCCGCCCCGGCGCGGTCACGATCGCCACCAACATGGCCGGCCGCGGCGTGGACATCAAGCTCGGCGGCAACCCCGAGCACCTGACCGAGCTGGAGCTGCGCGAGCACGGCCTCGAGCCCGGCTCGCCCGAGTACGACGAGGCGTGGGACGAGCGGCTGCCGGAGATCGAGGCCCAGGTCGAGCGCGCGCGGGAGCAGGTCATGGAGGCCGGCGGGCTGTTCATCCTCGGCACCGAGCGCCACGAGTCGCGCCGGATCGACAACCAGCTGCGCGGCCGCTCCGGCCGCCAGGGCGACCCCGGCGAGTCGCGCTTCTACCTCTCCGCCGAGGACGACCTGGTGCGCCTGTTCGCCGGCGACCGGATCTACCGGATCCTCGATCGCCTCGGCCCCACGGGCGAGGAGGGCGAGGAGGAGCCGATCGAGGCCAAGATGCTCTCCAAGCAGATCGAGGGCGCCCAGAAGAAGGTCGAGGAGCAGAACTTCCTGATCCGCAAGCGCGTGCTCGAGTACGACGACGTGATGAACCAGCAGCGCGAGATCGTCTACGAGTACCGCGACCAGATCCTCGAGGGCGAGGACATGTCCGACACCGCCCGCGACCAGCTGCGGCAGGTCGTGGAGCGCATGGCCGACGAGTACCTGGAGGGCGACTTCCCGGAGAACTGGGACCTGGACGGCCTCTACACCCAGCTCGAGCAGATGTACCCGGTGGGCATCGACTTCGACGACCTCGACCGCGACGACCTGAACCGCCTGTCGCTCATCGAGGAGCTGCGCGACGACATCGTCGAGGCCTACGACGACCGCGAGGAGGAGCTCGGCACCGAGCTCATGCGCGCGCTCGAGCGCTTCATGCTGCTCCAGATCATCGACGAGCGCTGGCGCGAGCACCTGCACGACATGGACTACCTGCGCGAGGGCATCCACCTGCGCGGGTTCGCCCAGATCGACCCGCTCGTGGCCTACAAGAACGAGGGCTTCGACATGTTCACGGGGCTCATGAACACCATCTGGGAGGAGTTCGGGCGCTACATCTTCGTCGTGGAGGTCGAGGTGGAGGGCGAGAACGGCGCCGGCGCCCAGCAGCCGCAGCAGAGCTGGGGCGGCTCCTCCAACACCAGCTCCACCGCCTCCTTCTCGCTACGCCGGCGGCACCGCCGACGACCAGCCCAGCGCGCTGGCCGCGGCCCGCGGCCGGCGGCGTGCCCGAGGGCGTCCAGGGCGCCGCGGAGATGGCCGCCGAGGACGTCGAGGTGCCGCTCGGCGCCGGTGGAGCCGCGCACGCGTCGACGAGCGCGAGCGCATCGGCCGCAACGACCCGTGCTGGTGCGGCTCGGGCAAGAAGTTCAAGAAGTGCCATGGCGCCTAGCGCGCCCATGACAGGCCGTGGCGTCTAGCGCCGCCGGCCTCCGCGACCAGCTCAAGCTGCTCGCGGACTACCTTTGACCCAGCCGCCCTGGAGGAGCGCTCCGGCAGCGCTCGAGCAGCAGATGGGCGCGCCCGGCTTCTGGGACGACCAGGCCGAGCGCGGCCAAGGTCTCGGCCGAGCACGCGCGCGTCCAGCGCCGCCTGATCGAGTTCCGCTCCCTGGAGTCCGACGTGGCCGACCTCGAGGAGCTCGAGGAGATGGCGGCCGAGGACGAGTCGATCGCGGCCGAGCTGGAGGAGCAGCGCGCGTCGATCGAGTCGCGGCTGGCCGAGCTGGAGGAGGCGCGGCTGTTCGCCGGCCGCTACGACGCCGGCGACGCCGTGGTCACGGTGAACGCCGGCGCCGGGCGGCACCGACTCCCAGGACTGGGCCGAGATGCTGCTGCGCACCGAGCTGCGCTGGGCCGAGCGGCGCGGGATGAGGGTGGAGATGAAGGAGGCCAGCGCGGGGGAGGAGGCCGGCATCAAGTCGGCCACCTTCGTCGCCAGCGGCGAGAACGCCTACGGCCTGTTCTCGGCCGAGAAGGGCGTGCACCGGCTGGTGCGGATCTCGCCGTTCGACTCCGCCGCGCGCCGCCACACCGCCTTCGCCGGCGTGGAGGTGGCGCCGTACGTGGAGGAGACCACCGACATCGAGATCGAGCCCGACGACCTCCAGATCGACACCTACCGCGCCTCGGGCGCCGGCGGGCAGCACGTGAACAAGACCGACTCGGCGGTGCGCATCACGCACAAGCCCACGGGCACGGTCGTGCAGTGCCAGAACGAGCGCTCGCAGGCGGCCAACAAGCTCACCGCCATGACGATGCTCACGGCCAAGCTGATCGAGCGCCAGGAGCAGCAGCGCCGCGAGGAGATCGCCAAGGAGAAGGGCGAGGCCCAGGACGTGGGCTGGGGCTCGCAGATCCGCTCCTACGTGCTGCACCCGTACACGATGGTCAAGGACCACCGCACCGACGTGGAGGTCGGCAACGTGCAGGGCGTGCTCGACGGCGATCTGGACGACTTCGTGCGCGCCGAGCTGCTGCGCCGGGCCGGCGCCGGCGCGGAGGGCGACGGCGCCTAGACTCAGCCCAGATGGCCGACGAAGCCCGCCCGCCCGAGCAGCGCCCGCCGCAGCCGGGGCAGCGCCCCGAGGCCCGCGGTCCCAACTGGCGCGTGGACCCGGCCCCCGACGGCCGCGGCTCCCCGCCCGAGAAGCGGCCGATGCTGCCGTTCTCCTTCCGCCGCTTCCTCGTGATCCTCGCGGTGCTGCTGGCGCTCAACTACCTGTTCGTGGCCATCTTCGCCCCGGCGGACGAGCGCAAGCGGATCCCCTACACGCCCGCCTTCATCGAGCAGGTCGAGAGCGGCAACGTGAAGGAGATCTCCTCCAAGGGCGACACCGTCCAGGGCGAGTACAAGAAGGAGGTCAACGACGCGAAGAAGTTCGAGACGGAGATCCCCGCGTTCGCCGACGACCAGTCGCTGTCGCGGCTGCTCCAGGACAACACGGTCACGGTGAACGCGCGCCCGCCCGAGGACCGCTCCGTGTGGCAGACGGTGCTGTTCTCCTTCGGCCCGGTGCTGCTGCTGGTCGCGCTGTTCGTCTTCCTCGCCCGTCGCGCCAGCCAGCAGGCCGGCAGCGGGGGCATGCTCGGCCAGTTCGGCCGCTCCAAGGCCCGCCGCGCCGAGGGGGGCGAGGACACGCGCGTGAACTTCAACGACGTGGCCGGGATCGACGAGGCCAAGGACGAGCTCACCGAGATCGTCGACTTCCTCAAGACGCCCGAGAAGTACCAGCGCCTGGGCGCGCGCATCCCGCGCGGCGTCCTGCTCTCGGGCCAGCCGGGCACCGGCAAGACGCTGCTGGCCAAGGCCGTGGCGGGCGAGGCCGGCGTGCCGTTCTTCTCGATCTCGGCGTCCGAGTTCATCGAGGCGATCGTGGGCGTGGGCGCCTCGCGGGTGCGCGACCTCTTCCAGCAGGCCAAGGACGCCGCCCCGGCCATCATCTTCATCGACGAGCTCGACGCCATCGGGCGCTCGCGCTCAGGCGGCGGCGGCTTCTCCAGCGGCGGGCACGACGAGCGCGAGCAGACGCTCAACCAGATCCTCACCGAGATGGACGGCTTCGAGACCGGCGACGGCGTGGTGGTGCTCGCGGCCACCAACCGCCCCGAGATCCTGGACAAGGCACTGCTCCGGGCCGGGCGCTTCGACCGCCGGGTGGCGGTCCAGCCGCCGGACAAGCACGGCCGCGCGAAGATCCTCGAGGTGCACACCCGGTCGGTGCCGCTGGCCGACGACGTGGACCTGACCGCGCTCGCGCAGTCGACCCCGGGCATGGTGGGCGCCGACCTGGCCAATGTGGTGAACGAGGCCGCCCTGCTGGCCGCTCGCCGGGGCCAGGAGCGGGTGCGCCAGGGAGACCTCACGGACGCCGTGGAGAAGATCGTGCTGGGCACCGAGCGCAAGGTCGTGCAGTCCGAGGACGATCGCCGCCGGATCGCCTTCCACGAGGCCGGTCACGCCATCGTCGGCATGCTCACGCCCGGCGCCGACCCCGTCCGCAAGGTCTCGATCATCCCCCGCGGCATGGCGCTGGGCGTCACGCTGTCGGCCCCGGACGCCGACGTCTTCAACTACTCGGAGGGCTACCTGCGCGGCAAGATCAAGGTGGCGGTCGGCGGCCGGGTGGCCGAGGAGCTGGCGTTCGGCACGATCACCACCGGCGCCGAGTCGGACATCCAGCAGGCCACCGGGATCGCCCGCGGGATGGTGGGGCGGTGGGGGATGAGCGAGGAGGTCGGCTTCGTGGCTGTCCAGCCCGCCGACGGCGCGGGCCCGCTGCTGCCCGGCGTCCGCGAGACGTCCGAGGCCACGCAGCAGATCGTGGACAGCGAGGTGCGGCGCATCATCGACGAGGCCCAGGACGAGGTGCGCAGCCTGCTGGAGCGCGAGCGCGACAAGCTCGATGCGCTTGCTGAGGCGCTGCTGCGCGAGGAGACCCTCGACGAGGCCGACGCCTACATGGCGGCCGGGATCGACCGGGTGGCCGCCCCCGCGTGAGCGAGCTGGCGGAGGTCGTGGCCCGCGCCCTGGCGGAGGACCTCGGGGCGGGCGACCTCACCGCCGCGGCAGTGGTCGACGCCGGACGCCCGGGCGACGGCTCGGATCGAGCAGCGCGAGCCCGGCGTGCTGTACGGGCTGGACGCCGCGCGCGAGACCTTCGCCCAGGCCGATTCCGGCGCTGGAGTTCGACGCGCGCGCCGCCGAGGGCGAGTGGCGCGAGGGCGGCGAGGTCGCGGTCGTCGAGGGCCCGGCGCGCGGGCATCCTCGCCGGCGAGCGGGTGGCGCTCAACTTCCTCGGCCGCCTGTCGGGCGTGGCCACGCTCACGGCCCGCTACGTGCGCGCCGTGGAGGGCACGGGCGCCCGCATCCTCGACACCCGCAAGACCACGCCGGGCCTGCGGGCGCTGGAGAAGGCCGCGGTGGTGGCCGGGCGGCGGCGTGTCGCACCGCGCCGGGCTGTACGACGCCATCCTGGTCAAGGAGAACCACGCCACTCTCGCGGGCGGGGTGGGGGAGGCGGCCCGGCGCGCGGTGGCCGGCGCCGAGCGGGGCCGACTGGGTGGAGGTCGAGATCGAGCGCCCGGACCAGCTGCGAGGAGGTGCTGGACGCGGGCGTCGATCGCGTGCTGCTGGACAACATGGCGCTCGACGAGCTGCGCGAGTGCGTGCGCGCTGGCCGGGGGCCGCGCCGACGCTCGAGGCGTCGGGCGGCGTGTCGCTCGACACCGTGCGGGAGATCGCCGAGACGGGCGTGGACTTCATCAGCGTGGGAGCGCTCACGCACAGCGCCCCGGCACTGGACCTGTCGCTGCTGCTCGAGCCGCAGTAGAGCGAGTCGCGGCGCTACACTTTGTAAAGCGCTCGCCGGTACGCCGCGCGGGCCTCATTTCGATACCCGACCAAAGGTTCGAAACATGCCGGCCCCTCTCGCTCTCGAGAACATCCCTGCCCTGAAGGGAGAGGTTCGCGCCCTCGCCGAGGAGCGCGATGCGGTCATCCTCGCCCACAACTACCAGGTGCCCGAGATCCAGGACGTGGCCGACTTCGTGGGCGACTCGCTGGGCCTCTCGCGCCAGGCCGCGGCCGCCGGCGGCGACGTGATCGCCTTCTGCGGCGTGCACTTCATGGCCGAGACGGCCTCGATCCTCTGCCCCGAGAAGACCGTGCTGCTGCCCGACCTCGACGCCGGCTGCTCGCTGGCCGACTCGATCACCGCCGACGAGCTGCGCGCCTGGAAGGCCCAGCACCCCGGCGCCGTGGTGGTCATGTACGTGAACACCACCGCCGAGGTCAAGGCCGAGACCGACTACTGCTGCACCTCGTCCAACGCCGTGCAGGTCGTGGAGCACATCTGGCGCGAGCACGGCGACGACACCGAGATCCTCTTCGGCCCGGACATGTTCCTCGGCGCCTACGTCGAGAAGGTCACCGGGCGGCGGATGAACGTGTGGACCGGCGAGTGCCACGTGCACGCGGGCATCCGGCCCAGCGACATCGCCGAGGTGCGCGAGGCCAACCCGGGCGCCGACTTCCTGATCCACCCCGAGTGCGGCTGCTCGACGTCGGTCATGGAGTACGTGGCCGCCGGCGACGTCGACGCCGAGAACACGCACATGCTCTCCACCGGCGGCATGCTCAAGCACGCGCGCGAGTCCGACGCCGACACGTTCATCGTGGCCACCGAGACCGGCATGCTGCACCCGCTCGAGCTCGAGAACCCGGGCAAGCGGTTCGTGCCCGCCAACCGCGCGGCCGTGTGCCAGTACATGAAGATGATCACGCTGCCCAAGCTGCGCGACGCGCTGCGCGACCTGCAGCCCGTCGTGAAGGTCGACCCCGAGATCGCCGAGCGCGCCCGGGTGCCGATCGAGCGGATGGTCGCGATCAGCGGCGCGTAGAGCGCGCGGCATGGCGGCCGAGCTCGACCACATCGACCTCGTGGTCTCGGACCTCGAGCGCAGCCTCGCCTTCTATCGCGGCCTGCTGCGTCCGCTGGGCTGGACCACGGAACGCGAGATCGAGGGCGAGCGCGGCGAGCGCGTGGTCTACATCCGCGGCGAGGGCGCCGGGCCTCCGGTCGCGGTGAGCCTCCGGGAGGCCCAGTCGGATGCCAACCCGCTGCCGTACGACCGCTACGCGGTGGGCATCCACCACATCGCCTTCGAGGCGGAGTCACCGGAGGTCGTCGACGAGCGGGCGGCCTGGCTGCGGAATCAGGGTGTCGAGCTGGAGAGCGAGCCCCAGGAGTACGCCTACACGCCCGGCTACTACGCCGTGTTCTTCCCGGACCCGGACGGCATCAAGCTCGAGCTGGTGTTCAAGCCCAGCCGGCAGTCCGCGCGCGCGTAGCCGGTCAGTCGCGCAGCAGGGCGCAGACCGCGGTCTGCTGCATCGCTCGCAGCTGGGCCAGCAGCGGGCCCCGTGGGCGCCGGGATGTTCAGCGAGGTGGTCACCGCCCGGCCGCCGTGCGCGGGTGGCGGCCGCGAACTGCACGTAGCCGGGGAAGTTCCCGGTGTGGCCGTAGACCGTGCCGCACTTGGTGCGGTAGCGGAACACGGCGAGGCCGGCGGAGTTGTCGCCCGGCCCGGGCGGGCTCGACTCGCCGCCGGGCACGAAGCGCAGCTGCGCGCGTTGCAGCTTGGCCGGGAACAGCCGAGCGCCGAGGTAGCCGGAGATGAACGTGTTCAGGTCACGCGGAGTCGACACGATCGCCCCCGACGACCATGCGCCCGAGGGGCTCAGCAGGGTGCTCACGTCCTCCGGCCCGGTCTCGCCGATCACGTAGCCGTGAATGAACGGCTCCGGCAGGGGCGGGCTCGTGGGGAAGCTCGTCCGCCTGAGGCTCAGCGGCTCGAACACGGTCTCCCGCAACAGGCGCGCGTAGGGCCTGCCGGTCACCTTCTGGGCCAGCAGGCCCAGGACGATGTTGTCGGTGTTCGAGTACTCGTAGCGGGATCCGGCCGGGAACTCGAGCCCGTCGTCCTCGACCCAGCTGATGATCTTCTGCGGAGACACGAAGCCGCCCGGGTCGTCCTCGAACTGCTGCCGGAAGCCGTCCGACTGGGTGTAGTCGGGCAGGCCGCTGGTGTGGTTCAGCAGCTGGCGCACGGTCGCCGTGGACCAGGCGGCCGGCAGGTCCAGCCCGCTGGAGCCGATGGTGTCGTCCAGGTCGATCCTGCCCTTGGCCACCAGGCGGAAGATGACCGCGCCGCTGAAGGCCTTGGCCACGCTGGCGATCCGCATGTGGTCCCTCGAGCGCGGCCTGCGCCGCGTCTCCACGTCGGCAACGCCCGAGCGCAGGACGGTGATCTTCGACCCGCGCCGGAGCGTCACGATCGCTCCCGGCGGGCCGCCGTTGGCCGCCACCAGCGCATCCAGCTGGCGCTGGAGCTTGGCCTCGCTGCCGCCTTTCTCGGCGTGGGCCGCCGGGGCGACGGCGAGGATCGCAGCCGCAGCCAGGCAGGCGACCACGGGGTTCCTGGCGGAGCGCATCGGCGCGGGCAGTCTCGACGCAGGGCTGGTGTGCGTCAAGCGGCAAGCGGAGCGCAGCGGGTAGCGTGCGCGCCCGATGACCGGCTTCGGCGAGACGATCGGTAAGGCCTACGCATTCGAGGGCACGGCGCTCGAGCTCGGCAAGGGGATCCACGACGACGCCGTCGTGGCGGAGGCTGGGGTGCGGGTGCCGCTGCGGATGCTCAACCGCCACGGCCTGATCGCGGGTGCCACGGGCACCGGCAAGACCGTGACCCTGCAGGTCATCGCGGAGCAGCTGGCGGCCGCGGGCGTGCCGGTGGTGGTGTCCGACGTGAAGGGCGACCTGTCGGGCGTGGCCGCGCCCGGCGCCGGCGGCGGGCCGGCCGAGAAGCGCATGAAGGAGCTCGGGGAGGCCTTCGAGCCCGCCGGCTTCCCGGCCGACTACCTGTCACTGGGTGGCATCGGGCCGGGCGTGCCGGTGCGCGCGACCGTCACGGACTTCGGGCCCGAGCTGCTGGCCAAGGTGCTCGAGTCCAACGAGACGCAGGAGCAGACCCTGTCGCTGGTGTTCCGCTACTCGGACGAGAAGGGCCTGCCACTGCTCGACCTCTCGGACCTGAGGGCGCTGCTCACCTTCCTCGACTCCGAGGCGGGCCAGGCCGACCTCCAGGGCATCGGCGGCGTGTCTTCGCAGACGATCGGCGTGCTCTTGCGCGCGCTCGCCGGGCTGGAGGACGGCGGAGGCAACGAGTTCTTCGGCGAGCCGCAGCTGGCCATCGAGGACCTCATGCGGCTCGCGCCCGATGGCCGCGGGATCATCTCCTGCGTCGAGCTGCCCTCCGTGCAGGACCGCCCGCAGCTGTTCTCCACGGCACTCATGTGGATGGTGGCCGAGCTGTTCGAGCAGCTCCCCGAGGCCGGGGACCTCGACAAGCCCAAGCTCGTGTTCTTCTTCGAGGAGGCGCACCTGCTGTTCGCCGACGCCACCGAGGCGTTCCTCGAATCGGTGGTCCGCACCGTGCGGATGATCCGCTCGAAGGGAGTGGGGATCTTCTTCGTGACCCAGTCGCCCAAGGACGTGCCGGGCGACGTGCTCGGCCAGCTCGGCAACCGCGTGCAGCACGCGCTACGCGCCTTCACCCCGGACGACGCCAAGGCGCTCAAGGCCACCGTGGGCACCTTTCCCACGTCCGAGTTCTACGACCTGGAGGAGACCCTCCCGCAGCTCGGCATCGGCGAGGCCATGGTCACGATCCTCGACGAGGACGGCGTGCCCACGCCCGTGGTGCGCACCCGCCTGCGCGCGCCGCGTTCGCGCATGGGCCCCGCAGACGACGTGGACGCCGCCGCCAAGGCGTCGCCCCTGTTCGCCAAGTACGGGGAGCGTGTGGACGCGCAGAGCGCACGGGAGATGCTGGCCGGGCGGCTGGAGGCGGCGAGCGCCCCGCGCCTGCCGGGAGCGCAGGCGGCGGGGGCGGCGACGCCGCGGAGCCAGACGCCCGCGAGGCCGATCCCGCCCCCAAGCGCCGCAAGAAGTCGGCGGAGACGGTGGGCGGCGGGCGCCGACGCCATCGGCGATTTCCTCACCAGCCGCGAGGGCAAGGCGCTCCAGCGCAAGGTGCAGCGCGGCGTCTTCAAGCTGCTGCGCAAGGCGCTGTAGCGACGCGGCCAACCAGGGGCGATGGTGCCGCTCCCACGGACGCTGGGGGCTTTCGGACAGAAGTTGCGTGGGGTGCAACTCGGTTGCGCCTGGTGGCACATCCGCGACCAAAGGGCCCAGCGTCCAGAAAGGCATACCCACCCCAGCTCGGACGAGCCGGACCTCCGGCGCCCGCCTACTCCGACACGCGAATGACGAGCTTGCCGGTCGCCCGGCGCTCGTCGATGTCCCGCAGCGCCTGGGCGCCGTCCTCGAACGGGTAGACGCCGCCCACGATCGGCTTCACGAAGCCCTCGTCGGCCATCCGCTCGAGGTCGGCGGCGGTCGAGGCGATCACGTCCGGGCGGCTGAACACGAACGCGCCCCAGCCCACGCCCACCACGGACACGTTCTTGAGCAGCAGCCGGTTGACGGCCACGGTGGGGATCTCGCCCTCGGTGAAGCCGATCACCAGCAGCCGCCCCTCGGGCGCCAGCGAGCGCACGCTGTTCAGGAAGCGGTCGCCGCCCACGGGGTCGTAGACCAGGTCCACGCCGCCGCCGGTCAGCTCCTTGACCTCGGTGAGCCACTCGCCGTCGCTGCGCACCACCTCGTCGGCGCCGGCCTCGCGCGCCACGCGCTCCTTGTCGTCGCTCGAGACCACGGCGATCGACGTTGCCGCCCGCCGCCTTCGCCACCTGGATCGCCGCGGTGCCCACGCCGCCGGCGGCGCCGTGCACCAGCACGGTCTCGCCCTCTCGGATCTGCCCGCGGTGGATCAGCGCGAAGTGCGACGTGTGGTAGTTCATGATGAACCCGGCCGCCTGCTCGACGCTGAAGGACTTGGGCACGCGGAAGGTCATGTCGGCGTTGGCGGCCGCGCGCTCGGCGAAGCCGCCGAAGGTGATGGCCATGACGCGATCGCCCACCGCGAAGTCCACGCCGTCGGCGGCCTCGGCCACGATGCCGACCACCTCGGTGCCGGGCGTGAACGGCGGGTCGGGCTTGACCTGGTAGAGCCCGCGGCTCATCAGCACGTCGGGGAACGCGACGCCGGCGGCCTCCACGTCGATCAGCACGCCCGGGCCCTTGTCGGGCTCGTCCACCTCGGCCACCTTCAACGCGTCGGGGCCGGTCAGCTCGGCGATCTGCAGGGCGCGCACGGGCCGGAACGCTACCGTGCCGCGCGTGCTGGTCCAACGCCTGTACCCGCGGCCGGGCGAGCTCGAGGTGGCGGACCTGGTCTCGCGGCTCGATCTCGGCTCGCGCGCGCCCGCCCAACGCCCCTACCTGGTGCTGAACATGGTGTCCTCGCTCGACGGCAAGGCGGCGGTGGAGGGCACCACGCGCGGCCTCGGGAGCGAGGCCGACCGCGAGCTCTTCCACCACCTGCGCACCCAGGCCGACGCGCTGCTGGTGGGCGCCGAGACGGTGCGCCGCGAGCGCTACGGGCGGGCGGTCAAGTCCGACGAGCTCAGGGCCAAGCGCGAGCAGGAGGGGCTGGAGCCGGACCTGCTGACGGTGATCGTCAGCGGCCGCCTGGACCTCCCGGCCGACCTGCCGCTGCTCCAGGACCCCGAGTCGCGGGTGGTCGATCGCCACCGCCGCCGAGCACGAGCTGGAGCCGGCTCCGCAGGCGCAGGTCACCTACCTGCGCACCGGCGACGACCTGCCGCGTGCTGCTGGCCCGGCTGCGCGAGGAGCACGACGTGCGCTCGATCCTGTGCGAGGGCGGGCCCACGCTGAACGCCCACCTGCTGGCCGCGGGCCTGGTCGACGAGCTGTTCCTCAGCGTCTCGCCGCAGCTGATCGGCGGGGCCGGCGCCCTCACGATCGTCGGCGGCCGCCAGCTGCCCGAGCCGCCGCCGAGCGGAGCCTCGTGTGGCTCTGCGAGCGCGATGGCGACCTGTTCTCGCGCTGGCGCCTCCACGCGCATTGAGGGTGCACCAACGGCTTGCAACTGGCCCTCTGAGCAGGCCCTTTTCGCTACAACTCTCCTCCCGCATGGCGTCAACCCGCACGCCCACCGAGCCCGCCCGCTCCCGCTCCCGAGCCGCCCGCCGCGACGTTCCCGTCGTGGAGTTTCGCGATGTCTCGAAGGTCTACGACGGCGGCTCGATCGGCCTCGAGCGCGCCACCATGCGCATCGGCCGCGGCGAGTTCGTCTTCCTGGTCGGCCCCACCGGCTGCGGCAAGTCCACCTGCATCCGCCTTCTGCTCAAGGAGCTCGAGGCCTCGGCCGGCGAGATCCTGATCGCGGGCAAGGAGCTGTCGGACATGCCGCGCGCGAAGGTGCCGTTCCTGCGCCGCAACATCGGCGTGGTGTTCCAGGACTACAAGCTGCTCCCCAACCGCACCGTGTACGACAACGTGGCCTACTCGCTGCAGGTCATCGGCGAGCCGCGCCAGGACATCCGCCGCAAGGTGCCCGACATCCTGCGGCTGGTCGGGCCTCTCCACCAAGCTCCACAACTTCCCCGACGAGCTGTCGGGCGGCGAGCAGCAGCGCGTGTCGATCGCGCGCGCGTTCGTGAACCACCCGCCGCTGCTGCTGGCCGACGAGCCCACCGGCAACCTGGACCCCGAGACCTCGATCGGGATCATGCAGCTGATCTACCGGATCAACCGCACCGGCACGACCGTCGTCGTGGCCACCCACGACAAGGAGATGGTCGACAAGATGCGCCGCCGCGTGGTCGAGCTGCGCGAGGGCCGCATCGTGCGCGACGAGCTGTCCGGCCTCTACCGGCCCGACGAGTCCACCACCGAGTTCGCCATCCGGCTGCGCGGCGAGCTGGGCGTGGGCCACGAGGGCCACCCCAACTAATGCGCTTCGGCTTCTTCGTCCGAGAGGCGCTGCGCGGCCTCTCGCGCAACTCCGCGCCCGCGCTCGCGGCGCTGCTCACGGTGCTGCTCACCGCGCTGGTGCTGGGCGTGTTCATCCCGATCGTGCAGGCCACCACCGGCACGGCCAACGAGGTGCGCAACCGCGTGGTCGTGGACGTCTACGTGAAGGACGGCGCCACCGCCGCCGAGCGCCAGGAGCTCAGCAGCGCGCTGCGCGACACCACCAACGTGAAGTCGGTCGAGTTCATCTCCAAGGAGGAGGGCCTGGCCACGGCCAAGGAGAAGAACCCGCGCGCGTTCGAGGAGGGTGCCGAGCTGCTGGGTGAGAACCCGCTGCCCGACACCTTCCGCGTGGTGCCCGACGACCCCGACGAGGTCACCGCGATCGTCGACCGCCTGGCCCCGCGCGAGGCCGACGGCACGCGCGTGCCGTCCCTGGCCGGCATCGACGAGGTGCGCAACAAGGAGGAGGACACGCAGAAGATCCTCTCCGCCACCGGCCTGGTGAAGATCCTGACCGCGGGCCTGGCGGCGCTGCTGGTGTTCGCCTCGATCGCGCTGATCGCCAACACCATCCGGCTGTCGATCTTCGCCCGCCGCCGCGAGGTCGAGGTGATGAAGCTCGTGGGCGCCACCAACTGGTTCATCCGCTGGCCGTTCGTGATCGAGGGCGTGATCGTCGGCTTCATGGGCGGGGTGCTGGCGGTGCTGCTGCTCACCGTGGCCAAGGAGACCTTCATCGACCCGCTGTCGGACCGCTTCGCGCTTCTGGCCGCGCCCGACACCATCGACTTCCCGCTGCTCATCGTGCTGCTGCTGCTGGCCTGCATCGCGGTGTCGGCCGCCGGCAGCGCGCTCACGCTGCGCCGCTTCCTGCGCGTCTGACCCCGCACCCGCGCTAGATTCGCCCCATGCGCATCAAGGTCCTGCTCGCCGCCCTGCTCATCTGCGTCGCCGCGGCGCCCGCTGCCGCCTCCGCCGCGCCGGCCAAGAAGCGCCAGGTGCTCAACATCGGACACCGCGGCGCGTCGGGCCTGGCGCCCGAGCACACCTTCGCCGCCTACGACCTGGCGCTGCGCCTGGGCGCCGACTACATCGAGCAGGACCTGCAGGTCACCAGGACGGAGTGCTGGTCGTGATCCACGACGAGACCCTCGACCGCACCGCCACCGGCCCCGCCGCCAACTGCACCGGCCCGGTCGACCAGAAGACCCTCGCGCAGGTCAAGACCTGCGACGTGGGCGGGGGCCAGCGCATCCCCACGCTGAAGCAGGTGTTCGAGCGCTACCGCGGCACGGGCCAACTTCTACATCGAGACCAAGACCCCGGATCCCGGCGACCGGATGGAGGAGAAGCTGCTGGCGCTCATGAGCCGCTATCGCCTCCGCCGCCCCGCCCGCGAGCGGTGGAGGGTGCTGATCCAGTCGTTCAGCGTCGACAGCCTGAAGAAGGTCCACCGCCTGGACCGCAGGCTGCCGCTGATCCAGCTGTTCGGCGCCGGAGACACCAGCGCGACGGTCCAGGCCAAGCTCCGAGCCACCCGCAGGTACGCCGTGGGGGTGGGACCGTTCTTCCCCGCCGCCGACGCCGCGCTCACGGCCGCCGCGCACCGGCGCTGCCTCGACGTGCACCCCTACACGGTCAACGAGCAGCCGCTCATGCGCACGCTCATCACGGCCGGGGTCGACGGCATGTTCACCAACTTCCCGGACCGCCTCGACGAGGTGCTCGGCAAGCGCAGGGTCTCGCGCTTCCGCGCGGCCATCCGTGCGGAGAAGGCGTCGGCCGCCTGCCGCAAGGCGGCTCGCAAGCGCGCCCGGGCCCGCTGAAGTAGCCCGAGCGCCCTCACTACTCTTCCCCGTGGGCCGCCGGCGCGGCCCTTCTCTATGAGCACCCTCGGCAAGACCTCGACCCTGATCGCCTGCGCGATCCTGTTCCTCGCGGGCGGGCTCTGGCTCGGCGGCCATCCCGAGACGCTGCCCGGCCCGGTGCGCGACGCCTTCGTCGACGACGACCGCGCGCTGCGCGCCGAGATCGTGGATCTGATCAAGGACGACTTCTACCGCCCGGTGAAGGAGTCCGACATCGACGAGAGCTCCCTCAAGGGGATCGTCGAGGGCCTGGACGACCAGTTCTCCAACTACCTCACGCCCGAGGAGACCAAGCAGTTCGAGCAGTCGGTGCGGGGCGAGTTCGAGGGCGTGGGGATGAACGTCGACGAGGATCGCCGCGGCCTGCAGGTCATCAACGTGTTCGACGGCTCGCCCGCCAAGCGGGCCGGGCATCAAGAAGGGCGAGTTCATCGTGGCCGTGAACGGGCGCTCGATCGCCGGCCTGTCGAGCGACGTGGCCACCGCCCGCATCAAGGGCCCCGCCGGGACCCGCGTGCGCCTGGAGGTCGTGAACCCCGACGAGGGCGTGCCGCGCACCCTGCGCGTGCGCCGGGCGCGGATCGAGGTGCCGGTGGTGGAGGGGCGGATCGAGGAGCGCGACGGCCTCCGGCTGGGAGTGGTCGAGCTCACGACCTTCAGCAACGGCGCGCACGGCCTGCTGCGACAGGAGATCGACCGCCTGCGCCGCCAGCGCGCCGACGGCATCGTGCTCGACCTGCGCGGCAACGGCGGCGGGCTGCTGCGCGAGGCCGTGCTGGTGTCCTCGATCTTCATCGAGGACGGCCTCATCACCTTCACCAAGGGCCGCACCAAGCCCCGCCGCGACTTCAAGGCCGAGGGCGACGCCATCCCCGCCGACTACCCGGTGGTGGTGCTGGTGGACCGCGGCAGCGCCTCGGCGTCGGAGATCGTCACGGGCGCGCTGCGCGACCGCAAGCGCGCCACCGTCGTCGGCCAGCGCACGTTCGGCAAGGGCGTGTTCCAGGAGGTCGAGCCGCTCTCCAACGGCGGGCTGCTGGACATCACCGTGGGCGAGTACTACCTGCCCAGCGGCGAGAACATCGGCAAGAAGGGCGTGCGCCCGACCGTGCGGGCCACCGACAACCCCGACACCGATCGCGACGAGGCGCTGCCCACCGCGCTGAAGACCCTGGCCGGCGAGATCAGATGAGCGTCCGGGCGCAGGGGCGCCCGGCGCGGCTCGACTTCCCGATGGTCGGCGTGCTGGGCAAGCGCGGCCGCTTCCTGGTGGCCGAGCCGCTGTTCGGGCCGCGCGGCTCGCGCGTGGCGCTGGACGGCAAGGGCGGCTCGCAGGGCGACCTGGTGCTGGTGGGCGCGGGCAAGCGCGGCGCGCGCGTGCTGCGCACGCTCGGCCGGCCCGACGTGGCGCGCGACGTGGTCGAGGGGCTGATGCTCGACCGCGGCCTGCGGCGCTCGTTCCCGCGCCGGGTCGAGGACGAGGCGCCACGACGCCGCGCCGGCCGACGACCCCGCCCGCCGCGACCTGCGCGAGCTCGCCACCTTCACCATCGACCCCGACGACGCGCGCGACTTCGACGACGCCGTGTCCGCCGAGCGCCTGGACGGCGACGCGATCCGGCTGTGGGTGCACATCGCCGACGTGTCGGCCTACGCCCGGCCCGGCGGGGCGATCGACACCGAGGCCCAGCGCCGCGGCACCAGCGTCTACGTGCCCGGCGCGGTGGAGCCGATGCTGCCCGAGGCGCTCTCCAACCGCGCCTGCTCGCTGCGGCCCGGCGAGGACAAGCTGGCGGTCACGGTGGAGATGGACCTGGCCGGCACCGACGTCCGCCGCGTGGAGTTCCACCGCTCGCTCATCCGCAGCGACGCGCGCCTGACCTACGGCCAGGTCGACGAGGTGTTCGCCGGCCGCGCTCGCGCCGAGGAGCCCTGGGCCGAGCCGCTGGCGCTGCGCGCGCGAGGTGGCGCGCGGCGCTGCGGGCCCGGCGCGACGAGCGCGGGTCGCTGGAGGTGGAGTCGCGCGAGCCGCGCGTTCGTCTTCGACTCCGACGGCCACGTGACGGGCGTCGAGCACGAGGCGCAGACCGAGTCGCACACGCTGATCGAGGAGCTCATGATCCTCGCCAACGAGCAGGTGGCCGGCTACCTGGCCGACCGCAAGCTGCCCGCGCTCTACCGGGTGCACGAGAAGCCCGACCCGCAGTCGGTGGAGACGATGGTGGCCCAGCTGGCCTCGCTCGACATCCCCACGCCGGCGCTGCCGCGCAACATGAGCCCCCAGCAGGCGGCCGACGTGGCGGCCGAGGCCTCGCGCCTGGCCGCCGCCGAGGCGCGCCGCAGCGACCGCGGGCGGAGCTCGTTCGGCTCGCTGGTGCTGCGCTCGCTCAAGCAGGCCTACTACACGCCGCGCAACCTCGGCCACGCCGGGCTGGCCAGCGCGCGCTACTGCCACTTCACCTCGCCGATCCGCCGCTACCCCGACCTGGTGGTGCACCGCGCGCTGCTCAGCGGCCTGGGCATCGACTCCACCGCCCCGCGGGCGCACGAGCTCGACGAGGCCGGCATCGAGGCCGGCGCCCGCGAGCGCGAGGCCATGAAGATCGAGCGCGACGCCGACGACGTCTGCTCCGCCTTCCTGCTCGAGCGCCGCCTGTCCGAGCTGCCCGGCGGCGACCCGCCCGACTTCGAGGGCGAGATCGTGGGCGTGATCCCCAAGGGCGCGTTCATCCGCTTCGGCGACGAGGGCTTCGAGGGCTTCCTGCCCGCGCGCCGCCTGCGCGACTGGTACGACCTCAACGAGGAGGGCACCGCGCTGATCGGCAGCGACTCCGGCCGCGCGCTGCGCATCGGCGACCCGATCCCGGTGATCGTCGACCGCGTCGATGCCCCTCGCGGGCGCGTGGACCTGCTGCCCACGCGCGTAGTCTCGAAGGACGATGGCGAAGAAGAAGGGCGGCAAGCGCAAGATCGGCGCGGGCGACGTGGCCAGCAACCGGCAGGCCTCGTACCGCTACCACCTGCTCGACAAGTGGGAGTGCGGGATCGTGCTCCAGGGCTCGGAGGTCAAGTCGATCCGCGAGGGCGGCGTGCAGATCAAGGACGCCTACGCCGCGCTGCGCGACGGCGAGGTGTGGCTGCACAACATGCACATCGCGCCCTACGGCCCGGCCGCGCGCGACGGCCACGAGCCCGAGCGCGAGCGCAAGCTGCTGCTCAACCGCCGCGAGATCGAGCGCCTGGCCGCCCAGTCCGCCGAGCGCGGCCTGACGATCGTGCCCACGCGCGATCTACTTCAAGGGCTCACGCGCCAAGGTCGAGATCGCGCTGGCCAAGGGCAAGGACGCCTTCGACAAGCGCCGCGACATCAAGGCGCAAGGATCAGCGGCGGGAGATCGACCGGGCGCTGGCCGAGCACGGGCGGTAGGGCGACCTAAACGTCGTCGAAGTCGCGCTCGATGAACGTCGCGTCCATGCCCAGCGCCAGCAGCGCCGCCAGCCCCAGGTAGACGGCCGCCACCGTCCAGCGCGTCCGCCGCGACACGCGGTGGTACTCCTGCGCCTCGGGCTCCTTGCGCGCCTTCCAGCGGCGCCAGGTCTCGAAGCCGCCGAACAGCAGGATCAGCAGCATGATCGGGTTCGGGTAGACGAACGCCAGCGTCGCCAGCATCGCGAACCCCACCAGCCACAGCGCGGGGGAGAGGGCGGCCATCGCGCGGCCGCCGTCGAGCGGCAGCACGGGCAGCAGGTTGAAGAGGTTGAGGAAGAAGCCGACGAAGGCCAGCGCCTTGAACAGCTCGTCGCCGGTCACCCCGTACAGCGCCAGCGGCACCAGCGCGCCGAGCGATCCCAGCACCGGGCCGGCCAGGCCCACGCGCGCCTCGGCGGCGGCGTCCTTGGGCAGCTCCTTCATCGCCACCAGCGCGCCCAGGAAGGGGATGAACATCGGCGCGCTGGCCTTGATCCCCTCGCGGCGCAGCTGGAGCACGTGGCCCATCTCGTGCACCAGCAGCAGCAGCACGAACCCCACGCCGAACTGCCAGCCCCAGATCAGCGCGTAGGCGCCGATCGACACCAGCATCGACGCGCTGGTGGTGAACAGCTTGAGCTTCGGCAGCAGCAGCAGGAGGCCCTTGAGCTTCGCCCCGAACTTGAGCAGCAGCAGGCCCGCCGCCGAGCGCCAGGCCGCCCGCGCGGCGCCAGATCGGCGGCTTGGCGGCCGGCTCGGGCGTGTAGGTCGGCGGGTAGTAGGGAGGCGGCTCGGTGGCCGGTACGCGTGGGGTCTCCATCCCCCTCAATTGTGGCAGGGGCGATCCCGCGCTCAGGCGTCAGGCGGATCGGGCTGCAGCATCCCGAAGTGGTTGCCCTCGGTGTCGCGCGCGTAGGCCAGAACGCCCACGCCGGGCACCTCCGTCCGCTGCATCACGATCGACCCGCCGGCCTCGATCACCGCCGCCACGGTGGCGTCCAGATCCTCGACCGCGGCGGTGCACACGAAGCAGTTGGCCACCGCGCCGTCCTGCGGCGTGCCCGGCTCGGGACGCTTCATCACCGCGCCGTCGATGCCGCGGTCCGCCGGGTCGCCGGTGGTCATCAGCCAGTAGTCGGCGGGGCCGTCCCACTTCTGCGAGGTCCAGCCCAGCACCGCCTCGTAGAAGCGCGCGGCGCGCTCCGGATCGTCGGCGTGAATCTCGAAATGGACGATCCGGCCCATGGCCCGGCGACCCTAACTCACGAGTGCACGGCGTGCCGGATCCGCCCGCGGGCCTCGCGGAAGCGGATGGCCTCGTAGGCGATCAGGCTGCAGGTCAGCGCCGTCATGGCCATCAGGCTCCACAGCGCGTCGATCTCGACCGCCAGTGGAATGAACGCCGCCGCGACGAGCGCCACGGCCACGCGCTGCTTGTTCACCGTGCCGAGGTTGCGCAGCCGGAAGGCCACGTGTCCGAGCAGGTAGACCGCCACCCCGCCGCACAGGGCCACCGCCGGCACGATCTTCAGCGGCTCCCCGGTCAGGCCTATCGTCTTCTTGCCGCCGAGCGCGATCAGCACGATCCCGGCGATCAGCAGCAGGTGGATGTAGCTGTAGGAGTCGCGCGCCATCTTGATCTGCGCCAGCCCCTTCATCTCGCGCAGGTGACGTTCGGCCACCAGCGAGACCACGTCGAAGTACGCCCACCACAGGGCCGCGGCCAGGGCGACCCCCGAGAGCGCCGCGGCCACCACCTGCCACGTGATCTCCACGTCCTCTGCGCCCAGACCGGTGGCCACGATCGACTCGCCGAAGGCGATGATCACGATCAGGCCATGGCGCTCGGAGAAGTGGCCGGGGTGCAGCACCCAGCCCTCCATGCCGGCCACGATCGGGCCGCCGAAGTCGATCACGATCGCGGCCGCCCAGAGGAGACCCTGGGCCGTCCCGTCGAGGAACGACGCGCCCAGCAGCAGCGCCGTCGCCATCGCGACGCCGGGGGCGAGCCGCACGACGGCCTGCTTCACACCCGTGTCGTTGGAGGCGTACCCGTAGAGGACCATGTGCAGGGCGCGAACCGTCCCGTAGGCGATCGCGAAGATCAGCGCGTTGTCGTTGAAGGCACTCGGAATCGCGAGCGAGGCGACGAACATCGCGCCCATCGCGGCGAACATCACCAGCCGCACGCGGTCCTGCTCGGTGTCGAGCGTGTCGGTCAGCCACGCGTAGGCCGCCCAGGCCCACCACACCACGGCGAGGATCATCAGGCCGCGGACCAGGCCCTCCCAGCTCGGGTCCTTCGCGATGAACGCCGTGACCTGCGTGATGGCGAACACGAACACCAGGTCGAAGAAGAGCTCGAGCGGGGTCACGACCTCGTCTTGGTCGTGGCCGAGCTCGGGGTCGAGCTCGCGCTCGTGCATGTCCTGCGCGACCTGTTCGATGTTCGCCATCGCGGGCTCAGCCCACGTCCTGGCCGTTGGCCGTGAACGTCACGTCGATGTTCCCGCGCGTGGCGATCGAATAGGGGCACACCCGGTGCGCCCGCTCCACCAGCTTGACCGCCAGGTCGGCGTCCTCGACCGAGGGCAGCGACACGTCCATCTCCACGCTGAGCGTGAAGCCGCCGTCGCCGGTGGGCAGCAGGTTCACCTTGGAGTTGACCTTCGCGTCGCCCGCCTCGACCTTGGCGCGCCGCGCGACCACCGCCAGGGAGCTCTCGAAGCAGGAGGCGAAGCCCACGGCGAACAGCTGCTCGGGATTCGTGCCGCCGCCCGGGCCGCCCAGGGCCTCGGGGATGCGGATGTCCACCTCCAGCGCGCCGTCGCTGGTGCGCCCGTGTCCCTCCATGCGCCCGCCGGTGACCTCCGCCTCGGCCGTGTAGAGCACCTTCGCCATCCCGTCACTCCTCCTTTGCGATCTGGTCCTGCGAGGTTACGCGGCGCGGATACGATCGCCGCGTGAGGGTCCTCGTCACCGGCGCCAGCGGCTTCCTCGGGCGCCGGGTGTGCGCCGAGCTGCGCGACCGCGACCACGAGGTGTGCGGCGCTGGTGCGCCGGCCGGGCAGCCAGCCGGAGGGGACCGAGGCGGTGGCCGGCGACCTCACCGACGCCGCCGGCCTGTCCGAGCGGCCTCGAGGCCGCCCGGCCCGACTGCGTCATCCATCTGGCGGCCGAGATCGCCTCCCAGCGCGACCCGGCCAAGATCGCCGCCGTGAACGTGGACGGCACCCGGCGGCTGCTGGAGGCCTGCGCCGCGCGCCGGCGGCCGGCCGAAGTTCGTGTTCGCCTCGACCGTGGTCACCGGCGACGCCCACGGCGCGCAGCTGGACGAGGAGTCCGTGCTCCCGGTGGAGACCGCCTACGGGCGCTCCAAGCAGGAGGGCGAGCGGCTGGTGCGCGAGTCCGGGCTGGACCACGCGATCATCCGCCCGAGCCACGTGTACGGGTCGGACGGCTGGTTCGCGGACGAGTTCGTGGCGCGCCTGCGCCAGCCCGGCCGGTTCGCGGTCATCGGCAAGGGCGACAACTGGTGGGACGTGGTGCGCGTGGAGGACGTGGCCACCGCGATGGCCGACGCCGCCGAGCGCGCGCCGTCCGGCGCCCTCTACCACGTGGCCGACGACGAGCCGGTCACCTTCTACGACTTCGTCGCCCGGGCCGCGAGCGCGCTGGGCACCGGGCCGCCGCGCAGGGTCCCGGCCGCGCTGGCGCGGCTGATCGCCGGCGCCGAGCCCGTGCTGGCGGTCACGCGATCGGCCCGCAGCAGCAACGCGCGGATCAAGCGCGAGCTGGGCTGGCAGCCGCGGTGGCCGAGCTCGCGCGAGGGCGTGCCGGATGCAGTGAAGGGCCTGACCTAGCGCGCGAGCCCGACCCAGTTGGCGGCGGGCACGGTGTAGGTGCCGTCCTCGTCCCGCCACGCCGCGACGTTCTCGATCACGGCGGCGCGGGTGGCCTCCTGCTCCTCCTCGGGCAGCGCCTTGACCACACGAGCGAGCGGGCCGGCAAGACTCACCATGGCGTCCCAGAAGTCGTCGGCGTCGGCGTACTCGAAGTTGAACTCGATCTCCTCCAGCTCGGGCTCGCCGAAGCCGGCGCCCGTGGTCAGAGAGCGGATGCGATCGGGGTCGCCCATGGCGAAGATGCCCGGAGCACCCGGCTCCGGCGGAGGCATGTGGCCCCGCTGGACGAGCGTCATTCCCGGCACCGCCGCCCACGGATTGCGGTCCGGCGTGCCCCACACGCCGAAGCAGAGCGGCCCGCCGTCGCGCAGCACCCGGCGCGTCTCCGCCAGCGCCGCCGCCGGGTCGGCCATGAGCATGTAGCCGAAGCGGCAGACCACGCCGTCCACGCTGTCGTCGCCGAGGTCCATCTTCTCGGCGTCCATCTGGCGGTATTCGACGTTCCGCAGGCCCATCGCGTCGCCGTTGCCGTGGGCCTCGTCCACCATCTCCTGTGCGAAGTCGGTGGAGATGACCTTGCCCGTCGTCGCCCACGCGCTCGGCCACCCCGAACCCCAGGTCGCCCATCCCCGCCGCTATGTCGAGGAAAGTCTGCCCCGGCTGGGGATCGGCGCGCTCCACCATTCGGTCGTTCACGTGACCCACGATCCCCGACAGCCACTCCCGGCGCCGCTTCCAGCCCGGCGCCATCTCGTTCCAGATCTCGAGGCTGTCCTGTCTGTATGTCTGCAAGTCGGCCATGGCCCGACGCTAACCCGCCCGCGCACGGGGTGCAACGGGCGGCGGCGCATCCCAGCGCGCGCCGCGATAGGTTCGCGCGCGGACTTGTAGGCAGTACCGAGAGGAGCTCAGATTGGCCGACGCGACCGCAACCGCCAGCTTCGACCTGCCCGGGTTCGGGGGCGAGCTGTTCCACCCGGGCACCGAGGACTACGACGAGGCCCGCAAGGTCTTCAACGGCATGATCGACCGCCGGCCGGCGCTGATCGCCCGCTGCTCGAACGCCGACGACGTGGCGGCCGCCGTGAACCTGGCCCGCGACGAGGACCTGCCCCTGTCCATCTACGGCGGCGGCCACGGCGTGACCGGATCCGCGGTGGTCGATGCGGGCATCTGCGTGGACCTGCGCGGCATGACCGCGATCGACGTGGATCCCGAGGCCCGCACGGTCCGCGCCGAGGCGGGGCTGCGCTGGGGCGCCGCTCGACGCGGCCACGCAGGAGCACGGCCTGGCCCTGACCGGCGGCCGCGCCTCCGACACCGGACTGGCGGGCCTGGTGCTGGGCAGCGGCAGCGGCTGGCTCGAGCGCAAGCTCGGCTTCACGTGCGACAGCCTCTTCAAGGCGGAGGTGGTGACCGCCGACGGCCGCCAGGTGGTGGCCAGCGAGGACGAGAACCCGGAGCTGTTCTGGGGGCTGCGCGGGGGCGGCGGCAACTTCGGCGTGGTCACGGCCTTCCACTTCAACCTGCACCCGGTGGGCCCGATCGTGCTCGGCGGGATGCTCCTCTACCCGGCGCCGATGGCGGGCGAGCTGGTGCGCTTCTACCGCGACTTCATGGCCGACGCGCCCGACGAGGTGGGCACCGGGATGTCGTTCATCACCGCGCCGCCGGAGGAGTTCGTGCCCGAGCCGGCGCGCGGCAAGCCGGTGGTGGGCGTGATCGTCTGCTACGCCGGTCCGCCCGAGGAGGGCGAGGAGGCGCTGCGGCCGCTGCGGGAGTTCGGGCCGCCGGCGCTCGACATGGTTCAGCCGATGCCCTACGTGGCCGTGCAGCAGCTCATCGACGCTCCCAACCAGCCGGGCTTCCAGAACTACTGGTCGGCGGACTTCCTGGCCGAGCTGCCCGACGAGGCCGTGGACACCTTCGTCGGTCACGCCACCAACCCGGTCTCGCCGCTCACCACGATCCTCCTGATCCCGGGCGGCGGCGCGATCAGCCGGGTGGACGACGACGCGATGGCGTTCGGGCAGCGCAGCGCTCCCTGGAACGTGCACTACCTGTCGATGTGGGCCGACCCGGCCGACACGGAGGCCAACATCGCCTACACGCGGGAGATCGCCTCGGCGATGAAGCCGTGGACCACCGGCCGCGCCTACCTGAACTTCATCGGCGACGAGGGCTCCGGCCGGGTCGAGGCCGCCTTCGGGCCCGGAGAAGTTCGCCCGGCTTCAGGCGCTCAAGGACGAGTGGGACCCCACCAACCTGTTCCGCCACAACCAGAACATCCCGCCCAGCGCGGGGTGAGCGGGCGCTAGCCGCGGCGGGCCCGTCCTGCGGCGCGCCGGCGAGCCGCCGGCCAATGGTCTCGCGCAGGTTGTCGATCGTCTCCAGCATCGTGCGCCGGTACAGCCGCTTGCCGAGGGTGGCGTCGACCGCCTTGAAGGGCAGGGTGGTGGGCTCCATGCCGAACTCCACCTCGGTGAAGCACTCGCCCTGGGCCTCCGTGAGGAGCCAGTGCGAGTAGTAGCCGCTGGTGAGGCAGCGCAGCTTGATCTCGCGCAGGTCCTCGAGCCGGTCGACCACGAAGATGGTCGTGGACTTGCCGACCGGGGTGCGATCCGTCCGCTCGAAGGTCGTGCCCGGCTCGATCGTCGGCAGGCCGGTCACTTCGACCACCTCGCTGGCCCACACCGGATAGCTCCCAGGGTCGCCGACCAGCTTCCAGACGGCGTCCACCGGGGCGCCGATCAGCGTCTGATGACGCACCAGGGACATCGCGGGGATTGTCGCACGGCGCTTACCTGCGTCGCACGTCGGCTCGCCGAGCGCCGGGTTGGTCCAGCCGGCGTCCGTCGGGTTGATCGTGGTGCCGGGCGCCACGATCTCGTCGATGCGGTCCAGCACCGCGTCGTCCAGCTCCACCTCCGCGGCGCCGAGCTGCGACTCGAGCTGCTCCATCGTGCGCGGCCCGATGATCGCCGCCGTGACCGCCGGGTGGCGGATGACGAAGGCCAGCGACATGTGGATCAGCGAGATGCCGGTGTCGTCGGCCAGCTGCCCGAGCGCGTCGGCGGCGTCGAGCTTGGCCTGGTTCTCGGGGATCGACAGGTCGTAGCGGGCGGGGAGCATGGCCGAGCGGCGCGAGGTCAGGTCGTCGGCGCCCTTGCGCCACTTGCCCGACAGCCAGCCGCCGGCCAGCGGGCTCCAGGGGATCACGCCCATGCCGTGCTCGCGGCAGGCGGGCAGCACGTCGGCCTCGATGCCGCGGGCGAGGATGGAGTAGGGCGGCTGCTCGCAGACGAAGCGCTGGAGGCCGCGCTCGCGGGCGACCCACTGGGCCTTCACGATCTGGGCCGCGGGGTAGGTGGAGGAGCCGATGTAGCGGACCTTGCCCTGGGTCACGAGGTCCGACAGCGCGCCGAGGGTCTCGTCGTGGTCGGTCCACGGGTCCCAGCGGTGGACCTGGTAGAGGTCGATCCAGTCGGTCTGCAGGCGCTTCAGCGAGGCCTCGACCTCGCGCATGATCCAGCGCCGCGAGTTGCCGGCCTCGTTCGGGTCGTCGCCCATCGTGCCGTGGAACTTGGTGGCGAGGACGACGTTGTCGCGCCGTGCCGCCCGCCAGCGCCTTGCCGACGATCTCCTCGGATTCGCCGCGCGCGTAGACGTCGGCGGTGTCGACGAAGTTGATGCCCGCGTCGAGCGCCCGGTGGATGATCCGGATGCTCTCGTCGTGGTCGGTCTCGCCCCAGGCGCCGAACATCATGGCGCCGAGGCAGAGGGGGCTCACGTGGACGCCGGTGTTGCCGAGGGTGCGCTGGTTCATGGCGCGAACGCTACTCCTGCGGTGTGCTCGGCCCGCGCGGGCGCTGAGCGGCCGGATCGCGGCTAGAATGGAGGAGCTTCTACGGGGACGACAGGCTTCGACGTGGACTTTCCGTGGGGGCAGTTGCGAGCCGAGGTCGCCGGTAGGCCTCGTAAAACAACCGGCAAAACCATAAGTGCGGACCGAGATCACTCGTTCGCGCTTGCTGCCTAGCAACAGCTAGCTAGCAAGCTCCCGGCCTCCCCTCGGCCCGTGGGGGAGACCACCGGGATCAAATAACGGGCTCGCCCCGCTCGTGCGCCTCTGGCGAGCGGGGGACAACTTCAGAGGCTGGTCCCGGAGTACCCCGCCGGCCAGGCGATCCCGGGACGAGATCAGAGGGCCGGATACGCTCGTAGAAGCTGTTCCTAGGTGTCCGCGGACCCGAGTTCGATTCTCGGCGTCTCCACTGCTGATCGAGCGTGAGGCCGTTGATAGAGAGGAAGACTCACCTGGGCAGTCGCCCCGCGCGGTGAAGGCGCAACTAGGGTGCTCAAGGTAAGGAGCGATCGCGTCGACCACCGAAAGATGAGTAAGGCTGAGCGGGATCTCGCGTCCGTCGCCTGGGAGGCGAGGTACACAACGAGTCGCTCGGACCTCGTTCGAGACTTCTACGGGCCTGCGCTCCAGCGCGCTCGAACCTACGATCGCGCCACCGGCTACTTCCGGTCGAGCTTCTACAGCCTGACTCGAACCGAGATCGCAGCGTATGCCGTTAGCGGCGGCAGGATCCGTCCCGATCCAGTTCCGGAACTCGCCGACGCTCCAGCCGTCGAAGTCAGCGTTCAGCGCGCTTAGCAGCACGCTCTGGGCCACCTCCTCGGTGGCGTTCGGCGGGACCTTGAGCGCCACTCGGCGCTTGACGTTCGCCATGAAGCCCCAGACGAGCATCGCCACCGCGAGGGCGCTGGCGTGCCGATCGCCGGCGCGTCGAGCCGCACCGAGGTAGGCGACGAGGTCGTCCTCGCCCATGTCGGCGAGCTCCTGCTCGGTCTTTGCTCTGAACACCGTCACGGCCACTGGCGCTCCCAGTCGCAGGCCGGCGCGCGTTCCTGACAGCGGCGGCTGGATCGGGAGGGCCGAGGAAAATAGCGCTCGTACCGGATGGCACTAGGAATCAAGCGAACGGATCCGATCCGATCTGCGTTTCGAAGGGTTAGTTCTGAACGTACCGCCCCGCTTGCGCACATGGCCCTTGTGACTGCATGTCAGGACCCACTATGGGGGACGACTTGATCACCGTGACCGCCCTTCGCCTGCATCATCTCTCACGACGCCGAGTACGACTACCTGGCGTGCGTCGAGTTCGGGCGCACCGAGGACGGCCACCACCCGGACGGCTGGCGGGTCGTCTCGCCGGGGTTCGGCTACATGCTCGACGAGCCGGGCGGGAGCGAGATCGGGTTCAAGGTGACCGACTTCTCCGAGCTCGAGCCCCAGCGGCTGCCGGACATCTGGGGCGATCCCCGCTTCGACTGCCCCGCCCTCGGGCCTGAGGAACGCGTCGGCCGGCGAGATCTGCCTGGCGGCCGCGGCCCAGCTCGACGGCGACACGATCAACCGCCGCGCCTTCGGCCTGGCCACCGCGCTCGAGGACCCCGAGGACGCCGCTCCGGTGTGGAAGCAGGTGATCGAGGCCGGCGACATGATGGGCCACTACGGCCTCGGCTACACGCTGCTCGAGGGCGGCGACGTCGCGCGGCGCCTACTCGCACCTGCGGGTGTACACGGAGGTCGCGCGCTGGAGCCCGTGGGCGTGGAACTACCGCGGGCAGGCCGCCGAGGCGATGGGCGAGCGGTCCGAGGCGCGCGACTGCTACAAGCGCACGCTGCGGCTCGAGCGCCTGCACGAGGAGGAGACGGACGCCGCGGAGCGGCTCGAGGCGCTGGGCGAGCGGTAGCCGCTGTCAGATCCTCGGAGGTTCTGCGACCTCGGAGGCATGACAACTCTCACGAAGCACCTCAGCCTGGGCGCCTCGCAGACCGCCGGTTCGCTCACCGTCTTTCCCGTCTTCGGTCCGGATCCGATCCTGATCTATCGCTCGTTCGCGCACGCCTCGGAGCTCGGCGCGTTCGTCAAGGAGCTCGACGGAGGCGCTTCGGTCCAGGACCTGGTGGTGGCGAATCCGACCGACCTGCCGCTGCTGGTCTACGAGGGCGAGGAGGTGCTCGGTGCTCAGCAGAACCGGACCTTCGACTCCTCGGTGCTGGTGGCCGCCGGCTCGAAGACGACCCTCGACGTGAGCTGTGTGGAGGAGGGGCGCTGGGACGGCCGTCGCCACGACGAGCACTTCACCGTCTCGCCCCAGGCGGCCGACCCCAGGCTGCGGCGCGCGAAGCGCCGGACCGCCAACGAGCACGCCGCGGCGGGCCTGGAGGCGCGCGCCGACCAGGGCGAGGTCTGGGACGAGGTGGGGATCCGGCTGCACGACCACGCGGTCCAGTCGGCCAGCTCCGCGATGGACGACATCTACACGGCCCGCGCGGATGCGGTTGACGCCGCCGGCCGGCACGTCCACCACGTGGACGGCCAGATCGGCTCGGTCGCCTTTGTCGGCGATGCGCCCGCGGCGCTGGACCTCGTGAGCCGCGCCGAGGTGTTCGCCTCGCTGCTGCCGAGGCTCGTGCGCGGCTACGCGCTCGACGCGCTGCTGGTGGAGGCGGCTGCGCCGACCGAGGTCGACGCGATGCGATTCGTCCGCGCCGCACTCGATGCGCCGCGGCACGAGCTGCCGACGCGGGGCATGGGGCGAGGGCTGCGGCTCGATGCCCCGGACGTGATCGGCAGCGGGCTCGAGGTCGACGGCGAGCTGGTGCAGCTGTGCGCGTTCCCGGGCGCCCTGAAGTAGCGGCTCAGCGCGTCCCGCGCCAGATCATCCACCCGAAGACCGCCTGGAACGGCAGCCGCGCCCACAGCAGCGGCTCCGGGATCTTCGGGTAGTCGGCGGCGTTCACGGCCATGTGGATGTTGGCGGGGAAGATGGCCACGATGGTGGCCAGGAGCCACCAGCGCGCGAAGCGCCGCGTCCGCTCGGGCAGCACCGCGACGCCGCCGGCCATCTCCGCGGCGCCGCTGAGCAGCGACGAGCTCCCGCTTCCAGTCGCGCAGGTAGGTGGGCATGATCGCCTCGTAGGTCTTCGGGTGATCAGGAAGTGCATCGACCCGGCGAAGATCCAGAAGACGCCCAGCGCGATCGGGCCCGCTCGGCGGGTGGGGGTGCGGTTCATCCCCGCGCTCGCCGGACCGTGACGGTGCCCAGCGGGATGATCGTGCCCGAGTGGAGCACGCCGACCCGCCACCGTCCCCTGCGGGACGCCCTGGCCGACAGCAGGTAGGACTTCTTGCGGGCCTTGATCCACACCCTGCGCCCCAGCACGATGCGCCCGCGGCGCCACGCGACCAGGCGCACCCGCGCCGACCCGGCCGCCACGCGCACGCGGACCCGGATCGTGCGTCCGCGCGCCCTGGCCTTGCGACGGCCGAGCGCCAGCCGGCGCGCCTTGCGGGGAGCGGCGGTGGCCGGGGCCTTGCGGCGCCGATGGGGCGGTGGGCCTCGGCGCAGGCGAGGTGGGCGTGGCGGCGCGGGCCCGCGCCGCCGCCGAAGTCGCCGCTGGTGTTGGCCGCGTTGCGCGGGCACGGCATGCCGAAGGCCACCGCGTGGCCTCCCCGCAGTCCCGTTCCGATGTGGGTGATCTCCGGGTCGAGGATCACGGCGCGGTGGCCGGGCGAGTTGAGCCACACGTTCAGGACGGCCTGCGCGTTGGGCAGGTAGCCGACGGCCAGCACGGGGCCGGTCCACTTGCCGCACCCCACGGCGTTGGCACGCGCGGTGTAGGGCGCGTCGCGCGAGTGGGTGATGCCGCCCTCGCGCTCGTTCTGGAGCACGTAGTCGTCGGCGATGTCGGTCAGCGCCGGGGAGATCTCGACCCCCCTGAGGCCCTGGGCGGCTCGCTGCCCGTTGAGCAGCCCTGCGAACTGGCGTTCCGCGGTCGAGGGCGACGGGTTGCCCGCGAGCGCGGGGGGCGCCGGCGCACCGAGAGGGATGGTCAGGGACAGGAGCGCCAGGGGGCGCCCCGGGCGATGGGGTGGGCGACGCACCCACGGCAGGCTGGCACACCCGTCGCACGGAACGCGAGCGGCGCAAGCTCGTTCCCGCCCGCGAACGCCCGCGCGCCCGCACGCGGCGTGGGACACTTCCAGCGCGTGGAATCGCACGCGGCGACCCGCCCGTCCGACGCACCCGCAGCGGTCGCGCCCCAGCTGAACGACGCGCTCCCGCCCGGCCCGCGCCTTCCGCGCTGGCTGCAGACCGTGGGCTTCCTGTTCGCGAATCAGCTCTGGATCGACACGAACAGGCGCCGCTATGGCGACATCGTGACCTTCCGGAGCATCTTCGACTCCGGCTTCGTCATGGTCTTCCACCCGGAGCTGGTGAAGCAGGTGTTCCGCGCGCCGCCGACGCAGCTGCGGGCGGGGGAGGCCAACGCGGTGCTCGGGCCGGTCGTGGGCGCGCGGTCGGTGCTGTTGCTCGACGGCGCGGAGCACATGCGCCATCGCAAGCTGCTGCTGCCGCCCTTCCACGGCGAGCGCATGCGCGCCTACGAGCAGACGATGCGCGACGCGGCCGACCGCGCGATCGACTCGTGGCCGCGTGGACCGCGACGTTCACGCTGCTGCCGTCGATGCAGGCGCTCACGCTCGACGTGATCGCCTCGGCGGTGTTCGGCGTGGCCGAGGGCCCGCGCCAGGAGGAGCTCAAGCGCGGCGATCCGCGAGCTGATCGAGCCCGTGACCTCCAAGCTGAGCGTCCTGCTGATGGTGGTGTCCGGCGGGCGCCGCGGCGCCGGGTCGGGCGCCCGGTTCGAGGAGCAGCGGCGGCGGGTCGACGACCTGATCTACGAGGAGATCGCGCGGCGGCGCGAGGAGCCCGACCTGGCCGAGCGCGAGGACGTGCTGTCGATGCTCCTGCTGGCGCGCGACGAGGACGGCAACCCGATGACCGACCGCGAGCTGCGCGACGAGCTGGTGACCCTGCTGGTGGCCGGCCACGAGACCACGTCGGCCGGCCTGGCCTGGACGTTCGAGCTGCTCATGCGCACCCCGCGCGTGCGCGAGAAGCTCGTGGCCAGCCTGGCCGCGGGCGAGCGGGCGTACCTCGACGCGGTCGTGAAGGAGTCGCTGCGGATCCGGCCGGTGATCTTCGGCGTCGGCCGAGTGGTGCGCGAGGAGGCGTTCGAGCTGGGCGGCTACACGCTGCAGCCCGGCATCGAGATCAACCCGAGCATCGGCGCCATCCACCGCCGCGGCGACAGCTACCCGGACCCCGACGAGTTCCGGCCCGAGCGGTTCCTGGGCGACGACGTGCCCGACACCTACACCTGGCTGCCCTTCGGCGGCGGCACGCGCCGCTGCCTGGGCGCCAGCTTCGCCACCTTCGAGATGGCGGTGGTGATCGCGCGGGTGCTCGAGCGCGCGGACCTGGAGGCGGTGGGCCGGCGGGCGGAGCGGGGGATCCGCCGGGGCGTCACCTTCAGCCCGCGGGGCCGCGTGCGGGCGAGGCAGCGGCGGGCGCCGGCTCCCGTCTAGGCCGGCGGCTCTCCCATCACCAGCCCGAAGCGCTCGAGGAGGCCGGGGATGCTCTCCGGGTCGATCTCCAAGCCGTAGCGCTCCGCACAGCGCGCCAACCGCCTCGGGATCGGCCTGCGCTGCGCCGCCCATGTCCACAAGCTCGTCGAAGAACCGCTCGAACCCCGCGGGGGAGATGATCTCGAGGATCCGGCACGGCTCGTCGCCCGCGTTCCAGAAGGTGTGCCACTGGTCGCGGGGCTTGAACACCAGGTCCCCGGGCCCGGCCTCGAGGACCTCGTCGCCGAGCAGGGCGCCCATGCGCCCCTCGATGACGAAGCTGTACTCGTCCTCGCGGGAATGGCGGTGGAGCGGGGCGGCCAGCGCGCGCGGCGGCATCGGGTGCTCGACCAGCGAGAAGCGCTCGCCGGCCTCGGGGCCGTCGATCATGAACCGGACCCCGATGCCCCCGAGCCAGCCCGCCTTGCCATCTTTCGGTCCGACGACCTTGGCTCCCGTAACGGCCACGATGCCCTCCCCAGTCGATTGATTCCTCGCGCGGCGACGCTACAGACCCCCACGCCCGCGGTCCAGAGCACGGATAGGCTGACCCGGCGATGACCGACGAAGAGCACCACCGCCTGCGCGTGCTCGTCGCCGACGAGCGCGACATCTACCTCGTGCCCATCGGGGACGCGGTGGAGGAGCTCGGGCACGAGGTGATCGCACACGAGGTGGAGATCACGAAGGTGGGGCGGGCCACGGTCGAGCACTGTCCCGACATCGCGGTCGTTGCGCTGCACGAGGACACCGACCACGCGCTGGAGCTGATCGGCGAGATCATCGAGGAGGCCACCTGCCCGGTCGTGCTGCTGGCCGCCGACGCCAGCCGCGAGTTCGTGGCCGAGGCGGCCAAGAAGGGCGTGTTCGCCTACCTCGACTCCACCAGCGGGACCGAGCTGCAGGGCGGCATCGACGTCGCGATCCAGCGCTACCACCAGTACAGGAAGCTGCTGGCCGCGTTCGATCGCCGGGCGCTGATCGAGCGCGCCAAGGGGATCCTCATGGAGCGCCACGAGATCGGCGAGCAGGAGGCGTTCGACCGCATCCGCGGACGAGGCGCGCAGCACCCGGCGTCCGCTCATCGACGTGGTGGGCGACGTGATCGGCTCCGACCAGACGTTAGCAGTCGGCCGTTCCGGGTATACACCGATAGTCCGGCCTAAACCCCGCCGGCGAAGACACGAGCTTCGTCAACAGATTCGGGGAGGTCGGTTCTCATTTCCTCAGCACTTGCAGAGCCCGCGGCGCCGGTTCGCGTCGAGGCCAAGCAGCACGACCTCGCCCGCGAGCGGCGCCTTCTGCGCCGCTACGCGCGCTTCCGCGACGAGGCGGCGCGCGACGAGCTGGTGGAGCGGTTCATGCCGCTCGCGTACAAGCTCGCCCAGCCGCTACAGGCACTCCGGCATGCCCGACGAGGACCTGCGCCAGGTGGCCAGCCTCGGGCTGGTGCTGGCGCTCGATCGGTACGACCCCGAGCGCGGCCACGCGTTCTCCAGCTTCGCCACGCCCACGATCCTGGGCGAGCTCAAGCGCTACTTCCGCGACTTCGGCTGGGTCATCCACGTGGCCCGGTCCGAGAAGGAGCTGGTGCTGATGGTGAACCGCGTGACCGAGCAGGTCTCGCAGCGGCTGGGACGCTCACCGACGCCGCAGGAGATCGCGGCCGCGTGCGAGCTGAACGTGGAGGAGGTCACGCGCGGGCTGGAGGTGGCGGCGGGCGCGCGGCCCGGGTCACTCGACGAGCCGGCGGACGCGGACGGCGAGTCGGCCCCGCTCTTCCAGCGCTTCGGCTACGAGGAGCCGGGCTTCGAGCTGGTGGACTCGCGCGACGCGGTGTCCAAGAGCCTCGGCTGCCTCAGCGAGCGCGAGCACCAGGTGCTCTACATGCGCTTCTTCGAGGATCTGACGCAGTCGGAGATCGCGGAGCGCATCGGCGTGTCGCAGATGCACGTGTGCCGCATCCTGCGGCGCGCGCTCGAGCGGTCGCGGCAGGTTGCCGAGCCGGCGGCGGTCAGCGCTGAAGCGCCCGGGCCGCCGCAGCCCAGCTCAGCCAGCCGAGGGCGTTGAACGCGATCCCGGTCTTGAGCGACTGGTCGAGCTCGCCGCGCTGGCGGTACTCCTGCACGAGGGCGACGAGGTCGGTGGCCTCGCATGACACGTTGGCCAGCAGCGCCTCGTGCTCGCGGCCGTGCGCTGAGCGCCGCCACGCATGAGTCCGGCGACGGTGAGGTCGCGGCCGCCGAAGAGAGCGTTGAAGTAGCGGGTGTCGTCGGTCACGGGCGGGTCGGCCGACGAGAACAGGATCTTGGGCGCCAGCAGCGAGACGAGCCCGTACGCGACCCGGACGACGACCCCGCCCATCAGGATGCTCCGCGCGTTCACGGGCCGACCCTAACCGACCGGATGGAGTCCGACCCCTGGACCTGGTGGCACGCCCTCTGGACCCGGCGGCCATGGTGCGGGGGCGCGCTTGTGCTTGGCTGCCGTGCCGATGCCGATCGAGGTGATCGACGCCGCCGAGGAGCATCTGCCCGCCATCGCCGCGATCTACGCCGCGGCGACGGAGGGCCCGCCACGTTCGACTTCGAGGCCCCGTCGCGTGGAGTGGTGGCGCGGTGTGCTGGCCGACAACGGCCCCGCGCAGAACGAGCTGCTGGTGGCGGTCGAGGACGGCGAGGTGCTGGGCTACGCCAAGAGCGGCCGGTTCAAGGAGCGCCCGGGCTACGACACCACCCGCGAGACCTCCGCCTACGTGCACGAGGATCACCGCGGCCGCGGGGTCGGGACCGCGCTCTACACGGAGCTGTTCGGGCGGCTCGACCGCTCGGGACTGCGGACCGCGGTGGCCGGCGTGACCCAACCGAACCCGGCCAGCGACCGCCTGCACGCCGCGTTCGGCTTCACCGAGGTGGGAACGTTCGTCGACGTGGGGGAGAAGTTCGGCAAGCCGTGGAGCGTGCGCTGGTACCAGCGGCCGCTGGCGGGCGGCCCGGGTCGCGCCGGCGACTGAGCGGGCTCTCCCTCCGCGGTCCCCCGATCGGCTGCGCCCACGGCCGGTCCCCAGCTCCGACGGTGTGGGGCGTCCTCTGGGCTCGCTGGGGTGTTTCAGACAGAAAGTTGCGTGGGGTGCAACACGGTTGCGCCCGGTGACACTTTCGCGACCAGAGGTGCGAGCGTCCGTGGAGGACCACCACGGCCCGGGGCGGCGGTCGGCCCCGCGGGGCCTGGCGGGCGCGCCAAGCGGGAGTGCGCGGCGGGCGGTCTGGGCAACCACCGACCATGACCATCTCCCTGAACGGAATCGACCTGCATCCCATCGGCCTGGGCTGCATGCCGATGTCGCTGTCCGGCCGCCCTTCCGAGGAGCGGTCGATCGCCACGATCCGGGCGGCGCTGGACGCCGGGGCCAATCTGCTGGACACCGCTGACGCCTACTGCGAGGACGAGTCGGATGTGGGTCACAACGAGCGCCTGATCGCCAAGGCGCTGGATGGGCGCGATCGTGACGGGTTGATCGTCGCGACCAAGGGCGGTCACACGCGGCCCGGAGGGTCGTGGGACATCGACGGGTCGCCCGAGCACCTGCGCGCCGCGTGCGAGGCGTCGCTGAGGGCGCTCGACACCGACGCCATCGACCTCTACCAGCTGCATCGTCCCGACCCGCAGGTGCCCTACGCCGAGTCGGTGGGCGCGCTCAAGGAGCTGCGTGACGAGGGCAAGGTGCGCGAGGTGGGCCTGTCCAACTGCACCGTCGAGCAGCTGGAGGAGGCGGAGGCGATCGTGCCGATCGCGTCGGTGCAGAACCAGCTGTCGCTGAGCTACACGGAGCCGATCGAGAAGCGCGAGCCGCAAGTGTGCGCCGAGAAGGGGATCGCGTTCCTGGCGTGGTCGCCGCTGGGAGGGATCGGCAACGCCGACGAGCTGTCGGGCAGCCTCGATCCCGTGCGAGAGGCCGCCGAAGCGCACGGGGTCTCGCCGCAGCGCGTGGCGCTGGCGTGGCTGCGGTCGCTGGCACCGACTGTGCTGCCGATCCCGGGCGCGAGCCGGCCCGAGACGGCCACCGACTCGATCGGCGCCGCCGAGCTCGAGCTGTCGGATGAGGAGCTGGAGGCCATCACCGCGGCCGCCCGTCGAACCTGACCGCCCCGGGCGGGGGGCAGCGGCGCCAGCCCCGTCTGAGAGCATCTCGCCCCGTGGCCCCGCCCATCCCGCCGCCCCCGCTGGTCGACGCAGGACTGGCTCTGCGCGGCCTGATCCTGCGGGCGGCGGACGCGATGCTGCCCGCCACCGCGCTGGTATGGGAGCGCTCGATGGGGCTGGCGCGCACGCAGGTGCTGGCCACGATCGCCGAGCTGGGGGTGCCCGATGCGCTGGCCGCAGGGCCGCGCACGGCCGCCGAGCTGGCCGAGACCGCTCGACGTGGACGCCGATGCCCTGCACCGCGTCCTGCGCGCCGGCGCCGTGGACGGCATCGTCAAGCTGGACCGCCGCGGCCGGTTCCGGCTCACCCGCGTGGGGAGGGCGCTGCGCACGGGAAGCCCGGAGTCGAGCGATCCGTGGGCGCGGCTGCTGGGACTGCGCGAGACGCAGGCGGCCTGGGGCGACCTCACGGAGTCGGTGCGCACCGGCCGCTCGGCGTTCCCGCGCGTGTACGGAATGTCGGTTTGGAAGTGGTTCGCGGCCAACCCCGAGCGAGGAGCGGCTGTTCGCTGCGGCCATGCGCTCGGTCACGGAGATCGAGGCGCCCTCGATCGCCGGGGCGTCGGTGTGGCCCGACCAAGGTGTGATCTGCGACGTGGCCGGAGGCAGCGGCACCCTGCTGGCCGCGATCCTGCGCTCGCGACCGGGCGCAAGCGGAATCCTGGTGGAGGCTCCCGGCGTGCTCCCCGAGGCAGAGGCCTACCTGAACGGCCAGGGGCTGACCGACCGGGTCGAGCTGCTGCAGGGAGATCTGTTCGGCGAGATCTCCGCGCGCGCCGACGTGTACCTGCTGAAGAACATCCTCCACGACTGGGATGACGCAGACGTGCAGCAAGATCCTGTCGGCGGTGCGGGCGGCGATGGCGCCCGGCACGCGGCTGGTGGTGATCGAGCAGCTGCAGGAGCGCAACCGGCCGCACCCGATGGCGTCGATCACCGATCTGCACATGCTCACCCAGTGCGACGAGGGGCGCGAGCGCTCGCGCGAGGAGCTGCAGGCGCTGCTGCGAGACGCCGGCCTGACGCCGGGCCGAGTCGAGCGCGTGGGGATCAGCGCGCTCGTGGAGGGCGTGGCCCGCTGACGAGGTCCCGGCGCCCGAGGCCGCCCCGGCTACGCCGGCGTCGGAATCTCGTACCGCACGCCCGTGAGCTCCTCCGAGACCTCCCACAGCCGCCGGCCGGCCTCCGGGTCCTGGGCCCTGCGGGTGGCGTCGACGAAGGTCGGGTGGCCGCGCGCCTCGAACATGCCGTCGGGTCCGATGAACGACCCGCCGTCCACGCCGGGCGCCGTGGCGGCATAGAGCGTCGGCAGCGCGCCCTTCTCGGCCCCCTGGGCGAGGATTCGGTTGGTCACGCCCATGACGCTCTTCATCACTCCCTCCGGCCCGGTGGACTGGAGGTTGGTGGCCGAGTAGCCGGGGTGGGCGAGGGCGCTCACGATCGGCGACCCCGCGGCCCGGAGGCGACGGTCGAGCTCGAGCCCGAAGACTGCGTTGGCCAGCTTCGACTGCTCGTAGGCGGACTGGGGGCCGTAGTCGTGCTCGCGCTGGAGGTTGTCGAAGTCGAGCTTGCCGCGCTTGTGCGCGATGCTCGACAGGGTGACCACGCGGGCCGCGTCGGCGCGGGCCAGGCGGTCGAGCAGCAGCCCGGTGAGCGCGAAGTGGCCCAGGTGGTTGGTGCCGAGCTGCAGCTCGAAGCCGTCGGCGGTCTTGCGCGGCGGGGTCATCATGATCCCGGCGTTGTTGATCAGCAGGTCCAGGCGCTCCTCGCCGAGGCCGCCCGCGAATGCGCGCACGGAGTCGAGGCTGGCCAGGTCGAGCTCGGCGACGCTCACGTCGGCGTTCGGCACCGACGCCTGGATGTCGTCCACCGCGGTGCTGCCCTTGGCGGGATCGCGCGCGGTGAGCACGACCCGCGCGCCGTGGCGGGCGAGCTCGCGCGCGGTCTCCAGGCCGAGGCCGCTGTTGCCCCCGGTGACCACGGCCACGCGGCCGGCCTGGTCGGGGATGTCGGCGGCGGTCCACTTCTGGCTCACGGCGGTCCTCCTGGGCGTGGGATGGGCCCCGGGAATCTAGACCGCTGCCGACGAGTGGGCGGATGGCGGGAGCGCCGGCGACGCGGTACTCGCGCGTGCGCACCTCGTTACGGCCGGCCTGCTTGGCGTCATACAGGGCGCTGTCGGCCACCGCGTAGAGCAGCACGTGATCGAGCTCGTCCCGCGGGCACGACGGCGGCGCCGAAGCTGATCGACACGTCGACGCCGCCGGGTCGTGACTGCTCGATCGCCACCCGCAGCCGCTCGGCCACCTCGCGCGCGGACTCCAGGTCGGCGCCGGGCAGGATCGCCACGAACTCCTCGCCGCCCACGCGATACACGTGTCGAGTGCGCGCAGGTGCTTGCGCAGGGTGTAGGCCACGTCGCGCAGGACGGAGTCGCCGACGGCGTGTCCGTGCTGGTCGTTGACCTGCTTGAAGTGGTCGAGGTCTCCGATCAGGAGGCCCACGTGCTTCGCCTGCCCGGGGTCCCGCCGCTCGCGGTCTGAGCCGAGCTCGGTGAACCGCATGGCGAGAGCGCCGAGCGGTTGAGCAGCCCTGTGAGCGGATCGATCACGGCCTCCCGGCGGTGGTCGCGATCGGACTGCACCAGTGCCCCGCCGAGCAGGGTCACGGCCAGGGTCAGGGCTAGCGGAGAAGATCATCAGCAGCGGGTCGTCGAGGAAGCCGGAGAAGTCGAGCGCGGCGACGGCGCTCATGAGCGCGACGATCCAGACCAGCCCGATCGTTATGCCACGGTTGCCGAAGCGCGCACCCAGGGTCACGGCGGGAAGCGCGATCCACGGCAGCGCCGGGCTCGCGTGCCCGCCCGTGAGCGCCACGCTCACCGCGATCATCAGCGGCGAGATGCCCCACGACACCGCCGCCCACCGCTCGGGGTAGGCGGCTGTTGCGCGCAGGCGGTCACCCACGGAGAAGGCCGCGAGGGCGGCGGCAAGCGGAATCACCCACCACCAACCGAAGGTCGAGCCCGAGGCCACCAGCGCAAGCCCGAGCACGGCGAACGCGGCCAGCCGGTAGGGCTTGAGCCGCCGCTCCATGTCGAGCAGGCGCTCGCGCTGGAGATGTCTTCTCGCCCAGCTGGAGGTTGTCTCCTGCGGCTGAATTCACTCCTCTGCCCTCTACCGCTCCATATCGGCAGGGGCGCGACCGGTCTTTATGAGTGCGAGGCGCTCACGCGGACTCTCCATGCGTAGATGGTGCAGAGCGAGTCAGCTGGCCGTGAGTCGCAGCATGTCGGCGGACAGGGTGCGCAGCCGCCGCGCCGCACACGAGAAGCGCACCTTGACCACCCGGCCGCGCGACACGTAGCGCGACCCCGCCCCGCCGGTCACCAGGTTGAGCGTTCGCGACCGGCGCCGCAGCGACACCTTGCCCAGGCGCACCCATCGGCGCGAGCCCGGAACGTAGATCTCCGCCCGGCCGCGACACGAGCTGGACGCGCGAGCGCGCAGCGCCAGCTTGAGCCTTCCGCTGCGCGAGGGCACGCGCGCGAAGCGAGCCTCGAACCTGACCCGGCCGCGGCGCCCGCGCACCGAGAGCACGCGGCCGTCGGCCCGCGCGAGCCGCGACACCTTCCCGCGCGCGCGTGAGCGGGAGATGCCCACCGCGCGCACCGGCACGAGCGTGACCGGCTTGAGGGTCACGGGGGGCTTGGTCGTGCCGCCGCCTGTGGGAGGGGTCGTCGTGCCGCCGCCCGTGTCCGGGTCCGGCGGCGGTGCATTGGGTGGCGGAGCGGGGCCGGGATCGTCCAGGTCGACGCTCACGGTCGCCACGCCCGTCAACGGGTCCAGCGCCTCGAGGGTGATCGTGGTGGTGGAGATCGGGTCGTTGAAGGTCTGCCCGACCTGCAGGGCGGAGTCGTAGAAGCTAGAGGTGGATGGGTTCATGTCCAGCAGATGGGTCGTGCGATCGTCGTAGGGCTCCCCAGGGACGGCCGGCCCGCGGTCGATTCGCACCGACAGGCCCTTGGCGACGGAGCTGTTGGGCGAGTAGTCGTCGAACGTCCCGTGGGGCCTGCGGACCTCCAGGTGCAGCTCGCGATCGTCGGGCCGCTGGACTCGAAGGACGCGGGTGCCGTCGCCGGGCGTGAGCTGGTTGGAGTCGTAGAGCGGATCGAGCCGATAGGTGCCGCTCTGCGTGACGGTGCGTGACTGCGAGCCCAGGAGCCAGGTGGTGTCGAGCCGGTGCGTCGCGTTGAACAGGCGGCTGCTGGGGTCGTTGCCCATCGCGTCGTAGGGGTCGCCGTACTCGTTGCTCTCGCAGTCGGTGCTGAGCGACACCGCGGCGCCGCCGGGCCCGTAGCAGGTGTCGCTCGACGCGTGGTCGAGGTCCAGGTTGTGGCCCAGCTCGTGAGCCACCACCCAGGTGGCGAGCTCGTTGTTGAGCATCGACCAGGTGCCGCCGACGGACGCCAGGCCCGACCACGGGCACCCGGCCCCGGGTGGCAGCACGTAGATGATGTGGTCGTACTTCGAGTGGTCCATGCTGGTCGGCAGCGCCCCCGCCTGGTAGAGCGCCTGGTTGCGCCACGAGATGTAGCCGGCTCGTCGGTCGTCGGGGTCGTCGCAGCCCTCGGTGCCGCGGGCCACGGTGTAGGGGCCGAACACGTCGCCCCCGGGCTGCTTGAGGCCCACCAGCGAAACCTCGCCGTCCGACGCCTCCTGGAAGTAGGCGTTGGCGGAGTCAGGATTGCCGAATACCTTGTCCCGCGCGAACGCCGAGGTGAACCCCAGGTTCGGGCTGTCGCTGAAGCGGATGAGCACCACGCCGGTGAGCCTGGGGCCGGGATCGACCGAGGACGCCCGGGCGCTCACCCTGGTCCTGGGCTTGCCGAGCTTCGCGACCGCGATCGAACGGCTCCTGACCCGGCCGCGGACCTTGACCGTGGACCTGGCTCGCAGCCGCTTGCGGCTAACGCGGCGCTTGAAGCGCAGCCGTCGCTCCGCGCGCTTGGTGCGCAGCGTGAACAGCGGCTTCGCGAGCGGCTTGCGCCCGCGGAAGTCGTCGGCGTGATCGGTCACGACCTCGCCCTGCACGAGCTTGCCCGGATGGTCGGCCGCCGCCGGCGCCGCCATGCTCAGCGCGCCGAGGGATGCCAGGGCGAGGGCGATCCCCGTCGGCCGCCGGAGTCGAGCCAAGGCAGGGGTATCGCGTCGCGTGAACACGCCTTCCTTCACTCGTCACGCGCGCGCGAGGGCTTGAGCGAACGCCGGCGCCATCGGCCGCGCGTCCAGCCCTAATCAGGCGGTGTTCAGGCGGCCCAGGTGGGATGGGCGCGGTCGGTCGCGATCGGCTCGGCGAACGCCACGCTGTCGCCGCGCGAGCGCTTGGCCTCCGCATGGCCCCGTCGGCGGCCTCGATGAGGTCGCGAGCGCTCACGTGCGGCCGAGTCCGGCGTCGTAGGCCACTCCGATGCTGGCGGTGTTCGATGCGATGCCGGCGTCCGGCACCTCCACGACGGCGCTGCGGACGGCGGCCAGCAGGTCGTTGGCCAGCTCGGCGGCTCCTACGGCGTCGACCTCGGGGACCAGCACCGCGAACGGTGTCGCCCTCGAGCCGGGCGGCCACGTCGCTGTCTCGCAGGCGCTGGTAGATGCCTGCGCGCGACGCTCGTGAGCAGCTCGTCGCCGACGGCGCGGCCCAGGTCGTGGTTGACCTTGCCGAAGCGATCGAGGTCGATGACCATGACCGTGGTCGGCCCGCCGTAGCGGCGCACACGCGCCAGGTGGCCGGCCACCTCGTCATCGAAGCGCCGGCGGTTGAACAGGCCGGTGAGGTTGTCGTGGTTGGCCAGGCCGTAGAGCTCGACCTCGAGCATCAGCCGGCTGTGGTCCATCGAGCGGAGCCGCCAGACGGCCACGCACGAGCATGGCCAGAAGGCCCGCGCAGACCGGCCAGAGAAGCGTGGTGGCCGGTAGGGCGATGCTCATGGTCCTCTTATCGGCCGTTCGGCGCCGAACTGGACTCCGCGATGCGTCCACTCGCCGACACGACGGCGACCGACGACCAGGCCGGCGATGCCGACGGCGGCGACCGCGACGGCCGGCCCGCCGAGCGCGTAGCCGGTGCGAAGCGCGGCCAGCGCCACCAGTGCGGCGCCGAGGATCGCGACCAGCCGCAGGATCCGGTGGCCGACGAGGACCGGGCCGAGGATCGGACCGGCATCGGCGGCAGTCCAGTCGGCACCGCTCACGGCGCTCAGTGCGCAGCCACACTGCTCGCACGACGGCGAGAGCACGGTGGGGCTCGACGCCTCGCGGTGCCAGCCGCAGAAGACGGCATCGGTGCACGTAGTCCATGCGGCAGACTTATCGGCCGTCGTGCGCCCTGCCTTGATCTCGCGGGCGCGCGAACGCGACCACAGACGCGTACACGCGCGCCGACTCATACTCCCGAGCGCGCCGAGGCCGATAGAGCAGGCATGAGTGGCGACGGAGGCACGGGGGGCAGCGCGCGCCGCCGCACCGACGCCGTGGGCGCGGCGTCGGGCACGAGCGGTGACATGACCGCCCTGTTCGCCCTGGTCGTGGCCTCGCCGATGCTCCTGCCGGCGGTGGGCATCAGCCTCTCCGACCTGGCCTTCGTGCCGACCGTGGGAGTCGCGCTCTATGCGTGCCGCCTGCTGCGCGCGGGCGGCCCGGCTCCGGGGACCGCGACGGAAGCTGTGGATGGCGATGACCGCCGTTTCGATGCTGGTGATCCTGGCCGCCGCCGCCGGGGTGGCCGCCGAGCTGCTGGGCGCCGAGCCCACGATCGCGTTCTACCTTGGCTCGCTGGCGTCGGTGGGTCTGCTGGTCAGCGCGACTCTCCTGCGGCAGTGCGCTCCTTGGCGCATGCGACCTTCGACGGGCTGTCGGAGGGATTGATCTGCGGCGTGGTGCTCGCCTGCGTGAGCGTCTACTTCGTGGTGGTGCCGGGCGTGTCCGAGGGCGACGTGCTGCTCACGGCGGTCTTCCTGCTGGACGTGGCGGCGCTGCTGGTGGCCGGGCTCGTCGCGGTGGCCGCGCCCACGAGCGAGCAGCGCTGGATCGGGCTCTGGCTCGCCGTGGGCATCGGCGTAGCGGTGGTGGGTGACGGGCTCGTGGCACTGAGCGCGGCCGGGCACGTGGCCGAGATGCCCAGCCTCACCGCCGTCCTTTGGGCGATCGCCGGTGCCGGCCTGGCCGTGGCGGCTCGCGCCGAGTCCGGCGGCGCGGACGAGGACGAGACGCTGAGCGAGAACTGGATGACCAATCGGTTGCTGCTGCCCGATCGTGGCCGTCGGCGCGCTGCCGGCGATCGCCTTCGGCGTCTGGCTCGCGGGCTCGCTGACCGGATGGACGGTGGCCTTCTTCGGCGCCAGCCTCGCGGTGGTCATCACGCTCGTGTTCGGCCGCCAGTCCTACCTGCTGCTGGACAACCGCCGCGCGATCGAGCGCGAGCGCACGGCTGCACCGCGACGTGTCGCGCCGCAACCACGACCTCGCAGGCCCTCACGGGGCTGGCCACGACCATGACCGAGACGCTCGAGGAGGGGCCGATCGTGGACCGGGGCCTGGACGTGCTCCAGATCGCGGCGCGCGCCACCAGCGGGGCGATCCACATGAGCGAGCCGGACGGAGGCCTCGATCGCCTGGTGGCGGTCACTGGCGACTGGAACCGGAGCACTCCTGGGCCCGCAAGGGCGTCGAGGACCGCGGCGTGAGCGTGCGGACCCGCGGCGCGCGCCACATCTTCTGGCTGCCGCTGCACGCGCGCGGCGACGACATCGGCACCGTGACGCTCCTGCGCGGGGAGGACGATCCCTGGGACGCCGAGGAGATCGACCGGCTGGCGCTGCTGGCCACCCAGCTCGCGATCGCCGTGCAGAACGCGCGCGACTACCGCGACAAGCTCGAGCTGGCCACCCGCGACCCGCTCACCGGAATCCACAACCGGCGCTTCTTCTACGAGGCGCTCGAGACCGAGGTCAGCCGCACGCGAGCGCTACGGCTCGCCCGTGTCGCTGGTGATCTTCGACATCGACGACTTCAAGAGCATCAACGACCGCTTCGGCCACGCCGTCGGCGACGACGTGCTGCGCACGGATCACCGAGATCGCCGCCGGGCTGATCCGCCCGATCGGACAGCTTCGCCCGGCTCGGCGGCGAGGAGTTCGGCCTGATCCTGCCCGAGACCCAGCAGCTCGACGCGCTGCTGGTGGCCGATCGCCTGCGCACGGCCGTGGCACGTCACAAGCTCGCGACCCGGCCGGCGCGTGACGCTCAGCGCCGGCCTGGCGTCGTGCCCGCAGGACGCGACGACCACCGACGAGCTCGACCAGCGCGCCGGACGCCGCCCTCTACTGGGCCAAGCGCAACGGCAAGAACATCTGCGCGGTGGCCAGCGAGGCCACCCTCGCCGAAGGCGGGGGAGGAGCGCGACGCAACCCTGTCGAACCTCTATGCCTTGGTGTCGACCATCGACGCAGAGCCGTTGCACACGCGCGACCACTCCGAGAACGTGGCCGCCTACGCCGTGGCCCTGGGCCAGGAGCTCGGGCTGTCGCGAGGAGCGGTCGTGAAGCCTGCGCCGGGCCGCGTTCTTCCACGACATCGGCAAGATCGCCGTGTCGCGCTCGATCCTCGCCAAGCCCGGCGCGCTGGACGACGACGGAGTGGGAGGAGATGCAGGTCCACCCGACGGTCGGGCGCCACGATGCTCGTGCACGCCGGCCTCCCCGAGGAGGCGGTGTGGGTCGGCCAGCACCACGAGCGCCTGGACGGCGGCGGCTACCCCGAGGGGCTGAAGGGCGACGAGATCGCCGAGGAGGCGCGCATCATCTTCGTGGCCGACGCCTTCGAGGCCATGACCTCCGACCGCCCCTACCGCAAGGGCATGGAGGTCGACGTGGCGGTGGCGGAGCTGCGCGCCTGCGCCGGGTCGCAGTTCGACCCGCGCATGGTCGAGGCCATGGCCACGCTGCTGGAGCGCGACCGGCTCCCGGTGCTGGCGCTGCGCGCCTCAGCCGAGGATGCCCGAGGCGTAGGGTCTCGGGCTATGTCGCACAAGAGCACCCGCCGTCGATCGAGGTCGAGGGCCTCGTCAAGGAGTTCAAGAAGGGCCCGCGCGCGGTCGACGGCATCGACCTGCACGTCGACCCGGGGGAGATCTACGGCTTCCTCGGCCCCAACGGCGCCGGCAAGTCGACCACCGTGCTCATGCTCACCACGCTGCTGCCGCCCGACGAGGGCACGGCGCGCGTGGCGGGATACGAGGTGCGCGAGGACGGCGCCAAGGTGCGCGAGAACATCGGCGCCGCGCTGCAGGAGGCGGCGCTCGACCCGTTCCTCACCGGGCGCGAGCACATGCGGCTGCAGACGGCGCTGCACGGCCTGCCCAAGGCCGAGCGCCGCCGCCGCGGCGACGAGCTGATCGAGCGCGTGGGCCTGGCCGACGCGGCCGACCGCAAGGTGGGCGGCTACTCGGGCGGCATGAAGCGCCGGCTGGACCTGGCGCTGGCGCTGGTGCACGGGCCGCGGATCCTGTTCCTCGACGAGCCCACCACCGGCCTCGACCCCCAGAGCCGCAGCTGCGCTGTGGGAGGAGGTCGAGCGCCTGGCCCGCGAGGACGGGCGTCACGGTCTTCCTGACCACCCAGTACCTGGAGGAGGCCGACGCGCTGGCCGAGCGCGTGGGGATCATCGACGAGGGCCGGATCGTGGCCGAGGGCACGCCCGAGGCGCTGAAGGCCGAGATCGGCGAGTCGAGCGTGGAGGCCGTGCCGGCCGATCCCGCCCGGGCGGACGACATGGCGCGGGTGCTCGAGCGCTTCGGCGACGGCGAGTGCCCGCACCACGAGGCCGACAGCATCGGCGTGCGGCTCAAGGGCGGCGACTCGTCGCTGGCCGACGTGGTGCGCGCGCTCGACGCCGAGGGCATCGAGGTGGCCCACCTCCAGCTGCACGCGCCCACGCTCGACGACGTGTTCCTGGCCAAGACCGGCCGCTCGCTGGAGGGCGCCGGGCGAAGGCGAGGACGAGACGGACGAGGAGCCGCGCCCGCCGCAGAGCCCGCGGCCGCGTGAGCGCGGCCACGCTGGACCCAGGTCGCGCGAGCTGTCGCGGCGCTCGGTGGTGCGCACGCTGCGCCAGCCGTCGCAGATCGTGCCCGTCGATCACCTTCCCGCTGTTCCTGCTGGCCATCAACGCCGGCGGCCTGGACGCCGCCACCGACCTCCCGGGCTTCCCGACCGACTCCTACCTCACGTTCGCGCTGGCCATCCCCTTCATCCAGGCCGGGCATCTTCTCGGTCTCCGGGGCCGGCGCCGACCTGGCGCGCGACATCGAGACCGGGTTCCTCAACCGGCTGGCGCTCACACCGATGAGCGGCGTTGCGCTGGTGGCGGGCCAGCTCGCGGGCGCGGTGGCGCTCGGGATCTTCCAGGCGCTGGTGTTCATCGCGGTCGGCCTGGCGGCCGGGCGCCACGCTCGAGGCGGGCTTCGCGGGCGCGCTGGTGATCCTGGCGCTGTCGATCCTCATCAGCTTCGCGTTCGGCTGCATCGGCGTGTTCGCCGCGTTCCGGTTCGGCAACGGCGAGGCGGTGCAGGGGCTGTTCCCGGTGCTGTTCGTGTTCCTGTTCCTGTCGTCGATGGCGCTGCCGCGGCCGCTGATCGAGCAGGACTGGTTTCGCACGATCGCCACCTACAACCCGGTGAGCTACCTGCTGGAGGGCATCCGCAGCCTGTTCATCGTGGGCTTCGACGGCGAGGCGCTGGCGCTGGCCTTCGGCTGCGGCCTGGCCATCGCGGCCATCTTCCTCACGCTCGCCGCCGCCAACGTGCGGACAAGGCTGGTGCGGACGTGAGGTTCCGCAGCGTGGCCGGCGCCGTGGCGTGGCGCAACCTGCACAACTTCTTCCTCAACCCGGCGCTGGTCGGTGCCCGCGGTGATGTTCCCGATGTTCTTCTTCACGGCCTTCGCGGGCGGGCTGTCCAGCGTTGCGAACACGCCGGGCTTCGACTTCCCGTCCGGCTACACGGCGTTCCAGTTCGTGTTCGTGCTGCTGCAGGCGTCGGCGTTCGGCGGCGTGTTCACCGGCTTCGCGATCGCGCGCGACTTCGAGTCCGGCTTCGGCCGGCGGCTGATGCTGGCGGCGCCCAACCGGGTGGCGATCCTGGCCGGCTACGCGATCGCGGCGCTTGGGCGCGCCGTGTTCATCTGGGTGATCCTGACCGCCGTCGCGCTGGCCACGGGCATGCAGGTCGGCGGCTCGCGCGGTGGATCTGGTCGGCCCTCTACTCGCTCGCCGCGCTCATGAACTTGGCGTCGATCATGTGGGCCGCCGGGATCGCCATGCGGTTCCGGTCGATCCAGGCGGGGCCGCTCATGCAGACCCCCACCTTCCTCATCCTCTTCCTCGCGCCGGTGTACGTGCCACTGAACCTGCTGACCGGGTGGGTGGAGTCGGCGGCCAGCATCAATCCCGTCACCGCGGTGGTGCAGGCCGGGCGCGAGCTGATCTCGGGCGGGTCGCCGGACCTCGGGCTTGCCTACGCTGGCGGTCATCGGGCTGGCGGCCGTGCTGGGCGATCTGGGCCGTCCGTGGCGTGCGGAGCGCCGAGGCCGCCGGGGGCTGACCGCAGTTTCACGCGGGCCCGCGGGGGTAGACCGCGGGCATGACAGAAGAGCTTGAGGAGAACGAGGAGCGGGGCGAGTCGCCGGGCGAGGCGGACGAGCCGGAGTCCACGGGCGACCCGGAGCTCGATCGCCAGGTAGAGCTGCTCGAGGGCGAGGGCGACCGCGTCGGCCAGGAGATCGAGGACGCCAGGCGCGACTGGGAGGCCAAGCAGGACGACCCGGGCGTGCCGGGCGCGACGCCGGCCGCGGACGGGGACGACGAGGGAGAGGACGAGAAGGACGAGGGCGCGGAAGCAGAGGAATAGGCTCTCGGCCATGGCCGACGAGACCACTCAGACCGTGCAGGGCGACGGCTACGCCGTCGCGAACATCGACGGGCTCGGCGAGGGGCCCGGCTTCCGCAAGGTGCGCCGCGAGCTGGGCGTCGAGGAGTTCGGCGTGAACGCCATCGTGCTCCCGCCCAACTACGAGACCGGCTTCCACTTCCACGAGCGACCAGGAGGAGCTGTACTTCCTCCACAGCGGCACGATCGAGATCGAGTTCGGCGACGGCACGGTGCACCGGCTGGGCCCGGGCGGCCTGGCGCGGGTGGCGGCCGCGACGCATCGCAAGATCCGCAACGTGGGCGACGCGGACGCGGTGTACGTGGTCGTCGGCGCCCAGGGTGGCTACGTGGGCCGCGACGGCCAGACGCCCGAGGGCGAGCCGCGGGTGCAGGCCAGCAGCTAGGCGGAGGCGGCGGCGCCGCCGGGGCGCCCCGAGTCCGCTTGTCTCGCCCAAGCGGCACGAATATGCTCGCGGCGCGCCGGGTTCCCGGCGGTTCACGGAGGAAGCGGGAGGAGCGCGCATGAGCATGCTGGACTCGATCGAGAGGGGCTTCTCGACCGTCAACTCGCAGGTGTTCAAGCGCGTGAACCGCACGCGCGACTGGTGGCACCTCCCCAACGTCGTGGCGCTGCTCAACCTGCGCGCACTGCGCGACGACCTGCGCCAGTTCAACCTCTACGACACGCGGGACGTGAAGCCCCCCGAGGTGATCCCCCCGGAGGAGCTCCCCAAGTACCGCACCTACGACGGCGCGCGCCAGGACCCAACCGACCCGGACATGGGGCGCGTGGGCTCGCGCTTCGGGCGCAACGCCCCCGCGGAGGCCACCGCGGTGGAGCCCATGCCGGCCTTCATGGAGCCCAACCCGCGCGAGGTCAGCACCCGGCTGCTCAACCGGGACACCTTCAAGCCGGCCACATCGCTCAACGTGCTGGCCGGCTGCTGGATCCAGTTCCAGAACCACGACTGGTTCGGCCACGGCGAGAACAACCCGCGCGAGTTCCTGGACGTGCCCATCCCGGACGGGGACGAGGACTGGCCGGAGAACCCGATGCGGGTGAAGCGCACGAGCCCCGACCGCACCTCGATGAACGGCGGCTCGGCGCCGCCCACCTACGTGAACACGGTGACCCACTGGTGGGACGGCTCGCAGATCTACGCGTCGGACGAGGAGCGCAATCGCCGGCTGCGCACCGGCGAGGGCGGAAAGATGGCGGTGGAGGACGGGCGGCTGCCGGCAGAGGACGACCCCAAGCTCGAGGGCATGGACATGACCGGCTTCAGCGACAACTACTGGACCGGCCTGGCGCTCCTGCACACCCTGTTCGTGAAGGAGCACAACTCGATCTGCGACTTCCTGCGCGGGATCAACCCCAGCTGGGACGACGAGCGGCTGTTCCTCACGGCTCGGCTCGTGAACTCGGCCCTGATGGCCAAGATCCACACCGTCGAGTGGACGCCTGGAATCCTCGCCAACCCGGTGCTCGAGCGGGCGATGCACGCCAACTGGTACGGCCTGCTGCCCAAGTGGGTGCGGCAGAAGTTCGGCCACCTGGGCACCGAGATGATCGGCGGGGTGGTGGGCTCGCCGCAGCAGCACCACGCCGCGCCGTACTCGATCACCGAGGAGTTCATCTCCGTCTACCGGCTGCACCCGCTGCTGCCCGACGACTACGAGATCCGCGACCACCGCAGCGGCGAGCTGCTGGGTGAGACCGACTTCGACCCGATCCAGGGCGCCCACACGCGCGGGTTCATGGACGAGTGGGGGCTGTCGAACCTCATGTACTCGTTCGGCACCGCCCATCCGGGCGCGATCACCCTGCACAACCACCCGCGCGCGCTGCAGAACCACGTGCGCATCACCGGCGACCGCGTGGACCTCGGCACGATCGACATCCTGCGCGACCGCGAGCGGGGCGTCGCGCGCTACAACGACTTCCGCGAGAAGCTGCGCAAGCCCCGCGTGGAGCGGTTCGAGGACCTGACCGACAACGCGCAGTGGGCGCAGGAGATCCGCGACGTCTACGACGGCGACATCGACCGCGTGGACCTGCAGGTGGGGCTGCTGGCCGAGCCGCTGCCGCCCGGCTTCGGCTTCAGCGATACGGCGTTCCGGATCTTCATCCTGATGGCGTCGCGCAGGCTGCGCAGCGATCGCTTCTTCACCGACGACTACTCGCCGGACGTGTACTCGCCGGAGGGCCTGGCCTGGGTGGAGAACACGACGATGAAGGACGTGCTGCTGCGTCACCACCCCGAGCTGGCGCCGGCCCTGGAGGGCGTGGACAACGCCTTCGCCCCGTGGCATAAGGTCGGCTGAGCCGGGCAAAGCAGTCCCATGGCGCGCGAACTGCCAAGTGCCAGCCTGGCCGAGAACGCGCGCTTCAACGCGCTGGTCGTGGTGCCCAACGCCGTGCAGGGCATCTTTCGGCGCCGGCCCGGGCCGGTGAAGGCCGCCACTAGGGCGGGCATCGACGGCCGGGCGGTGAAGCTGCTGGCCGGAATGCGGCGCAGCCACGGCCCCGGCCCGGTCTGGGTGCGCGTGCTCAAGGACCGGGCGCTGCTGGTGCTGTCCGGCGAGGGCGCGCGCAGGGTGCTCGGCGGGTCGCCGGACCCGTTCGCCTCGGACCCCGACGCCAAGCGAAAGGGCATGGTCGCCTTCCAGCCCGACGCGCTCACAATCTCGCGCGGCCGGGAGTGGGAGAGCCGGCGGCGGTTCACGGAGGCCGTGCTGGACACCGAGAGTCCGCCGCACCGGCTGGCCGACCGCTTCGTCGCTCGTGGCGGCCGAGGAGGCCGAGGCGCTCTTGGCCGAGGCGGGCACGGAGGTCCGGTGGGACGCATGGCACGCCGCCTTCGGCCGCGCCACGCGCCGGATGGTGCTCGGCGACGCCGCGCGCGACGACACCGACCTGTCGGAGCAGCTGGCCGAGATGATGTCCGAGGCCAACGGGATGCCGGGCGAGCCGTCGGAGCGCCTGGACGCGTTCACCGAGCGGCTGCGCGCCTACGTGGACGCGGCCGAGGAGGGCAGCCTGGTGAGCCTGTTCGGCGACGCGCCCTCAGACGTGCAGACCAAGGTCGAGGGCCAGATCCCGCACTGGCTGTTCGCCACGCACGACACCCTGGCCATCAACGCGCTGCGGTGCCTGGCGCTGCTGGCCAGCCATGGGCGTCAGCGCGGCGTGGCCATGGACGAGGTCGGCCGCGGCGAGCACGCCTACCTCGAGGCCTGCCTGGAGGAGGCCATGCGGCTGTGGCCCACCACGACCATGCTGTCCCGCCACACGCTGGCGGAGGTCGACTGGGACGGCGCGTCCATCCCGGAGGGCACGCAGGTGTTGATCGTGAACACCTTCCTGCACCGCGACCCCGAGATGCACCACCACGCCGACCGGTTCGTGCCCGAGGCCTGGACTCAGGGGAACGCGCGCGAGGACTGGTCCTTCAACCATCTCAGCCACGGCCCGCAGGGATGTCCGGGCGCGGCGCTGGCGCTGCTGATGGGAAGCCGCTTCCTCGCCACGGTGCTGGCCGCCCGCCGTCCGCGGCTGGAGGCGCCCGAGCTCGAGCCCGGGCGCCCGCTGCCGCACATGGTCGACTTCTTCTCCGTGCGCGTGGCGCTCGAGCCGCAGGCCTGACGCCGGCGGGGCCGTGACATAGCCTGGCGGCATGGCCGACACCACGAGAATGACCGCCGCCGCCCACCGGCAGCTCGAAACCGACATAGCGGCGCTCGAAGGCGAGGGACGCCGCGAGGTGGCCGCCCGGATCGGAGTGGCCCGCGAGTGGGGCGACCTCAAGGAGAACGCCGAGTACCACGCCGCAAAGGACGACGCCGCGATGCTGGAGGCCCGGATCGCCCGCATGCGCGACCAGCTGCGCTCGGCCGAGATCGTCGAGCCGGTGGCCGAGGGCGACGGCGCCGGGATGGGCTCCACGGTGACCTACGTCGACGAGAGCGCCGGGCGCGAGCAGAGCTACCGGCTCGTGCCGAGCCGCGAGGCCGATCCGGCGGCCGGCTCGATCTCGATCGACTCGCCCGCCGGCAGGGCGCTGGCGGGGGCCAAGGCCGGTGACGTGCGGCTGCTCGAGACTCCGCGCGGCGAGCGCGAGTTGCGGGTCGTGGCGGTCGAGCACCTCTCGTAGCCGCCCCCTCGGCAATTCGTCCGCACCACACCCGGGACGCCGCCCGCGTGCCTACCCTGCCGGGCGTGAGGCGCTCGTTGCTGCTCCTGTGCCTGACCCTGCCGCTGCTCGCGGCGCCGGCCGAGGCGCGGCCGCTGCCGGGCGCGCCCAAGTGCCCGCTGTTCCCGCGCACCAGCCACTGGAACCAGCGCGTCGACCGGCTGCCGGTGCATCCCCGCTCGGCGGCGATCGTGGCGGCCGTCGGCCGCAGCGCGCGGGCCCACGCCGACTTCGGCTCCGGCCTGTACGAGGGACGGCCGATCGGCATCCCGTACCGCGTGGTGGCGCGGTCCCAGCGGCGGGTGCCGGTGCGGTTCGAGTACGCGAGCGAGTCCGACGGCAGCCGCTACCCGATCCCGCGCGACGTGCCGATCGAGGGCGGGCGCAGCTCGCGACGGCGACCGCCACGTGATCCTGGTGGACCGCTCGCGCTGCCGGCTCATGGAGCTGTTCGCCGCCTACCCCGAGGCGGGCGGGGCGCGGTGGCGGGCCGGGTCGGGCGCCGTGTGGAACATGCGCTCCAACCGGCTGCGCCCGCGCGGCTGGACCTCGGCCGACGCCGCCGGGCTGCCGATCCTGCCCGGCCTCGCACGCTACGACGAGGTCAAGCGCGGCGAGATTCGCCATGCCCTGCGGATCACGGTTCCGCGCACGCGGCGCGCGTACGTGTACCCGGCGCGGCACTTCGCCTCCAGCTCGACCGACCCGTCGCTGCCGGCCATGGGGCAGCGGGTGCGGCTGCGGCGCAGCTTCGACGTGACTCGCTTCCCGCGCCAGGCGCGGGTGGTGCTGCGCGCGCTCAAGCGCTACGGCGCGCTGGTGGCCGACAACGGGGCGGCCTGGTACGTGTCGGGCGCGCCCTCGCGCGGGTGGGACAACGACGACCTGCACTCGCTGGGCAGGGTGCGGGGCACCGACTTCCAGGTCGTGGACACCGCGCGCCTGCCGCGACCGCGGCGCTAGCGAGGCGTCTAGCGCGGCGCGGCCGGCGTCGTGGTGGTGCGCGGCGTGGTGCCGGTGCCCCCGCCGCCGGGGGTCGTCGCGGGCGGCTCCTCCTCCGCGGGCGGCCGCTTCGGGCTCGGCTGCTCCTGCGGCTGGTCGGGCTGGGTGGTCGGCGGCTGGCTCTGCTGCGGGTCCGGCGTGGCGGGCGCCTGCTCCTGGGCGTCGTTCGAGCGGTTGCGGTCGTTGCCGAGGATCGACGTGCCGCCATCGCCGCGGCCGAGCGACTGCCCGGCGATGAGCTCCGGGATCGTGAGCACCACCGCGGCGATGACGAACGCCAGCCCCGCGGTCACCAGGATCGTGCGCCACGGCAGCGCCCGCCGCGCGCGCACGCCAGCGGCGCTGGGCTGGCGGTAGACGCGCACCGGGGCGGCGTCGCCGGCCGACAGGGTGGAGGGCCGCCGCGGCGCGCACCGCGGGCGACCCCGCGCGCTGGAGCGGGGGCTGGTCGGGCGCCGGGTCGGGCGCCACCGCCTCCGATCGCGGCGGCGGCCCGGCGCCGGCGGCCTCGGGCAGCGCGTCGGACTCGATCGTGAACCTCCCGGCCAGCTTCTCCGCGGGCCGGTTGAGCAGCTCGCTGACCAGGGCGACGATCACAGGGGTGATCGCCGCGGCATAGGGGGTGCCGGCGATCCAGAATTGGGAGGTGATCACGGCCGCCGCTGCCGACGCCGCGCTGGCGATCACCAGGGTGCGGACGTTGATGCGGCGCTCCTCCTCCCGCGCGCTGCGGGCAGCAGAGGACATGGCCCGGACACGTTAGCGAGCATGCCGCGACGCGCCGGGCCCGCCCGAGGGCTCGGGCTATACGGTTGGCCGGTGAGCGAGGGGACCCTGCGCGAGACCGACGTGGCGGTGGTGGGCGCGGGCCTGGCCGGGCTGGTGGCCGCGCGCGACCTGAAGGCCGCGGGCGCCTCGGTCACCGTGGTCGAGGCGCGCGACCGCGTGGGCGGCCGCCTGCTCAACGAGGACATCGGCGACGGCAAGGTCGTGGAGGTCGGCGGCCAGTGGATCGGCCCGACCCAGGACCGGATGGCCGCGCTGACCGCCGAGATGGGCGTGGACACGTTCCCCACCTACGCCGAGGGCGAGAACGTGCTCGAGTGGGGCGGTCGCCTGCGCCGCTACAGGGGCACGATCCCGCGCATGAACCCGCTCGTGCTGTGGGACGTCGGGCGCGCGCAGAAGCGGCTGGACGCGATGGCCACGGACGGTGCCGCTGGACACGCCGTGGACCGCACCGCGCGCCGGCGAGTGGGACGGGATGACCGCCCATTCCTGGCTCCAGGACAACATGCGCACGCGCTCGGGGCGGGCGATGGTCGAGCTCCTCACCGAGGCCGTCTGGGCGGCGCAGCCCGAGGACATCTCGCTGCTGCACATGCTCTTCTACATCCACTCGGCCGGCAGCCTGGACATGCTCATCGACACCGGCGGCGGCGCGCAGGACAGCCGCTTCGTCGGCGGGTCGCAGCGCGTGGCGATCGAGCTGGCGGACCGGCTGGGCGGCGACGTGATCCTGTCGGCGCCCGTGCGCCGGATCGACCACGCGGTGGGGGCGGTCACGCTGGCCACGGATGCCGGCACGGTGCGCGCCAAGCAGGCGATCCTGGCCGATCGCGCCCACGCTGGCCGGGCGCATCGTCTACGACCCGCCGCTGCCCGGCTTTCGCGACCAGCTCACGCAGCGGATGCCGCTCGGCACGGTGGGCAAGTGCATGGCCGTCTACGACGAGCCCTTCTGGCGCGCCGACGGCCTCAGCGGCGAGGCCACCAGCGACGTCGGGCCGATCAAGATCACCTTCGACAACTCGCCGCCCGACGGGTCGCCCGGCGTGCTGCTGGGCTTCCTCGAGGGCCGCCACGCCCGGCAGGTGGGCAGGCTGGCGCCCGACGAGCGGCGCGAGCTCGTGGTCGGCTGCTTCAAGCGCCTCTTCGGCGAGCGCGCGGGCCGGCCTGAGCGCTACATCGAGCGGATGTGGGCCGAGGAGGAGTTCTCGCGCGGCTGCTACGGCTGCCATCTGCCGCCTGGAGCGTGGACCAACTACGGCGAGGCGCTGCGGGCGCCGATCGGCCCGCTGCACTGGGCCGGCGCCGAGGTCGCACAGGTGTGGTCGGGATACATGGACGGCGCGGTCAGCTCGGGAGAGACCACCGCGCGGGAGGTGTTGGCCGCGCTGTGACCGCCGGCCTGGACGCGGTGGTGGTCGGCGCCGGCCACAACGGCCTGACGGCCGCCGCGTACCTTGCTCGCGCCGGACTGTCGGTGGAGGTCTGCGAGCGGCGCGACATCGCCGGCGGCGCGTGCGTGACCGAGGAGCTGTGGCCCGGCGTGCGCGCCTCGCCCGGGCGCCTACACGCTGTCGCTGCTGCGGCCGGAGATCGTGCGCGACCTGGAGCTCGAGCGCCACGGGCTCCACGTGGAGGTGCACGAGCCGTACCTGTTCGCGCCGTTCCCCGACGGTCGCTCGGTGGTCACCTGGTCCAGCCGCGAGCGCACGCGCGAGCAGCTGGCGCGCGACTGGTCGGCCGCCGACGCCGACGGCTACGCCGAGTTCGCCGACCGCTGGGACGCCGCGGCCGCGCGTGCCCGCCCGCTGCTCAGCGAGCCCGCCAGCCGCGAGCGCTGGCTGGAGGCGGTCGGGCCCGGCATCCTCGACGGGTCGGTGGCCGCGGAGCTCGAGGGCATCCCATCCGAGGAGGTGCGCGTCCCGTTCGCCATCCAGGGGTTGATCGGCACGCTCGCCGGGCCCGACGACCCGGGCACCGCCTTCGTCGGCTTCTACCACGACCTCGGCCAGGCGGCCGGGGTGGAGGGCGCGTGGGGATACGCGCGCGGCGGCATGGGCGCCGTGACGGGCGCGCTGCGGTCCGCGGCCGAGGCGGCCGGCGCGCGGGTGCGGCTGGAGGCGCCGGTGGAGCGGGTGCTGATGGACGACGAGGGCGCCGCCACGGGCGTGGTGCTCGAGGGCGGCGAGGAGATCCGCGCGCGCGTGGTGCTCTCCAACGCCGACCCGGTGCGCACCGCCAGGCTGGCCGGAGTCGATACGCGCGAGGGGTGGCGCCAGGCGGGGCCGGTGGTCAAGGTGATGGTGCTGCTGGACGGACTGCCCGACTTCCCTGCCTGGCCGGGCGAGGAGCCGTGGAGGGGGGCCATCGACATCGGCTTCACGCTCGGCGACCTGGAGCGCGCGGCGTCCGAGGCCCGCGGCGGCCGGCCGGCGGCGCGGCCGTGGATCGAGGCCGCCTGCCAGACCGCCACCGACGACTCGCTGGCGCCGCCCGGGCGCCACGTGCTGTCGCTGTTCTGCCAGTGCTTCCCGCCCGACGTCGACGCCGAGGTGGCGGCCGACTCCGCCATCCAGCGCTTCACCGAGGTGTGCCCCGACCTGCCCGCGCGGATCGTCGACCGGCTCGCGCTCGGGCCGCGAGCAGCTCGAGGAGCGCTTCGGGATCGTGGGCGGCCACATCTTCCACGGCGAGATGCTGCCCGGGCAGCTGCTGGAGGACCGCCCGGGACCGCGGCGGTTCGGGGGCGTCGAGCGCCTCTACCTGGCCGGATCGGGCGCCCACCCGGGCGGTGCCGTGAGCGGCGCACCGGGCCTGCTGGCCGCGCGCGCGGTCATCGAGGACCTGGCCGCCGCGTGAGCGAGGCGATCGCACGCGGCCTGTACGACGCGTTCGGCCGCGGCGACTACGACGGGATGTTCGCTCAGTTCCATCCCGACGTCCGCTTCGACCTGAGCAACTCGGGCATCCCGGGCCTGACGGGCAGCGGTAGCGGGCACGCCGCGATGCGGGAGGCGTGGGTGCGCTGGCGCTCAGGTTGGGACAGCTACGACCTGCGCCCCTGCGAGTACATCGTGGTTGGGGACAAGGTCCTGGTGCTCATGCACGTGACGGCGCGATCGCGCAGGCAGGGCCTGGAGCTCGAGCGCCGCTTCGCGGACCTGCTGACGTGTCGCGACGGGCTGATCGTGGAGTTCGCCAACTACGCGGACTGGGAGACGGCCCGGAGCGAGCTCGGGCTCGACCCCTGACCGTGGCGAGCGTGTTCGTGACCCGGCGGCTGCCCGGCGCGGCGCTGGACCGGCTCGCGGCCGAGCACGAGGTCGAGGTGTGGCCCGAGCGGCTGCCGCCGCCGCGCGAGGAGCTGCTGCGCGGCGTCGCCCGGCGGACGGGCTGCTCTCGCTGCTCACCGACGCGGTCGACGCCGAGCTGATCGGCGCCGCGTCCGGGCTGCGGGCGATCTCCAACTACGCCGTCGGCGTGGACAACGTGGACCTGGGGGCGGCCACCGCGCGCGGGATCCCGGTGGGCAACACGCCCGGCGTGCTCACCGAGTCCACCGCGGACCTGGCGCTGGCGCTGATGCTGGCGCTCATGCGCCGGCTGCCGGAGGGGCAGGCGGCGGTGCGCGCCGGCGAGTGGCTCACCTGGGAGCCGGACTGGCTGCTCGGGCGCGACCTGCACCGCTCGACCGTGGCCGTGATCGGGCCGGGGCGGATCGGCTCGGCGGTGGCGCGGCGGGTGGAGGGCTTCGGGGCTCAGGTCGTGACCGTCGGGCGCGGCGAGCCGCTCGAGCCGGCTCTCGGCAGCGCGGACGTCGTGAGCGCTGCACGTGCCCCTCACCGACGACACCCGCGGGCTGATCGGCGAGAGCGCCCTGCGGGCGATGAAGCCCGACGCCTACCTGGTGAACACCGCGCGCGGCCCGATCGTCGACCAGGACGCGCTGGGGCGCGCGCTGCGCGAGGGCTGGATCGCCGGCGCGGCGCTGGACGTGACCGACCCGGAGCCGCTGCCGGCCGACCATCCGCTGCTCGCGGCGCCCGAACCTGCTGGTGGTGCCGCACATCGCGTCGGCCACCCACGCCACGCGCGAGGCGATGGCCGACATGGCCGTGGACAACCTGCTGGCGGGGCTGGCCGGGAGCGATGCCCCATTGCGCGAACCCGAGGTCTACGGGTAGCGCGCACGCCGCGATCGGTGCTGGGACGCCGCAATGCACGTCGTGGGAGGCCTGGCCGCCTACTCGCCCAGCACCTTGATGATCAGCCGCTTGCTCCGCCCGCCGTCGAACTCGGTGTAGAAGATCGCCTGCCACGGCCCCAGGTCCAGGCGGCCGTCGGTGACCGGGACGATCACCTGGTGGTGCACCAGCAGGTTCTTCAGGTGCGCGTCGCCGTTGTCCTCGCCGCCGCGGTGGTGGCGGTAGTCGCCCGGGTCCGGCGACAGCGCGGCGGCCACGTCGTTCGAGGGCGCCCGCCACGACGGCGGCGCCAGCTTGTCCAGCCACTCGAGGGCGTCGGCCTGGATGCCGGGCTCGTCGTCGTTGACCCACACGCCGGCGGTGATGTGCATGGCCGACACGAGCACCATGCCCTCGGCGATGCCCGACTCGTCCACGGCCGCCTGCACGTCCTCGGTGATGCGCACGAACTCGCGCCGCTGGGTGGTGTCGAAGGTCTTGTAGACGGTGTGGGAGGTCATGCGGGGATCTTGCCGCCCTGCGCGCCCCGGGGTCTGCGGGGATACTCGGGTGGCGATGTCACAGGCTGTACGCATGCCACTCCGGGTGGGAAAGGGGGAGCGCCGCACCCTCGATCAGCAGCTCGCGGTGCGGTTTCGGCGGCTGGCCCCTGCGACCTTGCGCCTGATCGCCGCGCTGTCGCCCACCTCGCGCGTCCGCCAAGCGGTTGTGCGGCGGGCGATGCGCCTCGCGCTGGAGGCCTACAACCGCCGTGACCTGGACGCCGTAGTAATCGGCTACGGCTCAGAGCTGGAGTACTACCCGTACCGCGAGTTCGTCGAGGCAGGGCTCGCGGAGCCCTGCTACCACGGCCCGTCGGGCTATCGCACCTACATAGAGGCAACGTACGAGGTCTGGGGTGCCGAGGTGCGCCTGGAGCCGACCGAGTTGATCGACCTGGGAGACAGGCTGGTGGTGCTCGCCGACATGCCGATGCGCGCTCAGGCCAGCGGGATCTCGTTCGCGCAGACCTACGCGGGCGTCATGACGATCGAGGACGGGAAGATGATCCGGCACCAAGACTTCCTGAACCACGCCGAGGCCCTCGAGAGCGTGGGGCTGACGGAGTAGGCCGCCAACTCGGCGCATGATGGCCCCGTGGACCTCGGCCTGACCGGCAAGGCGTGCGTGGTCACCGGCGCGAGCCGCGGCATCGGCGCCGCCACCGTTCGCCTGCTCGAGGCCGAGGGCGCGCAGGTCCTGCCCGTGTCGCGCAGCGCCGGCTTCCAGGCCGACGTGACCGAGCCCGGCGCGGCCGACCGGATCGTCGCGGAGTGCGACAGCCGGTTCGGCGGCATCGACGTGCTGGTGAACAACGCCGGGACGATGCGGGTCCGCTCGCTCGACCAGCTCGAGGATGCCGACTGGCAGGAGCAGTGGGACCTGCACGTGATGGCGCCGATGCGGCTGATGCGCGCGGCCGCGCCCGCGATGGCGGAGCGGGGAGGGGGGCGGATCGTGAACGTGAGCTCCTCGTCGGGCAAGCGGCCGTCGCTGCGTAACCCGGCCTACTCGGTGACCAAGGCGGCGCTGCTGTCGCTTTCGCGCGCGTACGCCGACGCGTGGGCGGGCGACGGCGTGCTGGTCAACGCCGTGACCCCGGGCCCGGTGGACAGCGGCCTGTGGACCGACGAGGGCGGGCTGGCCGACCAGGTCGCCAGCGCGCAGGGAGAGCACCCGCGACGAGGTGCTCGCGGCGCAGGCGGCCAAGATCCCGCTCGGGCGCTTCGGGCATGAGGACGAGGTGGCCGGCGTGGTGGTCGTGCTGTGCTCGGCGCTGTCCTCCAACGTGACCGGCGCGGCATGGTCGGTCGACGGGGGCACCGTCCCGGTAATCATCTGACAAGCGACCTGGGCGATCCTTTGCACGCGCAGGCTCGCGCCGCCGAAGGCGCGAACCTCCGCATATGGCCCTTCGTGCCCTCCTCTCGATCGCCTTCGTCACGCTCGCCTTCGGTCCGGCGGCCCTCGCCGAGCCGACCGGCGGCGCGTCGGCACCGGAGCCCGAGCCCAGCGGCGGCGCGGGCATCCCCAAGGGCTCTGCGAGCGGCGGCGCGACCACGCCGCGGCCCGATCCACCCGCGGCGCAGCAGGGCCAGGTCTCCGACGATCCGCCGCAGGTGGCGGAGGGTCAGGGCAACTCCGGCAGCGGCGGCCAGGCCGAGAGCACCCAGCAGGGTGGCGAAGACGACTCCGGCGTGGACGTGCAGGTCCCGGTGCCCGACGACGGCGACGCGTCCGCGGCACAGTCGGACGACTCGGCCGACGAAGGCGGCGGCCTGGCCCGCACCGGCTTCGTGGTGGCGATCATCCTGGGCCTGGGCCTGCTGGCGCTCTCGATCGGCATCGGCGTGCGCGACGCCGCGCGCGACCGCGACCACACTCACGCCTAGTAACTCAGCCCCGGCGTCAGCGCTGGGGCAGCAGCCGCACTGTGCGCCTGACCAGCGACAGGTTGCCCGCCTGGTCGCGGGCGCTGATCTGAAGCCGTAGAGCCGCGGGACGCGATCCCACGAGCGCGCGCCGCACTGGCTCGCGCATGGCGGGCGGGATCCCAGCCTCCAGCAGCTCCGGCCGCCCCGCCGCGACGCGCCGGTCACGGATGGGCGGCACCGCGGCTCGCTCACCGGCGGTGACCGTTCCGGTCAGGCCCAGGCGGCAGGGCTCGTCACAGCGGGCCTCGACCAGCAGCTCGTTGCGCTCGATCACGCGCTGAACCGGGGGCAGGGCGACTTGCAGCCCAGGCGGCCGCCGGTCGCGCCGGGGCGCGTCGCCGAGCGCCGACCAGACATACCGGACGCTGGTGGCGGAGCCCTCCAGCCCGGCCGGGTCGGCATCGCGCGGGAGCGAGGCCTCGAAGCGGAAGCGGCGCGCCGCGGTGGGCGCGATGAAGCCCACGGGCTCGGCGCCCAGGGCCGCGAACGGGCCCGAGTAGACCTGCCGCGGCGCTCCGGGTGAGGTCACGTCGGTCACGGTCAGGCGCAGCACGCCGGACAGCGCCCCGCCGCGCGGGCCCACCGTGTCCGTGAGCCGCGACTGGGTGAGGTAGAAGTAGCCCCGCAGCGCTCCGGTGTTGGCGATCGTGGCATTTCCCGACACCGACGCGCCCGGCCCCAGGCCAGCCACCGTGAACGTGGGCGGGCCGCCGGGCGAGCGGGCGCGCTGGAAGCCGCCGCCGGTGGACTTGACGGTGGCGAACGGGCCCACCTTCGGGTCGGGCGAGGCGTCGCGGTTGACCAGCGCCAGGATCCCCACCGCCACGGCCCCCGCCAGCGCGAGGAACAGCCATCTCATCTCGATAGTTGTAGGACACGCGCGCGACGGCGCCGTCCGGGTGGGCGCCGCCCGCGCACGTATCGTGAGGGCCGTGACGGCAATCCCGTACTCCATCCGCCGCTCGGACCGCGCCCGCCGCGCGCGGGTCCAGGTGTCCGCGGACGGCGTGGAGGTGGTGGTGCCGCGCCGCCTGCCGCTCAGCGACGTGGAGCCGTTCGTGGAGGAGAAGCGCCCCTGGATCGAGCGCACGCTGCGCCGGATGCGCGAGGCCGAGGTCGAGCAGCCGCCGGCGCGGCTCGAGGACGGCGGCGAGGTCCCACTGCTGGGCGAGCGGCTCGAGCTGTGCGTCCACGTCGAGCCCGCGCGCACGCGACCCCACGTGCGGCGCCGCGGTCACGAGCTCCACGTGTTCGTGGCCAGGCCGGGCGCCGACGCCATCCGCGACGCCCTCGAGCGTTGGTACCGCCGCCTGGCGCGAGCCGAGATCCAGCCCCGGCTGGACGCGGCCGCCGCCCGCGCGGGCAGCCGCTACACGGGGCTCCAGATCAGGGGGCAGCGAACGCGCTGGGCCAGCTGCTCGTCGTCGGGGGCCATGAGCTTCAACTGGCGCCTCCTGCTGGCGCCCGCGGAGATCGTGGACTACGTGGTCGAGCACGAGGTGGCCCACCTCGAGGTGCACGACCACTCCGATCGCTTCTGGTCGCTGCTCGCGGGTCGCTGCCCCGCCTACCGCGAGCACGAGGCCTGGCTGCGCCGCCACGGTCAGGCCCTGCGGCTGCCGTAGGGGGGTGGCCGCCACGGTTGAGCGATTTCATAGCCCTGGGCGATGAAATCGCTCATCGGCGGGCGTCTGACCCCAAAGACCACCTAGGGGAGATTCCCGATTGTGGGTGGGCGGCCGCCGCGGCAGTCTCGATCGCACCGTAATTCGCAGATCGGAGACCCAATGGACACGCACGACCCCACAGACCCCAACCGCCCGCCCGAGGGCGACCAACCGCGGGAGCAGCCGCCCGCCGACGAGGGCACCACGCAGCAGCAGCCCCAGTCCCCGGCCGAGGGGCAGGTGAAGCGCGAGCAGCCGCAGTCGCCGGCGGACGAGCAGACGACTCGCGAGCAGCCCCAGTCGCCTGCGGCCGAGCAGGAGCCTGTCCGGCGCCTCTTCCGCTCGCGCACCGACAAGGTGCTGGGCGGCGTGTGCGGCGGGATCGGCCGCTACTTCGGCGTCGATCCGATCATCGTTCGGATCGTGGCCGTTGTCGGGCTGCTCCTGGGCGGCGCGACGCTCGTGGCCTACGTCGCCGCGATGATCCTGGTGCCCGCGGAGCCGGAAGGAGGGGCCCCGGTGGCGACCCGCGCGCGCGGTCCCCTGTCGGCCGGCGCCGTGGCCCTGATCCTGATCGTGCTGTTCTTCACCTGGCCGATCCTGCTGGGCGGCGGGCTGCTGGCCGCCGGCATAGCCATTCCGGTGGCGATCCTGGCGCTGATGGGCATGGCCGCATGGTGGCTCGTGGCCGGGGAGGGGCCCGGCGAGGGCGCGGGCGACGTCGCGCGCCGCAGCGTCCTGGGCCTGGTCGTGCTCCTGGTCTGTGCCCTCCTGTTCGTGGGCGGCGCCTTCGCGGCCGGCGTGGGGGGCGGCACGGTCGCGGCGGCGATCGTGATCGGCATGGGCGTCCTGCTGGTGGCCGGCGCGTTCGCCGGCGGCCTGCGCTGGCTTGCGCTGCCGGCCGTAGCGCTCGGCCTTGGCGTTGGCCTGGTGTCGGCGGCGGACCTCGACCTGAGCGACGGCGTGGGCGAGCGCGACTACCGTCCGAGCTCGGCCGCCGAGCTGCGCGACCGCTATGAGCTGGGCATGGGCGAGCTGGTCGTTGACCTCCGCCAGGCCGGGCTGCCGCGTGGCGACACCCGGCTCGGCGTGCGCGTGGGAATGGGTGAGGCACTGCTGGTGGTTCCCCGCAACGTGTGCGTGGCCTCCGCGGCGGATGTCGGCGCCGGCGAGGTCAGCGTCTTCGACCGCTCTAACGGCGGCGTGGACCTGGACTGGGAGGACAACCGCGTGGCCGGGCCCGGAGGGCGCCGGCTGATCGTGGACGCCGACGTGGGCCTCGGCGAGCTCCAGATCCGCCACGACCGCCCCCTCGACTTCGACGACGAGGACTCCGATCGCCGCGGGCCGTTCGACGGCGACCGCCGCAACGGGGACGACGGCAGCCCCGGCAACGCCGCCTGCGCCGGCGGCTCACTGGCCGGCGATGCGTGATCCCGACGTCCCGTCACTGGTGGCCGGTATCGCCATGATCACGCTCGGAGCGACGCTGCTGCTGGACCGGCTCGACGCGATCGACCTGCGCTTCGGCACATTCGTCCCCCTCGCCTTCGCGGCGATGGGGGCGATCCTGCTGGCTCTTGGGTTGAGCCGCCGCGCCGGCTAACCGCATCCGCAGCGCTGCGATCATGGACGCCGGCATGGCATCCACTCCGGTCCCCGGCCCGGCGGCGCCGAACGCCCCGCTGCGGCGCGATCCAACGCGGCGCATGCTCGGAGGCGTCTGCTGCCGGGATCGCCGCGCGCATGGGCGTGGACCCGCTGTTGGTGCGGCTCGCCTTCGTCGCCGGCGCCACCGCGGGTGGCCTGGGCGTGGCCGTGTACGCGCTGGCCTGGGCGGCCATCCCGGTGGGCGAGGGCGCCACGCGCCCGCGCCGGCTCGTCGGGGGTCGCGGCACCGTGGAGGTCGCGCTGGGCGCGGGCTTCCTGCTGCTGAGCGCGTTGCTCGCGCTGCGCGAGCTGGGCGTCTGGTTCTCGGACGCAATCGTGTGGCCGGTGGTGCTGGTGGGCGCGGGTGGCGCGCTGCTGTGGCGCCAGTCGGCCGTGGCGGGCGCTCGCGACGCGCCGGTTGCCGCGGGCGCGCGCGCCACGCCGCGAGAGCCCGAGCCACAGCCCGCGGAGGTGGCCCGCGAGCGCGCGGTGATCGCCTCGCGCACCGGACTCGGCGCGGCGCTGGTGATCGCCGCCGGGCTGGTGTTCCTCCAGGCCACCGGCGCCCTGACCGCCGCCCGCGACGTGCTGCTGGCCGTGATCGTGGCGGTGGTCGTCCTGGGTGTGATCTTCGCCCCGTGGATCCTGCGGCTGGTGCGCTCGCTGACCGCCGAGCGCTCGGAGCGCATCCGCTCGCAGGAGCGCGCCGAGATGGCGGCGCACCTGCACGACTCCGTGCTGCAGACCCTGGCCCTGGTGCAGCGGCGCGCCGAGGACCCCCGCGAGGTGGCGACCCTGGCTCGCCGCCAGGAGCGCGAGCTGCGCTCGTGGCTGTCCGGCCGCACCGAGGCGGCGGACGGGCGAGGCGCGCCTGACGGGCGCGCTGGAGGAGGCGGCCGAGGCGGTGGAGGCCGCCCACGGGGTGCACGTGGAGGTGGTGGCGGTGGGCGACCGCGCGCTGGACCCCGCCGGCGAGGCGCTGGCGGCGGCCGCGCGCGAGGCCATGACCAATGCCGCCAAGTTCGGCGCCGGGGCGCCCGTGGCCGTCTACGCAGAGCTGGCGGAGGACCGGCGCGCAGGTGTTCGTGCGCGATCGCGGGCCGGGGTTCGACCCCGCGGCGGTGCCGCCCGACCGCCGCGGCGTGCGCGAGTCGATCGTCGGGCGGATGGAGCGCCACGGCGGCCGGGCGCGGATCACCAGCCATCCCGGCGCGGGCACCGAGGTGGAGCTGGTGCTGGGATGAGCGGCCCGCGGGTGGTGATCGTGGACGACCACCAGCTCTTTCGCGCGGGCGTGCGCGCGGAGCTCGAGTCGCTGGTGGACATCGCGGGCGACGCCGACTCGGTGGCGGCGGCGGTGCGCACGATCGCCGAGCAGCGGCCGGACGTGGTGCTGCTCGACGTGCACATGCCCGACGGCGGCGGCGTGGAGGTCATCAGGCAGGTCGCCGCTGAGGACCCGGGCGTCCGCTTCCTGGCGCTCTCGGTCTCCGACGCCGCCGAGGACGTGATCGCCGTGATCCGCGCGGGCGCGCGCGGGTACGTGACCAAGACCATCTCCGGCGAGGAGCTGGCCGACGCCGTGCGCCGCGTGCACGACGGCGACGCGGTGTTCTCTCCGCGCCTGGCCGGGTTCGTGCTCGACGCGTTCGCCGGGCGGCGCCGCCCGCCCCGCCGGAGGGCGCCGACGCCGACCTCGACCAGCTCACGCCCCGCGAGCGCGAGGTGCTCCAGCACATCGCGCGCGGCTACATGTACAAGGAGATCGCGCACCGGCTGGAGATCTCGGCCAAGACTGTGGAGGCCCACGTGTCGGCCGTGCTGCGCAAGCTCCAGCTGTCGAGCCGCCACGAGCTGTCGCGCTGGGCGGCCGACCGCGGGGTCGAGTGATCCCTACTTTCCCCGCTGGGCGGGATATGGGGTCCGGCTGCTCCCTTGAATCGCCGACGACCGCGAACTAGGCTCGCGCAACGGTCACCGGTTCCGGAGCGCTTTGTCAGATGCCTAAAACGGCTGCGGCCCTCGCGATGCAGCGTCGCCCGCTGGCAGGGGCGGTCGCGCTGGCAGTAGCGTTGGCGATCGCTCTCAGCGCCCCGGCGCAGGCCGCACCGGGTGACCTCGATCCCACGTTCGGCACAGACGGGACGGTCACGACGAACGGGGTCCTCGACGGAGCCAACGCGGTCGCCCTGCAGCCCGACGGGTTCATCGTGGCAGTTGGATACGCAACCGCCGGGCCTGGCTTCGACTGGGGGCTCGCCCGCTACAAGCCAGACGGCCGCCTGGACTTGACCTTCGGTTCGAGCGGCACGCTGACGACCGACTTCGGCGGCAACTACGACTATGCCACCGCGGTGGGGTTGCAGCCCGACGGTCGAATCGTCGTCGCAGGTATCGAAGGAGACGACTCCGGGGCGGGGCGCGACTTCGCACTCGCCCGCTACAACCCGGATGGCGGCCTCGACGTCAGCTTCGGCTCGGGCGGCAAGGTGACCACGGACTTCGCGGGAGCCGAGGACAACGCGCTCGGAATGGTCCTGCAGCCTGACGGACGGATCGTCGTCGTCGGCTACAGCAGCCGCGGTCCAAGTGACTTCGCGCTAGCCCGCTACAACCCCGACGGCAGCCTGGATACGAGCTTCGGCTCCGGTGGTCGGGTGACCACCGAGTTCGGCGGCTTCGACCTCGGGTACGCCGTTGCCCTGCAGCCCAACGGGGGGATCGTCGTCGCCGGCTCAAGTGGGAGCGGTACGAACAGTGACTTTGCGCTCGCGCGTTATCACCCCGACGGCAGCCTGGACGCCGGCTTCGGGTCCGGTGGCAGGGTGGCCACGGACCTCGGTGGCTTCGATACAGGCTACGCCGTGGCCCTGCGGCCGGACGGGCGGATCCTCGTCACCGGCCCAGTCAGCCACCCAACCCGATCCAACGACTTCGGACTGGCCGGCTACAACCGCGACGGCGGTCTGGACGAGGCCTTCGGCTCGGGCGGCAAGGTGATCACCGACTTCGCCGGGGAGAGCGACATTCCGTACGCGGTGGCCGTGCAACCCGACGGGCGGATTCTCGTCGCGGGGCACGCGGGCATACGGGGACCGGACGTGTTCCTCGACTATCGGGAGGATTTCGCACTGGCGCGCTACAGCCCGGACGGCAGCCTGGATGCCGGCTTCGGCTCCGGCGGCAAGGTGACGACCCACATCGGCGACGCTGACAGCGACAACGACACCGCCAACGCGCTGGCATTGCAGCCGGATGGCAGGATCGTGCTCGCGGGGGCAGGTGGCGGAGGCGCATTCGCGCTCGCCCGCTACCTGAACGCCAGCGGACGGGCGCCCAGGGTCAGGGTCGTGGGAGGCGATTGCCGGGACAGCAACGACGCCTCGGCCGTCGTCAGGCTCTCGCTCGCGGACCGCGACACGCCCGCGGGCGACCTGACCGTCGCGGCCACGTCGTCGAATCCGGCGCTGCTCGCAGATTTCACCGTCGCCGGCGATGGGGCCAGCCGGACACTCGCTCTCAGCGGCGCTCGAAAGCGGAGCGGCACTGCGACGGTCACAGTCTCAGTCGGCGACGGGGCCAGTACGACCACACTGGTTCTGAGAATCGTGGTCGGCACCCACACGGGCGAGACACTGAAAGGCGATGACGGTGTGGACGTGATCTTTGGGCGCCAGGGCGCAGACACACTGAGAGGAGCCGGCGCCACCGACCTTCTTTGCGGCGGCAACGGCGGCGACCACCTCAACGGCGGCCCTAGCGACGACTGGTTGTTCGGCCAGAACGGCGCCGATACGCTGACCGGAGGACCGGGCGCCGATCGGTTCAGCGGCGGTCCCGGCGCGGACCGGACGACCGATCTCAACCCCCGCCAGGGTGACAGGAGCGAGGGGCGCTAGCCGGCCGGATCGTCGCGCGACGCGACCTGCCCGGCGCCACCGCCTACTCCCAGCGGAAGCCGCGCACAGCCAGGAACAGCCCCGCCGCGCCCCACAGCGCCACGATCCCCAGCGCGCCGGCGTTGTCGGCCAGGCCCTGCCCGGTGACGATCGCGCCGTGGAGGCCGTCGATCACGTGCCTGAGCGGCAGCGCGTCGGCCACCGCGCCCAGCACGGGCGGCAGCGAGTCGGCCGAGTAGAAGACGCCTGAGATCAGGATGGCCGGCAGGAAGATGGCGTTCACGTACGCGGCTGCGCGAGTCGAAGTTGGGGATGGCGTGCGACAGCGCGATGCCCAGCGCGCCGAAGGTGACCACCCCCACCGCGGTGAACACCACCAGCGCGAGCCAGTCCTGCGGCCAGCTCACGTCGTAGGCCAGGTGGCCGATGGCCACCACCAGGATCACCTGCACGAACGCGTTGGCCACCGCGTTGCCCAGGAAGCCCGCGAAGTACGAGGACGCCGGCAGCGGCGTGCCGCGCACACGCTTGAGGATGCCCTGCTCGCGCAGGAAGGTCAGGTTGAACGCCAGTGAGTTGAACGTGGTGGCCATCACGCTCATCCCGGCCACGCCGGGGATCACGATGTCCAGGTCCTCCTGGTCGCTGCCGAACACCGACGCCACCAGCAGGAGCAGCATCAGCGGCAGCACGAACGAGAAGAAGGCAGCGCTGGGGTTGCGCCAGAACAGCTTGCGCTCCAGCCGGAACTGCTCCCACGCCAGGGCCAGGCCGGTCATCGCTCGTCGTCCTCGGTGAGCTCCAGGTACACGTCCTCGAGCGTCGGCCGCGCCACCTCCAGCCCCTCCAGCTGCTCGCCGCGCTGCAGCGCGTCCCCGGTCAGGCGGTGCAGCAGGTCGGTGGGGTCTTCGGTCTGATGCTCCACGCGGCGCCCGCCCGACTCATACGACACGCGGTAGCCCGAGCTGGTGGACGAGAGCTCGGCCGGCGGCCCCTCGGCCACGATCCGGCCGTCCTTGACGATCGCCACGCGGTCGGCCAGCGCCTGCGCCTCGTCCAGGTAGTGCGTGGTCAGCAGCACGGTCTTGCCCATCTCGCGCAGCCTGCCGACCACGCCCCAGGCCGCCCGGCGCGCGGCGGGGTCGAAGCCCGTGGTGGGCTCGTCGAGGAACACCAGCTCGGGGTCGCCCACCAGCGCCAGCGCCAGGTCCAGCCGTCGCCGCTGGCCCCCCGACAGCGAGTTGGAGCGCGCGCCGGCCTTGTCCTCCAGGCCCACCAGGCTGATCGTCTCGCCCGGGTCGCGCGGGGCCGGGTAGGCCTTGGCCATGTGCTCCACGGCCTCGGCCACGGTCAGGCGCGGATAGAAGCCACAGCTCTGGAGCACGATCCCCACGCGCTCCTGCAGCTGGCGGTCGCGGTCCTCGGGGTCGTGACCAAGCACGCGCACGTCGCCGCGCGAGCGGCGGCGGTATCCCTCCAGGATCTCCACCGTGGTGGTCTTGCCCGCGCCGTTGGGCCCCAGCAGGCCGAAGACCTCGCCGCGCTGCACCGCGAAGGTCAGCCCGCGGACAGCCTCCACCGAGCCGTAGCTCTTGTGGAGGTCGGAGACCTCGATGGCGGGCGCGGACACCTGGATGACTATGCCAGCCGGCCCGCCCGAGCTCAGGCGCCGGCGCCCTGCCCGCCGCGGCCCTCGCCGCCGGCGAAGCGGGCGGCGCCCTGGGCGGCGGTGGCGAAGGTCCGCGGACCGCTCTCCGCCTCCAGCTTCATGCCCTCGGCGAACGGCAGGCCGATCCCCTCGATCGCGGCCTGGCGGTCGGCCAACATGGTCTCCTGCGGGAACCGAGCCAGGGCCTCGGCGATCTCGAGCGCCCGCGCCAGGTGGTCGCCCTCGGCGGTGATCTCGGTGAGCAGGCCCATCGCCTGGGCCTCCTGCGCCTCAACGATCCGGCCCGTGAGGATCATGTCCAGCGCCCGGCCCAGGCCCACGATGCGCGGCAGCCGTTGGGTGCCGCCGTCGATCAGTGGCACGCCGAAGCGGCGCTCGGTGAAGCCCAGGCGCGAGCCCTCTGAGGCCACGCGCAGGTCGCACCAGAGCGCGAGCTCCAGGCCGCCCGCCAGGCACCAGCCCCCGATCGCGGCGATCGTCGGCTTGGTCGGGGTCAGGCGGGTGAAGCCCAGCGGCCCGTCCTCGATCCCCAGCCGCGGCGCGAACGACTCGATCGCCTTCAGGTCGGCCCCCGCACAGAACGACACGCCGCCGGCCCCGGTGAGCACCAGCACCCGCGCCTCGTCGTCTGCCTCGAAGGCGCGGTAGCCCTCGGTGAGCAGCGCCGCCGTGGGCCCGTCGACCGCGTTGCGGCGCTCCTGGCGGTCGATCGTGAGCACCGCGGCGGCACCGCGGCGCTCATAGGTCACCTGGTCGGCGTCTAAGCCCATCGGCCGCGAATCCTCCCAGAACGGCTCGCGGCCCCGAGCGGGGAGCGCGGGGCCGCGGCCTAGGAGGGATCTGCACTGACGATGTTGCCCGACCGCGCCCGCCGCGTTGTGAACCTTCTGAGAACCCGGAGTGCTTTACCAGCCGACGCGCTGGCGGAGCTCTGCGGCCTTGCGCGCCTGCTTGCGCTTCTCGAGCCGGCTCTGGATGAACGAGCCGAGGCACACGACGGTGAAGAAGAAGACCACGACGCCGAGCGAGAAGAAGGTGATGATGCGGTCGTCGGTCTCGCCGACCAGGCCCTCGCCGTTGTCGCTGGCCATGCGCGGGCGCCGTGAGCGCCAGGCTGATGAGGAGGGTGAGCACGGCTCCCAGACGCGTTCTCATCGCCGCCGAGTCTACCGAGTAGGCTGCCGCTCACCGTGGATGGGCACGCGTTCAGCTGCATCATCGAGATCCCGAAGGGCAGCCGCAACAAGTACGAGTGGGATCACGAGCGCGAGGTCATCGTGCTCGACCGGTTCCTGTTCTCCTCGGTGGTCTATCCGACCGACTACGGCTTCGTCCCCGACACCCTGGGCCAGGACGGCGACCCGCTCGACGTCATGTGCTGCGTGTCCGAGCCCACGTTCCCGGGCTGCATGATCGACGTGAAGCCGCTGGCGCTGTTCCGGATGGAGGACGACAAGGGCATCGACGACAAGGTGCTGTGCGTGCCCCTGTCGGATCCCGCCTGGAGCCAGTTCAACACGCTGGAGGACATCCCGAACCAGCTCCGCGACGAGATCGCCCACTTCTTCTCGATCTACAAGGACCTGGAGCAGAAGGCGGTCAAGGTCGACGGCTGGTACTCGCGCGAGGAGGCGATCAAGGAGATCGAGGCTTCGCGCGAGCGGTTCCGCGAGACCGCGCACTAGCCGCCGCGCCCGACCAGGTACACTTCCGCGCCGCGTGCCGATCCTCGAGGCCATCGTCCTCGGCATCGTGCAGGGACTTCACCGAGTTCCTGCCGATCTCGAGCACCGCCATCTGCGGATCGTCCCGGCCTTCACCGGCTGGGAGGATCCGGGCACCGCGTTCACCGCCGTGATCCCAGCTCGGGCACGATCCGGCGGTGGTCGCTCTATTTCCGCCAGGACCTCGGAACGGATCGCGCGCGCATGGCTTCGCCTCCCTGCGCGACCCCTCGCGGCGCAGCGAGCCGACGCCCGGATCGGCTGGTACATGTGCGCGGCACGATGCCGATCGCGAGTGTTCGGGTTCCGTTCCGGACCGATCGAGTCCGGCGCACGCGACCTCTACCTGATCGGGTCGACGCTGATCATCCTCGGGCCTGGTGCTGCTGGCCGCCGAACGGGTGGGCAAGCACGACCGCTCGTTCGAGAGCGCGGGCCCCCGCGACGCGGTGGCCGTCGGCTTCGCGCAGGCGCTGGCGCTCGTCCCGGGCGTGTCGCGCTCGGGCTCCACGATCACCGCGGGCCTGTTCCTCGGGCTCGACCGAGCGTCCGCGGCGCGCTTCTCCTTTCTCCTGTCGGTGCCCGCGGTGGTGCTCAGCGGCCTGTTCGAGACGCGGCGAGGTGTTCGCTGGACGACGACACCGGCGTCGTCACGTTGCTCGTGGCCACGCTTCTCGCCTTCGTGGTCGGGCTACGCGTCGATCGCGTTCCTGCTGCGCTTCCTGGCGATCGCACTCCACGATGTGTTCGTGGCCTACCGCGTGGTGCTGGGCGTGGTCGTGCTGGCGCTCACGGGGCGGGCGTCATCGGTTAGCGGCCACTGACCGGTAGCCTGAATCTCATGCAGACGGCGTGGAAGTTCGGCGTCGATCGCGCTCGTGGCGCTTGCGCTCACGGCGCTGCCCGGCGGGGGAGGGGCGCTGAACGCGGCGTTCACGCTGCTCACGATCGCGTTCTTCACCGCCATCGCCTACCTGGCCTATCGGCTCTACCGCCAGTTCGGGATGGAGCTCGACACGCTGGAGGACCGCCAGCGGCTCGATGCTCTACGGCTCGGTCGGAGTGGCCTTCCTCGCGCTGTGCGCGCACCGACCGTCTGATCGACGACCTGGGCGGGTTCGGCCTGATGATCTGGCTGTCCCTGCTCGCGCTGGCGTCCTACGGCGTGTACTGGGTCTGGCACCAGTACCGCGCCATCCGCTAGTTTCCGGGCGTCTGTGCGCGCCTGGCACCGGCCGGCTCCTCGCCGTGCAACCAGCACGGCTGCGGTCGCCGGCGACCGCCAGTCACACACAGCCATCCCGGAAACTGAACGCGAACCTCCGAGTCAGATGACTGGGCGAGTCACGCCGCCTCCGACAGCGCCGCGGCCTCGCCGGGCACCGACTCGTCCTCGTGCGCGCCCGTCTGGAGCGGCTCGGCGCGCAGCACCGTGACCGCCACGACGAACGCCGCCACGACGAACGCCGGCGCCCAGCAGGTAGGCCAGGTGGTAGCCGGAGTTGAGCGCGGAGGCCACCGACTCGCCGTCGGCGCGCAGGTTGTCCGAGCGGTCGGTGGCGAGCGTGGCCAGCACGGCCAGGCCGATCGCGCCGCCCACCTGCACGGTCGCGTTCACCAGCCCCGAGGCCAGCCCGGAGTCGCTGGGGGTGGCGCCGGACATGGCCAGCGTCATCAGCGACGGGAAGCTCAGGCCGGCGCCGAGGCCGATCAGGACCACGGGCGGGACCACGTCGATCGAGGTAGTTGCCGTCGACGGGCGTGCGCGCGAACAGCAGCAGGCCGAGGCCGATCGCCACCAGGCCCGGCATGAGCGTGTTCTTGGCACCGAAGCGCATGTTCAGCCGCTCGGTGTAGCGCAGCGAGATCGTGCCCATCACGATCGTGGACGGCAGGAACGCCAGCCCGACCTCGAGCGGGCTGTAGCCGAGGACTCGCTGTAGGTAGAGCGCGCCCAGGAAGAACATGGCGAACATGCCGGCCACCAGCAGGGCCATCACGGCGTTGGCGCCGGCCACGTTGCGCGCCCTGAACAGGCGCAGCGGGATCAGCGGGTTGGGGATGCGCGCCTGGCGGACGACGAAGGCCGCGACCAGCGCCAGCGAGACGCGCGCCGAGCAGCAGCGTCTGGCGTGGAGCCCCAGCCCTGCTCGGGCACCTGCAGGATGTTGTAGACGCCGAGCATCAGCCCGCCCGTGAGCACCACGGCGCCGGGCAGGTCGGCACCCTCGGAGAGCCCGATTCCCTCCGGCGCCTGCACGAACCGCTTGGTGAGCAGCGCCGTGGCGATGCCCACGGGCACGTTGATGAAGAAGATCCAGTGCCAGTTGATGGCCTCGGTGAGCACGCCGCCGGCCAGCAGGCCGATCGAGCCGCCCGCGGAGGCCACGAAGCCGTACACGCCGATCGCCTTCGCCTGCTCGCGCGGCTCGGGGAACATCGTGACGATCATCCCCAGCACCACCGCGGAGGTCAGCGCGCCGCCGACGCCCTGCACGAAGCGGGCGCCGATCAGCATGCCCTGGCTCGGCGCGACGGCGCACAGCACCGAGGCGGCCGTGAACACCGCCAGGCCGATCAGGAAGATCTTGCGCTGCCCGATCAGGTCGCCGAGGCGGCCGGCCAGCAGCAGCAGGCCGCCGAACGGGATCAGATAGGCGTTGACCACCCAGGCCAGGTTGCTCTGGGTGAAGTCCAGGTCGTCCTGGATCGACGGCAGGGCGACGTTCACGATCGTGGCGTCGATGACGATCATCAGCACGCTGGCGCACAGCACGTAGAGCGCGATCCAGCGGGATCGGTCGTCGGTGGTGGTGGTGGGGGGTGCGGCGGTGTCGGTCATCTCGGTGCTGCTCGCTCCTTGGCTCGACGATCGAAGCTACGCTATCACGATTGTCCTGACTTAGGACTATTCAAACATAAAACAGGACCAGATGGTGTAAGCTCAGGACCGCTATGACCACTACGCGCACCTACGGCGACGCGTGTGGAATACCGCGGGCGCTCGACAGGGTGGGCGAGCGCTGGGCGCTGCTGATCGTCCGCGAGCTCGTCCTCGGCCCCAAGCGCTTCACCGACCTCAAGACGGGCCTGCCCAACGCCAGCCCCAACGTGCTCTCGCAGCGACTGCGGGAGCTCGAGGACGACGGCGTGGTGCGGCGCCGCAAGCTACCGCCTCCGGCGGCGGCGCGCGTCTACGAGCTCACGGAGTGGGGCCTGGAGCTGGAGCCGGTCCTCTCGGCGCCTCGGCCGCTGGGGCGCGCGCGCCCCGCTCGGCCCGCCCGAGGACGGCATGAGCCTGGACGCGCACATCCTGTCGCTGCGGACGCTGTTCGACCCCGAGCTGGCCGGCGACGTCGTCGCTGCGGCTCGATCTGCGCCTGGGCGATCAGCGCTTCCGCGCCGAGGTGTCGGATGGGCGGCTGGAGATCGAGCCCGGAGAGGCGAGGGACCCCGACGCCGTCGTGCGACACCGACGCCGGCACGCTGCTCGCGCTCGCGCACGGGCGCAGGGAGTTGAAGGCGGCCCTGCGGGTGAAGGAGCTGGAGATCGAGGGCGACCGGGGCGCGGTGGAGCGCTTCCTCGGCCTGTTCACGCTGCCGGAGCCCTACGCGCCGGCCGCCTGAGCACCTGGGCGACGACGTCGTAACCGGTCAGGGTGCGCACTCGTAACCCGCGGACCTCGTGTCGTCACGGCCGCCTCGGCAGGCTCGAGCCGTGCGGCTCACGGGCGCATACGACATCGGTCAGTCCGGCCAGGCCAGCGTCGAGTTCGTGGCCGTCCTGCCCCTGCTGCTGGCTGCCGGGGCGATCGCCTGGCAGCTCGCGCTGGCCGGTCACACCGCGTGGATGTCCGCGCATGCCGCGCGTGCGGGCGCGCGTGCAGATGCGGTGGGCTGGGACGCGCGCGTCGCGGCGGCCAGCGCGCTGCCCGGAGGGACTCCGGCGCGGGCTGCGCGTACGCCGTCTGCGTGGCGGGGGTGTCCGGGTGCGCGTCAGGGTGCCGGTGCTGCTGCACCGCTGGCGATCGCCGGCGTCCGTGGGCGCCACCGCGTCGCTGGGCAGGAAGCACGCGGTGAGGAGGCGCTCCGAGCGGGGCCAGGCCACCGTCGAGCTCCTCGGCACGCTGCCGGTGCTGATCGCCGTCGGGCTGCTCGCGCTCCAGTTGCTGGCCGTCGGCTACTGCGGCCGTCCTGGCCTGCAGCCGCGGCGGAGGCCGGTGCGCTGGCTCTCGCCGGCGGCGCCGATCCGCGCGCGGGGGTGCGCGAGTCCCTGCCCGGTTGGTCGCGCGCCCGCGCGCGGGTGGAGGTGTCCGGCGGCACGGTGCGGGTACGGCTGCGCCCGCCGTCGCCGCTGGCGGCGGTCGCGCGCCGGTTCGAGGTCCAGGCCGCGCCGCCGTGGAGCTGTGAGGCCGGCGGGCCGTAGCGGCCTCGTCGCCACCGCCCTGGGCGCCGCGGTGGACTGGCTGATCGAGCCGGCGGAGCGAGGCCGTCGAGCCGTGAAGCCGTGCCAGCCTCGCCGTCGCTGCGGCCGGTCGTCGCGGTCGTGGGGCTCGCGCCCCGCTGCGGTGTGACGACGGTGGCCCGCGGCCTGGGCGCCGAACTGGCGAGCCGGGACCCTGGCGGAGCCTGCGTCGTGGCGGTCGACCGGGCACGAGCAGGCCCTCCGCTCGGTCTGCCCGCGGCCGTCCGGCTCGCCAACCGGCTGGCGGGAGCGCTCGGAGCCGCCGAAACCCGCGCCCACGGTCGGCTCTGCCTGGTGGGAGGGGCGGACCGATCCGCGATAGCGCGCGCGGCCGCGGGGCTCGCGCCGGTGGTGCTCGACGTATCCGACCCCGCGCAGGCCGGCGCGGCGGCGTCGCTGGCCCAGGCCACCGTGCTGGTGGCAGCGCCGGCCACCGAGCCCGCGCTGGCCGCACTCGTGGCGGATCGGCTGGCGCGGGTGGGTCCCGAGCCCGTTGTGGCGCTCAACCGCGCCGACGCCGGCGAGCGCTGGCCCGCCGGCACGGCCGGCCTGCCCGAAACGCGGATGGGCGCGCAGCTCGCCGTGGCCGGCCGGCGGCCGCGCGGTGCGCTCGGCCTGGCGCTGGCTCGTCTCGCCGACCGGTGCGACGACCGCGGGGCGTAGCGTTGAGCGGGTGCGCGCGATGCTCTTCGAGGAGCCGGGGCGACCGCTGCGTCCCGTCGAGGTGCCCGACCCGGTGGCCGGCCCAGGACAGCTGCTGATCGAGGTCCACGCCTGCGGCGTCTGCCGGACCGACCTGCACATCCTCGACGGAGAGGTCCCGGTGGCCGATCCGCCGGTCATCCCGGGCCACCAGATCGTCGGGACGGTGACCGGCTCGGACCGCCGGGTCGGGGTGCCCTGGCTGGGATGGACGTGCGGCGAGTGCCGCTTCTGTCGCTCCGGTCGCGAGAACCTCTGCGACCGAGCGCGTTTCACCGGTCGCGACATCGACGGCGGCTTCGCCGAGCTGGCCGTGGCCGACGAGCGCTACTGCTTCCCGCTGCCCGACGGCTACCCGGATCTGCAGGCGGCGCCGCTGCTGTGTGCGGGCCTGATCGGCTATCGCGCGCTGACCCTCACCGGCGACGAGCCGGTGCTCGGGCTCTACGGCTTCGGTGCCGCTGCGCACATCGTCTGCCAGGTGGCCGTGGCACAGGGCCGGTCGGTGTTCGCGTTCACGCGCGCAGCCGGCGACGAGGCATCGGCGCTCGCCACGGAGCTCGGCGCCACCTGGACCGGCGCGTCCGACGACCTGCCGCCCGTGCCCCTTGACGCCGCGATCATCTTCGCGCCGGTGGGCGAGCTCGTCCCGGCCGCCCTGCGCGCCACCGCCAAGGGCGGGACGGTGGTGTGCGCGGGCATCCACATGTCCGACATCCCCGCCTTCCCCTACGAGCTGCTCTGGGGCGAGCGCACCCTGCGGTCGGTGGCAAACCTGACCCGAGCCGACGGCGAAGCGCTGCTGCAGATCGCCCCCGAGGTGCCGGTCAAGACGTCAGTCCAGGCCTACCCGCTGGCAGAGGCCAACGGGGCGCTGGACGACCTGCGCAGCGGGCGCGTCCGTGGCGCCGCGGTGATTGATCTGTTGACCGGGTAGGGGCCGGGGCCGCCTCGTTTGGGGGGAGCGGAGCTCAGCCGATGTGCGCAAGCACGTTGACGATCGTGCCCCCCGGATCCTCCACGAAGAAGCGGCGCACGCCCCAGGGCTCGTCGGTCAGTGGGTAGACCACGCGCAGGCCGCGCCGCACCGCCTTGGCGTGCGCGGCATCGACGGCCGCCGCGTCCCCCACGTCGATCCCCAAGTCCGGCTGCGGATCCTCCATCCCCGGCGGGGGCACGATCACCTGCGCCGAGGGGTTGGCCGGTGAGCTCATCACCAGGACGGGGTCCTCCATGGCCACTTCCAGCCCGAGGACCTCTACGTAGAACTCGCGCGACGCGGGACCGTCGGCCCCGCTGGCGTACGGATGAATTCGCCTGACCTCCACCGCACAGGCACGATGGCACAGCTCTCGGGGCGGTACTGGTTCGACGTCGGTGAGATCATCGGGCTCGCTTAGACCCACGACTCGAGGAGACCAGGTGATCCAGGGACTTGATTTCGTCGGCGTTCCCTCGCAGGACGCCGCGCGCTCGCGAACCTTCTACGTCGACACGCTCGGGCTGCGGCCAGACGGGAAGGCGCAGTCGGAGGTGTGGGCGGGGGAGACGTGCTTCGGGATCTGGGAGCCCGCGAGCTTCGGCATGCCGTTCGCGCCGCAGAAGAACGGGCACCTCGCCCTGCATGTGGAGGACGTGGCCGCGGCGCGCAAGGAGCTCGAGGCGAAGGGCGTCGAGTTCATGGGCGACGTTCTCGACACGGGCGTGTGCCACATGGCGTTCTTCACCGACCCCGACGGCAACGACCTGATGCTGCACCACCGCTACGCGCCGCACGAGTAGGCGGGGTCCGCCGTCGGGCGGGCTGTGGCTCAGTTGCAGGTTGCGCAGCGCCCGGCTGGACAGCGACACTCCGGCAGGGCGACGGCGGTGGTCTCCGGTCGCCACCGGCGGAGCCACTCGACGGCAACCGTGTCGAAGTGGTCGGAGCGGCCCGGCGAGCACACCGTGTTGAGCGCCGCAACGAGATCACTCGGGCCAGGGGTCGAGCGCGTGGCTGCGGTTGCGATCAGTCCTGCGATCAGTTGGCTGTCGGGGTCGTGGTCCATCGGATTGCCGTGCGATACGCACGTCCGGCATCTGGGAACCACGGCTTGTACAGGCGCGATCGGACATCCGATCGATCGCCCCGAGAGTGAAGCGCTTTGCCCCGCGTCCGTGCGGGGCTGGGCGCGCGGGTTCAGGCGGTCTGCGGGACCCCGGAGACGGCCTCTTGGTACAGCGCGATGTCGCGCGCGACGCCCTCGCCCGTGCTGCCGTCGATCAACTGGAGATCTTCGACGATGAGGCTCGCGGCGACCGTGGTGCGTTGGAACTCCTCTTCCTGCTTGATCGCGCTCAGCTTCTCAGCCGTACCGCGGAGCGCGATGAATCCATTCATGAGCCCGTTCGGCTGGAGAATGGAGACGTCGAACCCCTCGATGCGGCCTTCCTGCTCATAGCGTCCGTACAAGCCCATCGACTCGTTGAAGACTTCGAGACCCCGCTCTTCGCGTCCGCGTACGGGCGGGCCCCAGGCGATCAGGAGAACGCTGTCGGCCATGCCGACCTCCTCTGCTTTTCGACCCGGCCAGTGGGTCAGGCCTATTCGGGGGACCCTCTCACCACCAGGTCGGGGATGCAAGCCGTCCCCGGGGCGGTCGATCTGGCCTTCACGCACCTGGCCCTGGTGGGCAGCGCACTCACGCTCGGATTCTGGTTGCCGACCATTGCCAGAAGGGGTTAGGGTCACGCCACCCCGTTGTCTGGCCACAAGCAGGAGTCGATGGCCGAAGATGGCGGAGTGAGGGCGGGCTCGTGATTCGTCCTTCAACCAACTACCGGGCAGCGGCGGCCGTCGACGGCCGCGCTGGACGCCCGGAAAGGAGGCACCGATGGAGCTCTACGGAATCCTTCGCCGTAACGGCTGGGGGTCGGCCGACGACCTGGAGACGGCCGCCGGGCGTTCGACCGAGGAAGGCGACAAGGACGGCTCCGGCGTACGCTGGATCCGCAGCTACGTCCTGGCCGAGGAGAGCGGGAAGCTCGGCACGTTCTGCGTCTACGAGGCCGACGACCCCGATGCGATCCGGGCGCATGCCCAGGCGTCCGGTCTGCCGGCCGACGAGATCATCCCCATCGCAGACACGGTCGTAGTGCGGCCCGATCCGTCCCCTGCTGCGGCCTGAGCGGGCCCCCGGCCGGAGAGGAGTCACCGCGAGAGGCGTCATTCGCAAGCGCCGTAAAGATCTCGTTCGAGTAACGCTGACGGGTGTCGTACTCGCCGGTAGCGTGGCCGTCGCCGGGCCGGCTGTTGCCGCAGGGCCAACTGCGCAGGTGCAGGCCAAGCCTCGGCAGGGTGGTCCCTACGCGGTGGGAAGCCGGTCCTACACCTTCGTCGACAAGAGCCGGTCGACGCCGCCCAACGGCAGCTACCCGGGTGCTCGGAGACGGACCTTGCGGACGCTGCTGCTCTACCCGGCTAGGGGCAAGCGCGGCGGCGCTCCCGTGAAGAACGCAAGGCCGATCCGTGGGAAGCGCCCATTCCCGCTGATCGTCTTCTCTCACGGCCTGGGCGCCACCGTGCCGCCCTACCTCAGCGCGCTCGAGCCGTGGGTGCGCAAGGGCTACGTGGTGGCCGCTCCGACCTTCCCGCTGTCGAGCGGTACTGCACCTGGCGGCCCAAGCCTCGTCGATTCCCAGAAACAGCCAGCCGACGTGAGCTTCGTGGTCGACAGCGTGCTGCGCCTGGTGCGCCGAAACCGGGGCGGCCTGCGAAAGACCATCAGCCGGCACCGGATCGGCGCGGCGGGGCACTCGCTCGGAGCGGTCACCACCCTTGCGGTGGTGGCAAACAGCTGCTGTCGGGATCGGCGCATCGACACGGCGGTGGCGTGGGCGGGCCTCCAGCTGCCGTTCAAAGGCGGCGCCTACTTCTCGAAGCGGACGCCACCGCTGCTGCTCGTGCACGGCACGGCAGACCCGACCTACCCGGCGAGCGTGACCATCTACGCCCAAGCCTCCCGACCCAAGGCATTCGTCACTCTGATCAACGGACCCCACATCCCGAACATCCCGCCGTGGGTCGATCCCACAGTGAACTCCACAGCCGACTTCTTCGACCTGTTCCTCAAGCGCGATCGCACCGCGTTCAGGCGCCTGGCGGTCCACGCCAACGTCCCGGGAGCCGCGTCCCTGCAGACCGCCGGACTGCGGCGCTAGCCAGGCAATAAGAACTGGATCATGCCGCCAGAAGCGCCCGTCCTGTGGCACCTCGAGAGCTCGCACTACAACGAGAAAGTGCGTTGGGCGCTCGACTACAAGGGGGTTCCCCACGTGCGTCGCGCCGTGACTCCTGCTCTACAGGAACTGAGGGCGCGGCGGCTGCGAGCAGGTCGTACCACTCCCATCCTGCAGTTGGACGGACGCGCGATCGGTGACTCGACCAGGATTATCGAGGAGATTGAGCGACGGTGGCCGGACCCTTCCCTCTACCCGTCCGACCCGGAGGAACGGCGCCGTGCGCTCGAGCTCGAGGAGTACTTCGACGAGAGCTGCGGGCACGACCTGCGCCGGGTCCTGTTCAACGACAACCTCGGAGAGCCGGAGAAGTTCCTCGGGATGCTCTACGGCCCTGACCACCCGCGATTCGGTCTGCTCAAGGCGCTGAGTCCGGGAGTCGCACGCGTCATAAAGTGGCGCTACGAGATCCGGCCGGACCGCGTCGCGCACTCGCGCGAGGTAGCCCGGGCCGCTCTCGACAAGGTCGAGGCGGAGGCCGGCCGAAGCGGCTATCTCGTCGGCGACTCGTTCACCGTGGCGGACCTGACGGCGGCCTCGATTCTCGCGGTGATCGTCGTACCGCCCGAGTTCCCCTACATCAAGCTGCACCCGGACGAGCGAGCCACGCAATTCCGGGAATACCGCGCCTCGCTGAAGGACCGGCTCGGGTTCAAGTGGGTCGAGGACATGTACGCCCGCCACCGTGGGACGAGCGCCGAGGTGGTGGCTTAGAAACTGCGCGTTCTCCGTCTACGAGGCCGACGACCCGGATGCGATTCGGGCGTACGCCGCTACAGCGGCTCCCATCAGCACCTCCACGGCTCTGGTTGCGGCGAAACCAGTGGGGGTATCCGCCAGCGGCAGGGTGAATCGCCTCGTTAGGTAGACGCCGCCGACGAAGGCTGCGGGCACGAGCGCCAGCGGAATCGCGATCACCGCGGCAAGGCTAGCGGCGTGTTCCTTCGCGTTCCAGGTGAGCGCGCAAGCTCGGCACGAAGCTCTCAGGGTCAAAGAGATCGTGACGGGCCATTTGGGATCTTGCCGTTATCTGGACTGTGATGTAGCCTGGTTTAGAGAAAGGAGGCCTGGCCATGGCCATTCAGGCACCCGCAAGACCAGATCTCGCTCATGCGCGGGCGATGCGCGCAGACTTCACGGAGGTCGCCGCGGAGCTTCGTGACCTGCTCGGCCTACGCCTCGCCGCCTATCTCGGCGACGTGAAGGAAACACGCGCCGTCAACCAGTGGGCCGCGGGCGAGCGTGAGCCTGGCGCCGAGGTCCAGGCACGCTTGCGCCTCGCGCTCCAGGTGGCGTTGATGATCGAGGCGGCCGATGGGCGGCGGGTCGCGCAAGCATGGTTCCAGGGCCTGAATCCCGAGCTCGATGACCGCTCGCCTGCGCGGATCCTGCGCGAGGGCCAGCTCGAAGCCGACGGCTCCGCGGTGCTCGGCGCCGCGCGCGCGTTTCTCGTCGGAGGATGAGTTGCGACATCGAGGCCGTCCGACCCGGCGGGCCGGTCTACCGGCTGGCGCGGGGTCCTGACCCTTTTGCCTGGCCGGATTGGGCCTACGCGCAGCCGGACGGGACGTTCGGCAACCGCTGGGATGACCCGCGCGGCGAATATCGGGTGCTGTACGCGAGCTCGCGGCTGGGCGCATTCGTCGAGACGCTCGGCCGATTTCGAGCGGACCCGGCGCTCGTGGACGCCCTCGCGGAGATCGAGGGCGAGGCCGACGCGGATGTGATGGGCGCAGGTCAGGTGCCGGCTGAGTGGATCGCCGATCGTGTCATCGGTAGCTGCAAGGTTGAAGGCGAGTTCGGCGCAGTTGGCCATTCGCGCTCGCTCGCGTTTCTGTGGCGGGAGCTCGCGAGTGTCGCAAGGGCGCACGGCATCGGAGCGCTTGACGGGTCGGCCATCCGGCTCCACGCGCCGCGCGGCTTCACCCAAGAGGTTTCCCGCTCGGTGTTCGGATGCCAGGACCACGGAGCGACGCAGTTCGCCGGCATCGCCTACCTGTCCCGGCTGGGGGACGACCTGCGCAACTGGGCGATCTTCGAGCAGCCCGACGGCGGACCGCTGCTCGAGGACACCCACAGCGCCCCGATCGCCGCGGATGACGAGGATCTCACGGTCGCGCTCGAGCGCCACAGCCTGGCACTGGTCGACTGACTTCGCGACCCCCGGGCGGTTCGCGCGTTCGTCGCGCACCCGTTACGCCCACGCCTTGAGCAGTAACCGGCCCGCCGAAAGGGTGCGAGGCAATGCACGCGCGCGACCGACCGGACGCTCGAGGCGCTTCCGGCCAGGCCACGGTGCTGGCGATCGGCGTGGTCGCCGCGGTGCTGCTCGGCGTGATGGTCCTCGCTGCCTTCGGCCAGGCTCTGGGCGCCAAGGGACGGCACACGCGGGCCGTGGACCTGGCGTCGATGTCGGCTGCGCGGTCCATGCGGGACGACCTGCCGCGGCTTTTTGAGCCGGCGGTCCTGCCGGGCGGAGCGCCGAATCCGCGCCACCTGAGCACGGCCACCTACGTGGCCCGGGCGCGCGCCGCCGCCGTTGCCGGTGCACGGCTGAACGGCCTGCGGATAACGCCGGCGGACGTGACCTTCCCGGGCGGCTCGTTCGCGCCCACGCGGGTGGCCGTCCGGGTGCGGGGCAGCGCTGAGGTGCGCGTTCCCGGCCGCCGCCGCGCACGCGAGAGGATCGAGGTGCGCGCTCGTGCGGTGGCCGAGCTGGCCCCAGGGACCGGCGGCGACCTGGCGGGCCCAGCGCGCGGCAGCGGCGGCGGCTACGACGGCCCGCTGGCCTACCGGATGGGGAAGGCCATGCGCCCCGACGTGGCCGCGGCCTTCGACCGGATGGCGGCGGCGGCTCGCCGTGACGGCCATTCGCTCTCGATCACCAGCGCCTTCCGTTCCGACGCCGAGCAGGCGCGCCTGTTCGCCGCCAACCCGAATCCCCGCTGGGTCGCCCCGCCCGGCACGTCGCTACACCGCTGGGCCACCGAGCTGGACCTCGGCCCGCCGGGCGCCTACGGCTGGCTGAAGGCCAACGCGCGCCGGTTCGGGTTCATCCATCGCTACGCCTGGGAGCCCTGGCACTACGGCTTCGGAGTCAACCCGCGCAACCGCCAGCACCCCGCCCAGTACGAACGAGGCTCATGGGAGCCGCCGGGCGGCGACCACGGCCAGATCCACCACCGCCTGCCGGGCTTCGTGCCCCCGCGCTTCCAGGACCCGATCGCCCGGGCCGCGCTGCGCTGGAACGTGCCGACGAGCCTGCTGGCGGCGCAGCTCTACGCCGAGTCCAACTTCAACCCGTTCGCCACCAGCGGCGCGGGCGCGCAGGGCATCGCTCAGTTCATGCCGGGCACGGCCCGTGCGTATGGGCTGCGCGACGCGTTCGATCCGGAGGCGGCCATCGACGCGCAGGCGCACCTGATGAGCGACCTGCTGCGCGAGTTCGGCGGCAAGGTCGGCCTGGCACTGGCCGCCTACAACGCCGGACCCGGCGCGGTCCGGCGATACGGCGGCATTCCGCCGTTCGCCGAGACCCGCGCCTACGTGGCCAAGATCCTGGGGTTGCTGGGCGGCGCCGGTGAGCTCGCGGCGCCCAGCTTCCAGATCGGGCTGGTCGAGTGACCGCTCAGCTGGCGGTCCCCTCGGTCATCGGGCAGATCATGCTGCGGTGACCTCCGGGCGACCCGCCCGCGGCGCTTGCCAGGCCTGAGGGAGCCTTCATCGCCGAGCCCGAGGCCGGCGCCGTCCTGCCGAAGTGGCACCAGTGGTCCGGGTTGTCGCGGACGGTGTCCGCGCCCCCGGCGCCCGTGATGCACGGGATCCGGCCGGCGAACACGTCGGGGATGAACTTCATGTCATCCAGGACCCAGACGTGGAGCATGTAGTAGTTGGCGTAGTTCACGTTCACACCGTTCTGCCCTGAGCAGTTGGCGTCACTGACGTTGAAGGCGACCATCGCCGCGTCGGTCCTGCGGTGGCAGATCCGCGGATGGTGGTGCCACCAGTCGATGTTGCCCGGGAAGCCAGTGGGAGGCAGGCCGGTGGTGGTGCGCACGTAGTAGTCGAAGCCCACGAGGCGGGAGTCCGAGTTGTTGCCGTCGTACTGCATGACCTCGGGCTTAACGGGGTCGAACTTGTCGTCGAGCCCGGCGATGATCGGGTTCTCGCGGTTGAACGACGGGTCGGCCAGCATCTGCGGAGTGATGCCGCCCTTCACGTGATGGGTGCCCATGCCCGGGATGTAGTTGGTGACCTCCCGGAACCCGCTCGTCTCGGCCGGGCCTCGCCTGGGGAACTGCTCCGCGTACTTCTTGGCCCCGTCGAACTGGGCCGACATCAGCACGCAGTCGTCCCAGGACAGGGGCGCCTTATCGATGCCGGCGTACCAGTCGATGTTGCCGGCCGCCGGTCCGTCGGTCACCGGGATGTCCTCCGTCGACGTGCACCACCACGGCACCGGCCCACCGGAGTCCCTGGCCTTGAGCGCACTCTGGAGGTACGCGCACGAGGACAGCGTCAGGGCGAGCAGCGTGGTCACCGCGAAGAGCGACGACCGTCGCCAGCGAGACGATCTGGCCACATGGCCACTACCTGGAGCTCGTCCCGTCGGCAGGTCGCCCATCTAAAGCCCTCCTAAAGAGTGGTGGTTGCGGGTGGCAAACCCGTGCAAAGGCGAAAGTTGCGGCCTCGGTGAATAAAAGGTCCGCGCGCCGAACCTACCACTGGCGTGAGGACCCGCACGTGGGCGGATCGAGCCGCCGTGAGGCAGCGGCCGATAGGCTCCGCGCCGATGGCGCCCACCACCGTCACCGGCATCGAAGAGCTCGGCTCGCTCGTCGGCCAGACGCTCGGTCCGAGCGACTGGCGCGAGGTCACCCAGGAGATGATCAATTCGTTCGCCGAGCTGTCCGGCGACCACCAGTGGATCCACGTCGACGTGGAGCGGGCGAAGACCGAGAGCCCGTTTGGGACCACCGTCGCGCACGGGAACCTCACGCTGGCCACCATCGACGGCTTCCGCGACCAGTTGCTGGTCTCCGGCGGCTTCAAGCTCGGCGTGAACTACGGCTGGAACAAGGTGCGCTTCCCGGCGCCCGTGCCCGCCGGTGCTCGCATCCGCGCGTCGCTCGAGACCGTCTCCGTCGACGACGTGGGCGGCGGCTGGTGGCAGGTGGTGCAGCGGTGGACCGTCGAGGTCGAGGGGTCCGACAAGCCTTGCTGCGTCGCCGACTCCGTCGGCCGCGCGCTCGTCTGAATCGGCGCAGACGGAGCCGCTCAGTCCGTCAGACGCTGGCGGACCCAGCTCATGATCTCGGCGTTGTAGTCCGCCGGGTAGCGCGGGTCGGTATTCGGGAACGCCGACGTGCCGGTCACGACGTGCCGCCCGCACGACCCGGCGGGCCCGTTTGCCGCCCGCACGCACAGCTGCATGAACCGCGACCGCGCGCTGGCCGGGAGCGCCTGGATCGCGCGGTCGATGCGCAGCATCTTGCACACCATCGCGCCCAGGTTCTGCTTCGAGCCGTCCGGCATCGTGCACGGGATCTGGATCTCGCCGCAGCTGTTGTTGTCGTCGCGGCTGTACACGTTGAACACCGGCGCCGTCAGGGCGCGCCGCGCAATCAGCCGGTCGGGCTGATTCTCGGGGTTGCCCAGCTCGGGATGGGTCCGGGCCTTGACCGCGTTGATCGCGGTCTCGCCGCGCGCGCACGGGGTGCCGGCGGCGTTCTGATCGGCCTCGTACTGCTGGTTGAGCACGCCGGAGTCGGCGATCGAGCCTGCCACCGGGCGCCCCTCCTTCTGGAGGCTCCAGGCCACTCCCCAGGTGCCGAACGATCCGGCGCTGGTGCCGTGGAGGAAGGTCTTGGTGGTCGGGTACTTCTCCTGGACGAAGCGGACCGCCGCCTTGGTGGCGAACAGCCCGTTGACGGTCCGTGCCTTGCCATCGGGCGTCTTGTTGGGGTTGTTCGGGTCGGCCTGCACGCCGCCGGCGTAGATGTCGTGGTTGCACATCGACACCGACACGTTGCGGAAGCCCGCGGCGTCCGCGCTCACGAGCTTGTTCAGCGCGCTGTTGGTCGAGAAGCCGATCAGCTGCTGGGCGGTCTCCTCGCTCTTGTTGCCGGCGCCGGGCTGGGGCTGCCCGTCGGCGGAGAAGAACCCGACGCCGCCGCCGCGCATGCGCACCCACAGCGGCCGCGCGGCCGTGTCGGAGGAGCCGACCCTGGTGCCCACCACGAAGGTCTGGTAGCCGCTGATGCTGCAGGGATAGGCGAGGTTGCGGTACTGGTCCCACTTCCATCCGTCCTGCGTGGACGTGCCCACCAGTTGGATCTGGCTCGTGCTGCCAGGGTTCTCGAGCGGGGTGCAGCCGCTGAGCGCGAGCACTGCGGACGCGAGGCACAGGGCAGCGGCGGACCGGATCATTGGGGCAGCTCCCCGGGGGTTCGGTGGATTGGGCGCCGGTGCAAACCCAGATGGGGGACGGGAGTTGCGGTGGCCAACCCCGGCTGGATCACGCGCGTCCGGTAACGGTGAGCGCCCTCAGGGGCCGCGCGTGGGCTCGGCTGGCTCCGGCTTGCGCCTGGGGCGCGCCGGCGATCCGGCCCGCGTGGGCGGGTCCCCGGCCACCGGCTTGCCACCCACGTTGCCGGCCGGAGTCGTGGGCCGCCGGCTGTGTTCCTTGACCCCGCTCGCCTTGCGACGCCCGAGCGCTGGCGCCGCCGCGTTGCGGCGCCGCAGCGATGCCCGTTCGTTCGAGCGGCCTGGCGGCGCCGCGACCGCAGGGCCTTTGCCGCCCCGTTCGCGGACACGGCCCGAGCGCGAATCAGAGGGCGTCTGGCCGGGGGCTGATACGGGCCGGTCGCCGGAGGCATCGGGTGCCCCGCTCCGTTCGTTTGTGGCCAGCCTTCCCGCGGCCGCGGGACCGGCCGGCACGGCGGTCGACGGCGAGCCGGCTTCGGGCGGCGGCTGGCGGTCGTCCAGAGCCGCCTCGCCCGCGACGCCCGCGGATCCAGCGAGCACGCCCACGACAGCCACCTTGGCCGCCAGGCCGCCGGTGGCCGGGAGGGCCGCGCCGAGGCCGGCTGCGGCGAGACCCCCTCCGCCCGCGGCGGAACCGCCGCCGCCGACCCCAACGGCCGCCAGCACGCTGCGCTTGAGGCCGATCGAGGGCACGACCGGCAGGATCAGGGCCATCATCCGCCGCTGGAGGCGAACGTCGGCGAGGTAGGCGGTACAGCCCGGGCAGGCCGCCAGGTGGTGGCGGAGCCGGCCCCGCCGCAGGGCGCCGTGACGCGCGGTGGCGAGCTCCATGCGGATCCCCTCGCACGGCGCGTCGCGGGCATCCCGGCGCTCGATCAGCCCGGACCGCGCCCGGAACACGAGCCCCTTCACGTTGGCTGCCTCACGGCCGAGCACCGCGGCCACTTCGGCGTGGGAGAGATCGCCGATTTCGGTGAGCACGAGCGCGGCCCGTTGGTCCTCCGGCAGGTCGTGCAGATCCGCGACCAGCTCACGCAGGTCCGCCCGGTGCTGGACCTCGTCGGCCAGGCCGGCGGTGAGCTGCTCCGGATCGCCGTCGGCTCGCTCCCGGCGCGCGCGGAGGATCGACAGGCAGCGGTTGCGAGCGATCGCATACAGCCACGGCTTGAGCCGGATCTCGCGCTCGTCGCGCAGCAGGTCGCGGTGGGCGGAGATGAACGTCTGCTGGGCGGCGTCCTCGGCCTCCTGGGCATCGGAGAGCATGTGCCGGCAGAAGGACAGGATGCTCGCCGCGTGGCGCTCGTAGGCCACCTCGAAGGCGCCCTCGTCACCGGCGCGCACGCGCGCGACCAGGTGCTCGTCCCCGCGCAGCGCGAGCAGGCGCTTGGGCGTGCGGCGAACCGCGGCGCTGGCCGCGGGTAGGGATGTGCCCTCCACCTCATCGTTTGTACCGAAACGCATGGGAATCGTCGAGGTTCGCCAGAGAACTGCCGAACCTCGACTCGCCTGGCGCGTTGTAGGCCTGGACAACGATTCGAGAGGACGGACCCATCGATGAAGAAGCTTTGTGCAGCAACGGTGATCCTGACGCTGGCCGTCCCGGCGGCCGCAGGGGCCAAGCCGACGACCACCGACAGGTCCAACGCGGCCAAGGAGTGCAGGGCCGAGCGCGGCACCACAGCCGCCACGCGCGAGGCCTTCAAGGTCAGGTACGGGACCAACAAGAACGGCAAGAACGCATTCGGCAAGTGCGTCTCGAGCCGGTCCAAGTCCGAGGAGGGCCAGCGCGAGGGCGCCGCCAAGAACGCCGCCAAGCAGTGCAAGTCAGAGCGCAGCGCCGATTCCGCCGCCTTCGCCTCCAAGTACGGGACCAACAGGAACGCCAGGAACGCCTTCGGCAAGTGCGTGTCCCAGAAGGCCGAGGAGCGCGAGGCCAAGGCCGATGAGGCCGACGCCGCCAAGATCAAGGCCCGCAAGAACGCCGCGAAGGAGTGTGCAGCCGAGCGCAAGGAGATCGGACGCGACGCCTTCGCCGAGAAGTACGGCACCAACCGCAACAACCGCAACGCCTTCGGCAAGTGCGTGTCGAAGGCCGCCCGCGCCTAGGTTCCCCGCCGAGGCAGAGGCTGGCCGCGGACCCCGCACGGAGGCGGGGCCCGCGGTCGTTGTGGGCTAGAGCTCCACGCAGCCTCGCCTGAGCCGCACGTATCCTCGGTCGAGATGGCCGTGCAGGACCTCACCGAGCGCGAGGAGCGCGTCCGCGAGCAGCGGCGCTCGCTGCCGGATGGCCCTGGCGTCTACCTGTTCAGGGACGCCAAGCGGCGCGTGCTCTACGTCGGAAAGGCCAAGTCGATCCGCAAGCGGGTCGGCGGCCACTTCTCCAAGCCGGCCACCAGCGGGGCAGCCGACATGCTGGCCCAGATCGCCGACATCGAGTTCCTGGCAACGCAGACCGAGGCCGAGGCGCTGCTGGCGGAGCAGAACTTCATCAAGCGCCACCGGCCGCGGTTCAACATCCGCCTGCGCGACGACAAGAGCTACCCCTACATCGCGATCTCGCTCGACGAGGACTACCCGCGGATCTACTTCACGCGCGAGAAGCACCGCCGCAACCGCGCCTACTTCGGGCCCTTCTCCAGTGCCAAGCGGGTGCGCGAGACGCTGGACCTGCTGGGCAAGGTGTTCCAGTACCGCACGTGCGAGGGCAAGGAGCCCGGCCGGCTGTCGGGCAGCCCGTGCCTGGAGTACCACATCAAGCGCTGCCAGGCGCCCTGTGTGGACTACGTGTCCAAGGAGGAGTACCGCGCCAACGTGGACACCATCATCGACTTCCTCTCGGGCCGCTACCGCCAGCTCGAGCGCGAGCTCGAGGAGCAGATGCAGCTGGCGTCGGCGCAGCAGGAGTTCGAGCGCGCGGCGCAGTTCCGCAACCGGCTGCGCGCGGTGCGGTCGCTGCTGGAGCGCCAGCGGATCACCAACGAGGGGGTGGGCACGGTCGACGCGATCGCGGTGGCCGCAGAGGGCACGGACGCCAACGCGCAGGTGTTCCAGGTGCGCGACGGGGTGCTGGCCGATCGCCAGAGCTTCTACTTGGAGAACGAGGCCGGCCGCGACGAGGCCGAGGTGCTGGAGGAGTTCGTGCTCCAGTACTACGCCAGCGCCATGTCGATCCCACCCCAGGTGGTGGTCAGGCGCGGCAACGAGCGGACGTGGGTCCTGGAGGAGGCTCTGAGCGAGCGCCGCGGCGGCGCGGTGGAGGTCCGCTCGGCCGAGCGCGGCGACAAGCGCCGGATCGTGGAGCTGGCCGAGCGCAACGCGCGGCTGGCGCTCGACCAGGACCGGTTGCGCTCAGAGCATCAGACGGACGCGGCGGATCGAGGCGCTCGACGGCCTCCAGAGGGCGCTCCGGATGGAGTCGATCCCGATGCGGATCGAGTGCTTCGACATCTCCAACCTCGGGGAGACCCACACGGTCGCCTCGATGGTGGTCTTCGAGGGCGGCGCGCCGAAGAAGGCCGACTACCGGCGCTTCAAGATCCGCGAGGCGGCGCAGGACGACTTCGCGGCCATGGCCGAGGTGCTGTCGCGGCGGATGAGCCAGTTCCGGGCGCAGCGCGAGCTGTCGCCGCACGAGAAGGCCTACGACGCCAGCTTCGCCTCGCTGCCGTCGCTGATCGTGATCGACGGGGGCAAGGGCCAGCTGTCGGCGGGGCTGGCCGAGCTGTCGGAGTTCGCGGAGCTGGGCACCATGGTCGTGAGCCTCGCCAAGCAGCTCGAGGAGGTGTTCGTGCCCGGCCGGCCGGCGCCGCTGCTGATGCCCAAGGACAGCCCGCCGCTGCAGTTGCTTCAGCGCGTGCGCGACGAGGCGCACCGGTTCGCGATCGAGTTCCACCGCGGCCGGCGCGACAAGGCGATGACCCGCTCGGTGCTGGACGACCTGCCGGGCGTGGGGCCAACCCGCAAGCGCGCGATCCTCGGCCACTTCGGAACGCCCGAGCGCTTCCTGGCCGCCAGCCGCGAGGAGCTCGAGGCGGTGCCGGGCCTGCCGGGCAAGACGGCACGTGAGGTGCATGCGTTCGTGCACAGAGTCGATTAGGGCTCGGGCGGGTTTGGTTGACGAGTGCTTGGTGATTAGTGCCTAGTGCTTGGTAACGACCAGAACACAGTTCTAAGCACTAAGCCCTATGCACTAAGCACTTCGACCACGGTTCCTCCGACGGCCGCGCTACAACCACCAAACAGATGCAAGATTTCGTCGTGATCACAGGTTTTTCCGGCGCCGGCAAGTCGCAGGCCATGGCGTGCTTCGAGGACGCCGGCTACTTCTGCGTGGACAACCTTCCGCCCGAGATGATCCGCCAGCTGGCGGAGCTGTTCGAGCACGAGGGGTCGAAGGTGGAGCGGGCCGCGGTGGTGTCCGACGTGCGCACCGGCGGGTTCTTCGAAGGGCTCGTGGAGGTGCTCGACGACTTCGTCGAGCGCGGCATCCCGCACCGGCTGCTCTACCTCGACGCCTCCGACGACACGTTGCTCAACCGCTACAAGGAAACGCGCGCGCGGCACCCACTCGCCAACGGCGACGGCCAGCTGGGTGACGAGGACGACGGGCCGGTGGGGGGCGCCGTTGCCACCGCGATCATCGCGGAGCGCAAGATCCTCGAGCCGCTGCGCGAGCGCGCCGACGTCTCCATCGACACCAGCGACCTGAGCGCGGCGCGCCTGCGCAAGGTGGTTGCCGACAAGATGCTCCCGCGCGGCAGCGTCGGCAAGCTGGCCGTGACCTTCCTGACCTACGGCTTCAAGCATGGCGCACCGCGCGACGCCGACCTCCTGTTCGACGTCCGGTTCCTGCCCAACCCGCACTACGAGTCCAACCTGCGTCCTCTCACCGGGCTCGACGAGCCCGTGCGGGACTACGTGGAGGGCTCGGACGGCATCGACGACTTCTACGCCCACCTGGTCCCGCTGCTGGACTACCTGCTGCCCCAGTACGAGAGCGAGGGCAAGGCCCACCTGACCGTCGGCATCGGCTGCACCGGCGGCCGCCACCGCTCGGTCGTGATCGCGGAGCACCTTGCGCGCGAGTACGGCGAGCGCGGTGCGTATCTGGTCGACATCGTCCACCGCGACATCGACAAGCCACCGCGACGCGCCTGACCGGACCGGGCCTACGCTGACTTCATGTCAGCAGGGACCTCGCGCGCTCGCGCCAGGCGGTCTGCGCGGGTCTACCTGACCTTCGACGACGGCCCCGACCCGGTCTGGACTCCGGCCGTCGCGCGGGAGTTGTCGCGGGCGGGAGCGCGGGCCACCTTCTTCGTCGTCGGCGAGAAGGCTGCGGCCGAGCCCCAGCTGGTCAAGGAGCTGAGCGCGGCGGGTCACGAGGTCGAGCTGCACTGCATGCGCCATGACGACCATCGCGGGATGTCCGGGGAGGCGATCGATGCCGATGTCCGGGAAGCGCTCGCGGTCCTGGCCGAGGTCGGTGTGCGTCCGAGGCGTTGGCGCCCGCCGTTCGGCACGACGACCCTGGATACTCGCCGCGTGGCCGCAAGTCACGGGCTCGAGCTGGTCGGCTGGTCCTGCGACCCGTCCGACTGGCGAGGCGACACCGTCGACTACATGCTGGCCAGCATCACCGGGCAGCTGGAGCCCGGCTGCGTCGTCCTCCTTCACGACTCCGTCCAGCCGGGCGAACTGCGTGACGACTGCGAGGACACGGTCGCTCTCATCGAACCCATGTGCCGCCTGATCCGGGCCGGCGGATGGGAGCCCGACGCGCTCGGGGACGGACCCGCGTTCTGGTGGGCGCGGGGGGGACCGCGGTCCGGACGCCCGGGCGCCAGGGATGTCGTTCGCGCCGGGAGGGGCCGGCTTCAGAGGCTTGCGGTGCGCGCCCGACACCCGGCGCCGGTCGAGTACGAGCTCGAGCTATTGGACGAGACGCTCGTCGCGGGCGCCGATCGCGTGAGCATCGCCGCCCTGCTCGCCGAGGCGTTCCCCGCAGAGGGCGACGCCTATCGCGAACGCGGCTGGAGGACCATGGCCCCGGCGTTCCGCACACTGGCCAGGTCCGGCACCGAGGTGGTCGGGCAGCAGTCGGTCTTCGAGATCGAGACCGACCCGCCGCGCAGGCTGTTCGGCCTGGGGGACGTCGCGGTGAGGGCGGATAGCCGGCGACGGGGCATCGCCCGGTCGCTGATCGAGCGGGCGGTCGAGGAGTGCTGGCTACGGGGCGCCGACACCGTTCTGACGGACACCTCCGCGCTGCGGGAGCCCTTCATGGCGCTGGGCTTCCGGCCCGTCCCGCGATTCGCCTTCTATTACGAGCGCGACGGCGAATGCCACTGGCACCCCCAATGGCTGGCCGCCACGCGGGCGTCAATTCCCCGCTCGCCTCTACGCTTGGAAGAGGGCGACTTCTAGCGCTGCGCCGGCTGAACTTGGACCGGTATGTTCCCTCGCCCCCAAGTGTGAGCGACGAAAGGACCCGACCAGCATGGCCTTGAAGGCCGGAATCAATGGCTTCGGACGCATCGGCCGCAACGTCTTTCGTGCGGCGTACGAGCGCGGCGCCGAGATCGAGTGGGTCGGGATCAACGACATCACCGACAACCAGACGCTCGCGCACCTGCTCAAGTACGACTCGATCCTGGGCCCGTTCGCCGGCACCGTCGAGGCCACCGACACGGGGCTGGTGGTCGATGGCACCGAGATCGCCGTGACCGAAGAGCGCGACCCGGCCGCGCTGCCCTGGGGCGACGTGGGCGCCGAGGTCGTGATCGAGTCCACCGGCCTGTTCACCAAGCGCGCCGACGCCTCCAAGCACCTGGAGGCGGGCGCGAGGAAGGTGATCATCTCGGCCCCGGCCACAGAGCCGGACGTGACGGTCGTGCTGGGCGTGAACGACGACGCCTACGACGTGGAGGAGCACCACGTGATCTCCAACGCGTCCTGCACCACCAACTGCCTGGGGCCGGTGGCCCGCGTGCTGCACGACGCCGTGGGGATCGACTCGGGCGTGATGACCACGATCCACGCCTACACGGCCGACCAGCGGCTCCAGGACGCTCCGCACAAGGATCTGCGCCGCGCCCGAGCCGCCGCGGTGAACCTGGTTCCCGCGTCGACCGGCGCGGCCAAGGCAATCGGCCTGGTCATGCCCGAGCTCAACGGCAAGCTCAACGGGTTCGCCATCCGCGCGCCCGTGCCGACAGGCTCCGTGGTGGACCTGGTGTTCCAGGCCTCCCGCGAGGTGACGGCGGAGGAGATCAACGAGGCGATCAGTTCGAAGGCCGACCGCGGTCCGTTGGAGGGCATTCTCCAGTACACCGAGGACCCGATCGTGTCGAGCGACATCGTGCGCTCGCCGTACTCGTCGATCTTCGACTCGAAGCTGACGATGGTCATCGAGGGCCGCACCGTGAAGGTGCTCTCCTGGTACGACAACGAGTGGGGCTACTCCAACCGCGTGGTCGACCTTGCGGAGCGCGTGCTGGTGGGGCTCGGCCAGCCCGTCGCGTAGCCCACTAGATGCCGATTCACGCCTGACGTGGAGGCCGGGGTCTCGGAGCTCGGCAAGCGCACCGTCCGCGACCTCTCGCTCGACCGCGGGGTGCGCGTGCTGGTGCGCGTGGACTTCAACGTGCCGCTGGAGGACGGGCGGGTGGGCGACGACGCTCGCATCCGCGCGGCCGTTCCCACGCTCGAGCTGCTCCTGGATCAGGGCGTCCGCCTGATCCTGTGCTCGCACCTCGGCCGCCCCAAGAAGCCGGACCCCGCGACCTCGCTGGCGCCGGCGTCGGCGCGGCTGGCCGAGTTGCTGGAGGCCCCGGTGCAGCAGGCCACGGACGTGACCGGGCCCGACGCGCAAGGCCAGGGTGACAGAGCTCGACGAGGGCTCGGTGCTCGTGCTGGAGAACACCCGCTGGGAGCCGGGCGAGACCGATAACGACCCCGATCTGGCGCGGGAGCTGGCCGGCCTGGCCGACGTGTACGTGAACGACGCGTTCGGCGCGGCCCATCGCGCGCACGCCAGCACCGCCGGCGTGGCCCAGCACCTGCCGGCGGCGGCGGGGCTGCTGCTGGAGCGCGAGGTGGTCACGCTGCGGCGGATAGTGGAGTCGCCCGAGCGCCCGCTGGTCGTGGTGCTCGGAGGCGCCAAGGTGTCGGACAAGGTGGCGCTGATCGACCGCTTCCTCGACGTGGCCGACTCGGTGCTCATCGGCGGCGCCATGTGCTTCAGCTTCTTCCGAGCGCAGGGCGGTAACACGGGGGACTCGCTGGTCGAGGAAGAGGGCGTGGAGCTGGCGCGCGACGCGCTCGACAAGGCGGGCCGGGGCGACACGGCGGAGCTCCTGCTGCCGGTCGACCTGGTCCTCGGCGACCGCTTCGACGCTGCGGCCGAGCGCCGCGAGCTCGACGGCACGGACGTGCCGGACGGCTGGATGGGCCTCGACGTGGGGCCCAGGACGGCCGCCGCCTACGGCGAGCGGATCGCGGCCGCGGGCACGGTGTTCTGGAACGGGCCCATGGGAGCCTTCGAGATGGAGCCGTTCGCCGCGGGCACCCGCAGCGTGGCCGACGCGGTGGCGGACGCGCCCGGCACCACGGTCGTGGGCGGCGGCGACTCGGCGGCCGCGCTGGCCGAGTTCGGGCTGGCCGAGCGGGTGAGCCACCTGTCGACGGGCGGGGGAGCGGCGCTTGAGCTGCTCGAGGGCGCCAAGCTACCCGGCGTGGAGGCGCTGGACGATGCCTGAGCGCAGGCCCTACATCGCGGGCAACTGGAAGCTGTGGGGCACGCGCGCGCAGGCGTCGAGCTACTGCGAGCGGCTCCTGGAGCAGCTGCCCGCGCCTGCGGAGCGAGCCGCCGACGTGGGCCTGTGCGTGCCCTTCACCGCCCTCGACACCGTCTTGGCGGCCACCGACGGCGCCGGCATCGTGGTCAGCGCCCAGAACATGCACGCGCAGGAGACCGGGGCGTTCACGGGTGAGATCTCGGCCCAGATGCTGCTGGAGCTGGGCGTGAAGAGCGTGCTGCTCGGCCACTCCGAGCGGCGCCAGCACGACGGCGAGACCGACCGTGCGCTCCAGGACAAGGTGCCCGCCGCGCTCGATGCGGGGCTGGCTCCGATCCTCTGCGTGGGGGAGACCGAGGACGAGCGCGAGGCGGGGGACACCGAGCGCAAGCTGCGTCACCAGGTCGGCGAGGGGCTCGAGCGCGTGGCGGACGAGCGGATCGCCGAAGTCACGATCGCCTACGAGCCCATCTGGGCGATCGGCACGGGCCGGGTAGCCACGCCCGATCAGGCGCAGGAGGCGATCGGCTTCGTGCGCGCGCTGGTCGGGCGGGCGCTCCGAGGAGGCGGCGCAGGCCGTGCGGATCCTCTACGGCGGCAGCGTCAAGCCGGGCAACGCGGCGGAGCTGCTGGGGCAGCCCGACGTGGACGGCGCCCTGGTGGGCGGCGCCAGCCTGGATCCCGACGGGTTCGCCGAGATCGTGGCGGCGGCCGGCTGAGCGTGAGCCCGCCGCCCGGCCCCGGCGCGCCCCCGGTGCCGGCGGTGTGCCTGGTGATCCTCGACGGCTGGGGGCTCGCTCCGGCCGGTCCCGGCAACGCGGTGGAGCAGGCCTCCACTCCGGTGTTCGACGAGCTGTGGGCCCAGTGCCGGCACACGCAGCTCACGGCCTGCGGCCGCGCGGTTGGGCTGCCCGAGGGCCAGATGGGCAACTCCGAGGTGGGCCACCTGAACCTGGGCGCCGGCGCGGTCGTGCGCCAGGACCTGACCCGGATCGACGACGCCGTCGAGGACGGCTCGTTCTACGAGAACGAGGTCCTGCGCTCGGTCTGCCGCGCCGGCAGGGACGCCGGCCGCCTGCACCTGCTGGGGCTGGTGTCGGCCGGCGGCGTGCACGCGAGCATGGACCACCTGCGGGCTTGCATCGAGCTCGCCCGGCGGGAGGAGGTGCCCGACGTGGTCCTCCACGCGTTCACCGATGGCCGCGACACGCTGCCCGAGTCGGGCGCCGGCTATCTGGCCGAGGCGGAGGGGTGGCTCGAGCAGGCCGGCGGTCGCGTGGCCACGGTCACGGGCCGCTACTACGCGATGGACCGCGACAACCGCTGGGACCGCACGGAGCTCGCGCTCGACGCGCTGGTGGGCGGTGAGACCGAGGGCAGGCACACCGACAGCGCCGAGGCCGCGGCGCGGGAGTCATATGCCCGCGGCCAGACCGACGAGTTCGTGCGCCCGACGCTCGTCGGCGACGAGGGCCGGATCCGCGACGGGGACGCGGTGCTGTTCTTCAACTTCCGCCCCGACCGGGCGCGTCAGCTGACCTCCAGGCTCGGCGAGCTGGTGAACGTGAACCTGGCCACGCTCACCAGCTACCGCGAGGAGTGGGACCTGCCGGTGGCGTTCCCGCCCGAGCGCCCGGCCACCACCCTGGCGCGGGTGCTGGCGGATCGCGGCATCGGCCAGCTGCACGTTGCCGAGACCGAGAAGTACGCCCACGTGACCTATTTCCTCAACGGTGGCGAGGAGGAGCCCCACGACGGGGAGGAGCGCTGCCTGGTCGACTCGCCCCGTGACGTGCCCACCTACGACCACAAGCCCGAGATGAGCGCCCGGGCCGCCGCCGACGCCTTCGTCGAGCGCTGGGCGGCGGGCGGCTTCGGCTTCGGCATCATCAACTTCGCCAACCCGGACATGGTCGGCCACACGGGGGTGATCCCCGCCGCCGTGAAGGCCGTGGAGACCGTGGACGAATGCCTGGGCCGCGTGGTGGAGGCGGTGCACGGGGCCGGGGGCGCGTGCGTGGTCACGGCCGACCACGGCAACGCCGACCACATGCTCGAGCCCGATGGCAGCCCCAACACCGCCCACTCGCTGAACCCGGTGCCCTTGATCGTGACCGCCGAGGTTGCGGCCCTGCGCGACGGCGGGATCCTGGCCGACGTGGCTCCCACGGTGCTGGCCCTGCTGGGGATCGAGCAGCCGCCGGCCATGACCGGCACGAGCCTCCTGGCCTGAGCCGCACATACGCTTGGCCGGTGGCGGACCTGCTGAGCATCCAGGCGCGCGACGGGTCCGCCCGCGCGGGCGTCCTCCAGCTCGCCCACGGCAGCGTCCGCACGCCGGCGTTCGTGCCCCTGGCGTCCAACGCGAGCGTGCGCGGACTGGCCGCCGCCGAGGTCGCCGAGCTGGGCTACGAGATGGTGCTGGGCAACACCTTCCACCTGTTCATCGATCCCGGCGCGGACTACGTGCGCGAGCATGGGCGGGCTGCATGCCTTCATGGGCTGGGAGCGGCCGATCATCACCGACTCGGGCGGCTTTCAGGTGTTCTCGATGGGCCACGGGTCGGTGGCCGAGGAGATCAAGCGCCGCCGCGGCGAGAGCCGCTCGCGGGTCCTTTCGATCGACGAGGAGGGCGTCCGCTTTCGCTCCTACACGGACGGCAGCGAGCGGTTCATGGGCCCCGAGACCTCGCTGGAGGTCCAGGCCGCGCTGGGCTCGGACATCGCCCTTGCGTTCGACGAGTGCACGCCCTTCCACGTCGAGCGCGACTACACCCGCTCGGCCATGCAGCGCACCCATCGCTGGCTCGATCGCTGCGTGGCCTGGCACTCCGAGCACGCGCCCGACGGCCAGGCGCTGTACGGCATCGTGCAGGGCGGGGTGGAGGAGGACCTGCGCGCCGAGTCGGCGGCCTACGTCTCGGACTCCGGCACGCCGGGGATCGCGATCGGCGGCTCGCTCGGGCAGGACAAGGAGCAGATGCGGCAGGTGCTGGGCTGGTCGCTGCGCGATCTGCCGGTCGATCGCCCCCGTCACCTGCTGGGCATCGGCGACGTGGACGACATCGTGCACGCGGTGGGCATGGGCGTGGACAGCTTCGACTGCGCGACTCCCACCCGCCTGGCCCGCCACGGCACCGCCCTGGTGCCCGACCCCGAGCGCCGCTGGCGGCTGGACCTGACAAAGGCCGATCAGCGCGGGCGGGCGGAGCCGCTGGTGGACGGCTGCCCGTGCCAGGCCTGCCGCGACCATAGCCGCGGCTACCTGCACTACCTGGCGCGCGGGAGGGAGCTGACCGCCGCGCGGCTGCTGACGCTGCACAACCTCACGTTCATGGCCGAGCTCATGTCGGGTCTGCGGGTCGCCATCGAACGCGGGCAGTACGCCGCCCACGCGGAGCGGGTGCTGGCGGGCGCCGAGCCGTTCGGCAGCTAGGTGGCGTCGATGGCCACGCCGCGGCGCGGCACCGGCGAGGACTGCGCGATCGACGTGGTGGTCTGGCCGAACACGACGAACCGGTCGATGAACTCCTCGAGATGGGACACATCGCGCAGGTGGGCGTGGAGGATGAAGCAGTCCTCGCCCGTGATCCGATGGCACTCCACGACCTCTGGGCTCTCGCGCGCCACCTCGGCCACCTTCGCGAGCTCGCGCGGCGCCGGACGCACCCGCACCACCGCCGGCAGGAAGAGGCCGAGAGCAGCGGGGCTCACGTCGGCGTGGTAGCCGCGGATGACGCCGGCGGCCTCGAGCCTGCCCACGCGCTCGCCGACCGCGGGCGCCGATAGGCCCACCCGCCGGCCAAGCTCAGCCAGGCTCAGGCGCGCGTCGCGCTGCAGCTCCACGAGCAGGCGCCGGTTTACGTCGTCCAGTAGATCGTTGGCATCTGCCTGTGATTCCCGTGGTTTCGTAGCCATGCGAGGCAGAATACCGCTGATCCGGCATGTACCGACGCGAGTTTGGCTGCGATCGTGTCGGCGATGGCACGCCGCGTCCCGCCCCACGCCTACTTCGTCGTCAGCGCCGTGTTCCATTACCTCGGGCCGGCGTTCGCGGTCCTGCTGTTCGCGCGGGTCGACGTGCTGGGCGTGGCGTGGCTGCGGATCGCCGCAGCCGCCCTGATCTTCGCCCTCTGGCGGCGCCCGTGGCGCGCCCTGCGCGCCACCGACCGCGAGGGCCGGCGGCTCCTGCTGGCCTGGGGCTCGGTGCTCGCGCTCATGAACTGCTGCTTCTACGTGGCCATCGACCGGCTGCCGCTCGGGACGGTCGCGGCAATCGAGTTCCTGCCGGTGATCGCGCTAGCGGCCGCCGGCGCGCGCAGCCGCCGTAACGGGCTCGCCCTGCTGCTGGCGGTGGGAGGCGTCTACCTGCTCACCGACGTCCGCCTCCAGGGCGAGCCCCTGGGCGTGGCCCTTGCGTTCGCCAACGCCGGCCTGTTCGCCGCTTACATCGTGCTGGCGCACCGGGTGGCCCGCCACGGCGACTTCAGCGGCATCGACGGGCTGGCCGCCTCCATGCTGATCGCCGCGGCGGTGGTCACGCCGATCGCCGGCCACGCCGCGCTGCCGGCCCTGGCCGACCCGATCGCTCTGGCGGCCGGGATCGGCGTGGGCCTGTCGTCGTCGGTCATCCCCTACATCTCCGACCAGCTGGCCATGGAGCGCCTGGCACGCGCCACCTACGCGCTGATGGTGTCGCTGCTGCCGGCCACGGCGACCGTGATCGGAGTGGTGGTGCTCGCCCAGGTGCCCTCGCCGGCGGAGGCGGTGGGCGTGGCGCTGGTCGTGGCCGGCGTCGGGTTGCATCGCGAGGCGCCGAGACGCGCCGGCGACGTGGAGCGGGCGGATGCGCCGCCCCCGCCCGCCGAGCTCGCTACTCCGCGTTCTCGCGCAGGAACTCCTTGAGGTCCTCGACCTGGCGCTGCACGTCGCCCTGGTCGACCGGATCGACGCCGCCGCCTCCGCCCGAGGCCAGCAGCGCGACCACAACCGCCGCGATGGCCATGAGCACCGCGATGGCCGCGAAGACGGTGGCGGCGCGCGTGCGCCGGTCGCCCCGTCTGGCGGGCGCCTGCGTGCGGCTGGCCGGGGGTCGCGCCGGCGGACCTGCCGGCGCGGGCACCGGCGCCACCGGCTCACGCCGGGAGCGCATGGCCTGGGTGGCAGCCGTGACCTGGCCGAGCGCGCGGGTGGCGTCGGGATCGTCCACCGCGGCGCCGGCAGCCAGGCGGCGCGTGGCCTCGGTCTCGCGACCCTGCACCCCGGCGTCCAGCGCTCGCGCCATCTCCAGCGTCGAGGGATAGCGCGCCGCGGGGTCGCGCTCCAGGCTCACCCGGATCGCGCGGTCCAGCTCGGGCGGCACGTCGGGGTTGTGGTCGGTGATCGGCTCGACGGCCTCCTCCTGCTGCTTGAGCGCCAGCTCGGTGAGCGAGCTGTACTCGTGCGGCAGCCGCCCGGTAAGGAACTGGTAGGCGCACACGCCGAGCGAGTAGATGTCGGACGGCGGCCCCGCCTCCTCGCCGCGCGCCTGCTCCGGCGACAGGTAGGCGGCGGTGCCCAGCACCGAGCCCACCTGGGTGATGCGGGTCTGCTCGGCTGCCTTGGCGATGCCGAAGTCGGCGAGCTTGGTGGTGCCGGTGTCGCGGGCCACGAGCAGGTTGCCCGGCTTCACGTCGCGATGCACGACCCCGGCGCGGTGGGCGTAGTCCAGGCCGTGGCAGGCGTCGCGCACGATCCGCACCGCGTCGTCCACCTCCAGGCGCTTCTCGTCGCGCAGGACGTCGGCGCACGACGGGCCGTCCACGTACTCCATGACGATGAAGTGGCGGTGTGAGGGGCCGTCCTCGCCGGAGTCGAACACCTGCACCACGTTCGGGTGCTGCAGCTTGGCGGCGGCCAGCGCCTCTCGGCGGAAGCGGGCCACGAAGTCATCGTCCTCGGCCAGGTGCTCGGCCAGCAGCTTGACGGCCACCGGGCGCTCCAGCACGCCGTCGGTGGCCAGGAACACCGTGGACATGCCGCCCGCGCCCAGGCGCTTGCCCAACTCGTAGCGACCGGCGATCTCTGTGGGCGTGGCCATCAGCCGTCGTCCTCGCCGTCCGGGGCCTGGCTGCCGCCGCCCTCGCCGTCGCCGCCCTGGTTGTTGCCGCCACCGTCGCCGCTGGTGTCGGGCGTGGTGGGCGTGGTGGGTGTGGTCTCGGGCACGGTCGGCTCGGGCGTGGTTTCCTCGGTCGCCGTCTCCTCGGGTGTGGTCTCGGGCTCCGGCGTCGTCTCCGTCTCGGTCTGCTGGTTCTCGGCGTCGGCGCAGCCGTCCCGGGTCAGGGTCTGGAGGGTGCGGAAGCTCTCGGTGAGCGCGTTGCGGATGTCCTCGTCCACGTCCTGCGGGAGGCCGTTGATGGTGCGGGCGACTACGTCGAAGGAGTCGGTCTGGATCTGGTTGCAGGCACCGACGTTCGCGTTCTGAGTGCCCTCTTCGAAGCGGCGCAAGATCTCGTCGAGGCGCGAGTCGAGCGCCTCAACCGCGTCCGCCGGCAGCTTGGCCCCCTCGGGCTCGTCGGAGCCGCACCCGGCCCACACGGCGGCGGCCACGACCAGCGGGATGAGGAGCCTGCGCGCTCTCACTGGCCGATGAACAGTCGCTCGGCGAGGCTGCGGGGCAGCCCGGCGGCCTCGATGGCCGACGCGGCCTCGTCGATCGGGTACTCGACATCGGTTCCAGCGCGCGGTCCAGCGGTCGGTGTCCAGCAGCAGCCACGCGGCGCGCGGATCGCCATCGCGCGGCTGGCCCGACGCTGCCCGGGTTGATCAGCCACTCGCCGGAGGACAGGTCGATCTCGGTCCCGCCCTCCACCTGCCTGCCGCCCACCTGGCCGTCGGCCCGCGAGAACGTGAGCGCCACGTGGGTGTGGCCGATGGCGCTCACGCGGGAGCCCATCTCGTCCATGCACGCGTCCGCCTGGGTGGCCGACAGCACGTACTCCCACACGGGATCACGCGGGCTGGCGTGAAAGAGGCCCACCTCCTCGCCGTCGCGCTCGGCCTCCAGCCCTCCCAGGAACTCGAGGCACGGCTGGCCGGCGTTCTCCCTGGTCCACAGGGCGGCCGCGGCGGCGTGGGGCGAGAAGTCCTCGATGTCGATCCGTCCCAGCACCCCCAGGTCGTGGTTGCCCGCCAGGCACACGTCGCAGCGCTCGCTGGCCAGCTCGGTGCACTCGTCCGGGTGCGCGCCGTAGCCCACCAGGTCGCCGAGGCACCAGACGGCCTCCGGCTCCTGGGCGTCCATGTCCTGGAGCACGGCGCGAAGGGCCGGCAGGTTGCCGTGCACGTCTGAAAGCACCGCGATTCTCAGGGGGTCACCGTTACTGTCCGGGGCATGGGAGGTCATCGTTCGCGACTGCCGCTGACCATAGTCGCGGCGGCTGTCGCGGCCGGGGCGGCCACGCTGATCCTCCGGCCCCGGAGCGGCCTGATCGATCCGGCCACAGTGGACCTGGAAGCCTACTTCAGCGCCGCCCAGCTGGACCGCTCCGCCGACTTCCGGGATCTGCAGCGGATCCTGGGCGTGGGGGGGCTGGTGGTGTCGGGCGGCACGCTTGCGCTGCTGGCGCTGCGCCCGCCGCGCGCGGCCCGCCGCCTGCTGGAGCGCGCTCGAGCGGCGCCCGATCCGCGGCGGGGCGGCCGCGGGGGCGGGAATCGCACTGGTGCTGGTGGTGGTGGGCCTGCCGCTGTCGATCTGGCGTCACGAGCGGGCGGTCGACGTGGGCCTATCGACCCAGTCGCTGGGCCCGTGGCTGGGCGACGTGGCCAGGTCCGCCGCCATCGAGGCGGTCTTCGCCGCCATCGGGGGCGCCGTGGCGATCGCGCTGGTGCGCCGGCTGCCCGCGTCACTGGTGGCTGCCCGGCGCGGGGGTGGTGGTGGGATTCGCGGTGCTCACCCTGTACCTGTCCCCGGTGCTGATCGACCCGCTCTTCAACCGCTTCGAGCCGCTGCCGCGCGGAGAGCTGCGCTCCGAGGTGCTGCGGCTGGCCGACCGGGCCGACGTCGACGTGGGGGAGGTCTACCGCGTGGATGCCAGCCGCCGGACCACGGCCATCAACGCCTACGTGGGCGGACTGGGGCAGACCAAGCGGGTGGTGCTCTACGACAACCTGATCGACGACTTCCCCGACGACCAGGTCCGCAGCGTGGTGGCCCACGAGCTGGGTCACGTGAAGGGAAGGGACCTCTGGCGCGGCCTGCTCTGGATCGCGATCGTGGCACCAGCGGGCACGCTCGCGGTGCAGCGGCTCAGCGAGCGCATCGGGGGCGGGTCGCCGCTGCGGCCGGTGCCGGCGTCGCTGCCCGCGATTGCCCTGTCCCTGACCCTGGTGAGCTTCGCGCTGACCTGCGCCGGCAACGCGCTGTCGCGCCCGGTGGAGGCGCGTGCGGACGCCTTCGCGCTGGAGCTCACCGACGACCCGAAGGCGTTCATCGAGCTGGAGCGCAGCCTCACGCTGCGCAACATCGGCGACCCGGACCCCCCGCGAGCGCTGCACATCCTGCTGGGCACCCACCCGACGACGAAGGATCGGATCGGCTTCGGGGTGGCTGCGGGGCGCTAGCGCCCGGAGGCGTCGTCGTCGTCGAACTCGGGGAGGTTCTTGATGCCCTCCCGCGTCTGCCACTTGGAGAAGTTGTCCTCCATGGCGTCGATGAGCTCGCGCATGAATCGCGGCGACAGGTTGAGCCGCGAGACGACCACGCCGGGCACGGCCTCCTCCTCGACCTCGTGGTCCACGCGCGCGAAGGTCACGGTGAACTCGTAGTCGGAATGGCTCACGTTCGCGAAGTTCGCGTAGTGGCCGGCCATGACCTCGGGGTCGGCGTGAATGTCGAAGTGGCGGTCGTTCTCTTCCTCGGGCATCGGATCTAGTATCGCACCGCCCGTGACGACCGCCGCGTGAGGATCCTGGTGCTGGCAGTGGGGCGGCTGCGGCCGCCCTACGCCGACGACGTCCAGCACTACCAGAAGCTCCTTGCGGGACACACCCGGCTCGAGCTCGTGGAGGTGCGCGAGGACGAGGGGGTCGCGCGGCGGATCCCCGACCGCTCGTTCACCGTGCTTCTGGCCGCCGATGGGCGCACCTACTCCTCGGAGGACTTCAGCGGCTTCCTCGAGCAGCGCCGGCAGTCGGGCATGAACCTGTGCTTCGTGATCGGCGGGCCGCGCGGGCTCGATCTGGGCGAGTGCGACATGCGGCTGTCGCTGGGTCCGATGACGCTGCCGCATCAGCTCGCCAGGGTGGTGCTGCTCGAGCAGCTCTACCGAGCGCACAAGATCATCGCGCGAGAGCCCTACCACTACTGACCGGCCCACGCCGCGCCCGTTGGCGCCTCTAGGCTCCCGGGCGGTGAGCGATCCGGTCCGAGAACTCCACGCCGCGGTGTCGGCCGCCGCAGCTCGAGCTCCGCGGGGGGCAGGCCGTGGAGCTGCCCGAGCTGGCGCGCCCGCCCAAGGCTGAGCTGGGCGACTACTCGTCCAACGCCGCCATGCTGCTGGCGCCGGTCCTGGGCGGGCCGCCGCGACGAGATCGCCGAGTCGCTGGGAGCGGACCTGACCGGGCGGCTGGGCTCGGCGGTGGAGCGGGTGGAGGTGGCGGGCCCCGGGTTCCTCAACCTCTTCATGGCCGACTCGTGGCTGGCGGGCGCGGTGGCCGGCGCCCTCGAGGCGGGCGAGGGCTACGGCGTCGGGGCCGGACGGCGAGCGGGTGAACGTGGAGTTCGTGAGCGCCAACCCCACCGGGCCGATCACCGTGGCGTCGGCCCGCCACGCCGCCTACGGCGATGCGCTGTGCCGGATCCTGGAGTTCGCCGGCAACGAGGTCGACCGCGAGTACTACGTGAACGACCACGGCGGCCAGATCCAGCGCTTCGCCGAGTCGATCAGGGCGCGCGCCACGGGTGAGGAGCCACCCGAGGACGGCTACCGCGGCGACTACGTGACCGACCTGGCGCGCCAGATCGACGGCGCCGCGCAGCTGGACGACGAGGAGCTCGCGCAGCCGCGGGGTCGAGCTGATGCTGGCGGGCGTGCGAGCCACGCTCGAGCGCTTCCGGGTGCACATGGACCGGTTCGTCTCCGAGCGGGCGCTCTACGACGACGGCCGCGTGGCACGGCCGCGCTGGACTCGCTCGAGGAGCGCGAGCACGTGTACCCGCTGGACGGCGCCGTGTGGCTGCGCTCCACGACCTTCGGCGACGACAAGGACCGGGTGCTCATGCGGACCAACGGCGAGTTCACCTACCTGGCCGCGGACATCGCCAACCACGAGGCCAAGCGCGAGCGCGGCTATGACCGCTGCATCGACGTGTGGGGCGCCGACCACCACGGCTACGTCGGCGCGCCTGCGCGCCGCCTGGCAGGCGCTGGGCGGCGAGCCCGACCGCCTGGAGCTGCTGATCATGCAGCTGGTCAACCTCCTCGAGGGCGGACAACGCGCCCAGATGTCGAAGCGTGAGGGCGAGTTCGTGACCCTCGACGCCCTCATCGACGACATCGGCATCGACGCCACGCGCTGGTTCCTGCTCCAGCGCAGCCACGACACCACGCTGGACCTGGACCTGTCGCTGGCCCGCACCCAGAGCCAGGACAACCCCGTGTACTACGCGCAGTACGCGCACGCTCGCATCGCCAGCATCCTGCGCAAGGCGGGCGAGGAGCGGGTGCGAGGCGGCGCTGGCCGCGCGACGTGGCGGCCAGCGCCGAGCGCTTCCATCCCTCCGCCCGGATGCTGGTCAAGCGGCTGCTCGAGCTGCCGGGCGAGGTGTCCACGGCGGCGGACCGCCGCGCGCCGCACCGGATGACCACCTACGTGACCGAGTCGGCACAGGCCTTCTCGGCCTTCTACCGCGACTGCAAGGTGGTGGGCGCGGCGGAGGAGGGTGGCGACGAGGACCTGCGGATCGCGGTGTCCGAGCTCACCCGCCGGGTGATCGCCCGCGGGCTGGACCTGCTGGGGGTCGAGGCCCCGCAGTCCATGTACGCGCGGCCGAGGAGCCCGCGTGATGGCCGCCCGCACCCAGGGCATCTGCGTGGTCCTGGCGCTCGCCATCGTGTGCGCGCTGCCGAGCGGCGCGGCCGCGTCGAGCCGCCAGTTCTCGATCCTCCAGGACGACGCCGCGCTGACGGGGTCGGGCCCCCACGACCCCGACGGCGCGATGGCCGAGGCCAAGGCGCTGGGCGTGGACATGGTGCGCGCGTTCGTCGGCTGGCGGCGGGTGTCGCCCCGGCCCGACGACCGGACGATCCCGGCGGGCTTCGACGTCTGCCAACCCCGACTCGCCCGGCTACGACTGGTCGGCCTACGACGGCTTCGTCGAGCGCGCCCGCCGCCGCGGGCTCAAGGTGTTCCTCACCCTCGCGCCGCCGATTCCCAACTGGGCATCGGAGCAGCCGCGGCGCTGCCCCCACCGCGTCGGGCGGCTACCGCAACCTGGGGCTCTCGTGCATGTGGAAGCCCGACCCGGCGCTGTTCGGCCGCTTCGCGCGAGCGGTGGCGCGACGCTACCGCGGCAGGGTTCACCTGTACTCGATCTGGAACGAGCCCAACCTCGAGCACTACCTCTACCCGCAGCTGCAGCGCACCCGCTACGGCATCGTGGACGTGGCGGCCAAGCGCTACCGCGAGCTGTGGTGGGCCGGATGGCGCGCCATCGCCGCCGAGGACCCGGCGATGCGCAAGAAGGTGCTGTTCGGCGAGACGGCCGCGATCAGCTCGCCGATGGACACGCTGTACGCCGCCTTCTGCCTGGACGAGCGCGGGCGCCCGTTCAAGGGCCGGCTGAAGGCGCTGCACGGCTGCAAGCGCCCGCGCCGGATGCCGATCGGCGGCGTGGCCCACCACCCCTACACGGACGGCGCGCGGGGCACGCTGTTCCAGCGCACGAACCAGGTCGATGCCCTGTTCACCGCGTACGTCGGGCGGCTCAGCAGGCTCATGGGCCGCGCCGCGCGCCTGGGTCGCATCCCGCGCAACCTGGGCATCTACCTGACCGAGTCCGGGTTCCAGAGCAACCCGCCCGACCGCCGCGAGGGGCTGAGCCTGTCGAGGCACGCCAAGGCCGTGAACGACGCCGAGCGGCTTGTTCTTCGGGGACCCGCGGGTGAGGTCGGTGGCCCAGTACACGCTCTACGACGTGCCGCAGGTGGACCAGTACAACACCGGCCTGCGCCGCGCCGACGGCAGGGCCAAGCCCGCGCTGGGCGCCTACCGGATGCCGCTGGTGGTCACCGGCCTGGCCCGTGACGCGCGTGGAGGTCTGGGGGCAGGTGCGCCCGGCGCAGCGGACGGGTGGCGGCCGAGGTCGAGCTGCTGCCCCGCTCCGGCGCGCCAGGTGCGCGCAGACGATCCGCGTGACCACCAACGCCAGCGGCTACTTCCGCCTGAAGCTGCGGCGCCGCGATGCGTCCCGGCTGCGCTACCGGACGCGGTGGCGAACGGTCTTCGGCGACCTGACCAGCCGGGTGGCTCGGCCCGGCGCCGCGGATCCGCTACTTCGACTGAGGGACCCGCCGCGGCGGTAGGGTCGCGCGATGCGCCGCCGTCTCCTGGTCGCCGCCGTGCTCGCCGTCGCCGCGCTCGCCGCGCTGCCGGCCGCGCCTCTGCGCTCGACCTGTGCCCGTGCGGGAGCCCTACACGTCCGTCAAGGGAGCGCCCGGCCCGGGCCCGGCGCGCTACGACAAGGTGTTCGTGCAGCGCATCGGCCCGGCCAAGGCCAAGCGCGTGCTGGTGCTCGTGCCCGGCTTCCTCGGCGGCGCCGGCGACTTCCGCCTGATCGCCCGCGACATCGTCAAGCGCGTGCCGAACCTCCAGGTGTGGGCGCTGGACCGCCGCCAGCAGGCCTTCGAGGACACCGCCGTGTTCGAGGCCGGCGACCCGGCCCGCGCGCTCGACTACTACCTGGGCTTCAAGTACCGCAAGGTCAACGCCGCCGACGTGCCGTTCGTGGGCCGGTGGGGCCTGAAGGTGGCGCTGGAGGACCTGCGCAGGGTCGTGCGCAAGGCGCGCGCGGGCGGCAGGCGCAAGGTCATCCTCGGCGGCCACTCGCTGGGCGCGTCGACCACGGTGGCCTACGCCTCGTGGGACTTCAACGGCCGCCCCGGCTACCGCGACCTGGACGGGCATGGTGCTCATCGACGGCGGCCTGCTCGGGTCGTTCGACTCCGCCTCGCTGACCGAGGCCCGGCGGGAGCTGGCCACGATCGCGCGCGGCCAGGTGTTCGACGACCTGCTGGGCTTCGGGATCCCCGAGGTCACCGGCATCCTGGCCGAGCTGGCCGCGCTGTACGCCCGCAAGCAGCCCAACTCGGTCAGCCCGCTGCAGGCCAGCTCGCTGATCCCGCCGGAGTTCAAGCCCAGCTTCCCCGTCACCAACGAGGCCGCGCTGGGCTACGCGTTCGACAAGGACACGTCGCCGCCGGCGTTCAGCCTCATCCGCATCAACGCCGGCGGCCTGGCCCCCTCGGGCAGCCCGCGACCGTGGCGCGACGGCGGCGAGCTCACGCCCATCCAGCGCTTCGCCACGGCGTTCGGCAGCGAGCGCCCGAACGCCATCGACTGGTACTTCCCGCGCCGGCTGCGGCTCGACGTGGACGCCATGAGCCCGCTCAGGCGCACCGCGCGTCACCAGGCTGCTGGGCCTGCGGCCCTTCCACGCGCGCCGGATCAACGACGCCGCTGTACGCGTTCCAGACCGACCTGACCAACGGCCGCGTGCTTCAAGGGCGCCCAGCGGCTGGTGCGCGCGCTCGCGGATCAAGACCTACCGGATCCACTCCGACGAGCGCCAGAGCCACCTCGACCCGCTGGTGGCCAAGCCGTCGCGCAACCGGTTCCTGAAGACGGTGGTGCCGTTCCTCAGAGCTCGCTGAAGAAGTTGATGTTCAGGTCGTCCATGAGCGCCAGCGCCTCGGAGTTCAGCCGCGTGAGCTCGTTCGAGTAGAGCAGCACGCCCATCACCACCAGCACGACGCCCGACACCACCGTGATCGCCGTGTAGTGGTCGCGGAAGAAGCGAAAGAAGCCGGACACCGACGAGAAGGCCAGCGCGCTGAGGATGAACGGCACGGCCAGCCCCAGCGCGTAGAACGCCAGCAGCACGCCGCCCTCGCCGACGCTGTCCTCGGTGCTGGCGGCCGTGAGGATGGCGCCCAGGGTGGGGCCGGTGCAGGGCAGCCAGGCGACCGCGAACGCCAGCCCGGCGACGATCGGGCCGCCGGTCGAGGCGCGCGACAGCAGCGCCTCCGGGCGCCACTCGGCGTTCAGCCGGTTCACGAACAGCGTGGCGATGAACAGCAGCCCGAGCAGGATCAGCACCACCCCGGCCACCTGCTGCAGCAGCCGCCGGTTGTCCTGCAGCGCCGAGCCGAAGCCGGTGGCCGTCATGCCCAGCGCCACGAACATGACCGTGAACGAGAGGCAGAACAGCACCGCCGGCCCGAGCACCTTGGACCGGCCCCTGCCCTCCTGGATGTCGGCGAACGAGACGCCCGAGATCGTGGACAGGTAGCCGGGCACCAGCGGCAGCACGCACGGGGAGATGAAGGAGATGAAGCCGACCGCGAACGCGGCCACGACCGTGGTGTCCACGTCCGCGGCGATCACAGGTCGTACCGGTCGAGGTCGGACTGGAGGCGCTCGGCGGCCGGCGCCGCTCGCGGGCGCGCTCTCCGGCGCGGCGCCGTCGCGGCCGCTGGACGCGCCGCCAGCCCAGCGCTGCCGCCCCGACGCGCGCCGGCCGCCAGCAGGATCGCCAGCCCGGGCACCAGGTAGGCGGCCAGGTCGAAGCCGTCGTCGCCGGGCAGCGCCAGCACCTCGTCGCCGAACTCGGCCACCAGCCGGTCCTTCACCTGGTCCTTGGATGGCGCAGTCATCGACCAGCCGCTCGATCAGCGCGCGCTCGCGCTGGGCCTGCGGCGCCTCGGTGGCCAGCTCCAGCGGCGTGCCGCACACCGGGCACATGACCTCGTCCTCCACGTCGGCGACCGAGGTGCGCGGGCAGTCCTGGGCGACCGCCGCGGCCGGGGCCGACGAGGGCCGCCGCGACGGCCAGCAGCATCAGCGCGCGCCTCAAGCCGCGGCCCTCACGAGCGGCGCCACCTCGTTCGCGCATGAACGCGCTCGTCGACCGGGCCGCGCCGGCTGGCCGCGATCCGGCCGGTGCGATCGATCACGAACGTCTCCGGGTAGGCGACCACCCCGTAGTCGCGCAGCACCTCGCCCTCGCCGTCGCGGAGCATCGGGTAGCCCAGGCGGTACTCGCGCACGAAGTCGCGGGCGTCGTCGGACACGTCGAGCACGTCGACGCCGAGCACGGTGCCGCGCCCGCCCGCCGAGATCCGCCGGTGCCAGCGGTCCAGCAGCGGCGACTCCTCGCGGCAGGGCTCGCACCACGAGGCCCAGAAGTTGAGCACCACGACCTTGCCCGCGGTAGTCGGCGAGCGAGCCCTCGCCGCCGCCCGACAGCCGGTCCAGCGTGAAGCCGGCAGCGCGGCTTGCGCTCACCGCGGTCGAGCGCCCGCTCGATCTCCGTGTCCGGCTCGTTCTGGCTCAGCCCGTAGGCCAGCAGGCCGAGCAGGGCGACCACGCGCCAGGACGGCGGCGATCGCAAACGGGGAGCGGGTCCGGGCGCTCATGGCGCCCTCAGGGTATTCGGGCGCCGGCGACCGGACGGCTAGCGCGCGCGGTCGGGGGCTAGAATCGGCGCCCGCTGCGGACGTAGCTCAGTTGGTAGAGCGTCGGCTTCCCAAGCCGAAGGTCGCGGGTTCGACCCCCGTCGTCCGCTTAGCTTCGTGCTGCGAGGCGTCTCTCAGCCCCTTCTCAGCCTCCTCTCAGCTTCGCGGCCACAATGGACCCATGCGGGTCCTGGTGGTCGAAGACGATCTGCGCATGGCGGCGGCCATCCGCCGGGGGCTGCGGAGCGAGGGGCTGACCGCCGACGTCGCCACGGGGGGCATGCAGGCCATCGGCATGGCCTCCGCCGGCGAGTACGACGCCGTGGTGCTCGACGTGATGCTGCCGGACCTCGACGGCTTCGAGACCTGCCGCCGCCTGCGAGCCGAGGGTGTCTGGCTGCCGGTGATCCTGCTGACCGCGCGCGACTCGGTCGAGGATCGCGTGCGGGGGCTCGACCAGGGTGCCGACGACTACCTGACCAAGCCGTTCTCGCTCGCCGAGCTGTCGGCCCGGTTGCGCGCGCTCGTGCGCAGGGGCGCCGCCGAGCGGCCGGTGGTGCTGGAGGTGGGCGACCTGCGCCTGGATCCCGCGGAGCGCCGCGTGTGGCGGGGAGACACGGAGGTCGAGCTCTCGGCGCGCGAGCACGCGCTGCTGGAGACCTTCATGCGGCGACCCGGTCAGGTGCTGAGCCAGTCCCAGCTGCTGGAGTCGGCGTGGGACATGGGCCTCGAGCAGCGCTCGAACGTGGTGGAGGTCTACGTGCGCTACCTGCGCGAGAAGCTCGACCGCCCGTTCGGCGTCCGCTCGCTGGAGACGGTGCGCGGGCTGGGCTACCGGTTGCGAAAGGACGGCGGCGCGCGGTGAGCCGGCTGCCCATCCGCGTCCGGCTGACCGCGGCCTTCGCGCTGGCCACGGCGCTGGTGCTGGCCGGGGCGGGGCTGTTCGTGTACGTGCAGCTGCGAGCCGACCTGAACGAGTCGGTGAATGACGATCTCCGGGCACGCGCGCAGGCCGTGGCGGCCGGCGGAACGGCCGGGGCCGACCGAGCCCGAGGACGGCTTCGCGCGGCTGCTGCGCCCGGGCGGCCGGGACGCACTGCTCACTCCGGCCCAGCGCCGCCGCGCCGCCGATGAGGAGCTGCTGTTCGAGCGCCGGGTCGACGGGGTCGAGGGCACCACGCGCGTGCTCGCCCGGCCCGGGCCGCGCGGGCACGGTCGCGGTGGCCGGCCGCTCGCTCGTCGGACCGCGACGAGGTGCTGGCCGGCCTGGTGTCCGCCTTCGCGCTGGGCGGCCCCGTGGGGATCGTGCTCGCGTCGCTGCTGGGCTACGCGCTGGCCGCGGGCGCGCTGCGACCGGTGGAGGCGATGCGCCGCCGCGCGACCGAGGTGTCGCTGGAGGAGCGGCGACGAGCGGCTGCCGCTGCCCGCGGCCCGGGACGAGATCCACGCCCTGGGCCAGACCCTCAACCAGATGCTCGATCGCCTGCGCGCGTCCTTCGAGCGCGAGCGGCAGTTCGTGGCCGACGCCAGCCACGAGCTGCGCACGCCCGGTCGCGGTGGTCAAGGCCGAGCTCGAGGCCACGCTGCGGGCGGAGGACCTCGGACCCGGCGCGCGCGAGTCGCTGGTGGCCGCGGTCGAGGAGTGCGACCGCCTGGCCCAGCTGGCGGAGGACCTGCTGGTGCTGGCCCGCTCGGCCGACGGGGCGCTGCCGGTCCGCCGCGAGCCGATCGATGCGGGAGAGCTGCTGGAGAGCGTCCGCAGGCGGTTCGCCGACCGCGCCGCTGAGCGCGGGCGGGAGATCCACACGGAGGCACCCGCGGGCCTCGTGCTCGAGGTCGACCCGCTGCGCTTGCGCCAGGCGCTGGGCAACCTGGTGGACAACGCGCTGCGCCACGGGGAGGGCGACGTGGTGCTGCGCGCGCGGCGCAACGGATCCACGGACGAGCTGGAGGTGAGCGACTCCGGGCCGGGCCTTGGACGATCTCGGCGACGGCGCGTTCGAGCGCTTCGTCCGCGGCGACGGCCGTCGCGCACGGGCGCCGGCGCGGGGCTCGGCCTGGCGATCGTCCGCGCCGTCGCCGAGGCCCACGGCGGCAGCGCGTCGGCCGCCGGCGGAGCCGCCGTCCGCCTGTCCGCTGCCGGTCTCAGGCTCCTCTCAGCCGGTCGCCGTACGGTCGCTGCATTGACCGACAACGACCGAGGAGGACCCATGAAGGACCGGATGAGGAAGCCAGTGGCCATCTCGCTGGGCCTGCTCGCCCTGGCGGCCGGCGGAGCCGGCGTCGCCCAGGCCGTTGGGGGCGAGGGAGACGAGGAGAACGAGAAGGCCGACGGCGGCAAGCTGCGCGGAGCCGCGTTCGACCGGGCCGAACGCGCCGCGCTGAAGGCGGCGGGCGGCGGCGAGGTCATCGAGGCCGAGCGGGGCGACGACTCCGACGGCGCCTACGAGGTGGCCGTCCGCAAGGACGACGGCCGGTGGTCGAGTACCACCTCGACGGCGACTTCCGGGTCGTCGGGACCGAGAAGGAGTAGGCGATGCGCGCTCCGGCAGACCACACTCACCTTCGCGCCGCGGCGGCGCTCCTGGCGGGCGGCTGTGGCGACGACGGCGAAACGGCCGCCGGCCAGGCCGCCCGCGACCTCCCCCAGGGCGGCGAGCCCGTGAAGCTCGACCCGGCGGACTTCACGACGGACATCGACAACCCCTACTGGCCGATGAAGCCCGGCTCGCGCTGGGTCTACCGGGAGACCGACGACGAGGGCGCCACGCTGCGGGTCGAGGTCACGGTGACCAACCGGACCAAGAGGATCGCCAACGGCGTGACCGCGCGCGTGGTCCGCGACGAGGTGACCGAGGGCGGCGAGCCCGTCGAGCTGACCGACGACTGGTACGCCCAGGACCGCGAGGGCAACGTCTGGTACCTGGGCGAGCAGACCGCGGAGTACGAGAACGGCAAGGTCAAGACGCGGGCGGGCTCGTTCGAGGCCGGCCGGGACGGCGCGCAGGCGGGCATCGCCATGCCGGCCGACCCGCGCCCGGGACTGGCCTACCGCCAGGAGTACTACAAGGGCGAGGCCGAGGACAGGGCGCGCGTGCTCAGCGTGGACGACCAGGCCGAGGTGCCCGGCGGGCCACTTCCGCGGACACCCTGACCACGCGGGACGAGAACCCGCTGGACCCGAAGGTGCTCGAGTACAAGCTCTACGCACGCGGCGTCGGGCCGGTGCTCGTGCTCTCACCGTCCGGAGGGAACGGCGGCAAGGAGCAGCTGGTGCGCTTCGACCGCGGCTAGGGCGTGGCCTGGCTGCTCAGCTGCGAGCGAAGCAGCGCCCGAGGAACCTGAGCAGCGGCGGGGTCATCACGGCGTCACCGGATGCTCCGATGCGCCTGCTCACCTCCGCATGGCTCAGGCCGCGGGCGTCGATCAAAGTGACCCTGACCCCTGCTCTGCGCAGTACGGCAGCGAAGCGCTTCTCGATGGCTTGGCGCTGCGGGGTCCCACGGAAAACGGTAATCGTCTGCGGGGTGCCGACGCCGCGCCTGATCAGGTTCACCGCCGAGGTGTCGCGCGCGTAGGTGGGCAGGTTGGGAAAGGCCCGCTGCCACTGAGCCTGCTGCCTGGTGCCCGCTGCCGCCTTGTCGAAGCCTTCGGTGTCCAAAGGACCCGCGCAGCGCACCGCTTTCAGCCTCAGGCCCCGCTCCCTCAGCCAGCGAGGGTTGGTGGTCACGTTGGCCACGATGTCCGCTCCGGCCGAGTGCCCCAGCAGCGCTACGCGGGTGCGGTCGCCTCCCGATCGCCCGATTTTGCGATGAACCCACGCCACCGCAGCCCCTACGTCCCGGAAGTGATCGGGATAGTTGGCCGTGTTTGGCCTTCCCGGCCGCGAGAGGCGGTAGTTCACGCTGACGAACACATAGCCCCGACGGGTGAACAGCCTCACCTTGTCCCTGATCTGAGCCGCCTTGTCTCCGACGGTGTACGCGCCGCCGTGGACCCACATGACGACGGGGGTCTTGCGACCTCGGCGGCACGCCCGAGACGGCGCATACAGGTCCAGGCTGGTCAGGTTCGCCGGCACGCCGGCGACCCGCTTATAGGCCACAGTCTTGGGCGCGGGCGCCGAGCTGCAGGCCCTAGGCGTGGCAGCAGCGGCGACCGGCGCGGTCATGGCCAGGCTCGCCAGGCCGGCGGTCATCGCTATCGCTCGCCAGGACGAGGAGGTGTGGGTCATGGCCGCAGTAACACGCAGCACGCTCGCGAGTAGCGCCGCGCTGCGGGGGAGTCAGCGCGTCAGGGCGTGAAGTACATCGGGTTGGGCAGCTTGTACGTCTTCTTCGAGTAGCCGCCCTTCAGGTCGCTCTGCTGGTCCCCGACGTTCACGAGGATCCGGTAGCCGCGCCGGGTGATCGTCTTGCGCGCGCCCGCCTTGTAGCCGATCACGGAGTCCTTGGTGTAGCTGGACGGCTTGAGGTAGATCCGCAGCTTGCCCCTGTAGCGGGCGTCCTTGAGCGATTCGGTGGTCTGCGGCCGCAGGCCCTCCGGCCGGCCGGTGATGAAGAACACGGTGACCCCTCGCGCGCGCACGTAGTTGTAGAACGACCGCGCCTGGGGGATGGCGCGCAGAAGCGATGAGACGGCGCAGCCCGGGAGGCCGCTGCCGAATGGCGGGCTGAGCTCCTTGGCGCAGAAGTACCACGACAGCGCGGTGTCGTCGATGTCCAGCACCACCGCCGGCTTGCGCCTGCGCGGCTTGGGGTTGTCCTTGAGCCACGCCTTCACGTACTTGCGCGCCCTGTCGTACTGCCTGGTGATGGTGCGCGTCCATTCGCCCGAGTCGCGGTACTTCACGATCGCGGCCGGTGTGGAGCCCACCTTGGGCTCCTTGGCAACGGACACCCCGCCGGCGAATGCGGCGCAGAGCACCAGGAGGCTGACGAGGGCGGCGGGGAGGCGACGGGACCGGAGCATCGGGCAACCCTAACCGCTGGCGAGCGCCCCGGAAAGGCACAAGGTGTGAACCTGACGAGGGGTGCGCCGCGCGGTCATGACTAGCCGCGGTAGAACCTGAGCCGCTTGCCCGCCCGGGCCGTCCGGCTGATCAGGAACTCCCCGCTCGGGCTCTGCCAGGTGACCCGCCACCGCGACGAGGACGCGCGCGAGCGCCGCACGTTGATCCGGAAGATGCCGCGGCCATTGGTCCGGGGCTGGGTGACCGTGGTCCACGTTCCGCTCTGGAGAACCTGGACGGCCACCTGTGTGCGAGCGCTGCCGGTGAGCTGCCGGGCGGGACGCACCTGCCCGTAGACCTCCACCGAGCTCGACGACCGGCGGGTGACCACGATCGGCGTTCGGTAGGCCGCGTACGCCGGCTTCGCGGTCCCGTTCACGAACCTCAGGCCGGTGTTGAACTGGTCCTCCTCGGGCACGTCGCTGATCTCGTACTGGGCAACGGTCCTGACTCGCCGATCGCCGAAGAACATGCGATCCGACTCGTTGATGTAGCGCGCCTGCTCGCCCGGCGACACGTTGGAGATGCTGTCCGGGGGATTGGACTGGTAGCCGAACTCGGTCACGAAGATGCCCTTGCCGCGCGCCAGGCGCCGGTAGCGAGCGGCGCCGTCCATCAGCCGGTGCAGGCGCGGGAGGTAGGCCAGGTGCAGAACGGTCTTGAGCCGCGTCCTGGTCTGCGGGGTGCCGTTGCCGCCGGTGTTGTAGGGGTGCACGGCGATGCCGCCGATGTTGAGCCTGGTGACGCGCCCCGAGCAGCCCTGGAGCTTGGCCAGCCGGCCGCGGAAGGGCCGGCCCCTGGAGTCGAGGCACAGCGCGGCGCGCAGCATCGGCAGTGGCGAGGCGATGGCCGCGACCTCGCCGAACAGCACGCGGTTGCGCCGGGCAGGGTCGTACTTGGCGATGGCCTTGTAGCCGGCGATCCACAGCTTGCGGTAGATCGCGCCGGCCACGTCGATGCGGCCCGAGCGGCTGCGCTGGAAGCGCGGGGTGAGCCAGCGTCTTGCCCAGGTTGGGCTCGTTGTAGAGCGAGTAGTAGGCCACGCGACCCCGGTAGCGCTTGGCCACGGCGGCGGCGAACGCCCCGAACTCGCTGACCTTGGGCCTGTAGGTGCACGGCGCGGACGTGCGGCAGCGGCGCGGCGAGGTCGAGCTGAAGATCGGCCCGGGGCCCGTGATGGTGACCTGCACCTGGATGCCGTTGGCCTCGGCGAGCGAGACCAGCCGGTCGGTGGCCGACCAGTCGTAGCGCGCGGAGTTGGGGTCGCTCGTGCGGAAGCCCCGTGGCTTGGAGCGCTGGTTGGGGTTGCGGTAGACCTTGTCGTAGATCACGTTGGTCCGCACGATGTCCGCTCCCAGCGAGCGGGCCTCGGCCATCGCAGCCGCTGGATCCTTGCCGGAGAGCCCCAGCAGCTCGCGGTCGTCTTGGATCAGAGACAGCTGGCTCGAGCTGGCGGCGGCCTGTCCGGGAGCGGCCAGGCAGGCGAACAGCAGCGTGGCGAGGAGCCAGGGGCTCTTCGTGATCGTGAACATCGGTCCCTTCGGAGTCGGGGCGCCTCGCGGGCCAGCTAGGCGAGGCGTGCGGACAGGTCGGGATAGTACACACGGCCCCCGCGCCAAAGTTGCGGCGGCGCGGCTTTGCGCAACAAGGCTGGCACGCCTGCATGCCAGCCTCACGGGGGTCGCTCGTCATACTTGGAGGCGATGGATCCGTCTCGCAAACGCAGACTGCGACTGGTGCTGGCGCTGTCGGTGGCGGTGCTCCTCGCGGGGGCGCTCGTGTACACGAGCTTCAGCGGCTCCACCGAGGCCAGCACGCCCTCCGAGCTCGTGGCCGGCGCCGAGCCGGGCCGCTCGTATGAGCTCACCGGGCAAGGTCGTGGACGGGTCGGTGCGGCGTGGCGAGCAGCTGCGGTTCGCGATCCGCGACCGCGAGGGCTCCACGTCGGTGCCGGTCCGCTACGAGGGCGTGGTCCCCGACCCCTTCCGCGAGGGGCGGGAGGTCATCGTGTCCGGCGAGCTCAAGGGCGGCACGTTCGTGGCCGAGCGCGACTCGCTCGTGACCAAGTGCCCGTCGAAGTTCACCGAGGACAAAAAGACCTGACGTGGCGGGCGTCGGCTCCGCCTGCCTCGTAGTCGGCCTGCTCACCGCGATCTACGCGGTGGCGGCCTCGGTGCTGGGCGCCGTGCGCGGGCGGCCGGAGCTGGTGGTGTCGGGGCGGCGGGCCGTCTACTGCCTGGCGGGCCTGATGGTGGGCGCCACGGCGATCCTGCAGGCGGCGTTCCTGCGCTCGGACTTCTCCTACAAGCTGGTGGCCGAGGGCTCCTCCACCGACACGCCGACCTTCTACAAGGTCACGGCCATGTGGGCCACCCAGGACGGGTCGCTGCTGCTGTGGGCGCTGCTGCTGTCGCTCTTCACGAGCGCCGTGCTGTTCCTCACCCGCCGCTCGCTGCGCCAGATCGCGCCCTGGGCGACGGCCGTGCTGGCCACGGTGGCCGGCTTCTTCCTGCTGCTCATGGTGGGCTGGGAGAACCCGTTCGGCACGCTCGCCAACCCGCCGGCGGAGGGCGCGGGCCTGAACCCGCTGCTGCGCCACCCGGCGATGATGATCCACCCGCCCATGCTCTACACGGGCTACGTGGGCTTCGCGATCCCGTTCGCGTTCGCCGTGGGCGCGCTGATCACGCGCAGCACCGGCGCCGACTGGATCCGCGCCACCCGCCGCTTCGCCCTGGTGGCGTGGACGTTCCTCGGCGCCGGCATCATGCTCGGCGCGCTCTGGTCCTACACCGAGCTGGGCTGGGGCGGCTACTGGGCCTGGGACCCGGTGGAGAACGCGTCGCTCATGCCGTGGCTCACCGGCACGGCGTTCCTGCACTCGATCATGGTGCAGGAGAAGCGCGGGATGCTGAAGGTCTGGAACGTGTCGCTGATCTTCGCGACGTTCGTGCTGGCGCTGCTGGGCACGTTCCTGGTGCGCTCGGGCATCCTCGACTCGATCCACGCCTTCGGCGCCTCGACGATCGGCGTGCAGTTCCTGATCTTCATCTCGCTGGTGGTGCTGGGCTCCACGGCGCTGGTGGTCTGGCGCCTGCCCGACCTGCGCAGGCGAGGCCAGGCTCGACTCGCTGCTCTCGCGCGAGGCGTTCTTCCTGCTGAACAACCTCGTGCTGGTGGGCCTCTGCCTGGTGGTCTTCTGGGGCACCTTCTTCCCGCTCATCTCCGAGGCCGTGACCGGCACCGAGGCCAGCGTGGGGCCGCCGTGGTTCAACCGCCTGGTCACCCCGCTGGCGCTGGCGCTGGTGGCGCTGATCGCGATCGGGCCGATGGTGGCCTGGCGGCGCGTGACGCCGGCGGCGCTGCGGCGCGTGCTCACCGGCCCGGTGGCCGTGGCGGCGGTCACGCTGGCTGGTGCTGTGGGCGTTCACGAACGCGGCCGATCGCCCGCTGGCGCTGGCCATGTTCGCGCTGGTGGCGTTCGTGCTCGCCGTGGTGGTCCAGGAGTTCGCGCGCGGTGCCGCGGCGCGGCGCACGATGACGGGCGATGCGTGGCCGCGCGCGCTGGCGCAGCTCGTGGGGCGCAACCGCCGCCGCTACGGCGGCTACGTGGTGCACGCGGGGATCGCGGTGCTGTTCCTGGGCGTGGCCGGGTCCTCGGCGTTCCAGGATCAGCGCGACGTGCGCCTGTCGCCGGGCGAGCGGTTCACCACCGACGGCTACGAGGTCACCTACGTGCGGCCGACCGCCAAGCTGGGCGGCGACAGCGCCGGCACGGGCGCGCCGATCTCCTTCGGCGCGGTGCTGGCGGTGCGCAAGGGCGACGAGTCGCTTCACGCTCCGCCCGTCGCGCAACTTCTATCCCTCGCGCGACATGGGCGACGGCGCGATCGGGCGCTTCTTCGAGGGCGAGGCCACCAGCGAGGTCGACGTGCGCTGGGGCCTGCGCCGCGACCTCTGGGCGGCCGTCCGGCCCGACATCAGCGCCCTGGACGGGCCGATCCGCGAGGCCAATCGCCGCTTCGGCGACTCCGACGGGAACGTGCAGGCGATCGCGATCGCCGCGATCGCCGAGTCGCTACCGGCGCGACCCCCCGCCGGCCGCGTTCCGCACGATCGTCTCGCCGCTGGTGTCGTGGATCTGGATCGGCGGCGGCATCGCGCTGCTGGGCGCGCTGATCGCCGCCTGGCCCACGCCCGAGGCGCGCCTGCGGCGGGTGCGCTCGCTGTACGCGGCCCGCCTCGGGCGCGAGCTCACGCGCGCATAGGCTCCGCTCGATGGAGTACGCCGTAGCGCTGGTGGTGCTCGCCTGCCTGGTCGCGGCGGTGGTGATCCGCCCCCTGCTGCGACCTGGGGCAGCGGAGGCGGCCGACGCGGCGCGCCGGGCCGAGCTCGAGGCCGCCAAGGAGGCCAAGTACCGGGAGATCCGCGACGCCGAGCTGGACCTGCGAATGGGCAAGCTGTCCGAGGCCGATCACCGCGCGATCGACGCCGAGCTGCGCGCCGAGGCGATCGACATCCTGCGCGAGCTCGACCGGCTCGAGGGCCGCCCGGCCGGACGGCTGACCCGCTATCTTCCGCCGCCATGGAAGCGATCCTCAGCGGCCTCCAGATCATCCTCTCGGTGGTGGTCATCGTCCTGGTGCTCCTGCACTCGGGCAAGGACGCAGGCCTGTCCGGCGCCTTCGGCGTGGGCGGCGGCAGCGGGCCGCTCGGCGGCGGCTCGCTGGTGGAGCGCAACCTCAACCGCTGGACCGTCGCGTTCGCCCTGATCTTCGTGGCGAACGTGATCGTGCTGCTCAAGATCTAGCCACGTCCCTCTCACTTGGCGCGCCGGGTCCGCTGGCTTAGGCTCTGGGCCGCCGTGACGGGAGCAGGAACAGAGTCGCCGGGTTCCTCCCCTTCGCACGACCCGCGCGAGCTGAGGCGCAGCATGCCGATCGACCCGGCCGGGCTCGTGGGCACCCGGCGCGCGTTGTCGGCCTGGCTCGCGGAGTCGCAGGTGACCACCGACGACGTGAACGACGTGCTGCTGGCCAGCAACGAGGCCTGCATGAACGCGGTGGAGCACTCGGGGGCCCCCGCCGACGGGGCCATCGACGTGATCGCCAGGCTCGAGGGCCGGAAGCTGCGCGTGGAGGTGCAGGACGGCGGTACCTGGCGCGAGCCGGTGGAGCGTCCGGACCGCGGGCACGGGCTGGGGCTGATGGAGCGCGTGATGGACGCCGTGAACATCAGGCGCGCTGCCGACGGCACGCGTGTGACGCTTGACAAGGTGGTGGCCGTGGACGAAGACGTGAAATCCGAGCACACCGTGGTGGAGGCAGGGCTCGCGGCCGTGTCCGTGACCGAGGCCGACGGCGTGACGTTGATCGCCGTCTCCGGGGAGCTCGACAGCGCCAACGTGGCGGCGGTGGCGGCCAAGGTCGACGGGGCGTCGGGCCCGGCCGTGGCGGCGGCCGTGGTGGACCTGTCCGGCCTGACCTACCTGGACAGCTCGGGGCTGCACATGCTCTTCAAGCTCGCCCGCCGGCGCGGGGAGGAGGGGACCCTGGTGCGCGTCGTGGCAGCGGAGGGGCCGGTGCGGCGCGTGTTCGACCTGACCGGCGTGCACAAGGCCGTGCCCGTGGACGACAGCGTGGAGTCAGCGCGCGCGGCCCTACAAAGCTGACCCGGCGCTTCAGTCCGACTCGCGCTCGGCGCGCTCGCGCTCCTCGAGCTTGGAGCGCAGGTAGGCGGACTTCTCCGCCCGGCGGTCGTGCTGGGCTGCCTCCTGATCGTCCTCGGCGCGCTCCGCGGCCTCGCGCTCGCGCTCCTCGCGCGCGGCCTGGTCGATCCGCAGCTCCTCGGTGCTGGGGTCGTCGGGGCCGTCCATGGCTACGCCGCCTGGGGCACGCCATCGACCGCGCGCGCGTGAGCCTGGATGGCGTCCAGGATCTGGGGCCAGGCGCCGCGCGGCAGGTCGTGGCCCATGCCGCGGATCGTGAGCAGCTTCGCCCCGGGGATGGCGCGTGCCGTGGCCTTGCCGCCCGACGGCGCCACCAGCCGGTCTGAGTCGCCATGGATCACCAGCGTGGGCGCGGCGATGCTGCGCAGCTCGCGGGTGCGATCGCCCGCCTTGAGGATGCCGGCCAGCTGACGCGCGGTGGCGGCCGGGTCGTGGTCGCGGTCCCAGCTTCGCCCCGCCAGGTCGCGTACCAGCTCGTCGTCGTGGGGAAAGCCGGGCGAGCCGATGCTCGCGAACACTCTTGCCGCGTTGTCCACGTAGCCCTTGCGATCGCTGGGCGCACGCTGCAGCAGCAGGCGGTACATGGCCAGGGCGGGCTGCCCGCGGAAGCGGCTGCCGGTGGTGGCCATGATCGAGGTCAGCGACCGGACGCTGTCCGGGTGGCGCGCCGCCAGCGCCTGGCCGATCATGCCGCCCATAGAAGCGCCGATCACGTGCGCCGGGGCCAGGTCCAGCTCGCGCAGCAGGCCCTCGGTGTCGCGCGCCATGTCGTGGAGGGTGTACTGATCGGCGCGAAAGCGGCGCGAGAGCAGCTGGCGGACCGTCGGCGCCGGACCCTCGAAGTGGGTGGAGCGCCCAGCGTCGCGGTTGTCGAACCGGATGACGTGGAAGCCACGGCCGGCCAGCTCCTCGCACCACTCGTCGCTCCAGGCGATCATCTGCATCCCGAGCCCCATCACCAGCAGCGCGGGCGGGTCGGACGGGTTGCCGAACGACTCGTGGCACAGGCTCACGCCGCCGCCGACGTCGCAGAAGCTCTCGCTCACGCCCAAACCGTACCGCCCGGCCCCGCCGGGAGCGATGGACGGCCGGCCGAACCCCCGCGCCGGCGCCTAGTATGCGCCTGCGTCATGCGTCACGGACGACTCGCCGCCACCTGCGCCTGCGCCGCCGCGTCGGTGGTCGCGGCCGCCCCCGCGCAGGCGGCCGTGCGGATCACCAAGCAGCGCGTCGTCGTGGAGACCGCGGGAGGCTCGGCGGTCGTGCAGCGAGCGCCCTTCCGGCTGGCGTTCCGCGACTCCGAGGGCAGGACCCTGCTGCGCCAGGTGGCCAACCGGCGCAGCGGCCCTCGGGCGCTGCCGCCCACCCGCGACCCGGAGCCGTTCGGCCTCGAGCTCCAGCCCGACAACGCCACCTACGCGCCCCTCTCGTTCGAGGTCGGCACCGAGCTTCGCGATCAGTGGAACGCGGGACTGTGGAACGGGAACCTGCTGTTCTCGCGCCGCAGCGGGACCGTCCACTCCGCGCGTTCGGTGGTCTCCCTGCGCCGCGCCGGGCGCGGCGTGCGGATGCTGGTCTCCACCAGCGACCCGTCGCGCCGGCTGCGGGTCCAGATCTCGCCGGACAGGGGGCGCTCACTGCGGGTGCGGGTGCGCCCAACGTCGACGCGGGGAGTCATCACCATGGGCGACTCGTTCGCCGCCCGCCGCGGCGAGGGCTTCCACGGGTTCGGCGGGCGCCACGGCACCGTGAACAAGCGCGGCGAGAAGCTCGGGGGCTGGACCGAGCAGGAGAACCTCGGTGGCCGGCCGACGATCAGCGGTGGGCTGGCGCTGCTGCCCTCGCTGGTGGAGCAGGGCACCGACTACACCGGGCCGCAGCTGTCGGTCACGCCGAAGATCCCGGACGGCATCCCCGGTGGCTTCGAGCGCTTCCTCTTCCCCAACGGTCCCAACGCGGCCTACTACCCGCAGGCCCAGTTCGTGTCCTCGCGCGGCTACGGGTTCCTGCTCAACCAGACCGAGTACTCCCGCTGGCGAATGGCAAACGACCGCCGGACGGCGTGGCAGGTGCAGGCGTCGGCCTCGAGGCTCGACTACACCGTGGTGTTCGGGCCGACCAGGCAGCGTGCCGTCGCGGGGCTCACGGCGATCACCGGGCGCCACCGGGTGCCGCCCGGATGGGCGCAGGGCGCGATGGTGTCGCGGGCGATCCAGACCCCCGCACTGCCCACGCTTCCCGCTCCCGAGACGGCCGCCACCTACCGGGCCAAGATCGAGCGCGACCTGGCCGACATCGAGCGCTATGACGTGAAGCTCAGCGCGTACGCCTTCGAGGGCTATGCGCTGCTCAGGGACCTCGACTACGTGAAGAGCGTGATCCGCCGGCTCGACGAGCGCGGCATCAGGTCGGTGCTCTACCACCGCGCGTATGTGTCCAACGACTCCCTGAACACGCAGCCGGCCGGCGACTACGAGGAGACGGCCCGGCTGGGCCTCGTCGCCAAGACGCGCGACGGGCGGCCGTACGTGTTCGGCTCCAACGGCGGGGCGCCGGCCACGCTGCTCGACTTCACCAACCCGCGCACGCTTGCGTGGTGGCGCAAGCGGCTGCAGCTGCTGCACGACGCGGGTGTCGACGGCTTCATGCAGGACTTCGGCGAGCAGGTGCAGGACGACATGCACTTCGCCGACGGGAGCACGGGCAGGACGATGCACAACCGCTACCCGGTGCTGTTCCACAGGGCCAGCCGGCGCATCGTCGACAGCATCGCCCGAGCGAAGGGCCGTCGCGACCCGTACTGGTTCTTCACGCGCGCGGGCTACAGCGGCCGGCCGGGCAGCGCGGCGTATGAGATGGGCACCTTCCCGGGCGACGAGACGGTGGACTGGAGCGCCGGCTCCGGGCTGCGCTCCCAGGCGCCCGACATGCTCAACCGGGCCGTGGGCGGGGCGTTCGGCTTCACCACCGACATCGGCGGCTACATCGACTCGCTCACCGGGCCGCCCACCGAGGAGCTGTTCAACCGCTGGAGCGAGTGGGCGGCCCTCACGCCGTACTTCCGCGTGCACAACTCGGCGGTGAACGGCACGCGGATGCCGTGGGCCTACGGCCAGGCCACGCTCGACCGCTGGACGCGGATGGCCTCGCTGCACCAGCAGGCCGTGCCCTACATCAGGCGCCTGTGGCGCAGGGGCCGCCGCACCGGCGTGCCGGTCACCCAGCCGATGTGGCTGGCGGCGCCCGAGGCGCCCGGCGCCGCCACCGAGTCGCAGCAGTGGCTGCTGGGCGACGACGTGCTGGTGGCGCCGATCGTCCGCGAGGGCGCGACATCGCGCAGCGTCAGCTTCCCGCGCGGATGCTGGCGCCGAGAGGGGAGCGGGGGAGCACGCTACCGCGGGCCGCGGCGGGCGACCGTGCGGGCGCCGGTGGGCGTGCTGCCGTACTTCTTCCGCTGCGGCACGCGGCCGTTCTAGCGGGCGCCGTGGCTCCAGGCTTCGCAATCGAGCCGGCCGCGCCCGGGGAGGCGGCCGCCGCCCTGCCCGCGTACGAGTGGCTGTTCGCGGCCCCGGGGTCGGTGCCGGCGGGCTGGGATCCCGCGGCCGCCGCGGAGCGCCTGGATGCCGTCGCCGAGTCCGACCGCGCGGAGCTGCTGCTGGCCCGGTCGGCCGGGGGAGAGATCGTGGGGCTCTGCTGTGTGTTCCTGGACATCGGCTCGGTCCGGTTCGGCCAGCGCGCGTGGGTCGAGGACCTGGCGGTCGATCCGGAGCGGCGCTCGGAGGGCGTGGGCAAGGCCCTCCTGGACGCCGCCAAGGAGTGGGCCCGAGAGCGGGGCGCGTGCCACCTGGAGCTCGACTCGGGGCTCGATCGCGCCGACGCGCACCGCTTCTACGAGCGCGAGGGCCCGAGCTGGGTCAGCAAGTGCTTCGCGTGGCGGCTGAGCTGACAAGCGCGAGGGCGACGGAACGCAGAGTCGGCAATCAGACCCGCGCCAACGAGGACTCGGCGGGTGAGGGCTGTTCAGATCTGCCAGTCGGTGACACCGGCGCGCCACGGCGAAGCCAGCCCAGTCGCAGCAACGCCGTAGCGACCAGCAGCACCCCGAGCATGAGCAAGACGATGGCCAAGTCGGGCGTAAACAGCAACAGGCCACCCCAGCCAACGCCGAGCAGTACCGGAGCCCCGATCAGCAGACTGCCGCCGGCTACCCGAGTCGCCACGCCGACCCAGGCCCTGACGCGGTGACGTGGCGGCTCCTGGCTGCGAAACGCGCGCACGGCCCGATACAGGGCGAACCCGGCAAGCGCCACGAGGATCAGCGCGACCAGGTCGAAGAACACATAGAAGGTCCTCAACGACGTGCTGTCAACGGGCTCCCCAAGCAGCGCGTCGACGGCGTTGCGGGAGGTACGGTCCATGGCCGAAGGGTTGCCTGGGAGCTCCATCTCGTTGCCCGCATTCATGAGCGTCGCCACGGCCCAACCACGCTGGGGTAACAGGACGACCATCGAGCTCGAGTCCGGGGTGTCGCCGGGATGAAGCAGCGCCTGTTCCTTCCAGGGCCCGCCTACGAACCAGCCCATCGCATAGCGCGACGGCGGATCCCCGGCCCACGGTCCGAGGTGCGCCTCGCGTCCGGGGGTGAGCAGTGTCCGCAGTCCGGTTGGCGAGACCAAGCGGCGCCCGTTGGCGACACCGTCGTTGAGATACAGCGACAGGTAGCGGCCGAAGTCCTCAGCGGTCGAGATCATGTAGCCGGCCGCCTGCAACTCAACCGGAAACGTCGGGCCGTGCTCACGGGCGAAGCCGAAGAAGTAGCGGTGGCCGACCGCCAGTCCTGCGCGACGCGCCGGCTCAAGCGACACGAAGCTGCGGTCCATGCCGAGCGGTGCGAAAACGTGCTTCTCGACATAGCGCCCGAAGCGTTCGCCCGACGCACGTTCCACTACAAGGCCGGCGAGGACGAAGTTCCCGTTCGAATAGTGGAACTCCTCTCCGGGCGCGCTGACGAGTTCCGCGTCGCGCAGCTCGTCAATTACCTCCACCGGGGTTCCACCACCCTGGGAACGCAGCAGCGGTCCTCCTGCCGTCTCGGACAAGCCGGTCGTCTGCTGGAGCAGGTTGCGAACGGTGATGCGTTGCGACGCCTGTTCGTCCGCGACGCGGAACTGAGGCACGTATCGACGGACGGGGGCGTCGAGCTCAACCTTGCCGGCGTCCACCAGCTGCATCACTGAGAGCGCAGTGATCGTCTTGCCCGAGGATCCGATTACGAACGGCGTATTCGCGTTGACCTTGCGTCCTGACCCGTCAGCCTCACCGAAGCCGCGCACGTGAACGGTGCGCTCGCCGCTCACCACCGCGACCGCGAAGCCCGGGATGTTGTGGGCATCGATCCTGTCCTCGATCGTCTGGTCCAACCGGTCAAGGGCCTTCCCAGAAGGAGCGCCACTGGCGGCGGCAGCTGTCGCAGGCGCTGACAACGCCAGGACCATCCACAGGATTCGCCAAAACGGATTGGTCATACAACGAGGCTATGACGCGCCGTGTCCCGCGCCATCGGGGACAGCCACGACACCACCTTCGGAGAACTACTGGCTGCGACTGCGGCTACGGCAGCCCTAGCCTTGCACGGAGATCGGCAGCTTGCGTCGAGGGTTCCACGAGGTCGCTCTAGAGAGAGGAGCTGCTTCGCTGGTGACTGGGTCGAGCTAGGAGGGCGACGCCAGCAACGGTGACGGCTCCCAAGGCTGGCACTGCGCGACGGGCTGCGTGGGGCGAGAGGACCAAATCGAACAGTGGAACGGGGTCGCCCATACGTTCTTGTAGACCGCCAAGCGGGCAGTCCCCGTGGTTGGCGACGACGAGCAGACCCTCGCAGCCGAGCGCAGTGACCGCGAGGCGTAGGAGCCGTCCGCGACGGCCGGTGAGGGCACACCACCAGACGTACGCAATGGCGAGCAGGAACGCCGTGGCGATCGCGGCGTGGACGGTGCGGAAGGCGAGGGCGGCCGCCGTGAGTCGATCGTCTGTTCCATCCAATCGAGGGCGGAACATTCTCACGCCCCGCGCGCACTTGCGGGGCGCGGCAGGCTGCGGCGCTTTGCGATCAGCTTTGCCCAGTCGACCCTGACCAGCAGGACGAGCAGGACGAGCATCACGGCCTGCGCCGCGAGGCCGGCCGGCGAGGTTAGGCTCTCAGTGACGATCGTCTTCAGGTTGTCGGCGGCGAGCGCCGCCGCACCGACGTACAGGGAGTAGGAGACCAGGCGGCCGGCAAAGAAGGCCAGGGTCAGTGGAACGATGGGCACCGCCAGCAGCCCGGCGCCGACGAACAGCTGCGCCGACGGCACCGGCGAAAGTGCGAACAGCCCGAGTCCGGTCAGCGCTTTGCCGCGGCTACCGGCGAGGGCTTCTTCGGCTGCTTCCAGGTTCTCGATGCGCTTGCGGGATAGTCGCCCCCGGAAGTGGCGCGCGCCGTAGGCCAGGACCAGCCGTCCCGATGCCGCGGCGATCGCGCCCAACAGCACCAGAGGTACGGCGGCCAGGCCGAGATTGAGTTTCAGGAAGACCAGCACGGCCCAGGTTGGCGGCCCGAACGCCGGCAGCAGGTTGACGGCGAACACAAGCGCGATTAGGAGCGCGTAGTCAGCCACCGGATCGCCTGCGCCGACCGCTAGATGACGACGTCTTCGAGGCCGCGCCGCGGCGTGGGCGGCGACGTCTCAGCCGCGTAGCCGAGGCGCAGCACCAGCTGGGGGAAGCCGCGCTCGCCAAGCAGCTCGCGCACCTTGGGGCGCAGTGCGGGCTCTTCGACGGGTTGGTTGAGCAGCGACGCCGAGACGCCCGCGGCCCGGGCGCTGAGCAAGACGTGACTGAGTGCTTCGCCGGCGGCGAGCCATTGTGCCGGCGCGTCCCAGTCGGTCAGCAGCACGGCCATCGCCGGCGAGCCCTCGGCGAGTTTTTGATCGCGCGCTGCCTGCCCGCGACCGAGGTCGAAGGTGCGAATCACCAGCGGGCTGATGAGTGAAGTCGGGTCGCTGTGGTCGGTCGCATAGCCGGGGATGCCATCGCGCCGTGTGCTGTGGTTACCGCGACTCCAAGCCGCAAGCTCAGCGCGGAAGGGCTTGTTGTCCCACTGTCGACGATCGCCCTCGGCGATCAGCTCGGCCAATTCCCGCTTGTGGTGCTCTGTGGTCACCAGCACCAGCTGCGCGCCCTCGGCAACCGCGGCGCGGCCTAGCTCCTGACCCAGGCGAGGCGACAGCCGTCGCCATTCGAACTGGTGGCGGTCGGTGTGGCGATCGACGATCACCTCGAACAGCCGCCGTTCGGTGTCACCCGGCTCGAATGACGGGCCGAGCTTGATACGGGCCAGCAGGTCCGGGTCGGGGCCGCTGGGCATCCGCTCAACGAGCGGCTCGCAGCCAACCGCCCGCAACGCGGTTCGCAGATGAAACAGCGCCGCGCCGCAACTCATCACCAGCTCCCGGCCCGCGGGGTCGACCACCGGTAGCGCTCGCGAGCGGTCGGCGTACAACTCGATGACCTCGCCCTCGATACGGAACCACCACGGCTGAGTGTTGTGGCTCGACGGAGCGAGGATCGCCGCCCGCAGCGCAAACTCGATCCGCTCAGCGGCGTGATCTCCTACGTCGGAAGCATCAGCGATCTGCCAGGGGTCAAGGTGCAGCGCAGCGGGCATGGCCAACTCCAACTCGGGATAGGGGACCTGGTTCACCGTACGTCGCGTGCATGCAGTGGCCATCCGCAGCCCGAGCGGTAATTGATCCGTAGTTCTCCGCAAGCGCGAAGTTCAGGCTCTAATGGGCACTTCGTTGCCCTGAACTGGCAGGGCCATCCCTAGAGTCAGTGCATCCTCGAGATCACACCCGCAGCTTGGGCGGTGACGATTGCTCTGATCGTGCTGCTCCTGCTTGCTGACCTGGCCCTGAGCGCTCGCCGCCCCCAATGCTGTGGGGTTTCGCGAGGCGTCGGTTCAGTCGATCTTCTACGTCAGCGTCGCCGTCGGTTTCGGTGTCGTCTTCGGGTCGATCGCCGGGTGGGACTACGGCGCGGAGTACTTCGCCGGCTGGGTCGTGGAGAAGTCGCTCAGCGTCGACAACCTCTTCGTCTTCGTGATCATCATGAGCACGTTCGCGGTGCCCGTCGAGCACCAGCACAAGGTGCTGACCTTCGGGATCATCGCGGCGCTCGTACTGCGCGTGATCTTCATTGTGCTCGGCGCCGCGCTGCTTGCGGCGTTCAGCTTCATGTTCCTGGTGTTCGGACTGATGCTGATCGCGACCGCGGTGCAGCTGTTCCGCCACCGCGACGAAGACCCGTCGGTGAAGGACAACGCTCTCGTCAGCTTCGCGCGCCGCCATCTGCCGTTCACCGAGGAATACGAAGGTGGACGGCTGTTCACCCGCCAGGGAGCGCGACGGGTCGCGACGCCCCTGTTCCTCGTCGTGCTCACGATCGGCAGCACCGACATCCTGTTCGCCCTGGACTCGATCCCGGCCGTCTTCGGTGTCACCGAGGAACCGTTCATCGTGTTCACCGCCAACGCATTCGCACTGCTGGGACTGCGGGCGCTCTACTTCCTCGTCACCGGCCTGCTCGACCGTCTCGTCTACCTCTCGACCGGGCTGTCGCTGATCCTCGCGTTCATCGGGGTCAAGCTCGTGCTGCACTTCGGGCACATCCAGAACGATGCGGTCCCGGAGATCGCGACGGCGACATCACTCGCCGTCATCGTCATCGTTCTCCTGATCACGACGATCGCCAGCCTGTTGAAGGTCCGCGAGGATCCGACGGCGCGCGCACATGCGGGCACGCTGCGCAGCCGACCGCCGGACGAGCCCGCAGGGTCCTGAGCGAGTGCGGACGAAAGACTGGCCCCGCAGCAATCCCGAGCGCCTCTGAGTCCTGTGCCTCGGCGTGTGGCTCACGCTTCAGCGGTCTTTGCTCTCTTGGGGCCGGAACTTTTGGCCGCAGGGCCAGTTCCACCAGGCTACTCCGATTGGGGCGAAGAAACGAAGCAGTTTTCGCTGCGCGAGAAGATGTTGAGATCGCCACCGCCATCCGACCCCCCTCAGCCAACCCATGAGCGAGCGGACCAAAGTTGTCCTTGCCGACGATCACGTTGTCGTTCGCAACGGGCTGCGCATGCTGCTCGACGCCGAGGAGGGCATCGAGGTTGTGGCCGAGGCGGGAGACATCGAGACAGCGGGGCGTTACGTGCGCGCCCATCGCCCCGATGTCCTGGTCCTTGACCTGAATATGCCTGGGGGCCGCAGCCTGCCTGCGATCCCTGAGCTGCGTCAGGACTCCCCCGACACCGCGATCGTCGTACTGACGATGCAGAACGATCCGGCGTTCGCCCGGGAGGCGTTGAGGGCTGGTGCGCTCGGCTATGTGCTGAAGGGGTCGGCCGGCACCGAGCTGGTCGGCGCTATTCGCGCCGTGGTATCCGGCGGTACATACTTGAACCCGAGGCTTGGCGCCCAGCTCGCCGCCGCGCCGCCCGAGCCCGCCGGCCCGCCCGATGACCTGACCGACCGCGAGGTCGAGATCCTGCGGCTGATCGCACTCGGCCACACCAACTCAGAGATCGCCGGGCAGCTGTTCTTGAGCGTCCGCACCATCGAGTCGCACCGAGCCCACATCCAGCGCAAGACCGGTCGCTCAACGCGCTCTGAGTTGGTTCGCTACGCGCTCGACAACAACCTGGTCGAGTAACGGTGGACGTCATTCTCCTGGCGCTGGCCGGGAGCGCAACCGCGCTCGCAACCGGTCTCGGTGCGCTGCCGGTCTCGCGCCTGGGGAACCGAGCGGAGCAGTTGCGGCCGGCCCTGTGGGGCCTGACCGTCGGCCTGATGTCCGTGGCCTCGATCGTCGGCCTATTGCTGCCGGCGCTCGACGAGGGCTCCACTGCCTCGGTCGCGGCCGGCCTCGCGACCGGGATCGTCTTTCTCCTCGTCTCGCGGCGACTGGTCCAGGGCAAGGATGTTCATGTAGGTCGGCTGCGTGGCGCGGGCGTCCGGCGATCGGTGCTCGTGTTCGCCGTGCTGCTGGTCCACAGCCTGCCGGAGGGCTTCGCCATCGGTACGGCCTACGCCTCCGACACCGCGGGTCTTGGCCTCTTCGTGATCCTGGCCATCGCCCTGCAGAACATTCCCGAGGGCACCAGCGTCGCCATTCCGATGGATGCCGCCGGCTTCTCGCCCCGGCAGCAGTTCTGGGCCGCTGTCGCGACCAGTGTCCCGCAGCCCGTCGGTGCGCTGATGGCCTTCGCACTCGTGAAGCAGATCGAAGGCCTGCTGCCGTTCTCGTTTGCGTTCGCCGCGGGGGCGATGCTGGCTCTGGTGGTGATCGAACTGGCGCCGCAGGTGTTCCGCCGCGGCTCGCTCCCCATGGCCCTCGCGGGCACTCTGGCCGGCGGGCTGTTGATGGTGCTGCTAGCGGTGGCGCTCGGGGTCTAACCGGTGCTCGGCCCAGGTTCCGACTGGGCGCTACGGTGCTCAGCCGGCAGCTCAGCCCGGACGGTTGTCCCGGAACCGTGGTCGGAGTCGACGGTCAACGAGCCTCCGAGTAGCGCAACGCGCTCTCGCATTCCCATCAACCCATAGCCGCCGTCGGCGTGACTTGGGTCGAAGCCGGCGCCGTCGTCGCGGACTTCGACTGAGACGCGGCCTTCGCTCTCGACCAGCCGGATCCACGCTCTCTCAGCCCGCGAGTGCTTGGCGGTGTTGGTGAGCGCCTCCTGAACGAGACGGTAGATACCGCTCTCGGTTTCGTCAGACAGCCGCGTGCGCTGCCGGCCGGTCTCGTGGTCAAGGTCGATCTCGGTCTCGATGTCCAGGCCGTGGACGATCCGGGTTCGCTCGACGAGACTCTCCAAGGCAGGCCCGAGTCCGATCTCGTCTAGAGCCGCCGGCCGTAGTTCGGTGATCAGGCTCTGCAAGCGTTCGATCTCCTCGCCGAGATGATCGATGGCTTGGCCCGTCGCCCGCTCTTGCGCATCCGGATCTACGACCCGAACTGCCGAGGTCAACATCAACTGGACCGCGCCGAGCCCCTGCAGCGTCTCGTCGTGGAGCTCCCGCGCCCAGCGTTTTCGCTCGGCTTCCGCCGCGGCGATGCTGAGGCGCAACTGCTCGCTGCCGACGCTCTGGGCAGTTGCGACCGCCATTGCCGCGCTGGTGGCGAAGGAGCGCATCAGCCGCTCATCCTCGTCGTCGAATTCAGAAGGCCTGCCGACACGGTCCAGGGTGACCAAGACGCCGAGGGTCCGGCCGCGAAACGTCAGAGGGACGAGCATCGCCGTCTCCGCGTCCGGTGACAGGGCCCCAAGGCCTGGGCGGCTGTGGGCCTGCAACTGGCTCAGGCGCTCGACGTGGCCGCGGCGCAACACCTCACCGGCCGCCGTGCCGGCCGTCGGCAGTCGGCTGCCCATGGTTTCGGCCGGTGTCTCCCCGGCAACGACCGAGACAAGCAGCTCGTCGCCGTCGGCCAGCAGGATCAAGGCCGAGCGGGCGTTGACCAGTGCCCGCGCGCGCCTGACGACGAGCTCCAGTACGCGGTTGAGGTCGGTCTCGCTGCCGACCGCGCGGGCGATCGCCGTCGTCGCCTCCAAGCCGCTGACGGCTCGCTCCAGCTTTTCGCGTCGCCCTTCGACGGCCTCATAGAGCCGAGCCTTGTCGATGGCGACCGCAGCCCACTCGGCCAGCACGACGAGGGTCTCCTGATCGTGCTCGTCGAACTTGCCCTCCTTGTCGGTCAGGTAGATGCTGCCGGAGGCTTCAGCGCGGATCATGATCGGCGCGCCGAGAAAGGCGTCCATTTCAGCGTCAGCCGGGGTAAACCCGAAGCGGCGAACGTGCTCGCTGATGGCCCGGTGGGCTTCATCGTCGATCCCCGCGACGAGAAAGCGCTCCAGCTCGGGCCCGCGGGGGTCGAGGATCCCGAGCGCCGCGTATCCGGCGCCCGTCAACTCGCGGGCGACTTCGAGTACGCGACGCAGGACCGCCTCGGTGTCGAGGTCCGACACCAACCCGCGCCCGACCTCCAGCAGGGAACTCAAGCGACGTTCGTCGAGTCCGTGGAGTGCCATGCCCGAGCTCAACCTACCGACGCCTCTCAGGATGTTCGCACCCGGGGCCGCGCTGCGGGGGACTACGGATCAGGTGTGGGGAGAGCTCCCGATGCGCGACCGCCGCACAGACAGCAGGCTGACAAGCGACTCGCTAAAGGATCGATCGAGGATTGACATGTACCGAAAGATCGTCGTCGGACACGACCTCCATACAGGGGGCGATGACGCCTTGGTGCTCGGGCGGCTGATCGCCGGCGACGCGGCCGTGGTCGTGGCCGGTGTATTCCCCTCCGGCCAGATGCCGCACGGCTTCGAGTCGCGCTGGCGTGAAGAGGAGCGCGCGGTCGTCGACGAGATCGAGCGGATCGCGCACGAAAACAACGCTGAGGCGGAAGCCTTCCCCAGCAGCTCGCCCGCCCGGGGCCTGCACGAGTTGGCTGAGGAGATCGAGGCCGACCTGGTCGTCGTTGGCTCCTCGCGTCACAGCAAGTTGGGACAGCTCCTGGCCGGCAATGTCGGGCTCGCCCTGCTTCAAGGGTCCTCGGCCGCCGTCGCCATCGCACCGCACGGCTACGCGCAGCAGGCGCCGAAGGGCCTTCCGACGATCGTCGTCGCCTTCGACGGCTCACACGAGGCCGACCTCGCCCTTCAAGCCGCAGTGGATCTCGCTGAGGCAACCGAAGCGACCCTCAAGCTAGTTGCGGTCGCCGAACCGCCCCCGCTCGTTCACGGCAAGGGTGGCGGCGACGACGGCGCCTACCGTGAGCTGACGGAAGCCATTGAGGGGCAGCTGCGCGAAGAACTCGACCAGGCCGTCAGTTCGATACCGCAAGGAGTGCTGGTGGAAGCCACCCTGGTCGCCGGCGATCCGACCTCGAAGCTGGTCGAGGCCGCTTCCGCCGCCTCCCTGGTGATGCTCGGCTCCAGGGCCTACGGGCCGGTACGCCGCGTTCTCCTCGGCTCAGTCTCAACGTCGCTGATGCGCGCCGGCACATGCCCGGTGCTCGTCCATCCGCGCGGAGCCGAGGTCCACAAGCCCGAGGCCCAAGAGCGCTACGCCGAGGTCGGCTCGTGAGTGAGCTTCCGATGGGCGACGACCGAGACCAACTCAGCGCCGGCGACCCGCCCATCCTGATCGCCTACGACGGCTCGGAAGACGCCAAGGAGGCGATCGCTGCTGCCGGCCGGCTGTTGGCGCCGCGGCTGGCGTTCGTCGTTCACATGTTCTCCGGTCTCTCGGATCGGCTGCTCCCCGAAACTGGAACAGATGCCCTCGGACTGGCCGGCCCGCCACCATTGACCGGCCTAGAGCTTGACGCGGCAGAGGGCGTTGTCCTCGAAGGCGCCGACTTGGCCACCGAGGCCGGCTTCAAGCCTCGGTCGATCGTGGTTGAGCAGCAGGGCAAGTCGTGGCAGCTCCTCTTAGAGACCGCGGAGCGACACGGCGCCGCCGCGATCGTCGTTGGTCGACGCGGACGGTCCGGGCTGAGGTCGGCGCTTCTAGGCAGCGTCTCGAACGCTGTCGTCCATCACAGCAACGTGCCGGTGCTGGTTGTTTCGCCCAAGGGCAAGTCCTCGGGAGGCCCGGCGCTTCTGTGTTACGACGACTCTGAGGACGCGAAGCTGGCAATCGAACGGGCCGCCTCGTTGCTGAAAGGCCGCGAGGCGATAGTTGCCGAGGTGTGGCAGTCATGGGTCACCCAGATGCCGTATGCGCCGGTCGCGGCAGGTGCCGTCGGCGGCATGGCCCAAGAGCTCGACGAGATCGCGGTAACCCAGTCGGCCGAGCTGGCCAGAGCCGGCGTCGAGCACGCCCGTGCAGCCGGCTTCGAAGCCCGGCCGTTCTCACAGCGCTCTGACGTCAGCGTGTGGCGCAGCTTGCTCGACATCGCTGAAGAGGAGGAGGCCTCGCTGCTCGTGATGGGAGCGCGGGGCATGTCCGGCATCTCGGCGATCCTGGGCAGCGTCTCGCACGCCGTGCTTCATCACAGCGAGCGGCCGGTGCTGATCGTGCCTCCAGTCGGCGACGACGCTTGAGCTAGCTGCGCGCCGCCCGCGCCGCGAGGTCCAGTTCACTGATGACACCCTCGGGCAGCAGGTCGGGACGCTTACCCACAGCCAGGTGGCTGACGTCAGGCTTGCGGAGCTGCTCAACGACCTCAGCGAGCGGGGCGTCACGATCGATCGTCGTCAACGGCTCGCCGATGGCATCAACCGCCCAACTCACCAGCTGGTGACGCTCGCGCACATCGATTACTGCGCTGGCTGTCAGCCAGCCGAGCGGCTCGCCCTTGCAGCTGACGACGAGCACAGCGTGCACGCGGTGTGCGGCCAGCGCGCGGCCCGCCTCGTCAATAGTCGCGGTGACCGGAACGGCCACAACGCCGGGCGTCATCACATCGCCGGCGGTTGCCGGCGCCTGTCCGCCGGGCGCGACAAGGATCTCTGCAAGAGATGCCTGGGGAGTTGACACGAAAGACCTCCTTCGGGATCTCCCCAGCCTGCCCGCTGGGAGCCCTCGCAGCATCGGCACCGCGCCGCACACCGAACCGTAGAAAACCGCAGTCACAAGGGCTATTTGTGCGGATGCGTTCGGCGAGCGGCGGACCTACGGTGAAGGCATGGATCCCTTTCGCGTAGTGATAGCCGGCGGCGGAGTGGCCGCCGTCGAAGGTCTACTCCGCCTCCGTCGACTCGCCCCCGAGGTCGACGTGACGCTTTTGGCGCCAAACGGGGAGTTCAGCCTGCGCGCGTTGAGCGTGAAGGAGCCGTTCGCGATGGGCAAGGCCCAGCGCCACCAACTGCGCCACATCGCCCGCGACGCGGATGCCAAGTGGGTCCAAGACAGCCTCAGCTCGGTAGACGTCGACCGCCAAGAGATCCTCACCACCGATGGCGACACGCTGCCGTTCGACGCCCTGCTGGTGGCGATCGGCGGACGGATAACCCCGGCGTTCGAACACGTCCTCTCTTACCGCGACGCCGAAGCCGACGAGATGTTCGGCGGGATCATCCAAGACATCGAGGGTGGGTACTCGAAGAGCGTCGCTTTCATCGCCCCCGAGGGCCCGGTCTGGCCGCTGCCGCTGTACGAGTTGGCGTTGATGACCGCCGAACGCGCCTTAAGCCAGGACATGAACGTCGGGCTGTCAATCATCACCCCCGAGCCAACGCCCCTGGCCAGCTTCGGCCGTGCGGCCAGCGAAGCTGTGACCAAGCTCCTGAACAAGGCGAGGATCACCGTCTACACCGAAGCCCGGGCGCAGGTGCCGGCAGCGAAGCAGCTACTGCTTCAGCCCAGCGGCATCGAGCTGCACCCCGACCGGATGATCTCAATGCCACGGATCACCGGACGCGGGATCGGCGGGCTGCCGCGCGCCGACGACGGCTTCATGCCGATCGACGACCACTGCGGCGTGCCGGGCACCGACGGCCGGGTCTACGCCGCCGGCGACGTAACGGCATTCCCGGTCAAGCACGGCGGACTCGGCGCCCAGCAAGCCGACACGGCCGCGGCGGCCATCGCCGCCCGCGCCGGCGCGACCGTTGAGGCCACCCCCTACCGACCGGTCATCCACGGAATGCTGCTTACCGGCCACGAGCCGCTCTACCTGTCGGCTCGGATCGTCGGCGGCCAGAGCTTTGAGTCCGAAGTCTCGACAGAGCCGCTGTGGCAGCCAGTCGAGAAGGTCGACGCCGAGGAACTCGGCGCCTACCTTTCTGGCTCGCCGGTAGCGGCGTAGCCCCCCAAGGGCGCGCGCCCGTGCCCGAGTTGGCCGAACCGGCGCCGGCCTCGGGCGAGGGCTCGGGAGTTGCCGCCGGACACGCCACGGCCGCCGTGCCGTCGGCTGCCCCGTACGAACTTGCCGCCGATGTACGTGGCGGGCTCGTGGGGGGCCGGTTCGAGTCTGCAGAAGATGTGGTCGTGTTGGAGGGCGGGGCGGTGGTCGGGATCCTTCCCGTGGAGCGCCTGCTTGCAGCCCCCGCCGAGCTCCCAGTCAGCGAGCTGATGATCTCCGATCCGGTAACGATTACCCCTGATGCCGACGAGGTGCTCGCGGCACACCAGCTGATCGGGCGCCCCGAGAGCAGCTTGGTAGTCGTCGACTCTGCCGGCCGCTTCCGTGGCTTGGTACCCCCTTCGCGGATGCTCCCTGTGCTGCTCTCCGCCCACGATCGCGATCTCGCCCGGCTGGGCGGGTACCTCGCGGGCGCTCGCCAAGCGCGCGGCGCCGCGGAGGAGTCCGTCCGTCGCCGCCTGTGGCACCGTCTGCCGTGGTTGCTGCTCGGGCTGCTTGGGGCGATGGGCTCCGCCCTGCTGATCGGCTCCTTTGAGGACCGCCTGGAGGCAAACGTCCTGATCGCCTTCTTCGTGCCGGCCGTCGTCTACATCGCCGACGCCGTCGGGACCCAAACCGAGACGGTGCTCATCCGGGCGCTTTCATCTGGCGTGAGAGTCCGGGCGATCTTTGCCAGGGAGCTGATCACGGGACTCGTGATGGGCGTGGTCGTTGGAGGGGTGTTCTTCGCGTTCGCGCAGGTCGGCTGGGGAGATGAGCAGGTGGCGCTCGCGGTGGGGTGCGCGCTCGTGGCGAGCTGCACCATCGCCACGCTCGTCGCCATGGCGCTTCCGGCCACGTTTCAGCGTTTCGACCGCGACCCGGCCTTTGGCTCGGGGCCGCTGGCGACCGTCCTCCAGGATCTCCTCTCCATCGCCTTCTACTTGGCGGCCGTGGTCGTCCTGGTCGACTGAGATGCGGGTCGCTTTCAATCGCCTGCATGCCTGGCTCTACCGGCGCACCAACGGCCGCGTCCTAGGTCGCATGGGCGGCCACCCCGTACTACTGCTGTCCACCACGGGCCGGCGCTCCGGTCAGATGAGAACGACGCCTGTTCAATACCTGCGTCATGGCAAGGCCTGGGTCATCGTCGCCGCTAACGGCGGTGCCCCGAAGCCGCCGCTCTGGCTGCACAACTTGACCACTGACCCGGCAGTCACCATCCAGGTCGGCAGCGTTCACGTGGCTTGTACGGCGAGCGTCGAGACCGGCGAGGCACGCGGCGCGCTGTGGAACGAGCTGGTGACCGCCAACAAGTGGCTTCCGCGCGTGGAGAAGAAGGCCGGAAGGCAGCTGCCCGTCGTCATGCTGGAGGAGCGATAGCCCGACTGAGGTAGGCGGTTCGCCTGCGGCGAACTACGTACCCAGGGTGAGGCGTTGCGCCGATGACAGCAGCACCACTTCGCGCAACGCTGGTCGGTGACTTCGACCTTGCCGTACGGCGAGGCGTTGGGTCACGGCTACTGAAGGAGGCCCCATGTACCGCAAGATCATTGTCGGCCACGATCTGCACGACGGTGGGCGCGACGCGCTGGCTCTCGGTCGGTTGATATCGGAGGCCACTGGAGCCGAGCTCATCGTCGCCGGCATCTTTCCGGTAGCCGCCCAGCCGTTCGAGTCCCCGCCCGAGTGGCACGAGGCGGAGCGGCGGATGACATCGGAGATTAAGCAGGTCGCTGACGCCGTTGGCGCAGAGGCCGAGACCGTCCCGAGCAGTTCGCCGACGCGCGGGCTGCACGACCTCGCCGAGGTCGTTGACGCTGATCTGGTGGTCTTGGGTTCCTCGCGCCAGAGCAAGGTCGGTGAGATCCTCGCCGGCAACGTGGGCCTTGGGCTTCTTGCATGGCTCGCCCTGTGCCGTGGCCATCGCGCCGAACGGCTACCGCTACGACGACAGCGGACTACGCAGCGTCGTGGTCGGCTGTGACGGCTCGCATGAATCCGACCTTGCCCTGGGGGATGCATTCGAGCTCGCCAAGGCGGGCGACTCCCAGCTGAAGCTCGTCGCCGTCGCCGAGCCCCCGCCGGTCGTCTACGGCAAGGGCGCCGGTGCAGGTCAGGGATACCAGGAGTTGCGGGCCGCAATCGAGGAACAGGTGCGCGAAGGGCTCGACGAGGCACGAGGGATGCTCCCTGATGACATCGAGGCTGAGGCCACCCTTGTCAGCGGCGATCCGGCCGAGAAGCTGACCGAGGCAGGGCAAGCCGCGGGGAGCGTGCTGATCCTCGGGTCGCGTGCCTACGGACCGTTGCGCCGTGTTCTGCTCGGCTCGGTTTCGTCCGCGGTGGCCCACTCGGCACCCTGCCCGGTGATCGTCCATCCACGCGGTAAAGAGTCCAGGGCCAAGGACGCGCCCCGGGAAAGCGCGAGGCTGGCAGCGCGTTGAGCGCCGGACCTGTAGCTCGGGCGGGCGGTCGTCGCACACGGCCGCCCGCAGCGCGACCCGGCAGCGCCTTCGAGCCAGCGCTGGTTGCCGAGCTAGATGCGCCCGTGAAGCGTTATTTCATGCACGCCCTGGCTCCAGGCGCGGCGCTAGGTCGCGGGGTGCGCCTAAAGATGACCGGTCGGATCAAAGTCGGCCTGTGGTTGCCGTTCACGGCTGAGTGGGAGGGCGATGGACTCTCCTTCACGTGGCGAGCGCGCGTCGGCTGGGGACCATTGACTTTGTTGCGGGTCATGGACCGTTTCGCGGACGGCAGCGGATCGATGGAGGTCCGGCTTTTCGGCCGCCTGCCCATAGTGCATGGCGATGACGAGGACACAGCCCGTTCCGGTGCTGGGCGCGCGGCAGTCGAGGCCGCCACATGGTCGCCGGCCAGCCTGTTGCCGGACCGTGGTGTGAGCTGGCACGCGGAGAGCGATGAGCTGATCGTCGCAACCTGGGTTGTTGCTCCGGAGCGCCCCGAGGTGCGGTTGGGCATTGACGCGGAAGGCGCGGTGCTAGAAGCCAGCGCGATGCGCTGGGACAACGGCAGCCATGGCAAACACGGCTACGTCCCATGCGGCGGCGAGGTCCTAGCCGAGCGCCGTTTCGGAGGCCGGGTCATACCCAGCCAGCTCCGCGTTGGCTGGTGGTTTGGCACGCCGCAGTACCAGCCGTTCTTCGAGGCCGAGATTCACGGCGTCCAGCCCGTGTAACCAACTGGCGAGGCCGTGAGGCCCGGCGCCTGCACGGCTGCGCCGGACCGGAACCCTGGCAAGGGTCGAACTGAGCGCGGATGCGCCTGGGGTGACTCGAACACCCACCCCGCATAAGCAGGACAAGGCCCTCAACCTTGCGCGTCTACCAATTCCGCCACAGGCGCGTGCGGCCGCCGATCATAGCGGCGGGGGTCGGGCCGCCCTTTCCGTCCGGGGCCGCGCTAGTCTACGAACACATGTTCGACTCAGCGCGCCAAATCAGCCACCGGAGAGGGGTTCTGAATGGCCGATCTCGACCTCACCAAGCGCCAGCAGGAGATCGTCGACTTCATCAAGAAGTACTCGGCCAAGTACGGCTACCCGCCGACCGTCCGGGACATCGGCAAGGCCATCGGGCTCACGTCGTCGTCCACGGTGCACGCGCACCTGGCCAACCTCGAGAAGGTCGGCCTCCTGCGCCGCGACCCCACCAAGCCGCGCGCCATCGAGCTGCTCGTCGACAAGGCCAAGCGCGCTCGTCACGGGCGGCATCCCCGTGGTCGGCCGGGTGGCCGCCGGTGAGCCGGTGCTGGCCGAGGAGAACGTGGACGAGTACGTCCAGATCCCGTCGCTCGCGGGCGGCGACGACGGCGAGTTCATCCTCTCCGTCGCGGGCGACTCCATGATCGACGCCGGCATCCACGACGGCGACCACGTCGTGGTGCGCTCGCAGGACACGGCACGCAACGGCGAGATCGTCGTGGCCCTCGTCGGGGAAGCCGACGCCACGGTCAAGCGCTTCTTCAAGGAGTCCGACCACGTGCGGCTCCAGCCCGAGAACCGGGACGATGGAGCCCATCCGCAGCTCCGAGGTGAAGGTCCTCGGCAAGGTGGTCGGCGTCCTGAGGAGGGTGTCATGAGCTCCGCGGTCGCCAGCTCGTCCGCGGCGGCAGCGCGGTCCCTTGCGAACGTCGGCAGAGCGGGCGCCGCTACCGGCGCCCCCGCTCCGTCCGGTGGCGATGGGCTCACGCTCGAGCAACTGCTCGAAGGCGTCTGGGAGGGCCTGCGCGCCGGCGGGGCGGCCGAATGCCCCGTGTGCCACGGGAGCATGCGTCTCGCACTCGGTGGCGGCGAGCGCTCACTGCGGCAGCTGCGGCTCCGTCCTCGCCTGACCCGCGGTTGCGCCAGCCCTTGGCGGCGGCCGCTCAGGCGCCTACCATTGAGCTCGCCGGTCAGGCAGCCGCGGGCGTCGGAGAGAAAACCGGCGTTCGAGGAAAGTCCGGACACCGCAGGGCAGGGTGGTCGGGGGACCGACCCGGGGAAACCCGCGGGAAAGTGCCACAGAAACACACCGCCTAAGCGGCGGGGCTGCACGTGCGCTCCGTCGCCGGCAAGGGTGAAATGGTGCGGTAAGAGCGCACCGGCGGCGCGGTGACGCGCCGGCCAGGCAAACCCCACCCGGTGCAAGGCCAAGCAGGGACGATGACGCTGCCCGCCGAGTCCCAGGTAGGCCGCAGGGCCGTCGAGGCCCGCCCGCCGCACGCGAGCGGGGAGATGGATGGCTGTCCACGACAGGATCCGGCTTATCGACCGGCTAAAGAAAGGGCCCCGATCACTCGGGGCCCTTTCCATTGCCGGTGCGGGTCCGCTCAGCGGAGCGAGACCGCCACCTCCTCCAGCAGGTCCATCGCGTCCTGCATGCCGTCCTCCATCCCGGACTCCACGTGCCCGTCACGGTGCTCCTTGCTCTTGTGCTGGACCAGCACCTCGAGCGTCGTGCGCCCGTCCGTCTCGGTCAGCGTCAGGGTGTTCACCGCCTCGGCCTCGGGCATGCCCTCGTAGACCTCGGTGGACACCAGCCGCTCGTTCGGCACGATCTCGCGGTACTCACCGTGGAACCCGACCTCCAGTCCCGTCGGGCGGACCATGACGTAGCGCCACTTGCCGCCGACCCGCAGGTCGATCTCGGCGACCGTCATCTGGCCGCGCTTCGCCGTCCACCAGCGCCGGACCAGCTCGGGGGTCGTCCATGCCTGGAACACCAGGTCCTTCGGGTGCATCGAACTCCCGCGTGATCAGGATCTGCTCGTCCGTGGGGAGCGTCACCTTCGCCGTTCCGCTACTCGTCATCGCCGCCATCTCCTTGCTCCTTCTGTTGTTGTTGAGGTCCTCCAGTACGGCGTCGAGCAGGTCGAATCGCTCCGACCACGAGCGCTCGTAGGTCTTCACCCAGTCGTGGATGGGCTTCAGCGCCTGGCCGTTCAGCCGGTACAGCCGCTGCCGTCCGTCCTCGCGCACCTCGACCGCGCCCACCTCCCTCAGCACCCGCAGGTGCTTGGACACCTGCGGCTGGGTCAGGCCGACGAGGCGCACCACGTCGTTCACGGGCCGCTCGCCGCCGGCGAGCACATCGAGGATCTCCCGCCGCCGGGGCTCGGCCACCGCGTTGAACGCATCTGCCGTGGTCGCTGCTCTTGCCATGGCTCTCAACTATACATGCCGATATCAGCATATGTCAAGCGGCGGGCGACAGTGCGGGGGGAGGGGGACCGGCTCGCACTGCGGCGCTAGCCTGATCCGCGATGCCGGTAGCGATCGAGCCCCAGGTCGCGCTCGCGTGGATCGAGCGGGTGGGCCAGGGCGCGCGCCGGCGCGTGCGCGACGAGTTGGCGATCGAGGAGCCGCTGGAGATCCGCGTGGATGGCCGGCCGCTCGCGGTGACCATGCGCACGCCGGGGGAGGACGAGGAGCTGGCGGTGGGCTTCCTGGTGGGGGAGGCGCTGATCGGCGGGCGCGACGACGTGGCCGCCGTGGGCCCGACCTCCGATCTGGCGGCCAACACGGTCGAGGTCCGGACCCGCTCGGGCCTGCGCCGCGACCCGGCGCGGAGCGCGCCTTTCACCTGACCTCGTCCTGCGGGGTGTGCGGCAAGGCCGCGCTCGAGCACGTGCGCCTGCATGCGGCCCGTGGCGCGACGGCGGCGCGTCCCGGCGGCCGGCGACGCGCCCGCTGCTCGATCCCGAGCTGATCCGGGAGATCCCGGTCCGCGCGCGAGCCGCCCAGCGCAGCTTCGAGCGCACCGGAGCGCTGCACGCCACGGGGCTGTTCGACGCCGTTCGGCGAGCTGCTGGTGCTCAGGGAGGACGTGGGCCGCCACAACGCGATGGACAAGGCCATCGGCGCCATGCTGCTGGCGGGCGCCACCCGCTGCCGGGCGTGGTGGCCTGCCTGTCGGGTCGCGTGAGCTTCGAGCTCGTGCAGAAGGCCGTGCTGGCGGGGCTGGCGGGGATCGTGGCCGTGGGCGGCCCCACCTCGCTGGCGGTGGAGCTGGCGGAGGAGCACGGGCTGGTGCTGTGCGGATTCGCACGCGACGGCGCCTTCAACGTGTACTCGGGCGCCGCGCTCGTGGGCGACGACGTCCTCCGCAGGCCGCCCACTAGAGCCGCGATCGCGCCACTTCGGCGCGCTCGCACCCGGCGCGCAAGCACTCACCCGCGTCAGCCGGGTCGAATAGCATCCGCGCGCACATGGAAGTCATCGCCTTCCTGATCCCGTTCGTGCTGTTCGGCGTCGCGGTGCTGTTCATCGCCTTCTCCGGCGGGCCGAGCGCCGCGCGCGAGGCCTACCTCACCCGCGGGCGGGCGCACCTTCAAGGTCGTGATCCCGGTGATCTATCTGGCCCTGGGCGTGGGCGTGCCCGCGCTCATCCTGGCCAACCGGGGCGAGGCGACCGGGCGGCACGGGCAGCCTGCGGACGGAGAAGATCGGCGACCAGGCGGAGCGCGGCAAGCAGCTCTTCCGCCAGCAGTGCGCCAGCTGCCACAGCCTCGCGGCCGTGAACGCGCGCGGCGTGACCGGCCCCGACCTCGACGACCTCGGCGAGGTGTCCCAGGAGCGCGTGCTCAACGCCATTCGCAACGGCGGCAGCGGGCAGGATCGGATGCCGGCCGGCTGCTGGAGGGCGAGGAGGCCGCGCGACGTGGCCGAGTACGTGTCCGAGGTCGCCGGGCAATAGTCCTGCTAAGAGCGCTCGCGGGAGCCGCAGCGGGCCCTGTTACAGTTCCCGCGTCCCAACCCGCCGAGGTCCCGATCGGGACGTGGGGGAACCAGAGGCCGCCAGGCCGGGGGCGAATCGGCTCACGACACAGCCGTAGCGCCGACTCTTTCAGCGCGAGCCCGTCAGCTAACCCCGCAGGCATAGACGAAAGAGAGCCGATGCAAGAAGCCGCTTTCCGCACGCAGCGGGAACTCGAGCCCGACGTGTCCGTCCGCGCGCACGTAGGCTCCACCTCGTGGAGTCCGACCAGGGTCCGACCTACGCCGCCAACGGCCGCCGGACCGTGAAGATCACGGGGCACCCGGTGCCCCCCAGGCGGCGCCGTTCGCCGGCCGCCGAGCAGATCCACGCGCGCCCGGACCGCGTCGCGCTGTGGGCCGTGCTCTTGGGCCTGTTCCTCGTGTTCATGGCCGCGGCCACCGCGGGCATCTAGACCCTCCCGCGGCACCTCGCAGCGGCCCCGTCCCTCAGGTCGGCGGGCGCCTTCACGATCCGCTAAGCCGGCCCAGGTACACATCCGCCGCGGGTGCTGACTGCGTATCCGTTCTTGCAGGCGGCGGTGTCTCGTCTGCATCGTCGCGTATCCTTACTTCCAGTAAGCACTACGGAAAGAGAAGCGGCCATGAAGACCAAGGAGAGCAGGTTCCAAGTCCACGACGATCTGACCGCGCCGGAGCGCAGCATGCCGGTCCTCAAGGGCGCGCTCGCGGGTGGCGGCCAGCTCTCCAACATCGTCGGCGTGCTGGCCGGCGCTCCGGCCGCGCTGCGCGCCTACGCGCGCTTGCGGTCGGAGCTTCGCCACTGCACGCTTCCGCTGAAGACCCAGCAGCGGATCGCGCTCGCAGTCGCCGAGCACCAGGGCAGCGAGTACGCGCTGGCCACGCTCGCGCGGACCGGTCGCGAGGCCGGCCTGGGGATCGACGAGATCGCCCTCGCGCGTGAGTTCGACTCCCACGACGAGCGCGAGGCGGCGCTGCTGCGCTACGCCAAGTCGCTCCTCGACAGCGACGGCCCTCCGCCGCTCCATCTCCACGAGGAGGCGCGCGAGGCGGGCTGGGAGGACGAGCAGATCCTCGAGGCGGTGGCTCACGTGGCCATGAACAGCTTCGCCAACCTGGTCACCCGCGCGGGCGACGTGCCGAGGGACGGCTCCCACGAGGAGTCGCGCCTGTCTGAGGGCCGCATAGGAAGCTCCGCCCGTGCCGTCGCGCAGTCCCAGCCCCACCGCCGGTTCGCTTAGAGTCCAAGTGGTGGTGGCCGGCACGACGCATACGGCACCCCGCCAGGTGGCGGAGGCCCGGCCGGCCTGCTGCTCGCTCTATCACCGGGCCGTCGAGCTGGTCGGCAAGCGCTGGACGGGGGCGATCCTCAGCGTGCTGCTGGACGGTCCGCTGCGCTTCTCCGAGATCAAGCATCTGGTGCCCGACCTGTCGGACCGGCTGCTGTCCGAGCGCCTCAAGGAGCTGGAGGCGGAGGGCATCGTCGCTCGGCGCCTGACCGGCAGCGGGCCGGGGCGCGTGGAGTACGGCCTGACCGCCAAGGGACGCGCGCTCGAACCCGCCGTGCGGGCCCTGAAGAACTGGGCCCAGTCCTACCTCTAGTCCATAGCGTGACCCGTGGCGGCGGGCGTTAGTCTGCGCCGATGCCCGACCACCCGAAGACAGCAGACGACGTGCAGGCGCTGGTGAAGGAGCGGGGCATCCGCTTCATCCGCCTGTGGTTCACGGACATCCTCGGCCAGCTCAAGAGCTTCTCCATCAACGCGGCGGAGCTGGACGACGCCTTCGAGGGCGGCATGGGCTTCGACGGCTCCTCGATCACCGGCTTCAACGCCATCGAGGAGTCGGACATGATCGCCATGCCCGACGCCTCCACCTTCGCGGTGCTGCCCTGGCGGCCCGAGGACAAGGGCGTGGCGCGGGTGTTCTGCGACGTCGTGACCCCGAGCCGCGAGCCGTATGAGGGCGACCCGCGCCAGGTGCTGCGGCGCGCGCTCGAGCGGGCGTCCGCGATGGGCTTCGACACCTTCAACGTCGGGCCGGAGCTCGAGTTCTTCTACTTCCGCAGCGCGCGCCCGGAGTCGGGCGCAGCCGGAGATCCTCGACGAGGGCGGCTACTTCGACCTGACCACGCTCGACGCGGGCTCCGACGTGCGCCGCGAGACGGTGCTGGCGCTCGAGGAGCTGGGCATCCACGTGGAGTACACCCACCACGAGGTGGGCCCCTCGCAGCACGAGATCGACATGCGCTACGCCGACGCGCTGAAGATGGCCGACGACTGCATGACCTACCGGATCACGGTCAAGGAGTTCGCCATGAAGTACGGCTGGCACGCCACCTTCATGCCCAAGCCGCTGTTCGGCGAGAACGGCTCGGGCATGCACACGCACCAGTCGCTCTTCAAGGACGGGCCGCAACGCCTTCTACGACGCCGACGACCAGTACTACCTCTCGGACGTCGGCAAGGCCTTCATCGCCGGCCAGCTCAAGCACGCGCGCGAGATCTCGTCGGTGTTCGCGCAGTGGGTCAACTCCTACAAGCGGCTCGTGCCCGGCTACGAGGCCCCGGTCTACTGCGCCTGGTCGCGCCGCAACCGGTCGGCGCTGGTGCGGGTGCCGCTCTACCACCCGGGCAAGGAGCAGGCCACGCGGATGGAGCTGCGCTGCCCCGACCCGGCGTGCAACCCCTACCTGACGTTCGCGATCCTGCTGGCCGCCGGGCTGGAGGGGATCGAGAAGGGCTACGAGCTGCCCGAGCCGATGGAGAAGAACCTCTACCACCTGTCGCCCGACGAGCGGAAGCGGCTGGGCATCGAGCAGCTGCCCGAGACGCTCGGCGAGGCGGTGGAGCTCACGTCGGAGTCCGAGCTGGTGCTGCGCACCTTCGGCGAGCACATCTTCAACCGCTTCGTGGAGATCAAGCGGCAGGAGTGGGAGGACTACCGGGTGCAGGTCACCCAGTGGGAGCTGGACCGCTACATGTCGATCCTGTAGCGGGTCGACCGATGGCCGCGCTGACGCACCCGTTCCAGCGCTGGCCGCGGGAACAGCGGCGACTCGCGCTCGTCTGCATCGTGATCGTGGCGCTCGTCCCCGTCGTAGGCGGATTGGCCATCAAGCCACTGCACGAGGACAAGACCGGCGAGGGCATCGTCGAGTTCGAGCTCGCCGGGTCGGACGAGCGGGCCGCGGAGATCCTCGATACCTGGCGCGACGAAGGCGTGATCGATGAGGCCAAGGCGATCCAGCTCTTCGACCTCCTCGTCCGTCTCATCGGTGAACCACCTGGATGAGGCGGCCGTGCATGCAGCTGCATCGCGACGACGGGGCAAGAGCGCCTATCGGAAGCTGTTCGAGAAGCTGGCCCGGCTGAGTGCGCCCGGGGCGACGTTGGTCGTGACCGACTGCTCACGCCACAGACCTCTTCGCCCGGCTTCCGGTACGCAACCCGGTGGCGCGGTGGATCGAATGGGAGAAGCATCAGTGCCCCTGAGGTGTGCGGCAGAGCTGTTGGCCGAGGCCGGGTTCGAGCATCGCGAGGATCAGTTGGAGCGCGTTCAACGACCCTGCGCCGCCCGGGTCGGGCGCTGTTGGGAAACCGCGCCGCCGCCTGGTGCTCGAGCAGCGGGTTCCGGCTCGGTCAGCGCGGGTCCGCGAGTCGGTGCGGTTGCGTGCAGGCGTGACCCAGCCTCGAGTCTCGAGCCACGCCGGGCGAGGCGAGGCTCGGCGAGCGGCTCAGCCGGCGGTCGTCGTCGGCGCGCGCTGCTCGCGGCGCTCGATCGAGCTGGACAGCGTCGACGGCCACCAGATCCGGGGGCCGAGCTCGAAGGACAGCGCGGGCACCAGCAGCGAGCGCACGAGGAAGGTGTCCAGCAGCACGCCGAAGGCGATCACGAAGCCGATCTCGGTGAGGAACACCAGCGGCAGCACCGCGAGCACCGAGAAGGTGCCCGCCAGCACGATCCCGGCCGCGGTGATCACGCCGCCGGTGACCGCCAGCCCGCGCTTCATGCCCTCGCGGGTGCCGTGGCGCAACGTCTCCTCGCGCACTCGCGCCATGAGGAAGATGTTGTAGTCGATGCCCAGCGCCACCAGGAAGACGAAGGCGAACAGCGGCAGCGACGGGTCGCTCCCGGGGAACCCGAAGATCACGTCGAACACCACGGCGCCGACGCCCAGGGACGCGGCGAAGGACAGGATCACGGTGAGGATCAGCAGCACGGGCGCCACCAGCGCCCGCAGCAGCAGGACCAGCACGATGAAGACCACCAGCAGCGCCATCGGCACGATCACGCGGTTGTCGCGCGCCGCCGACTCGCGGACGTCGAACTCGACCGCGGTCGCGCCGCCCACGAGCACCTCGTCCCCGCCCGCGGCCTTGGCCGTCTCGCGCAGGGGCTCGATCAGCGCGAAGGCCTCGGTCGAGTAGGGGTCGGGCTCGAGCACGGCCTGCAGCAGGGTGCCCTCCTCGCCCCGGACCGCTGGGCGCACAGCCGCCACGCCGTCGGCGGCGTTCACCGCTCGCGACACGGCGGAAAGGCTGGCGCCCGGGGGCACGATCACCTCCGTGGGCGCGTTGGCCCCGCCCGGGAACGACTGCGACAGCAGCTCCTGGCCCTGCACGGACTCCACGTCATCGCGGTAGGAGTTGCCGGTGGTCAGGCCGTCGTCGAAGTTGAGCAGCCCGAGCGACAGCACCAGGAGCAGCGCCACCGTTCCCACCCACACCCGTCGCGGCCGTGCGCTGACCCGATCGGCGATCCGCCTCCAGCCGCCGTGCGTCGCGTCGGCGCCCTCGTCTCCGAAGTGGGGGATGAACGGCCAGAACGCGCGCCGACCGAAGATCACCAGCAGCGCCGGCAGCAGGGTGAGCATCGAGATCATCGCCACGGCGATGCCGATCGCGCCGATCGGGCCCAGGCCGGACGTGCCGTTCAGCTCGGCGACCGTGAGGCACAGCAGCGCGGCGATCACCGTCATGCCCGACGCCAGGATCGCCGGGCCGGCGGTCTTCATGGCCAGCTCCATCGCCTCGTGGCGGTCCTCGTGCTTGCGCAGCTCCTCGCGGTACCGGGCCACCAGCAGGAGGGCATAGTCGGTGCCCGCGCCCAGGACGAGGATCGAGAGGATCGAGGACGACTGTCCGTTCACGGTCACGCCGATCTCGGTCAGCCCGTAGCCGATCGCGCGCGACATGATCTCCGCGAACGCCACCGCCAGCAGCGGGATGAAGAGGAAGAACGGGCTGCGGTAGATCACGATCAGCAGGAAGAACACGAGCGCCGAGGCGGCCAGCAGCAGCGTGCCGTTGATCGACTCGAACACCTCGATCGCGTCGGCCGAGAAGCCCGCGGCGCCGGTGACCTTGACGTCCAGGCCGCCCGCGCTGCCGCTCACGCGCTCGCGCACCTCGTCGACGGGGTCGAGGATCGTGTCCGACTCGCCGTCGCTCGTGATGTCGGCGCTGAGCAGGGCGGCGGTGCCGTCAGGGCGAGGTGGGGATCTGGGCGCGCCTGGGCGGGACGGTGTTGAAGGGTGTGGTGGCCCGCAGGTTGAGCCCGTTGAGCTCTGCCTGGTCGGCGCGTATCCGCTGCCTGTCGGCCGCGGTCAGGCCGCCATCGCGGCGGTAGACGATGACCATCGAGGCCTTCTCGCCGCCCTGCAGCGCCTCGCTCTTCTCCAGCGCCTTGGTCGACTCGGCGTCGCCGGGCAGGAAGGAGGTGGACTCGTTCTCCTCCGCGTCGCTGAACTTGCTGACCAGCTGCGCCGGCCCGGCGGCGATGAAGACCAGCAGCAGCCAGATCCCGAGTGCCACCCACTTGGTCCGGCGCCCGGCGACCACATCGAGCGAAGCGATCCATGGCCGGTGGTTATACGCACTTGCGCGCCGACGACGGCGGCCGGTCCGCTCAGCGGATGCGCAGGGCCCGCTCGGCCAGCCGCCGCGCGGCCTCGAGCGAGGACCGGCGCAGCCGGCTCGCGCGGTCGCAGGGCTCGTGGCGGCAGGGCTCGCCGGCGGCGCCCACGCCGAGCTTGGCGGCGCGCATGCCCAGCAGCTCGAACTCCCGGTGGTCGGAGTTGCCCGTGCCGGTGTCGCGCACCCAGCGCGTGGCGGCGCGCGCCCGCCGCGATGCCGTGAGCAGCTCGCCCTCCACGCCGCGGCGCACCCCACGCGCGGGCGAGCGGAGCCAGAACGGGCGGTCGCGCCCCACCTCGTCCAGCGACAGCGCCCAGCGCAGGCGCCTCGACAGGCCGCGGGCGCGGACCCGGCGCGCCAGCGCGAGCGCGCCCAGGTGGTCGGGCGAGCCCGTGTAGATGCGCTCCTCGGCCCCGGTCGCCACCAGCCAGGTGTCGCAGGCGGGGGCGATGGCGGTCAGTCGCGGTGCCAGGGCCGCCAGCGCTCCCACGCCCGACGCGTTGTCGTTGGCGCCCGGGCCGCCGGTGGAGTCGGTGTGGGCCATGAGGATCCTCAGGCACGTCGCGCGGGGTGTCGAAGATGCCGATCACGTTGCGCGAGCGTCCGCGGCCCGGGCACCGCGAAGCGCTGGACCTGCACGCTCAGCCCGGCCTGGGTGAAGAGGCGCTTGACCAGGGCGTGCGCGCGTCCCTCCGCCGCGCCCGCGGCTGGCCGCGGGCCCGCGGCGGGCGATCCGCACGGCCACCGCGTGGGCGTCGGTCTCCGCGCGCGGGCAGGGTCTGCGCCCCGGTCGCGCAGGGGGCGCGGCCGCGGCCGGCGGCTGCCGCTGTCATCCGCCCCGCCGGCGCCGATGCAGGGTCACCGCGCCGGCCACCAGCAGCGCGAGGAGCGAGGCGGCGGCGCACCGGCTCATGCCAGCAGCGCCTCGAGCTCGGCCGGATCGGTCACGGGCGCCTTGCATGCGAAGCGCTCGCAGACATAGGCGGCGGGCCGGCCGTCCACGGGCGCGCGGCCCTCCAGCAGCGGCACCTCCCCCGGCTCGCGGCCGGCGAGCACCAGGTGGGGCCGGAACCGCTCGCGCACCGTGCGCTCGAGCGCCTGTGTGTCGGCGCCCACCAGCGCCACCTCGCGCGTGGGGGAGAGGTGGAAGTCGATGGCCTGGAGCAGGTGCGCGAAGGCCCCGCGGATGGCGGCCGGCGACCGGGTGCAGGAGCCGGATCACGCCCACCGCTCTGTGCTCGTAGTCGTGCTCGCCGGTGAGCGCCGCGAGCCGCAGCAGGCCGTAGGCCGCGGAGGCGTTGCCCGACGGGATGGGATGGTCCTCGGGGTCCTTGCGGCGCGCCACCAGCCGCTCGTGGTCGATCGAGGTCTCGAAGAACCCGCCGCGCTCGTCGTCGGCGAACCGCTCGATCATGGTGTCCGCCAGCTCGCGCGCGGCCGTGAACCAGCGCGGCTCGAAGCTGCTCTCGTACAGGGTCAGCAGCGCCTCCAGCAGGAAGGCGTGGTCCTCCAGGTAGGCGTTCAGCTTGGCCTGGCCGTCCTTGAAGGTGCGCAACAGCCGGCCGTCGTCATCGCGCAGGTCACGCAGGACGAACTCGGCGCAGCCTCCTGCTGCGTCCAGCAGGTCGGCGCGCCCGAGGACCGCCCCGGCCTCGGCCAGGGCGGAGATCATGAGCGCGTTCCACGCCGTGAGCCGCTTGTCGTCCAGGCCGGGCCACTCGCGCTCGGCCCGCGCCCGGTACATCCGCTCACGGATGGCCTCGAGGCCGGGCGGCTCCTCCTGGCCGCGGGTCAGGATCGAGCGACCCTCGAAGTTGCCGCCCGGGAGCACGCCGAAGTAGTCCGCGGCCGCGGGCGCGTCGTCTCCCAGCACCTCGCGCAGCTCCTCCGGGGTCCACACGTAGAAGCGGCCCTCCTCGCCCTCGGAGTCGGCGTCCAGCGCCGAGAAGAACCCGCCCTCCGGCGCGCGCATCTCGCGCACCGCCCAGTCCAGGGTCTCCTCGCACACCCGCCGCAGCAGCGGGTCGCCGGTGACCTGCCATCCATGCAGGTAGGCGCGGGCCAGCAGCGCGTTGTCGTAGAGCATCTTCTCGAAGTGCGGCACGAGCCAGCGGGCGTCGACCGAGTAGCGCGCGAAGCCGCCGCCGAGCTGGTCGTACATGCCACCCGAGGCCATCGCGCGCAGGGTGGCGGTGGTCATCTCGGTCTCGCCGCGGCGCAGCAGGAACTCGATCGCCGACGCCGGCGGGAACTTCGGCGCGCCCCCGAACCCGCCGTTGCGGGAGTCGTAGGTGGCCCGCAGGCCGCGTTCGGCCTCGTCCAGCAGGCCGGCCTGGATCGGCTCCTGCGAGGGGTCGAGGAGCGCGGCGCCGGCGAGGCGCTGGGCGATCCGCTGGCCCGAGTCGCGGATCTCGCCGGCGCGCTCGCCCCAGGCGTCGGCGACCGCGGTGAGCACCTGGCGCCAGCTGGGCATGCCCCCGCGCTCCTCGGGCGGGAAGTAGGTGCCGGCGTAGAAGGGCACCTGTTCGGGGGTGAGGAATACGTTGAGCGGCCAGCCGCCGCTGCCGGTCATCGCCTGGCAGGCCTCCATGTAGATCGCGTCGAGGTCCGGCCGCTCCTCGCGGTCGAGCTTGATCGGCACGAACCGCTCGTTCATCAGGGCAGCGGTGTCCGGGTCCTCGAAGGACTCGCGCTCCATCACGTGGCACCAGTGGCAGGCGGAGTAGCCGATCGACAGCAGGATCGGCAGGTCGCGCTCGGCCGCGAGCTCCAGCGCCTCCAGGCCCCACGGCCGCCAGTCCACGGGGTTGTCCTTGTGCTGGAGCAGGTACGGGGATGTCTCGCCGGCAAGTCGGTTCGGCATCGGCCCCTGAGGCTACCCCGGCCGGGGCGCGGCTGAACCAACGGGGCGCCGGGTGCGAATCAGTGGGTGGTACGTGCAATCACTCGACTCCAAGGGAGACCCACATGGGCAGAAGTCTCAAGTGCCTCACCGCGGGCCTTGCCATCGCTGCGATGGCGGCAGTTCCGGCGCAGGCCGGCAAGGGCCACTACGACGGCAAGGGCCATCACAAGGGCAAGGGCCACCACGGCAAGAAGGCCAAGCAGCCCGCCTACGGCCTGACCAAGAACGGCAAGGCGCTGGTCGCGTTCGACGCCCGCAACCCGGGCAACGCCCGCTACGTGGGCCGGATCGACGGCCTGGCCAAGGGCGAGCGACTGGTGGGGATCGACTTCCGGCCCCGCACGGGTGAGCTGGTCGGCGTGGGTAGCCAGGCCAACATCTATGCGCTCGACCTCTCGGACGCCGATGCGACGAAGAAGTCGACACTGGCGGCGATGGGCGTGCCCGTGACCCTCACCGGCGACTCGTTCGGCGTGGACTTCAACCCCACCGTCGATCGTCTGCGCGTTGTGAGCGATGCGGAGCAGAACCTGCGCATCAACGTGGACACCGGCGCGACGACCGTCGACAAGGCGCTCAACTACGGCGCGATGGACGACAACGCCGGCACCGACCCGTCGGTCGTGGGCTCGGCCTACACCAACAACGACAGCGACGAGATCGTCGTGGCACCCGCCATGCCGACCCCGGGGACCACTGGCACGATGCTGTTCGGCATCGACTCTGGCCTCGACTCGCTGGTGCTGCAGGCCCCGCCGAACGACGGCGTGCTGAGCACGATCGGCGAGCTGGGCGCCCGCACCAACAAGGTCGTGGGCTTCGACGTGTTCTCGAAGGTCGAGGGCGGCAAGGCCGTGGCCAACACGGCCTACGCCTCGCTGCGCAAGGACGGCCGCACCCGCCTCTACACGATCGACCTCGCCACCGGCGATGCCGACCGTGTCGGCGGCTCGAGCAGGGCCTTCGCCCACGTGGGCGATATCGCGATCCGGCCCCAGGGCTAGGGCTAGATCGAGGCGCCGGTCAGGCGCGCGGGGCCCTGAGCTCCGCGCGCCTGATCTTGCCGCTTGCCGTCTTTGGCAGCGAGTCGGCGAACTCCACCACGCGGGGGTACTTGTAGGGGGCGGTCCGCTCCTTGACGTGGTCCTGCAGCTCGCGCGCGAGCGCCGCGTCCGGCGCGTGGCCGTCGCGCAGCACCACCACCGCGCGCACGACCTGGCCGCGTTCTTCGTCCGGGGCGCCCACCGCGGCCGCCTCCGCGACCGCGGGGTGCGACACCAGCGCCGACTCCACCTCGAACGGCCCGATCCGGTATCCGGCCGAGATGATCACGTCGTCGGTGCGCCCCTCGAACCACAGGTAGCCGTCCTCGTCCTCGCGCACGCGGTCGCCCGGTGCGCCAGGTGCCCTGCGGCCCGTCGATGAAGAAGGTGGGCACCGTGCCGGGGTCGGCGCAGAGCTCGCCGTCGTCCACCCAGAGGCGGAAGCCGGGCAGCGGCACGCCCATCGAGCCGGGGCGCAGGGGCGCCCCGAGCGGCATGCCGGTCAGCGCCCCGGTCTCGGTCTGCCCGTAGCCGTCGTGGACGGCCACGCCGGCGCCGTCCTGCCAGGCGTGGACCACCTCGGGGTTCAGCGCCTCGCCCGCCGCCACCGCGTGCCGAAGCCCCGGGAGCGGCCGCAGGCCGACGCGCTTGGCGATCGCGCGGTACTCGGTGGGCGCCATGCACAGCACGTCCACGCCCTCGCGCTCGATCAACGCCAGCCGCTCCTCGGGGTCGAAGCGCCCGTCGTGCAGGAGCGCGGCGGCTCCCCGCAGCCAGGGTGCGATGAAGGAGTTGCGCGCCGACTTGGACCAGCCGCTGGCCGCCGTGCACCAGGTCAGCTCGCCGGGCCTGGCGCCGAACCAGTGCTCGGCCTGGACCGATTGCCCCGACAGGTAGCGCTGGCCGTGGCGCACCGGCTTCGGCTCGCCCGACGTGCCGGAGGTGAACACGATCAGCGCCGGGTCCGTGGCCGCCAGGTCCTCGGCGGGCGCCGCGGCGTGGGCGTACAGGCGTTCGTCGCCCGCCTCGAGGATCGGCCCGTGAGAAGCCCGCTGAGCGCGCCGCGTCGGCGCCGTCGCCGACGGCGATCACCAGCGCGGGCTCCACGGCGTCCATGCGCTGGCGGAGGTCGGCGGGACGCAGCTGCAGGGTGCAGGGGAGGGCCACCGCCCCGATCCGAAAGCACGCCAGCAGGGCCGTGACCCACTCGGGCCGGTTGCCGATCAGGGTCATGACCACGTCGCCGCGGCCGACGCCCTGGGCCCGGAAGGCGCCCGCCAGCCGCCCCGCGCGCTCCGAGAGCTCGCCGAACTCGACCTCCTGCCGCGCCCCGCCGGCCGAGACGGCCACCAGCGCGGTGCGGTGCCGGTCGGCCGCGTCGACGACCTCGGTCACGAAGTTCATCGGCCCAGCCTGCCAGGCAACGGTCGACCGGCGACCGAGTTCTCGTACCGATCGGTCACGCCACGCCCACCAGACTGCGTGACGTTGGTGACAAACCGAGAGGAATTCTGGGTTGCGTCCCGAACTCCTGCAACAGAACCTGCTACCTTCGCCCGACGCCGAATCCGCGCCGACGCGCGGAGCGGGGGACCCAAGGTGGCCTAGGCCACTGGGGCGAACCTCCTCAACGGAGGCGCGCAAGCTCTTTCAGCGCGAGCCCGACAGCTAACCCCGCAGGCGGACGAAAGAGCTGTGCCGATCCGTCTCCGACACATCGACGATTGCCGCGCTTGTGTGCGCGTGCTTCGCCCTGCTCGCCCCCGCCGGGGCCATGGGCCAGGCGCCGTCCGGCGGTGCCGAGTACGAGGCCCCGCCGCTCCCGGCCAAGAAGGCCAAGATCGTGCGAGGCATCGCCATCCCGCCGGTCGACGCCCCCGCGCGGGTCAAGCGCGCCATCGCGGCCGCCAACCGGATCGTCCGCAAGCCGTACCGCTACGGCGGCGGCCACAAGCTCTACGGCTCGGTGACCGCCGCTGATCGCGAAGCTCGACCGCGGCTACGACTGCTCGGGCACGGTGTCGTTCGCCCTCTTCGGCGGCAAGTTCCTCAGGAGCCCGCTCGACTCGCGCTCGTTCGCGCGCTGGGGCAAGCGGGGCAAGGGTCACTGGATCACCGTCTACACAAACCCCGGCCACGCCTACGCCGTGATCGCGGGGCTGCGGCTGGACACCAGCGTCGGCGACCGCTCGACGCGCGCCGAGCGCCGCACCGGCAGCGGCCCGCGCTGGCGCAAGTACCACCGCTCGTCGCGGGGCTTCAAGGCCCGGCACCCCTCCGGGTACTGACGAGTCGTCGGTCGCCGGTCCCGTTTGCTCTTTACCGGCGGGCCGGGCTCTGTCGTTGCCCCACGGCTGGCACCGAGGGAGTGAGCTGTTGCGGGTCGTTAGCCAAAGCCGCGGTTCACCGTTACCTGTCCGTCACGCTTGCTGCACGGCCGTGTGGAGCCAGACGCGTGGAAGGAGATCCGGCCGCCGGGCGGGCGGGGTTCCCGCCGGGGCCCCCTTCGGCGCCCGAGCACCGAGCACCGAGGCGAAGTGGCGCCTCCGGGCACTATCGCCCGGGTATCCTGGCTGGCGTTCACAAAGAGATAGAAGGAGCCCGTATCGCGATGGCGATAGCCACCAGCCCCACGATCGACAAGACCGACGAGCAGAAGGCGATCACCGACATGGTGCGCCAGTTCGCCGACGAGCAGATCCTCCCCAACGCCGAGCACTACGACCACGAGGACGAGTTCCCCGAGCCGATCGTCGAGCAGATGAAGGAGCTGGGGCTGTTCGGCGTGACCATCCCCGAGGAGTACGGCGGGATGGGCCTCGACCTGACCACCTACACGATGATCGTGGAGGAGCTGTCGCGGGGCTGGATCTCGATCTCCGGGCATCGTGAACACCCACTTCATCGGCTCCTACCTGCTCATGAAGTTCGGGACCGACGAGCAGCGCCAGAAGTACCTGCCGCAGATGGCCACGGGCGAGCTTCGCGCCGCCTTCTCGCTGTCCGAGCCCGAGCTGGGGTCCGACGTCCAGGCCATCAAGACCCAGGCCAAGAAGACCGACGACGGCGACTACGAGATCAACGGCCAGAAGATGTGGGTCACCAACGGCCTGAAGTCGGGCCTGGTGTTCGTGCTGGTCAAGACCGACCCCGAGGCCGACCCGCGGCACAAGGGCATGACCTGCTTCATCGCCGAGAAGGAGCCGGGCGTGTCCGAGAACACCGGCGACTACGCCGGCTTCACGGTCCCGCCCCAGCTCAAGAAGATGGGCTACAAGGGCGTCGAGTCCACCGAGCTGGTGTTCGACGGCTACCGCTGCCCGGCGGACAACATCCTCGGCGGCGAGGAGGCCGGCCTGAACAGCGGCTTCTCCCAGATGATGGACGCGCTGGAGGTCGGCCGCGTGAACGTGGCGGCGCGCGGCGTGGGGATCGCCCAGCGCGCGCTCGAGCTGGCGCTGCGCTACTCCCAGGAGCGCAAGACCTTCGGCCGGCCGATCGCCCAGCACCAGGCGATCCAGTTCAAGCTGGCCGACATGGCCACGCAGGTGGAGGCCGCTCGGCTGCTGACGCTGCGGGCCGCCCGGCTCAAGGACGCGGGCGACCGGTCCGACCTCGAGGCCGGCATGGCCAAGCTGTTCGCGTCCGAGGCGGGCCGGTTCTGCGTCGAGGAGTCGTTCCGGATCCACGGCGGCTACGGCTACTCGAAGGAGTACGAGGTCGAGCGTCTCTATCGCGACGCGCCCCTGCTGCTCATCGGCGAGGGCACCTCTGAGATCCAGAAGATGGTCATCGGCAAGAAGCTCCTCCAGCGCCACAAGATCTAGGCGCCGGTGTCCGCGGCTGAGACCAAGACGCTGATCGCCACCGCAGCCGAGCGGTTGCTGGCCGACGTGCCGGCCCTCGCCCAGCTCAAGCTGGTCGTGCGGCTGCAGCTCCAGGCCCGTGGCGGCGACGCGCCCATCTGGAGGGTGCAGGTGCCCGGGCCGCTCATCTCACGCGACCCGGCGGGCGACGCCAGGATCGACGTGATCGTGCAGCGCCAAGAGTTCAACCAGCTGGCCGAGGAGGGTGGGCTCCGCGAATGGGCGCGGGCGCACGAGCGGGGGAACGTGAAGGTCACCGGCGACTCGGCCGTGATCAAGCTCCTGGCCAACGTCGTCGAGCGCCAACTGGCCCGCACCGGGCGCTGAACGCGCTCGCCCGCCGGTGGCGGAAATCGCGAAAGCCGGGGTACCCTCGGTGAATGCGGGCGGGGTATGCAGACGGGGCACTGGCCCCTGTGGACGGTGGAGCCATGACCGGTGAGGGCGCGGGCCTTCGCGCGCGCTGGTCTCGACTGGACCTGCGCTGGCGCGTGGTTTCGGTCGGAGTGGCCCTGGCCGCTCTGGTGGTGGTGCTCGACCGCCTGACCTCGGTGCTCGGGGGCGGGGAGGTGCTGGACGCCGGGGGCGAGCAGAACCTGGTCACCTGGCTCACCAGCATGTCCTTTGCCGCAGCCGCGGCGGCGGCATTCGCGGCCGCGTGGCTCGGGGAGGGAAGGCCGCTGGCGTGGTTCTCCATCGCCGCCTTCGCCGGGCTGCTGTCGCTCGACGAGATCGCCATGCTGCACGAGCGGACCGAGGAGGAGCTGGGCGGACAGGTGATCGTGGACTACGTTGAGCCGGTGATCGCGGTCGTGGCGCTGGCCCTGGGCGTCTACGCCGCCCGTGTGGTCACCGCGCGCGAGCGCGTGATGCTCCTCTGCGCCATCTCGACCCTGGCGGCGGCCGTCTTCGTGGGCGCGGCCAACAGCGACTCGATCTCCACCTTCATCGCCAACGGCCTCTCGGTGCTGGAGGAGGCCCTGGAGCTGATGGTGCCCTTCTTCATCCTCGCCGCGGCCCTGCCCGCGGTGGTGGTTGGCCTGCGCCGGCGCTACGCCGGGCGGCCGACCGGGCAGCCCCAGCCCTAGGCCACCCCGCTCGAGGTGCGCAGTTTGCGGCATCCGCACGGGGTCGGGAACGAATCCTTGGCGAAAGTCCGGAACTCGACCTATTCTGGGTCGGAGGGGCGGACGACGGCTGTCCTGGCCCACTCTCGGCACATGGCTCGCAGACGACTCCCGATACTCCTGGCCGCGTCCGCACTGGCGGCGGCTCTGGCGGCGCCCGCACAGGGGGCCACGCTCTACCCGGACCTGGAGACGTTCTCCCCGCGTGAGCTGCGCTTCGAGCGCACAAACGTGGCGGTCGAGGGGCCCTCGCGGATGAGCAACGTGCTGCGGTTCAGCAACACCGTCTTCAACAGGGGCGAGGGACGGCTGGAGGTGCGCAGCAACATCGACCCGGTGACCAAGGAGGGCCCGGCGATCCAGCGCATCTTCACCGACACCGGCACGTTCAGCGAGCAGAACGTGGGCCGGTTCTACTACCACGTGCCCCACGACCACTGGCACTACGACGACTGGGGCACCTACCAGCTCTGGCGCAAGGCCGACTACGACGCGTGGGTCGCCAGCGGCCGCACCGAGGGCGCCGCGGCCATGATCGGCACCAAGACCACGAGCTGCGTGATGGACGAGGAGTTCATCGACGACCTGCCCGGCACGCCCTACCCGGCGCGCTACCCCTCCGGCGGCTGTTCGCCGAACGGCTCGGGCCTCATGACCCAGGGGCTCTCACCCGGCTGGGGCGACACCTACGACTACTGGCGCTTCGAGCAGTGGGTCGACCTGGGCCAGACCACGCTGGCCAACGGGCAGTACGTGCTTCGTTCGGTGACCGATCCCCAGAACAAGATCTACGAGAGCGCCAACAAGGCCGACACCGCGCGCGAGGGCATCGTCGACAACGAGGGCATCACGGTCCTCACGGTCCAGAACGGAACCATCCTGGACGCCACCAAGCCCAGCGGCACCGTCACGATCAACGACGTCGACGCCTCCACGGCATCGAAGAACGTGACCGTGAAGGTCATCGGGCGCGACGACGTGAGCGGCGTCGATCACGTTCAGGCTCTCCAACGACGGCCAGACCTGGTCGAGCCCGATCAACTACACCAGCACCGGCTCGACCAGTACCTCGGTGTCGTGGGACATCACCAACCCCACCTACGGCGGCACCTCCACCGGCGGCACGAAGACGGTGTACGCACAGTTCCACGACCGGACCGGCAAGTGGTCCGACAACGAGTCCGACACGATCACCTACAGCGGCGGCGGCGGGGGCGGCACCTCCGCCTACTCGAACGCCGTGCTCGCGGACTCTCCGGTGGCCTACTGGCGGCTGGGCGAGGCCGCCGGCACCACCGCCGCCGACTCGGCCGGGGGCAACCCGGGCACCTACACCAACAACCCGCAGCTGGGTGCGGCCGCGCTGGTGGCCTCAGACGCCGCCAACAAGGCCATGCGCCTCGACGGCGTGAGCCAGCACGCCCGCGTGGCCAACTCCGGCTCGCTCAGCCCCACCGCGCAGGTCTCGGTCGACGCCTGGATCAAGCCGGACGGGTTGCCCGCCACGGGCAGCTTCGCGACCGTGGCCAGCAAGCGCGAGGCCTACGCGCTGCAGTTCAACGGGTCGCGGCTGGAGTTCACGATCATGCAGGGCGGCGTCCGCAAGCGCGCCCAGGCTCCCGCCGGCGCGATCCAGGTGGGGTCCACCTACCACGTGGCCGGCACCTATGACGGCACCACCGCCCGCCTCTACATCAACGGCACCGAGGTGGCGGCGCTGCCCCTGACTGGTGCGATCGGCACCACGTCGGCCGGCGTGAACATCGGCTCGTGGAGCGGCACCAACGAGTTCTTCCGGGGCACGATCGACGACGTGGCCGTGTACGCGTCCGCGCTCACCGCCGCGCGCGTGAAGGCCCACAACGACATCGGCGGAGGCGCCACGCCACCCCCGCCGCCGGTGTCCGCGCCCAGCAACCTCAGCGCCAGTGCTGCATCGAGCTCCCAGATCAACCTCACCTGGAGTGACAACGCCGACAACGAGACGGAGTTCGTCCTCCAGCGCTCGACCAGCAGCGACTTCAGCGCGGCCGCCAGCATCCCGCTGCCGGAGAACGCCACCAGCTACTCGGACACGGGCCGCGCCGCATCGACCACCTACCACTACCGGCTCAAGGCCCAGAACGCATCCGCGTCCTCGGGCTGGTCCAACGCCGCCTCCGCCACGACCCAGAGCGCTCCCCCGGCCACCGTCGCGGCGCCCACCAACCTCAACGCCGGCGCCGTCTCGACCTCTCAGATCAACCTGACCTGGACCGAGAACGCCAACAACGAGACCGGGCTCACGCTCGAGCGCTCCACCAGCCCCGCCTTCACCTCGCCCACCGCGCATCGCGCTGGCCGCCAACGCCTCCAGCTACTCGGACACCGGACGCGCGGCCGTCCACCACGTACCACTACCGCGTGCGGGCGCAGAACGCGTCCGCAACGTCGAGCTGGTCCAACAGCGCGAGCGCCACCACCCAGGACATCCCGCCGACGTCCGACTACGCCACCACGGTCGGCGCGGACAACCCGATCGCCTGGTGGCGGATGGGCGAATCGTCGGGCACCACGGCCGTGGACCAGAAGGCGGCCAACCCGGGCACCTACCTCAACGGCCCGACGCTCGGCGCAGCCGAGCCTGCTGCCCAAGGACGCGGCCAACAAGGCGGTGAGCTTCGACGGCGTGAACGACAGCGTGGGAGTGAACAACTCCGCGTCGATCAACATCTCCACCCCGATCACGCTCGAGGCGTGGGTCAGGCCCACGGTGCTGCCGCCGGCCGGCAGCTTCGCCTCGATCGTCGCCAAGCCCGAGCAGTACGCGCTGCAGTTCAACGGCCCGCTGCTGGAGTTCACGATCATGCAGATGGGCTCGCGCCGGCGCCTGCAGGCCCCGGCCGGGACCGTGGTGGCCGGCCAGACCTACCACGTGGTCGGGCACCTTCGACGGCACCACCCGGCGCCTGTACGTGAACGGCACGCAGGTCGCGTCCGGCCACGCTGGTGGGCGGCGCGACGACCACCATCGAACATGCTCATGCATGGGCTCTTGGAGCGGCTTCAACGAGTACCTGCGCGGCACGCTCGACGAGGTGGCCGTGTACGGCACCGCCCTCAGCGCCGCCCGCGTCCAGGCGCACCGCAACGCCGGCGCCTGAGCGTCCATCGGCGGGCACCCGCCGGGCCCCCGTAGGCCGCCGAGGCTAATCTGATTGGCTTGGAATCCTCGCCTCACGCCGCCACTGGCCCGGCGGTGCCGCCCGCGCCGGGCGACATGCCGGCCCCCGTGCTGCTCGCCCCCTTCAACGGCGGGCTCAGCGTGGCCCGCGCGCTCGTGAGGGCGGGGGAGCGCGTGACCGTGCTGGCCGGAGAGGCCGACCACTTCACCGCCCACACGCGCGGCGCCCGGGGCGAGGTGCTGCCGCCGCTACCCGCAGGGCGCGAGGAGTGGCTGGCAGCGCCTCTCCGCGCTGGGCCCTGCGCCGTGATCACGGGCTCCGACCAGGCCAGCGAGCTGCTGGCGCACGAACGCGACTCGCTGCCCGACCACCTGCTCACCTTCGAGGCGGCCGACGATGCCCACCTGCCGCTGCTGAGCAAGGAGAGCACCTACGACATCGCCGACCGCGCGGGGGTTCGCCGGCCGTGGAGCGCGACCGTGCGCTCCAAGGACGAGATGGCCGCCGCGGCCGCCGAGGCGCCCTATCCGAGCATCATGAAGCCCTGCCTGTCGCACGAGTGGCGCGCGCTGTTCGGCGACGACCGCGTGATCCTGGCCCACTCGGCCGAAGAGCTCGTATCCGCGAGCGCCCCCGCGCTCGACGCCGGCCTGGACCTGATGATCAGCGAGTACATCCCGGGCGGCGACAGCGATGTGGAGGAGGCCATCGTGGTCCGGGCGCCCGACGGCAGCTACCCGGTGGCGTTCGGGTGCCAGAAGATCCGCCAGCACCCTGCGGGGTTCGGCGCCGCCTCGCTGTGTCGCTCAGCGCCGGTGCCGGAGTCGATGGCTCTCGCTCAGCGGCTACTCGACGAGGCCGGCTACGTGGGCGTCGCTGGGATCGAGACCAAGCGCCATGCCGAAACGGGCGAGTACCTGCTGATCGAGGTCAACGTGCGGGTGCCCACCCAGTGGGGCCTCGGCGACGCGTCCGGGGGCGACTCGTCGCGGCGCCTGCACGCCACGCTGGCCGGCCGCGAGCTCGGGCCCCAGCCCGAGCTGCGCTGGGGCACGAAGCTGCTGTTCCCCGAGCTGGAGCTCCGTGCCGCGCTGCGCCAGCTGCGCTCCCGGCCGCCCGGCGCCCCGAACGTGGCACAGCGGCTCCTGAGCTGGCGGGGGACGGCGGACAGGGGAGTGCTGGACGTCCGCGACCCGGGACCCGGCCTGGCCATGGCCAGGGAGTTCGCCGCCAGGCGCTTCCGCCAGCTTGTCGGGACCCGCGCGCCGGGCGCCTAGCCGGACCCGCTGCCGGCGATTCCCCCAAAGACCGGGATCGGCGCGCTGAGGCGGGCCGGCTGCCCCTTTTGGGGTTGGGGGCGTTTGCAACACTGGGCCATTGCGGGTACCCGGCGGCGTCCGGGGCGGTATATATGCGGGTGAGAAGCGCGTTGCGGTTGCGTTCCCGCTGGTCGCCCCGGGGGAAGCACCGCAAATGGACCCGCCCGGCGCGGTGGCACTCAAGACGCGGCCGGGCTGGACCGAAAAGGGGTAATCGAGTCCACCGGTTCGCCCACAATGACCGAGAGCATCAGAAAGCCCGTCCTGTTCGTCGACGTCGACGGCGTGATCAGCCTGTTCGGCTTTCCGCCGTCGCGCGACAAGGTGCCCGGCGAGTTCCACTGGATCGAGGGCGTGGCCCACTGCATCCCCTCCAGCGCGGGCGCGCACCTCGTCCGGCTCGCCGAGCGCTTCGACCTCGTCTGGGCCACGGGGTGGGAGGACAAGGCCAACGAGTACCTGCCCTTCATCCTGAAGCTGCCGTTTCGGGACCTCCCGTCGCTGAGCTTCGACGGACAGGCGGTGTTCGGCTCCTCGCACTGGAAGCTCGACGCGATCGAGTCCTATGCCGGAGACCACCCCGTGGCATGGATCGACGACAACCTGGGCGACGCCTGCCGGCTGTGGGCTCTCTCCCGAGAGGCCCCGACGCTGCTGGTGGAGACCAGGTCCGCCTCGGGCATGACCGACGACCACGTCGACGAGCTGCTGCGCTGGGCCGACACCCTGGAGCCGCAGAGCGGCCGCCGGCGCACCCGGGCCGCCTGAGCTAGCCGCCTGAGCTCAGGCGGGCGCAGCCCCGCCGTCGGTGGGTGCCGCCGGATCGGCCGCGCGCCGGCTCCTCTTGGCGGCCATCGAAAGCACGGAGCTGTAGGGGCCGGAGGGAGCGAACACCGCGCTCGCGATGCCACGCCGTCCCGGCCAGAGCTGATTCATGAGCTCGTTGCCGGGGTCGGCGCAGGAGTCCTGCCACCGCTCCGCCCGGCGCTCGTGGAAGTGACGGATCACCTGGTACTCGAGCTGCACGCCCGGGCCGAAGCGGCCCAGCGCTTCGTCGTGCGCCGTCTTGATGCCGAAGGCCCCCTCGCCGCTGGTCAGGACGCAGAGCATCGCGGCCGTGCGCCCGCCGGCGGACAGGCTCAGCAGCTCAAGCCGGCCGGCGGCGGCGAAGGCGCGGCACATGCGCCGGAAGAACTCCGCATGGCCGGTCTCACAGGCCAGCGCTGTGCCGTTGCGGCCCTTCCACCCCGCGAGCTCCATGGCCAGGAAACGCTCCACGGCGGACGGATCGCCCGCCTCGTCGCGGACCTCCAGGGCGGCACCCAGCTCTTCCTCCATCTGGCGGCGCCGACGCTCGAGGCTGCGGCGGCGGTTGCGCGAGAGCCAGGCTGCCGCCTGGCCGTCCTCGCTGCGCTCCAGCAGCGCGCGCTCGTGCCGGGTTTCGACCAGCGTGGCCAGGCTCAGTGCCTGCGCGGCCCGCCAGATCGCGGCGCCCGCGGGGCCGTCGTCGGCGAACTGCTCCAGCGCCAGGCGCGAGCCGGGCGCCTCATCGGCGCCGAGGGCCAGCAGCTCGTGCGCAGCGTCGGCCGGGTTGGCCGGATGGAGCAGGGGGGTGCCGAGGAAGCAGTAGCGATGGCGCCAGGTGCGCAGCGCGCCGAGCACGCGGCCCAGACGGGTCCGCTGCACCGGCAGGCAGGCTCGCCACTCTCCGTCGGCCTCCACCACCAGCAGGGACACATCCGGCTCGGCGAGCCCCTTGGCCGCCGGCAGGACGTACTCGGGCTCGAAGAACGGGTTGGGCTCCACGGCACCGGCGGCCAGGTCGGACCAACGGGCGATCTCCGTGTCGCCCAGCTCGGGAAGGAGGTAGCGCCGCGCCGCCACCGCGGTCAGCCGGACGGCCCCAGCACCATCTGCGTGCAGGTGAAGAAGGCGGCGTTGCGGTCGTCCTTGGTGATCAGCACCTCCCACACGTGGGTCCTGCGGCCGATGTGCAGCGGCGCGCGACCGCCTCGAGCACGTCGCCGTCCCTGGCCGCCGCGAACACGTTGGTCTTGAGCTCGGCGGTCGTGAAGTCCGCGCCCGGCGGAAGGTTGCGGAAGGTGCCCCACGCCGCGACCGTGTCCGCGAACGCCACCCACACGCCCCCGTGCACGTAGCCGCCGGGGTGCAGGTGGCGCGCGGTCGACCTCCAGGCGGCCGCGCGTCTCCTCGGGCTCGATCGAAATCACCTGCACGCCCAGGTTGCCGGGGAACGTGCCGGCGATCCGCTCCCGGAAGACCTCCGGCACCACGGCCGGGTTCCCGCGCGGAGCGTCTGCCCGGGCCACGCTCGGTCTCAGGAGCGCTCGAGTGCGGCGCCGCCGTCGTAGAGCTTCACGACGCGCACCGCGCCGGGCGGCGCGGCCTTGACGCACAGTTCGCAGAGGATGCACTCGTCGAGGTTGCCCTCCACGACCTCCACGCCGCCGCCGGACGCGGCGAAGATGTCGACCGGGCAGGCCTCCTCGAGCTTCTTCGCGAGCTCGGCATCCCCGCGCGCATCCGGCGCCACCTCCACGTCGATGAAGATGCCCGCCATCAGACTCCGGCCCCGAGCTTGGCCTTGACGGCCTCGGGGATCTGGTCGATGCGCTCGACCACCGGGATGCCGGCCGCCTCCAGCCGCGCGATCTTCTCCGTGGCGGTGTCCTCCTTGCCCTCCACGATCGTGCCCGGCGTGGCCGAAGCTCATGCCCTTCATCTCCTCGTCGTCCATGAAGCGACCCGCCATGAAGGCCACGATCGGCAGGCGCGAGTCGTTGTCGGCCACCCACTCCGCCAGCTGGGCCTCCATGCGCCCGCCCGGCTCGGTGTAGATCACGATCGCCTCGGTCTGCTCGTCGGCCTCGAACAGCGGCATCAGCTCGGCGTAGCTCGAGCCGATGATCGCGTCGCCGCCGATCGAGATCGCGGTGGACACGCCCAGCCCGGCCGCGGTGAGGGTGGAGGAGATCTCGGTGGTCATGCCCCCCGACCGCGACATCACGCCCACCTGGCCCGGCTGGTAGGCCTGCTCGGTGTTGCGCGCGGGCCCGCCGATGCCGCCCATCTTCGCGACCCCCGGCACCACCAGCCCGAGGCAGTTGGGCCCGATGATGCGCGCGCCGCGCAGGGTCGCGAGCTCCACCATCTGCGCCACGTCGCGCCGCGGGATGCGCTCGGTGACGATCACGATCAGGCCGATCCCGGCCTCGATGGCCTCGAACACGGCGTCCTTGGTGAACGCGGGCGGCACGGTCACGACGGAGCCGTCGGGCACGCGCCCGCCGTTGTGCTCGACCACCTGCGCCACGGTGTCGAAGACCGGCACCCCGTGCACCTCACGGCCTCGGCGGCCCGGGGTCACGCCACCGACGATCTTGGACCCGTAGTCCAGGCACTCGCGGGTCAGGTTCACGGCCTCGCGGCCGGTGATGCCCTGGACGATGAAGGTGGTGCTCTTCGTTGATGAGGATGCTCATCGGGGCATCCCGCCCCGATCTTCGAGATCCATGGCGGCATCCCGCCGCCGAGACCGTCGGCTTCGCCGACTCATGGCGCCTAGCCCTGCACCTTCGCCACGGCCCGGCCGGCGGCCTCGTGCATCGACACGGAGCGGTCGCAGTACTCGATCCCGTACTTGTCGAGGATCTTGAAGCCCTCCTCCTCCCAGGCGCCCGGGATGCGGAAGATCGCGATCGTCTCGCCGGGGTCGCGGTCCAGCTCCAGGCAGGCCTTGATCACGCCGCGGGCGACGATGTCGACGCGGGTGTTGGAGACGATCGACATCATCACCGCGATCTTCTCCACGCCGTCCTTCGAGAGCACCTGCTTGGCCAGGCCGCAGGCCTTGGCGACCGAGGGGTTGCCGCCGATCTCCGAGTAGTTGGCCGGCTCGCCGCCCTGGGAGCGCACGGCGTCGGTCAGGGTCAGCGAGCCGCCGCCGGCGCCGATCACCAGGCCGAGGTTGCCGTGGAAGCCGGTGTCCTTGCCCTGGATGACCCCGCGATGGTCGGCAGAGTCGATCTCTGCCACCGCAGCTTCGAAGGGCGTGGGCTCGTGGCCCTCGCGGGCGTCGTCGTCCTCGATGCCCAGCTCGGCCAGCAGCGCGGCCTGTCGCGGCCGCGCCTCGTTCTCCATCTCCATGTGGGCGTCCAGGGCCACGAAGCTCCCGTCCTCCAGTTGCGCGAGCGGGTTGATCTCGGCCAGCGTCATGTCACGCTCGGCGAACAGCCTGGCCAGCCGCGTGACGATCGGGGTCAGGCGGTTGAGCTCGGATCCCGGTTACGCCGGTGGCCGCGATGGCCTGCTTTGCCTGGAAGTCCGAGAACGGGAGCAGGTTCGAGAAGTGGCCGCGCCCGACGTGATCGGGGTGGGTCTCGGCCACCTCCTCGATGTCGATGCCGCCCATGTCCGAGAACAGCATCATCGGCTGCTTGCGCGTGCCGTCCCAGACCACTCCCGCGTAGTACTCCTGCTTGACCTGGGCCTTGGGGTCCACCAGCACGCCGCGCGGCATGTGCCCGCCGATCTCGAGCTGCAGGATGTCCTCCGCGTGGGCGGCGGCCTCGTCGGGCGTGTCGGCGAACTTCACTCCTCCCGCCTTCATCCGGCCGCCTGTGAGCACCTGGGACTTGACCACAGTGGGGCCGCCGATGTCCGTGGCGATCCGGCGCGCCTCGTCCGCCGTGCGGGCGAAGCCGTACTTGGTCACCGGGATCCCGGCGGACTCGATGATCTGGCGGGACTCGTACTCGAAGAAGCGCATTGAGGGCCGCGGCAGGCTATCGCAGGCTCGCCGCGGGGCCGCTGCTAGCGAGTGGGCAGCCGGGCGGCCACCTGCGCCCAGCCCGCCGCGAGCTCGGGGCGGGTGACCTCACGGGTTCCGAGCAGGGCGACCACGTACACGACGCAGCCCAGCGCCCCGCCCACCAGGAGAAGCGGCAGGGCCACGTCCCCGGTCCCGAACGCGAACAGGGCGGCGCTCATGACCGCCACCGAGGCGACGATTCGCAGGAAGCTGGCGGCCAGTGGCATGAGCGGGATCCCCAGCAGCCGGCGGCAGATCCACAGGTGCGGCGAGCCACGTAGAACGTGTAGGCGATGCCGGTGCCGATCGCACCGGCCACGATGCCGATCTCCGGGAGGAAGATCAGGTCGAAGACGAGGTTGAGCAGGAGCGCCCCGATCGCGATCGGGATCCGCAGCTTGGCCTCGCCCAGGTAGGTCACCCCACGGGCCAGCACCGGCGAGATGGCCAGGAGGAACGTGTAGGGCGCGAAGGCTCGGAGCACCTCCGCGGAGTCGGAATACTCGGCCCCGAGGGCGATCTCGGTGAGCGGCTCGGCCCAGATGATCATGGGGGCGATGAAGAGGCCCTGGAGCGCCATGAGCCTCCGCAGAGCCAGGACGAAGGCGCCGGTGTCGGGCTGCTCGTCGCCGCGCGCCAGGCGAGGCGCCACCCCGGATGCAGCCGCGGTGCCCACGTAGCTCAGGAGGGCGATCAGGCGCAGGGGAGCCTCGAACTGGCCGACGGCCTCGATGCTGATGATGGCTCCGATCAACAGCACGTCGATCCGGCTGAAGAGGGTGAAGGCGCCGTCGATGATGAGCAGCGCCGAGCCGTAGCCGGCGATCCGGCGCACGTTGCCGTGCCAGCCACTGCGGACGGCGGGCCGTACGGCGAGCGTGCGGATGAGCAGCACGTAGCCGAAGCCCGCTGCGAACAGGTACGCGCCCGCGCGGCCCGCCATCGCACCGGAGACGCCGAGCCCCGCCAGCACCAGGCCGATCGATGCGGTGGTCTCGATGGCGCTCTCGGCGGCGATCACGCGCAGGTACACCGACACCCGCCGCTCCGCCTCGAACAGCGTGTCCCAGAGCTGCAGGATGCTGTGCCCCAGCACGCCACCGCCATGATCCGGATCGGCCACGTGAGCTCGGGGGTGTCGTACGCGTCGGCGATCGGGGCGGCGAACAGCGCCATCGCCGCGCAGAAGGCCCCCGCCACGATCAGCTTCAGCCGCAGCAGCGTCCGAGACCACGCGATGCACGGCGGCGCGGTCGCTGCGGGACTCGGCGACGAACCGCGAGGCGGCCATCGAGATCCCGAGGTTGGATGGGATGAGCACCAGCGCGCCGACGCTCATCGCCAGGGCGAAGACGCCGAAGTCCTCGGGCCCCAGCGCGCGCAGCAGGAAGAGCGTGAGCACCGCGGTGCCCACGGCGCTCACGAGGCTCACGCCCAGCGCGAAGCCGGTGTTGCGCGCGATGCTGTCGCCGGCCGGCGCGGCGCCGGCCGCGTCGTCGTCCTGACCGTTGCCGGGCGCGCCGCCGGGGCTGCTCTCGGAGCCGTCCACGACGGCCGCAGGCTAGCCGCGCGATCGGGCGGGGCGGCTACGCGGCCGGTCGGGGCGCCGTAGGCCTCGGCCAGCTCAGGGTCCTTCTCGGCCAGCCGGTCGGCCAGCTCGACCATGACCTTGCACTGCTTCCAGGTGGCGTCGTCCTGCATCTTGCCGTCGATCATGTGGACACCGCGGCCGTCGGGGATGGCCTCGATCACCTTCCTGGCGAACCGCACCTCCTCCGGGTCGGGCGAGAAGACGCGCTTGGCCACGTCGATCTGGGCCGGGTGCAGCGACCAGGCCCCGACGCAGCCCATCAGGAAGGCGGCGCGGAACTGGGCCTCGCAGCCCTGCAGGTCCTTGATGTCGCCGAACGGCCCGTAGAAGGGGAGGATCCCGGCGGACGTGCAGGCGTCGACCATGCGGGCGATCGAGTAGTGCCAGAGGTCCTGCTGCGAGGTGGCGCGCGGCGCCTCGGCGTCGTCGGGGTCGGGGTCGGAGATCACCACGTAGCCGGGATGCCCGCCGCCCACGCGCGTGGTCTTCATGCGCCTGCGAGGCGGCCAGGTCGGCGGGCCCGAAGCTCATCCCCTGCATGCGCGGGCTGGCGGTGGCGATCTCCTCCAGGTTGACCACGCCCATGCCGGTCTCGAGGATCGCGTGCACCAGGATCGGGCGGTCCAGGCCGGCCTTGGCCTCGAGCTGCGCCAGCAGCCGGTCCACGTAGTGGATGTCCCATGCGCCCTCGACCTTGGGCACCATCACCACCGACAGCCGGTCGCCGATCTCGGTGACCAGGCGGGTCAGGTCGTCCAGCACCCACGGGCTCTCGAGCGCGTTGACGCGGGTCCACAGCGCCGCGTCGCCCAGGTCGATCTCCTTGCCGACCCGCACCAGGCCCTCCCGGGCGGCCTCCTTGTTGTCGACCGCGATGGCGTCCTCCAGGTTGCCCAGGACGATGTCGGCCTTGCGTCGCGATGTCGGGCAGCTTGCCCGACGATCTTCTCGTTCGAGGGGTCGAAGAAGTGGATCATCCGCGAGGGCGTGAACGGCACCTCCAGCAGCGGCTCTGGGGCGCCGACCGCCAGGGGCTTCGCGAAGTCGCGGGGGTTGCGCACGGTGGGCTTTCTCCTGTGATCAGGGGCTCGGGCGGCCCGGCAATTTAACGGATTGCGCCGCAATCTACCCCATAAAACCAGAGCAACCTTGCCCAGATCGGGTGAGATCGCCGGGACCGCTTATCATGCGCCAGCGCTCGTTCTCCAGCTGCACCTTCCCAGTGGCGATTCTTCCCTCCTGGACCTATCTTGGACCTCGGACACGACTCCGAAGGATCCCATTGACGCCCGAAGCAAGGACGCAGAAGGCGCGGCCCCTACAAGTCACGCGACCAGGGGGCCCGCAAGACCCCCCAGAAGTCCCGGCAAGCCACGCGAGGACGACGCCTTGGACGACCTCCGTCGTGAGGTCGCGCGGATCAACGAGCGCCTGGACGAGCTGGCGGAGCAGCCTCGAGGCCACGGGCCCGAGCCCGACAGGCGCCCACGCGCCCACGCCGATCCAGCGACGCCGGCGACCCGAGCCCGTTCGGGAGCTTCCAGAGCCTGCGTGTGCTGGCCATGCGGATGGCGGTCAGCGGCGTTCCGCGGCGGCGTGCCGAGCGCCGCCTCCGGGGTGCCGGCTCCTACGACGAGCTCAAGCAGATCCTCGACGAGGCCTACGGGCACCGCGCCGGCGGCTGAGCGCTCCTCCCGAGGCTCCGGCCTGCGAGGGCCGGCAGGGCGGCCTCTAAGATCCCGTCGCTTCACCGGCGGAACACGACGAACGAAGGGATCGATGGCCGACAACGCAATCCAGACCGACCAGGCGTCGCGCGAGGCTTCCGGGGCGCGCCCCTACGGCCGCTACCTCGAGGACTTCGAGGTGGGCGCCGTGTACAAGCACTGGCCGGCCAAGACCGTGACCGAGGCGGACGACCACCTGTTCTGCCTGATCACGATGAACCACCACCCGCTGCACATCAACGACGTGTACGCCGGGCAGTCCCAGCAGGGCCGCAACGTGGTCGTGGGCCCGCTCGTGTACTCGCTGGCACTGGGCATGTCGGTGGCCGACGTGTCCGGCAAGGCGATCGCCAACCTGGCCACCGAGGAGCTCTCCCATCCCGCGCCGGTGTTCCACGGCGACACCCTCTTCGTGCAAAGCGAGGTGCTGGAGCTAAAGCCCTCCCAGTCCAAGCCCGACAGGGGAGTCGTGCGCGTGCACACCCAGGTTCACAACCAGGACGGGACCCTCGTGGCCGAGTTCAAGCGTGCCGTGCTGGTGCCGCGGCGCACCTGATGAAGGCCCTGGTCACAGGCTGCGCCGGCTTCATCGGCTCGCATCTCACGGAGACGCTGCTGGCGGATGGCGTCGAGGTGATCGGCGTCGACTGCTTCAACGACAACTACCAGCGCCCGCCCAAGCTCCAGAACCTGAATCACCAGGCCAAGGACTGGGACTCGTTCGAGTTCGTCCCGATCGACCTGTCGCTGGGCGACCTCGACGAGATCGTGGCCGACGCCGACGTGATCTACCACCTGGCGGCCGAGCCGGGCGTGCGCGCCAGCTGGGGCGCGCGCTTCGAGCGCTACGTGCGCAACAACGTGGTGGCCACCCAGCACCTGCTCGAGGCGCTGCGGCCGTTTCCCGACAAGCGCTTCGTGTACGCCTCCTCGTCGTCCATCTACGGCGACGCCGAGACCTTCCCCACGCCGGAGGACGTGGCGCCGCGGCCGCTGTCCCCCTACGGGATGACCAAGCTCAGCGGGGAGCACCTGTGCACGCTCTACACGTCCAACCACGGCCTGCACACGTCGTCACTGCGCTTCTTCACCGTCTACGGCCCCAGGCAGCGGCCCGACATGGCCTTCCACATCTTCTGCCGGGCAGCCATCGAGGGCGAGCCGCTCACGGTCTTCGGCGACGGGCGCCAGACGCGCGACTTCACGTTCGTCGAGGACATCGTGGCCGGCGTGCGGGCCGCGAGCGAGGCCGACATCGAGCCCGGCACCGCCTTCAACCTGGGCGGCGGGTCGCAGACCAGCGTCCGCGAGACCCTGGACATCATCGCGGGGCTGGCCGAGCGCGAGCTGAACGTGACCTACGCGGCCAAGGAGCACGGCGACGTGCGCGACACCTCGGCCGACACCTCACGCGCCCGCGCGCAGCTGGGCTTCGACCCCCAGACCCGGCTCGAGGACGGCCTGGCGGCCGAGTTCGAGTGGGTGCGGGAGATGCTCGCGAAGCCTGCGGCGGCGCGGCGGTAGCTGGCGGTCGTCGGTCGCCGGTCGTCGGTCGTCGGACCAGGGGCGCCGGTCGCTGGTCGTCGGCCCGCTTGGTCTTGCGGTAGCGGGCGTGTGGTTCGGGCGGGGTCCTACGGCGGGCACCGATGGGTCGGTCTGTGTCGCGGCTGTTGCGTTCGTAACCGGTCGGGGTCTGTGGTCGTGGGTGGTGCCGATGATTGGGGCTTTATCCACCGTATGCGGGGCAAAAGCCCCAATCGACCGAGGCCCACCTGGGTCTGTCACGGAGGAGGTGGTCTCCCGTGGCGGGTCCGTCACGCGTGTAACGCCCGAGGTTGGCCGGGATCGCCCGACCTGATCCCCCTCGGTGCCGGCAGTGGGCGGCGTGGCGGAGCTGCGGGGCGACACACAGCTGGCGACCGACGACCGCCCCTACCGCGGCCGGCCCACCTGCAGCACCCAGATCTGAGCGCCGGAGCCCCGGAAGCTCCCGCTGGCCACGCCGACACCCAGCCGGCTCGCGCGCGAGCTCAGCACGATCTTCCGGTGGGCTGAGGAGTGGAGCCAGCTGCGCAACGCGGCGCGGACGTTCGGCGCGGTGCCCGAGCGCATGGCCAGGGCCTCGCCGAGGGCGCGGAACCGCCCACTGGCGGAGATCCGGGCCCTGTGGGCGAATGTGTCAGATGCCATCAGCGTGGCGGCGAAGCGCCCGGACGAGCGCTGCAGAGAGCTTGATCGGCCGAGCCGATGGAGCCCGTGGCTTGCACGGACCTTGTTGATCTGGGAGATCATCTGGCGCTCTGACGAGCTATTGGCCTGCACGGTGGTCGGCAGGACGAGAACGAGCAGCACTAGGCAGCTTGCGGCTAGACGAGCCAGTCGCACGTAACCCCTTCCTTGTCGGCCTACGGGGTTAGCTGACGGGCTCGCGAGAAGTGACCCGCGTCGCCTGCGGACGCAGACGATTCGCCCCTACTACCTGGTTCCCCCGTTCGCCCCGGGATGGACCCAGGGCGATTCGGCGTTCTTCAGCGGCGGCGGTATTGGTAGCAGGTTGACCGGGCGGAAGTTATGGAGACCCGTTGCCAGCGGCCAAAAAGGCCGCTACGCGCGCACTTTCGGCCTCCAGGGTCCTGCTGCTCACGCGCTCCAGTCCGCGCTCGGCGAGCTCTCTGGCCAGCGCCGGGCTCGTCCGCCAGGCGGTTGAGCGCGGCCGCCGCGGCATCGGGGTCGCCGGGGGGCACCAGCAGGGCTGCGTCGCCGGCCATGTCGGGCACTCCGCCCACGGCCGTGGCCACCACCGGCGAGCCGGCCGCGAACGCCTCCAGCAGCACCTGCGGCACGCCCTCGGTCCAGGAGACGTGCAGGAACGCGTCGCTGGAGCGGTAGAGGTCCATGAGCCCCCCGTCCACGGGCAGGTAGCCGCGCAGCTGGACCCGGTCCTCGATCCCGAGCTCGCGCAGCCGGCGCGCAGCTCGTCCTCCAGGGGCCCCTCGCCGCAGATCGTCGAGTCGCCAGCGTGGGTCCAGCCGCGCCACCACGTCGGCCAGCATCAGCGGGTTCTTCTCGGTCTCCAGCCGGCCCACGGTGAAGGCCTCGAGCGGCCGCGCCCGGCGGTCTCCTCCCGCGCCTCGCCCGGCGTGGCGAGCTGGGACTCGCTCACGAGCGACACGTAGATGGGCAGCAGCCGCGGGCGCGCTCGCGTAGTTGCGCGCGATGTCGGGCCCGACCACGACCGTGGGGCACCGGCGCGCCAGCAGCCGGTAGGCGCCCTCGAGGAGGTCGCCGGCCAGGTGCACGGCTCTCCTGCCCGGGATGGCGGCTGCGCACGTAGACGGGGAAGTCCTGGCGCACGCCGAGCGTCACGCGCCGGCCCCGCAGCGGCCGCGAGCAGGGCGAACACGAGGCACAGCGGGTGGGGCCCGAGCAGCCACACCGCGTCCACCTCGTCCAAGGGTGCGCCAGAAGCGCGCCAGCGAGCGGGCCATCGCGGCGGGCGCCGCGCGGCTGAGCAGGCTGGGGTAGGCGGGGAGCGGCACGAAGTCGATCGAGTCCGGCGACGCGGTAGTGCATGCGCGGGCAGGTCCTGGTCGAGCTGGCCCAGGAGGATCGTGCGCTGGATTCGCTGCGGCGAGGCCGGCGAAGAAGACCACCAGCGCGCGGTCGGCGTAGACGCCGTCGTCGCCGCGGCGGTACCAGGCGTCGGTGTAGATGGCCAGCCGCAGGGGCAGCCGCTCGGCGTCGCTCATCGCGCTCCGCGCGCGACTCGCGCCAGCGCCGCCAGCGGGCGGCGCCGAAGCGCGCCGACCCGGCCAGGAAGCCGAGCCCCCAGGGCACGTGCATCGTCACGAACACGAGCGGCAGCGTGGCGGCGTCGCCCACGCGGCCGCGGGCGCGCCTCGCCCGCGCTCACGGCCAGCAGGGTGGCGGCGTAGAGCGCCGAGCCCGGCCCGCGGCGAGGCGGGCGAGCGGCCCGCGGCGTGACGAGGGCCAGGGCCAGCACCGCCACCAGCGCCGGGCGCGAGCACGTGCGAGCGGCGCATGCTCTCGGGGTGGCGACCCGAGGTCTTGGCCCGGTAGAAGCCGTAGCGCCAGTACTGGCGGGCGAGCTTGCGCAGGCTGTCGCGCGGGATGTACCGCGCCGCCATCTCGGGCAGGCACACCACGCGCCCGCCGTCCTCGCGGATGCGCGCCGCCAGCTCGGAGTCCTGGTCGTTGGGCCAGCCCTCGTCCCAGCCCCCGTAGCGCTCGAGCGTCGAGCGCCTCCAGAGGCCGGTGAAGCCGCTGTCCACCTCGATCTCGGCGCCGGAGAGGTGGCGGAAGTCCGCCTCGCCGGTGCCCAGCCTGCTGCCCAGCGCCAGCGCCACCCTGCGCGACCAGGGTCCCGCTCCCTCGGGCAGCTGCGGCCCGCTCACGTGCTCGGCGCCGCCGCGCCGCAGGCGCTCGACGCCGCTGGCCAGGTAGCGGGCCGGGTAGTGGGTGTGCGCGTCCATGCGCGCCACGAACTCGCCCCGGGCCGCCCCGAGCCCGATGTTGAGCGCCACGGGGGTGCTGCGGCGCGGGTTCTCGAGGATCCGCACGCGCGGGTCCGCTGCCGCGAGCTCGCGCAGGATGTCCACGGTGGCGTCCTCCGAGCGCCCGTCGATGAAGATGAACTCCACGCTGCCGTCGAAGTCCTGCGCGAGCATCGCCGCGCGCGGCGTCGCGCAGGTGCGCCTCCTCGTTCAACACCGGGGTGAGGACGCTCACGTCCACCCGGTCACCGCCGGCAACCTCCATGGCTGCGCCTAGTGCCCGGCCAGCTCCACGGCGTCGCCCAGGATGAAGTCCCGGGCCGGCAGCTGCTCCTCGCCCTCCTCCTGCTCGATCAGCGCGTGCAGCGTCTGAACCAGGATCATCAGGTCGAAGCGCGCCGAGCGGTGCTTGATGTAGTAGAGGTCGTGGCACATCTTCCAGGCCGTGCCCTGAGTGGCTGCCGGCGTAGCCGCAGCGGACCTGGGCCCAGCCCGTGAGCCCGGGCTTGACCAGCCCGCGGCGCTCGTAGAAGGGCACGAGGCCCGACAGCTGCTCCACCAGCGCGGGCGGCTCGGGGCGCGGTCCCACGAGGCTCATCTGGCCCCTGCAGGACCTGGGCCAGCTGCGGGAGCTCGTTGAAGTGGGTCTTGCGCAGCACCCGCCCGACCCTGGTGATCATCTCGGCCTCCGAGTGCGTCTCCCACAGATCGTCGGCGTCGGCGCGCAGCGTGCGGAACTTGAGCATGTCGAACTCCACGCCCTCCTCGCCCACACGCCGCTGGCGGTAGAAGATCGGGCCCGCGATCCTCGAGCTTGACCGCCAGCGCGGCCAGGACCAGGAACGGCCCCGCCACGGCCAGCATCAACCCCGACACGATGATGTCCAGGGACCGCTTGGACAGCGGCGAGGACGGGGAGTAGCGCGGGTGCATGATGAACTGGAACCAGGCCGAGTTGATCGTGCCGATGGGCACGTGACCGAGGACGTCCTCGTACAGGGCCGTGGCCTCGATCATTCGCACCGGCAGGTCCAGGCAGTCGCGCGCGGCCTGCTCGAAGACCTTCAGGCGGGCGTTGTGGGGCGCCACGACGAGCAGGTCGACGCCCTCGCCCAGCACCGCGGCGCGCACGTCGTTGAGCTCGCCCAGCCAGCGGACCCGGCCGCCGTCGCCGAGCGGCGCGTCGCCGATGTAGCCGATCACCCGATGGCTGCGGATGCCCGTGAACGCGAGCTCCGAGGCCAGCTTCTCGGCGAAGTCCGGCGACCCGACCACCGCCAGCCAGATGGGCCGGTCGCTCTCGAACCGGCTCTCGAAGAAGGACGCCATGACAGTGGTCAGGGCGGCGCCGATCCGCAGCCGCGGCCGCCGTCCGGAAGGGCACCGGGGATTGGCCGAAGATGCCCGGGGAGACCGCGACGACGACGCCGGCCGCCGGGACGAAGGCGTTGTAGGCGTAGCGGGCGATCGGCGCCAGGTGGAGCGGGTGGCGGTGAGCGCGCAGGACCGCCGTGGTCAGGCCCACCGCGACCAGCATGAAGGCGGCGCCGGAGAGGTCCTCGGTGCGCTGCCAGGTGATCCCGGCCGCCACGAGCGTGGGCGCCACCCCGTAGAGGACCCGGCGGTAGAGGCGTTGTGCGGCCAGGGCGCTGAGCACGGGCGCCGGCGAGTCCTCGTGCCTGTCGTGGGACATCCGCAGCACGATCTCCACGGCGGCCACGATCACCGCCACGGCCACCAGGGCGAGCGCCACAGCCGCGGCCACCTCGGCCGCGCCCCCGATGAACGCCTGGGAATCTGCGCCCAGGGTGGTCAAGGGATCAAGGTTTCGCGTGGCGAAACCGACAGTTGAAGGGCATGGAAGGATCGCACTTGAAGTCTCGAGTCGCTATCGGTAGACGGCCGGCCGACGTTGACCCTTGGGGCAGCGCGCCCGCCGACCGGACACGCCTACCCCTCGTGTCATAGTAGACCCATGGATCGCTCTCAGCCAGCGGCCGATGCCGCACGCAGCGGGGTGGCTTGGAGGCAGCCGCGGGTAGAGACTCCGGGGCTCCAGCGCTACGTGCAGGTGCTGCGCGAGCGGCGTCTCATGATCCTGCTGACCGTGGCCGTCACGACCCTGGCCGCGGTGCTCTATCTGGCCGTCGCGGACAAGGTGTACGAGGCCGAGGCGGACCTCCTGGTCACCCCCGTCACGGACGACAACGACGCGATCACGGGCCTGGGGCTGATCCGCGAGTCCAACGACCCCACGCGTGACGTGGAGACCGCGGCGCGCCTGGTCCTGTCGCGCGACGTGGCCGAGCGCGTGCGCACCGAACTGCAGCCTGAGCGATGACGCCAGCGACCTCCTGGACGACGTGGAGGCCGAGCCGGTGGCGCAGAGCAACTTCGTGACCATCACCGCGAGCGCCGATACCCCCGAGAAGGCGCGCGACCTGGCCAACGGCTTCGCCGAGGCGGTGGTGGCCGACCGCACCGCGGACCTGGTGGCCCAGCTGGACGACCGGCTGCCGCGCCTGCGCGAGCGCGTGCGGGCCGGCGAGGGCGCTGGCGACAGCGGCCCGGACACGCCTCAGGCGCAGCTCGCGCAGCTGGAGGCGCTGCGCGACGGCGGCGATCCCACGCTGCGGATCGAGACCCGCGCGGAGGCGCCCAGCTCGGCCGCGGCCCCGCGTCCGATGCTCACGATCGTGGCGGCCATCTTGGCCGGGCTCATCCTGGGCGTCGGCGGCGCGTTCGCGCTGCACGCCCTGGACCCGGTGCTGCGCCGCGAGGACCAGCTGCGAGAGCTCTACAGCCTGCCGATCCTCGCCCGCATCCCCAGGGAGCGCAAGGCCAGGACCACCTCCCGCGGCAAGCGCAAGTTCTTCGGACTCGGACCGCATGCCAAGCGCCGCCATGCGCTCGCGCCGAGCCAGCTCTCGCCCACCACCAACGAGGCCTTCCGGACCCTGCGGATGATGCTGCTGGCCGGCCGTGGAGGGGCTCACAGCGGCGGCCGCTCGATCCTCGTGACGGGCCCGTCGCCCTCGGAGGGCAAGACCACCACCGCCATCAACCTGGCCTCGTCGCTTCGCCCTGGCCGGCAACCGCGTGATCCTGATCGAGGCCGACTTCCGCCGCCCGACCGTGGGAGAGGCGCTGAGGGTGCGCCCGGACGTGGGCATCGGCCGCGTGCTGCTCGGCACGGCGACGCTGGAGGAGGCGCTCACGCCGGCGCAGCCGTTCGGCGACGACCTGCGCCTGCTGCTGGTCGACCGGGCCGACGAGTGGCTGGCGGAGATCCTCTCGCTGCCCAACGCCCGCGCGCTGCTGGACGAGGCCGAGCGGCTGGCGGACTACGTGATCATCGACTCGCCGCCGCTCACGGAGGTCATCGACGCCCTGCCGCTCGCGCAGCAGGTGGACGACGTGGTCATCGTGACCCGCCTCGGCTCCAGCAACCTCTCGCGCCTGGCGCGCCTGGGCGACCTGCTCGACCAGAACGACATCCAGCCGCGCGGGTTCGTGGTCGTCGGCGTCGGGTCGTCCGAGGAGAAGAGCTACTACCTCTCGGACCGCGACGCCCGCAACGCCAACGAGTGGCTCGCCATGGAGGAAGAGGCGCCCAAGCCGGTCCGCTCGGCGGACCGCTGACCGCCGGCTCGTGACCGCCAGGGCGGAACTCCCGACCTGGACGCTGCACGCGGCGGTGGCCACCGTGGGCGCTGCTGCTGGGGGTGCTCGCGGGCTACGACCCCAAGCTGGCCGTGGTGGCGACGTTCGCGGTCGCGTTCGTGCTCATCACGCTCGCGAACCTCACGGTGGGGCTTGCGCTGTTCGCCACCCTGAGCTTCGTCGACACGATCCTGCCGACGGGCGGCATCATCTCGGTGCCCAAGCTGATGGGGCTCCTGCTGCTGCTGTCGTGGTTCGCCCTGATCACCGCCGGCGATGTGGAGCGCCGCCAGCGGATCTTCAGCCACCAGGCCTTCCTGCTGGTCCTGATCGCCTTCGTCGGGTGGAGCGCGATGAGCGCCGTGTGGGCGGAGATCCCGGCCGAGTCGCTCGACAAGGCGCTGCGCTACCTGCCCAATGCGTTCCTGTTCCTCGATCGTCTTCTCCGCCGTCAGGACGCGTGAGCAGGCCGCTCCTGATCGTGGGAGCGTTCGTGGCCGGAGCGTTGGTGTCGGCCATGTACGGGCTGGCCGTCGCCGGTCGACCCCTCCGAGTCCGACCGCCTGAGCGGCGGCGCGGGCAACGCCAACGAGACCGCCGCGGCCCTGGTCGTGCGGCGCCGTGATGGCCGCGTCGCTGGCGGTGGCGGCGCGGGACAACATCCTGGTGCGGATGGCGGCCGTGGCCATCGCGCCGCTGTGCGTGTTCGGCGTGTTCCTGACGCTCTCGCGCGGCGGGCTGGTGGCGCTGGCCGCCGCCGGAGTGGCGATGGTGGCGGTGGGCGGGCGCTGGCGCTGGGCCACCATCGGCCTCCTGGTGGTGGCGATGGCGTGCACGCTGGTGTACTTCAACGCCTTCGTGGCGCCCGAGGCCCGCGAGCGGGTCACCACGCTCGAGGGAGGCACCGGTCGGACCGACGTGTGGACCGTCGGCTGGAGGATGGTGGAGGCCGAGCCCGTGCGGGGCATCGGGAACGGCAACTTCCCCAACACCTCGGTCCACTACCTGCTCGAGCCCGGCGCCCTCACCCGCACCGACTTCATCGTCGACACGCCCAAGGTGGCGCACAACATGTACCTGGAGGTGCTGGCGGAGCTGGGCGTGATCGGGATGGCGCTGTTCCTGGGCATCCTGCTGCTTCTCGCTGGTGTGCGCGGTCAAGGCCATGCGGGCCTTCAGGGAGTCGGGCGACCGCCAGATGGAGATCCTGTCGCGCGGGACTGTTCGTGGCGCTGTGCGCACTGCTGGCGTCCGACTTCTTCGGATCGCGCCAGTACAGCAAGCAGCTGTGGCTGCTGCTCAGCCTCGGGCCGGCGTTCCTGGCCATCGCCCGGGCGCAGATCGCGGCCGGCGGGTTCTCAGCGACGCGGCGAGCCTGAGCTCAGGCCGAGCCGGTCGGCTCGGTGCTGCGCTGCCGCCGCCTGTGCGGTCCGCGCCACCGCCTGCCGGCGGACGCCCTGACGGCCAGGTCGCCCTCGTAGAGCTCGAACAGGCGCCGGGCCCAGCTGTCCAGGTCCATCTCGCTACGCACCCATGCGGCAGCCTGCTGCCCCTCGGCGGCCGCCTGTCCCGCGGGCCGGGCCAGCAGCCGCTCGGCGGCCGTTGCCAGCGCCTGGGGCTCGGACTCGACGACGGCCACGCCGGGTGGATCGCCGCCCGGCAGGTGATGGCCGGGGATGTCGGACGCCACCACGCCCATCCCGCTCGCCAGCGCTTCGAGCACCGTGAGCGGCATGCCCTCGCCGCGGCTGGTGGCCATGAGCAGGTCGGATGCCGCGTATAGGTCCGCCACGAGGGGCACGTGGTCCAGCACGTGCAGCGCGTCCGTGAGGTCAAGCTCGGCGGCCAGCTCGCGCGCCGGATCGCCGCCGCGAGAGGCCGCGGCCACCGCGTCGGGAAAGCCGCCGTCGCGCAGGATGCGCAGGGCGTGCAGGAACAGGTCGCCGCCCTTGGCGTACCAGTCGCGCCCGAAGTGCAGCAGCACCGGCACGCCGGCCGGCAGCCCCAGCCGCGCGCGCACCTCGGCGCGCTCGGCGTCGCTGCGGCGCGCGTAGGCCCCGGCATCGAGCGCGTTGGGGAAATACCGCACCTTGTCGGCCGGGGCGCCGCGCGCCCTCACACCGTCCGCCAGATGGGGGGCCACGCACAGGATCCGCTCCACCTGGCGCGCCACCACGCCCAGGCTCAGGCGGTTGCGCGCCCGGGCGGCCATGCGCTCGCTGAGCACCGTGTGCACGTGCCAGTAGACGCTCACGTCCGGGCGGCGGCGGGCCACCGCCACGGCGGGGATGTTGAAGACGGTGAAGTGGGAGTGCAGGACCGTGGGGCCCGGCTCGGAGTCCACCACGTCGGCCAGCCAGCGCCCGTGCTCGGTCCTCGACCCGGGTGGCGCGAACAGGAGCCGCTCGCGGTGCGGACCAAGGTCGGCCAGCCACTCGCGCTCGCGGGCGCGCTCGGGGAGCACGGCCTGGGCGCTCCAGCCCCTGCGCTCCGCCTCATCAAGCGCCGCCCGGAGCATGGGCACGAACGACCCGGCGAAGGGGCTCCCGTAGTCGGTGACCTGGAGCATTCTCATGGGCGGCCCTTGGGCAGCAGGCCTCGGATGAGGTGGGCCCAGCGATCGGCCACGGCGTCGGGCGAGTGCGTCTCACGGACGAACTGGCGCGCCCGCTCGCCCATCTCCGCGCGCCTGTCGCGCTCGTTCCAGAGCGCGGCAGCACCCTCCACGAACCGATCCATGGAGCCGCCGGCGTAGATCCCGATGTCCTTCTCGGAGATCCGGTCGTCGGGGTCCACCGACAGGGAGAGCACCGGCACGCCGCGCGCCCAGGCCTCCAGGAACCGGTTGGGCATGCCCTCCCAGGCGGACGTGCACACCACCGCAGCGGCGCGCTCGGTCTCGGCCAGCAGCTGCTCGCGCGGGCGCGGGGGCAGCAGCTCCAGGTTGGGCAGCGCCTCGCCCTCACTGCGCACGCGGTCCAGCAGCCCGGCGGGCGTCTCGCTGGTGGGCGACACGATCATCTTCAGTCGGATGTCCGGCACCCGCCGCGCCAGCTCCAGGTAGTGCTCGGGGTGCTTGTAGGGCACCAGCCGGTCGGCCCAGAGGAAGTACTCCGGGTCGGCCTGGGTGGGCTCGGCCATCTGGCTGAAGCTGGGGATGACAACCGGGTCGGCGCCAGGCACAGCGGACTCGGCCAGCTGGCGCTGGCGGCGCGTCTGGAGCACCAGCCGGTCGGCGGCGCGGATGCTGCGCTCGTAGGCCCTCAGCACCCAGGTGGGGCGGTCGGGGCGCTGGAAGTCGAAGTCGAGGTCGTTGGAGGTGGAGAACACGAGCCGGCGCCGGCGCGCGCGGCAGAAGGCCGCCGCGGGGATCAGGTGCCCGCCGCTGCCGCGGACGATGTACACCGAGGCGTCGGCCTTCGCGAGCCCCCGCCACACGGCCGCGCCCTCGGCCAGCTGGCGGAACCTGCCCTCGCTCTTGTGCGGCTCGCGCTCGACGATGTCGGGCGCCGGCAGGGCCAGGTCCACCGGGTGCTCCAGCGGGTACAGGATGTGTGCCACGCGCAGGCCGCGCTCGGCCAGCCCGCGAGCCAGCAGCGTGGTCTGCAGCTCGGCGCCACCGCCCTGGTGCCCCTCGCGCTCATAGAAGAGCGACGCGTACGGGGCGTAGATGGCCACGTCGTGGGTGCGCGCCATCAGCGGGCTCCCACCGGCCGCGCGCCGGCCGCGTCGATGAGCATCGCGTCCCCGGCGTCGCCCACGTCGATCTCGCTGCCACGCACGGTGATGGTGTCGTGGGCGCGCAGGATGCGCAGGAACTCGCCGGCGCCGATCCAGCGGATGCCGGGCAGCCCGGCCAGTCGCACGATGTCGCGCCGGGGCACCAGCCGCGCGAACGTGACGGCGTCCCGCGAGGCCTTCAGATGCATCATCCGCAGGTCCAGCAGCCCGCCGTGCAGCACGGGCGTGGGAGGGAGGCCGTGAGTGGCGCGCGAGATCAGCTGCCGATAGCCCAGCCGGTGCAGCCCGCGGAAGCCGTTGTTGGCCGTCTCGTGCACGTTGGCGCCGTCCACGAGCGGCTCCAGGGCGGGCGGGAGCCAGGCGGGCAGCGAGCGTGCGGCGGCGGCCGCCAGGGCGCCGTCGCTGTACGACCAGGCCGGAGCCACGAAGGTCTCGGGCGCGCGCCCCAGGGTCTCCTGCTGCCACGCCACGCTGGCGTCGATCCGCCGGCCGGCCTCGGCCTCGTCGAGAGCCTGGAACTCGCGGTACTCCACCCGCCCAGCCGCGTGCTCGTCCATGTCCAGGTGGAGGTAGCCGTGGCAGACCGGCTCGAAGGTGCCCTCGCTCACGCCCGCCGCGAGCGCGGCCGTCGAGCGCGGCCAGACCTGCTCGATCGACGCCTCCTGGCCATCGACCAGGGCGCGTGAGCACACGGCCACGTTGAGCCGAGCGCCGGCGCGGCGGTAGGCGCGCCGCATGCTCTCGATCTGGCGCCGCTCGCGCCAGTCGGGCTTGTCGTTGCCCTGCACCTGGTGCTGGGCGGTACCCGGTGCGTCGTCCAGGCGCACGCAGCCCACGGGGGGAAGGGTCACCAGCGGTCGCCCCAGCAGCTCGGGCAGGAACGCCGCCAGCGGCTCCAGCGCCCACGAGCCGCGGTACTCGGTCCAGGCAGTGGCCGGATCCAGGGCCAGCGCCAGGCAGGCGCCGTCGCGCACGGCGTGGATGCCCAGGCCGGTGCGCACGGCCGGCGTGCCGCCCTCGAAGACGGTGAACTCCCACCGCAGCGGGCCGCCGTTGAAGCGCGCGATCCCATGTGCTCGCCGGCGCGCGGGCAGGCGTCCGGCGGCGGGCCCGGGCTCCGGGCACAGCAGCACGATTCCCGCCAGGCGGCCCTCCTCCAGGAGCGCCAGGAGGTCGTCCTGCTCGTCGGCGGCGCCGAACGCCACCGCACCCGGGGCCGGCCTGTCCAGCACCGGGCCGAGCCGCCACAGCCAGGACAGCGCCGCCGCAGCGGGTGCGGTGGGCGAATCCGGCCGCGCGAACAGTCGGCCCTCGCCGCTCACTCCACTCCCCGCCTCATCTGACTCCAAGCTAACACCGACTTGGGCTCCCGGCGAGGGGTGCGGCGTGCCGGCCCGGCCAGGTTGCAGCTTCCGCCTGGCATGGGCTAGCGGACCCGGCCGCCGGTCAGCGAGTGATCTTCAGGCGCTTGACCTGCGACGGCTTGGCGCCCCACATCATTGCGCGGAAGCGGCGGACCCGGTAGCGCTTGGACTGATGGGTGCGGAAAGTCACCCTGAAGCCCCCGCGCGGACCCACGGGGCGCTGGGCGATCGTGCGCCAGCGCTTGTTTATGCGGATCTGGACGTGCACGCGCGCGCCGGGCTTGGCCGCGCGCACGACCCGCCCGAACAGGACCGCCTTGCGGCCCGGGCGCGCACGCTTGCGCTTGAACCGCAGCTTGACCTTGGGCGCGGCAGGCTTGGCCGCCGCCGCCGTGCGGGCGTTCGTGCGGCTCGTGAGTGCCGCGCACGGGCTGCCGGCCTTGAAGCGGTAGTCGCCGGCCTTGCCGTTCACGTACGGGTCGGACTTGAGGACCGTGTTGGAGCCAGTGCTGAACCCGTCGCGCTCGGCGATCCCCGCCGGGGCGTCGGGACCGGTCGAGTAGACGCAGTTGTTGTAGGCCGTGTTGCCCGGTGCCGAACGGGCCGCCCGACCACGAGCCCTCGATGTTCCAGCGCGGGCCGTTGTTGGTGATGACGTTGTTTCGGACCACGTTGTTGTCCGAATGCTCGCCACCCTCGCCGGCGAAGATGACCCCGCCGCGGTTGTTGTCGATGATGTTGTTCTCGATCAGGGTGTCGTCGGCGTCTGTGTAGAGGTGCACGCCCCAGCCGCCGGGGTTGTCGGTGAGCACGTTGAACCGCACCACCGCGCCGCGGGTCTGGCCCAGGTAGAGCTGGTGGTCGAACTTCGACGACGGCGGGCCACAGCGGTAGACGCGGTTTCGCTCGATGACCACCCCACGCGCGGGATGCCAGGAGCCGGCCTGCAGGCAGATGCCGTTGCCGCCCTTGGTGACCTCGTTGCCGGAGAAGACGCTCCGGTCGGCGTTCACCTTCACGGCCGTGTCGTTGTCCACGTTGGTGCCGTCGAAGCGCAGACCCATGACCTTGGCGCCGGTGGCCTCCGGGTAGACGGCGAAGAAGGCCGCGATCGTGGCGCGCTCGCCCGGGTAGGAGCGAAACGTGGAGCCCGGCGCCTCCAGGCGCAGGTCAGAGCCCGTGTACGTGCCCTGGCGCAGGCACGCGGTCTGGCCCGGGGACACCTCCTCGATCAGCCGCTGGGCCGTTCGGAATGGCGCGGCCTCGGTCCCGGGCGCCGAGTCGGATCCCGACGGGGAGGCCACCAGGTGGCAGCCGGACGATGAGGCGGCGGTCCCGGGCGCCGCTGCGATGGCGGCGCAGGCCAGCAGGAGGAGACAGCCGATGGACTTGAGGCGGGGGAGGGTTCGATTTATCACCCTCGTGCTGTCGGAAGGCCCATGGCGGGCCCGAAGGACCGAGCGAGGGCCTCGTACACCCGTCCATTACCGCTCTAGGCGGGCATCTGGACGTTTGTTCGATGCCGGGAGGTGCCGTCAGCGGCCGTAGCCCAGCCGCCTGCACTCGCCTTCCGGGTCCACGGGAGGGGCGCCGAAGAGCAGCTGCAGCAGCGAGGGGGCGGAGACGACGCGGTTGGCTTGCAGCGCCACCCCGGCGCTGGGCCCGATTCCAGACGGCGCGCCCGGCCCCGGAGCTGTGGACGCAGTTGTCGCGGGCCACGTTGCGCGCGCCCTCCGATCCGCCGGACCAGGAGCTCTCCAGGTTCCAGCGGGCGCCCGAGCCCACGATCGAGTTGCCGCGGACCACGTTCAGGTCCGAGGCCTGCCCCTCGCCGTCCCCGCCGAAGATCACGCCGCCGAGATTGCCGGCTATGTCGTTGCGCTCCACGCGGGTCCCGTCGGCGTCGGGATACAGGTGCACGGCCCAGCCGCCCCCGTTGGCGGTCAGCCGGTTTCGGCGCACCACGGCGTTGCGCGTGTGGGCGGCGTAGATGAGGTGGTCGAGCTTGCCTCGCTCGCCGCAGTTGGAGATCCGGTTGCGCTCGATCACCACCCGGTACGCCGTGCGCGAGGTCCCGATGAGCACGCACGTGTTGTTCCCACGCGACGTGATCACGTTCCCCGTGACCTTGGCGTCGTCGGCCTGGATCTTGAGCGGGATGTTGAAGGTGCGGTCGCTGGTGGTCAGGCGGATCCCGCTCAGCCGGGCGCCCTTGGCGTCGTCCTCGATCCAGATCGTGCCGTCCACCTCGGCCCTGGCTCCCCGCATCGGTCGCAGCACGGTGCGCGGGGTGTCCAGCTCGGCCACGCCGCTGTGGCGATAGCGGCCGTCGGCCAGGCAGCCCGTCTCGCGGGGGCGCAGCAGGCGCGCGAGCCGCCTGACCGATCGCACCGGGCGCCGCCTCGTCCCCCGCGCGCGGTCCGAGCCCCCGGGCGATGCGAAGCGGTCGCAGCCGGCGGCGGCCGCCGGTACGGCGGCGGGGGCGACGTCACCCTGGTCGCGGTGGCCGCAGGCGGCAATGGCCAGGCCGAGCGTGACCGCGAGGGTGCACGCCGCGGCGCTCTGAACGTGGGGGACGCCGTGGCGCTGCATGTGGTCAGATTGTGGCTGGACCGTGCTCTCACCGCGTCACCTCCGCCCATGAGGGATGTGATCTCCCTCTGCTACCACGCCGTCAGCGACAGCTGGCCGGCGGACCTGGCCATGCCCGCGGCGCGTATGCGCGACCAGGTGCAGAAGCTGCTGGACCGCGGCTACCGCCCCGTGACGTTCACCCGAGGCCATGGACGAGTCCGCGACGGGCCGATTGCTGGCTGTCACCTTCGACGATGGGTTCCGCTCGGTGCTGGAGCGGGGCCTCCCGGTGCTGCGCGAGCTCGGCGTGCCGGCCACGCTGTATGTGCCCAGCGAGCACATCGGCTCGCCCGCCATGGCCTGGCCGGGGCTGGACCGGTGGGTCGGCGGGCCGCACGCGGCGGAGCTGGCAGCCATGGAGGAGCCCGAGCTGAGGCAGCTGTTGGACGCCGGCTGGGAGATCGGGTCCCATACGGCCACCCACCCGCGCCTGACCCAGGTCGACGACGCCCAGCTGGAGACGGAGCTGCGGCGCTCCCGTGAGGCGCTGGAGGCGCGCCTGGGCCGCCCCTGCCCTTCGATCGCCTACCCCTACGGCGACGTGGACGACCGGGTCGCCCGGGCGGCCGTGGCGGCCGGATACTCGAACGGAGCCGGGCTGGCCGGCTACGGCGGCGCCGGCGACCGCATGCAATGGCCGCGAATCGGCGTCTATCTACCCGATACGCCTAGGCGCTTCGCGCTCAAGGTCTCGCGGCTGGCGCGGGTGACGCGCGTCGCCGGGGCGAAGCACGCGGTGTCGGGGGCGCTGGCACGCGTGCGACCCGGCGCCTAGTGTCGTGAATCGGAAGTTCGGCGTCAGCTTCCCGAGTGGCTGGGCGGTGTCCGGCACGTCCAGACGCCGGGAAGAACGACAAAGCGGCGGGCGCCGTGAGGCACCCGCCGCTTTGAGCTTGCGGCCTGTGGGCTAGGTCGCGGAGGGCCGGTGGGTCAGGCGCCGCAGGCCGAAGCCGAGCGCCAAGAGAAGGCCTCCGGCGCCGGCCAACACGCCGAGGTCGGAGCCCGTGAAGGGCAAGCTGCCGTTGTCGACGGTCTGCGCCTGCGTGGTGCCACCGCCGCCGTTGCCGGAGGTGTCCTCCAGCCCTGCGACGACGTTGTTATCGCCGGCGTAGCCCTCAACTCCCGAATCTTGCGCCAGTGCAGCGGCGGGGGCCAGTAGGGCGACTACCGCGGCTATAGCGATGAAGTTCTTCAGCTTGACCATGATTCCAGAGCACTCCCTTTCACGAACTTGCCTTGCGGCAACCAGTCGAATTCAGGTACCAAGACCGGTGGGGCGACCCGGATGGCGACAAAACCTGTTTACCACGGAAACCACACGCCCGCAAATATCGCTTCGGTCCAACGTCGGGCCCGGCGGCGACCGTCAGGGGGACCGAGGGCGAAATAGTACGCACCGCTCCGGTCGGAAGTATGGAAGGAGCGATTTCGGGCCTGCGAAAAGGCCGCACGGAGCGAGTTTCGGTCACCTCTTGACGCTCTAGCCAGGGCCAACGCGAACGTCGATCTCACGCAGGATCGCCCGGTTCACGCGCTGCGGGTCCACCACCCGGCCGCGCCGGATCGCCCTGAGCACGCCCGCGACGACGGTGTCGTTGGGCGACAGCCGCCGGGCGCGCTCGAGATGGCGGACAGCGTCGGCCTGCCGCATCTCGACCGAGGCGATCGCCCCCAGCTGCATCCAGGCGAACGAATCGCGCTCGTCGCGCTGGATGGCCTCGCGCAGCTCGGCGCGGGCGCGGTCGAACCGCTCGCTGCGCAGCAGCACGAGCGCCGCGGTCTTGTCGGCGAGCGGCGACAGCGGGTTCAGCCGCGACGACCGGTCGAGCTTGTCCAGCGCCAGCTCGGGGTCCGAGCCCGAGATCTCGCGGGCGTCGCGCAGATCCCGCTCGGCCAGCCACGGCAGCGCGAAGCCCACGGCGAGCAGCATCCCGAGCGCGGCCGCGCCCACGGCGGCCACGCGGCCGCCCGGAAGCCTCATGCCGGGCTTGCCGGGCACGGTCGCGGCAACGGCCGCCCCGATGCCCAGCATCGCGAAGGCGGGTGCACCCAGGCCCGCGAACTCGAAGAACCAGTCAAGGGACCCGTGCACGACCCAGTACGCGAAGCCCAGCACGGCCGCCCCCGCGGCCGCTCCGGCCAGGCGCCCGTGCCGCAGGGCTGGGAGGGCTGCCAGCAGGCCGGCCACGAAGGCTCCGCCGAGCAGGAGGAAGCCCACGATCCCGGTCTGCGACAGCACCCTGAACTCGAGGCTGTGCGGGTAGGACGGCGGGAAGTCGGTGTCGCCTCGCAGCAGGTAGTCGCGCAGGAAGTTGTCGGCTCCCACACCGGTGATCGGCTCGCGCTCGAAGTTCTCCCACGCCACCCGCCAGAGGTCCGAGCGGTAGGAGGCGACCGAGCTGCTGGCCAGGCGGCTGCCCTCGAACGAGGGCTCGCCCTCGCCCGACTTGAACTCGTCCCAGCGCTTCTCCACCTCCTGGACGGGGTCGCCGACTGCGATCGCCGCCGCGGTCACGCCGCCCACGCACATGAGCGCGAACCCCACGGCGAACGCCGCGCTGATGCGCCGCGCGGTGCCCTCCCCGAGCCGGACCCGGCGATCAACGATGGCCACCAGCAGCCCAAGGGCGGCCAGGGTCCCCGAGACCAGCAGGATGGCGTCCACCACCTCGGCGAAGTCCTGCCCCGGTGGGCGGGCCGGGTCGAAGGCGTCGTAGTAGTCGACGAGGGTGGCGCGCACCGAGAGCACCAGGGCCCCCACCGCCGCCAGCGACACGATGGTGCGCCCCCGGCCCGGCACGACGGCCACGGCCACGACCGCCATGATCGGCAGCAGCGCGAGCCAGGCGCGGCTCTGGCCAAGCACGGCAAGGCAGGCCAGCAGGCCCGCCGCGCCGAGCAGAAGCCCCCGCAGCAGCGGCCGGCACCTGACGCCGCCCGGCAAGGATCAGGCACGGCCAGAAGCCCGTGAACCACAGCGCCACGTTGGCGTTCACGTATCCGGCGGGCTCGCTCAGGCGCCCTTCGTGGAAGTACGCGATCGACGAGGCCGAGTCCTCGGCGCGCAGGATCTCGATGAGCCCGACCACCGCGATCCCGAGCCCGAAGACCGCGAGCAGGGCGGTGGCGGCATCGGCTCGCATCGGCCAGAGCGCGAACAGGGCCAGGACCAGCGCATAGAGCACGGTGCGGTTGGCGCCGTCCCACGCGACCCCCTGCTGATCGGCCCAGAGGATCGACAGGTAGCTCCAGATCGCGTAGCCCGCCAGCAGCGCGATGGCCACCAGCGCGGCCCGGCGCGGCTCGGGCCGGGGCAGGGCCACCAGCGACAGCGCCAGCAGCGCCACCAGGGCCAGCCCGCCGCCGAGGAAGGTGCTGCCCCGGAAGCCGGCTTCGTCGGCGGCGAACCAGATGAAGACGCCCACCGCCAGCAGGCAGGGGACGAAGGAGGGGCTCGCGGCGAGGAACTCGCCGGCCCGGTTGGCCCGCGGAGCGCCGGCGGCGCTCGTCTCAGGCTGGGGCCGCGCCTCTTCGGCTAGCGGGGCCGCCCGAGTCGAGGCCACGGCTACCCGGCGGTGGCGGCTGGGGCGGAGGCGAACTGCTGGAGGCCCTCGCGCAGCGCTCCGACCGCGCGGTCCTGCTCATCGTGGCTCAGGTGCGGGAAGAGCGGGAGGGTCAGCTCCGTGCGCGCGGCGAGCTCGCTGCGCGGCAGGGCGCCGCGGGAGTCCGGCGCGTAGGCGGTGAACTCGTGGATGGCCGGGTAGAGGATGCTGGTCTGAACCCGGTGCTCGTCGAGCATGTGCTGGCGAACGGCGTCACGGGCGTCGGGGTCCTCCACGATGACCGGCATGACGTAGCAGGACGACTGCTCCACCTCGTCGTCGCGGTAGGGGACGGTGACGCCGTCCAGGCCCGCCAGCTGCTCGCGGTAGCGGCGCACCAGCGCGCGCCGGCTGGCGATGTCGTCGTCCAGGCCGGCGAGGCGGGCGATGAGCAAGGCGGCCCGCGGCTCGTCCATGCGGTAGTTGTAGCCGAGGCCCACGACGTCGTAACCGGCGGCGTGGCCGCGGTGGCGGTCCCAGGTGCCGGTGGTCATGGCGTGCGAGCGGAGGCTGCGGGCCTGCTCGGCGAGCGCATCGTCGTCGGTGGCCAGCAGGCCGCCCTCGCCGCAGGACAGGACCTTGTTCGAGAAGAAGCTGTAGCACGACGCCAGGCTCCGGACCGGCGCGATCGGGTTGTGCGCGGAGTCCTCGATCAGCGCGAGCCCGCGACGCTCGCAGAGCGCCCGCAGGGCGTCGAGGTCCGCGTCGTAGCCGGCGTAGTGGACCGCGCAGACCGCCTTGGTGGCGTCGGTGATGCGCGCCTCCACGTCTTCGGGGTCGATGCCCAGGTCGTGCGGGCCCTTGATGTCGGCCAGCACGGGCGTGCCGCCGCAGTAGCGGACGGCCGCGGCGCTGGCCACGAAGGTGATGGCCGGCACGATGACCTCGTCGCCGGGGCCGACTCCGGCGCCCAGGTAGGCCAGGTGCAGCGAGGAGGTGCAGCTGGAGGTGGCGATGGCGTGCTTGACGCCGAGGCGCTCGGCGAAGAGCTCCTCGAGCTCCTTGATGCGCGGGCCCATCGTGAGCCAGCCGGAGCGCAGCGTCTCCGCCACCGCCTCGACCTCGTGGTCGGCCAGGCGCACGTCGAACAGCGGGATGAGACGGTCGCCGTCGGCCATCTCAGATGTTGGAGTAGCGGCCGTCGTAGGGGTCGCCGAAGCGCCTCTGTCCTCCAGCGCCCCGGTGATCTCGGCGATGCCGTCGGGGATCCGGTTCTGCGGCTGGAAGCCCAGCTGCTCGCGAATCTTCTCGAACGAGACCTTGTAGTCGCGCGGGTCCTCGTCGCGCTTCACGTACTCCACGTCGCCGCGGCCGAGGTGCTCGGTGATGATCTCCACCAGGTCGAGCTTGCGGTAGTTCTCGTCGGAGTGGCCGGCGTTGAAGACCTGCCCGGAGACCTTCTCGGCCGGGCTGGCCAGCACCAGCGCGCACCGCGCGCGCAGCGTCGCGCACGTGGATGTAGGGCCGCCAGAACAGCTCGCCGAAGACGTCCAGCTTCTTGCCCGCCCAGAGGTCGCGGGTGAACTCGTTGACGGTCAGGTCGAACCGCATCCGCGGGCCCGACGCCGTAGACCGTGGCGAAGCGCAGGCAGGTCACGTCCAGGTCGTCGCCCGCCTCGCCGTTGAGCAGGGCGCGCTCGATGCCCACCTTCTGCTCGGCGTAGAGGGAGACGGGCGAGAGCTGGCCGGTCTCGTCGATCGGCACGGTGGGGTCGTCCATGCGGCCGTAGTTGGAGCAGGTGGAGGCGAACACGAGCCGCTTGATGCCGTACTCGCGGGCGTCGGCCACCAGGGACTTGCTGCCCTCGATGTTGATCGAGTTGGACAGCTCGGGGTCGCGGCCGCAGGCGGGGTCGCCCACGATCGCGGCCAGGTGCACCACGTTGTCCTGGCCCTCCAGGGCCTGCCGGCGGGCGTCCGCGTCGCGGATGTCGCCTCGGATGAGCTCCACGCCGCGGGCCTCGAGGTCCGCCGCCACGTCCTCCTGGCCGTGCAGGAGCACGTCGAGGACCTTGACCTCGTGGCCGGCCGCGATCAGCTCGTCCGCGACGAGCGCGCCGACGTAGCCGGCTCCGCCTGTGATCGTGGTCTTCACGTGGCGGGCTCCGGAGCGGGGCGGCCCTCGCGGAGGAACATCTCGCGCAGCTGCTCGAACTCGATCAAGGCCTGCTCGTAGTCCTCGTGGCGCCCGATGTCGAGCCAGTAGCCCTCATAGAGGTAGGAGCCTACGGGCTCGCCCGCCTCGAGCAGTTTGTGCACCAGATCGGGGAGGTCCATGCGGGCGCCCTCCTCGATGAAGTCGAGGGCGCGCGGCTCCATGGCGTACACGCCCATGCTCACCACGTAGGGAATCTCGGGCTTCTCCTCGAAGCCGGTCACGCGCCGGGTCTCGCCGGCGGCTCCGTCCAGGTGCAGGACGCCGTAGTCGCTGCGCACCGTGCGCCGGTGCGAGGCCACGGTGAGCACGTTGCCTGACGCGCGGTGGACCTCGAGCAGCGAGGCGTAGTCGAGGGCCGTGAGCACGTCGCCGTTCATCACGAGGAAGGTGTCGTCCAGGCCGGCCATCGTCCCCAGCGGGCCCGACCGTGCCCAGCGGCTCCTCCTCCTCGTGGTAGGTGATGTTCACGCGGTGCTTGGAGCCGTCGCCCATCACGGCCTGGATCAGGTGGGCCAGGTAGCCCACGGCCAGGGTCAGCTCGGTGAAGCCGTACTCGCGCAGCTGGTGGACGACCACGTCCAGGATCGCGCGATCACCGACGGGCAGCAGCGGCTTGGGCAGCACGGTCGTGTACGGGCCCAGGCGGGATCCCTTTCCGCCGGCGAGTATGACCGCTCGATTGCCCATCTCTCCGTGTGTCGGCACCCGTCTCGAAGACTTGACTGCTGGGAGGATTACATGCGCCGAGAGCGCCCGTATCCTGCGCCCTCGAGATGCGCGTGCTCGGAAAGATCTTGTACTGGATCAGCGGTCCTGGCCGTGTCAGTGGTCCTGCTGGTGGTGCTGGTGCTGTTCTTCGAGTCGCGCGACCAGTCGCAGGTCGAGAACGGCGATCCTCCTGCTCCCGCTGGGTGCCGCGGGGGTGCTGCGGCGTTCTTGAGCGCGTCGACGATCCGGCGGCCGTGGCGGCGGAGTGGGGCGAGCTCGCGCTGCGGTCGGGCAACGTGTTCGCCACGCCCGAGTGGGACGAGGTGTGGTGGCGCCACTTCGGCGAGGGCCTCCGGCGCGAGCTGGCGCTGCTGAGGGCCCCCGACGGGGCTCCGCTGGCGCTGCATTTCGCTCTGCGTGCGCGGGATCGCGCCCCCTGCGCCTGGCACGGTTCGCCGGCTACGGCCCCGCCGATGAGCAGGGCCCGGTGTGCGCCCCGGCCGACGCGCGCCGCGGCGGCGCTGGTCCTGTCCGGGTCGGGCCGCCAGCTGGGCTGGGACCTGCTGCTGGCCGAGCGCCTGCCCCCCGGCCATCGCGTGGCCGGGCGCGTGCTGGCCGAGGAGTCGTCACCGGTGGTGGCCGTCCCGCCGGGGGGCTTCGAGGAGTACATGGCCTCGCGCAGCCGCAACTTCCGCTCCCAGGCGCGCCGCAAGGAGCGCGCGCTCGAGCGCGACCACGGGTTGAGCTTTCGCCTCAGCGACGACCCGGCCCGCCTGGACGAGGACTTCGGCACGCTCGTGCGGCTGCACCGCGAGCGCTGGGGCGACGAGGGGTCGGGCGCGTTCAGCCCCGCCCGCGAGGCCTTCCACCGCGACTTCGCCGCCGTGGCGCAGGAGCGGGGATGGCTACGGCTGTGGATCGCGGAGGCCGACGGCCGGCCGGTGGCCGCCTGGTATGGCCTGCGCTACGGGCGCGCGGAGTCCTACTACCAGTCCGGGCGCGACCCGGAATGGGAGCGCTCGTCGGTGGGGCTGGTCCTGCTGGTGCACACCATCCGCGAGGCCATGGGGGACGGCATGCAGGAGTACCGCCTGCTGCGCGGCGGCGAGACCTACAAGGACCGCTTCGCGACGGACGACCCCGGCGTGGTCACGGTCGCGGCCGGGCGGGGGGCCTCGGGCCGGGCGGCCGCCGCCGCCGGTGCCGCCGCCCTCCGGCTGCCCGAGCCGCTTCGGCGGCGCGCCGTGGCGGCGATGGGCTGAGGTGAGCGTCAGTCGGCCACGCGGGCGGGTCCGCGATCGATCAGGCGCGCGAAGACAACGATCCGCTGCGCGGCGCTGTAGAGCGGGTGACAGGCCGTGAGCACGAGCCGGTTGTAGCCCACCTTGCGGATGACCGACAGCGCCGAGTCGTCCACGATGTCCACCTTCTGCACCCGGTAGGTGAAGGTGCCGTAGGGCATCTCGACGATCACCCGGTTGCCCCGCCCGAGCTGGTCGACCTTGCGGAACGGCGCGCCGTAGGTGGTGCGGTGGCCCGCCACCGCCACGGTGCCGCGCTCGCCCGGGAGGGGCGTCTTGGGGTAGTGGCCGGGGCCCTTGCGCAGGGTCTTGGTGTCGGTGCCCTCGATCATGTAGGTGGTCTTGTCGATCTTCGGGATCACGATCCGGCCGATCGAGTCGCCCTTCAGCGGCTGCTTGCGCAGCACCCGCGGCGGGGGGTCCTCCAGCTCTCGCTCGAGCTCGCGCTGCTCCTGCTCGGCCATGAAGGCCGAGACGGGCTCCTGCCAGGCCAGGGTCACGCCGGCGTCGGCGATCAGCAGCGCGCCGCTCACCATCAGCACGGACCCGACGTAGCGCAGGACGGCGCGCACGGGCCTGGTGCCGCTTCCTCCCATGCCGGGAAGTCTAGGCACCGCGTCGGGCCGCCGAAGGGGCCGGCGAGGCGTCAGTGCTCGTCGTCGGCGCTGACCGCGGGCGGGCGGGACTCCTCGGCCAGGGAGGTGATGGCCAGGGTGCCGCGGGCCGCGCCCTGCAGGACCTCGGTGGCCTCCTCGACCGAGCGCGCGTAGAGCTCGATGAGCATGTGGACCACGATCTGGCCGTTGTCCTCGTGCTTGTGGAACCGCACGTGGGTGAAGAACTCGCGCGTGCCGTGGTCGCCGAAGGCGGCGAAGGCCAGCGAGTCGGCGGCCTCCGGGCCCGAGCACGACTCCACCTCGTCGCCGTCCACCGTCACGGTGCAGGACGCCACCCATGGCGTGCCCGTGACCATCCGCTCCCAGCGGTCCTCGACCGCCTCGATGCGGCTCACGCGGCGGCCGTTCTCCTCGTAGAAGGCCAGGCTCAGGTGCGGCTGGTCGTGCATGCAGTCCAGGCACTGCACCACCGCCTCCTGGACCTCCTCGACGGGCTCGACGGCCTCCCCGGTGTCCGGCTCCACCTTGAGGATGCCCTCGTAGTGAAGCTGAACCTCCAGGTTCTGAGACCAGCAGCGATAGCACCGCAGCCAGCTGGACAGGGTCCCGACCGAATCGGGAGCTGAGCCCTCCATGAGCTCATTATCCTCGCAGGCGTGAGGCGCGGCCTGCCCGCACTGATCGCGCTGGCGCTGCTGGCCGGCTGCTCCAGCGGGTCAGACGACGAGCCGCCGGACGTCGAGGAGCCGCCAGCGCGAGGTCGCCAGGACGGTGGCCGACCTGGAGTCGGCCACCAGACGGCGCGACTACGAGACCATCTGCGACGACCTGTTCACGCGCGCGGCGCGGGAGCGCGCGGGGGGCGACGAGTGCGCCGCCCTGCTGCGCTCGGCGGTGGACGGACGTGCGCCGGCCCAGGATCCGCGTCCTGGCGATCCGGGTCCGCGGCCGGCGGGCACGCGTGCGGGTGCGCACTCGCGCCGCCGCTCAGGGCCCGATCGTGGAGACGATCGAGCTCAGGCGCGAGCGCGGCAGGTTCCGCATCGCAAGCCTGCTGCCGTGATCGGCGCGGTGCTGGCGGGCGGTCTGGGCCGGCGGCTGGGCGCGCCGTCCAAGCCGGCGGCGCTCCTGGCGGGGCGGCCGCTGATCGCGTACCCGATCGTCGCCCTGGCCGTGGCGTGCGACCCGGTGGCGGTGGTGTGCCGCGCCGACACGGCGCTGCCCGAGCTGCCGGACGGGGTGCTGCGCTGGGACGAGCCGGAGGGCGAGCGCCATCCCGCGGCCGGGATCGTCCACGCGCTCAACCGCGCGGCCGCGCCGGTGCTGGTCTGCGCCGCGGACATGCCCTTCATCACTCCGGCGGTGTGCAGCTCACTGGTCGAGGCGGCCGCCGAGGCGCCGGAGCCGGCGGCGGTGGTGGCCGTTGCGGGCGGGAGGCTGCAGCCGGTGCTGGGGATCTATCGCCCGGCCGCGATCCCGGCGCTCGAGGCCGCGGGCGACGCCGCCATGGGCGCGGTCGTGCGCGGGCTGGCGCCGGCGCTGGTGGAGGTGCCGGAGGCGGCGGTCCGGTCGGTGAACACCCCGGCCGAGCTGGCGGCCGCGGAGGCGGAGCTCGAGGGACGCGACTAGCGCCCGCGCCCGGACCGGCCTGGGATCAGCAGCAGCGCCACCAGCGCGGCGGCGAACGCCACCGACCCGATCCCCATGGCGGTGCCGAGGTTGGCCGCCCCGGCCAGCTCGGCGATCGATCGTTACGCCGGCGAAGACGCCCAGCAGCAGGGCCACCTGGACGACGAGGCTCACGCCAGTCCCGCCCTCGAGCGCAGCGCGGCGGCCAGGTCCGCGGGGCCGGCCGCGACGTCCTGGCCGGCCAGATGACGCTCGGCCTCGCGCCGTCCGCCGAGCGCGCGCAGCGCCGACTCGCCGTGCTCGGCCACCAGATCGGCCAGCGCCGCCAGCCGCCGCGCGCGGGCGCGCGCGGCCGGCACGTCGAGCGCTCGGGCATGGGCGTCGATGGCCGCCACCAGCTCGCCGATCCCGGTCGCGGGGGCACCGACGACACCGCCACCACCGGCACGTGGCTCGACCCGAGCGCGGTCAGCGCCTGGGCCAGGTCGCGCTGGGCGCGCACCGCCACGTCGCCCAGGTCGGCCTTGGTGACCACCAGCACGTCGGGCACCTCCATGATCCCGGCCTTGAGGAACTGCAGCGTGTCGCCGGAGCCGGGCTGGACCACCACCGCCACCGTGTCGCAGACCTCCTCCACGTCGGTCTCCGACTGGCCGACGCCGACCGTCTCGACCACCACCACGTCGTAGGCCGCAGCCAGCGCCTGCGCTGCCTCACGGGTCGGCGCGGCCAGGCCGCCCAGGCGCCCGCCGGCGGCCGTGGAGCGGATGAGCACGCCGTCGTCCTCGGGGTCGTGGTCGATCCGCGCGCGGTCGCCCAGCAGGGCGCCGCCGGAGCGCTTGGAAGACGGGTCCACGGCCAGGACGGCGACGGTGCGGCCGTCGGCGCGCCAGTGCTCGCACGAGCGCGCTGAGCAGCGAGGACTTGCCGGCGCCCGGCGGACCGGTCACGCCGACCAGGTGCGCGGGCGCCTCGCCGCCGAGCGCGGCGGGCGAGACCTCCTCCAGCAGCGCCGCGGCGCCGCGGCGCGCGTCGGGCGAACGGTCCTCGATCAGGTTCAGAGCGGCGGGCGCGGCAGAGCGGTCACGCTCGCGCAGCCGGCGACCGAGCTCCTGCGGATCGGCTGGGGCCATGGCAGCGGCAACCTAGCGGGTGGGGGTGCGGGGACCGAGAACGCGGCCGCGCCGCTAAGCCGCGGCCGCGGCCACGCCGTTGCGCTCGGCCACCAGGTCCACGATGTCGCCCATGATCTTGGAGACCTCGAAGTCCTTGGGCGTGTAGACGCGGGCGACTCCCGCGGCCAGCAGGGCCTCCTCGTCGGCGCGCGGGATGATCCCGCCGACCACCACGGGCACCTCCACGCCGGCGTCGGCCAGCTCGCGCAGCACCGTCGGGATCAGCTCTGCGTGCGAGCCCGAGAGGATCGAGAGCCCCACCACGTGCACGCCCTCCTGGACGGCGGTGGCGGCTATCCGGGCGGGCGTGAGCCGGATGCCCTCGTAGACCACGTCCATGCCGGCGTCGCGGGCGCGCACCGCGATCTGCTCGGCGCCGTTGGAGTGCCCGTCCAGCCCCGGCTTGCCCACCAGGATCTTGATCCGGCGGCCCAGCGCCTCGGATACGCGCTCCACGCGGTCGCGCAGCTCGGTGAGAGCCTCGTCGTCCGGCGCCGCGGCGGCGTCGCTCACGCCCGTGGGGGCGCGGTACTCGCCGAACACCCCGCGCAGCGCCCCCGCCCACTCGCCCGTGGTGGCGCCGGCCCTGGCCGCGGCGAGCGTGGCGGCCATGATGTTCGTGCTCTCGTCGGCCGCAGCGTCGCGCAGCTCCTCGAGCGCCGCGTCCACGGCGGCCTGGTCGCGCTCGGAGCGCCAGCCGCGCACGGCCTCGATCTGCTGCTGCTCGATGGCCGGGTCCACGGTGAGGATGCCGCCGTCCTCGCCCTCCTGGAGCGGCGAGGGCTCGTGCTCGGTGAACACGTTCTGCCCGATCACCTGCTGCTCGCCGCGCTCGATCCGGCCGACCCGCGCCCGGTGCGACTCCACGAGCCGCGTCTTCATGTAGGGCACGGCGGCCACGGCGCCGCCCTGCTCCTCGACCACCGCCATCTCCGCCGAAGCGCCCTGGGCGAGCTCCGCCACGAGCGCGTCCATGACCTTGGAGCCCTCGAACAGGTCGGGGTAGTCCAGGAGGTCGGTCTCGTACGCCAGGATCTGCTGGATCCGCAGCGACCACTGCTGGTCCCACGGCCGCGGCAGCCCCAGCGCCTCGTTCCAGGCGGGGAGCTGGATCGCACGGGCTCGCGCATCGCGCCCGAGCGTGACCGCCAGCGCCTCGAGCACGATCCGGATGATGTTGTTCTCGGGCTGGGACTCGGTCAGGCCCAGCGAGTTGACCTGCACGCCGTAGCGCATACGCAGGTAGCGCGGGTCCTCGACCCCGTACCGATCGCGCCCGATCCCCTCCCACAGCCGGCCCATCGCGCGCAGCTTGGCGTGCTCCTCGACGAACCTGATGCCGGCATTGACGAAGAAAGAGATCCGGCCGAACACCCGCGGGAAGCTCTCCTCCGGCACCCGCGGGCGGACCTCGTCGAGCACCGCCTGCGCGGTGGCCAGCGAGTAGGCGATCTCCTGCGCCGGCGTGGCACCGGCCTCCTGCAGGTGGTAGGAGCAGATGTTGATCGGGTTCCACTTGGGCACCTCGTCGACCGTGAACGCGATCATGTCCGCGATCAGCCGCATCGACGGCTCGGGCGGGAACGCGTAGGTGCCGCGCGAGAGGAACTCCTTGATGATGTCGTTCTGGGTGGTGCCCTGGAGGGCTCCGCGCTCCACGCCGTTCTCCTCCGCGACGGTCATGTACAGCGCCAGCAGCCACGCGGCGGTGGCGTTGATGGTCATCGACGTGTTCATCTCGTCCAGCGGGATGCCGTCGAGCAGCGCGTGCATGTCGCGCTTGTGGGCGATCGACACGCCCACCTTCCCGACCTCGCCGCGCGACAGCTCGTGGTCGGGGTCGTAGCCCGTCTGGGTGGGCAGGTCGAAGGCGATCGACAGCCCCGTCTGGCCCTTCGCGAGGTTGCGGCGGTAGAGCTCGTTGGACTTGGCCGCCGTCGAGTGCCCGGCGTAGGTGCGCATCACCCAGGGGCGGTCACGCTCGGGTAGACGGTGGTCCACATGGGGAATTGTAAGGTCAGCCGCCCAATGACCAGACCGATCGACACGATCCATCTCGGCCGCCACCGGGTGATCTGCGCGTATGAGACCCGCGGGGTGATCGTCGATCCGGGCCCCGCATCCACCGTCGAGACGCTGCTCGAGGGCCTCGAGGACGAGCCGCGCGCGCTGCTGCTGACCCACATCCACCTGGACCACGCCGGCGCCGCCGGCGTCCTCGCCCGCCGCTTTCCGTCGCTGTTGGTCTACGTGCACGAGCGCGGCGCGCCGCACCTGGTGGACCCTTCGCGCCTGGTGGCCAGCGCCGGCCGGCTGTATGGCGATCGGATGGAGGAGCTCTGGGGCGAGGTCGCGCCGGTCGACCCCGAGCGCATCCACGCGCTCTCCGGCGGGGAGCGGGTCGAGGGCTTCGAGGTGGCGTACACGCCGGGGCACGCGTGGCACCACGTCTGTTACCGCGACGAGGACACAAACGATGCCTACGTGGGCGACGTGGCGGGCGTGCGCCTGCCCCCGCACGAGTACACGGTCGTGCCCACGCCCCCGCCTGACATCGACGTGGACGCGTGGATCGGGTCGATCGGCCTGATCGCTGCCTGGGAGCCCGCGGCGCTGTGCCTCACGCACTTCGGGCGCTTCGAGGACGTGGCCGAGCAGCTCGAGCGCGCCACGGAGTCCCTGCGGTCGCGCTCGCGCCGTGCGCGCGACACCTCGCCCGAGGACTTCGCCGAGTGGTCGGAGTCCGAGACCCGCGCGGCCGTGGACGCCGAGACGGCCGAGGCGTTGATCCAGGCGGCGCCGCCAGAGCAGCTCGGGCTCGGGCTGCGGCGCTACTGGGAGAAGGCCCTGGCATGACCCCGGAGACGATCGAGAAGCCGCGCACCGGCGGCCCGGGGTCCGGGCTCGGCGACCAGTGGCGCGTGATCGTGCTCAACGACGACCACAACACCTTCGACGGCGTGGCGTCGGCGCTGGCCCGCACGATTCCCGGAATGTCGCTCGACCAGGGCTACGCGATGGCGGACCGCATCCACAACTCCGGCCGCGCGGTGGTCTGGTCGGGGCCCAAGGAGCCGGCCGAGCTCTATTGGGAGCAGCTCAAGGGCTCCGGGCTGACCATGGCGCCGCTGGAGCAGAGCTGATGCAGCGCTCGCGCCTGGCGGAGCTGGAGCCGTTCACGACGCTCGACGGCTCGTCCATCCGCGAGCTCGCGGCCGCCGCCAACCAGAGCCTGGCCGAGGCCACGGTCCCGCCCGGAGGCCAGACCCAGGCCCACTTCCACCGCACCACCGAGGAGCTCTACTTCTTCACCGCGGGAGGCGGGCGGATGCTGCTCGGCGACGAGGAGATCGAGGTCGCGGCGGGCGACTGCGTGACGATCCCGCCGGGCACAGAGCACAAGCTCTTCAACGCGAGCCCGACCGAGCCGCTGGTGCTTCTGTGCTGCTGCGCCCCCGCCTACACGCACGAGGACACGGTGATCACGGGCGATTAGCGCCCGACCGGGTCCAAGTGGCCCTAGCCCGCCGCCGCCCGCTCCGGATCCGGGCGCAGCGAGCCCGTGCCCACCAGGCGGTGGAAGGTGGGGACCAGCGGCACCTGGTACCAGCCCGCCACCCGCGTGCGCGCCTCCGAGAGCTCCTCCGAGTACCAGTAGCGGTCGAAGTCGGTCTTCGAGGGAAAGACGGCGTACTGGGTGAAGTCCAGCAGCCCATCGGCCGCCCGCAGGAAGGCCCAGCCGGTGGCGCCGTAGTCCAGGGCGGCCTCGGCGACCGGCAGCCAGGCCTCCTCGAACTTGTCGCCCCGGAACGGGTTGGCCACCCAGCGGATCTCCGCGACGATGCCCTCGCCGTCGCTCACGCGCCCACCTCGGCCTTGATGGCGCCCGGCCCGTCGGCGGTCTTGCCCAGGCCCTCGCGCTCGGCGCCGACCAGGATCGAGATCTTGCCCAGGTGCTGGTTGTCGCGCATCAGCTGGTGCGCCTCGCCGACGCCCTCGAACCCCAGCGTCTTCCACAGCACGGGACGGATCAGCCCGTTCTCGATCAGCTCGGTGGCCTTGTTGCACTCCCACGCGTTGGCGAAGTGCGAGCCGATGATCTGCTTCTGCTTCATCCACAGGTAGCGGACGTCGAAGTCCAGGTTGAAGCCCGTGGTGCCCGCGCAGATCACGACCTTGCCGAACGGCTTGACCGTGAAGACCGACGTGGGGAACGTGGCCTGGCCGACGTGCTCGAAGACGATGTCGGGCGCGTCGCCCAGGATCTCCTTGACGCGCTTGGAGAACGCGCGCTGGACCCCGAATCGCTCCTTCTCCTGCTCCGGCGACTCCTCACCGGTGCGCATCATCCCGGCGAACTCGTTGCGGTCGATCCAACCGGTGGCGCCCAGCTCCTCCACGAGCGCGCCCTTCTCCGGCGAGGACACTACCCCGACGCACTCCGCGCCGGTGATCTTGCAGAGCTGGACGGCGAACACTCCGAGGCCGCCGGCAGCGCCCCAGATCAGGACCTTGTGGCCGGCCTGGAGGTTGCACTGGTCGATGAGCATCCGGTAGGCGGTGAAGTAAACGAGCCCGTAGGAGGCGGCCTCCTCCCAGGTCAGGTGCTTGGGCTTGGGCAGCAGCTGCTGCGCCTGGACCTTGGTGAACTGGGCGAACGACCCCCAGGTGGTCTCGTAGCCCCAGATCATCTGGCTGGGCGCGGCCAGCGGGTCAAGGCCGTGCACCTCCGGGTCCTCGTAGGAGGCCATGTTGCAGTGGATCGTGACCTCGTCGCCGGGCTTCCAGCGGGTCACGCCCTCGCCGACCTTCCAGACGATCCCCGAGGCGTCGGAGCCGCCGATGTGGTGGCCGTACTCGGGGTGGTCGCCGTAGCGCATGACCGACACCGGCTTTCCGAGCGCGGCCCACACGTTGTTGTAGTTGACCCCGGCCGCCATGACCCGCACGATCACCTCGAACGCGCCGGGCTCCGGTACCTCGATCTCCTCGAGCTGGAAGGCGTCGCGCGGCTCGCCGAAGCGCTCCTCGCGGATGACCCAGGCGGTCATCTTGTCGGGGAGCGTGCCGGGCTCGGTGGAGACCTCGGCGACGTTGGTCAGGTCAACTGATGCCATTGCGGGGATCGGTCCTCCGTGTCGCAGTCGGGGCGGGGATCGTATCGGCATGATCTGCGCGTGAGCGCGGTGGCCGGACGATGAGCCCGCGGGCTGCCGTGACCACCCTGTTCTTCCTCAACGGGGTGATCTTCAGCTCGTTCTTCGCGCGCCTGCCTGCGATCAAGGGCGACCTGGGCGCCAGCGACGGGCAGCTGGGCATCGCCCTGTTCCTGTTCACCGGCGGACTGGTCGTGGCCCAGCCGCTGGCCGGGGCGCTCGTGGTCCGCCGCGGCGGGCGGTCGGCCGCGCTGGTGGGGACACTCGGCTACGCACTCGGGTTGCCGCTGGCGGCCCTGGCGCCGTCGGTGGCCCTGCTGGCAGCGGTTCTCTTCTTCATGGGACTCACAAACGGCGTGCTGGACGTGGCCATCAACGTGGAGGGAGCCGCGCTCGAGCGCCGCAGCGCTCGCCGCATGCTGGGCTCGATGCACGCCGCGTTCTCCTTCGGGGGGATGGCGGGGGCGGGATGCGGTGCGATCGCTGCTGCCGCGGGGGTGGAGCCCGCGCTCCACATGGCCCTGGTGGTGGCGGCGGTCTCCGCGACCGCGGCCTACGCCTGGCCCGGGATCCCGCCCGATGACCCGGAGACGGCGGCGGGGCCGGCCTTCGCGCGCCCCTCCAAGCGCCTCCTGGCACTCGGCGCCACCGCGTTCTGCGTGCTCCTAGCCGAGGGGTCGGTCACCGACTGGAGCGCGGTGTACCTCAACGACGAGGCGGGGGCGAGCGAGGCGCTGGCCGCCGGCGGCCTGACCGCGTTCTCGCTGGCGATGGCCGTCGGGCGCCTGAGCGGCGACCGGCTGGCCGAACGGCTCGGGCCCGTCGCGGTGGTTCGGTTCGGGGGGCTGCTGGCCGCGGCCGGCCTGGCCGCAGCGCTCGCCACCGCCGAGCCGGCACCGGGGATAGCCGGCTTCGCCGTGATGGGCTTGGGTCTGGCAGCGGCCTTCCCGCTGGTGATCGCCGCCGCGGCCCGCGCCCAGGGGACCGAGGAGGCGGCCGCGATCGCAGCGGTGTCGGGCACGGGCTACGTAGGCCTGACGGCCGGCCCGGCCACGATCGGGCTCTTGGCCGACGCGGGCGGGCTGCGAACGGCGCTGGTGCTCGTGGTGGTCCTGTGTGTGGCAGCGGCGGCCCTGGCGGGGTCGCTGCGAACCAGCAGGGAACCCGTCGGCTCGACCTAGACGCCCACGGCCTCGGCCTCCGCGGCGGCATGCGCGCGCTGCGCGGGCTCGGGCCGGCGCTCATCGAGGCGGTCGGAGATCAGTACCGCGGCCAGGGTCGCGCCCAGCAGGGCCACGCCGGTGGCCAGCCACATGCCCATCGACAGCGCGTGGATGAAGGCGTCCTCCACCGCGGCGCCCACGCGCTCGGCGGTCGCCGGGTCCAGGCCCTGGACGGTGTCGCCACCTGCGCCCGCGCCGATGTTCTCGACCAGGCTCTCGCGCTGCGCGGCGGTAACGCCGGTGCCGGCCAGCGAGTCGGCCAGGCGCTCGGCGCTGAGGTGCTGGAACAGGGCGCCCAGGGCGGCCACGCCGAACGTGCCGCCCACCATCCGGCTCATCGAAAGGATCCCCGACGCCGCGCCGGCCTTGTCGGCGCTCACGGCGTTCATGGCGGCGGTCGACATGGGGGAGATCGTGAAGCCCATCCCCAGGCCCATGAGGACGAAGGCGGGCAGCAGCAGCTCGTAGCCGCTGTCGACGGAGATGCGGGTCTGCAGGTAGAGCGCCAGGGCGACCACCACCAGGCCGCCGGCCATCAGCCGCCGCGGGCCGATCCGGTCGGCCAGACGACCCGAGATCGGTGCGGCGAAGATGATCACGGCCGTGGCGGGCAGGAATCGGATCCCGGCCTCGAGCGCGTCGTAGCCGAGGAAGTTCTGCATGTAGAGCGCGGTGAAGAAGAACATCGCGAGCATCGCGAACGTGACCGTGAACGCCACCAGGTTCGCGCCGAGGAACGTCCGCGAGCGGAAGAAGTCGAAGTCCACCATGGGCGCGTGCACGCGCGGCTCGAGCACCGCGAAGGCCACGAGGCCTGCCACGGCCAGGGCCAGCAGGCCCAGGATCGCGGGGGAGCCCCAGCCCCAGGCGTTGCCCTCCACCAGCGCCAGCACCAGCGCGGTCAGGCCGATCGACAGGGTCGCGATGCCCGCGCGGTCCACCGCCCGGCCAACGGTCTCGTCGCGGGACTCGCGGGCGGCGAACAGCGTCACGATCACCGCGCCCGCGGCCACGGGCAGGTTGAGGAAGAAGATCGCGCGCCAGGACACGTACTCGGTCAGCGCGCCGCCAACCACCGGGCCGATGGCCAGGGCCAGCGCGGACACGCCCGCCCAGGTGCCGATCGCCTTGCCGCGCTCCTCGGGCGGGAACGCGTTGGTGATGATCGAGAGCGTGCCGGGCATCATGAACGCGGCACCCATGCCCTGGATCGCGCGCCCGGCCACCAGCCACCCCTGGGTGGGGGCGAAGCCGATCGCGGCGCTGGAGAGCGCGAAGACCACCACGCCGGCCAGGAACATCCGGCGCCTGCCGAACACGTCGCCCAGCCGGCCACCGGTGACCAGCAGCACGGCGAAGGTGAGCGTGTACGCGTTCACCGTCCACTCGAGCCCGGACAGCGACGCGCCCAGGTCGTCCTGGATCGAGGGCAGCGCCACGTTCACGACCGTGTTGTCCAGCATCACCATGAACAGGGCGAAGCACATGGCCCCGAGCGTCCACCAGCGGCGGTTGTCGTCGTTCAGGCGGATCCGCTCGGTCATCGAGAGCTCTCCAGGGGCAGGATCTCGGGCCGCTCGAGCACGGGGCCGATTCCCTCCGCCAGCGCGTCGCGCTCATGTGACTCGAGGCCCTCGACGAACCGGCGCAGGCCCGCCACGCGCAGCGCCACGAGGCTCTCAACGGTGCGCCTGCCCTTGGCGGTCAGCGACACCCGCTTGGCGCGCCGGTCGGAGCTGCACTCCACCCGCTTGACCAGGCCGCGCTTGTGCAGGCTCTCCACGGCGCGGCTCACGGCGGGGAGGGAGAGGCCGAGGTCCGCGGCCAGAGCACCGATGGTGTCGGGCTCGCGGTCGGACATCAGCTGCAGCGTCTTGATCTGCGACAGCGAGAGGCCCAGGCGCTCGACCTCCTGGAAGAAGTCGCGCCCGGTGCTCACCAGCAGGTGCCGCATCAGCGCCGCCAGCGACAGCGTGAGCTCCTCGGTAGAAGCTTTCGTGGGCGCAGCAGTTGCTTGCACGCATGCAAGTATTGCACAAGAGGCAGGAGGGTTTTAGGGTCGCGCCGTGACGGCCGTGGTCTACGCCATCCCGGGCTCGCATCCCGTGCGAGCCGGGCTGGCGATGCTCGATCACAAGGGCATCGACTGGAAGCGGGTCGATCTGCCGATGGTGCTGTGCCGGCCCTACCTGCGCGCCCGCGGCTTCCCGGGCCCGACGGTGCCCGCCGTGCGGTTCGAGGACGGGAGCAGGGTGCAGACCACCCGGCAACTGGCCCGCCGCCTGGACTCGATGGTGCCCGAGCCGCACCTGTTGCCCGCCGACCCGGATCGGCGCGCGGCGGTGGAGGAGGCCGAGCGCTGGGGCGACGAGGTCTACCAGCCCGTGCCACGCCGCCTGGCCTACGCAGCGATGACCCGCGACCGGGCGCCCCTGGCGTCATTCGTCGAGGGCTCCCTCCTGGGCGTCCCGGCTCGCTTCGCCCCGCTCGCGGCCGCGCCGCTGGTGCCGTTCGGCGCCCGCATCAACAAGTCCAACGACGAGAGCGCGCGCGAGGACCTGTCGGCCCTGCCGGCGATGCTCGACCGGGTCGACGGCTTCATCGCGGACGGCGCGATCGGCGGCGACGAGCCCAACGCGGCGGACTTCCAGATCGGCTGCACCACCCGCCTGCTCCTGAACTTCGACGACGTGGCGCCCGCCATCGAGGGCAGGCCCGCCGCCGACCACGCCAGGCGCCACTTCCCCGAGTACGCGGGCCGGTTCCCGCCGGTGCTCCCGCCAGACTGGCTCGGCCGAGTCCGGCAGACCGCTGCAAGCTGACGCCCGTTCCGTCAGGAACCCGGCGTAGCTTGCGACTGGAGCGTCCATGGAAGCCGCAACCCCACTCCGACACGCCCATGTAACCGAGCAGGGCGACCGCATCAGGATCGACGGCCTGGTGGTGGTCGACGACACCGCCGCGCGCCTGGTGCGCGAGGGCGCCGACCCGGACGCCGTGGTGGCCGACGCCATCGAGATCGGCGCGCGCGTGCTCGACCGGGAACAGACGGGAGCCAACACCGAGTTCGTGAAGACGGAGTTCGAGAAGGTCTCGCGCACGGTCGAGGCGGAGTTCGGCGAGCAGGCCAAGGCCACGGCCGAGCAGCTGGCCGTCAAGCTCGACGAGGTGTTCGACCCCGACCGCGGCCGGCTCGCACGGTCGCTCGACGAGCTGTTCTCCGACGACAGCTCCAAGGCGGTCCAGAACCGCACCCGCGAGCTGGTCAAGGACCTGCTCCAGGGCTCGCGCGAGGACCTGCTCAAGCTGTTCGCCTCGGGCGACCCGGGCAACCCGCTCGCCGACCTGCGCGAGCGTACGATCGACGAGATCCGCTCGGCCGACAAGCGCCAGCGGGAGGGCCACCAGGTTCTGCTCGATCGCGTGCTGGGGCTCGAGAAGCAGCTCCAGGGCCTGCGCCACGAGAAGGAGAAGCTGGAGGAGCTCGCCGCCGAGCGCGAGCGCGGCACCGCCAAGGGCCGCAGCTACGAGGAGTCGGTGGCCGAGGCCGTGGACGCCATCGCCCAGGTGCACGGCGACACCTCCGAGCCGGTGGGCGACGAGCGCGGCGCCGGCGGGCGCAAGGGCGACGTGGTGGTGGGCATCGACGGGTGCTCGGGGCCACCGCGCGGGCGGTTCGTGCTCGAGGCCAAGGACAGCCGGCTCTCCAAGCCGCAGTTCTTCGATGAGCTCGACGCGGCGCGCGAGCAGCGCGACGCCGACTTCGCGCTGCTGGTGGTGCCCGGCGCCGACGAGGTGCCGGCGCGGCTGCACTCGCTGCGCGAGTACCAGGGCGACAAGATGATCGCCGTCTTCGATCCCGAGGAAAGGTCGACGCTGGAGCTCGAGTTCGCCTACCGAGTGGCCCGCGCACGCGTGACCGCGGCGCGCGACGGCAGCGACGAGATCGACGCCGGCGCACTGCGCTCGACCGTGGCGCGGGCGCTCGCGGCCATGGACGAGGTGCGCAAGGTCAAGTCGCAGCTCACCAGCGCCCAGACGGGCATCGGCACGGCGCGCGACCTGCTGCAGGGCATGGAGGATCGCGTCCGGGCCGAGCTCGACCAGATCGACGCCCAGCTGGCGCCGGGCGACCCCGCCGGGGCGCAGACCCCGCTGCCCGTCAGCTAGCGACCTGAGTCGTCAGCTCGGCGGCGCCATGCCGTGGTCAGCAGGCGCCTCACGTTGCCGCCGCTGATGGAGTCGGCGTCATCCGTGCCGTACCGGCGCTCGAGCGCCTCCCTAACCCCCTGCAGCGAGGCGGCGCTCGACACCCCGTCGATGGGCTTGATGAAGCCGCCGAGGTCGCTCCCGATCGCCGTGTGAGCGTGGCTGCCGGCCACGGCTGCGATCCGATCGACATGCCGGAACAGCAGCTCGGGCCCAGACAACCCCGAGGTCCCGTCGGCCAGCTGATGTTCGGCCAGGATCAACCCGACGACTCCGCCGCGGCCCGCGACTCGCTCGATCGTCGCGTCGTCGACGTTGTACGCCTGCGACCCGATGCGCGTGGCCGTGTGGGACGCGATGACGGGCACCGTGCGATCGGGGTCGACCTCGTCGATCAAGGCGAACGCCTCCTCGATGGCGGGGCCGCTCAGGTGGCAGATGTCCAGGAGAACGCCCTCCTCGACCATCGTCGCCACGGCCGCGCGGGCACGAGGCGTGAGGCCCTCGTCCGGCTGGGGGAAGAGATGGTGGTAGCCGTCGTCGCTGAGGTACGGGATCGCGGGCGCGACGCTCGCCACGCGGCGATGGAACAGATGGCCCAGGGTGATGTAGGCCACTCCGCGGCGGGCCAGCTCGCGCACGGCCCGCTCCACGTCGGCCGGATCGGAGCCCAGGTGGAACGCGCCCTCCACGCAGTGGATCAGAGCCACCCGTCCCTCGGAGAGGATCGCCTCCAGCTCCACGGGATCGTGAGCGAAGGCGGCGCGATCGCCGTGATGCGAGCCCACGTGGCGCTCCACGTTCTCGAGGCGACGCAGGAGCCGCGGGAACGCGCGCGGGTGCGGCGGGTCGGCGGCCGCCAGTCCGGCGAGCGTGGCCGACGCGACCGCCCCGGCCGACGGGGCCGCCGGCGCGTGGCGGCGTATCTCGCGATACCGCCGCGGAAAGCTCCTCAGGGCTCTGGTCCAGCCGGAGGCCGGGACGAATTCCTCCAACGCCGAGTACAGAACGGACAGGGCGATGCGCACCCCGCCCTGCTCGAGCTGCGGGACGGTCATGCGCGGCTCGCCGCTGCCGGGCAGGAAGTTGTCGCTGTCCCTGCCGGCGGTGGCAACCATCCGGCTCTCGAGCAGGTCCAGCGCGTGTGGCAGCAGCCCGCTCGGCCGGTCGCGGACCGGCCGCACGTACATCGGCAGGTGCGCGTGCAGGTCCGCGACGATGGGGCTGGGACCTACGGCAGGAGCAATGAGTCGTTCGAGGACTCGCGGTCCGCGCCGACCGTGAGCTCGGCCGGCGGGATCTCGCGATCGACCGCCTGCTCGGAGCCGGCGCGCACCTCGTAGGTGCCCGACGGCAGCGTCTTGGAGATGGTGGCCGTGTCCAGCGGGTTCACGGGCCCGATGCTCTCCTCCACGGACGGGCCCTCGAGCGTGACCGTGTGCGCGTCGTCGGTCTGATTCACCATCGTGATGCGAACCGGGCCGGCGCCGACCTTCGACGGCGAGATGCTCACGCCGCGGTCGGCGATCACGCCCGTCAGGTCAACCGACGCGGCGGGCCGGGCCTCGTTCTTGAAGTCGTCCTCGCCGCACGCCACGGCGCCCAGGGCAGCGGCTACCACCGCAGCCCCCCACACGCACCTCTTTGCACCAGCCGTCATCCCTCGTGGCGGACCCTAGCCGAACCAGACGGACGTACGCGACGCCACGAGCGAGGTGACCTCGCTCTGGATCCGCGCGCGCACGTCCTCGGCGATGCCCTGGACCAGCGGCAGGTCCTCCGCGTCCTGCGGCCCGTAGCGCGTGAGGTCGACCGGCTCGAGGAAGCGGATCTTGAACTTGGCGGGCAGATACATGAGCCCCGCGGCCAGTCCGAACTGCGGGAAGGCGTGGTTCACGGGGAAGTAGATGAGCCCGGTGAGGCGTTGCAGCAGCGGCACGTGGGCGAAGATCGGCATGGCGTCCTCGGCGCCCACGACCGCGATTGGCACGATCGGCACGCCGGCGCGCATGGCGGTGCGTACGAACCCGCCGCGGCCGAAGCGCCGCAGCCGGTAGCGCTGCCAGTACAGCTTGCGCGTGGCCTTCTGGCCCTCGGGGAACACAAGGGCCAGGCCGCGCTCGTCGCGGAGCAGTCGCTGCGCGTTGGCCGGGTGGGCGGGCACCACGCCGATCTTGTTGGTCAGCAGGCCCACTCCCGGATACCCCTTGAACCAATGCTCGGCGAGCATATGCAGCGGCCGCGGATTCGGGTGCTCGTGGCGGATGGCCTGCATGATCATCGGCGCGTCGGGAGGCAGTGCGCCGGAGTGGTTGGACACCAGCAGAGCGCCGCCCTCGGCGGGCACATTGGTCACGCCCTCCGCCTCGACCCGGAACCAGTAGCGGTAGTAGAAGTCCAGGAGCGGCTCGATCAGGTCGAACACGCGCTCGGAGCGTCCCCAGTCGTCCAGCGCGCGGCCGGTTTCCCGCGCGGGGATCAGCTCGCGAAGGTCGCGCGGGTCCGGTGGCGCGACCGGCTCCGCGCGCGGCAGGCCCAGCTCGTCGTCGCGCGGATCCCACTCCGGCTCGGGCGCGCGCGGCTCCTCGGCGCCCGCCCCGACCGTGAGCGTGCCACCCAGCAGGGGGCTGTCCTCGCTGAGCCCACCGCGCCCGGACGGGCGCCGGCGCTCGCTCACGCCGGCCCGAACGGCAGCGCAGCGACCGTGGCCGGGGAGCCGGCCACGGACACCTCGTCGCCCGGGTTCGCCTCGCGCCGCACCCGCGCCAGGGCGATCGGCCCGAGGGTGGGGGAGACGCAGGCCGAGCCAACGCTGCCGACCTCCTTCTCCCCGAGCAGGATCGGGTCGCCGTGCTCGGCGGGCTCGGTCAGCCGCAGCCCTCGCAGGTGGCGGTTGGGCTTGCCCTTGTAGTGCAGGCGGGCGACCGTCTCTTGGCCGACGTAACAGCCCTTGGTGAAGCTCACGGCCCGCTCGTTGATGCCGACCTCCTCCGGGATGGTGGAGCCGTCCATGTCCAGCCCCAGCCGGGGACGCCCCGACTCGATCCGAAGGCACTCCGCGGCGTCTTCCGGCACCTCCGGCGCGACCGCGCGCGCGTCGTCGAGTTGCTCTGCGCCCACGATCAGGTCCACACCCAGGTCGGTGGCCACGTGCAGCCCGCACTCGCCCTCCACGAAGGCGTGCTCGTGCGCGGGGGGCGCGGCGCGCAGCACCTCTCGCGCCGCCGGCCCGATGAGCGACAGCACCGCGCGCTCGCCGGTCAGGTCCATGGTCTTCGCGTCGCGCCCCAGACTGTAGGTCTGGAAGTTGTGCATGAGCACCGGCCGCGCGGCGGGCTCGGCATCGATCAGCAGGCGGTCGCCGGCCAGGCGCAGCACGCGCATGTCGGCGCGCAGCTTGCCCTTATGATCGAGCAACGCCGCGTAACAGCCCTGGCCCGGGGCCAGCGCCTCCACGTCGTTGGTCACCTGGCCCTGGAGGAACTCGGCGCTCTCGGCCCCCGCAAGCTCGATCACGGTGCGGTCGGCCCGCTCGACGAGCCCTGCGGCGGTGGTCAGCAGCTCGTAGTCCGCGGTGGCGATCACGCTCCCGATTCTACGGGCGCGGCAGCAGCACTCTTGGCTACTCCGACAGCCCCACGGCTTCGAGAGCTTCCGCCCGGTCCGTGTACTCGACCACGCTGGTCGCCCTGCCATCGCTGAGAGTCAAGACGTGGGCCAGCTCCATTTCGAGGGGGATTCCGCTCACGGCGCCATGCCCGGTGAAGCGGATCCAGAGGAACACCGTGTCGTCTCGTGCCTCGGACTGCTGGATCTCCAGTCTCAGGTCGGGATAGGACTCGAGCCAGCTGACGAACAGCTTGCCGATCGCATCGATCCCCCGATGCACGGCGTGGTCTGGATCCTCTCGAGCGGTGTGGTACTCGGCATCCTCGTGCCAGAACCAGCGGCCGGGAGCCCGTTCGCCAGCGTTGTAGCGGGCGTACTGCTCGCGGACGCGCTGGAGGTTCTCCTGCGACATCGCCGGGCCAGTATCCCGTGATCGAGAGGGTGGGTTTGCAAAGGCCTACCCATGATCTTTAGCCATGTCTAACTTCTGATTCAATGTAGTGCGATGTCTGATTCTGGTCCCCGCAAACTCTCACGCCGCAGCCTGCTGGGCGGCGCCGCCGGCACGGCCGCCGCGATCCCGCTGCTGCACGAGCTTGTGCCTCACCAGGCGGTGCACGACCAGCTGGCCAGCGCGCAGGGAAACGGGCACTCGGGCCACGGCGGCGCGGCGGGTAAGCGGGGGGCCAACCAGGTCGGTGCGGTCGGGGCGGTCGACTCGCGGCGCAATGGCTTCGACCCCACCGCGATGCTGCGCGACTACGAGACTGGGGTCGTCCGCCGCGAGGGGCGCCGCACGGTGCGCGAGTTCGAGCTGGTGGCCGAGGACAAGGAGATCGAGGTGGCCCCCGGCGTCAAGTACGCCGCCTGGACCTACAACGGCCGTGTGCCCGGGCCGACCCTGCGTGCCACCGAGGGCGACCGCGTGCGGGTGCGGCTGGTGAACGGCTCGGACCACCCGCACACGGTGCACTTCCACGGCATCCACCTGGACACCAGCGACGGCGTGCCCGGGGTCGGCCGGGGCAACATCCAGCCCGGCCAGGAGTTCACCTACGAGTTCGACGCCGTCCCGTTCGGCCTCCACCTCTACCACTGCCACACCAGCCCGCTGGCCGACCACATCGCCAAGGGGCTCTACGGCGCCTTCATCATCGACCCGAAGAAGGGGCGGCCCAAGGCCGACGAGCTCGTGATGGTCATGAACGGGTTCGACACCAACTTCGACCGCTCCAACGAGATCTACGCCGTGAACACGGTCGCGTTCGCCTTCCACGACCGCCCGATCCGGGTCAAGCGCGGCGAGCTGATCCGGATCTACGTGGTCAACGCGCTCGAGTTCGACTTCGTCAACTCGTTCCACATCCACGCCAACTTCTTCGACTACTACCCGACCGGCACCAAGCTGGAGCCGCGCGACTTCACGGACACCGTGGTGCTCGGCCAGGGAGAGCGGGGAATCGCCGAGGTGCGCTTCCCGTATGCGGGCAAGTACATGTTCCACGCCCACGTCTCGGAGTTCGCCGAGTTGGGCTGGATGGGGTTCTTCGAGGTGGTCGACTGATGGAGGCCCGCGGCGCAACAGCTCCCCAGTTCGCCGGTCGCCGGGTCCCCGCGTGGGTCGCCGGCCTGGTGCCGCTGATCGTGCTGGGCATCGCCATCGCCGCCTTCGTGGCTCTGGACGCGCCGGGGCTCGAGCGCAACGGGGTGCCGGTGGAGGAGCTGGCCGTGGAGAAGACCGAGCTGCGGCCGGGGCAGATCGAGGTCACGGTCCGCAACGACGGGCCCGACCCTGTGGCGGTCAGGCAGGCGATCGTGAACGACGCGTTCGCGGCGTTCAGCCAGAGCTCCGAGGAGATCGGGCGGTTGGGGGCCAGCACGGTCACGATCGACTATCCGTGGATCGAGGGTGAGGCCTACGAGGTCGCCCTGCTCACGGCAACCGGGGGCACGGCCAACGCATCGATCGAGGTCGCGGCCGAGACGCCCGATGCCGACCTGGGGTTCTTCGGCCTGATGGGTCTGGTGGGCCTGTACGTGGGCGTGATCCCGGTGGCCATCGGCATGCTCTGGCTGCCGTGGATCCGCTCGATCGATCCGCGCTTCGTGCAGTTCCTGATGGCGCTCACGCTGGGGCTGCTGGGGTTCCTGGGCATCGACGCCCTACTGGAGGGCACGGAGTTCGCCGGCTCCGGGTCGCAGGCCTTCGGCGGCGCGGCGCTGGTGTACCTCGGTGCGCTGGTGGCCTACCTCGGGCTGGTCGGCATCGACGGCCGCATGCGCAAGACCAAGGAGCGGGAGAAGGGTGCCGGGGCGGGCCCGTGGCGGCTCGCGTTCCTGGTGGCGCTCGGGATCGGGCTGCACAACCTGGGCGAAGGCCTGGCCATCGGCTCCGCCTACGCCATCGGCTCGCTTGCGCTCGGCGCCGCGCTGATCGTGGGCTTCGCCCTGCACAACACCACCGAGGGGCTGGCCATCGTCGCGCCCATCGCTAGAGGCGAGGCGGCCGCCAGGCCCAGCCTGCGGCGGCTGGTTGGCCTCGGGCTGGTGGCCGGGCTGCCGGCCGTACTGGGAGCCTGGATCGGGGCGTCGGCGTTCAACCCCAGCCTGGCCGCCTTCATGTTCGGCCTGGGCGCGGGGGCCATCGCCCAGGTCATCGTCCAGATCGCGCCGTCGGTCCGCGACTCCGCGGGCCGGTTGCTCCACCCGCTGGCCGTGAGCGGCGTGGTGACCGGCATCGTGCTCATGTACGCAACCGGCCTGCTCATCAGCCTCTAGATGGCGGTCCAGCAGACAGGCGAGGTCTCGGACGCGGTCCAGGACTACGCCAAGGCCATCTACTCGCTGCACGGCCGGTCGGGCGAGGCGGTGTCCACCTCTGCGATCGCGGAGCGCCTGGGCGTGTCCGCGGCGTCCACCTCGGCGATGGTCAAGCGGCTGGAGTCGCTCGGCCTGGTGCGGCGCGAGCCCTACCACGGAGTCGAGCTGACCCCGGCGGGGGAGCGCGTGGCGCTGGAGGTCATCCGCCATCACCGGCTGCTGGAGCTCTACCTGGCCGAGGCGCTCGGGATGTCCTGGGATCGGGTGCACGAGGAGGCGGAGGTGCTGGAGCACGCGATCTCCCCGGAGCTGTCCGAGCTGATTGCGGACAAGCTCGGCAACCCCACGCACGACCCCCACGGCGACCCGATCCCCACGGCCGAGGGACGGATCGAGGAGCAGCGCACCCGTGCGCTGGCCGACCTCGACGACGGCGAGGCCGGCGTGTTCACGCGCGTGTCGGACGCCGATCCCGAGATGCTGCGCTACCTGTCCTCGCGCGGGATCGAGCGCGGCGCGCGCGTGGAGGTGATCGGGCGCGAGCCCTTCGGCGGACCGCTCACGGTGCGCGCCGGGGGGAGCGAGCACGCCCTTGGCGATCAGCTGGCGCGCGCCATGCGGGTCGCCGGGGCTGGGTAGGCTCTACCTGTGGCGCTTGCCGAGGACTTCCAGAGCATCGTCGACGACCTGCCGCGCGACTGGACCCAGCTCGAGGTGGACATGCGCATCCACGACGAGTCGCGCTACATCGAGACGGCCGCGCTGCTGACGCAGATCAACGCGATGCCCTACTCCCGCGCCGAGTGGCACTGGCGCCTGCGCGCCGCTCACACCTTCGGCCACGCGGCGGCAGCGGAGACGATCCACGGGACCCTGGCCCTGCTCGACGAGCAGCAGATCGAGGGTGAGCTCGTGGCGCGCGAGGCCCGCTCGGGGCGGGTGGAGGTGCTGCAGCTCTGGGGCCGGCCGGAGTCCGTGCGCGAGGAGTTCCGCCGCCGCCGGATCCAGTAGGCCGCCGCGCATGGCTCGCGTGGCCCTGCTGTGCCCGGACCTGCTGTTCGGCTCCAAGGTGGAGGGCGCCCTGGCCGCCGCCGGCCACGCCACCAGCCGCTTCGACACCGAGGAGCGCACGCGCGTCGGGGCCTCGTTCCACGACCTGCTGATCGTGGACCTCACGGCCGAGCACGTCGACGGGCCCGCGCTGATCCGTTCGATGCGCGAGCGCGGCGAGCTGGGGGCCGTGCCAACGCTGGGGTTCTACTCGCACGTGGACCAGGACACGCGCAAGCGGGCCGAGGCGGCCGGCTTCAGCCGCGTGGTGCCCAGGTCGCGGATGGCGCGCGAGACCGCGGCGCTCGTGGAGGGCCTGCTGCCCCCGGGCGAAGTCAGGGAGTGACGAAGGCGCGACGCACGTCGGGTGCGCGCTCGAGGATCCCGAACCGCACGTCGAAGCGCGCCCAGCGCTCCAGCTGCCGGCGGTCCAGTCGCAGGGGAGGGCGCAGCGCCGGCGCCACCGCGGCCAGCTGGGCCGCCACCAGTTCGCGATCCGCTCCGGAGCGCCGCGCCACGTCGGCCACCGCGGCCTGGCGATCCGCCAGCGCGGCCCTGGTGCCCGCGGCCAGCACCGCCACGAGGTCGCGCACGAGCTCGCGCTGGCGGTCGAGTGTGGAGCGGCGCACCGCCAGCACCAGCTCCGGGTAGCGCGGGGCGCCGAACTCGTCCACGCGGAACTCCCGCGTGCGCACGCCGCGCCTGCGCAGGGCCACGCCCTCGGCGTTCCAGAAGGTGACCACCGCATCGAGCCGGCCGGAGGCCAGCGAGGGCACCGCCGCGAAGCCGATCGTCTTTCGCTCGACCGCCGCGGGTCGCGTCCCGCCGGACGCGAGTACCGCATCGAGCACCGCGTCGTCGGATGGCAGGCCGGTCACGCCCACGCGGCGGCCCTCCAGGTCGCGATGGCGTGCGGATGCCACCGCGGGCGATCACCGCCGCCAGAGGACGCTGCACGATGGCGCCGACGCCCACCACGTCCTCGCCGCGCTCGCGGGCCAGCCCCAGGTCGTGGATGTCCACGATCGAGGCGTCGGCGCGCCCGGACAGCAGCAGCTTGAGCGAGTCGGTGGAGGCCGAGGGCGCGCGCACCTCCAGCTCCAGGCCGCGGCCGGCGTCGATGCCCTCGCGCGTGGCGGCCAGCACGCCCGCGTGCACCGCGTTCGGCTGGAAGTCGAGCGCCAGCGCCACGCGGCGGCCGTCGTTGGCGGCGTCGCCACCCTCGCCGTCGCCGCAGGCGCTGAGCAGGACGGCGGCCGCGAGCAGGAGGAGTGCCGGCCGCATGCGTTGAATCTAGATCCGAAGCCCCCGCACGAGCGGGGCGGGTGTCCTGCGCGCCTGAGGCGCGCGTACACTGCCGCCGCAAAATCGCCACTGGAGGTTCAAGTGCAGCAACGAGGCCCTTCCGCCTACATCGCAGAGTTCGTCGGCACCTTCGCCCTGGTGCTCTTCATCACCATGGCCGTGTCGCTGTACGTGACCCCCGCGACGCCCACAAACCCCCTGCCGTTCATCGACTTCTCCGTGATCGGGCTGGTGCACGTCTTCGTGCTCTTCATGCTCATCTCCACGCTGGCGGTGGCTTCGGGAGCGCACTTCAACCCGGCGGTGACCGTTGCGCTGGCGTCGCTGCGCCAGATCTCGCCGGCGGACGCGGGCATCTACATCGTCACCCAGCTCGCGGGCGGCGTGGCCGGCGCCCTGGTGACCAAGGCCCTGCTCAGCGACGAGGGCGAAGGCGTGAACTACGGGGCCGTGGCGGTCTCGAATCGCCTCGACGGCGACATCTTCCCCGGCATGATCGCGGAGGGCATCGGCACCTTCTTCCTCGTGTGGGTGATCGTGGGCGTGGCGGTGAACCCCAATGCGGCCAAGGATTGGGCGGCACTGGCCATCGGCGCGACGCTGGGCCTCGGCGTGATGGTCATCGCGCCGCTCACGGGCGCGAGCTTCAACCCGGCGCGTGCCTTCGGCCCGGCGCTGGTGTCCGGCGAGTTCGGCGGGGCCGACGTGTTCCTGCTGGTCTACGTGCTGGCCCCCGTCGTGTTCGGCGTCCTGGCCGCGATCGCCTACTTCAACATCTACATCGCCCCCGGCAAGAAGGGCGAGGGCGGCATGGAGCCCGTGGGCTGACCCTCGGGCCGGGCGGGGCCACCGCCGCGCGGTCGTAGACTGGGACGCGTGCGGCGCGTCACCTTCTCGCGCAACTACACGCTCTCGCTGTCGCGGACGTGCCGGTGCTATTGCAAGTACTGCGCGTTCGCCACCCATCGCGCGCACCTGTACGCGCCCGATGAGGTCGAGCGCCTGCTGGACGAGGCGGTGCGGCGCAACGCCAAGGAGCTGCTGGTGCTCACCGGCGAGCGCCCGGAGGTGAACCCCGAGGTGGCCGCCCGGCTGCGCGCGCTGGGCCACGAGGACTTCACCTCGTACGTGGCCTGGGCGTGCGAGCGGGCGCTCGAGCGGGGCATGCTGCCGCACACCAACCTGGGCGTGCTCTCGCGCGCCGACCTGGAGCGCCTGCGCGAGGTCACGGCCTCGCAGGGGCTGATGCTGGAGTCGGTGAACCCCGGCCTCGTGGCCCATCAGGGCTCGCCGACCAAGCACCCCGAGCGCCGGCTCGAGACCATCAGGGCCGCGGGCGAGCTGCGGATCCCGTTCACCAGCGGCATCCTGGTGGGCATCGGCGAGACGCCGGCGGAGCGGGTGCAGGCGCTGGAGGCGCTGGCCGAGGTGCACGCCGAGCACGGCCACCTGCAGGAGGTGATCCTCCAGAACTTCGTCCCGCATCCGCGCTACTACGCGGCCGAGCCGGCCGAGATCGCCGACGAGGCCCAGCGCGAGGAGGCTCATGGCGACCCGGCGCCGATGCCGGCGTGGGGGCAGGAGGTGAGCCTCGACGAGATGCGCGAGCTGGTGCGCGAGTGCCGCCGGCTGATGCCCGACGTGGGCGTGCAGATCCCGCCGAACCTGGCCGACTGGTGGCTGCCGCTGGTGGAGGAGGGCGCCACCGACCTCGGCGGGCTGTCGGCCAACGGCGACCACATCTCGCCCGAGCATCCGTTTCCCTCGCCGCACCGGATGCGCGCCCAGCTGGCGCCGCGCGGGTTCGCGCTCACCGAGCGCCTGTGCGTGTACCCGCAGTACCTCGACTCGGAGTGGCTGGAGCAGGGCGTGCTCGACGTGGTCAAGGCGCGCTTCTGGAGCTTCATCCCGCGCCGCGGGTCGGGCCGCCGGGAGGAGCGCCCGATCGACTCCGGGCTGGTGCCGGGCGCCATCGAGCGCGCGCGGGCGGGCGTCGCGCTCTCGCCGGAGGAGCTCACCGCGCTGTTCGCGGAGACCCGTCCCGCAGCCGTCGAGGAGATCCGCGCGGCGGCCGACGGGCTGCCGCCGGGAGCTGGCGGGGGACACGGTCACCTTCGTGGTCAACCGCAACATCAACGTGTCCAACGTGTGCACCGTGGGGTGTGCCTTCTGTGGCTTCGGGCAGGGCCGGCGCTCGCCCGACGCCTACGAGCACGATCGCGATGAGTTCGAGCGGCGCGTGGCCGACGCTGTGGAGTTCGGGGCCACCGAGATCTGCATGCAGTCGGGCATCCACCCGGACTGGGGCCTGGAGGACTACGAGGGTTGGCTGCGGGTGGTCAAGCAGGTGGCGCCGGACATGCACCTCCACGCCTACTCGGCGATGGAGGTGGACCACATGTGCTCGGTGTCCGGGCTCTCGCCGCGCGCCGTGTTCGAGCGACTGCGCGAGGCGGGCCTGGACTCCACGCCGGGCACCGCCGCCGAGGTGCTCCACGACGGCGTGCGGGAGCGGATCTCGCCCAACAAGCTGCCCGTGGCGCGCTGGGTGGAGATCATCGAGGCCAGCCACGCGGCCGGCCTGAGGTCCACCGTGACGGTCATGTTCGGCCACATCGAGGAGCCGTGGGAGCTGGCCGAGCACATGCGCGTGGTGCGCGAGCTGCAGGAGCGCACCGGCGGGTTCACCGAGTTCGTGCCGCTCTCGTTCATCCCCTTCCACACGCTGCTCGGGCGCACCCACGGCATCGAGGAGATCTCGCGGGAGGACAACCTCAAGCACACCGCGGTCTTCCGGCTGGCGCTGGGGCGGACGATCCCGAACCTGCAGGCCAGCTGGGTGAAGATGGGCCTGGACGCAGCCACGGAGGCCCTTCGGTGGGGCGTGAACGACCTGGGCGGAACGCTCATGGAGGAGAGCATCAGCCGCATGGCCGGCAGTCAGCACGGCGTGATGCTCACCCCGGACGAGCTGATCGCGGCGGCCCATGCCGCGGGGCGGCCGGCGGCGGAGCGGACCACGCTGTACGAGGTGAGGCGGCGGTACGAGTTGCCGGTGGCGGCGTAGGGCGGTCGTTGGGCGCCGGCGAGCTCCGGCGACCGTGCCGGTCACATCTCGTTGACGCCTTCTTCGCATGACCTTCACCAAGCAGGGGGCCGGTCGCTTACGCTGCACCCATGAGGGACAGACAGCTCGGCCGGCGCGAGTTCATCGGGACTGGCGTCGGGGCAGCGGCGGCGCTCACCTTCGGGGCGACGTTCTGGAAGACCGCGCTCGCCGACGGCGGCGGCGGACCTGCGCCTGTTGCCAAGGGCGGCCCTTGGTACGACAGGCGCAACGGCTACGGGCCGCTCGGCGAGCTGAACGAGCTGGGCCTGCGCCTGCCGGAGGGCTTCGAGTCGCGCCTGGTCGCGCGCGGCGGCGACGTCGTTCAGGGCACGAGCTACCGCTGGCATCCCTTCTCGGACGGTGCCGCAACCTTCCCGACCTATGACGGCGGCTGGATCCTCGTCTCCAACTCCGAGTCGGGTCCGGGCGGCGCGAGCTCCCTGCGGTTCAACCGCAAGGGAGAGGTGCGCGACGCCTACCGGATCCTCGACGGCACCTTGCTGAACTGCGCCGGCGGACCGACACCCTGGGGCACGTGGCTTTCCTGCGAGGAGTACGCCCAGGGCCGCGTGTGGGAGTGCGACCCGGCCGGGCGCCGGCAGGCGCGAGCGCACGCCGCGATGGGAGTGTTCACACACGAAGCCGCCGCGGTGGATCCGCGCGGGCGGCGCGTCTATCTCACCGAGGACCAGATGGACGGCGCGCTGTACCGCTTCACGCCGCGGCGCTGGCCCGATCTCAGCGAGGGCCTGCTCGAGCTGGCCCGGGTCGGCAGCGACGGATCCGTGGAGTGGCTGGCGGTGCCGGATCCGTCGGCGGCCGTCACTCCCACCCGGCGCCAGGTGCCGGGCGCCACGCAGTTCGCCCGGGCGGAGGGGATCTGGTTCGACAGCGGCACGGTCTACGTGGCCACCACAGGCGACTCGCGCATCCACGCCTACGACGCGCGTCGCCGGCGGGTGGAGGTCATCTACGACGGCTTGGCCACACGCGACGCGCCGCTGCTGCGTGTTGACAACATCACGGCCTCGCGCGCCGGGGAGCTGTTCGTGTGCGAGGACATCGCCACGGCCGAGATCGACCTGGGCGTGCTCACGCCCTCCCGCGAGGTGTCGCGGTTCCTGACCGCCACCGGCCCCAACCACGCAGCATCGGAGCTCACGGGCCCGGCCTTCGACCCCTCAGGCGAACGGCTGTACCTGTCCTCGCAACGCGCCAAGGGCGGCGTGGGGGAGATCTACGAGATCTCCGGCCCGTTCCGAGGCTCGCGGGGAAGACGCCGGCACCGGCGCCGCAAGCACTGGGACTGACCTAGCGGAAGAGGTCCTCCTCGGGCGGGCGCCGCAGGGCCATGGCCCCGGGCCCGTCCTCGTCGGCCACGAACCGCTCCAGGCCGCGCACCAGGACGGCCGGCCGAGCTGAGTCCTTGGCGCGCGCCAGGTCGGCGGCCGCCGCCACCGCGTCGGCCACGGCGATGGCGGTGGCGCTCAGCGGCTCGCCGGCGGCGTCGACGCGGCCCGCCCAGTCGTCAAGCACCACCAGGCCCGCGGCGCCGATCGCCACGTCGGTCTGGCCCAGCCGCCAGGCGCGCCCGAAGGAGTCCGCCACCACCACGGCGGGCCGCACCGAGCGCCGCGCAGCGATGCCGGCGCGCAGCGCCCGGGCGGAGCCGTCGGGGTCGTCGGGCAGCAGCACCAGCTCGCCGGGCGCGGCGTTGGAGCGGTCGACGCCGGCGTTGGCGCACACCAGTCCGTGGCGCGTCTCGCACACAAGCACCCCGTGTCCCGAGCGCAGCACCGCCACAGCCTCGTCCAGCACCGCCTGGATCAGGCGCGGGTCCTTGGCGTGGGCGGCGCCGAAGGCGCGGCGCCTGCTCCCCGGGCTCGATCTCGGCCAGCCTCCGGACCCGGCCCTCGGCCTTGGACACCACCTTGTGGGCCACCACCAGCACGTCCCCGTCGGCCAGGTCGTCCGGGGCCGCCGCGGCCAGCAGGCCGGCCAGGTCGTCGCCCGGGCGCACCTCCGGCAGGCGGGCCAGCGCGACGATCGACAGCGCGGGGCTCAGGCGCCGCTCCGAGCCGGCGCCGGTGGCTGCGCCGAGTCGCGCGCGCGGTCGAGCTGGCGCAGCGCTCCGCGCGTCATCGGCGCGTGCCGGCGCAGATGGGCCAGCTCCCGCGTCAGCTCCTCCAGGTCCTCGGGGGTGTCCACGTCGAGCGCCAGCGAGCTGGACGCCTCCACCGTGCTGGCCACACCGGCCTGGCTTGCCAGAGCGCCATGGCGCTCAAAGCTCCCAGGGCCGAAGCTGGGCGCGATCGCGTCCGGCGGGCTCAGCAGCAGCGCGTTGGTTCCGGTGCCGTGGCGGTCCGGCACGATGACCACCTGGGTGGCCGAGCCCTCCGCGCGCTCCAGGATGCCGTCCAGGTCCGCGGGGTCCAGCAGCGGGGTGTCGCCTGGCACGAGCAGCGCGCGGTCGAAGCCCTCGGCCAGCGCGATTGCGATGCCGATGCTCGCGGCGGCGGACTGTCCGGCCTCCTCGGCGTCGACCAGCAGCCGCGCGCCGGCGCCCACGGCCACGGTCTCCGCCACAGCGTCAGCGGTCACGACCACCACCTCGTCCAGCGCGTCGACGTGCCGGAGCGAGGCAAGGACATCGGAGAACATGGCCTGGGCGAGGGCCTGGCGGGCGCCTCCGGCCAGGGCGCTGCCTAGGCGTTGCTTGGCCGCGCCTAGGCTCTTGATGGGCAGGATCGCGATGGTCCGCATACCGTGGGCAGTCCGGTGATGCGACTGTACCGAGCGGCGGCCGCCCGCCGTGCTCAGCTCGCGAGCCGGGCGGCCAGCTCCAGCGTGCGCTCGGCCACCTCCGCCCGCCGAGCGGGCTCGTCCATCCGCGTGTCGATCTCGATCGACGCCGGCCCGGCCACCGGCTCGTCGGCCACCACTCCGTCCAGGAGCGGGCCGTAGCCCTCCGCCACGCCAGCGGCGGTGGGCTCGATCCCGGCGTGCTCGCAGAAGGCCAGGGTTGGGCCCTTGAGCACCGCGCCGCCCACGAACGGGCTGACCGCGACCACCGGCGCCGCCGCCCCCTCCAGCGCCTCGCGCATGCCGGGCAGCCCCAGGATCGGCCCGATCGAGACCACGGGGTTGGAAGGGCCGATCACGATCGCGTCCGCCCGCTCGATCGCCGCCAGCACCTCGGGGGTCGGGCGCGACTGCTCGATCCCCACGAGCTCCACCGCGTCGATGGGCCCGCGCGCGCCCTCCACGATCATGAACTCCTGGAACGGCAGCGTCCGCCCGCGCGCGGTCACGCGCGTGCGCACCGGCTCGTCGGCCATTGGCAGCACGCGGGCGCCCACGCCCATCGCGGCTACGACGCTCGCATGAGCGTCGGTGAGCCGTTCGCCCCGGGCCAGCTCCTCGGTGCGGATCAGGCACATCGCCAGGTCGCGGTCGCCGAGCCTGAACCACGCGGGCCGGCCCGCCCGCTCCAGCGCAGCCATGACCTCCCACGTGTCCCCACGGATCCCGTAGCCGCGCTCGTCGATGGCATCGGCCAGCCAGTAGGTCACCAGGTCGGGGTCGGGCGACACGTGGACGCCGTGGGCCTCCGTGTCGTCGCCCGTGTTGGCCACCACGGTCAGCCGCTCGGGGCCGACCACGTCGAGCAGGCCCCTGGCGAGCTTGGCGCCGCCGGTCCCGCCGGACAGAAGCGCTACTTCCAGAGCTCGTCCGGCAGGCCGGTGAGCTTGATGCCGGCGTGCGACTTGTTCCGGATGTTCACCGAGATGAGCAGTGGCGTGAGTGCCTCAACGAACCGCGCAGTCTCGAGGCTGCCGGCGTTCACAGGACGCAGGCCGGGGATCAGGGAGATGAGCTCCGCCACGCGCCGCTTGTCGTCCTTGCGCTCGCCGGTGACCAGGACGTCCTCGTCCAGCTCGGCGTCGAGATCCCCCAGCGTGGCGGCGCTCACGGTGTGCAGGGCGCTGACCACCGTGACGCCGTCGGGCACCATCTCCTGCGCCTGCTCGGCCGCCGATCCCTGCGGTACCCCCAGCAGGCGGGTGGCCTTGCCAGAGATGGCCGCCGCCAGCGGCACCGTGGCGTCGACCAGGATCTGCCCGGGGGCCAGGGCCTCCTTGAGGTTGGTCAGGTTCTCCGACTGGGCCCGGAACGGCACCGCCAGGAACACGATCGGCCCCCGCCGCGCCGCCTCGGGGTTCTCGAGTCCTTCGACCTGAGCGTCGGGCACCTGATCGCGCACCCGGCCGGCTGCCTCCTGGGCGCGACCGGCGTCGCGCGACCCGATCGCCACCGCCCGGCCGGCGGCCGCCAGCCTGAGCGCCAGGCCGAAGCCCAGCGCGCCGGTGCCGCCGACGATCGGAATGGGCTCGCCGCTGCTCAAGGGTGCGGAACCTACCGGAGGGATATGGTGGCCGGCCGATGAGGCTCGAAGGCCGAGTTGCCCTTGTGACCGGCGGCACCGGCGGCATTGGCGCGGCCACGTGCTCGCGGCTGGCCGCAGAGGGCGCCCGCGTGGCGGTGGCCGATCTGGACCTCGATCGCGCCCGCGAGCTCGCCTCCGATCTGGGCGGCCTGGGGGTGGAGATCGACGTGCGCTCGTCAGAGTCCGTGAGAGCGGCCGTGTCGGCCGCCGAGTCCGAGCTCGGCCCGATCCAGGTGCTGGTGAACAACGCGGGCATCGCCGACGACGACTTCTTCGTGCGCAGCACGGAGGAGCAGTGGGACCGGCTGCTGGCCGTGAACCTGCGCGGGGTGCTGGCGGTCACGCACGCGGTCGTGCCCGGGATGCAGGAGCGCTCCGCCGGGAGCATCGTGAACGTGGCCTCGGAGGCGGGTCGGGTGGGGTCGCAGCTGGCCAGCGTCTACTCGGCCACCAAGGCGGGGGTCATCGGCTTCACCAAGGCTCTGGCCAAGGAGACGGCTCGCCGCGGTGTGAGGGTCAACGCCGTGGCGCCCGGGCCGATCGACACGCCGATGATGCGTGCCGCGCCCGAGGCGCTGGGCGAGCTGGGCGAGCGCTTCGTGCAGGGCATGATCGCCTCCACCGCCATGCGCCGCCCCGGGCGCCCGGAGGAGGTGGCGGCCACCATCGCCTACCTGGCCAGCGACGACGCCTCGTTCGTCACGGGCGAGACCGTGGGCGTGAGCGGCGGCCTGGGCATGATGTAGCGATGCCCGCCGGCGACCCTGTGCGCGTGCGCGAGGTGGGCCCTCGCGACGGCTTCCAGAACGAGCCCGAGGTGATCCCCACCGCCGACAAGGTGCGGCTGGTGGAGGCGCTGGCGCGCACGGGCCTGAGGCGGCTGGAGGTCACAAGCTTCGTGCGCGCGGACGTGATCCCGCAGCTGGCCGACGGACCGGACGTGCTGCGCGCGGCCGAGATCCCGGACGGCGTGGCGGTGTCGGTGCTGATCCCCAACGAGCGCGGCCTCGACAACGCCCTGGCGCTGCGCGAGCACTTCGGCGAGGTCAACCTGTTCCTCTCGGCCTCGGAGACCCACAACCAGCGCAACGTGAACCGCTCGATCGAGGAGTCGCTGACCGGCCTCGAGCGCGTGGTCGAGCGCGCTCGCGCGGAGGGGCTGCGCTGCGAGGGCGTGATCTCGGTGGCGTTCGGCTGTCCCTACGAGGGCGAGGTGCCGCCCGAGCGGGTGTTCGCCATCGCCGAGCGGCTCCGCGACGCCGGCTGCGAGGAGATCGCCTTCGGCGACACCACCGGCATGGCCAACCCGGCGCAGGTGCGCGAGCTCTACGGTCTGGCCCTGGAGCGCCTCGCGGGGCGTCGAGCTCACGGCCCACTTCCACAACACGCGCGGCCAGGGTCTGGCCAACGCCGCGGCGGCGCTGGAGGCCGGCGTGCGCTCGTTCGAGTCGTCGTTCGGCGAGCTCGGTGGCTGCCCCGTGCCGCCCGGCGCCACCGGCAACGTGGCCAGCGAGGACCTGATCTCGATGCTGCATGAGATGGGCCACCCGACGGGCATCGACCTGGAGGCGCTGATCGCGTGCGCGCGCGACGCCCAGGAGGTGCTGGGCCGCCCGCTGGGCAGCCACGTGCTCACCGCCGGCCCGGTGGACTGGCACCGGGGCTGACGCCGCCCGGGGACATACAGGGCCTCGGTCGCGCGTCCGGGCTGGCGGTGGCGGTGGGCGCCGCCACGGTGCTGCCAGGGTTCATGGCGGGCGTGCTCGCGCTGCAGGTCCGCGACGACCTGTCGGTGGACCTGACCGCTGCCGCCGCGGGCGTGTCCGTGTTCTTCGCCGCGGGAGCCATCGGTGCCGGGCCCGGCGGGCGCTTCGCGCAGCGGGTGGGGGCGATCGCGTCCATGCGTGCCAGCCTGCTGGTCAGCGCCGCGTGCCAGCTGGCGATCGCGCTCGGCGGCCGATCGCTGGCGGCGTTGCTGGCGCTCCTCGCCGTCGCGGGGCTGGCCAACGCGGTCGCCCAGCCGTCGATCAACCTGTTCATGGCCCAGCAGGTGCCGCTGCAGCGTCAGGGCCTGGCCTTCGGCCTCAAGCAGTCGGCCATCCCCGCGGCGATCCTGGTGAGCGGACTGGCGTTGCCCGCGGTGGCCATTCCGCTGGGCTGGCGCACCGCCTTCGCGATCTCGGCCGGGATGGCGCTGGTCGTTGCGCTGGTGCTGCAAGGCTCCGGCGCCACCGAGCCGCCGGACCGGGCGGGGCGCTCCCGAAGCCCGGGTCACGCGGACGCTCGTGCTCCTGGCGGTGGGAGCCGCCCTTGCCAGCGCCGGGCCGAGTGCCCTCAGCGCCTACCTCGTGGCATCGGCGGTGGACGTGGGAATCGCCGAGGGTGCGGCGGGGGTGCTCGCGGCGGTGGGCAGCGCCGCCAGCCTGGCGGTCCGGGTGGCCGTGGGCGAGCGCGCCGACCGGCGTGCCGACTACGGGTTTGGCGTGGTCGTGGCACTGCTCGCGCTGGGCACGATCGGCTTTGCCCTGCTGGCCGTGGGCGCCAAAGGTGCGCTGGTGGTGGGTGCCCTGCTGGCCTTCACACTTGGATGGGGCTGGCCGGGCGTGTTCAATCTGGCGGTGGTCCAACGTCACCGCAGCGTCCCGGCCGCAGCCACCGGGGTCACGCAAACCGGCATCTACGTGGGTGCCGCGGCCGGCCCAGCTGCCTACGGCGTGCTCGCCTCCGACATCGGCTACCCCGCCGCGTGGGCGGCGGCGGGTGCCGTGCTGCTGCTGGCGGCCTGGACGATCGCGGCCGGCGATCGCATGGGGCGGGTGACCTGACCCGGTGGCACTGCGGGAGGACGTGGCCGCGCTGGCCGCCATGTCGCGGCGATCGGCCGGCGAGGGCGAGAGGGGGTCGGCGGACTGGTGTGCGCAGCGACTGTGGGAGGTGGGCGCCACCGACGTTCGCACCCAGCCCTTCCACTACCAGCACACCTTCGGTCACGCCCACGCGCTGCACTTCCTGGCCGCCGCCGCGGGGCGGCTGCCCGCCGCGCTGGCGCTGCTGTCGTTCCAGCTCGAGCTCTCGGGCCGCGCCCAGTGGCTCAGGCGCCTGCTGCCCACCGAGGAGGGTCGCAACGCGCTCGCGCGCGTGCCCGCCGGCGGCGACCGCGAGCGAACGCTGGTGATCGTGGCCCACCACGACGCCGCGCACACCGGCCTCATGTGGGACCCGCGTCTGGCCGGTGGCGCCACGAGCCGCGGGCGGCCGCCGTTCTCGCTGCTGCCCGAGCTGGCCATGGCTGGGCTGGCGGTCGGGCCGCGCCGGCTACGCCGGCCCGCGCGGTTGGTGCTCACCGTGTCGGCAGCGCTGTCCCTGGAGGTCGCGCGCGGCGACACGGTCCCGGGCGCCAGCGACAACGCCACCGGGGTGGCCGCCGCCCTGGCGCTGGCCGAGCGCCTGCGGGGAGCGCCGCTGGAGCGCACCGACACGCTGATCGTGCTGCCCGGCTGCGAGGAGTCGGGCATGGGCGGCATGGCCGCCTGGCTGGCCGAGGCCGCGCCCGAGCTCGACCCCGCCACCACCTTCGTGCTCGGGCTGGACACCCTCGGCGCCGGCGAGCCCATGGTGGTCAGCGCCGAGGGGCCGCTGTGGCGGGTGCGCTTCGACTCCGAGGACCTCGACCTGGTGGATGCCGGCGCGCAGCGCGTCGGGCTGTCGCCGCCGCGCCGCTTCCGTCTCGGCGGCTGGACCGATCCCGCACTCGCCCGGCTCGCCGGGCTGCGCAGCGCGTCGATGCTCTCGCTGCGCGGCAACGCCTTCAACGACTACCACCTGCCCAGCGACACCCCGGAGCGGGTGGACTGGGACAGCGTGGACCGATGCCTCGCGATCGCCGAGGGCGCGGCGCGCGAGTGGGACCAGGGCTAGCGCCCGGCGAACTCCGGCGGGCGCTTCTCGAAGAACGCCCTCGCGCCCTCGGCGAAGTCCTCCGTGGCCGCGAGCGACTCCTGGGCCTGGACCTCCTGCTCGAGCGTCGCGGCCAGCGCGGGCTTGGCGGCCGCGTCCATCACGCGCTTGGCCAGGCCGACCGCGCGCGGCGCGGCGGCCAGCAGCTCGTTGGCGAGCGCCTCGGTGCAGCGCGTCGAGCTCGTCGGCCGGGGCGATCCGGTTGGCGAAGCCGATCCGGTGCGCCTCGTGGCCGTCGATCGACCTTGCCGGTCATGATCAGCTCCTTGGCGTTGCCGAGGCCGACGATGGCCGGCAGCCGCGAGCAGCCGCCCACGTCGGGCAGCAGGCCGACGCTGCACCTCCATGATCCCGGCCATCGCGTCCTCGGCCATCACGCGGAAGTCGGCGGCCAGCGCCAGCTCGAACGCCCCGCCCAGGCACGCGCCGTGGATCTGGCAGATCGTGGGCTTGGGCATCTCCTCGAGCAGGTTCCACCAGCTCAGGATCGGGCGCCGGAACGGGCGCAGCCGCGCTCGGGTCCTCGCGACAGGTCGCGCAGGTCGTTGAGGTCCATGCCCGACGAGAACATCGGCCCGTCGCCGCGCACCACGACGCACGCGCACCGTCGGCGTCGCGGCCGCCTCCTCGAGCGCGTGGCCGAGATCGGAGATCAGCTCGCCGTTGAAGGCGTTGCGCTTCTCGGCGCGCTGCAGGACGAGGTGGCGGACCGCTCCGCGATCCTCGATCCCGACGAGTGACATATAGGCTCCCGGCGCTCGACAACTGACACGATCGAGGAGACGGTAATGGAGATCAAGAAGGTGGGAGTGCTCGGAGCGGGCCTGATGGGCCACGGGATCGCCCAGGTGGCGGCGCAGTCCGGCTACGACGTGGTGCTGCGCGAGGTCGATCAGGACACGCTCGACAAGGGCATCGGCAAGATCGAGAAGCAGCTCGGCCGCGCGGTCGAGAAGGGCAAGCTCGAGCAGTCGCGACGCCGACGAGGTGCGCGGCCGCATCCAGGGCACGCTCGACTACTCCGACCTCGCCGACTGCGACCTCGTGATCGAGGCGATCACCGAGGACCTCGGCGACAAGCTCGAGATGTGGAAGGAGGTCGACGGCATCGTCAAGGACGGCGCCGTGTTCGCCACCAACACCTCGTCGCTGCCGGTGATCGACCAGGCCGCGGCCACCGGGCGGCCCGACCGCTTCATCGGCCTGCACTACTTCAACCCGGCGCAGGTGATGAAGCTGGTCGAGGTGGTGCGCTGCGTGACCACCGCCGACGAGGCGTTCGACGCCGGCGTCAAGTTCGCCGAGAGCCAGGGCAAGCTCGGCGTGCAGACCAAGGACAAGGCCGGCTTCATCGTCAACCGGCTGCTGGTGCCCTACATGCTCGACGCGATCCGCGCCTACGAGGAGGGCGTCGGCTCGATCGCGGAGATCGACGAGGCGATGAAGGCCGGCGCCGGGCACCCGATGGGCCCGCTCACGCTGGCCGACTTCGTGGGCCTGGACACGATGGGCGTCGATCTGCGACGTGATGTTCGACGAGTTCCGCGAGCGCCGCTTCGCGCAGCCGCCCACGCTGCGCAAGATGCTGGCGGCGGGCTGGTACGGGCGCAAGAGCGGGCATGGGCTTCTACGACTACTCGGGCGACGAGCCGGTGATGAACGCCCAGCTGTGACGAGCCTCCGCGACGCCCTCGAGCGCGCCCGCGTCCGGCGGGCCGGAGCGCCACCACGAGAAGGCGGAGGAGCAGGGAAAGCTGCCGGTCCGCGAGCGGGTGGAGCGGCTGGTGGACGAGGGCTCCTTCACCGAGGACGCCCTGCTGGCCAACTGGGAGGAGGAGGGCTTCGGCGCCGACGGCGTGGTCACCGGCATGGCCACGATCGACGGGCGGCCCGTGTGCCTGATGGCCAACGACCCCACGGTCAAGGCGGGCTCGTGGGGGCCGAAGACGGTGGAGAAGATCATCCGCGTCCAGGAGGCCGCGCTGGAGCACCGCGTGCCGATGGTCTACCTGGTCGACTCGGCGGGCGCGCGCATCACCGAGCAGGTGGCCGATGTTCCCCGGGCCGCCGCGACGCCGGGCGCATCTTCCACACCGAGGTGAAGCTCTCCGGCGTGGTGCCGCAGGTGTGCGTGCTGTTCGGGCCGAGCGCCGCCGGCGGCGCCTACATCCCCGCGTTCTGCGACGTGGTGATCATGCGCGACGGCAACGCCTCCATGTACCTCGGCTCGCCGCGGATGGCGGAGATGGTGATCGGCGAGACGGTGTCGCTGGAGGAGATGGGCGGCGCGCGGATGCACACGGGCGTGTCCGGCTGCGGGCACTTCCTCGTCAAGTCCGACGAGGAGGGCATCGACCTGGCTCGCCGCTACCTGTCCTTCTTCGGCTCCAACTGGCAGCAGGAGCCGCCGGTCGCTCCGCCGGCCGAGCCCGCGTCGCGACGTGCCCCTGCGCGAGATCGTGCCCGAGGACGAGAACCGCCCTTCGACGTCCTGGAGCTGATCGACTCGCTCGTGGACGCCGGGTCGTTCCTGGAGGTGCACCGGCGCTGGGCCAAGGAGCTGGTGGTGGGCTATGCGCGGCTCGACGGCCGCGCCGTGGGCATCGTGGCCAACCAGCCGCAGCCAGAAGGGCGGAGTGCTGTTCGTGGACTCCTCGGACAAGGCGGCGCGCTTCATCTGGACCTGCAACGCCTTCAACGTGCCGCTGCTGTTCCTGGCCGACGTGCCCGGGTTCATGATCGGGACCCAGGTCGAGCGCCAGGGCATCATCCGCGCGGGGGCCAAGATGATCTCGGCGGTGTCCGAGGCCACGGTGCCCAAGATCTCGGTGATCGTGCGCAAGGCCTACGGCGCCGGCCTGTACGCGATGGCGGGGCCGGCCTACGAGCCCGACGCGTGCATCGCGCTGCCGGGCGCCAAGATCGCGGTCATGGGACCGCAGGCCGCCATCAACGCCGTCTTCTACAACCAGGTGCAGGCCATCGAGGACGAGGACGAGCGCGCGGCGTTCGTCGAGAAGCTGCGCCGCGAGTACGGCGAGGAGATCGACATCCTCCACCTGGCCTCGGAGCTGGTGGTGGACGCCGTGGTGGAGCCCGAGGACCTGCGCTCGGAGCTCGTGCGCCGGTTCGCGCTCTACGCCGGCCGCTCCCGCGAGCGGCCGGCCAAGCGCAATGCCGTTACGCCGGTCTGAACCCGCTCGCTAGAGCAGGATCAGGACCAGAATGATGATGATGATCAGCGTTCCAATACCGATGTACAAGGGCGTTCCCTCCTTCCGCCGCTCCCGTTACCCCGGAACTGGCGCGATCACACCCCTAGGCCCGGCGCCCGGCCACCTCGCTTGCGGGGCGGGCCGCCGGAAGGCTCGGGCCGACCTCGGCATCCAGGCGCAGGATCAGCTCTCTGCAGAACCCGTGGAGGCGGTCCGCAGCGGCGGCATCCGGCGACCCATCGCCGCCCGCGACCGTCACTGCCGGCAGCCCGCGCGCGATGGCGGCCGCCGCGTCGCTGGGCGCGCGCCGGACGACCGCGCGCCGCCGGCTCGCCACCGTGATCCTCGGCCACCTCGGCGCAGATGCGCTGTAGGCGGCTGTGCACCTTCAGCGGAAGCAGCGGGCCCTCCCGGCGGCTGTACCGCACCGGCCCGGCGCCCGCAGGACCGAGCACGACCACGGCAGCGCACTCCGGGTCGATCTCCTTGCGCCGTCGCCGCAGCCAGCCGCCCATCCCCAGCGCGAACGGCCTTTCCCGAGCCGGCGAGCACCAGCCACACGTCGAAGTGCTCGAGCTTGCCGCCCAGGTCGGAGGCCAGGCGGATCGCGGTCACGGCAGCGGCGTCGCGGGCGGGGGAGGGGGCGGCGTCGGAGAGCTCGGCGTCGACCAGCACCACCACCGCCAGGATCAGCAGCAGGGTGGGTACGAACTGGACGACCGTGAGCGGGGTGCCCTCGGCGCCCCGCGGCGCGAGCGGCGCAGCACGCCGAGGATCACGAGCATCGCCGCAAGCAGGACCAGCCACGGGTCCTTGAGTAGGCCGGGTCGCGGCCGCCAGCATCGGCGCGCGCCGGCCCTGGTCGTAGGGAGCCACCAGCACGAGCACGCCCGCCTTGCCCGCCTGCTCGCGCGACTCCACGTTCTGGGAGGCCCGCCTGCCGGTCAGCCGGCGGGCCAGGTGAAGGATGCCGGCCGCGTCGAGGAACGCCGAGGCGGCGCCCGCCGCTGCGAGCACGAGGCCGGGCACGGGGTTCTCGACCGCGACCACGCTCCCGGCGACCACCACGGCGGCGCTGATCGCCTGGGCCGCGGCGAACCTGGGCCTGACCAGCAGTGGCTGCAACTCGGCCTCCCGGCCGCCCTCGCGGACAAGCCCCTGAAGGTGCACGGCCGCGCGCCGCTCGGCGTCCGTGCCAGCCAGGCGACCACCGTGAGCAGCCAGGGAGTCTGTATCTCGGCGGCGGGGTCCATCCGCCAGCGCAGGTTAGATTGCGCTCCGGGCCTCAGGCCAACACAGAACGGGGGATGGGCGTGGACTCTTCGAGGATCAGCTTCGGCGAGATGGTGGCTGGAGCCAGCGCGGTCGCACTCTTCATCGTGATGTTCTTCCCCTGGTTCGGGGTCGTCGGTCGAGGGCTCTGGCTCCGACATCGACGGGCCCGACTTCAACGCCTGGCAGTCGTTCTCGTTCATCGACATCCTGCTGTTCCTCGTGGCGCTGGTCGTGATCGGCCTGGTCGTAGCCCGAGCCGCGGGCGAGATGCCGGCCGGGCTCCCGGCTCCTCCCGGGCTGATCATGGCGGCGGCCGGCGCACTCGCCGTGCTGCTGGTGCTCTACCGCCTGATTGACCCGCCCGGAGAGGACTTCACGGGCTTCGGCGTGGAGGCCGGCGTGTCGCGCAAGATCGGCGTCTTCCTGGGCTTCATCGCCGCCGGCGGCGTCACCTTCGGCGGCTGGACCGCGATGAACGAGCGGGCGTCGGGGCAGGCGCCGCCGGACTAGGGCTCAGCGCGGGATGCGGCCCGACAGCCCGACGGCTTCAAGGGCTTCGGCACGATCCCAGTAGCTCACGTAGCGCAGGATCTTCCCGTCGCCGAGCGTGAACAGGTCGCCGAGTTGGTGGTCAAAGGGCACGCCGCTGCTCTTCCCCTGGGCGGTGTGCCGCGACAGCACCAACACCCGGTCATCGCCGAGATCGATGATCTTCTCGGCCTCGACGCGCAGATTCGCCAGCGCGTCGAGGTAAGAGGTCGTTGCGGCCCGAAACCCGTCAAGGCCGCGGTAGTCCCCATTCAGCCCCGGGAGAACCTCCGCTCCGATCCGGGAATGCTCCATCTCGACGTCGAAAAAGTCTGCGGTGTGCAACTCACCGCAGGCCCAGCTCGCGTAGAGCCGGCGCACAATCTCGACGTTCGCCTCCGACATCGCCCGCCGAGTATCCCGCCTGTGGCGGTGCTGGTGCTCTCTTGAGCTAGGGCGCGTCGTTAACGATCAGCTCGTGGTCGGGGATGATCAGGGTCCCCGTGCTGGCGGACAAGCCGGCGGCGCAGTTCGGGGGTGTCGAGCCGTCCCCCTCGACGATCGAGGCGATCATGTCGTCCTGCGCACGGCCATCCACGACGGTCTGCAGGATCGTCCCCGGACGCGTCGTACCCGAGCCGGGGCGCGTGGGTCGCCAGGTGCCCACGGCACCGGCCGCTGCCTTGGTTCCGTTGGCTGCCAGGCAGGTGATCGAGCCGGTGAAGTCCTCGGAGGTCGGCGTCGACGAGCTTCCGCGGTGGTAGCGGAGCTGACCGCGCGCGTCCCCGCCCTGCGGGCCGCTGTGCGCGTCGATGTCGAGCCGCGAGCAGCAGCCTGCGTAGTAGTAGCCCATGAGCGCGTCCTCGACCGGCGGCCGGGTGGTAAATGTGCGCGTTTGGGCGCAGACCGCTTCGGCCCCTTCGTCGCTCCCGCAAACCCTGAACGAGTACGAGCTGCCCGCTGCAAGACCGGTCACCCGCTCGGAGAACGGGCCACTGGCCCCGGCGGGCCAGGTCGTCGCCGACGTGCCCTTGCGGTGGCGATCGGTGCCCGTCAGCCAGTACTGAAACCAGCTCCGGGCCGGCCCGTTGTTAGCTGTTCCGCGAGCGTTGAGCCTGGCAGTCTCGGGACCAACGTCTGTGGCGGGCTCAGTGGAGCCGTAGCAGCCGGTCAGTGCGACCGTGGCCACGACCCCCGTCACGACAAGCGCCCGACCACTCGGCATGGGGCGACCATAACGCGTCCGGCCGGCACGCCAACACCGCAACCGGTTACTCATGCGGCGGGTGGGACTCGAACCCACAAGGCCTTGCGACCAACGGTGTTTGAGACCGTCTCGTTTACCAGTTTCGACACCGCCGCAGGGGGCGAAGTCTAGGCCGGGGTGCGGCGCTTCAGGCGGACGCTACGCGCCCGCGGGCTCGGCGCGCTGCGGCATGTCGTACTCGTCGTAGTGGGTCTCCACCTCGACGTTCCACTTCTGTGCGAATCCCCGCAGCGCGAAGCCCAGCAGCAGCAGCTGCACGGGCACGACGATCACCGTCAGCAGACCCAGCAGCGCGGGGCCCAGGGTGGGGTCGTCGAAGCCGGCCTTGTCACGTTCGAACCAGCCCGGGGCGGCCACTGCCGCCACCACGGCGAGCAACACGGCCAGCACCGCGACCACCGGCAGCACGCCGCGGTTCCACTGATGCACGTAGTAGGCCGTCAGCAGGAAGATGAAGATGTAGAAGAAGGCGATCGGCTTGGCGCCCTGGAGCTCCGACCAGCCGCCGAGGGTGATCACGAGCACGAGCACCGCGCTGATGACCAAGAGCAGCGTGACGATCGCCTTCGTCGCCTTCGACTCGGCCTTCTCCCGGTTGGGATGCTCGACCCTCACCTCCGCCATCGCGCGGCAGTCTATGCCAGGCGAAGGCACCCGTGGGGAGGTTGAGAGGACCCGCCCCGGAAGGCGGTCCTAGACTTGGCCGCCTCGCGCGCGGGCGTGGTGGAATTGGCAGACACGCCGGCTTTAGGAGCCGGTGGCGCAAGCCGTGGGGGTTCGAGTCCCTCCGCCCGCATGCTGCGCCCGGCGGGCCACCTGCCCGGCGCTATGGTTCGCGGCCGCTTGGGGCAGTGGCCAAACTGGCTAAGGCACCGGTCTCCAAAACCGGCGATTCCAGGTTCGAGTCCTGGCTGCCCCGCTCACCGCGGCGCTCTCGACTGGACATAGAATCGCGCCCCCGACCGGAGGAGAGGGATGGCGACGATCGAGAGCGTGACGGGTCCGATCGCGGCGGAGGACCTGGGCGTGACGCTGATCCACGAGCACCTGCGCTGCCGCGACGAGGCCAACGCGACCCAGTTCCCGGGCATCTACGACGACGCTGCGCTCGAGGCAGCCGCGCTCGAGGCGGCCCAGGCGGCCGTCGACCGGGGCGTGAAGACCATCGGCGAGCCCACGGCCATGTTCCTCGGCCGCGACGTCGAGTTCATCGCGCGGGTCGCCGGCCAGGCCGGCCTGCAGGCGATCGTGTGCACCGGCATCTACACCTATGACCACCTGCCTCTGTTCTGGCTCAGCCGCGACGCAGACGTGATGGCGGACGCCTTCGTCCGGGACATCGAGGAGGGCATCCAGGGCACCTCGATCAAGGCAGCGTTCCTCAAGTGCGCGGCCGACGAGCCGGGCGTGAACGAGAACGTGGAGAAGATCCATCGCGCCTGCGCGCGCGCGAGCCTGCGAACGGGCGCGCCGATCATGGCCCACTCACGGCCGGCGTCCAACACCGGGCCGCGGCAGGTCGAGATCTTCAAAGAGGAGGGGGTGGACCCGGCCAAGGTCCAGATCGCTCACACCGGCGACACGGATGACCTGGGCTACATCGAGGGTCTGCTCGAGACGGGCGTGTACATCGGGCTGGACCGGTTCGGCATCGAGATGTACCTGCCGATGGAGAAGCGCCTGGCCACCGCGCAGGCGCTCCTGGAGCGCGGCTATGCCGAGCGGATGTTCCTCTCGGCCGACTCCTGCGGCACGCTCGACTGGTTCCCCGAAGAGATGGAGGAGCAGTTCCTGGAGGCGGGGGCGGTCAAGGACTGGACCATCACGCTGGTGCCCGACCAGGTCATCCCGGCGCTTCGCGAGCGCGGCATGACCGACGACCAGCTCGCGACGATGATGGAGGCCAATCCGCAGCGCTGGCTGGCGCGCTGAACCTGGGCTTTAGCTCAGGTGTTCACGCCGAGGTTGAGCGCGCCCAGGTAGCCGTCGTCCTGCTTGGACACCGACACGAGCCCGCTCGCGTCGTAGATGCCGTCGCCGTCGTTGAACGTGTCTCGCCCGGTGCGCTCGTCGTACGGGGAGGTGGCGAACACCTGGGAGTTGAGCTTCTCGTCGAAGTAGATCTGCGAGGTGAGCACCGACTCCTTGTCGACGTGCACCTTCAGGTGGATGTGGACCGTCCGGCCCTGGTACCAGCCCGGATAGATCGTCGTGAAGCGCGCGATCCCGTCCTTGCCGGTCGGCTGGGCGCCGCGCAGGTAGGTGCCGTCGTCGGTCGGCGAGGCCTCCTGGTCGCCCGCTGAGTAGGACCCGTTGGACGTCTCGCCACCGCTGCCGCCGCCTGGCCCGCCGGGCGGGCCTCCGCCGCCGCCCATCGACCCGGACTCGAACCCGGAGTAGGAGCCGCCCGCGTCGCAGTGCCAGATCTCGACCACTGCGTTGGTGACCGGGGCGGCCGCGCCACCCTCCTCGCACTTCGACAGGTCCTGAACGCGCAGCGCCAGGTCCAGCCGGGCGCCGGGGCGGCCCTCGCGGACGTCGTCGCGGATCGAGTCGACGTCGAACCAGTAAGGGCCCTGGGTCTGCTCCGCGGTCATCGTGCAGCTGGGCGCCTTGTCCAGCAGGGCGGTCACGTCGGAGCTGCCCGTGGCCGTGGTCGCGGTGGTGTTGGTCTCCGTTGTCGCCGTCTTGGCGGCAGTGTCGGCGGCCGAGCCGTTGTCGTCGCCACCGCAGGCCGCCAGCAGGCCGCCGAGGCTCACGGTGCCCCCGAGTGCAAGGGCGCGCCGTCGTGAGACCCGTCTGCGGCTGAGCCAGATGTCTTCGTTCATGGCGGGGGAGTATGGGTTTCCTGTCGAAGTCCTGCGTAGGAGCTCATGGCGCCGAGCTGCTCGCCGATGAAAGGTCCGAGGCCTCCGGACTACAATCGGCGGCTCCACGCGGGCGTGGTGTAATGGCTGCACAAGAGCCTTCCAAGCTCTTAGTGCCGGTTCGATCCCGGCCGCCCGCTTCAATCTAGACCCGGGTTTGCGGCCGAATCGGAATCCCTGAGCCAGGCGGCGCTGGCTTTGCATGACGGGCTGCAGCCGGTCCCGGCGACCACGTGGTGCTGCGATCATGCGCGCTCTGGTCCTGCGTCTGCGGTCGATTGCCATGCAAGGGGTAGCCGGCCAGCAGGCGCAAGAAGCGTCCCAAGCGTTGCGAACCGGGTCGGCCGAGCGGATAATCCGCCGATGCCGCGTCGCACACTCGATGATCTTCGGCCTGACCCTCTGTGCTCGATCTGCGGTCACAAGGTCGAGATGGTGTTCGGCAGTTTCGGTCGCTGCTATGCAGGGCATACCGTGCGGTTCGATCGGCGCCGGTTTCGCCGCGAGCAGCGCAAGGTTGCGGGCGCTCACTAGCTACGTGTAGGCCTGGCCCCGCTCGGGTAACGGCGGAGGGCCAGCGCCGCGCGACGCAGCTCCCCGGCTGCACGACCTTCTGGCCAGTCACGGCCGTGGCGCTGGCGCTCTAGCTCGACACGGCTTCTACCGCGGGCCGATGCGCGAAGCCTGGCGCAACGCGGGGCGGCTAGCTGCTGGGCTCGGGTGACGTCGGGTTCATCGGCAACAACTGCGCCCGCCTTGACTCAAATTGACCTCGGCCCCCCGCTCGGTGTAGCGTTGACGGCCCGGCCTCGAAGGTCCATGGCCAGGAAGCGGCTCGCGTTCGCAGGCGCACTGCTCTCGGCCGCGATGCTCTCCGGTTGCATCGGTCACACCGATTTCGCGACCGACATCGGCTCGACCTCCGCGAACCTGCGGGGCCAGGGAACCGCCGGCCCGGAAGGCACCGAGGTCTACTTCGAGTACTGGACGACCGCGACGCCGGCCGACCGCAGCGAGACTCCCCATCGTCAGGCCGAGCCGAATGCCTCGGGTCCCGTCGATCAGGAGCTCACCGGTCTCGACACCAACACGTCCTACACGTTCCGCCTGTGCGGCAAGGAAGGGGCGCAGGTGATCTGCGCGCAGCCGCTCAGGTTCGAGACCGGTCGCGACAACGTGCAGGCCTGGGGCGCCACCAACCCCGCCGGGTTCTTCGTGAGCTGGGACAGGATCGACCTCAACGCCTTCAGTGGTGCCGGCGGCGGCGACCCGCATGGCCGTGGCTTTGCACGCTTCCGATTCAGTCCCATAGGCCCGGGCTCTGGGTCCCAGGGCTCGCTGACCGAGGACAACGTGACCTGCGTGAACGTCGTCGACCGCGGCACCGAGCGGATCGCGCTGGTGGGCTTCGAGGGCGCTCGGCAACCGGGCGGGGAGATCGCCGATGACCTTCATGGAGCTCGTCGATGGCGGAACCGGCCCCGGGGTAGACCAGCTCTCGGCCTTCCCCGACAACACCGACCGAGCGCACACCGATTGCTCGCTGCCCTACGAAGACCTCTTCGACGGCTCACCGCAGTTCCTGCGCTACGGCGAGGTCGCCATCAGCGACAACACCCCGTAGCGGCGGCCGTCCACGGCCGCGCTCCGGCGCTACGATCACGCCCAACGGGGCGTGGCGCAGTCTGGTAGCGCACTCGGCTGGGGGCCGAGCGGTCGCTGGTTCAAATCCAGTCGCCCCGATCACGAAGGGCCAGGGTGGGGCCTCCGCCGTTTCCGCCCACGCGCGCGCGGGTAGCCAACCTGCGATGACGCTGCGTGTGCTGATAGTCGCCGCCCTGGCGATCGTCTTGGTCGACCCGCAGGTCGCGCTCGCCGTTGACCCCCCCGCCAAACAGCCGACCGCCGTCGGCCGCGACGGCGCGGCGGCCACCATCGACGCGCTCGGCACGGAGGCGGCGATCGACACGCTGCGCCGCGGCGGCAACGCCGTAGACGCCGCGGTCGCCGCCGCGGGGGTGCTTGGCGTCGTCGAGCCGTACTCGTGCGGCATCGGTGGAGGTGGCTTCATGGTGATCCGCACGCCGCGCGGCGAGCTCACAACGATCGACTCACGCGAGCTGTCGCCCACGGCCATGGATGCGGACGCGTTCTTCGAGAACGGCGCGCCGCTCGCGTTCGACTCCGCGCGGTACAGCGGCCTGTCGGCCGGCGGGAGCCGAACGGTCGCTGGTTCGAATCCAGTCGCCACGACTGAAGGACGCTGCCGCACGGTCGTCGCGTACACGATCACTGATCGAGTCGAACGGCTGCAGGCATGTGGGAGACGGCGAGTTACTCCCGACAGGTGCGAGGCAGTCGCCGGCTGCTCTCAAAGCGAAGCGACGTCGGCTGGGGGCCGAGCGGTCGCTGGTTCAAATCCAGTCGCCCCGACTGAAGGACGCGTTCGCACCGTCTCCGCGTCCCCGATCACTTCTGCTTTGAATGGGATGCAGGCATATCGGGCCCCCGCTATGTCACTCGTTACGTTGCGCGACCCTCCGCATGGAGGGATTCTGTGTTCTCGGGGGGCGTCGGCTTGTCGTAAGGTCCTCAGCGCCCAGGCAACGACCGAGAGGAACCACATGGCGACCAGCGACGACTTCAGCGCCGAGGAGTGGGAGGCGATCTCCGACGGGCCGGTCTACGCCGGGTTCATGATCATTACCGCCAGCAAGGGCGGGACAATCCGCGAGACGTTCTCGATGTCCAAGGCCTGGGCCGAGGCGCGCCAGCGCCACGGCGAGAGCGAGCTGCTCGACGCGATCGTCGCCGAGAAGCCGAAGCTCGACGAGAAGCCCGGCTCGGCGATCGAGCTCCACAACGCCGGCATCCAGATGCTGCAGCAGGCCGCCCAGGTGATCGAGGCAAAATCGCCCGACGAGCTCGGCGCCTACCGGAGCTTCGTCACCGGGCTCGCCGAGCGCGTCGCCGAGGCACACGAGGAGCATGGGGAGAAGGTCAGCTCGGGCGAGCGCTCGGTGCTCGACGAGATCGCCGGGGCGCTCGGGACCGAGGCGCCGCAGTCCACGAAATAGGGGGGATATATGAATCCCTTGTCGGTTTAGCCCCTGGAGGGGCCCCTGCATTGCGCACATGCTCGACCGCGACCGGACGAGACCGGGCGGAGTAGCAGACCCTCGCGGTCGGGTGCGCTCAGCAGCGCGGTCGCGGCTTCGTCTTCCCGAGCGGTATGCAGCGCGTCACCCGTTTCGGCAAGCGCCCCGTCCGTAGCCGCCAGAGGACGAGCTTGCCGTCGTAGGCGTGCGCGGTGACAAGGACCTTTAGCCTCTGGCCGGCGCGGAGCCGCCGCGCGGCGCGGCCGAGCGCGGGAAGCAGATCGACGCGTGTGCTTTCTTGCTTGGTGACGGTTCGCCGCTTGAACGGACAACGCCCGCCGGCGCAGCTGATCCGCACGATTGCGCCCACAGGAACCTTCGCGACCCGGAGCCTGCGCAGCCGCACGTGCGTCCCGCTCACCGACCAGAGTGCCGACACCGACGCGGGCATTTGCCTGCCGAGCTCGTGCAGACCCCAAGGCGGGTTCGCGTTCACAACGCGGCCCGGCCTGCACGTCGCGACGAAGCTCGCGAAGCGCGTAGAGGGATGCCGCGCGCGAACCCTGTACACGCCGGCAGGGACGCCGGTCCAGACCACTCCGCCGTCGATCGAAGAGCGCTGCTGGGCCGGGTCCGGTATGACGTTCTCGTTGAAGTAGATCGGCGCGGGCAGCTCCGGGGTTGCAAACGCGGTTGCACCGGCAAGACCGTGTGCCCCGTACGCGGTGAATTGCCGAAAGCTCACGTCGCGGACGTTGCGCGTGCTGAAAGTCGACACGATCGCGCACGCGCGCAATTCGCCGCCAGGACCGAGCGGCACGGCGAGCAGCGCCGCGAGCGCACGGTAGATGCCCTCCGTCGGCGTCTGGAAGTTCACTCGGTCGAGATCCTCACCCGCGGTCCGGAACGTCTGGAGAAAGATCGTGTGGTGGCCGGCAGCGACGATGTACGGCGTGACCGTCGCGCGGTCGGGAACCGCGAGATCGTAGGTCCCGTCGCGCCCGACCGTCGCGCGAAGGCGGGGGCGCTCCGCCACCCGGATCGTCGCGCCACCGAGCCGGACGCCGGTGTTGTTGAACTCGTACGCCGTACCGCGGATGTGAACCGTCTTCGCACCCGCAGCGGGGGCGGTCGCCAGGAGAGCCAGTGCGACCGAGAGCGAGGTCGCGGCGACGGCGCGGCCGGCACGACCGCGCTCAACCGGCATTGACAGTCCTCCGTTCGATGAGATCTCCGTTGCGTCGCCGCCAAAGCCAGCGGGAATGTTGAGCGCATCGACGCTATCGCGTCGTGGACGTGGAGGTCGGTAGTGCGCATCTCGGGATGGTCATCCAGCGTCGGCTCGCGGTACCGCCGTGGTACCGACCGCTGGGTCCGATGCGTCCAGATCATCCACCGGCGAGGACGCTGGGGACGGTGGGGACGCGAATGGACGCACCTACGGTTGGTCGACGTCGGCTGGGGGCCGAGCGGTCGCTGGTTCAAATCCAGTCGCCCCGACGGACCGTGAACGGCGGACGCCCCCCGGAGCGCCCGCCGACTCACGGTTGCCAGTTACTACCTCGCCGACCTGCTCAGACGCGAGATCCTCTCGCAGCGGCGCAGCCGGTCGAAGGCGTCGGCCCGGACGGTGTCGCCGCCGGTGCCGCAGTCGACGATCGTGCGGGCGCCATTCGCGGAGTCGATCACGTCGTTGCCAGACCCGCCGGAGGCCCGATTGCCCGCGTTGCCGCCAACATCGAGGCGATCGCGCCCACGACCGCCCGAGACCCGGTCGGCCCCCGACCCGCCCGCAATGTTGTCGTCCCCGTCGCCGCCTGAGAGCCGGTCCGATCCGTCACCGCCGTCGAGGTCGTCGTCGCCGTCGCCGCCCGAGATGCGGTCCCTGCCCTTGCCGCCGGTGAGCTCGTCGCCCGAGTCGCCTCCACTCGACCGGTCGTCGCCGAGGCCGCCCTCGAGAAAGTCGATGCCGTCACCGCCAAACAGCCGGTCGGCCCCGCGAGCGCCAGAGATGTCGTCGGGCCCGCCCTCGCCCGACAGCTCGTCATCGCCGAGCCCACCGGATACGAATCAAGCCCTCGCCCCGAACAGCCTGTCGGCATCCGACCCGCCGCTCAAGTCGTCTGGACCACCCTCGCCGAGGATCGTGTCGGTACCGGCACCGCCGCCCATCTCGTCGAAGCCGTCGCCGCCACGAATGCGGTCCGCGCCAGCGATTCCGTTCACCAGATCGTCTCCGGCCTGCACGTCGATGCTGTCCGCTCCCGCCGTCCCGAACCGCGTGTCGTTACCCGCGGTGCCCGTCAGCGTCGCAGTCGGACACGTCGCGGCGTCTCTTGAGCCTGAACTCCGCCCTCTCCGGCCACCAACAGTGCGGCCGTCGCTGTGAGCATGGCCGTCGTGCGGCGCATGCCAAGGTCTCCCGTTCGCGCGTCGGCAGATCGCTAACGGCGAGACCCGCTGCGTGCGAGTCCCAGGGGCTTATCGCTGACAGCTGTCCGGTCGGTCGTACCATCGTGCCGGTGAGCCGCGACCTGTTCGACGTTGGGCTGGTCACCGGGCCGTGCCCGGTCTGTGGCCGCGATGTCTCTGGCACGCTCGCTGAGGTCCGCACCAACCCCGTGACCCGCTGTCCGGTCGGACACACGTGGATGCAGGACTCGGCCGGGCTCGACCGGATGGCCCGGGACTCGCTCGACCGCAGCGAGCGGCGCCGACCGAGGCTGCCCGAGCCACGCCCGACACGCTTCGCCAGTGTCCACCGCGCCCGGCTGCTGATTGCTCGGACGCTGATAGCCACCGCTCGGCTGGCCCGCGATGGGCGGATCCCTCGGCCGCTTCGATGGCTAGTGGGGCTCGGGCTGCTGCCGATCCCCGGTCCCTTCGATGAAGCGCTGCTGCTGGTGATCGCGCCGGTGCTCTGGATCTTCTACCGCCAGCCGATGCGAGAAGCGTGGCGCGGTCACACGCCCACAGTCAGTTGACGGAGAACAGCCCCGGCGTCCGGTGCCGCACCGCCCGATCCCGCTTTGAGAACGCGATCAGCCACAGAGCGGCACGCTGATCCTCCGTCAACTCGGCGATCCCTTCGATGGCCTCCTCTACTTCGTCGAAGGTGTCGCCCGCATCCAGGGACTGGTTTACGGCGTCGCGGTAGGCGGTGAAAACCCCCGCGGTGGTCTCGCTCATCGCGAACCCTCTCGTCTCGGGTGCCTCGCTGGCGCGTGCCGATAGCGCCTCGCCCCCAAGAGCGCGCCGCATCAGACGCGGCCACTAGCGACATTAGGGAGCCCCCGCAGTTTGCGCGAGGTCCGCCCGACGAACGTCTCGGAAACTGCGGGATCGATCGCTCGGAGTGGCTCAGCGCAGACGCAGCACGGCCATCGCCTGCGCCGCCATCTGGGCCTCGCCCAGCGCGTTCGGATGCACGATCACCGGGTTGGTGCCCTGGAGCACCGGCTCAACCCAGCGGACGCCGATGGGCTTGCAGGCGTCGTGGCCGTCGGAGACCTCGTTCAGGTTCACGTAGGTAACGCCGGTGGCGGCGGCCGCGCGGCGGACGGCGTCGTTGAGTGTGGCCTGGATGCCGCGCACGTAGGGCACGTCGCCCTCCGCCACGGGCATCTTGTCGAAGCAGCCCCCGGTCGCCGGCATGATCCACGGGTAGCCGAGGATGCCGACCTTGGCCCGCGGGGCCTTGGCGCGGACCGCTCGGAGCGCGTTCACCAGCGAGGGGTAGGTCGTGTTGCGGATCGTGTCCTCGAACGAGGAGCCGTAGCGGTCCTTGCACGGGCTCCCCTTGCCGAGGGTCGAGGCGCCGGCCACGCCGCACGACTGGATGGTGTTGATGAAGACGCTGCTGTCGTTGCCGCCGATGGTCTGGGTCACCAGCTGGGTGTCTCGCTTGAGCGCGTCTAGCTGCGGCGGAACGCCGGGATGCTGCGCGGTGAAGTAGTCGTTGGTGTCGGCCGCGCCGCAGGTCACGTCGGTGAGCTGAGCGCCGGTCTTGCCCGCGATCACGTGGGGGTAGTTGCGGATCGAGCGCAGACACTGCGGCGGCGCGGTCAGGTCCAGGGGGAGGACGCCGGAAGCGGCGCTGTAGGAGTCGCCCAGCGCGACGTAGCGCAGCGGCGAGGAGGTGGCCTGAGCCGCCGGGGTGACGGCAGCCGCGAGGGCTAGGGCGACGCAGGCGACTGCGCTCGAAAGCCGGCGGCGACGGCTGGAACCACGGGACCTTCCGGGCATCTCTTCTCTCTCCTCTGTGTTGCTGGAAACGGCGGCGTTTCCGAACAGTACGCTAATGTTTCCGAAGATGCAAGCAGCCACCTACCGGTCGAGCGTTTCGGACTTCCGCGGGGAGCTCCCGGTGCCCGCCGGCCCGCTCCCGGCCGGGCGCCACTCCCTGACCCGCGAGGTTGTACTGGCCTCCCAGCGAGGTCGCCTCCTCGATGCGATGGCTCAGGCCGTAGCCGAGCACGGGTACGGCACGACCACCGTCGCGCACGTCGTGGCCGTAGCCGGAGTCTCGCGCAAGACCTTCTACGAGCACTTCGGGGATAAGGAGGACTGCTTTCTGGCCCTCTACGACACCGGCATCGCCTACGTGCTCGGACGCATCATCGAGGCCCTCGGCGACGAGGATGCCGACCACGACCCGCGCGCGCGAGTGGTCACGGGTCTGGAGGCCTTCCTTGACGTGCTCGCGGAGGAGCCCGCCTTCACTCGCGCGATCATCCGCGAGGTCCACGCCGCCGGCCCGCGAGCGTTTGGGCGCCGGCGGGCCACGCTCGAGGTCTTCGCCCAGCGCTACGAGCAGATCAACGCCGACGCCCGCGCCAAGGATCCCTCGATCGCGCCCCTGTCCCACGACAGCGCCCTCGCGCTCGTCGGGGCCATCTCAGAGCTGATCGCGATCCGCATCGACGACGGACAGACTCGTGAGCTGGGTGAGCTGACGGAAAGCCTCGCCGACTTCGCCGGACGCCACGTGGCGTCGCGACAAACCGGATAGCGATTCCGGACGCGGCGCCCGCTTCAACTCAAGCCGCGACCACCAACACGAGCGTGAAGAGGGTGAGGCCCATCCCTGCCGCGGTGAAGGCCAGCACCCACCCGTTGCTCAGCTCCTCGAACGCGTCGCGCCGCAGCGCGTCGCGGACCCGCGCCTGGCGCACCGCCGCCGCTCCCATCAGCCCCAGCGCCAGCACGCCGTAGCCCGCGCCGAGCACGACGTAGGGCCAGGTCGTGCCGTCGATCAGCTCGGGGAGGACGCGGCCGATCCCGATGGCCGCCCCCGTCGCGGCCAGGCCCGTTCGCCACCAGGCAAGCCATGTGCGCTCGGCGGCCAGGTGCGTTCGGCGCGGCGCCTCGGGCATGTCAGTGGCGGCCAAAGAGCGCGAAGAGGCATCCCATCGCGAGGATGCTATTGGCGCAGCGGCTCCGCGCGCTGGCGAATGTTGGCCACGATCAATCCCACAACCGTGACCAGGTAGATCTGCCCGAGCAACGACTCGGTCACCGCAAGCATTCTCCCGACTTCCGTCGCGGGCGCGAGGTCGCCGTAGCCGACCGTCGACAGTGTCACGTAGCTGAAGTAGAGGAAGTCGGACCGTGTCGGGTCGGGATCGCCGGCGAAGTAGGGCGCGTCCTCGAGCGCGGCGACGCCAGTGTCGACGAAGGAGAAGAACATCCCGAGCAGGAGGTAGATGGCCAGCACGCCCGAGAGGGTGCGCATGGTCACCTGGTGCTCCTGGCGGATGTCCCGCAGCACCCCCCCGGCGATCATCACCGGCGCCAATGCCACCAGGAGCCCGTTAACCAGCGCGGCTGGCGCCTTGGGCACGTCGCCCCTCACCAGCACCACCACGATCGACACCAGCGTCAGGAGGATCGCGGCCGCGACCATCGCGCGCATCAGGGTGTGCTCGGCTCGCGCCGCCCACGCGGACACGGACAGGATCGCCGCGCCGAGCGCGATGGTCACCAGCTGCGACCAGTCGGCGACGGGCGCCGCCACCTGGAGCGACGCCGACGCGAGAACGAGCAACAGCACCACTGTGAACCCGCGCTGGCGGGACATCTTCCTCACCTCGCTTCTTTCGACGCCGCGGGGGCCCAACCCTGCGATGGCGCCCGCGTGCCGGGATAGAGTCGCTCGCCTTGCGCAAGTGGCTCCCCATGCTCATCCTCGCCTCGGCCCAGTTCATCATGGTGCTCGACTCGAGTGTGATGAACGTGGCGATCTCGCAGATCGTCGAGGACCTCGACACGTCGATCCAGGGCGTGCAGACGGCGATCACGCTGTACACGCTCGTGATGGCGGCGTTCATGCTGCTCGGCGCGAAGCTCGGAGACATCCTCGGCCGCAACCGCGCGTTCGCGATCGGCCTGGCGATCTACGGGGTCGGGTCGCTGACGACCGCGCTCAGCCCGAACCTCGCCGTGCTCCTGATCGGCTGGTCCGGGATCGAGGGATTCGGTGCCGTGCTCGTGGTGCCGGCGATAGCCGCGCTGACCGCCGCCACGTACGAGGGCAAAGACCGCGCGCTGGCCTACGCGCTGCTCGGTGGGACCGCCGCGATCGCGGTCGCCGCCGGCCCGCTGATCGGCGGCTGGGTGACCACGGAGTTCACGTGGCGCTACGTGTTCGCGGCCGAGACGGTGGTAGTGATCTTCATCCTGCTCCTGCGCGGGCGGATCGCGCAGGCGCCCGCGGCGGAGCGGCGCCCGCGGCTCGACATAGGGGGCGTGGCCCTCTCCTCGGCCGGCCTCGGCCTGATCGTGATCGCCATCCTGCGCAGCAGCGTGTGGGGCTTCGTGCAGCCGCGCACTCCGCCGGAGATCGACGGCACGGAGATCACGCCGCTGGGCTTCTCCCCGGTGCCGTTCATCGTGCTCGGCGGCCTCGCGGTGCTGTGGGGGTTCGTGGCCTGGGAGCAGCGCCGCGCGCGCCTGGGTCGCGACCAGTTGCTCGACACCCGGCTATTGGACATCTCGCAGCTGAGAGCAGGGCTGTCGTCGCTGGTCGGCCAACAGCTCGTCCTGATGGGTAGCTTCTTCGTCATCCCGGTGTACCTGCAGGTCGTGCTGGGGCTCGACGCGTTCGAGACCGGCAAGCGCCTGCTCCCGCTATCGGTGGCGATGTTGGTCTTCGCGCTGCTCGGCCCGCGGATCGCGGCCAGGCGGTCGCCGCGGACGGTCGCGCAGATCGGGCTGGTCGGGGTGAGCATCGGCGCCCTGGTGATGCTCGGGACGCTCGACGTGAAGCTGAACGACACTGGCTTCAAGGTGGCACTCGCGTTCATCGGCGCGGGCGCCGGGCTGCTCGCGTCGCAGCTGGGGAACGTGATCATGTCCTCCGTCGGACCCACGCAGACCAGCGAGGCGGGCGGGCTTCAGGGCACGGCACAGAACCTGGGGGCCTCACTTGGCACGGCGATCGTCGGCGCGGTACTGCTCGGGCAGCTCGCCACGGGGTTCAGCGAGCGCATCACCGACAATCCCGACGTGCCGCCGGCCGCACGCGAGACGATCGTCGCGAGGGTCGATGAGGGCATCGACATCGTCCCCGTGGCGAACGTCGAGGACGCGGGGGTCGAGGGAGGGCTCACGCCCGAGCAGGCAAGCGCGGTCGCCGACGACTACAGCGACGCGCAGCTCGTCGCGTTGCGGTTGTCCCTCGGCACGGTCGCGCTCGCCGCGCTTCTGTCGCTGTGGCTCACTCGGGAACTGCCGACGCAATCGCTGGCGGCGAACGACGGGGTCAGTGCAGCACCGCCTTGAGCACGATGAGAATGGCTCCGATGAGCCCGACCCCGAGCGCCTGTAGCACCGAGAACACCGGGCTCTCGCCGGCAAGACGCGCGGCGCAGAAGCCATAGAAGCTGATCAGGCCCAAGCCGGACCACGCGGCGATCGTGAAGGCCGTGTCCTGCTCGATGGCATCGGCGGCAGCGAGGACGAAGAAGACGGTCGGGAAGGCGATCCCGAACGCCACGGCGACCCCGTCGTACACCATGTCGGGCAGGTCGGCACCGACCAACGTGCCGGCGCTTGCGGGTCTCGGTCCCCACGATCTCGCTGTACACCTCCGCGAGGCCGACGGCCACGGCCGTGCCGAGCAGCGTCGCGATCACGACACCCGAGGACGGAGGATGCTGATCCAGCGCGACGATCACCGCCAGGCCGATGATCACGCCATAGACGATGCGCGAAACGTGGGGCGACCCCAGGTGAGCTTTGAGCATGTGGAGCACGGACTCCGAGCGACCCTAACTTGGCCATAGGATCGCGATGTGACCGACGTGCACGCTTCTCTCGGGGTGTATCGCGGGACGCGCGAGGCGCTCGAGGCCGCCGTGCAACCGCTCGCGACATCCGTCGACGGCCGGCGCTTCAACTTCCAGGTATCGCTGCATGGGCTGGAGCTCGAGCCGGGCGGCTACGTGGCGATCGACGCGGACGGCGCCACCCGCCTGGGTCAGCTGTTGTCGCTCGAGCTCCGTCACCAGGACGCCGACGCGCCGGGCCTCGGGCAGGTTCGCCTCCGCGCCGGCGGTGGGGACGGAATCGTTCTCCACGGCGACGACCGCCCGTTCCACGATGCCTTGGTGCGTCGCGCCACTCCGGACGAGGTGGGCGCCTGGTTGGAGGCCACGGCTCCCGACGGCGCCCAGCTCGACGTGGGGGAGCTTGCGCTCGCCCGCGGCGTGCCGTTCCGGCTCGATGCCGACGGCTTCGGCCGCCACACCTTCTTGTGTGGCCAATCGGGCTCGGGCAAGACCTACTCCCTCGGTGTGCTGCTCGAGCGCCTGCTGATGGAGACCAACCTGCGGGTCGTCGTGCTCGACCCGAATTCGGACTACGTGCGCCTCGGTGAGCCGCGGGTCGACGACGAGCGATACCGCGACGCCGCGGCATCGGTTCAGATCCGGGGCGGCCCCGGCGGTGGGGACCCCATCCGGGTCCGCCTCCGGGATCTGAGCCCCGCCCACCAGGCCGGACTGCTGCGTCTCGACCCGCTTGTGGACCGCGCGGAGTACGGAGAGCTCCTCGATCTCCTCGAGGACGACTCGATCCGCAGCGTCGAGGATCTCGCCGAGTCGCCGGCCGAGGACCTGAAGCTGCGTGCGCGCAACCTCGGGATCGATCGCTTCGAGATCTGGCCCGGGCCGGAGGGCGAGTCGCTGTTGGACGAGGTCGTGAACCCGGCGGGTCCGCGGTGCCTCGTGGTGGACCTGGGGTCGCTCGGCACCCGCGAGGAGCAGACGCTCACCGCGGGCGCGGTTTTGGAGCGCCTATGGCGCGAACGCGGGCGACGCCAGCCGGTGGCGATCGTCATCGACGAGGCGCAGAACGTGTGCCCGGCGGAGGCGGGCGATCCACTCACCGCTCTGGCGACCGAGGACGCGATCCGGATCGCGGGCGAAGGCCGCAAGTTCGGGCTCTACCTGATCGTGGTCACCCAGCGGCCACAGAAGATCCACGAAAACGTGCTGTCGCAGTGCGACAACCTGGTCCTCATGCGGATGAACTCGGTTGCCGATCTCGCCCACGTGGCGAGCGTGTTCTCCTTCGTGCCGCCGGGCCTGCTCGAGCGAGCCACGGCCTTCGGCCAGGGCGAGGCATTGGCGGCGGGCAAGATCGCATCGCACCCGGCACTGGTGTCTTTCGGATCGCGCTTCAGCTACGAGGGCGGCGCGGACGTGGCTGGCTGGGCGTAGTGCACAAACAGCCAGCGCCCGTGCCTGAACGGATGTGGGGGGCGGCTACCCGCGCGATCGACGTGTGCCCCTCCTTGTGTGTCCCCCGGCCGGCGAGATTGAATGACATCTCGTGACTGAGGGAGCGACCACAGGCGTTCCACCGGACCAAGCGGGGAACACGCGACTGTCGCTCCTCCTCGCGGCGGCCATGTTCGTGCTCGTCGTCGACACGTCGTTGATGAACGTGTCGATCGCGGCGGTCGTCAGGGACCTCGACACCACGGTGAGCGCTGTCCAGAGCGCGATCGCGCTCGAGGCCCTGGTTTCCGCTGCGTTCATTCTGATCAGCAGCAAGATCGGCGACCTCTTCGGACGCAAGAGGGCGTATGTGGTGGGTCTGCTGGCGTACGCAACCGGCGCTGTGGCGATGACCCTCGCCCAGGACCTGACGGCGATCATCGTCTTCTGGGCGATCATCGGCGGGCTCGGCGCCTCCCTCCTGCTGCCCGCCATGCAGTCCCTGGTCCATGGGAACTTCGAGGGAGTGGCGCAGAAGAAGACCTATGCACTCATCGGAGCGGCGGCCGCGATCGCGGCGGCGGTCGGGCCGCTCCTCGGAGGCTTCGTCACCACCTACATGTCCTGGCGCGTCGGCTTCCTGCTGGAGGTTGTCGTGATCGCGGTTGTGTTGGCGCAGATCGGGCTCGTCAAGGACGTCCCGTATACGGGAGCGCGGCAGGTCGACGCCGGTGGCGCGGCCCTGTCCGTGCTGGGGATGGGCGGCGTGGTGCTGGGCATCCTGGTGTGGCAGGAGGGGGGCGACTACGTCGTGCTGCTGATCGCGATCGGCGCGCTCGCGCTCTGGGCGCTCGCCCGCTGGCTCGTCCGGCGCCATCGCGAAGGCAAGGTGACGGTGCTCGATCCGGACCTGTTCCGGCTCCCGCACTTCAGGGTTGGGATCACCGGGCAGATGCTGCAGAACGTCACCCTCGGCGGGGCGATGATCGCGCTCCCGATCTTCCTGCAGGTCAAGCTCGAATACGACGCCCTGGAGACCGGCCTGTCGATCGCCCCGCTTTCCTTGACCATGTTCGCCGTCGCAATTCTCGCCGGACGAAGGTCCGCCAGCCAACGCCCCGGCAAGATCATCCGGACGGGGTTCGCGCTGAGCTCCCTGGGTCTGGTGCTGATCGTCCCGATCGTGCCCGAGGCGGACTCCGGCTGGTACCTCCTCCTCCCGCTGGTCATCGCGGGCGCGGGGCTCGGCCTGCTGGTCTCGCAGCTCAACAACTACACGCTCGCCCCGATCGACGAGGAGCGGATCAGCGAGGCGGCCGGGGTGAACTCGGCGGCGGGGTCGTTCGGGCTGTCGTTGGGCCTGGCGGTTGCCGGCGGCGTCCTGCTCGCGACCCTCTCCCTGGCATTCACCAACATGACGAACGCAAGTCCTGTGGTTCCCTCTTCGCAGCAGCAGCAGATTGCGCAGACGTTGGAAGACGACGCGCAGGTCGTGAGTAACACGGAGCTCGACGAATTGCTCGCCGACGAGCCCGCGGACGTCCAGGAAGAGATCCTCGGCATCAACACCGACGCGACGAACCTCGCCCTACAGGTGGCGCTGCTCGTGCCGATCCTCGCGGGGCTCCTCGGGTTGTTCAACTCGTTCCGCATGATGCGGCTGCCGGACGTCCAACCCTCGGCGTCCGTCGAAGCAGCGGCGTTGGGCTGACCGAAATTGCTCGAGGCTAGTCGCCGCCGATCAGCGTGTCCGCCACGTGTCGAGTCGTCGGCGCGCGCGCTGGATCGTTCATGGAACGTTTGGGTGGGGTGGGAACTCCTGCGCCGTTTGGCGGCGCAGCACTTCGATGCCGACCACGGCCAGCACGGCGAGCAGCAGGATCACGAGGACCTGGCCGACGTTGTTGATTCCGGGCATGACGGTGAGCCAGAGTAGGAACAGGAGGGCGGCGGCGAAGTAGACCGCAGCCGGCTGGTCGCGCAGGTGCGGTGCGAGGGCGCGGCGCGCGGCGACTGCGTAGCGGGCCGGCCCTGCCAGCAGCCCCGCGCCGACGAACGCCAGTCCGATGACGAGGACGAACAGCGCCCGCTCTCGCAACGTCCCGGAGATGATCTCCCAGACGGATTGGACGGCCGGTTGGACTGTCTCGGAGCCCGCGACCGAGTCCACGACCGCGCCGCCGAGCAGGCGTAACGTCAGCAGGACGAGCAGCGTCGCGGCGAGGATCCCGCATCCGGCCCCGATCAACGCTTGTCGGCGCCATCCCTGCGCCAGGTAGATGGCGCCCAGGTACAGCAAGAGCACCAGCAGCGGGAGCACGATGCCGAGGTTGCGGAGCGCCCCGACGAGGGTCTGAACTCCGTTGAGTTGGTCGGACTTCATCACGACGAGCTCGCCAGGGTTCTGCAGCGCCGGGCGTTCGAGTACGCCGGTGATCCGGGTCTGGGTCGAGGCGAGCGCGGCGTCCAACCCATCGACGTCTGCCTGTCGGGGATCCTTGAGCACGGTGGCGGTGCGATCCTCAACAGCGGTCAGCCGACCGTCGAGGGCGGATAGCCGACCGTCGAGCTTGGCCAGCCGGCCCTGGAGCTGCGCCGGGGCTTTGGCCTGTGCGCTCTCGATCTTCTTGTCGAGGCTCGCGATAGTCCCCTGCAGCTGCACGATGTCCGTCTGGAGCGTCTGGAGATTCCGTTCCAGCTCCGGGCTCAGGGTGCCGCCCTTCACCTCGGCGAGACCCGCACGCACCGACTTGATTCGGGTCTGAGCCGTGGTCAGGCGCTGCTTGAGGCCCTGCGACAGATCCCGAATGACGCCCTGGATCGTGGCGATGGTCGCTGGGTCTACCCCTAGGCGAGTGGCCAGGTCGGCTACGACTTCCCCGTACTGGAGCGTCACAGCGCCGCCAGTGGTCGAGACGTACTCTCCCTCGTCCTCGATCAAACGCACGAACCCTCCGTGCGACCTGCGGATCGAGTTAGAGACCAGGTTCTGGACCCGAGGCGAGGCGAGCGCCTTCTCCGAGACGTTCAGAGCGAGTTGCCTGGTTGCCGCCGCGACGGGAGCGGACAGCGCCTTGGCGCTGCTCGGCAGCTTCGCCTCGATCTGGCCTTGGACATCGACGGCTGGCGTACACCTGATCGACCAGGTAGATGCTGAGCGCGTCCTGAACATCCTCGTCGCTCAGGATCTCGTCGCTGGTGTTCACCACCTCGTCCGTGTCCAGCACCGCGCGCTGAACCCAGTTCGCAGTGATCGACAAGACCAACAGCACCGACGCGACCACGATCAACGACCACACCAGCACGCGACGACGACGCTTGGGCTCCGGACCCCCCGCTTCTCCCGGCGTCGGGCCCCCGGAGACGCCAGGCACGGACGCCGGGGCTCCCTCGGGTGGGGGGGTGTCAGCCTCGTCGGGCACTACTGGAGGATCGGCGGTAGGGGGTCGACATGAACGAAGCCTCACGCACCGGTCCGGCCGAGCGCAATGATGTAGGCAAGCAAGCGGATGGGGTGCGCACACCCGAACGCCGCCGCGGTTGGCCACGAATGTGGGCACGTCAGTCAGGCGGCGGCGGATGGGCCGCTGGGGGATGGTGAATTGGGTTGCCTTGGCGTCCGGCGTCGGAGGCGGGTCGCCCGGGCGGTCCGGCTCCGTCATGCGGTGATCGCGCTCCGCCCCCCCGCGAAGATCTCCGCGTAGCGCCCGAAGAAGTCGGCCTCGGCGACGGTCGCATTCTCGAACTCGCTCAAGAGCATGCGCTCGTTCGGGCCGTGGATGTTGGCGTAGCCGTCCGTCGTGCCGACCAGCAGCGCCTCGGCATCCGGCAGGGCTCCCGCGAGCGCGCTCACGATCGGAATCGAGCCGCCGCTCCCGGCGAGCATCACGTCGGCTCCCCAGGCGGCCGACCAAGCGGCACGCGCGGCGTCGTAGGCCGGACCGCTGCGGTCGGCGGCGAAACCGTTGCCCGTCGGGCCAGGCTGCACGTCGATCTCGATGCCGAACGGCTTCACGTTGCGTAGGTGCTCCACGACCGCCGCCTGCGCCTCGATGGCGTCCTGCTCGGGATGCACGCGGACGTTGAGGACCGCCCGCACGTGTGGCGACACGGCGTTGAGGGCGCCGTCAACCGATGGCACGTCGATGCCGATGACCGTGATCGCGGGACCCGACCAGACACGCGAGCCGAGGCCGCCGGTGCCGATTAGCGGCATGTTGTCGAGGACAGTCCCGAGGGCGCGGAAGTCCTCCTCGGGCTGGGCCCTGCCTTCCCACTCGTTGCGCCTCAGCCCCGCGACCGCGACGTTGCCGTGCTCGTCGTGCAGAGAGGCGATCGCCCGCAGGACCGCGAGCAGTGCGTCGGGTGCGGCGCCCCCGTACTGGCCGCTGTGCTTGCCCGATTCGAGCGTACGCACCTCGAGCGTCACGTTCCCCATGCCGCGCAGCGCGGTCGTGAGCGTCGGCACCCCCGGCCGGATGCTGCCCATGTCGGCGATGACTAGCGCGTCGGCCTGGAAGAGGTCTGGATCGGTCGCCGGGTAGCTCGGCAGCGCACCGCTCCCGACCTCCTCGGAGCCCTCGATGCAGAGCTTGATCCCTACCGGCGGCTTGCCGTCCCATGCGCGCAGGGCGCCGACGTGGGCGACGATGTTGGACTTCGTGTCCGCCACGCCGCGGCCGAACAGCGCGCCATCGCGCTCGGTCGGCTCGAACGGCGGTGACTTCCATTCGGCCTCGTCCCCAGCGGGCACGACGTCGTAGTGGCTGTAGAGGAGCACCGTCGGCGCTCCTGGCGGAGCGGGGATGTGGCCAGTGACGACCGGTGCGGTGTCCGGCAGGTCAAGGCGCCCGACCTCGACGCCGGCGTCGGCGAACAGACGCGTCGTCATCTCGAACGCCTCCAGCAGCGGCTGGTCGATCTGCCCGGACACGGACACCGACGGGATGCGAACGAGCGCTTCGAGCTGCTGCCGCAGCTCGGGCATCAGCGCGCGCGCCGCGCTTGCGATGTCGGAGGGTACGTCGGCTGGATGGGGCCGCGTGTCGGACATGGGTCCCCTGGCCGACCTATCTGTAGATGCAGCGGCGCTGGGCTGACTGAGCTCCGTTAGCCGAGCACCTTGGCCTTCTGCGCGGCGAACTCCTCGTCGGTGAGGACGCCCTGCTCGTGCAGCTTGCCGAGCTCCTTGAGCTGCTCGATGGGGTCGGGCGCGGCAGGGGCGGCCGCTGCGGTGGCGGCGGGGGCGCCTGTTCCTGGTAGGCGGCAGCATCCTGCTGCTGCCCAGCGCTCGCCCTGGCGGCGGCTCACGCGGTTCGAGACGGCGGTTGCGGTGCCCGCGACGACGGCGGTGCGGGCCATTCCGCGAAGTAGTCCTGGCATCGGTCTTCCTTTCGTCAGGCCGCGGCTTCGGCGGCGTCGAGGGCGGCGAATCAGCTCTTGCACCGGGATTCGCTCGTTTGCGACGAGCATCCCGCCGTTGCGACGCACAGCGGCGGCGAATGGCGCCGCCCAGCGGTTCTCGTAGATGAGGATCACTCCCGCCGATCCTGGGTCCATGCCCTCCGCGGCGGCGGCTGCGTCCTCGTTGCCCAGCAGGCCGGAGGAGGCGCCTTCGAAGATCCTGTAGTCCCCGACACCCTTGTCGTCGAGGTCCTTCGCCTCGAAGCCCGAAAACCTCCCGTCCTCGTCCTTGGAGACGAACATGGCGTCGAGCACGCGGATGATCCCGCGCTCGACAAGGTCCATGAGCAGCGGCACGGCCTCGCCCGTCATCGGCGCGCCGGCCGGGTAGGCGATGACCACAATGTCGATTGGGCCGAGTTCCTCGTTGTGCGCTTCCATGATTTCTCCTCCGATCGTCGCCTGTCCAGCGCAGCCTATAACGCGCTCGTTTGGGGCCGTTGTTCATTCGGCCCTGTCGTGTGTCATCTGGTCGATCGCCACGGTGATCGCAAGCACGAGCACGTCGTCCTCGCCGGTCGTGACCTCCACGCCGTAGGTGTCACGCACCCGGAACCAGCGCTTGGAAACGGTCGCAACCTCACGCCCGTCGCGCTCGAACTCGTACTCGTGGTCGACGATGTTGCCGTGAATCTTGTACTCGCGCGCCGCCCTCGAGTTCGGCCTTGAAACGCTCGCGCAGCGGACCGACGATCGCCTTGCGAACGGTCGCGACCGTGTCGCCGTCGCGCTCGATGGCCATCGTGTCCCGAACGCGCAACTTGCGCTCCTGGATCTTGAGCAGATCGTTCCCGTCGACGTCCTTGAAGATCAGCGTCTGGCGGATACGTAGCGCCTTCCCGTCGACCTTGAACACGCGGTCCCCCGCGTCGTTCTCAATCCAGAAGTCGTCGCCGATCGAGAGCATCCGCTCGCGCATCTGGTAAACGGCCATGGCCAAGAGCTTGCCGTGCCGGTCCCGCCGCGACGAGGGTGCGGGCAGGTCAGCGGGGGTGGTGCTCGCTGCACCAGTCCCTCACGTCGCGCCACCCTCCCGGAACGATCGAAGCGCTCGCATGGGGCTCCTGGCCGGTTCGTCGCCCTCGGCCTGATGGGGACCACGACAGCTGACGGCGCTCGGTTTCGCCGTCGCCTTCTTCATCACTTCTCTTGAGTAGTCACCGAAGCCGGGATCGGGTTCTCGTCCCCCTCGAGCCCGCGCCGCCAGCCGAGGAGCAGGTCGTGCACCGAGGCGGCACCGACGAGAGGCTCGGCGGGACCGGGCAGCCGCGGCGGGTACATCACGAACGGCCTCGTCTGGAGGCCCCCGAGGCCGCCGTGGAACGAGATCAGCTCCTCGAACGCGCAGCCCTCGTCGAGCTCGGGATCGTAGAAGCTCCCGAGCATGATGTCGGCGACGTGTGTGAAGCCGTCGCTGCGCAGTAGGTGGCGAACGGCGGTCGGTGAGAAGGCCGCCAGGGGATCCTCCCCCTCCACGCGCCCGTCGCTCAGATGGTGGGTCCCACGAGGGCCGAGCGCCATGGCGCCGCGCTCCGCCGAGCGAACGAGCAGCCAGCCGATGTGGGGGTGCTCGCGCAGCGCCGGGATCAGGCGCGGGTGGCGCTGCTCGATCTCCTCGAGTGTCAGCCGGCGCGGTTCCTGCATCAGGTAGATCAGGCCGAGGTTCCCCGATCCCAGCACGACGATCTGGCGATCGGAGACGTCGTTCTTGGCCCCCTTGCCTTTGCTGGAACCGCCGGTTGCGTCCCTCACCGCGAGTCCGACCATCGCCGCCTGCTCGTCCCCGCCCGCGACGGCCGTGACGTCGGAATGTTCGAGCGAGCGCTCGACGAGATCCTCCAACGTGTAGCCGTTGCGCTGCTTGAACGTGGCGCCCTGCGTCTGCCCGTGGTCGGAGAGGACGACGATCTCGTATGGGCGCGGCGCGTACCGGCGCGCGCGCTCGATGCGCCCGAACTGCTGGTCCAGCTTGCGCAGTGCCTCAAGGGTGTCGGCCCGCTCCAGGCCGGAGTGGTGGGCGACCTCGTCGTACCCGGCGAAGGTGGCGTACATGGCGGGGCGCCCGCGCATCATGTCGGTCAGGACGCCGAACACGACCAGGTCGCGCACGATCACGCACATCACCCCGCGCAGCAGCGGGTAGATCCCGCCCCGATGGCCGCGCGGCTGGACGTCGCGGCGGCTGGCGCGGATCGCGGCGGTCCACTCCAGCACCACCTCCCAGAAGAACAGCACGAGTGCGCGCGTAACGTTGAAGCCGTTCGCGAAGAACGCGCGATAGCCGGGGTTTGCCCGCTTCTCGGCCTCGATCCGGCTCACGGTCAGGATCACTTCGTCGGCGTCGCCCGAGAGCAGGTTGCCTCGGCTGGCGCCACCGTCGGCCAGCAGCCCGGCACCCGTGGAATGGCGGCGCTCGATCTCGGCGCAGTCAGCCGGCGCGGAGCAGGTCATCAGCGTCCCCGTCTCCTTCTCCACCCACCGGAACGCAGGGATGTCCTCGTTCGAGCCGAGCAGGATGCCGGCCTGGCTGGCGCCCGTCTGGGACGAGAGGTCAGGCTCCCACTCGGCGAGGCGGTAGCCGTCCTCGGAAATCCAACGGGCCAGGTTCGGGGCATTGCCGTCGCGCATGGCGCGGCGCAGCACCGGGAGCGCGAGGCCGTCGATCTCGAGGAAGACGATCCCGGCGACGTCCTGGTGCGCGGTCGCCCCCTGTCGGCGCGCGACCCGCCGGATCACGCGCAGCGAGTACTCGTCGTCGTCGTTCGTGCCGGCCACGACATGAAGGACGATCGACGTTGCGGCCATGACGAGCGCCGCGAGCAGGGCGTCCCCAAATGAGTCGACGCCGATGGCGTCGGGGAGGGCATCGGCGGCCAGCTGCAGGGCGAGTGCGTCGACGAGGAGCACCGCCAGGAAGCCGACCACGAGCGTCCCCGGAAGCCGTAGCGCCGCTATCACCGGCGGCAGAACCGCGTTGACCACGGCGATGCCGGCGGCCACCAGGAAGGCGGACCCTGGCTCCTCGAGCGATACGCCGGGCAGCAGCCCGGCCGCGACCCAGACAGACGCGGCCGAGATGAGCCATGCGACAAGCAGGCGTACCGGCCGGACCCGGGGCTTCATCGGTTCCCAGCGTGGCGTTTCGCCGTATTCGTTCGGGCTCGCGGCAGCTGTCATCGCGCGGTCCACGGGTGTCGCGAAACCTCCGGCACCCAGTTCACCGGACGATGCTCGCCCGGCGCCGAGACCGCATCAAGGGTGCGTGCCAGCCTCCGCATCGACGTGCGCGCTTCATTGCTGACGTCCGGCCGGGGTGGGAGCCTCGTGCTATTCCGACCGAAGGAGAATCGATATGAGAGGTGCGGGCCGCGTCACGTTCGCGGCAACCATGCTGTTGCTCGTGGGCTTTCTCAACGTCATCTATGGCATAGGCGCGCTGGACGACGCCAACATCTTCAAGGGCGACACCAGGTACGTACTCGACGACCTCAACACTCTGGGTTGGGTACTGATCGTGCTGGGCGTGCTCCAGCTCGGGGCGGGGTTCTCGCTGATGTCCGGCAACGCGTTCGGACGCATTTTCGGGATCGTCGCCGGCAGCCTCGGCGCCATCGGCGCACTGCTGTCCATCGGCGATGGCAATCCGTGGTGGTCCCTTGCCGTATTCGCGCTCTGCGTCTACATCGTCCACGGGATCATGGTGTACGGGGAGGACGAGGACAGGTCGCGCGCTCGGGCCTAGGCGTGATGTAACACGCAGTAGGTCGAGCCCAGGCTCGTCGCATCCCCGGGGTCGTGGTGGTCGTGCAGCGCGTGCAGGCCGCATGCGCGGGCATCGACCGCCAGGTCCTCGGGGCTCAGGCGGTGGTAGGCCAGCCCCGCGGGTTCGACAGGGCGGCTGCTCCGGCGCCCCGCGCTGCGCCGACGGATGTCGCGCTTCCAGACGACCTGCGCCCCGCCGTCGGTCTCGGTCGAAGCGAGCTGGCGGCTGACGAAGGTGCGCCCGCGGACGCGTAGGCGCCGTGGCGGACCAGGCGTCGCGCACTCGCGCAGCACCTCGTCCACATCGGTGATCGCGACCACGGCCACGCCGCGCTCGGACAGATGGCCGGCGATCACGCCCAGCAGCGCCCGGCGGTCGTCCGGGCCTCCGATGATCTGCACGAAGCTGGCGGGAGCGAGGATCAGGTCGAAGCGCCGGTCGAGGTCGACCTTTGTCGCATCGCCCAGGACGGGCGTGACCGGCAGCCCTCGTGCTGCGGCACGGCGGACCAGCTCACCGAGCAGGTGGTCGTCGACGTCATTGGCCCAGAGGTCCGTCAGCTCGGCCAGCTCGAGCGCGACCCTGCCGGTGCCCGCTCCCAGCTCCAGGGTCGAGCCCGCCCTCCTCGCAAGCTCGCGGTAGTACGGGATGTCGCGCGCGCCGCCACCGTGCTGGAGATCGTGGAAGGCGAAGCGTTCTCGGATGTCGGCGTGCCCCTACTGCCGCGCCATCGCCACTCGGAGCCGCTCCTCCGGGGTGATCAGGTGGTCGAGGTCCTCGGCCGCCTCGTCGATGTCGAGCTGAACCCAATCGACTGCGCCGGTGAACTCGGTCGCCTTGGGATCGACGTCGTCGCTGACCGGGGTGGCGGTGTCGGATCCGACGTCCGTGGTCTCATCGGCCGAAAACTGCATCGGAACCGTCATCTCGACCCGGCCCGAGCCGACCTCGGTTCCGTCCAGGAACAGCGTGACGTTGCCGCCCTTGCCGAGCCCGCCGCCGTCGTAGGCGAACTCCATCCGCACCTGATGCTTGCCGGCGGGCACCGGGTCAGCCCCGTAGACCTTGAAACGCTCAACTCCGAAGGTGTTGTAGCAATAGGCCGGACGGCCCTCGTGCAAGTAGAGCGACCAGCCGCCGAAGGCGCCGCCCTGGGCCACGATCACGCCCGAGCCGTCACCGTCGGGCACGTCGATCTCCGCGGTCACGGAGTGCGACTTGTTCTTGATCATCACGACGGAGTTCTCGGAGAGCCTGCCCATGCCTCCGAATAGGAGCTGCGAGTTGCCGCGAATCAGCTGCGGGCGGCCGGCCAGATCGGCGTTGAAGCGTTCGAAGCGCCGGTCGTCGAGCGGCAGCACGTCGTAGCGCGTTGCCTCGATGAGGAAGAAGCGCTGTAGCTCGTGCAACCTCTCAGGCTGGTCGGCCGAGAGGTCGTGGGCCTGGGTCCAGTCGTCGGGCGCGTAGAGCTCCCAGACGTCGTCGTCCAACGCCGGCATCTCGGCGGCCGCCCAGGGGATGCTGTGGCGGGTGACCGCGGTCCAGCCCTTGTGGTAGATGCCCCGGTTCACGAACATCTCGAAGTACTGCGTCTCGCGGTGCTCCGGCGCACCGCCGTCGTTGAAGCTTGGGACCATGCTCTTGCCGTGCAGCGGCATCTGCTGCACGCCGTGCACGAAGGTGGGCTCCGGTAGACCGGCGGCGTCCAGCACTGTGGCGGCGACGTCGATCACGTGGCTGAACTGGGAGCGCACCTCGCCCCTCGCTTCGAAGCCGTTCGGCCAATGCACGACCGTCCCGTTGCGGGTGCCGCCCCAATGGGACGCGACCTGCTTGGTCCACTGGTAGGGGGTGTCCATCGCATGTGCCCAGCCGACTGCGTAGTGGTTGTAGGCCTCGGGAGTGCCGAACTTCTCGATCCTCGACGCCATGAACTCCGTCGTCTCGAGGCCACCCGCCCCGTTCAGGGTGATCAGCTCGTTGAAGCACCCCTGGGGCGTTCCCTCGGCCGAGGCGCCGTTGTCCCCGACGATGTAGTAGACGAGGGTGTCGCCGAGGATCTCGAGCTCCTCGAGCGCGTCGATCAGGCGGCCGACGTGGTGGTCGGTGTGCTCGAGAAAACCGGCGTAGACCTCCATCTGGCGGGCCAGCACCGGCTTCAGATCGTCGGGCATCTCGTCCCAGGCGGGGATCTCCTCCGGGCGCTCCGTCAGCTCGGCGTCGGGCGGGATCACTCCCAGCTCCTTCTGGCGCGCGAAGCTCTCCTCGCGCAGCGCGTCCCAGCCGTTATCGAACCTTCCCTTGTACCTGTCCGACCACTCGGTCGACACATGGTGGGGTGCGTGGGTGGCGCCGGGCGCAAAGTAGGTGAAGAAGGGCTTGTCGGGCATCAGCGCCTTCTGCTGGCGGATCCAGTTGATCGCCCGATCGGTCATGTCCTCGGTGAAGTGATAGCCCTCCTCCGCGGTGCGGTCGGGCTCGACCGGCACGGTGCCGTCGTATATCGCCGGGGCGTACTGGTTTGTCTCCCCACCGATGAAGCCGTAGAAGTGCTCGAAGCCACCGCCGCCCGAGGGCCAGCCGTCGAACGGGCCCATCGGGCTCGTCTCCCAGACCGGCACCTCGTGGCACTTGCCGAACTGGGCGGTGGAGTAGCCGTTGAGCTTTAGGGTCTCGGCGAGCGGCGACGCCGCCTTGGGCCGGACCGAGTTGTACCCCGGCGCCGAGGTGGCGATCTCCGTGATCCCGCCCATCCCGACGGAGTGGTGGTTGCGACCCGTGAGAAGAGCCTGGCGGGTGGGTGAGCAGAGCGCGGTGGTGTGGAAGCGGGTGTACTTGAGACCGTCGGCGGCCAGGCGCTCGGCCGTGGGCGTGTTGCACGGACCGCCGAAGGCGCTCGACGCGCCGAAGCCCACATCGTCGAGGAGCACGATCAGCACATTGGGCGCACCGCCCGGCGGACGGAGCGTCTCGATCGGAGGGAACGACGTGTCGGGATCCTTTGCGTCGTAGGTGGTCAGGCCGACGTGCTGCCGGTCCGGGATCGGCAGGACCTGGCGCTGGACGTCGTCGGACTGACTGCTCACGTTGGATCTCCTAGCGATCGTATTCGTGCTCGGATACTCGCCGCCCGACACGCGGGGCAGCAAGGGTGGTCGCACGCCTCCCAGCGGGCAGCACACACCACTGCCTAGAGGTCGAGCGAGCACCCCGGCTCGAGGATGCGCACCTCCACGTCGGGCGCCACCGTGGCCGCCTGAGCGGCGAACTCGCGCGGCGGATCGTGCAGCAGCTCGGCGTGGCGCCGGGCCATGCCGAGCGGGAACAGGGTCCCCCAGTGGATCGGGACCGCCACGCGCGGCTGCAGCATGGCCGCGGCCCGGGCGGCGCCGGCGGGGTCGAGATGCCCTGAGCCGAGGCTCGGTCCCCAGCCCCAGACGGGGAGCAGCGCGAGGTCGAGGTCGCCGGAAAGGCCCTCCATCCCGTCGAACAGGTCGGTGTCTCCGGCGAAGTAGGCGCGGTAACCGTCCATCTCGATGTGGAATCCCACGGCGGTGGCGACGGGACCTCCGAATGGCCGGCGCCGGCTGTCGTGTACGGCCGGCGTGGCGGTGATCCGTGCCGTTGCGGCATCGATGCTCTCGCCGGGGGCGAGCTCGGTCACGCTGGAGTGACCCCGGCCGCGCAGGAACTCGCCGGCGCCGTGCGGGACTACGAGCCGGGGGCGATCCTCCAGCGCGCGCAGCGAGGGGAGGTCGAGGTGGTCGTAGTGGAGATGCGAGATCAGCACCGCGTCCAGATCCCGTGGGGGGCCGGGCACGCGGCCCTGGCGGCGCAGATACCCGACGCGGGTGCGGAGCACGGGGTCTGTCAGCAGCCGCACACCGCCCAACTCGATGAGCACAGTCGCGTGACCCAGATAGGTGACCCGGCCACCGCGAGGTCTGCCCCTATCCCTTACATTCGCCATTCATTGTCCGGCCCGAAGCTCGTAGCTCTCTCGCTCAGCGCAATCGCCCTCACCGCGGCCACCGCTGTGCTGACGGCCTCCAACCATACGCCCGAGGCGGCGGCGCTTGCCGCGTCGGGCCGCGCGCTAATGGTGGGGATCCCGTTCGCCGTCGGGCTGTACGCATGGCGACGTGGGCTCGGGAGGCGCTTCGGCCCCCTGCTGGTGCTCATGGCGGTAGTGGCGTCACTCACCACCCTGGCTGAATCCGGCAACGAGGTCGCCTACAGCAGCGGCCGAGTCGCCGGTTGGGTGTTCGAGGTGGGGCTGGTCTACCTGATCCTCTCCTTCCCGAGCGGCCGCCTGTCGTCCAGCGTCGACCGATGGCTCGTGGGGGTGACGGCAGGAGTGGCGGCGCTGCTGTTCCTGCCCTCCGCGGCGCTGGTCGAGTTCTACCCCGAGCCCTCTCCCTATGGCAGCTGTGACGGCGACTGCCCCCCCAATGCCTTCTTCCTGCTCGGCGCCGAGCCCGCGGTGGTGGACTCTCTCGTGCGCCCTGTGCGCGAGATCCTGACCGCGCTGCTCTTCGTCGGGGTCACGCTGCGGCTGACGCAGCGCATTCGCCGTGCGAGCCCGCCCATGCGCCGGACGCTGGCGCCCCTCTTGGTGGTCGCGACCATTCGGTGCGCGACGTTGGCGATTGCCCTTCCGATCAGGGCGGCGAGCCCCGGATCGCCGCTCCTCGACGTCCTCCTCTGGATCCTCGCGCTCGCGCTCCCGTTGATGGCCGTCGCCTTCCTCGCGGGCGAGCTGCACTCGCGGCTCTTCGTCGCCTCGGCCCTCGAGCGACTCGGGGCGATGATCGGCCCGACGCCAAGCTCGGGCACGCTGCGGTCAGCGCTGGCCGAAACTCTTGACGACGAGTCGCTCGAGGTCGCCTCCTGGGCACCGGGGACGGGAGGCTGGGTCGGCGCGGATGGATCGCCGGTTGCGCTCCCGGGGCCTGATTCAGGGCGGAGCGCGACAGAGGTCCGCTACGGCCGCCGCCGCGTCGCAATTCTCATCCACGACGAGGCGCTGGGTGAGGATCCCGGCTTCGTGGAGGCGGTGGGGGCCTACGCACTGGTGGCGTTCGAGAACCGGCGTCTCCTGGCCAGGGACCAGGCCTCAACACGCGAGGTTCACGAGTCACGCTCGCGCATCCTCGCATCCGCGAACCAGGAGCGCCAGCGCATCGAGCGTGACCTCCACGACGGCGCGCAGCAGCAGCTCGTGGCGCTGCGGATCCACCTGGAGCTGATAGGGGAGACCCTGGACAGCGATCCGGCGCGGGCGCGGGAGAAGCTGCACGCGCTCGGCGACGAGGTAGAGGGCACGCTCGACTCCATCCGCTCCCTGGCCCGAGGGGTTTACCCTGCACTGCTGGAGGACCGGGGGCTCGTGGAGGCGCTGCGGTCGGTGACTCGTGGCATGCCGATACACGCGAGCGTCAATCCCGACGGCTCGGGGCGCTACACGCCGGAGGTCGAGGCGGCCGTGTACTTCTGCTGCCTCGAGGCAGTCCAGAACGCTTCGAAGCACGCCGCGGGTGCGCGCCACATCACGATCTCCCTGACCCAGGGTGAGCGACTGGGCTTCGAGGTGCGCGATGACGGCGGTGGCTTCGACACGACGGTCTCGTCGTCGGGGGCCGGCCTGGTGAACATGCGCGATCGCCTGGCTGCCCTCGGCGGCGAGCTCACCTTGACCTCCGCGCCCGGGGAGGGGACCGCGGTGACGGGAAGCCTGCCGGTGCAGCCCCTCGGCGGTGACTAGCCGTCAGCGGCTTTCGGCGAAGTCGCCGCTTCGCTTCGCTGCGGCTAGCAGGGCGGGAGCGAGCTCCGAAAGGGCGCCGGCTTCGACGAACTCGTCGGCAAGCGGCGTTCCACCGGTGCGAGATACAGCATCTTCCAGTGCCCGCGCCCAGACGTGCTCGACGAGCACTGCGGCGACCGCGGTCCCCGGCTCTAGCGCCTTCTGCAGGTCCGGGAGCCACTCCCCCTGTGCAGCGTCCCGAAGTGCGCGTTTGGTTGCCTGGCGGCGCTTGCTGGGATCCAGGCGGAAGTCGAGCGCCCGGGCCACCGTTCCGGCCGCGCCCCCGCCCTTCAGGTCGACCGCCAGAAGTTCGTTGGTCTCGGCATCGTGCATTGCGAACAGCCCGTCCACGATGCGCAGCGCGCCCCCGGCCTCGATCCGCTCAAGCGCCCCGACGAACTGGCCCTCGAACTTGGCGCGTCGCGCGAACCCGTAGAGCAGGAGCTGGGAGCGCACTTGCCTTACCCCGCAAGGTGCTGGCCAGGGTCTGCCACGCAGCGGAATCCGAGGTTACCCGTAGACGATTCGGGCTCGTTGCCCTGGCGCGCGGCGACTCGGTATCGGCGGCAGTAGCTGGAGTGGCAGAGGTAGGAGCCGCCCTTCTGCACGCGCGGGCCTCCGGGCGTAAACCAGTCCGCGTTCCACTCCCACACGTTGCCGGTCACGTTGTGGAGTCCGTAGCCATTCGCGGCAAACGCGTCGACGGGACACGTGCCGTAGAAGCCGTCGTCGCGGCTGTTCTCGGCGGGAAAGGCGCCCTGCCAGACGTTCATCCGGTGCTCGCCCCCCGGCTCGAGCTCGTCTCCCCAGGGGAACGTCTTGGCCTCGAGCCCGCCGCGGGCGGCGAACTCCCATTCGGCCTCCGTGGGCAGGCGGGCGCCGGCCCACTCGCAGTAGACGAGCGCGTCATTGAAGGAGACGTGCACGACCGGGTGATCCATGCAGCCGTCGACGTCCGACTGCGGCCCGTGCGGGTGGCGCCAGTCCGCGCCCTCGACCTGCCGCCACCATGGCGCCGCCGCCACGCCGCGCGTCGGCGCGAAGTGGTCCGGGAGCAGCCCGGCGAACACGAAGGACCACCCGTAGCGCTCGGCGTCGGTCACATAGGCGGTCGCGGCGACAAAGTCCGCGAAACGATCGTTAGAGACCGCGTAGATGTCGATCGCGAAGGGGTCTACGTCGGCCGAGCGGCCCGCCTCCCCGTCGTCCGGGTAGGCCCACGCGTCATCGCTTCCCATCCGGAACGCGCCCCCTCCGAGCTCCACCAGGGCGTGCTTGGGGTCCGCGGCCCGAGCGGCGAGGGCCGGCGCAGGAGCCGCGTCAGAGCCCGTCGGATCGCGACCGGGAGAGCAGCAGGCTGCCATGAGGCCGATGCTGCCCCTTGCCGCGGCCACGGGCAATGGCGCACACCGGTGTCTCAGAGTGAGGCGAGCCTCCCCTTGTGGGTCAAGCGGCGGGCCTACCGGCCCGGCGCGATAGGCAAACCCGCACGCGGCGTGCGGACTCCTCGATCGAAGCATCCGGGTACTCCCGCGTGGTCTGACGGCGCAGCACCTCGACGCCCGCGGTCAGCAACGCGACCAGGAGCAGCGCCGGCACCACGCGGCGCAGGGCGGGAGTCGGCCCCCAGGCAGCAGCAGCAGGACCTCAACGGCCAGCCCGCCGGCTCATGACTCAACCCAAGCCCGCCTGCGTGGTGGGCGCAATTGCGGGGGCCGGTGTGTGCCCGACAGATGTGCCTCCCCGAGCTAGTCCTCTGCCAGGAACATCAGGGTGGCCTTCACACGCTTGCTCACGTCGTCCGCCGATGCCAGCCCGAGCTTGAGGAAGATCGCGTTGATGTGCTTCTCGACAGCGCGTTTGGTGAGCACCAGCGTCTCGGCAATCGCGGTGTTGCTCTTTCCCTCCGCGATCTCGGCGAGCACCTCCCGCTCTCGCGGTGTGAGCGCCGCGAGGGGCGTGCGCTCCGCTCGCGCCTTGGCGTCCACGAGCACCTCGACGATCTTCGGGTCTATCACCGAGCCGCCCTGGTGCACGGTGTCGATCGCTGAGACCAGCTGGCTGCGGTCATGTACGCGTTCCTTGAGCAGGTACCCGCGCCTGTCCGAGCCCAAGGCCAGAAGCTCCAGCACGTAGGCGGGCTCGGAGTACTGGCTCAGCACGATTACCCCGACCTCTGGCCTGGTCTCACGCAGGCGGGCCGCGACCCGGACGCCCTCGTCGGTGTTCGACGGCGGCATCCGGATGTCGGTCATCACGACGTCCGGGGCCTCAGCGTCGACCAGCGCGAACAGCGCATCGATGTCGTCGCAGGACCCGACGACATCGACCGTCGGAGAGGCGTCGAGCAGCTGCTCGACCCCTTCGCGCACGATCAGGCTGTCGTCCGCGAGGACTACTCGGATGGCCATACGCGGACACTAGTGCGGTTGATGGTGACGAGCACATATGGTGTCGCCATGCGCGAGCTGACCGCTGAGCTGCTCCCCACGGCCGGGCCCGGGAACGAGGGCTGAGCGATGCCGTCCGAGCGCAACGTCGAGTTTTCGACACCCACGTGGCTCAGGGACCTGGGCTTTTCGTCCTGGCTGCTGGTCGGGTTCGGGCTGGTCATCGTCGGGCTCATCTGGCTGCTCGGCGAGACGTCGACGATCGTCATGCCGGTGATCCTCGCCGCGGTGCTCGGCGCGGTCGCCGGACCCGCGGTCGGTTGGCTCGAGCGCCACCGAGTTCCACGCGCCGGCGGCGCGATCCTGATCCTGCTCGGTTTGGTCGCCGTGGGCGTGCTGATCTTCTGCCTCGTCTTCGGCGGCATATCTGCCCAGTCGGGGGACATCTCCGCGAAGCTGGACCAGTCGCTGGACAAGATCCAGGGCTGGTTGAGCGACGTCGGCGTGGACAACGCGCAGAGCGCCAAGGAGGGTGCCCAGGAGGCCGCGCCGGAGATCCGGACGACGCTGCTGAGCGGGGTCGCGGCGGGCGTCGAGGGCCTCAAGTCGCTGCTGTTCTTTCTGGCGTTCGCGGTGCTCAGCACGCTGTTCGTGCTCAAGGACGGGCCCGTCATGCACCGCTTCATCAACCGGCACATGGGCGTGCCCGAAGCGATCGCCAACGTCGTCACGACCAACATCGCCCGGTCGCTCCGCAGCTACTTTCTCGCAGTCACGATCATCGCCGCCTTCAACGCCGTCCTGATCGGGGGCGCGGCGGTGATCCTCGACGTCCCGCTCGCAGGGACCATCGCCGTGGTCACGTTCGTGGGGGCCTACGTGCCCTTCGTCGGCGCGTGGGTCGCCGGCGGCTTCGCCGTGCTGCTCGCGCTCAGCACCGGGAGCACGTCGGACGCACTGGTCATGGCCGTCGTCGCCCTGCTTGCGAACGGCGCGCTCCAGCAGATGGTCCAGCCGTTCGTAATGGGGGCGACGCTGAGTCTGAACCCACTCGTGGTGCTCGTCGTCACGATCGGCGCGGGGGCCCTGTTCGGAATGGTCGGCCTGACGCTTGCCGCTCCGCTGACGTCGGCGGCGGTGCACATCGCCGGCGAGCTGCGGGCCCGGAGCGAAGGTCCAGCGCCAGGCGAGGCCGCGCCGGCGCCGGCGCCGTCCGGCTAACCCAGATCGGAGGTTGGAATGCAAGCCCATGACCCACAAGCAGACCACCGAGAGGCGTCTACCTCGCGCAGGGGCGTGCTGCGCCTCGGCGTGCTCGTTGCGGGGCTCCTGCTGATCGCGGCAACCGCGGTCGGATGCGGGGAGTCGGACGAAGAGAAGGCACAGACGAAAGTCTGCGACGCCCGTGCTGACCTGAAGAAGCAGGTCGACGAGCTGGCCGCGCTCACGCCTACCACCGCGACGGTCGACGGCGTGAAGGAGAACCTGAACGGGATCGAGAATGACCTCAAGGAGATCAAGGACGCTCAGGGCGACCTCAGCGACGATCGGAAGCAGGAGGTCGAGGCGGCGACCCAGGAGTTCGGCTCCGAAGTCCAGTCGGTCGCGAGCGGCCTCCAATCGGACCTCTCAATCAGCGGCGCAAAGTCCAAGCTGCAGGCCGCGGTCCAGCAGCTGGAAAGCTCCTACCAGAACGCCTTCGCGCAGATCAACTGCGACTGAGCGCAGATCGGCTCGCCGCTCAGTCTCCGCGGCCTCCGCGCCGGCGTTCGTGGACCTGTACCCGCAGCGTCTCCCACCGCGACCGCGTCTGGGCGATCACCTGGTCCCACTGGCGACGGACCTCGTCCTCGGCGGGCATTTCGCCCCGCCGGATGCGGTCGAGCTCGTCGTGGACCTCGCGGCCGGCCGCTGCCGAGCCGACGACAACGACCATGACGCAGAAGAGCGCGGAGATCATGGCGAAGACAGCGCCGATCACCCCATAGCGGGTGGCGAATGAGTCGAAGAGGTGCGGGACGTACACCGTCGCGCCAACCGAGTAAGCCGCCAGCAACGCCGATCCGACGATGGCGAACGGTAAGAGATCCGAGCGCGGGATCCGTTTGGCGCTGAGGACCCGGCCACTCCAGAGCAGGAACGCAGCCGTCAGCGGGGCCGCTAGCAGCGCCGCCGTCAACTCGAGGCGGCTGCGCCCCAGCGCGCTATGGATGAGGCCGCTGACCGCGAGGTACGCCGAGAGCCCGCCGATCCACATGAGCCCGTTGAAGGTGTTGCGCACGCTCAGCGGACTGAGATCCCAGGTCTGCTCGAACAGCCGCTGCACGGCGCGGCTGAAGCTCAGGACCGCGACCATGAGAAAGAGAAACCCGACGATGCCGAGCGTCGTGTCCGTGCCGCCGGGCGGCGAGAAGATGTCTGTAACCGCCGCGGCGCCGCCTCCCGTCAGCTCGTAACGGTCGATGATGCGGTCGGCCGTGCCCTTCCCCCCGAGTTCCGAGGCCACCTGGCTCGCGACGATCATCAACGGGATCGTGGCTGTGAGTGCGGAGGAGGCCAGTGCGACCGAGCGGTCGAATCCCGCGACCTTCTGAAACCGGTTGACGGCACGGAGCACGAACTCGGGCCGCAGCCAGAAAGTCAGCGTCCGCAGGAGTCGGTCGCGCTTCACTGGCCACGCCTTGGCCCTGGCCGCCTGACGGCTACCTCGCGGCGGCCAGCTCCGCTGAGAAGAAGTCGAGCGCCTTGCGCGTCTTGGGTTGCTGCTCGCCCGTGGCGGCTATGCCGCGATCCGCGAGGAAGGCCCTCGTTTCGGCGGCCACCTGAAAGGCCTCCGAGGGCACGCATTTGGTGGACAGCTCGAGCACACGACTGCCGTCGGGGTAGAGCCACAACTCGGCGACCAGCCGGCGATCGAGCTCCTTCGGGCGAGAACTTCAGCTTCAGCACGAAGATCGGGCCGAGCACCGACAGGTCGTCGAGCTCGACGCCATCCGGCGCGTGCTCGGCGTAGAACGCCCGCTGGTGCTTGCGAGAACAGCTTCCGCAGCGGCTCGCCGCCCGTGATCGTGTCTCGCGCACGTCCGCCTCCGGCGTCGCCCTTCATCGAGGCCGAGCAGACGTAGCCGCCGGGCATGGCGTCCACCTCGACGCCGAAGCCGCGGCGACTCCCGCAGATCCGCCGGCGAGATCTCGCCGGGACGACCGGCCGCAGCTTCACGACCGAGTCGTCGCCCTTGCCCTGGACCCGCCGGGCGCGCGCGACCACACCCTGCTGCGAACAGGGCCAGCTCCGGCGTGTCGAAGAAGAAGACCTGCCGGATCTGACCCTCGAGCGGGTCCATCTCGAGCGCGGCGATCGCGGATCGCTGGCCGCGAGTCCGGGATCGTGAGCTTCAGCTCGACGCTGTCGGCCTCCTTGGTCAGCGCGAGCAGCTCGCCCAGCTCTTCGTCGGAGAGGGTCAGGCTCAGCGCCTTCTGCTTGATGGAGTCGAACTCGGCCTCGGTGATCGTGCCGCTGTCGAGCAGCTGCTTGGCGTTCGCGATCTCGCCGGCGGGGTCGGTGCTCCGCCGTAGCTGTCGCACTGGGCCTGCGCGCCTTCGCGTGCTCGACGTTGCGCTCGGCCATCTGCCCGCCCTGCGCGACTCAGGTAGACGAGCACGCCGAGGAACGGGACCACGACCACGAACAGCGTCCAGCAGGCCCTTGCCCCAGCCGGAGATGTCGTGGCGGCGGAACAGGTCGGAGATGATCGAGATCGAGGACCCAGAACCACGCCACCCAGGCGAAGAACAGGATGATCGTCCCCATGATCTCGAGGAAGGGGTAGTCGGCTGCGATGACCAAGGTCGTCTCCTTTGGGGGCTCTGAGGTTCGGCGATCAGGCTTGCATCGGGACGGGTGTCGCGAGCGGGCGCAGCCCATCGCGCGGGTGCCGGCCTCAGGCCCGTGCATGTCTCCAGATGTCGCGCAGCTTCGCCGGACCGAAGTCCTGCTTGCGCACCAGACCGGCGGCGCCGCAGTCGGCCGCTCCGGCGGGGATGTTCGCCGCGTCCTCGATCGAGATCAGCACCACCACCGTCGACGGGTGCCTCGCCTTGATCCGCCGGGACGGTCTCGATGCCGTCCATCCCGGGCATGCGGACGTCCACCAGGACGAGCTGGGGCCGCAGCTCGTCGACGAGGGCGAGCGCCGGCCTCGCCCGAGTCCGCCTCGCCGACCGACTCGAAGCCCGCAGTGGCCTCGATCAACTCGCGCGCGACCTCCCGGAAGACGGCCTGGTCGTCGACGGTGACGACGGAGACGGGCACCCGCCGAGCGTTTCACCCGCCGCCCGAGGGCGGCAAGGGGGCATGCCGGTGTGAGAGCAGGGGCGCGGGCACCCGTACAGGGCGGAGGATCTGACCTTGCGCTGGAGGGCGAGCGCCCGCCAGGCCCAAGGGCAGCGCCGCCCAGTAGGTGAACAGGCGATAGGCCAACGTGGCCAGCACGGCGTCGCCGGCCGAGACCCCGGCCAGAGCCGAGCGTGGCCGTGAGACCGGCCTCGACGAACCCGAGCCCGCCCGGAGTGGCGGGCACCTGGGACAGCACCTGCGCCGTGCAGAAGGCGAGCAGCACCAGCGCCGCGCGCGGTGTGGAGCCCACGGCCGCGAGCGCGGCGAGCAGGATCCCGTAGTCGAACGCCCACCGTCCCACGGTGGCGGCCAGCGCGCGCTTCCAGCGCGGCCCGAGCGTGGCGAGGATGCGGTCGCGCTCGTGCAGCAGGCGGTCGGGCAGCGTCGCTGAGCGGCGGCGCGCCCCGGCGCAGGCGGTTGCGGATCCGCTGAACGGTCCGGCCCACCCACTGCAGCGGGCCGTCGAGCGCGAACGCGAGCACGCCCAGCACCAGCATCACGGCGAACACCGCCAGGCCGACCACGGTCGCCTCGACCAGGTCGCGGCTCACGCCGCCTCGCACGATCGCGGGCACCGCGAGCACCGGCAGGATCAGGACCACCGCGAAAGTGAGCAGGTTCACGGCGGTGATGCCCGCCACGGACACGTCCCCGGTCGAAGCCGGCCTCGACGAGCATCCGGTACTGGAGCGCGGCCCCCACGGCGCCTCCGGCCGGAGCCACCTTGGACAGCGCTCCGCCCGCGAGCTGGGAGGCGATCACCGGCCGCCAGCGCTTGGTGTGGAGGGCGGTGCGCTGGAGGCTCCACATGCAGGCCAGCGTGGCCGCCTGGAGCGCCGCCATGGCAGCGAGCCAGAGCGGATCGATCTGGGCGAGGTCGTCGGCGGAGCTGAAGACCTCGATGAGGCTCGGCGCGACGAGGTAGAGCGAGACGCCGGTGACGCCCAGCCAGAGGAGGCTGCGTCGAAGGCTCGCGCGCTGCGGCGTCGGCCTCGCTGCGCTCGAGCTCGCGCTCGACGTCCGTGCGCGACTCGATGGCACGCTCCAACCGGTCGCCCATTCGCTCGCGCTCGGTCACCCGCCGACCGTAGCCCGCCCCGGCCGATGGGCGCTTCGTGAGGGAGACTCAGCGCGGCTGCGGCACGATCCGTATGTAGGGCCGCGGCGAGTCCCAGCCGTCGGGGTAGGTCTCCCGTGCCTCGTCATCGGACACCGAGCCGGCGATGATCACGTCGTCGCCGTCCTTCCAGTTGACCGGGGTCGCGACCTTCTTCTGGGCGGTCAGCTGGAGCGAGTCGATCACCCGCAGCACCTCGTCGAAGTTGCGGCCGGTGGTCATCGGGTAGACGAGGACCAGCTTGACCTTCTTGTCCGGGCCGATCACGAACACGTTGCGCACTGTCTGGTTGTCGGCGGGCGTGCGCTCGGTAGGGTCGCCCGAGGTGTCCGCGGGCAGCATCCCGTAGAGCTTGGAGACCTCGAAGTCGGAGTCGCCGATGATCGGGTAGTTGGGGGCGTGGCCCTGGGTGGCCTCGATGTCCGCCGCCCACTCGGCGTGGTTGTCCACGGGATCGACCGACAGGCCGATGACCTTCACATTGCGCCGCTCGAAGTCCGGCTTGATCTTGGCCATGTAGCCGAGCTCGGTGGTGCACACCGGGGTGAAGTTGCGCGGGTGGGAGAAGAGCACCGCCCACGAGTCGCCGATCCAGTCGTGGAAGGAGATCCGTCCCTCCGTGGTCTCGGCCTGGAAGTCGGGGGCCGTGTCGCCAATCTGCAGGGCCATTTGTCCAGCGCTCCTCGGGTCGTGGGCCAGGCTGCGTAGAAGGTGTCTATCAGCGCCCGTGACCTCGGCGCAACGCCGCCGCGGCCGAGCTCGTGGCAAGTGCCACAGGATCCCTGCATCGGGGGTAGGTTGGACGCGAAAGGGCACTCGCACAAAGGGGTACGTATGAACTGGGGAGCACTCACGGGCGTCGCGTTCGTGGCGGTGGCAATCCTGTCTTTCGTGGTTGGCGGCGAGCCTCCGGAGGCATCGGAGCCGGTCCGCGAAGTTGTGGACCACTACGTGGACAACAAGGACTCGATCGAGATCGGGGCGGCGCTGGCGACCTTCGCGGCGCTGCTGGTGATCTTCTTCGCCGCCTACCTGGGGAAGGTGCTCCGGGAGGCCGACGACAGTGGCAGCTTCCTGCCCGCGGTGGTGCTGGCCGGCGCATCCGTGATGGCCGCCGGTGTGGCGATCGACGCCATGATCAGCTTCGCCCTGGCGGAGGCGGCCGGAGAGGTCCAGCCGACGGCGGTACAGGCGCTGCAGGCCCTGTGGGACAACGACTTCTTCCCGATCGCCCTGGGCAACGCGGCGTTTCTGCTCGCCACCGGGCTGTCCGTGGTCCTGCACGGGGGGTTGCCGAAGTGGCTGGGTTGGATCGCGGTCGCGTTCGGCGTGATCGGGGTCACGCCCATCGGCTTCGTCGCGTTCCTGGGCGGCGCGGTGTGGATCGTCGTGGTGAGCGTGCTGCTGGCGCGGCGCCGGCCGGCGGCGCCGGCCGTAGCGGCCTAGGCGTTGGCCTGGGGAGGCGCGCCCGGCGCGCCTCCCCAGCTCGCCGACGGTTCGATTGGCGGGATCCCGAGACCGGGGTTACCTTCGGTAGACGGGTCAGGGATGGCCCGATGGACTCGCCCACCGTGCAGGGAACCCTCGACACCACTCTGCGTGCCGCAACGGCCCGCTCGCGCCGCCGCCGAGTTGCGGTGCTCCTGGTCCTGCTCAGCGCGCTGGTGGCCATACCGGTCTCCGGTGCCGGCGCGCATGGGGTCAGCCCAAGTAAGTCGAAGAAGGCCGCTTCGAAGGATCCCAACCGCGCTGCGGCCAGCGGCGCGCTGGGCGTGCAGGGCATGTCCGAGCGCCGCCTGCGTAGGCTCGAGACCAAGCTGCTGGGTCCCGGTCATGCCGCCGAACACGCGAAGGCGCGCCGCCCGCTGAACCGCAAGGGCGGCCGCGCCAAGCTTCGCCGCCAGCAAGCCAAGATCGCGAAGCGCCTGCGCGCCGCCCGCCGCAAGCGCGGCTTCGCGCGTACGGCGGCCGCCGCGGACGACGGCTTCTGGAGCCCGGCCTTCCCGATGAAGGTCATGGGCATCCACACGGCCATGCTGCCCACGGGAAAGGTCATGTTCTTCTCGTATCCGCGGCGGCTTCTGAACCCCGCGAACAACCGGGGCCACGCCTGGCTGTGGGATCCGTCCAAGGGCACCGGCGAGAGCGCCTGGACCGACGTGAAGCCTCCGAACTGGCGCGACCCCGCCGACGGCGAGCTGAAGCCGGCAAACATCTGGTGCGCCGGGCAGTCGTTCCTGGCCGACGGGCGGCTGCTCGTGACCGGCGGCAACCTGGCCTACGACTCGGGCACCTCGGACTTCAAGGGACTGAACAAGATCTACACGTTCAACCCGTGGTCGGAGAAGTGGACCGAGCAGCCCGACATGCGTGACGGGCGCTGGTATCCGAGCCAGGTGCTGATGCCGGACGGGCGGACGATGATCATGGCCGGGTTGGACTCCTCCGGGCGCAGGGACGTCCGCAACCACAACCCGGACATCGAGCTCTTCACCCCGTCCGCGGACCTGGACGGACGCGGCCGGGTCGACCTGATCGGTGCGCGCGACCCCACGGACATCCGGCCCCCCGGCTCGCTCCTGCCTCCGGCCGGCGGCTACTACCCGCACCTGTTCTGGATGCCCTCCGGGCGCATCCTGGTTTCCGGCCAGGAGCAGCGCGACAGCTGGTACCTGAACAATCCGGGCCCGGGCCCCGCCTACCGCTTCTCCTGGACCGACGCGCCGAACCTGCAGGACCACCGGACGTGGGGCACGGCGGTGCAGATGCCGACCAGCGGGCAGCCGGGCGTGACGGACAAGATCTGGCAGATCGGTGGCGGCTATTCGTCGGCGCCCAACACGAGCACGGAGATCTTCGACGAGAGCGACTGGGACTGGACGGACGGCCCGTCGCTGAACATGGCCCGCAGCCATCACAACACGGTGATCCTGCCCGACGGGGGCATGGTCACGGTGGGCGGCGGCTACGGTGTGCCCAACCCAGCCCCGCCGCCCGCCCCGCCCTTCCCGCCCGGCGACCCGGGCGGGCACTGGTCCACCGACTTCTACGGCGACCGCGGCGACAACCACCGCAAGGTCGAGCTCTGGGACCGCGAGACCGACAGCTGGCGATACGGCGCCAAGCAGGCCGAGCCGCGGGCCTATCACTCCACGGCGGTGCTGCTGCCCGACGGACGTGTCCTGTCCGCGGGCGACGACAAGAACACGAGCCTGGACAGCGACACCGCCGAGATCTACACGCCTCCGAACCTCCTGACGGCGAGCGGCGACCCGGCCCCGCGCCCAACGATCGACTCCGCTCCCGAGGCGGTGCGGTGGAACGCGAGCTTCGGGGTGCGCTCCCCCAGCGAGATCAGCCGCGCGGTGCTCATGGCGCCCTCGGCGGTCACACACTCAGTGGACATGAACCAGCGCCACGTGGAGCTGGAGGTCATCAACCGCGTGGATGGCAAGGGAGTGAACCTGCTCGCGCCGGACAACCCGAACACGGCGCTGCCGGGCTACTACATGCTCTTCCTCCTGAACGATCGCGGCACGCCGTCGGTGGCCAAGTGGGTTCGCCTGAAGGCCGACGCTCCGGACGCGCCGCTGGTCCTCGAGGACGAGCCCGAGCCGCCCGAACCGCCCGAGCCGCCGGAACCGCCCGAGCCACCGGAATCCGCCCGAGCCACCGAATCCGCCCGACCCGCCGAATCCGCCCGACCCGCCGAAGCCTGCGCCTGATCGGACCGCTCCGGTGACCCGCGAGCTGGCCCTCAAGCCATCCCGCTTCCGCGCCCGCCGCAGCGGCGCCAGCATCGGGTCGGTGGGGGGCGCCAAGGTCGGCTACCGCCTGAGTGAGGCCGCCCGGGTCAAGTTCATCGTCGAGCTGGCCACGACCGGACGCAAGACCCGTGGCAAGTGCGTGCGAGCCACCCGCTCGAACCGCCGGAAGCGCCGCTGCACCCGCTGGGTGGCGGTGAGGGGCAGCTTCACCCACGCGGGCTCCGCCGGGCGCAACAGCTTCAGGTTCACCGGCCGCCTGCGCGGCAAGCGGCTCAAGCCCGGCACCTACCGCCTGGTGGGGGTGGGCGTCGACTCGGCGCGCAACAAGGGCCGGGCCGTGAAGGTGTCGTTCAAGATCCTGCGCTGACCGCGCGACCGGCTCCACGCCGCCGTGCGGCTACGGTACGGGCATGAGCGAGCTCACCCCGCGCCGGTCAGGGCCCATGTCCAGACGCTCCCGCGAGCAGCGCGCGTACCGGCTCGCCGTGACGGGAGGGGTGGCGGGCATCGTGGCGGTGGTCGGCCTCGTCCTTGCGATCGCCGGCGTGGTGGGCTTCGGGCCGCCGTTGGTCGCCCTGATCGTGGCGATCGCGTGCGGCCTGCTGTTTCGCCGCACGACGTCGGGCTGAGGCCGAGCACACCTGAGACTCGGGGCCAGATCACTGTTGCCGCGCCGCGGCGGCCGCGACATCGCGATCGACCTGGGCACCGCCAACACGCTGGTGTTCGTCCGCGGCGAGGGCATCGTGGCCTCGGAGCCGTCGGTGGTGGCGGTGGACACCGAGTCCGGCGCCGTGCACGCCGTCGGCGAGGAGGCGCAGCGGATGATCGGTCGGACGCCCGCCCGGATCTCCGCCGTGCGGCCCCTGCGACACGGGGTGATCGCGGACTTCGAGATCACGGAGAAGATGCTCAGGCACTTCATGGGCCGGGTGCATCGCAGCCGTCACGCGCGCCCGCGGGTGATGATGTGCGCCCCGTCGGGGATCACGGACGTCGAGCGGCGCGCGCTGACCGAGGCGTGCCTGACGGCCGGCGCGCGGTCCGTTCATCTGATCGAGGAGCCCCTGGCTGCCGCTATCGGCGCCGGCATGGCCATCGAGGAGCCGCGCGCCAACGTCGTGATCGACGTCGGCGGCGGCACGAGTGAGGTGGCCGTGATCTCCCTTGGCGGCATCGTTGTCTCGCGATCGCTGCGGGTCGGCGGCTACGACCTGGACGACGCGGTGGCGGCGTGGCTGCGCAGCCACCACGACCTGGCGATCGGGGAGACCACCGCCGAGCGGGTCAAGCTCGAGGTTGGCAGCGTCGCTCCCGATGACACGGAGGGGCGTTGCGAGGTCAAGGGACGAGACCCCGTATCGGGCCTGCCGCGGCAGGTGGTGGTGGCGGGCGACGAGATGCGCGAAGCCCTGGAGGACTCCGTGGCGGAGATCGTGGCGGCGGTAGTCACGGCGCTCGAGAACACGCCCCCCGAGCTGGCAGCGGACCTCGCCAGGCAGGGCATCGTGCTGGCGGGGGGCGGCGCGCTGCTGCGCGGCTTTGCGGCCAGGATCGAGGCGGAGACCAACGTGCCGGCCCGGCTCGCGGACGACCCGCTGACCTGCGTGGCGCTGGGCGCGGGCCAGGCCCTGGACGAGATGGACCTGCTCGAGCGGACGTGAGCCCTTGCCGCGCTCTGTGCGCGGCGTCACACTCCACCTGGTCGGCGTCGGGTACGCATGACCTCGAGGCGTCGATCAGAGGAGATAATCGTGGCGCGCGCAGACCTTCCGCCAGGGCCGACGTATCCCCCCGCTGTTCAGGGGCTCGGGTTCTGGACGCGCCCGCTTCCGTTCATGGAGCGCTGCCGGCAACGCTACGGCAAGCGCTTCACGATCCGGCTGCCCCAGACGCCGCCGTTCGTGATGCTTGCCGATCCCGGCGACGTCAAGCAGGTGTTCACGGCGCCGCCCGACGTGCTGCATCCCGGCCGCGGCGCCCGCACGCTGGAGCCGGTCGTGGGCACCAACTCGGTGATCCTGCTCGATGGCGGCGCGCACATGGAGCAGCGCAAGCTGATGCTGCCCGCATTCCACGGCGAGAAGATGGAGCGGCTGTCGGACCTGGTGGCCGAGGTGTGCGAGAGCGACGTGGCCGGCTGGCCGCGGGACAGGCCCGTCGAGCTTCATTCCCGGACTCAGCGCCTGACGCTGGAGATCATCCTGAGGGCGGTCTTCGGGCTGCGGCCCGGTGAGCGCTTCGATCGCCTCCGCGACCTCATGGCGCAGATGTTGTCGTTCGGGGACAGCTGGCTCAGCCTCATCCGCCCCGAGCCCGAGAGCCTGGCGGGACGCCTGATCGAGCGTTCGGGGCCGGTCGCGAGGTTCCTGAAGCTGCAGGGCAAGGCCGACGCGATGCTGTTCGAGTTGATCGAGGAGCGCAGGCGCGAGACCGAGGAGGGCGACGACGTGCTGGCCATGCTCTTGGCCGCCCGCCACGAGGACGGCTCGCCGATGACCGACCAAGAGCTGCGCGACGAGCTGATGACGCTACTCGTGGCCGGGCATGAGACCACCGCGTCGAGCTTGGCCTTCGCCTTCGAGCGGCTCTCGCGCGCGCCCGACGTGCTGACGCGACTGCGACACGCGGTCGACGACGGTGACGACGGTGACGCCTATGTGACGGCCGTGGTCCAGGAAACGCTGCGAGACCGGCCGGTGCTGCCCAACTCTGCGCCCCGTTACGTCGACCGTGAGATCGAGGTCGGTGGTCGCGAGTACCCGGTGGGCGTCTGCCTGGTGCCCCAGGCCTACCTGATCCACCACGACCCCGAGATCTATCCGGATCCCTACTCCTTCCGGCCGGAGCGCTTCCTCGACTCTCCCCCCGGCACCTATACGTGGATCCCGTTCGGAGGCGGGCGGCGACGCTGCCTGGGCGCGAGCTTCGCGATGCTGGAGATGAAGCTCGTGCTGCGCAGCGTGATGGCGGCGTGCGAGGTGCAGCCGGTTGGCGACGGGGCGGAGGTCGCCCGCCGCCGCAACATCACCGTGATGCCCGCCCGCGGTGGGCAGGTGGTGCTCAAGCAACGGGCCCGCGTGGCGGTCGCGGCGTGAGCTTCCGCGGCCCGGGATGCGGGCACACCGCCAGGAACCGCTCACCCGCGCTGCGGGCGGACGATCTGGCGGGCACGGAGCTCGTGCGGGACGTGGTCGGGCGCCTGGCGGTGCTCGGCTGGAGCGCCAGCGCGGCCGGTGCGGCCGTGGTGTTCCTGTCGATCGGGTTCCTGATCCCGATCTTCATCGAGGGCGACGACCGTATGGAGCTGGCTCTGATCAACGCCCCGATGGTGGCGGCCTACGTCGTGGTAGCGGGCCTCTTGATCAGGTACTTCGGCGACCGCCACAACCGGGAAACGCTCGCGTGGATCGCCGAGGACCGCCCGGCGAGCGACGGCGAGCACCGGCGCACACTGAACCTCGCGGTGCATGGGGTCAAGCTCTCGGCGCTGGGCTGGCTCGGCGGCGCGGTCGTCTTCTTCGCGATCACGTCTGCCATGCACGGGTGGGCGTTCGGTGCCGTGGTGGGCGGTGCGATCTGGCTCGGCGGGGAGACCACGTGCGCGCTGGTCTACCTGGCGTCGGAGCGGATTCTGCGCCCGGCCACGGCGTGCGCGCTGGCCCAGGGGCCGAGCAAGGGCATGGTGGCTCCCGGCGTGCGCGGACGGCTCGTGGGGGCCTGGGCACTCGGAACCGGCGTGCCGCTGCTGGGCGTGTTGGTGGTGGCCATCGTGGGCATCACGAAGTCCGACGTCGACGTGACCTACGTGGCCGAGGGCGTGCTGTTCCTCGGGGTCGTCGCTTGGGTGACCGGCACCCTGGCCACCCTGTTCGCATCCAAGGCGATCGCCGACCCCCTGACCTCCGTTCGCAGGGGCCTGGAACGCATCGAGGAGGGCGATCTGGACACGCGCGTGGCGGTCGATGACGGCAGCGAGGTGGGCCTGCTGCAGGCCGGCTTCAACCAGATGGCCGACGGCCTGCGTGAGCGCGAGCGCATCCGCGACCTGTTCGGCCGTCAGGTGGGCGAGGACGTTGCGCGCGCCGCACTCAGCCGCGGCACCCGCCTGGGCGGCGAGGAGCGCGAGATCGGTGCCCTGTTCGTGGACGTCGTGGGCTCCACCTCGATGGCCATCGCCATGCCGGCAACCGAGGTGGTGAAGCTGCTCAACCGCTTCTTCCGCGTGGTGGTGGAGGTCGTGGAGGCCGAGGGCGCGCTGGTGAACAAGTTCGAGGGCGATGCAGCCCTGTGCGTGTTCGGCGCGCCCGTGCCGCGCGAAGATCCGGCCGGCGACGCGCTGCGCGCCGCGCGGAAGCTCGACAGGCGCCTGCGCAGGGACATGCCGGAGATCGACTTCGGGATCGGCATCTCGGCCGGCATCGCGGTGGCCGGCAACGTGGGCGCCGAGCGCCGCTTCGAGTACACGGTGATCGGCGATCCCGTGAACGAGGCCGCGCGGCTGTCCGAGCTGGCCAAGCGCCGGCCCGAGCGCGTGCTGGCCTCCGAGTCGGCCCTGGCCCGCGCCGACGCCGAGGAGACGGCGGGCTGGACGGTCGGTGACTCAGAGGTGCTGCGCGGGCGCAACGCGCCGACCGGCGTGGCGCACCCGGTCGCCTAGGCGGGTCAGGCGGCCACGGTCGGCGCGCGGCCGACGGAGACCGGCGGTGGCGGGCGAACATCTCGAGCGCGTGCTCCCCGGCCCGGTGCGCGCGAAACTCCTGCACCACCTCGGCCGCCTCGCCCGAGAGCTCGTCGAGCCGGGGCAGCCCGAAGCCGTACTCGGCGGGCAGAACCAGCGGGCCCGCCAATGCGGAGAACGTGAGGTCGGCGGCGGTGAACCGCTCGCCGGCGAGGTAGGGCCCACCATCGTCCAGCCGCGCGGCGACCGCGTCGAACACCGAGCGGACCTCGCGCGCAGACTGGGCGACCGTCTCGGGGCGGATGTCCAGGACGCGGTCGATGCCCTTGACGACGATCGAAAAGCTCGCCGGCAGGACGCGCCGCTGCCAACCGGGAACGCCCGGGGTGAGGTACCGGGCAAAGTCGCGCCGGCCACGCATGAGGTCGTATGCCCAGCGCCGGGTGTGGGGCCCCAGGCGCTCGTCGTAGTCGGCCTCGAGCCCACGGATCTCCGCTGTGGCCTCCGGGTCCTCCGGGTAGAGCTTGCGCTCCGCGGGCGCGCCGGCGTCGGCGTAGCTCAAGATGTCGGCCGAGTCGGCGTACACGCGCTCGCCGCAGACCAGTACGGGCGCGGTGGTGCCACCGCCGGCCCGCCGCACGGCCACCCTGTGCAGCAGCTGGAGGTGGGCTCGCTCCTCGAAGGCGACCCCGGCGTAGTCCAGGGCCCAGCGGGCCTTCTCGCAGTAGTGGCTGATGGGGATCGTGACCAGCCTGCACGGTCGATCCGGGGTCACGCGCCAATCCTCTCAGACCCGCGGCTTGCGCCGTCAAGGAGTTAGCCGCCGGAGGGCGAATCGCATTCGTGCATGGCCATCTTCACCCTGGAGGAAGCAGCGCGCTTCAGCGGGCGCTCGCCGCGAGAGATGCGGCTGATGCTCGAGCGCGGCGAGCTGCCGGGCAGGCAGCGGGCTGGACGCTGGACCGTTGCCTCCAAGGACCTCGAGGAGACGCTGTCGCGCGCGTCCACCCTGGACGGAGCCCATCCGCCGGTTGGCGCGGACCCCGGGCCCGGGTTCGACGAGCCCGCGCCCCCGCCCGCCGACGAGGAGCGGGTCAGGGATCGCATCGCGAGGTTGATCGAGCGCATCCGACGCCTCGAGAGCGAGCTCGACGACGTGCGCGGCGTCCTGCTCAAGACCGAGAGCCGGGTGGTGGAGCTGGAGCTCGAGTTGGCCGCGCGCCCTTCGCGTACGGCCCCGGCGCCCCCCGTGCGTCCGCCCGAACCGGAGCCCGCCGAGTCCGAGCGTGCGACCGACCAGGACATGCGCGAGGCCCTGACGCCTCTGTTTCGCCCCGATGGCTCGCCGCGTCGCCGGGGCGCCACCTCGCGGGACGACTCCGAGGGCTGAGCGCACGCGCACGCCCGGTCAGCGGACCGAGCCGCGCTCCTCCACGTAGCCGACAAGGGCCTCCAGGTCGGTGCCCACCGCCCGTCCGCCCACGCCGTTTGCGCTGAGCGTCGCGAACCCGCCGCGCCGAACCAGGAGCTCGTTGGCTGCCACCGCGTAGCGCCGGCCGTCCTGGAGGGCGCGCCTGCCGCTCAGCTGGACGCCCGCCACGCGCTCGCCTTCGCGCCGGTAGCGGATGCCCGCCAGGTGCAGGGGGACCTCGGCTCCCGGCCGGTCGAACTGCTCGCGCAGGACAGCGCGAATCTGGGCGCCGGTGAGGTTCAGGCGCAGGACCTGGTGCTCGTAGGCTGAGGCGCGGAACAGCTGGGCATAGGTGATCGGCCCCTGGTCCAAGTCGCCGCGGGAGTTGCCCTCGTTCACGAAGGCCATCTCCGCACGGGCCAGCCGCATCTGCGCCCGCGCGGCAAGGGCTCCGATGCTGCCGCGGTCGGTGTGGGGCCGGTTGCGCAACAGCGGGCCCCGGGCGCGCCCTATGACCCGCTCCGAGAGCGGCGCCAGCCGGCGCGCGTGGCGCTCCACCAGCGCCGCGGTGGACGGGTCTGGCTGTACCTCGTCGGCCCACGTGGGCGGCGTGTCACCGGACTTGGCCAGCACCTCGCCGCTGCGGCGATCCACGCTCAACCGCACCCGGTCGTAGGCGATCCCGAAGGAGTTCGCCTGGATCACCAGCTTGTGACCTCCGTCCTCGGTGTTCGGGACGCGCGTGTTCAGATGGGAGTGGGTGTGGCCGGCGATCACCACGTCCACGGCCGCGCTCATCTCGCGCGCCTCCGCCACGATCTCCCCGCTGGCCGCCCCCGAGTCCCCGTTGGCGTGGTAGGCGCCGGAGTGGGCCAGGACCACGATGGCCTCCACGCCCGCGCGCCGCAGGTCCGCGGCGTGCCGGTTGACCGTGTCCGAGATGTCGAGGAAGCGGAAGCGGTCCGCGTGGCGGGGCAGCACGAACTCCGGCGTGGACGGCGTGGTCACCCCGATGAAGCCGATCCGCACGCCGTCGCGCTCGATCACCCGCGTGGGCGGAACGCCCAGCCGGCCCTCGCGATCGACCGTGTTGGCGGCGGTGTAGGGAAAGCCCACGCCCTCGAAGTCGGGCGCCGAGGTGTTCCGGAGGCGGCCGCCGGCAGCTCGCTTGAGGCGGCCGGCATCCTGGCGCCGGCCACCGCGCAGCAGGCGGATGAGCTCGTCGCCACCCTCGTCGAACTCGTGGTTGCCCAGCGTTCCGACGTCGAACCGCATGAGGTTCATCGCCCTCACCGAGGGCTCGTCGTGGTAGTGGCTGGAGAGCAGGGGGGAGGCACCCACCATGTCGCCCGCGTGCACGCGGATCGTGCGGCCGGGATGGCTTCGCTCGGCGCGATCGAGGTGGGCGTGCAGGTTGGCCGCGCCGCCGAGGGCAACCGGTTGCCCGCCCGGTTCGCGCGGCACCGACTTGGGCGACTCCAGGTGCCCGTGGAAGTCGTTGACGCCAAGCAGCTGGATCTCGGCGACGCCCTCGCGGGAGGGCGCAGGCACACGGCTACCGGCCTTATCCGTGGGTTCGGCGGTGGCCGCAAGCCCCAGGGCGGCAACGGCCATCGCCCCGCCGAACGCCGCGGCCCCGGCCTTTCGCGCCTCGGGGCTGATCGCTCGCCGCGCCACCTCGGTAGATCAAGCTACGGGCACCAAAACCCCTGCGTGTTACGAAGATCCGGCCGCTTGGTGAAACGGGTGTGAACGTCAGGTGGCGGCCTGGAGGAGCGTTGCCACGCCCGCCACCACCAGCACCGCGCCGATGACGCGCAGCAACCGAGCGGGGGACATCCGGCCCGTGAGGCGCGCCCCGATCAGGGCTCCCGGGATCGACGCCGCGGACCCCAGCAGCAGCAGGTCCCAGTCCACGCCCGCGGGCGCGTGGCCGATCAGGCCCGCCGCGCCCACGCACACACCCACGGTCAGGTTCGTGCCAACTGCGCGGTGGGGCGTCTCGCCCACGTAGCGCAGCAGCGCGGGCATCCGGAGCGCTCCGAGAATCAGGCCCACCAGGCCGCCCAGCAGGCCGATTGCGCCGCCGGTGAGGACCGCAGCGCGCACGTCGAGGTCCGTGTGGCCGCGGTCGGCCGGCGTGGCCGGTCCCGGGTCGCGCAGTAGGTCCACGCCGAAGTACAGGAGGGTGAGGCCGATCACGGCCAGGAGCGCGTTGGCGGGGATCGCACCCGCGGCCAGTCCGCCGAGTACGGCTCCGGCTATCGACGGCGGCGCCATCCATGCGAACAGCCCCCAGTTCACCCGGCCCGCCCGGATATGGGCGATCGACGCGGCCGCCGCCGCAATACCCGACACGCCAATGTTGGCGCCCGAGCCGGCCCCCGGGCTGGACGCGGCCAGGAGCAGCGCGGGCAGCCGGATGTTCCCGAGCACGAGCCCGGCCAGGCCGCCGGCCAGCGCGACTGCGAAGCACCAGGCGGCTATGGCCACCAGCGCGAGTGGATCCGAGGTCATGAGGCGGCGAAGCGTGACGGCGCGCGCGGCCGGGCGCAACGGGCTGTGACCGTGGCGTTACCGGCTAGTGGCAGGCGCAGGCATCGCCGCGCCAGGCCTGCAAGCCCTCGCGCACGGCCACTCCGGCGATCAGGAGGGCCACCACCGAGTCGAGCCACCACGCGCCCAGGAGGGCGTTGGCCAGCAGCCCCACCAGGAGCGCGCCGGCCAGCATTCCGCAGAGCACGTTCTGCATTCCCTCGCCGCGCGTGGCCGCCGACCCCAGCTGCTCTCCCACACGCCGCTTGGCGGCGCCCAGGAGCGGCATGCCGACCGCGCTCGTGGCGGCCAGGAAGACCCCGATCCAGGTCGGATCGGGGCGGTGTCCCGCGACCAGCGCCAGCACCGCCTCCACGGCGATGTAGGGAGCCAGCAGGAAGAACTGGGCCGCCACGAGTCGCTGGGCGCGGCGCTCCGCGGCCGACGAGAGCAGCCGGGACCCGGTGAAGCGCCAGATGATCACCAGGCTCGCGAAGCCCTCGATGGCGCTGTCCACGCCAAAGCCGATCAGGGCCACCGAGCCCGCCGCCAGCCCGGCGGCGATCGCCACGATGCCCTCGGCCCCGATCCAGACGAGCCCGAACCAGGACAGCCTTCGCGCCCGCCGCGCCAGTGCGGCATGGCGGTCGGGCGTGAGCGGCGCGCCGAGGTCGGCCGAGTGAGGGGAGCGGGGGAGTGCGACGCCGGCAGAAGCCACTGTGGACGAGGCTAGAGGCGCTTCCGCCAGCGGTCCATCACCTGCGGGTGAGAGTCATTCTCGCCCCTCGTGTGTACCCTGCTTCGTCGCATGGCGAGACCGACCAAGGACAAGGCGCGTGGCCGCAAGCCCGGACTCAGGGGCGAGGCCCGCCGCTACTCCAAGCTGCCGCGCGAGGAGATCGACAAGATCGACTACAAGAACGTGACGCTGCTGCAGCGGTTCGTCACGGAGCGAGGCAAGATCCGCTCGCGCCGCGTCACGGGCCTGTCCCGCCGCGACCAGAGCCGGATGGCCCTCGCCGTCAAGCGCGCCCGCGAGCTGGGCCTGCTGCCCTACGTGGATGCCTCGCGGCCGCTTGAGCGCACCGGCCGCGGCCGCTCGCGCGACTAGCGTTTCGCCGCCAGAACCGAGACTTATCGAGAATCGTTCTCGATAAGCTGGGAGAGCGTGAAGCTCTCCGTGCGCTCCGTCGCCGCCCTCGCGGCGCTTCTCGCCGCCGCCGGCTGCGGCTCCGACTCGGCCGGCTCGGACGCTCCGGCATCGGCGGTCGCCACCACGACCCAGGTAGCAGACCTGGTGCGCCAGGTGGGCGGAAGCCGGGTTGACGTGGAGCAACTGCTGGAGCCCAACTCGGATCCGCACGACTACGAGCCCCGGCCGAGCGACGTGCGCGAGCTGGAGGCCGTCGACGTGGTGTTTCGCTCCGGCGGGGACGTGGACGACTGGCTCGGCGACCTGGCCGAGTCGGCCGGGGGCGACGCCCAGCAGGTGAGCCTGATCGACTCGGTACGGGCCCGCGGCGACGATCCGCACTGGTGGCAGGACCCCCGCAAGGCCGGCCGCGCGGTGCCGGCCATCCGGGACGCCCTGATCGAGGCCGACCCGGATGGAGCGACCACGTACCGGGCGAACGCCGCGCGCTACCTGCGCCGCCTTCGAGCGCTGGACCGGGAGGTGGCTGCGTGCATCGCCCGGGTGGCGCCCGCACAACAAAAGCTCGTGACCACCCACGACGCCCTGGGCCACTACGCCGATCGCTACGGGCTCGAGGTGGTGGGGGCGCTGATCCCGTCCCTGTCCAGCCAGGCGCAGGCCTCGGCCAGGGACATCGGCGCGCTGGTGCGTCAGATCCGGGACGAGGGCGCCAGGGCGGTGTTCCCCGAGAGCTCGCTGAACAGCACCCTGGAGCGGGCGGTGGCACGTGAGTCCGGTGCCACGGTGGGCGGTGCGCTGTGGGCCGACACGCTCGGGCCCGATGACTCCGATGGCGCGACCTACATCGACTCGGTGGCCTCCAACACCGAGACGATCACGAAGGGGCTCACGGGCGGCAGGCTGGCCTGCCGGCCGCGGGCCTGACCGCGGCGCGACCCTTCAGCCGCTGGCCCGGCAGGCCGGGCATTCGCCGTGCAGCGTCACGTCGTGTGCGGCCACGCTGAAGTCCACGCGGTCGGACAGGGCGTGAATGGCGCGCTCCAGGGGCTCGTCCTCGAACGCCTGGACCGTGCCGCAGCTCTCGCAGACGATGTGGTGGTGGTGCTCGCCCGAAGGGTGCGCGGGCTCGTAGCGCGCGACGCCCTCGCCCACGTCGAAGCGCTTGACCAGACGCAGCCGGTCCAGCAGCTCCAGCGCCCGGTAGATGCTGGCCAGCCCGACGCCGCTGCCGCGCTCGCGCAGCACGTCGGCGATCTCGCGCGCGGTCACCGAGCAGCCCAGGGAGGCGATCGCGTCGATGACCTCCTCGCGCGGCGCGCTCGCCCGGTGGCCGGCGTCGCCTAGGGCCCTGAGCGTGTGCTCGGTCCAGACGTTCGTTGCGGTCCCGGCCATGCCGGCAAGGGTACCGATGGGCGCCGCCGCCAAGGCCCGCTTGGGAGCCCGAGACGGGGTCCCCCAAACGCACGAGGGGCGGCACCGCGGCCGCCCCTCGAAGCTCGGATTCGGTCGCCTGCGGCGCTCAGCTGCCGGCCGCCTCGAAGCGCTCGGCGACCTTGCGCCCAGTCGACCGTGTTCCACCACGCGTCGATGTAGTCGGGGCGCTTGTTCTGGTACTTCAGGTAGTAGGCGTGCTCCCACACGTCGACGCCCAGCAGCGGCGTCTTGCCGTCGGTGAGCGGGCTGTCCTGGTTGGGCGTGCCGACCACCGCCAGGCCGGAGCCGTCGTGCACCAGCCACGCCCAGCCGGAGCCGAACTGCCCGACGCCGGTCTCCTTGACCTTGTCCTTGAAGTCCGAGAAGGAGCCGAATGCCGAGTCGATGGCCTCTGCGAGCGCACCCTCGGGCTCGCCGCCGCCGTCCGGCGACATCGACTCCCAGAACAGCGAGTGGTTGAGATGCCCACCGCCGTTGTTGCGCACGGGGCCGCGCTTGTCCTCGGGCAGCTGCGAGAGGTTGGCGATCACCTCCTCGATCGGCTTGTCCGCCCATTCGGTGCCCTCCAGCGCGGCGTTGGCCTTGTCCACGTAGGCCTGGTGGTGCTTGTCGTGGTGCACCTTCATGGTGGCCTCGTCGATGTGCGGCTCCAGCGCGTCGTAGCCGTAGGGGAGGTCCGGTACCTCGTAAGCCATATCTGTCCTTTCGTGAGTTCCGGTTCGAGTCTATTCGTGCGACATGGGATGCCCGGAGCGCCTAGGGTTGACACGTGGCAGCTCAGGCGCGGGAGCGCCGGAGGCGACGGACGGCAGAGGAAGCCGAGCGGGAGATCCTCGACTCGGCCCGAGGCCTTCCTGCGCCAACACTCCTTCCGAGACCTGCGAGTCGACGAGGTGATGGACGGCACCGGCATGTCCCGGTCATCGTTCTACCTGCACTTCCGCGACCGCTATGAGCTGGCCATCCGGCTCATCGGCGACGTGGCCACGCTGATGTACACGCAGGGCGGACCCATGGCTGGCGGGGGAGGGCGATCCGCGCCAGGCGCTGCAGGCCGGCCTTCGCGGCACCGCCGCCGTGTACGTGGAGCAGGGCTGGGTCCTGCGTGCGATCGAGGATGCGGCATCGGAGGACGCCGCCGCCGAGCAGGCATACCAGGGCATGGTCCAGGGCTTCATCGACGCCGTCGCCACGCGCATCGCCGAGGACGTGGCGGCGGGCCGCTCGGCGATCGCGGATCCCCGCCGCACGGCGGCCGCGCTGGTGTGGATGAACGAGCGCTACCTGCGCCAGGCGCTGGGCCGCGAGCCGGCGGAGCAGCCCGATCAGGCTGCCGACACGCTGCTGGAGGTCTGGACGCGCACGCTCTATCCGCGCTGACGGAGACGGGCGGCCGCGGACCGGCGGCTAGAATCGCGCGCTCCACGCGGATGTGGTGGAACTGGTAGACACGCGGTCCTCAGGAGGCCGTGTCCTTAGGGACGTGGAGGTTCGAATCCTCTCATCCGCATGCACTAGGCACCGGCAGCCGCCACCAGGGCCCAGACGGCCGCCTGCAACCCATCGGCCGCCACCTGCAGATCCGGCAGCGCATCCCTATCCGCCAACAGCCCGAAGCGCACGCCGCCGTCGTAGCTCACGATCCCGATCGACAGCGCCTGGTTGCGCGGATTCAGCGGCACGGCCGGGAACACCTCGAGCATCGGCACGCCGGCCAGGTAGAAGGTCTGCTGCGGTCCGGGCACGTTCGACACCACCAGGTTGAACATCCGCGGGGCACTCATCGCCCGCACCGCCAGCGACGACACGATCGGCGGCACGATCCCGGTGGCCCCAACGATCAGGGCCCCCGCGCGGACCTGTGCCGAGCCCTTGACCGCGTCCATGGCCTGGCTGATCTGGCGCACCCGCTCCAGCGGCTCGCCGCGCAGCGGCAGGTCCACAAAGACGGTGGAGATGTGGTTGCCGCCCTGCCCCTGCTCGTCCTCCGCCCGGATCGACACCGGCACCAGCGCCACGGCGGCGTCGGGCGCCTCGTCGCCCAGGTAGTCGGACAGCATCAGCGCCACCGCGGTGAGCAGCACGTCGTTGACGGTGGCGCCCGTCGCGCGCCGGACGGCCTTCACGTCGTCCAGCCGGCACCGCGCCAGCGCCAGCCGCCGCTCGCGGCCGATCTGCGCGTTGAGCCTGGTCTCGGGCGCCTGCGGCCGTGACTTGGCCAGCTCTCCCACCAGCCCCGCGGCGCTTCGCATCTGGCGCGCGTAGGTGCGCGGGTCGGACGTTCGCGCCACCGCCTCGCGCGCAAGGCGTCGCGGCAGGTCCAGCTGCGCGGACGCCAGCCGGGTGAGCTGGTCGAGCCCCGTTGCCCGGCGCTCTTCGGGCGCGTCGCGGGGCTCCGGCGGCGCGATCTCCAGGCCCTCGCGGGTCGGGTCCAGGATCACGGTGCTCACGTCCACGGCGGCCAGGCCGTCGACGAGGGCGTGGTGCATCTTGGCCACGATCGCCGTTCGGCCGCGCGCGAGCCCCTCGATCACGGTGAGCTGCCACAGGGGCCGCGCGCGGTCGAGCGGCTCGGACAGGATCTGGCCGGCCAGCTCGCACAGCTCGGCGTCGCGGCCCGGGGCCGGTATGGCCATGCGGCGCACGTGGCGGTCGGCGTCGAAGCCCTCGTCCTCGACCCAGGCCGGATTGGCCAGTCCGAGCGGGGAGCTCTCCAGCCGCATCGTGTAGCGGGGAATGAGATGGATCCGCTCCCGCAGGCGCCGCACCACGGTCTCCCGCTCGACGCGCCCGTCGAACACGCACAGGCCGCCCACGTGCATGTGCACCGGGCCCCGCTCGGCCTGGAGCGCCGACGCGTCGGAGGGGGAGAGGGGCTCGGCCACGACGCCGCGAGCCTAGGCCCGATCAAGCGCGTGGGGCCGCGGTCAGTTCTTGGTGCGCTTCTGCGGCGTGCCGAAGGCGTAGTCCCAGAACGGCGCGCTCACGCCGAAGCCGCGGGTGTCGTCCTGGAAGTGGTGGCGCATGTGCAGCTCATAGAGCAGCTTGCCGAGCCGGGTGCGCGGCGTGTGGTGGTGCAGGTGGTAGTGCGTCATGTCGTAGGCGAGGTAGCCGGTGAGGAAGCCGCAGGCGAACAGGTCGGCGCTCTGGCCGCCGATCACCAGGTAGAAGAGCCCGTAGAAGATGAGCGCCAAGGGCACGCTCACCGACGGCGGCATGACCAGCCGCATGGGGTCGTTGGGGTGGTCGTGATGCACGCCGTGGATGATCCAGTGCAGCCGGGCGCCAATCCCGCCCTCAGGCTCGAAGTGGAACACGATGCGGTGCATCCAGTACTCGGTGAGGGTCCAGAACAGGTAGCCGCCCAGCAGCCAGGCCGTGACCTCCAGGGGCGGCGTGCCCTCCTGGCCGAGCGCGAACGTGACGGCGATGGCCGGGATGAAGATGAAGAGCGGCACCGTCGGGTGCACGCGCGAGAGGCGGTCGAGGAGGTCCGAGTCGAACATCCTCGGTGAGGCGCGGAGGGAATCCGTGCGCCGCGGGGCCATCGCCCCTCCAATCTACCAATGGTCGCGGCGCGCGGCCACCCCTGCAAGCGTTAGTTCTGAAGCTGTCGGGAGCGGCTGCCGGAGCGCCAGCGGCCCGTCCACGCCGAGCACACGAACTCCAGCCCGAAGCCGGCGGCGAACGAGTAGACCACCAGGTTCCCGACGTCGACCGCGCCGCTCGCGGCCGGGTTGAACACGAAGGCAAGCAGGGTTGCCGTTACCGCTGCCACGAAGGCCAGCTGCCCGTTCCGGGCTATGTGTGATGTGACCGTCTCTCTCATATGAGGAGATGGTCGGCGCGAACGCGCTTCTCGCTGTGATCGGCGGGTGATCGTCCTGTGAAGACGGCGTGAACGCCCGCCTAGCCGAGTGTCCAGGCCCGCAGGAACCGCTCGGCCTGTCGCCGGCCCGCGGTTGCGCGGCGGTCGGCGATGCCCACCTCGGCCACCTTGCCGCGGACCGTGCGCACCAGTAGCCGCACCTTTCCGCCGGGCGCCACCAGCCAGGTGGACCGGCGGACGCGGTACCGCTTCTCGCCCCGGAGCCGGCGCGCAGCCTTCCGAGCGCTCTGGCCGGGCGTGATCCCGCGCAGCAAGGCCTGTCGGCTGGTGGTCAGCGCCACCGCAACGCGGCCATGCAGCCGGCGGCGACCCGACGAGCCAAGCGCCCGCTCCAGCCGCCGCGGCGGGTAGCCGACGCGCAGGGCACCGCCGCCGATCGTGCACCAACGGTCGATCGAGCGCCCCGACCGCCTCCGGCCCAGCGCGCCGTGCCGGCGCTGGGAGGCCCGCGTGCGCCCGAGCTGGGCGGCGCCGAGCTCGGTGCCCTCCACTCCGCGCGGGCCGTCGAGGCACCCTCCTCGCCCGAGCTGCAGGAACTTCGACACCGAGGGCACTCCGCGGTCGCTCACCAGGAAGAGCATGTAGTAGCCGGGGCCCGCCACGGCCGTGTTGGGCGGCGCGGTGAGCCGCACGGCCCCGCCGCTGCGCCGCTGCACGCGGAGGGGCACGTAGCGCTGGCTCATGTCGTTGGCGTGGGTCACCGCGCTGGGCGCCACCAGCGCGGCGCGCTGTACCGATGCCCCGGAGTACGACACGGTGAAGCTCTTGCCGAGTGTGATGCGCGCGGGCGTGGAGCGGATCACGGGCCGCGGGCCCTTGAAGAGATAGGGCGGCTCGTAGATCTCGGCGGTGTCGCTGAAGATGCTGGTGTTCAGGTCGTCGCCGGCCGAGATCACCCGGGCGTCGGGTAGCAGCATCGCGATCGAGTGGTAGGCGCGTGGCTCGGCCTGTGCGGGACCCAGGGTCCACCTCCGGGTCGACGGGTTCCAGAGCTCGATGTGGCGCTGCTCGGGATCGGCGGCCCACTGGTTGCCGCTGCGGACGCCCACGCCACCGCCCACGGTCACCATCGATCCATCCGGCAGCAGGACGGTGTTGTGGTGGGACCGGCCCACCTGCATCGAGGGCGCCGCCCGCCAGCCGGCGCGCGGCCTGCGCTCGTCGAAGGTCTCTGCGCTGGCGACGCCGGGCGCGGTCACGTTGGGCGGATACAGCCCCGGCGACGAGCCGCCGAGCTGCAGCACCTGGGGGGAGCCGTCAGGCCCGGCGGGGACCGGTACAGCCGTGCCCCACACCCGGTCGCGCCTTAGGTTGGGTATGTCCTGCCACGAGAACGCGTTGTCGGGCCCCGGCATCTTCATGAACCACGAGTCCTGCATGATCGGCCCCGTGATGAGGATGCGGCCGCTGGGCATCGGGATCGTGTGCGGGTAGAGGCCTCCGGTCGGCGGGCCCTTCTTGGTCTCGCGCCGGCCCAGCAGCGAGATCCGGCCGCGCCCGTTGAGGTTCGGGGAGGGCGTGAACAGCTCGACCAGCTTGTTGTCGTTGGCGCCGGCCACGCCGGACTCGGTCAGGCCGCTCATGATCACCGTGCGCCCGTCGGGGAGGAGCACGTTGGTCGGATACCAGCGCCCCGCCCGCATGTCGGGCTGCTCGGCCCAGGTCTCGGTGAAGGGGTTGAAGGTGTAGACCTTGTTCAGGCCCTTCGGGGCTGAGGTCTTGCTGCTGAACGCCAGGTTGCCTCCCGTGACAAGCAGCCGGCCGTCGACCATGTGCGACTGGCCCGCGCACCAGATGTTCGCGGGCTTGAGCTGACCGTCGGCCGGATCGCGCCACAGCGGTGGGTCCACCTGCTTGTGCGCGCCCGTGCGCGGGTCCCACAGCCACGCGTGCGCGAGGTTGGGCTCGCTGATGTCCTGTCCGGGCACGTTCGATCCCGTGGGCTTGCGCGGGTAGGAGAACCACAGCACCTTGCCGGTCGGAAGCACGGCGCCGTGCACGGCCATCACCGGGATCGGGAACGCCGCGCCCCAGCGGCCCACCAAACGCGGGTCGCCGGTCACGGGTCGCAACCCGGCGGATGCCCGCGCCAGGGGGGCGGAGCCGGCTGAGGCGCTCCCCGTGGCCTTGCGCTGGCGGATCGCCTCGCGCATTTGAGCGTGCTCGGCCGCGTGGCTCGCTCCCAGGACCCGAGCCTCGGCGGCCCGCAGCGCTGCCTCGTCGGCCGGGTCGGTAGGTGGCGGCGTGGCCGGAGTGCCCGCGGATGCGCCTGGGACCGCGATCCCCGCCATGGTCAGAGCCGCGAGTCCCGCGGCGATCGTCTGCTTCATTGTCATGGTTCCCGCCCGAGCGACTGGGCCACGGATCGCTCGCCAGATTGCGCTCGCGGCGCCGTTTCCCAACGTACCCTCGGTGGGGACATCCTGCCAGGGGCAACCCGGGATGTCCGCAGTTGGCTGAGCGGTTGCGCGCGGGCCCGGGGGTCAGCGCGCGGCGGACGCCGCGGCCGCCGGCGCCGCGGCCACCTCGGAGCGGGCCGACAGGCCGTACCTGGGACCCTTGCGGGCCAGCGCACTGAACCGGCCCGGCAGCCAGAGCCTGGTTCGGATGATGACGTAGCCGTGCCTGCCGGTGTGGCCCTCGCCGCCGGCGAAGTTCACGCTGGCGTGGCGCACCGGCAGGCCTCCGCGGGTCACGCGAACGACGGCGGTCACGTGTCCGGGGAACTCCTCGGTCCGCACGTCACCGATGCTCACGTCCAACTCGGCCCGTCCCGGCGTGCGGACGAAGTGCAGCAGTGCGCTGGTGGGCCCGAAGCTCAGCTGGCAGCCGGGGTCGAAGGGCGCGATCAGCCAGTGCAGCCCGCCACCGAGCGTCGGGATGGTGTCCAGGCCCTCGGCCTCGCCGCAGAGGGTGGTCTCGAGCTCGAGCGAGCGAGTGCCGGTGGCGGTGTCGACCGACCACACCTGGTAGGTGCCGTTGCGCTCGCCGGCCAGCAGCAGGCGACCGGCGTGGAACACGGCGCCGGTAACGCCCGTCGGCGGGACGGCTCCGATTAGCCTGCGGACCGACCGGATCGGCGCGGCCGCCGGTGCGGCGTTGGCGGGCGACACGTCGCTGCTGCGGTAGGCCAGCAGGTCGTTCCCGCTGCTCGTCCAGATGAGCTTGCCGTCGGGCGACGTCTCGGCCCACATGGCCTTCGCGATCTCGCTGCGATCGAGCTTCACGTAGTAGCGCCAGGCGAGAGTGTCCGGATCGGTAACGCCGAACGAGCCGGTGCCGCACGTGTTGCCCACGCCCGCGCGGTAGCACTCCAGCGGCAGGATCAGCCGCCCGCCCTCGGCTTGGTTCCAGGTGGGATCGCCGATGTGGTTGTAGCCCTCGGCGGAGGCCACCGCCGGCGGGATCGCGTTCCCCACGGACCTCGTCTGGAGCAGGCGCGGCGTGGCCCGGAACACACCCTCGAAGACGCCCACGAAGTAGGTGTTTGTCTTGGCCGGGTTTGAGGTCAGGCCCTGGTACCAGCTGATCGGCACGGAGCTCGCGCCGGTGAGCACCCAGCGGCCGGGGTCCTGCGCGTTGGCGGTCGACACCGCGGTGGCGCTCGCCAGGGCGGTGAGCGCGATGAGCGCGGCGACGCGGCGGATCGACTTCACAGGGGCGAGCCTATCCCGAGGGGGCTGGGCGGCGGTGCACCTGGTCGGTACGCGAGGCGCAGAGGTACGATCGTGGCCGTGCCGGACCGTCTGTACTTCACGGAGTCCGACGAGGCCAATGCCCTGATCGCCTCGGACCCGATGGCCCTGCTGGTGGGCTTCGAGCTCGACCAGCGTGTCACCGTGATGAAGGCCTTCCAGGGGCCGCTCGCGCTGAAGGAGCGACTCGGGGCGATCGACGCCGACACGCTGGCGTCCGCCGACCTGGAGCCGGTGTTCTTCGTCAAGCCCGTGATTCACCGCTACCCCCGCTCGATGGCCAAGCGCGTCCACGAGCTGGCCGTCCACGTACGCGACCGCTACGGCGGTGAAGCGGCGCGCGTCTGGACCGATGCGGCGAACGGGGACGAGCTGCGCGCGAACATCGCCGCCCTACCGGGCTTCGGCGAGATGAAGGTCAAGGCGCTTGGATCCGTCCTGTTCAAGCACTTCGGCGTGGAAGTGGCCCGCGACCTGGTGCCCTGGCACCCGACCCTCGGCGACGTGGACTCGCCGCAGGCGCTCGAGGAGTACCAGGCGGCGAAGCGCGTTCACAAGGCGGAGTGGGCGAAGGCCCAGGCGGGGTCCTGACTCCGAGTACCGCCAGCACCCCTCCAGCCGCAGCTCCGATTGGACCGGAGTCGCGCGAGCCCGGCCTTGTCAGCGTTTGGTGAACTTCGTGGTGCCCTTGCCGTCGCAAGCGCCGACGTTGTCGTAGCTCTGCTTCAGCCTGAGGGTCTTGCCGGAGAAGGTGCCGCGTAGCTTGAGCTTGCCTCGCTTGGGCTTGCCGGATGGACCGGGCAACGAGACGGTGCCGCTGTACGTCAGCTTGTTGCCCTTGAGCTTGGCTGTCTTGGGCGTGATGAACTTGACGTAGGCCGGTGCGCAGCCGGCGAGCTTGATCGTGACCTTCGAGCCCTTGACCTTGACGATGGAGTAACCGACTTCGGAGTAGTAGGAGCCATTCTGGGCGGCGAGCGCAGACGTGGGTAGCGCGAGTGCCGCGGTCAACAGGGCGAGTCCGGCGAGGCGTTTCAATGAAGCTCCTAGATCGAGTCCGGTGGACTGCCACGTTAGGTTCGATCCACTGACCCGTCAAACGACACCCCCGCCGTTTGGGGACGTCTGAAGTACCGCCCCGGGATTCGGAGGCGGGGCACGGTCTCTGCGACACCTACGCCGGCAGGCCCGCGGCCTGGAGGGCCTCGTCGCGGTCCACGAACCAGTCGTTGCGGAGGATCTTCCCTTCGCGGAATGTGGTGACGCACCAGTAATCGAGCTCGTTGCTCGCGCCGCTCGTCCTGCCCGTCACGGTGCGCCTGTATCTGGCTACAAGCGCGTCCCCGGGGGCGTCGATGACCTCGGTCATGTGCATATCACCCGGTTCCCAAGCCTCGTTGAGGCTCATCACGAAGTCCCAGACGTGCTCGCGACCGCGGACGGTGGAGGCCTCCGGCCATCCGGGGTCTGTGCAGAATTCGAGCCCTGGATCGTTCAGTGGCAGCCAGGCGTCCTTGTCACCCCGGTTGACGGCCTCCAAGACCCTCCGCTGGACCTCCACGTTCTCCTGCGACATCGCCTACTCCGACAGCCCTGCGGCTTCGAGGGCTTGTAGCTGGTCGTTGAAGTACTCCATCCGCATGATCTTGCCCCCTTGGAGTCGGTACACGACGGCGTCGGGTCGTTCGATCTCGATGCCGCTCTTCCCCCGGGCGATCATTCGGAACAGGGCGATCACCTGATCGTCACCCGCCGGGCGAATTTCGATGTCCTCGACTCGCCAGCTGTCCCAGCCTTCGTCCCACCCCGCGAGCCAGGCGAGGTACCCGTCGTGCCCGTGGTAGACGCCCGCGTCGGGAATGTCGAAGTCAACGATCTCGGCCTCCGCATCCAGCGTGTCGAGAGCCGCCGCCCAGTCCTCCCGGACCTGCGCCTCAAGCCCCCGCCTCACGATCTCCACGTTCTCCTGCGACATCGCCGGCCGAGTATCCCGCAGGGTGGTCATTCTTGTGAGGCGCGATCGACGCCGAGGCTTACAGGTCCGTGCTCGACCAAGAGCGCCGCGAGCGTCCGACCCGGAGAGAGGTCCGTAAGTACCGCCACGGGGATTCGAACCCCGGTTTCCGCCGTGAGAGGGCGGCGTCCTAGTCCCCTAGACGATGGCGGCCTGGGCGCGCGATTGTAGCGGCGCGGATCGCCTCGCTAGCCTCGAGCGCATGGCCCTCACCCCGAGAGCTCTGCTCCGGGCGGCCGCCCTTTGCGCGGTCGCCTTCGGCGGCCTGATGGCGGCTCGCTTACGGCTGGTCGACGCGCGCCGTGTCGACGCCACGGCGCTGCAGGGCTTCCTTGGGCTGGAGCGCCCCGCGACGGAGCAGGTGTCCGACGCCTTCGCCCGCCTCGGCGACCCGCTGCAGGTCGGGCTGATCGGTGTTGCCCTGGCGGCGCTCGCGGTGGCGCGCGGGCGTCCGCGGGTCGGCCTCTTCGTGATCGCGCTGCTCGCCGCGACCAGCGTGTCCAGCCAGGCGCTCAAGGCGCTGCTGGCCTATCCGCGCTACGACGGCACGATCGACGGCCTCTACGTGTCCGCCGCGGCGTTCCCGAGCGGGCACTCCACGGCTGCGATGGCGATGGCGATCGCGCTCGTGGTGGTCATGCCTCCGCGCCTGCGGCCGGTCGCGGCCGTGGTGGCGGTGGCATTCGCCCTGAGCATCTCCTTCTCCGTGGTCGCCCTCGGCGGTCACTTCCCGAGCGACGTGGTGGGCGGCTACCTGCTGGCCACCGGGTGGGCGCTGGTGCTGCTGGCGGCCCTGCGCTGGGCCGGCGAGCGCTACCCCGAGCGCACGTGGCGCACCGGCCTGGCCGACATGGCCCGCCAGTCGGTGGAGCGGCCTGGCAGCGGTGGGCCTGGTCGCCGCCCTTGCGGCCGGGCTGGTCGCGGCCGCCGGCGCTGGCGGCCTGACGGCCGCCCGGCAGCCCGACCTGGTCGACTTCGCGCAGGACAACACCGCGTTCCTGGCGGTGGCGGGGGCGATCGCCGTCACGGCTACGGCCCTGCTCGGCGCCTGGGCCGGTGCGCTCGCCCGCCGCGGCTGACCTGGCCGCGGCGCCTCCGCGCCTGTATCCTGCTCGCGTCCATAACGGTCGGTGGCCAGGGAAGTCCGGTGAGAATCCGGCGCGGTCCCGCCACTGTGACCGGGCGACGAAGCGCCGCACGACGAGTAGCGTCAGCCACTGGAAGGCCATCGGCCGCCGGGAAGGCGTGGCACGGAGCCCGAAGCCAGGAGACCTACCTCCGGCCGCGATCAACAACCCTCGAGGAAAGGGCGATCCTATGCAGATCTCCGTTTCACGCTCCGCTGCGCCGCAGGCGCTGCCGCTTGCGCCGTCGCCGCGCTGGCTGCTCCGCCGCGGCGTCCGCCGCGCCCGTCGTCGGCCGACCTCCACGTGGAGGCGGGCGGCAAGGCGCTCGGCCCGGCTCCACCTACCAGACCGACACCACGAGCATCACGACCGACCGCCGCCAGCCCGCGTGCGGCGGCAGCGGGCAGACCAAGCGCCTCCCGAACCCCACCGCACTCGGCCCGCTGATCGATGCCTCAAGGGCACGCAGCGGGCTGCGCCCGCTCGGAGTGAGCGACAAGTTCGACTTCGGCCTGTTCGTCTGCGGCGTCGGCTCGTTCGAGGCCAGCGACACCGCGTTCTGGCTCTACAAGGTCAATCACGTGGACGCCCGAGGTGGGCGGCGACCAGTTCAGGATCAAGCGCGGCGACGAGGTGCTGTGGTACTTCTCGGACACCGTCGCCAACGAGAACACCGGTGACGAGCTGGTGGTCAACGCACCGGCACGGGCCCGGACCGGCGCGCGCGTTCACGGTGCGGTGTCCGCGTACACGGCGACCGGCAAGCGCACGCCGGCCGCCGGCGCGCGGGTGGCGTGGAACGGGGGCTCGGCCACGACCGACGCCACGGGCCGCGCCACGGTGACCGCCGACGACGGCGGGCAGCTGCGCCTGCGGGCAGCACGCGGCGCCGACATCCCGTCCGCCGTCCAGCGCACGTGCGTGGCCAGCGGCTGTCGGACTGCTCGCCCGTCCGCGGGCAAGCGCCTGTTCGGGACGGCCGGCGCCGACCGCTCAGGGCGGCGCCGGCCCCGACGTGATCGCCGCCGGTGCCGGCCGCGACCGCATCGACGTCCGCGGCGGCCGCGCGCGACTCGGTGCGCTGCGGTCGGGGCGCGACCGGGTGCGGCTGACCGCAACGACAGGCCGCGCGCGACTGCGAGATCGTGATCCGCGCCGCCGAAGGTCCGAGGCTAGGAATGGGACGACCCGCGGCGCCGCTCGGCGTCCCATCGCCGCCGTGCTGGTGGCCGATCGGGGTCGCGAGCGGCGGCTGGGCCGCTCCGGCCACCGCGGCGACCAAGTCGCCGACCGTCGACCAGCTCGTGGTGTTCAAGAGCGGCAAGGCGCGGCAGGGCGACGGTCCGCGCGCGGGCCACCACGGTGCGGGTCGGCGGCGCCGCTGCGCGCTGGCGCCGCGGCACGCCGCTCGCGGCGCTGGTGCGCTCGCGCCCGGGTCGGATCGCGCTGCGCGACTACGGCTCGTGCTCGCGGCGGCGCGCCCGAGCGGCGGCCAGCTGTTCGTGCGCTCGATCCGCGGCGACCGCAACCGCGGGCAGGACGGCTGGATCTACAAGGTCGGCCGCCGGCTCGGCACGCGCGGGCGCCGCCGACCCCGCGGGGCCGTTCGGCCGCGGACGGCTGCGCACGGGGCAGCGCGTCACCTGGTTCTACTGCCGCTCACGCGCGGCGAGCTTCCAGCGCACGCTGGAGCTGAAGGCCACGCCGCTCGGCGGCGGCTGGTCACGGTGATCGTGCGCGGGTACGACGACAACGGCCGCGGCGTGACGGTGCCCGGAGCCACGGTGTCCGGCTCCGGGCAGCGCGCGTGACCAACGCCAACGGCACGCCACGCCTGACGCTGCGCGCCGGGCGCCACCTGTTCGTGGCCTCCAAGCCCGGGTTCATCCGCTCGTTCGGCGAGCGGGTGGTCGTGCGCTGATGGCGCCGCCTGCGCGTGTCGCCCTACTGGCCGCGCGTCGCGGCTGTGGCCGGCTGCGGCGTTGGCCCGGGGACGAGCGCGAGGGCGACGGCGCCGACCCTGCGCGTGACGCGCGACTTCGGGCGCGAGGTGCTCTCGCTCAGACCGCGTCGAGAAGGTGCGCGAGGACCAGACCGTGATGCGCCTGCTGCGCTCCGAGGCAACGACGTGGAGACGCGCTACGGCGGGAACTTCGTGCAGTCGATCGACGGCCTCGCGGGCGGCGGGGAGGGCGGCTCCGCCGACTGGTTCTACTTCGTGAACGGCATCGAGGCCGACAAGGGCGCCGCGGAGTACGAGCTCAACCCGGGCGACGTGGTGCAGTGGGACTACCGCAACTGGCGCGCGGCGATGGTGCGCGCCACCGTGGGCGCGTTCCCCGAGCCGTTCCTGCACGGCGCGGAGGGAAGCGCCGTTCCCCACGCGGGTGGAGTGCGAGGACGCCGCCTCGCGCGCGTGCCGGGAGTGAAGGACAAGCTCGATCGAGCCGGCGTGCCGGCCACCGGCGCGTCGCTCGGAGCGCACCGGCAACCAGCAGGTGATCCGCGTGGTCGTGGCCCCGTGGGCAGCGCGCCCGCGAGCTGCCCACCGTGCGCGCGCTCGAGAGGCGCCCGAGCGAGAGCGGGGTGTTCGCTCGCTTCCGCGACGGCGGCCGCACGGTGGAGCTGCTCGACGAGCGCGGGAGGTGGCGCGCCGCGGCGGCCCGAACACGGGCATCGTCGCCGCGCGGCGGCCGTCGGACACGAGATCCTGTGGGTGCTCACCGGCGGCGACCGAGCGAGGCGTGGACGCCGCCGCGGCGGCCTTCGACGCCGCGACGCTGCGCGACGCCTTCGCGGTGGCCGCGACTCCGGACGGCATCGAGCAGCTGCCGCTGCCGGAGGCCGGCGAGTGAGGGGGCCTCGTGCCCATCTACCGGCCGCGTCCGAGCCCGCTGCACGCCGCGGGCGCCGGCCCGGCCACGGCGCTGTGCGGAGCCTGGCGCTGGTGTGCGCGCTGTACGACCACCCGCTGGTGCTGGCGCGTGATCGCCGCGGTGGTGGGCGCCGGGCTGGCGGCCGGGGTCGGCGGGGAGATCGCGCGCGCGGCGCGGCTGTCGGTGCCGCTGGCGCTGCTGGTGACGCTCATCAACCCGCTCGTCTACGCCGAGGGCGACACGCTGCTGATCCGCGGGGGGAGCGTGCTCGGACACCGCTTCGACATCACGCTCGAGGCGCTCGCCGCCGGCGGCGCTGGCCGGCCTGCCGGGCTGGCCGTCTTCGTGATGCCGTTCGCGCTGTTCGCGGCCTGCGTGGACCCGGACGAGCTGCTGCGCAGCCTGCGGCGCGTGTCCTACCGCTCGGCGCTCACCGCGGCGCTGGCCACGCGGCTGGTGCCGGTGCTCGCTCGCGACGCCACGCGCATGGGCGACGCCGCCCGCTGCCGGCCCGACCCGCCCGGCCGGCTGGCCGTGGCCCGGGCCGCGCTGTCGGGCGCGCTCGAGCGCGCGGTGGACGTGGCCGCGGCGCTGGAGGTGCGCGGCTACTCGGCGCGGCCGCCGCCCGGCCGGGCGCGCCGGTCGCCGTCGCGCCACGACGTGCGCGTGCTGGCCGCGGCGGCGATCGTGGCCGGGCGCGCCGTGCGCGGCAAGCTCGCCGGGGTGGGCGCCGTGAGCCATACCCGATCCTCGAGATCACGCTCGGGCCTGGGCGAGCTCGCTCTGTGCGCGATCCTGCTGACTGGCGGCGGCGATCCCGTTCGCCGGCCGTTCGGCGCGCCTGGGGGTGGCTCGTGCCTGAGGCCCGTGGTGAGCGCGCGCGGGTTCGGCTACCGCTATCCCGAGGCGGATGAGCCCGCCCTCCGCGACGTCACGCTCGAGCCTCGGCGAGGGCACGTTCACGGTTCTGGCGGGAGTCTCGGGCTCGGGCAAGTCCACGCTGCTGCGGGCGCTGTGTGGCCTCGTGCCGCACTTCCACGGCGGCGACGCCTCGGGCGAGCTGCACGTGGGCGGGCTGAGCGTGCGCGAGCACGGGCCCGGCCGAGCTGGCCGCGGTCTGCGGCACCGTGTTCCAGGACCCCGAGTCGCAGGTGGTGATGGGTGGCGTGCGCTCGGAGCTGTCGCTGGCGCTGGAGCATCGCGGCGAGCCCGCGGCCGCCGTGGCGCGCGCGGTGGAGGAGGTGCCGCTGGCGATGGGCGTCGCCCATCTGCTCGACCGCCGTACCGAGACCCTCTCGGGCGGCGAGCTCCAGCGCGTGGCGATCGCCGCGGCGCTGGTGGACCGGCCGGCGCTGCTGCTGCTCGACGAGCCCACCTCGCAGCTCGACCCCGTGGCCGGGGACGAGCTGATCTGGCTGCTGCGGCGGCTCAACGAGGAGTGGGGGACGGCGGTGGTGCTCGCCGAGCACCGGCTGGAGCGCTGCCTGCCCGCGGCCGATCGCGTCGTGGCGATCGAGTGCGGCGCGTGGCCTGCGACGGCGCGCCGGCCGACTTCCTGAGCTGGTCGGCGGCTTCGGCGCGGCGCGCTCGCCACTCCGGTGGCGCGCATGTTCTCGCTCGCGGGGCTCGGGCCGGTGCCGACCACCGTCAAGGAGGCCCGCGAGGGGCTGCGCAGAGCCGGGCTGGCCACCGCCCGCCGATGGCGCCCATGACGATGGTGGCCCGGGGCGCGGCGCACGGCGAGCTGCGGCTCGAGGCGCGGGACGTGTGGCTCGAGATCGAGGACGGCCCGCAGGTGCTGCGCGGCGCTGAACCTGCGCTTCGAGACCGGCGACGCGGGTGGCGCTGATGGGCCGCAACGGCGCCGGCAAGTCCACGCTGCTGCGGCTGTTCAAGGGCCTGCCCGAGCCCACGCGCGGGCGGATCGTCTGCGGGGGCGACGTGGCGCTGCTGCTCCAGAACCCGGGCGACTACCTGGTGCACGACGCACGCGCGCGAGGAGGCCGGCGAGGAGGCCCTCGGCCGGGTAGGCCTGGCCGGCCGCGGCGACGCGAACCCCCGCGACCTGTCGGGCGGCGAGCGCCAGCGCCTGGCGCTGGAGGTCGTGCTGTCCGGCGAGCCGGCGCGGTGGTGCTGCTGGACGAGCCGACCCGCGGCATGGATCGCCCTCACAAGGAGCGCTGGCGGGCCGCATAGCGGAGCTCGCGGCCACGGGCGCCGCCGTGGTGGTGGCCACCCACGACACCGAGTTCGCGGCCACCTTCGCCGACCGCGTGGTGCTCATGGGCCAGGGCGACGGTGATCGCCGACGGACCGCCCGAGGAGGTGCTGGCGGGCGGCTGGCATTTCTCGACCGACGTGGCCAGGGCGCTCGGCGGCGCGGGCGGCGCGCTCACGCCGGAGCAGGGCGCGGCGGTGCTGGAGCGGGAGCTGGTGGGATGACCTGGCAGGCCAGCTCGTTCGTCGTGCTGGCGCTCGTGCTGGGCGCAGGCTTTGCGTGGTACGAGCGCCGCCGCCCGCCCGCCGAGGTGGTCGCGCTGGTGGCCACCCTGGCTGCGCTGGCCGTGGTGGGCCGGCTGGCGTTCGCGGCCATTCCCAACGTGAAGCCCACCACCGACATCGTGCTGTTCGCGGGCTACGCCCTTGGGGCCGGTGCCCGGGTTCGTCGTGGGCGCGATCACGGCGCTGGCGTCGAACGTGTTCCTCGGCCAGGGACCGTGGACCGTGTGGCAGATGGTCGGGTGGGGCGGCGTGGGCATCGGCGGGGCGGCCGCTCGCGCGCGCCACCCGCGGCCGCGAGCTGGGGCGGGTGTCGCTGGCGCTCGCGTGCGGCGTGGCCGGCCTGGCCTTCGGCATGTTCATGGACGTCTACCAGTGGACGTTGGCCGCTCGCCAGGATCTGCCCACCTACCTCGCCGTGTCGGCCAGCTCGCTGCCGTACAACGTGGCGCACGCGATCGGCAACGTGGCCTTCTGCCTGCTGCTCGGGCCGCTGTTCATCGGCGCTCTGCGCCGGTACCGCCGGCGGTTCGAGGTCAGCTGGCCGGCCCCTGGCGGTGCGCGCGCGACCGCGGTGGGTGGCGCGACCGCGGCGCTGGGCGTGGCGATCGCCGTGGCGCTGACGCTGGCCGGCGCTCCCGAGGAGCCGGCTCGTGCGGCCGTCTCGCCGGCCTCGAAGGCCGCGCGCTACCTGACGGCGGCGCAGAACCGCGACGGCGGCTTCGGAGCCGCGCGCGGTCAATCCTCGAACCAGCTGTTCACGGGCTGGAGTGCGCTGGGACTGGCGGCGGCGGGGCGCAATCCGCGCGATGTGGGCCGCCGGGGTGAGCGGTCGATCACGACCTACCTGAGGCGGGCGGGCTCGATCGGCGACACCGGCGAGATCGAGCGGACGATCCTGGTCCTGCGCGCGGCCGGGCTCTCGCCGCGCAGCTTCGGCGACCGCGACCTGGTGGCGGAGCTCGTCCGGCGGCGGCGGTCCAGCGGGTCCTGGCGCGGGAACGTGGCACCCACCGCGTTCGGAATCCTGGCGCTGCGCGCCGCCGGCCGGCGCGGCGCCTCGTTGCGCCGCTCCGCCGCGTGGCTGGAGCGAGCGCAGAGCTCCGACGGCGGCTTCGGGCTGGTGCCCGACGCCGACAGCGACGTGGACAACACCGGCGCGGCGCTTCAGGCGCTGGCCGCCGCGGGCAGGCGGCGCGGATCTTCGGCGCGGCAGGCGGTCGCCTACCTGCGGAGCGCGCAGAACCGCGACGGCGGCTGGGGGCAGAGCCGAGGCCGGTCGTCCAATGCCCAGTCGACCGCATGGGCGGTGCAGGGACTGGTGGCAGCGGGGGCGGCGACCAGGGGTCCGGGCGGCGATCCGGTGCGCTACCTGGTCCGGCTTCAGCGCCGTGACGGCCACATCGCCTACTCGCGCACGAGCAACCAGACGCCGGTGTGGGTCACCGCTCAGGCCCTGACCGCGCTGCGGCGCAGGCCGTTCCCGCTGGCCGCGGTGCCGCGACGCCAGGCCCGCCGTGCGGCGGTGGCCGAGGCCGGCTCCGCGTCCGCCTCGGCACAGCGCAAGCGTCAGGCGAAGGCCAAGGAGGAGGCGGCGCGTAGCGCGCCGACAGGCCGGGCCTCCGCGTCGCGCGAGCGCGAACCCTCGACGGTGTCGTCGGCGCCCACGGCCGCTCGCTCACCCAGCCGTGACGATGCGGGCGGAGCCTCGCCGGCGGTGCTGGCGGCCGCGGTGGGGGTCGCGCTGGGCGGGGTCTGGCTGGCCCGGCGGCGACTGCGCCGGCGCGCGGCCTGAGCAGCGGCTACTCGGGCGGCAGCGCCCGGGCGATCAGCGCGTCGAACGCCCGGTCGGGCAGGCGCTTGGCCAGCGCCACGCGCACCTTGGCGTCGCGTCCGACCACGTAGCGCGTCTTCGGCTTGTTCGCCGTCAGGGCGCGGCCGATGGCCTCGGCCACGGCGGACGGCTCGACGCCGGTGCGGGTGGCGATCCGGTTCACCTCCTCGCGCAGCCCCTCCTCGAGCTTGCCGTAGAGGCGCTCGTACTCTGGCGGCGCCCCCTCGAGGATCGCCTCGGCGGTGGCGGTCCCCTTCTCCCAGATGGGCGTCTTCACGCCGCCCGGTTCGATCAACACCACTCGGACCCCCATGTGCGCAACCTCGCGCCGCAGGGAGTCGCTGATGCCCTCGAGCGCGAACTTGGACGCCGCGTACGGGCCGGCCAGCGGCAGCCCGATGCGGCCGCCGATCGAGCTGACCATGACCACCCGCCCGCGGGCCGTGCGCAGCTGCGGCAGTAACGCCTGCGTGACCGCCACCTGGCCAATCAGGTTGACCTCGAGCTGATGCCGGAGCTGATCGATCGGCACGAACTCCACTGGAGCGGACACGGCCACGCCGGCGTTGTTCACCAGCGCAGCCAACCCGCTGGCGCCGGCCGCGTCGCCCACCGTCTCCGCGGCCGCCGCGATCGACGCGGCGTCGGTCACGTCGATGGTCAACGGGCGCAGGCGGTCGGACCCAGACGCGGCGATCCGCTGCGCGTCGGCCTCCTTGCGCACGCCGGCCCAAACGGAGAAGCCGAGTGAGTCCAGGTGCAGGGCCGTGGCGTGGCCGATGCCCGTGGATGCTCCGGTGACGACTGCCTGCCCGCTCATGGTGCCGAACCTATCCGCTAGCGTCGCCCGGGTGGAGCTCGATGAGGCGATTCGCGGCCGGCGCACGCACAAGGCGTACGCTCCCGAGCCCGTCGACAGGGACACGCTCGAGGAGCTCTTCGAGCTGTCGCGCTGGGCGCCCAACCATCACCTGACCAATCCGTGGCGGTTCCGCGTGCTGGGCCCGGAGTCGCTCGCCCGGCTCAAAGCGTCGGCCGCCCCGGACGCTGCGGCCAAGCTCGACCGCGCGCCGACGCTGGTGTGCGTCTCGGTGAAGCTGTCGGGCGATGCGGTCCAGGACGAGGAGGACCTGTGCGCCACGGCCTGTGCCGTGTTCATCCTGCTGCTGGGCGCCCATGCCCGCGGGCTGGCCGGCTACTGGCGCACCCCGGGAGTGCTGCGCACCCCCGACGGCGCCGCGGCGGCGGGCATGGGGGAGGACGAGCTGTTCGTGGCGCTCGTGCACCTTGGCCACGCCGCAAGCACCGAAAAGCCGGCGCCCGAGCGCCTGCCCCCAGCCGACTTCGTAACGTATCTCCCGTGATCGCACGCGCTGACGCCCTGGCTGCACTCGAGCGCGACGAGTTCGACGTGGTGGTGGTGGGCGGCGGCATCACCGGCGCAGGGGTGGCCCTGGACGCCGCTTCGCGCGGCTACTCGGTGGCGCTCGTGGAGAAGGCCGACTACGCGTCGGGCACCTCCAGCCGCTCATCGAAGCTCGTGCACGGCGGCCTGCGCTACCTGCAGAACTTCGACCTCGGGCTGGTGCGGGAGGCGCTGCTGGAGCGCCAGCTCATGGTCAAGCTGGCGCCGCACCTGGTGCGCCCGCTGCCGCTGCTGATCCCCGCGTTCGACGGCAAGCGCCCCGACCGCCTGGCCGGCGTGGGGCTGAACATGTACGACGTGATGGCCACCGAGCGGCTGCGTCGCCGGCGCGGTGCCGACGGCGACGAGTGGAGCCCAGACCGCCATCGCACGATCGACGCGGAGGAGACGGTAAAGCTGCTGCCGGCGCTGGCCTCGCGCAACCCCACCTCGGCCTACCTGTTCTACGACTGCCAGACCGACGACGTGCGCCTGGTGCTCACGGCGCTGGGCGAGGCTGAGCGCTTCGGGGCTGTGTGCTGCAACGGGGTGGAGGTCACGGGCCTGGTCGAGCGCGACGGCCGCGCCACCGGCGTGCTGTGCCAGGACGCGGTGGGCGGCGGCGAGTTCGAGCTGTGCGCGACCAACGTGGTGAACGCCACCGGGGTGTGGGCCGACCGGATCCGGCCCGACGAGCTGCACGACGAGGCTGAGGTTCCGCGCATCAGCCCCAGCCGCGGCACGCACGTGACCGTGTCGAAGGACGCGCTCCCGGTCGTGGCGGGCGCCATCGTGCCGGCGGGCTCGGGCCGATCGATCTTCGTGCTCCCCTGGCTCGGCCGGACGCTCATCGGGACGACCGACAACGACTACGAGGGCTCGCTGGACCACGTGCCGCCGGGGGCCACGGACATCGACTACCTGCTGGAGGCCACCAACGAGTACTTCGGCACGGCGCTGGGCCTCGCGGACCTGACCGGGGCCTACGCCGGGGTCCGGCCGCTGATCTCGACCGGAGACCCGAAGAAGTCGGTGGACATCTCTCGCAAGGCCGAGCTGTACGAGACCAGCTCGGGGATGGTCACGATCACCGGGGGCAAGCTCACCACATGGCGGCGGATGGCCAAGATGGCCGTGGACCGGATCGTGGAGCGCGAGGGCCGCGAGGCGCCGTGCCGCACGCACGAGCTCTCGCTCGGACAGCCGGTGGAGCCGGGCGAGCTGCCGGAGGTGGACGGTGTGGACGAGGAGTCCCGAGCCGCGCTGTCGGGCCGCTACGGACACGCCGCCGTGGACGTGCTGGAGCTGGCCGCCGAGTCGCCCGAGCTCGCCCGCCGCGTGAGCCCGGACCTGCCCGACCTGGTGGCCGAGGGGCCGTTCGCGGCCCGCCGCGAGCAGACGCGCTCGCTGGCCGACGTGCTGCTGCGCCGCACCCGCCTGGGCGTCTTGGACGCCCGGAACCTCGCCGCCCCCGGCTCCGAGGGCGCGGACGCGATGGCGCGCGCGGTGGGGGCCGAGCTGGGTTGGGACGAAGCCGAGCTGGCGCACCAGATGGACGTGTGGCATTCGGTGGCCGGCGCCGAGGGCCTCGTGCCCGGAGCGCCGGCGCCCATGCCCGAGGCCCAGCGGGCATGACGCTCCGGCTGCGCGGCGGCCGCGCGCTGGACCTCGTTCCCGGCCGGCCGCTGCTGATGGGCATCCTCAACGCAACGCCCGACTCGTTCTCGGATCCCCAGGGCCCCAAGCGCCTCGACGCGCTGGTGTCGCGGGGGCTGGCGCTGGCAGCCGAGGGCGCCGCGGTGGTGGACGTGGGCGGGGAGTCTGGCCGCACCGACCGCGCGGCCGTGTCCGAGGACGAGGAGAGCGCCCGGGCCGTGCCGGTCATCGAGCGCCTGGCCGCCGAGGGCCTGACCGTGTCGGTCGACACCTGGCGCGCCGGACCGGCGCGCGCGGCGCTTGAGGCGGGTGCCGCGATGGTGAACGACCCCAGCGGCCTGAGCGACCCCGGCGTCGCGGCTGTGTGCGCCCAGATGGGCGCCGGCCTGGTGATCACGCACACCCGCGCCGCGCCAAAGACGAAGGCGTTTCCCACCTACGACGACGTGGTGGCCGACGTGCGCGATCTCCTGGCGGAACGGGTGGCTTCGGCGCGCGCCGCCGGGGTGGAGGAGGACGCGCTGCTGCTGGACCCCGGCCTGGACCTGGGCAAGGGGGTGGAGGAGAGCGTTGAGCTGCTCCGGCGTCTGGACGAGCTCGAGCCGCTGGGCCGGCCGCTGCTGCTGGCCATCTCCCGCAAGGACTTCGTGGGCGCCATCACGGCGCGCCGGCCCGCGGAACGCGACGCGGGCACTCTGGCGGCGATCCAGCCCGCACTGGGCCTCTCGGTGGGGTGCATGCTGCGCGTTCACGACGTGGCCGGAGCCGCCGACTACCTGGCCGTCCGTCACGCCATTGCGGGTGAAGGGCAGCCGATCGCGGCGCTGCCGCCGGAGCTCGCGCGGGAGGCCCTGGCATGACCGCCTTCACGATCGCGCAGATCTCCGACCTGCACTGCGGCTCACAGCATTTCGTGCCCAGCCTGCTGGACCGGGCGCTGGTGGAGATCAACGAGCTGGAGCCCGACGTGGTGATCGTGAGCGGCGACCTCACCGGCGACGGCCTGCGGGCGGAGTTCGAGGAGGCGCGCGACTACATCGACCGGATCGACTGCGAGCGGCTGGTGGTGATCCCCGGCAACCACGACTCGCGGAACGTGGGCTACGTGCACTTCGAGGAGCTGTTCGGCGAGCGCCGTTCGGAGCTGCACATGGCGGGCGTGTCGATTCTGGCCGTGGACTCCACGGAGCCCGACCTGGACCACGGGGTGATCGGCCGCGGCCGCTACGAGTGGATCGAGGAGCGCTTCGGGGCCACCGAGGCGTGGCTGCGGATCTTCGTGCTGCACCACCACCTGCTCCCGGTGCCCGGCACGGGGCGCGAGCGCAACGTGGTGCACGACGCCGGCGACACGCTGGAGTGCCTCCAGCGCGCCGACGTGCACCTGGTGCTGTCCGGGCACAAGCACGTGCCGTACGCGTGGCGGCTGGAGGATGTGTTCGTGGTGAACGCGGGCACCGTGTCCACCACCCGCCTGCGCGGGAAAACGAAGCCGTGTTACAACCTGATCGAGGCCTCGCCGGAGCGGGTCACCGTGTTCCGCAAGTTCCCGTTCCACGACCGCGAGGCCCTGCTGAGCTTCGATCCGCGCTCCTTCGACTACGAGAAGAACCGCGGGCTGCTCGGCGAGACGGCGCACGGGTAGGGAGCCCCGGGGGCCGGGCCGGCGACGCCCTGCCCCGGCACGCGGGACAATGGCCACGTGGCTGACGGCCCCGCCATCGTCCTGATCGACGGCGAGCACCATCCGCCGGCGGTGCGCGACGCGCTCGATGAGATCGAGCGCCGGCGCGGGCTGGCGGGCGTGGTCTTCTGCGGTGGGGAGGAGAAGGTTCCGGCCGCTGTGCTGGCCGATCCGGAGCCCCACTACGGCCGGGCGGTGCTGTCGGGTCTCCCGCCCGCCGACGCGGTGCGCGAGCTGTCGGGCAACGGCGCCGCCGGGGTGGTCGACCTGGCCGACGAGCCGGTGCTCACGCCGCGGGCACGGCTGGAGCTGGCGGCGCTGGCGCTGCACCTGGGCCTGGGCTACGAGGCGCCGGGGGTGCGCCTGGACGTGCCGGCCTACGCCCGCGTCGACTTCGCTGGGCCCATCGTGGCCGTGATCGGCACCGGCAAGCGCACCGGCAAGACCGCGGTGGCCGGCCACTGGGCGGGGCTGATGCGCGAAGCCGGCCGCGACCCGGTGATCGTGTCCATGGGCAGGGGTGGCCCGCCCGACCCGCAACTGGCCGGCCCCGAAACCGGCCTGGCGGAGTTGCTGGCGCTGGCCGCCGACGGGCGGCACGCGGCGTCGGACTACCTCGAGGATGCGGTTCTCGCCGGGGTGCGAACCGTGGGCTGCCGCCGCGTGGGCGGCGGGCCCGCAGGCGTCCCGGCCCAGTCGAACGTGGCGGACGGCGTGGCGCTGGCGGCCTCCCTCGACCCGGACACGATCCTGCTCGAGGGCTCGGGCTCCTGCATACCGCCCGTGGCCGCCGCGCGCACCGTGTGCCTGGTGGGCGGCGAGGTCGAGGGAATGGATCGCTACCGGACCCTGCGCGCCGACCTGCTTCTGCTCATGGCCGACGTGCAGGTGGAGGGCCCGGCGTTACGCTGCGAGCTTCGCCCCGAGCCGGCCGAGGAGATGCCCGCGGGCGCGCGTGTGGCGCTGTTCACCACCCGGGCGGAGCGCTGCCGGGGGGTCGATCCGGTCGTGACGTCGACCAACCTGGCGCGCAGGCGGGCGCTCGCGGCCGACCTGGACCGCGCGGCCGCCGAGCGCTGCGACGTGTACCTGACCGAGCTCAAGGCGGCGGCCATCGACACCGTGGCGGCCAGAGCTGCGGCCGAGGGGGCCAGTGTGGCCTTCGTGCGCAACCGCCCGGTGGCGCTCGACGGCGATCTCGATGCCGCTCTGATGGGACTGCTGGCCGATGGTTGAGACGGTGGTGGTCCACCGCGGGCACGGCCTTCCCTACTCGAAGGGCCTGATGTCGCAGACCCTGTCGGCCACGGGGCTGTCGCCCGAGCGCGCGTTCGAGCTCGCGCGCGAGGTGGAGCGGCGGCTGGACGCCATGCCCGGCCTGGAGATCGACGTGGGCGGCCTGCGGACGCTGGCCGAGCAGGTTCTGTCCGAGCACGAGGACCAGGGCGCGGTGCGGCGCTACCGCGACTGGAACCGCCTGGACAGATTGGACCGGCCGCTGATCGTGATGATCGGCGGCGCTGCCGGGGTCGGCAAGTCGACGCTGTCGACCATGCTCGCGCACCGCCTGGGGATCACGCGCGTGATCGCCACCGACGTGATCCGCCAGGTGCTGCGCGCGTTCTTCACCCCCGAGGCGATGCCGTCGGTGCACCCGTCGGCGTTCGAGCTGGACCTGACGGGGTTCCGCGAGCAGGCCGAGCTGGTGGACACCGCGGTGGCGGCCATCGTCGAGCGGGCCTGCAGCGAGCGCACGCCGATCGTGGTGGAGGGGGTACACGCCGTCCCCGGGGCGCTGACCGACTCGCTGCGGGCACGGTGCGTGCCCGTGGAGGCCCTGCTCGTGGTGGAGGACGAGGAGCTGCACCGGGGCCACTTCTCGCTGCGGGAGGCCGCCCGCCCGGCCGAGCGCTACCTGGCCCGATTCGACGCGATCCGGGCCCTTCAGGGGCACCTGGTGGAGGGAGCCGGAGCCGAGTCGATCGCGATCATCGACAACGTGGGCGTGGACGACTCGCTGCGCCGGCTGATGCTGCTGGTGCTCGATGCCGTCGGCCGACTCGACCAGGGCACGAGCTAGCCTTCCGCGCTCGCCCTACCACCGAAGGAGCCCCACCAGTGTCAGTTCTCCAGCGCAAGGAGCTCGAGCAGAGCCCGCTCGCCGATCTGCACGCGATCGCGTCCGAGCTCGGCATCGAGCGCTTTCGGGTGCTCCGTCAGGCCGAGCTGGTGACCGCGATCGTGGACGCCCAGGGTGGGGAGGGCGAGGCCCCGGCGGAGACCGAGGCGGAGGCAGACGGTGAGCCGCCGTCCGCCGCGGCGGATGCCGACGACGAGCCGGCACGCGATGAGGAGCCGCGGCGGAGCCCGAGCCGGCCGCCGAGCCCGAGCCGGCCGCCGAGCCCGAGCCCGCCGCCGAGCCGGTGGCCGGCGTGCTCGACGTGTTGCAGGGCGGCAGCGGGTTCCTGCGCGTGGAGTCCGGCGACGACGTGTACGTGTCGCCCGCTCAGATCCGGCGCTGCGAGCTGCGCCCCGGTGACGAGGTGTCCGGCCCGCCGCGGCCCGCGCGCCGCAACGAGCGCCACCCGTCGCTGGTCCGCGTGGAGAAGGTGAACGGCCGCGACGCCGAGCCGCCCGAAGAGCGCCCGCTGTTCTCAGACCTCACGCCGGTGCACCCAACCGACCGGCTGCCCGCGCCGGATTCGCTAAAGGACGTGCCCTACGGCAAGGGCTCGCGCGTGGCCGTGTCCGGCGCCCCCGGCGCCGGCTCCACCCGACTCCTGGGCGAGATCATCGAGTCGATATCCAAGGTCGACGGCCTGACCGTCTCGCTGGTGCTCGTGGGCGCCCGCCCGGAGGAGCTCACGGGCTGGCACGGCCCCGACCTGCCCATTTCCGGCGGCGGCTTCGACGGTCCCATCGACGCGCAGGTGCAGGCGGCGGAGCTGGCTGTGGAGCGCGGCAAGCGCGCGGTGGAGCGCGGCGGAGACGCCGTGGTGGTGGTGGACTCCCTGATCGCCTTCCCGCCCGCCGCCGCGCGCAGGCTGTTCGGCGCCGCTCGCAAGGCCCAGGAGGGGGGCTCCCTGACCGTGATCGCCGCCACCGGCGGCTCCGAGGACGCGCTGCGCCAGGCCAACACCCGCATCGTCCTGGAGCAACCGTCGGGCGACGGCTCGCTGCACGTGATGGCCGCCCTTTCTGGCGCCCAGCGGCCCGACCTGCTCGCCTGAGAGCCGCCGGCGGTTGACCGAGCAGCCCAGAGACCCAACCACTCCCGACGAGGAGCTGCTGGAGGCCGAGAGCCTGACGGTCGCGTCGCAGCTCGACGACACGGCGCGACTCGAGCGCGTGGAGGACGAGCTGCGGACGGGGTTCGACTCACTGGCCCACATCGGCAAGGCGGTGTCGGTGTTCGGATCGGCGCGCACCCCGCGCGACGACCCCTACTACGCCCGCGCGCGCGACCTGGCGCGGCGGCTGGGCGACGACGGCTTCGCCGTGATCACCGGGGGCGGCCCGGGCATCATGGAGGCGGCCAACCGCGGTGCCGAGGACGCGGGGGTGCCGTCGATCGGCCTGGGCATCGAGCTTCCCCACGAGCAGTCCATGAACGAGTGGGTGGGCCTGCCGCTGGAGTTCCACTACTTCTTCACGCGCAAGGTCATGTTCGTCCGCTACGCGAGCGCGTTCGTGGTCTTTCCGGGCGGCTTCGGCACTCTCGACGAGCTGTTCGAGGCTGCCACCCTGCGCCAGACCGAGAAGATCCGCCACTTCCCGATCCTGCTGTTCGGCACCGACTACTGGCGCGGGCTGGTCGACTGGCTCACCGACCCTGTGGCGGGCGAGGGCAAGATCACGGCGGAGGACCTGGAGATGCTCGAGGTCACCGACGACCCCGAGCGCGTGCTCGAGGTGGTCCGCGCCGTGGAGCACCGCCGCCCGCGGATCGGCGGCTGAGAGGGCACCCGCCCTACGGGCGGTAGGCCACGCGTTTCCAGGACGGCTCGGGCGAGAGCTCGATGAGCTCGAAGTCACGGTCGGGCTGCGCGTACCCGAAGGTGTGGGTCTCGTCGTCGAAGACGATCTCGAGCTCGCCCTCCATCACCCGCTGGTCGAGCCACGCCCCGCGGAAGACCAGCCGGCGGAGCCAGTGCACCAGCGAGCGGTCCGACGGCCCGTGCAGGTCGGCCCAGCGATCGACGATGTGCTCGCCCAGCTCGGAGTGGGCGTCCGTGACCTCGCCGTTGACCGCCAGGTTCACCAGGTCCTCGCGCTCCTCGAAGGAGAGCGGGCCTGAAACGAACCCGAGCTTCATGGCCGCCTGCTCGACGCGCTCGGTGAAATCGCGCTCGTTGAACGTGAAGCGCAACTCACCGTATTCGAGCACGTAGTCAGCGCCCGATTCGTAGTTCCCGCGTCGGGTGGTGGGGTCCATGAGGCGTCGGCATCCTAGCCCCGTTCCCTTCCTCGCCGGACGGGGTGCAACGCCACTTGCACCCGCCAGCCGTGAGAGGACTCTCATGGTTGTCTCACGCGGCGCTCAGCCGCGCGCGGGACGGTCAGGGCATGGATGTCTGGGGCCTCACCGAAGGCAACGAGATCGCACCCGGCCGCACGGCCATCGAGCAGCTCGGCGTCGGGCTTCGCTACGAGACCTATCTGGCTTGGGACGAGGGCCTGCGCGCGCTGGTGGTGGCCAAGGTGCTGCTGCCCGGACGGCTGGAGGACCGGGGCGCACGACGGGCCATGGCCGCGGAGGCCGAGCTGCGCCGGCGGGATCGCGCTCGATGGCCGCAGCCGGCGGGTGTCCATCGACGGCGAGGCGCTGGATCTGACCGCGCGCGAGTTCACGATGCTCGAGACGTTCCTGCGCCACTCCGGCCAGGTCCTCTCCCGTGAGCAGCTGCTCTCCCACGTGTGGGGCTACGACCACGACCCCGGCTCGAACGTGGTGGACGTGTACGTGGGCTACCTCCGCAAGAAGCTCGGCAGCGAGGCGATCGTGACCGTGCGCGGGGCCGGCTACCGGCTGGAGGCTTAGTGACCTAGCGGGACCTCATCGGCGGCCTTGTTCGTCGGGAGCCGGGGGTACGCTTGCGCGGTCGCGAGCGGGCGACGCCCAGGCGAACGGAGAGCGATGGTCGGCACACGCGAGAAGGTCCGGGTCGGCGGGCCGCACTTCGAGGACTTCGAGGTGGGGCAGGTCTTCGAGGACGCACCGGCGCTGACGCTCACCCCCGGCCACGCGGCCTTCCATCAGGCGCTGCTGGGCGACCGCCTGCGCCTGGCGCTCGACGCCGCGCTGTGCAAGGCCGTGACCGGCGTCGACGCGCCGCTGGCGCATCCCAACCTGGTCTGTGACGTGGCGATCGGCCAGTCCACCGGGCCGACCCAGCTCGTGCTGGGCAACCTCTTCTATCGCGGGCTGGTGCTCCAGCGCCCGGTGTTCATCGGCGACACGATCCGCACCCGCACGGAGGTGGTGGCCCTCAAGCAGAACCGGCCGCGCGCGGGCTCGGCCACCGGTCTGGTGGCGCTGCGCGTGAGCACGGTCAATCAGCGCGATGAGCCCGTGCTGGACTTCTGGCGCTGCGCGATGATGCCGCTGCGTGACCCGGACGCCCGCACCGGCCACGAGGACTCCTTCGAGGAGATCCCGCGCGAGTTGGACCTGGTCCAGGTCGGGCGGGCGGTACCGCGCGATTGGCGCTATGACGTGTACCGGAGCAGCGTGCCCGGCCGGCGCTTCGCGGACCTCGAGGAGGGCACGGTCTACGAGGTCGAGGGCCGCGACACCGTCACGGCGGCCGCGGAGCTTGCGCGGCTCACTCTGAACGTCGCGCGCGCGCACACCGACGCGGCCGGCAGCGCCCATGGCCGCCGGCTGGCCTACGGCGGTCACACGATCGCCGTGGCCGCCGCCCAGGCCACGCGCGCGCTGCCGAACCTCCTCACCATTCTCGCCTGGCGCTCGTGTGAGCACACCGGGCCGGTGTTCGACGGCGACCTGCTGGCCACGGAGCTCACGGTCGGCCGGTTGCACCCGCTCGAGCCCGGCGAGCACGGATTGGTGGATCTGCGGGCGGTGACCACCGCGGAGCGCGACGGCAGCGATGGCGCGGAGCCCGTCCTGGACTGGCGCTTCCTCGGTCTGATGGCGTGAACGCAGCGCTCGCCCAGCTAGCCCTGGGTCGTCAGCGGGGGCGAGAAATCGCGCCCGCGGACTGGTGGGTGCATGAAGCATTCGCTGCTGGTGGTGGAGGACGACGAGCCCACCCGCTCCTACCTAGCCGACAACCTGACCGCCGACGGCTACAAGGTGGCCTGCGCCACGGGAGCGGCGGAGGCCTTCAGGGCGCTCGAGGTGCGGCATCCGTCGCTCGTGCTGCTCGACCTGACGCTCGACGAGGGCTCCGGCCTGGACCTGCTGGACCGCGTCCGCGCCGCCGACGGCATGGCCACCAGGATCGACCCGGACGTGCCGGTCATCGTCTTCACCGGGCGCGGCGGGGAGGCGGATCGCGTCCGCGGCTTCGCCCGCGGGGCCGACGACTACCTCGTAAAGCCCTTCGCCTACGGGGAGCTGCTGGCGCGCATCGGGGCGGTGCTGCGGCGCGCCAACGGCCGCCCTCAGCGGGGCGTGATCCGCGTGGGCGACCTCACGGTGGACCCCGCCACGCGAGCGGTGCGGCTGGCGGGCGAGCCGGTCCACACCTCCGCCAAGGAGTTCGCACTGCTGCAGGCGCTGGCGGAGGAGCCCGAGCGCGTGCGCTCCAAGAACGAGCTGCTGCGAGACGTGTGGGGCTATGTGTCGATCGGCCAGACCCGCACGGTCGACGCGCACGCCTGCCGCCTGCGCAAGAAGCTGTCCGCGGGCAAGGGCTCGGGCCGTGCGTGGATCGTGAACGTGCGCGGGGTGGGCTACAAGCTCACGGAGGCGCTGTGACGGTGGCGGTACTGCTGGCGCTGGCCGGGTGGACGTTCGCGGCGGCTCTGGCGGCCGGACGGGTGAGGCAGCGGGCGCAGATGGAGCTCGTGGCGGAGGCCCTACACGAGCTTCGAGGCTCCGCCACCACCATCTCGCTGGCGGTGGCCTCGCTGCGCCGCGAGCCCGGCGGCATCCGCCGGGTGCTGGCATTCGAGACAGAGCTGGAGCGGCTGGGGGCGGGGCTCGCGGACCTCGAAGCGGCACGGTCGGGCCGGCGCGCGCCCCGCTCGGATTCCGTGCTGCCGGTCGATCGCCTCCTGCGCGCCAGCGCGGCCGGCTGGCGACCCGCAGCCCGAGCGGACGGCCGGGCGCTGCGGCTGCGGTGGGAGGGGCCACCCGCGCTGGTGCGCGCCGACCGTCGCAGGCTGTCGCAGGCGATCTCCAACCTGGTGGCCAACGCCGTCGAGCACGGCAGTGGGCCGATCGAGCTGCGTGGCCGGCGCGCGGGCACCCGCGTGGTGGTGGAGGTGCGCGACGGGCGGCCCGCGACGGACCGGCCCGACGCGCCCGGCCGGGGTCGCGGGCTGCGCATCGCCGGGCGGGCCGTCGAGGACGCGGGCGGCCGCCTGACCCTCGAGCGCCGGCCAGAGGGGTCCACCGCTGCCATCGAGCTGCCCGTCGCCGAGCGGTGAAGAGGGCCGTAAGGCGCCGCCGGGCCGGCCTGCTGCTCGCCCTGGCGCTGGCGTGCGGTGGCCTGGCCGCCTCGGAGGTCAACGGGCTCGTGCGCGAAGTCGAGGGCCGGGTCGGTGCGCCGGTGCCGGTCCTTGTAGCCGCGCGCGATACCGCCCCCGGCACCGAGCTGAGCCCACGCGACGTGGCCGTGCGCGAGGTGCCCGCGCGGTTCGCGCCTCCTGATGCCTTCACCGACCCGAGCGAGGTGGCGGGCGCGGTGCCGGTGGCGCCGCTCGCGCGCGGGAGCTACCTGACCGCCGCGGCGCTCGGCGCGCGGGCGGCTGAGACCGGGAGCGGCGGGGTGCTGCGGCGCGGCGAGCGCGCTGTGGAGGTGGGCGTGGCGGGCGCCGCGGGCCTTGGTGACGCCAGTCCCGCCGGCAGCCGCGTCGACGTGCTCGTCTCCACGGAGCCGCGCGATGGCGCCGGCCGCACCTTCCTGGCCCTGCAGGACGTGGAGGTGCTCGACCTGGCAGCGGGCGCGCCGGAGGCGACCGACCGCGGCGAGGGTGTGCCGACCGCGGATGCCGTTGCCACGCTGAGGGTCACGCTCGCGCAGGCGGTCTACCTGACCGCCGCCGGGAACTTCGCACGCGAGGTGCGCTTGTTGCCGCGTCCGGCGGGCGATCGCCGCCGGGCCGGGCGCTCGAGCGTGGGCGCCGACGGCCTGTGACGGCGCCGTTCCATGGCGCTACTGGCAGAAGACGTTGCGGCACTGCAATGCGTTGCCGTTGCCGCTCGCTGCGTTGCCGCCCTGGTCTGTCACGCCCTCGACCGCGTCGATGCCGAAGTCTCCGTTGCCGGTCGCGGTGTTGTCCCGCAGCCGCGTACTCGTGCTCCTCACGTCGATGCCGTCGTCGGAGTTGTCGTGCGCCCGGTTGCCGCGCAGCAGCGTGCCGGCACCGAAGCCTGTCACCAGGATGCCGTCCGCCTCGGCGGGGGAGGGCCCGTCGCCCGACACGACGTTCTCGATCAGCTCGTTGCCGGAGCCGGCCACGAGGACCTTCGTTCCGGCGCCAATGATCTCGTTCTCGGCGATCCGGTTCCCCGAGCCGACCACCCTCGCGACAAGCTCAGTGCGAGCGGTGAAGAATCCCTCGATCCGGCTGCGGACGATCCGACCCCGGTTGCCGGCGAGCACGAGCGCTTCGCCGAAGACCCCGGACAGCTCGGTATCCGCCACGACGAGCCGTTCGGAGCCGTCCACCGAGAGCCCGAAGACGCGCCCAGAGGCCCGGCCGCCGCGGATCTCGTTGGCCTCGCCACCCTCGATCGAGATGCCGATCGGCGAGCCGTCCGCGGACACGTCGCGGATCGAGTTGTGCGCCCGTACTCGGCCCAGTACTCGACCTGGCCGCCCACGTCGCTCACCACCTCGCCGCCGATCACGGCCCCGCTGACGGACACCGAGGCGGGCGAGCCGGTCAGTCCCGTGGCACAGCCTGAGCAGATGGTCGCTGTCAAGAGCGCGAATGCAACCAAGCGGCGCACGGGACCCCTCGACCATAGTGCGCCTGTAAAGGGTGGGTCAAAGGCACGGTCCCCGCCGGGCCGCCTCAGTCCGGCGGCGGGCGCCCCGGCGCCCCGGCCAAGGCGTTCTGGAAGCGGCGGTAGCGGCGGGCATGGCGCGCGTGGCGCCGCTCGGCGCGCGCCAGCTTGTCGCTGCCGGGCGCGTACCGCCGCCGTGCCCACGGCGAGCCCGGCGTGGCCAGCCGGATGGCGGCGATCAGCCCGATCAGCGGAATCATCATGGCCGCCACGCCCATCACGACCTTGCCCTTGAGCACCGCGATCGTGGCGAACGTGAGGTTGGCGAGCACGGTCAGGACGATGACCGACCAGCCGCCCTCGGTGGAGAAGGGCAGAAATCCCATCAGCACCAGGCCCCCGATGACCGTGGCCACCACCAGCGCGTCGACGGACTGGCGTCCCTCCTCCTCCCAGTAGACGTCCTCGAGGTGGAGCCACAGCGCGTACTCGTCCAGCGTGAGCCCGGCGCCGATGCCGAAGCCCGCGGCCGTGATCTCGAGCCAGGGGCTCGGTGGCTGCAGGGCCAGCGCGAAGCCGGTGGCGAGCATGAGGACGATGCCGAACACGAGGTGGTGCACGTGGACGCCGCCCTCGGTCTCGATGCTGCCCGGCCACCAGGTGACCTTCGGGCTGCGCATGAGCCTCGTGCTGGTCCGGATGAGGATGAACGACAGCAGCAGCGACCCAAGGAGAACCAGGCCCGCGCGCTCTGCCTCGCCACCCAGGAAGTCCTCGCCCTCGAACTCCAGGATGATCTCTGCGATGGGCATGCGGCGACCCTAACCCGGTCGGTGCGCGGCCGGGGTAGGGTCGGCGGGTGCGAGTCCTCTACGGCGTGAACGGCGAGGGGATGGGTCACGCCACCCGCTCCGAGGTCGTGATCGGCGCGCTGATGCAGCGGCACGAGGTGCGCGTGGTGACCTCCGGAGCCGCGCTGCGCCACCTGAGCGGCCGGCTGCCCCGGGTCGAGGAGGTCTTCGGCTACACGTTCGCGATGGGGGAGGGCCAGATCCGGCGCTGGCAGACCGTGCTGCTCAACCTGCGCCTGGCCCGCCATGAGCTGCCCGACACCCTGCGGCACTGGGTCTCGCTGATCGACGACTGGAAGCCCGAGGTCGTGATCAGCGACTTCGAGCCCCTGTCCGGGATGTACGCGCGCTGGACCCGCACGCCGCTGCTGGCGGTGGACAACATCAACATGATCGATCGCTGTCGACACGACCGCGAGATCATCGGCTCCGAGCGGGAGGACTACCTGATCGCACGGGCGGTCGCGCGCTCGATGGTGCCGCACGCGTTCGAGTACTTCGTGACCACCTTCTTCAGGCCCCCGCCGTTGCGCAAGCGCACGACGTTGGTGCCGCCGATCGTGCGGCCGGAGATCGCCCGCGCGGTGAGCGCCTACGGCGATCACCTGGTGGTGTACTCGAGCGGCGAGAAGCGGCTGCTTGATGCGCTGCGCGCGAGCGGCGCCAAGTGCCTGGTCTACGGGATGCGCGGTGGTCCTGACGAGCCCACGACCGACGGCAACCTCGAGTTTCGCGCGCCGTCGAACGAGGGCTTCGTGGAGGCGCTGCGGACCGCTCGCGGGGTCATCGCCGGGGGCGGCTTCTCGCTGCTCAGCGAGGCGGTCTACCTGGGCAAGCCGGTGCTGTCCGTGCCGCTGCGCGGCCAGTTCGAGCAGCTCATGAACGCCCGCTACCTGGCCCGGCTCGGGTACGGCGTCTGCGCGCCACGGGTCACCGACGCCGCGCTCGCCGAGTTTCTGGACCGCCTGCCCGAGTTCGAGGATGCGCTGGCCGCCTACGAGCAGGTGGGCAACTCGGTCGCGCTGCGCGCGATCGAGCACAGGGCCGAGGAGGTGGCCGCGGCCACCCCGAGGGAGCGCGCCCGGCTGCGCCGCCAGTCCAGGGGGGCGGTGGTCTGAGGGCTCCCGCCGGGGCACCGCCGGTCACGGCGCTGGGTGCGGCCGCGCTGGGAGCCGCCGCGACCGGATTCGCCTACTACCACGCGCAGGAGCCCACCTCGCAGCTCTACGGCGCCACCATCTGCCGCGAGCCCGCCGCCGGACCCCTGATCGCTCTGACCTACGACGACGGCCCCAACCCCGCGCACACCCCGGAGCTGCTCGAGGTGCTGGAGCGCCACGGCGCCCGCGCCACGTTCTTCTCGATCGGCAGGTGGGCCGAGCGCGAGCCGGGGCTGCTGCGCGAGGTGCACGCCGCCGGCCACGCGATCGGCAACCACACTCAGACCCACCCGACGCTGGCGCTGGAGTCCGGTGCCGGTGTCACGGACGAGCTCAGCCGCTGCCGCGAGGCGGTGGAGGGCGCGGGTGTCGAGTTCTCCCAGGTGGACGGGGCGGCCCTGATGCGACCGCCGTGGGGCCGCCGCCGGCCGGGCACCCTGCGCGCGATCCGCACCGCGGGCTACGTGCCGGTGCTGTGGTCGGTGACCTGCTGGGACTGGCGCGAGCGCGAGACCGCGGCCGACTTCGCCGCGCGCGGCAAGAAGGCACGTGGAGGCGACGTGATCCTCCTCCACGACGGCTCGCACCTGACGCCCGAGGGCGAGCGGGGCAACTCGGTGCGCGCCACCGACTCGATCCTCGACACGCTCGTGGCCGCCGGTCACCGGTTCGTCACGATCCCGGAGCTCGTGGCAGCGGGACAGGCCTCTTAGCGCGGTCTTACGCCTCGCTTAGCGCGGGTTGACGGGCGGCGTCTTTCGTGGGTGCCGTACCCGACGGAAGGAAGTCATGGAGCACGATGTTGTGCGTGACAAGAGGCGAAGGCGAATCGCGGGGGTCGCGGCAATCGCGTCGCTGGCGATAGCCGTGCCGGGCGGCGCCGCGATCGCGGCGTCTGGGTCCGGGTCCTCGGATGGGAGCGGGACGTCCGGCTCGACCTCCGACGCTCCCGCGCTCAGCCCGGTGCAGGAGAACAACCAGGGCGAGTCGCAGCGCGACGGGCGCGACTGCCCTAAGGACCAGGAGGGCGGCTCCTCGGGCGGCTCCGGCGATTCCGGTGAGTCCGGCTCGAGCGGCACCACCGAGGGTGTGCAGCTCTGATGCGGATTGGCGTGGCCGGCCCGTTCGCGGTCCGGCCACGCCCCGCTCAGCGGAGCACCTCCACCCGGCCGTCGTCGGTGCCCAGCAGCGCCGATTCGGCCATGCCGATGAAGAGGCCGTGCTCCACGACCCCCGGCACGCGCTCCAGCTCAGCGGCCAGGTCGTCGGGGCCGATCGAGGGGGGGAGGGCGCAGTCCAGGATGTAGTGGCCCTCGTCGGTCACGTAGGGGTTGCCGTCGAGCTGACGCAGCTCGGCGTCCGGCAGCAGGGGGCTCAGCCGGCGGTGGGTGTCCTGCCAGGCGAAGCGCACGACCTCGACCGGCAGGCGGAAGCCCTCGCCCAGCCGCCGCACCCGCTTGGAGGCCTCGGCCACCACCACGAACCGGCTGGCGGCCGCCACCACGATCTTCTCCCGCAGCAGCGCTCCGCCGCCGCCCTTGATCAGGCGCAGCTCCGGGTCCACCTCGTCGGCGCCGTCCAGCGCCAGATCCAGCTCCACCGACCCGTCGAGCTCGATCACCTCGATCCCGGCCTCGCGGGCCCGCGCGCGCGTGCGCTCGGACGCCACGGCGGCCCGGGTCCCGGGCCGCGAGGTGCCCAGCAGCTCCACCACCCGCCAGACGGCGCGGCCCGACCCCAGGCCCAGCGTCATCCCGGGCTCGACCAGCTCCACGGCGGCCGCGGCCGCCGCCTCACGGGCGGGAGTTCGGTCGTCGGCCACGAGGCCGAAGACTCTCACGGAAGACCCGGCTAAACTACTTACGACTTGTTAGTGACTATGGAGAGTGAAGCCATGGAAACCCTGCTGCTCGTGCCCGTGGACGACAACGTCGTCTTCCCCAACATGACCGTGACCCTGGCCATCGACGTGGGCGAGGAGGAGCGCGTGCTGCTGGTTCCTCGCGACGGCGACGACTTCGCCGCCGTGGGCACCGTCGCCGAGGTGGCCGAGCGCGTGCGCCTTCCCGGCGGCGGCCGAGCCGTGGCCCTGGCCGGCCTGCACCGCGGCGTGGCCGGCGCCGCCCACACCGACCCCGCGGGCAACCTGCGCGTTGAGGTCACGGCCCACGCCGACCCGGAGCCGGTGGACGGCAAGACGCGCGATCTGGAGCGCGAGTACCGCGCCGTGGTCGAGGAGATACTCGAGATCCGCGGCGACGACGGCAGGATCGCCGCCTTCGTGCGCTCCATCACCGAGCCCGGCGCGCTGGCCGACACCACCGGCTACTCGCCCGACATCGGCTACGAGCAGAAGGTCAGGTTGCTGGAGACGCTCGACGTGACCGAGCGCCTGGAGCGTGCTCTCGCCCTTCAACGCGAGCGGCTCACCGAGCTCCAGGTCCGGCGCCAGATCCGCGAGGACGTTCAGTCGGGGGCCGACAAGCAGCAGCGTGAGTACTTCCTACGCAAGCAGATGGAGTCGATCCGCAAGGAGCTCGACGAGGACGACGCGTCCGTGGCCGAGGAGTACCGGGCCAAGATCGAGAAGGCGGGCATGCCCGACGACGTGCGCGAGCAGGCCGAGAAGGAGCTGGCGCGCTTCGAGCGCATGGGCGAGCAGTCGGGCGAGAGCTCGATGATCCGCACCTACCTCGACTGGCTGATCGCCGTGCCGTGGTCCGAGCGCTCGGACGAGCACCTCGACCCCGTGGGCGCGCGCGAGGTGCTGGACGCCGACCACGCCGGCCTCGAGGACGTGAAGGACCGGATCGTGGAGCACATCGGCGTGATGAAGCTCCGCAAGGACCGTGGGATCGAGGACGACAGGCGCTCCGGCGCGATCCTGACCCTGATCGGCCCGCCCGGCACCGGCAAGACCTCGATCGGCGAGTCGATCGCGCGCGCCACCGGCCGCGAGTTCGTGCGCATGTCCCTGGGCGGGGTGCGCGACGAGGCCGAGATTCGCGGGCACCGGCGCACCTACATCGGGGCGCTGCCGGGCCGGCTGGTCCGAGCGCTCCGCGACGCCGGGACGATGAACCCGGTGATCATGCTCGACGAGGTCGACAAGGTCGGCGCCGACTGGCGCGGCGACCCCTCCTCGGCCCTGCTCGAGGTGCTCGACCCGGCGCAGAACCACTCGTTCCGCGACCACTACCTGGACGTGGAGCTGGACCTGTCGCAGGTGCTGTTCATCGCCACCGCCAACGTGGCGGACACGATCCCCGGCCCGCTGCTGGACCGGATGGAGGTTGTGCGCTTCGACGGCTACACCGTCGAGGAGAAGGTGGCCATCGCCCGCGACTACCTGTGGCCGCGTCAGCGCGAGCGCAACGGGCTGCGCGAGGACGAGGTGAGCGTTGAGGACGCCACGCTGCGCACGGTGGTCACCGACTACACGCGCGAGGCGGGCGTTCGCTCGCTCGAGCGGGAGCTGGGCACCGTGCTGCGCAAGACCGCCACGGGCATCGCCTCAGGCAAGTCCGAGGCGCCGGTCACGGTGGACGTTGACACCCTCCGGGACGCCCTCGGGCGCCAGAAGTTCTTCCAGGAGGCGGCTGAGCGCACGGCGGTGCCGGGCGTGGCCACCGGCCTGGCGTACACGCCCGTGGGCGGCGACGTGCTGTTCATCGAGGCCACCTCCATGAGGGGCGGCGGCGACGGCGGCTCGCTGGTGCTCACCGGCCAGCTCGGCGACGTGATGAAGGAGTCCGCGCGGATCGCGCTGTCATACGTGCGCGGGCACCAGGACCGCGTCGGGGTGGACGAGGAGGCCTTCGAGGGCCGCGAGTTCCACGTGCACGTGCCGGCGGGGGCGATCCCCAAGGACGGCCCCAGCGCCGGCGTCACGATGACCACCGCGCTGGCCTCGCTGCTCTCCGGCAGGCCGGTCAAGCACACCGTCGGCATGACCGGCGAGGTGACCCTGCAGGGCAGGGTGCTGCCGATCGGCGGCCTCAAGCAGAAGGTGCTGGCCGCGCACGCCGCCGGGCTGACGGACGTGATCCTGCCCGAGCGCAACCGCGCCGACCTGGACGAGGTGCCGGAGGAGGTCCGCGACGCGATGACCTTCCACCCGGTCATGACCATCGACGAGGTGCTCGACCTGGCGCTGGAGCCGCTGCCCGCGGGGGCCGTGGCCTGAGTCGCGCGGAGCGCTAGATCGACTGCGTCAGGGCGCCGTCCACGCGCAGGGCGGCGCCCGTGACGTAGGAGGCGGGCTCGGAGCACAGGAAGGCCGCCGCGGCGGCGAACTCCTCGACCGTTCCGAGCCGGCCGGCGGGCACACGCGCGGCGGCGCCCTGCTGGGCGTTCTCCATCGACCCGGCCAGCTCGGCCATCCGGTCGGTGGCGATCAGCCCCGGTAGCAGCGAGTTGAGCGTCACGCCGTCGGCGGCCACTTCGCGCGCCAGCGTCTTGAAGGCGGCGATCAGCGCGCTGCGGTGCGAGTTGGAGAGCATCAGCGGCCCGGCCGGCTCGATCACCGTGGTGGACGACACCGACAGGATCCGCCCGAAGCCGCGCTCGCGCATCCCCGGCAGCGCGCGCTCGACGAGCGCCATCGGCGCCAGCACCAGGTCCCGGTAGGCGGTGTCCCACTGCTCGCGCGTGAAGCCGAGCGGGTCGACCCCGGCCGGCGGGCCGCCCGTGTTGGTCACGAGCACGTCGAGCGGCCCGAGGTCCGCCTCCACCGCGTCGACCAGGTCGCCCGCCCGATCGACGTCGGCGCTGTCGTGCACGTACGGGCGGGCCCCGAATCGCCCCGCGGCCGCCTCGACCCGCTCCCGCGAGCGCGAGCTGATTGCCACCGTGGCGCCCTCGGCCGCCAGCGCGGCGGCGATCCCCAGACCTAGTCCCTTTGAGGCCCCTGTAACAAGTGCCACGCGCCCTTCGAGCCCGAGATCCACGGGCGCAAGCCTAGGCCCTCGCCGCCGAAGCGGCTCTGGAGAGCGGAATCGAAGCCTGGTGGGCGCATACCGCGGTCCGATCTGCTTCCATACCGCGCTGCTGTTGAACCAGCCGAGTCCCCGCCGCTCAGCGCGACGGGGATCGGGGGAACCACTGGGAGCGGTCGCCGCACGACCGCGCCCCGGGGCGAATCGCCGCATGTCTGCGGCGTAGCGCACTTTCCAGCGCGAGCCCGTCAGCTCACCCCGTAGGCACCAGGAAAGAGGAGTTGAAGGTCTTTGAAGTCGAAGTCCGCCGTTCGCAGCCTCGCGCTGCTGATCATCACCGCCACGCTTGGCGCGGCCGCCGCGTCCGCCGTGGCCGACGACCCCGCTCCGCGCGCGGGCATCGCCAGCAGCCAGGTGACCCTCCGCGAGGGCGATCGCGGGCCCGCCGTGGCCGCCGTGCAGCGCAAGCTGCGCCTGAGCGCCGACGGTGTCTTCGGCCCCCAGACCGATCGCGCGGTGCGCCGCTTCCAACGCCGCAGGGGCCTGGACGCGGACGGCATCGTCGGCCCGATCACGCGCCGGGCGCTGGGGCTGCGTCGCTTCAGCCGCGCCAGCGTGAGGCACCCGCGCCGTGCCTCGAAGCGCACGACCCGTTCGCGAGGCGGCTCGCGGTTGCCGCGCGTGCTGGTCAGGATCGCCGAGTGCGAGTCCGGCGGAAATCCGCGCGCGGTGTCGCGCAACGGGCGCTACCGCGGCAAGTACCAGTTCCTGCGCTCGACCTGGAAGGCCAACGGCGGTCGCACCCGCGACCCGGCCGACGCCAGCGAGGCGCACCAGGACCAGGTGGCGCTCAGGCTCTACCGCGCCCGCGGCACCGCGCCGTGGGCCAACTGCGCCTAGGAGGGTCTAGCGACACTCGCTAGACCAGTCGTGCTGCGGGCTGGTTGAGTCGGTCGGTTCACGGCTACGGCTGTTCCTGCGCCCTCGCCCGAGCGCGAGCCGTGCCCCTCGGGGCTTAGCGCGCTGCGGGATACTCCCTGCGATGCCCGTGGAGTCCACGACCCCCGACCTGCTTGAGCTTGTGGGCAGGGCGTTCGAGGCTGCGGATCGCCGTGATCTCGACGCGGTGGCCAGCAGCTTCGCCGAAGATGCGATCTTCGACGGGAGGGCGTTGGGGGACCGCTTCGACGGGAGGGCGGCCATTCGCAGCTTCGTTGAGGAGTGGTTTGGCACGTACGAGGAGTTGGAGTTCGGGCTTGAGGAAGTCCGCGACCTCGGCAATGGGGTTGTGTTTGCTGTGGTCGTTCAGAACGGTCGTCCGGCTGGCAGCGGCGGTCACCTTCGACAGCGCGAGGGATGGGTCTTCGTCTGGGTGCGAGACTTGATCGCACGCCTTACGATCTCCGAGGTCGACGAGGGCCGTGCAGCCGCCGAACGCCTCGCCGGGGAACGAGGGCAGGCGTGACGCGTTTCGCTAGACCCTCCTTAGGCCCCCAGGACCTCAGGCGGCCACCCGCTCACGCGCCCCGCGCGTGAGCACCAGCGTGACCAGGCAGCCCGCGGCCAGCAGGCCGTAGGGCACCGCGTCCGAGGTGGCGTCGGCCAGCCCGCCGCCGGCGGCCCCGCCCACGACCTGTCCGCCCGCCCAGGCCAGGTTCATCAGGCCGAAGGCGAAGCCCTGGTCCAAGCCCCGACGCCTCCGATGCGTCCGACAGGAGCGCCGCCGCGGGCGCCCAGAACCAGCCCAGCGCTCCCACGGTGACCGCGAGCGCGACGATCAACAGCCATACCGTGGCCGGCAGGGGCAGCAGCACGGCCATCACGCAGATCCCCGCCAGGCCCATGCGCAGCGGCAGCAGGCGCCCGCGGCGGTCGGAGAAGCGCCCCACGAACGGACTCAGCACTCCCTCGATCGCGGCGGCCATCAGGAACGCTGCCCCGATGGTGAGGCCGCTGGCGCCGAGCTCGTCGAGCCGCAGTGGCACCAGCACGTCGATCGCGCCCGAGAACAGCGCCGGGAGCGCCATCAGCCACACGGCCGCCTGGAGCGGGCGGCCGCGCAGCGCCTGGCGAAACTCCGACCAGGTGGCCTGCTCCTCACGGTGCCCGGCGGGGGTGGACAGCGCCCAGGCGAACAGCGCCACGCCGAGCACGGCGACACCGCTGAAGATCAGCCGGGGGCTTGTCTCCGACGCCGCGCCGCCGAGGACGGGGCCCAGCAGGACGCCGAAGATCGCCGCGCCGAGCGCCGTGCCGATGAGCTCGCCGCGGCGCTCGCGCGGAGCCACCGCCAGCAGCCAGGCCAGCCCGCCGGCCCACGAGCAGGCACCGCCCACCCCTTGCACGAAGCGGCTGGCGTCCAGCAGCACGATGCTCTCCGCCAGCCCGAACACCAGGCTCGAGCCCGACAGCAGGGCCAGGCCCGCCAGCATGGTCGGCTTGGGGCCGACCCGGCCCGCCAGCCACCCCGCTGGGAGCGCGGCCACCAGCGTGCCCGCGGCATAGGAAGCGCTGAGCACCCCGGCCGCGGTCTTGGAGAGCCCCAGGTCGTCCTGATACGTGGGCAGCAGGGGCGCGATGGCCGCGTAGAACATGGTGTCCACGAGCACCGCCGCGGACACCACCAGGAGAAGCCTGCGCACCCCCGTCAACCCAGCGCCGCGGCGTCCCGCTCGGCCTCGTCGCGCGTGAACCAGGCGCCCAGGCGGGTGATCAGATCGCCTTCCACGCGGTGCGAGAAGTACACGTAGTGGGAGTCTGTGGTGGATTCGTCCTGGCTCTGGATCCGGCGGTGGCCGGCCACGATCACGCCCTCGCCGACGGGCTCGAACGTGTACGGAGCGGCCGTGAATCGAGCGCCGCGGCGCTCGAATCCGGCAAAGAACGCGCGCACGCCATCGTGGCCGTGGTAGAGCTCGCCCTCGTGGGAGCGGAACTCGACGTCGGGGTGCAGGTGGCGCAGCGCCGTCTCAACGCCGGCCTCGCGGTAGTCGATCCACATGAGCTTGACCGTGTCCAGGGCGGGACGGGACATGGGGCTGCCATGGTCGCACGGGGGCGAACCTGCCGCGGGTCGGGACTGGTCCTTCCATGCAGGCGCTCGACGAGCTGGCGGAGGCGCTGCGGGGCAAGCTGATCGAGGGCGCTCGGGAGGGGCGGGCGGTCCACGCCGACGTGCGCGCGGAGGTGCGCGCGCTGGTGGAGCGCGAGGCCGTCGCGCTGGCCGAAGCCGACCGCGCGGCGCTGTGCGAACGGGTGCTGCGGCTGGCCGGCGGGCTGGGGCCGCTCGAGCCCCTGCTGGCCGACCCCGCCGTGGACGAGGTGATGGTGAACGGGCCGCTACAGGTCTACGTGGAACGGCGGCGGCAAGGTCGAGCCCACGCGCGTGAGCTTCGGCTCCGAGGCGGAGCTGATGCACGCGATCGAGCGCATCCTCGCCCCGCTGGGACGCCGGGTCGACGAGGCCTCGCCACTCTGCGATGCACGGCTGCCCGACGGGTCGCGCGTGAACGTGGTGATCCCTCCGCTCTCGCTGAGCGGCCCGTGCCTGACCATCCGCCGCTTCCGCCGCCAGGGCTTCTCGCTGGCCGACCTGGTGGCCGGCGGCACGCTCTCCCGGCCGGCGGCCGACCTTCTGGCGGCGGCTGTGCGGGGCCGGGCCTCCGTGCTCGTCAGCGGCGGAACCGGGTCGGGCAAGACCACCACCCTCAACGCGCTCTCGGGCGTGATCCCCGCCGCGGAGCGGATCGTGACCATCGAGGACGCGGCCGAGCTCGCTCTGCGCCTCCCGCATGTGGTCAGGCTGGAGGCACGGCCGCCCAACCTCGAGGGCCGCGGGGAGGTCACGATCCGCCGCCTGGTGGGCAACGCGCTGCGGATGCGCCCCGACAGGATCGTGGTGGGCGAGGTCCGGGGCGGCGAGGCGCTGGACCTGCTGCAGGCGCTGAACACGGGCCACGACGGCTCGCTGAGCACCGTGCACGCCAACTCCCCCGAGGATGCCCTGCGCAGGATCGAGACGCTGGCACTGATGGCGGGCGTCGGGCTTCCCCACGCGGCCATCCGCGAGCAAGTGGCGGCGGGGATCGACCTGGTGGTGCACCAGGCCCGGCGCGCCGACGGCTCGCGCGCGGTGGAGTCGATCGCCGAGGTGGTGCGCGTGGCCGGCGGCGCGGGCACGCGCGAGCTGCTCACCGGCCAGGGCGTGCGCAGCCCGAGCGCCGCACGGCTGCGGGCGAGGGGCGCGCAGCAGTGAGCCCGTCCGTGACGGCGTTCGCGGCGGCCGCGGTCCTGACCCTGGCGGCGGCCGAGGCCGTGACGCTTGCCTTCGTGAGCGCCCGCGCGCGCGGCCCGGCGGCCGCCGCCGTCGTCACGGAGCTGATGGACACCCTGCTGCGGGCCGGGCGCGAGGGACGGGATCCAGGCGCGGCCGAGCGGCGCAGGCTCCTGGGCGCGGCCGCGCTGCTCGCGCTGCTGCTGGGCTCAGCGATGGCCGGCCCGGCCGTGGGGGTGGCGGTCGCGGCCGCCGGGCCATGGCTGGCCGCCAGGCTGCTGCGGGCCCGCCGCGATCACTATCGCCGCGCGGTCGAGGCCGGCACGGCGGAGATGGCGGTGGGAATCGCTGACGCGCTCGGGGCCGGGCATTCGCTGCGCGGGGCGATCGCCGAGACCGCCGCGACCCTGCCGGGCGCCGCGGGGCGCGAGCTCGCACGCGTGGCCGCCGAGCTGGCGGCGGGAGCGCCCACCGAGGACGCGCTCGAGGCGGTGCGCGGGCGCGTGCCGTCGCCGCGGATCGACACGATCGTGGCCGCGTGCCTGACCCAGCGGCGAGCCGGCGGCGACCTGGCTCAGCTCCTGCGCGAGTCCGCGGAGGCCTTCGGCGACCAGGCCAGGCTCGAGCATGAGGCCCGCGCCGCGACGGCCCAGGCGCGCTTCACCGGGGTGCTGGTGGTGCTGCTGCCGGTGGGCGGAGCGCTGCTGGCCGAGCTGGCCAGCCCGGGCTTCGTGGCCGGCCTCTGGGGCTCGTTCCTGACGTCCTGGCTCGTGGGTATCGCCCTTGGCCTGCAGCTGGTGGCCGCCGTGGCCATCCGGAGGCTGGGCCGGGTGCGCCTGTGATCGCCGTGGGCCTGGCCTTCGCCGCGGCTGCGCTCGGCGCGATGGGGGCCGGCGCCTTGCTGGGCTCCGCCGGCCACACGGCGGGCAGGGGGAGGGGCGCGCGGATGGTGGAGCTGCTGGTGGTCACCGGGCGCCGCGCGGCACGGAGCCGCCGGCCGCCGCTCGAGCTGGAGCGGCGGATCGCCGCCGCCGGCAGCCCCCTCGGCCTGGGACCGCGGGAGGTGCTGGCGATCAAGCTGGCCGCGGCCGTCGCGGGCGGGGCGCTCGGCGCGGCGGTCGCGATGGTCGCGCCCGGGCGGCTCGGCCTGATCGCGGGGGTCGCGGGCCCCTGCGCCGGCTTCCTGGCGCCCGACCTGTGGCTGGTGCGCCGGGCCGCCGACCGTGCCCGAGCCGCGCGGCGGTCGCTGCCCGGGATGCTCGACCTGTTGCGCGTGACGGTCGCGGCCGGGGTCGCACTGCCGGCGGGGCTGGCGGAGGTGGGCTCGCGGTCCACGGGCCCGCTGGCCGCGGAGTGGCGGCGCGTGGGGCGCCAGACCGAGCTCGGCGTGCCGTTGAGCGAGGCGCTGGTGGGGATGGCCGGTCGCCTGCCCCAGCCGGAGGTGGCCGCGCTTGCGGCCGCCCTCGAGCGTGCGCGCCGCCACGGTGCGCCCCTCGAGCGCACGCTGGCCGCCCAGGCCAGGGACGCCCGCGCGGCGCTGCGCCGGGGCGTGCAGGAGGACGCCGCCCGCGCCGGCCCAAAGATCCAGCTGGTGGTGGCGCTGATGCTGGTGCCGTCGGTCCTGCTGCTGGTGGCAGCGGGGCTGGCGTCGGCCCTGCTGGACTCGGGTGGGGTGCCGGGGACGTGAGCGGCCTCGGCCACGAGAAGGCCGCAAACTGCGGCTATTCGGGTTGTCGCCCGTTATGGGCCGTGCGTACCCTGCCGCGACACCGGGCGCCGCCCGGCAGGTGAGGGAGGGAGCTGAGCGTGAATCCGAGGTCTTGGCGCAGGGCTGGGGGCACGCTCGCTGGCGATCGGACTGTCCGTGCTCGGCCTGGGCGTGGCCCCGGCGAGCGCCCAGGAGCCTGGGTGCACGCTCGTCGTGACGCAGGACACCACGCTCGACGGCGATCTCTCGTGCTCCGATGTGGCGATCGAGATCGGCGCCCCGGGGATCACGCTCGACCTCGGCGGCCACCAGGTGAGCAGCGGCGCGGAGGGCATCCGCAACCAGGGCTTCGATGGCGTGACGATCCGCAACGGCAGCGTCAGCGCGGACGGCGTGGCGGTTGAGGTCGCCGGCGCCGAGCGCAACGTGATCCGCGACCTGAGGCTGTTCACCGCGCTGCAGTCGACCATCCGGCTGGTGGGCTCCGACCACAATCGGATCCTGGGCAACGACAGCGTGGGCTACCGGGCGGGCATCGACCTGCGCGACGGTTCCGACCGCAACCTGGTGGCGCGCAACTACGACCACGGCAGCCTCTACGGGGGCATGCGGGTCACCGACTCCGCGCGCAACCGGATCGTCGGCAACGAGCTCGACGACCCGCGAGACGGCACCCCTGATCCTGACCGGCGCCTGGGGCAACCTGGTGGCGGGCAACCGCGTCAGCGGGCAGTACACCGAGGGGATCGCCCTGTCGCGCCTCGAATGGCAACTGGGTCGCCGGCAACCGGATCGCGGCCGCCGACCCCGCGGCGTCGCCCACGCCCCCGGCGGGCGTGGCGCTCGCCGAGTCGGACCGCAACCGGATCGCCCGCAACGCGGTGAGCGGTCACGTGGCCGGGCTCTCGATCGCTTCGGGCCGGGGCAACGTGGCGGTCCGCAACAGGGCGTTCGGCAACGAGAGCGACGGCATCCTGGTGGCCGCCGGCGCGCTGCGCACCGTGCTCTACGCCAACCGCGCGACGGGCAACGGCGACGACGGCATCGACGTCGAGAGCCCGTCGTCGTGGCTGGTGCACAACCTGGTTGCCCGCAGCGGCGACCTGGGCATCGAGGCGGTGCCCGGGGTTCGGGGCTGGGGCAACCGGGCGGCCGGCAACGGCAACGCCGCCCAGTGCCTCAACGTGCGCTGCCGCTGACGCCTTCGAGCCGGCGCTGCAGGTACTCGGCCTCGACCGGGTTGGGGTCTAGCTCCAGCGCGCGCCGGTAGGCGTCCGCCGCCTCGTCGTCGCGTGCGAGCCGTCGCAGCAGGTCCGCCCGCGCCGAGTGCAGCGGCCGGTAGGCGTCGAGCGACTGGTACTTCATCTGGCACCTCCGTCGGTCGCCGGCGGCGCGTGTCGCCGCCGTTCAACCCTACGACGAACGGCGCGCCGGGAAATCGACAACGGGGTCAGATCCGCCTCTGCAGATTTCGTTGCAGACCGGGCCCGTGGGCGCAAACGCCCTTGCAGATCGCGACCTTGCACGCTCGAGGGCCATTTCTGTGGGCGGATGTCCCACCGAGTCCTCGGCGCCAGAAGCCACTCACAGAGCCAAAACTGCGCGAGAGCAGGACTGGAGAGGAGGCGCCGGACAACAAAGTGGGGCGATGTGTTGCTCAGTGGGGCAAAGTGGGGTACAGTGCGCGCCAGCTCACGAGGACCGGAGTGGCGGGGCTCCTCCCACTCCGCCACTCCGGTCCGAGTAGCCCGGTTCGAAACCGGAGCACCGGATGGCATTCAGAGGCCACTACGAACACTCGCTAGACGCGAAGCACCGGCTGAGCATCCCGGCCCGGTTCCGCGCGGCGTTCTCATCCGGTCTGGTTCTGGGCAGGGACACCGACGCCTGCCTGGCCGCCTGGACCCCCGACGTCCACGAGGCCACCCTGGCCCTGGCGCTCGAGGGCAAGAACCCGCTGGGCGCCGACTACAAGCGCACCCAGCGCTTCTTCAACTCCTACTCCTTCGAGACCGAGCTGGACTCGGCGGGGCGGGTGATCCTGCCGGCCACGCTGCGAGAGCACGCCCGGATCGACCGCGACGTGGTGGTGGCGGGCGTGGGCGACCACCTGGAGATCTGGGCGGGCGACCGCTGGCAAGCGGAGCAGTCCGCACTGGACGGGACCATCGGGGAGGTGACGGAGGCGCTTGGCGATCATCCTTGACATGACTCGCTCGCACGTACCCGTCCTGGCCGGGGAGCTGATCGATCTGGCGGCACCCGCGCCGGGCGAGAACGTCGTGGACTGCACGTTCGGCGGCGGCGGCCACGCCCGGCTGCTCGCGGAGCGCATCGGCCCGGCCGGCACGCTCGTGTGCGTGGACCGCGATCCGGCCGCGGAGGAGCGCTTCGAGGAGCTCGCGGCCGAGGTGGCCTGCGCCACGCGCTTCCTGCGGATGGACTACGTCGAGGCGCTGGCGATCCTGGGCGACGAGGGCTTCGGCGCGGACCTCGTGCTGTTCGACCTGGGCGTGTCCTCGATGCAGATCGACACGCGCGAGCGCGGCTTCTCCTACTCCTACGACGCGCCGCTGGACATGCGCATGGACCCGACGGTGGGGCCCGACGCCCGCGACGTGGTGAACGGCCTCGAGGAGCGTCAGCTCGCGAAGGTGCTGGCCGGCTTCGGCGAGGAGCCCAACGCGCGCGCGATCGCGCGTGAGATCGCTCGCCGCCGCGAGCGGGCTCCGCTGGAGACCACCGGGGAGCTGGTGGCGGCGGTCGAGGCCGCGCTCCCGGCCGCCGTGCGACGCAGGTTCGGCGGCAGCTCGCCCGCCAAGCGGGTCTTCCAGGCCATCCGGATCGCCGTGAACCACGAGCTCGAGGACCTGGACCAGGCGCTGCCCGAGGCATGGGCGCATCCTGCGGCCCGGCGGCCGGTTGGCGGCCATCTCGTTCCACTCGCTGGAGGACAGGCGCGTGAAGCGGTTCCTGGCCGATCGCGCCCGGGGCTGCATCTGCCCGCCCGACTTCCCCGTGTGCGCCTGCGGGCGCACCCCCGAGGCGGAGCTGCTCACCCGCAAGGCCGTGGCTCCGACGCCGGGCGAGGTCGGCCACAACCCGCGCTCGGCGTCCGGGCGCATGAGGATCGCCCGCCGCGTGCAGGGAGACGAGGGCTGATGGCTGCCATCCCCGCCCGCGCGCCCTCGCGCCGCGCACCCTCGCGCGCGCCCGCCCGCCGCCCCGCCCCGCGCCGGCGCACGGTCGCGCCCGCGCCGGCCCGTGGGCGCGGCGCCAGGGTGCTCGACCGGCTGCTGCAGGGCCAGGTCTGGGTCGGCCTGATCTTCGTGCTGCTGGCCGGAATCGTGTTCCTCAACGTGTCCCTGCTCGGTATGAATCGCAGCATCACCCACACCGCCGATCGGGCCGCCACGGTCAAGCGCGAGAACGCGCGGCTGCGGACCGAGCTGGCCCGGCTGGGCTCCAGCGAGCGCATCCAACGCGTGGCGGCCCAGGCGGGCCTGGTCTTCCCCAAGCCAGGCGAGGTGCGCTACCTGACCGCCAGGCCGGCGGCCGACGCGCGCAGCGCCGCCAAGCGCCTGGCCGCAGGGGAGCTGGCGACACCCGTGGTGGCTCCCGTGATCCCCCCGGCCATCGCCGACCCGGTGGTGGCCCCTGAGAACGCGGCCGGCCCCGAGGACCTCGTGGAACCCCAGACCGGCGCGGAGACGGCCCCCGAGGCGCCGGCCGCCGCGCCCGTCGAACCGCAGGTCACGGCGGCAGCCCGTGACGCCCCAGGCTCCCGCCACCCCGGCGGGCCAGTAGGCGTGCGGCTCGTCGATCGCCGGATCGGGCTCCTCTTCGCCGTCTTCATGTTGCTCCTGGGCCTGGCCTGCACGCGGGCCACCTGGCTGGGCACGGTGCGCGCCGACTCGCTCGGCGAGCGGGCGGCCACCCAGCAGGTCGAGGACTTCGACGTGGCGGCGCGCCGGGGCACGATCACCGATCGCCGGGGCGTCGAGCTGGCCGTCTCGGAGGACGCCGTGACCGTCTTTGCCAACCCGATGCTGGTCAAGGACAAGACCGGCACCGCGGCCAGGCTCGCGCCGCTCGTGGGCCGCTCCGAGGACGACCTGCTCAAGGCGCTGTCCGGGCGCGGCGGCTTCGTCTACCTGCGCCGCAAGCTGGATCCCGACCTGGGAGAGCGGGTGGCCAAGCTCGGCATCGAGGGCATCGACACCGTGACCGAGCCGCGGCGGACCTATCCCCAGGGCGCCCTGGCCGGCCAGCTGATCGGCGCCGTGGGCACGGACAACCTGGGCCTCTCCGGGGTGGAGCAGCAGTACGAGGAGCAGCTGCACGGCTCCGACGGGCGGCGGAGGCTGGTCAAGGACGCCACCGGCGAGCCGGTGAGCATCATCGACGAGCGCCGCGCCGAGGCGGGCGAGGACCTGCGGCTCACGATCGATGCGGCCCTGCAGGAGCGGGTGGAGGCCGTGATGGGCGAGGTGGGCCGCGCCAACCGCCCGCGCGCCGCCACGGCGCTGGTGATGGACCCGCGCACGGGCGAGCTGCTGGCGCTGTCCAACTGGCCGCGCGTGGACTCCAACGACATCGGCGCCGCGCCCTCCTACGCCCGCCAGAACCGCGCCGTCGGCGCCAGCTACGAGCCGGGATCCACCTTCAAGGCCTTCACGGTGGCCGGAGCGCTGGAGGAGGGCCTGATCAAGCCGTCGACCGCGTTCGACCTGCCGCCCGAGATCCAGGTGGCCGACCGCAGGATCGGCGAGGCACACGACCGCGGGTCGGTGCGGCTGAGCGTGGCCGAGATCCTGGCCCAGTCCTCGAACGTGGGCTCGGTGATGATCGGCCTGAAGATGGGCCCCACGCGGTTCGACCGCTGGGTGCGGCAGGTTCGGGTTCGGGAGCCCGACCGGGGTCGGGCTCCCGGGCGAGGCCGGCGGGATCGTGCCCCGGCCCAAGGACTACTCCGGCTCCTCGCTGGGCAACCTGCCGATCGGCCAGGGGCTGGCGGTCACCCCGATCCAGATGGCCACCGCCTACTCGGCACTGGCCAACGGCGGCGTGATGCACGCCCCGCGCGTGGTCGCGGGCGAGGGCGAGCCCGGCCGGCGTGTGATCTCCGCCCGCACCGCGAGCCTGACCTCGCGGATGCTGGAGGGCGTGCTCGAGGCCGGCGGCACCGCGGAGGCGGCGCAGGTGCCCGGCTACGAGCTGGCGGGCAAGACGGGCACGGCCGAGAAGCCCGATCCCAAGCTCGGCGGGTACTCCAAGTTCAAGTTCTTCTCCTCCTTCCTCGGCTACGCGCCCGCGCGCAAGCCGCGGCTGCTGGTGGCGGTCATGGTCGACGAGCCCAAGGGCGAGCACTCGGGAGCGGCGGTGGCCGCTCCGGCCTTCGAGAAGATCGTGGAGTTCGCCCTGCCCTACATGCGCATCCCGCCCCGCTGACCGCCCGAGCGCGCATCTAACATGCGGGCGGCCATGACCCTCCGCGAGCTGATGGGGAGTGGAGCGCCGGAGGTGCAGGTCACGAGCCTGGCCCTCTCCAGTGCCAAGGTCCAGCCCGGCGCGCTGTTCTTCTGCGTCAGGGGCTTCACCGCCGACGGCCACGACTTCGCGCCCGACGCGGTGCGGCGGGGGGCGGTGGCGCTGGTGTGCGAGCGGCCGCTGGGCCTCGGCGTGCCCGAGGTGCTCGTGGATGACGCCCGGGCCGCGATGGGCCCCGCCGCCGCGCGCTTCGCAGGCGACCCCACCACCGATCTGAGGGTGGTGGGCATCACCGGCACCAACGGCAAGACCACCACGGCGTTCCTGGTGCGCGACGTGCTCGAGGCGGCGGGGGTGCAGACCGGGCTGCTGGGCACGGTGAAGCAGGTGGTGGGGGGCCGCGAGGAGCCCGTCGAGCGCACCACGCCGGAGGCGATCGACCTGCAGGCCACGTTCAGGCGGATGCTCGACGGAGGCGACTCGGCCTGCGCGATGGAGGTGTCCTCACACGCGCTCGAGCTGGGCCGCGCGACCGGCATCCGGTTCGCGTGCAAGGTGTTCACGAACCTCACCCAGGACCACCTGGACTTCCACGACGACATGGAGGCCTACTACCTGGCCAAGCGGCGGCTGTTCGACGAGCCGGGGCCGGCGGTGGTGAACGTGGACGACGCCTACGGCCGGCGGCTGGCGCAGGAGCTCGGCGACGCGCTCACCTACGGGATCGGCCGAGGCGATCTGAGCGCGCGCGACGTGTCCTTCGACGTGAGCGGCGCGACCTTCACGGTCGAAACGCCCGAGGGCCCGCTCGCGGTCTCCACCCGGCTGCCCGGGCTGTTCAACGTGCAGAACGCGCTGGCCGCCCTGGGGGCCGCCCGTGCGCTGGGGGTCGACCCCTCGAGGGCCGCCGCCGCCCTGGGGCGCGCCGCGCGGGTGCCCGGCCGCCTGGAGCCGGTGGAGGAGGGTCAGGACTTCGGCGTGCTGGTGGACTACGCCCACACCCCGGACTCGCTCGAGAACGTGCTGCGGGCCGCGCGCGGAGCTCACCGACGGCCGCCTGATCGTCGCGTTCGGCGCCGGCGGCGACCGCGACCGGGGCAAGCGCCCTCTGATGGGCTCGGTTGCCGCGCGCCTGGCCGACCGTGTGATCGTGACCTCCGACAACCCGCGCTCGGAGGACCCCGAGGCCATCGTGGCGGAGATCCTGGCCGGCGCCGGCCAGGACGTGGAGAGCGAGCTGGACCGCCGCGCGGCGATCGCAATGGCTGTGGGCGACGCCGGTCCCGGCGACGTGGTGGTCATAGCCGGCAAGGGGCACGAGCAGGGCCAGGAGTTCGAGGGCGGGCGCAAGGAGCCCTTCGACGACGTGACCGTGGCGCGCGAGGCACTGAACGCGCTGTCCGCCGCCAGCGCGCGGGACCGGAGTGCCGGCGGATGAGGGACCTGCCCGCCGAGTGGGTCGCGGCCGGCGCCGGCGGGCGCCTGGTGGCCGGCGAGCCGGACGCTCCCGGGCCGGTGCGCGCGGTGGTGGACACGCGCGAGGCGGCGGCGGGCGACCTGTTCTTCGGCCTGCCAGGCCAGCGCGTGGACGGCGGCACGCTCGCGCCGCAGGCGCTCGAGGCCGGCGCATGGGGTGCGGTGGTCGCCGCCGAGCACGCCGAGCGGGCGGCCGCGGCCGCGGCGGGGGCGGGAGTGGTCATCGCTGTCGAGCGGCCGCAGGAAGCACTGCATGCCCTGGCGCGCGCGTGGAGGCGCGAGCTGGGCTGCAGCGTGGTCGGAGTCACGGGCTCCACCGGCAAGACCTCGACCAAGGACATCCTTGCCGCCCTGCTCGCCGGCCATCGGGCCACGCACGCCAACCGGGAGAACCTGAACACAGAGGTCGGTCTGCCCCTGACGATGCTGGAGGCCGCGCCCGGCACCCAGGCCATGGTCCTGGAGATGGCCATGCGCGGCGAGGGCCAGATCGCGGAGCTCGTGGCGGTCGCCGAGCCCGACGTGGGGGTGATCGTGAACGTGGGCCCCGTGCACCTGGAGCTGCTGGGCACCGTTGAGCGGGTGGCCGCCGCCAAGGCCGAGCTCATCCGCGACCTGCGTCCGGGCGCGGCGTGCGTGGTCCCCGCCAGTGAGCCCCTGCTGGCCCGCCACCTGCGCGACGACCTGGACACCATCACCTTCGGTCCCGGTGGCGAGGTGATGCTGCTGGCCTTCGACGCCGGCGTGGCCGAGATCGAGGCCCGCGGCGAGCGGCTGGAGCTGGAGCTGGGCTACTCGGAGCCGCACAACCTGCTGAACACCCTCGCGGCGGTGGCCGCGGCCGTGGCGCTTGGGATCAGGCCCTCGGGCCGTCCAGACGTGCGCTTCTCGTCCATGCGCGGGGAGATCGTGGAGCTCGCCGGAGGGGTGACCGTGGTCAACGACTGCTACAACGCCAACCCGATGTCCATGCGGGCGGCCCTGCAGCACCTCGCCGAGACGCCCGCCGACCGCCGGGTGGCGGTGCTGGGCACCATGGCGGAGCTGGGCGCGGGCTCGGCGGACTTCCACCGCGACATCGGCCAGGAGGCCACGGCGCTCGGAATCGACGTGCTCGTGACCGTCGGCGACGGCGCCCTGGGCTACGCCGAGGGCTTCACGGGGGAGACCTACGCCGCGATGACCCCCGAGGAGGCGGGCGCGCTGCTGGAGGAGATCGCCCAGCCGGGCGACCGGGTGCTGGTGAAGGGCTCGCGCTCGGTCGGCCTCGAACGAGTCCTCGCTTAGCTGATGGGGGAGATCCTCATCGGGGGCATGGCCTCCCTGCTCATCTGCATCTTCCTGGGGCCGCGCTTCATCGAGGAGATCCGCAGGCGCGAGTTCGGCCAGCACATCCGCGAGGAGGGGCCCGAGGGCCACCACGAGAAGGCGGGCACGCCCACGATGGGCGGGCTGGTGCTGTTCCTGGCGGTGTCGGTGCCGTTCCTGATCCTCAGCGACTACCGCGCCGTGAGCCTCGCGGTGTTCGGCACCGCGATCCTGACCGCGGGCCTGGGGTTCGCCGACGACTGGATCAAGATCCGCAAGCGCCGCTCGCTCGGCCTGTCGGGCCGCACCAAGCTGGCGGTGCAGGCGCTGATCGCCATCGGTCTGTGGCTGGCGGTGAACGAGTACGTGGGCCTCGAGGACACGCTGAGGCTGCGGATCGTGGACGCGTCCGTGGACCTCGGCTACTTCTACCCGGTGCTGATCCTGCTGGTGCTGCTGGGCGCCACGAACGGGGTGAACCTGACCGACGGGCTCGACGGCCTGGCGGCCGGGTGCTGCGCGATCGTGCTGCTGGCGTTCACGGCCATGACGTTCATCACCGCCGGTCCCGGGCAGGAGGACCTGGCGCTGCTGTGCGCCTGCCTCGTGGGGTCGTGCGTGGGCTTTCTGTGGTTCAACTCGTTCCCGGCCCAGGTGTTCATGGGCGACACCGGCGCACTGGGCCTTGGAGGGGCGATAGCTGCGCTGGCGGTGGTCACCAAGACCGAGGTGCTGCTGGTGATCATCGGCGGCATCTTCGTGATCGAGGCGCTGTCGGTCCTGATCCAGGTGTTCGCCTTCCAGCGCTTCCGCAGGCGCGTGTTCCTGATGGCCCCGATCCACCACCACTTCGAGATGCTCGCGTGGTCGGAGACAAAGATCATCCTGCGCTTCTGGATCGTCGCGGCGGTGTGCAGCGCCATCGGCTTCACCCTGTACCAGCAGTCGATTACGTGAGCGGCGCCGGCCGGCCGCCGCTGCCGCCCGGGCCCTATCTCGTCGTGGGCCTGGCGCGCTCGGGCGCGGCGGCCGCGCGGATGCTGGCCGCGCACGGCGAGGTGATCGGCGTGGACTCGGGCCGGCCCGAGGCAGCCCCGGGCGACTTCGAGACGCACCTGGGCACCGACGGCCTGGAGCTGCTCGAGCGCGTGCGAACGGTGGTCAAGAGCCCGGGCGTGCCGCGCGAGGCGCCGGTGGTGAGCGCGGCGCTGGACCGCGGGCTGGAGGTCACTGGCGAGCTGGAGCTGGCCTGGCGGCTGCTGCCCAACCGGTTCGTGGCGGTCACGGGCACCAACGGCAAGACCACCACCGTGGAGCTGCTCGGCGCCATCTGGCGGGCCGCCGGCAGGCCGGTGGCCGTGGCGGGCAACGTGGGCACCCCGCTGGCGTCGATGGTGGGTGCGATCGACCCGGCGGCCGACGTGATCTGCGAGGCGTCGAGCTTCCAGCTGGAGGACTCCTCGGAGTTCGCGCCGGAGTGCGCCGTGCTGCTCAACGTGGAGCCCGACCACCTGGACCGTCACGGCACCCTGGATCGCTACCGCGCGGCCAAGGAGCGCATCTTCGCCAACCAGGGCCCGGACGACACGGCCATCCGCCCCGAGGACCTGGCCGGGGCCCCGCCGCTGCCCGCGGGCGAGCTTGCCCTGCGCGGCGCTCACAACGCCCAGAACGCTCTGGCCGCGGCGCTGGCCGCCAGGGCCATGGGGATGGAGGAGGCGGCCATCGCCGAGGCGCTGCGCACCTTCGCCGGGGTGCCGCACCGCCTGGAGGAGGTCGCCGAGGACGGGGGCGTCCTGTTCGTGAACGACTCCAAGGCCACCAACGTGGCCTCGGCCGTGCGCGGGATCGAGGCCTTCGACCACGGGGTCCACGCCATCCTCGGCGGCAGCCTCAAGGGCGGCGACTTCAGCGGGCTGCGCGACGCGCTGGCCGCTCGCTGCGCGCGCCGCGTACCTGATCGGGGAGGCCGCGGAGCGGCTGGCCGCCGATCTCGAGGGCACCGTGCCGCTGCGGCGCTCGGGCACGCTGGAGCGGGCCGTGGCCGACGCCCGCGCGGCCGCCCGCGACGGCGACGTCGTGCTTCTGTCCCCGGCGTGTGCCAGCTTCGACGCCTTCCGCGACTACGAGGAGCGGGGCGAGCGCTTCCGCGCGCTCGTGCAGGGGGCTGAATGAGTTCGGTAGGTCACGTCGAAGGAGGCTCGGATGCCGTCGCAGCCACGCGCTCGCCGCAAGCGCCCAGTCGAGTACTCCATCCTCTACACCGCCACCCTGTGCATGCTCGCCGGGGGCGCGGTCATGGTCTACTCGGCAAGCTCGGCGGAGTCGCTCCTGGCCGCGGGAGACCCGTCGATGTACCTCAAGCGCTACGTGATGTTCGGCCTGCTCGGGCTGGTGGCGCTCAACCTGGCGGCCCGCCATGGACTGGCCCTGGTCCGGAGCCTGACCCCGCTGCTCCTGGTGGGCTCGTTCGTGCTGGTCCTCCTGGTGATGGTGCCGGGGGTGGGAGTCACGATCAACGGCGCGACGCGGTGGCTGGGCGCCGGCCCGTTCCAGTTCCAGCCGTCCGAGCTGCTCAAGCTCTCCCTGGTGCTGTACGGGGCCAACCTGCTGGCCGAGCGGCCCGAGTCGGTGAAGACCCTGGGCGGCCTGGTCAAGCCGATGCTGCTGGTGGTGGGAGCGGCCTGCGCGCTGCTCCTGAAGCAGCCCGACATGGGCACCGCCATGGTCATCTGCTTCGCCATGGGCGCGCTGCTGGTGGCCGCGGGAACGCCCATCCGCCACATCGGCACGCTGTTCGGGGGCCTGGCCGCGCTGGCCCTGGTCCTGGCGGTCATCGAGCCCTACCGCATGCGCCGGCTCACGGCGTTCCTCGACCCGTTCTCCGACGCCGGCGACAGCGGCTTCCAGGCGGTGCAGGCGCTCACGGCCATCGGCTCGGGCGGCCTGTTCGGCGTGGGGCTCGGCGAGTCGGTGCAGAAGATCTACTACCTGCCCGAGGCGCACACCGACATGATCCTGGCGATCATCGGCGAGGAGGTCGGCCTGCTGGGAATCCTCGCGGTGGCGGCGCTCTACGCGATGATCGGCTACGCCGGCCTGCGCACCGCCCAGGCGGCGCGCGACCGCTACTCCAAGCTGCTGGCCGCCGGGATCACCTCGCTGATCCTGTCCCAGGCCACGCTCAACTTCTTCGCCGTGCTGGGCATGGCGCCGCTCACGGGAGTGCCGCTGCCGTTCATCTCCTACGGCAGCACCAACCTGATCGTGCTGCTGGCGGGCATGGGGCTGCTGATGAACGTGGCGGCCACGGGCGGCCTGCCCGCGCGCGCGCGCCGTCCGCGGCTCGCAGGCGATCGACGGGGGACGCGGTGCCCAGGATCGTGATCGCCGCCGGCGGGACGGCCGGGCACGTGGTTCCGGCGCTGGCCGTCGCCGACGCGCTACGGGCTGAGGGCGCCGAGGTCGAGTTCATCGGCGGCGAGCGGGCCGAGGCCGAGCTCGTGCCGGCCGCGGGGTACCCGCTGCACACCCTTCGCGTGGCGGGTCTGGACCGGCGCAACCCACTGCGCGCCGCGCGCGCCGCCGGGCTGGCGGTGGCGGCCACCGAGAGGGCACGCCGGCTGCTCAAGGCCATCGGCGCCGACGCGGTGCTGGGCGGAGGGGGATACGTGGCGGGGCCCGTGGGCCTCGCGGCGGCGTCGCTGCGGATTCCGCTGGTGCTCACCGAGGCCGACAGCCACCTGGGCGTGACCAACCGCCTGCTGGCGCCCCTGGCGCGAAGGGTGTTCCTGGCCTTCCCGCTCGCGGGCCGGGACGGCGGGCGGTACGTGGTGGCCGGGAGGCCGGTGCCCGCGGGCACCGTGGGAGCCGATCGCGCGGCGGCGCGCGAGCGGTTCGGGATCGCCGACGGCCAGGCCTGCATCCTGATCTTCGGCGGGTCGCTGGGCGCCCGCCGGCTCAACCTCGCCGCGCTCGAGGCGTTCGGGGACGCCGCACCGGGCGCGGTGCTGCACGCGTGCGGGCAGCGCGACCATGCGGAGCTATCGCAGCGGCTGACCGAGCTCGGGTCCCCGGAGCACTACCACCTGCACGCCTACGTGAAGCCCTTCGCCGACGCGCTCGCGGCCGCCGACCTCGTGGCCGGCCGCGCGGGGGGCTCCGTGCTGGAGGTGGCCGCCGCGGGGCTGCCGTCGATCCTCGTGCCCTACCCGCACGCCACCGCGGACCATCAGACCCTCAACGCCGATCACATGGAGCGCTCGGGCGCCGCCGTGGTGGTCCCCGACTCGCGAGCTCGACGGGCCGCGGCTGGCCCGCGAGGTCGGCGCGCTGCTGGCGGCGCCCTCAGCGGATGGCGGCCATGGCCAAGGCCGCGCGGACCGTGGCGCGACCGGAGGCCGCCGCCGTGGTGGCGGAGGAGCTGCTGCGGCTCAGCCGGCGTCGAGCGCGCGGATCGCGCCGTTGAGGCCGCTCTCGGAGCGCCGGACCGCGGCGGAGGCGCTTCTGAAGCCGCGCCCGCTCCTGGCCGCGGTGCCCAGCGAGCGGTAGGCGCGCTGGGCGCGCCGCAGGGCCGGCTCCAGGGCGGCGCCTGCCTCGAATGACTCCGGCGGCTGCGCCCAGGCCGGCCGCGGCGGCGCCGAAGACACCGGCCAGCTGCCGGGCGCGCAGCGCCTGGCCGGGACGGGTGCGGGCGGCGCGCAGGCGCCGCCGCCCGGCGGCGCGGCGGGAGTCCAGCTGCGCGACGGCACGGTCGGCCTGGGCGCGCCAGGCGTTGCGCTCGCGCACGGCGGCGGACGCGGCCTCGGCTCGCGCGATGGCGGCCGTGTCGGGGCGCACCGGCTCGGGCTCGGGCTGGGTGCCCAGCAGCCATCCGGCGGCGCCGGCCGCGAGCGCCAGCGCCACGCCGAGCGCGGCGAGCCTGGTCTTGGCCGAGCCGGTCGCCCGTGCGCGGGGGCGACACGACCGCTGGCGGGCCTGAGCTCGGCCGCCGGTCGCGAAGGGGACTTCGGGGGGCGCGACACGGCGGCGCCGGCGACGAGGCGCGCTTCGGTGCGGCGGGGGTCGCGGGCGGAGTGGCGGTGCGGGCCGCCGCGACGCGCGGCGGGGCGGCGGTCGGGGCGGGAGCTGCACCGGGAGTCGGCCGCAACGGCTCTTGCGGCGCAGGCGCGGCCTTGGGGGCCAGGCGGGCCGGGGCGGCACCGTTGGACCCGGGCCGGGGCGCTCGGTGGCCGGCGGGGCGGCGGACGCGCTCGCGCCGCGGCTCACGCGCCGGCTGCAGCGGGAACGGCGGTGCCGACGTGGGCGGCGACGGCGTGGGGCGCCCGTTGGCCTTGGGAGCCGCCGCGCGGCCGTTCGGCGACTTGGCGCGGTCGGGTGCGTCCGGCGGGGGCGCGGCCGGGGACTCCTCTTGGTCGCTCGGCGCCCCGACCGCTGCGGCCAGCGCGCGCATGAAGGCCGCCGGATGAGCGGTAGCGGTCGCCCGGCTCCTTGGCCAGGGCCGCCTCCATGACCTTGTCCACGTGTGCGGGCAGGTCCGGGCGCTCGGCGGTGAGCACGGGCGGCGGGTCGCTCGTGTGCGCGTAGGAGACCGCCACCGGCGACTGGCGGACGAACGGCGGGTGTCCCGTGAGGCACGCCCAGGCGATGCATGCCAGCGAGTAGACGTTGCTGGCCTGCTCCGGTGGCAGGTGCCTGAGCTCGTCGGGCGAGCGATAGTCCGGCGTGAGGCCCACGCGCACACGCGAGACCTCGGGCGAGATGCCGAAGTCCATGAGCAGCGCCCGGCCGTCCTCGCGGTTCTCCACGAGGATGTTCTGCGGAGAAAGCTCGAGGTGGATCAACCCCTGCTCGTTGGCCAGGTCCAGGGCCTCCGCCACGCCTTGCAGCAGCCTCACCGTGCGGAGGGGGTCCAGGGGGCCGTCCTCCGCGATGACCGCGGACAGGGGGCGCGCGGCGGGCAGCTCGAGCAGGGTGTACGGCCCGCGCTCGGTGTCGCCGCCGCCCAGGACGCGCAGGAGGTTGGGGTGCTCCAGGGCCGCGCGAGTCTTCAGCCGGCGCGAGGAGGCCCTGCGGCCGCCGCGGGTCTCCCCGCCGGGGAGCTCGTCGGCGACCCGCAGGATGCAGTGAGCGCCGTTCTGCGCCCGCCACCTCCCAGGAGGTGTTGGTGGAGTCGAGCGCGCGCAGCAGGCGATGGCCCGCGATCGTGGTCGCGTTCTCGCGCCCCCGCACGGGGAACAGCGGTCGAGGTGCTTGTCGGAGCGATCCCATGCGATCAGCCCGAGTCGTCGAAGTCCTGGGGCGGGTCGGGCGCGGGCCGTGGCCGCGGTGCCGGAGCGGGCCGGGGGGCGCGGCGCCGGGGTACGGATCACGGGCGGAGGTGCCGGGGTGACCGGTGCGCGCGTCGGGGCGGGCGCGGGGGCCGGCGCGGGCGCAGCACGGCGGGCGCGACGCGGCCTGGGCGCCGGCCGCAGCCCCGGAAGCGCAGCCGCGGGGCCGAGCGAGGCCTCGCCCGGCGTCGCGGGCGGCACGGCGGGCGGCCGCGGTGGCGGGAGCGGGCTCCTCGCCGCCGCTCGTGGCGCGCGCGACGGCGAACAGGGCGCCGAACGACAGGAGCGTCGTCGCGACGAGGATGGCGATCCGGCGCTGCTTGCTCATTCCACGGGGCACGCTACCGGCTTGCTGCTACCGGGAACGAGGCAGCGGTAAGTCTTGAGCGGGCGCTTCCCGCGGCGGATCGTGTAGGAGAAGTACCGGCCGGTGCGCTCGGGGTAGGTCACCCGGAAGGCGATCTTGGATCCGGGCCGGAAGTTGCGCTCGTAGCGCTTGAACCTGATGACCTTGCCCTTCGAGCGGACGCTGACCCTGCCCTTGCCCTTGCGCGGGCATTGGCGCCCGGCACAGCTGGCCTTGATCATCGCGCCCGAGCGGACGCGAACGGCGAACCGCTTGATGGTCGTGTAGGCGCGCCGGAAGCTTCCGCCGATGCTCGTAGAGGGGCCGCGTCAGGAGGCGGCGGCAGGCCGACCCGTGAATCGGACGGTCTCCACGTCGGCAGCGCCGTCTCTGTCGGTCACGCGAAGCCGCACCGTGTAGCGTGCCGGTCCGGGTGAACTCCCGGGCCGCGATCTGGCCGCGAGCGCCGTCGTCGGCGTACTGCCCGTCGCCGTCCAGGTCCCAAGCGTGCGAGGCCACCGGCCCATCGGGGTCGAACGAGATGGACGTGAAGTCCACCGGGTCGCCGACCACGGGACGGGCCGGCGAGACGCGGAACGCCGCGGTGGGCCCGATGTTCTGCACGATGGTTTGCGTCGAGCGCGCTGGTGGCCGTGACCCCTGGGGAGAGGCGGCGTTGAAGCCGGTGACCTGGAACCGGAGCCCGTAGCCGACGTCGGCTCCGCCGATCACGTACGTGCGACCCGGTCGCTCCCGGGATGGCCGCGCAGCCGGCGGCCGAGCATCGCAGCCAGCGGCCGGCTGAAGGTCGGCTGCGCGCCCTGCCACGAGCCGTCGCTGCCGGTGAGCGTGGCTCCCAGCCTGGTGGCTCCCGAGATCGTGGGAGCCGAAAGGTTCTGCAGCGGCCGGGCCGACGCCGCGGGCGGCGACCACGGCGGACGCGGCGCTGTTGGCCGCTGTCGAGCCGGAGCCGTTGGTGGCGGTGACCCTGACCCGGATCGTGCGGCCGACATCGGCCCCGGAGAGCCTGTAGGTGTTTGTCGTGGCGCCGGCCACGCTGGAGCAGGCCGCTCCGTTGCAGCGCTGCCACTGGTAGGCATAGCTGGTGGGGGTGTTGGTCCAGGCGCCGCGGGTGGCGATCAGGGTGTCGCCCTCAACGGTCGAGCCGGCGACCTCGGGCGGGTCGACGTTGGTCGGTGAGCCCTCCACCGGGCCGAACGGCTCGCTGTTTCCCTGCCCGGTGCCGGCGCTGTTGCGCGCCGTCGCCCGGACCCGGATCGTCCGCTCCGGCGTCAGCCTGCACCAGCGTGTAGGTGGTCCCGGTCTGGCCGCCGATGTTGCTGCAGCCGTTCCCGGCGGCGTTGCAGCGCCGCCACTGGTAGGTGATCGGTCGGGGTGGGGTTCCCGGTACGCGGTCGCGTTGGTCCTGGTGAGCTGCTCCCCGACCCGCGGCGTGCCCGAGATCGTCGGGCGGCTCCGTGACCACGGGCTGGGTCGGCTCGGGCGGCGATCGGCATCGTGGCGTCGGACTGGGCGGTGGTGCTCTCCGGCGTGCGTGTCGGTGCCGGTGACCTCCACCCGGATCGTGGCGCCCACGTCCGCGGCCACGAGCTGGTAGGTGGTGCCGTCGGCGCCGGCGATCGCGTTGCAGAGGGCGTTGCAGCGCAGCCACTGGTAGGTGTAGTTCACGGGGGCGGTCGAGCGGGTCCTCGACCCACTCCCCGACGTCGGCGGTCAGCGTCTCTCCCTGCTGCGGCGTGCCGCTGATGCTGGGCGGAACGGTGTTCACGGGCGCCACGGCGAACGCGCTCGGCGCGAGCGCCAGCAGGCCCGCGGTGGCGCACATCAGCGGCAAGGATCAGCGGGCTGCGGCGACGGGAACGGGACTCCTGCTTGCTCAATTGGGTTCCTCGGGTCGGCGGCGTACCCTCATCGGGCCGGACGCGCTCGTGGGACGGAGTGCTCCGGGGCGGTCTTTCAGACCGAGCAGCCTCCAACCTCCGCCCGGTCCTGCGAGTCCAGGGTAGACCCGTTTTCCGGATCCGGCAACGGGCTTCGGGCCGCTCGTGGAGCCGCATCGCGCGCCGGGACATCCGGGTCGGCTGGCTATGGTGGCGCCCGGATGAGCGGCGGCCCCCTCGCCACCCGCAGGCTGCACTTCGTCGGCATCGGCGGAGCCGGGATGAGCGGGCTGGCCATCGTGACGCGTGCGCTGGGCGCCGAGGTCACGGGATCCGACCGCGCCGAGTCCACCTACACCGCGCGGCTGCGCGCATGCGGGATCGAGCCGAGCCGCCCGCCACGACGCCGCCAACCTGCCCGACGGACGCGGAGGTGGTGGTGTCCACGGCGATCCCGGAGGACAACCCGGAGCTGGCCGCGGCGCGGCAGGCCGGTGCGCGCGTGCTGCACCGGGGCGAGCTGCTGGGCGAGGTCTCGCGCCTGAAGCGCTCGATCGCGATCGCCGGCACGCACGGCAAGACCACCACCTGCGGCATGGCCGTGCACGCCCTGGTGGCCACCGGGCGCGACCCGGCCTTCCTCGTGGGCGGGGAGCTGCGCTCCGAGGGCACGAACGCGGCCTGGGGGCAGGGCGATTGGATCGTGGTCGAGGCCGACGAGTCCGATCGCTCGTTCCTCGAGCTCAGCCGCGACGTGGCCGTGGTGACCAACGTGGAGCTCGACCACCACCACACCTACCGCTCGCTGTCGGAGCTGCAGGAGGCGTTCGCGGCCTTCGCCGCGCCGGCGGGCGTTCGGATCGCGGGTCCCGGGCGTGGAGCTGGAGGGCGGGCTGACCTACGGGATCGAGGTCGGGGGACCTCAGGGCAGAGCGAGTCGAGCTGGGGCCGCTGACCTCGCGGTTCGAGGTCGACGGGGTGGCCGTGGAGCTCGCGGTGCCCGGCGCGCACAACGTGCTTGAACGCCCTGGCGGCACTCGCGGCCTGTCGCGAGGCGGGGCTGCCGATCGCCGAGGCGGCCCCGGCGCTGGCCGGCTTCGCCGGCGCCGGGCGGCGGTTCGAGGACCACGGCACCGCCCCCTCGGGCGCGCGGGTGTTCGACGACTACGCCCATCACCCCACGGAGGTCAGAGCCACGCTCGAGGCGGCACGGACCCTGGGAGCGCGGCGCCTGATCGCCTGCTTCCAGCCGCACCTGTTCTCGCGAACGCGCGAGCTGGCGCGCGACTTCGGCCGTGCGCTGGCGCTGGCGGACGTGGTGGCCGTGGTCGACGTGTACCCGGCCCGCGAGCGGGCCGAGGACTTCCCCGGGGTCAGCGGCCTGACGGTGGCCCGGGCCGCCGCTGAGGCGGGAGGGGGCAGGCGGGTGGCCTGGCTTCCCACGACCGGAGCCGCGCAGCAGTGGCTCGAGTCCGAGCTCGCGGAGGGCGACGTGCTGCTCACGCTCGGCGCGGGCGACGTGGATACCCTGGCACGCGGCCTGGTGGCCCCGGGATCGGTGCCGCCGTGAGCCGTCCCGAGGGGGTCCAGAGCGACTTTGCGCTGGAGCGGCTCACAACCGTGCGCACCGGCGGGCCGGCGGACCTCTACGCGCGCCCGGACACCGGCGAGCGCCTGGTGGAGTTCCTGGCCTGGGCGGCGGAGGAGGGCCTGAAGGTAGGAGTGGTGGGCTCGGGATCGAATCTCCTGGTAGCCGATGCCGGATTTCGAGGACTGGTGCTCAAGCTGGACGGCGCGCTGGCGTCGATCGAGCGCGACGGCGACCGCCTGCTCTGCGGCGGCGGCGCGCGCCTGCCCCAGGCCGCGGCGCGGGCGGCGCGGGACGGGCTCAGCGGCCTGGAGTTCGGCGTGAACATCCCCGGGACCGTCGGCGGGGCGGTGCGGATGAACGCCAACGCCTATGGGGGCGACCTGGCCAAGGTGCTCGACTGGGTCGACGTGGCCACCGCCGCCGGCATGGCCCGGCGCGCGCCGGGCGAGCTGGGCTTCGCCTACAGGCGCTCCAACCTGGGTGAGGGCCAGGTCGTGGCGCGCGCGTCGTTCGCGCTCGCGCCCGCCGAGCCGGATGCCGTTCGAGCCACGCTCGCGGACATGCGCGCGCGACGCCGAGCGGCCCAGCCCGGCGGGATCAAGACGTTCGGCTCGACCTTCAAGAACCCCGACGACCCACGCGCCGAGGGGCGCAGCGCCGGCGTGCTGCTGGACGAGGCGGGCTGCCGCGGCCTGACGGTGGGCGGCGCCCGTTTCTCGGACAAGCACGCGAACTTCGTTGAGAACCTGGGCCACGCCACGACCGCCGACGTGGTGGCGCTGATGGCCGAGGGGCGGCGCCGGGTCCGCGAGCGGACCGGAGTCGAGCTCGAGCCCGAGGTGCAGCTGCTCGGGGAAGTCGACGTCTCGGGGCTGTACGCGGCATGAGCATGGCCGCCGCAGCCCTGGCCCGCGCCCGCCGCGTGAGGCTCGCGCCGCTGCGGGAGGCCGTGGCCCCTCGCCTGCCGGGCCCGCGCGGCACCCGCCTGCTGGGCGCGGCGGCGGCCGCAATCGCCGTGGTCGCGGCCCTGTACATGGGCTGGCTGCGCGACTCCTCGCTTGTGGCCGTGGAGAAGGTCACCGTGTCCGGCCTCACGGGTCAGGACGCCGAACGCGTGCGCACGGCGCTCGAGTCGGCGGCCAGGCAGAGCACCACCCTGCACGTGGACCGTGAGGCCATCGACGACGCGGCGGCCGCCTTCCCCACCATCCGCTCGGTGGACGTGCACGCGGACTTCCCGCACGCCCTGCGGATCGACGTGAACCAGCACCGCCCCGCCGCGCTGCTGACCGGCGGGGACAAGCGGATCCCCGTCGCGGGCGACGGCTCGGTGCTCAGCGGGCTGCCGGTCAAGGGCTCGCTGCCGCGGATCGAGCTCGAGGGCACGCTGCGCGGCGGGCGCCTGGCGCCCGGCGACGCGCTCACGGCGGCGCGGATCGCCGGCGCCGCCCCGGCGGCGCTGTTGCCGCGGCTGGAGGCGATCGCCCGCAGCGGGCGGCGCGGCATGGTCGTGCGCGTCAAGGACGGTCCCGAGCTGCTGTTCGGCACGGCCACGGCGCTCGTGGCCAAGTGGGCCGCCGCCGCTCGCGTCCTGGCGGACCGCGAGGCGGCAGGGGCCAAGTACGTGGACGTGCGCATCCCCGGCCGGCCGGTGGCCGGCGGGCTCCCGGTGGAGACCGTGGCGCCGATCGCACCCGCCAGCACCCTGGGCGAGACGCCTCCGCCGGCGGCCGAGGGCGACGGGACGGGTGCCCAGGAGCCGGCCGCGGAGGCGGGCCCGGCGCAGTCGCCGGAGTCGCAGGCCGCGCCCGCAGAGCCGGCGCAGCCCGTGGCGCCAGAGGCCGCCCCAACCCCCTCCGGGGGCGCCGGCGGCGGTGCCGCCGCCAACCCTCAACCCTAACTCGAGACTGGAGGCAACCCTCGACCTAACATCGAGGGTGAGCGCCGGAGCGGCCGCAGGAAAAGTTGCAGGATCGGTTGACACATCCGCCGATTCCCACCTACAGTCCCGCATTCCGGCCAGGCTTCGCGGGGGAGACAACCCTCGATCATCGCTTGAAGCACGGACGGAACCCCCGACCCGAGACGAGGAACGAAACAGAGATGGAGACGGGCAGCTACCTGGCGGTCATCAAGGTCGTCGGCGTGGGCGGCGGCGGCACCAACGCGGTCAACCGCATGGTCGACGCCGGGCTCAAGGGCGTCGAGTTCATCGCCGTGAACACCGACGCGCAGGCGCTCCAGATGTGCGACGCCGACATCAAGCTGCAGATCGGCGACCAGCTGACCCGGGGCCTCGGCGCGGGGGCCGACCCCGAGGTCGGCTACGGCGCGGCCAACGAGAGCCGCGACGAGATCAAGGAGGCGCTCAAGGGCGCTGACATGGTGTTCGTGACCGCGGGCGAGGGCGGCGGAACCGGCACCGGCTCCGCACCGGTCATCGCCGAGGTGGCCAAGCAGGAGATCGGCGCGCTGACGGTCGGCGTGGTCACGCGCCCGTTCGACTTCGAGGGATCGCAGCGCCGGCGCCAGTCCGACGAGGGCATCAACGCGCTGCGCGAGCAGGTGGACACGCTCATCGTGATCCCCAACGAGAAGCTGCTGGCCGTGGTCGAGCGCCGCACGAGCATCCTCGAGGCGTTCCGCGAGGCCGACAACGTCCTGCGCCAGGGCGTGCAGGGCATCACCGACCTGATCACGATCCCCGGCCTGATCAACCTGGACTTCGCCGACGTGCGCACGATCATGCACGACGCCGGCTCCGCCCTGATGGGCATCGGCGAGGCCGGCGGCGAGAATCGCGCGGCCGAGGCGGCCAAGAACGCCATCTCGAGCCCGCTGCTCGAGCAGTCGGTGGAGGGCGCCACGGGCATCCTGCTGAACATCACCGGCGGCAGCGACCTCGGGCTGTTCGAGGTCAACGAGGCGGCCGAGATCATCCAGAGCGCCGCCGACCAGAACTCCAACATCATCTTCGGCGCCGTCGTGGACGACGGCATGGGCGACGGCGTGCGGGTGACCGTGATCGCCACCGGCTTCGACGGCCGCTCGGCCAGCGCGCCGCTGTTCACCGAGGACAGCTCGGGGCGCCGCCGCGAGCCGCGCCGCCGCGACGTGTCGATGGACGATCGCCAGCGCTCCTCGCTGGAGATCTCCGACGACGACATCGACATCCCGTCGTTCCTCAAGGACTGAGCTGCCGCCGGCGGGCGGGCGCCCGCCCGGCCGATAGCCTCCCGGGGGTTTGCCTCCGGCCACCGACACCCTGCGCAGGACGCCGCTCTTCGAGCGTCACGAGGCCGCCGGCGCGAGGCTGGTGCCGTTCGCCGGCTGGGAGATGCCGGTTCAGTACGAGGGCGTCCGCGACGAGCACGTGGCGGTGCGCACGGGCGCGGGGGTCTTCGACGTGTCGCACATGGGCCAGGTCGAGACGAGCGGGCCGGGCGCCGAGGCCTTCCTGCAGCGCGTGCTGTCCAACGACCTGCGAAAGCTCGCCGACGGCGGCGCGCAGTACTCGGTGCTCTGCCGCGAGGACGGCGGCGTGCTGGACGACCTGTTCACCTATCGCCTGGGTGATCGCTTCCTGACCGTCACCAACGCGTCCAACCACGAGCGCGACCACGCCTGGTTCGCCGACCACGCCGCCGACGCTCCCGACGCGACGGTGGAGGACGCGGCGGACCGGTGGGCCATGCTGGCCGTGCAGGGGCCGGCGGCGCGCGATGCGGTCCGGGCCATCGCTTCGGACGACCTGCCCGCCCGCATGCACACCTCCACGGTGTCGGTGGCGGGCGGCGACTGCCTGGTCTGCGGCACCGGCTACACGGGCGAGGCCGGCGTCGAGCTGCTCATGGCGCCCGATCACGCGCCCGCGGTCTGGGACGCCCTGATGGGCCAGGGAGTGGTGCCCGCCGGCCTGGGCGCGCGCGACACGCTGCGCCTGGAGGTCTGCTTCCACCTCTACGGCAACGACCTGTCCGAGGACCGCAATCCCGATCGAGGCCGGCCTGGGCTGGTGCTGCAAGCTCGACACCGGCTTCGTCGGCTCCGACGCGCTCGCCGGCGTCCAGCCGCGAGCAGAGGCTGGTCGCGTTCGCCTTCACGGGTCCCGGGATCCCGCGCCAGGGCAACCCCGTGAGCACCGCCGCCGGGCCCGGGGTGGTCACCAGCGGGACCATGTCCCCGTGCCTGGGCACCGGGATCGGGATGGCCTACGTGCCGGTCGGGGCGAGCGAGCCGGGCACGGCCATCGAGGTCGACGTCCGCGGCAAGGCCCGGGCCGCCGAGATCCGCGACAAGCCGCTGTACGAAAAGGAGGGCTGACGGTGGCCGAGAGCTACCCCGGAGACCTGAAGTACCACCCGGAGCACGACTGGGCGCGATTGGAGGGCGACGAGGCCACGTTCGGCATCACCTGGTACGCCCAGGACGCGCTGGGCGAGGTCGTGTTCTACGACCCGCCCGAGGTGGGCTCGTCCGTGAGCAAGGACCAGGCCTACACCGAGGTCGAGTCGGTCAAGGCGGTCAGCGACGTCTTCGCCCCGCTCTCGGGCGAGATCGTGGCCGTGAACGAGGCCCTGAGCGACAGCCCGGAGCTCGTGAACAGCGACCCGTACGGCGAGGGCTGGCTCGTGCGGGTCAAGCTGAGCGATCCGGGCGAGGTGGAATCCCTGCTCGACGTGGCCGCGTACAAGGACCTGCTGCAATCGTGAAGAGACCGTGAGCCGCTACACCTCCGCAACCGACGCCGACAGGCAGGCGATGCTCGACGCGATCGGCGTCGGGTCGCTGGACGACCTGTTCGCCGAGATTCCCGCCGGGGTGCGCCTGCAGCGCCCGCTGGACCTGCCCGACGGCATGTCCGAGGGCGAGGTGTTCGAGCACCTGTCCGCGCTGGCGCCGCCGCAACCGGGACGCGGACTCCGAGGTCACGTTCCTCGGCGCCGGCATGTACGACCACTACGTGCCGTCGCTGATCGACTCGATCCTGGCGCGCTCGGAGTTCCTGACGCCGTACACGCCCTACCAGCCGGAGATCTCCCAGGGCGGACTCCAGGTCATGTTCGAGTTCCAGACGGCCATCTCCGAGCTCACCGGGCTGCCCGTGTCCAACGCCTCCGTCTACGAGGGGCCGTCGGCTGTGGCGGCCGCCGGGTACCTGGCCAAGCTCGAGACCAAGCGCACCAAGCTGGTGGTCTCGCGCGGGCTGCACCCGCACTCGCGCGACGCGCTGCGCACCCACGCCGCCGGCTACCGGATGACGGTCGAGGAGGCCGGGCTCGACGGCCAGGGCGCCACGGACATCGACGCGCTGGCGGCGCTGGTCGACGACGACACCGCGGCCGTGTTCGTGCAGCAGCCCAACTTCCTCGGCACGGTCGAGGAGGTCGGCGCCCTGGGGGAGGCCGCCAAGCGCACCGGCGCCCTCTACGTGGTGGCGGCCGACCCGCTGCCGCTGGGGATCCTCGAGCCCCCGGGGGCGCAAGGCGCCGACCTGTGCGTGGGCGAGGGCCAGACACTGGGCAACCGGCTGGACTTCGGCGGACCGTCGTTCGGCTTCTTCGCGGCCGACGAGCGCTTCCTCCGCAAGATGCCGGGCCGGATCGCCGGCGAGACGCGGGACCTGGACGGCAAGCGCGGCTTCGTGCTCACCCTCCAGACCCGCGAGCAGCACATCCGCCGAGAGAAGGCCACGCACAACATCTGCACCGCCCAGGCGCTCAACGCGCTGGCCGGCGTGATCTACCTCTCGTGGCTCGGCAAGCGCGGCCTTGTGGAGCTCGGCGAGCTCATGCTCCGCCGTGCCCACTACGCCCGCGAGACCCTGGGGCTGGAGCCGATCAACCCCGGCCCGATCGTGCGCGAGTTCGCAGTCCGGGCGCCCGACGTGGACCGGCTGTTCGAGCTGGCCCGCGCCGAGGGCATCAACCCCGGCTACCGGCTCGCGGACACCTACCCCGAGTACGGCGACGGGCTGCTGGTGGCCATCACCGAGCGCCGCACCAAGGCCCACATCGACCGGCTGGCCTCGGTCGTGAGCCGCGCCCGCGAGGGGGTGCCCGCCTGATGGGCGCGCAGCTAGATCCGCGAGCCGACGAGGAGACGATCACGATCTTCGAGCGCTCGCACGAGGGCAGGCGCGCGTTCACGGCTCCCGCCGACGAGGTGCCGGACGTGGCCGTGGAGGACCTGCTGCCGGCCGCGGCCAGGCGCACCCGCCCGGCGGAGCTCCCCGAGGTCTCCGAGCCGGAGATCGTGCGCCACTTCAACGGCCTGTCCAAGAAGAACTTCGACCTGGACACCGGCTTCTACCCGCTCGGCTCGTGCACGATGAAGCACAACCCCAAGCTGCACGAGCGCGTGGCCGCGCTGCCCGGGCACGCGCGGCTGCACCCGCTCCAGGACCCCGAGTACGCGCAGGGCGCGCTGGAGCTCATGTGGAACCTGCAGCGCGCGCTGGCGGAGATCGCCGGGCTCCCGCACGTCTCGCTGCAGCCTTCGGCCGGCTCCCACGGCGAGCTGGCGGGGCTCCTGCTCACGCGCGCCTACCACGAGGATCGCGGCGAGCAGCGCCTGAAGGTGCTCACGCCCGACACGGCGCACGGCACCAACCCGGCGACCGTCACGATGGCCGGCTACGAGGTGGTCAAGGTCGGCACCGACGAGCACGGCGGGGTGGACCTGGACGACCTGCGTTCCAAGGCCGACGACGAGGTGGCCTGCCTGATGCTCACCAACCCAAACACGCTCGGGCTGTTCGACCGCAACATCGAGGAGATCGCCTCGATCGTGCACGGGGTGGGGGCCACGCTCTACTACGACGGCGCCAACCTCAACGCCGTCATGGGCATCTCGCGGCCCGGCGACATGGGCTTCGACATCGTGCACTACAACCTGCACAAGTCCTTCACCCAGCCCCACGGCGGCGGCGGGCCGGGCGCCGGGCCGATCGCCGTGTCGGACCGCATCGAGCCCTTCATCCCGCGGCCGCAGGTGGTGCGCCGCGGCGCGGAGGGCAACGGCTCGGAGCCGCACTTCGAGCTCGACCACGACCGGCCCAAGTCGATCGGCAAGCTGCGCGGGTTCCAGGGCAACTTCGGCGTGTTCGTGCGCTCCTACGCCTACATCTGCTCGCTGGGCGGCGACGGCCTGCGGGAGGCGTCCGAGATGGCCGTGCTCAACGCCAACTACCTGCGCGCGCGGCTGGCCGAGGAGGACATCGCGCGCTACCTGCCGATCGCGTTCGACCGCATCTGCATGCACGAGTTCGTGCTCTCGGGCCGCGGGGCTCGCGACGAGCTGGGGATCAAGACGCTGGACATCGCCAAGCGGATGCTCGACCACCAGGTGCACCCGCCCACCGTGTACTTCCCGCTCTTGGTCGAGGAGGCGCTCATGATCGAGCCCACCGAGACCGAGCCCAAGGAGCGCCTGGACCACTTCGCCGAGGTCGTTCGCGCGATCCTCGAGGAGGCACGCGAGGACCCGGAGATCGCGCGCAACGCGCCGTACACGACGCCGGTGCGGCGGCTGGACGAGGCGGGCGCCGCCAAGCGGCCGGTCGTCCGCTGGAGCCCCGACGCCGAGAACCCGGGCGACCCCAAGCGCGCCGCGGACGGCTCGGCCAGCGCCGGCGGCGCGCTGTAGCGCCCACATAGACTGCGCCGCCGTGCGCATCTTCAGCGGCATCCAGCCCACCGGCCGCAAGCACCTGGGGAACCACATCGGCGCAATCCGCGGCTACCTCGAGGGCCAGGAGCGCGGCGACCCGGCGATCTACTGCATCGTCGACCTGCACGCCACGACCGTGGCCTACGACCCGGCCGACCTGCGCCGCTACGTGTACGACACCGCGGCCATGCTCATGGCGTCCGGGCTGGACCCCGAGCGCTGCATCCTGTTTCGGCAGGGCGACGTGCGCGAGCACACCGAGCTGTGCTGGCTGCTCAGCTCGGTGACCTCACACGGCGACCTCAACCGGATGCACCAGTTCAAGGACAAGTCGGCCCAGCAGCGCGAGCTGGTGTCGGCCGGGCTGTTCCTCTACCCGGTGCTGCAGGCCGCCGACGTGCTGGCCTACCGCGCCGAGGAGGTGCCCGTGGGCGACGACCAGCGCCAGCACGTGGAGCTCATGCGCGACATCGCCGAGCGCTTCAACGCCACCTACGGCAAGGTGCTGGTGCCGCCCCGCCACGTGATCCCGGAGGTCGGCGCGCGGATCATGGACCTGCAGGACCCCACCCGCAAGATGTCCACGACGGGCAGCGAGGAGCGCGGCCTGATCTACCTCGACGACGAGGAGCGCGCGATCGCAAAGAAGGTGGGCAGCGCGGTGACCGACTCGGGGTCCGAGGTGCGGCGCGGCGCGGGCAAGGAGGGCATCTCCAACCTGATCGACATCCTGGCCGTGGTCCGCGGCGTGCCCGCCGCCGACGTGGAGCGGGAGTTCGAGGGCCAGGGCTACGGGGCGTTCAAGTCGGCGGTCGGGGAGGCGGTGGCCGAGTACCTGCGCCCGGTGCGCGAGCGCTACGCGGAGCTACGGCCCGACGAGGCCGCGCTCGAGGCGGCCCTGGCGGCCGGGGCCGAGCGGGCGCGTGAGCTCGCCTCGGTCACGCTGGCCGACGTGCGCGCGGTGATGGGGGTCGGGGCGCCGGGGTAGTCGGGGTAGCTTGCCCGTATGGAGAAAACGGAGTCGTCTATCGCTCGTCCGCCTGTCGTCAGCCAGAGCGAGTGGGACGCGGCGCGGACCGCCCTGCTCGAGCGCGAGCAGAGCGCCGCCGCCGCGATGCACGAGCTCGCCGCCGCACGGAAGCGCATGCCGATGGTGCGGGTGGAGCAGGACTATGCGTTCGAGGGTCCTGACGGGCCCCTGTCGCTTGCCGAACTGTTCGACGGGCGCAGTCAGCTGATCCTGTACCGGTTCTTCTTCGAGGAGGGTGACGACGCCGGGTGCGTCGGCTGCTCGTCCTTCGCCGACGGCATCCCCCAGCTCGGCCTCCTGCATGCTCGCGACATCACCTTCGCGATGGCATCGACGGCCCCTCAGGCGAACCTGCGCCGCTACGCCGAGCGCATGGGTTGGACCGACGTGCCCTGGTACACGATCAGCAGCGAGCGCTTCGCGGCTGACTTCGGGGTCGACCAGTGGTTTGGCTTGAACGTCTTCCTGCGCGACGGTGACGACGTCTACCGCACCTACTTCCTGCAGCACGGAGCGATGGTCCAATGGATCGGCAGCCTCTGGAGCTTGTGGTCCCTTACGCCCTATGGCGGGCAGTCCGAACAGGAGGACCTGCCCGAGGGCTGGCCCGTGGCGCCGGGGTCGTTCTGGTTTCGCCGCCACGACGAGTTCGACGATCCGCCGCCGTCGGCCGGCGGGCGCGTCGCCTAGGAGCCCCGCACGCGCAGGTTCCCGGACCGCAGCGAGAAGCCGATCCGCAGCACTGCCGGTGCGGCGGTCATAGCGCCAGGCGCGCCGCGGCAGCACGCGCCCGTTGAGCGACACCGACACCGGGGCGAACGGCCGTCGCAGGGTCCGCAGCGACGCCTGCAGGCTGTAGCGGCGCTTGCGCGTGCCGCGCACGCCCAGGCGCCAGACGCGCCGGCCCTCGGTGGAGGACAGGCGCTCGCGGGCGCCCATCCGCGCCGTGGTGCGCCCGCGGGGGAAGGCCAGCAGCCGCATCCGGCCGGCGCGTTCGCGCAGCCGTACGGCGCTGCCGCCGCGCCCGTAGGACGCCAGGGTGTCGACGTCGGGCGAGAGCAGCGGCAGCACCGCGCCGGCCCGCACCAGCAGCGGCAGCTCGGCGAGGGGCGCGGGCAGGTTCACGTTGCGTCCGCCGCGCAGCACGCGCGCGCGACGCAGGTCGAGGCCGCCGCCGCGGCGCTCGTAGCGCGCGGAGCGCCAGAGGTCGATCCACCGCCCGCGCGGCAGGTACACGCCCTTGCGGCGCTGCCCGTCGCGCACCACAGGCGCTGCCAGCAGGTGCGGGCCGAACATGAACTGGTCCTCGCGCGCGGTGGCGCGAGAGTCGGTGGGGAACGACAGCGCCAGGTGGCGCATGAGCGGCATCCCGGTGCGCCGGTACTCGGCCGCCGCCGCCGCGATGTAGGGGTAGAGCTGGGTGCGCAGCTTCGCGTAGCGGCGCCAGAGCGAGATCGTCGGTCGCTCCCAGATCTGCGGACGGTCTTCCAGCCCGACTCCGATGCCCTCGGCCTTCGTGCGCATCACGCCCGACACCACCCCGAACTGGATCCAGCGGTGCAGCAGCTCGGGCGTGAGCCTGTCGCCGGTGAGGGTGAAGAAGCCGCCGATGTCGGACGCCCAGACGCCGATCCCCGACGTGCCCATGCTCAGCGCCTGCGTCACCGACGAGCGCAGGCCGTCGAACCCGAAGCCCGTGCTGGGGTCACCGCCCCACACGATCGGCGTCCAGCGGTGGACCCCCGTCCAGCCGGAGCGCGTGAAGCGCGCGATCGGGCGCCGCTGCCTGTCCGCGAAGCGCTGGCCGGAGCGGTGGTAGAGCACCGGATAGAGGTTGTGGAAGCGGCGCCCGTCGAGGCCGTTGGAGGAGACCGAGTCGGGCGGGGTGTACTCGCCGTAGTCCTCCATCCAGCCGTCGTAGCCGTTGGTCACGGCGCGACGCAGCAGCTTGGCGTGGAACGCCTCGGCGCCCGGATCGCCGAAGTCGATCTGCCCGATGGCGGTGGTGCGTCCGCCGACGAACGCGCTGTAGGTGTACGGGCTGCCGTCGGCGCGCTTGATGAACAGCCGGTTGCGCACGCCCTCGGAGAACGGCTCCGTGTAGGTGGCGCACACGGCCTCGCGGAGGTAGGTGAGCGCGGCCAGTCCGCTGCGGTGGAAGCGGGCCGTGCGGGCGCGCTCGGCGCCCTCGCTGCCGCGGTCCTCCCCGCACGGCATGTAGCGCATGTGCGTCTCCACGGCGGACACCGGGGCGTCGGCGCGGCGCAGCAGGCCGCACGAACCCCTGCTCGCCGGGAACGGTGTTGGAGTGGCCGGTCTGGAACCACGGGCCGAGCATCCACGGAGCCACCGGCGGGGGCTGTCGGCCGGTCCGGGCGGTCAGGCCGCGGACCACGCTCGCGGGTGAGCGGCCAACGATGAAGCGCAGCCGCATGCTGGTGGCCAGCACCTCCACGCTCCACGCGTCGCGGCGGTCGCTGCCCAGCCGGAACAGGCTCTCCTCGGTGTTGTCGGCCAGCACGCCGTAGCCGCGCGTGGACAGCAGCCACGGCATGGGGAAGTAGGTGGCGTCGCTGCGGCGGCGGATGCCCCACGGCGGGATGTTCGGCGCCACCGCCGCATAGTCGCCGGGCTCGTACACGCCCTCGCCCACGTAGTTCTGGATCGTGGCACCGCGCTGATTCGACCCGGTTCGAGCGCTCGCCGAAGCCCAGGTGGCGCTCGCCCCGCGGCGCGGCGAAGGCCATGCCCACGGCCGTGACGTCGGCCGTGGAGCCGCCGGTGACCCGGGCGCGCAGGCCGATCGCGCCGCGCCCGCTCGGCGCCACGGTCACGAACAGCCGGCGCCCGGCGGGGTCGGTCGTGGCCAGCTCGACGAAGAAACCGGTCGAGCCGCCCATTGCGTGAGCTGCCCCCCGAGGCGAACACGCGGGTGGCGCGCCGCCACACGCCCCCGGCGCGGAACCCCAGCGCGCCCGTGGCACCGGTGTCCCGCCGCGTGGACTCGCGCAGCAGTGGGCGCCCGTTGCGCAGCAGGTCGAAGTGCCAGGTGGAGGTCGTTCACGCGCGCGGAGGCCGAGCCCGAGCTCACCGTGGCGGCCGACCCGGTCGCGGGCGCCACCGCGACGAGGGCGGTCAGGGCAGCGGTCATCGCCATCAGGCGTGTGGGCACGCGCACGAAGGGCGCGAGTCTAGTGTCAGCCCGCCTCGCTCGCGCGGGTCGCCGTCGGCTGCGCGCTCTAGTCTCCGCGGCCGATGTCCGTCGCCACGATGGAGCTCGACCTCGAGGTCTTCCAGGGTCCCTTCGACCTGCTGCTGACCCTCGTTCTGCGCGAGGAGGTGGATCTCCTGGAGGTCGAGCTGGCCGACGTGGTCATCGCCTACATCGAGCACCTGGAGCGCACCGGGGAGCTGGACCTGGAGGCCGCCACCGAGTTCCTGGTGCTCATCGCGGCCCTGCTGGAGCTCAAGTCACGGCTGATGCTTCCGAGCGAGGACGGCGAGGGCCTGGATCTCGAGCCCGGCGAGGCGGCCGAGGAGCTCCTGGCCCGGATGCTCGAGTACCGCCGCTACCGCACGGCGGCCGAGTTCCTGCGCGAGCGGATCGTCGCGGAGTCCGGCTTCCGCTACCGCTCGGCGCCGCTGCCGCCCGAGCTGCGGCGGGTCTCGACCGAGCTGGCGGAGGCGGTCTACGACCCGGAGTCGCTGGCCGAGGCCATGGGCGGCCTGCTGCGGCTGCCGCCCGAGATCGACGTCCGCCACCTGGCCCGTCCCGCACGTGACCGTCGAGCAGCGCCTGGCCCACGTGCGCAATCTCCTGCGCAGCCGCGGCAGCTTCTCCTTCGACGACGCCGTGCAGGGCGCCGACCGGCTGACCGAGGCCGTGACCCTCTTCGCTCTCTTGGAGCTCTACAAGGCGGGCGAGGCGCGCTGGCGCCAGACCCAGGCGTTCGGCCCGATCACCGTGACCGCGGAGACGTCGTGAACGACCTCGCGCGCGTGGTGGAGGCGCTGCTGTTCCTGTCCTCGGACCCCGTGTCCGCCGAGCGCCTGGCCGACGCCTGCGAGTGCAGCGAGGGCGAGGTGGTCGAGGCCCTGGCCCGCCTGCGCGAGCACTACGCGGAGGGCTTCCGGGGCGTGGTGCTGCGCGAGGTGGGGGGTGGCTTCACGCTCGCCACCGACCCGGTGGCCGAACACGCGGCGCGCCGCCTGCTGGCCCGCCCGCGCACGCCGCCGCTCACCCAGGCGCAGGCGGAGTGCCTCGGCATCGTGGCCTACCTGCAGCCGGTGTCGCGGCCCGAGATCGCGCGCATCCGCGGCGTGGCATCGGAGTCGGCGGTGGGCACCCTGCTCGAGCGCGGGCTGATCGAGGAGTCGGGCCGGTCGCGCTTCGGCGCCGTGATGTACCGCACCACCGAGCTGTTCCAGAAGTTGTTCGGGCTCGAGGCACTCGACTCGCTGCCCGACATCGCACGCTTCGACCCCTCGCCCGAGGACGAGCGCGAGCTGCGCGAGCGGCTGCTCAAGGCGGGGGAGCAGCGCTCGGGCGACAGCGCCTAAGGCGATCCTCCAGAGTTGGCTCGGCCGCGCCCCAGGCCGTAACCTCCGATGTGACTTTCGGCGCTGGCCGCGCGCGCCATACCGGTCGCCGGTGAGAGCCAGTGGCCGGAGGCCTGCGGGCTGCTGGCGGGATCCGGCCTGTTCTGCCTGGTGCTCGCCGCGAGCGCCGACGAGCCGGCGGGCGCTTTCGCCGTGGGAATCGCCATCGTGGGGTGACCGTCGTGGCCTATGCGGTGGCGGGCGCGCGCGGGCGCCCTGCCGGCTAGGGCCGTCTCACGTAACGGCGCTCGACCACCATTGCCGACCTCATCCGGCGGCAATTTACAGCGCGTGTCACACAGTGTCACTTTGCGTTTATGATCGGCCCGACGCGCTGTGCGCCTGCCCTCGAACCCCACGGATGTCCTGACCCGGCGCGTCCTGCCGCGGGCCGTCGTGGCGCTCTCTCAGGTGGACTGGCCGGCACGCTCTGCCGCGTCGGTGCGGAGGCGCCTTCGGCGTGGCGGTCGGCTGGAGCTGTTCTTCGCCTTCGACGATCCCTGCAGCGCGATCGCCGTGACCGACCTGGCAGGCCGCGTGGCCGGCCGCCAGGTGCAGCTCATCCTCGAGCCGGTCGTCGCCCGGGGGATCCCGGACGACCCGGCGGCCGACCTCAAGCGTCGCTATGCGATCGCCGACGCACGCCGGCTGGCACGGCAGGCCGGGCTCGAGCTCTCGCGTGATGAGCCGCTGACGGCCGGCGCGACCGCCTTCCTCGCCGAATGGGTCGCGGCCGTGCCGCAGGGTGCATCGCTATCGCGCTTCGTCGAGCAGGCCGTCCGGCACCTCTGGTTCGCGACGGACGGGACGATCGCTCAAGCCGACTACGCCGCCCTGTGGCGTGCGCAGTTCGGCGAGGAGCCGCCCGACGCCGGCGGCGCGGCCGGTGTGCGTCGCGCCGAGCGCCTCATGCGCCGTCGCGGGCCCTATGACACCCCGGCCGCGTGGGTACACGGCCAATGGTTCTTCGCTCACGATCGGCCACTGCAGATCGGCCAGCGCCTCGACCGGCTCGGGTGGAGGGCGTCCGCGTGAGCGGGGAACAGGTGCATTTCTTCTTCTCGTTCCGCAGCCCGTACTCCTATCTCGCGGCACCGCGGGCGTTCGCCCTCCCGACGCGCTTCGAGGTGGACGTCGTCTTTCACGGCGTCATTCCGATGGCCATGCGCGGTCAGTCGGTCCCGCGCACGAAGCGCCTGCACACGCTCCGCGACGTCAAACGAGAGGCGCTGCGTCTGGACATGCCCTTCGGCCGCATCCACGATCCGATCGGCGAGGGGGCAATGCGCTGCCTGCTCGTGGCCCAGCACGCCGTCGACGTGGGCCGCGAAAGCGACTTCGTGCTGGAGGCCAGCCGCGGGATCTGGGCACAGGCGGTCGAGGTCGCTAGCGACGAGGGTCTTCGATCGGTCTCTGAACGAGCGGGCCTGAGCTGGGGCGATTGCCAGGCAGCCCTGCAGGATCCGCGCCTTCGAACGCGGGTGGAGGAGGACACCGCGGCGCTGGCGGAACTCGGCCACTGGGGCGTGCCGGTGTTCGTCTTCCGCGACGAGCTGTTCTGGGGCCAGGACCGGATCGAGCATCTGCAGGTCGCGCTCGCCGACGCAGGGCTGGAGCGCGTCACCACATCCACGGCAACCTGATCAAGACAAGGGAGCGCAATGCCCATCAACCCCACAAGCAGCCAGCTCGAGGCGGTCGCCTCGATCGCCGGGACCGATGCCGACGGACCGCTGGTGATGCTCAACCTCAACCGCTACCGCGAGCGTGCGACCTACGCGGCGGAGCCGCCCGGCGGCGGTGCACCCGAGGTCTCTGGCCGCGAGGCGTACGAGCGGTACGGCCTCACCGCTCTGGAGGTGCTCACGCGCCTGGGAGGCGAGGTCCTCTGGCAGGCGCCGGCCACGATGACGGTGGTGGGCGATGAGGACGATCGGTGGGATGAGGTGCTCGCGGTGCGTTATCCGAGCGCGCAGGCCTTCCTCGATCTCGCGATGGACCCCGAGATCGGGATCGCGCTGGCCCATCGCGACGCGGCGCTCGAGCGCGCGGCGCTGGTCTGGTGCGGCGACGGGGCGGGGCCTCGCGTCGGACCGGCCGGTTGATGCCGGGCGCCTACTGGCCGCGACCGTGGACCTGCGAGGACGGCGGGCCGCTTCGCCACGGCTGCGCCGACGGCGCGCCGGGCCTCGGGATCCTGCCCGGCGAGGGGCTCGAAGTCGCTGCAGCCGTCGATGCGTTCGCCACCGACGTGCTCGTGCGGCGCGAGCCCGGGGAGCTCTACGCGCTGCGTCACGACATGCCGGCGCGCCGGCCGCTCGCGACACCCGTGGAGGGCTGGGTCGAGCGGCTCGACCCCACGTCGCTCGCGGTCACGGCGTCGACCCCTCGGCTGCCGGGCGGCTCGTACTGGCCCGGTGGCATGGCCGCCCACGCCAACGGCGACCTGCACATGGTCTTCGGCCGCTGGGCCCATCGCCTCAGCCCGGACCTCGACGTGCTGGCATCTCACCGGCTGCCGGTCGCGCGTCCGCACAACTCGTTCGTCGTGCTGGACGGCGGGGAGCTGGTCACGAAGGACTGCGACGCGCCGGCCGGGCTCGAGCCGTCGACGGTCTCGGTCCTGGATCCCGAGACGCTGCTGCCCGTGGCAGCGCCGCTGCGGCTGCCGGAGCCCTCGATCGCGCGTCTGGCCAGCGACGGTGAGGGCGTCATCGCTGTGGGCACGACCGCCGTGTTCCGGCTGCGGCTCGACCGCGCGAAGGGACGCATCACCATCGAGGACGGCTGGCAGCCGTCCTATGGCCCGGCTCCCGGACGCAGTTACGGCTGGGATCCGGTGATCACCGACGAGCACGTCCTCTGGATGGACAACGGGCGCAACCACACCGATCGGACGATGCTCGGGACCGGCGAGGCGCCCGACCCCGTGCGCCTCTGGTGGGTGCGGCGCGACGATGACCGCGCGGTGCGCTCGACGGAGATCAGCGGGCACGCGTTCGGAACGGAATCCAACCCGCCCGCGTGGGATCCGCTCCGTGGCGTGGTCGTTGCCTACGACGCGGGCAACGCGGTCCTGCGCGCATGGCACCTGGAGGGCGACGAACTGGTGCCGCTCTGGCGCCGCGACCGCTTCGCCCATGCCGGTCACCTGATCCTCTATCCCGACACGCGGGAGCTCGTCGCGCAGGACTGGAGAGACCGGGCCGGCCTGCGCCGGCCGGCGGTGAGGCGTGCCCTGCGACCGGTGTTCCAGCTGCTGGCAGGGTCCGCGGCCGCTCGCCGGGCATCGCTGGCAACCGGACGCGACCAGCTCGTGGTGCTGGACCTCGACACCGGACATGAGAAGGCGCGGGTCGACGTGCCCTCGCCTTCGCAGGGATTTCTGTTCCCCGCGCCCGGCTTCGAGCGCGACGTCTACTACCAGTCACTCACCACCATCGCCCGGGTGGCCGTGACCGGGCATGTTCGGCAGGCCGCCTCGGCGAGCTAGGAAACCGCTGCCAGCGGCGGGTTGGCCCGGAAGTCCTCGGCCACGTCGACCAGGATCTGCAGCATCGCCTCGCTGGCGGGAGACCGGTAGCCCTCGCGCAGCCGTGCGGCCCAGATCCGGCGCACCGGGGCGTCGCGGCCGAGCGAGCGAGTGACCACGCCCGGGTGCAGCGGGTTCAGGGCCAGCCGGGGGAAGATCGTGACGCCGACGCCGGCGGCGACCAGCGCCTGGGCGGCCATGGTCTCGTCGGCCTCGAAGGCCACGCGCGGCTCGAAGCCGGCGTCCTGGCAGGCGCGCTCGGTGATCACGCGGCAGCCGCACTGGTCGGTGGCGCAGATCCAGGGGTCGTCGGCCAGGTCGGTCAGCCGCAGGCGGCGCCGCCCGGCGAGCTTGTGGTCGACGCCCACCACGGCGTCGTAGGTGTCGTCGATCAGGTGGGTGAGGTCCAGGTCGTCGCCGAGGACCCCTGGCAGAGGCTCGAAGTCGTAGACCAGCGCCAGGTCGATGTCGCCCGCGCGCAGGCGTTCCTGGGCATCTTCGGGCTCGGCCTCGACCATGCTCAGGTCGACCTCGGGGTGGCGCTCGTGGAAGCCCGCGACCGCGCGCGGGACCAGCGTGGCGCCGGCGCTCTGGAAGCGACGCCAGGCGCAGGCGGCCGCCGCGCAGGCCGGCCAGGGCGGCCAGGTCGTCCTCGGCGTCCTCGATGCGGCAGAGGATGGCGTCGGTGTGGGAGACGAGCGTTCGGCCGGCGTCGGTGAGCCTCACGCCGCGCGGCCCGCGCTCGAGCAGGGTGGCCCCGACCTCACGTTCCAGCGCCGCCACCTGTTGACTGACCGCGGACTGGGTGAAGGACAGCGCGGTGGCCGCGGCGGAGAAGGACCCCTGTGCGGCGACCTCGCGGAGGACCTTCATGCGGCGCACGTCGAGCATTAGCCCAGCTTATCGCAGCATCCCGACATCGTCATTTGACTGATGAGATCCAGCTGTCATCCTCGGAGCCTCCCGTGACCCGCCGCTCATGGATCCAGTTCGGCTTCCTCGCCGCCTTCTGGGGCGCCTCGTACCTGTTCATCAAGGTCGCGCTCGAGGACGTGTTCTCGCCACCGATGATCGTGTTCTGCGCACGGCGCTGGCCGCGCTGGTGCTGGTGCCGTTCGCGGCGCGCGGCGCCGGGCTCTCGGAGCTGCGCGGCAGCTGGGGGGCGATCGCCGTCCTGGCGCTCCTGCAGGTGGCCGCGCCGTTCATGCTCATCTCCTTCGGCCAGCAGCACATCTCCTCGTCGCTCGCGGGCATCCTGGTGGCCACCGCGCCGATCTTCACGTTCCTGCTGGCCATCTGGATCAGCCAGGAGGAGCGCGCCCAGGGCCTGGGCCTGCTGGGCGTGGGACTCGGGATCGTCGGCGTGGTGCTGCTGCTGGGGATCGACGCGGGCGGCGGTGCCGCGGCGCTCGGCGGCGGCCTGATGGTGGTGCTGGCCAGCCTCGGCTACGCCCTGGGCACCTACTACCTCAAGCGCAAGCTCGGCCAGGTCGAGGCCCACGACCATCGTGGCCGCCACGATGGCCGCCAGCGCGCTGATGTCGGCCCCGGTCGCCGCGTTCGACCTGCCGTCAGCCGCACCGGCGGGCGACGCCGTGGGCTCGCTGGCCGCGCTGGGCATCCTCGGCACCGGCATCTCGTTCGTCCTCTTCTACGACCTGATGCGCCAGATCGGGCCCGCGAAGACCTCGCTGGTGGCCTACATCGCGCCCGCGTTCGCGGTGCTCTACGGCGTGGCGCTGCTGGACGAGTCGTTCACGGTGGCCACGGCGGCTGGGCTCGTGCTCATCGTCGGCGGCTCGTGGCTGGCGGCCGAGGGCCGGCTGCCGTGGCAGGCGCGGGTGGCGGTCGAGCCGCCCCCGCGGGCGCCGGCGGCGGAGGCGGTGCGGTAGGCGGTCGTTGGTCGTCGGTCGTCGGCTGTTTGGCTTGGGGCGGCCGCGCGGGCTCGGTTGTCGGCCCACGGCGGGCAGCGAGGGGGAGTGTCCTGTTGCGGTGCTGTTGCGATGCCGTCACGTTCGTGGCAGGGCTGTGGTGATCGTTACGTCTGGATTGGGTCGTGGGGAATGAATGGCCGGAAAGCGGCCTATACGTCACGTTTCCCGCCTTTCATTTCGGGTCGGGCGGGTCGTTAGCCAAAGCGATGGTCGACCGTCACGTGTTCGTTACGCACGCAACACGGCGGTGCGGAATGTGGCGCTCGGGGAGGCCCCGGGCGCCGCCGGACCGGGGTTCGGGCCGGGACTGATCCCCTTCGGTGCACCGAGCACCGAGCACTAAGCACCAACCGCCAGCTGCCCGCAGGCCGCGTCGATGTCGCGGCCGCGCGTGAGCCGCACGGTGGCCGGCACCCCCCGCGCCTCGAGCGCCGCGCGGAACGCGTCGATCGCCTCCCTGCTCGAGCCCTCGAAGTCGGAGTCGGTGGGGTTGTAGGGGATCAGGTTCACCTTGAAGACGCCGCGCGGCTCGAGCAGCGCCGCCAGCTGCAGCGCCTGCTCGTAGCGGTCGTTCACGCCCGCCAGCATCAGGTACTCCACGAACACCTTGCCGCTGGCGCAGCTCGTGCCAGCGCCGGCAGGCCTCGAGCACGTCGGCCAGCGGGTAGCGGTCGTTCACCGGCATCAGCTCGGAGCGCAGCGCGTCGTCGGGCGCGTGCAGCGAGAGGGCAAGCCGGATCGTGGGCCCCTCGCGCTCGGCCAGCGCGTCGATGCCCGGGCACCCAGCCGACGGTCGAGATCGTGGTGCGAGGAGGGGTGGATGCCGATCGTCCGGCAGCCGCTCGCAGGCCGCCGAGCACGGCGTCGAGGTTGAGCAGCGGCTCGCCCATGCCCATGAACACGGCGTGGTTGAGCTCGCCGCCGTCTCCCGTGGCCGGGTCCGCGCGCCGAAAGTGCAGCGCCTGGTCGAGGATCTCCGAGGCCGTGAGGTTGCGCCCGAAGCGCCATCGACCCGGTGGCGCAGAAGGTGCAGGTGAGCGGGCAGCCGGACTGGCTCGACAGGCACAGGGAGCGGCGGCCGTCGCGGTAGCGCATGAGCACCGTCTCGAGCGGGCGCCCGTCGGCGGTGAGGAACAGCGCCTTCTCGGTGCCGTCGCGCGAGTGGGCCTCGCGCTCGAGCGCGAGAGAGGAGAGCGGCACCCGCTCCGCCAGCGCGCTCGCGCAGCGCCTCCGGGAGGTTGGTCATCTCCTCGTAGGAGCCGGCGCCGCGCGCCATCCACTCCCACACCTGGCGGGCGCGGAAGGCGCGGCTCGCCGAGGTCGGCGAGGGTGCTGTCCAGCAGCTCGAGGTCCACGGATTCCAGTGTCGCAGCCGGTACCCTCAGCCCCGTGTCCGAGCACGTCGGGGCAAGCGGATCCTGCTCACGGGCGGCGCCGGATTCCTCGGCTCGCGGGTGCGCGAGCGCCTGGAGGCGCGGGCGCCGCCGAGGTGTTCGTGCCGCGCCGCGCGCGACTACGACCTGACCGAGCCCGCCGCCGTGGCCGAGGCCTACGAGTGAGGCGCGGCCGGACACCGTGGTGCACCTGGCCGCCGAGGTCGGCGGGATCGGCGCGAACCGCGACAACCCGGGCCGCTTCTTCTACGCGAACATGGCGATGGGCCTGCACCTGATCGAGGAGGCGCGGCGGCGCGCGATCGGCCAAGTTCGTCCAGGTCGGCACGGTCTGCTCCTACCCCAAGCACACGCCGGTCCCGTTCCACGAGGACGACCTCTGGAACGGCTACCCGGAGGAGACCAACGCCCCCTACGGCGTCGCCAAGAAGGCGCTGCTGGTGATGCTGCAGGCCTACCGCGAGCAGTACGGGCTGAACGGCGTCTACCTGATGCCGGTGAACCTCTACGGCCCGGGCGACAACTTCGACCTGCACTCCAGCCACGTGATCCCGGCGCTGATCCGCAAGTGCGAGGAGGCGCGGATCGCGGGCGCCGACCACGTGGAGCTGCTGGGGCACGGGCAGCGCGTCGCGCGAGTTCCTGTACGTGGACGACTGCGCCGACGCCGATCGTGGCCGCCACCGAGCGCTACGACGGCGCCGAGCCGGTGAACGTGGGCGCCGCCAGCGAGATCACGATCAAGGAGCTCACCGAGCTGATCGCGCGCGCTGACCGGCTTCGAGGGCCGGCTCGCGTGGGACCCCACCAAGCCCGACGGCCAGCCGCGCCGCGCGCTCGACACCTCGCCGCGCGCAGGAGCTGTTCGGCTTCGAGGCCACCACGCCGCTGGAGGACGGGCTCGAGCGCACGATCGCCTGGTATCGCGAGCTGGCGGAAGCGCCGCCGGCCGCCGCGCAGCGCCTGAGCGATGCGCCTGGCCAAGTTCCTCGCGCACGCGGGCGTGGCGTCGCGGCGAGCGGCCGAGGGCCTGATCGCCGAGGGGCGGGTGACGGTGGCGGGCCGCGCGGTCACCGATCCCGCGCTCGACGTGGACGAGTCGAGCGGCGTGGAGGTGGACGGCGTGGCGGTCGCGCCCGAGCCGCGCGAGGTGCACGCGCTGAACAAGCCGGCGGGCGTGGTGTCCACCGCCGAGGACACCCACGGCCGCCCGATCGTGACCGACCTCGTGGACTCCGAGCGGCGGCTCTACCCGGTCGGGCGCCTGGACGCCGACACCACCGGGCCTGATCCTGCTGACCAACGACGGCGAGCTGGCCCAGCGCTCACCCACCCCCGCTACGAGGTGCCGAAGACCTACCGCGCCACGGTCGAGCCCGCCCGAGGTGCGCCGAGCGCGCGCTGCGCGCGCTGCGCGAGGGCGTGGAGCTCGACGACGGCCCCACCGCGCCCGCCGGCGCGCGGCTGGTGGAGCCGGGGCTGATCGAGCTGAGTCTGCGCGAGGGCCGCAAGCGCCAGGTGCGCCGCATGTGCGAGGCGGTGGGGCACCGGGTGGTGGCGCTCGAGCGGGTCGCGTTCGGCCCGCTGCGGCTGGGCGCGCTCGAGCCGGGCGAGTCGCGCCGGCTGACGGCGGCCGAGGTCGAGCGGCTGCACGCCGCGGCCGGCTGGAACAATCGACCGTCGTGAGACTGCGCGCGCTGCAGAGGCGCCACCACCGTGACCGAGAACACCGCCGAGGCCGATCGTCGAGGCCACCGAGGAGCTGGTGCGCGAGGTGATGGAGCGCAACGCGCTCGCGCCCGAGGACATGGTGAGCTGCCTGTTCACCTGCACCGAGGACCTGAACGCCGAGTTCCCCGCGGTCGCGGCGCGCAACCTCGGGCTGAGCGCGGTGCCGCTGCTGTGCACGCGCGAGATCGACGTGCCCGGCGCGCTGCCCGCTCACCATCCGGCTGATGCTGCACTGCTACGCCGACGAGTCCCAGCCGGCGCGCCACGTCTACCTGCGCGACGCGGTGGCGCTGCGCCGCGACCTCGAGGGCGCCCAGTGACCGGCATCGAGTACAACCGCCGCCTGGAGGCGATCCCGGTCTACCCGGCCGCCGAGACCTACGCGTTCGACGGCGACCTGGTGAAGCTGGCCTCCAACGAGACGCCGTGGGCGCCGCTCCCCGCGGTGCTCGAGAAGGCGATCCAGGCGCAGCTGGGCACGCTCAACCGCTACCCGGACCCCGACAAGTCGGCGCTGCGCCGGCGCATCGCCGAGCGCTGCGACGTCTCGCCCGGCGCGCGTGGCGGTGGGCAACGGCTCGTGCGAGATCCTGCTGGCCGCGGCCGAGGCGCTGCTGGAGCCGGGCGCGGAGCTGGTGTACGCCTGGCCGTCGTTCTCGATGTACCCGCAGCTGGCGGCGCAGTCGGGCGCGCACGGCGATCACGGTGCCGGTCGACGCCGCCGGGCATGCACGACCTCGACGCGATGGCCGCGCGAGGTCACCGCCGCCACGCGGCTGGTGCTCGTGTGCAACCCCAACAACCCGACCGCCACGGCGCTGCCGGTCGACGGCGATCGACGCGTTCGTGGCCGGGCTGCCCGCGCCACGTGGCGGTGATCCTCGACGAGGCCTACGTGGAGTTCTCCACCCTCCAGGACCCCGACGACTCGCTCGACCTGCTCAAGCGCCACCCCAACCTGGTGCTGCTGCGCACGTTCTCCAAGGTCTACGGCCTGTGCGGCCTGCGCGCCGGGCTACGCGCTCGGCTCCGAGGACTTCCGCCTGGCGGTGGACCGCGTGCGCCAGCCGTTCTCGGTGAACGCGCTGGCCCAGGCCGCGGCGGCGGAGGCGATCCGCCACCAGGACGAGGTGGAGCGGCGGGTGGAGCACACGATCGTCGAGCGCGTGCACGTGGAGTCCGAGCTGGCCGAGCGCGGCCTGGAGACCACCGAGAGCCAGGCCAACTTCTCCTGGGTCGACGCTCGGCGACCGCGACGAGGCGGCCGTGATCGAGGGGCTTGTCCGAGCGCGGGGTGATCGTCCGCGCGGGCGCCGCGCTGGGCGAGGAGGGGCGCCTGCGGGTGACCTACGGCACCCGGCAGGAGAACGACCGCTTCCTCGCGGCGCTCGACGAGAGCCTCTGACGTAGCCGCCGGCCGGTTGTCCCGGCCGGGCGATCCTGCTACAAACCTCCGCGATGCAGCACGACGCCACGCCGCAGCCGGATTTCCGCCGCCCTCACGGGCGCATCGCGGCGTGCCGTCTATTCCCTCTGGCGATTTAGCTAGGCGCCCGGCCCGCGGCAGCCCCTGCCGCCGACCGAATCGAGTCCCGCCGGGCGCCGACCCCACCGGCCCGTGAACACGGGCCACCGCACCGCCAGACACGTAAGACATTGAGAGGCTTAGGAACACAGATGATGATCGTGATGAAAGAGGAGGCGACGCCCGAGCGAGGTCGGCCGCGGTCGTCGCCCGCGTGGAGTCGGTGGGCGCGCGCGCCCACATCGTGGAGGGCGAGCTGCAGACCGTGATCGGCGCGATCGGCGATCAGGAGCAGGTGGCCAAGCTGGCCTTCGAGGGGCTGCCGGGGGTGGACCACACGGTCCCGATCTCGCGGCCCTACAAGCTCGCCTCGACGCAGCTCGCGGGCGGCGAGCGCACCGTCGTCGAGATCGACGGGCGCCGGATCGGGGGCGACGGCTTCGCCACCATCGCCGGGCCGTGCACCGTGGAGTCGCGCGGCCACGATGCTCGAGGCGGCCCACGCGGTGCGCGACGCCGGCGCCCAGCTGCTGCGCGGCGGCGCGTACAAGCCGCGCACCTCGCCGTACTCGTTCCAGGGGCTGGGGGAGGAGGGCCTGCGGCTGCTGGCCGAGGCCAAGGAGGCCACGGGCATGCCGGTGGTCACCGAGCTGATGGACGTGCGCGACCTGGACGCCGTGCTCGAGGTGGCGGACGTGATCCAGCTCGGCGCGCGCAACATGCAGAACTACACGCTGCTCACCGAGGTCGGCCGCGCCGGGCGCGCCGGTGCTCCTCAAGCGCGGGCCTGTCGGCCACGCTGGAGGAGCTGCTGATGGCGGCCGAGTACGTGCTCAAGGAGGGCAACGCCGACGTGATGCTCTGCGAGCGGGGCATCCGCACGTTCGAGACCGGCTACCGCTTCACGCTCGACCTGATGGCCGTGCCGGTGCTCAAGGAGCTCACGCACCTGCCGGTGCTGGTCGACCCCAGCCACGCGTCCGGGCGGCGCGACCTGGTGGAGCCGCTGTCGCTGGCGGCCGCCGCGGCCGGCGCCGACGGCGTCATCGTGGAGGTGCACCCCGACCCCGACCAGGCCGTGTGCGACGGGCCGCAGTCGCTGCCCGCCGACGAGTTCGGCGACCTGCTGCGCCGGGTCGAGCGGGTGGCCGAGATCGCCGGCAAGGACGTGGCCGCTGTCGCCTGACGCGCCCCCGAGCGCAGCGCGCGCCGCCAACCGCGTCCGCGACCAGCGGATCGAGCGGGTCGTCTCGCTGGTCACGCCGGCGGAGCTGCTCGACGAGCTGCCGCTACACCGACCGCACGGCCGAGCGTGGTGCTGCGCGGCCGGGACGAGATCGCGCGCGATCCTCGACCACGCGGACGACCGCCTGCTGGTGGTCGTCGGCCCGTGCTCGGTGCACGACGTCGACGCCGCGCGCGAGTACGCCGAGCGCCTGGCCGCGAAGGCCACGGAGCTCGGCGACGACCTGTGCGTGGCCATGCGCGTGTACTTCGAGAAGCCGCGCACCACCACGGGCTGGAAGGGGATGATCAACGACCCCCACCTGGACGACTCGGGCGACGTGAACACCGGCCTGCGCATGGCGCGCAGGCTGCTGCTCGAGGTGCTCGAGCTGGGCCTGCCGGTGGGCTGCGAGTTCCTCGACCCGATCACCCCGCAGTACATCTCGGACACGGTGGCCTGGGGCGCGATCGGCGCCCGCACCACCGAGAGCCAGATCCACCGCCAGCTCGGGTCCGGGCCTGTCGATGCCGGTCGGGTTCAAGAACCGCACCGACGGCAACGTGAAGGTGGCGGTCGACGCCGTGCGCGCGGCCGCGGTGCCGCACGCGTTCGCCGGCGTGGCCCTGAGCGGCACGCCCGGCGATCCTGCACACGAGCGGCAACGCCGACTGCCACATCATCCTGCGCGGCGGCCGCGACGCCCCCAACTACGCGCCGCCGGCAGTGGCGGCCGCCCTGGCCGAGCTGCGCGCGGCCGGGCCTGCCGCGAGCGCGTGGTGGTGGACGCCTCGCACGACAACAGCGGCAAGGACCACGAGCGCCAGGCCGCCGCGGCCGCCGACGTCGCGGACGCAGGTGGCAGCCGGCAACGACGCGATCGTCGGGGTGATGCTCGAGTCGTTCCTGGTCGCCGGGCGCCAGGAGCTCGGCGGCCGCCGAGCCGCTCACCTACGGGCAGTCGATCACGGACACGTGCATGGACTGGGACACCACCGTGTCGGTGCTCGAGGGCCTGGCCGCCGCCGTGCGCTCGCGCCGCGCGGCGATGAGGATCGCCGTCCTCGGCGCGGGCCTGATCGGGGGCTCGATCGGCCTGGCCGCCCGCGAGCGGCTCGACGACGTCGAGGTCGCCGGCTGGGGCGCTCCGCCCGAGCGCCTCGAGCGCGCGCGCGAGCTGGGTGCCATCGACGTGGCCGCCGGCTCGCTGGAGGAGGCGCTCGACGGCGCCGAGGCGTGCTTCTGCTGCGCTCCGGTCGGCGCGCTGCCCGATCAGATCGCCGCGGCGCTGGCCGCGGCGCCGCCCGGGTGCGTGGTCACCGACGTGGGCTCGGTCAAGCACGCGATCGTGGCCGGCGTCGACGACGAGCGGTTCGTGGGCGGGCACCCGATCGCGGGCGCCGAGACGGCCGGGGTGGAGCACGCCCGCGCCGACCTGTTCCAGGGCGCCGTCTGGTACCTGACGCCCACCGAGGCGCTCGTCGGGCCTGCTCTACGAGCGCCTGCACCGCCTGGTGACGGCGCTCGGCGCGCGGCCGGCGGCGATCGACGCCGAGGCCCACGACCGCCTGCTGGCGGTGGTGAGCCACCTGCCGCACGTGCTGGCCAACGTGCTGGTCGCCCAGGCCGCGCGACCGCGGCGAGGTGCCGCGCGTCGGGCCCGAGCTTCCGCGACGCCACGCGCGTGGCGGGCGCCAACTCCGTCGATCTGGACCGACATCTACCTGGCCAACCGCGAGGCGATCGCCGACGAGATCGACGCCGCGGTCGAGCGCCTGCGCGAGGCGGCGGCAGATCCTGCGCGCCGGCGACGCCGAGGCCGTGACCGGCTGGAACGACGCCGCCCGCGAGCACCGCCGGCGGCTGCTGGAGGCCGACCTGCCCGAGGGCCCCGTTCACGAGCTGCGCGTGACCGTCCCCAACCGCCCCGGTATCGTCGCCCAGGTGGCGCTCGCGCTCGGACGGGAAGGGCGTGAACATCGTCGACTGGCGCTCGCGCCCGGCCCCCGACATGCGCTCCGGCGCCATGACGCTGTGGATCGCCGGCGACGACCAGGCGGCGCGCGCCGAGGACCTGATCGGCGACGCTCGGCTTCCCCGTGGCCCGGGCGTGAGCGGCACGCCAAGCGCTTCGAGCCCTCCGGCCCGCTGCGGGGCGAGTTCGCGCCGCCGCCCGACAAGTCGATCTCCCACCGCGCCGCCCTGTTCGGCGCGATGTGCGACGAGCCGGTGGCCGTGCGCAACTACCTCGACTCGGCCGACACGCGCTCCACGCTCGACGCCCTGCTCACGCTCGGCGCCGGCGTCGAGGAGGAGCGCGGCGAGCTGGTCATCCGCGGCGTCGGCCTGAACGCCGCGCTGGAGACCACCGGCGGCCAGCTCGACGTCGGCAACTGCGGCACGCTGCTGCGGCTGCTCCCGGGCTGGCTCGCCGGTCAGCCCGGCGGCGTGTGGACGCTCGACGGCGACGAGTCGATCCGCCGCCGCCCGGTGGACCGGGTGGTGGAGCCGCTGGCGCGGATGGGCGCGGGGATCGAGGCCCGCGAGGGCCGCTTCGCGCCGCTCAAGGTGCGCGGAGCCGACCTGCAGGGCATCGACTACGAGCTGCCGGTGGCCAGCGCCCAGGTCAAGTCCTGCGTGCTGATCGCCGGGATGCTCGCCGCGGGCAGCACCACGATCACCGAGACCAAGCAGAGCCGCGACCACACCGAGCGCATCCTGCGCCGCTCGCGCGTCCCGTTCGAGCGCGACGGCCTGAGCATGACGGTCTCCCAGGTCGACGAGCTGGAGCTCGACGAGATCGTGGTGCCGGGCGACCCCTCGTCGGCGGCCTTCATCGTGGCCGCCGCCTGCCTGGTGCCCGCGCTCGCGGGTGGTGATCTCCGGCGTGGGGCTCAACTGGACCCGCACCGGCTTCTTCCAGATCGCCCAGCGGATGGGCGGCGTGATCCTCGGGCGACCTCGAGGAGCCGGGCACCGTGGCCGACGACGAGCCGGTGGGCGACCTCGACGTGGCCCACGGCCCGCTGGAGGGCACCGACGGTGCTGCCCGAGGAGGTGCCGCTGGCCATCGACGAGCTGACGCTGGTGGCGCTGCTGGGCGCCTTCGCCGACGGCGAGACGGTGGTGGACGGCGGCGGGGGAGCTGCGCCACAAGGAGTCCGACCGGATCGCCGGGCGTGGTGGAGGGCCTCTCGGCACTCGGCGCCGACATCGAGGACACCGGCGACGGCTTCGTGGTGCGCGGCGACGGCGAGCCGCTGAAGGGCGGCGTGCTCGACGCGCGCGGCGACCACCGGCTGGCCATGCTGGGCGCGGTGGCCGGCCTGGCCTCGACGGACGGGGTGGAGGTCGTGGGGATGGAGGCCGCGGCCATCTCCTACCCCGAGTTCGAGCAGGACCTCGTGGCGCTGCTCGGGCCGGTTGCCTAGGGCCATCTAGCCTTCCGCGCGATGGTCGTCGCGATCGACGGGCCCGCCGGGGCGGGCAAGAGCACGGTCGCGCGCGCGACGGCGCGCGCGCTCGGCTTCACCTACCTCGACTCCGGCGCGATGTACCGCGCGGCCGCCCTGTCGCTGCTGGAGGACGGCGGCACCGCGTCCGAGCGCGCCGAGGAGCTGCGAGATCGAGCTCGGCGAGCGGGTGATCGCCAACGGCGAGCGACGTGACCGAGGCCATCCGCACGCCGGAGGTGTCGGAGGCCGCCTCGCGGGTCGCCACCAACGAGAAGGTCCGCGCCGCGCTCGTGGAGAAGCAGCGCGCCCTGCTGGCCGACGGGCGACTGGGTGGCCGAGGGCCGCGACATCGGCACCGTGGTGGCGCCCGACGCCGCGGTGAAGGTGTTCCTCACGGCCGACCCGGCGGAGCGCGCCCGGCGCCGCGCCGAGGAGCTGGGCGCCGACGTCGAGACCGTGCTGCGCGACCAGGCGCTGCGCGACGCGCAGGACGAGAGCCGCGAGCACTCGCCGCTGCGGGCCGCGCCGAGGACGCCATGGAGCTCGACACCACCGGCCTGACCGTCGACCAGGTGGTGGAGCGGATCGCCGAGCTGGTCCCGAGCCGGCGCCGATGAGCCGGCCCAAGGTGGCCGTGGTCGGCTACCCCAACGTCGGCAAGTCGACGCTGGTGAACCGCCTCTCGGAGACGCGCGAGGCGGTGGTGCACGAGCAGGCGGGCGTCACGCGCGACCGCAAGGAGGTCGAGGCCGACTGGAACGGGCGCGAGTTCACGCTGATCGACACCGGCGGCGTGGACACCGAGGAGCCAGGGCGACATCGCCGAGGCGGTGCGCCGCCAGGCCCGCGCCGCGATCGCCGAGGCCGACCTCGCGCGTGCTCGTGGTGGACGCCCGCGCGGGCATCCGCCCGGGCGACGACGAGCTGGCGCGCGAGCTGCGCGCCGCGGACGTGCCGGTGCTGGTGGCCGCCAACAAGGTCGACGAGGGCGCCCAGCACGGGATGGCGGCCGAGTTCTACAAGCTCGGCCTGGGCGACCCGATGCCGGTCTCGGCCGCCCAGGGGCTCGGCACCGGCGACCTGCTCGACGCCATCGCCGACCGCCTGCCGCGAGTCCCCGCGGCGGACGGAGCGAGGCCGCGCGCCTGGCCGTGATCGGCCGCCCCAACGCCGGCAAGTCCTCGCTGGTGAACAAGCTGCTGGGGGAGGAGCGGGTGATCGTGACCGACGTGGCCGGCACCACCCGCGACTCGATCGACACCCGCGATCGAGTTCGAGGGCCGGCCGGTCACCCTGGTGGACACGGCGGGGCTGCGGCGCCGGACGAAGGTGGCCGGGCACGGTGGACTACTACGCCCAGCTGCGCTCGGAGCGGGCGGCCGAGCGCGCCGCGGTGGCGATCGTGGTGTGCGACGCCTCGGAGGGCGTCACCACCGAGGACTTCCGGATCGCCGAGATGGCGATGAAGAAGAAGTGCGCCACGGTGATCGCCCTGAACAAGTGGGACATCTCCGACACCGACCTCGAGGACGCGACCGCGCGCGTCGAGAACAAGCTGCGCCAGCGCCCGCGGGTGATGGCCGTGTCGGCGAAGACGGGGCGCGGGCTGAAGCGGCTGATCGCCGAGGCGCTCCGATCGCCGATCGCTCCGCCGAGCAGATCCAGACCACGCAAGCTGAACCGCTTCATCGCCGACGTCCAGGCGGTCCGCCAGCCCCCCGCCACGCCGCGGCAGGCGGCTGAAGATCTACTACGCGGCCCAGTTCGAGACGTCGCCGCCGCGGATCGCGATCCAGGTGAACGACCGCAGGCTGATCGCGCGCGACTACGCCTACTTCATCGAGAACCGCCTGCGCGACGAGTTCGGCCTGCAGGGCGTGCCGCTGGTGATCGACTTCAAGACCAGTCGGCCGCCGCTCGCGGACTGATCCTGTACCCTTCCGCGCCTCATGACGATCCAGCTTTCAGACAACGAGTACCTGTTCACCTCCGAGTCGGTCACCGAGGGCCATCCGGACAAGATGGCCGACCAGATCTCCGACGGCGTCCTCGACGCCGTGCTGCGCGAGGACCCCTACGGCCGCGTGGCCTGCGAGACGCTGCTGAACACGGGGCTCGTGGTCGTCTCCGGCGAGATCTCGACCAAGGCCTACGTCGACGTGCCGAAGATCGCGCGCGACACGATCAAGAAGATCGGCTACGACGACCACGTCTACGGCTTCCACTACGACTCGTGCGCCGTGATCACCGCGATCGACGAGCAGTCGCCCGACATCGCCCAGGGCGTGGACACCGCGCAGGAGAAGCGCGCGGAGTCCAGCGACGACGACGAGCTCGACGTGGCGGGCGCCGGCGACCAGGGGATGATGTTCGGCTACGCCACGCGCGAGACGCCGGAGCTGATGCCGCTGCCGATCGCGCTGGCGCACAAGCTGGCCTTCCAGCTGGCCGAGGTGCGGCGCCAGGGCGGCCTCGACTACCTGCGCCCCGACGGCAAGACCCAGGTCTCGGTGCGCTACCGCGACGGCAAGCCGGTGGCGATCGAGAAGGTGCTGATCTCCACCCAGCACGCGGCGGAGGTCGACTCGGCCACCAGATCCGCCCCGACCTGTGGGAGCACGTGGTCAAGCCGGTCCTCCCCGCGGACATGTACGACGAGTCGTCGCTCTACACCAACCACAACTTCCTGGTGAACCCCACCGGCAAGTTCGTGATCGGCGGCCCGGTGGGCGACTGCGGGCTCACCGGGCGCAAGATCATCGTGGACACCTACGGCGGCGCGGCCCGCCACGGCGGCGGCGCCTTCTCGGGCAAGGACCCGTCGAAGGTCGACCGCTCGGCCGCCTACGCCGCGCGCTGGGTGGCCAAGAACGTGGTGGCCGCCGGCCTGGCCGACCGCTGCGAGATCCAGGTGGCCTACGCCATCGGCGTCGCGCACCCGGTGTCGGTGATGGCCGAGACCTACGGCACCGAGAAGGTGTCCAAGGCCAAGCTCGCCGAGCTGATCGACGCGCACTTCGACCTGCGCCCCGGCGCGTTCCGCGAGGAGCTCGACCTGCACCGGCCGATCTACCAGAAGACCGCCGCCTACGGCCACTTCGGCCGCGAGGACGACGACTTCACCTGGGAGAAGACCGGCAAGGCCGACGCCCTGCGCGAGGCCGCCGGGCTCGGGGGCGCCGCTACTCCGGCGTAGCCGGCTCCGCCGCCCGCACGCGCCAGAGCTTCACCTCGCCGTCCACGCCCTTGACCTTGCGGCCGCCGGCGAACGACCACTTGTAGTCGCCCTCGGCCGCCAGGTGGGCGGCCTCCTCGGAGGCGAGCACGCTGCCGGGGCGCGCGATGCCGGTGATCCGGCAGGCCAGGTTCACGGGCCGGCCGTACCAGTCGCCGCTGCGGCCGATCGCCTCGCCGCGGGCGATGCCGGCCTTCAGCGGCGGGCAGGTCCTCCGCCTGGTCGACGGCGTCCACCAGCGTCAGCACCGCGCCCAGCATCGCGTCCGTGTCGCGCGAGCTCAGCATCACCGCGTCGCCGATCGTCTTGACCAGCCTCACCGGCGGCTCGGCAGCCTCGATCGCCATCTCCTCGAGGCGCTGCGCGACCGCGCCCAGCTCGTCCGGCGGCACGCTCTCGCCCAGGCTGGTGAACCCCACGAGGTCGGCGAAGCAGAAGGTCAGCTCCTCGGCGCCCGGTTCCGCGCCCGGACTGCGCGCGGTGCCGTCCATGGCCGCCTGGCGGATCAGGTTGCGCTGCTGAACGCCGAGGACGTGGGCCGAGCACGGGCCCCACCGTCGGCGTCAGCGCGCTGGCGGCCTCGCGCGTAGCGCTCCGCGATCTCGACCTCGTCGTCGCCCGGACGAAGGAAACGTGTCGCTGAAGACCGCGCCCATCGCAGCCGCCACGTTGGCCATGGAGCGGCTGCTCACGCGCGCGATCTCCAGGAGCCCCTCGTCGCTCAGGCCGGCGGCCCGGAAGCCCTTCACGCGCCGCGCCGCCTCCAGGTCGGCCTCGCTGAAGGCGGGCTCGCCGGGGGGAGGAACCACCATGCCCAGCGCGCGCCAGAGCCGGTCGAGGAACGGGCGCTCGACGCCGGACAGCTCGGCCACCTCGTCTCCGGTGTAGCGCTCGTCGCCGCCCCCGAGCGCGCGATCGACCGCCACCAGCGGCAAGACGCCCTGGCGTGTCGCATCGCGCAGCTCGTCGAGCGAGACGCCGCCGGCTTCGAGCTTCTCGAGCAGCTCCAGACGCGCCTCGCGGGCTCGTCCGTCCAGGCCCTCGAGGAGCCCCTCGCTCTGGAAGTCGGTGGCCATCGGCGGGGCGGCCGTAGCCTACGCAGCGTGACCGCCGCCGGGTCAGCCGACGTCCGGGCGCGCACGTAGCTTGGCGGGTGATCGCCCGCGTCGAGCCCCTCACGCCGGCGCGCGCGCTGCGCGGCCCGTTCGACTACCGCATCGGTGACGCTCTGAGCGATGTCGGAGTGGGCAGCATGCTCAAGGTGCCCTTCGGCGCCCGCCGGCTGCTGGGGGTGGTGGTGGAGGTGGCCGAGGCCAGCGATCTGCCGCCCGAGCGCCTGGTCGAGCCGCTGGCCGCGCTGGAGGCCGACGTGCCGCCCGAGCTGGTGCGACTCGGCCTGTGGGTGGCGCGGGAGTACGTGTCAACCCCCGCGCAGGGGCCTGGCGCTGGTGCTGCCGCCCGGCACGGGCACGGGCGCCGGCAGGCGCATGACCAGCCGCCGCTCGCTCACCGCGGAGATCACCGCGGCCGGGCGCGCGGCGCTGCGCTCCGGAGAGCGCCTGGGCGCGCGCCAGCAGTCCGCGCTCGAGGCGCTGGCCGAGGCACCGGCGCGCGCGGGTGAGCTGGCACGGGCGGGCACCTGCGACCACGCCGGGCTGCGGCGGCTGGAGGCGCGCGGCCTGATCTCGCTGGCCGACACGGCCGAGGCGCCGCGGCGGCCCGGCCTGCGCCCGGTAGGTGCGCGCGGAGGGGCCAGCGAGCCCACCCCGGCCCAGCGGGAGGTGCTGGCCGCCGTGCTGGAGGGCATGCAGGCCGGCGGCTCCGCGGACCGGCGGCTGCTGCTGCACGGCGTGACCGGCAGCGGCAAGACCGAGGTCTACATGCGCGCCGCCGCCGCCGCGCTGGAGGCGCGGCCGCAGCGGCGATCGTGCTGGTGCCGGAGATCGCGCTCACGCCCCAGACGGCCGGCAGGTTCGTCGATCGCTTCGGGGACACGGTGGCCGTGCTGCACTCCGCGCTCACGGCCCGCGAGCGCTATGACGAGTGGACGCGCCTGCGCAGCGGGCAGGCGCGGGTCTGCGTGGGCCCGCGGTCGGCGGTGTTCGCGCCGGTCACCGACCTCGGGCTGATCGTGGTCGACGAGGAGCACGACGCCTCCTACAAGCAGGAGGGCGATCCGCGCTACGACGCCCGCACCGTCGCGCGAGCGGCGAGCCGACGCCGCCGGGGCGGTGCTGCTGGTGGGCAGCGCCACGCCTCGGCCGGAGAGCTTCTAAGCGGCTTCGCCGGGTGTCGCTGCCGGAGCGCGTCGACGGCCGGGCGCTGCCGCCGGTCGAGGTGGTCGGGATGACCGGGGTTGCCGGTCCCCTTCACCAGCGCACCCGCGATGCGCTGGACGTGGTGCGCCGCGAAGGGGGCAAGGCGATCGTGCTGCTCAACCGGCGCGGCTGGTCCAACTTCCTCACCTGTGGCTCGTGCGGGCGGGTGTGGGAGTGCCCCGCCTGCGACGTGACGCTGGTGCTCCACCGCGCGGCCGGGCGCATGTCCTGCCATCACTGCGGCCATGGGGAGCCCGTGCCGGGCGCCTGCCCCGACTGCGGCTCGGTCTCGCTCTCTCGCCACGGCCTGGGCACCGAGCAGCTCGGCGCCGAGCTGACCAGGCTCATGGACCCGGTGCCGGTCTTCAGGCTCGACGCCGACACCGTGGCCGGCTCCGGCGTGGGGGACACGCTCGCGCGCTTCGACAGCGCCCCCACCGGTGTGCTCGTGGGCACGCAGATGGTGGCCAAGGGCCACGACTTCCCCGACGTGACCCTCGGGGTGGTGCTGGACGCCGACGCCACCCTGCGGTTCCCCGACTTCAGGGCGGAGGAGCGCACGTTCGCCCTGGTCGCTCAGCTGGCCGGCCGCAGCGGGCGGGGTCCCCGCGGCGGGAGCGTGATCGTGCAGGCTCTGGACCCCTCGGCCAGGCCGCTGCTTCACGCGGCGTCCCACGACGCGGAGGGCTTCCTCGACGGCGAGCTCCAACGGCGCGAGCTGCTGGGCTACCCACCGCATGGGCACCTCATCCGCGTGGTGTGCTCGGCTCGCGAGCGCGGTCCGGAGACGGTCGCCGCCACCGCCGTGCGCGAGCGCATCGACTCGCCCGGCTGGTCGGTCCTCGGCCCGGCGCCGCTGTTTCGGCTGAAGGGGCGCGAGCGCTCCCAGCTGGTGATCAAGTCCTCCGAGCGCGAGGGCGCGATCGCGGCGGTGCGGCGGGCCGTGGAGGCGCTGGCGGGCGATCGCGCGCACCGCGGGGTGAACTTCGCGGTGGACGTCGACCCGCAGTAGGGGGCAAACGCGGCGAGGTCGCAGCCGCTTCCGCGCTTGCCTAGAATCGGGTCCATGGCCCATGAGCTCGATCCGGATCCGCGGGACGCGCCCGAGACCAGCGAGGTCGAGCCCGAGGCGCCGCAGCTGGACCCGGAGGTCGAGGCCCGCCGCGGGGCCGCCATGTCGTTCGTCCGCCGCCTCGGCGATCCCGTGCTCAAGAGCCGCGCCACCGAGCTGGACACCTTCGACGATGGCCTGAGGTCCCAGGTGGCCCGGATGGCAGGACTGCTGGAGGACGCGCTGGGCCTCGGCCTGGCCGCGCCCCAGCTCGGCCTGTCCCAGCGGCTGCTGGTCTACCGGGTGGGACCCGACGCACCGGTCATCGCGCTGGCCAACCCGGAGATCGAGTGGTCAAGCAGGGATGCCGAGACGATGGAGGAGGGCTGCCTGTCGATCCCGGGGGTGACCGTCGACGTGGAGCGCGCGGTGCACGTGCGCGTGCGTGCGCTCGACGAGGAGGGGCAGGACCGCCTGGTGGAGGCCTCGGGCCTGGAGGCCCGCGTCATCCAGCACGAGATTGATCACCTCGATGGCGTGCTGATCCTCGATCGCACCAGCCGCGACCAGCGCCGCGACGCGATGCGCGCGCTGCGCGAGGCCGAGCAAGAGCGCTCGGACCAGGCCGCCTGAGCGGGCGATCCTTCGGACATCCGTCCGGCGGGCGCTGAAATCCGGCTTGCGCCGGCGCGCAAACCGGTCTGCCGCCCGTACTGAGTGGAGTGACCCCGATCGCGCGGGCCGCGAGGCAGGCCATCCCGCTGTTCGCGCTCGCCGCCGCCCTCACCGCAGCGTCCCCGGCCGCGGCGGCGACCTTCACGGTCGACAGCTCCGGCGACACCGCCGACGCGATGGCCGACGGCGTCTGCGCCACCGCACTCGCCACGTGCACCTTGCGCGCGGCGGTCGAGGAGGCCAATCGGACGCCGGCGACCACGGACTCGGTCGGGGTGGCGGCCTCGGTGACGAGCGCCGTGACGCTGGGAGCGACGATCGAGATCTCGTCTCCGGTGGCGCTCGCCGGCTGCAGCGCGGATCCGAACAACGCCGGGCCGTGCTTCCAAGTGTCATCTGCAGGTCTCCAGGCGGGATTTCGCGTGACAGCCGCTGGGGTCGCCATGCGGGGCTTGGCAGTCATCGGCGCCCCCGCCATCGTGGTCGAACCGGGCGCCAACGGTTTCGCACTGCGCAACAGCTGGTTCGGGGTCGGACTGGCTGGCGGCACGCATCGCTCAGGCGCTAGCGCCCGCCTTCTCTGCCTCGGCGCCGGTGATGGCCTTTGCGATGTCGCGCAGCCGGAAGATGCGGCCGGCGCCGCCCCAGTTGCCGTCCTTGACCTCGCGGACGATCACCCAGACGCGGAACGCCGCGGCAGGGTCGTCGGGCGCGGCGCCCTCGGCCTGCAGCACCAGCTTGGTCGCGTCCTCCACGATCTGAGCCTTGCTGTCGTCGTCGAGGGCACCCTCGGGCACGGTGAGCTTGACCCGGTAACGCGGGGCGTCGGCCGGGCGGCCGCCCACGTTGATCGACCCGGCGGGACGCTCGTCCACGTAGGCCCAGGCGATCGAGCGCGACATGTCGTTGTCCGGCGCTCCCTCGGCCCGCAACAGGGCCGCGGTCAGGCCCTCCACGAGGTCGGCCCTGGCGTCGTCGGTCAGTGCGCCCTCTTCGAGCGTGAGTTCGATCATCGGCATGGCTATGCGGCCCTCCTGGTCTGTTGGGTTAGCGCTTCCAAGAAGCAGGTGGTGGTGGCGTGGGCCAGCAGCTGGCCGCCCGCACGCGCGTACATGCGTGCCTCGGCGGTGGCCACCCGGCCGCCGCGATGCACGACGGTGCCCTCGGCCACGACGGTTCCGGTGCCCGACGTGATCGGACGGACGAAGTTCACCTTCATCTCCAGGGTGGAGTACAGGTGGCCGGCGGGAAGGGTGGAGTGCACGGCGCAGCCCATCACGGAGTCCAGCAGCGTGGCCGCCAGGCCGCCGTGCACGATGCCGATCGGGTTGTAGTGATACTCGGCGGGCTCGGCCGTGAAGGTCACGCGCCCCTCCTCGATCTCGTCGATGCGGAAGCCCATCAGCACCGCGATCGGGGGCGGCGGGGCGTCGCCGCGCGGCCATCGCCCGCAGGTAGTCCACGCCGGGCATCGAGGCGCCGCGGGCTGCGCCCGCCAGCGGATCCTCCCAGCTGATCGTCCGAGTCCGTTGCACGATGCAACGCACCCTAAACCAGTCGGTTGTGAATTGCAACGCACCTTGGCTACACTCGCATCGTGAAGCGCGAGGAGTACGACGCAGCGGACCTGCTCGGTCGGGCACGCGCTCGATGCGATCGGGGATCGCTGGACGATGCTCGTGATCCGCGAGGCCTTCTTCGGCGTCCGCCGCTTCGAGCAGATGCAGCGCAACCTCGGGATCGCGCGCAACATCCTCACCGACCGCCTCCAGAAGCTCGTGGGCCACGGGATCCTGGAGCGGCGCCGCTACCAGGAGCGCCCGGAGCGCTTCGAGTACAGGCTCACGCGCAAGGGCCTCGACCTCTACCCGGCGCTGGTGACGCTCATGAGCTGGGGCGACGCCTACATGTCCGACGAGGGTGCGCCGATCACGCTCGTCCACAAGGGCTGCGGACACGAGGCCGACCCCGTTCTGGCCTGCGCGCACTGCGGCGAGGCCCTGGACGCGCGCGACGTGCGTGTCGAGCCCGGGCCCGGCGCGCGCCGGGTCGACGCCGCCTGAGCGCTTCGCGCCTAGACCGAGCCGCTCGTACGCCGGCAGCGTCAGGAACTCCACGAACTCGTCGGCGCCCGACAGCGCGACCGCCTCGAACAGCTCGCGCGACTCCCGCGGCCGGCCCTCGCGCTGGAACCACTCGTCGTCGCCGATCTCGGCGCGGATCTTCTCCAGCTCGTCCGCGGCCAGCTCGCGCACCAGCTCCGGCGTGATGGCGCGCCCATCGTCGAGCTGCGCGCCGTGGCGGATCCACTGCCACACCTGGGAGCGCGAGATCTCGGCGGTCGCGGCGTCCTCCATCAGGCCGTAGATGGCGGCGGCGCCGTTGCCGCGCAGCCAGGAGGAGACGTACTGGATCCCCACGTTCACGTTCAGGCGCAGGCCGGCCTCGGTGATCTCGCCCGCGGTGGAGCGCGAGGTCGAGCAGCTCGCGCGGCGCCGACCTCCACGTCGTCGCGGGCTCGCTCGATCTGGTTCGGCCGGGTGCCGAGCACGGCGTCGAACTCGCCCATCGCGGCCTCCACCGAGTCGGGGTGGGCGACCCAGCTGCCGTCGAAGCCCGCCGCGGACTCGCGCGCCTTGTCCGATCCCACGGCCTCGCTTGGCCCGCTCCGCGGCCTCCGGGTCGGTGCGGCTGGGAATCACTGCCGACATGCCGCCCATCGCGTGGGTCCCGCGACGGTGGCAGGTCCTGACCAGCAGGTCGGCGTAGGCCTGCATGAACGGCACGGTCATCGTGACCTGCGCGCGGTCAGGCAGCACGCACTCGGGCCGCTCCCGCAGGCGCTTGATCGCGCTGAAGATGTAGTCCCAGCGGCCCGCGTTGAGCCCCGCGCAGTGGTCACGCAGCTCGTACAGGATCTCGTCCATCTCGAACGCGGCCGGCAGGGTCTCGATCAGCACGGTGGCCCGGATCGCTCCGCGGTCGAGCCCCAGTGCCTCCTCCGCGATCACGAAGGCGTCGTTCCACAGCCGCGCCTCCAGGTGCGACTCCAGCTTGGGCAGGTAGAGGAAGGGGCCCGAGCCGCGCTCCAGCAGCGCCTCGGCGTTGTGGTGCACGTACAGCGCGAAGTCGAACAGGCCGCCCGCCACGGGCTCGCCGTCGACGGTCGCGTGGCGCTCGACGAGGTGCCAGCCTCGCGGGCGCACCAGCAGCGTGGCGCGCTCGTCCTGGAGCCGGTACTGCGCGGCCGTCGGGCGCGTCGAAGGCCAGCGTGCCGCGCACCGCCTCCATCAGGTTGGCCTGCCCGCAGACCATGTTGGCCCAGGTCGGCGAGTTGGCGTCCTCGAAGTCCGCCATGAAGCCGCGCGCACCCGAGTTCAGCGCGTTGATCACCATCTTCGCGGTGGTCGGGCCGGTGATCTCCACGCGCCGGTCGGCATAGGCGGCCGGGGGTGGCGCCACCGTCCAGTCGCCCTCGCGGAGCGAGCGCGTGGCGGCGAGGAAGTCCAGCGTGCCACCGGCGTCCAGCTCGGCCTGGCGATCCTGGCGCCGCTCCAGCAGGGCGCGCCGGGTGCCGTCGAGCTCTCGATGGAGCGCCGCCACCAGGCCCAGCGCGGCGTCGCTGAGCACGTGTTCGGTCCCCGGCGGCGGGGGCGCCGAGAGCTGCAGGGCGCTCACGCCTGCCTCATCGAGCGGTCCAGCACCTCCGCGGGGTGCAGCACTCCGAGCTCGCGCCCGAGTGCGCGGGTGTGCGCCTGGATCTGCAGGGCGCAGCCGGGGTTGGCTGCCACGATCGCCTCCGCGCCGGTGGCCAGCAGGGCCTCCGCCTTGCGGCGGCCGAGCTCCGCGGCCGGCCCCGGCTTGAGCAGGTTGTAGATCCCGGCCGATCCGCAGCACAGCTCCCAGTCCTCGGGCTCCACGAGCTCCAGCCCCGGCACGGCGCGCAGCAGCGCGCGCGGCTGCTCGCGCACGCCCTGGGCGTGGGCCAGGTGGCAGGCGTCGTGGTAGGCCACGCGCAGCGGGACCGGACCGCGCGCCGCGCGGGGCTCGTGCTCGGCGAGGATCTCGGTGAGGTCGCTCACCTTGTCCGCGAACCGCGCGGCGCGGGCGCCCACTCCGGGTCGTCGCGCAGCAGGTGGCCGTAGTCCTTCATCGACGAGCCGCAGCCGGCGGCGTTCACGACCACGCGGTCGAAGCGCTCGAACGCCTCGATGGTCGAGCGAGCCTCGGCGCGCGCGTCCTCGCCGGCGTGCATGGCCAGCGCGCCGCAGCAGCGATGGGCCGGGGGCACACCGACGTCCCAGCCCTCCGCTGCCAGCAGCCGCACCGAGGCGGCGTTCACGTTCCCGAAGAACACGCGCTGGACACACCCCTGGACGAAGCCGACGGTGCCGCGCCGCTGCGCCGGTGGCGGCCACCTCCTCGGGCAGCTGCGCCCGCGCCGGGCGCGGGGCCAGCATCGCGGCAGTCTTCACCGGCGCCGGCAGCGGCAGCCGCGCCGCGGCGCGGGCGAGGACCGTGAGCGGCGCGAGCTTCGCCAGCCGCCGGGGGTGGGGGAACAGGGCGAAGATCGCGCGCCGCAGGAGCCGCTCGCGCAGGGGCCGCCGCCAGTTGCGCTCCACCTGGCCGCGGGCGTCCTCGATCAGCTTGTCGTACTGCACGCCCGACGGGCAGGCCGTGACGCACGCCATGCAGCCGAGGCAGTTGTCCAGGTGCTCGCACCAGCGGCGCCGACAGCGGCGACGAGTGGCCGTCGTCCATGAGCACGATCCGCCCGCGCGGGGAGTCGGCCTCCTCGGACCACAGCGAGTAGGTCGGGCACGTGGGCAGGCAGAAGCCGCAGTGCACGCAGTCGGCGATCAGGGCGGGCTCCGGCGGGCGCTCGGAGTCCCAGGCGGGAATGGCGATCGGACCCCGCAACTAGACCGCCAGCACCCCGGGGGCGCAGACCCCCGCGGGGTCGAAGCGCTGCTTCACGCGCCGCATCAGCTCCAGCGCGGCCGGGTCCTGCGGGCCCCACACGTCCACGGCCGAGCGCACGTCCGGCGGGGCGTCGAGCACGACGCACGGCGCCGGCGCGAGGGCGCGCCGCAGCGTGGCCAGCCCCTCGACCGGGTCGCTGTCCAGGGTCACCCACGCCAGGCCGAGCCCGGCGCGCCCCACCACGCGGGCGCCGAGGCCGCGGGCCGTGTCCAGCAGCAGGCGGAGGTCGCTCTGCCGCGCCGAGACCTTCACGACGGTCCCCGACTCGGACCGCTGGCCCTCGCGCTGGGCCGCCCACAGCGCCTCGTCGTCGTCGGTCACGTCGCACTCCAGGCCGTGGCCGGCCATGGTCGCCGCCGCGTCCCGCGCGCCGGCTCGCGGTGCCGCCCCGCCGAAGCGCGCAAGCACCGCGCCGGCGTCGGCCTCCCAGCGCACGTCCAGGCTCTGCAGCTCGATCTGGGCGTGGCTGAGCTCGCGACGCGGCCGCCGCCAGGGCGGCGGGATCGCCGGTGCGCCCGACGGCCGTGGCGGTGGCGGGCGGCAGCGGGTGCAGCCGCAGCGACAGGTCGAGGATGGCGCCGAGCGTCCCGAAGGAGCCCGTGAACAGCTTGGCCAGGTCGTAGCCGGCCACGTTCTTGATCACCTTGCCGCCGGCCTTGGCCACCGTGCCGTCGGACAGGGCCACCGTGATGCCCACCACCAGGTCGCGGGCCGAGCCGTAGCGGTGGCGCAGCGGGCCGCTGTCGTTGGTGGCCACCGACGCCGCCGATGGTGGCCTGCTCGCCCGCGCCCAGCGGCGGGTCCAGCGCCAGCATCAGGTGCTCGGCGGCGGTCGCGGCGGCGAGCTCCGCCAGCGGCAGCCCGGCATCGACCACGGCCGTGAGGTCGCCCGGGTTGAGCTCGCGGATCTGCGTGCCGGCGGCCGTCATGCGCTCGCCGGTCGCTCCGGCGCCCGCCCAGGCGATCTTGGTGGCGCCGCCCACCGGCCGCACCGGCTCGCCCCGTGCGGCGGCGGTGGCCAGCAGCTCGGCTGCGCCGCTCACATCCGCTCCGCCAGGCCGGCCGCCTCCAGCGGGTGCTGCCGGTAGGGGCCGGGCACCTCGCCGCACAGCCGCGGCGTGGGCATGACCTTGCCCGGGTTGGCCAGGCCGTCGGGGTCGAACGCGCAGCGCAGCTTCTGGAACGCGGCCAGGTCGGGCTCGTCGAACATCTGCGGCATGTAGGCCTTCTTGTCCACGCCCACGCCGTGCTCGCCGGTGATCGAGCCGCCCTCGTCCACGCAGGTCTTCACGATCAGCCCGGCCAGCTCCTCGGCGCGCTCGGGCTCGCCCTCCACGGCGCCGTCGTAACAGACGAGCGGGTGCAGGTTGCCGTCGCCGGCGTGGAAGACGTTGGCCACCTGCAGCCCGTACTCGGTGGCCAGCTCGTCGATGCGGCGCAGGACCTGCGGCAGGCGGGTGCGCGGGATCACGCTGTCCTGCACGTAGTAGTTGGGCGCGATCCGTCCCATGGCGGCGAAGGCGGCCTTGCGCGTCTTCCAGATGAGCTCGCGCTCGGCGGCGTCTCGCGCCACGCGCACCTCCCAGGCGCCGCCGTCGCGGCACAGTGACTCCACGCGCTCGAAGCGCAGGTCGCACTCCTGCTGCGGAGCCGTCGAGCTCCACCACCAGGGCCGCGCCGGCGTGCTCCGGGTAGCCGGCGCCGGTGGCGCCCTCGGCGGCCCTGATCGACAGGTTGTCCATCATCTCGATGGCGCCGGGCACGATGCCCGGCGGCCACGATCTCCGACACCACCGCGCCCGCCTCGGAGGTCGAGTCGAAGAACGCCACCAGCGTGCGCACGGTCGCGGGAGCGGGCACCACGCGCAGCACGATCCGCGTGGCCACGCCCAGCGTGCCCTCCGAGCCGACGAAGGCGCCCAGCAGGTCGTAGCCCGGGGCGTCCAGGTGCTTGCCCCCGAGCTCCACGACGCTGCCGTCGGCCAGCACCACGTCCAGGCCGGTCACGTAGTTGGTGGTGAAGCCGTACTTGAAGCAGTGGGCGCCGCCCGCGTTCTCGGCCACGTTGCCGCCGATCGAGCACACGATCTGGCTGGACGGGTCGGGCGGGTAGAAGTGGGTGGGCGCCACGGCGTGCGAGACCGCCACGTTGGTCACGCCGGGCTCGACCACGACGCGCTGGTTGGGCAGGTCCACCTCGAGGATCCGGTTGCAGCCGGGTGAGGGCGATCAGCACGCCGTCCTCCACCGGCAGCGCGCCGCCGGAGAGGCCGGAGCCGGAGCCGCGCGCCGTCCACGGCACCCCCGCGGCGTGGCAGGCGGCCACCACGTCTCGCACCTCAGCCGCCGAGCCGGGCAGCACCACCGCCCGCGGCAGGCTCGCGTACCGGGCCAGGCCGTCGGACTCGTAGGTGCGCAGCTGGTGCTCGTGGGTGAGCACGTGGTCCGGACCGGCAACCCGCTCGAGGCGCGAGATCAGCTCGGAGGCGGGCACGCGCCGATTGTGGCACCGGCGCGGCTCCCGGCGCGCGGCCGCTCAGCGCCCTACCCTGCCCCGGGTGAGGACCGTGTACCTGGGCACCACGGACTTCGCCGCCACCGTGCTGCGGCGCCTGGCGGACTCGAGCCATCGCCCGGCGCTGGTGGTCACGCGCCCCGACCGCCCCCGCGGGCGCGGGCGCAGGGTGCAGTCGCCGCCGGTCGCGGACGCGGCCCGTGAGCTGGGCCTCGAGCTCGACCAGCCGGAGAACGTGAACGGCGACGACGCGCGCGAGCGGATCGCCGCCGCCCAGCCCGGGGCCGTGTGCATCTGCGCCTACGGCGCGCTGCTGCGCGAGCCGCTGCTCTCCGAGCACCCGATGCTCAACGTGCACCCGTCGCTGCTGCCCCGCTGGCGCGGCGCGGCCCCGATCGAGCGCGCGATCCAGGCCGGCGACCGCGAGACCGGGCGTGTCGATCATGCGGCCGGTGGCGGAGCTGGACGCGGGGCCGGTGTACCTGGCCCGCACGGAGCCGATCCTCCCCGAGGACGACTACGGCGACCCTCGCGGCACGCCTGGCCGCTCTGGCGGGCGAGCTGCTGGTGGAGGCACTGGACGCGATGCCCGAGCCGAAGCCCGCAGCCCGCCGACGGGCACGGTCTACGCGGAGAAGGTGGCCGCCGAGGACCGCCGGCTGGACCCCGCGCTGCCCGCCGTGGACCTGGCCCGGCTGGTGCGCGCCCTGACGCCGCACATCGGCGCCTATGTGGAGCTGTCGCCCGACGAGCGGCTGGGCGTGCGCGCCGCGCGCAGTCGCGCCGGACCCCGACGTGTCGCAGGGGGAGCTGCGCGCCGCGGGCGGACGGCTGCTGCTGGGCACGGCGCGAGGGGGCGCTGGAGCTGCATCGACGTTCAGCCGGCAGGCGGCAAGGCCGATGCCGGCGCGGCGCCTACCTGCGCGGGCGCCCGAGCGCGGCGATCGGCAATGCCTGACGAGGCGAAGGTCGACCTCGGGCCCGAGTGCCCGTCGTGCGGCGAGCCCTGGCTGCGGGGCACGAACCTGGCCGGCCGCTACCGCTGCGTGTACTGCCTGCACCGCTTCGAGCTGCGCTCGGAGTGCCCCGACTGCGGATCGCACATGACGATCGCGCGCATGTCCGACACCGCCAACGTGACCTGCAACAACTGCAGCGCATCGATGCTCAGGCCGCTCTAAGTCCGACGACCGACGACCAGCGACCGACGACCCAGGCGGGCCTCTCAGCCCGCCGCCGACACCTCGATCGGAATCCCGTTGAGCACGGCGTTGCCCGACAGCGGGTCCACCACGGTCTCGTCCGCCAGCACGTTGCTGTTCACGCCGGCGTGGGCGGCCGCGACGCTCATGCGCATGCCGGGCGCGTCGTGGCCCCAGCCGTGGGGCACGCTCACCACGCCGGGCATCACCGCGTCGGTGACCTCCACGGGCGCCTCGATCTCGCCCGCGCTGGAGCGCAGGCGCGCCATGGCCGCCGTCGGCCAGGCCCAGCCGCTCGGCGTCGCTGGGATGCACGTGGGCCGTGCAGCGGTCCTTGCCCTTCACCAGCGGGCTCAGGTTGTGCATCCACGAGTTGTTGGAGCGCAGCTGGCGGCGGCCCACCAGCACGAGGTCGCCGTCCCTGCGCTCGCGTGCCTCGGCCAGCCGGGGCACGTCGGCCACCAGCTCGGCCGGGGCCAGCTCGACCTTGCCAGAGGCGGTGCGCAGCACCTCGGGCAGGCGCGGGGTCAGCGGCCCGAGGTCGATGCCGTGCGGGCTCTCCTCCAGCCGCGCGAGCGTGAGGCCGTCCGGGTCGTCGCCGAAGGCGTCGCCGTAGGGGCCGGTGCGCAGCAGCAGGTCGAGGATGCGCTCCGGCCCGCGCCGCGGCTCGAGCTCGGCCAGGATCTCGGCCTGGTCGCGGCCCGCGATGCGCGAGTGCTCCTCCCCGACCTCGCGCGCGACCAGCGCGCCGATGACCATCTCGTCCACGCCGTCCACGTCGGCCTTCGGGCCCTGCCCGGACACGATTCCCGCCAGCCGGGCCAGGGTCTCCCACTCCTGGGGCACGCCGTTGGGCGGCAGCACCGCGGGGGAGAAGTTGGCCACGTTGCGGGCGGCCAGCTGGTAGAGCGCCAGGTCGTAGTGGGGCTTCTCCAGCGGGCCGGGGCCGGGCAGGATCACGTCGGCGTGGCGCGTGGTCTCGTTCACGTAGATGTCCAGCGAGAGCATGAAGTCGAGCCCCTCGACGGCCCGCTCGAGGCGCGCCGCGTTGGGCGTCGAGACCAGCGGGTTGCCGGCGGCTGTGATCAGCGCGCGAACCTGACCCTCGCCCGGCGTGTCGATCTCCTCGGCGAGGCACGACACGGGCAGCTCGCCCAGCGCCTCGGACAGCCCGCGCACCCTGCTCTTCCAGCGCCCGAAGGCGAACCCCCTGCCGCTGCCCGGCTGGCCGGACGAGTTGCGCTGGCCGGCGGCGGCGCGCGTGAACATGGCGCCGCCCTCGCGGTCGAGGTTGCCGGTGAGCGCGTTGAGCACGTCGACCAGCCAGCTGGCCAGCGCCCCGAACTCCTGCGTGCAGGTGCCGATCCGCCCGTACACGGCGGCGCTGTCGGCGGCGGCCAGCTCGCGCGCCAGCCTGCGGATCTCCTCGGCGTCGATGCCGCACGCCTCCGCCACGGCCTCGGGCGGGTGCTCGCGCGCCGCGCGCTCGACCTCCTCCACGCCGTTGATGTGCGGGCCGGCCGCGCCCGTGTCCACCAGGCCCTCGGCGAACAGCGTGTGGACCATGCCCATCAGCAGGTGCGCGTCGCCGCCGGGGCGGATGAAGTGGTGCTCGTCGGCGGCCTCGGCGGTGCGGGTGCGGCGCGGGTCGATCACCACGACCTTCCCGCCGCGCTCGCGGATGCGGCGCAGGCGGCCGCGCATGTCCGGCGCGGTGAGCAGGCTGCCGTTGGACACCAGCGGGTTGGCGCCCAGGATCATCAGGTGGTCGGTGCGGTCCACGTCGGGCACGGGGATGCTCAGCGCGGCGCCGAACATGAGCCCCGCCGAGATGTGCTTGGGCATCTGGTCGACGGTGGTGGCCGTGTAGACGTTGCGCGACCCCAGCGCGCGCAGCCACACCGGCCCGTAGGTGAGGGCGGACAGGTTGTGGGCGTTCGGGTTGCCCACGTACACGGCCACCGCGTTGCGGCCGTGCTCGCGAGATCACGGGGGAGAGGCGCTCGTCAACGATCTCCAGCGCCTCGTCCCAGCCGGCTTCGGCGAAGGTGCCGTCCGCCTGCTTGACGAGCGGTGTGCGCGAGCCGGTCCGGGTCGGCGTGCAGGTGCTCCAGGCCGGTGGCCTTGGGGCACAGGAACCCCTTGCTGAAGACGTCCTCGGCGTCGCCGCGCACGGCCACCACGTCGCGGCCGCTCGACCGTGACCTCCAGGCCGCAGGTGGCCTCGCAGAAGGGACAGGTCCTGTGATGGGTCGACGTGGCGGTGGCCACGCGCACAGACTACCCCTCGCGCAGCTCGATCCAGACCGCGCGCGAGCGCGCCAGCACCGCGCCGCCCGCGTCGAGGAGCACGCAGGCGGCCTCGCGCTTGCGGCCCTCGTGGGCCGTGCGCCAGGACACCAGCGCGTGCGGCTCGCCCGCGCGCACATGGCCCTCCAGCGACGCCGCGAGCCGGCCCAGCACCACCGCCGGGCCCTCGCCCCAGTTGGCGCCCGGCGCGCTGGTGGGGCAGTCCAGCGCCGCCCAGACGCACTCGGGACGCACCGCGCCCGACTCGTCGGCCAGCGACTCGTGCGGGGTCCAGTCGGCCGCGTAGCGGGCAGTCGCCCAGCGCCCCGGGGAAGATCCGCATGCCGTCGCCCTCGTCGCGCCCGGGGCCGCAGACGAAGCAGGTGGGGAACGGATGCCCGCCGCTCCAGCTCGGCGAGCCCGGCGGCCGCCGCCTGCGCGGCCTCGGCCGGGGTCACCGGGGCGCCGGGGTCCACCTCCAGCTCGGCGCGGACGCCCTGCGCCACGACGGTGTCGCCGTCGCGGACCACTGCCTCGTCGCCGTCGACCTGCACCTGCATGGCGCGCTCGAGCGGGGGTGGCGCTCGCAGCGTGACCTCCGCCGGGCCTCCGCCAAGCTGGCCGGCCACGAGGCCGCACACGTAGCCGCCGTTGCCCGAGCCCGGCGGGCCGTTGAAGCGCTGCGGTACTACCAGCTCAGGCACGCGCCGGCAGCGACTCCAGCGTTCGCTGCAGGTCCGCCACCGTCTGGAAGTCCAGTCCCAGCGCGTGGTCGTGGCGGTGGGCCACCCGGCCCTCCTCGTCCACGATGATCGCGGCGCGCTTGGCCACGCGACCCAGCCCGGAGTAGGCGTCGTAGGCCTTGGACACCGCCAGGTCGGTGTCGGCCAGCAGCGGCACGTTGAGGTCGTGGCCGTCGGCGAACGACCGCTTGGACTCCACGTCCTTGCCGGAGATGCCCACCGCGGTGACGCCCAGCGCCCCGAACGCCTCCGCGTTGTCGCGGTAGGAGCAGAACTGCTTGGTGCACACGGTGGTCTCGTCGCCCGGGTAGAACAGCAGCAGCACCCGCTCGCCGCGATGCTCGGAGAGCTTGAAGGTGCCGTGAGTGCCCTCGAGCTCGAACTCGGGTGCCTCGTCGCCAACTGCCGGGTGCTTGGCCATCCGCGTTCCTCCGTCGGTGTCGTTCGAGGCGAACGCTACTCGGGCCGGTCGCTACGGCCCCGGCCAGGTCGGCCCGCAGCACCCCGTACAGCGCCAGCGCCAGCACCAGCGCCGCGCCCGCGTAGCCGATCTCGACCTGCAGGACGGCGTCGTCGAAGCCCGGCAGCAGGAGGAAGACCAGGAACGCCGTGGCGGCCGCGGCCCAGCACGCGCACGCCGCCTGGGCGCGCCCGCGTGCCAGCAGCCCCTGGTTGAGAGTGGCCGCGGCCAGGTACAGGCCCATGCCGACCGCGATCAGCACCAGCCCGCCGCGGTCGTAGTCGAAGTCGCCGCCGAACACGAGCTCCATCAGCGCCGGGCCCGGCGACCAGCATCACGAGCGCCACGACCGCTGCGAACCCCGCGATGGCCACGAGCGTCACGTTCAGGCTGCGCCGGAACGGGTCGGTCTGGCCGCGCGCGTCGAGGCGGGTGAGGTGGGGGAGGATCGACGTCTGCACCGCCTGGAACAGCTGCAGCGGCGCGCGGGCCATCAGCAGCACGTTGAAGGTGAACCCGGCCAGCGCCGCGCCCGACGCGCCCTCGGTGGCGTTGACCAGCAGCGGGCCGGCGTTCAGGAAGGTCTGCTCGGCCAGCATGATCACCAGCACCGCCGCCGCGAAGCCCCCGCCGTGCGCCAGCGTGAACTCGGCGGCCTCGGCCGCCGGCTCCTCTGCCGGCATCGGGCTGCCGCCGGTGCCGTCGATGCCGCCGGCGCGTGGCCCACGGGACCACCGCCAGCGACACCACCGGGGCGGCCAGCATGCCCAGCGCCACCACCGACTGGCCGGTCGCCGCGCCCACCGCCACCGCCAGGGCGAACGCGACCCGGGTGCAGGACTCCATGAGCACGAGCCCGCCGTACAGCCCGAAGCGGCGGTGGCCCGCGAGGAAGCCGCGCGCGAAGTACGACACCGCGTAGGCCAGCACGGTCGCCGACGAGGATCCAGAACAGCGTGGACGAGCCGTCGAAGAGGTCGTCCTGGATCGGCTCCCGAAACAGCACGGCCAGCACGGCGAACAGCAGCGCCAGGCCGAGCTGGATCGTCACCGCCACGCGCAGGTGCTCGGTGCCCGCCTGTCCGCGCGCGTCGCGGTCGGCGATGGTGCGCGACAGCAGCTGCTCGACCGGGCGGTACAGCACCGACACGGTGATGAACACCGCCGACCACAGCAGCGTGATCTGGCCGTAGTCGGACTCCGACAGGGAGTGGCTGGCGAGCGAGAAGTAGGCGTAGGTGACGAGGCCCGTCGTTGCGATCCCGACCGAGAGGACCGCGGTGCCGCGCCCCACTACGAGCTGAGGCGCACGAGCAGCATCGTCCAGGGGAACGGCGAGCGCGCCTCCTGCACCCGGCCGTGGCGCGCCAGCAGGTCCACGAACGCCGCGCCGCGACCAGTGGTTGAGGTGGCCCGGGGTGTTGCCGAGCGCGCCCCAGTAGGCGCCGCGCGCCATGTTCAGGCCCCGCCACAGCGGCTCGCGGGGGACCGACACCAGCAGCCATCGCTCGGCCACGCGCGCCATCTCGGCCACGGTGGCCTCCGGCTCGGGCACGTGCTCCGAGCACCTCGATGGCCGCCGCCAGGTCGAACTCGTCGTCGGCGAAGGACAGCCGCGTGGCCTCCTCGGCGCGGTACTCCAGGTTCGGCGCGGCCGCGGGTGGCCCACTCGGCGCGCAGCTTCTGGTCGTCCAGGTCGATGCCCACGATCCGGCCGTCGCCCAAGCGCTCGGCCCACTCGTGGGTGAGCACGCCCTCGCCGCAGCCGACGTCGAGCACCGAGCGCGGGCCCGCGAGCTCCCAGAGGTCGTCCAGCGACCGGTGGAAGCCGTCCATCAGCCGCCGCACCACCGGGTTGGAGGAGCCGTACTTGTCGAAGGTGTTGCCGGTGGGGACGGCTTCGGCCGGCGACGTCACGCCTCGACCTCGACCGGCGAGCGCTCCCCGTCCTTGCCGGTGGCCGGCCCGGCCGCGGCTCCCGTGGTGGTGGGCGCCCCGCCCGCTGCGCCGGCCTCGTAGTGCGACGGCTCCACGCCGAGCGTGCAGCTCGACGCGCCGGACCCGCTCGAGGGTCCGCTGCTGGATGACCCGGCTGCCGGCCAGGATGTCGCCGATCACGCCGAGCGCAGCCAGCTGCACCGCCACGATCAGCAGCGTCGAGCCGAGGATCAGCGACTGCACGTGGCCCTCGCCCTCGCCCGAGAAGAAGAAGTAGAGGAAGCGCGCCCAGATCAGCGTCGCGGGCACGAGCACGACCGCCGCGGCGATGAAGAACACGCGCATCGGCTCGTACAGCGCGTAGATCCGGAAGATCGACACGGCGTTGCGCCGCACGTAGGCCCACATCGACGGGAACAGCCGCGACTCGCCGCGTCTGCGGGTTGGTGCGGATCGGGGTGTGCTCGACCGCCACGAGCATCTTGCCGGCCTGGATCAGCGACTCCAGCGTGTAGGTGAACTTCGACACCACCTGGATCTGCAGCGCGGCCTCGCGGTTGTACGCGCGGAAGCCGGAGGTGGCGTCGGGCACGCCCGTGCCGGACGCCCGCCGCACGACGGCGCTGCCCAGCCGCTGGAGCCGCTTCTTGAGCGGCGAGAAGTGCTCGATCTGGTGGGTCTCGCGGTCGCCCACCACCATGTCGGCCTGACCGGCGAGGATCGGCGCCACGAGCTTCGGGATGTCCGCGCCCCGGTACTGGTTGTCGGCGTCGGTGTTCACCACGATGTCGGCGCCCAGCTTGAGGCACGCGTCGAGGCCCGCCTGGAACGCCGCCGCCAGGCCCTTGTTGTTGGTGAGGCGCACGACGTGGTGCACGCCCTGCTCGCGCGCGACCCGCACCGTGGCGTCGGTCGAGCCGTCGTCGATGATCAGCCACTCCACGCTGTCGACGCCCTCGCATCTGGCGCGGGAGGTCCGCCAGCGTCTGCGGGAGCTGCTCGGCCTCGTTGAAGCAGGGAATCTGGATGATGAGCTTCATCGGGGTCACAGAGGGTATCCGGGCCCCCGTCGCAGCCGTGCGGCAAGCGCTCGTGACGGCGCCCAAATCGTGCTCGCAGCGGTCAAACCGGGAGATGTGGATGTAAACGCAAGCGGCACACATAGGTAGAGAATCCGCCAACCTCTGCTAGCCTCGCCGTCTGCCGGGGCGCCTCCTGGGCTCCCGCGCACGAGACCCGATCCCGTCCGCACTGGAGCTAGACTGAACATGGACCTTCTCGCATATCTCGATCCCGGCAGCGGCAGCATGATCCTTCAGATCATCGCCGGTGGCGATCGCCGCCGTGGCCGTCACCGCCAAGCTGTACTGGAACCGCATCCTCAAGTTCCTGCGCATCCGCAAGGACGAGGAGGAGACCACGGCTCAGCAGGCCGACTCCGCCTGACCCGGCGACGCGCCTCACGCGCGTCGCCCGCAGTCCCTACCATGTTCCGCCGCCCGCCTCTCGCGGGCGGCGTAGCTGCTCATGTCCGCCCACGCCCAGACCTCCGCCCAGACCGACGCGGCACAGCTCGAGCCCGGCTCCTTCCGGGACCCGGAGAGCCGCGTCTTCTACTCCGGCGAGCGGCGTCTACCGCTCGCTCTCGGCGGAGGGGCTGAGCGACTTCAAGGCGCTGGCGGCCACCAAGTTCTGGAAGCGCTTCAGCGAGAGCGGCGGCCTGGTCGGCACCGAGCTCGCTCGAGGGCACGGCCGACCTGCCCGAGAGGATGGTCAAGGACAGCGCCGGGGTGCTCAAGCACGAGCGGATCCCGTTCGTCTCCTACCCGTACGAGTGGCCGTTCTCGATGCTCAAGGACGCCGCGCTGCTGCAGCTCGACCTCACGCTGGCGGCGCTCGAGGAGGACATGATCCTCAAGGACGCGAGCCCCTACAACGTGCAGTTCAAGGGCGCGCAAGCCGGTGTTCGTGGACGTCGGCTCGTTCGAGCGGCTGCGCGAGGGCGAGCCGTGGGTCGGCTACCGCCAGTTCTGCATGCTCTACCTCTACCCGCTGCTGCTGCAGGCGGTGAAGGACTTCGACCCGCGCGCGCTGCTGCGCGGCAACATCGACGGCATCACGCCCGGCGCAGATGCGCGGCCTGGTGCGCTTCCGCGACCGCTTCCGCAAGGGCTTCTACCTCAACGTCTTCCTGCACGCCAAGCTCGAGGCAGCGCACGGCGACCGCGGCAAGGAGGTCAAGGCCGAGGTCAAGAAGGCCGGCTTCAAGAAGGAGCTGATCGTCTGGCCAACGTCAAGCGGATGCGGAAGCTCGTGGACGGCCTCGACCTGGAACCCGCCCGCAGGGCGTCTGGGTGGCCTACGGCGAGCGCAACAGCTACACCGACGACGACGCCAAGCGCAAGGACGAGTTCGTCCGCGAGGTGGCCACCTCGCAGCGCTGGGGGCTGACCTGGGACATCGGCTGCAACAACGGCCGCTACTCGCGCATCGCGGCCGAGGGCTCCGACCACGTGCTTGTCGTCGACTACGACCAGGGCCCGATCGAGCTGCTGCACCGCACGCTGCACGACGAGGGCGACGAGAAGCTGCTCACGCTCACGATGAACCTGGCCGACCCCTCGCCCGGGCCTCGGCTGGCGCGGGGTGGAGCGCAAGCCGCCTCGCCGACCGCGGCAAGCCCGACCTGCTGCTGGCGCTGGCGCTGATCCACCACGTCGACGATCGCGGCCAACGTGCCGGTGCAGGAGTTCGTGGACTGGCTGGCCTCGCTGGAGACCGTCGCTGGTGATCGAGTTCCCCACGCGTGAGGACGTGATGGTCAAGACGCTGCTCGGCCCCAAGCGCGAGGGCCTGCACCCCGACTACGAGCGCGAGAACTTCGAGCGGGTGCTGGCCGAGAAGTTCGACGTCGAGCGCAGCGAGCGGCTCGAGTCGGGCACGCGGCTGCTGTACTTCGCCCGCCCGAAGGGCGCGGGCAGCCCGATCGACCTCACCGCGCAGAGCGCTGATGGCGGAGGAGGCCGCGCCCGCTCCGCAGGAGGGTGGCGCCGCGCGGGAGCCGGCGCGTCGCCTGCTGGCGCCGCCCTGCTCGCCTTCGCCCACCTGGCGGTGCTGAGCGCCTTCGCGCTCGCCCAGCCGCTCTTCAACCTGCTGTCCGACAACCCGGAGTTCTTCGCCGCGCGCGGGTCCACGGCGCAGCGAGATCATCGTGTTCGCCGTGCTGCTGGTGCTGGTGCCGCCCGCGATGCTGCTGGCGATCGAGCTGCTCGTGGGCCTGGCGAGCGAGCGGGCCCGCGCGATCGTGCACCTGGTGTTCGTCGGCCGGCTGGCCGCCGTGGTGTTCGTGCAGGCGCTCAAGAAGGCGATCGACGCCGGCGACGCGCGTGCTGATCGTGCTCGCGCTGGCGCTCGGCGCGCCGTGGCCGCCCTGGTCTACCACGCGCGCCGAGCCGGTGCGCTCGTTCCTGAGCGTGCTCAGCCCGGCGCCGCTGCTGTTCCTGGTGCTGTTCCTGTTCTTCTCGCGACGTGTCGAAGCATCGTGCTGCCCGAGGACGCCAGCGCCAAGTCCGCGGACGGCGTGGCGCGGGTGCCGGTGGTGATGATCGTGTTCGACGAGTTCCCGAGCACCTCGCTGCTCGACGAGAAGGGCGCGATCGACGCGAAGCGCTACCCCGGCCTTCGCGCGCCTGGCCAAGGACGCCACCTTCTTCAAGAACGCCCAGTCGGTCTACGACTCCACCAGCCGGGCGGTGCCGGCCATCCTCGACGGCAACCTGCCCGAGATCGAGAACCGGCTGCCGACCGCCTCCGAGCATCCCAACAGCCTCTTCACCCTGCTCGGCGAAGAGCCACACGATGAACGTGTCGGAGGAGGCCACCAGCGTCTGCCCGCGCGACCTGTGCGAGGACGCGCGCCTCGACGAGCCGTTCGTGGACCGGCTGACGTCGATGACCGAGGACCTGGGCCTGGTCTACGCCCACGTGGTCGCGCCGCCCGGGATCGAGGAGGACCTGCCGACGGTGTCGGAGTCCTGGGGCGAGTTCGGCGGCGGCGACGGGGGCGGCGGCGCCGGCCGCGCCCGCCGACGCCGGCGACCAGCCCGACACGCGCGCGAACCTCGCCAGCGACCGCAAGGGCCGCTTCGACGAGTGGATCGGCGACGATCCCGGCAAGAAGCGCGCGACGCTGAACTTCAAGCACGCGCTGCTGCCGCACGTGCCGTGGCAGTACCTGCCCGACGGCCGCCAGTACCGGCGCGACGGCACCGAGCCGATTCCCCAGATCTCGCGCCAGAGCTACAAGGACGAGGGCCAGGTGCGAGCAGCTCCAGCTGCGCCACCTGCTGCAGACCGGGTTCGCCGACCGGCAGCTGCGGCAAGACGCTCGAGCGCCTCGACGAGCTGGGCCTCTACGACGACGCGCTGATCGTGGTGTCGCCGACCACGGCGTGTCGTTCAAGAAGGGGCAGTTCGACCGCCGCGACGTGAACCGCGGCAACATCGACGAGATCACGCCGGTGCCGCTGCTGGTCAAGCGCCCGGGCCAGGACAAGGGCTCGGTGAGCCGACTCGGTGGTGCGAGACCATCGACGTCGCTGCCCACGATCGCCGACGTGCTCGGGCACGAAGCTGCCGGAGAAGGTGGACGGCCGCTCGGCGTTCTCCGACGAGGTCAAGCGCCGCGACGAGGTGCACGATGCTCAAGCGCAACCTGAAGGGCTCGATCACGCTCAGCCTCGACGAGTTCGAGCGCGAGCGCGACGAGGAGCTGGCCAAGAAGGTGCGCCTGTTCGGCACCGGCGCCGACGACCCGCCGACCGCATCTACCGGATCGGCCCCAACCAGGACCTGATCGGGCAGGCCGCGCCACGTCGGCCGGGCGCTCGAACGCGCGCGCCTCGATCGCCGACGCCGGCGAGCTGGCGAAGGTGGACACGAGCAGCTTCCTGATGCCCAACTGGATCACGGGCAGGGTGAGCGGCGGCTCGGGCCTGGACATCGCGATCGCGGTGAACGGCACGATCGCCGGCGTGGGCAACACCTTCAAGCTGGCCACCGGGGGCGGCGAGCTGTTCGGAGTGATGGTGCCGCCGAGCTCGCTCTGAAGAACGGCCGAACCGAGGTGAAGGTCTACGAGGTCAGCGGCGGCCGGCTGCTGTCCATGGGCTGAGCTGACACTGAGCCTGGCGCTACTGCTTCGGCCAGGCAGTCCTCGATCTTCTCCAGCAGCCGTCGTCCGACCCGTCGTTCACGAACAGCAGCGCCGCGCCCACCTGCTCGGCGCCCTGCGCCTCGCCCTGGAACTGCCGCGCCTCGGCCTCGCCCGGACGAGACGAAGAACTCGATCCGCGGCGCGTCCGGCGCCGTCGACCTGGATCGACTTCTCGCCCGCGAGCGCGGCGGCGACGCCCGGCGCCGCTCGATGCACGCCAGCGCCACCCCGCGCTTGTCGTTGGGGTTGGGCCCGGCGTTGCGGATCGGACCGCATCGTCGCTCGCCGCAACCGGCGAGCTGCGAGCGCGAGCGAGGCACTCATCGAGGGCAGCGAGCGGCCGCACGGCGCCGGGCAGGGTAGTGAAAGCCGCGGCTGGCGCCTGCTACCGTGACCCGCCTTGGCGGGTACATGCGGTGTCGCCCGCCCCGCCCGTCTCGACTCTCCGCCGACGCCCGTCGGCAGGGGCACGTCCGGAGCCGGATGCCCAACCTGTGAACCGTCGCTTCGTCCTACTTCAGGCCGTCTTCTCCCTGATCGCGCTCGGGGCGGTCGTCTGGTGGGCGTCTCACCAGGAGGCGCCCGAGTTCCCGACCTCGCGCCGAGGCGCTCAGCTGGCTCGGCGGGGCGCGCGCTGCTGTACACGCGCCGCGACGCTGATCCGCGCCGAGCGCTGGCACCGCATCCTCGAGCTCACCGGGCGTGAGGGCCTCGCGCTCGGACTGCTACGGCCTCACCACCGTCGGGCTACATGGGCAACAACGTGCTGCCCGCCCGCGCCGGCGAGGCGCTGCGCGTGGTGCTGCTCGACCAGCAGACGAACGCGGGCAAGCGCAAGATCGCGGGCACGATCGTGGCCGAGCGCATCCTCGACGTGATCGTGCTCGCCGGCGATGCTCGTGGTCATCGCCTACGCGATCCTGCCCGGCGACGTGCTGCCCACCGACCGGCCGATCCTGATCACGGGCATCGGCGTGGCGCGTCGCGGCGGTGGCTGGCGGTGGTGTTCCAGATCCTGCGCAGGCGCGGCGCGCTCACGCGGCTGCGCGACCTGATCCGCCCGCTGCCGACGCCTCCCGCGCGATGGCCGGGCCGCCAGGGCCTGCCGCTGCTGGCCGGCATCGTCGTCCTCTGGATCTGCGAGGGCGCCGTGTACCTGGCGGTGGCCAAGGCCGTCGAGCTCGACATCAGCGCCACCGGCGCGCTCTACCTCGTGGCGCTCACCAACTTCGCCGCCGCGCTGCCCGCCGCGCCCGGCTCGATCGGCACCTTCGACGCCGCGGTGGCCTTCGGGGCCGGGCGCTCGGCGGCAGCGGCGTCGGTCGTGATCTCCTACCTCCTGCTCCTGCGCTTCGTGCTCTACGTGCCGATCACGGCGGTCGGGCTCGTGTTCCTGGTGGTGCGCTACGGCGGCTGGGCGCGGCTGCGCTCGGCGCTCAGCGTCCAGAAGACCCAGGCCGAGCGGCGCCTAGGACCTCAGCGCTCAGACCTCAGACCTCAGACCTCAGATGAACGCTTCCAGCAGCCCAAGCGCCGGCAGTCCGGCCACAGAGCCTCCGTCGGGCATCTTCGCCGGCGCCGCGGCTCGGCGCCCGATGCTGCCGGTGCATCCTCGGCTGCCTCGCGCTGTCGGCGCTCACGCTGCTGTTCCCGTCCACGCCCACCTACGACCCGTGGGCCTGGATCATGTGGGGCCGGGAGATCGCGCACCTCGACCTGGTCACCGAGGGCGGCCCGTCGTGGAAGCCGCTGCCGGTGCTCTTCACCACGCCGTTCTCGCTGCTCGGCGCGGACGCTGGCGCCGTACGCTGTGGCTGTGGATCGCCCGCGCCGGCGCGCTGCTGTCGCTGGTGATGGCGTTCCGCCTCGGCGCGCCGCCTGACCGGCGAGGGGCTGCCGGGCTGGGTCGGCGGGCGTGGTCGCCACGCTCGTTCCTGCTCACCACCTACCAGTTCGTGCGCGACTCGATGCTCGGCAACTCCGAGGCGATGCTCGCCGCGCTGTCGCTGTGGGCGTTCGAGCGCCACCTCGACGGGCGCCGCGACCACGCGCTCTACCTCGGCTTCGCCGCCGCGCTGCTGCGCCCCGAGGCGTGGCCGTTCCTCGGCCTCTACGGGCTGTGGCTGTGGTTCCGCGACCCCGAGCTGCGGCTGCGGATCGCGGCGATCGGCGTGGCCGTGCCGGTGCTGTGGTTCGGGCCGGAGCTGTGGGGCTCGGGCGAGCCGCTGCGGGCCTCGAGCCGCGCGAACAACCCCAACCCCGGCAGCGCGGCGTTCGCCGACAACCCCGGCCTCGAGGTGGTCAAGCGCTTCGCGCAGCGCACGGTGATCCCGCTGCTTCGCTCGCCGCGGCCGTGGCCGACGGTGCTGGCGGCGCGCGCCTGGCTGCGCGACCGCCGCGAGGGCGCCACGCTCGCGCTCGCCGGCATCGCCTTCGCCTGGATCGCGCTCGTGGCGTTCATGACCGAGCGCGGCTACGCCGGCAACCAGCGCTACCTGATCGTGACCACCGCGGCCCTGTGCGTGCTCGGCGGCGTGGGCGTGGGCCGCCTCTTCGAGGGCCTGCGTCGCTCTGGCCGACCGCGTGACCGGCAGCCCGCGCGGCCGGGCTGGCCGGCGTGGCCGCGACGCTCGTCGCTGGGCGCTGGCGCTGCTGTCGCCCGTGATCCGCGACAAGGTCGACAACATCGACGTGACCCTCGACGTGCTGCGCTACGAGGCCAGCCTGTGGGACACGCTGCCGGGCATGATCGAGAAGGGCGGGCGGGCGCGACCGCCATCCTCGCCTGCGGCAACGTCTACAGCGGCCCGTTCCAGACCCAGATGGTGGCCTACGAGCTGGGCATCCACGGCATCGACGTGGGCGCGCTGTGCGGCACCCCGGCGCCGGGCGTCGGTGTTCCGCACCAACACGCGGCCGACCAGCCCGCTCGTGCCCAAGCTCACCGACCGCCGCATGCGGCTGGTCGCGCACCAGCGGCCGCTGGCGGCTGGTCACGGCGCCGCGCTCGGACGCCCGCGGGCGCGCCTGCCCCGCCGGCGGCCCGGACGCGCCGCGCGTGCCGCCGCGCGCCCGCGACCCCCGAGCTGCGGTCCTCCCGCTGACTATCTTTCCCTGATGGCCGCGCTCGCCTCCCGCGCCCGCGCGCTTCCGCGCGTCGAATCCCTGCTCACGGGCACGCCCGGCGTGGTGCTGCTGGTCGGCGGCCTGCATGCTGCATCTCGCTCTACCTGCGCACGCGCGCGCTGGGCGCCTCGCTGTGGATGGACGAGGGGCTCTCGATCGGGATCGCCTCGCAGCCGTTCTTCGACATCCCGGGCGTGCTGCGCCAGGACGGCTCGCCGCCGCTCTACTACCTGGCGCTGCACCTGTGGATGGAGGTCTTCGGCACCGGGCCCGGCCGACACGCAGGGCCTGTCGGTGGCCATCTCGCTGCTGGCCGTGCCGGGCGGGCTGTGGGCCGGCTGGACGCTGTTCGGCAAGCGCGCCGGCCTGATCTGCGCGGCGCTCGGCGCCTTCAACCCGTTCCTCACCATCTACGCGCAGGAGACGCGGATGTACTCGCTGATGGTGGTGCTCTCGCTGCTGCTCAGCGCCACCTTCCTGCACGTGTTCGTGTTCCGCCGGCGCAACTACCTGCCGCTGTTCGTCGGCCTGCTGGCGGCCATCCTCTACACCCACAGCTGGGGCATCTTCGTCACCGCGGGCACGCTCGTCGCGCTCGGCGGTCTGCGTCCTGTCCAGCGGACGACCGGCCGCGGCGCTGCTCAAGGACGCGGCCGATCGGCTACGGCGCGGCGTTCCTGCTCTACGTCCCCTGGCTGCCCACGCTGCTCTACCAGACGGCCCACACGGGGGCGCCGTGGCTGAACTCGCCCGCGGCTCGGCGCCCCGGTCCAGATCGCGAAGGGCCTGCTCGGCGGCGGCACGGTCACGGTGGCGCTGCGTGCTCGCCGCGGGCTCGGGCCTGGCGGCGGTCGCTCACGCCGCAGGATCTCCGACGACAAGGAGCGCAGCGCGGTGCTCACGGCGCTCTCGATCGGCGTCGCCACGCTCGCGGTCGCCTGGCTGTTCTCGCAGGTCTCGCCGGCGTGGACCACGCGCTACCTCGGCGTGGCGCTCGGGCCCGATCTTCCTGCTGGCCTCGCGTCGGGCTCGCCCGCGCCGGCAACCTCGGGCTGGTCGCACTGGTGATCGTGCTCGCCATCTGGGCGATCCCGAAGACCAGCAACCTCGAGAACAAGTCCAACGCCTCCGACCTGGCCGCGGCGGTGGCCGACGACATGCGCCCGGGCGACCTGGTGGTGACGCTCCAGCCCGAGCAGCACCCGCTGATGCACTACCACCTGCGCAACGACATGACCGAGGCCACGCAGCTCGGCGAGGTGCAGCGCAAGGGCGTCATGGACTGGCGCGACGTGCAGGACAAGCTCGAGGACGCGACCCCCGCGGAGAATCTCGCGCCGCTGCTTGATAAGCTGCCGCGTTCGCAACGCGTGCTCCTCGTGCACCCGGTCACCTCGAGCATCGACGACTGGGACGCGCCGTGGACTCAGCTGGTTCGCCGCAGGTCCGCCCAATGGGGGCAGGCCCTGGAGGCCGACCGACGCGGTTCACCCGCGACAAGGCCGTGCCGGCCTTCTACCGGCGCGCAAGGCGGATCGGGGTGCGCGGCGTGCTCTACACAAAGACCCGCGACTAGAAGAAGAGATGAGCGATAACCCAAAGACCACAGTCGAGCCCGCCACGCCGGGCCTCAAGGACACGCCCACCCTGATCCTCGGAGGCGGGCCCGCGGGCCTGACCGCCGGCTACCTGCTGGCCAAGCAGGGGCTCCCGGTGATCGTGTTCGAGGCCGAGGACCAGGTCGGCGGCATCGCCAAGACCGAGGTCCGCGACGGCCCCGGCGGCAAGTACCGCTTCGACCTCGGCGGCCATCGCTTCTTCACCAAGGTCAAGGAGGTCGACGACCTCTGGCACGAGATCATGAAGGAGGAGTTCCTCGAGCGCCCGCGCATGTCGCGCATCTACTGGCGCAACCACAAGGGCGAGGCCAAGTTCCTCGACTACCCGCTGCGCGGCCCGGACGTGCTCAAGAAGCTCGGCCCCGTCGACCTCACCAAGGCGCTCTTCTCCTACCTCGCGGCCGCAGATCAAGCCCAAGGGCAAGGAGGAGACCTTCGAGCAGTGGGTCTCCAACCGCTTCGGCAAGTGGCTGTTCAACCAGTTCTTCAAGTCCTACACCGAGAAGGTCTGGGGCGTGCCCGACGTCGGAGATCCGCTCCGAGTGGGCCGCCCAGCGGATCAAGAACCTGTCGTTCTTCAGCGCCGCCTGGTCCGCCTTCTTCGGCAACAAGGACAACAAGGTCACGAGCCTGATCGACAAGTTCAACTACCCGCGCTACGGCCCCGGCCAGATGTGGGAGACGATGACCACCGACATCGAGGAGCTCGGCGGCCAGGTGCTGCTGAACACGCCGGTGGAGAAGCTGGTGGTCGAGGACGGCCGCGTGCAGCAAGGTGATCGCCGGCGGCAAGGAGTACGAGTCCAACTACGTGATCTCCTCGCTGCCGCTGCGCAACATCGGTCGGCATGGCCGACGCCCCACCCCAAGCCCGAGGTGGCTGTCCGCGGCCAAGGGCGTCCGCTACCGCGACTTCCTCACCGTGTCGCTGGTGCTCGACGGCGAGGACCTGTTCCCCGACAACTGGATCTACATCCACGACCCCGAGGTCAACGTCGGCCGGATCCAGAACTTCCGCTCCTGGAGCCCGTGGATGGTGCCCGACCCGACAAGGCCTGCGTGGGCCTCGAGTTCTTCTGCTTCGCCGGCGACGAGCTGTGGGAGATGGACGACGACAAGCTCATCGAGCTCGGCATGCGCGAGCTCGAGCAGCTCGGCCTCGCCAAGAAGGACAAGTTCGAGTTCGGCTTCGTGACCCGCGTGCCCAAGGCCTACCCGATGTACGACATCGACTACGCCGAGCGCGTCGCGGCGATCCGCGGCTGGCTCGACGGCATCGAGAACCTCCAGCAGGTCGGGCGCAACGGGCTGCACCGCTACAACAACTCCGACCACTCCATGCTCACCGCCATGCGCGCGGTGGACAACCTCGTGAAGGGCACCGACCACGACATCTGGGCGGTGAACGCCGAGTCGGTCTACCACGAGACCGAGGAGCAGGACGAGCAGCAGCCCTACATCGAGGCGCCCGAGACCGAGGCCCAGAAGACCCCGCTGGCCAGTTGACCCATCCGGGTAGCTGGCGTTCAAGACAGGTCAGTCACGCGCCGATAGCCCGCTGCGGGCAGGCACCCACGCGTCTGCCCACCAGGTCTTGCGCCGACTTGCCTACATCCGCCTGCTGCCGCTGCTCGTGGTGGCCGCCTGTGCGCTGGCCGTGCCGGCGGGCGCGGCCGCCCAATCCGGGCCGCAGGCGGCCAACCCGGCACAGCCGAACCCGCTCGACGGCCTCGACTTCTTCGTGGACAAGAGCCAGTGGTCGGTGCAGTACAACCAGTACCGCTCGTATGTGCGGCGCGGCCAGAGCGGCAGCGCGGCGCTGGTGGGCGAGATCGCGCTGCAGCCGCAGTTCAAGTGGTTCGGGCGCTGGAACGCGCGACGAGCAGGGGCGGCACCGCGAGCGTCGTCCGCGCGCTACCTCGAGCGGGTGCAGGAGGAGCAGCCCGGAAGCGGTGCCGCAGATCGGCCATCCTGCGCCACCAGGGCAAGGCCTGCCACCCGGCGCTACACGGCCGGCGGCACGGCCGAGGACCGGCGCACGCAAGCGCTGGTACCGAGGACTTCGCCCGCGGCATCGGCGACTCGCGGGTGGTCATCGGCTTCGAGCCGGACTCGCTCGGCACGATCGAGTGCCTCGCCCAGATCACGGCGCAAGGCCCGGCTCGCGAACGCTGCGCCTACGGCGTCGACGTGCTCTCCAAGCTGCCCAACGCCACGATCTACATCGAGGCGGGCGCCTCGGACTGGGAGTCGGCCACGCGGACCGCACCGCCAAGCTGCTGCGCCAGGTCGGCGTGTCGAAGGTGCGCGGGTTCATGCTCAACGTGACCCACTACGACTGGACCGCCAACAACATCAGGCACGGGCTGCGACATCTCGCGCCGCGTGGGTGGCAAGCACTTCATCATCTCCACCTCCTTCAACGGCCGCGGCCCGGTGCACTACAAGCGCTGGATCAACCGCCGCAAGCAACATCTGGCGCGATCGTCAACGTGTGGTGCCACCCGCTCAAGCGCGGGCTCGGCATTCCGCCCACCACCGAGACCCACCAGTCCGCACGCCGACGGCTACTTCTACATCGGCCGCCCCGGGCTACTCCGGCGGCACGTGCAACGGCGGCCCGCTCCCGATCGGCTCGTGGTGGCCCAAGCGAGCGCTCATGTTCGCCAAGAACTCCACCACCTGGCTTCGGCCTCCGCGTGGGTATCGCTATGGCTGGCCCAAGGGCCCCGGCCTGCGCGCCTACGCGGGCGACCAGGTCACGTCATCTGGACGCGCAAACCTAAAGTGACAGGTCCTTAGCCGAGCGTTCCCACGCCGGGCCGACGCACCGGCCAGCGGAAGGCCCCTTGGTATCGTTGACTCGCGAGTCAACGCACCTTGCGTGACCTCACGGATGGGAGCCCAGCTGGCTGAAGAGCAGGACATTCGCCATCTCCGCCGGGCCATCGAGCTGGCCGGCTACGCGCGTGGCCAGACATCGCCGAACCCCCTCGTGGGAGCGGTGGTGGTGAAGGGCAACCGGGTGATCGGCGAGGGCTTTCACGCCCGCGCGGGCGAGCCCCATGCCGAGCGCGTGGCCCTCGCAGCTTGCGAGGAGGACCCCGGCGGCGCCACCCTCTACGTGTCGCTCGAGCCGTGCGCCCACGACGGCCGCACGCCCCCGTGCACCGATGCCATCGTCGACGCGGGCATCGCGCGCGTGGTGGTCGCTTCCGACGACCCCAGCGCGAAGGCCTCGGGCCGCGGGCTGGGCGTGCTGCGCGACGAGGGGATCGCCGTGGCCACCGTTGACGGGGAGGTGCAGGAGGCGGCCCGGCTGCTCAATCAGCCGTTTCGAAAGCACGCTCGCACGGGCCGCCCGCTGGTGATCTTCAAGTCGGCCATGACGCTCGACGGCAAGGTGGCCACCGCCTCCGGGGACTCGCAGTGGATCTCCGGCGAGTCAAGCCGCGCGCGGGCCCACCGCTGGCGCTCGGAGTGCGACGCGGTGGCCGTGGGAATCCACACCGTGGCCCACGACGATCCGCTGCTGACCGCGCGCCTCGAGGGGGTGGCCCGCCAGCCGCGGCGGGTGATCTTCGACTCCGAGGCCAGCCTCTCTCCTGACTCCAAGCTGGTGCGCAGCGCCGGCGACGCGGAGGTGATCGTGGTGTGCTCGCGAGCGGCGCAGCGCACAGCCACGGACGGCCTCCGCAACGTCGGGGTCGAGGTGATCGTGGCGGCCGGGGCCAACGAGGCGGCCCGCGTGCGGGCATCGCTGGACGAGCTGGGCGCGCGCGACGTGCAGTCGCTGCTGCTCGAGGGCGGCCCGCACCTGGCGGGCGTCTTCCTCGAGGCGGGCGAGATCGACGAGGTGCGCATGTTCGTGGCGCCCATGCTGCTCGGCGGCCGCGACGCGCGGGCGGCGGTGGAGGCGCAGGGAGTCGAGAGCATCTCGGAAGCGACCCGGGCGGTTCACACCGACGTCGAGCGCATCGACGAGGACGTGCTGGTCTCGGCGCGGCTGCGGGAGTGGTGATGTTCACCGGGCTCGTGCAGACCGTGGGGACGGTCGCGTCGCTCGCCGATGGGCGCCTGGAGGTCGGCGGCGCGGGCCTGGAGCTGGAAGAGGGCGGGTCGGTCGCGGTGAACGGCGTCTGTCTGACCGCAACCGCAGTCCGCCCCGAGGGGTTCAGCGCTGACGTGATGGGCGAGACGCTCAGGCGCACCGCGCTGGGCGGCCTCAGTGCCGGCGCGCGGGTCAACCTGGAGCTGCCGCTGCGCGCCGGCGATCCCATGGGCGGGCACGTGGTGCAGGGCCACGTGGACGCGGTGGGCACGGTGGCCGACACGGTGGAGGAGGGCTTCGCGCGCGTGGTTCGGATCGCCGCGGACGCGGACCTGCTGCGCTACGTGGTCGAGAAGGGGTCGATCGCCATGGACGGTGTGTCCCTGACGGTGGCGGCGGTGGATGCGGGCTCGTTCTCGGTGTCGCTGATTCCCGAAACGCTGGAGCGAACCACCCTCGGCGAGCGCGCGCCGGGCGACGCCGTGAACCTGGAGGTGGACGTGCTGGCGAAGTACGTGGAGAAGCTCGTGTCGCATACGGTTGGTGCCCGATGACCGGCTCGCCCTTCAGCACCGTCGAGGAGGCGCTCGAGGACGTGCGCGCGGGCCGGATGGTGGTGGTCTGCGACGCCGAGGACCGCGAGAACGAGGGCGACCTCATCCTGCCCGCCCAGTTCGCCACCCCGGATGCCATCAACTTCATGGCCAAGGAGGCGCGTGGGCTGATCTGCCTTGCGCTCACCCCTGAGCGCTGCGACGAGCTGGGGCTGGACCTGCTGCCAGCCAAGAACGAGTCAGGGCTGGGCACGGCCTTCACCACCACGATCGAGGCGCGCGAGGGCGTGACAACCGGTATCTCGGCGCTCGACCGGGCGCGCACCGTGCAGGTCGCGATCGACCCGCGCACACGGCCCGAGGACCTGCAGCAGCCCGGCCACATGTTCCCGCTGAAGGCCAAGGCGGGTGGCGTGCTCGAGCGCACCGGGCACACCGAGGCGGGCGTGGACCTGGCGCGGCTGGCGGGCCTGACCTCGGCGGCCGTGATCTGCGAGATCCTCAACGACGACGGGACGATGGCCCGGGTGCCCGACCTAGCGAGCTATTGCCGCCGGCACGGGCTGCGGATGATCACCGTCGCCGACCTGATCGCCTACCGGCGGCGCAACGACAAGCTCATCGAGCGCGTGGTTGAGACCCGGCTCCCCACGGCGTTCGGCGAGTTCGACGTGATGGGCTTCCGCTCGCTCGTCGACGACAAGCACCACGTGGCCATGGTCAAGGGCCAGGTCGACGGCGAGGACGACGTGCTGGTGCGGGTCCACTCGGAGTGCCTCACCGGAGACGTCTTCCACTCGCTGCGCTGCGACTGCGGGCAGCAGCTGGAGGACGCGCTGCTGCGCATCGAAGCCGAGGGCCGCGGCGTGCTGCTCTACCTGGCCCAGGAGGGCCGCGGCATCGGGCTGCTCAACAAGCTCAAGGCCTACAAGCTCCAGGAAGAGGGGCTGGACACCGTGGATGCCAACCTCGAGCTGGGGATGCCGGCCGACCTGCGCGACTACGGCATCGGTGCTCAGATCCTCGTGGACCTGGGCCTGACCTCGATCCGGTTGCTCACCAACAACCCGAAGAAGATCGTGGGACTCGAGGGCTACGGCCTGCGCGTGACCGACCAGGTGCCGATCGAGCATGCCCCCGGCGACCACAACGCCGCCTACCTGCGCGCCAAGGCCCAGCGGCTCGGCCACCTGCTGCATCACCAGGGGCTCGGCCTCGACGAGGAGATGATCCAGGAGGAGCGCATTCTGGATCGCGAGCGCGCCGGAGGCCCCAAGCCCGTCCGCAAGCCCGAGGACGAGCCGGCGGGTGGCTGACGTCTACGCGGTCGCGGTCGGCCGCTTCTACGCGGACCTGGCCGAGCGGCTGGTGGAGGGGGCCACCCGGATCTTCGGCGAGGCGGGCGCGGCCGTGGAGGTGCACGACGTGCCGGGCGCATACGAGCTGCCCCTGGCCGCCAAGCTCTGCGCGGAGTCTGGGCGGTACGGCGGCGTGGCCTGCCTGGGCGCCGTGATCAGGGGCGAGACCGACCACTACGACTACGTCTGCGCCGAGGCTGCCAGCGGGATCGCGCGCGTGGCGCTCGACACCGGCGTGCCGTGCGCGTTCGGCGTGCTCACGGTGGACACGATGGAGCAGGCGCTGGCCCGGGTGGGCGGCGGCAAGCGCCACCAGGGCGAGGACGCGGCGCGCGCCGTGCTGGCCATGGCCGCCATGCGCCGTGAGCTGGCCGGCTGACCGTGGCGTCGGTCAACCTCTACAGCGACACCCAGACGCGCCCCACGCCGGGCATGCGGGAGGCCATCGCAGCTGCCGAGGTGGGGGACGAGCAGCGCGGGCTGGACCCCACCGTGAACGCTCTCCAGGAACGCGTCGCGGAGCTGCTGGGCCATGAGGCCGCGGTGTTCCTGCCCACCGGCACGATGTGCAACGAGATCGCGTTCCGGCTGCACATCCGCGCCGCCGGCGACGAGATCCTGTGCGACCGCCAGGCCCACCCGATCATCGCCGAGGCCGGTGGCCCGGCCGCTCTCGCCGGCGCGATGCTCAACCCGATCGCGGGCGAGGGTGGGGTCTTCACCGGCGACCAGCTGGAGGCGGCGCTGCGTCCTCCGAGCCGCTACATGCCGCGCTCGCGGCTGGTCTCGGTGGAGCAGACCACCAACATCTCGGGCGGCCGGGTCTGGCCGCTCGCAACCCTGGTCGAGGTCGTGGACACCGCGCGGCGGCACGGGTTGCGGGCGCACCTGGACGGCGCCCGGCTGCTCAACGCAGTGGCGGCGTCCGGCGTGCCCGCGCGCGACTGGGCGGCCCGCTTCGACACCGCCTGGATCGACTTCTCCAAGGGGCTCGGCGCGCCCGTGGGCGCGGTGCTGGCCGGATCGCGGGAGCTCATCGACGAGGCGTGGCGGTGGAAGCAGATGACCGGCGGGGCCATGCGCCAGGCCGGGATTCTGGCCGCCGCATGCGTGTACGCGCTGGACAACCACGTGGACCGGCTCGCCGACGACCACGCCAACGCGCGCCTGCTGGCCGAGGGCCTCGCGCAGATCGACGGCATCGGCCTGGACCCGGAGACCGTGGAGACCAACATCGTGCTGTTCGACGTGGCCGACGGCCCGGCCTTGGTCGAGCGGATCGCCGACCGGGTGGAGCTGCAGGCGGTCGGCCCTACCCGGGTGCGCGCCGTGACCCACCTGGACGTGGACGCCGCCGGGATCGAGCGGGCCCTGGGGGCTTTCCGCCAGGAGCTGGCGGCATGAGCGACGCCCTCGCGGCGTGCCGGCGCGCCTACGCGGCCTACTCCGCCGGCGACCTCGAGCAGCTCATGGAGCTCTTCGACCGCCACGTGGAGGTGGTGGTTGCGCCCCCCAACTTCGAGGCCGGCACCTATCGCGGCCACGGGGAGTACCAGGCGCTCCTGGCCCGCTGGGGGTCGGCGTGGGACGAGATGCACATCGAGCCGCGCGAGCTACGGGCCGAGGGCGACTGGGTGCTCGCCCTCGTGGACTACCGGGGCCGCGGCACCGGCAGCGCCGTGGAGGTCAGCCAGCCGTCGTGGGAGGTGTCGCTGTGGCAGGGCGGGCGCTGCGTGCGCTACGAGGTCTACTGGGACCAGGAAGCCGGCGAGGCGGCGTTCGCGCGCCGGGCGGCCGACTCCGCGCAGCGCCAGGACTGAGCTCTCGCTCGCCGGTCGGCCGGCATGCCCTTGCTAGCCTTCCGCGCCGTGCCAAAGGTCTGTTACGTGTGCAAGAAGGGCCCCGCGTTCGGGCACAGCCGCAGCCACTCGATGGTCGCGACCAAGCGCCGCTTCAACCCGAACCTGCAGAAGGTCCGCATCGACGTGGGCGGCTCGCCGTCGCGCGAGTACGTCTGTACTCGCTGCCTCAAGGCCAACAAGGTCACCAAGGCCGCCTGAGGCGGCGCATATCGGCGTCCTCGGTCGCTCGCGTGCGGAGCAGGCACGGTCGCTGCTGTCGACGCGCGCAGCGCGTATACAGCAGCGAGGACCTGCGTCCTTCATCTGCTTGCCTCAGGCGGCCGGGGACGTTTCGGACCTTTCATTTCGCGGCGGGCGGGTCGTTAGCCAAAGCTGCGTTCGACCGTCACCTGCTCGTCACGCTCGCTAAACGGCGGTGCGGAACGTGACGCGCGGGTGGAGACCCCGCCGCTTGCAGATCCGGATCCGGCCGGGGCCGGCCCTTCGGTGCCCGAGCACCGAGCACCTGACGCGGTGTCACCGGCCGCCCGTGTACGACACGCGCGTGTCCTCCAGTAACACGACAGGAGAAGGGTGTACAACCCACCACGTGCCCGACGAGAGCCTGGTCCGGTTTCGCAACGTCGTGGCCGCGTCCCTTGCCGAGTTGGAGAGCCGGCGGGGCGAGGTCAACGACCTGAACGTGTTTCCGGTCGCCGATGGCGACACGGGGGACAACATGGCCATGACGATGCGGGCCGTGCTCGACGAGCTCGACGGGCTCGACGGGCAGCCAATCGACGTGATCGGGCGCGAGCAGCTGGTCACGGCGGTCGCACGCGCCGCGCTGCTTGGCGCGCGCGGCAACAGCGGCGTGATCCTGTCCCAGATCGTGCGCGGCGCGGCCGAGGAGCTGGCGTCCCGCCCGGGCGAGCTGGTGGACCCCGTGCTGGTGGCCGCGGCGTTCGCGCGCGCGGCCGATGCGGCCTACGAGTCAGTCCGCGACCCCGCGGAGGGCACGATGCTGAGCGCCGTTCGCGCCATGGCTCACCGGGTGGCGCAGGAGCTCGCGCACATGGACACCCCCCGGCTGGGCCCCGACGCCACCGCCGCCGAGCAGGACGAGCTCATCGCCGAGGTGCTGGAGCGCGCCCTCGACGCGGCCAAGGAGGCGGTCGAGCGCGGCCCCGATCAGCTGCCGGTGCTCAAGGAGGCGGGCGTGGTGGACGCCGGCGCCTACGGCCTGACGATCATCGTGGCCGGCGTCATCGCCGCGCTGCGCGGCTCGGGGCCCACAGACCTGGCGCACCAGGCCACGCCGGCCGGCGTCCTGCACCGGGCCGAGCACGAGTCGTCGACCTTTCGCTACTGCACCAACTTCGCGGTCACCGGCGGCGCCCTGAACGGCCCCAACTTCGTCCCCCCGCTCGAGCGGATCGGCGACAGCGTGCTGGTCGTGGGCGATGAGAGCACCCTGCGCGTGCACGTGCACACCGACGAGCCCGAGGCGGCGGTCGGGATCTTCGACGGCCTGGGAGAGGTCTCCCGCTTGGACGTGGCCGACATGAGCGAGCAGGTGGCGGATCGCAGCGCTCGCCTCGGCCGCAACCAGCCGGCCACCGAGGCCGCATGTGGGGTCATCGCCGTGGCCAGCGGGCCGGGCATCCGCAGGCTCTTCGAGGAGCTCGGCGCGCTCGTGGTCGACGGCGGCCCCACGATGAACCCCTCGACTTATGAGCTGCTGGCCGGCATCCACTCCGCCCTGGCGGCCGAGGTGGTCGTCCTGCCCAACAGCCCCAACGTGATCCTCGCGGCCGAGCGGGCGGCCGGGCTGTCCGAGAAGCCGGTGCGCGTGGTTTCGACCCGCGCCCAGCAGGAGGGGCTCGCCGCGCTCCTGGCCTTCGACCCCGGCCTCGCGGCCGCTGAGAACGCCGACGCCGTGGCCGAGGCGGCGCGCGGCCTGAGTCTGGGAGGCGTGGCCGCAGCGGCCAAGAACGATCCTCAGGGACGCTTCGCGCCGGGGGACGCGGTGGGCTACCGGGGCGACGAGCTGGTTGCTTGGGGCGACCCCACCGAGACCCTGCGCGCGACGCTGGAGCGGGTGGCCACGGGTGCCGAGCTGGTGACCTGCATCGCGGGGGAGGGCGCGCCTCTGTCGCGCGCCGATATCGAGGCAGCGCTGCCCGACGGCACGGAGCTCGACTACCACGACGGCGGACAGCCCGCCTGGTGGTGGCTGCTCTGCGCCGAGTGACGGCCGCAGCCGTCGGCCCCGGCCTTCAGTCTCCGGGAATCGCGTCCACCAAGACCACCCTGGCTCCCACCCGCTTCGCAAGCACCACGCCTCTGGACCAAGGCGAGTTGCGCGAGCCCGGCCCGCGGTCGGTGCCGCGCCCCAGCCTCTTGGCCGAGCCCCTGTCCGCATCCGGGGCCACGGCCAAGGGGCTCGCCGCGCTGGGAATCGAAACCCACCACGACCTGATCGAGCACCTGCCACACACCCACCGCGACCGCCGCGACACGCGCAAGATCGCCTCGCTCGGCGTGGGGGAGGAGGCCACGGTGGCGGTCACCGTCCGCTCGGTTCGGGTGCGCCCGATGCGCGACCGCCGCCGCAAGCGAGCGGAGGCACGCGTATTCGACGACACCGGCCCGCTCCTGGCCGTGTGGTTCAACCAGCCGTGGGTCGCCCGCCAGCTCGGCGAGGGCACGCAGGTGCTGCTGCACGGCAAGCTGCGCCGCCGCAACGAGCTCTGGGTCACCGAGCACGAGATCGTGGGCCAGGGCGACGCGCCGGTCCACACGGTCGGACTCGTGCCCGTGCACCCCGCCACGCAGGGCATCTCGGCGTCCACGCTGCGGCGGCTGGTGTGGGACGACTACGGCCTGATCCGCCACGCGATCGAGCCCCTGCCCGCGGCGCTCCGCGTGGCGGAGGGCCTGGCCGACCGGCCCGCCGCCCTGGCGGGCGCCCACTTTCCAGACAGCGAGGAAGAGGAGTCGGAGGCGCGCCGCCGGCTCGCGTTCGACGAGCTGTTCCTGATGCAGCTGGCGGTGGCCGGCCGCAGGCGCGCGCACGGCTCCGGGCGGCGTGCGCCCGCCCTGCCGGGAGATGGCTCCCTGGTGGACCCGTGGCGCGCCTCGCTCCCGTTCGCTCTCACCGGGGACCAGGTCTCGGCCTGCGCCGCGATCGACGCCGACCTGGCTTCCGAGCGCCCGATGCAGAGGCTGCTGATGGGGGAGGTCGGCAGTGGCAAGACCGTGGTGGCGCTGCACGCCATGCTGCGCGCGGCGGAGGGGGGCAGCCAGGCCGTCCTGATGGCGCCCACCGAAACGCTGGCCGAGCAGCACCTGCTGACCCTGGACCGGCTGCTGGGCGGGAACGTGCCGGTGGAGCTGCTCACCGGCTCCACGACGGCCGCGCGCCGGCGCGACCTGCTGGCCCGGCTGGCGTCGGGCGAGCTGGCGCTGGTGGTGGGCACTCACGCGCTGATAGAGAGGCCGGTGGTCTTTCGCGACCTCGCGGTGTGCGTGGTCGACGAGCAACACCGGTTCGGGGTCCGCCAGCGCGCCGCGCTGGACGCCAAGGCAACCGATGGCCGGGTGCCGCACGCCCTGCACATGACGGCCACGCCGATACCGCGCACCCTGGCGCTCACCGCCTACGGCGACCTGGCGGCCACGGTCCTGCGGGAGCTGCCCGCCGGCAGGCGGCCGGTGGAGACGCACGTGGTGGACGGCTCCCGGGCCCGCGCGCGGGCCTACGAGCGGATCCGCGAGGAGATCGCCCTGGGGCGGCAGTGCTTCGTGGTCTGCCCGCTGGTGGCCGAGTCCGAGGCGCTGCAGGCACGCGCGGCAACCGTGGAGGCCGAGCGGCTGCGCGAGGGCGAGCTGCGCGACCAGCGGGTGGGGCTGATCCACGGGCAGATGGCCACGGCCGAGAAGGCCGAGGCCATGCGCGCGTTCGCCGCCGGCGAGTCCGACGTGCTGGTGGCCACCAGCGTGATCGAGGTGGGCATCGACGTTCCCAACGCCACGGTCATGGTCATCGAGGCCGCCGAGCGCTACGGCCTGTCCCAGCTGCACCAGCTCCGCGGCCGCGTCGGCCGGGGCGAGCACCCCTCGCTGTGCATCCTCTTCGGCGACCCCAAGCTGCCCCGCCTCGAGGCGATCGCCGGCGAGCGCGACGGCTTCCGCCTGGCCGAGGTCGACCTGGAGCTGCGCGGCGCCGGCGAGGTCCTGGGAACCCGCCAGAGCGGCCTGCCCGAGCTGCGGGTGGCGCGGCTGCCCGACGACGCCGAGCTCCTGGAGCGCGCCCGCGCGCGTGCCGACGAGCTGGTGGCCCGCGACCCGGCCCTCGCCGAGCCGGAGCACGCGCTCCTGCGAGGGGCGGTCATCGACCGCTTCGGCTCGGACCTGGACCCGATCCCGGCCTGAGCCGGCTCATTCCTGGCGGCGCGATACTGCCGCCATGAACCTCAAGGAGATGCAGGCGCCGCTGAAGGCACGCTACCGGGAGGACCCGGAAGCGTCGAAGATCACGTTGACGGCCCGGGGCAGCGAGGCCGATGGGCCGGTGGGCTGCTCCGTCGACCTGGGTCGCGCCATCCAGCAGGCGGAGGCTCACACCGGCGTGGGGGGCCCCGGCACCGCGGCGTGCTCGGGCGACCTGCTGCTCGGTGCCCTGGCAGCCTGCGCTCAGATCACCTGTCAGATGGTCGCGACCGCCATGGGGATCGAGACCGAGCGGATCGAGGTCGTCGTCGAGGGCGACCTGGACCTCAGCGGCACTCTGGGCGTCGACCGCGAGGCGCCCGTCGGCTTCGCCGCGATTCGCCTGAGGTTCGAGGTCGACGCGCCGGGCGCCTCGGAGGACCAGCTCGCCTCGCTGCTCGAGAAGACCGAGCGCTATTGCACGGTGCTGCAGACGCTGCGCAGCCCGCCGCCGGTCGAATCCGCTCCTTGAGGGTCGTCGCCGGCGAGCTCGGTGGTCGCCGTCTGCGTCCGCCTCCCGGCCGCCGCACCCGGCCGACCGCCGACAAGGTCCGCGAGGCGCTGTTCTCGATCCTCGGCGAGGTTCAGGGCTGGCGCGTGCTCGACCTGTTCGCGGGCTCCGGCGCGCTCGGGATCGAGGCGCTGTCGAGGGGCGCGGCGTCGGCGGTGTTCGTCGACAGCGCCGCGGCCGCGGTCGCCGCCGTCTGGGGCAATCTGACCGACCTCGGCGTGGAGGGCGATGTGCACCGCCGCGATGCGCTGCGCTACCTGTCATCGGCGGCCGGGGAGCGCCCCTTCGACCTCGTGCTGATCGACCCGCCCTATGATTCCGCGGCCGGGCTGGCAGGGCCCCTCGCCGAGCTGCTCCCACCCGTGCTCACCGACAACGCGCTGATCGTGACCGAATCCCACAAGCGACAACCGCTGGAGCTGCCGTTCCCGATCGCGCGCGAGCGCACCTATGGAGACACGCGACTGGTGGTCCACCGTGGCGGATAGGAACGGTGGCACGGCCGTGCTGCCGGGCTCTTACGACCCGGTCACCCTCGGGCACCTGGACATCATCACCCGCGCCGCGACGGTCTTCGAAAACGTGGTGGTCGGCGTGGTCAATCAGCCCGTCCGCAAGAAGAAGACCGTGTTCACCGCCGACGAGCGCGTGGCGTTCCTTCGCGCAGAGGTCGAGAAACTGGGCAATGTGCAGGTAAAACCCTTTGATAACCTGCTCGTCGACTTCGCCCGGGAGAACGGCGCTCGAGCCATCGTCAAGGGGCTCCGCGCGATCTCGGACTTCGAGTACGAGTTCGAGATGAACCAACTCAACCGCAAACTCGCCCCGGACATCGAGAGCATGTACCTCATGTCCGCGCCGCAATTCAGCTTCCTGTCGTCGAGTGGCGTCAAGGAGCTCGCGATGTTCGGCGGCGATCTGAACGGCCTGGTGCCCCCGCAGGTAGCCTCTCGCCTGCAGGAGGCGCTCAAGCGCTGAAGAACTGAGGTTTTTGAATGGACGTCCTCGTACTGATCGACAAGCTCGACGACACGGTGCACAACGCCAAGCCCGTGCCCCTCACCGACCAGGTGCGCGTCGACAAGGAGGAGATCTACGACATCCTCGATCAGATGCGGGCCACCATCCCCGAGGAGATCAAGCAGGCCCGGTGGATCGTGAAGGAGCGCCAGGAGATGCTCGCCGAGGCCAAGCGCGAGGCCGAGCGGATCGTCAAGGAGGCGCGCGAGGAGCAGACGCAGCTGATCTCCGACGAGGAGGTCGTCAAGCAGGCCGAGCGCCAGGCCGAGGAGATCGTGGAGGACGCCCGCGCCCGAGAGCGTGAGATTCGTCTTGGCGCCGAGGACTACGCCGACGACATCCTCAACACCCTCGAGGTCAACCTCGAGAAGTTCATCGCCGCCGTTCAGCGCGGCCGCGACCGCTTGCAGGGCCGCGAAGAAGCCGAAGTCGGCTAGAACGCCGGCAACCGGCATCCGGCTTTGTCCTCGGTCGCTCGCGTGCAGAGCACGCTTCGCTCCCTGCGTCCTCGCCTGACTTGGTTTCCGGCGCTCTAGCCGCCAAGTACCCTCGAAGTCAATGGCTGCGCGGACCGACAGCTTCGAACTCGGCACGCTGCGGCTGGCCTCGGGCGAGGCGCGCAGCACCGAGCTCTCGGTCGCCGTCGATCCCCTGAGCTTCGCGGGTGAGCGCTACGAGGCGGAGGGCCAGCAGGCCAAGGCGCGGCTCGACGTGTCGCGCACGACCGGATCCGGCCATGCCCTGCGGCTTCGCTTCGAGGTCCGGCTGCACGGGCCGTGCATGCGGTGCCTCGAGGACGCCGGCGCGTCCGTGGAGGTGGACGCCCGCGAGGTCGACCAGCCCGGCTCCGGCGACGAGCTGAAGTCGCCCTACCTGGAGGACGACCGGCTGGACCTGCGAGCGTGGGCGCGCGATGCCCTGGCCCTGGCGCTGCCCGCGCAGATCTGGTGCCGCGAGGACTGCCTGGGCCTGTGCGCGGTGTGCGGTGCGGACCTCAATGCCGATCCCGACCACCGGCACGAGCCCGCTCCCGACCCGCGCTGGGCCAAGCTGTCCGAGCTCGAGCTGGACTGACTCGGCGGGCCCTGAAGGGCCGGGGACCCCTGCTAGCCTTCCGCCGCCATGGCGGTCCCCAAGCAACGGCAGTCGCACTCGCGCACGCACAAGCGGCGCTCCCAGCACAAGCTGTCCGCGCCGAGCCTGGCGGTCTGCCCGCGCTGCGGAGCTGCCCGCGTGCCGCACCGCGTATGCGGGGAGTGCGGCACCTACGCCGGCCGCGAGATCATCGCGCCCGCGTCGGAATCCTCCGACGAGTAGAGCACTCCCGTGATCGCGCTCGACGCGAACGGGGCTGACGCCGGTCCGGCCGTGGTCGCCGAGGGTGCGCGCCTGTCGGGCGAGCGCGTCCTGGTGTTCGGCCCGGCGTCCCAGCTGGACTGGCCCGACGTGGTGGACTCGCCGCTTGGGATCAGCGGCCACGAGGAGCCGGTCCGCGCCGTGAGGTCCAACCCGGAGGCATCGATCGTGCGAGCCGCGGCGGCCGTGGCCGAGGGCCGGGCCGAGGCGCTGGTGTCCGCCGGCAGCACCGGCCCGACGCTGGCGGCGGCCACCCTGGCCATCAAGCGGATGCGCGGCGTGCACCGCCCGGCGCTGGCCGTGCTCGTGCCGGTGCCCGGGCGGCCAGTGCTGCTCCTGGACGCCGGCGCCAGCGTTGAGGCCCGGCCCGAGCACCTGGTGCAGTTCGCCCACATGGGCGCCGCCTTCATGGAGGCGGTCCACGGCGTCGCGCGTCCGCGGGTAGGTCTGCTGTCGGTGGGCGAGGAGAGCGGCAAGGGGACTCCGGTGGTGCTCGAGGCACGCGAACGGCTGACGGGCGGCAGCCTGGACTTCGCGGGCAACGTGGAGGGCTTCGACCTCACCGGCGGCCAGCTGGACGTCATCGTTGCCGACGGCTTCACAGGCAACGTCGCGCTCAAGGTCATGGAGGGCACCTCGGCCACGGTCCGCGAGGCCATCCGCGCGGCGATCCGCTCGGGGCCCGTGTCGTCGGCGGGCGGGCTGCTGATTCGCGGCGCGGTGGGCCGCCTGCGCGAGGAGCTCGACCCCGAGCGCGTGGGGGGAGCGATCCTGCTGGGGCTGCGCAAGCCGGTGGTGGTGGGCCATGGCAGCTTCGGCGCCCGCGGGGTGGCGTCCGCGCTCGGCCTCGCCCGCCGCGCCGTGGACGAGCGGATGGTGGAGCGCACCCACGCGGCGCTCGAATCCGCAGGCGCATTGCGGTCCGTCCCCGCTGCTAGCTTCGCGCCCGAATGACCCGCGACGAGGTCCTCGATCGCATCCGTCGGCACCTCGCGGAAGAGCTCGAGGTCGATCCGGCGATCATCGTGGACGGCACCCGCTTCAAGGAGGACCTCGAGGCCGACTCGCTCGACCTCGTGGAGCTGACCGTCGAACTGGAGGACAGCTACGGGATCCGGATACCGGACGAGGAGGCGGCCAAGATCCTCACGGTCGGCCAGGCCGCCGACTACGTGGCGGCCCATGCCGAGGACGACGGCTGACAACGGCGAGAGCCTTGCCGACCTGCTCGAGCAGCTGCCGGACGATCTCGCGCGTCAGGCCTTCACCCACGCCTCGTGGGTGGACCACCGCGCGGAGTCCTACGAGCGCCTGGCGTTCCTGGGTGACGTGGTGCTGAGCCTGGCGGTCTCCACCCACCTCTACCCACGCTTCGAGCGCTATGGGGCCGGGCGGCTGACCAAGGTGCGGGCGCAGGCCGTGAGCGGCCCCTCGTGCGCGGAGGTGGCCCTGGACCTGGGGGTGCTGGAGCGCCTGGAGCGCGCGGCGCCCGAGGGCACCGGCCGCAGCTTTCAGATGCTCGCCGGCAGCGAACGCGTGCTGGCGTCCGTGTGCGAGGCGATCATCGGAGCGGCCTACATCGCCTTCGGCACCGAGCGCGTGGCGCCGGCGGTGGTCAGGAGCTTCGAGGCCCAGATCGACGAGGCACTTGAGAATCCCGTGGACTACAAGTCGCTGCTTCAGGAGCGCCTGGCGCGCAGGGCCGAGGTCGTGAGCTACCGGATCGACTCCGAGGAGGGCCCGGCCCACGATCGCCGCTTCACCGCGGTCGCCGAGGTCGACGGCGGGGAGCTCGGCCGCGGCGAGGGCCGGACCAAGAAGGGTGCCGAGCAGAAGGCGGCAATGCAGGCGCTCGAGGCGGAGGGCAGCTGATGCACCTGCGGTCGATCTCCATGAAGGGCTTCAAGTCGTTCCCGGACCGCACCAAGCTCGAGTTCTCGCCCGGGGTGGCCGTGGTCGTGGGGCCCAACGGGTCGGGCAAGTCCAACATCACCGACGCCGTGTTGTGGGCGCTCGGCGAGCAGAGCCCCCTCGCGGTGCGCGGCCAGACCATGAAGGACGTGATCTTCGCCGGTGGCCACGGCGTCAAGGGCTCCGCGGCCGCCGAGGTGGAGGTGGTCATAGACAACTCCCAGGGCCGGCTCGACAGCGACTTCGGGGAGATCTCGATCGTGCGTCGCCTCGACCGCTCGGGCGAGGGCGAGTACCGGCTCAACGGCGCGCGCTGCCGGCTGGCCGACGTGGTGGAGGTCCTGTCCGACACCGGGCTCGGCAAGGAGATGCACTCGGTGGTCTCCCAGGGGCGGGTGGAGTCGATCGTCCTGTCGCGGCCGCGCGAGCGCCGACTTCTGATCGAGGAGGCCGCGGGCCTCGGCAAGCACCGTAAGCGCCGCCGTCGCGCGCAGCTCAAGCTCGAACGCACGGAGGAGAACCTCTCCCGTGCCCTCGACGTGGAGCGCGAGGCCCGTTCACGCCTGCGCCCACTCAAGCGCCAGGCCGAGGCCGCCCAGCTGCACGAGCGGCTCGAGCGCCAGACTCACGAGGCGCGCTACGAGCTCGCGCGCGAGGACGCTCGCGCGGTCAGGTCTCGCCTTGCCGATGCCCAGACCGCCGCCGCCTCCGCGCGCGCGCAGAAGGACGGAGCGGAGTCCGAGCTTGCCGCGGTGGCGAAGCGCCGGGAGTCCGCCGAGGAGGCGTTCGCCGCGCTGACGCGCGAGCGTGAGCAGCTGCAGGCCCGCTCCTACGCCGCGCGCTCGGCCCATGAGCGCATCGGCCTGCGCGCCGACCGCGCCCGCGACCAGGCCAGAGCGGCCGCCGAGGGTGCGCGCCGCCGCCGCGCTCAGCTCGAGCTGCTGGAGTCCGAGCTGGAGGCCGTGGGCGATCCGGCCGAGGCCGGCGCCGGTCGCGTCGAGGCCATCCAGGCCGAGCTGGCGCGGCTCGACGCCGGCCGCGACGAGCGCGCTCGCGACGCCCTCGCCGAGCTGGAAGTCGAGCGGGAGGCGGCCGAGCGGCGGCGGGCGTCGCTCGACCAGGCCGCGGGCAGCTCAAGGGCAGCACTCGAGGCCGCCGAGCGCGCCGCCGAGGCGGCGCGGACCGAGCTGCGCGAGGCCGAGCAGCGAGCCGAGTCGGCGCGCGCAGCCGCCGCGCGGGTCGGCGCTGAGCTGGCCGCCGTGAACCAGTTCCTGCGCTCCGCAGCCCCAGCCGCGGGCGGGGCCGCCGCGCTGTCGGAGCGCCTGGACGCAGAGCCTGGCTACGAGCTGGCGCTGGCCGCCGCCCTCGGGCCGCGCCTGGCGGCCGGCGTGGTGGACAGCGTGCCCGACGCGGAGCGCGCGCTCGACGCCGCGGGGCCCGACGGGGGCACGATGCTGGTGGACGGAGGCGGCTCCGCGCAGGCCGCCGCCGGAGGGCCGCCCACACCTCGGGCCGAGCGCCTGATCGACCGGGTCCGCCCCGCCGATGGCGCCGCAGCGCTGGCGCAGCGGCTGCTGGCAGACACATGGCTCGTCGAGGGGCTGGAGCAGGTGCCCGCCGGCTTCGGCGGCGTGTGCGTCACGCGCCACGGACGCGTCTGGAGGCCCGGCACGGGTGAGCTTCGCCAGGCCGGCGCCGGAGGTGCGGAACGCGTGCTCGAGCAGCGCAACGAGCGCGCCCGGCTGGTCGCGGCGTCCGAGTCTGCGGTCGGTGACGAGTCCGCCGCGCGCGCGGCGGTCGAGGAGTCGGGTCGCCAGGTGGGCCTCGGGGAGACCGCCCGCGAGGAGGCCGCCGTGGCGCTGCGCCGCGCACTGCGCGAGGTGGAGGAGGCCGCCGAGGCGGTGCGCCGCGCCGAATGGCTGATCGAGCGGCGCGCGGAGGCCCCGGACGAGGGACCGGACGCGGTCAGGCGGGCGGAGCTGGCCGCCGAGCTGCGCGCCGAGCAGCGAGTGGCCGAGAACAGCGCGCGCGAGCACGCCGAGCGCCTGGGCCGCGCCGCGGCCCTTCGCCGCCGCATCGAGCGCGATGACGCCCTGGCCGCGGCCGCAGAGCGCGCGGCCGCGGTGCTGGACGCCGTGAGGGCCGCCGTCGGCCAGCGGCTGGCCGGCCTGGAGTCGGAGGGCCAGCGCGGCGCCCAGGCTGGCGAGGAGACCTCCGCGGCGTTGCGCACATGCGCGCAACAGGAGGCGGAGCTGCAGGTGCGGCTGCGGGCCACCTTCGAGTCAGTGACCCAGTCGGAGGTGGCCGCGCAGCAGGTGCGCGACGCGGCTGCGGAGGCCACGGCCCGGCTCACCGAGGTGGCTGCCAAGCTGGGGCTCGACGCAGAGCCCGCCGCGGATCCCCTGCCCCAGGAGCGGACGGCCGAGCTGGAGGCGCGGATCGAGCGCCTCGCCCGGCGGCGCGAGCAGCTGGGCCCCGTGAACCCCCTGGCGGCCCGCGAGTACGAGGAGGCGGTGACCCACGTCGAGGAGCTTGAGAGCCAGCGGCAGGACCTCGAGGCAGCGCTGGCCGAGCTGCAGGGGCTCATCCGCGAGACCGATCGCCGCATCCGCGAGAGCTTCGAGGAGACCTTCGAGGCGGCGGCACGCAACTTCGAGGAGGTCGTGGCGCACCTGTTCCCCGGCGGCCGCGGGCGGCTGCGCCTGGTGGCGCCGGACCAGGGCCCGCGGCCCGTCCTGGGTGGCGAGCCCACCGGCCAGGACGAGGAGCCCGCGGGGGAGGACGCTCCCGACACCGAGCCGGCCGACCGGCCCGCGGCCTCGGAGCCCGGGGTGGAGGTCGAGGTCACTCCGGCGGGCAAGTCCACCAAGCGGCTGTCGCTGCTCTCGGGCGGCGAGAAGTCACTCGTGGCGCTGGCGTTCATGTTCGCCGTCTTCCTGGCCCGGCCGTGCCCGTTCTACATCCTCGACGAGGTCGAGGCGGCGCTGGACGACCTGAACATCGACCGCTTCCTCCAGCTCGTGCGGCGCTACAGCGACCGGGCGCAGTTCATCGTGGTCACCCACCAGAAGCGCACCATGGACGCGGCCGATTGCCTCTACGGGGTGAGCATGGGCGGCGACGGCATCTCGCGCGTGGTCTCGCGCAAGCTCGCCCCTGCCGAGCAGCGCGCCCAGGACGAGCCCGCGGTCGCCTCCGACGAGCGCAGCACGGCAGCTGGCGCCGCGTAGAGTGGCGCGCCATGGCGCGCGAGTGGAGCGACCTCTTCGAGCTCGGTGAGGGCGCTCCCGAGCCGCCCGGCACGGAGGAACAGGGCGCCGACGGCGACGAGCGCAGGCGAGGCTTCTTCTCCCGGCTGCGCGAGAACATGACCAAGACCCGGCAGGCGCTGGGTGCCGAGCTCCAGGCCACGATGTTCGAGCGCCTGGACGACGAGGCCTTCGAGCGGCTGGAGGAGGCGCTGATCTACGCCGACGTCGGGGCCCCCACCACGGCGCGGATCGTGGAGCGACTGGAGGCGGAGGCCGGCGCCGGCGACCTGGAGACCGGCGAGGACCTGACCCGGCGCCTGCGAGAGCTCCTGGCGGAGACCGCCACCGTGGAGGGTGACCGGATCGACCTGAGGCCGAGCCCGGCGGTGATCCTCGTGGTGGGCGTGAACGGCACCGGCAAGACAACCACGATCGGCAAGATCGCCTGGCACCTGACCAACGAGCTCGGCCGCTCGGTGCTGCTGGCCGCGGGCGACACCTTCCGGGCGGCCGCCGCCGAGCAGCTCGAGGTGTGGGCCGAGCGGGCCGGGGCGGACCTGGTGCGCGGGGGCGAGGGCTCGGATCCAGCCGCCGTGGTCTTCGACGCCCTCGCGGCGGCCCAGGCGCGCGGGTGCGACGTGGTGATCGTGGACACCGCCGGCCGCCTGCACACCCAGCAGCACCTGATGGAGGAGCTGGCCAAGGTGCGCAAGGTCATCGAGCGCCAGGTGCCGGGGGCGCCCCACGAGACCCTGCTGGCCATCGACGCCACCACGGGACAGAACGGCCTGCGCCAGGCGCTGCTGTTCCGCGAGGTGGTCGATGTGGGCGGCATCGCGCTCACGAAGCTCGACGGAACCGCAAAGGGAGGGATCGCGCTCGCCATCGCCCAGGAGCTGCAGGTGCCCGTCAAGCTGATCGGGATCGGCGAGGGCATCGAGGACCTCAGGCCGTTCGACCCCGGAGACTTCGCCCGCGCCATCCTCGAGCCGGCCTGACAGTCGTCTACGAGCGCAGTCGCAACCGGCGCCGCAACTACAGTTCGTGACATGCCCGACTGGGTGGCATGGATGATCGCCGCGGGTGTGCTCGCGGTCGGCGAGATCGCCTCGCTGTCGTTCTTCCTCGGCCCGATCGCCGTGGCCGCGGTGGCAGCGGCGTTCGCGGCGCTGCTGGGCGCCGGCCTGGCCCTGCAGATCGTGGTCTTCACGATCGTCTCCGCTGCGTCGCTGTTGGTGCTGCGCCCCGTGGCCAAGCGCCACCTGCGCACTCCGGCGGCCATCCGCACCGGGACCGCGGCGCTGGTGGGCGAGACCGCCCTGGTGCTCGAGCGGGTGGATGGCGACGGCGGGCAGGTCAAGCTGCGCGGCGAGGTGTGGACGGCGTGCTCCTACGACGCCGACGAGGTGCTCGAGCCGGGCGCTCGGGTACATGTGATGGAGATCCGGGGCGCCACGGCGCTCGTGTCAGAGGCCTAGAGCCAGAACCGGAGGAGAACCCAAGTGGCCGCCATCATCGTGCTGGCTGTAGTCGCGATCGTCGTGCTGGTCACGATCGCTCAGGGCGTGCGCATCGTCCCCCAGGCGCGGGCGGGCATCGTGGAGCGGCTGGGCCGCTATCACCGCACCCTGGACGCCGGTCTGGCCCTCGTGGTCCCCTACATCGACCGCGTCAAGCCCCTGCTCGACATGCGCGAGACGGTTGTCTCGTTCCCCCCGCAACCGGTGATCACCGAGGACAACCTCACGATCCAGATCGACACCGTCATCTACTTCCAGGTGACCGATCCCAAGGCCGCCACCTACGAGATCGCCGACTACCTCTCCGCGATCGAGCAGCTCACCACCACCACGTTGCGGAACGTGATCGGCGGCATGAACCTCGAGGAGACCCTGACCTCCCGCGACCAGGTGAGCACGGCGCTGCGGGTCGTGCTCGACGAGGCCACCGGCAAGTGGGGGATCAGGGTGAACCGCGTGGAGCTCAAGGCGGTCGACCCTCCGCCGTCGATCCAGGAGGCCATGGAGAAGCAGATGCGCGCCGAGCGCGACCGCCGTGCCGCGATCCTCACGGCCGAAGGGGTCAAGCAGTCCCAGATCCTCACCGCCGAGGGGGAGAAGCAGAGCGCGATCCTGCGCGCCGAGGGCCAGCGGGAGGCACAGATCCTCAGTGCCGAGGGCCAGTCGAAGGCGATCGAGACCGTTTTCGACGCCATTCATCGCGGCGACGCCGACCCCAAGCTGCTGGCCTACCAGTACCTGCAGATGCTGCCCCAGATCGCGCAGGGCGACTCCAACAAGATCTGGATCATCCCGTCGGAGTTCACGCAGGCGCTGGGCAACCTCGGCTCGGTCATCGGGGGAGTCGGCGAGCAGGACGCCGCCGGCGAGCCCGGCGGCGAGCGGCCGCTCCCCCCGCCCGACTGAGATGCCGCGCCGCTGGCCGGCGGTCACACGCTAGGTTCAGAGCGTGTTCGACTCGCTCTCCCAGCGCCTCCAGGAGGCCCTCGGCGATGTGCGCTCGCGCGGCGCCCTCACCGAGGAGGACGTGACCAAGGCCATGCGCCAGGTGCGCCTGGCGCTCCTGGAGGCCGACGTGAACTTCAAGGTGGTCAAGCAGTTCACCACCGCCGTGAAGGAGCGGGCGATGGGCGCCGACGTGCTCGAGTCGCTCAACCCCGGCCAGCAGGTCGTGAAGATCGTCGCGGACGAGCTCACCGAGCTCATGGGCGGGTCGGGCCGCGACATCGCCTTCGCCAAGAGCGGACCGACGGTGATCCTCATGGCCGGCCTCCAGGGGTCGGGCAAGACCACCGCCTGCGGCAAGCTCGCGCGCCATCTGCGCGAGGAGAAGGGCCTGGACGTGGCGCTGGCCGCCTGCGACCTGCAGCGCCCGGCCGCCGTCGATCAGCTGGTGACCGTGGGCGGCCAGGCGGGCGCCGCGGTGTACGAGCAGGGCACAGGTCGCGATCCGGTGGACGTGGCGGAGTGGGCGCTGGGGCAGGCCAAGTCCGATCGCCGCGACGTGCTGATCGTGGACACGGCCGGCCGCCTGCACGTGGACGAGGAGCTCATGGACGAGCTGGCCCGGGTGAAGGCGCGCACGAAGCCGCACGACGTACTGCTGGTGGTGGACGCCATGACCGGCCAGGACGCGGTCAACGTGGCGGAGGCCTTCGCCGACGCCACGGCCTTCGACGGGGTGATCCTGTCCAAGCTCGACGGCGACGCCCGCGGCGGCGCCGCGCTGTCGGTCAAGGCGATCACGGGCAAGCCGATCCTCTACGCCTCGACCGGCGAGAAGCTGGACGCCTTCGAGCGCTTCCACCCCGACCGGATGGCCCAGCGGATCCTCGGCATGGGCGACGTGATGACGCTGATCGAGAAGGCCGAGTCGCGCATCGACGAGCGCCAGGCCCAGGATCTGGAGCGCAAGATCAAGCGCAACCAGTTCACGCTCGACGACTTCCTCGAGCAGCTCCAGCAGGTGCGCTCGATGGGGCCGCTGCAGGGCCTGCTCAAGATGATCCCGGGCATGGGCCAGCAGCTCGGCGGGCTCAAGGTCGACGACCGCGAGCTCGACCGCCTCCAGGCCATCATCACCTCGATGACGCCGGCCGAGCGCGCCAACCCACGGATGATCGACGGCTCCCGCAGACGGCGGATCGCCCAGGGGTCTGGGACCTCCGTGCAGGCGGTCTCCCACCTGATCAAGCAGTTCGCTCAGATGCAGAAGGTGATGAAGCAGGTGGCCAAGGGCAAGATGCCCTCGCTGCAGCAGCTCGCCGGGGGCCGCTAACCTCTCGCGCCATGTCCGTCCGAGTCCGGCTCACGCGTGTGGGCAGCAAGAAGAATCCCGTCTGGCGTGTGGTGGTGGCCGACCAGCGCTCGCCGCGCGATGGCCGCGTGATCGAGATGCTGGGGCACTACAACCCCCAGACCGAGCCGTCCACGGTCGTGATCGACCGGGAGCGGCTTGACCACTGGATCGAGCTCGGGGCCCAGCCCACCAACACGATCCGCCGCCTGATGCGCACGGAGAACACGGTGGCGGTGGCGCCCCCGACCGCGCCCGCGCCCCCGCGAAGACCGCCGACCCGGCTGAGCCCGCCGAGGCGGCCGAGCCCGAGGGCGCGGCCGAGGCTGACGCCACGGCTGAGGTTGACGCCCCGGCAGAGCCCGACGCCACGCCTCCGGCGGAGGCCGAGGCCGCCGAGGACGAGCCGGCCCCGGACGCCGAGGCGCCCGAGCCGGCGTCCGACGGCGACGCCAAGGCCGACTGACCGGCAGGGCTGGGCGGGCATGGAGGACCTGCTCGAGTACCTCGCCCGCTCGATGGTCGACGACCCCGACGCCGTGGTCGTCGAATCCTTCGAGGAGGACGACGGGACCATCGTGCTCGAGCTCGAGGTGGGCGAGGGCGACGCCGGCAAGGTCATCGGCCGCGGCGGTCGCACGATCGCGGCGCTGCGCACCGTGGTCAAGGCATCCGCGGTCAAGGAGGACCGCCGGGTCCTCGTCGACGTGATCGACTCGGACTGACGCCTGGCGCCATGACCGCCGACGGGCCTCTCGTGACGGCAGGGCGAGTGGGGCGCCCGCACGGCCTGGACGGCACCTTCGCGGTGTTGGAGCCGCAACTGGGGCTCGACGTGGGCGCGGTGGTGACCGTGGCCGGTACCACCCGGGCCGTGCAGCATCGCGGCGGCACCGAGGAGCGGCCCCTGGTGCGACTCGAGGGTGTCGAGGATCGCGAGGCCGCGCGGGCACTGGGCGGGGAGCTGCTGCTCACGTCCGGCGGCCGGCTGGCCGAGGGCGAGTGGCTGGCCGCCGACCTCGTGGGCTGCAGCGTCGACGGCGGGGGCACTGTCACGCGGGTGTTGGCCGGCCCCTCGTGCGACGTGCTCGAGCTCGACGACGGCACCCTGGTGCCCCTCGTGACAGACGCGGTCAAGGCGGTGGACGCTGAGCGCCGGCGGATCGAGATCGACCGGCGGTTCCTGGGCATGGGCGACCCGGCGTGAGGATCGACGTCTTCACGCTCTTCCCCGACTGGTTCGGCTGGTTCGCGTCGCAGCGACATGTCCGCAACGCCACGGATCACGGGCTGAGGCTGGAGGCCGTCGACCTCCGCGCCACCACGCCGCTCACCGCGGGGCAGGTCGATGACAGCCCCTACGGCGGCGGGGCGGGCATGGTCATCAGGGTGGACGTGGTGGAGGCGGCCCTGCGCGCTCGCTGGGGCGACGACCCGGTCGATGGGCGCGGGACCCGCAGGGTGATCGCCCTCGCGCCCGGCGGCCGCCAGTTCGACGACGCGCTCGCGGCGGAGCTTGCCGCCGAGGAGGATTTGACACTGCTGTGCGGGCGCTACGAGGGCTTCGACGAGCGCGTGCACGATCACCTGGCCACCGACGTCGTCTCGATCGGCCGCTACGTGCTGGCCGGAGGCGAGTTGGCCGCCATGGTCGTGTGCGACGCGGTGGTCCGAAAGCTGCCCGGCGCCCTCGGGCACGAGGAGAGCGCGGTGGAGGAGTCCTTCAGCCGCGCGCTGGACGGCGCGCCCGAGTACCCCCACTACACCCGGCCGCCCTCGTGGCGGGGCGCGGAGGTGCCTCCGGTGCTGCTCTCGGGCGATCATGCCCGGGTGCGCGAGTGGCGACTGGACGAGAGCCGCCGGCGCGGGTCCTGAGCCGCCGCGGCGGTCCCAGCCGGTCACGCGGCGCGTCCGGCGCCTCCCCGGGCTTCGCTACCATGTGCCGCCGCGCGCTCGGGGTCCCACGGCTCTGGCGCTCTTTCTCTTCATGAGTGGTGTCATCGACAGCATTGAGCGCGCTCAGCTGCGCCGAGTTCCGGTCTTCAAGGCGGGCGATCGCCTGCGTGTGCACTTCCAGGTGGTCGAGGGCACGCGCCGCCGGACCCAGGTGTTCGAGGGCATCGTGATCAAGCGCCAGGGAAGCGGCGCCCGCGAGACCTTCACCGTGCGCAAGCAGTCCTTTGGAGTGGGCGTGGAGCGCACGTTTCCCGTGCATTCGCCCAAGATCGAGCAGATCGAGACGGCCGCCCGCGGCGACGTTCGGAGGGCCAAGCTCTACTACCTCCGTGACCGCGTGGGCCGCAGCGCCCGGGTGCGCGAGCGACGCTTCTCGGGCCAGGACGAGGATGTCTACACCGAGGGCGCGATGCCGCCGCCGGAGGCCGATACGGCCGCCGGTGTGATGCCCCCTCCGGAAGCCGACGAGGCGGCCGCCGAGGCCGACGTGGCGGCGGCTCCCGACCCGCGCGACGTGGGAGCCGACGAGGTGGCTCCCGCCGGTGGGGACGAGGCCGACGCCGGCGCTGAGGAGGCCGCCGACGCCGCGCCCGCGCCCGAGGCCGAGGCCGGCGCCGAGCAGGCCGGAACTGACGCGGCCGCCGGCGGCGACGAGCCCGATGCCGGCGCCGAGGAGACCGACGGCCCCGAGGCCGAGGCCGGCGCTGAGGCCGAGACGGCCGGCGACGCCGCTGCTGCCGAGGACCCCGAGTCGCGCGACGCGCCCGGCGCGTAGCCGCCGCGTCACCGACTCCCGGCCCGGCTCGAGGTGGCTCGCACCAAGGAACAGACGGCTACCGGCTCGCTTGTCGAGTTGGTCACCATCGTCGCCGTCGCGCTGGGACTGGCGCTTGGCATCCAGGCCTTCCTAGTCAAGCCCTTCCGGATCCCGAGCGAGTCCATGGTGCCGACCCTCGCGGTGGGCCAGCGCGTGCTGGTGGACCGCGTGAGCCTGCGGTTCAGCGACCCGGAGCGCGGCGACGTGATGGTGTTCAAGCCCCCGCGGGGGGCCGACGACAACGTCTGCGGTGAGAGCCAGGCGGAGGGCAGTGCTTGCTCCAGGCCCACCGATGATCGCTCGGACACGAACTTCATCAAGCGCGTGGTCGCCGTGGGCGGGGACCGCCTTTCGATCAGGCGGGGACGGGTGATTCTCAACGGCCGGCTGCAGGAGGAGTCGTTCATCCGACCCTCCGCCGACTGCGCCACCTGCAACCTGCAGGAGGAGATCACCATCCCGGAGGGCCACTACTTCATGATGGGAGACAACCGGGGCGAGAGCGCCGACAGCCGGGAGTGGGGGCCGGTGCCGAAGAAATGGATGATCGGCAACGCGTTCGCCACCTATTGGCCGCCCAAGAAGATCGGGCTGCTGTAGCGACCTGAGTCTTCGGGCGTTCCGCCCGTCTCGAGGCCTATAGTCGGCGCCGCACTGTGGGGGAGCCGAGTACAGCAGCGATCGCGCCAGGCGCCGAGGCGCCGGCGGAGCCCGCCCGGGGCGGATCGCGCGCCGCTCGCCGGGCTCGCCGCCGCACCACCAGCGGTCGGCGGCTGTTCGCCTTCGACCGCGAGCTCGGCGTGCGCTGGGTGGCCGGAGCGGATGAGGCCGGCCGAGGGTCGCTGGCGGGCCCGCTCGTGGCAGCTGCCGTCCTATTCGACCTGGAGCGTCTGACGCTGGCCGACCGGCGTGCGCTCTCGCGTCTGAACGACTCCAAGCAGCACAACGAGGCCGCGCGCGAGGAGCTCTACCCGCTTGGTCCTGCGGGCGGCAGCCCGCACCGCGATCGTGTCCCGGTGCGTGAGGGGCATCGACCAGCGCGGGTTGCATGTGACCAACCTCGAAGCGCTGCGCTCGGCGTTGCTGCGCGTGGCCCGCCCGGACACGATCTGCCTGGTGGACGGCTTCGAGGTGCCCTCGATGGAGCACCGCCAGCAGGCCGTGATCGACGGCGACTGTCGTAGCGCCGCGATCGCCGCGGCCTCCGTCCTCGCCAAGGTCAGCCGCGACCGCTACATGCGCCGTGTGGCCGATCGGCACCCGGAGTGGGACTTCGCCACCAACGTCGGCTACTCGACGCCGGAGCACCGGGCCGCGATCGTCCAGCACGGGGTCTCCCCGCTGCACCGCATGTCGTTTCAGTCGATCGCCTACACCCAGCTCCACCTCGCCCCCTAGTTTCCGGGCGTCTGTGCGCGCCTGGCGCCCGGCGGCTCCCTCGCCGTGCTACCGGCACGCCTCCGGTCGCCGCCGAACGCCAGTCACACACAGCCATCCCGGAAACTGGAGGCGACCAACCGGCTAGAAGGCGTCCTCCACGTGGTCGAGGGCCACGAGGCGGCCGGTCGGCGTCACGGTCACGCCGATTGCGTCGAAGCGGATCTCCGGCCGGCGCGGGTGGTGCCCCGCGCGGCCCGTGAGCCACTCCCGGGCGAGCAGGCGTAGGCGACGCCGCTTCGCCGTGCCGATGGCATCAAGCGGTCCCGGAGACCCCCGGCCGGCACCGGCCACGCGGGTCTTCACCTCGCAGAACACGAGCGTGCGAGCGTCCGCGACCACCAGGTCGAGCTCGCCGGCGGCGCAGCGGAAGTTGCGCTCGACGATCGCGTAGCCGGCCCGCTCGAGATGTTCGCGCGCGAGGCGCTCGCCCAGCCTGCCGAGTGCGACGCGGGTGTCCGGCTGTGCCAGATTCACGGCCGCCACGCTAGGCGCGGCCGCGCGACGCGTGCGAGACGCCGGTAACGATTTCGCTCCGTCCTGCGCGGCCAAACGTCGCGCAATCGGCACCCACGGCACCCGGCCGTCTCGCGGCCGTCAATAGCTTCGGCGGAGTGTTCGCCAGCGTCACGACATTCGCCCTGGAGGGGGTCGAGAGCCGCGAGGTCACGGTCGAGGTCGATGTCCGGCCGGGGCTGCCGGCGTTCTCACTCGTCGGCCTGCCCGACGTGGCGGTCAGGGAGGCGCGCGAGCGCGTGCGCGCAGGGCTTCAGAACGCGGGCCTGGACTTCCCGCTCAAGCGGATCACGGCGAACCTCGCGCCCGCGTCGCTTCCCAAGGCCGGCCCGGGATTCGACCTCGCGATCGCCATCGGCGTGCTGGTGGCCAGCGGACAGGTGCCCGCCACGGCACTCGAGGGCACCGCGGTCTGGGGTGAGGTCTCACTCAACGGGAGGCTGCGGGCATTGGACGGCGCGCTGGCCACCGCACTCGGTGCCCGCGCGGCCGGCTTCACGCGGCTGATCGTCCCCGAGGGCAATGCCGCGGAGGCAGCCCTGGTCGACGAGCTGGAGTCGCTCGGGGTGCCGAGCCTGGCGCTGCTCTTCGACCTGCTCCTGGATCGCTGGAGCCCCGGGCCGGCTAGTGCCGCGGCTGTGGAAGAGGAGGCACCCGGCCCGGACCTCATGGACGTGCGCGGCCAGCCGGACGCGCGGCGCGCCCTCGAGATCGCGGCGGCCGGGGGCCACAACCTGCTCATGGTCGGACCGCCCGGCGCCGGCAAGACGATGGTGGCCAGGCGGCTTCCGGGCATCCTCGCGCCGCCGACCCGCAGCGAAGCCCTCGAGATCACGCGCATCCACAGCGCGGCGGGCTCGGGTACCGGGGCGCTGGCGCGGGCGCGGCCCTTCCGCGCTCCCCACCACACGACCTCGCCCCAGGGACTGGTGGGCGGCGGAGCGCGGCCGCGGCCGGGCGAGATCACGTTGGCCCACCGCGGCGTCCTGTTCCTCGACGAGTTGGGCGAGTTCTCGCGGGCGGGGCTGGAGGCGCTGCGGCAGCCGATGGAGGACGGCTGCGTGGAGATCGTGCGCGGGCAGCGGGCGGTCCGGTTCCCGGCGCGGTTCATGCTCGTGGGAGCCTGCAATCCCTGCCCGTGTGCGCGGGCGCCGGAAGCGTGCACGTGCGACGAGACAGCGCGCGCTCGCTATCAGCGAAGGCTCAGCGGGCCGCTGCTCGACCGGATCGACATCGTCTGCCAGGTCTCACCGCCGCCGGTGGCCGAGCTGACCGACCAAGGCCGTTCGGGTGGCGAGCGCTCGGCGGTGGTGCGGGAGCGGGTGATCGCCGCCCGTGAGCGTCAGCGCTACCGCCTGGCGGGCAGCGGGGCGCTCTGCAACGCCGACATGGGCGGTCCCGCGGCTCGCCGCCAGGTGCCGCTCGGCGGCAGGCCACTCAGGAGCCTGCGGTCGGCGGCGGAGGGAGGTGGCCTCACCGGGAGGGGCTATGACCGCGTACTGCGGCTGGCCCGCACGATCGCCGACCTCGAGGGCGCGGGCCCGGTGACCGCGGACCACCTGGCCGAGGCGCTGGCCTATCGGCTGGCACCACCCACGGCCGTCGCGGCGTGAGCGCCGTCGCAGGCCCGGCGGCGGACTCCGAGTCGATCCAGTCGTGTGTGCACTGTCTGCGGCGCGGCCACCTGCTCGGCCTGCTCTCCGGTCGCATCAGCGGGCTGCTCGCCGGCTCCTCCGGCAGGGTGCCAGAGCTGCTCGCGCTCGCGGATCGGGAACTGGTGCTCGCGGTGGGGGGACCTAACGTGGCGGGCGCGCTGGACTTCCTCGAGCGCTTCGACGCCGACCGCGCCCGCGAGCGGCTCCGCCGCCAGGGGGTCGCCGCGGTGTGCCGGCACGCGCCCGCGTACCCGGCGGGCCTGCGTCCGCTCGGCGACGCGCCCGCCGTACTGTTCGCGCTCGGGGACCTCGGCCTGCTCGAAACGCTCCGGCACGAGCCCGCGGTGGCTGTGGTCGGCGCGCGCCGCGCGTCTTCGTACGGGCTCGAGATGTCGTACGCCCTGGGGCGCGGCCTCGGGGCCGCCGGCGTGCCGGTGGTAAGCGGGCTGGCGCTGGGCATCGACGCCGCCGCCCATCGTGGTTGCATCGACGCGGGGGGCCGGCCCCTGGCCGTACTGGCGGGCGGCCCCGACATCCCCTATCCGCGCGCCCACGCCCGGCTCCATGAGGAGGTCCGCGCCTGCGGACTGGTGGTGTCCGAGCAGCCACCGGGCCAGCGCTCGCACCGATGGGCCTTCCCGGCTCGGAATCGGATCATGGCCGGCCTGGCCGCCACGACCGTGCTCGTGGAGGCGGCCGAGAAGTCGGGGTCGATGATCACGGCCACGCTGGCCACCCAGCTCGGCCGCACCGTCGCCGCGGTCCCGGGCCAGGCTACGGCCAGCGTGGCCAAGGGCTCCAACGGACTGCTCAAGGACGGCGCCCTCATGGTCACCGGCGCCCAGGACCTGCTCGACGACCTGTTCGGCACCGACGAGCGCCGGCCGGAAACCTCGGCGCCACCGCCTGATCCAGTCGATCGGGGCGTCCTGGAGGCGGTCGAGGCGGGTCTTGGCATCGATGGCATCTGCGGCGCCGCCGGCCTGCCGGCGCGCGAGGTGCGCGTCGCCCTTTCGCGGCTGGAGGCCTCGGGCCATCTGCGCCGCGACTCGCTCGGTGGCTACGTCCGCACGGGGGTGCCCGCCTGAGGGCGATCCGTATTCTCGGCCGCCCCCCCCGCGGGGCCCGTCATGCACGCGTCGACCTCCCATCCGCCCCGCCTGCTCTCGATTGCCGGATCGGACTCGGGCGGTGGCGCCGGCATCCAGGCGGACCTCAAGGCCTTCGCGCGCTGTGGCGCCCACGGAATGACCGCGATCACCGCGATCACCGCGCAGAGCACGGTTGGCGTCAGCGCCGTCCACACGGTGCCCGCCGACGTGATCGTGGAGCAGGTGCGGGCGGTGGCCGAGGACATCGGCGTGGACGCGGTGAAGGTCGGGATGCTCGGGACGGCCGAGACGATCGATGCCGTGGACGCCGCGCTGGACCTGACCGGCTCGGCGCCGGTGGTCATCGACCCCGTGATGGTCGCCGAGAGCGGGGCGGTGCTGCTGGACGACGATGCGCGGCAGGGGCTGCGCTCGAAGCTGCTCCCGCGCGCCGCGGTGGTCACGCCCAACCTCGCCGAGGCGGCCGTCCTGGCCGAGGCGACGCCCGGCACCCCGCCCGCCGAGCTGGCCCGTGCCGTCCACGCGCTCGGCCCCGCGGCGGTGGTGGTCACGGGCGGCCATCGCGACCAGGCCATCGACACCTTCTTCGATGGCCACCAGCTCGAGGAGATCCCCGGCGAGCGCCACCCGGACGGCGCGGCTCACGGATCGGGCTGCACGCACTCGTCGGCCCTCGCCGCCCACCTGGCCCTCGGGCTCGAGCCGCTGGAGGCTGCGCGGTGCGCCAAGGCGGTGGCCGCCGAGGCGGTCCGTCAGGGCCTGCGCGGCATCGGAGCCGGGCCGGGGCCCGTCGACGCGCTGGGCATCGCCGGCGCCCGGCCGGGAGCCCAGGGGCCTCTGGCATAATCGTCCGTGGGGGCGGCGTCCGATCCCTGCCTCCGCCGAATGGAGTTCCTGCGCATGAAACCCGGGCATGGCGAAGTGCTCCTCGCGAAGGGGGACCCGGCTCTGCGCGAGGACGAGGAGCGCCTGGTGGAGGAGTTCCGCCGCCAGCTCGACGAGGGCATGTGGGCCGCGGTCCCGACCCATGCCGCCGACAGCGGGCGGCGTCAGGCGCAGATGGTGCGCGAGTACGCCGAGATACCGCCCGACGCCCAACGGGTGATCTTCTTCCCCCGCGCTGCCGGCGGCTGAGGCCCCGATGCTGCTGGCGTTGCTCGCCCTGGCGGTCGTGGCCCTGGTGCTGGCCGCGACGCTGGCGCCCCGCGGTCTGGCCCTTCTCCGGGCAAGGGGGGCGCGCCGCGGGCGCGGGCGCCCGCTGGGAGGTCAGGGCTACGACCCAGGCCGCGAGCGCCGCGCCGAGCAGCGCGCGCGCCAGCTGCTGCGCTCCTGCGTGAACGACGAGGAGTGGTCGATGTACTGCGACCTCGGCTTCATCCGCGTCGACGGGCGGGCTCCATCCCGCGCGGGTGCCGACCGCGAGCGGCCGCCGTATGCGTACCTCGTCTATCCGCACAAGCCGATCGTGGCCTACGTGCCCGAGAGCGGCCGCCTCCTGAGCGAGTACTGCGTCGAGTTCCCCGACCTGACCGGAGATGGCCGCAGCAGGCTGCCCGCGTCCGACGACGTACTGGCCAAGTGGATGGCGCTCACCTCGGACGAGGGTCGCGTGATCGGGCAGGCAAACATGCACCTCGTCGGTCGCCAGCACGACCCCTCCCGAGTGCGCCGCGACCTCTGGCGCCTCGCGGAGTGGGAGCGCAGGCGCGGCGTTCGCTCGGTCGGGGCGCCGCCCACGTGACCCGCGATCTGCGGCAGCGCAGCCGGGTGCAGCTCGACGGCCCGGACCGCGCGCCTGCCCGCGCCTACCTCAGGGGCATCGGCTACGACGACGACGCCCTCAGCCGCCCGATCGTGGGCATCGCCAACACCTGGACCGAGGTGATGCCCTGCAACTTCCACCTGCGCGGGCTGGCAGAGAGGGTCAAGGACGGCGTCCGCGCCGCGGGCGGCACGCCGATGGAGTTCAACACGGTCGCTGTCTCGGACGGCATCACGATGGGCACGGAGGGCATGAAGACGTCCCTGGTGAGCCGCGAGGTCATCGCCGACTCGATCGAGCTGGTCGCGCGCGGCCATCTGTTCGACGCAGTGATCGCGATCTCCGGCTGCGACAAGACGATCCCCGGTTGCGTGATGGCCCTCGCCCGCCTGGACCTGCCCAGCCTGATGCTCTACGGCGGCTCGATCGCGCCCGGCAACTTCAGGGGCAAGGACGTGACGATCCAGGAGGTGTTCGAAGCCGTGGGCGCCCACGCCAGCGGCGACATGTCGGATGCCGACCTGGCCGAGCTGGAGTCCGTGGCGTCGCCCGGCCCTGGGGCGTGCGGCGGCCAGTTCACCGCCAACACGATGGCCATGGCCTTCGAGCTGCTGGGTATCTCGCCAATGGGAACCTCGATGGTCCCGGCCGAGGCGGGGCGCAAGGGCGAGGTTGCGGAGGAGTGCGGCCGGCTGGTGCTCGACGTGCTCGAGCGCGACCTCAGACCCAGCGCGCTCATCACGCGCCCGTCGCTGGAGAACGCCATCGCGGGCGTGGCCATGACCGGCGGCTCCACCAACGCCGTCCTGCACCTGCTGGCGGTGGCCAGCGAGGCGGGCGTGGAGCTGTCGATCGACGACTTCGACCGCATCGCGTGGCAGACCCCGCTCCTGGCCGACCTCAAGCCCTTCGGCCGCTACGTGGCACCAGACCTATGGCGTGCCGGTGGCGTGCCGCTCGTGGCGTCGCGCCTGGCCGAGGCGGGCCTGCTCCAGCCGGACGCGATCACGGTCACCGGTCGCACGATCGGGGAGGAGGCCGCCGATGCCGCCGAGGCGGAGGGCCAGCCCGTGGTTCGCCCTCTGGCCGATCCCCTGGCGCCCAACGGGGGCTTCGCGATCCTGCGCGGCAACCTCGCTCCGGACGGATGCGTGGTGAAGCTGGCCGGCCACGGCCGCCGCCTGCACGAGGGGCCCGCCCGCGTGTTCGAGAGCGAGGAGGACGCGTTCACGGCCGTCAAGGCGGGCGCCATCGACTCCGACGAGGTCGTGGTCATCCGCAACGAGGGGCCCTCCGGGGGACCCGGCATGCGCGAGATGCTGGCTGTCACCGCCGCGCTGCAGGGGGAGGGGCTGGGCGACTCCGTGGCGCTGCTCACCGACGGCCGCTTCTCGGGCGCCACGCACGGGTTCATGGCCGGACACGTGGCCCCCGAGGCGCCGCGCGGGGGGCCGATCGCGGCGGTGCGGGACGGCGACCTGATCACCTTCGACGTGGAGGCCCGCGAGCTCAACGTGGACCTGTCCGCCGAGGAAATCGCCGCCCGGGTGGACGCCTACGAGCCGCCCCCGCCGCGCTATGAGTCCGGCGTGCTGGCCAAGTACGCGCGCCACGTGGGCTCGGCGGCTGAGGGCGCTCTGACTACCTAGGCGCGCTGGGACGCGGGGCGCTCGACGGCGCCCTCCAGCTCTCCCTCCGACACCTCATAGGTCAGGAAGTCGGCCAGCAGGTCGTTGAAGGTCGGGGGCCGCTCGACCATGGGCACGTGGCCGGTGTTCTCCATCACGATCTTGCGCGCGCCGGGGATCAGGTCGACGAAGGTGTCGGCGTCGGACACGGGGATGATCATGTCCTTCTCGCCCCAGACCACCAGCACGGGGCAGCCGATCTCCGGCAGCCGGTCGCGGAAGTCGTAGTCCAGGTTGGCGCGCAGCGCCGGCTCGAAGCCCGGCTTGGCGGCGCCCTTCATCATGCCCTCGAACATCGTGTCCGCCTTCAGCCGGCTGGGGTGGCGCGCCACGATCGCCATCGCCCAGTGGCGGGTCCGCGGGCGCACCGCCGTGGCGCGCATCTGCACCACGTTGTCGGTGACCAGCAGGCCCGCGGCCTTGGCCATGGCCATCACCGGCCGCTTGGCCAGCTCCATCTGCGACACCCCTGCGGAGGCCACGAGCATCAGCCGCTCGGCGATCTCCGGCGACCGGATGGCCACCTCGGCCGACACGAACCCGCCCATCGAGTTGCCCACCAGCACCACCGGCCCCAGATCGAGCCGACGGCACAGCTCGGCCACAACGCGCCCGTACAGCTCGATGCTGATGGGCTCGCTGGGCAGCTCCGAGCATCCGAACCCGGGCAGGTCGAGCGCCACGACCCGCCGCTCCTGCGCGAAGCGCGGGATGTTCTCGAGCCAGTTCTGCCACTGGCCACCGAGGCCGTGCACGAACACGATCGGCCGCTCGGTGCCCTGCTCGCCGATGTCCGCGTAGTTCACGCGCCGGCCCTCGAAGTCCATCTGATGCAGGTGGCGGGGCCAGTCGATCGAGCGCCAGTCCGGCGGATCGGTCACGCCGTAGTCGTCGCCCGCACCCCGCGCCGAGCGCAGCCGCGCCGGGGGGACCCTCGCTGGGAAGAGCTTCTTGGCCACTGCGAGCCCTACCGTACCGGGCATCGCACGCATCGCGCTCGACATCGACTCGACCCTGCACCACTACTGGGACCTGCTGGAGCGCATCTCCATGGAGCGCTTCGAGGTCGCCATTCCCTACGAGGACCAGCGCGACTGGGGCATCACGGCGCTCGAGCGCGAGCAGCTGATCGAGTGCGTGCAGGAGACGCACAGCGACCGCAACATCGAGGAGGCCGTGCCCTACGAGGGGGCGGTGGACGCCGTGCGCCGCTGGCACGAGGCCGGCCACTGGATCCACGTGACCAGCCACCGCAGGGAGTCCTGCGCGCCCGGCCACCACCCGCTGGCTCGACGCCGTGGGCATCCCCTTCGACGACCTGCACTGCTCGTTCGACAAGATCACCCGCTGCGTCGAGCTGGACATCGACCTACTGGTGGACGACAGCCCGGTGAACATCACCCGGGCCCGCGAGCGGGGAATGCTGGCGGCCACGCTGGTGCATCCGTGGAACAGGGAGCTGGTGCAGCAGGATGGGGTGGTTGGCGGGGAGAACTGGCATGAACTGGAGTTAGCCGTCAACCGGGTGCTTGGTGCTTAGTCCTTCACTCTGAGCACTAAGCACTAACAACTAAGCACTAGCCGGCGTAGCCGAACCTCTCGAGCACGGGAATCTCATGTATCTGCGGCGGCTGCAGGTGGTCCCACAGGATCCCGGCGGGGCGTTTGTAGGCCCCGTCGACCTCAATCACGGCGCGGGGGGTGGCCACGAGGTTCACCGGGATGTCGTGGCCGGTCATCAGCAGGTTCTCGCGCAGGATCTGGATCGGGTGCACGGTGGTGGCGACCACGGTGTGACGGTCGATCCGCCCGGACTCCAGCAGCAGGCCGTACTCGAGGTCTGAGAATCCGCCGCCCTTGCCCAGCCGCGCGCCCTTGAGGTTCACCGCCACCGATCCGGTGAGCACCAGGTCCAGCTCGGGCACCTGGTCGAGGTCGATCACCTCGCCGTGGCGCAGGGCGCCCTTGATCGTGGCGGCCTCGCGGGTCTCCTCCTCGCCCAGCTTGGCCGGGTCCAGCAGGCGAAAGGGATGCTGGTCCCTCAGGCGCGGCACCGCCATTACCAGCGTCTTGCCCTGTGCCAGCGCCAGCCGCCGCGCGTGGGTCTGGGGCGAGTCGGGGTTCGCCTTGATGGTCTTGGCGTTCATCCACGCCGAGTGGCGGGAGAGGCGCTCGGCGGCCGCCTTGGCTCCAGCGAAGTTCGGGATCCGGCCTTCCGCGCCGGGGAAGCGCGACACCCCCTCGCGGTCCATGGATCGCCATACGGCTCGGCGTACCTGATCCTTCCCGCGCATCGCGGCAGCATCCTGGCAGAATCGCCGCGATGGCCGAGTCAGCTCGCACACCGCTCAGCCCGCGCGACCAGCCACCCGCCGCAGGCGCCCCGGCGCCGGCGCTCCCGGCGGTCCGCGAGGACGACCTGCGCCGGCACCTGCCGGCGATCGAGGCCGACCGCCGGCTGACCGACTGGGGCCGCTCGGAGCGGATCGAGGGGCTCATGGATGCGACGCTCTACGACTTCTTCTACCGCTACTGGTTCCGGGCGGAGGTCGAGGGGATCGAGAACGTGCCGGCCAGCGGCGGAGCGCTGCTGGTGTCCAACCACGCCGGCGCGCTGCCCCCGGACGCGGCGATGATCGCGAAGGCCATCCGCGAGGAGCACGCCCACCCGCGCCCGCTGAACATCACCGTCGAGCACTTCTTCAAGGGCTATCCGGGCTTCTCGATGCTCATCCCCAAGATCGGCTGCGTGGCGGCGCACCCGGCCAACGTGCACAGGCTGCTCTACGACGAGGGCCAGCTGGTGCTGGTGTTCCCGGAGGGCCGCAAGGGCACGGAGAAGCTCTACAAGGACCGCTACCGCCTGCGCCGATTCGGCCGCGGCGGCTTCGTGGAGGCGGCCATGAGGGCGCGGGTGCCGATCGTGCCGGTCTGCGTGGTGGGCGCAGAGGAGGCGGCGCCGGTGTTCGCCCAGCTGGGCCTGGTGAAGCGCCTGACGGGCCTGCTGTACGTGCCGGTCACGCCGACGTTCCCGCACCTGGGCCTACTGGGGATGCTGGGCTACCTGCCGGCCAAGTTCAAGCTCCGCTTCCTGGAGCCCATCGAGTTCACCGATGGCGACGAGCACGAGGACAAGGCCCTGGTGCAGACCACCGCGCACGAGGTGCGCGCTCGGATCCAGGAGAACCTGTTCGAGATGGTGGGCAAGCGCAACTCGGTCTGGTTCGGCTAGTGGTGGACCACTAGTGCGCAGCAAGCGGATTCTGATCACGGGGCTGTCGACCTACTGGGGCGGCAGGCTGGCGCGGGCGCTCGAGGCCGACCCCGAGGTCGAGGCGATCGTGGGCGTGGACAACGAGGAGCCCGGAGTGGAGCTCGAGCGCACCGAGTACGTGAAGGTGAGCAACCAGCACGCGTTGCTCCGGCGCGTGGTCGAGGCGGCCGAGATCGACACGGTGGTCGACACCAGGCTCGTCGTGGACTCCAGCACCACCAGCCCCCGTCTCGCTCACGAGAACAACGTGATCGGGACGATGAACATCCTCGCGGCCTGCGGCGGGAGCACGGACTCGGTGCGGAAGTTCGTGTTCAAGTCCTCGACGCACTTCTACGGGTCCGAGCAGGACGACCCGGGCTTCTTCGACGAGACCATGGGGCGCCCGCACGCGCCCCGCACGCCGATCGAGCGCGACATCCTCGAGGCCGAGGCATCGGTCCGGGAGTTCGCCGATCGCAACCCCGATGTGTCGGTGAGCATCATGCGGTTCGCCAACGTGCTTGGGCCCGACGTGGCCACGTCGCACATCGACCTGTTCTCGCTGCCGGCGGTGCCGATGATCCTGGGCTTCGATCCGCGCTACCAGTTCGTGCACGAGGACGACGTGGTGCACGCGCTCGAGCACGTGGTCCAGCGGCGGCTGCCGGGCGTCTACAACGTGGCGGCTGACGGGGTGCTGGCCCTGTCCGAGGTCGCGGGCCTGATGGGCAAGCCCTACGCGCCGGTGTTGCCCCCGTGGGGGACCGGGCTGGCGGCGGGGCTCGCGCGCCGCCTGGGGGTGCAGATCCCTGCGGAGATGCTCAACCAGCTGCGCTTCGGCCGCGGTGTGGACAACCGGCGACTCAAGGCGGCGGGCTTCGAGTACGGGCACACCAGCCGCGAGGCCGTGATCCAACTCGGCGAGCACCTGCGGCTGCATCCCCTGCTGCGCTCGGCGGCTGAGCCGTATCGCTATGAGCGCGAGGTCGAGGAGTTCCTGCGCTGGAGCCCCAATGTGCGCAACTCGCGGGTGCGCGACAGCGGGGGCCTTTCCCGCGAGGAGATGCAGCAGCTCCAGCGGGTGCTGGCCGGGTACAGCGCCCCGGGCACCCCCGTGACCGGCACAGCGCCCGCCCCGCCGGCGCCGGCGCGCAAGCGCCGGACCCCCGCTCGGCCAGAACCGCCTCCCGAGCCCGCCGGTCCTCCGGTCGACCACTACGACGACCTGGCATCGGAGGAGATCATCTCGCTGCTGGGCTCGCTCGAGCCCTCAGACCTGGACACGCTGCTGGACTACGAGCGCGACCACCGCGCGCGGGAGGCGGTGGTGGGGGCCATCGAGTCGGTCCTCGCGCGCGCCGCCGGGCCCCGCATGGGTGCCTGAGCGCCAGCTTCGCAATGCCGGTTGCAGTACCGGCAGACACATGGGAATACGGCCGATACCTCCCTACACTTCTTGGTCGCCATTGGCACCGGCCAGGGCTACCTCTTCATGCGAAACAGGTCATTCATCGCCGTGGCTGTCGGGGTCGCCCTCCTGGTCGCGGGCGCCGTGGCGCTCTTTGCGTACGACTCCTCGAACGAGGATGAGATCGCCAACGGGATCACCGTCGGCGCCATCGACGTCGGCGGGCTGACCAGCTCCCAGGCGCGGGCCGCGCTCCAGCGCGAGATCGCCGAGCCGCTCGAGCGCCCCATCGCCGTGACGCATGGCAAGGAGGACTTCACGCTCTCGGCCAAGGATGCCCAGGTCCGCGCCGACGTTGGCGGCATGGTGGACGAGGCCCTGACCGCGAGCCGGTCGGGCAACATCCTCAGCCGCTCGCTGCGCGACCTGACCGGTGGGGAGGAGGACGCGCGTGTGGAGCCGCGGGTCACCTTCTCGGACGCGGCGGTGGCCGCGCTGGTGGCCCGGGTCCGCAAGGGCGTTGACCGCAAGCCCCAGGACGCGCGCCTGAACTTCCCGTCGCTGACGCAGGTCAAGGAGCAGGACGGCGTGAAGGTCGATCGGGCGCGGCTGGAGGCCGACGTGCGGGCGGCCCTCAAGAGCCCCGACGAGCGCACGGTGGCGGCCCTAACCACGGTGACCAAGGCCAAGGTCACCCGCGACCGGCTGGCCGCCAGGTACCCGACCCTGCTGGTGGTGGACCGGGCCTCGTTCAAGCTGCGCCTCTACAAGAAGCTCAAGCTCAGGAAGACCTACACCGTTTCGGTTGGGGCGGTCGGCTTCGACACCCCCACGGGGCTCTACAACATCCAGAACAAGGGCGTGAATGTGGCCTGGAGCGTCCCGAACAAGCCCTGGGCCGGGGCATTGGCCGGCAAGGTCATCCCCGGCGGGACGGCCGACAACCCGCTCAAGGCGCGCTGGATGGGCATCTACGACGGCGCCGGCATCCACGGCACCGACCAGGTCGGCTCTCTCGGCAGCGCGGCATCGCACGGCTGCGTGCGGATGGCCATTCCGGACGTGATCGAGCTCTACGATCAGGTCGAGGTCTCGAGCCCCGTCTACATCGCCTAGCCGGAGCGGGCCTCCGGCTGCTCGGGCCCGATCGACTCCACTGGGACCTCCTCCCAGCCGCGCTCCTCGAGGGAGGCCTGGCGACCGGTGTGCCGAATGCAGAGGGTGCCGATGAACACTCCCCGCTCGCGCTTGCGAAGCACCGTGTACCACATGGTCGAGGCATCGCCGGGTCCCTGGATCTCGTGCCAGGGCCGCTCGGGCGCCTGGTCGTCGTCTGCCAGGCCGGCCTCTGCGAGCTGACCGCGGGTGGCCACCCGCCCGTCCTCGAAGTTGATGAAGAACCGCGACACCCGCCCGGTGAATCCTAGTTGGGGTCTCGCCCTGACCACGTTCGACCGGCGCCTCTCGAGGCAGGGGATGGCCGAGAAGACGCGGCGCGCCTACGGCGTGGACCTGGCCCAGCTCGCGGAGTGGGCCTCGGCCCACGATCGCGACCCGGGGCAGCTCGATCACCGCGCGCTCCGGCGCTTCGCGGGCGTGCTGTCCGAGCGCGGCGCTGCCAAGTCCACCATTGCCCGCAAACTGGCCGCCATCAGGTCCTTCTACCGCGCGCTGGTGGCAGATGGTGCGTTGGAGTCCAGCCCCGCGGACCTGGTGGCCTCGCCCAAGCCCGAGGCCTATCTCCCCACCGTCTTGAAGCCGGGCGCCGCGCAGGGGCTGCTGGACTCCATGCCCGCCTCCACGCCGCTCGAGCTGCGCGACCGCGCCCTCTTCGAACTGGCGTACTCGGCGGGGCTGCGGGCGGAGGAGCTGGTGAATCTGGACCTCGGCGGGCTGGACTTCGACGCTGAGGAGCTGCGGGTCGAGGGCAAGGGCGGCCGCACGCGCATCGTGCCCGCCGGCGAGCCCGCTTGGCGGGCGATCGAGGCCTATCTTGACCGCGGTCGCGGCGAGCTGGCAGGGGCGCGTGGCGAGGCCGCGCTGTTCCTATCCAAGAACGGGTTGCGGCTATCCACGTCCGACGTGCGGAGGCGGCTGATGGTGGCGGTCCGCCGCGCGGCGCTGCAATCCGGGGTGTCGCCGCACACCCTGCGGCACTCGTTCGCCACCCACCTGCTGGAGGGCGGGGCGGACCTGCGCTCGATCCAGGAACTGCTGGGCCACGCCTCCATCTCTACGACCCAGACCTACACTCGGGTAGAGTCGGCCCGGTTGAAATCGGCCTACGCGCGGGCTCATCCCCGCGCCTGACCCGGATCTGGCAGGTGGAGACCAACCTCAAGGCGATCGAGCTCAGAGACCTCTGGCGGCAGTACAAGGAGGAGGATGACCACCGGGCACGCGAGCGCCTGACCCTGGCCTACTCCCCGCTGGTCAAGTACGTGGCCGGCCGCATGTCCAGCGGCCTCCCGGCACACGTGGAGGAGGCCGACCTGATCTCGTACGGCCTGCTGGGCCTGATCTCGGCCATCGAGCGCTTCGAGCCGGCGCGCGAGATCCGCTTCGAGACGTTCGCGATCACCCGCATCAAGGGGTCGATCATCGACGAGCTGCGCTCGCTGGACTGGGTGCCGCGCTCGGTCCGAGCCAAGGCCAGGGAGATCGAGCGCGCCAACGCCAAGCTGGAGCATCAGCTGCACCGCGCTCCAACGGACCAGGAGATGGCGGACGCCCTGGACACCAGCGTGGACGAGTTCCAGGAGTCGCTGGTGAAGATCTCCAACTCGTCCGTGGTCGCGCTCGACGAGCTGTGGACCGTCTCGGACGCCTCCGGCGACCAGGTGTCCCTACTCGACACGATCCAGGACCCGGGCGCGGTCGACCCCGCCCAGGAGATGGACCTGACCGACATGAAGGACCGGCTGGCCGACGCGATCGCGCGCCTGCCCGAGCGCGAGAAGCTGGTCGTGGCGCTCTACTACTACGAGAACCTGACGCTGCGAGAGATCGGCGAGGTCCTGGGCGTCACCGAGTCGCGCGTCTCGCAGCTGCACACCAAGGCCGTGCTGCGCCTGAAGTCCCGCCTCCAGGGCGATCCGATCAGCGAAGCTGTCTAAGGCTGCCAGACGCCCTTGTGGAGGCTTGGCCCTCCACGTAGGTTTCCAGCTCAGGGAACGAGAGAAGGGAGAGGGCTGGATGCATGACGGTGCGAAGCGGATCCGCAACGTGGCTTTGGTGGGCCACCGGGGGAGCGGCAAGACCTCTCTGAACGAGGCCTTGCTGTTCGAGGCGGGTGCGGTCAACCGCCTGGGCTCGGTGGCCGACGGAACGACCGTGTCGGACTCCGCACCGGACGAGAAGGCCCGCGAGATGTCGATCGCGTCGAGCCTGACCTCCTTCCGGTGGGACGACCGCAAGATCAACCTCGTGGACACGCCCGGCGAGCCGAGCTTCGTGGCCGACGCTCTTGCGGCGCTGCGGGTCTGCGAGGGCGCGGTGTTCGTGGTGAACGGCGTGATGGGTGTGGAGGTGGGCACCGACCGGCTCTGGCGGCGAGCCGAGGACCTGGGCCTGTCGCGGCTCATCTTCGTGAACATGCTCGACCGCGAGCGTGCCGACTTCTTCCGCGCCCTGGAATCGCTGAAGGCCGCGTTCGGCCAGCACGTGGTGGCCACCGAGATCCCGATCGGCTCAGAGCACGAGCTCCAGGGCGTGATCGACCTGGTGGACATGAAGGCCTTCCGCTACGACGGTGCCGGGCGCGACAGCGCCGAGGAGATCGACATCCCCGAGGACCTTCGCCCTCAGGCCGAGGAGTACCGGGAGAAGCTCATGGACGAGGTGGCCGAGGTCTCCGACGAGCTCATGGAGCGCTACCTCGAGGGCGAGGAGATCTCGCACGAGGAGACCGTCGGCGCGCTCAAGTCCGGCGTCACGGCCGGCACGATCTTTCCGGTGACCTGCGGCGCGGCCACCCGCAACCTGGGCACCAACAGGCTGTTGGATGCGCTCGTGGAGGACCTGCCCTCACCGGGGCGCAAGGGTCCCGTGCAGGCGGGCGACGAGACGCTGGAGCCCACGGAGGACGCCGACCTGGTGGCGTTCGTCTTCAAGACCCTGGCCGACCCGTTCGCCGGCCGCATCAACCTCTTTCGCGTCTACCAGGGCGTGGTCAAGCACGACTCGCACGTCATGAACTGCCGCGCGCATACCAAGGAGCGCATCGGCCAGCTCCTGGTCCCGCAGGGCAAGGAGCACGAACATGCCGACGAGTTCGGCCCCGGCGACATCGGCGCGGTGGCCAAGCTCAAGGAGACCCGCGCCGGCGACGTGCTGTCCTCAACCGACAGGGAGATCGACCTGCGGATGCCCGACCTGCCGCGGCCCGTGATGGCCTTCGCCATGGAGCCCAAGGCCAAGGGCGACGAGGAGAAGGTGTTCACCGCCCTGCGGCGCCTCCAGGAGGAGGACCCCACCATCGACGTGCATCGCGACGCCCAGACCGGCGAGGAGATCGTGGCCGGCCTGACGCAGGTGCACGTGGAGGTCATCGTGGACCGGATGCGCGAGCGCTTTGGGGCGGAGGTCACGCTCAAGCCGCCGCGGGTGCCGTACCACGAGACGATCCGATCCCAGGCCAAGGCGCACGGGCGCTACAAGAAGCAGACCGGGGGGCGGGGGCAGTTCGGCGACTGCCACATCGAGATCGAGCCGCTTCCGGACGGTCGCGGCTTCGAGTTCGTGAACAAGATCAAGGGGGGCGTGATCCCCACCGGGTTCATTCCCGCGGTCGAGAAGGGCATCGTGGAGACCATGCGCCACGGGACCGTGGCCGGCTACCCGGTCGAGGGCGTGCGGGTCACGCTCTACGACGGCTCCTACCACTCGGTCGACTCGTCGGAGATGGCCTTCAAGGTGGCGGGCTCGATGGCCTTCAAGCAGGCCATGGAGTCGGCCAAGCCGGTGCTGCTCGAGCCGATCATGACCGTGTCCGTGACGGTGCCGGAGGACTGCGTGGGCGATGTGATCGGCGACCTCAACTCGCGCCGCGGACGCCCGCTGGGCATGGAGCCCAAGGGTCAGGCCACCGAGGTGCAGGCCGAGGTGCCGATGGCCGAGATGCTCACCTACGCGCCGGACCTGCGCCAGATCACTGCCGGCCAGGGCGACTACGCGATGGAGCTGGCGCGCTATGACGAGGTGCCGGCCCACCTCGCCGAGCGGGTGGTCGAAAAGGCCCAGGCCGACGAGGAGGCCGTGAGGGCTTAGCAGGCACTTAGCTAGCATCGCGGCCGTGAAGAAGGAGCTGCGGCCGTTCCACGATCACGTGACGTGCGACGTCTGCGGCCGGACGATTCTGAAAGGGGAGCGCACCGAGGCCTACCTCGCGGCCGGCGGCGAGCGCCATGGGGTGTGCGAGCTGTGCTTCGTCCGCGCCGAGCAGGCCGGGTGGATCCGCGAGTCGGCCCACGACGAGATCCCGGCCCGCGGCCCGCGCCCGCAGGAGCGCAGGCCGCTGCTGGCCCGGCTGCTTAGGCGCGCCGCGGCCCCGCCCAACGGCACGCCCGACCTCGCGCCGGAGGCCGACGACCCCGAGGCGCCCCCGGAGGCCGCCGAGGAGCCCGTGGGCCCGGCCCGGGGACGGACACGCGAGAAGCCGCAGGACCCGCGCCACGTGCGCGCGGTGCCCACCACGGCCGAGGTCAAGGTGGACCGCGCGCTCGAGCTCTTCAACAACTCCGAGCACCAGCGAACGGTGGCCGGGCTCGTTCGCAGCCTGGGCATCCCGTGGGTGACCGCCCGGCCCGATCGCGACGCGCCGAGCACCGTGACCGTGGTCGTGGCCTGGGAGCTGTCCTGGTACCGCTACCGGATCGACCTGGGCGACGCGGCCGAGCCCGTGTCGCTGCAGGAGAAGGGCGACGAGCTGGATGCCATTGACGAGGCGCTGCGAGACTGGAACGGCGGGCTCGACGACCAAGCCCGCCTGGTGATAGGAGTGGCACAGCAATGATCTACTGCGTGGTCCCACAGGCTTTGGCCGACGAGCTGCTCCCGCGGCTGACCGAGTACTACAAGGACGACCCGCACGTGGAGGTCATCGTCGACCGTCGCGCCCAGGGCGGGAGCCCCGGCACGCACGATCCCTTCAAGGAGAAGCGGCGGCAGCGGGTCAAGGGCACGTTCCCGCCCATCGGGCCCGCGGCGGGGGGCTGACCGACGGCCCTCGACAAGGTCGTCGTGCACGTGGACGGGGGCGCGCGGGGCAATCCCGGCCCTGCCGCCGTGGCCGCGGTCGCCAGCGAGCCCGGCGGGGGCGAGTTGGCCGAGCGCAGCGCCCTGATCGGCGAGACCACCAACAACGTGGCCGAGTACCGGGCCGTGCTGCTGGGCCTGGAGCTGGCGCGCGACCTGGGCGCGTCGGAGGTGGAGGTGGTCAACGACTCGGAGCTGGTGGCCCGCCAGATCGACGGTCAGTACAAGGTCAAGAACGCGGGGCTCAAGCCTCTGCACGCCGAGGCGCGGCAGGCGTTGGGCGAGTTCGACCGCTGGACGGTCCGAAGCGTCAGGCGCGAGAGCAACGAGCGCGCCGACGAGCTCGTGAACGAGGCACTCGACGGCGACCTGTAGGCGGCGCGTCGGCCCTACAGGGCCGTGCCTCGCAGCACCGAGTCCTTGGAGTGCGCGGGGTCGCCGTCGGCGGGCTCGCGGGACACGTCGATGGAGCCATAGCGCCCGGGGTCCACGGGCAGGGGGACGGTGACCTTCGTGGCGCCCGACGCCGGCACCTCGAACGAGCCGAGCGACATGAGCTCGCCGTCGGAGCCCAGCAGCCACACCTCATAGAAGTCCTGCGCCCCGGTGGACGAGAGGCCGTTCACATCGACCTCGAGCCGCCTGTCGGCGCTGCCACCGAGCGTCACGGCGGTGCCGGCGGGCGCGCTGCCCACCACCACCGAGTTCTCCGGGGGCGCGAGCGCGATGGAGGGCCCCCGCGCGGCGGTCCCGTCGTCGTCCTCGCCGGCCACGAGCACTCCGCCCGCCACGCCGATTGCCATCAACGCCAGGCTTGCCGCGGCCGCGGCGAGTGGTCGCAGCGTGAACGCCCGCGGGCGCCGCCGCGCGCGCGCGGTGTCCGGCAGGGGCGGCATGGCCGGCGGCGACAGGTCCTGCCACGCCTCGGGGGGAAGCTCCTCCAGCCGCGTGACCACGGGGCGCAGGCGCTCCACGCGCTCGCGCAGCTCGGGGTCCTCGCACAGGCGGCGCTCGGCGGCGGCCACCTCCTCAGGCGCCAGCTCTCCGAGCAGGTAGGCGGCGTAATCGAACTCTCGCGGGCTCATGCCGCTGCCTCCGAGTCCATCATCTCGCGCAGGCGCTCGAGCGCGGCCACCATCCGCATCTTCACCGTGCCGAGCGGGATGCCCGTGCGCTCGGCGATCTCGGACTGGCTCAGCTCCTCGTAGAAGCGCAGCCGCAGGAGGTCCGCCTCCTCGGGGCGAAGGCGCGACAGCAGGTGCGCCATCGACCACCGCTCCACCACGGCGTCGGGGGAGCGCTCGGGGTCGGGGTCGGGCCGGTGGGCCATGCCGCCGGGGTCCCGCGGCTCGGGCACGCGCCGGCGCAGCTCGTCGATGGCGCGGCTGCGGGCGATGGTCAGGATCCACGTGAGCATGCCGGCGCGGGTGGAGTCGTACTCGGGGGCGCGCTGCCACACCTCCACGAACACCTGCTGGTGCACGTCCTCGGCCCGCGCGCGGTCCCTGAGGGTGCTCACAAGGAAGCCGAACACCGTCTGGCCGTACTCGACCCAAACCTGCTCCAGCGCGGCCGGGTCACGGCGCTTGAACGCGGATGCGGCCCGGCGCGCGCGGCGCCCGGGTCGCGACCGCTGCCCGGGCTCGGCGGCGGCCGGTGCAGGAACGCGACGGAGCAGCGGGGCGGGCAGCGCCGGAGACGACATCAGAGGGGATACGAGCCAAGTGCCCGGAGCGGTTGACCAACCGACGGACCCAAACGTCGCGTAGTGCACCCCGCAGAACCCAATCCACCGATACGGAGGTAATTCGTGAGAGCACTGATAGTCGCGGCGGCAGCCGCGCTGGCTTTGATCGCAGCTCCGACCGCCACGGCCGCATCGGCCGAGCTCGGCGGCGGCAGCACCACCCTCAAGCTCGACTCCGGGCTGGTCGAGGCGCTTGCCGACGCGGACGTCGCGGTGGCCCCGGTCAGCCCGGCGACCGCCAGGAAGGGCGGGCGCGTCGCCTTTCCCATCACCGGGGGAGCGCTCAACCCCAAGACGGCTGCTGGAGTGATCAACCACTCGGGCGGCCTCAGCATCACGGCCGGCAAGACCACCGTCTCGCTCACCAACTTCCGCATCAAGGTTGGAAAGCGCGTGAGCCTGAGCGCTCGCGTGGGCGACGCCCGGCTGAAGATCCTGGACCTGTCCCTGGCCAAGGCCAAGGTCAGCCGCAAGGGGTTCGCGCTCAAGGTCAGGGGCGTGCGTGCGCACCTGTCCCGCGGCGCCGCCCGTGCTCTGAACAGGGCGTTCGACACCGACCTGTTCAGGCGCGGCACCAGGGTCGGCACCGCGTCGGTTTCGGCCACGTTCGCCGAGGCGATCCTGGCCAAGGGATCCACCACGCTCGCGCTGGACGCGGGCGCGGCGTCGGCGCTCAGCTCGCTCGGAGTGTCGGCTGCCCCGATCAAGCCGGCCCGGGCTCGCTCGGCCGGCCTGGCGTTCCCCATCACCGGCGGCAAGGTCAACCTGAGCACCCTCGTGGGCAAGATCACCCACAGCGGCGGGATCGCGCTCAGCAAGGGCTCGACCCGGGTGGCGCTCAGCAGGTTCACGATCAACGTGGACTCGGCTCCGGACCTGACCGCCAGGGTCGGGTCGGATCGAGTGTCGATCCTCGACCTGGACGTCTCGGGGCTCACCCGCCGCGTCTCCGGGCGCACGATCACGCTCGGCGGCGTCAAGGCCACGCTGACCCAGGCGGCGGCGGACGCGCTCAACGCGGCGTTTTCCACCACCGCCTTCACCAAGGGCCTGCTGCTTGGCACGGCCACGGTGAAGGCCACCGCCAAGTAGTCCATCCGCAAGCCACGGCGGCCCGCGCAGGACGCGCGGGCCGCCGCCGGCTCCCGCCAGCGCTGCCAGACGACCCGTCAGCCGTCCGGGCCGGCAAGCGTGTCGAGCTCGGCGCGCTCGAGCCGCCCGTCCGGAAAGCGCACGTGCGCGTCGTCGCCCAGGCACACCACGCTCTCGGCACCATCACCCAGCGCCATCCGCGAGAGCAGCGCCGCGGCAATGCGGTGGACGTCGCGCACGATCCCCAGCGCCAGCAGCGAACGCGTCTCGTTGGCCACCTCGCCGTCGCCGACGCGGAGCACGACCCGCACCTGCTCGTGGATCCCACGCGCGGTCATCGCGGCCGAGATGTTGGAAAGGTCGTCCGAGGTCACGGCGGCCACGGCCTTGGCTCTGCCCAGCGACAGCCGGCGCATGACCGACACGTCCGCGCCGCGTCCCACGACGACCGGGAGTCCGTACTCGCGCGCGAGGCCCACGGTCTCGGTCTCCTCCTCCTGCTCGACCGCCACCACGGGTATCTCGCATGCGCGCAGCAGCAGGCACAGCCGCAGGCCCACCTGTCCCAGGCCGATGACCACCACGTGGTCGCGCCGAGGCACGGCGCGCCGGCCGGCCAGCCCGGTCAGGCGACGATCGATCACGCGATTCACCAGTCCCGCGGTGAACGAGGCGGCGAAGACAAGCGCGACCACCATCGTCGTGGACGTGAAGACCTTGTACCAGTCGGGCCCGTCCTTGACCGCGGGGTTCGGATCCACGGTGACCAGCGTCTTGGCAGACCCGTACACGGCGTCGACCACCGAGTCGTCCAGGACGAACACGGCGGTCACCGTCTCGATGAGGAACACGGCCACCAGCCCGATCGCCCCGAACAGGAGCAGTCCCGCACTCTTGTCGTAGGGGGTGAGCAGCGCTCGGGCGAGCGCCTCCGGGCGACGGGCCCGTTGCTTGGGGATCGGCTCCTCTCGCACCTCCCCGTCGTCCTCAATCAGGGCAACCGGGTGCCCGTGCTCCTCGCTGACGGCCGTGAAGCGCTTGTCGATGCAGGGGCCCGCAAGGGACGGCGCGACGATGTCCGCCAGGGAGGTCACGCGCGTGTTCTCGAGCCGCTCCCGGGTCTGCGCGGCCATATTCGGATCGAAGATCGTGAGCAGCAGCGGCACCTCCGACGACACCGACCGCACCATCAGCGCGCGCCGCACGACCATGGCGTCGGTACGTCCCACGACCGCCACGGACGCGACCGGCCCGCCGTCGAGCGCGGCGCGCACGTCGTCCCCCGTGGGCTCCTCCAGGTGCGACACCTCGGCGCCCGAGGCCTCCAGAGCCCGCACGGTCTCCTCGGTCAGGTCGCCGTCACCGAGGACCACCACCCTGCGACCCGCACCCGACTCCACCCGCGCAGACTAGCCGCGCCAGGACGATCTGCGGCGATCTCGAAACGCCCGGCCGGTCGCTGATACCGTCGCCTGGATGCCGGCTGAGTGCAGCCACACCGATCAGGTCGAGCTCCGCGCGCTTCCCGAGTCGGTCGACGGCTGCGAGGACTGCCTGCGCACCGGGGGCAAGTGGATGCACCTGCGCATCTGCCTCACGTGCGGCCACGTGGGCTGTTGCGACGACTCGCCCAACCGGCATGCCACGGCGCACTCACAGGACAGCGGGCATCCGATCATCCGGTCGCTGGAGCCCGGCGAGGACTGGTGCTGGTGCTTCGAGGACCAGTTGGCCTACCGCCTGCCGGACGTAGAGGGCCAGACCCGGATCCCGCCATCGCCGCTGCTCTCGGGCGGCTAGGAGCCCCGGCGCCCGCGACTGATGGCGGTCGGACCCTCGGGACAGGTAACGCCGCAGATCGCCGAGGCCAACGCCGCGGCCAGGCTGACCCTTCCGTTCAGTGACGCCGAGGACTTCGGCGATGCGCGGCGAGGGTGGGTGGCGTCGCTGTCGGACCCGGTGATCCGTGCGACCGGCGGGCGCGTCGTGTGGGACGCGGACGCCTACGACTTCCTCGACGCCGAGTGCCCGGACACCGTGAACCCCGGCCTCTGGCGGCAGGGACAGCTCGCGGCGATTCACGGGCTCTTCGAGGTGGCAGACGGCATCTACCAGGTGCGCGGGCTGGACCTCTCGAACATGACGATCGTCGAGGGCGACACGGGCGTGTTGGTCATCGACCCGCTCATCTCCGCGGAGTGCGCGGCCGCGGCGCTGGCCCTGTACCGCGAGCATCGCGGCGACCGCCCGGTGACCGGGTTGCTCTACACCCACAGCCACGTCGATCACTTCGGCGGCGCGCGCGGCGTCCTCTCCGAAGACGACGTGACATCCGGACACGTGCCGGTGCTCGCGCCCGAGGGGTTTCTGGAGCATGCGGTCAGCGAGAACGTCTACGCCGGCGGCGCGATGACCCGCCGGGCCACGTACATGTTCGGCGCGCTGCTCCCGAAGGGACCTGCCGGGCAGGTCGGCGTGGGCCTGGGCCAGACGACCTCGGCCGGGACGCTCACGCTCATCCCACCGACCATTGACATCACCCACACCGGCCAGGAGCTCGAGGTCGACGGCATCCGGATGGTGTTCCAGCTCACGCCGGATACGGAGGCGCCGGCGGAGATGAACTTCCTCTTCCCGGACCGCCGCGCCCTGTGCATGGCCGAGAACGCCACCCACAACCTGCACAACGTGGTCACCCTGCGCGGCGCCCTGGTACGCGACCCGCATGGCTGGGCCTCCTACCTAGACGAGGCGATCGTCCTATTCGCCGAGAGGGCCGACGTCGTGTTCGCGCAGCATCACTGGCCGCGGTGGGGGGGCGACCGGATCGTCGACTTCCTGGCCAAGCAGCGCGATCTCTACGGCTACATCCACGATCAGGGGCTGCGGCTGCTGAACAAGGGCTACGTGGCTAGTGAGATCGCAGAGCAACTCGAGCTCCCCCCGAGCCTCCAGCGCGAATGGCACTGCCGCGGCTTCTACGGCTCGCTCAACCACAACCTCAAGGCGGTCTATCAGCGGTACCTCGGATGGTTCGACGGAAACCCTGCCCACCTCTGGCCGCATCCGCCCGAGCCTGCCGGCGAGCGCTACGTGGCGCTGGCCGGCGGCGCCGAGGCCCTGCTCGGCCACGCCCGCGAGGCATTCGAGCGCGGGGACTTTCGCTGGGTCGCAGAGGTCGTGAACCACCTGGTCTTCGCCGACCCCGAGAACGCCGAGGCCAAGGAGCTGCAGGCGCGCTCGCTCGAACAGCTGGCCTACGGTGCCGAGAGCGGGCCCTGGCGCAACTTCTTCCTCATGGGCGCCCAGGAACTGCGCAACGGCCCGAGTGGGGTCGCAGCCTCGCTGCCGCGTGACTTCGTCGCCGGCCTCACGAATGAGCAGCTCTTCAGCGCGCTCGCGGTCCAGATCGACGGGCCGCGCGCCGGCGACCGCCGCATCGCCGTCCACTGGCGGTTCACGGACACCGGCGAGGACTACCGGCTCACATTGCAGCGCGGCGTCCTGACCCACCGCCGCGGCAGCCCCACGGAGGCCATCGACGCCACGGTGAGCATCGAGCGCAGCGCCCTCGACGAGCTGATCGCCGGCTCGGCCGACATCCAGGCGCTGGTCGAGTCCGCCCGGATGGCCGTCGAGGGGGACGGCGCCAAGCTCGGCGAGCTGCTCGGCCTGCTGGACCCGCCCGACCCCAACTTCGCCATCGTCACGCCCTGAGCGATCAGGCGGGCACGCCGGACATGCGCTCGTGCACGAAGCGGACGACCATGGCACCCTCGCCGACGGCGGTGGCGCAGCGCTTGACGGAACCGGAGCGCACGTCGCCGACGGCGTAGACCCCGCGCACGCTCGTCTCCAGCAGGCCTTCCGCGCCCGCGGCGTCGCCGGTGAGCACGAAGCCGTGATCGTCGCGGGCCACCGTGTCCCCGAGCCAGTCGGTGCACGGCGAGGCGCCCAGGAACAGGAAGAGGAACCCGACCGGCAGCCGGTCGCCGTCGGTGAGGGTGACCGCCTCGAGCCGGCCGTCGCTGCCATGTAGCTCGGAGATCTCGCTGCTGTCGCGGACGGCGACGCCGTAGCGCTCGAGCTCTGCGATCAGGTAATCCGACATGGTCTCTCGCAGGTCGGCACGCCGGTGCAGCAGCGTGACGAGCGCCCCGCCGCGCGCCAGCCAGACAGCAGCCTGGGCCGCTGAGTTGCCGCCTCCCACGACCGCGACCCGGCTCGCACCGCAGAGCTGCGCCTCCGGCGGGCCCGCGGCGTAGAAGACGCTGAGGCCCTCGTAGTCGTCGAGCCCGGCCACGGGCAGCCGCCGGTAGTCGGCGCCCGTTGCGAGGACCACGGCGCGGGCGGCGATCTCGTGGTCGCCCTCGAGCCGCAGGACGTGGCGGTCGGTGCCGGGCTCGAGCGCCATCACGCGGTATGGCGTGGCCGTGCGCGCGCCGAACTTGCGCGCCTGGGTGACGGCGCGGCTGCTCAGCTCCATCCCGCTGATGCCGGCCGGGAAGCCGAGGTAGTTCTCGATCCGCCGCGACGTGCCGGCCTGCCCACCCAGCGCCATGCCCTCCACCACGATCGTGTCCAGACCCTCCGAGGCGCCGTAGACCGCGGCGCCGAGGCCGGCGGGCCCAGCACCCACGATCGCCAGATCGACCTGCTCGCTGGGCGCCAGCTCGAGCCCGATGCCCAGCGCGCGCGAGACCTCGCCGAAGCTGGGACCACGCAGCTCCGCGCCCTCCGGAAGGCGCACCAGCGGCAGCTGCTCGGGTGGCAGCCCGTCGTCGCCGTCGCGCCATTGATAGGGGAGCCGGCTGCGGTTGGCGTAGTCCAGCATCGCGCGGGTGGCCGCTGATTCGCGTGGGCCCACGATCTCGACGCCCACGTCCGCGCGCTGCTGCAGCACCTCCCGGCGGGTCATGAAGACCGACAGCAGCAGGTCGGCCAGACTCGAGTCCTCGAACAGCAGCCCACGCAGCGCGTCGCGACCGACCGCCACGTAGCGCATCGGCTCCGTGGCGACCGCGGTGAGGAAGACGGTCTGACCGCTGAGCAGGTTCATCTCACCGAGGAACCCGTTTCGGCCATGGCGCACGATCTCGCGGCCGGCGGAGTCCTGAATGGCGGCCTCGCCCTCCCGGATGGCGATCAGCGGATACTCGCGGTCACCCACCGCGAACAGGACCTCGCCCACCTCCGCAGTGCGTTCCTCGCCGTGCTCGGCCAGGGTTGCCAGCTGAGTATCCGAGAGGACGGGGCTGACGTTCTCTGGCATCACTAGAGCCTACGCGGCCACCCGCGAGGCGAGGGCAGCCCAGCTCGGACTGCACGGGCGGCGACCTGCTTGCCGCCGCCCGTGCCGCCCAGGATCCCTAGCGGCGGAAGAGCCGGTAGCGGACGGTCGCGTCGCCGAGGACGGTGTCGTCGGTGAGCGCGGAAACGCCGAACGCCTGGTTGAGCGCGTCGGCGGCGCCCTGGGTCAGCGTCGTGCCGACCGGGCCGATCTTGACCCGCCAGCCGCGGACGCGGACCTTGGTGCGGGAGTAGTCCAGGTCGAGCAGCGCGACGCGGTCGCTGCCGTTCACCCTGCCGAACAGCTGACTCTTCGCGAGCCTGATGTCGAAGTCGGTCAGCTTGACGGTGGTGTCGCCGGCGCTGAGCGAGATACCGCCCACGTGCCGGACCACTCCACTACGCAGCGCCTTGCGCGGCGAGGTGACGATCGGGAACGAGTAGCGGGCGCCGTCGAGCTTGGCGGGCTTGACCGCGCCGGGGGAGACGCCGAGGCCTGTGAGCGCTGAGAGCGTCCCAGGATCGACGTCGAGCGTGGTTGAGCCGTAGTACGAGCCCCAACCGGACTTGCCCTTGCTCTGGCCGGCCGATGCGGCGGGCGCGAGGGCAAGGACGAGGGCGAGGGCGGCCATCAGTGCGATGACTTTGCGATTCACGGGAAACCTCCGTGGTTGTTGAAGGGTCCCGAGCCATACGAGGCCGGAGCGGCCGACGGTTGTGGAAATGTCGGCAGCGGGGGAAGCGGCTGATGGGATTCGAACCCACGACCTTCTGCATGGCAAGCAGACGCTCTAGCCAACTGAGCTACAGCCGCGCGAGGGGGCGAGTATAGGCCCCGGCGGGGCGCATCTCGGCCACTTCCCACGCCTGGCGGGAGTGTGGACTTCGCCCCACGCGGCTCAATGTACGCCGCCAGCGGCCGATGGGTCTTCAGAGATGAGCGGGAAGGGGACCGGGTCGTCTCGCGGCGATCCGCTGGGAGCGGGCCTCCGCGAGCGCAGCGTGCGCGTCGGCGTATGGCCGAGCCTGCTCGTCTGCGCCTGCAACGGCACCTATTTCATCCAGTCCTGGGAGGAGCCGCACAGGCCCCTGCTCATGGCGGTCTGCGTGCTCGCTGCCCTGGGGTCGATCGGAATCGGGCGCCTGCCGGTGGGCGCCATCGTGCGCTCGCGGTGGTGCGAGCCGTTCTTCCTGGCCTGGAGCGCGTCACTGATAAGCGTGCTCTGTGTGGCGACGCTGCTCGACGGCGGCGTGGCGAGCCCGCTGACCGTGCAGTTCTTCCTGCCGCTCGCGTTCGCCGCCCTGTCGTATCCGCTGGGGACGATGCTTGGCGTGGTGGCTATGACGGTGCTCGCGTTCCTGACCGTCGCCACGCTGGGTTCGGGCCCGACCGGGGCGCCGGCGGGCGATGTCATGGTGTTCACCCTCACGCTGGTCACGGCCGGCTGGGTCTGCGCCTGGCAAGCTCGCAACCGGGACGCCCAGCAGCGGGCGCTCGCCGAGATATCGCGCACGGATCATCTGACCGGCTCTCTCAACCGGCGTGGATTCGAAGAGCGCTTCGCCGCCGAGGTCGACACGGCGAGCCGCCACGGCGGAGCACTCTCGCTGGTGCTCTTCGACCTGGACGGCTTCAAGGCGGTGAACGACAGAGGTGGCCACGCGGCCGGCGACGAGCTGCTGTGCTGGGTGGCCGACACGCTCGGTGAGCAGGTGCGCTCCTCCGACCCGGTGGGGCGCCTCGGCGGCGACGAGTTCGCCGTCGTGCTGAGCCACGACACGCAGCGCGTCGCGCCCACCGTCGACCGGCTCGTCGAGACGCTGGCGCAGCGGACAAGCGCGTCGGTTGGCGTTGCCGACTACCCGGCCGACGGGGTCGAGCTGGACGAGCTCCATCGCCGCGCCGACGAAGCGCTGTACAGGTGCAAGCGCGCCCGCCGCGGTGAGGCCGCCGAAGCGGAGTCGCAGCGGGAGCTCAGCAGCCCCCCGGCCGTGTCACGGCCCGCGGGCGTTCGCGTCGACCCCGCGCTCTAGCGGCGCGCCAACTTCGACATCGGCTGGGCGTTATGTGAAATGGTCTCGCCCGCGGCCAGTCCCGGGTCGCAAAACGGAGGAGAGAGGAGCCGCCCATGAGCCGTTGGCTCAGGCCCATCGTCGTTGCAGCAGCCGCCCTCGCGGTGGTACCCGCCACAGCCCTGTCCTATGGCAAGAAGGACAGCGACAGGAAGGGCAATGGCAAGAGCCACTACGGCAAGAGCCACCACGGCAAGAAGGGCAATGGATCTGGCAAGGAGGACACGGCCAGGTACATCCTGCCGCCGGGCAACTTCGGCGGAATCCCTACCAACTCGGACTCCACCGACCAGCTTCCGCTGTATGACTCGCTGACTCCGTTGCGAGACAACATCACCAAGGCGGACATCGAGAACAAGTTCCTGCCGGAGGACTTCAAGCCGATCGGCCAGACCCGTGAGGAGCAGACCGGGCGGCCCGGCCTGCGGCTGATCTATGACGAGTACGGCGTGCCGCACGTCTACGGCAAGACCCGCGCCGACGTGGCGTTCGGCGCCGGCTGGTCGACCGCGCGGGACCGCGGTCTGCTGATCACGCTCGGGCGCGGACCCGCCCGTGTGGCGGTGGCCGACGTGCCGAACATCAACGCCTTCGGCCTGATCACGAGCCTGCAGTCGTTCACCCCGAGCGCCGAGACCGAGGCACTGGTCACAGCGCAGCGGAACCTGCTCGTGGAGACCTACGGCGCAAAGGGGCGCGAGATCCTGGCCGATGCACAGGCCTACGCCGACGGGATCAATGCGTACTGGAAGGCCAACAACATGAACAACCCGCCCGCGACCGTGAATGACGTGCTCGCGGTCACGGCCTTCATCGGGTCGATCTTCGGCGCCGGCGGCGGCGGCGAGGCGGACAACGGCGAGCTGCTGGCCAAGTTGCAGGCCTCGCTGGGCGCCAGGCGGGGCTACAAGGCCTGGGAGGACGTGATGCTGGCCGAGGATCCCGAGGCGCCGACCACGATCAACCGGCGCTTCAATTACGGCCCGCTCACGGGCGGCAAGAAGGTGACCGGATCGGTCACGATCGACCCCGGGTCGATCGAGACTGTGAACCCGCGCACCACCACGCCCGCGGCTGCGGCCGGGACGGCGCCGGCGCGGCAGCGGGCGTCGAACTTCCTGGTGGTCTCGCCGAGGCGTTCCAAGACGGGCAACTCGCTGGCCGTCAAGGGCCCGCAGCTGGGCTACTTCTATCCCGAGATCGTGCAGCAGATGCACCTCGAGGGCGGCGGCATCCGGTCTCAGGGCGTGTCGGTGCCCGGACTTGCCATGTACTCGCTCATCGGCCGCACGGAGGACTACGCCTGGAGCCTGACCTCAGCCGGGCACGACGTGCGCGACGCGTACGCCGAGCGCCTGTGCGAGCCCGACGGCTCCGCGCCGACGCGGGCCTCGTCGCACTACCTCTACAAGGGCGACTGCCGCCCGCTGGAGGACGTGAACGCGGGCCTGCTGAACAGCACGCCGCTGCGCTACAAGCGCAGCGTGCACGGCAACGTGTACGCCACGGCCACGATCGACGGCAAGCCCTACGCGCTGGCCCACAAGCGGTCGACGTTCGGCCGCGACGCGCTCAACCTGGCCGCATTGAAGGACATGTCCGAGGGCAAGGCGTCCACGCCGGATCGGTTCTTCCGGGCGGCGAACCAGTTCGGGTTCACGTTCAACTGGGCGTACACGTCCCGAAAGGCCACGGCGAACTTCTCGTCGGGCCTGCTCCCGGAGCGTGCCCGCGGGCTAGACCGGCGCCTGCCGACCCTGGGCACCGGCCGCTACGAGTGGGACGGGTTCCTGAGCGAGCGCGAGCATCCCCACGACGTGGGCGGCCCGGACGGCCTGCTGCTCAACTGGAACAACCAGTCGGCACCGGGCTTCATGCACGGCGACGACGAGCCCTACGGCTCGGCCCAGCGGGTGGAGCTGTTCGACAAGTTCCCCAGCCGACCCAAGCTCACGGACGTGGTCGGGATCATGAACCGGGCGGCCACAGAGGACGTGCGCTCGCCGGTGTGGCCGGTGGTCAGCAAGGTGCTGCGATCCGGTCCCGCCCCGAGCGCCCGGGAGCAGCAGATCGTCGATCTGCTCGACGACTGGGTGGCTCGCGACGCGCCGCGCCTGGACGCCGACAACAACGGCACGTTCGACGACTCCGGTCCGGCGTTGTTCGACGTGGGTTTCCGGAAGCTCGCGGAGGCGGTCATGCGCCCGGTGTTCGGCGACCTGACGGACGACCTCAGCGATGTCCGCGGCCTTAACGGTCAGTCGGGTCACTCCTACATCGACAAGGACCTGCGCACGCTGCTCGGGCGCAGGGTCAAGGGCGAGTTCAACCTCAGCTACTGCGGCGACGGCTCCCTGCGGGCCTGCCGCGAGTCGCTGTACGCCGCATTGGTAGAGACGGCGAACGAGCTGGCCGCCGAATTCGGTGGCGAGCAGGACCCGGCCAAGTGGCTGAGGACGGCCGACCGGACCACGTTCCAGCCGGGCCTCATTCCGGACACGATCCGCAGCACCAACCGGCCGACGTTCCAGCAGGTGCTGGAGTTTCAGAGCCGCTACCGCTAGGCGGCTCTCGACGGTCAGGCCGCTGGGCGGCCGGGGTCGATGCCCCGGCCGCCCAGGCCTGCCCGGTGCGGGGCGAGGGAGCGAGGGATGTGGGCTCTCCGCCGGCCGGGGTGCGCTACCGTCTCGGCCCTTCCCGACCGGCGCAAGCGATCCGAGGAGCGACCCTAACCCGTGAGCCAGAGCACAATCCCCACCCAGAACAAGAAGCTGCAGGCCTGGGTGGAGGAGATCGCAGCGCTGACCAAGCCCGACGAGGTGGCGTGGTGCGACGGCTCGGCTGAGGAGTACGACCGCCTGGCGCAGGGGCTGGTGGACGCGGGCACCTTCGAACGGCTCTCCGACGCCAAGCGCCCCAACTCCTACCTGGCTCTGTCCGATCCCGCCGACGTGGCGCGGGTCGAGGACCGCACCTTCATCTGCTCGGAGTCGGAGGACGACGCGGGCCCGACCAACAACTGGCGCGACCCCGCCCAGATGCGCGAATCCATGGGCGAGCTGTTCGACGGCTGCATGGAGGGCCGCACCATGTACGTGGTGCCGTTCTCGATGGGCCCGCTCGGCTCGCCGATCGCTCACATCGGCGTGCAGCTCACCGACTCCGCCTACGTGGCCGCGTCCATGCGGATCATGACCCGCATGGGGCAGGGGGCGCTCGACGCGCTGGGGGAGAACGGCGAGTTCGTGCCCTGCGTGCACTCGGTCGGCATGCCGCTCGACGGCGGGCGTCGAGGACGTGCCGTGGCCGTGCAACGCGGACAACAAGTACATCGTGCACTACCCCGAGACGCGCGAGATCTGGTCGTTCGGCTCCGGCTACGGGGGCAACGCGCTGCTGGGCAAGAAGTGCTTCGCGCTGCGGATCGCCTCGGTCATGGCCCGCGACGAGGGCTGGATGGCCGAGCACATGCTCATCCTCAAGATCACCTCGCCACAGGGCATCTCGAAGATCATCACGGGCGCCTTCCCGTCCGCCTGCGGCAAGACCAACCTGGCCATGCTGATCCCCACGCTGCCGGGCTGGAAGGTGGAGACCATCGGCGACGACATCGCGTGGATGAAGTTCGGCGACGACGGCCGCCTGTACGCGATCAACCCCGAGGCGGGCTTCTTCGGCGTGGCGCCCGGCACCGGCGTGGAGACCAACCCCAACGCCATGGCCACCGTCGAGCGCAACAGCATCTTCACCAACTGCGCCCGCACCGACGACGGGGACATCTGGTGGGAGGGCATGACCAAGGAGCCGCCCGCCCACGCGATCTCATGGAAGGGGGCCGACTGGACTCCGGAGTCCGGCGAGCCGGCCGCCCACCCCAACGCCCGCTTCACCACGCCGGCGGCACAGGATCCCGCCATCGCCCCCGAGTGGGAGGACCCCAAGGGGGTGGCCGTGGACGCCATGCTGTTCGGCGGGCGCCGCTCAACCGTCATCCCGCTGGTCCACGAGGCCTTCGACTGGGAGCACGGCGTGTTCCTGGGAGCCACCATGTCGTCGGAGAAGACCGCGGCGGCCGAGGGCCAGGTGGGGGAGCTGCGGTTCGACCCCTTCGCGATGCTGCCGTTCTGCGGCTACCACATGGCGCGCTACATGCAGCACTGGCTCGACGTGGGCCGCAGGGAGGGCGCGCAGCTGCCGCGGATCTTCTACGTGAACTGGTTCCGCAAGGACGCCGACGGCCGCTTCCTGTGGCCGGGCTTCGGCGAGAACAGCCGCGTGCTGGAGTGGGTGTTCCGCCGCTGCGACGGCAACGCGGAGGCAACCCGAGACGCCGATCGGCCTGGTGCCAGCCGAGGGCGACCTGAACACCGACGGGCTGGACATCGACCCGGACGACCTGGCCGAGGTGCTGCGGGTGGACTCCGACGAGCTGCGCGCACAGCTGCCCCAGGTCAAGGAGCACCTGGCCACGTTCGGCGACCAGCTGCCGGCCGAGGTGCGGTCCCAACTGGACGCACTCGAGCAGCGGCTCGGCTAGTTCTCGGAGCTCCCCGAACGGGCGTGTCGCGCCCGCAGCCCGGCAGCCAGCGGAGCCCCGTCCAGGTCGCCGGCCGCAATCGCCTTCGACAGCAGTCGCGCCACCACGCGGTCCACGACCGCGGGCAGATGGCGTGCGACGCCAAGCTGTAGGCCGCCGGCCCGCGTGACCGCCACGTCGCGGCGCGGGCGCGCACTTTCACAGGCGTCAGCGATCTTGCGCGTGACGGCCTCCAGCGGCTCCTCCCGGGAGAAGCCCTCGAGCTGCAGGCCTGCGTCGCGGGTCGCGTCGTGGATCGGCGTCCGGACCATGGCCGGGTGCACGCAGGTCACGCCGACGTGGGTGCCGTACTCGGCGCGCAGGGCGTCGGCGTAGGCCACCAGCGCCCGCTTGGACACGCCGTAGGCCGCGCCCAGCGGCAGACCGATGAACGACATCCGCGAGGCCACCAGCACCACCCGGCCGCGGCTCTCGACCAGGTGGTCGATCGCCGCCGCGGTGACCCGCCAGGAGCCCATCAGGTTCACGTCGAGCATCCGGCGCACGTGCTCGTCCGGGGGCCCGCCGGCGCTTGCCGGCCCGCCGATCCCGGCGTTGTTGACCAGCGCGTCGAGCCGTCCCCCGAGCCGCTCCACCGCTACGGCCACCGCCTCCGGCACGGCCGCGTCGTCGGTCACGTCGCAGGCCAGCACCTCGGGGTCGCCGGGGTCAGGGCGCAGGTCGAGCCCGGCCACCTGCCAGCCGCGGCTGCGCAGCTCCCCGCGCACCGCGGTGCCAAAGGCGCCGCTGGCGCCCGTCACGAGCGCGGTGCGGCTCACGTGCCCGCGCGCGTCACGGCGTGCTCGCCGCCCTGCTGGGGCTGGATCGCGCCCGCTGGGTGGCCGGCGGCCTCCGTTGCGCGCCGCCCTTCGTTCGCCCGCCCGCAGCTCGCGCTCGAGCTCGTGCATGAAGCCGTCGAAGTCCACTCGCATTCCGGGCCTGCCGTGCGCGCCCCAGCGCTTGAGCGCCGACCGCCGCCGGCGAGCGCAGTCGGTGCGCATCGTCGCTCGCGACGGCGGCGCCCAGCGACCCGTGGCGTATTCGGCCACCATCTGCGCCTGACGCTCGACAATCGGGAACGCCGAGCCGGTCGACTGCATCAGGCCGACGAAGAACAGGTCCTCCCGATCGAGGTGGAAGACCCGCTTGTAGAGCGGCAGCTCGCGGGGGTCGTCTCCGACCAGCGCTTGGTCGAGGAACGGCATCGAGACCCGATAGCCGGTGCACCACACGATCGCGTCCACCTCCTCGGCGCTGCCGTCCTTAAAGCGCACCCGGTGGCCGTCCAGCTCCTGGATCCCGGGCTTCGGGGAGATCATCCCGTGGCTGATGCGGCTGGGCACCGTGTCGGTGATCGTGGGGTGGTCCTGGAACAGGCCGCGCTCGGGAGCGGGCAGCCCGTAGCGCGTGGGCGGGCCGACCGTGATCCGCAGCAGCAGCTGCGACAGCGGCTGGCGCAGCTGCCACGGCACGTTGGCCGCGACCCACGGCCGGATGATCTGATCCGCCGGCTGCCCGAGCAGGCGCTTGGGGATCACCCAGCTGCCGTGGCGCGCGGAGAGCAGCGTCCTATCGGCCACGTGGGAGAGGTCGGTGGCGATGTCCATCGCGCTGTTGCCCATCCCGACCACCAGCACCCGCCGGCCGCGGAAGTCCTCGGCCGTGCCGTACTCGAGCGCGTGCAGCTGCTGCCCGCCGAAGTCGCCCGGGTAGGGCGGATCGGGCCACTTGGGCACGTCGTTGTGCCCGTTGGCCACCACCAGGGCGTCGGCGCGCTCGCGCTCGCCGTTCTCCAGCTCCAGCTCCCATCCGCCGCCTTCGAGCGGACGCGCATGGCGCACGCCCGCGCCCGTCCGGATCCGCTCGCCCAGCCCGAAGCGGTCGACGTAGCCCTCGAGGTAGCGGCCCACCGCATCGCGGCTGGGGTAGTCCGGCGTGCCTGCAGGCATGGCCAGCTCGGCGAACTCGGTCCGCGGCCGGCTGGTGATCAGGTGCAGGGAGCGATAGGCGGCGGTCGGCCGGTCCTCCAGGCTCCAGATGCCGCCGATCCGGCCGCCGCGCTCGTAGGCGACGGCGTTGATACCCGCCGCCGTCAGGGCGCGCAGGGCGGCCAGGCCCGAGGGACCGGCCCCGACGATCGCCATCCGTGGAGCGTCTGGGGTCGGCATCCGGCGGCCATTCGATCAGAGTTGCGGGGCGGGGGCAACTCGGCGCGATCACGCCCGCAGCGCGGGCCTTGCCCGCGAGGGCCGGCGCTACGCTTGGCGCCGCGCGGCGACGTGGCGGAGTGGTTACGCAGCGGCCTGCAAAGCCGTTTACACCGGTTCGATTCCGGTCGTCGCCTTGGGCTGACGCAGAGCGCGAAGCCGGGCGAGATGCACACCTTTCGCCCCGCTTTCGTGCATCCGCAAGAAAGGCGTTTGACCCTTTCAGAAGTGGGCATTCTGAATGGTGACTGCGGCACTTCAGCGTCGGCTCGCCGCAGCATCAGCGATAGGCCCGTCCCCCCGGCGGGTCTTTCGCGTTCTCGGGCCGGAAAGCCCGCTGTGCAGGCCGATCGGCGGTTCTGCGAATAGCCGACTTACGATCCGGGTAAGCCTCGGCGCGGAGGTGGCGGGCACGCCGACGCCCCCGGCCAAGCCCCAGCGGGCCGCCGCTCCCGCCATGACCACGCACATCCGGTAGAACCCGGGCATCCGAGAAGGAGGACAGATGGAAGCCGGTACCGCCCCCTCCGGGGAGGAACTCGAGCGCGAGATCGCCGAGCTGCTGGAGCGAGACACGTTCGAGCCACCCGCGGGGTTCGCCGAGCGGGCGCTGGTCAGCGACGAGTCCCCCTATGAGGAGGCGGAGGCCGACCCCGAGGGCTGGTGGGCGAAGCAGGCCGAGGCCCTCGACTGGGCCGAGCGCTGGGACACCGTGCTGGACGAGTCCGAGGCCCCGTTCTACAAGTGGTTCACCGGCGGGACCCTGAACGCCTCGCACAACTGCGTCGATCGCCACGTGGAGGCGGGCAACGGCGACCGCGTGGCGTTCCACTGGCGCGGCGAGGAGGGCGAGGAGCGCGACGTGACCTACGCCGACCTGCTGCGCGACGTGCAGCGGCTGGCCAACGCCCTGAAGGACCGCGGGATCGGCAAGGGCGACGTGGTGGGGATCTACCTGCCGATGATCCCCGAGGTGGCGGTGGCCATGCTCGCCTGCGCGCGCATCGGAGCGCCCCACAACGTGGTGTTCGGCGGCTTCTCGCCCGGCAGCGTGAAGGAGCGGATGGAGTTCTCGGAGGCCAAGGCGCTGATCACCACCGACTCCGCCCGGCGCAAGGGCAAGACGGCGCCGGTCAAGCCCGCCGTGGACGAGTTCCTGGGCGACCTGCCGTCGATCGAGACGGTGGTCGTGGTCAAGAACGCCGGTGACGACGTGGAGATGACCGACGGCCGCGACGTCTGGTACCACGAGGCGCTGGAGGCCGCGGACGCCGAGTGCCCGCCCGAGCCGCTGGACGCCGAGCACCCGCTGTTCGTGCTCTACACCTCGGGCTCGACGGCCAAGCCCAAGGGCATCCTGCACACCACGGGCGGCTTCCTGACCGGGGTCGCGGCCACCACGCGCCTGGTCTTCGACCTGCGCCCCGAGGAGGACGTGTTCTGGTGCTCAGCCGATGTGGGCTGGGTGACCGGTCACTCCTACATCGTCTACGGGCCGCTCATGAACGGCGCCACCTCGGTCATGTACGAGGGCGCCCCCGACTATCCGGCACAAGGACATCTGGTGGGAGCTGTGCGCCCGCTACGGCGTCACGATCTTCTACACGGCGCCCACGGCCATCCGGGCCTGCATCAAGTGGGGGGTCGACCACCCGGCCCGTCACGACCTGTCCAAGCTGCGGCTGCTCGGGTCCGTCGGCGAGCCGATCAACCCGAAGGCATGGGTCTGGTACCACCACGTGATCGGCGGCGGCGAGTGCCCGATCGTGGACACCTGGTGGCAGACCGAGACGGGCCACATCATGATCACCACCCTGCCGGGGCTCACGGCCACGAAGCCCGGATCGGCCGGGCGGCCGCTGCCCGGGATCGATGCCGCGGTGGTCGACGAGGAGGGCAACGAGGTCGACGGCGTGCAGGGCCTCCTGGCGCTGCGGCGGCCGTGGCCGGGGATGCTCCGCACGCTGTACAAGGACCCGGACCGGTTCAAGGAGACCTACTTCTCGAAGTTCGGGCCCACCACCTACTTCGTGGGCGACGCCGCGCGCCGGACGAGGACGGCTACTTCTGGGTGATCGGGCGCGTGGACGACGTGATCAACGTGTCCGGCCACCGGCTGTCGACGGCCGAGGTGGAGTCGGCGATCGTGTCGCACCCCAAGGTGGCCGAGTCCGCCGTGATCGGCCAGCAGGACGAGGACACCGGCCAGGCCATCTGCGCGTTCGTGACGCTGGAGGGCGACCTGGACGGCAGCGACGAGCTGATCGCGGAGATCAACGAGCAGGTGGCCGGGCGGATCGGCAAGTTCGCCCGCCCGAAGCGGATCGTGTGGGCCGACGACCTGCCCAAGACCCGCTCGGGCAAGATCATGCGCCGCCTGCTGCAGAGACATCGCCGAGGGCCGCGAGCTGGGCGACGTGACCACGCTGCGCGACCCCGACGTGATGGCGCAGCTCGAGGACAAGGTCAAGGCCCGCCGCGACGAGGCCGACGCGTAGTCCGTCCGGCCCCAGACACGGAAGAGGGGCCCCGTGGGGCCCCTCGTTCCGCGGAGACGTTCCACCAGGCGCAGATCATCTGCCACCTGGCCCGTCGGCCTTCCTGTCATTTCCATCGGCAGCGACCCAGGACCCTTTAGAGAGCGTCCAGAACGAGTCTGGCCACCTCGCCGATGGGCCGTGCTGGGCTCGAACCAGCGACCTCCGCCTTGTCGAGGCGGCGCTCTCCCAGCTGAGCTAACGGCCCGGGACGAGGCGAGGATAGCGGGATCGAGTGGGGCCGCCCGTGGGCGGTCGGTCAGCGCCCGACCACGGCCCAGCAGGCGCTCGACGGCGTGCGTGGTGGCGCGTTCGTCGCGCTGCGGGCTGCGGGGGGCGCGGCGGCGGTCCGGCCGCCGCTCGCGGGCCGCGTCGGGGCGATGGTCGTCGGTGCTGCGTCCTGTCCTGGTGCCTCCCGGTGTGGGGCACATGGGCTCCTCCTTCGTCGGGTCTCGTGACCTTTCACCACCCGACCCCGCCGCCCAAACCGACATTCGTCCATCCGGTGGGCTTTTTACAACTCCTTTACAGCTGGTCGTGGCCGCTCGTGCGCCTCTCCAGCGTCATCGCCCCGCGCGACCGGGAGTTCTTCGACCTGTTCGAGGAGGCCGCCGGCAACATCCTGCGCGCGGCCGACCTGCTCGACCGGATGCTCGGCGTCTTCCCCGACCGGGGCGGCGACCTGGCGCGCGACATCCTGATCTGCGAGCAGGAGGGCGACCGGATCACCCACGACATCATCCGGCGCCTCAACGAGACCTTCGTCACGCCGATCGACCGCGAGGACATCTACGAGCTGGCGTCTGCGCTGGACGACATCGTGGACTTCACCGAGGAGGTCGCGGACTACCTCGGCCTCTACAAGATCGAGGCACCGATGGAGCAGGCGCAGCGCCTGGCCCACGTGCTGCTCGAGTGCGCGCGCCAGATCGCACGAGGCCATGCCACGCCTGCGCGGGTTCAAGGACATCAGCCACTACACGGTCGAGATCAACCGGCTGGAGAACGACGGCGACCGCATCACCCGCGAGGCGGTCGCGTCCCTGTTCGACAACGGCATCGACCCGATGGTCGTGATCCGCTGGAAGGACATCTACGAGCGCCTCGAGGCCGCGATCGACTCCACCGAGCGCGTGGCCAACATCCTCGAGGGCATCACGATCAAGAACTCTTGAGCGCGCCGCCGGCCTGATGGAGAGCGACGTGGTCCTCGTCGTCGTGGTGGCCACGGCCCTGGCGTTCGACTTCACCAACGGCTTCCACGACACGGCCAACGTGGTGGCCACCTCGATCTCCACCCGCGCGATGGCGCCGCGGCTGGCCGTGGGCTACGCGGCGGTGCTCAACTTCGTCGGCGCGTTCCTGTCCCTGGAGGTGGCCGCGACGATCGCCACGGGCATCGTCGACGCCGAGCTCGTGACGCTGCAGATCGTGTTCGGCGGGCTCGTCGGCGCCATCGCCTGGAACCTGATCACCTGGTACTACGGCCTGCCGTCCAGCTCGTCGCACGCGCTGATCGGCGGCGTGGTGGGCTCCGCGTTCGTGGCGGAGGGCCCTGACGCGGTGCTGGGCGACGGGCTCATCGGCAAGGTGGCGGTGCCGGCGCTGGTGGCGCCCACGCTCGCCTTCGTCGTCGCCGGCCTCGCGATCCTCGTGATCTACCGGATCGTCGGCCGGCTGCGGCCCGGGCCGGTCACGCGCGGGTTCCAGGTGGGGCAGGTCATCTCCGGCGGGCTGCTGGCGCTGGCGCACGGCACCAACGATGCGCAGAAGACGATGGGGGTGATCACGCTCGCCCTGATCGCCAACGGCAACCTGGGCGGCGACGCCGAGACGCCGTTCTGGGTGGTGGTCTCGGCGGCCACCGCGATCGCGCTGGGCACCTACATGGGCGGCTGGCGGATCATCAAGACGATGGGCAGCCGGATCATCAAGATGGACACGGCTCAGGGGTTCGCCGCGCAGGGCAGCGGCGCCGCGGTGATCCTGGCCTCCTCCCACGGCGGCTTCCCGCTGTCCACCACGCACACGATCTCGGGCGCCGTGATGGGCGCCGGCGCCGCCAAGCGCGTGTCGGCCGTGCGCTGGGGCGTGGCGGGCAACATCATCGTCGCCTGGATCCTCACGCTGCCCGCGGCCGCCGCCATCGGCGGCGCCACCTACGGGGTCACGCGGCTGTTCGGCACGGGCGCCGCCGGGCCGGTCATCGTCTCGGCCGTGATCGTGGTGGCGATCGCGGTTGTGTTCGCGCGCCGCGTCCAGCAGGGCTCAGTGATCACGGCGGCGGACTGACGTGCTCCTGGTGGCCGACTCCGTTGTGGACTGGGGCGCGCTGCTCGACGTGGTCATCTACTCGCTGGGGGCCGGGATCGGCGTGACCGGCCATCTTCGCGCTGTCCATCCTCGGGGCCACGCGTGCCGTGGACCTGCGCCGCGACGGCCATGCCGCCGAGGCTGTGGCCTACGCCGCGCTGATGCTGGTCGCGTTCGCGGCCGTGGCCGCGGCGGTGGTGGGCGGCATCCTGGTCATGACCCAGAAGTAGCTGCTGCGGCCAGGGCGTCGAGGCGGTCCTCGTCGGACCAGGCGCCCACGGACGCACGCACCCACGGCGTGCCGGGCAGGTGCCGCAGCACGAAGCCCTCTCCGTCCAGGCGCCCGACCTCGCCCTCGGGGTCGTCGGCTTCCCACGAGACCAGCGTCGAGGCGCCCCGCGGTGCCACCGTCGGCGCCCCGCGCGGTCAGTGCATCCGCCAGCCGCGCGGCCAGCGCGGCGGCCCGCGCATGCACCGCCTCGCCCCCTTCGGCCGTGAGCGTGTGCAGTCGCCGCCAGCGCCCACCTCAGGTGGGGAGTGGGCGAGAGGCCTCCGTCGAATCGCCGCGCGCCGGCCCTGAGGTCGAACTCGAGCGCTTTCGTGGGCTCCTCGACCGTGCCGTAGCCGGGCGTGGCGGGGGTCAGGTCGCCGATCCGCTCCGCGCGCACGTACAGGTAGCCGCTGCCCATCGGCCCGCACAGCCACTTCTGGCCCGAGGCGGCGTAGAAGTCGCAGCCCAGCGCGCGCACGTCCACGGGCACCGCGCCGAGGCCCTGGGCGCCGTCCAGCAGCACCGGGACGCCGGTGGCCGCCAGCGCGGCGGTGTCGGCCACGCGGCCCGTGTGCCAGGAGACGTGCGAGCAGGCGATCAGGCTGGTGCGCGGGCCCGACTGCGTCCGCCAGCTCGTCGAAGGGGGCGAGCCGCACCGTGACGCCCCGCGTCGCGCGCAGGCGCCCGAGCGGCGCCAGCAGGCCGGGGTGCTCCTCGTCGGAGGTCAGCACCTCGTCGCCGGCGCCCGAGCTCGAGCCCGCCCAGGACGGCGTTCACGCCGTCGGTGGTGGCGCCGGTGAGCGCCAGCTCGTCGGCCTGGCAGCCCATCAGCTGCGCCACCTCGCCCCGCAGCTCGTCGCCCAGGGCGGCCGCCCGGGCGAACTGGGCGGACCTGCCTCGCCCTCCGCGAGCTCTCGCTCCAGCTCCTCGCGCGGCGGCCTCGGCGGCCGGCCGCGGCACGGGCCCCACCGACCCGGCGTTCAGGTACTCGGTTCGCTCGAGCACCGGGAACGCGGACCGCAGGGCGTTGGTCACCGCCCAGATACTAGATTTCGCCGCCGATGATCGTCGAACGCTCGATGCACCCGGAGTGGCTGTCCAACGCCTACCTGGTGGCCGACGAGCCCGGCGGCACCGCGGTGGTCATCGACTCGGGCGGCCCGTCCGCGCCGCTGCTGGAGAAGGTCGAGGAGCACGACCTCGACGTCACGCACCTGCTGCTCACCCACCACCACGCCGACCACGTGGCCGAGAACTCCGTCTACAAGGAGCGCTTCGGCGTCGAGATCCTGGCCCACCCGCTCGAGGCCGAGCGAGCTGCTGGACGTGGACCGCACGATCGAGCCGGGCGAGACGGTGCTCGAGATCGGGCGGCCTCTCAATCGGCGCGCTGCATCACGCCCGGGCACACCGCCGGGATGCTCAACTTCGTGGTCAACGGCGACGACGTGTTCACCGGCGACACGCTGTTCAAGGGCTCGGTCGGCGGCGTGAAGGCCCCGGGCTCGACGACCTTCGCCGACCTCAAGGCACTCCGTCATGGAGGTGCTGATGAAGCTGCCGCCCGAGACGCGGCTGCACCCCGGGCACACCGACCCCACGACCGTCGGCGAGGAGTGGGAGACCAACCCGTTCGTCCGGGTCTGGCGCGGGCTGGACGAGGAGTCGTCGGACCGCTGCACCGTGTGGGAGCAGCCCGCGACCCTGGTCCTGTGGGGCCCCGACTACGACGGCGGGCACAAGGCCTGGGTGCGCTGGGACGAGTCCGGTGAGGACGACATCGTCCCCGGCAGCCAGGTCGTTCGCGACTAGGTCGCCGAGCGGCGACCGGCGCTCAGGCCCCGCACACGGGCCACTGGCCCGGGCCCGCAGCGGGCCATCAGGATGGCCGCGCGCTTGTCCTGCTCGGCCTCGGGCGCGGCGGCGGGGTCGCCGCTGCCGCCCACGGCCTGCCAGGTGGCGGTCGAGAACTGGTACTTGCCGCGGTAGGTGCCGTTGGCGCTCACCGCGCGCGGGTCGCCGCCGGACTCGCAGGCCGCGATGGCCTGCAGCTGGGGCGACACCGCCGCTCGCGCCTTGCGGCGCTGCGGGCGCGGGCGCGCCTCTTGGCTCGCCGCGAGTGAGCCTTGGCCTTCGGCCGAGTCCAGCGGGTGTGAGGCCAGCGTGGACTGCATCAGCTCGTCGCCCGTCCTGCGCGGCGAGTCCGAGGACGATGCGGCCAGGGCCGCGGGCACTGCCAGCAGCAGCACGACTACGGGTATCGGGAACAGCTTGCGCACGGAGCGCATCACCTCTGCGTGTCGGGTTCGAAGACCGCCGGTAAAGGCGGCGCCCGCGCGAACGCGGGAAGGAGAGCCGGCGCAGGCCCCTGCCAGGGAGCCGACTCGAACCGGTGAGGCTAGGGCGAACAGACGTTCGGACTGTGATGGCCATCACACTTCCGGCGCGCGGCCGCTCAGCCTGGCGCGGATACGCTGCCGCGCGGTGAGCGCCGCGCTGCAGCCCATGGACGTCGCCGCCCGCCCGCCGGGGGATTACGCGCCCGCGTGCGGTGTCGAGGCCGTGGAGCGCCTTACGCGCGCCGCCCGCGCCCTCGACGGGCGCGCGCGTGCTGCACGTGAGCACCGCGGGAGGTGGCGGCGGCGCGGCCGACCTCCTGAACGCGGTGCTACCGCTGGCCAGCGGGGCGGGGTGAAGGTGGAGTGGCGGGTCCTGTTCGGCGGGCCGGAGCTCACGGACGCGCGCCGCCTCGCTGCACGCGGGCCTCCAGGGCGCCGAGAGCGCCACTGCCGAGGCCGGCTGGCGCGCCTACCTGACGGCCTGCGCGCAGGCCGCCGCGGACATCGACGGAACCTGGGACGCGGTCGTGCTGCACGACCCGGGCACGCTGGGGCTGGCGCCCGCGCTGGGGGTGGCGCCAGTCTGGCGCTGCCACGTGGATGCCTCGGCGCCCGACGCGCCGGCCTGGGAGCGCGCCCGTCCGCTGGTGGATGCCTGCGCCGCCACGGTGTTCGCGGACGCCGTCGTTCGCACCCGCCGGGTATCGACTCGCCGGCCGCCATCGCGCCCGGCATCGACCCGCTCGGCGCCCGCAACGCGGAGTCCGCGCCCCTGGTCGCGGGCCGGGCCCTGCGGCGGCTGGGGCTGGACCTCGACCGGCCGCTGACCAGCCAGCTGATGCGCCTGGACCGCTGGGGCGACCCGCACTCCGCCATCGAGGCGTTCGCGCTCGTGCGCGAGGAGCTGCCCACCGCGCAGCTGGCGATCGCCTGCCAGCTGGGACCGGACGGTGCGGCCTGGCCGGCCCTGAAGGAGATCTCGGACTACGCCGGCGACCAGGAGGGCCTGCATCTGCTCACCAGCCATGCCGAGCTCGGCAACCTCGAGCTCGGGGCGCTCAACCAGCTCTCCCGGGTGGCGCTGCGGCTATCGCTACACGAGGGGTTCGGGCTGGCGGCCTCGGAGGCCATGTGGCGCGGCACCCCGGTGGTGGGCGGCACGGGCGGCGGCACGCCCCTGCAGGTGCGCGACGGCGTGGACGGCTACCTGGCCGACGGCGCCGAGCAGGTGGCCGCGCGGGTAGTGGAGCTCATCGGCGACCCGGGCCTGGCCACCGAGATGGGCCGCGCCGGTCGCGAGCGCGTGCGCGAGCGATTCCTGATCACGCGCGTGCTGGCCGACGAGCTGGAGCTGCTGGCCGGCCTGGGCGACTGACGGCGGCGCAGACCCAATAGGTTGCCTGCGCGATGAAGGTCACGCTGCCCGACGGCACCGAGCTGGAGCTCTCCGAAGGCGCCTCGGGCGCCGACGCGGCGCGCGCCATCGGCGAGGGCCTGGCCCGCGCGGCGCTGGCCGTGAGGGTCGACGGCGAGCTGCGCGACCTGGGTCAACCGCTGCCGGACGGCGCCCGGCTGGAGATCGTGACGGCGCGCAGCGACGAGGACGGCCAGGGCCCGCTGTGGCTCGTCCGCCACGACGCCGCGCACGTGCTGGCCACCGCCGTCATGGAGCTGTACCCGGGCGTGAAGATCTCGATCGGGCCGCCGATCGAGGACGGCTTCTACTACGACTTCGAGTTCCCGCCGGACGTCAAGCTCTCCGACGCCGACTTCGAGCGCATCGAGCAGAAGATGCGCGAGCACGTGAAGGCGGCCGAGCCGTTCGAGCGCAGCGAGCTGGCAGTGGCCGAGGCCATCGAGCGGTTTCGCTCCGAGGGGCAGGACTACAAGGTCGAGCTGATCGAGGACCTGGTCCGCGACGAGGGCGTGGAGACCGTGTCGCTGTATCGCAACGGGCCGTTCACGGACCTGTGCCGCGGCCCGCACACGCCCACCACCAAGAGCGTCAAGGCGTTCAAGCTGACCAGCGTCGCGGGCGCGTACTGGCGCGGCGACGCCTCGCGTCAGATGCTCACGCGCGTTTACGGCACGGCCTTTATCTCGGCCGCCGACCTGGACGAACACCTCGAGCGGCTCGCGCAGGCGCGCCTGCGCGACCACCGCAAGCTCGGGCGCGAGCTCGACCTGTTCATGTTCACGGAGCTGTCCCCGGGCGCGCCGCTGTGGAAGCCCGCCGGCACCGAGATCTGGAACCGGCTCACGGAGCTCTGGCGCAAGGAGAACGCGGAGCGGGGCTACCGCGAGGTGCGCACCCCGATTCTGTGGGACGCCGAGCTGTGGAAGCGCTCGGGCCACTGGGACGTCTACCGGGACAACATGTACTTCACCGACGTGGAGGGGCGCACCATGGGGCTGAAGCCCATGAACTGCCCGGCCCACGCCCAGATCTATTCCTCCGAGCGGCGCTCCTACCGCGACCTTCCCATCCGCATGTCAGAGGCCGGGCTGGTGCACCGCCATGAGCCCAGCGGCACCCTGCACGGGCTCCTGCGCGTGCGCCACATCACCCAGGACGACGCCCACATCTTCTGCACCGAGGAGCAGATCCCCGAGGAGGTGCAGCGCTGCCTGGACTTCGGCTTCGCCATCTACGACACGTTCGGGTTCGCGCCGCGCCTGGAGCTGTCGACCCGCCCGGAGAAGCGCGTGGGCGAGGAGCAGATGTGGGACCGGGCCGAGGCCGCCCTGGAGCGGGCACTGGCCCAGTCCGGCCTGGAGTACGACCTCAACGAGGGCGACGGCGCCTTCTACGGGCCCAAGATCGATCTGCACATGACGGATTCGATCGGGCGCTCGTGGCAGCTCGGGACGGTGCAGCTGGACTACTACATGCCGGAGCGCTTCGAGCTGTCCTACACCGGCGCCGACAACGCCGAGCACCGGCCGGTCATGATCCACCGCGCGCTCATGGGGTCGTTCGAGCGCTTCATCGGGATCCTGATCGAGCACTACGCCGGCGAGTTCCCGCTCTGGCTGGCGCCCGTGCAGGCCATGGTGCTGCCGATCGCCGACCGCCACGTGCCATACGCGGAGCAGGTGGCGCTTCAGCTCCGCGACGCCGGCCTGCGGGTCGACGTGGACGCCCGCGCCGAGTCGGTGGGCAAGAAGATCGCCGAGACGGAGGTGCGAAAGGTGCCGTACATGCTCGTGGTCGGCGATCGCGAGGCCGACACGGGGGAGGTGGCGGTGCGCCGCCACGGCGAGGGCGACCTGGGCTCGGCTCCCGCGGGCGAGTTCGCGGCGCGGGCGCTGGCGGAGGCCGCCGAGCGCCGCTAGCGGGACCCCCGCGCGATGCCTCTTGAACCGGCCATCCGCCGCTATACTGGCGGCGAATGAAGGGCACTCACACCACGCGCCGCTGCCGCTGAGCGCTCGTGCCCTCTCCCGATTTCCCTCCTGCTCGCCTTTGACGTCTAGCCACTCCTCCTTGTAGTGCCGATCCCGCGCAGGTTCGATCGGCGCCCGCCCGAGCGGGACGAAACGCGAATAAACGACCGCATCCGCGTCCGCGAGGTGCGCCTGATCGGCGCCGACGGCAACCAGGTCGGGGTGCTGGCCACCGACGAGGCGCTGCGCTACGCCCAGGAGCGCGACCTGGACCTGGTGGAGGTTGCGCCCGACGCGCGGCCGCCCGTGTGCCGCGTGCTCGACTACTCCAAGTACAAGTACGAGCAGGAGCAGAAGGCCAAGGCCGCGCGCAAGCACCAGAAGCAGGTGAACGTGCGCGAGATCAAGCTCCGCCCGAAGATCGCGGACAACGACTACGAGACCAAGAAGAACCACGTCGTGCGGTTCCTCACCGGGGACGACCGGGTCAAGGTCACGATCATGTTCCGCGGCCGCGAGCAGAGCCACCCCGAGCGCGGCGAGCGCCTGCTCATGCGGCTGGCCGAGGACGTGGCGGACCTGGGCGTGATCGAGCAGCGACCGCTGCAGGACGGGCGCAACATGACGATGCTGCTGGGCCCGGTGAAGAAGCGCGCCGACGACGGCGCCGCCCCCGAGGGGGACCAGGCGTCGCCCAACGGCGGCGCCGACACCTCGGCCTGAGCGCCACAGGCGTCTGCTTCAATACTCGGCTCATGCCCAAGATGAAGTCCCATTCCGGCGCGAAGAAGCGCTTCCGCAAGACCGCGCGCGGCAAGCTCCGCGGCCGTCACGCCATGACCAGCCACATCCTCGAGAAGAAGAACGCCAAGCGCAGGCGGCGCCTCGGGCGGCCGGTAGAGGTGGCCAAGCCCGACGAGAAGCGGGTCCGGGAGCTGTTGCGCTGATGAGCCGCGTCAAGCGCTCGGTGCACGCGCGCAAGAAGCGCCGGGCCGTGCTGGCCCGCGCGAAGGGCTACCGCGGGCAGAAGCACTCCAGCTACCGCCGCGCCAAGGAGCAGCTGCTCAAGTCCGACACCTACGCCTATCGCGACCGGCGCAACCGCAAGCGTGACTTTCGCCGGCTGTGGATCACCCGCATCAACGCCGCGGCGCGCCAGGAGGGCATGACCTACGGCAGCTTCATGCACGGCCTCAAGCTGGCCGGCGTGGAGCTCGACCGCAAGGTGCTGGCCGACATCGCGGTGCGCGACCCCGAGACGTTCCGACGTTTTGCCGAGACCGCCCGGGAGGCGGCCGCTGCCTGAACTAGAGGCAACAGGCCGCAGGACCACTCCCAGGGCGCCCACCGAGGCGCCCTTTTTGGTTCCTTGACCTGTTCCGCCACACACCGTGATCACCTCAGCCGACAACTCCCAGCTCAAGCTCCTGCGCCGTCTGCAGCGCAAGCGCGAGCGCGACGAGTCCGGCCTCTTCGCGGCTGAGGGAGAGGACCTGGTGGAGGCCGCCCGGTTGGCCGGGTGGGAGCCCGAGTTGCTTCTGCGTGCCGGCGAGGACGTGGAGCCGGAGCTGCTGCGGCGGGCGGGCTCGCTGGGCAGCGGCAGCCGGGTGGTGGGGGTCTACCGGATGCGCCACTCCGAGCCCGGCGGCCGGCTGTCGGTGTACCTGCACGGCGTGCGTGACCCCGGCAACGTGGGCGCGGTGCTGCGCTCGGCCCACGCGCTGTGCGACGGCCCGGTGGTGCTGGGGCCGGGCTGCGCCGACCCGTTCGGGCCCAAGGCCGTGCGCGCCAGCATGGGATCGCTGTTCACCCGGCCGCCGGCGCGCGCGGACTTCGCCGAGCTCGACGGCTCGCTGGTGGCGCTCACGGCGGGGGCCGGCCCCCGTCTGGCGGATGTCCGGCCGGAGCCGCCGGTGGTGGTATGCGTGGGCGCGGAGCGCGAGGGCCTGCCGAACGAGCTCGTGTCGAGCGCACACGCCACGGCCTCGATCCCTCTGCGCGCGGAGGGCCCCGAGTCGCTCAACGCCGCCATGGCGGCCACCGTGGCTCTGTACGAGCTCGGAACTAGGATGCCCGCCGATGCCTGACGCCCCGGCCCGCATCGCAGCGATCCGCGCCGAGGCCGAGCGGGCCGTGGCCGCGGCGGCCACCGCGGCCGAGCTCGAGGAGCTGCGCGTGCGCCACCTCGGCCGCAAGGCCGAGCTGACCACCCTGCTGCGATCGATCAAGGAGCTGCCCGCCGACCAGCGTGGCCCGGTGGGCAAGGGCGCCAACGAGGCCAAGGTGGCGCTGGAGGAGCAGATCGAGGTCCGCACGCGCGAGCTCGAGGCGGGCGAGCTGGACGCCCGGCTGGCCGCGGACGCCATCGACGTCACGCTCCCCGGCGACCCGCCGGCCCGGGAGGGCCATCTGCACCTGATCACCCAGACCCGGCGGGAGATCGAGGACATCTTCCTCGGCCTGGGCTTCTCGGTGGCGGAGGGGCCGGAGGTCGAGTTCGACTACTACAACTTCACCGCGCTCAACCACCCCCCGGGGCACCCCGCGCGCATGCTCCAGGACACGTTCTACCTCTCGGACGACGTGCTGCTGCGCACGCACACCTCGCCCGATGCAGGTGCGTGCCATGGAGCGCCAGGAGCCGCCGATCTACGTGATCGTGCCGGGCAAGACCTACCGGCGCGACTCCGACGCCACGCACACGCCCATGTTCCACCAGGTCGAGGGCCTGGCGATCGACGAGCACATCACCCTGGCCGACCTCCAGGGCGTGCTGCTGGAGTTCGCGCGGGCGATCTTCGGCCCCGAGCGCGACATCCGGCTGCGCCCGCACTACTTCCCGTTCACCGAGCCCAGCGTGGAGGTCGACGTGTCGTGCTTCGGCTGCGACGGCAAGGGCTGGCTGGCCGACGGCTCGCGCTGCTCGCTGTGCAAGGGCTCGGGCTGGATCGAGATCCTCGGGCTCGGGCATGGTCGACCCCAACGTGCTCGGCTTCGTGGCCGGCAACGGCTACGACCCCGAGCGGGTGCAGGGCTTCGCGTTCGGGATGGGCATCGAGCGGATCGCGATGCTCAAGCACGGCGTGCCGGACCTGCGGATCTTCTTCGAGAACGACGTGCGCTTCCTGGAGCAGTTCGGATGAGGGTCCCGCTGGCATGGCTGCGCAGCTACTGCGACCCCGGCCTGTCCGCCGAGGACATCGCCGAGCGCCTGGACCTCACCGGCACCGAGCTCGAGCGGCATCGAGCGGATCGGCGTGCCCTCCGACGAGGGCTTCGTGGTGGGCAAGGTGCTGTCGGCCGCCGACAAGCACCCCGACGCCGACCGGCTCACGGTGTGCCAGGTGGACGACGGCTCCGGTGAGGCGCGCACCATCGTCTGCGGGGCGCCCAACGTGGCCGCCGGCCAGACCGTGGCGGTGGCGCTGCCGGGGGCGACCATGCCGGACGGCACCGACGCTGGGCGAGGCCGAGCTGCGCGGGGTCAGGTCCAGCGGGATGATCCTGGCGGAGGACGAGGTCGGCATCGGGGACCTGCACGAGGGGATCATGGTGCTGGCCGGACGGACCGGCGGCCGGGTCGCCGCTGGCGCGAGGCCCTGCCGATCGCCGACGAGGTGCTGGAGCTGGAGATCACCCCGAACCGGCCCGGACTGCCTGTCGGTCTACGGCGTCGCGCGCGAGCTGCACGCCGCCACCGGCGCCGAGCTGGCGGCCGACCCCACGGACGCGGACACGGACGGGCAGCGGCGACCGACACGGCCGAGGACCACGCATCCGTCGAGATCGCCGACCCCGACGTCTGCCTGCGCTTCACCGCGCGCGTGTTCGAGGACGTGACGGTCGGCCCCTCGCCCGAGTGGCTCAAGCAGCGCCTGACCGCGGCGGGCCAGCGGCCGATCTCCAACGTGGTGGACATCACCAACTACGTGATGCTCGCCACGGGCCAGCCCCTGCATGCGTTCGACCTGGACAAGGTGCGCGGAGGCGGATCGTCGTGCGACAGGGCGCCGCGGGGGAGACGATGGTCACGCTCGACGGCGAGGAGCGCGAGTTCGACGCCGAGATGGCGCTTGTGTGCGACGCCGAGGGCGCGTCGGGAATCGCCGGCGTGATGGGCGGCCAGATCTCCGAGGTGTCGGACGGCACCACGCGCGTCCTGATGGAGGCCGCCACCTGGGTCGGCCCCAACATCCTGCGGACCTCCAAGGCGCTGGGGCTGCGCAGCGAGGCGTCGACCCGGTTCGAGAAGCAGCTGCATCCCGAGAGCGCCCTGGCCGCCCAGCGGCTGGCCGCCCGCCTGATGGTGGAGCTGTGCGGCGCGCGGATGGTGCCGGGCACGATCGACGCCTACCCCGAGCCCGCTCGGCCACGGGTCGTGGAGCTGCGGCCGGCGCGCCTCGAGCGGCTGCTGGGCGAGTCGATCCCTGCGGCGGAGATCGAGCGCATCCTGGCGGCGCTCGGCTTCGAGGTCGACGGCCGGCAGGTCACCGTGCCCTACTGGCGCGACGCCGACGTGCAGCGCGAGGCCGACCTGATCGAGGAGGTCGTGCGCATCCACGGGCTCGAACGGCTCCCCACGACGCTGCCCGCACGCGAGCGGGCGGTGGGCCGGCTGACGCCGCCGCAGCGCCTGCGCCGGCGCCTGGAGGACGCCCTGCGCGACCGCGGCATGCACGAGATCGTGGCCTTCAGCTTCACGTCGCGCGAGGCGCTCGCCAGGCTGCGCCTGGGCGACCTGCCCACGCTGAGCCTGACCAACCCCATGAGCGAGGACGGGCGGGTCATGCGGCCGCTCCTGCTGCCGGGCCTGCTGGACGCCGCCCGCCTGAACGTCGCCGCGCGGCGCCGGGGGCCTCGCCCTGTTCGAGTCGGCGCACGTGTACTCGCCGGGCCCGCCGCAGGACCTGCCCGAGGGCAGCCCCGCGGGCGCCACCCCGGCCGAGGAGCACCAGCACCTGGCCGGACTGCTCGTGCAGGGGACGGGCGGGGGCTGGCGCAGCTCGGCTCCGATCGCGGACTTCTACGCGGCCAAGGGCCTGGTCGAGGCGGTGTTCGGCGCCGCGGGCCTGGAGCTCGCGGTGGAGCCCGGCGCCCGGCCGTTCCTCCATGCGGGCAGGACGGCGGAGGTGTCGGTGGCGGGCCATGGCCGGGTCGGCTGGATCGGCGAGCTGCATCCGCTGGTGGCTCGCGAATGGGACCTGGACGGCGCGGCGGCCTTCGAGCTGGACTTCGACGCGCTGGCCGAGGCGGCGCCGGGCCCGGTGGCCTACGCCGATGTCACGCGCTTCCCTGCCGTGCTGCAGGACATCGCGGTCACGGTGGCGCGCTCCGTGAGCGCGGACCGGGTGATGGCCGCCGTCCGCGAGGGGGCCGGCGGCCTGCTGGCCGACGCGGAGGTGTTCGACGTGTACGAGGGCGAGCAGGTGGGAGCGGGCAACCGCTCGCTGGCTCTCAGGCTGGCGTTCCGCGCGCCCGACCGCACCCTCACCGACGACGAGGTGGCGGAGCGGCGGACGTCCATCGAGTCCGCCCTGGACGCGATAGGAGGCAAGCTCCGTGCCTGACGTGGCCGTGATCGGAGCTGCCGGCTTCGGCGGCGCGCTGTGCGCGGGCATCGTCCAGCGCCACCCTTCGCTCGAGCTGACCGCGGTGACCGCGCGCAGCCACGCGGGCCGGCGCCACGACGACCTGTACCCCATCCACCGCGTGGGCCTGACGATGGCGGACTTCGACGCAGACTCGATCGCCGAGGTGGCACAGTCCGCCCTGGTGGCCTACCCGCACAAGGCGGCCGCGGCGGCCGTCAGGGAGCTGCGCGCGCGGGGGCTGAAGGTGGTGGACCTGTCGGCGGACTTCCGGCTCGGGCTGGAGGCCTACGAGCGGTGGTACCAGCCGCACGAGGCGCCGGAGCTGCTGGACGAGGCCGTGTACGGCCTGCCGGAGATCGGCCATCGCGATGCCATCCGCGCTGCGGGCCTGGTGGCAGGCCCCGGCTGCAACTCCACCGCCGCCCTGCTCGGGCTGTGGCCCCTGCGCGACCAACTCACCGACGCGGTGGTGGACATCAAGACCGGCGTCTCCGGCGCCGGGCGCGAGGCCACGCAGGAGACCCACTACGTGTCCGCCGCCGACAACGTGAACGCCTACAAGACCGAGGGCCACCGCCACAGCGCGGAGCTGGAGCAGGAGCTGCCCGGCGTGGCGTTCACGTTCGTGCCGCACCTGATCCCCGTGGACCAGGGGCTGATGGCCACCAACTACGCCATCACCGACCCCGGCCTGACCAAGGACGACGTGCGCTCTCTGCTCCACGACGCCTACGCCGACGAGCCCTTCGTGGAGGTGGTCGACGAGCCGCCCCACACCTCGCACGTGCGCGGCACCAACCGGGCGCGGGTGTACGGGACGGTGAGCGGCCGGCGCGTGCTCACCGTGACCGCCATCGACAACCTCTGGAAGGGCGCGGCGGGCCAGGCCGTTCAGGACCTCAACCTCATGCTCGGGACTGCCGGAGACGGAGGGCCTGGCGTGAGCGGCTTCTTCCGCTCGCGCTGGGTCCAGGCTCCCGGGCACGCACGCGAGGCCGACCCGGCAGCGCTGCCGCTGGGCTTCCGCGCGGCGGGGGTCTCCGCGGGCCTCAAGGCGCGCGGGCCCGATGTGGCAGTGCTGGCCTCGGACGAGCCCGGCACGGTCTCCGCGGCGCGCTTCACCAGCAACGCCCGCGTGGGGGCGCCGGTGACGGTGTCGCGCGGCGCCAGGCTGGATGGCCTGCGCGCGGTGGTGGCCAACTCGGGCGGCTCGAACACCGGGGACGGCGAGCGCGGGCTGGCCACTGCGCGCGCGATGCAGGCCAGGACGGCTGAGCTGCTGGGCGTGGAGGCCGACCAGGTGGGCGTGGCCTCGACCGGCGTGATCGGCAGCGAGCTGCCCCGGGAGCAGGTGCTCACCGGCATCGAGGAGGCCTGCCGAGCGCTCGGCCCGGACGCCGACGACCTGTCCAACGCGATCCTGACCAGCGACAGCGGGCCCAAGCGGGCATGCCTGGAGGTGGAGCTGGACGCCGGGCCGGTGCGGGTGGCGGCGCAGGCCAAGGGCGCCGGCATGATCTCACCGCGCTACGCCACGATGTTCTGCTTCCTGCAGACCGACGCCGCGCTGGAGGCGCGACACGCTGGACCTGCTGACGGGCGTGTGCGTGAAGCGCTCGTTCGACCGCATCTCGGTGGACGGACAGCTGTCCACCAGCGACACTGTGTTCGCCCTGGCCAGCGGCGCCTCGGGTGCCCGCGTGGAGCCCGAGAGCCGCGACGAGCTGCTGCTGGGCGAGGCCATCGACGCGCTCATGCGCCAGCTGGCGGTGGACATCGCCGCCGACGGCGAGGGCGCCGAGCGCGTCGGGCGCGTGATCGTGCGCGGTCGCGCCGAGGCGGTGGAGCCGGTGGCGCAGGGCCGTGGCCGACTCGCCGCTGGTAAAGACGGCGCTACATGGGGCGGACCCCAACTTCGGCCGCATCCTGCAGGCCGCGGGTGCGGCGTTCGAGCCGCACGACCCGTTCGTGGTGGACCTGGAGATACAGGGGCGGCAGGTTGTGTCCGCGGGCGAGGCGATCCCACTGGAGCCGGACGAGATGGCGGCCCTGGAGGCCGCGATGCGCGAGCCCGAGGTGGACTTCGAGCTGACCCTGCCCGGCGAGGGCGGCGAGACCGAGGTGATCTTCAGCGATCTCTCGGAGGCATACGTGGAGTTCAACTCGAAGTACACGACATGAGAGACGTCGCAACCCTCCTCGAGGCGCTGCCCTACATCCGGGACTTCCATGGCCGCACGCTGGTGATCAAGTACGGCGGCGCGGCCATGACCGACCCCGAGCTCAAGGAGGAGTTCGCCCGCGACGTGGTGCTCCTGAAGTACGTGGGGATGAACCCGGTCGTCGTGCACGGCGGGGGGCCGGACATCACGCGCTACATGGAGCGGCTGGGGATGAACGTGGAGTTCGTGGACGGCCTGCGGGTCTCCGACGCGGCCACCGTTGAGGTGGCGAAGATGGTGCTGGTCGGCAAGCAGAACAAGGACATCGTTCTGCTGCTGGGCCGCCACGGCCAGCCCGCCGTGGGCCTGTGCGGCGACGACGGCCTGCTGTTCACGGTGAAGAAGCAACTGGCCGGCGAGCGCGACATCGGCTTCGTCGGCGAGATCGAGCGCGTGGACGTGGACGTGCTCAACCACATCGCCGAGGACTACATCCCGGTGGTCGCATCGGTGGGCGCGGACCGCGAGGGCAACTCCTACAACGTGAATGCCGACGCCGCGGCGGCCGCGGTGGCCAGCGCGCTGGGCGCCTACAAGATCGTGTTCCTGACCGACGTGGAGGGCTGGCTGGCCGACCCCTCGGATCCGGCGTCGCTGATCACCCAGAGCAGCTCCGGGGAGGTGGCCGAGCGGCTGGCGGGCGTGGCCGGGGGGATGCGCCCCAAGCTGGAGGCCTGCCTCCAGGCGCTCAACGGCGGGGTGCGCAACGCGCACATCCTCGACGGTCGCCGGCCGCACTCGCTGCTGCTGGAGCTGTTCACCGACCAGGGCATCGGGACCAAGCTGTGGCGCTAGAGCAGCTCGCGGCGCTGGAGGCCCGCGCCACCATGGGCACCTACGCCCGCAACCCCGTCGAGTTCGTCCGCGGTGAGGGCACGCGGCTGTGGGACAGCGACGACAACGAGTACCTGGACTTCCTGGCCGGCATCTCCGTGGTGCAGATCGGGCACTGCCATCCGGCGCTGGTCGAGGCGGTGACCGCCCAGGCAGCCCGGCTGATGCACGTGGGCAACCTCTACTACACCGAGCCCGCCATGCGGCTGGCCGCGCGGCTGTCCGAGCTGTCGCTGGGCGGCAAGGCCTTCCTCTGCAACAGCGGCGCCGAGGCGGTGGAGTGCGCCCTCAAGCTCGCGCGCAGGCGCCGCCGGGGCGGCGGCTTCGTGGTCGTGGAGGGCGGCTTCCACGGGCGCACCATGGGGGCCCTGTCCGCGACCCCCCAGGAGGCCAAGCAGGCGCCGTTCGCGCCGCTCGTGCCGGGCTTCGCGGTGGTGCCGCGCGACGACCCCGACGCGCTGTCAGCGCGCGGTCTCGGCCGACACCGCGGCGGTCCTGCTGGAGCCGATCCAGGGCGAGTCGGGCATCCACCCGCTGTCGGCGGACATGCTGGCCGCGGCCCGCGCCGCGTGCGACGAGCACGGCGCCATGCTCATCTTCGACGAGATCCAGTGCGGCATGGGCCGCAGCGGCCGCATGTGGGCCTGGCAGCACGAGGGCGTGGTGCCCGACGCCATGACGGTCGCCAAGGGGCTTGGGGGCGGGCTGCCGATCGGCGCATGCGTGACCACCCCCGAGCACGCCGACGTGCTGCAGCCCGGCGACCACGGGTCCACCTTCGCCGGCGGGCCGGTGGTGGCCGCCGGGGCCAACGCGGTGCTGGACGTGGTGACCACCGATGGCTTCCTCGACGCGCGTTCACGAGCGGGGCGAGCAGCTCGCCGACGGCCTGACGGGCCTGGGGCTGGATGCCCGCGGCCGCGGGCTGATGCTGGCGTTCGCCGCGCCCGACGCGCCGGAGCTGGCCCGTCGCCTGCTGCTCGAGCAGCGGCTGGTGGTGAACGCAACGGGCCCCGACACCATCCGGCTGCTGCCGCCGCTCACCGTGTCGGACGCCGAGGTCCAGGACGCCCTGACGCGAATCAGCGCGGCGCTGTAGCTTGCCGCCGGCGACCGATGACCCACGACCGATGACCGACGACCAGCGCGCCGCGCTACGCCGTACCGCCTCCTACGAGGCCGAGCCCGACGAGGTCGGCCGGGTGCTGCTGCTCTACTCGGGTGGGCTGGACACCAGCGTGATGCTCAAGTGGATCCAGGACGAGTACGACGCCGAGGTCGTCGCCCTGACCGTGAACCTCGGCCAGCCGGGCGAGGACTTCGACGTGGTCCGGGGCAAGGCGATGGACCTGGGCGCGCTTCGGTGCGACATCGTCGACGCCCGCGAGGAGTTCGCGCGCGACTACGTGCTGCCGGCCATCAAGGCCAACGCGCTCTACGGTGGCGGCTATCCGCTGTTCACGGCACTGGGCCGTCCCGCTGATCGCCAAGCACGCCGTGGAGCACGCGCGCGAGCACGGCTGCGACACCATCGCGCACGGCTGCACCGGCAAGGGCAACGACCAGGTGCGCATCGAGTCGACGGTCGTGGCGCTGGACCCGTCGATGAAGATCATCGCCCCGGTGCGCAACTGGAGGATGGGCCGCGAGGAGGAGATCGCCTACGCCCGCGAGCACGGCATCCCGGTCAAGGGCGGAACCGAGACACCGCCCTACTCGATTGACGACAACATCTGGGGCCGCTCCTCGGAGGGGGGGCCGATCGAGGACCTGGCCGAGCCCCCGCGCGACGACGTGTTCGAGCTCGTGGCCGACGCCCGCGACGCGCCGGACGAGCCGCAGGACCTGCGGGTCGGGTTCGATCGCGGCGTTCCGGTGTCGCTGGACGGCGAGCCGCTGGGACTGGTGGAGCTCATCGAGCGCTGCGCGGCGGCCGGATCGCGTCACGGCGTAGGCGTGGTGGACCACGTGGAGGACCGGATCGTGGGGCTCAAGGTGCGCGACCTGTACGAGGTGCCGGCCGCAGAGATCCTGCTCACCGCGCACGCCGAGCTTGAGAAGCTGGTAGGCACGATCCACCAGAACCGCTTCAAGCGCGGCCTGGACGAGCAGTGGGCGTTCCTGGTGTACGCGGGCCTCTGGTACGAGCCGCTGCGCGAGGACCTGGACGCCTACATGGACAGCGTGAACGAGTACGTGACCGGGGAGGTCACGATGCGCCTGTACAAGGGCACGGCCAGGGCCGTGGCGCGCAGCTCGCCCAACGCGCTCTACGACCAGGCGCTGGCCGGCTTCGGGGACTCCGGGGGTCTGTTCTCGCAACAGTCGAGCCCGGGCTTCATCGAGCTTTGGAGCCTTCAGTCGAGGATGGCTTACGCTCTCCGCAACCGGGGAAAGGAAGGCACATGAACTCCAAGAGCTATACCGTGCTCGGCTGGATCGTCTGGCAGCTCGGGTCGCGCGCCGCCAAGCACGAGCTGGCCCAGAACCGGGTCAAGCTCGGCGCCGCGGGGGTCGTCGCCCTAGTCCTGGTGGCCGGTGTGCTGGTCGCCCGCTCGGACGACGACGAGGAATAGCGCCGGCGGGGCCAGCGCCCCCGGGGCGGGCGCGCCCGGCATCCGTGGGCGTTGATGCTTCCCACGCTCGCTGGGTGGTTTCGGACAGTTTGTTGCGCCGGACGCAACTCGTGGTCACCCCATGACACAAACGCGACGAAAGGTGCGAGCGGCCTGGCGCCGCCGCTATCGCTTGGCGTCGGGCTCGGGCGCGCGCCCGGCGGAGGGGTCGCGGAAGCGGGTGCCGATCGTGATCAGCAGGTGGGCGACTCCGAGCGCGATGAAGAGCGCCGTCGGCTCGGTCTCGTCCGAGAAGCCGGCCACGAAGGGGAGCGCGATCAGCAGGCCCGCAAGCAGATAGTCCATCACGACGTGTGCGGGCTTGGGGATGCTGTTCACCAGGCTGGTGGGCCCGTCCGTGGCCGCCGCCACCGCGAGGATCACGATCCCGATCACGATCGACGAGGCGGTGGCGACGCCGTCGTCAAAGTCGAGAAGTAGGGGGGCGGCGATGAACAGTGCGCCGGCCGCGTACTCGATCGCGCCGTGCACGAACAGTGGGATTGGGCCCTCGCGCATCACTACCCGAGGCCTACCCGTCGGACGCGGCCGCTAATCCGTGCAGCGTCCTCCCAAACTGCGACACCGGGGCGCCGTGGGACCCGGGAGCGATCCGAACTCGACCCTATATTCACCGTCCCGTGTCCGCCGCGCACCTGCACGTCCACTCGGAGTACTCCCTGCTCGACGGCGCGTGCAAGATCGACAAGCTCGCCGAGCGCGCGGCAGCGTACGGGCAGCCGGCGCTGGGGCTCACCGACCACGGGGTCATGAACGGCGCCGTGGAGCACCTGAAGGCCTGCCGCAAGCACGGCATCAAGCCGATCCTGGGCTTCGAGGCCTACTTCGTCGACGACCGCCGCAGCGACGCCGTCAAGTACGAGCGCAACCACCTGACGCTGCTGGCGGCCTCCGACGCCGGGTTCCGCAACCTCGTCAAGCTCACCAGCGCCGGCTTCCTGGAGGGCTATCGCCGCGGCAAGGCCAATGTGGACCTGGAGCTGCTCGATCGCCACTCGGAGGGCGTGATCGCCCTCACCGGCTGCCTGCAGTCGCGCTTCTGCCGGCGCCTGGTCGACGACAACCCGGCGGAGGCGCGGGCCCACGCCGACGAGCTCATCGGCGTCTTCGGCGCCGACAACGTGTACTTCGAGCTCCAGCGCAACGGGCTGGCCGACCAGGACAAGGCCAACGAGGGGATCGTGCGTGTCGCCCGCGAGCTCGGCCGGCCGCTGGTGGCCACGGCCGACGTGCATTACCTGGGCCGCGAGGACTACCAGAACCACGCCGCGCTGCTGTGCGTCCAGACCAAGTCGACGCTCGAGGAGCCCAAGCTCACCTTCGACACCAACGAGTTCTATCTCAAGGACTGCGCGGAGATGGCGGAGTCGTTCGCCCCCTGGCCCGAGGCGGTGCCCACCTCGGTGGAGATCGCCGAGCGCTGCGCGGTCGACATCGAGCTGGGCAAGCTGCTGATCCCGCGCTACCCCACCCCTGAGGCACAGGACGAGGGGGCCTTCCTGCGCGGCCTCGCGGAGGAGGGTCTGCGGCGCCGCTACGGCGACCCGCCGCCGGCCGAGGCGGTCGAGCGCCTGGAGATGGAGCTGGAGACCATCGGCCGGATGGGCTTCGACGCCTACTTCCTGATCGTCTGGGACTTCGTCAAGTACGCCAAGGACAACGGCATCGCGGTCGGTCCGGGCCGCGGGTCGGCGGCGGGCTCGATCGTGTCCTACTGCCTCGACATCACCGAGATCGACCCGCTGGCATACGGGCTGCTGTTCGAGCGCTTCCTCAACCCCGAGCGCGTGTCCATGCCGGACATCGACATCGACTTCTCGGTGAAGGGCCGCGAGCGCGTCATGCGCTACGTGGCGGACAAGTACGGCAGCGAGTCGGTGGCCCAGATCGTGACCTTCGGCAAGATGCTGCCGCGCAACGCCACCCGCGACGCGGCGCGGGTGCTGGGCTTCGACTACAGCACGGGCGACCGGCTGGCCAAGCTCATCCCCGAGCCGGTCATGGGGCGCTCCAAGAGCTTCGACGAGTACCTCTCCGAGGAGCCCGAGCTCAAGCGGGTGTACGACTCCGAGCCCGAGTCGCGCCAGGTGGTGGACACCGCCCGCGGGCTGGAGGGGATCGTGCGCAACGCCGGCATCCACGCGGCCGCCGTGGTCATCGCCGACCGCCCGCTCACCGACATCGTGCCGCTGCAGCTCATGGAGGACCGTGGCGCGGCGGTGGGCGGCGAGCGCGCCTTCCGCACGGTCACCCAGTACTCGATGGGGCCGATCGAGGAGATCGGGCTGCTCAAGATGGACTTCCTCGGGCTGCGCAACCTCGACGTGATCGAGGACTGCCTGGAGATCATCGAGAAGTCCACCGGCCAGCGGCCCGACATGACGTCCCTGCCGCTCGACGACGGGACCACCTACGAGATGATGGCCCGCGGCGACTCGGTGGGCGTGTTCCAGTTCGAGTCGGACGGCATGCGGGACGCGCTGCGCAAGGTGCGCCCGACGGAGTTCGAGGACCTGGTGGCGCTGGTGGCGCTCTACCGGCCGGGCGCCATGCGCCACATCGACACCTACGCGCGCAACAAGCGCGTGCCCGACGGCGTTAGCTACATCGACGAGCGGCTGCGCCCGATCACCGAGGCCACCTACTCGGTGATCCTCTACCAGGAGCAGTCGATGCAGATCGCCAAGTCGATCGCGGGCTTCTCCGGCGCCGAGGCGGACGACCTGCGCAAGGCCATCGGCAAGAAGAACCGCCAGGCCATGGCCAGCCTGCGCGAGCGCTTCTTCGAGGGCGCCCGCGAGAGCGGCACCCAGCAGCGGGTGATCGAGGACCTGTGGGCGGTCAACGAGGCAGCGGCCGACTACTCCTTCAACCGCTCCCACGCTGCCTGTTACGCGCTCATCTCCTACCGCACCGCGTGGCTGCGGGCCAACTACCCGGCCGAGTACATGGCCGCCCTGATCTCCTCGGTCATGTCGACCAAGGACAAGGTGCCGTTCTTCGTGTCCTGCTGCGAGGAGATGGGCATCGACGTGCTGCCCCCGGACGTGAACGAGTCGGGCCACGACTTCGTGGTCTCGCATGGCGCCGGCACGTCGCCGCGGGGCGACATCCGCTTCGGGCTCGACGCCGTCAAGAACGTGGGCTCGGCGGCGGTGGACGCCATCTGCGCGGCGCGCGAGGAGGGCGGGCGCTTCACCTCGATCTGGGACTTCTGCCGCCGCGTCGACTGCCGCGCCGTGAACAAGAAGGCCATCGAGGCGCTGGTCAAGTGCGGGGCCCTGGACTCCACCGGCGCCACCCGCACCGGCATGCTCAGCGTGCTGGAGCAGGCGCAGGGCGCGGGCCAGAAGTCACAGCAGGACGCGCTGCTGGGCCAGTCGTCGATCTTCGACCTGGAGGAGCCCGCCCCCGGCGGCGCGGCCTCGGCGGGCGCCCCGGAGCTGCCGGTGCCGCCGCTCGAGGACGAGCGCGCCCAGCTCAACGCCTGGGAGAAGGAGACGCTCGGGCTGTTCCTCTCGAGCCATCCGCTCAAGGAGGTGCGCGCGGCGCTGCGGGCCAAGGTCGAGTGCTCGCTGCGCCGACCTGCGCGAGCGGCGCGACGGCGAGTCGGTGACGGTCGGCGGCATGGTCACCGAGTGCAAGCGCATCCGCACGCGCAAGGGCGACCCGATGATGTTCGCCACGCTCGACGACCTGGAGGGCAGCGTCGAGATGCTGGTCTTCAACTCGGCCTACGCGGCCAACGCCGAGAAGGTGGAGACCGACGCCGTGGTGCTGGTGCGCGGGCGCGTCGACCACAAGGAGGCGGGCGAGGTCAAGCTCATCGCCCAGGAGGTCGAGCCGTTCGAGCCCTCGGTCGAGGAGGTGGCCGCCGCCGCGGCCATCGAGGCGGCCGAGCCGGCGGTCAAGCGGCTGTCGCTGGACGTCGCGCCGGGCGTGCCCGAGAGCTTCCTCGAGGACCTGCAGGAGGTCGTGAAGGGGTTCCCCGGCGAGTTCGAGCTGCTGCTGCGAGTGGGCGAGCGGCAGCTGCTGCTGGGGCCCGAGTACCGGGTGTCGGCGGACACGGCCTGCCGCGCCGAGCTGTCCGCGTTGCCGGGCGCCTCCGTCCTCGCTGCCTGAGCACCCATCCGGGCCGCGGCAGGCACCGTTCACGGCCCTGGCGGCACCGCTCCGTGGCTACACTCTCCGCGTGGAGAGAGTGCCCGTAACCGAGGCTCGTGAGCTGCACGAGTGTCGCCAGTGCTGCGCCTTCTGCGATCGCGTGGTTCATCCGGCGGGCTGCATCGAGTCGGGCTGCGCCTACCTCTATCTCTACGACGACGAGGACACCGGCACCAGGTTCATGGGCTGCATGAACAAGGTGTTCCGCGCGGAGATCGACGTGCAGGCCTTCGAGTCGGCGCAGCGCACCCGTCACGGCTTCGGCGGGGTCAAGATGACCGGCACCCCGCTGCCCCAATGCCGCAGCTCGGTGGAGCGCGCCTACGACGGCCACGGCGAGCCCTTCGACTGCGTGAACCCCGGCTTCTTCGAGAAGCCGCTCGCCGTCGAGGTCGACGACGGCTTCGACCTGCGCGACCGGCTCTAGCTAGCGGCTCGCGCCGCTTCCGCGCGCGGCGCCCGTTGCGGCGCAGCTCGCGCGCTCGCTTCATGTCGGCGGGCGCGATCCCCTTGCCCTCCACGCCCGGTCCCTCGAACAGCGCGGGCAGGCCCTCGAAGCGCGGCTCGGACAGGAACGCCCCGATGCCGCGGGCGCCGAGCTCGCCGCTGCCGAGCGGCGCGTGGCGGTCGCGGTTGGACCCGAGCGGCGCCTGCGAGTCGTTCACGTGCAGGCAGCGCAGCCGGTCCAGGCCCACGATCTCGTCGCAGCGGTCCACGACCTCGGTCAACCCGTCGGCCGTGCGCACGTCGAAGCCGCTGGCCAGCAGGTGGCAGGAGTCCAGGCACAGGCCCAGCCGGCGATGGCCGCCGGCGTCGTCGATCAGCCGCGCCAGCTCCTCGAAGCGTGCGCCCCAGGGTGTTGCCGGCGCCCGCGGTGTCCTCCAGCAGCAGCGGGCACGAGCCCGTGTCCTCCAGGGCGCGCCCCAGCACGTCGGCTACCCGCGCCAGCGCCTCGTCGTGGGGCTCGCCCACGGTCGAGCCCGGGTGCAGCACGACCCCGACGGCGTCGATGTCCTCGCCCATCTGCAGCGAGTGGATCAGCGAGGCCAGCGACTTCTCGCGGATCGCTGGGTCCTTGGACGCGCAGTTGATCAGGTAGACGGCGTGGATGACCACGGCGCCGATCGGCCCGTCGTCCATGAGCTCGCGAAAGGCGGCCACGTCGTCGTCCTTCCAGCGCGTCGGCCGCCACATGCGGGGGGACTGGTTGAACACCTGGATGGCGTCGGCCCCGACCTCCACGCCGCGGGCGTGCGCGTTCACGAGCCCGCCGGCGGTGGACACGTGGGCGCCGATGAGCACTCGGGGGTTCTAGCATCGCCCCGTGGCCTCCGAACCCGTCCGCGTCCGCTTCGCGCCCTCCCCGACGGGCGCCCTGCACATCGGCGGGGCCCGCACGGCGCTCTACAACTGGCTGCTGGCCCGCAAGGCGGGCGGCACCCTGGTGCTGCGGATCGAGGACACCGACCGTGAGCGATCGACGCCCGAGAACGTCGAGCAGATCCTTGACGCTCTGCGCTGGCTCGAGCTGGACTGGGACGAGGGCCCGCTCTCGCAGGCGGAGCGCGCGCCGCGCCATCGCGAGCAGATCGACCGCCTGCTGGCGGACGGCCACGCCTACGAGGACGACGGCGCCGTGCGGCTGCGGGTGCCGGGGGAGGGGCAGACCGTGGTCCGCGACGTGATCCGCGGGGACGTTGCGTTCCCGCACGCGTCGATCGACGACTTCGTGATCGCCCGGTCGGACGGCAGCGCGCTCTACAACCTCGCGGTGGCCGTGGACGACCTGGACATGGGCATCACCCACGTCGTCCGCGGCGAGGACCACCTCTCGAACACCCCCAGGCAGGTGATGGTGCTGGGTGCGCTCGGGGCCGAGCCGCCGATCTACGCCCACCTGCCGCTGCTCCACGGGCCCGACGGCAAGAAGCTGTCCAAGCGCCACGGCGCGGCGTCGGTGCAGGAGCTACGCGATGCCGGCTACCTGCCCGAGGCGGTGCGCAACTACATCGCCCTGCTGGGCTGGGGCCTGGACGCCTCCACGACCTTCATGGACACCGAGCGGCTGGTCGAGGGCTTCTCGCTGGAGCGGGTATCGCGGTCGTCGGCCGTGTTCGACGAGCAGAAGCTGCGCTGGATGAACGGCCGCTACCTGCGCGAGCTCGATCCGCCGGCCCTGGCCGAGCGCCTCGAGCGCCTGCTCGGACGGCCGGGCCTCGAGGGCCCGGCGGCCGTGGCGCAGGAGAAGATGCAGACGCTGTCGGAGTTCTGGCCCCTGGCCGGCTTCCTCGTCGAGCGTCAGCCCACGGACGAGAAGGCATGGGCCAAGGTCATGCGCGACGGCGCGCCGGAGCGCCTGTCGGCCGCGCGCAGGGCCCTGGCGGAGGTCGAGCCCTTCGACCACGAGTCGGTCGAGGCGGCGCTGCGGGGGCTGGTCGATGAGCTGGGCCTGAAGCCCCGGGAGGTCTACCAGCCGCTGCGGGTGGCCGTGAGCGGATCCACGATCTCCCCGGGCATATTCGAGTCGCTCGTGGCGCTGGGCCGCGAGGAGACCCTGGCGCGGCTCGACGACGCCCTGGCCAGGCTCACTCCCGCCCCCTGATTGGCCCTCCCGGGGGCTTGACTCTTGCGCCGTGCCTGCCGATAGGAGGGTTCAGGGCCGCCCTGCGGTCCTCGGAGCCACCACACATGCAAGCACTCGTCACGACGAAGAGCCCAGCGTCAGTCAGCGCCCTTCAGGGGCAGGCTGACGGCCACGGAAGGCGGCTGACAGCGGCGTTCGAGGCGCTGGAGGTCTTCCCGGCCCTGGCCGAGTCGCGCAACCGCGTGCTGCGAATCGTGCGCGAGGACCGCACATCAACGGGCGAGATGGTGTCGGCGGTGGAGTCCGACGTGGCACTGGTCACCACCGTGCTGCGCATGGCCAACGGGATGACCTCCAAGCGCAAGGGCAAGGTTGCCACCGTGCCGGAGGCCGTGGACCTGCTCACGCCCGAGGGTGTCGAGCAGCTGGTGAGCCAGGCCCGCGTATTCGACTTCTTCGAGCGCCCGCCAGGCTGGGAGGGCGCGCCGGAGCGGTTCCGCCTGCACGCGGTGGCCACTCAGGCCGCGGCGGACCGCGTGGCACGCGAGATCGACTTCCCCGCCCGCGACGAGCTGCTGGCCTCCGCACTGCTTCACGACATCGGGAAGCTCGTGCTGATGCACGCCTACCCGGCCTATCCGAACCAGATCCACGGTCAGGCGCGCACCCCCGAGGAGCGCGTGCACCGCGAGCGGCGAGAGTTGGGAGTGGACCACGCGCTGGTCGGCGGCGTGCTGGCCCGGCGGTGGGGCCTGCCCAACAGCCTGGCGGCCGCCATCGAGCGCCACCATGCGCCGGATGCCGACGGCCAGGCGGCCATGGTGCGGCTGGCCGACATGCTGGCCCATTACGGCCACAGCCAGGGCGTGGACCCCAATCAGCTGCTGCAGGCGGCCAGGGCCCTGGAGCTCACCCCGGAGATGCTGCGCGGCCTGATGTACGAGTTCCCCTACGCGGGCAACGGCAAGCGCCACGTGGACCCGTGCCCGCTATCCGGCCGCGAGCTGGACGTGCTGAAAAAGCTGGCCGAGGGCAAGGTCTACAAGCAGATCGCGCACGAGCTCGAGCTGTCCACGAGCACGGTGCGCACGCACCTCCACAACACCTACGCCAAGCTCGGGGCGAACGATCGCGCGCAGGCGGTCCTGATCGCCACCGACCGCGGCTGGCTCTAGCCGCGCCGGCGCCCCGCGGAATTTCGGGGCACCGTGACGCTCACGCGGGTGCCCGCGTCCGAGCTGTCGATCTCCAGCCGGCCGCCCATCAGCTCGGTGCGCTCGCGCATGCTCGCCAGGCCGATGTGCCCGGGCTCGTTGGGGCCCAGGGGGTCCACGCCGCCGAAGCCGCTGCCGTCGTCGCGGATCGTGAGCTCGGTCTCGAGCGGCCTCGGCGCCACCGCGATCGTCACGGCGGAGGCGCCGCCGTGCCGGGCGGCGTTGGCCACGGACTCCTGCGCGATCCGGAACAGCTCGCCCTCCACGTCGGACGGTAGGTCCACGCGGGGGATCTCGAGCAGCACGTCGATCCCGTACCGCCGCTCCCACATCGCCTGGCAGCGTTCCAGCGCCGCCTCGAGGGAGAACTCGTCGAGGGCATACGGGCCCAGGTCGAGCATCTCGTCGCGCAACGCCTGAACGTTGCGGGCGGCGGTCTCGCGCGCGTCGCCGAGCATGGCCGCCACATCAGGCGTGCCGCCTCTGGCCACCTCGTTCTCGGCGGCGGCCAGCGCCATGTCCAGGCCGATCAGCTCCTGGACCGGGCCGTCGTGGAGCGAGTCAGACACGCGCCGGCGGATCTCCTGCTCGGCCCTGATCGTGCGCCGCGTGAGCTCGCCCGCGCGCAGTCGCGACACGGTCTCGGCGGTTCGGAATCGTCCCACGAGTGCCACGGTGGCCATGGCCGAGGCGGCGAACACCGCCTCGTAGAACACCAGCAGGTCGCCCCCGAGCGTCCAGTCGCGCAGCGCGGTGGGGGTCACGAGGACGACGACCGAGACGCTCGCCATGGCCACGCCGATGCGCTCGCCCAGAAAGTGCGCGTGCACGGCGAGCAGGCTGAGGGCTATGAACCGCACCGCGCCGTAGGTGTCCGGAGCCGCGAGCTCGATGGAGGCCAGCATCAGCATGTCGCCGGCCACGATCAGGGGTTGAGCGCGCGCTCGGGCGCGTACCGCGCCAGCTGGAGGTTGAACAGGCTCCAGGGGACGGCGACGCCTCCCACCACCGCGGCGAGCTCGCCCTCGTAGGGAAAGCCCAGCAGCACGACCAGGCCCAGGGCCAACAGGGCGAACGCCAGCCGGACCAGTGCAAAGACGACGATCGGGCGCGACGAGGCGATCGGGAGGCGGTCGAGTGCCCTCATGCCGGTACCGCTCGGCGCGAGCGAGCGATAAGCAGCGCCGCCGTCAGGGCCCCCGCCGAGTCGATGAGCACATCCGTGACGGCGCCCACCCGGCCCTCGACGAACGTCTGGTGGTACTCGTCCGTGATCGCGTAGGCCACCGCGATCGCCACGGCCGCGGCGATCGCCCGTCTCGCGCCGCTGCGGCCCTCGAGCGCGCGCCACCACAGGAACGTGAGCAGCGCGTACTCGGTGAAGTGGGCGAGCTTGCGGGCGACGAACTCGAGGAGGCCCTTGTCCATGTCCGTGGTGGGCAGGGAGGAGAGGGCGAAGATCAGCGCCATCAGCGCCACGGGAGGCAGCCACAGGGCGCTCGCCCGGGCATGTCGTCGCATACACGTAAATTAGACTCGCGGTCCGATGCTGGCCATCACGTCGAAGTCGCCATACGCCGTCCGCGCTCTGTCCGAGCTGGCGCGGCGGGGCTCGGACCAGCCGGTCCCGATCGGCGAGATCGCCCGGGCCCGCGACATCCCGGTGCAGTTCCTCGAGGGCCTGTTCGCCACCCTGCGGCGCGCGGGGGTCCTCCACAGCCAGCGCGGGGTGAAGGGCGGCTACCTGTTCGCCCGCCCGCCCGCCGAGGTCACGGTGCTCGAGGTCACCGAGCTGCTCGAGGGAGAGCTGGGCGGCGACGCCGCCGGCTCGGGCCAGGTCTGGGTCGAGGCCACCGAGGCGATCAAGGCCGTGCTGCGCGCCACCACGATCGCCGACATCGCAGAGCGCGAGGCGCGCGAGAGCGGCGCGCCGATGTACTACATCTAAACGGGGGTCAGTACCAGAGCGCAGAACCGCTCTACGCAGCCAAACCAGAACCCCCCTCGACCCCTCTGAACCCACCTGCGGACCACCGTTTGGCCCGCACGCCCCCGGAGGCGCCGTTCGGTAGCCGGTGCCGACAACGCCCCGCGAGGGGCAGCGAGTGCGAGGACCGCCTGCCCAATGGCAAGGGACTCGCCGAGGGGGAGTGACAGCGCCAGACAGCAGCAATGTCGCAGGCGGCTCCCAAACTAGGCGGGGATCTCAGGTGCCGGGGCGTACATCGCTGATCCACTCAGGGACGCGCGATACGCACCGCACCGTTTTCCCTAGGCCTATGCCGGGGGTAGGTCCACCTATGCTCGGGGCCTCGATTGGACCCCCGGCCATCCCTTCGGACGGGATATGGGGACCCCGCCCGGCTGAGACTCCCAGGCATGTTCGCGCTATTGGCGCTGGGACGCTTGACCATCAACGCCGGGAGCGTGACGCGTTGATGCTTAGAACTCGACCCCTGATACTGGGCGGACGATGTCGCGGGAGAACGTGGAGGTCGTGCGGCGAGCCTTGAAGGTTTTCCAGGAGCGGGGGCTCGATGCCTGGCTTGAGGAGTTCGTCGCCCCAGACGCCGTCCTCGTGCAGAAGGCTTCGGTGGCCGTGCCCGAGGCTGGTACCTGGGTGGGTTGGGATGGCTGGCGGGCAACCTTGAAGGTGTGGACCGACGAGTTCGACGACTGGGGGGTGGATTTTCTGCAGTTGCTGGACGCAGGAGACGACCGGGTAGTCGCCACCTGGCGCGACCACGGGCGAGGCAAGCGCAGCGGCATCTTCGTTGAGCGGCCCGAGGGGGCGTTCGTCCACACCATCCGCGACGCCAAGATCGTCCACACGGTCCAGTACGGCCTCGCCGAGGAAGCACTCGAAGCCGTGGGGCTGTCGGAGTAGGCGATGTCGCAGGACAACGTCGGGGTGGTGCAAGCGTTGTTCGAGGCGTGGAACCGTGCAGACATGGACGCCCTGCGCGAGTTGTGGCACCCAGACGTCATCGTGCACCCCGCAGAGGGCTGGCCGGAACCCGGCCCGTTCGTAGGTCGAGAAGCTGTCCTGCTGAGCTTCGAGCAGCTGCGCGAGGCGTGGGCGGCGGACACATTGGAACCGGTAAGCGACTTGATCGACGTCGCCGACCGCGTTGTCGTGAGGACGGTCTGGCAGGGCGAGGGCCACGGCCCTGACATGAAGATGGAGGTCACGCAGGTCTTCACGATCTGCACGGCGCAAGTCGTCGCTATGGACTCGTTCTGGGATCACGCCGAGGCCCTCGCAGCCGTAGGGCTGTCGGAGTAGGCGTGTCCCGGGAGAACGTGGAGGCGGTCCGCAGGAGCCTGGATGGCTGGAACCGCGGCGACTTTGATGCCTGGGCAGAGGGAGCGCACCCGGAGATTGAGTGGTCCTCCGAGGTTGCCAGGCAGTTGGAGGGTCCCGAGACGGTGTACCGGGGCCCGGCAGGGATGCGCCGCTACTGGGACGAGTGGCACGCGCTGTGGGATGTGACCATCGACGTGACCGACATCCGCGACCTCGGCGAAACCGTTCTCGCCGTCGGGATCACTCGAACGCGTGGCGAGGCGAGCGGAATCGACCTCGAGACGCCAGTCGCCTATATCTTCGAGTTCGACGGGAGCCTGGCTCGGAAGGCCCGGGCGTACCTGGACCCGGCTAGAGCACTCGCAAGCCGTGGGACTGTCGGAGTAGGCGAGGTCGCAGGGAGCCGGGGCGGCCTCCGCCGTTACGCCAGCTCAGTTTTGGGCGCATGGCTGCGCTAGATCGGGTTGAATGCCCCTGGTCCTTGGGTTTGGATCGCCCTCAGAGCCAGGGAGGCCCGCGTCAAAGTGGGCCTCCCTGTGGGCGGGCGTGCCGGGCGAAACCTGACCCGACTAAGAGACGCACCGCCTGCCGGGGAGCCCCTTGCCCCAAACGCGTTGTGGGCGCCCGCTCGCTGAAATCACTCACGATGCCGGGCGCCTTCCCCGGCGGGCGGCAAGCTCGTCCGCGAAGGCGTGCGGATCCTCCGGTTTGCCCGTGCCGCGCTGCCGATCAGCTCAAGGATGTCCAAGTAGAGACGCATCGCCGCGATCGACCCGCGCCGGACTGCCCGCGACACCAGCACCCGCACTCGTGGTCGGTCATCGGCGCATCCGACGCCTCCACCGCACGCGCCTCCTCCACCGCGGTCGCGAACGCCGCGTAGCGCGCCCCCGGCTCGCGCCGGCCCCGAGACAGCCAACGCGCCACCGTTAGCTGCGATAGACCCGCCGTACGGGCCGAATCGGCGACCGCGATCCCCGCAGCAATGCTGCAGGCGACCCGGTGAGAGTTCCTGTCGAAGTTGTCCACCTTGTCACCCCTTCTGAGTCCGGCGCGCACCGCGAGCTACGGCGGGGTGTTGGGTGTGGACGCGTTCGTGATTGATCGGCCCCCGCCTAGCGCGGATACTGGGCGGGCGATGTCGCGGGAGAACGTGGAGGCGGTACGGGGGATGTGGGATGCGTGGCAGGCGGGGGACGTTCAGACCGCCCTTTCGTTCTATGACCCAGACGTTGAATGGGATGGAACCAACCTTCCGGACGGCCACGTTGCTCGGGGCCATGATGCGGTCATGGACCACATCAGGCGCTGGGCGGACCAGTGGGACGACTGGACCGTCGAGGTCGAGCGAATCGTCGACGCAGGGAGCGAGCAGGTGGTGCTCTTCATGCGAGAACGGGGGCGGAGCAAGAACGGGCTGGACATGGATGAGCGTCACGCAGAGCTGTACACCTGTCGAGACGGCAAGGTGATCCGTCGGCAAGGCTTCTCCGACCCCGACCAAGCCCTCGCAGCCGTCGGCCTGGAGGGGTAGGCGATGTCGCAGGAGAACGTGGAGGCTGTGCACACGGTCGTCGATGCCTTTACTCGGCGCGACGCACAGGCGGCCCACCGGGTTATGCAGCCCGACGTCGAGTGGTACCCCGCCTACACAGGAGGGGGTCTTCTCGAAGCCAATGTCTATCGCGGGCACGAGGGTTTCACGAGGTACCTAAACGACCTGTCCGAGACGTGGGAGACGGTCGAAGGGCGCATCGACGAGGTCCGGGACCTCGGTGAGAGGGTGCTGCTATTCGGCCACGTTCGGACCGTTGGCAGGGGAAGCCGCGTCGATATCGACCAGCCGGTTTCGGGCGTCTTTACTTTCCGCTCGGGCAAGATCGCGACGGCTCGCTACTACGCCGACTCGACCGAAGCCCTCAAAGCCGTGGGGCTGTCGGAGTAGGCGATGTCGCAGGAGAACGTGGAGCTGGCGCATAGGGGCGTCGCGGCGATCAACGAGGCGTACCGGACCGGTGACATCTCGTTCTGGCGGCGGTACGTCGAGGAGGTCTGCGATCCGCAGGTAGTGCTGGAAGCCGAGAGCGAGGCCTTTACTGAGGGCGAGTGGCGAGGTCACGACGGCGCGGTTGGGTTCGTCGTGAATCAGATGGACGTGCTCGAAGGGATGTGGCTGCGTGTCGACGAGTACATCGAAGTCGGCGAGGACCGGGTCCTGGCGGCGATCACGTTCGGCGGTCGCGCGAGGCACACCGGCATCGCGGTGAAGATGCAGCCGGTGCATGTCTTCACGGTGCGTAACGGTAAGACGGTGCGGTGGCAGATCTTCACGCGCCGGGACGAAGCACTCGAAGCCGTGGGGCTGTCGGAGTAGGCGATGTCGCAAGAGAACGTGGAAGTCGTGCGGCGCATGCTCGACGCCTTCAACGGCGGCGACGTTGACGCTGTGACCGCGACATTCGGCGAGGGCTGCCTGGTCGAGGAGCCACAGGAGATGCCCGACAGCCCATCCACGGGCTTCCGTGGACACGACGGCATCCGCGAGTGGATGGCAAACCTGCGGGGGGTCGCCGGAGTTCGCTTCGAGCCACAGAGCTTCACAACAGGAGCTGATGTCGTCGTCTGCGACTTGGCCTCGCATGGCCGGGGGCAGGACAGCGGCGTGCCCGTCGAGTGGACGACATTCGCCGTGCTGCAGATGCGCGACGGCAAGATCGCGCGGGCGCGGGCCTTCCTCAGCAGAGATGAGGCCCTCGCAGCCGTGGGGCTGTCGGAGTAGGCGATGTCGCAGGAGAACGTGGAGCTGTACTACCAGGCCGTGGACGCCTTCAACCGGCGCGACTTGGATGCCTTCCTCGCGCTGATGGACGCTGAGGTTGAGGTTGGTTCGCGGCTGGTTGCCATGGAGGGCGGCTATCACGGCCACGATGGAGTTCGCCGCTGGTGGAAGAACCTGTTCGATGCCTTCCCCGACTTCGCCAGCGAGGTCCTCGAAGTGCAGGACCATGGAGACGTGACGCTCGTAGCCCTGCGCAACGGCGGCCATGGCGTGGGAGGCGACACCCCTGTCGAGGACTTGATCTGGCAGGTCGCCCGGTGGCGTGACCGGACGATCGTCGAATGGAGCAGCCACGACACTCAGGCCGAGGCCGTCGAAGCCGCGGGGCTGTCGGAGTAGGCGATGTCGCAGGAGAACGTGGAGATCGTGAAGCGGGCTCTTGCCGAGTTTCAGCGCGGCAACTTCTGGGTGCCCGAGTTCTTCGAGCCGGACGTTCGCATCAGGTGGCTCGACGCCGTGGGGGCGCCGTCGGAAACCGTGGGACTGCAAGACATGAGCACCTTCATGCTGAACTGGCTCGGGACCTTCGACAACATGTCGATGGTTGCCGAGCGAGTCGTTGACGCCGGAGACCAGGTCGTCGTGATCGCCGCGTGGCAAGGACGGGGGAAGGCTTCTGGTGTTGATACCGAGTGGCGTCAGGGCACGGTGTGGACCCTGCGCGACGGTCGGGTGGCCAGCGTGATCGGGCACCAGGAGCCGAGTGACGCCCTCGAAGCCGCCGGGCTGTCGGAGTAGACGATGCCGCAGAAGAGCGCCGGACGTTCGCTTGGCCTTGTGCTGCTCTCTGAGCGCCGAACAGCCCCGGAACGGTGAGCGCGGGACCTAGGACGCTGAGGATGCGCACCTAGCCGTACACAGCTGCGCTAGTCGGCAACCAGGCACGCCTCGGTTGCCTCGTTTGGGGGAGAGAGGCAGGCCGGGCCACGGGTGCGAGCCTCGAGCGTCCGGGTGCGAAGCCGATCAAGGCCCCGGCCACCCCTTCGGAGTGGACAAGGGGACCGCGGTACGGACGGTATCTCGCGCACGTAGAGATTAGGATGTGCGGCATGCGGGAGGTTGACCGGAGGACGTTTCTTAAGCGGTCGGCGGTGTTCGGCGGGGCGTTGTCGTTAGCGGGGCCGCTGGAGGCGTTGAGCGCTAACGCGGCATCTGGCCGCCCGTTTAGCGGCGGCGGGTATGGCGCCCTGTCGGATGTGGGAGACCTGAGACTGCCGCGGGGGTTTCGTTACCGAGTGATCTCCAGAGTGGGCGACCTAATGAGTGATGGCAGCCCCACGCCAGGGGTGTTTGACGGTATGGCCGCGTTTCGTGGGCCGCGCAATACGACTGTGTTGATCCGCAACCACGAGAACCGGCGGCTTCCGAACGAGGTCCCGGTCGTCGTTCCGTCTGACAAGCGCTATGACGCTGATGGGTCCTATAACGGCGGCAACACCAAGCTCGTGCTCTCGCCCAGGGGACGGGTGCTGGAAAGCTTCGCGGTCCTGGGGGGCACCTCGACCAACTGCGCGGGCGGACGGACACCGTGGGGATCGTGGATCACGTGTGAGGAGGTTTTTGACTCCGGCCAGCGTCCTCACGGCTACGTGTTTGAGATCGACTCGCGCGCAACCGGCCCGGTGCCCGCAAGCCCGATCCGCGGCGCCGGGCGCTTCGTTCACGAGGCGGTGGCGTGGCTTGGGGGAAAGCTGTACGAGACCGAGGACCGACCGGCCAACGCCGCCCTGTACCGCTACGTCCCGAACGGCCGGCCCCGCGGACCCGGGCAATTTGCCCATACGAGCGGCGTGCTGCAGGCCTTAGCAGTCAAAGGCCGTCCCAACGCGCACACAGCAAGCGGATGGCCGGTGGGCGTCTCGTTCGGGATCGAGTGGGTCGACATCGACGACCCCGAGCCCGACAGCGACGCGCCCCCGAGCGGGGTTCGCTTCCAGGCCGAGGCCAAAGGCGCAGCAGCTTTCGAGCGCCAAGAGGGCATGTGGGCGGCGGACGGCAAGGTCTTCTTCGACTGCACCACCGGCGGCGCAGCCGGCGAAGGCCAGGTTTGGATGCTCGACCCGCGCAGCCGGACGCTGACGCTGATCTATGAGTCACCCGGCAGCCACGAACTCGACAACCCCGACAACATGGTCGTGGTGCCACTCACGGGCGACCTGCTCCTATGCGAGGACGGCAGCGACAGCCAGTTCCTCCGTGGCCTAACAAGCGATGGCCGCATCTACGATTTCGCCGAGACCGTGGCCAACCACAGCGAGTTCTGCGGCGCCTGCTTCGACCCCACGGGACACACCCTGTTTGTAAACCAACAGGGCGGCCGCCCCGATCCCTCCGCCGTCACCTACGCGATCACCGGCCCCTGGCGCCGCCCTCGATCCCTCGCGCAATGAAGGCCTGCGTCCAGAAACGGGCCCGCTATAGGACCGAGTGCCTCGAGCCTCAGGGGATGCGCACCTAGCCGTACACAGCCGCGCTGGACGCCAAGCAGCACCCGGCCACGCCTTCGATTCGGATATGGGACCGCCCTCTTGCTTGGTCCCTGCCGCGTGTGGTTCGCTGCGCGAGCGGGTAGTGGGTTCGGCGTGGACTCGTCAGACGCTGGGGCGCGACCGTGACGACGGCCGCAGCCGTTCCGGCGACTCGGGGCGAGCTGGAGGGCGACGAGGCCGTCGAGACCCTGAGAAGGGCGGGTCGGCGGCGCTTGTTTGCTGACGCGGTGACGCGCTTTCGCGCTGCGGACGGTTTTAGCCACTCGCGTGCGCTCGCTTTTCAGATCACGTTGACCCTGCTGCCGGCGCTGATCGCCGTTGTGGGGCTTGCCGCCGCGCTGGACCAAGACGACTTTCGGCTCGTGGTGCGGGACACGGTGCAGGCTCTAGCGCCGGGCGCCGCAGGGGAAATCCTCACGGACGCGCTGCGGCAGGGCTCGGCCAGCGCCCGACGCGAGTCGGGAGAGACCGCGCTGGTGGCGGGCGCGCTTGCCGCTGCGGTGGCAGGGACCACCGCCATGGCCCAGGTGGAGCGCGGCGCGAACCGCATCTACGGCGTGGAGCGCGACCGGCCGTTCGCGCACAAGTACCTCACGGCGCTGCTGCTGGCCATGTCTGCCGGGGTGCTCTCACTCCTCTCCCTGGTCTTTCTCATGGGTGGGGTCGCGATCCGAGATTCGGTGGACTGGAGCGAGGGACTCGACGCCGCCTGGCGCGTCGCTCGGTGGCCTCTCGGGCTGGCATTCGCCGTGGCCTCTGTGTCGCTGCTGTTCGAGCACTCGCCTCGACGGCGCCAGCCTGAAGCGTCCTGGCTTGCGTTCGGCGCGGCCTTGTCGGTCGTGCTGTGGCTCGCTTTCATGGCCCTTCTCGCCGTCTACATCGACGCCACCGACTCCTTCGGCGCGACCTACGGGCCGCTCGCCGGCACGATCGGCGTCTTGCTGTGGGCGTTTCTCACCTCGGTGGCGCTGTTCCTGGGGCTCGCCTTCGCCGCACAACTCGAGGCCGTGCGGGCCGGGGTCCCCACGCCCCGCCGGCAGCAGGAACACGACGGCTGAGCGGGCGATCCGAGCGTGCCCTGCGCGACCCCTCAAAAAATAAGGGCCGGGAGCTGCGGCTCGACCGGCCCACGCCGGTGCGGGTGGTGTTGGCCGGTCAGCGCCGCGAGGTGCGCCGGACGCTGGCCAGGAGGAGGGCCGTGGTCGCAGCCAGCAGCAGTGGCCCAGCCACGTCCGGCCACCAGTGGGGGTCGGCGTGATCGGCGGCGACCGCGATCAGTGCCAGCGCGCCGATCCCGAGCGGCAGGGCCCAGGTTTCTCCTAGCACCAGTGTGCGCAACGCGTTCATGTCCAGGCCTTCGGGGCGGTGCCGCGTGCAAGTGTGTGGGCTTCGATCTGGGTCGCGAGTGCAAGGGCGGCGGCGCAGTCGAGGAGGGCGAGGTCGTCACCGGGCCAGCTCGCGCCGGCGCCTTCGGCTAGGAACACGACGCCGAAGCTCGACAGCATGAGGCCGACTCCGTACTTGAGCTCGGTCTCGGGGAGCCGGGCGAGCGGTTCACGCAGCCAGGCGCCGGCGCACGCGACGGCTAGCACCGCGAGCGAAGCGCCCACGAGGACCGGCACCCGCGCTCCGTCGGCTTGGCCGAGGGCAGTGACGATCAGGATGACCTCGACCCCCTCCAGCAAGACGCCCTTGAAGGCAACGGCGCGGGCGGCCCAGTCGGGCCGGCCGGGCTCGGGCGGGGGCAGCGCCTCGGTTTGCTCGCGCGTCTCGAGGTGCTCACGCAGCGCGGACGAACGGGCCCTGCGGCCGGCCAGCCGCAGCGTGCCCTTGCGCAGCCACTCCAGTCCGAACAACAGCAGCAGCACCCCGATCGCGATCTCCAGCGGCGCCTCGGGCAGCCGTTCGAGCACCAGCGGACCGGCCACGATCGCCACCGTGAGGCAGACGAGGATCGCGGCGCCGGCTCCGATCAGTGCGTCCGACCAGCGTCGTGAGAGACCGACCGCGAGCACGATAGCCGCCGCTTCGAGCAGCTCCAGAGCTACAGCCAGCGCTGCGCCCACGGCGAGGAGGAATGAATCGAGCATGGTCGCGTCCGTCAGCGTAAGACGGCAGACGGCCCCGCGCGCAGCCGGCTGCTGCTTCCACGAGGTCGAGATCGGCGAGGAACCCAGTCCACCGTCTTGTAGTCCGCTCATCCTCTACGGACGTGGGGCGATTCGATTCGAAGTTCAGCGACGCGCAGCGCGCCGCGATCGCACACGCATTAAACGTCGAGGGGCTGACCGCGACCGAGGCCACTGCACGCGCCAGCAACGGCCAGCTCGGCAAGGTCCCACCTTTCGACGTGGCCGAAAGCACCGCCCGAGAGATCGCCGCCCGCTACCGGCACCAAGCACCCGACGCCACAGCCCGGCAACGCGCCCAGCACCAGGAGCAGTTGCTTGTAGCCGGACTGGAGTTGATGCAGCGCGAACTCGACCGTCTCACCGAGGCCTCCAACGAACGACCGCTCACCACCCAGGAGGTCACGCGCCTCAGCAAGATGCTCCGCACCATGAGCGACCTGGCGGGCACGCCGGGAGGGCCGACCGGCTCTCTGCCGTTCTTATTCCCTCAGCCCGCGGACTGGTTCCTGCCGCCCGTGGCGACGAAGGAGACGCAGTCGCCCTGGTTCTTGAAGCCGGGGAAGTTGCGCCACCCGTTGTTCTTGCACTGGTCCTTCGCGGTGGGGAGGGGCGGTTGGGCGTCGGTGACGACGATGTCGCCCTGTTGATTGACATGTATCACCCCGGGGCTGAAGGTTGACGGGTAGGAGGAGCAGTCGGTCGGACCCGGTATTGGCTCTCCGCCCAGTTGCCCTTGAACTTCGGCCCATTCGATCGTGTCTTGCGCGGAAGCCGGTCCGCCCCCGTCCACGACTCGGACCAGACCCGCGATGGGCTGGAACAGTCCGAAGAAAGAAAGCGTGCCGGAGAAGCCGACTACGGCCCTGTTATCGCTAACCGAGAGACAGGTGACGCTGCCGTTCCAATTCGGCCCCAATCCTCCGCCTTCGTGCCGCCCAACCGTTCCGGTTGGGTTCTCGCCGGACGGGCCACTATGCGCATCGACCCCATAAAAAACCAGAAAGGGGACGGGGCCTGCGGTCACCTGGCCGGTGACCGAGTCGCCGTCAGGCGTCTGCGCGGTAGCGGGTGGCGCGACCGCCAAGACCACCGCGGCAACAACCCCAACAGCCGTGCAACCGAACCTTCGCCTCATCGGGCACCCCTTCCGGTCGAGTCAGGTGCCTGTGCTGCGTGGCCTACCACTCCGAATCTGCGAAGTCAACGTCCCACCAAACTCCGTCCCGCCTTCGCGTGGCACGACCGGCGCAGCGTTGAGCGAAGGCATCGAGCACCGACTTCCGGGCCTTCTGCCACTGGCTGCCCCGAAGCGAGTTAGCGGGCGAACTGAGCGAGTACTTCGACGGACCGTCCGCGATATGCGCCGTCCCCTCCCGAAACGCGAGTCAAGAACGAGTCGAACTCGACAGCCGGATCAGCAAGCTCCATCAGCGCCGCCACGTCGCCTCTAGTGATCGCTGCCATTCCAAACTCGACCGCGTCGACGTTCTCCTGTGACATCGCCCGCCCAGTATCCCGTGCAGCGCGCGAGTCACGTTAACCGCCTCACCGGCATCCACTGCCCTTCAGCCGCGCGAGCTTCACCCGCGCCGCCATCCGCTCGTAGCCGCGTGCGTTGGGATGGATGTGATCGCCGCTGTCGAGCTGCGGAAGCATCCGGTCCGGCCGCCGGGGGTCGCGCAGTGCCGCCTCGAAGTCCACGACCGAGTAGGGCTGCTTGGTGCGGCGGATCCAGCGGTTCACGGCCACGCGGGTGAGGTTGCCGCCCGGCGAGCCCGCCTGGTTGATCAGTGGGTCGCCCCCGGCCGGTGTGAGGGTGCCCAGCGTTACCCGCAGCCCCTGTAGCTCGAGTCGGGCAATGACCAGCCGGAGCGCGGCGATGATCTGCTGGGAGGTGGCAAACGGCCGCGAGCCTCCGACATCGTTGATGCCCAGCAGTACGATCACGTCGGTCGCGCCGGGGACGGCCAGCACGTCGTCCGCAAGCCGCGAGAGCGCACTGGGACCGAACTTCGGCGACGAGTCCGGTGCGTCCAGCCGGATACGGTTGCCGCCGATTCCCACGTTGGGCACCGAAAGCGGCAAGCGCCGGCGGATCAGGCGCCGAGCGAGAAAGTCCGGCCAGCGAGTGTCGCGCTCGCCGCGGCGCTGCGCGAAGACGCTGTTGAACCCGTGCGTGATCGAATCGCCGATCGCCACGACGGCACCGGCGCGGCGCCGGGCGCGAACGTCGATGCCCTCTAGGAAGTAAAGCCTCGTGCTCGGCCGAGCGAACGCGGCGGCGGCGGGGTTGGCGACCTGGTTGCCCGGGGCCAGGTAGGACCCGACCTCTGTCCCATCCGTGTCGTTTGTCGTGGCCGGGCCTGTGGCGCCTGCGGCGTACATGCTCAACGCCAGGCGCTGGAAGGCACGGAAACGCAGCGGAATGGGGTCGCTCACCGCGCCGGCACCACGCGGGATCGTGACCGAGTCGCTGCCGCCGAACAGCACCCGGCGCGTCGTGCCGGCCACCAGGCGCGCTCCGACGGCCTGGCGGGCGAGTCGGACCGAGCTGAGGGTGAGCGGTAGCAGCCCGTGGCGGTTCGACAGGCGCACCCTGACGCTGCGCCCGCCCATGTGCGGGGCGACCACCAAACGAATCGTCTCGTTGCTGAACCCCCCTCCGGCCGCGAAGGCGGGTGCGGTTGCGAGCGTGGTGACCCAGTGCGAGCCCTTGCAGCGCGCGGGCGTCCTGGCGCTCACAGGCGTGGCACCGACCAGCAGCACCGCCCCGGTGAGCACCGCGACGCCGGTCCGCGCGAACGGCACCGTCCGCGTCGCGAGGCTGCGCGGCGACCGCTCACGCACCCGGACCGGCTTGCGCACTATCTCGTCCTCCGGCGAACGCCCCATGCCCTCACCAGCGCACAACCCTAACCCACATTCGCGACCCCGCCCGCGGCCTCACCTGGCCGACTAGCCAACACCCGATCGGGGTTGAAGGCACCCCACGTCGAGGCGCCGGAGCACCGGGGAGGCCACTCGGCGGCACCCAATCGAAGGAAATGGGTTGACAGAAGGTGCAGCATCCGCATAGGTTCGGCCCCGAAAGGTCCGCAAAGTGCGCGGGCACATAACGGGGGAGGTTTCGATGAAGCATCTCGGCAGTCTCAGGTCGAGACTCGTCGTTGTTCGCAGCGCTGCTGGTACCAGCGCTGACGGCCAGTTCGGCCGTCGCGGCGACGCCGACGAGTCCGTGGGATCCGCAGCGCGCCAACGTGCCACAGGTGGCATGGCGCGGCGAGCAGGTCCGTCTCGTCAAGTGCGATCCCGTGCTGGCCAACACGGCAAACTTCGATCTAACCGTTGAGGAGTGGAGCGGTCCGGGTCGCGACCCGAGCATCGAGTCGCCCACGGTCACTCGCCTCAGCCCAACCTGCGTCGCAGCCGACATCGTGACGCTCGACCCGGGGCTCGCACGCGTGAAGCTCGTGGCGAGCAACGAGGCCGGCACGCCCATCCTCAAGCACCAGTTCCTCGTGATCTGGCTGTCGATCGGCACGCCTGCGATCGACGAGGTCGGGGCGTCCGATCCGACCGGGACCAACGCGACTCGGCGATCCGGCCGGTGACGGCGTGTTCAACGCCGGCGGAGCGAACGGGCGCGTGCAGGTCGTGGTCAAGGGCACGTTCCCGCACCCGCTGGGGCCGGGAGGCGAGTTCACCCTGCCGGACGACTGGGCCACGATCGCAGAGGCCCTGGCCGACGACAGCGACTCCAACCCCGACAACGACACCGGGTTCTGGGACATCCACGACGACCGGACCAAGAAGGAAGACCACCGGCCGGGGTCGCCCACGTTCTGCTTGGACAAGGTGCCCGTGCCGCCGCCCGCAGTCGACGCGGTGGACAACTGCCGAGGCGCCGGGTCCGGCGAACTGGGGCCGTTCTCCCGCTTCTTCGGTGACGGCATCGAGGCGGCGGGTCCGTTCGACCCGAACCGTCCGGAGCTCACGCTCCTCAGCGACGGCAAGCTCGACGCCGACGACGCACCCATGCCTGCGGTGCGCCTCGACGTGAGCATCGCCCCCAACAGCGGGTCCGCCACGGACATCGGAGGCGTCGGCTCGCTGGAGAAGGCGGACAAGGGCGAGGTGTACAGCCGAGACGGATCGGGTGCCACCGGGCCGCACAACCTGTACGCGCCGTTCTACGGGGCGTACATCCCATCAACCAGTCGACCGGGCATCGCGTCCGGCGTCGACGGGCCGGCGCGGGGGAACAACTTCCGCGGCTTCCTGTACGACGGCTTCTACGACTACTGGACCATCGCCGAGACGTTCAGGACGGCGGTCCCGACGAACACCACCTGCCTGCGGACCCTGCCGGAGGAGCTACCGGCAGACGCCGTCCGGCGCTCAGTCCGTCGCCGTTTACACGGACGAGCACGGCGAGGCCCAGGTGGCCTACAGGCCCGGCACCGGGTTCTACTTCGACAACCTCCCCGTCGTGAAGAACGACAACCGGGGATGTGACCTCGAGGGAATCAAGGTGCTCGGCAAGTCGGTCATCTCGGCGGTGGCCCGGTACCCGTACCAGCCGGTCAGCGATCCCGACAAGAAGTCGGCGTCCCTGACCAAGACGGTCAAGTCCCTGTTCACGAAGTTCGTCTCCTACTTCCCGAAGGGCAAGGGAGCGGCGAACGAGAACGCCCGCATTGTCGTCGCGCACGCGCAGGACATCGACGGCAAGCCGTTCGCCAACGAGCGGGTGTGCTTCTTCGTGGACGACGAAGCGGATGGGGCCTTCGGGTTCACCGGCGAGACCGGCCGGACAGGGGCACGCCTGACGGTTGGCGGTTCCCCGGCGCCCGAGCTCGGCAGGTATGACGTCTGCCGCTACACGGACGCGAACGGCAACGCCGCGATCGAGGTGATCAACAGCGATCCGCAGAGGATCAACGTGACCGCCTACTTCGTGGACGAGGGGCTGCTGCGAGACGTCGACGTGAACTTCGCGTTGGCGAACTCGTCCGGTGGCCCCAACCCGCCGGCCAACGGCACGAGCCTCCGTGCCGCCGACCGGAGGGGTAGTGAGCACCACGACGGTGGACCCGACGATCGACCCGACGCCGTCAGATGGCGGTGGCGGAGGCGGAGGACCGACGAGGTTCCGAATCCGCTGGCGGAGATCCTGACCTCACGATCAAGGTCCTAACACCCCGTGCCAGCAGCAAGAAGGCCAAGGCACGGGCCGCGACGCTGAGGATCGCTCGCATCTCGAAGAAGGGTGCGAAGAAGTACCTGGTGATCAGCGTCAAGAGCCAGAAGAAGTACGAGACCGTGAAGATCCGGCTGATCGGAAAGAACGGTCGTACGCTCAAGCGGTGGACGCGCAGGTGCCGCGCCAACCGCGTGACCAAGCTCCGGGTGTCGACTCAGACCCGGACGGCAAGGGTGGTCATCAAGAAGTAGGGAGGAGCCCCGCACAGGGGAGGGGAGGGGCCCGCTTCGGCGGGCCCCTCTTCGTTCGTTGGCGTCCCGCTGCAGGAGCCCTGGCCCGAGGGAACCCTTTCCTACTCTGCAGATGGGCGCGCAAAGCGTCTCCGCCTGAGGCTGCAAAGCGCTTTCGACTGAAGCACGCGCGCAGATCGCTCTCGTATCGTGGCTCGGTGGGGAGGCGCCGGAGATGTCGCTGATCGAGAACCTTCGCCGGATGGAGCGCGCGCGGGAGGCGTACTGGCTCCGCCACGCCTCGACGTCGCCGATCAAGCTCCACTGGCGTGCCGTCACCGTGCGGCATTGCTTCCACGTTCTTCCAGGTGAGTCGATCCTCGAGATCGGCGCCGGCAGTGGCCTCTGGACCGAGCGCCTGACGGCGGTGTTGAGGGGCGAGAACCCGATAACGGCCGCCGTCTTCAACGCCGACTTCGCCGGGGAAGCCACACGGCGGAGGATCGACAACACCGAGGTTGCGCTGGTGGACGACCTCGGCGCGCTGCCTGAGGCGACCTTCGACTACGTGGTCGGTACGGCCATCCTCTGCCATGACCGCTATTCCGAGAACCTGAGACAGATTCACCGGCTCCTCAAGCCGGGCGGGCAGATGCTGTTCTTCGAGGCCAACTACTGGAACCCGCAGGTGCTCGCAAAGAGCCTCGTGCCGGCACTGGGCCGGCGCGCCGGGAACGCCGAGTGCCAGGTTGGGATGCGCAAGTACCGGTTGATGAAGGCCGCGTCGAGCCAGGGGCTCACCGATATCGAGATCGTCCCGTACGACATCGTGCATGCGCGCACTCCGCGGCGCTTGATCCCGGCCATCCAGCAGACGGCCTTCATCCTGGAGCACGTTCCCGGCCTGCGCGAGGCGTGCGGAACCCTGTACATCTGGGCTGCGAAGCCCGGCGAGCGGCGAAGCCGCAGAGCGACGGTCAACCTCGCCCACCACGAGGAGCTTCGGGGATCGACGTCCGTGGTCGTCCCGTGTCGAAACGAGGAGATGAACGTGCCCGGCCTGGTATCCGGGTTGCTGGCCGCCTATGGCGACTACCTGGCCGAGATCATCATCGTCAACGACGGCGGAACCGACGGGACAGCCTCGGTCACCCGCAGGTTGGCGGAGGCCGATCCGAGGATACGGCTCATCGAAAGGTCTCCACCAGGAGGGGTCGGGCGGGCGCTCAAGGAGGGCTATGGCGCCGCCACCGGGAGGTACATCCTCTCGATGGACTGCGACTTCGAGCTGATCGTCCCCGAGCTCCGAGATCTGTTCGACGCCATCGCCGCTGGACACGCCGGCGCCATCGGCAGCCGCTTCTCACATGAGTCCGTCCTCATCAACTATCCGTTCGCGAAGATCGTCGCCAACCGTGCCTTCCATCTGCTCGTCAGGCTCGTCCTGCACCGGCCGGTCAGGGATATCTCGAACAACCTCAAGCTCTACAGGGCGGAGATCCTGAAGGAGCTGGAGCTCAAGCGGCCCGACTTCGGTGCGAATGCGGAAACGGGGCTTCAGCCACTCGCGGCCGGACACGACATCACGGAGGTCCCCATCTCCTGGATCGACAGGACCGATGACATGGGCGTGTCCGACTTCCGAATCCTCCGGTTCGCGCCGAGCTATCTCCGCGCTCTGGCCGATCTGGCTCGCGTAGTGAGGGCCAGGCACGAGCGGCCCGAACCAGCATGAGCGTCGTGCAGCGCGAGGTGGGCAGCCGGCTCAGGTCCGCCGCGACGGCGCTCGGCAGAGTCGCCGACCGCAGTGCGTGGCCGCTCTTGCTCGCGGGGCTGGCCGTGCTGATGGCGATGACGGTGCTCGTCGCCGATCGAAAGCCGCTGTGGAACGACGAGCTGTTCACCTACTACATCAGTCGCCTGCCCGGCACCGGCGACATGTGGTCAGAGCTGGCCACCGGGGTGGAGCAAACGCCGATCTCGTTCTACGTCATCACGCGGGCCAGCCTCGAGCTCTTCGGCGATGGCACGGTCGCGCTGCGCTTGCCGGCGCTGCTCGGCTACCTGCTGATGTGCATCTGCGTCTTCCGTTTCGTGGCGCGACGTTCCTCGCCTCTGTACGGGCTGGTGGCCGTCCTCTTTCCGATCGCCACCATCGCTCACGGCTACGCGTACGAGGCGCGCGCCTACGGCCTGGTGCTGGGTTTCTCGGCCGCGGCGCTTCTCTGCTGGCAGCTGACCATCGAGGGGCCACACCGCCGGTTCGCGGCGCTCGGGACGGCCGTGAGTCTGGCTGCCGCCGTGGGCAGCCACTACTACGCGGTCCTCCTGGTGATTCCGCTGCTGGTGGGCGAGGCGGTTCGTGCTCGTGCCCAACGACGCGTCGACTGGCTCGTCCTCGGCCTCCATCTCGGGGGCCTTCGTCCCACTGGTGCTGTCCGCACCGCTGATCGCCGCAGCCGAGGACTATTCGACGACCTTCTGGTCGCTCCCGAGCTGGACCTCCGCGGTGCGCTTCTATCCCGACGCGCTGCTGGATCGTGAGCTGGCGGTCGGCATCGGCATCGTTCTGTCCATCGCCGCGCTCGTCGCCTGGCGATCCTCGCGCGCGCCTGCCCGGCTCGCGACGCGCCTCGTTCGGCCGCCAGACCACGAGCTGGCCGCGCTGGTCACCCTGATGGTGCTTCCCTTCCTTCGCGGTGGCGCTCGGAAAGTGGGCGACCGGCGCATTCACGGAGCGTTCCGCGCTGGCCGCGCTCATCGGCGTCACGATCCTCATCGCCTTCGCCGCGTGGTGGTGGGACGGCGGGGTGCCGATCGCCGGAGTCTCGCTCTTGCTCATCCTCACCGGATTCGCCGCTGCTCGAGTCGCCGAGCGCTACCGAGAGGTCACCGCCGAGGCGCGGGATCAGGAACAGGCATCGCGCTTTCTCCGACTCCGTGGCGACGTCGGGGAGCCGGTCGTGATCGCCAACCCTCACGACTTCTTCGAGCTGAGTCATCGTGCGGTGAGCGAACCCGGCGGGCCGCGTCTGATCTACCTCGCCGATCCCGCGATGGCGCTGAAGTATCTGGGCACGGATGCAGTGGAGTTCGGCGTGGTGGGAATGCAGAGCATCGCGCCCCTTCGCGTCCAGCCGTACCGGTCGTTCCTGGCTTCCCGTCGCAGCTTCCTCGTGTACGGGCGCTACCAAGCCTGGGACTGGCTCACCCCGGCCCTGGAGGCCAGGGGCGCTCGCGTGCGGGTATACGCGCGCGACGGTGACGGCGCGGAGCTGGTCAGGGTCAGCGTCAGGGGCTGACGCCGAGCGTCAACCGGCGGCGCTACTGGGGCTCGGGGCACGCTCCGCCGCGGGCTCGGCGGCCCCGCGCTTGAAGCGGCGCCCAGGTCGCTCGGCGGCCTGGGGGAGGTGCTGGACCAGCCGTGTCGTGCGATGCCCGGACCGTCGCAGCCGGTGGGTCGCGAACGCCATCACTCCCAACGGCGCGGAGCCAAGCGAGGAAGCGTTGTGCACCAGGAGCAGCGCCACGGCCGCGGCCGCGCTGCGCAGCCCCGCGCGCCGGCGCATCAGGTCATAGAACCGCAGGTTGATCGCAAAGTAGGCGGCCGCCAGCGGGGCGGCCAGGCGGAACCGCCCGAACGCCATCGCAACGACTCCCAGCGCGAAGGCGCCCGCAGCCACGCCGTGGCTGCCGCGCAGGTTCAGGCGGGCGGCCTGCGGACCACGCTCGAGCATGAGCGCAGTCCAGGGCATGCCGCGGTACAGCAGATCGGTGAGCAGCATCGTCCGGACCCGCCACCGCTTCAGATGCGTGCCCTGGATCTCGGGGTCGAGCCGAATCAGCTCGCCGGCGCTCGCCAGGCGCAGGCCCAGCTCGATGTCCTCCACGGAGGGCGAGCGAAAGCGCCAGTCATCGAACCCGTCGACCGCCACGAACGCCTCCCTGCGCACCGCGCCCAACCCGGCCCAGAACGTGGTGGCCACCCCTCCCGAGCTCTGGTGGACGTAGTGGTGGAGCATGTTGCGGAAGGTCGACACCACGCCGTGGAGGGAGGGCAGGTCGTCATAGGAGCCGAAGACGGCCGCCAGCTCGGGCTCCGCCGCGAACGCCGCTCGGATCCGCGTGAAGACGTCCGGGTGGACGACCACGTCCGAATCCACGAAGACCAGGATCGAGCCGGTGGCCTGCATCGCGCCCACGTTGCGCGCCCCGGCGGGGCCCATGCCGGCGGGGGAGTCCACCACGATCACCTCGTGCGGGGGGTCGGCCGCCTCGCGGATGGCCGCGACGCAGCGCTCGGTGGTCGCGGGCCGATCGGTGGCGGGAACGATCACGCTGTAGGTGAGCTCCTCCGCCTCAGGGGCGAGAGCCTGGGCCGCGCCGGCCAGTGGGTCAGCATCAATCCGACGCTGACGCAGCCACGCCCGATGCGCGCCGAAAACCGGCACGCCGAAAAGTAGGTTTCCCCGCCAACCTGGGACACACGTTAGCCCTGCATGCGGGTATTTGCCAGTGCGAAGCGTCGGCGCGGACGCCGTGAATTCAGCCGCCTCTCGAGCGCCGGACGGCGGCCACCGCCCTGCCCGGCCAGGCGCAGCGGGACGAGCGCGAGGTCCAGGCGGCGCAGCAGCGCGTCGTCCGCATCGAGCCGGACAGCCGCCCGACAGATGCCAGAAGGCGGCCCAGACGTAGAGGTGGAAGGCCACCAGGAGGCCGGCGCGCAGAAGCCCGGGAACGCCGTCACGCAGCGCACGGGCGACGACGAAGTGCCGGTAGAGCTTCTCGGCGAGCGTGCTCAGCATCGTGCGCGCGCTGAACACCTCGCCGGCGTCGATCATCGCCTGTGCCTGGGCCGGTGCGTAGCGCCGCACCCGGTCGATCGCCTCGGGGATGTTGCGGTTGCGGTCGTGCACGAGGGTCAGCTCATCGCGGGAGGGAGTCGCAGCACCCTGTCCTCGGCCGACCTCGGGCAGCGCGTTGGGAAAGGCCGGCCACCGCACCTCGGCACGTCGGTACATCCGCAGCTGAGGCTCGTAGCGCTGCAGCGGGGAGGTGGCCGGGTAGCCGAAGTCGAAGTTCATCCGCGGCACCACCACCGCGTCGACGTCCGGACCTGGCCGAGACCCGACGCAGCTCGGCGGCCAGCCCGGGGGAGACGCGCTCGTCGGGGTCGAGCGCCAGGACCCAGTCATGGGTGGCCGCGTCGGCGACCACGTTGCGGACGGTCTCGACGATGGGCACGGGGGCGTGCGTCAGCACGCGGGCGCCGGCGGCCCGCGCCAGCTCGGCCGATCCGTCCTCGCTCTCGAGGTCCAGCAGCACTATCTCGTCCGCCCAGCCGACGGACTCGAGGCACGGCTCGAGCTTGTCGGCCTCGTTGCGGCAGACGATGCAGACCGAGATCCCCGGGAGGGCCCGGTGCGGACGGATCGGCTCGAGAGCGCCGCCGGCATCGGCCTGCCGGCATGCGCCGTGCACCATGCCCGCCGGCGGTGCCACCCACCACCAGCGCCTCCTCTCGGAGCGCGGCCCAGCGGCCGGCCAGCAGGGCGGAGGCGAGCACGCGTACCCGCAGGAGCAACCACCCGGCCAGCATCCGGGCAGCTCGGAGATCGCCTTCGCGCAGGCGAAACACGCACGCGGCGCCCATGCCGTATCCGTACGGCACGCGCCGTTCGAGACGGCCCCGGCGGGTGGCGGGCTCGTGGAGGACGACCGCGCCGGGCTCATAGAGAGCCCGGCCGCCCGCCTCGCAGCACGCGGTAGAACAGGTCCATGTCGAGTCCGCCCCGACCAGGCGTACCGGGCCCCAGGCGCTCGTCGCAACCGCCGATGCGGTCGAACCATTCCCGCCGCAGCGCGAAGTTGTTGCCGCTGCCGACCTCCCAGGGGGCCGCGCCGCCGTGGAACTCGCGCCGCCTGGTGCTCCGTGCGCGAGGCGACCGCGAAGGTCCTGTCGCCCGACCCCGGGAGCGGTAGGACGCGGCCGCCGACCAGCGCCAGCGCCGGGTCGGCGGCGAACTCGCGCTCCAACGCCTCGGTCCAGCCGGGATCGGCCACGCAGTCGTCGTCGAGCACCGCGACCACCGGCGCGGTCGTGTGCCGAAAGGCAGCGTTCTGGCCCCCGGCGAGGCCCTTCGAGCCGCCGTCCACCCACCGGACCGGAAGCTCGGCGCAGTCGGCTCCGGCGGCCACGGCCCGGCTGTCGTGGCTCGAGCTCTGATCGGCCACCACCACCTCGGCCGGGGGCCGGCGGCTGACCCGCAGCGACTCCAGGCAGCGGGTCAGCGCCTCCGGCCGGTCGCGGGTGGTGATCGCCACGCTGATCGTCGCGCTCCGCCCGGCGGGGGCGGAATCGTGTTCCGGTGGGGCACGCCGGCTGTCACCGGCTCAGCCGGATAACCCTATTCTGGCCCGGATGAACCCGCCGGACCCGTCGGTGCAGATCCAGGACGGCCCGACGCCGGCGAATGCCAGAGCCGTCGCGCCGCGCCGTGCGCCCTGGCTGGCGCTCTGGCCGTGGAAGGACGTGCTGATCTCGCTGACCATCAGCGACCTCAAGGTCAGGTACGGACGGGGACGATGGCGACTCGTCAAGTGGATCGCCGACCCGTTCGCGCTGGTGGGCGTCTACCTGGCGCTGGTCACCCTGGTGCTCGACCGCCCGGGCGAGGCGCCGGGCCTGAGCCTGGCCTGCGCGGTCGTCCCGTTTCAACTCTTCACGACCACCATTGTCAACGCGCATGAGCGCTGTCGCGGCGCGCCGCTCGATCGTCCTGAACATGGGCTTCAATCGTACGCTGCTGCCGCTGTCCGGAGCGCTCACCGAGACGGTGGCCTTCGCGGCGAGCCTGCTCCTGCTGGCGCTCATGATGGCGGTCTACGGGGTGGCCCCGACGCTGGCGGTGCTCTGGCTGCCGGTGGTGATCGCGGCCACGCTGCTGCTCGCGATCGGCGTTGCCTACCCCGCAGCGCTGCTGGGCATCTGGATGCCGGAGATCGGCACCTTCGTGATCAGCTTCGTGCGCGTGCTGTTCTTCATCTCGCCGGGGCTCGTGCCGCTGTCCCAGATCTCCGGTGACGCGCACGACCTGCTCCTGATCAACCCGATGACCGGACTGTTCGAGTCCTACCGCGACGTCCTGGCCTACGGCGATTCGCCGGGCGCCTTCGAGCTGCTCTACCCCGCCGCACTCGGCGTCGTGCTGCTGCTGGTGTTCGTGCCGGTGTTCCGCTCCGAGCAGCGCCAGTTCGCAAAGATCATGGAGTCCTGATGAGCAACGGGGACGGCCATGCTCCGAGGCGGCCGTTTCGATTCGAGCCGAGGGCCTCGGCGTGCGCTTCCTGTTCGATCGCTACCAGCGCGCCGTCACCCCGGCGCTGGCACGCCTGCGGCGCAGCAGCACCCAGACGTGGGGCGTGCACGAGATGGCGTTCGCGATCGGCCCGGGCGAGGGCGTCGCGCTGATCGGCCCGAGCGGATCCGGCAAGACCACGGTGCTGCGCCTGATCGCCGGCGTGCTGAGCCCCGACGCCGGGCGTCTGGACGTGAACGGGAGGGTGGGCTCGCTGCTCTCGACCGAGGCCGGTCTGCTCGGGCTGCTCACGGGAAGGGAGAACGCCGCGCTGCTCGGCGTCCTGGCGGGCATGTCCCGAGCCGAGTCTGAGGCCGCGCTCGAGGCGATCAAGCAGACCACACGGCTCGAGGACGCCTTCGAGCGGCTGGTGCTCAGCTACTCGGAGGGGATGAAGGCGCGGCTCGGCTTCGGTGTGGCCGACCACATCGAGCCCGACATCCTCGTTCTCGACGAGGTCCACGAGGCGCTCGACCACGAGTTCCGGCAGATCGTGGCCGACCACGCGGCGCGGACCCTGAGCCGCGGGCGGCATCGTGGTGGCGGCCGGACACGATCACCCGCTGCTCGCCACCTTCTGCGGCCGGGCGCTGTGGCTCGCGGACGGCAGGGTCGTGGCCGATGGGCCCTTCGAAGAGGTCCGGCAGGCATACCTCGGCGAGGGCGCCTAGCCGAGCAGCGACTCGTGCAGCGCGATGATGCGCCCGGCAACCGCCTGCTCGCTCGAAGGGCTGAGCGCGCCGGCGCGCGCTCTCGCCCATGCGGGCCCGGCGCAGCGGGATCGCTCGACGACCGCCACCAGCGCGCGCGCGAAGTCGGCCGGGTTGCGCTGCGCGATGATGCCCGCCTCGTCGTCCCCGACGAGCTCCCGGATGCCGTTCACGGGCGGGGCCACCACCGGCAGCCCGCACGCTGCAGCCTCGTGGGCCGCACGGCAGAACGCCTCGTAGACGGTGGGCAGCACGAACAGATCCGCCGCCCGGTAGCAGCGCTCGACCTCTGACGTGTAGCCGAGGAAGCGCACGCGGTCGCCGACTCCCAGCCGCTCGGCCAGCGCCGCGTAGGGCCTCATTCCCGGCGCCGACGACCCACAGAAGGTCGGGGCCGCCGCCCGAGCGAGTGGCGCGCGGCGAAGGCCTCGATGGCCACCTCCAGCCCCTTGAGCGGCCGGTGCTGCTGGTCCACGAAGAGCGCCGACCACGGCGGCCGGCGGGACGCCCTGCTCCTCGCGGAACCGCCTGCGGTCCTCGTCGTCGGGCCTGAAGCGCTGCAGGTCGATGCCCCTCGGCATCACCGCCACCCGCGCGCCGGGATAGAAACGTCTCAGGTCGGCCCCGCTGCCCTCGGAGATGCCAATCAGCACCCGCACGCGCGCGCCGGAACCACCACCGCTCGAGCGCCAGCGTGAAGCGCTGACCCAGCTTCCAGCCGATCGAGCTCGAGCTGCCCTTGATCGGATGCCCGGCGGTGGCCTCGTCGTAGGCGGCGTGGCAGAAGGTGACCGTGTTGAGGTCGACGCCGTTCGGCACGACCGGGCACAGGGCCGACGGCGTGCACGAGGTCGGCGTCGATGCGCGCCAGGCGCAGGCCGCCGACCGCGAAGAACGCCACCCATCCGAGTCGGAACGACCCGAACGTCGGCTTCGGCATCCGGCGCCAGTCGACCAGCGGGCGCAGCGCCTCGTCCAGGTCCATCGAGATGACGGTGTAGTCGAACCGCTCGTGACCCAGCGCGATCACACGTTCGAGCTCGCCGCCCAGCCGCCAGCCGACGAACGCCACGCGCGGCCGCGTCATGCGTCGTCGCCGCCCCGCCCGGCCAGCAGGGACGCGTAGAGCTCTTCGAACGCCGCCGTCGCGCGCCCCCAGCCGAGCTGCTCCGCCGCCAGGGTGCGGGCTGCGCCTCCCATAGCGGCGGCGAAGCCCGGGGTCGTCGAGCAGTGATACCAGCGCGTCGCTCAGCTCCCCGTCGCTCTCCGCGACCAGGGCGTGTGTTCCGGGCTCGAGCCCGAGGCCGGCGACCGCGCGCGGCGTGGCCACCATCGCCTTGCCGGCGGCGAGCGACTCGAGCACCTTGACGCGCATCCCGCCGCCGAGCCGAAGCGGGGCGGCCACCACGGCCGCGCTGTCCAGGTGCGGGCCGCACGTCGGCCACGCGACCGGTCACCACGATGCCCTCGCCGGCCAACCGCCGCACCGCCCGGGGCGGAGCGTCGCCGACGATCTCGAGCGTCGCCTCGGGGACTCGGGCTCGCACGGCCGGAAAGATGTCACGCGCGAGTCGGATTGCCGCGTCGATGTTCGGCGGATGGCCGAAGCTGCCGACGAACAGCACGCGCGGCGGCTCCCTTCCGACCGGATCGCGGGCCTGCTCGGGAAGGGCGATCCCCAGCGGGATCGGTCAGCAGCCGCGCCTGCGGCGCCAGCGTCGCGAGCTCCGCGCGATCCCGCTCGGTGAAGGCCACGACAGCGGTGGCGGTCGCCAGGACGCGCCGCTCATAGCGGCGCCAGGCGACGGCGTCCACGCGGCGGCCCATCCGCCGAAGGCCGCGCTCCCAGGCCACCAGGTCCCTGGCCGCTGCCGTCCCCGGTTCGTGCTCGACGAGAACCGTGGGCGGTGAGGGCTCCGGGAGAGCGGGCAGGTACTGGCCCATCACGTGAAGCTCCGCCTGCACGATCTCTGGACGCCAGTCGTGGGCGACCTCGCGAAGGCGTGCGGCGAATGCCGGCACCGACCAGTCGGTCGCCCACAGCGGCCTGCCGACGATCAGGCCCGACGCCCGGCGAGCCGACTCGCCTCATCCGACCCGGCCCCTGCAGCGAGGGTCGCGTCGACCTCCACCGCGAGCGCGAGCCGGTCGCTGAGCGCGCGATCGATCGGCGGCTCGTCGCCGGCGCGCAGGTAGAGGGCGCCAACCTCGTGGCTGTCGGCGAGCGCCCACAGCAGCTGTCCGGTCATCCGGCTGGCTCCGTGCGCGCCGTCCGGGTCGGGTGGGAAGGGCAGCAGGAAGAGCAGCCGCCGGCGCGATTCGCCGGTGCTTCGCCCGGTGTCACGTCGCCTCCTTCACGGCTCGCCGCGCCTGCCAGCGGACGATCTCCAGGAACGGGCGTTCGCCGCCGCTCGCGCTCCTCTGTTCGTTCAGCGCGTGGCGCAGCCAGCAGGCGTGAAAGGCGAGCTCGAGGGCGGCGGGGCGAGAGCTGCAGCGACGCTCGCAGGCGCTCCTGGAGCGTCGCCACCGACTGCGCGCGCGATCCCCCGCCCAGAAAGCAGCTGCGCAGCGCGTCGAGCCGGCCTCGGTAGCCGTCGCAGGCGGCGGCCGCGTCGACGACCGCGTAGATGAAGTCCGTCAGCGGAAGCCCTGCAGCCTCTGCCTCCGCCCAATCCAGCACGCCGACCGAACCGCGGTCGTCCACCAGCACGTTGCGCATCGTGAGGTCGTTGTGCCTCGCCACGGCGGGCATGGCGCTCGCGGAGAGCGAGGAGCAGCGCGCCGCCAGCCAGCCCTGATAGGCGGCCTCATCGGGGATCGAGTCCGCCAGCTCGGCGGCCGCGCCCATCAGCTCCGCCTCCAGCCGGCTCCGGCTCAGCCTGGCCGGTGCCGCGCTCGCGCGGTTCCAGCGCTCCTGCCAGGAACAGATCGCGCCCACGATCTCGGCAAAGCGGTCCGGGGCGCTCTCGGAGCAGCTCGGCCGCCGGGCGGCCGGCGAGGACGGTTTCCACCAGTACCGGGCCGCCGGCAACCCGCCCCGTCGCAAGCAGCCGCGGGACCCGCGCACCGGCCGCGCGCTGCCGCGACGCCAAGGCGGGCGAGCAGCTGGGCCTCCGTCGCGCTTTCCTCGGACACTTTCGCGACGCCCCACGGCTCGGCTTCCGCGGCAGCGAAGCAGTGCAGGACGATCGGTCCGTGCGGGCCCCGCCAGCTGGTCGCCACGACGGCGTGGGCGACCGGCCGCGTGCCGCCGCCAAGCCGCTCGACCCAGGCCATGAGCGGGTCGGCGCGCGGTCGCCGGGCCACGATTGCGACAGCCGGGAGCGCATCGGCCAGGATCGAGCCGCCGAGCGGTAGTGCGCGCGCGGCCCGGAGGGCGACGCGCGCGCGAGGCCGGGCTTCGATCTGACGTGCCAGCGCGTGGCGCCATGGCTCCACCTGCAGTGGAAGCAGGTAGCGGGGGGGTCCATGGCCGGGAAGCTCCACGAGGGGGGGCTCCAGCACCAGGCCGGCCTGGAGCAGGTGACGCCGCGCCGTCCTGCGGTTGCGGCGCGGCACCAACGTGTAGATGAGGCCGGCGGGCGCCAGCCCGCGGGCGGCGTCTCCGACGGCGCGCTCCAGCCACCCGCTCCGCCGCAGGTCCGCCGGCGATGGAGCGATCACCGCCAGGTCCACGTCCAGGCTCGCCTCGGTCGCGGCGCGCGGCTGCATCCATGCGGCGCAGTGCTCGCCGAGCAGGAGCACGCGCTCCACCCGTCCCTCGGGATGCAGGAGCTCGAGCGGTGACGGCTGGGTCACTTCGCCGTGCTGAGCAGATCGACCACACGCCCGGATGCGAGCCAGGCCGCCGCCATCCGGGGCTGTGGTTCGCGCGCCCACAGCGCTCGCGCCCGGAGTGCCGGAAGCAGCCACCTGCGGGCGCGCTCCGCCTCCTCGGGGCCCTTGCGCTTGGCGATCAGCCGCAGCCACGAGCGCAGCAACTCGACGTACATCCGATCGGCAACCGCGTGCGTCGAGCCGGCCCCCACGTGCACGAACCGCGCGACGGGCGAGAGCTCCACGCCCCAGCCGGCGTCACGAAGGCGGGCGCAGAGGTCCGCGTCCTCGCCGTACATGAAGAAGCTCTCGTCGAACCCGCCAACCTGGTCGAACGCTTCGCGCCGGAGGAGCATCGCGGCCCCCTGGAGGAACTCCGATCCGGGCGCGCTGTCGCGGAGCAGCTTCGCTCGCGTGCGCAGGACGCCGTAGGCGCCGCTCAGGGCGCGCGGGAACGCCGCCCAGGCCGCGAGCGCCGCGGGACTGAGCGGAGGCCTGATCGTCGAGCGCTGAGGTCGTCCCTGCGCGTCGAACAGCAGCGGCCCGACCGCGCCCAGCCCGGGGCGGCTGTGGGCGAACTCGGCCAATTGAACGATCCCATCGTCCATGGGCCATGCGTCCGGGTTGAGCACCAGGATCCAGCGGCCCTCGGTGGATGCGATGCCGGCGTTTGCCGCCGTGCCGAAGCCGTCGTTGTGCGGCCGTTCGATGAGCCGGACATGCGGGAACTCCCGACAGGCGAGACGGGCGCCCTCATCCGGCGAGGCGTTGTCCACGACCACCACCTCACCATGCCCGCTGCCGACCGTGGCCAGGCAACGTGGGAGAAGGTCGCCTGAGTTGTAGGCCACGATCACGGTCGAGACGGCGCCAGTCGATTCCAACGGGCCGAGATCCTCTCAGGGACTCAGCCAGTCGACGTATCGGCCACAGGCTCGGCGCTGCGAGACCAGGCGGCCGCGGTCGTCCACGCGCGTGGCGGCCACCCGCCCCAACCGGATGAGGCGGTCGATGCTGCGCCGGCGCCGGGCGGACACCTCGAGCCGGATGGCTGTCCGCCCTTGCCTGGTGGAGATCCCCCCGACTCCGAACAGGCCGGCCGGGTCATCGACGTCCGCGGGCAACCTGGCCACCAGCGAGCCGGCGCGGAGCCGCAGGTCGACCGGGCTGGAGTAGGCGAGCGAGATCTCCCACGCCCCCGGTCCCAGCTCGAGGCTCTGGACCAGCGACCCGCCGGGGGACATGGTGCCCGGTTCCTGCGGTGGGCCGCCGCCGGGCTGCCGCCAGGCTCCCTTGCCGGCCGTCACCGGGCGGGGCCTGACGAACGCCACGCCCGGCCTGCGCTCGTCCCCGCAGTCCAGCACCGCGCCGGGCTCCGCACCTTCGGTCAGGATGCGGCGGGGGCGGGTCGGGCCGTTGCGCTCCCAGAGCACGTACCAGCGCAACCGGCGCACCGGTTGGAAGTTCGGCGGGAAGGCCGAGGCGTAGGCGGTGCGCGGTGCCACGACGTAGCGGTAGCGATCCAGCTCCGCGGGCACCACGGAGTCCACATCCGGGGCGCCGCCCCTGACCCTCGGCGACTTGCCCGGCACCTCGTCGAGGCGCCCTGAGAGATACAGCGTTCGCTGGAAGCCGGTCAGCCGGGCGCCGCGCAGGTCCCAGGCGGCCCAGTCGCTGCGGCCCAGGTACAGCGTCGGCTCGCCCCTGACGAGCGAGCGCAACGAGGCCAGCTCGTCGGCTCGTTCATGAGGCCGCGGGACCGCCGTCCGAAGGGCCAGAGCGGTCGATCCCGCCGACGCCCCGATGAACGCGAGCGCGGTGGCCGCCCATGCCAGTCGCCGGGGCATGGCGGTGCCCGCCGCCTGAGGCTGACCCTCCAGGAGTGCGCGCACCGCGATGAGCGTGAGCACGGGAGCGACGATCACGAGCGCCTTGCCGCTGTTGTAGGCGAGCGTGACCGGCCGCGCCACGAGATAGACGAGCATTCCTCCGATCGCGGCCGACAGTAGGACGAGCTCGCGCCGGCGCCAGCACCATGCGAGCCCGTACGCGGCCACGACGGTCCCGAAAGCGACAATCGACCAGAAGAGAGGCTCGTGCGACCTCGGCCGGTAGCGAAAATCCGAGGCGGGCCACACGCCGAACGCCTCGAGGGGCGACAGATGGCCGCTGAAGTTGCCTCCCAGGCCGCGAGTCGTGAGGAATGCGCCAGCCCCGCCGCCGTCGAGAAATCCGCCGCCCAGCGCGAGAGCCGCGACGATCACCGCGCCGCCCGCCACCAGCGAGATGGCGGCGCGCGATGGGCGAAATCCGACGAGCGCCCGTCCCGCCGCGTGGCGCTCGAGCGGCACGAGCACGAGCAGCACGGCGCACGGCCACGCCAGCGCGGGCAACCCGAAGGCGCCCGCCCCGCCGGCGGTCGCCAGCAGCAACGCAAGCACTCGCCGCCACCCGAGGGCGCCGTGTCTGCGCGCATCCCTCAAAATCAGCACGAAGGCGAGGAAGCAGCACGCGAGCACGAGCTCCTTGAAGCTGGCCTGCACGAAGTAGGAGGCCGGCAGGTAGGGCAGCCCCACCAGCGCGGCGCCGACCACGCGCCGGCCCGGGGAGAGGTCGTCGAACCCGGCAAGGGCGGTCAGGCCGGTGAGCACGGGGATCGCAAGGAGCAATCCGAGGAACACCGAGCGCGTGTCGAGGCCCAGGCCCTCACCGACCGCCGCGACCAGGGTGTGCGGCCCGATCGGATATCCCGAGACCGTGACGCTGGCCGAGGGACCGAGTGCCCGCAGGGCATCGGCCTGGCCCATGTGGAGCGCCAGGTCGGCGCTGAAGCCCGGCCCGAGCTCGCCGATGCGCCCGTATGCGAGGAACGGGAGCGAGCAGGCCAACAGCAGCAGCAGGCCGACCGGGACGGCAACGCCCGCCTCTCGCACGTCGAACCCTTCCGCGACCAGGACCAACACCGCGATCGCAGCGGCGAGGGCCAGGACGGCAGCAGCCGTGGAAGCCTCGCCCGGCAGGCGCATGCCGATCAGCGCGATCACGACGCAGGCGGACAGGCCGAGCGCGGGGGCGGTCGCCCCGGCAGTCCTCAACAGACGGGAGATCGCGCCGCCGATCAGCAACGAGATCGCCGCTATGGCCGCGGCGCTCACATAGACGGCCACGCGTCTATCTAACAGAGTGGGGCGGAGGAGCGTCGGCCTTCAGGCGCTGAACTAGAGTGCCCGCGTGTTCACGCGGTCCGCCTCCTTTTACGACGCGCTGTACGGCTTCAAGGACTACGGGGCTGCCGTGGACTACCTCGGTCAGATGCTCGACAGCCAGGCGCCCGGGGCCAGGACCCTGCTCGACGTGGGGTGTGGAACCGGACGCCACCTGGAGCTGCTGCGCGGGCGCTACCTGGTGCAGGGCCTCGATCTCAACCCGGCCCTCCTGGATGTCGCGCGACAGCGCTGCCCCGGGGTGGCCTTCCACGAGGCGGACATGGCGGACTTCTCCCTCGATAGCCGGTTCGACGTAGTCACGTGCCTCTTCAGCTCGATCGGGTACGTGCGGACGGAAGCGCGCCTGCGGAGCGCCGTGGCCTGCATGCGACGCCATCTGAACCCGGGAGGGGTGCTGGTCATCGAGCCCTGGTTCACCCCCGACGCGTACTGGACCGGCACGATCACGGCCAACCACGTGGACGAGCCTGAGCTGAAGATCGCATGGATGTACACCAGCGAGCGAGAGGACGACGTGTCGGTGCTCGACATCCACTACATGGTCGGGAGGCCCGCCGGCATCGAGACCTTTGGTGAGCGACACGAGGTCGGGCTCTTCACCGAAAAGCAGCAGCTCGAAGCCCTGCGCGACGCGGGCCTCGAGGCACGACACGAAACCAGCGGCCCGTTCGGGCGCGGCCTGTATGTGGCGTGGGACCGCGACACGAACTGATCCCACTGACCGACCGGGGGCGCTGGGAGGAGGCGCTGGAGGCGCTCCCGCACGGACACGCGCACACCTGGGGGTTCTGTCGCGCGATCCAGCTCACCTCGGGGCTCCCGACCCACCTCTACTCCTACGAGCGCGGGCGGGTGCGGGTGGTCTGCCCGATCGCCGAGCGCGGGCTTGGCGACCAGGTCGACATCGTCACACCCTACGGCTTCGGCGGCTTCGCACTGAACGGCGATTGGGGGCAGTTCCCCGAGGACTGGGGCGAGTTCGCCCGCGCGCGCGGGTGGGTGTCCGGGTACCTGGGGCTCAACCCCCTGCTGTGCGAGCCGCGCGGGTTTGCGCTGGAGGAGGTCCACGTGCACAACCGGCTCTTCGTGATGGACCTGAGTGGCTCCGGCGCCGACCTCCGCCAGCGGCTATCTAAGAACCGGCGGCGCGAGCTGCGGAATTGGCCGTCCCTGGCGGCCAATCTCGAGGACGACCGCACGCGGCTGAGCGATTTCCTGCTGTCCACCCACGCGGACTTCTTCGCCAGGAAGGGGGCTGCGAGCGCCACGGACTTCGATCAGCGGACGATCGCGGCGATCGCCGCGCTCGGCGACGTGTTGATGGTGGGCGCGGGCCGGGGCGGACGGGTTGAGTCGGTGGCGGTCTTCGGCCACACCCCCCACTGCGCCGACTACCTCTTCAACGTGTCGGCCCCGGGTGGCGAGCGAAACACCGCCCACCTGGTCTGGTGGGCCGTCGAGCGGCTGCGCGAGCTCGGCATAGAGCGCCTCAACCTCGGGGGCGGGGTGCGCGAGGGGGACGGAGTGGCCGAGTTCAAGCGTTCGTTCGGCGCAGGCCAGCATCGGCTCGTGAGCCTGCGGCAGGTGTATCGGCCCGCGGCCTATGAGGACCTCTGCCGGGAGGCCGGCGTGGACCCCGACCGCCCCTCGGGCTACTTCCCGCCCTATCGCGCGCCCGACGGCCGGTGACGGCGGGCTGACGCCTCAGGCGTCGCGCAGACGCCGGCGCAAGCGGGGCGCGTCCAGCAGCGCACGGCGGATGACGTCGGTCACGATTGCCACCGCGGCGGTGTCCACGCAGGTCCCCGTCGGCAGCGCCAGCACACGGCGTACGAGCCGCTCGGTCTGAGGGAGGTCGTCCGCGGCGTCCGGGAACAGCGAGCGGTAGGGCTCCATGCGGTGGCAACCCGGGAAGAAGTAGCGGCGTGCCAGCACGTTCTCGGCCCAGAGCACTCGCTGAAGCTCGTCTCGGGAGAGGCCGGCGGACTCGTCGACCTCCACGATCACGTACTGCCGGTTCGAGAGCTCCGCCTCGTCGTAGGCGATCAGCTCCACGCCGTCGATGTCCTCCAGCCCGGCCCGGTAGGCCCGATGGTTGCGGCGATTCGCCTCGCGGAAGTCATCGAGGGACTCCAGCGACGTGAGGCCCACCGCCGCGGACACCTCGCTCATCTTCCCGTTCGTGCCCACGTGGCTCACCTCGTCGTAGTCGGCGAACCCGTGGTTGCGCATCCGGCGCGCGGTGTCCGCCAACCCTGCGTCGGCCGTGACGATCGCTCCACCCTCCAGGGAGTTCACGACCTTCGTCGCGTGGAAGCTGAGCACCTCGGCCCTCCCGAAGTTGCCGATCATCTTCCCGCGATGAGAGCAGCCGAACCCGTGGGCGGCGTCGAACATCAGCTCGAGCGCGTGGCTGGCGGCGATCTCGGTCAGCGCTTCGACCGGCGCGGGACGGCCCCAGACGTGTGTCGCGAGGATCCCCGTGGTCCGCGGTGTGACCCGCTCCTCCAGTCGGTCGGCGTCGATGTTGTGCGTGAGCGGGTCGATGTCGCAGAAGACCGGCGTGATGCCCTGCCACTGCAGCGCATGCGCGGTCGCCACGAAGGTGAACGGGGAGAGGATCACCTCGCCGCTGAGCCCGGCGGCACGGGTCGCGATCTCCAGGGCCACGGTTCCGTTGCAGGTGGCGATGCAGTGCGACACGCCAAGCACCTCGGACACAGCCGCCTCGAACTCGCGCACCAGTGGGCCGTCGTTCGTGAGCCAGCGCCGATCCAACGCGCCCTGGACGCGTTCCATCAGCCTGTCGCGATCGCCGATGTTGGGGCGACCGACGTGGAGCGGCTCCTCGAACGCCGCCGTCCCACCGCAGATCGCGAGCTCGGTCACGCGGTGGCGGCGTCGGGCGCAGGCGCGCGGTAGGCCGGAAACCATCCGGAGGCCGGGTCGGCGTCGCGTTCGGCGAGCAGGCGGGCGTACCCCGCGTGGTCGAGGACGCGACCGCACAGGTAGGCCGTGCGCTGCTCGGTCGCCCAGCCGCGCTTGAAGCGCATGAGCCCGTCATCCCGCGACTCGGCCCCGGCCGGCCCGCCGAGGCCGACCCACCGCACGCCGCGCTCGCGAAGCTGGTCGAAGGCGACGGCGAACAGCGCGTAGGACGCGCTCACCTCGTATCCCTCGGGCGCGTAGGCCGCGAGGTGGTAGTAGGCGTTGGGAGCGTCCTCGAACCACAGCGCCATGCCCACCGTCCGGCCCTCGCGCTCGGCGCGCAGGGCCACGAGGCCGGGCAACTCGAGCTGGCGCCGAAAGGCGTCGCGTGAGAACGCCGCGATGCCCGTCACCCGGTGGCGGGCGACCAGGCCGGCGTAGAGACGGGTCCACTCCTCCAGATGCGTCGCCGGGTCGGTGCAGACCTCGACCTCGACCGCACGCGCCGCCCGACGGACCCGACGGCGGTGGTGATTGGGTAGCGCCGGGGGCCGATCCAGGTCGCGCACCTGGTGCGCCTTGAACGGCGCGACCCGATCGCGGAAGGCCTGCCGCAGGTCGGATTCCGTCACAGGGGCGAGCGGGTCGGCCACCACAACCACGCTCACCGCGCGGCCGCGAAGCGCATTGAGGTCATCCGCGAGGCCCGCCCAGTTGGGGCACGCGAAGAGCGGATAGGGGCCCATCAGGTCGTGCTCGGACTCCCCGGCTATTCGCCGCTCGAGAAGCCACCCGCCGCTGGCCGGCAGCTCCCGCGGGGCGCCGAACTCCGAGAGCGAGTCCGCATAGCCGGCGTCGGCGTACCCGCGCGCGGCCCCGGGCGCCCTAGCCACTCCGCTCCACAAGCTCCAAAGTAGCCCAGTTCCAGAGCGTTCGCTGCCGGGCGGTTCTCCATGGCGCTCCGTGCGGGATGGGATCTGCGATGTACGCTCGCCGGGCATGGAATCGCGGCCGCCGGCTGGTCTGAACCGTCCCGCGGCCCGGGTGAGCGTGCTGATCACCAGCTACCAGCACGAGCGCTACATCGCGCGGGCGCTCGACGGAGTCCTGGAGCAGAGCGGCGACTTTCCCGTCGAGATTCTCGTGGGGGACGACGCCTCGAGCGACGGCACCAGAGCGGTCATCGCGGAGTACTGCCGGGCGCACGGCGATCGGATCCAGACCGTCCTTCCGGACAGGAACCTCGGTCTGGGCGGCAAGGCAATCTTCTCCGAGCTGGTCGACGCCGCCGGGGGCGACTACCTGGCCATGCTCGACGGCGACGACTTCTGGACATCGCCGGACAAGCTCCGGCGGCAGGTGGCCCACCTGGACGAGCACCCGGAATGCTCCATGTGCTTCCACGACGTGCTCCGCCGCTACGAGGACGGATCTCGTCCCGACGCACGCTTCACGGGCCCGGATCACCCCAGACGGGTCGGTGTGCGGGAGCTGCTCGACGGATTCCAGCTCGGCTCCTGCTCTCCCGTGTTCCGGCGTGAGACGATCGCTCCCCTGCCCGCCTGGTACTTCGACGTGCCATGGGGTGACGGGCCGCTGTACCTGCTGGCCGCCGAGCAGGGGGAGATCCACTACCTGCCCGAGGTCATGGGCGTTTACCGCATTCACGAGCACGGGATGTACAGGGGGCTTTCCCGGCTCGAGGCCCTCGAGCTCCGGGCTAGGCACTACGAGGGCGTGCGGGTGTCCCTCCCGTTCGAATCGCACCGCCGCCGGCGGCTCGCCGAGAGCTGGGTCAAGCTCGGGCTCGAGCACGAGCGTCTCGGGGATCGACCGTCCGCTCGGGACTGCCTGGCCAGGAGCATCGAGCTCGCGCCGTTCGATCCTCGGCGGCTACGTCACGAACCGGGCGAGAAGCGCCGGGTGGTCCTGTGGCTGCTGTTGAAGGCGCCCACCGCCGTAACGCACCAGCCGCGCGTCGCCGCGTGGCGATCGCGTAGAGCTGATCCCAGCCGGCCCTAGCCCCGGTTCAGGCTCAGGATGAACATGTCCTTGGCGGCCGAGACGGCGGAGTAGCGCGCCGTCGTCGGGTACTGCACCGAGCCGTACACCTGGCCGTTCACCACCAGCCGCCCGGCGGGCGCCACGAACAGCTCGTCGGCCACGGTGCGCACGTCGGTCACGCTCGGGGCCGACACCCACAGGAGCTTGCCGGCCGGGTCGTACTTTGCGACGAACGCCCGCTGGGGCGTGGAGCTCAGGCGGATGGGGCTCCCGGACGTGGTGTTCCAGGTGGTGTCGCCCGGAGAAGTCGCCGGTCACGTAGACGTTGCCGGCGCGTCGGTCACGTTCTCCCCGCCCTCGATCGAGGCGTTGCTCACGATGCCGTTGGCCCAGCGGGTGGACCCGTCGGCTTCGACGCGGGTCACGAACACCCCCGTGGTGCCCAGCGGTACCGGTCACCGGCGCCGGAGCCGATGTCGATGGCGGAGGTGAAGGTGCCGGACAGCCGCGAGTCGCCGGCAGAGTCACCGGCGATGCCGCGACCGAAGTCCAGTACGCCCGCTCGTCCCGTAGCGGGCCGACCGCAGCACCTGACCGGTGGCGCCGTCGAGCCGGGCGGTGAAAACGTCGTACTGGCTCCCCGGGATCGAGTAGGTGTCCGAGCCGATCTTCGTCTCGCCGAAGGCCTCGCCCGTGACCAGGACGGCGCCGCCGCCGGTCAGCTCGATGCCGCGCACGCGCTGGCGCCCGCTGCCGCGCGATCTTCTGGGTCCACACGAGCGACCCGTCGGGCCGCAGCTTCATCACGTAGGAGTCGTGCAGGCCCTCGTTGGGCCAGACCCGTGCGGCCGTCGTTGAAGGCGCCGACGGACAGGGCCAGCACGTAGACGTTGCCGGCGTCGTCGGTCTCGATCTCGTTGCCGCCGTCCTCGGTGGCGCTGCCGAACCGGCGCACCCACAGCGTCTGACCGTTCGACGTCCTGCTTGACCACCGCCATGTCGTGGCCCGCCGGCGCTCGTCGGGTCGCAGGACGCGCAGCAGCCGAAGTCGACCGTGCCGCCGAACCAGCCGCTCAGGTAGGTGGCATCGGACCGGTCGGTGGTGGAGTCGAAGATCGCGTCGTCCGCGCCCGCGCCGAAGCTCGCGACCGACTAGCATCGGCGCCCTGCGGCGAGTAGCGCGCCACGAACATGTCGTCGGCACCGGCGCTCGTGCGCGAGATCGAGCCCCAGGCGGCCGTGACCGCGGAACTTGCCCGCCACGATCACGCGCCCGGAGCTGTCCGCCGAGATGCCGTCGTTCTCGTCCTCTCCCGACGGGCCGCCGGCGCCGACCAGCCAGTTGTAGGTGGGCGCGCAGCCCGGTGAGCAGCGCGCAGATGACGGCGCACGCGCCGGCCAGAAACCGCGGCGGACCGTGGGGCGGCGGCCGAGACGCGGCATCTCTGGAGAACGTAAACCGCGCGGGTGTGCGGGAGTTGCGGCGCCCTCAAACGCAGAGCGGGCGGCCCGAAGGCCGCCCGCTCTGACGAATGATGGCCGCGTCGTGGGTTACTTGACGACGGTCACCGTGGACTCGCCGGTGCCCAGCAGCACGCCGGCGTTGAGGGTGGTGCCGAAGCGGCGGTTGATGATGCCCGCGGCCTGCTTGCTCAGGCGCAGATCGGCGGTGAGGGTGGCGGTGTCGCCCGACACCGACTTGCCGAGGTTCTTGAGCTTGGCGAGCACGATCACGCGCCCGTCGTCGCAGTAGTTGCGAGCGGCCTGGAGCACCTTGCGCGCCGCCTTCGGGTGAGCGCTTCACGAGGCGCCTGACCTTGTTGCGGTACACGGGGTGGTTCACCAGGAACCGGCGGACGGCGCTGGCGGATGTTCGCGCAACCGCCGCGCAGGGCCGGGATCTTGGCCAGCAGCACCGCGCCGCTGGGCTTGGTCCGGACCACGACGAAGCCGCGCACGACGAAGGAGCGCTTGCCCTTCGTGAACTGAAGGCCACCGTTGTGGACGAGGATGCCCTGGTAGTTCTTCGTGTTGCCGAAGCCCGCCCGGATCGGGAGGTTGAACACCCCGCCGCTCGAACGGTGGCGTGCACCCACCGGCGCCACGCTGACGCCCTTGTCGTTCAGGAACTGCACCGCCTGACTGGACGGGGTGATCTCGCTGTTCCCGCTGAGCTTGACCCACTTGGCCTGCGCGCCCGCGGCGCCGACAGCCAGGACGGCGAGGGCGGCGAGGGAAGCCACCAGCATGAGCCGCATGCGATGTCCAAACGTGCTTCCGATCATGTGATCCTCCGTTTCGCGGCCCATGCGGGCCATTTCCAGATGTGAGAACACGATCGCGATTCGAGGAGTTGCGCGAAGATGCCGCCGTGGGCGATCGACGGTCAGACCACCCCGCTGATCGGCCTCGACCACGAGGAGCTCGTGATCCGCCGAGGCCGGCGGTCGGGCGTCTACACGGTCGTCGCCGTGCACTCCACGGCGCTCGGGCCGGCGCTGGGCGGCTGCCGGATGTGGCGCTACCAGAGCTCGGCGGACGGCGCGCGCGACGCGCTGCGCCTGTCGCGCGCGATGACCTTCAAGGCGGCCGCCGCGCGGCGTGCCGCTCGGCGGCGGCAAGGGCGTGATCTGCACCGAGCCCGGGCCCGCCGCCGGCCGGGCGCCGGCGGCGCGACGGTGCTGCTGGACTTCGCCGACACCGTGAACACGCTCGACGGCCGCTACGTGACGGCCGAGGACGTGGGCACCAGCGCCCGCGACATGTCCGTCCTGGCCGAGGGCACCGACGCACGTGACCGGCCTCGCGCGCGCCAAGGGCGGCAGCGGCGACCCCAGCCCCTTCACGGCGCAGGGCGTGGAGGCGGCGATGCGCGCGTGCTGCGAGCGGCGCTTCGGCTCCGCCGACCTGCGCGGGCGCACCGTCGCCGTGGTGGGCGTCGGGCGGGTGGGCTCCAAGCTCGCGCGGCGGCTCGCGCGGGCCGGGGCCAAGCTGACGCTGGCCGACATCGACGAGTCGCCGGCTCGGCTGGCGCAAGAAGCTGCCGGGCGCGCGCTGGGCCGACCCCAGCGCCGCGCTGCTCGCCGAGGTCGACGTGCTGGCGCCGTGCGCGCTCGGCGGCGCGGTCGACGAGGTGAACGTGGGCCGCATAGCGCGCGCAGGTGGTGTGCGGCTCCGCCAACAACCAGCTGGCCCACGACGGGCTGGCCGAGGACCTGGCGGCCCACGGCGTCCTGTACGCGCCCGACTTCATCGCCAACGCCGGCGGGCCTGATCAACATCGCGGTCGAGCTCGAGGGCTACGACCCGCGCGCGGCGCGGCGCACGGGTGGCCGAGATCGAGACGACCATGGCCGAGGTGCTCGACCGGGCGGCATCGGACGGCGTGACGCCGCTGGAATCGGCCTACGCGCTGGCTCGCGCGCGGCTGCGCGCGGGTCGCTGACCCGCCGGCGCTCGCGTTACCCTCGCCGTATGAGCGTGAGCCCCGTGGGCCGAGCCATTCCCGCGAACCTGTCCGAGATCGTGGGCGGCACCCCGATGGTGCGCCTCACGCGGGTGGCGCCCGACTGCGGGGCCGAGCTGGTCGCCAAGCTCGAGGCCTACAACCCGGCCGGCAGCGTGAAGGACCGGATCGGGGTGGCGATGATCGACGCCGCCGAGGCCGAGGGCCGGATCGAGCCGGGCCGCACGACGATCGTCGAGGCCACGTCGGGCAACACCGGCATCGCGCTCGCCTTCGTGTGCGCGGCGCGCGGCTACGAGCTGGTGCTGTCCATGCCGCAGGGCATGAGCCGCGAGCGCGAGGGGCTGCTGCGGCTCTACGGCGCCGAGGTGCGGATCACCGAGTCGATGGGCGGGATGAACGAGGCGGTGGACGCCGCGCGCGCGGATCGCCGCCGAGCTGGGCGACGCGTTCATCCCCGACCAGTTCTCCAACCCCGCCAACCCCGAGATCCACCGGCGCACGACCGCCGAGGAGATCTGGCGCGACATGGACGGCAAGGTCGACGTCCTGGTGGCCGGCGTGGGCACCGGCGGCACGATCACCGGCACCGGGGAGCGGCTCAAGGAGCGCAACCCCGACCTGCTCGTGGTGGCCGTCGAGCCCGAAGAGCTCGGCCGGTGCTCTCCGGCGGGCGGCCCGGGCCGCACAAGATCCAGGGCATCGGGGCCGGCTTCGTGCCGCCGGTGCTCAACCTCGACGTGGTCGACGAGATCATCGCGGTCGACGACGAGGACGCCATCGAGACGGCGCGCGGCGTGCGCCCGCACGGAGGGCGTGCTGGCGGGCATGTCCTGCGGCGCGGCGCTGTGGGGCGCGATCGAGGTGGGCTCGCGGCCCGAGATGCGCGGCAAGCGGATCGCCGTGGTCCTGCCCGACTCCGGCGAGCGCTACGTGAGCACGCCCTTCTTCGCCCCCACCATGTGACCCTCTCGCCGCACGAGCTCGAGCGCTACTCGCGCCAGCTGCTCATGGACGAGTGGGGCGGGGCAAGGCAGGAGCGGCTCAAGGGAGCGCGCGCGATCGTGGTCGGGGTGGGCGCGCTGGGCAGCCCGGTCGCCCAGTACCTGGCGGCGGCCGGGGTCGGGCAGCTGGGCCTGGTGGACGGCGACGTGGTCGAGCTGTCCAACCTGCACCGCCAGCCGCTGCACCTCACGCCCGACGTCGGCGCAGCCGAAGGCGGAGGTGGCGGCCGCCAAGCTCGGCCTGCTCAATCCCGAGGCTCGTGGTGGAGCCATATCCGGTCGAGCTCACCGAGGCCAACGCCGAGGCGATCGTGGCCGGCGCCGACGTGGTGGTGGACTGCACCGACAGCTTCGAGTCCAGGTACCTGGTGAACGACGCGTGCTGCGCCGAGGGCGTGCCGCTGGTGGAGGCGGGGGTGGTGGGCTTCGACGGGCTGGTGCTGTCGGTCCGCCCGGGCGAGTCCGCCTGCTACCGCTGCGCCTTCCCCACCGCGCCGCCGCCCGAGGCGCGCCGGTCCTGCCGCGACGCCGGCGTGCTGGGGGCGATGGCCGGCGTGATCGGCTCGATCCAGGCGCTGGAGGCGCTCAAGCTGCTGGCGGGCGTGGGGCGCCGCTGCTCGACCGCATCCTCCAGCTCGACGGCCTGGACATGGGCCAGACGCTGGTGGCCACCGGCCGCCGCGCGGACTGCCCGGCGTGTGCCCGGGTGCCGGCTGCGGCACAATCCTGACGATGCTCGGCCTCGGCACCTTCACCCGCGTCGCGCGCGAGCTGCGCGCCGACCTGACCGCGGCGCACGAGCGCGACCCGGCGGCGCGCGACGTCGGCCGCGCGGAGATCCTGCTGACCTACGGCGGCGTGCAGGCGCTGCTCGCCCACCGGGTGGCGCACGCTCTGCACGGCGCCGGCGTTCCGCTGGCGCCGCGCCTGCTGGCCAACGCGACCCGCGTGACCACCGGCGTGGAGATCCACCCCGCCGCCCAGATCGGCGAGTGCGCTGTTCATCGACCACGGCGCGGGCGTGGTGATCGGCGAGACCGCCCAGATCGGCGACAACGTGACGCTCTACCAGGGCGTGACGCTCGGCGGCACCGGCTTCCAGCGCGGCAAGCGCCACCCGACGGTCGGGCGACGACGTGGTCGTGGGCTCGGGCGCCAAGCTGCTCGGCCCGATCGACGTGGGCGAGCGGGCGAAGATCGGCGCCAACTCGGTGGTCATCCACGACGTGCCCGCCGACTCCACCGTGGTCGGCAACCCCGGCCACCCGGTGCGGGTCGGCGGCAAGCGCCCCGAGGGCCCCGACGCCGACTGGGCCCACCTGCCCGACCCGGTGGCCGACGCCCTGAAGGGACTGGCCGCGCGGCGTGAGCGAGCTGGAGGGCATGGTGGCCGAGCTCACCGGCAAGCGGCCCGAGGGCGCGGAGGTCCGGCCGCTGCGGCGCCGCGGGCAACGACCCGGCCGGGGGCTAGCGCCGCTCAGTAGAAGACGGTGCGCGTGCGGTGCCGCGGCCCCGCCTTGTAGCGCGGCTCCTGGCCCGCGGTTCCACAGCCACATGTCGAGGATCGCGCGGCGGCACGCCCAGCTCGGCGGCGATCGACTCGCAGGCGTGCAGCGCGCAGGCGCGGATCTCGCGCTCCTCGCGGCCGGGCTCGAGCAGCTCGCCGGCGTCGATCCGCGCCGCCAGCGGGTCGTCGTAGCGCAGCACGCCGTCCACCCGCAGCACGTGCGGCACCAGGTTGTCGGCGAAGATCGTGAGCCGGTCGAGGTCGCCGAACTCGGCCACGCCCGCCAGGGCCAGGTCGCTCGGCGGTGATCTGCGCGCGCTTGTAGAAGCCGCGGTCGTCGAAGAAGGGCATGCCCTCGGCGAGCTGCTCCGGCGAGCCGCTCGGCCGAGCCGTCCGCCGCGGCCACCACGTCGAGCGCGCCGCGGTCGCCCAGGAACGCGCCGAGGTCGTTCAGCGCCCGGGCGTAGAGGCCCATCAGCTCGTGGCCGGGCTCCTGGCCCAGCACCGCCGCCACCTCGCTCCGCGGTCAGCGCCCGCAGCTCCTCCGGCGACCACGGCCCCTCGCGCGCGGAAGCGGTCGGCCAGCGCCCACGCCACCGTGAAGTAGCCCGAGCAGCCCGGGCGCTTGCGCAGCGTCGGGAACCAGCCCGAGCCGAAGTTGATCGCGTCGAGGGTGAGCATGTACATCGCCACGTCCTCGGGCGCGCCCTCCAGGTAGTGGCGCTCGGGGTCGAGCTCCGGCGGCGGGCCGGGCTCGACGTCGCCGAGCCGCGAGGTCGATCGACACCGAGCGGGCGTCCGCCGCGATCGCCGCGCACGACTCCCGCGGACCTCGTCGCAGAGGCCCATGGGCCAACCTTGCCAGGCGGGCCCCGCCGCCTCGGCTCTATCCTCGGACGGGTGTCCGCGACCGCCGCCGCCACCAGCGACCGCCCCGAAGTCGCTGCTCGAGGGGCTCAACGAGCCCCAGCGCGAGGCGGTCACCCACGGCGAGGGGCCGCTGCTGATCCTCGCCGGCGCCGGATCCGGCAAGACGCGCGCGCTCACCCGCCGGATCGCCTACCTGGTGGGCACCGGGGCCGCGCAGCCGTCCGAGATCCTGGCGATCACCTTCACCAACAAGGCGGCCAGCGAGATGCGCGAGCGGGTGGAGAGCTCGTGGGCGCCCGCGCGCAGGGCGATGTGGGTCATGACCTTCCACTCCTCCTGCGCGCGGATGCTGCGCTCCGACGCCGAGCGGCTGGGCTACACGCGCGGCTTCACGATCTACGACGAGGCCGACTCGGTGCGGCTGGTCAAGCGCTGCATCGAGGAGCTGGGCGTGGACCCCAAGCGCTTCCCGCCGCGCGGCATCAAGCGCCAGATCTCCGACGCCAAGAACCAGCTGCTGGACGCCGAGGCCTACCGGCTGAAGGTCGGCTCCTACTTCGAGCAGACCGCCGCCGAGGTCTACGAGCTCTACGAGCAGCGGATCCACTCGATGAACGCGATGGACTTCGACGACCTGCTGTTCCGCTGCGTGAACCTGTTCGAGCTGTTCCCCGAGGTGCTCGACCGCTACCGCCGCTCGTTCCGGCACGTGCTGGTGGACGAGTACCAGGACACCAACCACGCGCAGTACCGGTGGCTGCGGCTGCTGGCCGACGAGCACCGGAACCTGGCGGTGGTGGGCGACGACGCGCAGTCGATCTACGCCTTCCGCGGCGCCGACATCCGCAACGTCCTCGACTTCGAGGACGACTTCCCCGACGCCACCGTCATCAAGCTCGAGCAGAACTACCGCTCGACCCAGACGATCCTCGACGCGGCCAACGCGCTGATCGCCAACAACCGCAGCCAGAAGCCCAAGCACCTCTGGACCGACGACGGCCAGGGCGACCCGATCCACCTGCGCGAGCTCGAGGACGAGCACGCCGAGGCGCGCTTCGTGGCCGGCGAGATCGAGCGCCACGTGGACGGCGGCGGGTCGCGCGACGACGTGGCGGTCTTCTACCGCGCCAACGCGCAGAGCCGGGTGCTCGAGGACACGCTCGTGCGCTACGGCGTCGGCTACCAGGTGATCGGCGGCACCCGCTTCTACGAGCGCGCCGAGATCAAGGACGCGCTCGCCTACCTCACGCTGCTGGTGAACCCGCACGACGTGGTGGCGTTCGGGCGGATCGTGAACTCGCCGCGGCGCGGGATCGGCGACACGTCGCAGGCGCGGCTCACCTCGCACGCGAACACGATCGGCGAGCCGATCTTCGACGTCGCGCTGCACGCCCGAGGACGTGCCCGGGCCTGGGCGCCGCGGCGGTCAAGGCCGTCGGCCGCTTCATGGACACGATGGAGAAGCTGCGCGACGCCGCGGAGGGCTCGTCGGTGGGCGACCTGCTCCAGCAGACGCTCGCCGACTCGGGCTACATCGACGCGCTGGAGGCCGAGCGCACGATCGAGTCCGAGGGCCGGCTGGAGAACCTCGAGGAGCTGGTGGGCGTGGCGCGCGAGTACGACGCCTCGGCCGACGAGCCGTCGGTGGAGGAGTTCCTGCAGCAGGTCGCGCTCTTCTCCGAGCAGGACAACCTGCAGCGACGACGAGGGCATCGTCACGCTGATGACCCTCCACAACGCCAAGGGCCTCGAGTACGACATCGTCTTCATGATCGGCTGGAGGACGGCGTGTTCCCGCACTCGCGCTCGATCGAGGCGGGCGACATCGAGGAGGAGCGCCGCCTCTGTTACGTGGGCGTCACGCGCGCGCGCGCGCGAGCTCTACATGACCCACGCGCGCACGCGCGCGCTGTACGGCGGCCGCGAGTGGAACGTGCCCAGCCGCTTCCTCGGCGAGATCCCGTCCGAGCTCACCGACGCCGACGAGCAGCCCTCCGCGCGCGTCGCTGGCCGGCTCCTGGGCGACCGGTCGGCGCGCGCGCGGCGCCCGCTCCGCGCGGAGCCGGGGCCGGCGGCCACGTTCGCGCTCGGCGACGACGTGACCCACGCCAAGTTCGGCGACGGCGTGGTGGTCGGGGGCGAGCCCGGCGGGCTGGTGGTGGTGCGGTTCGCCTCCGACGGCTCCGAGCGCAAGCTGATGGCCGACTACGCGCCGCTCAAGCGGCGCTGAGGGCGCGGCCGTGCCCCGGCAGATCATCGACGGCAAGGCGGTCGCGGCCGGCGTGCGCGAGCGCGTGGCCGCGGAGGTGGCCGAGCTGCGCGCCGGAGGGCGTCGAGCCCGGCCTGGCGACGGTGCTCGTGGGCGACGACCCGGCGTCCGACGTCTACGTGCGCATGAAGCGCAAGGCCTGCGCCGAGGTGGGCATCGAGTCGTTCCACCACGAGCTGGCCGGCCGACACCGAGCCAGGAGGAGCTGGCCGCCGCTGCTCGACTCGCTCAACGCCGACCCGGCGGTGAGCGGGATCCTGCTCCAGCTGCCGCTGCCCGCGGGGCTCGACGCCGACGCGCTGACCGGCGCGATCGACCCCGGCAAGGACGTGGACGGGCTCACGCCGGTCAACGCCGGGCTGCTGGCCCAGGGCGCGCCCGGGCCTCGTGCCCTGCACGCCCGGCCGGGCGTGATGGAGCTGCTGGCGGACGCGCGGGTCGAGCTGCGCGGCGCGGCAGCCGTGGTCATCGGACGCTCGCAGCTGGTCGGCAAGCCGCTCGCCCAGCTGCTGCTGGCGGCCAACGCCACGGTCACCCAGTGCCACTCGCGCACGCGCGACCTGGCGGCGGTCTGCCGCGGCGCCGACGTGCTGGTGGCGGCGGTGGGCCGGCCGGGCACGGTCACGGCCGACATGGTCCGCGAGGGCGCCGTGGTGATCGACGTGGGCACCAACCGCACCGACGCCGGGCTGGTCGGCGACGTGGACTTCGAGGCCGTGGCCGAGCGCGCGGGCGCCATCACCCCGGTGCCGGGCGGCGTGGGCCCGATGACGATCGCGATGCTGCTCTCGAACACCGCGCGGGCCGCGCGGCTGGCAGCCGGCTGGACGAGTCGCCGCGCCGGGGTAGGCTGCCGGCCGATGGACCTGCGCAGGCTCAGAGCAGGCGAGTGGATCGCCGGCGGCGCGGGAGTCGTGCTGCTCGTCTCGCTGTTCCTGCCGTGGTACGGCCCCGGCGAGGTCACGGCGCTGGCAGGCGTTCGCTGTGATCGACCTGCTGCTGGCGGCCTGGCCGCCGCCGCCATCGCCCTGGTGCCGGTCACGGCCTCGCAGCGCACGCCCTCGGTGGCGATCGCCTACGAGGCGCTGCTCACGCTGGCCGCGATGGTGGGCGTGCTGATCGTCCTGCTGCGGGTGATCAACCTGCCCGCCGGCGCGGACGCGGCGCTCCGCCGGCGCTGTGGCTGGCGCTGGCGGCCGCGGTCGGCGCTGGTGGTCGCCGGGCTGGTGGCCATGCGCGACGAGCGCCGCAGCGACGCCGCGTCGCCCACCGACGCGACCGGCGTGCCCGGTGCGCCGCGCCGCCGGAGATCGAGACGCTCCCCGCGCCGCCGCCGGACCCCGCGTCGCGTTGACCTTCGCTCGCCTGTCGCGCGGCCACGCGGTCGCGATGGTCGCGGCCTTCGCGCTGCTGTTCGCCATGGCGCTCACTGGTACAGCACGATCGGCGGCGACGCCGCGCGCCAGATCGAGGAGCTCGCCCAGCCGCGCGGCCGGACTCCGAGGGGCTGGAGGACATCCGCGAGGACGCCCGCTTCGCGGCCGAGAGCCAGGAGCGAAACGCCTGGCAGGCCGACGGCGCCATCGACCGGATGATCCTCGCCGGGCTGCTGGCCACGATCGTGCTGGCCGTCGCCGCCGCCTACTGCGCGCCGCCGGGACGGCGCCTGCGGCGCCCGTCGAGCCCCGCGGCCGCCGCGTCCGGTGGCGGCGGCGCTCACGGCGGTCCTGGTGGCCTACCGGATGCTCCAGGAGCCCGGCCTGGACGCTACGGCGACCGTGGAGGCCGGCGCACCCGTTGGGCCTCGGCCTGCTCACGGCGATCGCCTTCGCCGGCAGCGCGGCCGCGCGGCGCGGAGGAGCGACGACGCGACCTATCATCGCGATCCCTTGATCGAGCGCGAACAGGTACTGCACGTGGCCCGGCTCGCACGCCTCCGGCTCGACGACGCCGAGGTCGAGCAGCATGACCGGCGAGCTGTCGTCGATCCTCGACCACATCGAGAAGATCTCCGAGCTGGACCTGGAGGGCGTCGAGCCCACCTCGCACGTGGTGGACCTGGAGAACGTGCTGCGCGCGGACGAGCCGCGGCCCGGCCTTCCGCGCGAGCGCGCGCTGGCGCCGGCGCCCGTGGCCGACGGCAGCGGCTTCAGGGTGCCGAGCCCCGGCTCATGAGCGCCGACCTGCTGGAGCTCAGCGCCGCCCAGGCCGCCAAGGCGGTCGATGCCGGCGACGTCGATCCCGCGGAGCTGTTCGAGCTCTACCGCGAGCGGGCCGAGGCCGATGAGCTGGGAGCGTTCCTCTGGGTGGCCCCCGAGGCGCCCGCCGACCCGCCGCGAGGGACCGCTGGGCGGCGTCCCGATGGCGGTCAAGGACCTGTTCTGCGTGGAGGACGTGCCCAGCGCGGCCGCCTCGCGGATCCTGGAGGGCTACCGCCCGCCCTACACCGCAACGGCCGTCGACCGCCTCGTGCAGGCGGGAGCGCCCGTGCTCGGCAAGACCAACATGGACGAGTTCGCCATGGGCTCCTCCACCGAGAACTCGGGCTTCGGGCCGGTCGCCAACCCGTGGGACCGAACGCGCGTGCCCGGCGGCTCCAGCGGCGGCTCGGCGGCGGCCGTGGCCGCGGGCCTGGCGCCGTGGGCGATCGGCACGGACACCGGCGGCTCCATCCGCCAGCCCGCCGCCCTCTGCGGGATCGTCGGGATGAAGCCCACCTACGGGGCGGTCTCGCGCTACGGGATGATCGCCTTCGCCTCGTCCCTCGACCAGGCGGGCCCGCTCACGCGCGACGTGACCGACTGCGCGCTGGCGCTCTCGCACATGGTCGGGCCGCGACCCCTGCGACTCCACCTCCACCGGCCTGGAGGACAAGATCCGGGTGCCGTCCGCGGAGCGGCTGGAGGGCATCCGCTTCGGCGTGCCGCCCGAGCTCACCGGCGAGGGCGTCGAGCCCGGGGTGCGGGCGGTCTTCGACGAGACGCTGAAGCGGATCGAGGACCTCGGCGGCGAGCTGGTGGAGGTGGGGCTGCCGCACTCCGAGCACGCGATCGCCGCCTACTACGTGATCGCGCCCGCCGAGGCCAGCGCGAACCTGGCCCGCTTCGACGGGGTCCGCTACGGGCCGCGCACCGACGACGGCGACCTGCTGTCGCTGTACGAGCACACGCGCGACGCAGGCTTCGGCGCCGAGGTCAAGCGCCGCATCATGCTCGGCACCTACGCGCTCTCCTCCGGCTACTACGACGCCTACTACGGCCGCGCGCAGCGGGTGCGCACGAAGATCGCCGACGACTTCCGGGCGGCGTTCGAGCGCGTGGACCTGATCGTCACGCCCACCTCGCCGACCGTGGCGTTCGAGCTCGGCGAGCGCACCGAGGACCCGCTGGCCATGTACCTCTCCGACTCGCTGCACGGTGCCGATGCCGCTGGCGGGCATCCCCGCCATCTCGATCCCCGGCGGTCTGTCCGAGGGGCTGCCGGTGGGGATCCAGCTGGCGGGGCCGGCGTTCAGCGAGAACGCGATCCTCGACGCGGCCTATGCGCTCGAGCAGGCCATCGGCTTCGACGGGAGCCCCGCCCGTGCCTGACGCCGTGGCCGAGCGCGTCTACGAGCCGGTCATCGGGCTGGAGATCCACGTGCAGCTGAGCACGCGCACGAAGATGTTCTGCGGCTGCGAGCTGTCGTTCGGCGAGGAGCCCAACACGCGCACGTGCCCGATCTGCCTCGGGCATCCCGGCACGCTGCCCGTGACCAACGCCGAGGCCGTGCACTTCGGGCTGATGATCGGCATGGCGCTCGGCTGCGAGCTGGCGCCGCGCTCGATCTTCCACCGCAAGAACTACTTCTATCCAGACCTGCCCAAGGGCTACCAGATCTCTCAGTACGACATCCCGCTTGCGCGCAACGGGCGCCTGGGGGACGTGCGCATCCACCGCGTGCACCTGGAGGAGGACGCCGCCAAGCTCGTGCACGCGGGGGCCTCGGGCCGGATCCACTCGGCCGAGGCCAGCGTGGTGGACTTCAACCGCGGCGGCACGCCGCTGGTGGAGATCGTGACCGAGCCCGACCTGAGCGACCCCGCGGACGCCGCGGAGTGGCTGCGGCTGCTGCGAGTCACGCTGCGGCAGCTGGGCGTGTCCGACGTGAACATGGACGAGGGCTCGCTGCGCTGCGACGCCAACGTGTCGATCCGTCCCGCCGGGGAGGCCACGCTTGGCACCAAGACCGAGCTCAAGAACATGAACTCGTTCAGGTTCCTTGAGCGCGGCGTGGAGGCCGAGATCGAGCGCCAGTCGGAGCTCATCCGCGGCGGCGGCGAGGTCACCCAGGAGACGCTGCACTTCGACCCCCGCACGGGCGCGCTCACGCCCGCTGCGATCGAAGGAGGAGGCGCACGACTACCGCTACTTCCCGGAGCCCGACCTGGTGCCGGTGGCACCGACGAAGAAGATGCTGAAGCGGGCCCGAGCAGCGCTCCCGGAGCTGCCGGCCGCGCGAGCCGAGCGGCTCGAGCGGGACCTGGACCTGCCGCCGGACACCGCCCGGCAGCTGGCCTTCCGCACCGAGCTCGGGGACTTCTTCGAGGCCGCCGTGGCCGCCGACGGCGGCGACCCGAAGGCCGATCGCCAACTGGGTGACCGGCGAGCTGGTGGCGCGCATCGGCGACGCGGACCCGGCCGAGTCGCAGGTGGAGCCCGCGGCGCTGGCGCGGCTGGTGGCGCTGGTGGGCGAGGGCCAGGTGTCGCAGTCGGCCGCCAAGGAGGTGCTCGGGGTGCTCGTGGAGGAAGGCGGCGACCCCGCGGCGGTGGTGGAGGAGCGCGGCCTGGGACGGGCTGGGGAGGACGAGCTGGGCGACATCGTGGACCGGGCGATGGAGGATCAGGCCGGACGCCGTCGAGAAGGTGCGCGCGGGGGAGGGCAAGGCCATCGGCGCGATCGTCGGCGCCGTGATGCGCGAGACCAAGGGCCGCGCCGACGGCGGCGAGGTCCAGCGTCTGATCCGCGAGCGGCTCTAGCCGATCCGCGCCCGCATCCGCGGCCCTTCGTGGGCGTACCATCGGGAGGGTCCCTCGACGAGAGGTTTCGCATGTCCCGGCTGATCAGGATGGACCAGACCGGCCACACCGAGCTTGCGGAGTGGACCGCCGACGACCAGGCGGCCTTCGACGTTGCGGTGGAGCAGTTCCGCGCGGGGCTCGACGAGGGCTACATCGCCGTCGCGGACGAGGGCGAGGGTCGCGCGACCCAGGTGCGCGAGCTGCCGCGTGACGCCGGGCTGGTGATCATGCGGCGCCCGATCGCCGGCGGCTAGCGCGGACGCCGATGCGCGCGCAGGCAGCTCCTGCGCCCGCTGGCCGAGCTGGACCAGGTCCCCTGGCGGGAGCCGACCGACGAGCGCTTCCTGCGCCGCTACGCGCGCATCTGGACGGTCTGGACGGTGGCGTACACGGTCCCGTTCCTGGCGGCGGGCGTCGTCCTGATGCTGCTGCGAGCCGCTGGCGTTCCCGGTGGCTGCCGCGAGCTTCGCCCACGCCTGGATCATCCCCGAGCTCTACGCCTTCCGCGGGGCCAGCGTGCTGCGGCCCGAAGGGCCCCCGCAACGCGCGCAGCGAGCCCGTCGCGCAGGGCCTGCTCGGCGATCTCCTGGGCCACGAGCCACGCGAGCTCCAGCGCCGACACCGGCCTGGCCATGGAGCGCAGTGGCATGGGCGTATGGCTGGTGGGAGAGGCTGGCGCGATCCTGCTCCCGCCGGGCGGCCGCCGCGCGCACTGCTTCTGCGTGCGCACCACCGACCGCGACCTTCCGCCCTCGGACCGGATCGCCCACCTGCTGCTGGCGCTGCGCACCGACGAGCAGGGCTTCGCCACGGTGGCCAACCACGCCTTCTGCGGCGCCCCGTGGCGGGTGCGGCGACGCCTCCCGGAGCCGATGCGCCCGGCGCTGGACGCGGCCCGGGCGGCTGCCCGCGAAGTCCACGAACCGACGACCGAGGACCGACGACCGGCGACCGCAGTTAGGGCGTAGCCTTCGCCGGCCGTGTCCCACGTCGTAGTAGCCGGCGGCGGATTCGGCGGCCTGTACGCGGCCCGCCGCCTCGAGCGCCGCCTGCCGCGCCACAGCGCGCGGATCACGCTCGTGGCCGACGAGAACTACCTGCTGTACACGCCGCTGCTGCCCGGGGCGGGCGCCGGGTCGCTGGAGCCGCGCCACGTGGTCGTGCCGCTACGGCAGCACCTGAGCTGGACCGACGTGCGCCTGGCGCGCGTGACCGGAGCCGACCCCCGCGCGCGCGAGCTCAGGATCCAGACCGCCGCGGGCAGGGCCGAGGAGCTGCGCCTACGACCATCTGATCGTGGCCCTGGGGTCGGTCTCGCGGGTGCTGCCCGGTGCCCGGCCTGGCGGAGCACGCGATCGGGTTCAAGACGCTGCCCGACGCCATCGCCCTGCGTAACCGCGCCATCCAGCACCTGGAGATGGCCGAGACGCTCGACGACCCCCAGGAGCGACGGGCCTACCTGACCTTCGTGTTCGTGGGCGCCGGGTACGCAGGGCTGGAGGGCATCGCCGAGCTCCAGGACTACGTGGCCGACGCGCTCGACCGATACCCGCGCTGCCGGCTCGACGGGACGCGCTGGATGCTCGTGGAGGCCCAGGACCGGGTGATGCACGAGATCCCGGCCAGCCTGGCCGCCCACGCCACGCGCGAGCTGCGCGGTCGCGGAATGGAGATCCGCACCAACACGCGCATCGACTCGGTGGCCGAGAGCTCGGTGCGGCTCTCGACCGGCGAGGAGATCCCCACGCGCACGCTGTGCTGGACGACCGGCGTGGCGCCTGCGCCCGTCGTGGCGCGAATGGGGCTGCCGCTGGCGCCCGGCGGCCGCATCGATGCCGATGCCACCTGCCGCGTGCGGGGCGACGAGCACGTCTGGGCCATCGGCGACGCCGCGGCGGTGCCGGACCCCGCCAAGCGCCGCAGGGTGGCGTGCCCGCCCACCGCTCAGCACGCCCTGCGCCAGGGCCAGGTGGCCGCGGAGAACGTGGCCAGAGCCCTCGCGGGCCGGCCCCCGCGCAAGCTGCGCTACAGAACGCTGGGCGTGTTCGTGGACATGGGCCAGCACAAGGCGGTGGCGACCATGCTCGGGCTGCGCCTGCGCGGTTTCCCGGCGTGGTTCGCCGCCCGCACCTACCACCTGGCGATGATGCCCGGCTCGCCCGGCAAGCTGCGGCTAGTGGCCGACTGGACCGTGGGGCTGCTGTTCGGCAGGGCATCGGCCGGGCCTCGGCCGTCTGGGCCACCCGGCCGCGCTGGGCCAAGAGGCCGGCGAGGTGCCGCAGCGCACGGTCGCGGAGCGGGAACCGGTGTGAGCGACACGTCCGAGCTGACCTACCGAGAAGGCCGCCCCTCCGATCTCCGCACGACCTTCGACCTCTCCGAGGTCGCGCTGCACGGCACGGGGCAGCTCATGGGAGTCGTCGCCTCAGAGCCACCCGACGGGGCAGAGCTCGACCGGCGCTGGGAGCGCCAGGGCGAGCCTGGCCGAGTTCCTGGCGGCGCAGCCCGGGTCGTACTGGATCTGCGAGGACGCCGGCCAGCCGGTGGGCTTCTGCCAGGTGCGGGCATTCGGCGCGATGGAGGAGCTCACCCAGCTCATGGTGGTGCCCAGCCACCAGGGCCGGGGCATCGCGCGCAACCTGCATCCGGCGCTGCTGGCCCGGCGACCCGACCCCCGAGGTCGGCCGCGTGGTGGTGGCCGTCGGCGCGCCCGGCGACCTGACCCTCTACCAGGAGGTCGGCGTGATGCCGGTGGCCGGTCACTGGCACCTGCGCGTCGACGCCGACGACTACCGGCTGCGACGGTCGCAGGAGATCGACGCGGTGGACCCGCCGGTGGTGGTGCTCGAGATGGACCGGGCGGTGACCGAGTGGAAGCGGCTGGAGCCACCGGCGATCGGCCACGAGCGCCCGCAGCTGCACGAGTTCTTCGGGCGCACCCGCACCTGCCTGGCGATCATGGACGCGGCCGGCGAACACGCCACGGCACTGTGCTGGGTCGGGCCGGACGGCGAGATCGGGCCGGCGGTGGGGCGCACCCAGGAGGAGCTCGTGCCGCTGGTGCTCCAGGCGCTCGACCGCGTGGCCTCGTCGATGGAGCCGGAGGCGCTGGGCGTCTTCTGCGCGACCGACAGCTGGTGGATGCTCAGGCGGCTGCGCGCGCTCGGGCTTCCGGGTGTGGTGGCCGAGCTGGATGATGAGCAGCGTGCCCCTCCCGGGCCTCGACCGCTACCTGCCGACCCGGCCCACGCTCCTGCTCTGATGGCGCTGGTGGCTAACCTTTGAGACGTGGGTGAGCTCGCCTCCCAGGCCCTGAAGAAGCTGCTGGCCGTCGGGATCCTGCTGCTGGCCGCCTGGCTGCTGTTCAAGCTCGTGCTGGGCTTCGTGGCCACCATCGCCTGGATCCTCGTGGCCGTGCTCGCGGTGTTCGCGGTCATCTGGGCGCTGCGGGTCCTCTGACCCGCCGTCGGGCGCGCCGCGATGGAGCTCATCCCGATCCTCTTCTTCTTCGGCCTGTCCGCGGGCACGATCGGCAAGATCAAGGGCGGCTCGTTCTTCCTGTGGTTCCTGGTGGGCTTCGCGCTGCCGTTCATCGGCACCCTGGCCGCGCTGCTGTATCCGCAACGAGCGCGTCGGTGCCGCGGCGCCAATGCCCCGAATGCGGCAACGTCGTGGCCATCCACGACCAGGTCTGTCGCCGCTGCGGGCGCGATCTGGACTACCCCGACCCGTGAAAAACCGCTGGTACCATCGGCGATCCGTCCAGCCTGACCCCGAAGGAGCAGCATGAGAGCAGTCGACGCCATCATGGAGTGCCTCAAGGCCGAAGGCGTCGAGCACGTATTCGGGATCCCGGGCGGCGCGAACCTGCCCACCTACGACGCGCTCTACGACGCCGGGGTGCGGCACATCCAGTGTCGCCACGAGCAGGGCGCGGGACACGCCGCCGAGGGCTACGCCAAGGCGTCCGGCCGGGTCGGGGTGGCGCTGGCGACGTCCGGGCCTGGCGCGACCAACCTGGTGACGGCCATCGCCGACGCCGTGATGGACAGCGTGCCCACGGTGTTCATCACGGGCCAGGTGCGCACCGACCTGCTGGGCACCGACGGGTTCCAGGAGGCCGACGTGACCGGCATCACCATGCCGGTCGTCAAGCACTCGCTGATGATCCGCGACCCGATCGAGATCCCCGAGGCCATCCACGAGGCGTTCCACATCGCCAGCACCGGCCGCCCGGGGCCCGTGCTGGTGGACATCCCGCAGGACCTGTCGCGCGCCGACATCGCCTACGAGCCGGTGGACGCCGTGGACCTCCCCGGCTACCAGCCCACCACCGAGGGCAACACCAAGCAGATCCGCCTGGCCGCCAAGGCCCTGGCCAACTCGCGCCGGCCGGTCATCTACGCCGGCGGCGGCGTGATCAACGCCAACGCCTCCAAGGAGCTGGTGGAGCTGTGCACGTCCGACCGGTTCCCGGTGACCTGCACGCTCATGGGGCTAGGCGGGTTCCCTGCGCCGCACGAGCAGTGGCTGGGCATGCTCGGCATGCACGGCACGCGCGCGGCCAACTACGCCATGGACGAGGCGGACCTCATCTGCAGCGTCGGCGCCCGCTTCGACGACCGCATCACCGGCAAGCTGTCCGAGTTCGCGCCGCGGGCCAAGTTCATCCACATCGACGTGGACCCGGCCGAGATCTCCAAGAACGTGCCCGCGCACATCCCGATCGTGGGGGACGCCAGGAGCATCCTCGCCAAGCTCACGCTCGAGTACCGCGCGCTCGAGACCGACTCGGCCCGGCTCGACGGCTGGTGGGAGCGGGTCCGCGGGTGGCAGGAGAAGTACCCGCTGACCTACGAGGACAGCGAGGGGTCCGAGATCAAGCCACAGCGGATGATCGAGGCCCTGTACGAGGCCACCGGCGGCGACGCCATCGTGACCTCCGACGTGGGCCAGCACCAGATGTGGTGCGCTCAGTACTTCCACTTCGACGGCCCGCGCAAGTGGATCAACTCGGGCGGCCTCGGCACGATGGGCTTCGGCCTGCCCAGCGCGATGGGCGCGAAGGTGGCCATGCCGGACTCCGACGTGGTCTGCGTGGCCGGCGACGGCTCGGTGATCATGAACATCCAGGAGCTCGCCACCTGCGTGACCGAGGACATCCCGATCAAGGTCTTCATCATGAACAACGGCTACCTGGGCATGGTCCGCCAGTGGCAGGAGCTGTTCTGGGACCGGCGCTACAGCGCCGTCGAGATGGGCTCGAGCCCCGACTGGGTCAAGCTGGCGGAGGCGTTCGGCGCCACCGGCATGCTCGTGGAGGACAAGTCCGAGCTGCTCGGCTCGATGAAGAAGGCGCTGGCCACCGACGGCCCGGTGATCGTGGACGTGCGGGTGACCCCCGAGGAGAACTGCTACCCGATGATCCCGGCGGGGCAGGCGGCCAGGGACATGGTCGGCTGATGGGGGAGCCGGGTACTAAAGAGCCGCTGAATCTCGAGGACCTCGAGGCATCCAGTGGCCTGATGACGGGCCGGCGGCACGTGCTGTCGATCCTGGTGGAGAACAAGCCGGGCGTGCTGGCGCGGATCGCCGGGCTGTTCGCGCGCCGGGGCTTCAACATCGACTCGCTGGCGGTGGGACCCACTGACGACGCCTCCATCTCGCGCATCACGCTCACGGTCGACGGCGCCACGCACCCGATCGACCAGGTCACCAAGCAGCTCCACAAGCTCGTGAACGTGATCAAGATCCGCGACCTGGAGCCCAGCGAGGCGGTCGCGCGCGAGCTCGCGCTGTTCAAGGTCTCGGCCGACAGCGACAGCCGCGGGCAGATCATGGAGTACGCGGACATCTTCCGCGGCCGGATCGTGGATGTGTCCAAGCGATCGGTCACGGTGGAGGTCACCGGGACCGACGACAAGATCGAGGCGTTCGAGCAGATGTGCCGCCCGTTCGGCCTGATCGAGATGGTCCGCACGGGCGAGATCGCCGTCTCGCGCGGACGCTCGGCCACCTAGCCCAGCGGACCGGCGGTGGCGCGCCCGAGCGTCGACAGCCGGTCCACGGCCCGCCGCCGCGGGCGCCTAGCCGCCGCCCTGCGCCGCCGATGGGTCCGCCTGCGTCATCGCGGGACCGAGGTGGAGTGCCCGTGCTGCTCGAGGACCTGGGCCGCGTTCGCGGCGGACTGGAACCGCGCCGACGCGATCTGTCCGGGCTGCGGGGCGCACGAGCGCCATCGGGCCCTGTGGCTGTACCTGCGGGACGGGATCCGGTTGGGGGAGGGCCCGCAGGAGACGGAGCTGCTGCATTTCGCCCCCGAGCACGGCCTCCGCGAGCTGCTCGAGAGCCTTGCCGCGGGTGCGTCTGGTGACTGCCGACCTGGACCCGGCGGGGGTCGACGTGCAGGCCGACATCACCGCGCTGCCGTTCCCGCCCGGCAACTTCGACGCGGTGCTGTGCAGCCACGTGCTCGAACACGTGCAGGACGATCGCGCGGCGATGTCCGAGATCGCGCGGGTGCTGCGCCCGGGCGGCTGGGCGCTCGTGCTTGTCCCTCTCGACGGCGGCGCGCCGAGACCTACGAGGATCCGGCCATCACCGACCCGCGATGACCGCCAGCGCGAGTTCTGGCAGCACGACCACGTGCGCCTGTACGCGCTCGACATAGCCGACCGGCTGGCGGCAGCGGGCCTGACGGTGCGCGCCGAGCGGGTGGCCGAAGGCTTGCCAGCCGGTTCGGCGCGAAGGTACGGGCTGCAGGCAGACGAGACGATCTTCCATTGCACCCGTCCGCCATCCTTAGGGTCATGAGCCTCGCGACACTTCCACTCGAGGGTCCGTTGGGCCTGCACGCGGGCGCGTGGGAGACGCTCGAGAGGCGAATCGACCAGGCGCTGGCGCTCGCCCGTCGCGACGGCAGGCCGGCGGCGGCTTCGGTGTCCGTGCCGGTGGCGGCGTCCCTGGATCTCTCGGCGATCGTGCTGGCCGCACGGCGCTCCGACGACAGCTTCTTCTGCCTCGAGCAGCCCGGCCTGGACGGGCGCGCGGTGTGCGGGCTGGGTGCCGCCGCGACGATCCGCGCGCACGGACCCGATCGCTTCGCAGAGCGCCGCGTCGAGCTGCCGCGCGCTTGCCTGGCGGATCGTGGGCGACGACCCGGCGCGCGACGCCCGCCGTCCGCCCGGCGCGGGCCCCGTGTTCACGGGCGGCTTCGCGTTCGCGCCAGAAGGGGGCGCCGGGCCGGAGTGGGCCGGCTTCGCGCCCGCCCAGCTGGTGCTGCCGGAGGTCGGGCTGGTGCGGCGCGGGGAGGAGGCGCGCCTGACGGTCACGGTGTCCGTGCGGGGCGACGAGGCGCCGGGCACGCTGCTGGAGCGAGCGGCCGAGCGGGTGCGAGAGCTGCGCCCGGCGTCCATGCCGCTCGTGGACCCGCACCCCGTCGCGCGCCCCCGGGTGGCCGGGGCCACCCCGCCCGCGCACTTCGAGGAGGCGGTGCGAAGAGCCGTGGAGCGGATCCGCGCGGGCGAGCTCGACAAGGTGGTGCTGGCGCGCGAGGTCCGGGTCCACGCCCGGGAGGAGATCGACCCGGCACCGGTGCTCGACGGCCTGCGCGCCGCCTTCGCGGATTGTTACTGCTTCTGCGTCGGCGGGCCCGACGGAGCGTTCGTGGGCGCCAGCCCGGAGCTGCTGGTGCGCCGGGAGGGTGCCCGCGCGCAGACCGTGGCGCTGGCCGGCACGACGCGTCGCAGCGCGGACCCGGCGGTGGACGCGCACCTGGGCGAGCAGTTGCTGCAGAGTCCGAAGAACCTGGAGGAGCAGGCCATCGTGGCGCGCCGGATCCGCCGCGGCCTCGACCCCGTGAGCGTGTGGGTGGCGGCGGCAGACGAGCCCGCGCTGGTGAAGGTACAGAACGTGCAGCATCTGGCCACCCCGATCCGCGCCCACCTGGCGGCGCCGCTGTCCGCCGTGGAGCTGGCCGGAAGGCTGCACCCCACGCCCGCCGTGGGGGGCGAGCCGGGTCCGGTGGCCGAGCCGCTCATTCCCGCCCTCGAGGGCATGGACCGCGGTTGGTACGCGGGCGCCGTGGGGTGGACCGACCTGGCTGAGGACGGGGAGTTCTCGGTGGCGCTGCGCTGTGCCCTGCTGCGCGGCACGGTGGCGCACCTGTACGCCGGCTGCGGGATCGTGGCCGACTCGGTGCCCGCCGATGAGCTCGCCGAGAGCGAGGTCAAGCTCCAGGCGTTGCTACCGCTGCTGACCTGAAGCCGGCTCTCGGCTCGACTAGGGCCGCTTGGCCCTCGGGATGACCGAGGCCCTCCCGTCGAGCACCGCGAACACGCGCAGCCTCGGGTCGTTGGGGCCGACCGGGGTCGAGCCGCCGATCCTGAACCCGGCCCTGGCCAGGCCACGGCCGAACCGCTTCGCGAGGTCGGGTCGGTCGGCGTCGGGGCGGGTAGAGCCGAGCAGGCGGCTGCCCGAGAACGCAATCACGCGCTCAGCGGCACGTGGTCGCTGCGTGTCGCCGGCCCAGCCCTTGAGCTCGATGAGCCCGACGTCACCGCCCACGGTGTCGACGGACCCTTCCACCCCGGGGCCGACCGGGACCCTGCGCCCGTCGGGCTGGACGATCATCTCTCGGCCCGCCTCGTCGCGGACCAGCCGGGGATCGAGGTCGGCGCCCTTCACGAGCCTCAGGCGGCGGGCCGAACCCGTGCCCGTCACGCGCACGACGTCCACGCGGTTGTTCCCGCGCACGAAGAGGTCAGGAGGCACGAGCGCGGAGAAGCGCCGCGCATCGCCCTCCCGAAAGGGCCTCACGACCGTCGCGACGCGACCGTTGACGGCGATCGCCATGCGTTCCCCCGGCTGCCCGTCGCCAGTGAGTCTCCCGGCGATGACGAAGGGAACGGTCTCGCCGCGCGGGTCGACCGTGCGCAGGGCGGCCGCGCGATCCAGCTCGACGCGGCCCTGTGGGGAGGCCAGAAGCCCGATGCTCGAGACCTGCCGGCCGACCAGGTCGGCGTCGATGACAGAGCGGCGCACCGGCACGCGCCGACTCAGGACGAAGTCCGCGCTCATCCGGTCAACCGCTGCGTTGCGTCGGCGCACGAACTCGGCGAACGGCAGTGACTCCGTGCCCTCGTCCCGCCGCGACTGCATCTCGACCCGGCCGGACGTGCTCCGGCTGCCGGCCGGGACACCGTCGACGCGCCACGGGAGTTCGCTGTCCAGCAGTGAGGCCACGGTCGGGAGCACGTCGATGTTGTTCACGTTCGCGTCGTCGATCCGCCCGCCGCGCTGGCCGGGCACCTTGATCAGCAGCGGAACGCTGGCGACCTCCGCAAAGTTGTCCGCGTTGACCGCGCGGGTGGCCACGCCCGGATCGAAGCTGACGCCGTGGTCGGACGCAACCACGATCAGCGCTCTGTCGTAGAGCCCGGTCTGCCGCAAGCGCGCGATGACGCGACCCAGCAGCCGGTCGGCGTAGCCGACCTGCAGCAGGTAGCGCTCCCGCCCGTCGAGCGCGAAGGCAGGGTCCTTGCGCCACACCCCACCCGGCTGCCCCGCCTCGGGGTCCAGGCCGGGAAGCGCCCCGGCGTATCGCCGCCCGTCGGGCAGGTGGTCGTACGGGTTGTGCGGGAAGGATGTGTGCAGGAACGACAACCGGGGCTTGCGCGACGGTTGCTGCGGTGCCCGTATGAACGCTTCGACCTGCTGCTCGCGCCCCAGCAAGGCCCTGAACCCGGCGTCGGCATCGACCTGCGCCCCGGGCCCGCTCCCGCCGTCGGCGACATCGGTCGCGTCAGCGTCGCCAAACCCGCCGAAGCTGCGGTCGACCGGCGGGAGGTCGCGCCCGAGGTCGTCGGGCAGCAGCAGGTGAAGCGAGACGACCGATAGGTCCGACACGAGGTCGTTCAGGCGCTCGCGCGCGGGCTCGCGGTCGGTCGCCTCGGCCGGGCACAGCTGCCTGGGGCAGATGTCGGTTATCGGCTCGGTTACCTGGAATTCGTAGCTGCGGCCGAGGAACGTGAACAGGCTCTCGGGGTGGTCCGACGCGGTCGGGACGCTGTCGCGCTCGGGTCGCTCCCCGGTCAGGATCGCCGGCACGGCGCGGTCGGTGAAGTCCGCCGCCGCGGTCGCGTTGCGATACCAGGTCGCGTCGCGAGCGAGCCGGCCGACGTTCGGCAGCCGGCCGGCGTCGATCCGGTGGTCGGGGCCCATGAGCGCAACCCCTGACAGCTCGTCGAACACGAGCATCACCACCGGGGTGTCGCCCGCGATCGTGACGTCGGCGGCGGCCGCCTCGTCGCCCCCGACGACGAGCTCGGAGACCGGTGAGATGAGCAGGAACACGACGAGGAAGACCGCGGGCGCCGGCGCGAGCACGGTCACCATCGACGGGACCAGCTTCGTCCGCGCGTACGCCACCGTGGCCATCGCCCCGACCGCCAGCGCGAGCGCGATCGTGACCGTCGCACCAACGCCGGGCGATCCGAGCAGCTGCAGGGCGAGGGCGGCCAGCAGCAGTCCGACCAGCGTGAGGTGCAGGCCATGCCGCACCCGGGGGAAGAACCTCCCGACGACCGCCTCGAGCGCGGTCAGAACCGCCGGCGGCACCAGCGTGAGGGCGAAGGCGAGGACGAGGATGTCGCCCGTCGTGTTCTGCCTGGCGACGAAGAACTCCGGTGCGTCGCCGAGCAGGTCGAGCAGCGGCTGCACGGCGACGAACGACCAGAGCACGAGCAGGTGCAGGCCGGCAAGGGCCACGCCGGGTCCGGCAGGCGCGCCGTGCTCGGCCCGGGCGCGATCGACGGATCCGCGACGCGAGCGGAGAAGGCGACTGAGCTCGGGCAGGCCAAAAATGTAACAGCGCGCCGCTCGCCCACGGGCCGGTCCGGCGAGCCTCAGCCGCGGAGGGTCCCGAAGCGATCTCCGTGACCTCCTAGGGCCCGATGCTCGCCGCCACCCGCCCGGCGACCTCGCGGTGCACGCGCACGTTGTCCGCCCGGTCGGTGCGCACCTCCACGAGGGCCGGGCCCTCCGCCAGCGCGGCCGCGACCTCGGCCGGCGTGCCCGCCTCGCGGTGGGCCAGGCCGGCCAGCCGGCCCACATCTGCCAGCTCGATTCCGGACGGCGTGGCCACGTGCTCCTCGTAGTGCGCCGCCTCGGCGCTCTCGGCCACCGCCAGGAAGTCGAAGATCCCGCCGCCGCCGTTGTTCAGGCACAGCACGCTGAGTTCGATGCCCGCCCGGCGCGCGGCCAGGAGGCCCCCGATGTCGTGCAGCAGGGCCAGCTCGCCTGTGATCAGCAGCGTGGGCGCCCCGGTGGCGCGCGCCGCTCCCGCGGCAGCCGACACGGTCCCATCGATCCCGTTGGCGCCGCGGTTGGCCAAAAAGCGCACATGCTTGGGCGACTGCGGGAGGTAGGCCTCCAGGTCGCGCACCGGCATCGACGAGCTAACCCACACGAGTGCGCCGTCTTCCAGGGCCCCCTCGACGGCGACGATCGCCTTGGGCTCGAACGGGTCCGGCGCAGCCGCCAGCGCCGGCGGAACCTGGGCGTCGGCCGCGCGCCAGGAGCTCAGCCAGGCGGGGTCATGCTCCATCGTCCGCATCTCCAGGGCGGCTGCCAGGGCGTCGCAGGTGGCCGCCGGCGACGCGTGCAGCAACAGCGCGGCCCGGCGCGTGGGCTCCTGCCAGGAGGAGTGCGGGTCCAGCACGACCTGCTCCGGCGCCTCGAGCCAGGCGCGCAGCGGCTTGGACGTGGGCAGGTCGCCCACCCTGAGCACCAGCGCGGGCGAGTGTGAAGAGGCGAAGCCCGGCGCGCGCAGCAGCACGTCGTAGTGGGCCACCACATGGGAGCGGTCGTGCTCCCCGCAGCGGACGCCGGAGGTGGGCTCGGCCAGCACCGGCCACCCGCTGGCCGCGGCCAGGCGCGCCACCGGCTCCGCGACCGCCTCGGTGGCATGGCCGCACACGATGGCGCCGCGCGGTGCGGCTGCCATCCGGTCCGCCAGCGCCTGGACGTCGTCGGCGTGCGGCGCTGGGGGGTGCTCACGCAGCTCGACCCAGGGCGTCCCGCCGTCGCGGCCCCGCCAGTCCTGGCTCGCCAGCTCCTCGGGGGAGGGGTCCAGGGGCTCGCGCAGAGGGAGGTTCACGTGGACCGGCCCGGGCCGCCCTCCGCGCGCGGTCCAGAAGGCGCGACACGCCAGGCCGCGGAAGTGCACCGCGGTCTCCCGCGAAGGATCGTGATTGCCCGCCTCCACGAACCACTTGGCCGCCGAGCCGTACAGCTCGACCTGGTCGATCGCCTGCCCGGCGCCCACGTCGCGGAGCTCGGGCGGGCGGTCGGCCGTGAGCACGATCAGCGGCACCCGCGCCTCGCGTGCCTCGGCCACGGCCGGGGCCAGGTTGGCCGCCGCCGTGCCAGAGGTGCAGGTGATGGCCACCGGCAGCCCGCTTGCCTTGGCCATCCCAAGCGCCAGGAAGCCCGCCGAGCGCTCGTCGATGACCGACACCGCGTCCAGCTCCTCGCGGGCGGCCAGGGTCAGCGCGATCGGCGCGTTGCGCGACCCCGGGCAGGTCACCGCGTGACGCATTCCGCAGCGCACCAGCTCGTCCACCATGACCTGGAGAGGAGCGTAGGTGCGGTTGATCGGGATGATCTGGGCCATGGCGGCCGAGGAGAAGGGCGTGACGGTGGTGTTCGTGCCGGGCTTCATGCAGCCGGGCGACGCGTGGGCGTCCGTGGCGAACGACCTGCCCGAAAGCTATCCGAGCGTCCTCATGGACCACCGCGAGCACACCTTCGAGGGCCGCCTGGCTGAGATCGCGGCTGCGGCCCCGCGAGGCGCCGTGCTGTGCGGCTACTCCATGGGCGGCCGGCTGGCCCTGCATGCCGCCCTACGCGACCCCGAGCGCTACGCGGGCTTGGTGCTGGTGGGCACGTCCGCCGGGATCGACGCGCCGGCCATGCGGGCGGCGCGCGCGGAGGCGGACGAAAAGATGGCCGCTTGGATGGAGACCCAGGAGCCGGAGCAGATCGTGGCCGTGTGGGAGCGCCAGCCGCTGTTCGCCGACCAGTCGGACGCCCTCGTCGAGGCGCAGCGGCCGGGAAGGCTGGCACAGGATCCCCGCGGGCTGGCGCTCCTGCTGCGCACCGCGGGCCAAGGCGCGCTCAAGCCCCTCTGGCAGCGCCTGGACGGCATCACCATGCCGGTGCTGGCGGTCTCGGGGGCGATCGACACCCGCTATACGGAGCTCGCACTGAGGATCGCCCGCTCGGTGCCCGACGGGCGTGCCGCCGTGGTGGAGGGCGCCGGCCATGCGCCCCAACTCCAGCGGCCAAGCGTGGTGGCAGAGCTCCTAGGCGACTTCCTCGACGAGCACCTCGGCCAGCGCGGCGTCTGACACGTCCACGCCCAACCCCGGCCCCTGGGGCACGGCCAACAGGCCGTTGTGTGGCGCCGGCAGGGAGCTAGCGAGCTGCGCGTCGAACAGGTGCAGCGTGGCGAGCCCGCAGGCCAGCGCCAGGCGTTCGCCCGCCGCCAGCTGCAAGGCCGCCGCGATCGCCCAGGGACCGTCGAGGGTGCTGGAGAGCCACGCGCCCAGCCCCGCCTCGCGAGCGGCCCGCAGGGTGTCCCGCGCGGGCCCGAAGCCGCCGCTGCCCGCCAGCTTCACGTTCACCGCATCGCACGCACCCAGCTCGGCGGCGGCGCGTACGTCGGCCGCGCCCGTGATCGACTCGTCGGCCGCCACCGGCACGTCCACGGACGCGCGCACGGCGGCCAGCTCCTCGAGTGTCCGCGCAGGGCTGCTCCACGAGCTGCAGGTCGTGGCCGGCCAGGTCTTGGATCGCCGCCACCGCGCCCTCGGCGCTCCACGCGCCGTTGGCGTCCACGCGCAGCGCCGGCCACGAGCCCACCGCCTCGCGCACCGCGGCCACGCGCTCCGAGTCGTCGGGGAGGCCGACCTTGAGCTTGAAGCACGAGAAGCCGTCGCGCAGCCCCTGGGCGGCCGCTGCGGCGACCTCGTCCGGGGGGCCTGCGGGCAGGGTCATGTTCACGGGGATCGCCTCCGCGCCCGCCTCCGCCAGCGGCCGCCCGCGCCGCCGCATCTGGAGATCCAGCTCCGCGAGCTCCCAGGCCGAGCGCGCCTGCGGGGGCGCCCCACGCGCCGGTGGTCCCTCGCGCAGCGCCTCGACCACCTGGTCGACGCTCACGCCGTCGTAGGGCTCGAGTGGCGCGGCCTCTCCGAAGCCCACGGTGCCCTCGTCGTCCTCGAGCCGGATGACCGCCATCTCCCGCGCCGCCACCACCCCGCCGGCGGTCACGAACGGCTCCTTGAGCGGGATCTGCAGGCGCAGGAGCGATCGCCTCACGACAGCAGGATCCCCGCGGAGAGCAGCAGCGAGAACACCGCCAGCAGCCGCCCCGTGGCGGCCAGCGCCGCGTTCAGCGCCGGGCCGTCGGTGCGCACCCGCACCTCGCGCACGAGCGGCGGCACCAGCACCAGCGACGCCAGCGGCGCCAGCAGCCACCAGCTGAGCCCGCCCAGCGCCGGAATGCGCCACGGGCACCAGGTAGGCCACCAAGAGCATCGCCACGAACAGCGATCGCGCGCGCTCGCGCCCGATCCTGACCGCCAGGGTGCGCTTGCCCGCCCGCCGGTCGGTGTCCAGGTCGCGCACGTTGTTGACCACCAGGATCGCAGCGGCCAGCAGCCCCACCGGGACCGCGAGCGCGAGCGACTCCCATGTGAGCTTCTCGGTCTGCACGTAGTAGGAGCCCGCTACCGCCACCAGGCCGAAGAAGAGGAACACGAACAGCTCGCCGAGGCCCTCGTAGCCGTACGGGCGCGGCCCGCCGGTGTAGAGCACGCCGGCCGCGATCGACACGAGGCCCACCACCAGCAGCTCGGGACCGGCCACAGCCGCCAGGTACGCGCCGGCGCGCCACGGCGATCCCGAACGCCACCCAGGTGCCGGTGAGCACCCGCTGCGGCGGCATCAGGCCACCGGCTGTCACGCGCACAGGGCCCAGCCGGTCCTCGGTGTCGGCGCCGCGGCGGGCGTCCGAGTAGTCGTTGGCCAGGTTGGTGCCGATCTGGATGAACACGCTGCCGATCAGCGCCGCCACGAAGGCCAGCGGGCGGAACTCGTCCTCGGCGACGGCGAGCGCGGTGCCCACCAGCACCGGCGCCACGGCCGCGGGCAACGTGCGCGGCCGCGACGCCACCAGCCACAGGCGGATGGGGCTCAAGGCCGTTTGGGGAACTTGCTGAAGTCCGGCCGGCGCTTCTCGCGGTAGGCGTCGCGGCCCTCCTGGGCCTCCTCGCTGGCGTAGAAGAGCAGGTTGGCGTCGTGGGCCAGTTGCTGGATGCCCGCCAGCCCGTCCTCCGCGGCGTTGAAGCTGGCCTTGAGCAGCCTCAGCGAGAAGGGGGAGAGCTCGAGCATCTCGCGGCACCACGCCACCGTCTCGCGCTCCAGGTCCTCCAGTGGGACCACCGCGTTCACCAGGCCCATCTCCAGCGCCTCCTGCGCGTCGTAGGTGCGGCACAGGAACCAGATCTCCTTGGCCTTCTTCGGGCCCACGAGGTTGGCCAGCAGGCCCGCCCCGAAGCCGCCGTCGAAGGAGCCCACCTTGGGGCCGGTCTGGCCAAAGCGCGCGTTGTCGGCCGCGATCGTGAGGTCGCAGACCACATGCAGCACCTGCCCGCCGCCCACCGCGTAGCCCGCAACCATGGCCACCACCGGCTTGGGCAGACGGCGCATCTGCACGTGCAGGTCGGTCACGTGGAAGCGGCCCACGGCCCCCGGCTCGGCCAGGTAGCCCGTGTCGCCGCGCACGCGCTGGTCACCGCCGGAGCAGAAGGCCAGCGGCCCCTCGCCGGTCAGCACGATCACGCCCACCGAGGTGTCCTCGCGGGCGCGCTCCAGCGCGTCGGAGATCTCGATCAGAGTCTGCGGCCGGAACGCGTTGCGCACGTCGGGCCTGTTGATCGTGATCTTCGCGATCCCGTCCGCCAGCTCCAGCCGGATGTCCTCGTAGCCACCGGCAACCTGCCAGTCGGCCGCCGGCGCGATCGAGCGCGCCTCCTGCTCGCGGGTCCAGTCCGTGGCGGCCATGGCGCCGACGTACGATAAGGCCCCTGGAAGAGTGGCTGACCGCAGCGGCGCGATCGCGTCCCGACCACCCCGCGGTGGTGGGCGCCGACGGCACCGTCACCTACGCACAGCTGGACGCCGAGGCCCGGCTGTGGGCGGGCAGGCTCGTGGCGCTGGGGGTCGCGCCCGGCGGACGGGTGGCAACCACGCTTCCGCCCGGGTGCGCGTTCGCCACGCTCGTGCACGCGGCGCCGCGGGTCGGAGCGGCGGTGGTGCCATTGAACACCCGCCTCCCGCGGCCCGAGCAGCGGCGCCAGGCGGCGGCCGCGGGCGCCGACGCCGTCGTGGATCGCTCCCTGGACGGCCTGGCCGCGGAGGTCGAGTCCGCCGCGGAGATGAATCCCGCGGCCACGCACGCGGTGCTGTTCACCTCCGGCACGACCGGCGAGCCCAAGCCGGTCGAGCTCACCCTGGGCAATCAGGAGGCGGCCGCCCGGGCCTCGGCCACGGCGCTGGGCTCGGAGCCGGGCGACCGCTGGCTGTGCCCGCTGCCGCTGTTCCACATCGCCGGGCTGGCCATCCTGGTGCGCTGCGCGCGCGCCGCCACGACGGCCGTGCTGCACCCCGGGTTCGACGCTCAGACCGTGACCCGGGAGCTCGCGGACGGCCACGCAACCATGGTCTCGCTGGTGTCGACCCAGCTGCGGCGCCTGCGCCAGGCCGGACTGGAATCGGCACCCCGGCTGCGGGCGATGCTGCTGGGCGGCGGGCCCGTGCCGCCCGACCTGCTCGAGTGGGCCGTGGAGCAGGGGCTGCCGGCCCGCTGTACCTACGGGATGACGGAGACGGCGTCGCAGGTCGTGGTCACCGAGGTTGGCCAGACCGCCGGGCGCCCGCTGCCCGGCGCCCGGATCGAGACGGCGCCCGACGGTGAGATCCTGGTGGGCGGGGAGATGGTGGCGCCGGGCGCGATGGCCGCGGACGGCCTCCTGCACACCGGCGACATAGGGCGCTTCGACCGCGACGGGCGGCTGCACGTGGAGGGCCGGATCAGGGAGCTGATCGTCACGGGCGGGGAGAAGGTGGCGCCCGCGGTGGTGGAGGCAGCCCTCACCGCTCACCCGGCGGTGGCGGACGCCGCGGTGGCGGGGCGCCCGGACCCCGAGTGGGGCGAGGCCGTGACCGCCTTCGTGGTCGAGCGCAGGCCGGTGGCCGACTATGAGCTGCTGGCCTTCTGCCGCGAGCGGCTGGCCGGATACCAGGTGCCCAAGCGCCTGGTGCGGGTGCCGTCGCTGCCCCGCAACGCAGCGGGCAAGCTGGTCCGGAGCGCGCTCGACGGCCTCGAATAGGATGCCGCGCCGTGATCTACGACAAGGACGCAGACCTCGGCAGGCTCGACGGCAAGACCGTCGCCATCCTCGGGTACGGCTCGCAGGGCCACGCCCACGCGCTCAACCTCAAGGACTCGGGCGTGTCGGTCGTGGTCGGACTCCGGCCGGACTCGGAGTCCGTGACCAAGGCCGAGTCCGACGGCCTGGAGGTGCTGGCGGTGGCGGACGCGGCCAGCCGCGGCGACCTCGTGATGGTCCTCCTCCCAGACGAGCGGCAGGCCGACGTCTGGAGCGCCGAGATCGCCGACGGCATCGCGCCAGGCAACCTGCTGCTGTTCGCCCACGGCTTCTCGATCCACTTCGCCCAGATCGAGCCGGGGCCCGGCGTGGACGTGGGCATGGTGGCGCCCAAGGGACCGGGCCACCTGGTGCGCAGGCAGTTCGCGGAGGGCAACGGCGTTCCGGGCCTGATCGCCGTGCACCAGGACCAGAGCGGCGGTGCTCGCGACCTCGTGCTCGCGTACGCCAAGGGCATCGGCTGTACGCGCGCGGGCGTGATCGAAACGACCTTCAAGGACGAGACCGAGACGGACCTCTTCGGCGAGCAGGCTGTGCTGTGCGGCGGCGTGACAGAGCTGGTGCGAGCGGGCTACGAGACGCTGACCGAAGCGGGCTACGACCCACGGCTCGCGTACTTCGAGTGCCTGCATGAGCTCAAGCTGATCGTCGACCTGATGTACGAGAAGGGCATCACCGGGATGCGCTACTCGATCTCCAACACAGCCGAGTACGGCGACCTGACGCGTGGCCCCCGGGTGATCGGTGAGCCCACCAGGGCCGCCATGAAGGACATCCTCGGCGAGATCCAGTCCGGCGAGTTCGCGCGCGAGTGGATCGCGGAGAACCGGGCGGGCCAGGAGAGCTTCAAGCGCATGCGCGAGGAGCAGTCCCACCACCAGATCGAGGAGGAGGGACGCGAGCTGCGTTCGATGATGGACTGGATCGACACCGAGTTCTGACCCGGCGCCGGCCGCGTCAGCGGACCTGGACCTCGATCGCCAGCACGCTTCGGAGGCCTGCGGCGTCGGTGACCGTGAGCCGCGGGAAGTAGGTGCCCGGCCGCCGGAAGCGGTGCGTGGCGCGCCGCCCCGACGCCGCCGTGCCGTCACCGAAGTCCCAGCGGCGCAGCGCGATCGGGCTGGATCCGCGCGCCGACGGCGCGGCGTCGAAGCTCAGCCGGCGGCGGGCGCGACGGACGCTGAACGACGCCCGCGGGGGAGCGCTCGACACCCCCAAGCTGCTGAAGATGGAGGTGCGAAAGCGGCGGTAGGCGCCGTAGGACCCCCGCATCCAGAGCACCTCCCGCTCGCCGCGGTGCAGGCCCCGCGGCGTGATGGGGCGCACGTGACTGGTCCGCGAGCGAGTCAGGCGGCGCAGCGCCCACCGCTTGCCGCCGCCGATCGCGCGCCAGCGCTCCACCTGGTGGTGGGTTCCCGCCTTGCGCGACAGGTAGACGGTGCGCGGGTCGGTGTGGTCGAGCGTCAGCCCGCCCGAGTAGAAGCGCTCGGCCACGTCGCGGGTGATCGGCCCGCCGGCGCGGACCATCAGGTGGCGCGCCCAGCGCCGCCCCGTCCACACCGCATACCAGTACAGGTGCCGGCGACCGGTCCGAAAGGTCGCGTAGACCACCACCGGGCGACCGGAGCGGGTGAGCGCCACGTCGTGGACCCAGGCCATGGTCTTGCTGCGCTTGAAGCTGTGAATCCGGTTGGCCTGCCCGGGCCGGATCGGCAGCCCGCCGCCGATCCGGCGTCCGCCGGCCCCATAGAGCCGGCCGCCGCGCAGCTTCGCGAAGTACAGGTTGGTGTTTCGCTCGCGGGGGTGCCCGTCGGTGAACGCCACCGCGATGGTGCGACGACCGTCGGAGGCGAACTTCGCGTACGGCCGGTGTCCGGGGGCGCGGATCAGCGTCCGCGCGGGCGCCCACGGTCCGCCCGGGTCCTTGGTGGTGAAGGACGGGTTCCAGTTGCCGCCGCGCCAGAACACCCAGATCCGCTCGCCCAGCCGGATCGGGTTCGGATAGGTGAACCCATGCCGCCCACGGGTGTTGGTGGGCAGCACGAAGCGGCGCCCGAACTCGCTCACGTCCTCGGGCCGCTTGCTCACGCGGTAGGCCATGGTGGCGCCCTGGTGGTGGGAGTAGAACGCCGCCACCCGGCCGTCGGGGAGCATCAGCAGGGCGGGGTTGTCGTGGTCGTCCACCGTCTTGAAGCGCTTGAGCACCGTGCGCGTCTGCTGGCCCCGGCGGTCGTAGGAGGCCACGTTCACGCGGCCGGCCCGGTCGACCCAGCCGACGTAGGTCTGGTGCTTGCGGCCCTCGTGGTGGATCGCCCGGGGGTCGGCGAACCAGGACCATGCGCCCGAGCCCAGGTCCAGCACCCTGCCGTGCGCCGTGGCGGGTGCGCCCAGTCCGGCGAGCATCAGCGCGAGCCCGGCCACGGCGGCGAGGATGGGGCCGGTAGGGCACACGAGCACCGGCGACTTTACATTTGGATGTACCCGGCAGCGCCAATTGTGTCCCCGGACGGGTGGCCGAGACACCGCAACTCCCGACTGGCACGGGTTCTAGGGTGAACGTCTTGCGAAGAGCGACAGCCACGCTGCTCCTGGCCGCCGTGGTGGCGGTCATCGGGGCGATAGCGCTCCTCGACGGAGAGGGCGACGGGGGATCCAGCGCCGACGCCACGGTCGCCCGCGCGCAGGTGCGCTCCGATCCCGTTGCCCGCGAGGCCGCGCGGCGGCAGCCGCTCGTGGTGATGCTGGTGCTGGACGAGTTCCCGACCGACGTGCTGCGCCGGCCGGACGGGGCGATCGATGCGGCTCGTTACCCCAACTTCGCGAAGCTGGCCGCCACCTCCACGTGGTTCCCCAACCACACGACCGTCTTCGACGAGACGTCGTGGGCCATTCCAGCCATCCTCGACGGCAGGCGCCCGCGCCCCGGCTCGCGCCCGCTGCTGGGCGACCACCCGCGCAACCTCTTCACGCTGCTGGCGGCGCGGGGGTGGGGCGTGACGGGGGAGGAGGTGGCCACGGCGCTCTGTCCCCAGCGGCTGTGCGGCGAGCCTGTGACCGAGAAGCCCGAGCTGCGCTACCTCCTGCGCGGGCGGCCGTCCCGGCTGCGGCGGTGGGTGCGCTCGATCAGGCCCCGCTCGCGTCCCTGGCTCTACCTCAAGCACGAGTTCCTACCGCACAAGCCCTGGGTGTACCTGCCATCGGGCAAGAACGACCAGCTGACCCACCGCGAGCCGCTTCCGGGCATCAACAGCACGCGCAGCTTCGACGATCGCTACCTGGCTCTGCACAACGAGCGCCGCCAGCAGCTGCAGGCGGGCTTCCTCGACCGCCAGCTCGGCTACCTGCTGCGCCGCCTGCGCCGCACCGGGCTGCTGGACCGCAGTCTGATCGTGGTGACCGCCGACCACGGCTACGCATGGGAGCTGGGCGTCAACGACCGCCGCAAGGTCACCCAGGGGAACGTCGACGAGGTCGCGCCCGTGCCCCTGTTCGTGAAGGCGCCGCGCCAGCGGCGGGGGCGGGTGAGCGCAGCCTATGCGCGCACGATCGACATCCTGCCGACCATCGCCGACCTGCTCGGCGCTCCGATCGCCCGCTTCGCCGATGGCGCCTCGGCCTTCGGCCGCGCGGCTCGGGTGCGAAGGGTGGTCCGGCTGCGCACCCGCGACTTCGGCGCCACAGTCGAGATCTCGGCGGATGAGCTCGAGGCGCGCCGGGCGCGCAACCTCCGCCGGCGGCTGGACACCTTCAGCGACGGCGCCGCCAGCCGGCGCCAGTTCGGCAGCCCGTGGGCCGGCGTCTACCGCGCCGGGCCGGCACCCGAGCTGCTCGACCGCAGGGTCGCCGACCTCCCGCGCGACCCAGCGGGGCCCCTGCGCGCCCGCATCGCCGACGCGCGACTCACCCGCAGGGTCCGGCACTCCTCGTCGCTCGTGCACACCCACGTGGCGGGCCGGATCACCGGCGGCGCCGGCCGTGAGACGCGGGTGGTCGCCGTCTCGGTCGATGGCGTGCTGCGCGCGACCGGACGCACCTTCTATCTACGCCGTGAGGACCGCGAGAGCTTCTCGACGATCGTCCCCCAGCGAGCCATGCGCCCCGGCCGCCGCGTGATCCGGATCTGGGAGGTCCGCGAGCGCGGCGGGTCGACGGTGCTCACGCCGCTCGGCAACAACCTCTAGGCGCGGACCCGCGCCCCCGCCGATGGCCCGCCAGCAAGACTTCGACCGTGTTTACGTTTTCATGACATCGATGCGCCGACCCCGGCTCGCAGGGAAGCCAGTGATCGTTGCTGCCGTCTTGGCGGCGGCCCTGGCCGGCGCGCTCGGCGGGCCGCTGCCCGCGGCCGAGGCCGATCGCGAGACGTGGACGAGCCTGTCGCGTGAGCTGGCGGCGCCCTGGCCCGCCCAGCAGCGGCGCGACGGAAGGTTCGTCGACGCGTTTCGCGAGGACGGCAGCTCGCGCTACGGCGACGCGATGCTGGGACTCGGACTGCTGCAGAACGCCGCGCGCGACCGCAACCGCCGCCAGGTGGGCTCCGCGCTGCGCGCCCTCGATGCCACCGCACGGCTCTACGAGCCGTGGTTCCCAACCCGCGCCTTCAAGCGCTGGGCGGTCGCGACGGCCTACAACCTGGCCAAGGAGAAGCTCCGCCACATCCCGGCCGTGCGCACGTCCATGCGCCGCTGGGCGCGCTGGCTCGGCCACACGCGGCTCGACTACATCGGGCGCAACAGCTACGAGAACAAGCACCTGGTGGACGCGCTGGCGGTGCTCGAGCTCCAGCGCACGGGCCTGAGGTCCAAGATCGAGGGCAGCGTGATCGGCAACGGACGCCGGCGCGCCCGCAGCAGGGTCCTGCGGCTGATCAACCAGGCGATCCCGCGCATGGCCGCGGGCAAGTCGGGGTTCGTGCTCAGCGACCCGCCGTCCAACCCGATCGCCTACCACGCCTTCTCGTTCGCCCTCTACGCGCGGGCGGTGCGCCTGCTGGGCCGCAAGGCCTCGTGGCGCGCACACCGCGTGCTGCGCCAGCTCGCCACCACCACCGGCAAGCTCACCGCGCCGGACGGGAGCCTGGCCTACTGGGGGCGCTCCCAGGACCAGAAGTGGACGATGTCCGCGACCGCGTACGGCCTGGCCCTGACCTCCCTGCAGCGCGCATCCTCGGCCGCGGCCGACGCGCGCAACAGGGCCGTGGCCCAGCGGGCCCTGGCCAGGATGCGCGCCGTGGGCGTTGGCCCGCGCGGCGAATGGCTCGTTCAGTCGCTGCGCCAGGACTTCCCGCGCGGGCTGCTCAGCGTCGACCGCTATTCCCGGGCCACGGAGTACACGGGCCTGTCGCTGGTGTTCCTCAACTGGGCGACCCCGCACCTGCCCCGCCGGATGCTCAGGGTTCCGATTCCCGCCGACTCGCCGATGCAGGCGGTGGTGGGCCAGCAGAACGGGCGCTTCGCCGTGGTCAGCCGCGGCGACCTTTGGTACGCCGTGAGGATGCGGCCCGGCAGCCTCCGCTACGACTTCGGCCCGGTGGCGCTCAAGCGCAGGCAGGCCGGCGTCTGGCGGGACATCGCCCCCCTGCGCCCGTACGCGAACGGCACCGCGCGGGCCCATCCGGCTCGGCGACGAGCAGCAGAGGCCCGTGGGCGAGCGCCTGTCCGTCGATGCCGCGGGCACCGTGTCCGTCACGGGCGGGTTCGCCTCCGGGTCTGCGCTGGACCCGGCGCGGCATCGTGTTCCGGGTGGCTCCCGCGGGCTGCGGCGTGGCGCTCACGGCACCGGCCGTCGCCGGCGACCGAATGGAGTTCTCGGCCTTCTTCCGCGGCGACGTGACTCCGGTCGTCGAGGGGGCGCGCGCCCGCGCCGGGGGTCAGGAGGTGGCCTTCAACGTGCCGATCGAGTCGACCATCGTGGAGCGCAACTACGCCTCGGTGTCCGATGCTCGGGTCACCCGCGCGCGCTTCAGGGTCCGCACCGCAGGCCGCAGGCGAGCTGACCATGACCACGTGCTGATGAGTCGCCGGCTTGCGCAGGACCGCGGCCGCGCTGGCGGCCGATGGCGTCGCTGGTCGCCGTGGGTGCGCCGGCGCCCGCTGCCGCTGCGGTCACCCAACCGTGGACCGAGAGCTTCAGCCAGGCCCTGGACGGGTGGCGCGAGGGCGGCCGCCTGAACGCCAGGCGCGCGCGACTCGGTGCGCGCGAGCGCGTGCTGGAGCTCACGGACCGGCGCCAAGCGGACGGGCACGCTCACGCGGAGGCTGCCCGCGCGCCGGTTCGCGCTCTCCCTCGACCTGTCGGTGGCGCGTGGGACCACGCTGGAGCTGAGCCTGGCGCCCCGCGGCCGGGGGCTGCGGGTGGCGCGATCGGCCAAGACCGGGCGGATCCGCTTCTCCGCTCCGCCCCGCCGCGGTGCGCCCAAGGTCGCGGCCAACTCGGCCCGCGGCAGATGGGTGCACCTGCAGCTGGTGCGCACGGCGCGCGGCGTGCGCGGATCCGTGGGCGGGCAGAGCTTCGCGCTGCGAGGGCGAAGCGATGCCCGCCTGCGCCTGGAGCTGCCCCGCTCCAAACGTCGCGGGCGCGCGCTGCTGGACAACCTGGTGGTCACCTCCCTTGCCGACCGCGAGCTGCTTCTGCTGCACCGGCTGGCCGACCTGCAGGCGCGGGTGCCGGCCAATCGCTTCTTCGTCGGCGCCGGCGCCGACGACCGGCTGGCGCTGCGGCAGCGCTTCTGGACGCGCGGATTCCTCGCGGGCGCGCTCTGGTCCGCGGCCCAGCTCGCGTCCGACAGCGACCTGTTCGCGCGCTGGGCGCTGGCCCGCACCGCCGCAGCGGCCGGCTACGAGCGGGCCGACAGCCACGACGTGGGGATGATCTACGAGTACAGCGCCATCGCCTCGCTCTCCACGTCGTGCGGGCAGGGCGAACTGGCGGATGCCGCCGCCTGCAGCCGCGCGAGCGCCAGCGCCCGGGCGGCCGCGGACACCCTGGTGGCGCTGGCGCAGAGCGCCGCCGCCACGCAGACGATCCCCACCAGCGCCTTCCGGCCGCTGCTGGAGGGCGACACCATCGTCGACAGCCTGATGAACGTGCCGCTGCTGTATTGGGCCACCGACACCACCGGCAACCCCGGGTATGCCGAGATCGGCGCTCGCCACGTGCGCCGCGTGGCCGAGCGCCACGTGCGACCGGACGGCTCCACCTTCCAGTCGGTGCACGCCAACCGCCTGACCGGGCAGGTTCTGTTCTCCCACACCCACCAGGGCATCGCCGCGACCACCACCTGGGCGCGCGGCCAGGCCTGGGCGGTGCACGGCTTCACGACCTCGGCGGACCGGCTCCGCGACCCGGCGGTGCTGGCCACCGCCGAGAAGGTGGCGGGCTGGGTGTCCGCCAACCTGCCGGCCACCTTCGTGCCGCTCTTCGACTACGCCGCCCCGCCCGGCGCGCCCACCGACACCTCGGCCGCCGTGATCACCGCCGCGGGACTGCTGCGCCTGGGCGACCTCTGCCGGCGGTGGGGCGCGTGCTCGAGCCCGGCCGAGCGCTGGTCGACGCTGGGCCGCAACATGCTGGCTGGGGCGATGGGCTACGTGTCCAGGGCCGTGCCCCTGGGATTCTTCGGCGGCGCCGTGGGCACCTTCGGCGGGGCCTCGGCGTGGGATGACGCGTCCGCCGAGCTGTCCTACTCGCTGCACTTCGGGCTCGAGGCGATCGTCCGTTCCCGGCGCGAGAGCGCCGCCGCGCCGACGGGCGGCGCGACGCCTTGAGCGCGCGCTTCCTCCCGCCCGAGCCGGCCGGGCCGGAGCCCGAGCTCGGCGACCCCGCCGCGCAGCCGGCAACGGAGCAACTGCCGCAGCAACCTTCGCCGGCACCGCCGCAGCACCAGGCAGCGCCGCCCGCCGGCTGGGCGCCGCCCTCGCCCGGGCCCGGGCCGCCGCCACCATCCGGCTGGCAGCCCGGCCAGCCGCAGTGGGGCTGGCAGGCTCAGCCCCAGCCCCCCGACAACAACCCGGCCGTCGCCGGCTTCGTGCTGGCGGTCACGGGCCCGGCGCTGCTGGTGGTGTCGCTCGGGCTGTCCTCGATCTTCTCGGTGCTGTGCTCGGGCTTCGCGATCTTCTACTCGCTCAGGGGCCGCCGCCGCGTCGACCAGGGACTCACGCCCAAGCACCGCGGTCTGGCGCAGGCGGGCTTCATCGTCGGCATCGTCGGGCTGATCCTGGCCCTGATCGCCACGGCCGTGTGGATCGCCCTCCTCAGCAACGACGAGTTCCGGGACGACCTCGAGCGCGAGTTCGAGGACCGCGACGGGGGAGGGAGCGACGGCTTCGAGACCAAGCTCCGCCTGGCCGCCGCGGTCGCAAGGGTCGGCCTCGCAGCTGTCGCGGGCGCCTGACACCGCGCCCGATCCGTTCGTCGCGACGGCTCGCTAACCTCGCCCGTCCGATGGCCGATCCCTACGTGAAGCAGTATCTGATGACCCCCGGCCCCACGCCGCTGCCGCCGGCCGTGTCGCTGGTCATGGCCCAGCCCATGACCTACCACCGCGCGCCGGCGTTCGTCGAGGTCTACGCGCGTGCGCTGAAGCGGCTGCCGCAGGTGTTCGGCACTCAGGGCGACGTCCTGCTGTTCGCCGCGTCGGGCACCGGGGCCATGGAGTCGGCCGTGTCCAACCTCATCCGGCCGGGCGACGCCGCGCTGGTGGTGTCCTGCGGCAAGTTCGGCGAGCGCTGGGCCGAGCTGTGCGACGCATACGGCGCGGCGACCGTGCATGAGGGGGTGGAGTGGGGCACCAAGATCGACCCCGCCGAGGTCGACCGCCTGCTGGGCCAGAACCCGGAGGTGGGCGTGTTCTTCACCACGCTCTCCGAGACCTCCACCGGCGTCGTCAACGACGTGCGCGCGCTGGCCGAGGTGGCCCATGCCCACGGGGCACTGATCGCTGTCGATGCCGTCTCGGGCGCGGGCGCCGTCCCGGTCAACCAGGACGAGTGGGGCCTCGACGTGGTGGTGTCCGGGTCCCAGAAGGCGCTGATGGCGCCTCCCGGGCTGGGCTTCGCGAGCGCCAACGACGCCGCGCTGGCGCGCGCCGCGGAGCGCGCGGAGGGCCGCTACTACTTCGACTGGCACAAGACGCTCAAGGGTCAGCGAGCCGAGCAGCCCGACAGCGCATTCACCCCCGCGGTCGGGCTCGTGCAGGCGCTGGACGTGGCGCTCGGCCTGATCGAGGAGGAGGGCATGACGCAGGTGTTCGAGCGCCATCGCCTGCTCGGCGACGCCACGCGCGCGGCGGTCAGGGCGCTGGACCTCGAGATCTTCGGGCCCGAGGACGAGAACGCCAACGTGTGCACGGCCATCCGCCTGCCCGAGGGCATCGACGGCACCAAGGTGCCCAAGCTCATGCGCGACCGCTACGGCATCACCATCGCCGGCGGCCAGGCGCAGGCTGAAGGGCAAGATCTGCCGGATCGCTCACTGCGGGTACTTCGGCGCGTTCGACATCCTCACCGCCGTGTCGGGCCTGGAGATGACCCTGGCTGAGCTCGGCCACGACGTGGAGCAGGGCGCCGGCGTCGGGGCCGCGCAGCGGGTGTTCCTGGACGCCGGCGTGCCCGCCGGCGCACCCGCGTGACCCAGGCGCGATGACGCCTCCCGCCGACGGCGCCGCCGCCCAAGGTGCTGGTCAAGGAGAAGATCGGCGACTCCGGCGTCGAGCTGCTGCGCTCCGCGGGCTTCGAGGTGGAGCTGGGCGACGACTGGGAGGACGGCGAGCTCGAGCGCAGGATCGGCGAGTTCGACGGGCTCCTGATCCGGTCGGCCACCAAGCGTCACCGCCGACCTGATCGCGCAGCGCCGAGCGGCTCCGGGCGGTGGGCCGCGCCGGCGTGGGCGTGGACAACGTCGACGTGGACGCAGCCACGCGGCGCGGCATCGTGGTGGCCAACGCGCCGCAGTCCAACGTGATCACGGCGGCCGAGCACACGATGGCGCTGCTCACGGCGCTGGCGCGCAACGTGCCGCAGGCACACGCCTCGCTCACGGCGGGAGCGTGGGAGCGGTCGCGCTACAGCGGCGTCGAGCTGTACGAGAAGACGCTCGGGGTGCTCGGCTTCGGCCGCATCGGCCAGCTCGTGGCCGCAGCGCGCCCGCGGGTTCGGCATGCGCGTGCTGGCCTTCGACGCCTACGTGGCCGAGGAGCGCTTCCGCGAGCTCGGCGTCGAGCGGGCCGACAGCTCCGACGCCGTGTACGCCGCGGCGGACTTCATCACGGTGCACCTGCCGAAGACGCCCGAGACCGAGGACTGGCTCGACGCCGAGGCGTTCGCGAAGATGAAGGACGGGGTCCGGATCCTCAACGTGGCCCGCGGCCCGCTCGTGGTCGACGAGGACCTCAAGGCCGCCATCGACTCGGGCAAGGTCGCCGGCGCCGCGCTCGACGTGTTCCGCTCCGAGCCGATCACCGAGCACCCGCTGTTCGGCTATCCCAACGTGATCGTCACGCCGCACCTGGGCGCGTCGACCGCGGAGGCCACCGACCGCGCCGGGTACCAGGCCGCCGAGCAGGTCGTGGCCGCGCTCACCGGGGGCGTGGTCACCAGCGCGGTGAACGCCCCGGCGGTCGCCGCCGAGGACGCCGAGGCGCTCGGGCCGTTCGTGGGCCTGGCGGGCAGCCTGGGCCGGATCGCGGTGGCGCTGGCGGAGGGCACCTCGGTCGAGGGCCTCGAGGTCGAGTACCTGGGGCGCGTGGCCGAGCGCGACACCCGCTTCCTCACGGTGCAGGTGCTCAAGGGCGCCCTCGCCGGCCACACCGAGGAGGCGGTCAACGACGTGAACGCGCCCGCGCTGGCCGAGGAGCGCGGGATCGCGGTGGCCGAGACCAAGCAGTCCAGCGCCCGGGACTTCACCGACCTCGTGCGGGTCACGGTGGTCAGCGGCACGGGCCGCACGCGGGTGGTGGGCACGGTCCTGGGCCGGCGCGACCGGCCGCATCTGCTCGAGGCGTGGGGCTCGCGCTTCAACGTCCAGCTCGAGCGCCAGCTGGCGATCTTCCGCTACCGCGACCAGCCGGGGATGCTCGGACGCGTGGGAGTCGCGCTGGGGGAGGCGGGAGTGAACATCGTGTCCGCCGCCGTCGGGCGCCAGCCGGACGGGGACGGGACGACGGCGAGGCCACCATGGTGGTCACCGCCGACGCCGCGGTGCCCCAGGAGGTCGTGGACGAGATCGCCGCCAGCGACGGCTTCGTGGCCGGCCGCACGGTCAGCCTGCAGGGTCCCTAGCGGCGGGCGAACTCCGGCGCGAAGCTCACGAACCGGCGCGAGCGCAGCGTGCGCCGCAGCGCGGCCCGCGACACCGGATGGCTCGACAGGCGGAACTCGGGCTTGAGCAGGGCGGACTGGTAGTAGGAGATCAGCCCCACCCGCCGGTGGGTGCGCGCGAAGCGGAAGAACAGGTCGATGAAGCGCGTGCTCTCACGGCCCCACACCCCGTACTCGCCGAAGGCGAACGGCTTGCGATTCCACAACCTGTAGCGGTAGAAGCGGCGTGCCACACCCGGCCCTTCCCAGGGCCGTGGGGCGCTGCCACGGCCGCCTCGGCTCCGAGCGCGCAGACGCATGCCAGGGCGAGCAGGGTCAGGGGGCGGCGCACCCACTTTCCATCGGCCGCCCGTGCGGTACGCTCAAGGCGATGCAGTTCCCGCTCGACCTCCAGCTTCTCCTCCTCCTCCCCTCGGGGGGAATAACGCGTGGCGGCCGCGTAGCCGCAAGCACAGGAGAAGCGGAGTAGAGCAGAGAAAGGGAACGGCATGAGCAGGCAGAGAGTCAGAGCGGGTACGGATCTTCGACACCACGCTGCGCGACGGCGAGCAGTCGCCCGGCATCTCGCTGAACCGGCAGGAGAAGGTGGAGATCGCCGTCGCAGCTCGCGCGCCTCGGCGTGGACGTGATCGAGGCCGGCTTCCCGATCACCAGCCCCGGCGACTTCGAGGCCGTGCAGGCGATCGCCCGCGAGGTCGAGGGCCCCGTGATCTGCGGCCTGGCGCGCACGAGCGTGCAGGACATCGACGCCGCCTGGAACGCGATCAAGGACTCCGAGCGCCCGCGGATCCACACCTTCATCGCCACCAGCGACATCCACATCGAGCGCAAGCTCCAGACCACCCGCGAGGACGTGAAGGGCCAGGCGCGCGCCGCGGTGGCCCACGCGCGCAGCTACACCGACGACGTGGAGTTCTCGCCCGAGGACGGCTCGCGCTCCGACGTGGAGTTCATGGCCGAGGTGATCCAGATCGCGCTCGACGAGGGCGCCACCACGATCAACGTGCCCGACACCGTGGGCTACACGATGCCCGACGAGTACCGGGCGATGTTCGAGCAGCTGTACCGCCTGGTGCCCGGCCTGCGCGACGTGTCGGTGTCGGTGCACTGCCACAACGACCTCGGGCTGGCGGTGGCCAACTCGTTCGCGGGCCTGGGCGCCGGCTGCCGCCAGGTGGAGTGCGCGGTGAACGGCATCGGCGAGCGGGCCGGCAACGCCTCGCTCGAGGAGATCGTGATGCTGCTGCACACGCGCGAGTCCAGCGTGGGCCTGTGGACGGGCGCGAACACCGAGGAGATCGCCCGCACCAGCCGCCTGGTGTCGCGGCTGACCGGCTACCAGGTGCAGCCCAACAAGGCGATCGTGGGCCGCAACGCGTTCGCCCACGAGGCCGGCATCCACCAGGACGGCGTGCTCAAGGAGCGCACCACCTACGAGATCATGGACGCCACCACGATCGGGCTGGAGACCAACTCGATCGTGCTCGGCAAGCACTCCGGGCGCCACGCCCTGCGCAAGGCGCTGGAGGAGCTCGGCTTCCACGTCGACGGCGCCGCGCTGAACACCGCGTTCAAGCGCTTCAAGGAGATCGCGGACCGCAAGAAGAAGGTCACGGCGCTGGACCTCGAGGCGATCGTCTCCGACGAGATGCGCCAGTCGGCCGAGCGGCTTCGAGCTCGAGTCGTTCGAGATCGAGGCGGGCTCGGACCGGTCGCCGTTCGCGCGCGCCCGGGTGGGGATGCCCGACGGCTCGGTGGAGGAGGGCAGCTTCACCGGCGACGGCCCGGTCGACGCGTTCTTCAGCGCCATCAACGCGGCCACCGGCCGCGAGGCGCGGCTCAAGGAGTACCACGTGAGCGCGGTCACGGCCGGGCGCGACGCGCTCGCCGAGGTCACCGTGCTGCTGGAGCTCGGCGGCGTGCTGGCCCAGGGCCAGGGCGTGTCGCCGGACACCATGGAGGCCTCCGGGCGCGCCTACCTGCGCGCGATCGCCAACGCGATCGCCGGGGCCGAGGAGCCGCGCCGCGGGACCCGGCGGCCACGCCCGCCTGAGGGCACTGCGGGACCGACCCGCGCCATGACGCCGCCTGAGCAGGAGTCGGGACCGGAGGTCCACGAGGCGGACGCCGGTTCACCTTCCGCGACGGCGAGCGCACGATCCGCTTCGGGCCGGGGGTGGCCGCGGCGCGCGCGATCTGCTCGCCGCCGCGGGCTTCGAGGACTACGCGCTGCTCACCACCGAGCGGGCGCTGCGAGCAGGTCCCCGCGATCTGCGGAGGCGGCGGCCGAGGTCCTCCACGTGCCGGCGGGGCCCGTGCCGGAGGCCGCCGCGGCCGTGCGGGAGTCGGTGGGCACGGGCGCCGCTCGTGGCCTCGGCGGCGGCCGGGTGGTGGACGCCGCCAAGGCGATCGCCGGCGCGGACGACCTGCGCGTGGCCGCCATCCCCACCACCCTCGCCGGCTCGTCGTTCACCCCTTCCACCGCATGCCCGCCGGGGTCGACGGGCTGGAGCCTCGTGCGCCCGGCGCTGGTGGTGGCCGACCCGCGGCTGATGGCCTCGCTCCCCGAGGAGCCCCTGGCGGCCACCGCCATGAACGCGCTGGCGCACGCCGCGGAGTCGCTCTACGCGCCCGGCGCCAACCCGGTGGCCGAGGCGCGCGGCGCTGCGGGCGGCGGAGCTGTTCGCCCGCGGCGCTGGCGCCCGGGCGCCTCGGCGCGAGGACCTGGCCCTGGCCGCCCTGCTCGGCGGCTACGCGATCGGCACCACGGGCTTCGGCGTGCACCACGCGCTCTGCCAGACGATCGTGCGCGTGGCAGGCACTCCCCACGCGCAGACCAACGCGGTGATGCTGCCTCACACGCTCGCGGTTCATGGCACCGCGCGCGCCCGAGCCGCTGCGCCGCCTGGCGCAGGCGCTGGGCCGCGACCGGCGCAGGAGGCCTCGGCCGCCGTGGGGACCCTGGCCGCCAGGTCGGGTGCCACCTCGCCTGGCGGCCCTCGGCGTCGATCGGGACTCGGTGGACGCGATCGTGGCGGCGGCGCACCGAGCATCCCGTGCTGGCTGCGGCCGACGCGGGCCCACGCCCGCCGAGCTGCACGGGCTGGTGGTCGCGGCGCTCTAGCGCCCCGCCGCGGCCGAGTAGGATCGGCGCGTGCCGCAACCGCTCGAAGGACGCGTCGTAGCCATCACCGGGGCCTCCTCCGGCATCGGCGAGGCCACCGCGCTGGCGCTGGCGGGCGCGGGTGCCGCGGTGGCGCTGGGCGCGCGCCGCGCGGATCGGATCGAGGCCCTGGCCGAGCGGATCGAGGGCGACGGCGGCCGCGCCGTGGCGATCGAGGCCGACGTGGGCGAGGAGGACCAGGCGCGCGCGTTCGTGGAGCGCGCGCACTCGGAGCTCGGCGGCCTGCACGGGCTGGTGAACAACGCCGGCGTGATGCTGCTCGGCCCGGTCGAGGGCGCCGACACCGAGGAGTGGCGGCGGATGGTGCACGTGAACATGCTCGGGCTCCTCTATTGCACGCACGCGGCCATCGGCGCCCATCCGCGACAGCGGGGGAGGCGACATCGTGAACGTGTCGTCGGTGGCCGGGCGCAACGCCAACGCCGGCGCCGGCGTCTACAACTTCACCAAGTTCGGGGTGACCGGCTTCAGCGAGGCGCTGCGCCAGGAGGTGCTGCACTCGAAGATCCGGGTCACGTGCGTGGAGCCCGGCTTCGTGGAGACCGAGCTGCAGGGGCACAACAAGAACCCGGTGGTCCAGCAGGGCGTCGAGCGGATGCGCGAGCAGATCGGCGACGTGCTGCAGGCCGAGGACATCGCCGGCGCGATCCTCTACGCGATCTCGCAGCCGCCGCACGTGAGCATCAACGAGATGCTCGTGCGCCCCACGGGCCAGCAGCGCTGAGCTGACCCGGACAAACGTCCGTGATAACGTACGGCCGGTGAGCGTGATGGCGCCACCCGGGCCTGGACATCGGCCCGCGCGTCCGCGCCCTGCGCGAGGCCATGGACCTCTCGCTGCGCGACCTCGCCGAGCGCACCGGGGTCTCGGCCCAGATGCTGAGCCAGGTCGAGCGGGGGGAGACCAGCCCCACGCTCGTCGGTGGCGGCCCGCATCGCCGGCGGCCTGGAGCTCACGCTGTCCCAGCTGCTGCGCCTCGACGAGGGCGACGGCGTGGTCGTGGTGCGCGCGCGGCGAGCGCCTGCGCGGCGGCCCGCGCCGCCGCGGCCACGGCTACGAGGTGGTCACGCCACCGGTGCCGGGCCAGCGCGCCGAGGTGGCCTTCCACTCGCTCGCGCCGGGCGCATGCCACGGGCGGGCCGGGCGACCCGCCCATGCACGAGCCCGGCAGCCGCGAGACGGCGGTGGCCCTGGACGGCTCGCTGCGACTCGTGTGCGACGGCGCGCTGCACGACCTCGACGAGGGCGACGCCGTGACCTTCGACGCCGACCTGCCACACCACTTCGAGAACGCCGGCGCCGGACGAGGCCCGCTTCCTGGCCGTGGTCGCCGCCGGCCTGAGGAGGTCCTGACGATGCCGGCGCAGACGACTGTTCGACAAGATCTGGCAGCGCACGAGGTGGTGGAGGGGCTCCTCTACGTCGACCTGCACCTGGTGCACGAGGTCACGAGCCCGCAGGCGTTCGAGTCCCTGCGCCTGGCCGGGCGGCCGCCTCCGCCGCCCCGACCGCACGCTGGCCACCGCCGATCACAACGTGCCCACCGACGGCTCCCGGGTGGCGGCCCAGATCGCCGACCACCTGTCGCGCGTGCAGGTCGAGACGCTCGAGGCCAACTGCGCCGAGTTCGGCGTGCCGATCTACTCGATCGGCTCCGCAGCGCCAGGGAATCGTGCACGTGATCGGGCCCGAGCTCGGCGTGACCCAGCCGGGCATGACGATCGTCTGCGGCGACTCCCACACCTCGACGCACGGCGCCTTCGGCGCGCTGGCGTTCGGCATCGGCACGAGCGAGGTCGAGCACGTGCTGGCCACCCAGACGCTGCAGCAGCGCCGGCCCCGCTCGATGCGCATCCGCTACTCGGGCGAGCTCGGCTTCGGGGTCAGCGCCAAGGACCTGATCCTGGGCACGATCGGCCGGATCGGCGTGGAGGGCGGGGTGGGCCACGTGATCGAGTACGCGGGCCCGCCGATCGAGGCGCTGTCGATGGAGGGCCGGATGACCGTCTGCAACATGACCATCGAGGGCGGCGGCCGGGCCGGCATGATCGCGCCCGACGACGTGACCTTCGAGTGGGTCGAGGGCCGCGCACGGCGCGCCCGACGCCGCTGCCGCTCGACGAGTGGCGCGCGCTGCACACGGACGCGGACGCGGAGTTCGACACCGAGGTCGAGATCGACGCCTCGGAGCTGTCGCCGCAGGTCACCTGGGGAACGACGCCCGGGATGGTCACCGACGTGACGGCGGCGGTGCCCGAGCCGGCCGGCGAGAGCGACGAGCGCGCGCTGGAGTACATGGCGCTGGAGCCGGGCACGCCGATGCAGGAGATCCGGCTGGACCGGGTCTTCATCGGCTCCTGCACCAACTCCCGGATCGGCGACCTGCGCGAGGCCGCCGAGGTGGTGCGCGGGCGCCGGGTGGCATCCACCCTGAACGCGATGGTGGTGCCGGGCTCTCAGCAGGTGGCCGCCCAGGCCGAGCGCGAGGGCCTGGACGAGGTCTTCCGCGCCGCCGGCTTCGACTGGCGCTCGGCCGGCTGCTCGATGTGCCTGGGCATGAACCCGGACACGCTCGCGCCCGGCGAGCGCTGCGCGTCCACCTCCAACCGCAACTTCGAGGGCCGCCAGGGCCGCGGCGGCCGGACGCATCTGGTGAGCCCGAAGATGGCCGCCGCCGCCGCGGTCGAGGGGCGCTTCGTCGACATCAGGGAGTGGAGCTGATGGAACCGGTGACGCCGTGGTCGCAGGCAGGCTGTCGGTGCTCAACCGCGCCGACGTCGACACCGATCAGATCATCCCCAAGCAGTTCCTCAAGCGCGTCGAGCGCACCGGGTTCGGGGAGTTCCTGTTCTACGACTGGGCCAAGGAGCCCGGCTGGGACCTGGACCCCAACCCGATCCTCGTGACGGGGCGCAACTTCGGCTGCGGCTCGTCGCGCGAGCACGCGCCGTGGGCGCTGGAGGACTTCGGCTTCAGGGCCATCGTCGCGCCCTCGTTCGCGGACATCTTCTACTCCAACTGCACCAAGATCGGCCTGCTGCCGGTGGTGCTCGGCGCCGATGACGTGAGCGCCCTGATGGAGGCCGAGGAGGCGGAGATCGACCTGGAGGCGCAGGTCGTGCGCTTCGACGGCCGCGAGGTCGCGTTCGAGATCGACGCCGAGATCCGGCGCCGGCTGCTGGGCGGGCTCGACGACATCGGCGTGACGCTGCAGTCCGAGGACGCGATCGCCGCCTACGAGGACGCGCCGCGAGCGCACCGGGCCCGTGACCACGGCCCTTTGACGGCGCCGCCGGAGTCCCCGCGCGACTGGGACGCCGCCAGCTACGACCGCGTGTCCGGGCCCCAGGTCGCGAGGGCCGGAGCGGTGCTCGACCGGCTCGAGCTCGACGGAGACGAGACGGTGCTCGACGCCGGCTGCGGCAGCGGGCGGGTCACGCGGCTGCTGCTCGAGCGCCTCCCGCGCGGGAGCGTGGTGGCGGTGGACGCCTCCCCGTCGATGGTGGCGCAGGCGCGCGAGGCGCTCGGCGACCGCGCAGCAGGTGATCCAGGCCGAGCTGACCGAGCTGGCGCTGGACGAGCCGGTGGACGCCGTGTTCTCCAACGCCGTCTTCCACTGGGTCGGCGACCACGACGCGCTGTTCGCGCGACTGCACGCGGCGCTGCGCCCGGGCGGGCGCCTGAGCGCCCAGTGCGGCGGAGCGGGCAACGTGGAGCGCTTCCACGGCCTGGCCCGGGAGGTGGCGGAGGAGGCGCCGTTCGCAGAGCACCTGGGCGGCTGGACTGGGCCCTGGAACTTCGCCGGCGCCGAGGAGACGGCCGCGCGCCTCGAGCGGCGCCGGCTTCACCGGCGTGCAGACCTGGCTGGAGCCCGCGCCGGTCGTGCCCGAGCACACCGCCGAGTACCTGCGCACGGTCTGCCTGGGCCACCACCTGGAGCGCCTGCCGGAGCACCTGCGCGCGCCCTACGTGGACGCCGTCGCCGAGCGCTGCGGCCAGCCGGTCGAGCTGGACTACGTGCGGCTGAACATGGTGGCCGCGCGCGCCTGAGCAGATCGACCGTTCGTCCGGTCGCTCGAGCGAGGCGTGTTTGGATTCCCCGAAATGAGGGAATCCTCGCCGCCGTAGGCGCAGTTGACCTTCGATATCGAGCGGGAGGGCTTCTCCACGATGAAGACGCGCGGCAGCCTCGCGGTTGCCTTGACAATGGCCGTCCTGGCCCTGGTCCCGGCCGCGGCCTCAGCGTGGGCGCCGGCCGATCAGGCCACGATCCACCCCGGCGTGCATGACGTACACCGACGGCGGCCAGTGCACCGCCAACTTCGTCTTCACCGGCGGCGGCAACACCTACATCGGCCAGTCGGCGCACTGCGCCGGCACCGGCGCGGCCACCGACACCAACGGCTGCGACGCCGGCTCCCAGCCGCTCGGCACGCCGGTGGAGATCACCGGCGCAACCCAGCCCGGCACGCTCGCGTACAGCTCCTGGATCGCCATGCAGCAGCGCGGCGAGACCAACCAGGACGCCTGCGAGTACAACGACTTCGCGCTCGTGCGGATCGATCCGGCCGACGTCGGCAAGGTGAACCCGTCGGTGCCCGGCTTCGGCGGCCCGGTGGGCGTCGGCGGGCCCAGCGCGACGCTCGCCGACGTGTACTCCTACGGCAACTCGTCGCTGCGCGGCGGCATCACGCAGCTCAGCCCCAAGCAGGGCAAGGTCGTGTCCACCGTGGGCAACGGCTGGAGCCGCACCGTCTACACGGTCACGCCGGGCATCCCGGGCGACTCCGGCAGCGGGTTCCTCGACGCCACGGCGGCGCCATCGGCACCCTGAGCACGGTGGCGATCGCGCCGCTCGCCGGCTCGAACGGCGTGGCCGACCTCGGCCGCGAGCTCGACTACGCGCGCCGCGAGCGGCACGGCGGTGTCGCTGGTGAACGGCACCGAGCCGTTCACGCCGACGTCGTCGGCGCGATCCTCGGGGCGGGCTAACGGCAGCGCGGCGGGCGCGAGCCGGTACGGTCCGCGCCCGCCGTGGCGCGCGCGAATCGTCACCCTGCCCGGAGACGGGATCGGCCCCGAGATCATGGGGGCCGCCGCCGAGCTGCTCGCCCGCGTCGGGCGAGTTCGAGCTCGACGAGCGGCCGATCGGCGGCGCCTCGATCGACGCCCACGGCACCGCGCTCACCGACGAGATGCTGGCCGCCTGCCGCTCCGCCGACGCCGTGCTGCTGGCGGCGGTGGGCGGCCCGAAGTGGGACGCGGCGGTGGCCGAGGACCCCTCGGCCCCGCGGCCCGAGCAGGGCCTGCTCGGCCTGCGCAAGGAGCTGGGCCTGTTCGCCAACCTGCGCCCGGTGCGCCCAAGCCCGGCGCTGCTCGACGCCAGCCCGCTCAAGCGCGAGCGCATCGAGGGCACCGACCTGCTGGTGGTGCGCGAGCTCACCGGCGGCATCTACTTCGGCGACTCGGGGCGCGACGGCGACACCGCGCACGACGACTGCGCCTACAGCGTCGAGGAGATCGAGCGGATCGCCCGGGTGGCCTTCACGTCGGGTCGCAGCCGGGTCACCAGCGTCGACAAGGCCAACGTGCTGGAGACCTCGCGCCTGTGGCGCGAGACGGTGACCCGCGTGGACGCGGAGGAGTTCCCGGACGTGCCGCTCGACCACCTGCTGGTGGACAACGCCGCCATGCAGCTGGTCTCGCGCCCGGCGGAGTTCGACGTGATCGTCACCGAGAACCTGTTCGGCGACATCCTCAGCGACGAGGCGGCGATGCTCACCGGCTCGCTCGGGATGCTCCCGAGCGCCTCGGTGGGCGGCGACGGGCCCGGGCCTGTTCGAGCCGGTGCACGGCTCGGCGCCCGACATCGCCGGCACCGGGACGGCCAACCCGCTGGCCATGTTCGGCTCGGTGGCGCTGATGCTGCGCCACGGACTCGGCATGGAGGACGCGGCCGCTGCCGTAGAATCGGCCATCGACCGCGCGCTCGAGGAAGGCCTGCGCACGGCCGACCTCGGCGGCGACGCCACCACCGAGGACGCCACCCGGGCCGTCCTCGCGAACCTCTGAGAGGAGGCAGCACGTGAACACCGCGGACCTCATCTGGCACAACGGGGAGTTCGTCGCCTGGGAGGACGCGAAGGTACACGTACTCACGCACGCGCTGCACTACGGCACGAGCGTGTTCGAGGGCGTGCGCGCCTACGAGACCGAGCGCGGCCCCGCGATCTTCCGCCACGACGACCACCTCGACCGCCTCGAGGCCTCGGCCAAGCTGTTCTACATGGACCTGCCCTTCTCGAAGGAGCAGCTCCGCGAGGCCACCCACGAGCTGATCGGCCGCAACGGGCTGCGCTGCTGCTACATCCGCCCGCTGGTCTTCCGCGGCCACGGGCCCGATGGGCCTCGACCCCGAGGACAACCCGGTCGAGGTGACCATCGCCGTGTGGGAGTGGGGCGCCTACCTGGGCGAGGAGGGCAAGAGCAACGGCGTGCGCGCCAAGGTGTCCTCGTGGCGGCGGATCAGCCCCGCGTCGCTGATCCCGCACTCCAAGGCCGGCGGCCAGTACCTGAACTCGGTGCTGGCGAAGATCGAGTCCAAGCGCGGCGGCTACGACGAGGCCATCCTGCTCGACGACCTCGGCCGCGTGTGCGAGGGCTCGGGCGAGAACGTGTTCGTGGTCAGCGACGGCAGGATCGCCACCCCGCCGCAGACCGCCAGCATCCTCGACGGCATCAGCCGCAAGTCGATCATCACGATCGCCGCCGACCTCGGCCTGGAGCTGGTGGAGCGCGACGTGGCGCGCGCGGAGCTCACGCTGGCCGACGAGGTGTTCATGGTCGGCACGGCCGCCGAGCTGGTGCCGGTGCGCGAGATCGACGACATCGAGATCGGCCCGCCGGGCGAGATCACGCGCCAGATCCAGCAGGTCTACGACGACGCCCTCCACGGGCGCGACGAGCGCTACGCCGAGTGGCTCGACGTGGTGCCTGTACCATCGAAGGCGTGAACGCCAGGGCAGCGCGAGCGAATTATCTAGACGGCCTACGGCCGTCCACTCCGCTCGCTCCCACCCGACTCCGAAAGGCGCTCACCCCATGGCCGAGAAGGTCCTCCTCTACGACACCACTCTCCGCGACGGCATGCAGGGCGAGGGCATGTCGCTCTCCGCCGACGAGAAGGTGCGCGTGGCCCACGCGCTCGACGACCTCGGCGTGCACTTCGTCGAGGCCGGCTTCCCCAGCTCCAACCCCAAGGAGGAGGCGCTGTTCGACCTGCTCTCGCGCGAGACCTTCGAGAACGCCGAGATCGCGGCCTTCGGCATGACGCGCAGGCGCGACGCGGAGGCCGCGGAGGACGAGGCGCTGCGGGTGCTGGCCGACTGCTTCGCGCCGGTGTGCACGCTGGTCGGCAAGACCTGGTCGCTGCACCTGGAGAAGGTCACGCGCGTCGACCCGGAGGAGAACCTGCGGATGATCGCCGACTCGGTCGCGTTCCTTCGCGACGAGGGCAAGCGGGTGATCTACGACGCCGAGCACTTCTTCGACGCCTGGGCGAGCGACGCCGACTACGCGCTGCGCTGCCTGCGGGCCGCGGCCGAGGCCGGCGCCGAGAACGTGACGCTGTGCGACACCAACGGCGCCACGCTGCCCACCGCCGTGGCCGAGGCCACCAGCCGCGTGGTGGCCGAGCTCGACGGCAGCGTCCAGGTCGGGATCCACACCCACGACGACGCCGGCTGTGGCGTGGCCAACTCGCTGGTGGCGGTCGAGCACGGCGCGCGCCTGGTGCAGGGCACGATGAACGGCTACGGCGAGCGCTGCGGCAACGCCAACCTGGTCACGATCCTGGCCGACCTCCAGCTCAAGCTGGGCCTGGAGTGCGTGCCGCCCGGAGCGGCTCGGCCGGCTCACCGAGACCGCGCACCTGGTCGACGAGCTCTGCAACGTGGCGCCGAACCCCAACCAGCCCTACGTGGGCGCCAACGCGTTCGCGCACAAGGGCGGCATGCACGTGGCCGGCGTGAACCGCGACGCGCGCACGTTCGAGCACGTGGAGCCGGACGAGGTGGGGGCCGACCGCCGGCTGCTGATCTCCGAGCTCTCGGGCAGGGGCACCGTGCAGGCCCGGGCCGAGGACACGGGCGTCGACTCTGTCCGAGGAGGGTGCCTCCCGCGTGGTGGAGCGCGTCAAGGAGCTGGAGCACCGCGGCTACCACCTGGAGGCGGCGGACGGCTCCTTCGACCTGCTCATCCGGCGCGAGACCGGCGACTACGAGCCGCTGTTCCGGCTCGAGTCCTGGCGCGTGATCGTGGAGAAGCGCGAGCAGAACGGCGTCGAGACCGAGGCCACGATCAAGATCTGGGTCGACGGCGAGCGCTTCGTGCGCACCGCGGAGGGCAACGGCCCCGTGCACGCGCTCGACAAGGCGCTGCGCGACGCGATCGGCGAGACCTATCCGCACCTCCGCGACATCGAGCTGGTGAACTTCAAGGTCCGGATCCTCGACGAGGACAAGGGCACCGGCGCCGTGACGCGGGTGCTGCTCGACGCCAGCGACGGCCACGACACCTGGGGCTCGATCGGCGTGTCGGAGAACATCATCGAGGCCAGCTGGGAGGCGCTGGTGGACTCGCTCGAGGCCGGCATGCTCCCGGGCCGCAGCCGGCGCGAGAGGGCGGCGCCGGAGTCGGCGAGGGTTGAGCGCGGCCGCGCCGGACCCGATCCCGCTGGCGCGCCCGCTGATCGGCGCGCGCGAGGAGGAGCTGCTGCTGGAGACGCTGCGCTCGCGGATGCTGGCGCTCGGCCCGCGGCTGCCCGAGTTCGAGGCCGCCCTCGCGCGCCGGCTCGGCGCCGATCACGTGTCGGCCCTGTCGAGCGGCACGGCGGCGCTGCACCTGGCCATCCGCGCGGCGGGCGTGGAGCCCGGCGACCAGGTGGTCACGACGCCGTTCAGCTTCGTGGCCTCGGCCAACTGCCTGCTCTACGAGAACGCCGACCCGGTGTTCTGCGACATCGACCCGCGCACGCTCAACATCGCGCCCGATGCCGCCGCGGCGGCCGTCACGGCGCGCACCACCGGCCTGCTGCCGGTGCACATCTTCGGCTACCCGGCCGACATGGCGGGCTTCGAGGCGCTGGCCGACAGGCGCGGGCTGTGGATCGTGGAGGACGCCTGCGAGGCGCTCGGCGCCGTGCACGCCGACGGCCCGGCGGTGGGCGCCCGCGGCAACCTCGCCACGTTCGGCTTCTATCCCAACAAGCAGCTGGTCACCGGGGAGGGCGGCGCGCTGGTGTGCCCGGATGCTGAGGTCAAGGAGCGGGTCGACAGCGAGCGCAACCAGGGCCGCGCGCCGGACATGGGCTGGCTCGACCACGACCGGCTGGGCTTCAACTACCGGCTCTCGGACCTGGCCTGCGCGCTGGGCCTGGCTCAGCTCGAGCGCCTGGACGAGATGCTGGCCGCACGCGCGCGCGTGGCCTTCGCGTACGCCGAGGCGCTGGAGGGCATCGAGGGGCTCGAGCTGCCCTGCCCCGACGCGGGGGGCGACCGGCGCAGCTGGTTCGTCTACGTGGTGCAGCTGCCGCCCGATGCGGATCGCGACGACACGATCCTGGCGCTGCGCGAGCGGGGAATCGACTCCAAGCCCTACCTGCCCGCGATCCACCTGATGAGCTTCTACCGCGAGCGCTACGGCCATCGCGAGGGCGAGTTCCCGGTGTGCGAGGACGTGGCGCACAGGTCGCTGGCGCTGCCGTTCTACCCGGAGCTGGGCGCCGGCGCGATCGAGCGGGTGGCGGCGGAGCTGCGCGCGGTCCTCACGCCAGGCGCTTCACCAGCGACACGCCACCCGGCAGGCCGCTGACCGCCGGCCGCCGCCCCACCTCCTCGAAGCCATAGCTCTCGTACAGCGCTCGCGCGGGGCTGTTGTCGACCCACGTGTCGAGCGCCAGGCAGCCCAGGCCCGCGGCGCGCCCCTGGCGCTCCGCCTCGTCGAGCAGGGCGCGCGCCACGCCCCTGCGGCGGTGACGGCGCGCGGTGGCCAGCGAGTCCACGTAGAAGCACGGGCGCGGCGGCTCCGGCGCGGTCCGGCCGCTGGCCCGGTAGAGCCACAGCGCCCCGAGCCACCGCCACGGCGGGACGCTGCGCAGCGTCACCCGCAGGAAGCTGTGGGCCCGGCCGGTCCACTCGTCGTAGGGCATGGCCGCCATGGCGCCCACCACCTGGCCGTCGAGCTCGGCCACCCACACCACGTCGGCGCTGGCGGTGTTGCCCTCGCGCCGCAGCGCACGGGCGATCGTGCGCTCGGCGAGCTTGCGATTGCCCGCGTAGCGGTCGTACATGCCACCCGAGCTCTCGTACAGGAGGGCCGCGGTGGCGTCGGAGTCCGGAGGGCGGTACGGGCGCACGCGCAGGCCGGGCGGGGGAGGCACGGCGCGCCATCCTACGCGCCCCGGCGGGAACGACGGCGGCGCGTGGAATCATGTGGGGTGGTGGCCTCGCAAGCACGGCACTCGCCTCCCCTGAACACCCGCCGGGAGCAGCTCGCCCGGCGCAACGCGCGCGTGACGGGAGCGGTGGGATTCGTCGGGGCGGCCACGCTTCCGGTGGTCCTGTGGCATCGCCCGATGGCCGCCGTGGCGCAGGACTTCCGATTGGACCTCTCCTACCTGAGCGGCTGGACCGGCTACGCCCTGCTGGCGGCGGGGCTGGCGTTTCTCCTGCCGGTGGTGGTCTCCATCGGCCGCACTCCGCCCAGCCGCCTCTACCCGCGGGCGCGCAACGCGTACGCCGGTTGGGGGGTCTCGCTCTACCTGCTGGGCTTCGCCATCGCCGCACAGGTGGCGGCCGTCACCGGCGTGCACCAGACTCCGTAGGTCCTAGCCGCCCGCCCCAACAGCCGGGCGAGCCCCGGGCGCGCGCGGTCCGCTCGTAGACTGGCGCGCATGTCGCGCTTCTCGGAGCCTCAGGACCCGCTGTTCCAGGCGCTGAACACGTCGATCGGGTTCGACTTCCGCCTGGCCCCGTACGACCTGGCCCAGTCCGTGGCGCACGCCCGGATGCTGGCGCACTCCAAGATCATCGAGGCGAGCGACCTGGAGGCCATCGAGCGCGCCCTCGAGCAGGTCCGCGCCGAGGTGGACGAGGACCGGTTCGAGATCCAGCCGGGTGACGAGGACGTGCACATGGCCATCGAGCGGCGGGTCACCGAGATCGCCGGCGACGCCGGCGCCCGCCTTCACACCGCGCGCTCGCGCAACGACCAGGTGGCCACCGACGTGGCCATGCTGGTGCGCGCCCACAGCCTGCAGGCGCAGGAGCTGCTGCGGAGCCTGATGGGCGTGCTGGTCGACCTGGCCGAGCGGCATCTGGACTGGCGGATGCCCGGATACACCCACCTGCAGCGCGCCCAGCCGGTGTACCTGTCGCACCACCTGCTGGCGTACTTCTGGAAGTTCCGCCGCGACCATCAGCGGTTCAAGTTCTGCATGACGGCCACGGACGACCTGCCGCTCGGCGCGGGCGCTCTCGCGGGCGTCAACTTCGACACCAGCCGCATGTTCGTGGCGCAGGAGCTCGGCTTCGGCGGCATCGCCGAGAACTCCCTGGACGCGGTGTCCAACCGCGACTTCGTGCTGGACTACCTGTCCGCGGCGGCCACCTGCGCCACGCACCTGTCCCAGCTCGGGGGCGAGATCGTGGTCTGGTCCAGCGAGGAGTTCGGGTTCTGCGAGGTGGCCGACCGCTTCGCCTCCGGGTCGAGCCTCATGCCACAGAAGAAGAACCCCGACGCCGCCGAGCTGCTGCGGGCCAAGGCGCCGCGGGTGGCGGGCCGCCTGCTGACCCTCCACGGCGTGCTGCACGGACTGCCGCTCACCTACAACAAGGACCTCCAGGAGGACAAGGAGCAGCTCTTCGACGCCATCGACACGATCGAGCTGTGCCTTGCCGTGGCGGCCGAGATGCTGGCCGGCACCTCATTCGATCGCGAGCGCCTGGCCGCCGCCGCCTCGGACGAGTTGCTGGCCGCCACCGACGTGGCGGACCTGCTGGTCAAGCGCGGCATGCCCTTCCGCACCGCCCACGGGATCGTGGGCGGCGTGGTGCGCGCCGCGGAGGAGCAGGGCAAGCCGCTGTCGGAGCTGAGCGAGGACGAGCTGGCGGAGCTGGCTCCGGACCTGGGCCCCGAGTTCTACGCGCTGCTGCGCGACGGGGCGTGGCTGGAGTCCAAGGTCTCCGAGGGCGGCACGGCGCTGCCGCGCGTGCGCGACCAGCTCGCCCAGGCACGCCATCTGCTGGCAGAGGCGAGCGCTTGAGCGGCCCGCCGCTCGCGCCGCCTGCTGCCGGCTTCTACGACCGCCCGGTGGTGGAGGTGGCCCGCGACCTCGTGGGCTTCGTGCTCCGCCACGGCGACACCGCGGGCCGCATCGTCGAGACCGAGGCCTACCACGAGAGCGAGCCCGCCTGCCACGCCTACACCGGGCTCACCGCCCGCACGCGGGTGCTGTTCGGGCCCCCCGGCCACGCGTACGTGTACCGCTCGTACGGCATCCACGCGCTGCTCAACGCCGTCAGCGAGGCCGACGGGGTGGGCGCGGCGGTGCTGATCCGCGCGCTCGAGCCGCTCACGGGGCTCGACATCATGCGCGAGCGCCGCGGCCTCGACCGCGAGCAGGATCTCTGCTCGGGCCCGGGCAAGCTCACCCAGGCGCTGGGCATCGGGCTCGACCTGAACGGCAGCGCGCTCGACGGGCCGATCGAGCTGCTCCCGGACCGGGGGGCCGAGACGCCCACCGTGGTCAGCGGCGACGCGCATCGGCATCACGCGCGCGATCGAGCTGCCGTGGCGCTTCTGCGACGCCGCCAGTCGCTGCGTGTCGCGCCCCAGGCCGCACGCCATGCGCCGCTCGCGCCGGCCCGCGGCCTGAACGACGGCGCGGTCAGCCGGGCGAGGCGCCGCCGCCCTGCTGGCCGCCGGAGGGCGGCTCGGGCGTCGGTGTGACCGGCGCCGTGGTGTGGGGGGCGGCGTGGGCGCAGGGTCGCGGCGCGGCGCGGGCTCGCGCGTGCGCGGCTGCTCGGGCGTGCGTGCCTCGGGCGTCTCGGAATCGGCCTCCGGCGCCGGCCCCGTGGTGTCGGGTCCCTGCGGCGTCACCCCGCCGGGAACCGTGGTGGTCGTCGACTCCTCGTCGTCGTCCTTGCCGCTCTCCGCGTCGCGCCGCTCGCGGATGCCGATCCAGGAGCGCATGAAGTCGTGCCAGATCTCGGTGGGGAACGTGCCGCCGGCCACCGGGCTCGCCGCGGTACTCGGTCTTCATGTAGCGCAGCCGGTCCGGGTAGCCCACCCAGACGGCCACGGTCAGCTCCTTGTTGAAGCCCACGAACCAGGCGTCGCCGTAGTTCTCGGTGGTGCCGGTCTTGCCGGCGGCGAACTCGCCGATCTGCGCGCCGTTGCCGGTGCCGCCCAGCACCACGCCCGCCAGCAGCTGCTGCGCCGTCTCGCCGACCGCTCGCCGGGAACACCCGCTCGCTGCGCTTCTCGTTCTCGTCGTCCCGGCCGCCGCCGTCGACCTTCTGGATCGCCACCGGCCCGCCCTGGTAGGAGGCCAGGCAGCCGGACACCCTCACGCCCTTGTTGGCGATGGTCGAGTAGGCGAAGGCCATCTCCAGCGGGGTCACGCCCTCCTTGAGGCCGCCGAGCGTCATGGCCGGGTTGGTGGAGACCTTGGTCCTCATGCCCATGCGCTGCGCCAGCTCGGCCACGCGCTTGGTCCCCACCTTCAGGCCCAGCTCGGCGTACACCGAGTTGTCGGACCGCGCGGTGGCCGAGCGCAGCGACGCGATGCCCGAGTACGAGTCCTCGTAGTTGTTCACCACGAACTTCTCGCCCTTGGCGTTGGGCACCGGGAACTCCTTCTTCTGCGAGGCGAAGGTGGCCTCCGGGCTCACCCCGTCCTGGAGCGCGCGGACGAGGATGAACGGCTTGAACGCCGAGCCGGGCTGGCGGTGGCCGTTGGTGGCCAGGTTGAAGGGCTTCTGCTCGAAGTCGGTGCCGCCGACCATCGCCTTCACCTCGCCGGTCTTGTTCTCGATCGCCACCAGCGAGGCGCTCGGGCCGATGCCGCCCAGCCGCCCGTTGATCGCCTGCTCGGCCGCCGTCTGCAGCTCGGGGTCGAGCGTCGTCTTCACCTTCAGGCCGCCGCTGAACACCGCCGGCGCCTTGTAGCGGTCGACCAGCTGCTGGGTCAGCCAGCTCGTGAAGTAGGGCTGGTCGGAGTCGGGCTGCGGCGGGTCGATCTCGCTCTCGGTCGGCAGGGCCTCGTCGAGCGCCTCGGCGTACTCGCCCTCGGAGATCAGCCCCTGCTCGAGCATCCGGTCGAGCACGAGGTTGCGCCGCTGCTTGGCCCGGCGCGGGTTCTCGACCGGGTCGTACATGCTCGGCGAGGCGATGATCCCCGCCAGCAACGCCGCCTCGGCCGGGTCACGTCCTGGCCTCGCGCGCCTGGCTGTCGTCGTCCGGTCTCCCGGCCGGGTCGAGCCGTGGCGTCGTCCGGGTCCTCGTCGCTCGCCCGAAGTAGGTGCGCACGGCGGCCTCGACGCCGTACGCGCCGTTGCCGAAGTAGACGCTGTTCAGGTACTGGGTGAGCACCTTCTGCTTGGTCCACTTGCGCTCGAGGTGGTAGGCCAGCGCCGCCTCGCGCAGCTTCTGGAACACCGACCGGTTGCCCTGGGCGGCGAGCGCGTTCTTCACGAACTGCTGGGTGATCGTCGAGCCGCCCTGCGCGGCGCTCTGCTGGCGCACGTCCTGGAACAGCGCGCGCGCCGATGCCCTGTGTAGTCCACGCCCTCGTGCTCGTAGAAGCGGCGGTCCTCGATGGCGATCACCGCGTTCTTGATGTTCGGCGGAGATGTCGTCGCTCGCTGAGCGAGGATCCGGTTCTGGTTGCCGGTCAGCGTCGCCAGCGTCACGGCTTGCCCTTGCCCGTCGGCGAAGACCTCGGAGTTCTGCGCGCGCTTCGAACTCGGCCTTGTTCTCCAGCGCGGGCAGGTCGCTCGCGACGGCCATCATCATCCCGAACACCGTCGAGACCACGGCCAGCACCAGCCAGGCCGGCGAGGATCAGCGCCAGCCGCAGCTTCTTGACCTTCGGGCTTGCCCGGGGGCGGGCGGCTCACCGGTCGGCCGGACGCGCCCGGCGCGGGGACGTGCGACGGCGTGACTGTTGTCGGCGGCTCCTCCATTGGGTGAGGCCGCGCGGGCCGTCCGGCTCTGCGGGCCTGAGGGCGAACCCGATCCGGATACGAGGCTCGCGGACCGTCCGGATGCCGGCGTCCGGCCCGGCTCGGCGACGGGGCGGCAGTCTAGCATTGGCCCCATGCCGGCAAAGCGCGGGCGAGGCAGGCCCGTTTCCTCACCCGCAACGCCGTCGACGCGCTGCCCGAGGGCGCGCTGGAGCGCCAGCTGGCGGAGGGGCGGCCGCTGCGGGTCAAGCTCGGGATCGACCCCACGGCGCCCGGACATCCACCTCGGCCACACCGTCGTCCTGCGCAAGCTGCGCGAGTTCCAGGACCGCGGGCCACACGGTGGTGCTGATCATCGGCGACTACACCGCGCGCGTGGGCGACCCCAGCGGGCGCTCGTCCACCCGGCCCGAGCTCTCGGGCGAGGAGATCGACGCCAACGCCGAGACCTTCCAGCACCAGGCCTTCTCGGTGCTCGACCGCGACCGCACCGAGGTCCGGCGCAACGGCGAGTGGCTCGACATGCCGATGGAGGACCTGTTCCGGCTGGCGCGGACCGCCGACCGTCGCGCAGCTGCTCGAGCGCGACGACTTCGCCAAGCGCTACGCGGCGCGCGAGCCGATCTCGATCCTCGAGCTGCTCTACCCGCTGCTGCAGGGCTACGACTCGGTGGCCGTGCGACGCCGACGTCGAGCTGGGCGGCACCGACCAGAAGTTCAACCTCCTGCTCGCGCGCGACATCCAGCAGGCCTACGGCAAGCCGCCGCAGTCGATCCTCACGATGCCGATCCTGCCGGGCACCGACGGCGTGCAGAAGATGTCGAAGTCGCTCGGCAACTACGTCGGCGTGACCGAGCCGCCGGAGGAGGTCTTCGGCAAGCTGATGCGCGTGCCCGACGAGGCGATGCGGCGTCTACTACGACCTGCTGCTCGACGAGCCGTTCGATCCGGCCGCGCCCGGCGGTGGAGTCCAAGCGCCGGATGGCGCGCCGGCTCACCGCGCGGTTCCACGGCGAGGACGCCGGCGCGCGCGGCCGAGGCGCACTTCGACCGCCTGCACGTCGCGCGCGAGCTGCCCGACGAGATCGAGGAGCTGGCCGTCGCGCGCCGGCAACGGCTCGGTGCACCTGCCCGCCGTGCTCCGGGACGCCTTCGGCATCTCCTGCTCCGAGGCGCGCCGGCTGCTGGCCGCAGGGCGGCGTGCAAGCTCGACGGCGAGCCGCTGCGGCGCGACGAGCTCGACCTGCCCGCCGAGCGCCTGGACGGGCGCGGTCCTCCAGGTGGGCAAGCGCCGCTTCCGCCGCCTGCGCGTCCGCTGACGGCATCGCTTCGCGGCCGGCCGCTGCGGCGCTATACTGCCCGGTCCCGCACGAGGAGACCATTCTCTGGGGCCTCTCGTCGAGAGGCCCTTTTCTGTGCGGGAGCGACGTTCGAGGCGGAGTCCCCGCCTCGGAGGGCGCGGCGGTCTTTGAAAACTCAGCAGCATGTGCGACCGACGAGGCTCTTCGGAGCTGGTCAGTCGCGTCCAGGTTCGACCCCGCATGGCCTTCGGGCGCGCGGGGCTTGAGCTGAGTAGAACCCGTCGAGTCCGAGGTGTGCCGCACTGTGTACGCGGCCACCGAGCAGTTCGGAAATCGACAGCTTTCCTGACTAGACAGTGAAACCGCCGCCTTCGGGTGCCGGATGACACGCAAGTCTTTCACGGAGAGTTTGATCCTGGCTCAGGACGAACGCTGGCGGCGTGCTTAACACATGCAAGTGGAGCGACGAACCAGGGCTTGCCCTGGGGCAGAGCCGCGAACGGGTGAGTAACACGTGGGTAACGTGCCCCGATGACTGGGACAACCCGGGGAAACCCGGGCTAATACCGGATATGCCCCCTCACATCAGTGAGGTGTGTAAAGGAAGCTTCGGCCTCCGCATCGGGATCGGCCCGCGGCCCATTAGCTTGTTGGTGAGGTAACGGCTCACCAAGGCCGCGATGGGTAGCTGGTCTGAGAGGACGATCAGCCACACTGGGACTGAGACACGGCCCAGACTCCTACGGGAGGCAGCAGTGGGGAATCTTGCGCAATGCGCGAAAGCGTGACGCAGCAACGCCGCGTGGGGGAAGAAGGCCTTCGGGTTGTAAACCCCTTTCAGTTGGGACGAAGGTCGGGCGGTTAATAGCCGTTCCGGCTGACGGTACCTTCACAAGAAGCCCCGGCTAACTACGTGCCAGCAGCCGCGGTAATACGTAGGGGGCAAGCGTTGTCCGGAATCATTGGGCGTAAAGAGCGTGTAGGCGGCCCGGTAAGTCCGTTGTGAAAGTCGAGGGCTCAACCCTCGAATGCCGGCGGATACTGTCGGGCTAGAGTCCGGAAGAGGCGAGTGGAATTCCTGGTGTAGCGGTGAAATGCGCAGATATCAGGAGGAACACCAATGGCGAAGGCAGCTCGCTGGGACGGTACTGACGCTGAGACGCGAAAGCGTGGGGAGCAAACAGGATTAGATACCCTGGTAGTCCACGCCGTAAACGATGGGCACTAGGTGTGGGAGGTGTCGACTCCTTCCGTGCCGAAGCTAACGCATTAAGTGCCCCGCCTGGGGAGTACGGCCGCAAGGCTAAAACTCAAAGGAATTGACGGGGGCCCGCACAAGCAGCGGAGCATGTGGTTTAATTCGACGCAACGCGAAGAACCTTACCTGGGCTTGACATGTTCCTGACAGGTGTGGAAACACACTCTTCCTTCGGGACAGGATCACAGGTGGTGCATGGCTGTCGTCAGCTCGTGTCGTGAGATGTTGGGTTAAGTCCCGCAACGAGCGCAACCCCCGTCGTATGTTGCCAGCATTTAGTTGGGGACTCATACGAGACTGCCGGTGACAAACCGGAGGAAGGTGGGGATGACGTCAAGTCATCATGCCCCTTATGTCCAGGGCTACACACGTGCTACATTGGCCGGTACAAAGGGCTGCGATACCGCGAGGTGGAGCGAATCCCAAAAAGCCGGTCTCGGTTCGGATTGGAGGCTGAAACTCGCCTCCATGAAGTCGGAGTTGCTAGTAATCCCGGATCAGCAACGCCGGGGTGAATACGTTCCCGGGCCTTGTACACACCGCCCGTCACACCACGAAAGCGGGCAACACCCGAAGCCGGTGACCCAACCCTCGGGAGGGAGCCGTCGAAGGTGGGGCTCGTGATTGGGGTGAAGTCGTAACAAGGTAGCCGTACCGGAAGGTGCGGCTGGATCACCTCCTTTCTAGGGAGCTCCCATAACAATGGGGAGTCCGTCCGCCAGGACCTATGTGCCTGCCGGGCGTCCTTAGCATGTCGACCGAGCCTGGCCGGAGCCGGCGCGCGAGCGCCTGCGCGCATGCTGCTGAGTTTTGAGAGACCGACCGCGCGCCGGCCTCTCTGCGCGAAGCCCTTTGTGGGCCCGGCGGTACGGCACACGCGCGGTGCGTCCTCGCCGGACCTTGAAAACTGCACAGTTGGCCAACGAGCTCGGGATCGAGGTCCCGGGCTCACATGGGTATCACCCGGCTCGATGGAGCCGGCAGCCCTCGGGCGTAGCCGGAGCCACTCGAGCCGTGATCACCGTCAAGATAGTAAGGGCACACGGTGGATGCCTTGGCATCAGGAGTCGATGAAGGGCGTGGACGACTGCGATAAGCCACGGTGAGGCGTTGAACAGCCTTTGACCCGTGGATTCCCGAATGGGGCAACCCAGCGCCGGTAATGCGGCGTTATCCCGGACTGAATACATAGGTCCGGGAAGGCAAGCGAGGGAACTGAAACATCTCAGTACCTCGAGGAAAGGAAATCAACCGAGACTCCCCGAGTAGTGGCGAGCGAAAGGGGATCAGCCCAAACCCGGCAGGTGTAAGCGGACATGCGTTGCCTGCTGGGGGTTGTAGGACGTCTGTTCCGAGTCGTGTCCGGCTCGGCAGGAGTTACAAAGTCACGTGCTAGCCGAAGAACAGTGGAACTCAGACACCAGAGAGGGTAACAGTCCCGTAGGCGAAAGCGCGAGGCCTCCTGTCAGACGTTCCTGAGTAGGACCGCTCCCGTGAAACGCGGTCTGAACCTGGGGGGACCACCCTCCAAGGCTAAGTACTCCCTGATGACCGATAGCGGACTAGTACCGTGAGGGAAAGGTGAAAAGTACCCCGGAAGGGGAGTGAAATAGTATCTGAAACCGCGTGCCTACAAGCGGTCGGAGCATCCTTCGGATGTGACGGCGTGCTTTTTGCATAACGAGCCGGCGAGTTACTCGTCACTGGCAAGGTTAAGCGATGAGCGGAGCCGCAGCGAAAGCGAGTCCGAATAGGGCGACTCAGTCAGTGGCGGTAGACCCGAAACCGAGCGAGCTACCCATGGGCAGGTTGAAGCGAGGGTAAGACCTCGTGGAGGACCGAACCGACCTAGGTTGAAAACTGGGCGGATGACCTGTGGGTCGGAGTGAAAGGCTAATCAAGCTCGGAGATATCTGGTTCTCTCCGAAATATATTTAGGTATAGCCTCAGGTAATTGCGTATTGGCCGTAGAGCACTGCTTGGACTAGGGGCCCTACCAGGTTACCGACTTCAGGCAAACTCCGAAGACCATTACGTTTACCCTGGGCAGTCAGTCTGCGGGGGATAAACTTCGTAGGCAAAAGGGAAACAGCCCAGACCGCCAGCTAAGGTCCCAAAGTACTAGCTAAGTGGGAAACGATGTTCGAGTGCACAGACAACCAGGAGGTTGGCTTAGAGGCAGCCATCCTTGAAAGAATGCGTAACAGCTCACTGGTCAAGTGTTCGAGCGCGGAAAATTCAACGGGGCTCAAGCTAGTCACCGAAGCTGCGGGTGTACGGTCCTTCGGGATCCGTACGCGGTAGGAGAGCGTCCTCGCGCCCGCGAAGCGGCGGCGAAAGCCAGCCGTGGAGGCTCGAGGAGTGAGAATGCCGGCATGAGTAACGAAAGAGGGGTGAGAATCCCCTCCACCGATTGTCCAAGGTTTCCTGAGTAAAGTTCGTCTGCTCAGGGTCAGTCGGGACCTAAGGCGAGGCCGAAAGGCGTAGCCGATGGCCAACGGGTTGATATTCCCGTACCACGTCGCGTCCGTTATGACCGATGGGGGGACGAGGAAGGCTAAGGGAACCCTGGCGAAGGTCGTCCAGGGGTAAGCATGTAGCCAGGGCTCTCAGGTAAATCCGGGAGTCCGTTAAGGCGAGGTGCGATGCCAGCTGGCCGGAAGGCCGGCGAGTCCCTGACGCCATGCCTCCAAGAAAAACCTCTAGGCAGGATGCGCGTGCCCGTACCCCAAACCGACACAGGTGGACAAGTAGAAAATACTAAGGTGATCGAGATAACCCTCGTTAAGGAACTCGGCAAAATTGCCCCGTAACTTCGGGAGAAGGGGCGCCCCGGTAGGGTGAAGACCGCTTCGCGGCTCGGAGAGCCTGAGGGGGCCGCAGTGAATTGGTCCAAGCGACTGTTTACCAAAAACACAGGTCTCTGCTAAGTCGCAAGACGACGTATAGGGGCTGACGCCTGCCCGGTGCCGGAAGGTTACGTGGAGGTGTTAGCCGTCTTCGGACGGCAAAGCACTGAAACTAAGCCCCGGTAAACGGCGGCGGTAACTATAACCGTCCTAAGGTAGCGAAATTCCTTGTCGGGTAAGTTCCGACCTGCACGAATGGCGTAACGACTTGGACGCTGTCTCAACGAGGGGCTCGGTGAAATTGCAGTCTCGGTGAAGATGCCGAGTACCCGCGGCAAGACGGAAAGACCCCGTGAACCTTTACTACAACCTGATATTGGAGTTCGAGGCACCTCGTTCAGGATAGGTGGGAGGCTTGGAAGCGCTGGCTGCGGCTGGCGTGGAGCCACCCTTGAGATACCACCCTTGGTGTTTTGGGCTTCTAACACTCCGCCGTGAATCCGGGGAGTGAACAGTGTCAGGCGGGTAGTTTGACTGGGGCGGTCGCCTCCCAAAATGTAACGGAGGCGCGCAAAGGTTCCCTCAGCACGGTTGGAAATCGTGCGTAGAGTGCAAAAGCATTAAGGGAGCTTGACTGCGAGACAGACACGTCGAGCAGGTGCGAAAGCAGGCTTTAGTGATCCGGCGGTAGCAAGTGGAAGCGCCGTCGCTCAACGGATAAAAGGTACTCCGGGGATAACAGGCTTATCGGGCCCAAGAGTCCACATCGACGGCCCGGTTTGGCACCTCGATGTCGGCTCGTCGCATCCTGGGGCTGAAGTAGGTCCCAAGGGTTGGGCTGTTCGCCCATTAAAGCGGCACGCGAGCTGGGTTCAGAACGTCGTGAGACAGTTCGGTCCCTATCTGCCGTGGGCGTTGGAGAATTGAGAGGAGTCGTCCCTAGTACGAGAGGACCGGGACGAACGGACCTCTGGTGTACCAGTTGTCCCGCCAGGGGCATCGCTGGTTAGCTACGTCCGGATGGGATAACCGCTGAAAGCATCTAAGCGGGAAGCCCACCTCGAGATGAGTTCTCCCATCCCCTTGAGGGAGTAAGAGCCCTGGAAGACCACCAGGTGATAGGCCGGATGTGTAAGCACGGTGACGTGCTCAGCAGACCGGTACTAATGCTTCGAGGGCTTGACGGTTTTACTTCGCGACCCTTCGGGGTCGCGACGCCCAGTGGCCAACTGTGCGGTATCCGAAGGCCAACTGTGCGGTTTTGAAGGCCCGGCGAAGAGCCTGGTCTCGCAGCATTTTCGGTGGCACTAGCGAGGGGGATACACCTCTTCCCATTCCGAACAGAGCAGTTAAGCCCCTCCGCGCCGATGGTACTTGGCCCGCAAGGGCCCGGGAGAGTAGGTCGCCGCCGGTTCTTGATGCGAATGCGGGCCGTCCTCAGGGCGGCCCGCGCTGCGCTTTCATCCTCCATCCACCATGTCCACCTCGCAATCATCCTGATCGTCTTCGGCGTCCTCGTGGTGCTGCTGTTCATCGGCGGCCTGGTCGCGCGCCGCCGGCGCGACGCAGCAGCTCGACGCCCGTCTACCGCGCGACATCGCGGAGGCCGACAACGCGCTCGAGCAGGCCCGCGCCGCCGACCGCGGCTGGGACCGCGACGCCATGGAGGCCATGGCCCGCCAGGCGCTCGACGAGCGCGCCATCCCGGGCGCGACGTTCGACCGACCTGCACCTCGTGCTCGTGGACGACCAGCCCGGGCGTGCACGAGGATCGCGCGCACTTCGAGGCCACGGACGGCGACGGCGCCGTGCGCGTGGTGCTCACCCGCAGCGAGCAGGCTGGGCCGCCGAAGCCGGTCGCTTGACGCGGCCGCGCCGGACGCTGATCGATCCGGGCTTCGAGCCCGAGACCGAGCTCGAGCGCCGCCTGGCCGAGCGATCCCGCAGCTGCTCGAAGGGCTGGCGCTGGGGCCGGCCCGCGCAGGGGCCATCCCGAGGGCGCGGTCGGGCGCGCACGTGGCGCGACCTGCTGCGCACGATCGACGAGTGGGGCGAGACGGGCGCCCGGCGCGCCGAGCTGCGCTTCCTGGCGCTGGTGCACGACTCGCTGAAGTCCGAGGTCGACACTGGCGCCGCCGCACGGGGCGAGAACCACCACGCCATGCGCGCGCCGGCGCTTCGCCGAGCGCTACACGGCCGACGAGCGGCTGCTGGCCGCCATCGAGCTGCACGACCGCCCCTACGACATCTGGAGGCGCTTGCGCCGCCGCGGGGCGATGCGGAGCGAGCGCGCCACGCGCTGCGCGAGATGCTGGCGCGCATCCCCGACCGCGACCTCTTCCTGCGGTTCGTGGAGCTCGACGCGTCGACCGAGGGCAAGAATCCCGAGCCGGTCGAGTGGCTCAGGCGCGAGCTGAGCAGGGGGTGCTGAGCCGCATATCGGGCGCGCAGAGGTCGCGTGAGCGGGAGCGGACGGGCGAGCGGTCGCATCCTTCCGCCTCGAGCGCCAGGGGCAGGCCGTCCTCGGCTATCCCGTACTGCCCGAGGGTGGAGAGCTCGACGATGACGTCGAGGCGGCTGAGGAAACGGGTGGTGAGGCGCTGCGAGAGGGCGGGGAACATGTGTTCGTGAAACCTAGGACGGGCTCCGGATGGACCCGCACGGTCCTGCAAGCTTCCTTGCAGCGGCCGGCGCCAGCGGGGCGAGTACCCTGGCCGGGCGATGAGCGACGCCTTCCGTCACCGCATCCGGGTGCGCTACTCGGAGTGCGACCTGCAGGGCGTGGTCTTCAACGCCAACTACCTGACCTACCTCGACGAGGCCGTGACCGAGCTCCTGCGCCGGGCCGTCGACGGCGCCTACAGGGCATGGTGGCCGAGGGCGCCGACATGGTGGTGGCCGAAGCCAACGTCCGCTACCTGGCCCCGGCGCGATTCGACGACGTGGTGGACGTGGAGCTGGCGGTCACCCGGCTCGGCACCACCTCGATGGTCACCAGCTATCGCGTCCGCCGGGGCGAGGAGACGCTGACCGAGGCCGAGCTGCGGCACGTGTTCGTGCACGCGGGGGAGGGCGGCAAGCGACCGATCCCGGCGGCCGTGCGGGCCGGGCTCGAGGCCCACATGGCCGCCGGGGCGCCGAGCGGATGATCGTCCCGTTGCCGGTCGAGCCCACGGGCGGCTGATGGTCCACCTGCGGATCGTGGCGCCGCACGCCTGCGCCGAGCGGGCCGTGGAGCTGCTCGAGGGCTCGCCCGCGGTGTGCAACCTGGTCGTGCTGCGAGGGCGCCGCGCGCAGGCCGGCCGGGCGACGTGATCCTGTGCGACGTGACGCGCGAGGAGGCCAGCGTGATCATCGACGACCTCAAGGAGCTCGAGATCCACAAGCACGGGTCGATCTCGATCGAGTACATCGACACCGCAGATCTCGGACGCCGCCGAGCGCGCGGTGGAGCACTCGCCGGGCCTGGCCTCCGACGCCGTGATCTGGGAGGACGTGGAGAACCGCAGCCAGGAGATGACCGAGCTCTCGTTCACGTTCGTCGGCGTTCATGGTGCTGTCGATGCTGATCGCCGCGGTGGGCATCCTGATCGACCAGCCGATCCTGATCGTCGGCGCGATGGTGGTGGGCCCCGAGTTCGGGCCCGTGGCCGGGCTGTGCGTGGCGCTGGTGGAGAAGCGCGGCGCCGCTGGTCAGGCGGTCGCTGAGCGCCCTCGCCGTCGGCTTCCCGGTCGGGATCGCTCGTGACGGTCGTGGTCACCGTGCTCTTCGAGGCGGCGGACCGGATCCCCGAGGACTTCGAGCCGACCGACCACCCGCTCACCTCCTTCATCTCCAACCCCGACTTCTTCTCGTTCTTCGTGGCCTACGTGGCCGGCATCGCCGGGGTGCTGTCGCTCACGAGCGCGAAGTCCGGCGCCCTGGTCGGCGTGCTGATCTCGGTCACCACGATCCCCGCGGCGGCCAACGTCGGGGTGGCGGGCGCCCTGGGCGAGTGGGGCGAGGCCGGCGGCGCGGCGCTCCAGCTCGGGCGTCAACCTCGTGGCGATCGTGCTGGCCGGGGTGACTCACGCTCTTCCTGCAGCGGCGCTGGTACGTGGGGCGGCGCGTCAAGCACCTGCACGACCCGGCGCGACGGCCGCGGGCCTTCCGCTCGGGCACAGCGCGCGCGGCGGCCCGATACGCGGAGCCCGCCGCCAGAGCTGATCGACCGCTACCGAGCGACGGACCAGCGACGCTCAGATCTTGACCCGCACGCGCGCGATCACCTCGTCGGTGAACTCGCTGGTGGAGGCGTGCCCGCCCAGGTCGGGCGTGCGGACGCCCGCGGCGACGGCCTCCAGCACGCTCTCGTAGATCGCGCGCGAGGCGGTCTCGGCCGCCTCGTGAGCACCGCCGCGTAGTGCAGCAGCGCGGCGCCCGCCAGGATCATCGCCATCGGGTTGGCGATGTCCTTGCCCAGCAGCGCCGGCGCCGTGCCGTGCGGGGCCTCGGCCATGACGGCCGTCGGCTCGTAGTCGTCGTCCAGGGCCAGCAGCACGGACTCGGCGCCCGCGATCGAGCCGAACATCGGCAGCACGAAGTCCGACAGGCAGTCGCCGTCGCGGTTGAGCGCCGGGATCACGAGCGGCTCGTCCGGCGCGCCGGTGATCAGCCCGGCGTAGGTGGCGTCGATCAGCACGGGGGAGTAGGGGACGTCGGGGTGGCGCTGCGGCCGCCGCGTCCATCTCCTCCTTGAGCATCCCCTCGTACACGGGGCTCACGGTCCACTTCGGGCCGCCGTAGACGCGGCCGTCGATGCGCTCGGCCGTGCGGAAGCTGTACTCGGACACCGCCGTGCAGACGCTGCGCGAGATGCGCTCGGTGCGCCACGCGAACTCGTCGCCGTCGACCTCCTCGCGGCCCTGCTCGGCGCCGTAGGCGTCGCCGACGGCCATCCGGACGACCGCGATCGGGTGGTGCACGCCCGCCACCGGCGTCACGCCCGGGATCCGCCGGCCGGTGCGGATGATCACGCGCCCGTCGAGCTCCTCGCGCAGGATCCGGTTGGGGCTGCCCACGTCGTCCTTGCCCTCGGGCGTGACCGTCGCCGCCTTGAGGCCGAGGCGCGCCTCGCGCATGGCGGCGGCCGCCTCGGTCGACCACGTCGTTCTCGCTCTGGCGCCGCGACTCCAGCGAGAGGTCGAAGCGGTCGAGGCGCACGTCGACCCCGGTGACCTCGGGGTCCAGCACGCGCACCGCCTGGTCGAGCAGCTCCTGACCGGTCTCGTCGCCCTCCAGGACGGCGATCGGCAGCGGCGGCACGCGCCGACGATAGCCGCGCTAGGTCTGGTGCCGCCCGAGCCCGAGCTCGTCGCGGCGCTCGTCCATCGCCGCGATCACCGTGCGCAGGTGCTCGTCGAAGTCCACGCCCAGCTCCTCGGCGCCGCTGCGGACCTCGTCGCGGTCCACCGCGGCGGCGAAGCAGGGCTGCTTGAGCTTCTTCTTCACCGACTTGGGCGTCATGCCCTCGATGCCCGGTGGGGCGCACGAGCGCGCACGGCGGCGATGAAGCCGCTGAGCTCGTCGACGGCGAAGAGCGCCTTGGCCATCGGGGTCTCGCGCGGGACGCCGAGGAACGTGGCGTGGCCGGCCACGGCGTCGATCAGCTCGCGGCGGGTAGCCGCGCTCCTCGAACAGCTCCAGCGCCACCCGCGGGTGGCCGGTCTCGAGGTCGGGGTGCCGCTCGTAGTCGAGGTCGTGGAGGATGCCGGTGGCGGCCCACAGCTCCTCGTCCTCGCCGCAGCTGCGCGCGTAGGCGCGCATGGCCGCCTCCACGCCCAGCACGTGCTTGCGCAGCGAGTCGCTCTCGGTCCACTCGCAGAACAGCTCCCAGGCCTCGTCGCGGGTCGGTGCCGGCACGGCGGGAGGGTATCGGCGGGCCGAAACGAACCCAGGGACTGGATGCCCTTCGCTACCCTTGCGCAGCCCGCACGGCCCCGAGCTGGGCGGCATCTCGCATGGAGAAGTTCATCATCGAAGGCGGCCAGCCGCTGTCAGGGACGATCAGCCCGGCCGGCAACAAGAACGCCGCCCTGCCCGCTCTCGCGGCCACGCTCCTCACCGAGGAGGAGGTCGTGCTGCGCAACATCCCGCGGATCCGCGACGTGGAGGCGATGCTCGACCTGCTGCGCGGCCTGGGCGCCACGCGCCGAGTGGCGCGACGACAACGTGGTGGCGGTCAACGCCTGCGGACATCCACCACGGCGAGGTCGACCAGACGCTCTCGGAGCGCATCCGCGCCTCGTTCCTGCTGGCCGGGCCGCTGCTCGCCCGCTTCGGCGCAGGCCGACATGCCGCCGCCCGGCGGCGACGTGATCGGCCGCCGCCGCCTCGACCCGCACCTCGACGCGTTCCGCGCGCTCGGCGCCACGCGTGGAGGCCGACCGCTCGCTACAGGCTCACCGCGCCCGCAGGGCCTGCGCGCCGTGCGACTTCTTCATGGACGAGCCGTCGGTGATGGCCACCGAGAACGCGCTCATGGCCGCCGCGCTCACGCCGGGCTCGACGGTGATCCACAACGCGGCCTCCGAGCCCCACGTGCAGGACCTGGCGCGACTGCTCCTGCAGATGGGCGCGCGCGATCGAGGGAATCGGCTCGAACGTGCTGGTCGTGCACGGCGAGAGCCGCGCTCGGCGGCGCCGACTACACGATCGCGCCCGACTACATCGAGGTGGGCAGCTTCATCGCGCTGGCGGCCTGCACCGGCGGCGAGCTGCGGATCAAGGACGTGGTGGCCGACGACCTGCGCATGACCACGCCTGGCGTTCGAGCGGCTCGGCTGCCGGATCGAGTACGACGGCGACGACGTGGTCGTGCCGGCCGGCCAGGCGCTGCGCGTGAAGGACGACGAGGGCGACGCCATCTCGAAGATCGAGGACGGCCCGTGGCCCGCCTTCCCCGCCGACCTGACCAGCATCGCCCTGGCGCTGGCCACCCAGGCCGACGGCATGGTCCTGATCCACGAGAAGATGTTCGAGAACCGGCTGTTCTTCGTCGACAAGCTGGTCTCGATGGGCGCTCGGGTGATCGTCTGCGACCCGCACCGCGCGGTCGTGAGCGGCCCGAGCCGGCTTCACGGCGAGCGCATGGAGAGCCCCGACATCCGCGCCGGCATGGCCATGCTCATCGCCGCGCTGTGCGCCGACGGCACGTCGGAGATCGGCAACATCCGCCAGATCGACCGCGGCTACGAGCGCATCGACGAGCGGCTGCGGGCGCTGGGCGCTCGGATCGAGCGCGTCGCCACAGAGCCGCTGCCCGGTCTAGCCGCCGAGGATCGCGGCCATGATCCACCCGATACCGCCGGGCACCCGCGACGTGCTGCCGGACGAGATGCGCGAGCTGCGCGCGATCACCGACCGCCTGCGGCGCGACCTTCGAGGACGCCGGCTACGGCGAGGTGTGGACGCCCGCGCTGGAGTACGAGGAGGTGCTGCAGACCGGCGACCAGAACGCGGCCGGCGCCGGGTACCGGATGTTCGACGAGCAGGGCCACGTGCTGGCGCTGCGCTCGGACATGACGATCCCGATCGCGCGCGTGGTGGCCACGCGCCTGTCCGCGGCGGCGGACCCGCTGCGGCTCTGCTACCTCGCGCACGCCTACCGCGCGGTGGAGCGCGGCAGCGGCCAGCAGCGCGAGTTCCTCCAGGCCGGCCTGGAGCTGATCGGCGTGCGACGGGGCCGGAGGGCGAGGCGGAGGTCATCGCGCTGGTGCTGACCGCGCTGGACGAGGCGGGGCTGGGGCGCCACCGCGTCGGGCTGGGCGACGGCGCCCTCTACCGGACGCTGCTGGAGGAGCTCGAGGTGCCGGCGCAGAGCCGGTCCGAGCTGATGGAGCGGCTCTGCGCGCGCGACCTCGCGGGCCTGGAGCTCAGGGTGGCGGAGCTCGGGCTGGCGCCCGACGCCAGGCGGACGCTCACCCGGCTGCCGGAGATGCGCGGCGGCCCGGAGATCCTGGACGACGCCGATGGGCCGGGTGCCGAGGGCGCCCTCGACGGACTGCGGACGCTCTACGCGGCGCTGGCCGAGCGCGGCGTGGCGGACCGCGTGATCCTCGACCTGGGGCTGGTGCGGATGCTCGGCTACTACACGGGCGCGGTGTTCGAGGTGTACGACCCCGCGGTGGGCTTCACGCTCGGCGGCGGCGGGCGCTACGACGACCTGATCGGCCGCTTCGGCGACCCGCGGCCCGCGTGCGGGGTCGCGCTGGACGTCCAGCGCGTGCACCTGGCGCAGGCCGCGGAGGAGCGGTTGCGATGAGCGTCGACCTGAGGATCGCGGTGCCACGCGGCGCCCTGTTCGCGGACACGCTCGACCTGCTCGACGGGCTCGGCGTGGACACCGCCGAGGTGCGCTCGAACGACCGCAAGCTGCTGTTCGACGACGCCGGGATCGTGACGATGCGCCCGAGCGACGTGCCCACCTACGTGGAGCACGGCGCGGCCGACATCGGCGTGACGGGCAAGGACGTGCTGCTGGAGCAGCCCGAGCGCGAGGTCTACGAGCTCGTCGACCTGGGCTTCGGCCGCTGCGAGATGGTGGTGGCGGCGCGCCGGGGCGACGACGCCCTCGGCGAGTCGCTGCGCCGGCTCGGGCGCGTGCGCGTGGCCACCAAGTACCCGGGCATCGCCGCGCGGCACTTCGCCGCCACCGGCAGGCAGGCCGAGATCGTGGCGGTGAAGGGGTCGGTGGAGCTGGCGCCCCTCACCGGCCTGGTCGACGGGATCGTGGACCTGACCGCCACCGGCCGCACGCTCGCGGAGAACGACCTCGAGGTCGTGGAGGAGATCGTGACCTGCACCGCCAGGCTGGTGGCCAACCCGGTGGCCCACAAGCTCAAGGCGGCGGCGATCGACGCGCTGGTGCAGCGTGTGCGCGAGCGGGCGGCGTGAGGCGCTCATGAGGATCACCGAGCTTGGGTCCGACGCCGGCGCGGAGGAGATTCGGGCCCTGGCGCCCGCCGCCCGCGACGTGGAGACGTCGGTGCGCAACATCCTGGCCGAGGTCCGGGTGGGAGGCGACGGGGCGGTGCTGGCCCTCACGCGCCACTTCGACGACGCGGATCTCTCGCCGGCGGATCTGCGCGTGGCCCCGGCGGAGGTGGAGGCCGCGGTGGGCGTGCTCGCGCCGGACGTGCTCTCGGGGCTGCGCACCGCGATCGCCAACGTCCGCGCCGTGGCCAACGCCCAGCTGCGCGAGACCACGACCGTGGAGCTTGAGCAGGGTCAGCGGGTCGAGGTGGCCGAGCTGCCCGTCCGGCGCGCAGCGGCCTACGTGCCCGGCGGGCGCGCCGCCTATCCCTCCTCGGTCGTGATGGTGGCGGTCACGGCCCGCGCAGCCGGCGTGGGGGAGATCGCCGTGTGCGCACCCCCGGGCCCCGAGGGACGCGCGCACCCGGTGGTGCTGGCCGCCTGCGCGCTCTGCGGAGTCGGCGAGGTCTACCGGATGGGCGGGGCCCAGGCCATCGCCGCACTGGCGTACGGCACGGAGTCGGTGCCTGGCCGTCGACGTGATCGCGGGCCCGGGCAACCGCTACGTGCAGGAGGCCAAGCGCCAGGTGGCCGGGATCGTGGGCATCGACGGGTTCGCGGGCCCCAGCGAGCTGGTGGTGGTGGCCGACGCCGGGGCCGACGCCGAGTGCCTGGCCCTCGACCTGCTGGCGCAGGGCGAGCACGGCGACGACGGGCTGCTGGCGCTGATCTCGCCGTCGCGGGAGCTGCTTGCCGAGGTGCGGGCCGCGGTCGAGCGGCTGGCGCCCGAGCGCCCGAGCGTGGCGGACCCGCCCCTGGCCCTGGTGAACGTGGCGGACGCGGAGCGCGGGGGTCGCTCTGGCCGACGCCATCGCTCCCGAGCACCTGGAGCTGGTGGGCGCCGAGAGCGAGGCGCTGGCCAACGAGGTGCGCTCCGCCGGCTGCCTGTTCGTGGGCCCCCAGGCCGCCACGGCGTTCGGCGACTACGTGGCCGGCTCGAACCACGTGCTGCCCACCGGCGGCGCCGCGCGGTTCCAGTCGGCGCTGTCCGCGGCCACGTTCAGGCGGCGCATGGCTCGCGTATCGTTTCCCGATGGCGCCGCCGCGCGCCTGGCCCCGGCCGGCGCCGCCCTCGCCCGCGCCGAGGGCTTCCCCGTACACGCCGAGTCGATGGAGCGCCGCGCATGACCCGCAGCGCGCACGTCGCCCGCACCACCAACGAGACCGACATCAGCCTGTCGCTGACCCTGGACGGCGACGGATCGGGCACGCGCTCGACCGGCGTCGGGTTCTTCGACCACCTGCTGGACGCGGTGGCCCGCCACGGGCGGCTGGACCTGGACGTGAAGGTCGAGGGCGACCTGCAGACGGGCCCGCACCACACGGTCGAGGACACGGGCATCGCATTCGGGCGGGCGCTGGACGAGGCGCTGGGCGACCGCTCGGGGATCCGGCGCTTCGGCACCGCCACCGTGCCGATGGACGAGGCGCGCGCCTCGTGCGCGCTCGACGTGTCGGGCAGGCCGCTGGCGGTGTTCGAGGGCGCGCTCCCGGCCGAGGCCGTGGCGGACTTCGATTCGGACCTGACCGAGGAGTTCCTCCGCGCGGTGGCCGGCACGGCCAAGCTCACCCTGCACGTGACCGTGGAGCGGGGCAGCAACACCCACCACATGGTCGAGGCCGCCTTCAAGGCGTTCGCGCGCGCCCTGCGCGAGGCGGTGTCGATCGATCCCGACGAGGCGGGCATCCCGTCCACGAAGGGCCTGCTGTGAGCGACGTCGCGATCCTGGACTACGGCATGGGCAACCTGCGCTCGGTGGAGAAGGCGTTCGAGCACGTGGGAGTCCGCGCCGCAATCACCAACGACCACGAGCGCGTGCGCGCCGCCGATCGCATCGTGCTGCCAGGGGTGGGTGCGATGCCCAAGGCCATGGAGTCGGTGCGGCGGCTGGGGCTCGACGAGCTGCTGCGCGAGCGACGGGACGCCGGCGTGCCGATCATCGGCATCTGCATGGGCATGCAGCTGCTGTTCGAGAGCACCACCGAGCTGGGCGGTGCCGAGGGCATCGGCCTGCTGGCGGGCGCCGTCGAGCCGCTCGAAGCGCCCGGCCTGAAGGTGCCCCACATCGGCTGGAACCCCGTTGCCTGGCGGCGGGACAGCGAGCTCACAGCGGGCCTGCCCGACCCATGCGCCTTCTACCACGTGCACTCGTTCGCGCCCCGGCCGGCGCACGACGAGGACGTGGTGGGCATCGCCTCCTACGGCACGGAGTTCGCCAGCGTGGTTGCCCGGCCGCCGGTGTTCGGCGCGCAGTTCCATCCCGAGAAGTCCGGCCCCGACGGGCTGGCCCTGCTGGCCAACTTCGCACAGCTCGGCGCGCGCGCCGCGGCATGATCCTCCTGCCGGCGGTGGACATCCGCGACGGACGTGCGGTGCGCCTGCGCCAGGGCCGCTTCGACCAGGAGACCGTGTACTCCGACGATCCCCTCGAGGCCGCGCGGGCGTTCGTGGACGCCGGCGCCCGCTATCTCCACGTGGTGGACCTGGACGGGGCGCGCGAGGGCGAGCCGGTCAACCTGGATCACCTGAAGCGGATCGCGCGCGAACTGCCGGTGCCGGTCCAGTACGGCGGGGGGCTGCGGTCGCTGATGTCCATCCGCAGGGCGCTGTCCGCCGGCGCCGAGCGGGTGGTGGTGGGCACGGCCGCCTACACCGACGCCGAGTTCCTCGAGGAGGCGCTGGCCACCTGGGACCCGCGCGTGCTGGTGGCCGTGGACGTCCGCGACGGCAGGGTGTCCGTGTCGGGCTGGACGCGCGAGACCCAGATGCGCCCGGAGGAGCTGATCGAGCGACTCCAGCAGCAGGGCGCCAGCCGCTTCGTGTACACCAACGCCGACCGCGACGGGATGCTCGACGGCACCGATCCGGACGAGGTGCGGCGAATCTCGGCGGCCGTGCGCGGGCGGTTCATCCTGTCGGGCGGGATCGGCTCGCTGGCCGACCTGGAGATGGTGCGCGACCTGCGCCTGGTCAACCTGGCCGGGCGTGATCTCCGGGAAGGCGCTGTACGAGCACCGGTTCACGGTGGAGGACGCCCGGGCCGTGCTCGAGGCGCGCCCGGCGGCCAGGGACTGACGGTGGTGCTCAAGCGCGTGATCCCCTGCCTCGACGTGGACCGCGGTCGCGTCGTCAAGGGCACGAACTTCGTGGACATCCGCGACGCGGGCGACCCCGTGGAGCTGGCCGCGCGCTACCAGGACGAGGGCGCCGACGAGCTGGTCTTCCTGGACATCACGGCCTCGCACGAGCGCCGCGACACCGTCGCCGCGCTGGCCCGCCGGTGCGCCGACGAGGTGTTCATCCCGTTCACCATCGGCGGCGGCATCCGCTCTGCCGCCGACGCCCAGGCCGTGCTCGACGCCGGCTCGGACAAGGTCTCGGTGAACTCCGCGGCCGTCGCCCGGCCGGAGCTGCTGGGCGAGCTGGCGGAGGTCTTCGGGGCCCAGTGCGTGGTGCTCGCGATCGACGCCCGGCGCCGGAGCGATGGCTCGGGTTACGAGGTGGTGGTCCAGGGAGGCCGCGCGGAGACCGGGCGCGAGGCGATCGAGTGGGCGCGCGAGGGCGTCGAGCGCGGGGCGGGGGAGATCCTGCTGACCAGCATGGACCGCGACGGCACCGAGGACGGCTACGAGCTCGAGCTGACCAGGCGGGTGGCCGACGCGGTGGACGTGCCGGTCATCGCCTCGGGCGGCGCCGGGCGCCTGGAGCACCTGGTGGAGGCGATCGAGGTGGGCGGCGCCGACGCGGTCCTGTGCGCGTCGATCTTCCACTACGGCCAGCACACGGTCCAGGAGGCCAAGCACAGCCTGGCCGCCGCCGGGATCCCGGTCCGCGGCTGAGATGGTTGGTTCCGGTTCGGGGCTCGCGGGGGCGCGCCAGCGCGGGCGGCGCACGAGTCCGAAGCGGGTAGCAGCGCTACCTGCGAGGGCCGGGTGACGGACCAGCGCGGTATGGCGCGTCATCCGTGAGTGCACGAGAGGGACAACCATCGAACCGCGTGGAGAATGTGGGCATGGCCGCGCCCCCGAGTGAAGAGCTCCTGGCCCGCCTGGACGCGCTGCCGGGCATGGACCGGCTGCAGGGCGCCCTGGACGGGCTGGCGCCCGCCTACCTGGTGGGTGGAGCGGTCCGCGACCTGATCCGCGGTGCCCCGGCCACCGACGTGGACCTGGCCGTGGAGGGCGACTCGCAGGAGTTCGCGCGCGAGCTGGCGCAGCGGCTGGGCGGGCAGGCCGTCGTGCACGACCGCTTCGGCACCGCCACGGTGCGCGCGGAAGGCGTGGCGGTGGACCTCGCGCGCACGCGCCGCGAGCGCTACGAGGCGCCCGGCGCGCTGCCCGCGGTGGAGCCCGCGGGCCTGGAGGAGGATCTGCGCCGGCGCGACTTCACCGTGAACGCGATGGCCCTGGCCCTGGCGCCCGGGGAGCGCGGGCGCCTGCACGACCCGGCCGGCGGCGCGGAGGACCTCGCGGCCGGCCGCCTGCGCGTGCTGCATGCGCGCAGCTTCCTGGACGACCCCACCCGCATCCTGCGGGCGCTGCGCTACGCCGCGCGCCTGGGGCTGGAGCTGGAGCCCGAGACGGAGCGGCTGCTGCGCCAGGCGGTTGCGGACGGCGCCCTGAGCACGGTGTCGGCGCCGCGCGTGCGCGACGAGCTGCTGGACCTGTTGGCCGAGCCCGAGATGCCCGCGGCGCTCGAGCGCATGGGGGAGCTGGGCGTGACCGCGGCGATGTCGCCGGCCCTGGGGGGCGAGCTGGAACTGGCGGCCGCCGCGGCGCTGGGATCGGCCGAGACGGGTGCCGACCCGGCCCTGGCGGCCCTGGCGGCCCTGTGCTCGGCGGATCCGGAGGGCACCGCGGCGTTCGTCGCCGGGCTCGGGCTGGAGTCGCGCCGTCGCGACGCCGTGCTGGGCGCCGCCGAACGCGCTCCCGCGGTGGCGCGCGCGCTGCGCGAGCCCATGCGGCCCTCGGCCCTGCACGCGCTGCTCACACCCGAGCCTCCCGAGACGCTTGCGCTGGCGCTTGGCATGGGTGCCCCGGGGGAGCCGGTGACGCGGTTCCTGGCGGACCTGCGCCCGGCCCGGCTGCAGATCGGCGGCGCGGACCTGCTGGCCGCCGGGCTGCCGGAGTCGCCCGCCATCGGCGACGCGCTGGCGGAGACGCTCAGGCGAAAGCTCGACGGCGAGATCTCGGGCAGGGACGAGGAGCTGGCCTCAGCGCTCGAGCTGGCCAGGGCCGCAAGTTGACCGCCGAGGCGGAGGCACTCGAGGTCGACCTCGGGACGGCCGGGGTGCTGTTCTCCACCCGCAACGGCGGGGTCAGCGGCGGCCCCTATGCGTCACTCAACCTGGGCGTGCTCACCGACGACGACCCCGCGCTTGTGACTCGCAACCGTGCACTGCTGGCCGAGCGCGCCGAGCTGGACCCGGCGCACGTGGCGATGGGCTGGCAGGTGCACGGCACCGAGCTCGCGGCGTGGGACGGGCCGCCCGAGCCCGGCCACGACGGCTACGCGACCCCGGGTGCCGAGCTGGCGCGGGTCGACGGCCACCTGACCGACCCGTCCGGGGCTGGGGCTGCTGGTGCTCGTGGCCGACTGCCTGCCGGTGGCGCTGGCCGCGCCGGGTCGCGCGGCGATGCTCCACTGCGGCTGGCGCGGGCTGGCCGGCGGGATCGTGGAGCGCGCGCTCGAGTGGTTCGACGAGCCGCCCGCGGCGGCCGTGGGGCCGGGCATCGGGCGCTGCTGCTACGAGGTCGGCCCCGAGGTGCTGGAGGCCTTCGCGGAGATCGATGGCGTGGCAGACGGGCGAATGCTCGACCTGCGCGCGGTCGCCGGCGCCAAGCTGGCCGCGGCGGGTGTCGACCGCGTCGAGCACGTGGACCTGTGCACCCACTGCCGCGCCGACCTGTTCTTCTCGCACCGCCGCGACGGCGGGGTCACGGGCCGCCAGGCCGGGCTGGTGGCGCTGCGCCCGTGACGCGCGTTCACCGACCTCGACGCCGGCGCGGTTGCCGCCAACCTCGACCGCGTGCGCGAGCGGATCGCCGACGCCGGCCGCGACCCCGCGTCGGTGGAGGTCTGCGCGGCCGTCAAGTACGTGGACGCCGCGGAGCTGCCGGCCCTGGCGGAGGGGGGCATCCGGCTGGTCGGCGAGAACCGCGCGCAGGACCTGCTGGCCAAACGCGCCGCCGCACCCCGACCTGTTCGAGTGGGACTTCATCGGCGCGCTTCAGAGCCGCAAGGTGCGCGACCTGGCGCCGCGTCGCCCGGCTGATCCACACGGTCGCCTCGGACTCCGCGCTGTCGCAGCTCGAGCGCCACCCGGCGCGCGAGGTCCTGGTGCAGGTCAACGTGGCCGGGGAGGAGGGCAAGGCGGGCATCGGCGTGGGCGACCTGCCCGCTTTCATCGAGCGTTGCCCCGTGGCCGTGGCGGGCCTGATGACCATGCCGCCGTTCACCGAGCGCGCGGAGGACAACCGCCGCCACTTCGCCCAGCTGGCCGAGCTGGCGGCCGCGCACGGCCTGCAGCATCTGTCCATGGGCACCACCCAGGACTACTGGGTGGCCGCCGAGGAGGGAGCCACGATCGTGCGCATCGGGTCGGCCCTCTACAGCTGATCGAGGAAGCCGGCGATGGCGCGCGACAGCGCCGCGCCGCGCCACGCCAGAGGCGAATCACCCTCGTCCTCCACGAGCAGGCTGCCACGCGGCAGCCTGCGCTCGTACTCCCGCGCGACCGCGAGCGGGTGACCGGGGTCGGTCTCGTCCCGGCTGCCGACCACCAGCACCGGGACGTCGACCTCGGCGAGGCGCTCCAGGCCGTCGAACGCCGCCGAGCGGGGCACGGCGCGCAGGGCGTCGGCCACCGCCTCGGGGCGATCGTGGCGCTCCAGGCGCTGGCGCGTGGCCAGCACGGCCGGCTCGCGGAAGGGCTCGGGCACGCGGTCGGCGCCGGAGAGCCGTACGAAGGCATCGAGGTCACCGCGCTCCAGGGCCGCCGCCAGGGCATCCCAGCCGGCGGGGTCGGCCTCGGGCGCGCCGGCGTAGGCAGGGGTGATCTGCACCATGGCCTCCACACGCCCTGGATGGGCCAGGGCGAAGGCCATCGCCGTGGCGGCGCCCATCGAGCTGCCCGCGAGGGCCACCCGCTCCAGCCCGCGCTCGTCCAGCACCGCCTCTAGGTCGCCCACCAGGTCCGGATAGCCGTAGGCGGCGGGATCCGGTGCGGGCGCCGAACGGCCGTGCCCGCGCGCGTCGTAGGACACCAGCTGCCGGCCACCACGGCGCGCGAGCCAGCGCGAGCCCTGCAGGACGTAGCGCCGCGTGGCCGTCAGCCCGTGCAGCAAAACCAGCGGCGGCCCCGCTCCATCGAGCTCTCCCACCAGGCGCGGTCCGGGCAGCGGGGTGGCCTCGAAGGCCCGGATTTCGGCGTCGCCTGCGGCCATGGACGGTCTGCAGGCCCTTCTGTACTCGATAACGTGTCCGCAAGGGATTCAGGGGTGTCCCCCGAAAGAGCACCGCAGATGGCTCTCAGCGACACATGGCATAAGGCGCTTGTCTACTTCGGGCTGGCCGAGCCCGACGAGCCCCGCTACGAAACGGCGCCGGATCGCGACGCCGAGCCGGAGGCCGATCTGGAGGACCGCTACCGCGAGCGGCCGAACGTGCGCCGCCTCCAGCGCAAGCGACGCGACGAGTTCGACGACATCTTCGCCGACGACTCGCCCCGCGAGGGCGGCCGCGACACGCGCGTCCTGCGACCGGTCTCCCCCGCCAACGGGTCAGGCGGCGATCTCCAGGTGCACCTGGTCATCCCCAAGAACTTCAACGACGCGCAGCAGATCGCCGACCAGTTCAAGGAGGCGATCCCCGTGATCCTCAACCTCCAGGGCACCGACGCCGACCTGTCCAAGCGGCTGATCGACTTCGCCTCCGGCCTGACCTACGCCCTCGACGGCGGCATGCAGCGCATCGCCGACAAGGTCTTCCTGCTCACGCCGCGCAACGTGGACGTGTCGGCGGAAGAGCGGGCGCGGCTCATCGAAAAGGGATTCTTCAACCAGTCGTAGCCCTGTCGTCGGCCCTCGGTCCGCGGCAACCGCCCTCTAGAGTTGCCCGCCGCATGAGGATCGGCTTCATAGGCGCGGGCAGCATGGCGACGGCGATCGCTCGCGGCCTCGCGGAGCCGGCGGTCGTGACCTCCGCGCACGGCGACAGCGCTGCCGAGCTGGCCGCGGCCATCGGCGGGCGTACGGCCGAGTCCAACGCGGAGCTGGCGCGATCGGTGGACCTCGTGGTGCTCTGCCACAAGCCCGCCCAGCTGGAGGAGGTGGCCTCTGAGGTGGCGCCGGAGGCCAAGGCGGTGGCCTCGATGGTGGCGGCCACGCCCGTCGCGCGCCTGGAGGAGGCCTACCCGGATGTGCCGGTCTACCGGTTCATCCCAAGCATCCCGGTCGAGGTCGGGCGGGGCGTGTTCTGCTACTCGCCGGGCACGCTCGCCGCCGACGGGCCCGAGCAGGAGCTGCTGGCGCTGTTCGGCAGGGCGGGCACGGTCATCGCGGTCGACGAGCCCGACATCGAGCCCGCGATGGCGCTCATGAGCTGCGGCCCCGCCTTCCTGGCACTGGTGGTGGAGGCCATGGCCGACGCCGGCATCCGCCACGGCCTGGACGCGGACCAGGCCACACGCCTGGTGGTCGAGACCATGGCGGGCACCGCCGCCTTCCTGGACGCCAACGGGCTCGACGCGGCGGGGCTGCGCGGGCGCGTGGCCACCCCCGGCGGACTGACCGAGAAGGGCCTGCGCACACTGGAGGAGATGGGGCTGCGCGACTCGTTCGACGCCGCGGTGGACGTCGTGGTCCAGGAGTCGCGCCCGTGACCGTGCTGGCCGCCATCGGCCGCGCCGACATCGCGGACTACGTCTACAACCTGGTCCTCGTCTACGTGGTGCTGATCTTCATCCAGGTAATCGTCAGCTTCATCCCGCGCATTCCCTACAACCGCTTCCTGAGCGCGTTCCTGGGGTTCGTCTCCGAGGTGGTCAACCCCTACCTGCGGCTGTGGCGAAAGATCCTGCCGATGGTGCGGCTCGGCCCCGCCGCCCTGGATCTGAGCCCGATGATCGGCACCTTCGCGCTCCTGATCGTGGGTGGCATCGTCGCGGGCATCATCCGGGGCTGAGGACGACCGTGTCGAGAGCCGCCGGCTGGTGGCGTGCGGGGGCCACGATGGCCGTGGTGCTGGTGCTGGACCAGGCGTCGAAGCAGATCGCCGACTCCTCGCTGCGGCGCGGGGAGAGCGTGAACGTCTTCCTCGGGCTCGACCTGACCAACACCCGCAACCGCGGGGTCGCGTTCGGAGCACTGGACAGCAGCGGCACGCTGGTGGCCCTGCTGATCGCCCTGGCGCTGGCTCTGCTGATCGGGTTCTTCGCCCTCAACGCCGCCCGGCCGTGGCTGTGGCTGCCGGTGGGGATGCTGCTGGGCGGAGCGCTCGGCAACCTGGTGGACCGGGCCCGCGAGGGCGCCGTGATCGACTTCATCGACCCCGTGGCCTGGCCCGCCTTCAACCTGGCCGACGCGTCGATCGTGATCGGGGTGTTCGCCCTGCTGTACGTGGTCGAGGGCCGGCGGGAGCCGGATTGAGGTTCCGCGCGAGCGACCCGGACGCGGGCGCGCGCCTGGACGCCGCGGTGGCCCAGCATGGACTGGCCCCGTCGCGCGCAGCCGCGGCGCGCCTGATCGACGCGGGCAGCGTGACCGTGGACGGCCGCGCCCGTCCGCGCTCGCATCGGCTGGCGCCCGGCGAGCTGGTGGAGGCGGCTCCGCCGCCGGCCGAGCCCGTGGCCGCCCCGGCGGACTTCGAGGTGGTGTTCGAGGACGACCACCTGCTGGTGGTGGACAAGCCGGCCGGCGTGGTGGTGCACCCGGGCGCGGGGCGGCGGGCCGGGACGCTCGTGCAGGCGCTCGCGGACAGGGCGGCTGGCGGCGATGACCCCGATCGCCCGGGGATCGTCCATCGCCTGGACCGCGACACCTCGGGGCTGCTGGTGGTGGCCAAGTCGGACTCGGTCCACGCCGCCCTCCAGCGGATGATCCGCGCCCGCGACGTGGAGCGCGCCTACCTGGCACTGGTCGCCGGGCGCCCCGACGCCCGCACCGGCACGATCGACGCACCGCTGGGGCGCGACCGCCGCCGGCGCACGGTCATGTCCACGAGCAGCGACCGCCCGCGCGCTGCGCGCACCTACTTCGAGGTGATCGAGGAGTTGCCGTCCACCACCCTGCTGGAGGCCACGCTCGACACCGGCCGCACCCATCAGATCCGCGCCCACCTGGCCGCGATAGGGCATCCGGTATGCGGAGATCCCCGCTATGGGGGACGGGAGTGTGGACGCAGGATCGCGCTAACGCGCCAGTTCCTGCATGCGCGCCGGTTGACGTTTCGTCACCCGGTGACCGGGGAACTTCTCCGGTGCGAGTCCAAACCCCCCGCTGAGCTGCGTCGTTCACTCGACCTGGCCCGGCGGGATCCAGTCTCCGGAGGGCCAGACGGGGGCTGACATTGAGTCGAAGCGGCCTCTTCGGAGGCCGCTTCACTCATTTCTGGGCCCTTCGCGCCCCCGGTGCAGGGCCAGAATCGAGACGGGGCGGCCATCCTGGCCGCCCCGTCGTCGGTTTCCATGACCGGACCGGACACCAGAGGTAGGGAAGCGGAACCGGTCCGCACACTCTGAAACGTGCGCCCGCGCCAAACCTTGCGCGCCGATTGCGCCAGGCGCCGGGCGGAACTGCCCTATGCTTGCGCGGACCTCAAACCATCCCCGCCGGGCCGGCGCGGCCCTGCCCGGGCAGAACCCGGGTCCGCGCACCGCCGGCGGGAGCATCGACACACGAAAAGGGAGTAACAGTTGGCTCAGGTGACACTCAGAGAGCTGCTGGAGGCCGGCGTGCACTTCGGCCACCAGACGCGCCGTTGGAACCCGAAGATGCGCAGGTTCATCTTCGGCGAGCGCAGCGGCATCCACATCATCGACCTACAGCGCACGGAGCGCCTGCTGGCAACCGCGCAGGAGTTCGCGTCCGGGATCGCCGGCCGCGGCGGCACGGTGCTGTTCGTGGGCACCAAGAAGCAGGCGCGCGACACCATCGCGGAGGCCGCCGAGGCCGCCGGCATGCCGTACGTCCACCAGCGCTGGCTGGGCGGGCTGCTCACGAACTTCCAGACCGTCTCCAAGCGCATCAAGCGCCTGCACGAGCTCACGGACTGGACCGAGAACGGGACCCTGGAGCTGCTGCCCACGCGCGAGCGCATCAAGGCGGAGAAGGAGCGGACCAAGCTGGAGTTCAACCTGGGCGGCGTACGCAACATGCAGCGCCCGCCCGACGCGGTGTTCGTGGTGGACCTCAAGACCGAGGCGATCGCCGTTCGCGAGGCCCAGCGGCTGCGCATCCCCGTGATCGGGCTCGTGGACACCAACTGCGACCCCGACCCCGTGACCTACGTGATTCCCGGCAACGACGATGCGATCCGCTCGTGCAAGCTCATCGTGGAGGCCGTGGCCGGTGTGGTAGGTGAGCAGAACCAGCGCTTCCGCGCCGAGGAGGAGGCCGCCCGCCGGGAGGCCGAGGAGCAGGCGCGGCGCGAGGCGGAGGAGCAGGCCAAGCGCGAGGCTGAGGAGCAGGCGCGACGGGAGGCTGAGGAGCAGGCCAAGCGCGAGGCGGCCGAGGCCGGCGAGGCACCCCCGGCGCCCGAGCCGGCGCCCGAGCCCGCCCCGGCCGGCGCCGAGCAACGCACGTTCGATCCCAACGAGGAGGCCCCGTCGTGAGCGGCGAGATCTCAGCCGCGACGGTCAAGGAGCTCCGTGACCGCACGGGCGCGGGGATGATGGACTGCAAGGCCGCGCTGCAGGAGGCCGACGGGGACATGGACAAGGCCATCGAGCTGCTGCGGGTCAAGGGTCAGGCCAAGGCCGCCAAGCGGGGCGAGCGCGCCGCCAGCGAGGGGCTGGTCTCCAGCTACCTGCACCACAACGGCAAGGTGGGCGCACTCGTGGAGGTCGACTGCGAGACCGACTTCGTCGCGCGCAACGAGGACTTCGTGGAGTTCGCCCGCGATGTGGCATCGCACGTGGCCGCGGCAGCCCCGATGTACGTGTCCGAGGAGGACGTGCCCGAGGACACGCGCGAGGCCGAGCGGCGCTTGTTCATGGAGCAGGCCGCCGGCGAGGGCAAGCCCGAGGCAGTCCAGCAGAAGATCGCGGATGGCCGGATGGCCAAGTGGCTCGAGGAGACCGTCCTGTTGAACCAGCGCCACATCAACGCCGACAAGCACGAGGGGCGCACGATCGAAGAGATGCGTGCTGCGATCTCCGCCGGCACCGGCGAGAACGTGATCGTCAGGCGCTTCGCCCGGTTCCAGATCGGGGAGTAGAGGGGTGGCGGACAACGGCGGACCCGAGGGCGAGGCGGTGTTTCGCCGGGTGCTGCTCAAGCTCTCCGGCGAGGCCCTGATGGGCGACCTCGAGTACGGTGCGGATCCCGACCGGATCGCGATCGTGGCCAACCAGGTCAAGCGGGTGGCCGACCGCGGGGTGGAGACGGCGGTGGTGGTCGGCGGCGGCAACATCTACCGCGGCCTGTCCGGCGCCGCAGCCGGCATGGACCGCGCCACAGGCGACTACATGGGCATGCTCGCCACCGTGCTCAACGCCCTCGCATTGCAGGACGCGCTGGAGAAGATCGGCGCCGTGACCCGTGTGCTGTCCGCCATCGAGATCTCGGAGGTGGCCGAGCCCTACATCCGCCGCCGCGCGATGCGCCACCTCGAGCGGGGGCGGATCGTGATCTTCGCCGCAGGCACAGGCAACCCGTTCTTCACCACGGACACGGCGGCCGCGCTGCGCGCGCTCGAGATCCACGCGGAGGTGATCCTGATGGCCAAGAACGGGGTGGAGGGCGTTTACACCGCGGATCCCCGCAAGGTCGCCGACGCGCGCTTCATCGAGGCCATCAGCCACCGCGAGGCGATCGAGCAGCAGCTGCAGGTCATGGACGTCACAGCACTGTCGCTGTGCATGGACAACGGGCTCCCGATCCACGTGTTCAACATGGACGACGAGCGCAACATCGACCGGATAGTGTGCGGCCAGAGCGTGGGGACGGTGGTTTCTACAGGTGGCTGAGGGCGAACTCGCACGCGAGTTCATGGCCGACGCGGGTGAGCGAATGACCAGGTCGGTGGAGGCCACCCGCAACGAGTTCGCGACCGTTCGCACCGGCCGCGCCTCACCGCATCTCCTCGACCGCATCGACATCGACTACTACGGCGCAGTCACCCCGCTGCGACAGCTGGCCAGCGTGTCCGCCTCCGAGGCGCGTCTGCTGACCATCACGCCGTACGACAAGTCGTCGATCAAGGCGATCGAGAAGGCCATCTTGGAATCCGACGTGGGGCTGACCCCTTCGAACGACGGCAACCTGATCCGGCTCACGATCCCCGAGCTCACGGAGGAGCGCCGCAAGGAGCTGGTGAAGGTCGTGCACGGCATCGCCGAGCAGGGCCGCGTGGCCATCCGCAACGTGCGCCGCGAGGTGATGCACGACCTGCGCGAGCTCAAGAAGGAGGGCGAGCTCGGGCGCCGACGACGAGCACCGCGCCGAGACCGACCTGCAGAAGCTCACCGACGACCACGTGAAGGAGATCGACTCGTTCCTGGCCGGCAAGGAGGAGGAGATCCTGGGGGAGAACCAGTAGGCCCCGAGGCCGCCGACGCCGGGGCGCCGAAGTACGTCGCCATCATCACGGACGGAAACGGGCGCTGGGCGGAGTCTCGAGGGCTGCCGCCGATCGAGGGGCACCGGGCGGGTGCCGACGTGGTCAAGGCCCGCCTGAGAGACGCCGCGCGGCTCGATATCGCAGGAGCTCACCGTGTTCTCCTTCTCGACGGAGAACTGGACCCGCCCCCGCGACGAGGTCGACGGGCTGATGGCCATGTTCGGCGAGCGGATCGACCGCGAGACGCCCGAGCTCCACGAGGAGGGCGTGCGGATGCGCTTCATCGGCCGCCGGGACGGCGTCTCTGCGGAGCTGCAGCGGCGAATGGAATGGGCCGAGGGCGTGACCGAGGCCAACACCCGCATCACGCTGTTCGTGGCGTTCAACTACGGCGGCAGGGCGGAGATCGTGGACGCAGCGCGAACCTTTACCGGAGGCACCGAGCAGGAGTTCCGCCAGCACCTCTACGCCCCCGACATGCACGACCCCGACCTCCTCATTCGCACCAGCGGCGAGCAGCGCATCTCCAACTACCTGCTGTGGCAGTGCGCCTACTCCGAGTTCGTCGTCCGCGACGAGCTGTGGCCCGACTTCACGCGCCAGGCCTTCGAGGAATCCCTGGCCCAGTACGCGCGACCGCCGGCGCCGGTTCGGAGCCCGGTAGCGAGCATGGCGGGCCGCGCGCAGGGCAGGCCCGAGCGCACCGCCGCTCGCCGCCGCTCGGACCTGGGGCCGCGAATCGCGGTGGCAATTCCCGCCGCCGTGTTCGCCATCTTCATCGTCACGAGCGGTGGCCTCGTGTTCGCGCTCGGCCTGATGTTGCTGGGCATCGTGGCCATGCAGGAGCTGTACTCGCTGCTGCGCCGCGCGCGCCCGATCGACCTGGCCGGCTACGCCGCTCTGGTGGCCATGCTGCTGCTGGCGCTCTACGAGGAGCGGGCCGACATCCTGATCGCGCTCGTGGCGGCGTTCCCGCTGGTGTTCCTGCTGGCCCTGGTGCGGACCCGGCTCGACAACCTGGCGTGGGGCATCGCGGCCACGCTGTTCGGGATCATGTGGATCGGGCTGCCGCTGGCCCATGCGATCTTCCTGCGCGAGCTGCCACACGGCGACGGCCTGCTGATCGACGCGCTGGTGGCCACGTTCATCGGCGACACCTGCGCGTATGCCGGCGGGCGCGCTCTGGGGACGCACGCCGCTGGCACCGGACATCTCGCCCAACAAGACGGTGGAGGGCCTGGCCGCCGGGCTCGTGGGCGGGGCGCTCACGTTCTGGTGCGCCGGCCTCTACCAGGACTGGCTGAGCGGGGTGGACGCCCTGCTGATGGGCCTGCTGGTGGCGGTCGCGGCGCCCGTGGGCGACCTGTTCGAGTCCGTGGTCAAGCGTGACCTGGAGGTCAAGGACACGGGCCGCTTCTTCGGGGTGCATGGCGGGGTGCTCGACCGCCTGGATGCCGTGTTCTTCACCGTTCCCGTGACGTTCTACGCGGCGCTGGCGCTCGGGTACGGCTAACTGCGTCGTCGGTCTTCGGTCGTCGGTCGTCCGTCACGCCGGCGATGAGTCCCAGCCGAGCCTTCAGATGGCGTGGCCCGGTGCCGATACCGACCGCAGTGTCACCCGATCAGACGGTCAGCCACGGCGCCAGACGGCGCTCCTGGGCGCCCCCTGCTCACGAGCAGGGCGATTCCGGCCGGGCGGGGGCCGCCCCGGCGCGGGGCGCCGGGGAGCGAGAGGCCCTCATGCGGGTCGCCGCGGCCGCCGCTGCCGCCACCGGCCTCAACGACGTGATCGAGCTGGCGGCCGAGGCTGCGCTCGAGGCCCTGCCCGCCGGCTCGCTCTCCATCAGCCGCTGGGAGCGCGACAGGACGCGATGCGCGTGCTGATCAACGTGGGCGAGCTGGGTCCCGGCGAGGAGCGGTTTCCGGACGACGAGACCTACCCGCTGTCCGAGTATCCCGGCTGTGCGACGCCTGATCCAGACCGCCACCCCGTACTTCACCGCCGTCGACGACCCGGACGCGGAGCCCAAGACCGTGGCGCTGCTGCGCCAGCTCGGCAAGGAGTCCGACATCGGCGTGCCGATCGTGGTGGAGGGGGAGGTCTGGGGCGAGGTGTGGGCCAGCACGTGCCCGGGCGCGCCGCGCTTTCAGCGCCGAGCGACATCCGCTTCCTGGAGGCCCTCGCGGGCCAGCTGGCGGGCGTGATCGGTCGGGCCGAGCTGTTCTCCGACGTCTCGCGCCTGGCCTACGAGGACGAACTCACCGGCCTGGCCAACCGGCGCGCGCTTCGAGGAGCAGCTGGAGACGTGCCTGCGAGCGCTGGCGCGCGGACCTCACGCCGGTGACGCTGCTGCTCTGCGACGTGGACGAGCTGAAGGCGATCAACGACGCGCGTGGCCACCACGCCGGCGACCGCGCGCTGCGGCGCGTGGCCGACGCCCTGGTGGCGGCCGCCGCGCCCTACCCGGCCGCCCTGGCGGCGCGCCTGTCCGGCGACGAGTTCGCCGTGCTGCTCGAGGGCCACGACGTGGACGTGGCACGCGACGTGGCCGAGACGACCCTGCGCCTGCTCTCCGAGGACCGCGACATCCCGCTGGGCGTCTCCTGCGGCGCCGCGTCGGCCGGACCCGGGATCGACACGCCGGACGATGCTGCTGCGCGCCGCGGACACGGCGCAGTACGCCGCCAAGCGGCGGGGCGGCGCCCAGTTCTGCACCGCGGAGGCCACGCCCACGCCCGAGCTTGCCGGCGGGCGACCGCCGCCGCTCGCGGCGCGGGGCAGCTACCGAGCGCCTCGACGAGGCCAGCGCGCAGCTGCTCGAGATGCTCGACGGCGAGCTGGCGGCGCGCGCCACGCTCGATCGCCTCGAGGTCGTGCTGGCGACGATCGCGGAGACCATCAACGCCGCCGCCTGGACGATCTCGTTCGCCGAGGACGGGCGGCACCGCCATCCGCTCGCTCTCGATCGCCGACGATCGCGACAGCCGGCTGCGGGGCATCCGGGTCGGCCTGTCGCGACGAGGTCTACGAGCTCGCCGACTACCCGCAGACCGCGGCGATCGTGGAGGCGGGCGGCGGCTCGTTCCTGGTGGACGTCGACGACCGCGACTCCGACCCGGCCGAGCGCGAGCTGCTGGCCGAGCTGGGCTTCCAGGGCGTGCTCGGCGCGCCGCGGCCGCGACTGCCGACGGGCGTCTTCCTGATCGAGCTCTACGCGGACGCTGACACCGGCGACCTCAGCCGGCCGACCTGCGGGTCCAGCTGCTGGCCCGGGCGGCCGCCGGCCGCTCCGCCGGCAGCGCGGCGCGCAAGCACCAGCTCAGCAAGCGCACCCGCCAGCTCGAGCTCACTGGACCGGCTCGGCGCCAGGCTCGCGGGCGTGATCGACGAGGACGGAGATCGCCGAGGCGGTGGTGGAGGAGCTCGCGCGCGAGTTCGGCTGCCCATTCTGCGGCGTGATCCGGAAGGCGGCCGACGGCCACGCGGAGCTGCTCGCCGCGCGCGGGGGCGGACGCCGGGCGCTCAAGGACGGCGGCTGGCGCCAGCCGGCCGCACTCGGCCTGGTCGGCCGGGCGCTGCGCGAGGGCCAGCTGGTGGTCGTCGGCGACGTGCGGGCCGAGCCCGACTACCGCAGCACCAACACCGACGGACCAGGTCCGCTCCGAGCTGTGCGCCCCGCTCCTGGTGCGGCGACGACCTGTGGGGCGCGATCAACCTCGAGAACGGGCGCCTGGACGCCTTCGACGAGGACGACGCGCGGCTCGTGGCCGCGGTCGCCGACCAGGCCGGCGCGGCGCTCGAGGCCGCGCGGCACCTGGCGCAGCTGGAGCCGGCCTACCTCGACACGGCGGAGGCCCTGACCGCGGCCCTCGAGGCCAAGGACTCCTATACGGCTCCACGCACTCGCACTCGCGCGCCGCCAAGGCCGAGGCGGTCGGTCGCGCCCTGGGGATGGACGGCGACGCGCTGCGGATGCTGCGCTTCGGGGCCGCCTTCCACGACATCGGCAAGCTCGCGCATCCCGGAGGCCATCCTCACCAAGCCCGGGGCGCTCGACCCCGCAGGAGCGCGCCCAGGTGGAGCAGCACACGGTGATCGGCGAGCAGATGATCGCCTCGATCGACTTCCTGGCGCCGGTCCGCCCGCTGGTGCGCCACGCGCACGAGCGCTGGGACGGGCGCGGCTACCCGGACGGGCTCGCGGGCGAGGAGATCCCGCTCGGCGCGCGCATCGTGTTCGCCTGCGACGCCTACGACGCGATGACCACCGACCGGCCGTACCGCAGGGCGCTGAGCGCGGAGGAGGCCCGGGCCGAGCTGAGCGCGACGCCGGCACGCAGTTCGATCCGGACGTCGTGGCGGCGCTGCTCGACGTGCTCGACGCCTGATCCGCCAGCCGGAGGGGCCCTCCCTAGACTCAGGCCGATGCGCAGGATCCTGATCGTCGGCTCGACCGGCTCGATCGGCACGCAGGCGCTCGACGTGGTGTCGCCGCAGCGACTCGCTCGAGGTGGTGGGCCTGGCCGCCCACTCGAACGCCGAGCTGCTGCTCGAGCAGGCGGCGCGCTTCGGCGTGGCCGCGGTCGCGCTGGCCGACGAGCACGCGGCGGCCAGGGCCGCCGAGCGGGGGAGGGAGGTGCTCGCGGGCGCGGAGGGCCTCGTGGAGCTGATCACCGACACCGACTGCGACCTGGTGCTCAACGCCCTCGTGGGCTCGGCGGGCCTCGGCCCGACGGTGGCGGCGCTGGGCGAGGGGATCGACCTCGCGCTCGCCAACAAGGAGAGCCTGGTGGTGGGCGGCGAGCTCGTGACGGCGCTCGCCGAGGCCACGGGCGCCGCGCTGCTGCCGGTGGACTCCGAGCACTCGGCGCTGTTCCAGCTGGTGGACGGCGAGCGCCCCGGCACGGTCGACCGGCTGGTGCTCACCGCCTCCGGCGGCCCGTTCCGCGGGCGCACCGACCTGATCGGCATCACCGTCGAGGACGCCCTCGCGCATCCGACCTGGGACATGGGCGGCAAGATCACCGTCGACTCCGCGACGCTCATGAACAAGGGGCTCGAGGTGATCGAGGCCCACCACCTCTTCGGCGTGCCCTACGACCGGATCGACGTGGTGGTGCACCCGCAGTCGATCGTGCACTCGCTGATCCACCTCAACGACGGGGCGACGCTCGCGCACCTCGGGCTACCCGGACATGCGGGTGCCGATCTCCTACGCGCTGCACCACCCCGACCGCGCCGACGTGCCGGTCGAGACGCTCGACCTGGCGAGCGTCGGCAGCCTCGACTTCGAGCCGCCGGACGAGGACACCGTTCGCCTGCCTGCGCCTGGCGCGCGAGGCCGGGATCGCCGGCGGCACGGCGCCCGTGCGTGCTCAACGCCGCGAACGAGGTCGCCGTGGCGCGCGTTCCTCGACGGGCGGCTGCCCTTCGCCGGCGATCGCCGAGGTGATCGAGCGCACGCTCGAGGCGATGCCGGCGCACGCCGGTGGGCCACTTCTCCGACCTGTTCGCGGTCGACGCCGAGGCGCGCGAGCGCGCCGGCGAGGCCGCGCAGGGGGTGCTGCGCGTGAGCTGGTTCCTGGCCTTCGCCGGCTTCGCCGCTGCTGGTGATCCTGCACGAGCTCGGCCACTTCGCCGTGGCCAAGTGGGTGGGCATGCGGGTGGAGAAGTTCTCGCTCTTCTTCCCGCCCACGCTCGTTCTCGCGCAAGCGCGGGGAGACCGAGTACGCGATCGGGGCGATCCCCGCGGGCGGCTACGTGAAGATCACCGGGATGAACCCGGACGAGGACCTCCCCGAGGAGGTCCGCGACCGGGCCTACCACGCGCAGCCGGTGTGGAAGCGGATCGCGGTGATCGCCGCGGGCCCGGCGGTGAACCTGCTCGTCGCGCTGATCCTGCTGTTCTGCTTCTTCGCGTTCATCGGGCCGCGAGACCGCCGACCACCGAGGTCGGGCCGATCGAGAAGGGCTACCCGGCCGCCGCAGGTGCTCAAGGAGGGCGACAAGCTGATCGCCGTGGACGGCGTGCGCGGCGACGCCGCGAAGCTCTCGCCGCAGATCGCCAAGCACAGGTGCGCCGAGAAGCCGCCCACGAAGGGCTGCGAGGCCGCCGACCCGGCCACGCTGCTCGTCGAGCGCGACGGGCGCCGCGTGACGATCGAGGCCACGCCGATCTACGACCCCGTGGCCAGAAGCGCACGCGGCTGGGCTTCGGCTACGCGCCGGGCCCGCGCGAGACGCTCGGGCTGGGCGAGTCGCGTCACGGAGTCGCTCGACAGCTTCTGGTTCATCACCAAGCAGACGCGTCTCGCTGCCGGCGCGCATCTTCGACGCCGAGAAGCGCAAGGAGATCTCGGGCATCGTCGGCTCCTACGAGGTCACCCGCCAGACGATCCTCAGCGACGTCGCGGAGGTGGTCGGGATCCTCGCGATCATCTCGCTGTCGCTGGCGATCGTGAACCTGTTCCCGTTCCTCCCGCTGGACGGCGGCCACATCTTCTGGGCGGTGGTGGAGAAGGTGCGCGGCGCCCGTGCCGCTGTACGTGATGGAGCGCTCGGGCGTGATCGGCTTCCTGCTGGTGATCGGGCTGTTCATGATCGGGCTGACCAACGACATCGACCGGCTGTCGGGCGAGGGCTTCCAGGTCAGATAGGCTCGCTCTCAGACTGATCGGAGGAGGAGCGATGGAGAGCGCAACGACCACCCGTGACGAGCAGGCCCCGCGGGCCTCGACGCGAGCACCCTCGCCGAGGCCTTCCAGCTGACGGCGGACGCCAACCCCGACCGCCCGGCGATCCGCACCAAGGACGACGAGTTCACCTGCACCTGGGGCGAGTACGCCGCCAGAGGTCGAGAGCGTGGCGCGCGGCCTGGCCGCGCTCGGCCTCGGCGCCGGCGACACGATCGGCATCATGCTCACCAACCGGCCCGAGTTCCACTTCGTGGACTCCGCCGCGCTGCACCTCGGCGCCACGCCGTTCTCGATCTACAACACCTACACGGCCGAGCAGATCGAGTACCTGGTCGGCGACGCCGCGAACAAGATCCTCGTGACCGAGAACGCCTTCCTGCCGATCATCAAGCAGGTCGAAGGGGCTCGAGACGATCGTCGTGGTCGACGGCGACGGCAGCGGACGGCACGCTCACGCTCGAGCAGACGTCGAGGCCAAGCGGCGACGCCGAGCTTCGACTTCGAGGGCGCCTGGAAGGCCGTGAAGCCCGACGACGTGCTCACGCTCATCTACACCTCCGGCACCACCGGGCCGCCCAAGGGCGTGCAGCTCACCCACGAGAACCTCGTCGGCGCCGTGAAGGCCTTCGACCAGGTGATCCCGTTCCCCGACGACGGCCGCGTGATCTCGTGGCTGCCCTACGCCCACATCGCCGAGCGGGCGTGCAGCCACTACCTGCCGCTCATGCTCGGGCTTCACCACCACCGACTGCCCGGACCCGCGCCAGGTCGTGGCCTACCTGCCCGAGGTGCGCCCGAGCTGGTTCTTCGCGGTGCCGCGGATCTGGGAGAAGCTCAAGGCCGCCATCGAGGCCGGCATCGCCGCCGAGCAGGACCCCGAGCGCAAGGCCGGCGTGGAGAAGGCGCTGGAGGTCGGCCTGAAGAAGGTCGAGCTCGAGCAGGCCGGCGAGGAGATCCCCGAGGAGCTGGCCGCGCAGTACGCGCAGGCCGACGAGCACGGTGTTCTCCAAGATGCGCGAGCGCCTGGGCTTCGACCAGGTCGAGTCGGTGAACGTGGGCGCCGCGCCCACGCCGCCCGAGGTGATCAAGTTCTTCCACGCCATCGGCATCCCGCTCGCGGAGCTGTGGGGCATGTCGGAGACCTGCGGCTCGGCACCGTGAACCCGCCGGACAAGATCAAGATCGGCACCGTCGGCCCGCCCTCGCCCGGCGTGGAGATCAAGCTCGCCGACGACGGCGAGGTGATGGTGCGCGGCCGCGTGATCATGCAGGGCTACCGCAACCAGCCCGACAAGACGGCGGAGACGATCGACTCCGACGGCTGGCTCGCCACCGGCGACATCGGCGAGTTCGACGAGGACGGCTACCTGAAGATCGTCGACCGCAAGAAGGAGCTGATCATCAACGCGGCCGGCAAGAACATGTCGCCGGCCAACATCGAGGCCAAGGTCAAGGCGGCGAGCCCGCTGATCGGCCAGGCGATCGCGATCGGCGACGGCAAGCCCTACAACGTCGCGCTGATCACCGCTCGACCCCGACGTCGCGCCCGGCTTCATCGAGCAGCACGGCGCGCGACGCGCGTGCCGAGGCCGAGGTCCAGCGCGGGCGTGGACGCCGCCAACGAGAAGCTCGCCCGCGTCGAGCAGATCAAGAAGTTCAAGCTGCTCGACGAGGACTGGCAGCCCGGCGGCGAGGAGCTCACGCCGACGATGAAGCTCAAGCGCAAGCCGATCAACGCGAAGTACGAGAAGGAGATCGAGGGCTCTACGCGCGGCTGATCGGGCCTGCGGAGCGTAGGCTTCGAGACCGATTGGGGCTGCGCTCGGGAGACTCGGGGCCTACCGTCGCCTCAGGCGACCAGGCACGGCTGCAGATGTCCCGGCCCATGCCCCGGCGACGATGCATCGGCGCTCATCGACGCTGGCTGGTGGCATGCGCCGGGGTGGCCGTGGCCGCCATGCCCACCCCGGACGGGCAACATCGCGATGGCCTCGGTCAAGCGCTGGCCGACCCCGGCGCTGACGGGCCTGTCAGTCACAACGTAGTTCTGGCCGACGCCGGCAACACGCGCCTCAAGATCCACTGGGATGACGTCCCGACCGGTGAGCAGACGGCCATGCAGCAGGCCGAGCAGATGGCCGAGATGATGAAGGGAGCGCCGGAGCGATGGGCCCGGGCGCCGGGATCGACGTCAGCGCGGCGATCCAGCAGGCGCAGGCGATGCAGCAGGCCGTCCGCAGGCGCGGCCGGCCAGCAGGCGAAGCCCGCCGCGGACGACGTGCGCCGGGCAGATCGAGAAGCTGAGCCAGCTGCACGCACTCCGGCACGCTCTCGGACGAGGAGTTCGATGCGACGCGCAAGCGCGATCTGCGCGTCCGTGAAGCCCTGACCCCGCCAGATACCATCATGGCGTGGCTTCAAAGCGCCAGATAGACGTCGGCGGCGTGAAGATCGGCGGCGGCGCTCCCGTCGCCGTGCAGTCGATGACGAAGACCGAGACCGCGGACTTCGACGCGACCATGCGCCAGATCCACGCGATCGCGGACGCCGGCGGGGACCTCGTGCGCTGCGCGGTGCCGCGCGAGAAGGACGTCGACGCGCTGGCGCGGATCGTGAAGGAGTCGCCGATCCCGGTGATCGCCGACATCCACTTCAACCACACGCTGGCGCTGAAGGCGATCGACGCCGGCGCGCACTGCATCCGCCTCAACCCGGGCAACATCGGCGGCCCGGACAAGGTCGCCGAGGTGGCCGAGCGCGCGAAGGCGGCCGGCACGCCGATGCGGATCGGGGTGAACTCCGGCTCGCTGCCCAAGCACCTGCACGCGCTGGAGCGCGAGAACTCGGTCGAGGCGCTCGTCGCCGCGGCGGTCGAGTTCGTCGAGCTGATGGAGCGGCTGGACTTCGAGGACTTCAAGGTCTCGATCAAGTCCACGAGCGTGCCGAACACGATCGCCTCGAACCGGCTGCTGTCCGAGAAGATCGACTACCCGCTGCACCTCGGCATCACCGAGGCCGGCACCAAGTGGTCGGGCTCGCTGAAGTCCTCGGTCGGCCTCGGCACGCTGCTGGCCGACGGGGTCGGGGACACCATCCGCATCTCGCTCTCCACCTTCCACGCGGAGGAGGAGGTCAAGGTCGGCTGGGAGATCCTCAAGGCGCTGAAGCTGCGCGAGCGCGGCCCGGTGCTGATCGCCTGCCCGACCTGCGGCCGGCTGCAGTTCGACATGGACACGGTGGTCGCCGAGATCGAGCAGCGGCTCGAGGCCTACGACGACCCGATCGAGGTCGCCGTGCTCGGCTGCGCGGTGAACGGCATCGGCGAGGCCTCGCACGCGGACTTCGGCATCACGGGCGCCAAGAACGAGGGCCTGATCTTCGCCCACGGCGAGCCGCTGCGGAAGGTCCCGCAGGAGCCGCCTGGTGGACGAGCTGTTCGCCGAGATCGACAAGTACGATCGACGTCGGCCGCGTGGTGGTGCGACGCCACAAGGCCGCCGAGGGCGCCGCGTGGCTCGAGAAGATCGAGGAGGAGAACGCCGGCGAGCTGACGCCCGAGCGGATCGCCGCGATGGAGGCCAAGGCCGCCACCGCGGAGGCGCTCGAGAGCGGCACCGAGCTGCCGATGGCGCCCCAGCGCGCGAACGCGTGAAGCTCGACGAGAGCGCCTCGCCGACCGCCGGCCGGCGCTTCACCCGCGCCTAGGCCGCGGGTCGCTGCGTGAGCGGCGCACGGTGCGGCCGCTTCGCACCAGCGCCACCGCGAAGGCGTCGACCACGCGCGGGTCGAACTGGGTCCCGGCGCAGCGCCGCAGCTCGCGAGCGCCTCGCTCGGGCTCAGCGCGCGCTGCGGTAGGGCCGGTCGGAGACCATCGCGTCGAAGGCGTCGCAGACGCCCACGACGCGGGCCCCGAGCGGGATGTCGTCGCCGGCGAGGCCGTCGGGGTAGCCGGCGCCGTCCCAGCGCTCGTGGCTGGAGCGGACGATCGGGGCGACCGGCACCAGGGCGGGAGCCGCGCCGAGGATGCGCTCGCCGATGATCGTGTGGCGGCGCATGAAGGCCCACTCCTCGTCGTCGAGCGGGCCGGGCTTTTCGCAGGATCGCGTCGGGGATCGCCATCTTGCCGACGTCGTGCAGCTCCGCGGCGCGCGAGACCTCGTCGATCTCCTCGGCGGTCATGCCCAGCGTCTCGCGCCACGGCCACGCGCAGCGTCGGCGACGCCCGTCAGGTGGGCGTGCAGGTCGGGCTGGCGCTCGCGCAGCGTGCTGAGCAGCACGTCGCGGGTCTGGCGGCCGGCGGAGACGCGGCCCTGGCCCTTCTGGGCGTACATCCGGCTGTCGGCGAGCTGCAGGCCTCGGCGACGGTGTGTCGCCTCGCGCGGGAATCAGCACGCTGCCCTGCGGAGGTGGTCACCGCGAAGCCCTCGCCGGCCTCGGTCAGGGCGCCGCGCGCGGCAGCGACCACGGCTCTCGCGGCCGGGCGGCGAGCAGCGCGCCAGCGACGCAGAACTCGTCGCCGCCGAGCCGGTAGGCGCGCGCCGTACGGGGCCACGGCCCCCGCAGCCGCCCGCCCAGGCGGGCCAGCAGCTCGTCGCCGGCCGGATGCCCGTAAGGTGTCGTTGTAGCTCTTGAAGCCGTCGAGGTCGAAGAGATCACGCAGGTCCGGGGCTTCTCCGGCGTGGCGTCGCGCATCGCCTCCTCGAGGTCGCTCCATCAGGCTGCGCCGGTTGCCGAGGCCCGGTGAGCGCGTCGGTCAGCGCCTGCCGGCGGCTGTCAGAGCATCGCCCGCTGGTTGTCGCGGAAGGCCCAGGCCATCCGCACGGTGACCAGGAAGAGGGTGGCCAGGCTGAGCGCCATCGCGCCTCGCCGAGCCTTCGTCAGGTCCGTGGCCGGCGAGGCCGATCGCGAGCATCCCGCAGGCCGCGGGACGAGCACCAGCGCGGCCGCTCAGATCGAACCCGGGCGGCGCGAGACGGGCCGGCTGCCGCCCAGGCGGAGAAGCCCACCAGCAGCGCCGCAGGCGGGCCAGAGGGCGTCGAGCAGCGCGCCCTCGACGTAGGTGCCCCTCGGCCGCCTGGAGCAGGTAGACGCCGTCGGCGACGGCCATGAGCGCCAGGCCGGGCCCGATCAGCTTCCACGCCCGGCCCGGGTCGCCAGCCCGGAGAGGCCGAAGACCACGACCACGACGCCCAGCAGCACGAGGTCCCCGATCGGGTAGGCGAGGTTGGTCGCCACCGTCGGCGCGTCTCCGAGATGCCGACCTCGAGGATCGGCTCGAACGCGAGCGCGGCGGCCAGCGCCGGCCACGGCCAGGGCCGCGATCGCCCCGTCCAGCCAGAGGCTGCGGCGGAAGGCTCGGGCATCCGGGCCCGCACCAGCAGCGCGAGGCCGACGTAGCAGGCGGGGTAGAAGGCCAGGTAGCGCGCGTCGGCCGAGCGAGGGGATCGGCACCTCGTCGCGGTCGGCGAGCGTCGAGCGGTCCAGTAGATCTCGCCGGCGGTCCAGGCGAGCCAGCCCCAGGCCGAGTGATCAGCCAGGCCGCGCGCTCCTCGCGCATGCAGCGCGGCACGCGCGAGGCAGGAGGACCGCCGCGGCCAGCATCAGCCCGTTGTAGACCCACGCGTCGAAGAAGTGTCGAGACCCGTCGCCGCCCAGCCCGGACACGCGTGTGCAGCGAGGAACGCGAGCCAGGCAGCCGCCGCAAAGGCGGCGCGCGACCACGAGCCAGTGGATGTCGACGCAGTCGGGCAAGGGCTGTCATAGGTGTCGGCGCCTCTGTGCTCCGTATCGCCAGCCCGGACGGGCCGCCGAATACACTGCGCCGCCGATGACCACGCCTCTCCTGCTACCTGCTGCCGACCGAGAAGGAGGCCCCGGCCGACGCCGAGGCCCTCTCGCACAAGCTGATGGTGCGCGCCGGCCTGGTGCGCCAGGTGGGCGCCGGCATGTGGACCTACCTGCCGGCCGGCTGGCGCGCGCACCGCAAGGCGGAGCAGATCATCCGCGAGGAGCTCGACGCGATCGGCGCGCCAGGAGATGCTGATGCCGGTGCTCACAGCCCGGCCGAGCTGTGGCAGCGCAGCGGCCGCTACGAGATCGACGAGCTGTTCAAGCTCAAGGACCGCCGGGAGCGCCGACCTCGTGCTCGCGATGAGCCACGAGGAGACGCTGACCTTCCACATGGCGCGCGAGGTCCGCTCCTACCGCGACCTGCCGAAGATGCTCTACCACTTCCAGATCAAGGAGCGCGACGAGCCGCGCCCGCGCGCCGGGCGTGCTGCGCACGCGCGAGTTCATCATGAAGGACTCCTACTCGTTCGACCGCGACGCGGAGGGCCTGGACGCCTCCTACGACCTGCACGTGCAGGCCTACGACCGGATCTTCGACCGCGCCGGGCTCGAGTGGTACCGGGTGGAGTCCGACGTGGGGATGATGGGCGGCATCGGCGCGCACGAGTACATGGCGCCGTGCGCCGGCGGGCGAGAACGACGTGGCGCTCTCGGACGCCGGCTACGCCGCCAACGTGGAGGTGGCGAGCGCCACGCCGCAGCCCGGTCGACGGCCTGCCCGAGGCGCTCGACGCGCCCGAGCCGGTCGACACGCCCGGCGCGACCACGATCGAGCAGGTGTCGCAGCGCGCTCGGCGTCCCGCCGGCGCGCTGATGAAGGCGCTGCCGATGGTGCGCGAGGACGGCGCGCCGCTGCTGGTGGTGGTGCGCGGCGACCACCGCCTGAACGAGATCAAGCTCCAGAACGCGCTCGGCCAGCCCGCCCGGCCGGCCACCGAGGAGGAGATGCGCGACGCACTTCGGCGCCCCGCCGGGCTTCATCGGCCCCGTGGGCGCGCGGGCGCCGGTGCTCGCCGACGAGGCGCTGCGAGGGGCTGACCGGCCTCGTGGCGGGCGCCAACGAGCCCGACCGCCACCTGCGCGGCGTGGAGCCCGGGCGGGACTTCGAGGCCGCGCTTCGCCGACGTGCGCACGCGTCGAGGCCGGCGACACCTGCCCCGGCGGCGGCGAGATCCGAATCGAGCCGGCGATCGAGGTAGGGCAACATCTTCAAGCTCGGCACGCGCTACTCGGAGCCGCTCGGCGCGACCTTCCTCGACGAGGACGGCTGCGGAGCAGCACATCTGGATGGGCTCCTACGGGATCGGCCCGGCGCGGATCGTCGCCGCGGCGGTCGAGCAGTTCGCCGACGACCAGGGCATCTCCTGGCCGCGCGCGCTCGCGCCGTTCGACGTGCGACCTCGTGACGCTCGGCAAGGAGGGGGAGGAGGCGCGCGAGGTCGCCGAGCGCCTCTACGAGGAGCTCGGCGAGGCAGGGCCTCGACGTGCTCTACGACGACCGCGACGCCAGCCCGGGCGAGAAGTTCGCCGACGCGGAGCTGCTCGGCTGCCCGCTGCGGCTCACGGTCGGCAAGCGCGGCGTGGAGGCCGGCGAGGTCGAGACCCAGGTGCGGCGCGGCCAGGAGAAGGGCTCGCTGCCGCTGGACGGCGCGGCCGCCGCCGCGGCGGAGCTGTGGCGCGGCCTTCCCTGACCAAGCGCCAGCTGCTCGGGCATCGACCGCTCGGCCGGCCCGCCGCCCGAGACGCTGAAGGGGGCAGCCGCTGCGCCCGTTCACGATCCCCAACGCGATCTCCTACGTGCGCCTCGCGCTGCTGCCGGTGTTCCTCGTCGTCGCCTTCTCGTCCGACGACGGGCGCGACACTGACGGCCGCGCTGCTCTACTTCGCGATCGCGTGGGGCGACCAGCTCGACGGGCTCGCCGCGCGCCTGACGGGCCAGTACAGCCGCCTCGGCGCGCTGCTCGACCCGCTCACCGACCGCGCGCTGGTGCTGGCCGGCGTGATCGTGTGCTTCCACTTCGAGCTGCTGCCGCGCTGGGCGCTGGTCGTGCCTGGCCGCGCGCGAGCTGTTCATGCTCGTGCTCAGCCAGTTCGGCCTGCGCAAGGGCATGGACCTGAAGATCAACATGGTCGGGCGCTGGGCGGTGTGGCCGGTGATGTTCGCGATCTTCCTCACGCTGCTCGTCGACACCTGGGTCGCGGACGCCTCGCTGTATCTCGGGCTCGCCCTGACGCTGTGGGCGACGGTGATCTACGTGCAGGACGGCTTGCGCTTCGCCAAAGCCTCAAGCTCGACTTGACACCTGGGTCTATACTCGCCGTTCGCCGTCTGGCCCACCGCGAAAGGACTCTACCGACCGCATGGACACGCTTCCCCGACCTCGGCGCCCTCTCCGACGAGGAGCTGAAGGACATGATCCAGCAGCTCACGGAGGAGGAGCAGGAGGTCTCCTACCAGCGCCGCATCCTGCACGGGAAGATCGACATCCTGCGCGCCGAGCTCGTGAACCGGCTGCGCAAGAAGCACGAGGAGGGCGAGTCCGCGATCAGCGGCGCCGACGTCCAGCAGCTCACGGACATCCTCGTCGGCAAGGCGACCCGAGAGGCGATCTCCCGACTCCGACAAGGACCGCTGAGGCCGTGCACTGCCCCGAGTGCGGCTTCGCCAACGCCGAGGGCGCGAACTACTGCCAGAAGTGCGGCGCGTTCCTGGCCGAGGCCGCGCCGCCGGAGGGCGACACCACGGCCGCCTACCAGCTCGACGAGACCGGCGAGCTGAAGCCGGTCGACATCGAGCAGGTCGCGGGCGAGGGCGCCACGCTCGCGATCCGCTCCGGCGGCGGCCGCGCCGGCGAGGTGTTCGCGGTGCCGGGCGAGCAGATGACGATCGGGCGCAGCCCCGACGCCGAGGTGTTCCTCGACGACGTGACCGTCTCGCGCAACCACGCGCTGCTGGTGCGCCGCCGCGACGGCCTCTACGTCGACGACCTCGGCTCGCTGAACGGCACCTACGTGAACCGCCGCCGGATCGAGTCGCACAAGCTGCAGAACGGCGACGAGCTGCAGGTCGGCAAGTACAAGCTCACCTACCTGGAGCGATGAGCGCCACAGCCCGACGTCGACCCGGGCCCGCCGCGGCAAGTCGCTGACGATCGGCGCCGTCTGCAAGCAGCTCGAGCGCGAGTTCCCGGACATCTCGATCTCGAAGATCCGCTACCTGGAGGACCAGAAGCTGCTCGCGCCCGCGGCGCACGGCCGGCGGCTACCGGCTGTTCGCGCCGGCCGACGTGGCGCGGCTGCGCACGATCCTGCGCCTGCAGCGCGACGAGTTCCTGCCGCTGCGGGTGATCCGCCAGGAGCTCGCCGCCGGGCGCGCCGAGCAGGAGGAGCTGGCGAAGGGCGAGGAGGCCCGACCCGCGGGCGCTGCGCCGCGCCACGCGTGGACATGCGCTCCGGCGGGTCGCTCTACCGCCTCGACGAGGTGCTCGAGGAGACCGGCGCCGACGCCGCGCTGGTCAAGGAGCTCGAGGACTACGGCGTGATCCGCGGCGAGAAGCGCGACGGGGAGATGCTCTACGACGACACCGAGCGCGAGATCGTCCGCGCGGTGACCGAGCTCAAGCGCTTCGGCGTGGGCGGGCGCAACCTGCGCGTGTTCCGCACCTCGGCCGACCGCGAGGCGGCGCTGCTCGAGCAGATCCTGGCGCCGGCGCTGCGCTCGCGGAACCCCGAGCGGCGCAAGGAGGCCGTGGAGGCGCTGGAGAACCTGGCCGCCACCGCCTCCTACCTCAAGCACCTGCTGCTCGTCCGCGATCTGCGCAAGATCGCCAAGTGACCGCCGCGGGCGAGGCCCTGCGCGCGCACATCCAGGACATCCCGGACTTCCCCAAGCCCGGGATCGTCTTCAAGGACATCACGCCGCTGTTCCTCGACCCCGGGGCGCTGCGGACCACGGTCGGACGCGCTGGCCGACCACGCCCGCGCGGTGGAGGCCGACTACGTGGTCTCGGCCGAGGCGCGCGGCTTCGTGCTGGGCGGCGCCGTGGCCGCGGCGGCCGGCGCCGGCTTCATCCTCGCGCGCAAGCCGGGCAAGCTGCCGCGCGAGACCACGTCGGTGGAGTACCAGCTCGAGTACGGCGTCGACGCCCTCGAGGTGCACGCCGACGCCCTCGCGGCGGGCGCGCGGGTGCTCGTGCACGACGACCTGCTGGCCACCGGCGGCACCGCCCGCGCCTGTGCGACCTGGTGGAGGGCGCCGGCGCGCACGGTGGCCGGCTGCGCGTTCGTGATCGAGCTGGCGTTCCTCGGCGGCCGCGAGCGCCTGGCGCCGCACGACGTGCACAGCCTGATCGCCTACGACGGGTAGCGTGCTGCGCGTGCCGGTGATCTCCCGCTCGCGCACCGTCCCCGCCGCGCCCGAGCGGATCTGGACGCGGTGGCCGACCCCGAGCGAGCTGCCGGAGTGGTGGCCCGGCGTGCAGCGCGTCGAGGACGCCTCGCGCGAGGCGTGGACGACGGTGCTCGGCACCCCGAAGGGGCAAGACGCTGCGCGCCGACTACACGCTGCTGGAGTCCGACCACCCGCGCCTGCTCGCGCTGGCGCCAGGAGGTCGAGGAGTCGCCGTTCGAGCGCATCCTCGAGTCCTCGGTCACCGAGCTGGAGCTCGAGCCCGCCGCGGAGGGCGAGACCACGGTGAGGCTGACCACGCGGCTCGAGCTGCGCGGCCTCTCCCGCCTCGGCGGCCTCCAGGTGCGGCCGCGCGACGCGCGCAGCTCGACGGCGCGCTCGACGGCCTGCAGGAGCTGGCCGAGGGCTGGAGGAGCGCCGGCTGATGCGCTGGTGGGGCTGGGGCGAGGACGAGCGACGCGATCGCGCTGCCGGAGGCGGCGCTGGCGCTGCTGCGCGAGGAGCTCGGCGTGGAGCCCGGCGCACGCACGGCCGCGGGTGGAGCTCGACGAGGTCGAGCTGCCCGCTCCGGCGCTGCCGGAGGCCGCGCGCCGCGCGCTCGCGGAGCGCCGGTGGGCGAGGACTGCCTGCGCGACGATCGCGGCGCGCGGGTCGCGCACGCCGCTGGGCAAGAGCTATCCGGACCTGGTGCGGATCCGCTCGGGCGACGGCTCGAGCGCGCCCGACGCCGTGGTCGCTCCCGGGCTCCGCCGGCCGCGGTGGCCGCCGTGCTCGCCGCCTGCGCCAGGACGCGGCGTGGCGGTGATCCCGTTCGGCGGCGGCACGAGCGTGGTGGGCGGCGTCGAGGCGCTGCGCGGCGCTCACGCGGCGGCGATCTCGCTCGACCTCTCGCGGCTGGACCGCCTCGTCGACGTCGACCCGGCTCGCTCACCGCGACGGTGGAGCCGGCGTCTTCGGCCCGGAGCTCGAGCGGCGCCTGGGCGCAGCCGGGCTGACGCTCGGCCACTTCCCGCAGTCGTTCGAGTTCTCGACCGTCGGCGGCTGGGTGGCCACCCGCTCGGCGGGCCAGGCCTCGACCGGCTACGGGCGCATCGACGAGCTGGTGGAGGCCGTGCGCTGCGAGACGCCCGCCGGCGCGCTGGCCACCCGCGACGTGCCCGCCACCGCCGCCGGGCCGTCGCTGCGCGAGCTGATCGTGGGCTCGGAGGGCATGCTCGGCGTGATCACCGAGGCCACGCTGCGCGTGCGCCCGCTGCCGGAGGCGCGCCACTACGAGGGCTGGTCGTTCCGCACCTTCGAGGAGGGCGCCGAGGCGCTGCGCGCTGCTCGAGCAGGGCGGCGCGCTCGCCGGACGTGGCCCGGCTCTCCGACGAGGACGAGACGCGGCTGTCGATGGCGCTGTCTTCCAGCGGCAGCCTGGCCGAGCGCGCGGGCAAGGCGTACCTGCGCGCTGCGCGGCCACGAGGGCGGCTGCCTCGCCTTCACCGGCTTCGAGGGCACGCCCGACGACGTCGCGCGCCGCCGCGGCCGCGCCGCCGAGACTGCTGCGCGCGGCCGGGGGCGTGTCGCTCGGGCAGCGCCCGGGACGGTCGTGGCTGCGCGGGCCGCTTCGCCGCTCCCTACCTGCGCGACGAGCTGCTCGACCGCGGCGTGATGGTCGAGACGCTCGAGACCGCCACCACCTGGTCGAACCTCCACGCGCTCTACGCGGCGGTTGGCGACGCGCTGCGCGAGTCGCTGGGCGCGCGCGGCACGCCGCCCGGCCGTGATGTGCCACGTCTCGCACCTCTACCCGTCGGGCGCGTCCCTCTACTTCACCTTCATCGCCCGCCAGGAGGCCGGAGCCGAGCTCGAGCAGTGGCGGGCGGCCAAGACCGCCGCGTGCGACGCGATCGCGGCCAACGGCGGGACGATCACCCACCATCACGCCGTCGGCCGCGATCACGCGCCGTGGATGACGGGCGAGGTGGGGGAGCTGGGCCTGGACGTGCTGCGCGCGGCCAAGGAGCGGCTCGATCCCAGCCGGCATCATGAACCCGGGGAAGCTGCTGCCGGCTAGCGGGAGCTACGGCGTCGTGGTCTGCGGCGTCGTGTCGGGCTGCGGGGTGGTGCCCTGACCCTGGCCGCCCTGGCCCTGGTTCTGCTCGGCGGCCTGCGGCGCCTGGATGCGGCTGATGCGCTCACGCAGGACCGAGGTGCCGGAGTGCGCCGCGATTCTCGTCGACCTTCTCGCGCGAGATGTCGATGAAGCGGTAGCTCGTGAAGTTCCGGGGCAGCTCCGCGCGCCCTGGAAGACGCCCTGCCGGTCGGTGACCTGCGCGCCGAGCGAGCGGGCGTCGCCACGCGAGTTGTAGAGCCACACCTCGTAGGCCTCGCGGTCCTTGCTGGGCGGCAGCTGAGCCTGGACGATCAGCTGCAGCGCGCCGCCCGCTCGGCCACCACCCCGGCGCCGACGGCATTTGCCTGACGCGCCGCTCCCTGTGGGCGCAGCACGAACTGGCCCACCACCCGCGAGCCGGCGGCCGAGGCGTTCTCGCTCCCGCCGCCGCCATCGTCGTCGTCGCCCGTGAGCAGGCCGATCGGCCAGACCAGGACCGCCAGCAGAGCCACGAGCGCCAGCGCGCCGCCGGCGATCAGCCGCCGCCGTTTGACCGCGCTGCGCGCCTCGGGCGAGAGCGCGGCGCCGGCGCCGGCGCCGCGCCTTCGCTTCGCTCCCGCCTCTCAGGCGGCGACGGGGCGCCCTCGTCGCCGTCTCCTCCCGCCTCGGGCTCGGGGATGACCGGAGCGTTGCCGTTCTCGTAGAACTGCTCGAGCGAGTCCACGATCGAGCGCGCCCAGCCGCGCGCGGCCTCGGACCGGCGCAGGTGTCCGCGCGTGGCCGTGGCCTCGGGGCCCTCCTGCTGGTTGAGCAGGTAGTCGGCCAGCTGGCCGCGCCAGCCGTCGTCCACGGCAGCGGCGCTCACGGGGGAGAGGCGCTGGAGCGCCTCGCGCGCCATGGAGCGCACCCGGGACGTGGGCAGGCCGAGCATGTCGCCGAGCTCGTCGTAGCTCTGGCCCTGCTTGAGGACGAGCTCGATGATCGCCCGCTGCTCCGCCGAGAGCTGGTCGAACGTGGCCATGTGCGGCGAAAGATAGCCTGCGCGGATGCCTGACCAGCCACCTCTGCAAGGCGCCATGCTGCCCGACGCGCTCGGCTTCGAGATCTTCGAGGTCGGCGACGAGAGCGCGCGCGGCAGCTTCGAGGTGACCGACGCGGTGCGCCAGCCCATGGGCATCGTCCACGGCGGCGCCTACGCCGCGCTGGCGGAGACCATCGCCTCGGTGGCCACGTTCACCAGCGTGGCGCCCGGCGGCGAGGTCGCGATGGGCCAGTCAAACCACACGAGCTTCCTGCGGCCCGTGAGCGAGGGCACGGTGCACGCCGACGCCCGCCGCCGCCACCGCGGCCGTACGAGCTGGGTCTGGGAGGTCGACTTCACCGACGACCGAGACCGCCTGTGCGCCATGACGCGTGTGACGATGGCCGTCCGCCCGGCGCCCGGTTGAGGGCGGCGGCTTAGGCCACTAGCCCAGGGCGCGCAGCCTGCGGGGCGTGGGCTGGGCGCGGGTCTCGTAGCGGTTGGTGATCGGCAGCCGCCGGTCGCGACCGAACGCCTTCGTGGAGATCCGGATTCCCGGCGGCGCCTGGCGGCGCTTGTACTCCGCGCGATCGACCATCCGGATCACGCGCTCGACCTGCCCGGCCGGATGGCCCTGGGCGACGATCTCGGCGGCGTCGAGGTCCAGCTCCACGTAGGCGGCGAGGATCGCGTCGAGCACCTCGTAGGGAGGCAGGGAGTCCTCGTCGAGCTGATCGGCGCGCAGCTCGGCCGACGGCGGCCGGTCGATCGCGGAGGCGGGGATGAGCTCCCCGTCCGCCTGGGCGTTGCGCCACCGCACGAGCCGGTAGACCCAGCCCTTGAACACGTCCTTGAGCACCGCGAACCCGCCCGCCATGTCGCCGTAGAGGGTCGCGTAGCCCACCGAGAGCTCGCACTTGTTGCCGGTGGTGAGCACCAGCCAGCCGAACTTGTTGGACAGCGCCATCACCAGGTTGCCGCGGATGCGCGCCTGGAGGTTCTCCTCGGCGAGCCCGGAGTCGGTGCCCGCGAACACGGGCTCCAGCAACTCGTCGTAGGCGCGCATGGGCGTCTCGATGCGCCAGCTCGACCAGCTCGACGCCCAGGTTCTTGGCGATCGCCCGGGCGTCGGCCTGCGTCCCCTCCGAGGAGTAGGGGGAGGGCATGCTCACGCAGGTCACGCGGTCGGCGCCCAGGGCGTCCACGGCCAGCAGGGCCACCAGCGCCGAGTCGATCCCGCCGGACAGCCCGAACACCACCCGCTCGAAGCCGTTCTTGTCCGTGTAGTCGCGCAAGCCCGTGCGCAGGGCGCCGTAGACCTCCGCCTCCGGCTCGAGCACGCGCGCGACCGGGCCACCCACCGCGCCCGGACGCGGCTCGGTGGCCAGGGAGGCCAGGGTCACCGGGTCGGCCCCCGGCGCGCCGCGCTCGCGGCGGACCGCCGTGCGGTGGCGGGGGTCGCGCAGGCGAGCCGCCGCGACCGCGCCCGGGTCGATCGTGCAGAGAGTGAGCGCCTCCTCGAACTGAGGCGCGCGCGCCACCACCTCGCCCTCCTGGTCGAGCGCGACGCTGTGCCCGTCGAACACCAGCTCGTCCTGCCCGCCGACGGCGTTGCAGAACAGCACCGCCGCCAGGTTGTCGCGCGCCCGCTGGGCGAGCATCCGCTCGCGCTCGGCGCCCTTGCCGGCGTGGTAGGGCGAGGCCGAGAGGTTCACGATCACCTGCGCGCCCGCCAGCGCCTCAGCGGTGGCCGGCGGGCCCGGCTCCCAGATGTCCTCGCAGATGGTGATCCCGACGGTCACGCCGTTGAGGTCGACGTTCGCCGGGCGGGTGCCGGCCTGGAAGTAGCGCTGCTCGTCGAAGACGCCGTAGTTGGGCAGGTGCATCTTGCGGTAGATGCCCGCCACCTCGCCGTCGGCCAGCACGCGCCGCGGAGTTGTAGACGTCGTCGGCCCGCTCGGGGAAGCCCACCAGCGCCACGATGCCGTGCGTGGAGGCCGCGAGCTCCCCGAGCGCTACGCCGGTGGCATCCAGGAAGTGGGTCTTGAGCAGCAGGTCCTCGGGCGGGTAGCCGGTGAGGGCGAGCTCGGGGAAGACCACCAGTGCCGCGCCCTGGTCGCGCGCGGCGGCCGTGAGCTCCGCGATGCGCCGCACGTTGCCGGCGATGTCCCCAACCACCGGGTTCATCTGCGCCAGCGCGGCGGTCAGCGGCTGAGGCCGGGCGCCCATGGATCAGCTCTCCGCTCCGAGAACCGCCACCGTGGCCGAGGTGCACTCCACCAGCCGCACCGCTTCGACCGCGAACACACAGTGGGAGTCGCCGCCGGCGGCCCACACGTGCTCGTAGCGGAGCAGTGCCTCGTCGACCACCACGGGGAGGTCGTGCCCGAAGGGCGCCACCCCGCCGACCGGGAACCCGGTGGCCGCGCGGACCTCGCCGGGGGTGGCCTGGCGCACCTCCGCCACGTCGAGAACGTCGGCCAGGCGATCGGTGTCCACGCGGTGGGAGCCGGAGGCGATGCACAGCACCGGGTCGCCGTCGGCCACGAACACCAGCGACTTGGCGATCTGGGCCTCGTCGCACCCGACGGCGGCGGCCGCCTCCTGCGCGGTGGCGGTCGAGGAGTCCAGGCGCCTGAGGTCCACGCTAAGCCCGCGCTTGCGAGCCCCTTCGATCACCTTCTCGCGCACTCCTACGAGGATACGGATGCGGCGGGAGGCGCCTCGGTGCTCAGCTCCACTCCAGCCGCCTCGGCCAGCTCGGCCAGCGACTCGTAGAGGTCGTGAGCCAGGTCGTCGATGTCGTGCAGAACGTCGAAGTCGCCCACCAGGCCGAAGTTCATCTTGCCGTTGTAGCTCATGATCGCGATCCCCAGCCCCTGGCCCTTTGCCAGCGGCACCATCGGGAACGGGTCGATCGCCTCGCGCCCCATCAGGTACAGCGGGAACTGCGGGCCCGGCACGTTGGTAACCACCAGGTTGAAGAAGCGCTGGCGGTTCATCAATCGCGAGGCCTGCGCCATGACGGTCGGGGGGGCGAAGCCGGACAGGTCGGTGAGCACCTGGGCACCGACCGCCTGGCCGCTCTCCTTGAGCCCCTTCATCTGCTCGCTCACGATGTCCAGGCGCGCGACCGGCTCCTGGCACCAGACGGGCAGCGGCGCCATGATCGCGGCCACCTTGTTGCCCAGCTGCCCGCGCTCGGCGTCGGCACGCACGCTCACCGGCACCATGGCCTTGAGCTCCAGGCCGTCGGTGCGCTGTCCGCGCCTGCGCAGGTGGCGGCCCAGGGCGCCGGCCACAGAGGCCAGCACCACGTCGTTCACGGTGCCGCCGAGCTCGTTCTTGATGGCCTTCACGTCGGCCAGGTCGGTGCGGACCCAGGTGAAGCGCCGATGCGGGCCGATGTCGCGGTTGTACGGGCTCGCGGGCGCGGGGTTGAGGCCCGCCCAGGCCATTGCTCCAACACCGGCCGCGGCGTTCACCAGCCCGCTGGCGATCTGCCGCGGCGCGCGGAACACGGCACGCAGGGTCCGTGCCGCCTCGCCCGGCATGGTGGCGCGCTCGAGCAGCGCCTCGGCCAGCAGCTCGGCCTGGGACGGAAGCGGCCGCGGGAGCCAGCGCCGGCCCGGGTCCGGGGGCGCCGCGGGCTCGGGTGAGGTGTCGAACAGCACCGACATGATGTCCACGCCCGACACGCCGTCCACCAGGGCGTGGTGGGTCTTGGACAGCAGCGCGAAGCGGTCGCCCTCCAGGCCATCCACCAGCCAGAGCTCCCACAGCGGCTTGTCGCGATCCAGCTGCTGGGCGAACACGCGGCCCGCCAGCGCCCTCAGTTGGTCCTCGCCGCCGGGGGAGGGGAGGGCCGTAGAGCGCACGTGGTAGCGCAGGTTGAGGTGCGGGTCGTCGACCCACCGCGGCCGGCCCTGGCCCATCGGCACGAACGCCAGCCGCTGGCGGTAGCGCGGCACCAGGTGGAGCCGTCGACCGATGGACTCGAGCAGCTCGTCGTAGGGGGGAGGGTCGCCCGTCGAACACCATGACCGATGCCACGTGCATGTGCGCGGCGTCGTCCTCGATGTGGAGGAACGAGGCATCGAGTGCGGTCAGGCGGTCTCCGGCCATGGCGTGAGTCTCTCCCTTGCTGAAGCGGTTGAGCACGCACCGTAGCGCGGTTGGCGCGCTGGCACTCGGCGAACTGTGATGGCCATCACACTCGACGGATGTTCGGGGCCTAGCCTACGAACAGTTGTTCGATTCGGCTTGGCCGAACCGTGCTTCCCAAGGACGCGCGGGCGGGGGACCCATCGCCGTCGAGAGACGGCTGGGGCGAATCGGGTGAGATCGGCGTGCGCGTATGCGCGCTTCGGTCGCTCACATCCGTAGCGGCGCAGACAGAAGCGTCGCGAGCCCGACAGCTAACCCCGTAGGCAAGGGCCGGGAAAGGCAGTATTCGTTTGAACGCGCACCTGACAGTGCGCGGTCGGCGGCTGGCGCTTGCCACCGCCCTGACCGCGTGCGTGATTCCAATCGGGGCGGCCATGGCCGCCCAGGCCCAGACCGGGTCGCCCGGCGCCACGGTGAGCATGGCCGGCACCGCCAAGGCGCAGACGGTCCGTTACGGCAAGACCGTGTCCATAGCGGGCCGGGTGGCTCCGGGTGGCTCAGGCCGCGCCGTGCGCCTCGAGCACGCGGCCGGAAAGGGCGGCTACCGGCAGGTTGCCGCCTCCAGGACCGCCGCCGACGGCTCCTACAACTTCACCCTCCGCCCGCAGTCCTCGGGCTCCTACCGGGCGGTGGCCGACGGCGCCGCCACCAGCGCCGCACGGCGGATCACCGTCGTGGCCAGCGTGGCCGGACGTTCCGCCCGGCACGTCCTGGGCACTCGCCCCGTGAGGGTGCGCGGCAAGCTGCTGCCCGCCCAGGCGGGCCGCCGCGTGAAGCTCCAGGTGCTCACGCGCGGGGGCTGGCGCACGGTCGACCGCGAGCGGACGGGCCCGCGCGGGCGCTTCCGCGCGTCGTTCAAGCCGCGCCGGGCGGGCGCGTACCGCCTGCGCGTGCGCTTTGCCGGCGACCGCCTGGCCGCCGCCGCCTCGGACCGCCTCGCCAAGGTCAGGGTCTATCGGCCCGGCCACGCGTCGTGGTACGGCCCGGGCCTGTACGGCAACCCGCTGGGTTGCGGGGGACGCTCTCCCAGGGCACGCTCGGAGTGGCGCACAAGTCGCTGCCGTGTGGCTCCCGGGTCACGTTCCGCTACCGCGGCCGGTCGGTGACCGTGCGGGTGGTCGATCGCGGCCCCTACGTCGGCGGCCGCGAGTGGGACCTCACCGCGGCCACCAAGGCCAGGCTCGGGTTCGGCTCGACCGGCACGGTCTGGTCGACCCGGTAGCCGGGCGTCAGCTAACGCCGAGGGTGAGCTGGGGAATCTCCTCCGGCTCGCCCTCGGCCCCGCCGGGGCGCTGCTCCATCCCTGCGACCCGCACCCCGAGCAGCCGCACGGGCCGCGCCGGGTCCAGCGCCCGCAGGAGGTCTGCCGACACCGCACACAGGGTCGGCGCATCGGCCACCTGGCGATCGAGCGTGCGGGCACGGGTGTGGGTGCTGAAGTCGTCGAGTCGCACCTTGATGCCCACCGTGCGGCCGCTGCGCCCGTGACGCGTCAGATCGTCCGCCAGCTGCCCGGCCAGGCGCTGCAGGGCGGGCAGCAGCTGCTCCAGGCCGCGCAGGTCGGTGTCGAATGTGGTCTCGCGCGACTCCGACTTGCGGATGCGGTCGGTCTGCAGCGGACGCGCGTCCTCGAACCGGGCCAGGCCGCCCAGGTGGGGGCCCAGCCGCGCGCCGAACCACTCGGTGAGCAATCGCTCAGGGACCGCCGCCGAGCGCACCCAGGGTCCGAACGCCGCGCGCCTCCAGCCGCTCGGCGGTGCGCGGCCCGATCCCGGGGAGCAGGCGCGGTGACCGGTCGGCGAAGCGCGCTCGCGCCTCCGCCGCGGTGAGTGCGAGGAAGCCATCGGGCTTGTCCGCGTCGGAGGCGACCTTGGCCACCAGCTTGTTCGGGCCGATGCCGATCGAGCAGCCCAGTCCCGTGCGCCGGGTCACGGTGGCCTTGACCCGCCGCGCGGCGGCGTTGGGCCGCTCCAGCCCGCCCAGGTCCAGGTACGCCTCGTCCAGGCCCACGACCTCGACCGTCTCGACCTCACCGCGGAGCACCTCCATGACCGCTCGCGACCGCTCCCGGTAGTGGTCGAAGTCGGGCGCCACGAACACAGCGTCCGGGCACAGCCGCCGCGCCCGTGACGCAGGGGTGGCGGAGAACACGCCGTGCTTTCGTGCCTCGTAGCTGGCCGTGGTCACGACCGCACGCGGCCCGCCGCCGGCCACCACCACGGGCAGCCCGCGCAGCTCGGGGCGCCGCTGCAGCTCTACGCTCACGTAGAACGCGTCCATGTCCAGGTGGGCCACACGGCGCGGCCAGTCGCGGTCGGGCTCCATGCCTGGAATCTAGGGTGCGGCGGCGACGCCACCGCCCTGCTCAGATCGGCTGGTTGACCGGCCGGATGAGCACCTCGTTCACGTCCACGTGGGCCGGCTGGGAGAGCGCGAACAGGACGGAGCGGGCGATGTCGTCGGCCTGGAGTGCGTTCTGGGGACGGTTGTCGAAGAAGGGCGTGTCGACCATGCCGGGCTCGATCAACGTGACCCGGATCGGGGTGTCGGCCACCTCGGCACGCAGGCTCTCGCCCATTGCGGTGACCGCCCACTTGGTGGCCGAGTAGAGCGAGCCCGGCAGCGCGCGGCGGCCTGCCACCGAGCCGGTGAGGACCATGTGCCCGGCACCGCGGTCCCGGAAGTGGCCCAGCGCGGCGCGGATCGAGAGGGCACAGCCGTAGACGTTGGTGTCCACCATGGCCTTCCAGTGCTCGGGCGTCTCCTCCAGGAACCCGCGGGCGGCGCCGAAGCCGGCGTTGGCGAAGAAGGCGTCCAGCCGCCCGAAGCGCTCAGTTGCTGCGGCCACAGCGGCCTGCTGGTCCTCCCAGCTGGTCACGTCGCAGCGCACCGCCGCCGCGGTGTCGTCGCCGCCGAGCTCGTCGGCTAGCGCGGCCAGCTTGTCCTCCGAGCGCGCCGCCAGGACGACCCTCCAGCCGGCCTCGGCGGCCTGGCGTGCGGTGGCCGCGCCGATGCCTGTAGACGCGCCAGTGATCAGGAGCACTCTCGATTCGGCCATCGCAGGGTTCTACCAGCCGGCGGCCGGGGCGCCCCGACTGGCGCGTTAGTGTCATCCGCGATGACCCCCGCGCGGTTTCCGGCGGTCGCGCTGGCGGCCGGGCACTACGAGAGCTTCTACCTCAAGGCCTGCCACCCGTCCGAGCCGCAGGGCGTGTGGATCCGATACACCGTGCACAAGCGCCCGGGCGAGGCCGCGACGGGCTCGCTGTGGTTCACGCTCTTCGACCGCTCGGCCGGACGGCCCGCGCGCCGTGAAGCAGACGTTCGCGGAGGTCGGCGCGGGTGCTGACGAGCAGATCCACGTCGGCGACGCCGTGATGGGATTCGGCCGCGCCTTGGGGCGCGCCGAGGGCGAGGGGCGACAGGCGGACTGGGACCTGACCTTCGACTCGCCCGAGCCGCCACTGGCGCACCTGCCCCGCGCCTGGATGTACCGGGCGCCGCTGCCACGGACCAAGCTCGAGAGCCCTTCTCCCGACGCCCGCTTCTCGGGCCGCGTCGCCTTCGACGGCGACGCGGTCGAGCTCGACGGCTGGCGCGGCATGGTGGGCCACAACTGGGGCGCCCAGCACGCGGAGCGCTGGATCTGGCTCCACGGAGCGGGCTTCGCCGAGGATCAGGACGCCTGGATCGACGTGGCGCTGGGCCGGATCAAGGTGGGCCCGTTGACCACTCCGTGGATCGCGAACGGGGCGCTGTGCCTCGGCGGCGACCGCTTGGCGGTGGGCGGGCCCGGCCGCGCGCGGCGGACCGACGTGCACGAGGCGCCCGACCGGGCCCAGATCACGCTGCCGGGCCGCGACCTCACGGTGCAGGTGTCCGTTGGGGCCGGCCGTGAGGACTTCGTGGGCTGGGTCTACGCCGATCCCGACGGCTCCGAGCACAACGCCGTGAACTGCTCGGTGGCCGACATGCAGCTGAGCGTGTCGCGTCCCGGCCACGACCCGCTCTCCCTGTCGCTGAGCGGCGGTGCCGCGTATGAGCTCGGAATGCGCGAGCGCGATCACGGCATGGCGATCCAGCCGTTCCCGGACGGGTGATCCTCCAGGGCGCTCAGCCTCCGCAGCGGGCCGAGATCGGCACCAGGGCCCCGCCGATGTAGCCACCCTCGCCGGCCTGGCCCACGTCGCGGCACCACACGAGCCGGCCGTTGCGGTAGTCGACGATCGCCCGGTAGGGGTAGCCGATGGACCCGCGCACCTGACTGGACCTGATGTCGCTGGTCACGGCGGTGCAGGCGTATCGCCCCCGGCGCGAGGCCAGGTCGCGCTCCGGGACGGGGCGCCCCTCCGGCGCCAGCCCGCGACAGTCCGCGCGCCGCACGCGGTCCGTGCCCGGGCGTCGGCGCGAGTCCGCGACGATCGCGGCCGAGAGGTCCCGCGCGAGAGCCCTCCTGGTGCGCACGCGCTCCGCGACCGAGGCGCCCGCGCGATCGACGTTCGCCGACGTGGCGCTCCGCGGAGCCTGCAGGCGCCGGAGCTCGCGGATGCGTCTGGCACGACTATCGGCCGCCTCCGTGCGCTCCCGGGCAGCGGTCTCGCGCTTGCTCTCGCGGATCCCTGGCACCGACAGGACGATCGCGACCACGGCGCCCACGCCGAGCAGCACGATCACGGCCCTTCCCGCCCGCGGCGTGCGCCGCCACAGGTATCCCGGTAGCTGCGGGAGCGGCGGCAGCGGCTGATGGCGTTCGTTCTCCGCGGGCATACGCGACTTATCAATACCCGTCCTTGCGGCGGCCCCTCATGCTGCTCTAGTGTCGCGCCCGTGCGCGCCCTTACGCTCCGCCGCTGCGTAACCGTGGCGACCGGCCTGGCCACGCTGGCCCTGGCGCTTCCCGGCACGGCGACTGCCCAGGCGCAGGCCGGGACCGTATGCCCCGCGACCTTCCAGGTGCTCCACGACGATCGCATCGGTGGGCTCAGCCTGCCGGCGGGCGCCTACGCCATCACCACCACCGGCGGCCTGAGCTGCGCGAGCGCATCCGACCTGTTCCGGCAGTTCTTGGAGGACTGGGACGGGCGCCTGCCGCGACCGTGGGTGATCAACGTGCCCGGACGGGGCTTCACGCGCGGGTCTGGCGGCTCCGTGGGATTCGCCGTGACGCCGTCCGGCAGCGGCGGTGGGGGAGGAGGCGGCGGCCGGCATCCGGCCACGGGCGGGACGTGCCCAGCGTTCTTCCGCGTGCTGCACAATGATCGCATCGGGCGTCTGAGGATCCCCGCGGGGAACTACCGGCTCACGACGCTCGCCGTCGGACGGATCTCCTGCGCCCGGGCGGCGCGGCTGTTCGCACAGTTCCTCCAGGACTGGGACGGCCGCCTGCCGCGTCCCTGGGTGCTCGACGGCCAGACCGGGACTTTCCTGCGCGGCAGCGCGCACGTGGGCTTCCGCTTCAAGCGCGCGTCGGGCAACCCGGTGCGCCCGAGCGGCGGGGGCAGCCATCCGGCGGACGGCGGGCTCTGCAACGGCACCTTCCGGGTGCTCAACAACGACCGCATCGGCGCGCTCCGCGTGCGGCGGGGCCGCTATCGCATCACGCTGCTGCGGGGCAGCGGGCTCAGCTGCGCCGGCGCGTCCAGGCGCTTCGCCCAGTTCCTCCAGGACTTTGACGGCCGGCTGCAGCGTCCGTGGGTGCTCAACACCCGCACCGCGACCTTCACCCGCGGCCGCGGGTCGAGCACCGGGTTCCGCGTCAAGCCCGTCCCTAACCTGAAGGCGCCCGTTCGCGCGCAGCAGCGTGAGCGCCGACACGGTCCGGTAGCCGCGCCATTCGAGCATGGCCTGCGGCGAGTAGCTGGCGAAGTCGACCTGCCAGCCGCCGTCCTCCTGCTGGCCGTTCTCGATCCGGTCCAGGTCGGCCGCGATCGCCCCGGGCGCGAAGAGGGCGCGCAGCGGCCGGTCCGGGGCGGGGGAAAGGTCCAGCGGCGAGAGCTCCTCGCCCTCGGCGCCGCCCGGCACGGGAAGCACTCCGGACTCCGGAAGCAGCGCTCCCATCCTGGCCAGCTGCTCCGCCGCGTCGGGACGCCGGTCGTGGCTTGCGTCGAGGAACTGGAGGATGAACATGAACGCGATCGCGAAGGGTTGCTGGTCCAGGGCGGCCGTCTGGGCCAGGCAGTAGTCGGTCGCCTTCGCGAGCCACGGATGCTCCGCGACCGCGGGATCGTGGTCGGCGACCCGTTGCGCCGGCCCGCAAACGGCGCTGGTCATCCACAGCGATGGCTCAGACTCGTCGGCGTTCGCCCAGAAGGGCGCCGAGCCGGCACCGTCGCGCATCGAGAACGCGAACGGCAGCGATCCGTCCTCGAACGAGACGGAATCGGCCCAGTCGCACAGGCGCACGGCCATATCGCTGGTCTCGGGACCGACATCCGCCAGGGCCTCGAACGCGTGCAGCGCCGCGCCCGGCTGGCTGGTTGCGCTGCGCAGGTCCGGCTCGAGTCCGTAGCCGAACCCACCGTCGGGATTGCGATGCGCGGACAGGGCAGCGAGCACCGGCGCGGCCGACCCGTCGCCGAAGAGCAGCTCGAAGCGCCGTCGATCGAGCATCCGGGCGTGGGTGCGCATGAACTCCGATGCCTTGTCGATGTCGATCATGCGGGGCGCAGGCTAGGGCGACCGAGCTCGATGTCAATGCTCGATAAGGCCCGTTATGTGAACACGAGCGAGAAAACCCTCGGGTGGCGTCCCCTACAGCACGTCCCGCCGCTTGAGCGTCCAGGCCGTCGCCACGAAGCCCGCAGTGACCCAGCCCGAGCAGCACGAGCGCCGCCGGGCCCGCCTCGAGCACATCCTCGTCGTCGAAGCTCGTGCCGAGGATGCCGTTGGGCGCGCCGGAGGTCGGCCCGAACCTGCCGATTTCCGGGGCCAGGGCCAACAGCGTCGGCTCCAGGGCGAAGGAGAAGATCAGCAGCCCCACGATCGCCACCACCTGGTTGCGGACCAGCCCGCCCACGCACACGCCGATCGCGGCCGCGAAGGCCGACACCGCGAGATTTCGCCACAGCACGTCCGCCAGGTCACCCAACCCGACCGTCGTCTCGCCGCGGCCCTCCAGGATCAGGCTCCCCACAGCCATGATCGTGAGCGTGACCACCAGGGACAGCACCACCCCCGCGGTCGCGTAGGCCAGCAGCTTGGCGGCCACGAGCCGCACCCGGTCTGGCGCCGCCAGGATGGTGCTGGTGATGGTCCGGTGCCGCCACTCGCCCGCCATTCCCATCACGCCCAGCAGCGAGATGAACAGGCCGGTGAAGTCCGCTGTGAAGAAGTCCTTCACGTCGGCCTCGGACACGTTGTCGCTGATGGCAGTGGCCAGGCAGACCACCAGCAGCGACAGCGCCAGCGCCGACCCCACCAGGGCGGCGAACGTGCGCGTGGTGCGCAGCTTGAGCAGCTCGGCACGCAGCAGGGCGCTCATTCGTCGCCCCCGGTGAGCTCGAAGAACGCAGCCTCCAGCGACCGCGACCGGGGCGCGAGGCCAGACAGGGCCACCTGCTCCTCCAACGCGATCGCCCCCACCGCCTCCGGCGCCACGCCCGGCACCACCAGCACGTCCTCCGCGCGCTCGGGCGCGTGGCCGCGGCGCTCCAGCGCGGCGGCGAGCCGCTCCAGGTCGCGGGCGCGCACCTCGGTCGCGGGCACGCCGTCGCCCCCGAGCACGCTGGACAGCGTGCCCTGGCCGCGCAGCTCCCCCTTGGCGATGATCACCACGTCGTCCACCGACTGTGCGACCTCGGCCAGCAGGTGGCTGGACACCAGCACGGCACGTCCCTGTCGGGCCTGGGCGCGCACCAGTCCGCGCATCCAGCTGATGCCGGGCGGGTCCAGGCCGTTGGTGGGCTCGTCGAGTATCAGCACGCGCGGGTCGCCCAGCAGCGCCGCCGCGATCGCCAGGCGCTGGCGCATTCCCATCGAATAGCCCTTGACCCGCCGGTCGGCCGCATCCGAGAGGCCAACCTCGGCCAGGACGTGGTCGACGCGGGCCACCGGATGCCGCCCTGCGGCGGCCAGGACCCTGAGGTGGTTGCGCGCGCTGCGCCCCGGGTGGAACGCGGTCTCCTCGAGCACGGCGCCCACGTGCTCGGTCGGGCGGTCGAGGTCCTGGTAGGAGCGCCCATCGAACGTGGCGGTGCCCTTGGTGGCGCGCACGAGCCCCAGCAGCGCGCGCAGCGTGGTGCTCTTGCCGGCGCCGTTGGGCCCCAGGAAGCCGGTCACGCGCCCGGCCTCGGCCTGGAACGACAGCCCCCGCACCGCCCGCACGGCGCCGAAGCTCTTGTAGAGGTCTGCGATCTCGATCGCGGGCAAGGCGCGCCATGATGACGAAGGCTTCGCGCCCTGCCCGCCCTGCCCGGCTCCGGAGGCCCGTGCGTAGTCTCTTGGCCGTGCCCGCACCCACCTCCGCGCCGCCCAGTTGGAGCACCTCGAGCTAGTCGTCTTCGGGCTGCTGGTGGCCATCGCCGCGCTGGCGGTGATCGCCGACCTGGTGCGGGTGCCCTACCCGATCCTGCTGGTGCTCGGCGGGCTGCTGTTCGGGCTCGTGCCCGGCATGCCCGAGGTCGAGCTGGAGCCGGAGGTCGTGCTGCTGGTGTTCCTGCCGCCCCTGCTCTACAGCGCGGCCTTCTTCTCGAACCTGCGCGAGCTGCGCCGCAACGCGCGCCCGATCGGCCTGCTGGCCGTGGGCCTGGTGATCACCACGATGCTCGCGGTGGCGCTGCTGGGCCACTGGGCCTTCGGTCTGGACTGGCGGGTGGCCTTCGTGCTCGGCGCCGTGGTCTCGCCCACCGACGCCGTGGCACCGGCGGCGATCCTGCGCCGCCTCGGGGTGCCGCGGCGGGTGGTGACCATCGTCGAAGGCGAGAGCCTGACCAACGACTGGACGGCGCTCATCCTCTACAAGTTCGCGGTGGCCGCGGTGGTCACCGGCAGCTTTTCGCTGGCCGAGGCGGCCCCCAAGTTCGTGTTGAGCGGGCTCGGCGGCGTGGCGATCGGGTTGGCGGTGGGCTACGTGATCGCGGCCGTGCGGCGACGCCTCGATGACCCGCCCACCGAGGTCACCATCTCGCTGCTCACGGCCTATGCCGCCTACCTGCCGGCGGAGGAGCTCGGGCTCTCGGGCGTGATCGCGGCGGTGACCGTGGGCGTCTGGCTCGGCTGGCAGGCGTCCGAGCTGACCACTCCCACCACCCGGATCCAGCTCACGTCGATCTGGGAGATCCTCCAGTTCCTGCTCAACGCAGTGCTGTTCGTCCTGATCGGGTTGCAGCTGCCGGTCGTGCTGGATGCGCTGGAGAGCAGGCCCCTCGGGCAGCTGGCGCTCTGGGGTCTCGTGACGGGCCTCCTGGTAGCGGTCGTTCGCGCGATCTGGGTGTTCATCGCCACCTATCTCACCCGCCGCCTGAGCGCGCGGATCCGCGAACAGGACCCGGTGCCGGCCGCCAGCCAGGTGACGCTGGTCGCGTGGAGCTCCATGCGCGGCGGCGTGTGCATGGCGGCGGCGCTGGCGATCCCGCTGGAGGTCGACGCGGGCAGCGCCTTCCCGGAGCGCGATCTCGTCATCTTCCTGGCGTTCTGCGTGATCCTCGTGACGCTCGTGGGCCAGGGCCTCCTGATGCCGGCCCTGATCCGCGCCCTGGGCGTCGAGGACGACGGCCTGGACCAGGACGAGGAGCTGGCCGCCCGCGTGGAGACGGCGTTCGCCGCAATCGACCGGATCGAGGAGCTGGCGGCCGAGGATTGGGTCTACGACGACACCGCCGAGAGGGCGCGCCGCCTCTACGAGTACCGCCGGCGCAGGTTTCGATCCCAGATCGACGGCCAGCAGGACGACGACGAGACCGGCCCCGAGGGCTACGAGCACCGCAGCGAGAGCTATCGCCGCTTCATGCGCGAGGTGCTCGACGCGGAGCGGGCCACACTGCGGAGGCTGCGAGACGAGGGTCACATCACCGACGAGGTCAGGCGCAGGATCGAGTTCGACCTGGACCTGGACGAGACCCGTCTGGCCGCGGAACGGCGTTAGCGGCGACCCACCAGGAGGCTCTGGGTGGCCCGCCCGAGCATGCCGCGCTCGTCGTGCAGCAGCGTGTCGGCCAGGCCGATGCCGTCGGGCTCGGCGTAGGTGGCCGCCTCCAGGCAGACCCAGTCCCCCACCGGGAGGCGCCGCAGCGCCACCGAGACGTCCGCGTTGATGAAGACCCACTCGCGGTAGTCGAGCGCCGCGCTCACGCCGTTCCCGGAGTCAGACGCCACCAGCACCCGGTCGAGCTGTGAGGGCTCCAAGCCCTCCACGAGCGGCACGCCCATCCGCATCCACGCCACCGCCGGGCCGGGCTCGGTGAACCCTCCGGAGGCAAAGCGCACGTCCATGGCGGTGTGGTAGCCCGTGTCCCAGGACACCGGGAAGAACGGGCGCTCGTGGGCGTCCTCGGGGCCGGGCGGGGCCGGCGGCTCGGGCGTGGCGGGGTCGAGCGGCAGCTCGTCGACGGTCCTCACGCGCCAGGCACGCGCTCTGATCACGTCCCGGCCGCCCGCGGCCAGCGTGCCCTCGACCAGCTCGACGCTGCGTCCCGGCCTGACCACTCCGGCCGAGGCCTCCAGGCGCCCGATGGGCACGGGCCCGAGGATCTCGAACGTGACGCGGGCCAGGCGCCCCCGGTCGAGCTCGCCGGCGCGGTCGAGCTCGCGCCCCAGCAGGGCGCAGGGCGGGCCCGCATGCTGGCTGTCGCGGTCCCAGGGGCCGCGGGTGAGCTCGGTCGCGACATAGCCGCGACCGTCTGGAACGTAGAAGCTCAGCTTTAGCCCGCGACCCGGGGCCGTAGGACTTGGGCAGCCCGAGTGAATGCTCGGCCACGTAGTTGAGGATCATCTCGCGCGAGACGGGCGCGGTGCGCGTGATGCGGACCCCCCACCACATCTGCGAGAGCCCGTACTCGAGCGCAAAGCCGTTGCCGCCGTGAGTCTGGATGGCCTGGTCGACGCAGTGGATGGCGGCCTCCGCCGCCGCGTACTTGGCCATGTTCGAGGCCTCTCCGGCGCCCTTGGCGCCCGCGTCATAGAGCGCTGCCGCCTTCTGCATCATCAGCCGAGCCAGCTCCAGCTCGATCTTGGCCTCGGCCAGTGGGTGGGCGAGCCCCTGGTGCGCGCCGATCGGCACGCCCCACACGTTGCGCTCGCGCGCGTAGGCGGCGCCCTTGCCCAGCGCGTAACGGCCGGCGCCGCAGGCCATCGCCGCGCCCATGATCCGCTCGGGGTTCAGCCCGTCGAACACGGGCCCGAGGCCGCCGTTCTCGCCCCCGATCAGCCGGTCCTCCCCCACCTCGACGTCGTCGAAGAAGAGCGTCCACTGCTTATCGGGGCCCACGTAGGGCATCGGGATCTGGGTGCGGGTGAACCCACTCGCATCCACGTCCACGATCGCCAGCGAGGGCAGGCCGAGCGAGCCGTCGGCATTGCGCGTCCTGGCCACCACCAGCACGGCGTCGGCCTCCTCGACACCGGAGATGTAGGTCTTCTGGCCGTTGAGCAGGTGGCGGTCGCCGTCGCGGCGCAGCGACGTCGAGATGTTGTGCGAGTTGGTGCCGGCATCGGGCTCCGTGATCGCGAACGCGAGCTTGGTGGTACCGGCGCCGATCCCCCGCAGCCAGCGGTCCTTCTGCTCGTGGCTGCCGTGGCGCGCGAGGATGCTGCCCGCGATCGCCGGGGACACCACGATGAGCAGCAGCGAGCACCCCGCGGCGGCGATCTCCTCCCCAACCATGGCCAGCGCCGCCATGCCCAGGCCGCCGCCGCCGTACTCCTCGGGCACGTTCACGCCCAGGTACCCGCGCTCGGCCAGGGCGTCCCAGAGCTCGGTCGGCGGCCTCCCCTCCTCCACCAGCCGCTGCGAGTAGGCGGGGCCGAAGCCCGCGCAGATCCCCGACACGGCCTCACGAAGCAGAACCTCTTCCTGACGCGGCACGACGTCGAGGGTGGGCGTGGAGTCCAGGGAGATGGCCATGGCGCGGATCCTATGCCTGGCTACGATCACGCGATGCCGTCAAAGCAGACCGTCCCGCGTGCTCGGGCCAAGCCGGCCTCGAAGGCACGCGGGCCCGCGGCGCGGCCGCAGGTCAAGCTCGGCCACGTGGCGCCCAACGGCATCTCGGCCAGCATCTACGGGCTCATCGACCGTGGCGTGACCCGCCGGCCGCGCATAGCGAAGGGCATGCGCGGGACCGTCGAGATGCGCTTCAAGGAGGCGTTCGCGCCCGTGAGGGTCACCTTCGACGCGAAGGGGGTCTTGGTGGAGGACGTGGCCGCGGACGAGGAGGCGCCGGCCGGCAAGCCGGAGCTCGTGATCCGCGGCTCCCTGCCGGATGTCGTGCAACTCACGGCGGCGCCGCTGTTCGGCGGCGTGCCCAACCCCACGTACGCCCGCGGTCGAGGCGCTCTGGCGCGGGTGGCCGGCGGCCGGGTTCGGATCGAGGGCAGCCCCCTGATGGCGCGCCGCCTGATGAAGCTCCTCGAGATCTGAGCGACCGCCAACCGACCTGGCACACTCCCGTCCCGTGGCGAAGCAGAAGCAGATCAAGATGCAGGTGCAGGTGGGCGCGCTGGCCGCGATCCAGCAGCTGGAGCACAAGACCGACGAGCAGCTGCAGGGCGAGTCGCGCCACCGCGTGGCCGCGAAGGCGCTGCTGGGCGCCCGCGCGGCGGAGCGCTACGACGCCAAGGCGGCGCGCGCCTACTTCAACGAGGCGCTGGCGGGCTGCCATCCCCAGGAGCGACCCGCTCTGCGCCAGATGATGAAGGCCTCGATGGCGCTCGCCGAGCGCCGGCCCGACGAGCTCAAGGAGGCGGTCGAGCGGCTCGGCCAGGCGCCGCCGTCGGGCCGCCAGCTGTTCCTGCTGCGGATCATGGGCCTGGTGGCGCCACCGCCGGGGGCCAGCCTGGCGCTGCGGGCTCGGGGCATCCTGCTGCTGGTGGCCTTCGTTGTGCTGCTGGTGGCCGTGGGCTTCGGCGTGGCCAAGCTGGTGGCATTGCCCTTTGGCGGCGTGGGCACCTTCGGCGCGCTCCTGCTGGGGCTCGTGATCGTGGCCGCCGTGCTCGGCGTGCTCACCCTGTTCGGCAGGCGCAGGCAGGCCCGCCTGAAGGCCGAGCGCGCCGCGGGCCCGGGCTGACCGGCCGCCGGGCGGCCGGGATCACCGAGCGCTGACCGCGGCCTTCTCGATCACCACCGTCTGGGTGGGCGTGCCCGCGCCCCCGCTCTGCGGGTCGCCGAGCTTGCCGATGCGCGCCGTCACATCGAGCCCCTTCACGACCTTGCCGAGGATCGCGTACTCCGGCGGCAGTCCGGCGTCGGCGCCCGTGACCACGTAGAACTGACTCCCCGCCGTGCCCGCAGGCTCGGCCTCGGTCTTGGCCATGGCCACCACGCCGCGGGTGTACACGGCGTCGTCGGGCGGCGCGTCGCGCGTGGAGTAGCCCGGCCCGCCGGTGCCGCTCCCGGTCGGGTCGCCGCCCTGGATCACGAATTCGGGAACGATCCTGTGGAAGACGGTGCCGTCGAAGAAGCCGTCCTTGGCCAGCGCCACGAACGATGCCGCCGTCTTGGGAGACGTCTCCTGGTCGAGCCGCACCGTGAACGAGCCGCAGTTGGTGCGCAGCTCCACGTCGTAGGTCTTGTCCGCCTTCAGAGTTGCCTTGGGCGGCTTCTGGCCACCGTCCGGCTTGGCCTCGGGCGCAGCGACCTCCTCGCAAGCCTCGGAGCTCGCGGCCGCGGAGGTCTCCGCTTTCGGCGCCTCCGAGCCGCCCTCGTCCTCGTCGTCGCCTCCGCAGCCGGCGACGAGGGCCATCACGAGAAGCACAAGGGCGGCGACCGTGCGAGTCACGGGCCGCAGGGTAGCCACTCTACGATGGCCCGGACCACGTGCCGCCGCTTGCTCCGCTCCTTCGCGACTACGACCAGCTGATCCTCGACCTGGACGGCTGCGTGTGGCTGGGCGACGAGCCGGTCGACGGCTCCGTGGCCGCCATCGCGACGCTGCGGGAGGCGGGCAAGCGGGTGGCTTTCGCCACCAACAACTCGTGGCACCCGGGCGAGGATCACGTGGCCAAGCTGTGGTCGCTGGGCGTGAAGGCTTCGCTGGCCGACGTGGTCACGGTGGGCGGGGCGCTGCAACACCTGCTGGCCGAGACCCGTCACGGGCGCACCGCCTGCGTGCTGGGCACCCCCGCGCTCCGCCGGCACGTGGAGGACGCGGGGCTGAAGGTGCTGAACGACACCGACCTGGCGTCGCGCGCGGACGTGGTGGTGGTCGGCGGAACCGACGACATCAGCTACGCGCGCCTGCGTGACGCGTCGCAGGCGGCGCACCGCGGCGCCGACCTGCTTGCCACCGGTCGCGACCCGTTCCTGCCCATGCCCGATGGGCCGTGGCCGGGAACGGGCGCGCTGCTGGCAGCCGTCGAGACCGCGTCCGGCCGCGAGGCCGAGATCGTGGGCAAGCCCTCGCCACGGCTCTTTCACACCGCGCTGGATCGCCTCGGCGAGGGCCGCACGCTCGTGGTCGGCGACCGCCTCGACGCCGACGTGGCGGCCGCTGCCGCAGCCGGCCTGGACGCTGCCCTGGTGCTCACGGGCGGCAGCGCCGGGCCGTCCGGCGACGGGGACGCCCCTGGCCCCGTGACGGTGGCCGAGAGCCTGCACGCCCTCGTCACCAGGGAGTGACGTGGCGCGCAAGACCCACCACAAGCACTCCTCGAAGAAGGGCTACCGCCGGCTGCTGGACGGCCTGGCAGAGCTCGACGGAGTCCATCGGGTGGCCACCGGCCGCGTGAAGCCGCGAATGGGCTCGGGCCGTCCCGTGGCGGCAATCTCGAAGGTCCGACGAACCGACTCCGGCCTGTCCATCACCATCAACACCGAGGGCGCGATCGTGGACGCCTACGTGGTCACCGACCGACCCGATGCCGTGGAGGCCGCCATGCGCGAACGCGGTTGGACTGCCTCGTAGTCCACGCCAAGCAGTGCAGCCGACCACGGGGTGACCATGAGGCCCGCGTCGGCGGCCGCAGCCAAGCCCTCCGTCGGTTCGCTGCCGCGGGCGTCGTGCAGGTGCGGCCGCGCAGACCGCCGCCACGAAGTCGGTGTGACGATTGCCGTGCACCGCCACCGCCCCGCGCCGCCGTAGCTCGCGCCTCAGCAGCGCCAGCGCCTCCTCCAGCACCGCCGCCCCGTCGCCGGGCGCCACCAGGGGCAGGTGGTGCCACGCCAGCCCGACCCGCTCGTACTCACTCAGGTTGTGACGTGTGGGCATGGTCGACACCACCAGCCGCACGCCGTGCTCGCGCAGCCAGGCCACCTCGCCCTCGCGCCGGCCGGGGCGATGGCTGCGCCCACCTCCGCCCGGCCGCTCCATCGCGCACAGCTTGCGCGGTCGCGCCCACCAGATCCGCCGCGGTTGCATCCACCCTCCCCCAGTCGCTCGGGTCGTGAACCTCCAAGGCTCCGGCGGCCGCTTCTCACCCCCTCCGATCGTGCCTGGCGCGGGCGCTTAGACTTGCCCCATGTGCCGAATCCTCGGGTGCGTCGCGGCCGAGCCGCTCTCCCTCCGCCACGAGCTGCTGGAGGCCGAGAACCCGCTGATCCGCCAGTCCGAGCACCACGACTCCGGTTGGGGAATGGCCGTGTACGAGCGGCCGGAAGGGGTCGCGCCGGTGCTCGAGCGCTTCCCCGAGGCCGCCCACGCTGCTGGCGACCTGGAGCGCGCCAGCGCCCGCGAGGGCCGGATCTTCAACGTGCACGTGCGCCGGGCGACCCTGGGCGGTCTCACGCTGGTGAACACACATCCCTTCGCCATGGGCAACTACACGTTCGGTCACAACGGAACGGTGATCGACTACCCGCGTCTGCTCGAGCCGGGCATGGGGCCACCCGCCGGGGAGACCGACTCGGAGGCCATCTTCAGCTACCTGATGCGCTATTACGACCCGGCCGACGTGCCCGGCTCGCTGCGTCGCGCGATGTCGGCCGTGGTGGCCCGGTCGGCGTTCTCGGGGCTCAACTTCCTCTTCTCCGACGGTGAGCGCCTGTACGCGTACCGGCTCGGGATCTTCGACCTCCACTGGCTCTCCCGGCCGGGCCAGCTGCTTGTGGCCTCGGAGAAGCCGACCGACGAGCGCTGGCACACGGTCGCGCAGGACGTGCTGCTCACGCTCGACCCGGACCGCCTCGACGAGCCCCACGCCGAGCGCCTGCTGGGTGACGCTCTCGTTGAGCGTGCCGAGATCGACCCCCTGGAGGAGCAGACTCATCTCCGCGGGGCCGAGCGCGGCGCCTTCGCCGCCGAGCGCGCAGCCCGCGCCGCCGCGGCCTCCGCCGGGTGAGCCGCCGCTTCCTGGTGCTCGTGAACCCGGCCTCGGCCGGCGGGCGGGCGCTCAAGAGACTGCCGCAGGCCACCGCCGAGCTCGACCGGCTTGGGGTGCCCCACCGGGTGGTGCGCACCCGCGACGTGGATCACGCCCGCGACGAGGCCGCCCACGCGGCGAGCGCCGGAGAGACGGTCGCCGCCATCGGCGGCGACGGATTGCTCCGCCCGATCGCCGCGGCGCTGGCCGGCACCGACTCGGCGCTGGCGATCATCCCGGGGGGCCGGGGCAACGACTACGCGCGCGTGCTGGGCATACCCACCGAGCCCGACGGCAGCGGCACGGCTGGCTGTGGAGGGCGAGGCCGGGCCCTTCGACCTGGCGGAGGTCGACGGCCGCCCCTATCTCGGGATCGCCAGCTTCGGCTTCGACTCGGACGCCAACAGGATCGCCAACGAGGCCAAGGTGATCCGCGGAAACGTGGTGTACCTGTACGCCGCGCTGCGCGCACTGGCGGCGTGGAAGCCGGCCGGCTTCACCGTGACCGTCGACGGGGAGCGCCACGAGCTCAGCGGCTACTCGGTGGCGGTCGCGAACTCCCAGGCCTACGGCGGCGGCATGTTCCTGGCCCCCCAGGCCGAGCTCGACGACGGCCTGCTGGACGTCGTGGCCACGGGGCACAGCAGCAAGCTCGAGTTCCTGCGCAAGCTCCCCAAGGTCTTCAAGGGAGCGCACCTCGACGAGCCCAGCGTGCACGTTCTGCGCGGCAGCGTCATCGAGATCGACGCCGACCGCACCTTCGAGATCTACGCCGACGGCGACCCGATAGGCACCACGCCCGCCACGGTCACGGTCACGCCCCGCTGCCTGCGGGTGGTAGTCCCCGGCTGATGGCACGTCCCCTGGAGGCCCTGGCGCGCGGCGTGCGCGCCGTCTCGCGCCGCAGCGGCCGCAGCGGGGGCACCACCCTGCCCGGCCGGCTGCTGCTGCGCGCGGACCCCAAGGCACTCGGCCGGATGGCTGGGCGACTGGACGACGGCGCCGTGCTGGTCTCCGCCACGAACGGCAAGACCACCACCTCCGCCATGGTAGCCGCCATCCTGGAGCGTTCGGGCCGGAGCCTCGTGCACAACCGCGCCGGCTCGAACATGGGCTGGGGCGTGGCCACCGCACTGCTGGACGCCGGCCGCCGGCCGGGCCAGCTCGGCCTGCTCGAGGTCGACGAGGCGTGGCTCCCGCGCGTGGCTGACGCCGTCGGGCCGCGCAGCCTGCTGCTCTCGAACCTGTTCCGCGACCAGCTCGACCGCTACGGCGAGCTGGAGCTGCTGGCGGACGGCTGGGCCGAGCTCGTGGACCGGCACGCGGGCCGGGCGCGGTTCGTGCTCAACGCCGACGACCCGCTAGTCGCCGACCTCGGCCGCGGGCGCGAGGGGGTGATCTACTTCGGCGTGTCCGACGACTCTCAGTCGCTGCCCGAGCTCAGCCACGCCGCCGACTCCAAGCACTGCCGCAACTGCGGCACGCCGTATGCCTACGAGGTCGTGCTGATCGGCCACCTCGGCCGCTACCGCTGCCCCAACTGCGGGCGCGAGCGGCCCGCGCCGGCGGTCGCGGCGGAGCGAGTGGCGCTCGACGGCATGCCGGGGCCCGGATGGAGCTGGCCACCCCGGCCGGCAGGCTCGCGCTGACCCTGCCCCTCCCGGGCCTCTACAACGTCTACAACGCGGTGGCCGCCACCGCCCTGTCGCTGGACCTCGGCGCGCCGCTGGAGACCGTGCGCACCGCCCTGGAGGGCTTCGGCGGCGCGTTCGGGCGGGTGGAGACGATTCGTGTGGCGGGCCGGGCCGTGTCGATCCTGCTGGTGAAGAACCCCGCGGGCGCCAACGAGGTCCTGCGCACGCTCACGCTCGAGAGCGGCGAGCTGGACCTGTGGCTGGCGCTGAACGACGAGATCGCCGATGGGCGCGACGTGTCGTGGATCTGGGACGCCGACTTCGAGCTGCTGGCCGGGCGGGTGCGCCGGGTCACCTGCTCGGGCACCCGGGCCGAGGAGATGGCGCTACGGCTGAAGTACGCGGGCGTCGACGCCCGCGCGGACGTGGACCGCGAGCTGTCGTCGTCGCTGGACCGCGCGGTGGCCGCCGGGCGAGACGAGGGCAGGCCCCTGTACGCCCTACCCACCTACACCGCGCTGCTCGAGCTGCGAGAGCTGCTGGCCCGCCGGGGGCTCGCTCGCCGATGGGCGGATAGTGTCGTGACGGCCCGGCCGGGCACGTGTTCGGCTACGGGTCGCTGGTGCTCGACGGGCTCGAGGACGCCAAGCTGGCGACCCTGCCGGGCCAGCGCCGCGTTTGGGGCGTGGCCACCGACAACGAGCGCGCGATCCCGGGCTACAAGATGTACCTGCGGCGCAGCGACGGGATGCGGCCCGCGGTGTACGTGGCCTTCGTGGACCTGGAGGCCGACCCGGGCGCCGAGGGCGTGAACGGCACGCTGCGGCCGGTCAGCGAAGCCGAGCTCGACCTGCTGGACCGGCGCGAGCGCAACTACGATCGCGTCGACGTGACGGGCGACGTCGACGGAATCGACGGCCCCGTGTGGACCTACGTGGGCTCGCCCGAGGGCCGCGAGCGCCTGCGCCGCGGGCGGCGGGAGGAACGAGCCGTGGTCTCGAGGGACTACCTGGAGAAGGTCCACGCCGGGTTTCGCCGCCTGGGATCGCAGCAGTACGGGCGCTTTGAAGCGTCGTCTGCGCTCGACGGGCTGCCGGTCTGGGACCTGGAGCGGGTGGACCTGTGGACGCCCCGCCGGCGGAGGAGGGCGCGTGAGGTCCCCCGCGGCTGTGGCGGGGCCGGTCGCGTGGCACGACGTGGAGTGCGCGTCCTACGGCGCGGACCTGCCGGTCTGGCGCGAGCTGGCGGCGCAGCGCGGCGGGCCGGTGCTCGACGTGGGCGCCGGAACCGGACGTGTGGCGCTGGACCTGGCCGGCCGCGGGCACGAGGTGGTGGCAATCGACGCGGACCCGGAGCTCGCACGCGCCTGCGCCGACCGCGCACGTGCCCGCGGGCTCGACGTCCGGGCGCAGGCGGCGGACGCGCGCTCGTTCGACCTCGGATCCCGCCTCCCCCTGGCGATCCTCCCGATGCAGGTCGCCCAGCTGCTCGGCGGGGCCGGCGGGCGCGCTGCGATGCTGGCCAGCGTGGCCCGCCACCTCGACCCGGGCGGGCTGCTGGCGGTGGCGCTGGCCGACCCCTTCGACGGGGTGCCGGTGCAGGACGCCGCGCCGCCTCTCCCCGACGTGCTGGAGCTCGACGGCTGGGTGCTGTCCTCCACGCCGGTCGACGTGCGCGACGAGGGCGAGTCGGTGGCGGTCGACCGCCATCGCCAGGCGGTCTCCCCGGCCGGCGAGCTCACGGAGGAGGTCTTCACGATCCAGCTGGACTCGGTCACCGCGACGGAGCTCGAGGCCCAGGCGGCGGGCGCCGGCTGGCAGGTGCTCCCCGCGCGACGAGTGCCCCCCACTCGCGACTACGTGGGCAGCACCGTCGTGATGCTGGAGCTCCCGCGATGAAACGCCCTGCGCGTCTGCGCGCTCTACCCCGAGCTGATGAACATCTACGCCGACCGCGGCAACATCGCGGTGCTGCGCGCCCGCTGCGAGTGGCGCGGCCTGGGCTTCGAGCTGGCGGCCGCCAGCATCGGCGACGACCTCGACCCGGACGCACACGACCTCTTCTACATCGGCGGCGGCCAGGACCGCGACCAGGCGGCGGTCGCCGAGGACATGGCGGCCAGCAAGCGCGACGCGCTCCACGCGGCGGCGGAGCGCGGCGCGGTCGTGCTGGCGGTGTGCGGCGGCTACCAGCTGCTCGGCCACAGCTACGAGATGGGCGACGCGCAGCTGCCGGGCATCGGCCTCGTGGACCTGCGCACCGTCCGCGAGGACGGCCCGCGCCTGATCGGCAACTGCGCGATCGAGGCCGACCTGGGCACGGGCCCACGCGTGATCGCCGGCTTCGAGAACCACGGCGGGCGCACCCACCTCGGCGGCAGCGAGCGGCCGCTCGGGCGCGTCCTGTCCGGTCACGGCAACAACGGCAGCGACGGCCACGAGGGCGTGCGCCGCGGCAACGTGATCGGCACCTACCTGCACGGCCCGCTGCTGCCCAAGAACGTGTGGCTGGCGGATCGCCTGATCGAGCTGGCCCTCGAGGTCGAGCTCGAGCCGCTGGACGACGCGCTCGAGGACGCCGCGCACGCGTCGGCGCGGCGCGCGGCGGGCGTTTAGCTAGGCGGTGCCGCCCAGGACCCGCAGCGCCTCGGCCATGGAGGTCACGCCCTGGCGCACCTTGTCGAGCCCGTCGTCGCGCAGGCGGCGCATGCCCTGGGCCTCGGCCACCTCGGCGAGCGACTCGGCGGAGCGCTTCTCCACGATCAGCTCGCGCATCTCGTCGCTGACCTCCATCACCTCGTAGAGGCCGATGCGGCCGCGGTAGCCGCTGTGCGCGCAGCGCACGCAGCCGACCGGCTTGAAGGCCGTGATCGGCTCGCTGGCCTCCGGGAAGCCGTTGCGGTGCAGGGCCTCGACGCCGATCTCGGTCTCCTCCTTGCAGTCGCACAGCGTGCGCGCGAGGCGCTGGGCGACGACGCAGTGATGCCCGGAGGCCACGAGGAAGGGCTCGATCCCCATCTCGATCAGCCGGGCGACGCTCATCGGGGCGTCGTTGGTGTGCAGCGTCGAGAGCACGTAGTGGCCGGTGAGCGCGGACTCGATCGCGATCTGGGCGGTCTCGCGGTCGCGGATCTCGCCGACCATCATCACGTCGGGGTCGGCGCGCATCATCGAGCGCAGGCCGGTGGCGAAGGTCAGGCCGCTCTTGTTGTTCACCTGCACCTGCTTGACGCCGTCGAGCTCGTACTCCACGGGGTCCTCGATCGTGAGCAGCGTCTTCTCGGGCTGTTCAGCTCGGTGAGCGCCGCGTAGAGGGTGGTCGTCTTGCCCGAGCCGGTCGGGCCCGGTGGCCAGCAGCGAGCCTGTGTCTGGGAGATCGCCTGGCGCAGGCGGGCCACGTCGAGCTCGGCCATGCCGAGCTGGTCGAGGTCGAAGCCATCATGCGGCCCTTGTCGAGCACGCGCATCACCACCGACTCGCCGCGGACGGTGGGCAGGGTCGCGACGCGGATGTCCACGTGGCGGCCGTCGACGTCAGGCCGACGCGGCCGTCCTGGGGAACGCGGCTTCTCGGCGATGTCGAGGTCGGCCATGATCTTCACGCGCGAGACGAGGCCGGCGACCATCCCGCTCGCGGACGGTGGTGGTGTCGCTCACGACGCCGTCGACGCGGAAGCGCACGCGCATCGAGCTTGTCCTCGGGTCGAAGTGGATGTCGGAGGCGCCGCGCTCCACGGCGTCGGCGACGATCGAGCGGACCAGCTTCACGACCGGCGCGTCCTCGGCGGACTCGCGCAGCTCGATGACGGCGTCCTCTTCCTCCTCCTCGATCTCCTCGACCGCGGCGTCGAGGCGACCGAGGCGGCCGAGCAGGGCGTCCACGTCCTCCTCGGTGGCGACGGCACGACGGATCTCGTAGCCGGTCATCATCGACAGGTCGTCGATGGCGAGCACGTTGGCCGGGATCGGCGGTGGCGACCAGCAGGACGTTGTCGTCGAGGAAGGCGATCGGGCACCGTGCGGTGCTTGCGCAGCACCGACGGGTCGACCAGCGCCGTGGCGCCCTGGTCGACCGGGTAATCGTTCAGGTCGACGTGGTCGATGCCGTAGCGCTCGGCGACCGCGCGGGCGAGCTGGTCGGGGGTGACGACGCCCGCCCTCGAGCAGGGTCTGGCCGGTGGTGCGTCCCGTCTCGCGCGCCTCCTCGACGGCGCGCTCCACCGCCTCGCGGCTGGCGAAGTCGTGCTCGACGATGATGTCGCCGATCCGCCTGACCGAGCTTGACCGCTGGGCGGGCGGCGTGACGCCGGGCTGGACGGCTGGCGCTTCGCTCACCCTCCGTGTATCGGCAGATGTTCGATAGGGTTGACCCCCTGCAACCAGGCTTCCCGCTTCGGGCGGCCCGCCTGCCTAGACGCCGCTGGAGCCGAAGCCCGCCGCGCCCCGCGCGGTGGCGTCCAGCTCGGGACCTCCTCGAGCTCGGGCGCCTCGTGCCGGACGAGCACGAGCTGGGCGATCCGGTCGCCCGGCGACGACCTCGAACGTCGCCGTCGCGGTCGGTGTTGAGCAGCAGCACCCGCACCTCGCCGCGGTAGCCGGCGTCGATCAGCCCCGGCGCGTTGACCAGCGCGATCCCGTGCCGCGCCGCCAGGCCCGAGCGCGGCAGCACCAGGCCGGCGCGACCGTCGGGCATCTCGACCGCGATGCCCGTGCCCACGCTCGCGCGCTCCCCGGGCGCCAGCGACGCCGCCTCCGCCGCGCGCAGGTCGTAGCCGGCGTCGTCGTCGTGCGCGCGGCTCGGGCGCCGCGGCGGCCTCGGACAGCCGCGTGAAGCGCAGCGTCACGAGCCGTTGGAGCGCGCGCCGTTGAGCGCGAAGCGCTCGAAGCGGGCTGCGGCCGACGGCCGGCACGCGCGCGCGCACGACGCACGCCCGTCGGCGGTGTCCTCGCGCTCCATCTCGCCGGCCACGTCGTGCAGCTCGGACAGGCGGCCGCCCTCCTCGTAGGGCACGCAGCAGCTCCATCGGCCGCAGGGTGGCGAGGAAGCGCGCCTCGACCGCGCTCGCGCAGCGCGTCGAGCCCCTCGCCCGTCTCGGCGGACACCTGGACGGCCTCGGGGAAGCGGAACGTCGAGCTCGCGCCGGCGCTCGTCGTCGAGCAGGTCGACCTTGTTCAGCGCCAGCAGGCGCGGGCGCTCGGCCGCGCCGATCTCGTCCAGCACGTCGTCCACGGCGGCCAGCATCTCGTGCAGCTCCTCCTCCGGCGCCGAGGCGTCGGCCACGTGCAGGAGCAGGTCGGCCTCCAGCGCCTCCTCCAGCGTGGCGCCGAAGGCCTCGACGAGCTGGTGCGGCAGCTTGCGGATGAAGCCGACGGTGTCGGTGAGCAGGTAGCTGCGCCCGCCGATCTCGAACGAGCGCGTGGTGGGATCGAGCGTGTGGAAGAGGCGGTCGCGCACCCCCACCTCGGCGCCGGTGAGCGCGTTGAGCAGGGTCGACTTGCCGGCGTTCGTGTAGCCGGCCAGCGCCACCGTGGGCAGCCCGGCGCGCTCGCGCTCGGAGCGCATCACCTGGCGGGTGCCCTTGGTGTGCTCGAGCCGCCGGCGCAGGGCGCTGATGCGGTCGCGCGCGAGGCGGCGGTCGGTCTCGATCTGGGTCTCGCCCGGGCCCCTGGTGCCGATGCCGCCGTCCATGCGCCCCGCGCCGAGGCGCTCGAGGTGCGTCCACAGCCCGCGCATGCGCGCGAGGTTGTACTCGAGCTGGGCCAGCTCGACCTGGAGGTTGCCCTCGGCGGACTTGCGCGTGGTCGGCGAAGATGTCGAGGATGATCGCCGTGCGGTCGATCACCGGCGTGCCCGAGCGCCTCCTCGAGGTTGCGCTCCTGGCGCGGCAGCAGCTCGTCGTCGCACGCCACCAGGTTCGCGTCCGCCTCCGCGATCGCGCGCTTCAGCTCGGCCAGCTTGCCCTTGCCGAAGTAGCGGTCGGGGTCGGGCTCGGGGCGGCGCTGGGTCATCTCGCCCGCCACCGCCACGCCGGCGGTGAGCAGCAGCTCGCCGAGCTCGGACAGGTCGGGCTCGTCGGGCCCGGCCGCGATCAGGAGCGCGCGCTGGCGCGCCCGGGAGGTCCTGTGATCGCCGTTTCGCACGCCTACGAGTGTAGGCCCGCCAGCGGGCACTCAGCCGGCTGCTCGCTCCCGCGCCCGGTCGCGGGCATTCGCCTTGTCGTCGAGCGACATGGCGCCTGGATGGCCGTCCCCGGGCCACGGCGCCAGGAACAGCAGCAGCCGCGAGTCGGCGGTGGCGGTCACCTCGTGCGGCTCCTTGGGGTCGAACTCGGCGAGCAGCCCGGGCCCGCCCGTGCTGCGGTCGCCGTCGCTCACGATCTCGAGCTCGCCCTCCACGAGCACGCACCCAGGCGCGCTCGTGCACCATGTGCTCCTGAAGCGCCTCGCCCGCGGGCAGGTGGAGCACGATCACCCGTGCGGCGTCGGAGGAGGAGACGATCTCGGGCTGGTGAGCCTCCACGTCCAGTTGGCCCAGCTCCCACGTCTTCATGGCACGAGCCTACCCCCTCAGCCGCCCAGGCTCGACCGCATCCGCTCGACCGCCTCGCCCAAGCGCTCGTCGGGGACCGTGAGCGAGATGCGGAAGAAGCCCTCGCCGTTGGGCCCGTAGGAGCTGCCCGGCGAGACCACCACCCCGGACTCCTCCAGCACCAGCTCGCAGTAGGAGGCCGACGTGTGCCCGTCCGGAACGGGCGCCCAGACGTAGATGGTGCCCCTCGGGGTGGCCACGTCCACGCCGATCTCGCGCAGCGCGTCGACCACCAGGTCGCGCCGGCGCTGGTAGATGGCGCTCATCTCGCGCGGCGACATCGTCGCCGTCGTCGAGCGCCGCCGCCGCCGCCAGCTGCACCGCCTCGGGCATGCCCGAGTCGATGTTGGTCTTCAGCTTCCAGTAGGCCTCGACCGCCTCCGCGTTGCCGACGATCGCCGCCGTGCGCCAGCCGGTCATGTTGTAGCCCTTGGACAGCGAGAACACCTCGACGCCCACGTCCTTCGCCCCCGGCGTCTGCAGGAAGCTCGGCGCCACGTAGCCGTCGAAGGTGGTCTCGGTGTACGAGGCGTCGTGCACGATCAGCACGTCGTGCTCGCGCGCGAACTCCACGGCCCGCTCGAACAGGCCCTCGGGCACCACCGCCCCGGTCGGGTTGTTCGGGTAGTTCAGGTACATCAGCCGTGCCTTGGCGGCCACATCGGGCGAGATCACGTCCAGGTCGGGGGCGAAGCCGCGCTCGGGCAGCAGCGGCATGAGCTCGGCCTCGGCCCCGGCCAGCAGCGGCCCGCCCGTGTAGACCGGGTAGCCGGGGTCGGCCGCCAGCGCCACGGCGCCGGGGTCGAGGAACGCAAGGTTGAGGTTGAAGATGCACTCCTTGGCGCCCAGCGCCGGGCACGATCTCGGTCTCGGGGTCGAGCTCCACACCGAAGCGGCGGTCATAGAAGCGCGCGACCGCCTCGCGCAGCTCGGCGCGCCCGCGGTTGGAGGGGTACTGGTGCGTGCCCGGGTCGTGCGCGGCCGCGGCCAGTGCCTCGATCACCGAGGCCGGGGTCGGCGTGTCCGGGTCGCCGATGCCCAGGCTGATCACGTCCACGCCGGCCGCCTTCTTCTCGGCGATCTTCCGCTCGAGCTCGGCGAACAGGTACGGGGGCAGGCGGTCCAGCCGCGCGCTGGTCTTCATGTTCGGGCAAGCACCTCCAGGAACTCGTCGCTCAGCTCCCCGGCGTAGACGGGGACCGCCCAGCCGGTCAGGTCCACGTGCAGGTCCTCCGCCGACCTCCACCTCCAGCTCGCCGCCGTCCAGCCGCACGGTCACCGGGCTGTCGAGCCCCACCGAGCACCGCCGCCACCGCGGCGCCGGTCGCGCCCGTGCCGGAGGACATGGTCTCCCCCACCCCGCGCTCGAAGATCCGCGCCCTGATGGCGCCCGTCGCCCTCGCGCCGCCAGAACGAGACGTTCGTGCGGTTGGGAAACAGCTCGCTGGCCCTCGATCGGCGGGCCCGAGCTCGGAGAGGTCGAGCTCCTCCAGGCCCTCCTCCACCTCGATCGCGCACTGCGGGTTCCCGACCGACACGAACTGGAACGCCAGCTCGCGATCCGTCCGCCGTGAGCGACCCCGCTGCCGTCCGCATCGCCGGAGGGGAAGTCCTGGGCCGCTAGCCGCGCGCGGCCCATGTCCACGGTGCAGGTGGCCGGCCCCGTGATCCGCGGCCGCACCTCGCCCGCGGCGGTCGAGATCGAGAAGCGTGTCGGTGTCGGCCCAGCCGGAGCGGCGCAGGTACATCACGGCCTCGCGGACCCCGTTGCCGGACAGCTCGGCCTCCGAGCCGTCGGGGTTGAAGATCCGCAGCGCCGCCACGAACCCGCGCTCCTCGCGTGCGCGAGAGCAGCAGGACCCCGTCGGACCCGACGCCCGTGTGCGGCGCGCAGAGCGCCCGGACCCGCTCGGGGGTGAGCTCGAACGGAAGCGCGTCCTGCCTCGACGATCGCGTAGTCGTTGCCCAGCGCCTGCCACTTCTCGAACCTCACGGCGCGGCACTCTACGCCAGGCTCGGGCCGCGGCCGCCTGGAGCGCAGCAGCCCGCGATATCCGCCGCCACGCCGGCCGGCTCGCGCCCGGTGACGTTCATGACCTCCAGGGCGGGCAGCCGCCGCCATCTTGCGCATCCAGGTGAGCTGGCGGCGGGCGTAGTTGCGGCTGCGCTGCTTGAGCGCCTCCACGTCGCCGTCCAGCAGCTCGTCGAAGCCGAGCGCCTTGCGCGCGGTTCGCGATGCGCCGGCGGCTCGGCGCGCCGCACCTCGGCCTCGGCGCCCCGGCGGCCACGATCGCCTCCACGCGCCGCGTCGATGCGCTCGTAGAGGCGCCTCGCGGTCCATCGTGAGCCCGACCAGCAGCGTCGGATGGCGCGTGTCGGTCGACCACAGCTCGGACTCCTCCCCGGGCTGGGCCTTCACGAGCGAGAGGTCGGCCAGCGCAGCCGCGCATGTAGAGCCCGGTGCCGCCGACCACGATCGGCCGCCGCCCGGCCGCCAGCGCGGCGTCGATCTCGGCGTGCGCGAGCGGCATGTAGTGGCCGACCGGTCGAACGTCTCCGTGACCGGCACGAACCCGACCAGGCGGTGCTCGAGGCGCGCTCGCTCGCTCGGCTCGGCCGCGCCGGTGAGCACGCCGAGGCCCTCGTAGACCTGCAGCGCGTCGGCGCCGATCGCGACCGGGTCCTCGCCGCGCGCGCGCAGCAGGTCGGCCAGCTCGAGCGCCACGGCGGTCTTGCCCACGCCGGTCGGCCCGAAGAGGGCGAGCACGGCCGGCTCGCGTCAGGCAACGCGCGAGAGCAGCCGCTCTTCGCCCGCGAGCGTGGTGCTCGTGCCGGAGCCGATCTCCACCTCGATCAGCTCGCCCGGCTGGGCCAGGCCGGTGAAGTTCACCGTCTTGTTGTGGCGGATGCGCCCGCGCAGCCGGCCGGGGTCGGTCCGCGACGGGCCCTCCACCAGCACCTCCATCGTGCGACCGACGAAGCGCTGCGAGCGCTCGGTGGCGATTCGCTGCACCGCCTCGCACGAGCCGCTCCATCCGCTCGCGCTTCACGGCGTGCGGGACCTGGTCGTCGAGGCTCGGCGGCCGCGGTGCCGCGCCGCGGCGAGAAGATGAACGTGAACGCCGAGTCGTAGCGCGACCTCCTCCACCACCTCCATCGTCTCCTCGAAGTCGGCCTCGGTCTCGCCCGGGAAGCCCACGATGATGTCGGTGGTGATCGCGCAGTCGGGCACCAGCTCGCGCGATCATCGCCACGCGATCCATGTAGCGCTCGCGGTTGTAGGTGCGCCGCATCGCCTTGAGGATCCGGCTCGAGCCCGACTGCAGCGGCAGGTGGATGTGCTCGCACAGGCTCGGCAGCTCGGCGTGGGCGCGCGATCACGTCCTCCTTCATGTCCTTGGGGTGCGGGCTCGTGTAGCGGACGCGCTCGATGCCCTCCACCGCGTCGACCATCGCCAGCAGCTCCGCGAACGTGGCCTTCGCGCCCGCGGGGCAGGTCGCGCCCGTAGGAGTTCACGTTCTGGCCCAGCAGCGTGACCTCGCGCACGCCGTCGCGCGGCAAGCCGCTCGACCTCCTCGACCAGCTCCGCGGCGGGCCGCGACACCTCGCGCCCGCGGGTGGACGGCACGATGCAGTACGAGCAGGCGCAGTTGCAGCCCACCGAGATCTGCACCCAGCCCTGGAAGTCGCGCTCGCGCTTCATCGGGCAGGTGGCCGGTGAAGCCCTCGAACTCGAAGTAGCCCTGGGCGGTGAGGCTGTCGCTGGTCAGGAACTCGGCCAGGCGGTGCACCTGGCCCGGCCCGAAGGCCACGTCGACGAACGGGAACTGCTCGAACACCTTCTCCTTCATCGACTGCGACCAGCAGCCGCCGACGCCCACCACCCGCGACGGGTCCTCGCGCTTCAGCCGCTTGCGCCTCCCCCAGGTGCCCGACCAGCCGCGTGTCCGCCGTCTCGCGGATCGAGCAGGTGTTGAAGAGGATCAGGTCGGCCTCGTCGCGCGACTCCGGCCTCGGCGTAGCCGAGCGACTCGAGCATGCCCTTCATCCGCTCGGAGTCGTGCTCGTTCATCTGGCACCCGAAGGTGGTCAGGTGGTAGCGCTTCATGGCCGGAGCCGTGATTAGGCGTCAGCGAGCGAGAGCCGTCGGGGGGTTGCAAAGGGGGCAGTTTCCCCCGAGGCTCGTCACTTCGCGTAGTCGGTCGCGCGGCTCTCGCGGATCACCGTGATCTTGATCTGGCCGGGGAACTCGAGCTCCTGCTCGACCTCGCGCGCGATCTTCTGCGACAGCAGCGCCGCGCCGTCGTCGTCCACGTCCTCGGGCCGGACGATCACGCGGATCTCGCGGCCGGCGTGCATGGCGTAGACCTTCTCGACGCCCGTCCTGGCGCTCGGCGATCTCCTCCAGCTCGTGCAGGCGCGTGACGTAGCTCTCCAGCGACTCGCCCCGCGCGCCCGGCCGCGCGCCGGAGACGGAGTCGACGATCTGCACGATCACGGCCTCGATCGTCTTCAGCTCGACCTCGTTGTGGTGCGACTCCATCGCGTGCGCGACCGCCTCGGTCTCCTTGTAGCGGCGCGCGAAGTCGCCGCCCACGAGCGCGTGCGGGCCCTCGACCTCGTGCGAGACCGCCTTGCCGATGTCGTGCAGCAGCGCGGCGCGCGCGGCGGTCTTCGGGTTCGCGCCCAGCTCGGCGGCCAGCAGCGCGGCGAGGCGGGCGCACTCGACCGAGTGGGCGAGCACGTTCTGGCCGTAGCTGGTGCGGAAGTGCAGCCGGCCGAGCAGCTTGATCAGCTCGGGGTGCAGGGTGCCGACGTCGGCCTCGTACGCCGCCTGCTCGCCGAGCTCGGCGATGCGGCGGTCGAGCTCCGTAGCCTGCCTGCTCGAACGCCTCCTCGATCCGGGCCGGGTGGATGCGGCCGTCCTGGAGCAGCTTCTCGAGGGTGATCCGCGCGACCTCGCGGCGGACGCCGTCGAAGCCCGACAGCAGCACGGCGCCGGGCGTGTCGTCGATGATGAAGTCGATCCCGGTGAGGGTCTCGAGGGCGCGGATGTTGCGGCCCTCGCGGCCGATGATCCGGCCCTTCAGCTCGTCGGACTTGAGCTCGACCACCGACACGGTGGTCTCCACCGCGTGACCGCCGGCCACGCGCTGCATGCAGGTGGCGAGGATGCTGCGCGCGCGCCGGTCGGCGTCGTGGCGGGTCTCCTCCTCGACCTGGCGGATCAGCCGGGCGCTGTCGTGGCGCAGCTCGTCCTCCAGCTCGCGCAGCAGGATCTGCTTGGCCTGGCCGGCGCTCAGCCCCGACACCCGCTCGAGCTCGCGCACGTGCTCGCGCTTGGCCTCCTTCAGGCGCGCCGCGCCGTCCTCGAGGTTGCGCGCGCGTCCTCAGCGGTGCGCTCACGCGCCTCGTCGGCCAGCTGGCGTCGAGGCTGCCCTCCTTCGCCCGCAGGCGCTCCTCGAGCCGCGCGAGCTCCTCGCGCCGGGCGCGCAGCTCCCGTCGCCGTCCGCGCCGCCGGGTTGGAGCCCGCGGCGAGAGCCGTGCCCGGTCGAGCCGTCGGCGCCGGGCGTGTCGCCCTCCGCGCCATCCCGAGGCGCGTCATCGGAGTGAGGGCCATCGATCCCGTCCGGCCGTCCCGGTCGCGTGGCCGGCAGGCCCGGCGCGACCACGACGGGCCCGCGAGAGCGCAAGGCCAGCATCACGACCGCGGCAGACACCCCCGCCGATACGAGCGCCGCCAGCAGGATCTCCATGTGCAGTCTCCTCCCCCGGCCCGGTGCCGGGACCCGTTCTCGCCGTCGCGGCCGTGACACGGCGCCGCGAGAACACAGGGCTGCTTGAGGGAGTGCGCCTCCGGGGCGCGCCAGAACTGCGGTCAGGGACGCGCCGAGTCGCTCCTTCCGCCCGCGTCCGAGGGCTGTCGGCTGATGGTGGTCATGCGTGGAATCGGTTCCTGCCGGAGTCGTTTCCGCTGCAAACAAGCCAAAGTTCGGATTCAACTGGTCTCGCGGCGGCCGTCCCGGCCGCTGTCACGAGCGTATCCCCGGGGGCCGGCTTGCGCAACTGCGGGAACGCGATCACCCGCGGCGGCGCGCGAGCGAGGCCGCGCGGCGGGCGCCGTGCGCGCGAACGGCGTCGTAGGCGAGCTCGGGCTCGTAGCCCTTGCGGACCAGCAGCCGCCAGGCCTTGTCGCGCTCGCGGTCGTCCGCGGGCGGGCGCGATCCTCCGCTCGCCCAGCAGATCGAGCGCGGCCTCCAGCTCGTCGGTCGCGCGCCCGGGCGTCGACGGCGGCCTCGACGATGCTCGCCGGCGACGCCGCGCCGGAGGAGGTCGCGCTCGATCCGCTCGGCGCCCCACGCTCGAGGCTGCGCTTGTCCTCGGCGAAGCGCTCCGCGAAGCGCGCGTCGTCGAGGCAGCCCGGCCGCCGCGAGCTCGGCGACCGCGTGCTCGATGGCCTCCGGCTCGACCCGCTTGCGCTCGAGCCAGGTGCGCATCTCCGCGACCGTGCGGTCTCGCGAGGACAGCGCGCGGTAGGCCAGCTGCACCGCTCTGGCGGCCTCCGTGCCGCCCGGCTCGTGCAGGCGCCCTAGGCCGCCTCTCTCCTCGTCGGCCTCGGGCCCCGTGGGTCGCATCGTCCAGCCACCGCCAGCGGGCCCCGCGTCCGGCGCGCTGGTCGACCCCCACGGCCTCGTAGATCTTCGCTCTCGATCTCCTTGGCCATTGTCGGGGTTCTCGCGCAGGTAGCCCTTGGCGTTGTTGCGCCCCTGGCCGAGCCGCTCCTCGCCGTAGGAGAAGAACGAGCCCGACTTCGTGACGATGTCGTGCTCGATGCCGAGGTCGATCAGGCAGCCCTCGGTGGAGATGCCCTGGCCGTACTCGATGTCGAACTCGGCCTGGCGGAACGGCGCCGCGACCTTGTTCTTGACCACCTTCACGCGCACCCGGTTGCCGACCGCCTCGGTGCCCTCCTTGAGGGTCTCGATGCGGCGGATGTCGAGGCGCTGGGAGGAGTAGAACTTCAGCGCGCGGCCGCCGGGCTGGGTCTCCGGCGAGCCGAACATGACGCCGACCTTCTCGCGGATCTGGTTGGTGAGCACGCAGAGCGTGTTCGCGCGGTTGAGGTTGCCGGCGAGCTTGCGCATCGCCTGGCTCATCATGCGCGCCTGGAGGCCGACGGACTGGTCGCCCATCGCGCCCTCGAGCTCGACCTTCGGCGTGAGCGCCGCGACCGAGTCGATCGCCACCACGTCGATGGTGCCCGAGCGGATCAGCAGGTCGGCGATCTCCAGCGCCTGCTCGCCGTGGTCGGGCTGTGAGACCAGCAGCTCGTCGACGTCGACCCCGATCCGCTTGGCGTACACCGGGTCCATCGCGTGCTCGGCGTCGATGAACGCGCAGATGCCGCCCTGTCTTCTGGGCCTCGGCGAGCACGTGGTAGATGAGCGTGGTCTTGCCCGAGGCCTCCGGGCCGAAGATCTCGACGACCCGGCCGCGCGGCAGCCCGCCGACGCCGAGCGCGAGGTCGAGCGACAGCGCGCCCGTGGGGATCGCGGCGACCTGACCTGGAAGGCCTCGTCGCCCATCTTCATGATCGATCCCTCGCCGAACTGGCGCTGGATCTGGGTGATCGCCGCTGTTGAGCGCGGCGTCGCGGGCCTTGGCGGCCTTCTCCTGTTCCTTCTCGGTCATGCGGGCTCCTTCCGAAGTTCTTGGAACGGCAGGCTAGGACCGGGATCGGACGGTGTGGGTGACAGTGGGTGACGACCCGGTGACGGTTCTGCGCGGGTCCCTTCACGGGCCCAGCGGCAGCCGTTCCAGGGCCTCGTAGCGCGCGCCCGCGGGGCGGGTGCGGCTGCTGATAGAGCGTCAGTGCCGTCGGCTGCGAACGCCGCCGGCGGGGCATCCGCCCGCGGGGCGGCCGGAAGCGCTCCGCCGGCGCACCCGTGCGAGCGTCACGTGGGGCCAGAACGGGCGCGACTCGGGCTCGTGGAGCTCCCGGCTCGCGAGCGCGCCGGCGATCCGGTCGCGCATCCGCCCCGCCCTGGCCCCGGCGTCGTCGAGCTCGAGGGCGAACAGGCGCGGACGCCGCCGCGGAACGCCCGCGATCGCGCCCGGCGACAGCTGGGGAGCGGCGATCCCGGCGACCGAAGCGTGCGCGACCTCCCAGACGGCGCCGGCCCGGTCCGGCGGGGTCTCGCCCAGGAACACCAGCGTCAGGTGCAGCGACTCGGCCGCGACCGGGCGCAGCGCGGAGTCCCGCGCGGCCAGCTTCGCCGCGCCACGCGGGCCAGGTGGCCTTCACGGGCTCCGGCAGCTCGAGCGCGAGGAACAGGCGCAGAGGGCGGTCGCGACCGGGACGTGCCGCTCAGACGGGCAGGTCCTCGCCGCGCAGCAGCCGCCGCAGCAGGTGCATCCCGACGGTGGTCGAGCGGTCGCGGATCTCGTCGCGGTCGCCGGGCATCCGCACGTCGCGGGCCAGCGTGGCGCCGTCGCGCGCGCTTGGCGCACCAGCAGACCGTGCCGACGGGCTTCTCCTCGGTCCCGCCGCCCGGGCCGGCGATGCCGGTGATCGCGATGGCCACGTCGGCGCCGAAGCGCTCCAGCGCGCCGTCGGCCATCGCCTCGGCGACCTCGGGCGAGACGGCGCCGTGCCGCTCGATCAGGGCCGGGTCCACGCCGAGCAGCGCGATCTTCGCCTCGTTCGCGTAGGCCACCACCCCGCCGGCCACGTACGCGGACGCGCCGGGCCGCTCGGTCAGCCGCGCCGCCATCAGGCCCGCCGGTGCACGACTCGGCCGTCGGCGACCGTGAGCCCGTCCAGCAGCTCGGCCACCTGCTCGTCGACGGTCGAGCCGTCGGTGGAGAAGAGCGTGTGCCGCGTGCCGCTCGCGCGATCAGGCGCCTCCAGCGCCGCCCACGCGCCCGCGGCCGCCGGCTCGTGACGCACCACCACCTCCACCTCGCCGCGGCGCAGGCAGGTGGTGATCTCGAGGTCGCTCGAAGCCGTCGATCTCCGCCTCGGCGGCGCGCAGCGTCTCGGCGATCTCCGACTCGGGGATGCCGAACAGGCGCAGCATCGACTGCTCGTAGTCGCTCGGCGGCGCCGACCGCCGCCCGGAACGCCTCCGTCTCGACCGCCTCGTGCCACATCGGCGTGCAGCTCGCGCGGCGGGCCCGGGCAGCATCACGACCGTCGGCGCCGTCGCCGTCGCGCGGCGGCACCACCATGCCCGGGCGCGGTGCCGGCCGGCTCGATCACCGTCGCGCCCTCGCGGCACCAGCGCCTGCTTGCGGTTGGCCGCGCGCACGGCGTCGAAGTCGAGGTTGCTGCCAGCGCTTCATGAGCGGCCGGAGGATGTCGGCGATCCGCTCCTCCAGCGCCTCGTCGAGGCGCCAGCGGGCGGCCCGCGAAGCGAGCCACGACCTCGAGCGTGAGGTCGTCCGCCGTCGGGCCCAGCCCGCCGCTGGTGACGATCAGGTCCACGCCCTGCTCGGCCATGAACGCGCAGCTGGGCCTCCATGTCCTCGGGCCGGTCGCCGCAGATGGTGATGTGGGCCAGCTCCACGCCGAGCTCGAGCAGGCGGTCCGACAGCCACGGGCCGTTGCGGTCGCGCACCCGGCCGGTGAGCACCTCCGTGCCGGTGATGACGATGCCGGCGCGGGCGCTCACGCGCAGGGCCTCGCGCCCTCGGCGATCTCCTTCGCGCCGTCGCGCGTGACCCGGAGGCCGAACGGCTCGGGGCTCTGCTCGAACCTCGACTGCCTTGCCGTTCGCGCGCAGCTCCACCGAGCGCTTGCCCAGGTTCACGCGCAGCTCCTCGCGGGTTGCGAAACGTGCGCGCCGACTCCAGCGTGCCCTCGAAGACCGTCTCGGTGCCCTCGCCGGTGTCGATGCAGGCGTAGGTGGGCACGGTCGGGCGCGATCCGGACCGTGACCCCCGCCGGCGGGGCCGGCCGCGGCTTGGGCCGGCGGGCGGGCCGCTCGGGCTCGGTGGCCTGTGTCGTCTCGGCCGCCTGGGAGCCCTCGTCGGCCGACCCGCCGTCGTCGTCGCCGCTCAGCAGGCCGAGCACGGCCAGCAGGCCACGATGGCGACCACCAGCCCGGCGATGACCGCCACCCGGCTCGGGGGGCCGGGCGGCCGGGCGGGGCCGCCGGTCGCGGCCCCGCCGGCGCCGCGCGCGGGCCACGGCGACCGGCTGCAGGTTCTGCGCTCCTCGGGGCGCTCGTGCTGGCTGCGGTACTCCTCGACCAGCAGGTGAGGGTCCACTCCCACGACCTCGGCGTAGGTGCGCAGGAAGGTCTTGACGAAGGTGGGCCCCGGCAGCGAGCTCCACTCCTCGTTCTCGAGCGCGCGCAGGTACTTCGCGCGGATCTTCGTGCGCTCTTCGACATCGGCGATGTCGAGCTTCTGGCGCATGCGCGCCTCGCGCAGCGTCTCACCGATCGGCGGCATGGCCCGCCTATTCTGGCGGAAAGGGGGTGCCGGTCACTCGTCCGCGACCGCCCCCGCCACGGGCTCCTCGAGCGCGGCGATCACGCGCGGGAGGTCGGCCTCGGTGATGAGCACCTTGCGCGCCTTGGAGCCCTCGTAGCCGGAGATCACGCCGCGCCGCTCGAGCATGTCGATGAGCCGCCCGGCGCGGGTGTAGCCCACGCGCAGGCGGCGCTGGAGCATCGAGGTCGAGGCGGTGTCCATCTGGACCACCGTGCGGATGGCCTCGGCCAGCAGGTCGTCCTCGTCGGGGTCGAAGTCGCCGCGCGGGCTCCTCCTCCTCCTCGGACTCCACCGCCTCCAGCAGCTCCTCGCGCAGCTCGGGCTCACCCTGCTTGCGCCAGTGGCGCGGTGATCTTCTCGATCTCGTCCTCGCCCACGAACGCGCCCTGGATGCGGCTGAGCTTGGTGCCGCTGCCGGGCTTGAACAGCATGTCGCCCTTGCCCAGCAGGGACTCCGCGCCGTTCTGGTCGAGGATCACCCGCGAGTCGGTCTGCGAGGAGACCGCGAACGCGATCCGGGCCGGCACGTTGGTCTTGATCATGCCCGTGATGATGTCCACGCTCGGGCGCTGCGTGGCCAGCAGCAGGTGGATCCCCACCGCGCGCGACTTCTGCGCCAGGCGGATGATCGAGTCCTCGACCTCGCCCGGGGCGATCATCATGAGGTCGGCGAGCTCGTCGATCACGCACAGCACGTATGGCAGCGGCCGCTCACCGTCGCGCTCGCGGATGCGGTTCAGCTCCTCCAGCTTGCGTGCGCGCGCCGCCGACATCAGCGAGTAGCGCTCCTCCATCTCCCGGATCAGGTTCTGAAGCACGTTCGCCGCCAGCCGCGGGCTCGTGACCACGGGGGTCAGCAGGTGCGGGATGCGCTCGTACAGGTTGAGCTCCACCTGCTTGGGGTCCACCAGCACCATCCGCACCTCGTTGGGAGTGGCGCGCATGAGGATGGAGGTGAGCATTGCGTTCACGCACCCCGACTTGCCGGAGCCGGTGGTGCCGGCAACGAGCACATGCGGCTGGCCGGCCAGGTCGATGCCGATGGCCTTGCCGTCGATGTCCTTGCCGAGCCAGACGGTCAGCGGCGACCACTCCTTGGGCGCCTCCTGGGCCACATCGCCCAGGTGCACCATCTGGCGCAGCCGGTTGGGCACCTCGACTCCCACGGCGCGCTTGCCGGGGATCGGGGCGAGGATGCGCACGTCGTCGGCCGCGAGCGCGTAGGCCAGGTCGTCGCGCATGTTCGAGACCTTCGACATCTTGATCCCGGGTGCCAGGCGCAGCTCGTAGCGGGTCACGTGAGGGCCGCTCACGCTCCCGACTACCTGGGCCTCGACCCCGAAGTGGCCGAGCGACTCCACCAGCTGCGCCCCCACGCGATCGTCCGCGGCCGACCTGGGCTTGGCCTTCCCGTTGGAGTGCTTGAGGAAGGCGGCGCGCGGCAGGTCGTAGCTCAGGTCCTCGGCCTCGGTCACGCCGGTGCGCCGGTTGCCCATGGGCGTCAGCGGCTCCTGGACCGTGTCGGTGGGCTGTGCCTCCACCACGGCCGGGTCGTCCTGCTCCTGCGCTGCGGGCGTGGTGGCCGCGGGCTCCTCGGGCGCCGGCTCGACGGGCTCGGGATCGGGGTCGCCCGTGTCCTCGGGCGCGCCTGCGAAGAGGTCGGGGTAGCGCGACTCGGCATCAAGCGCGGGCGCCTCCACGTGGGTCGCGTGCACCACCGGCTCGACACCGGGCGGCTCCGGTGGGCCCGAGCGGGCGACCGCCGTGTCGCGTGCGAGCACAGCGGTGGTCCGAGCGCCGGCGGTGCGCACCCGCTGCGTGGTGGTGCTCACGTGCTCGCCGGCCGCCTTGACCACCCCCGCGATCGAGGCGCCCGGTGACCAGCAGCACGCCGCCGGTCATGAGGAAGAGGAACAGGATGTGGGCGCCGAGCACCGAGAAGAGCGCGCTCGAGGACGCGAACAGCAGCTCGCCGAGGGCGCCACCGCGATCGCTCACGTAGCCCGGATCCAGGAGCGGCTCGTGTGCCGCGCGCCCGGGCCCCAGCCCGAGCGACCCGGCCGCCAGGCCGAGCGTGACGCCGAGGATCAGGCAGATGGCGCCGGTGCGGAAGGGGCGCACGCTTGGCAGCAGCGGGCGCAGCACCAGGATCGCGCCGGTGGCGCAGAGCGCCGGGGGCACGAGGAACGCCGCGCCGCCGAGGAGGAACCGCAATGCGTCCTCGGTGGCCTCCCCCACGCGGCCGCCCGCACTGCCGATGTAGAGCACGAATCCGAGGAAGGTCGCGAACGCCACCAGGCCCAGGCCGATCAGGTCGAGGTGGTGCTGCTCGAGCACGGGCAGCTTGGGCAGCGCGGGGGTGCGGGCCTGGGCCCGCTTGCGGGCGGGGCCACGGGTGGGCCTGCGAGTGGCGCGGCGGCGTGCCATGGGTGGCTTCAGTCTTTCGACGGCCGTGCCTCCGACCCTCCCTACCATCAGGGGGCATGAGCAGGTCACCGAGAGTGCTCGTGGTGGAGGACGACGCCGAGATCGCGGGCGTGCTGCGCCGCGCGCTCGGATTGGAGGGCTACGAGGTCCGCCTGGCCGGCGACGGCGAGGCCGCGCTGGAGGAGTCCTCGGTCTTCGAGCCCGACGCCGTGGTGCTCGACCTGGGCCTGCCCAAGCTGGACGGCGTGGAGGTTTGCCGGCGCCTGCGCGACTCCGGCGACGTGCCGATCCTGATGCTGACCGCCCGCGACGCCGTGGACGCCCGCGTGACGGGACTCGACTCCGGGGCCGACGACTACCTGGTGAAGCCCTTCGAGCGCACCGAGCTGCTGGCGCGGGTGCGCGCGCTGTTGAGGCGGCGCCCGCCGCGGGGAAGCGCGTCCCTGGTGTCGGGCGACCTGCGCCTGAACCCCGATACGCGCGAGGTGTTCCGGGGCGAGCGGTCGATCGAGCTGACCGCGCGCGAGTTCGAGCTGCTGGAGCACCTGATGCGAAACGAGCGCCTGGTGGTCTCGCGCGACAAGCTGCTCGAGGAGGTCTGGGACTACCACCCCTACGCCGAGACCAACACCATCGACGTGTTCGTGTCCAACCTGCGCCGCAAGCTGGAGGGCGGCGGCGAGCCGCGCGTGCTGCACACCGTCCGCGGCTCCGGCTACGTCCTGAGGCCCGAAGCGTGAGCGGGCGCGCCCGCACTGCGCTACGGCGCACGCGGCTGAGGCTGCCGATCCGGTTGAAGCTGGCGGTCGTCTCCGCCGGACTGACCTTCGTGATCCTGCTGCTGTTCGCGATCGTGGTGGGCGCCCTGACCGAGCAGAAGCTGCGCTCGAGCTTCAACACCGACCTGCGTGCCACCGCGGCCGACCTCCAGGAGCAGCTGCGGATCCAGCGCAACCTCGAGGGCGAGATCCAGTACGCCGGCGACGAGACCACGCTGGAGGCCGCGTCCTCCGGTGGGGCCAGCGATCCGCGTGGTCGACAGGCAGCGGCGATCGTCGCTCGCCCGCGCCGGCCGCCAGGCCAACCTCGGCCCGCCGGTCGAGGGCGGCGTGCGCGACGTCGGCGACTTCAGGGTGGTGGCACGACCGCTGTTCGCGGAGTCGCTCGACCGCAGCGGCAGCTTCAACCTGGATCGCGCGCCCGATCGGGGCCCCGGTGGCGTTCGTCCAGTACGCGAAGCCGAGGGCCAGCGTGCAGGGCACATCGACCGGCTGCACTTCTTCCTCGGGCTGGGGATCCTCGGCGGCACCGGCCTGGCCTTTTTGGCCGGCTTCGCCGTGGCTCGTCGCGCGATGCGCCCGATCGCCGGGCTCACCCGCGCCGCTCGCGAGGTGGCGCGCACGCGCGACCCGGCGAAGTCGCTGCCGCGCCCCGAGGCCAACGACGAGGTGGCCGAGCTGGCCGCACACGCTGGAGGACATGCTCCGCCAGCTCGATGCCGCCCGGGAGGAGACCGAGTCCGCGCTGGTGCGCCAGCGGGAGTTCGTGGCCGACGCCTCCCATGAGCTGCGCACGCCCCTGACCAGCATCCTGGCCAACCTCGAGCTGCTGGAGGAAGAGCTCGACCGCAGCGACGGCCCGCGCGATCGCGAGGCCGCGGTCGAGATCGCGGGCTCCGCCCTGCGCTCGTCGCGCCGGATGCGACGGCTCGTGGGCGACCTGCTGTTGCTGGCCCGGGCCGACGCCGCCGCCGGGCGCGACCGGCCCGACGGGACGGCGGCGGTCCGTCGCCCCGTCGACCTGGCTGCGGTGGCCCGCGACGCCGTGGCCGAGGCCGCGCCGCTGCGCTCGGGCCACGACGTGACGCTGGACCTGCTTCCCGAGGGCGAGGACCTGACGGTCCAGGGGTCGCCGGACGACCTGCACCGGACTGGTGCTCAACCTCGTCGAGAACGCGCTCATCCACACGCCGTCCGGGACCCCGGTGGTGGTGTCGGGCGCGCCGCACCGGCGAGGAGGTCGTGCTCGAGGTGGCGGACCGCGGGCCCGGCGTACCGGCCGCCATGCGCGAGCGCGTCTTCGAGCGCTTCGCCCGCCAGGCCGGCGACCGCGGCGGCGGCAGCGGCCTGGGGCTGGCGATCGTGCGCGCGGTGGCCGAGGCCCACGGCGGCACGGTGTCCGTGGGCGGAGCCGAGGGCGGGGGAGCGGTGTTC
>CAVYMS010000002.1:0-522066 GCA_963769675.1 uncultured Thermoleophilaceae bacterium
CGGGACTAGCTGACGGGGCCGATCGGGATGCCCCCGGTCGGATTCGAACCGACGACCTCGCGCTTAAAAGGGGCGCTCGCTCTAAGACCAGCTGGGCTGACGGGGGCGCCGCAAGCTTCAGAACGGCGTCTCCGTTGGGACCCCGGCGGAACAGGAGTGAAGGATCGGGTACGGCGTGCAGTACCTGGATCGACATTCGCGCCCCAGTCGCGGCGACCGCGATCGACATAGCCCCGGGGAGAATCGAACTCCCGTTACCGGCTTGAAAAGCCGGGGTCTTCACCACTAGACGACGGGGCCGCGGCCGTGATTCTAGGTCCGGGAGCGCGTGGTGCCCGGGCGGCACTCAGGCGGCGGCCGCGTGCCCTCGGCGTCGCGCTCGGCGTCATAGCCCCCGCATGACGCGGCGAACACCAGCAGCGAAACCGCGAGGCCACGATGTGGCCCGCCACCAGGCCGACGAGGAAGCCCGCCACGCCGCCCGCGAGCGCCGCGAACAGCACCAGCCCGGCCGGCAGCGAGAGGAGTCTGCGCGGTGAGGAGCGAGCAGCCGCCCAGGCGAGCGGGCCCGACGACCCAGCCGTAGTCCTCGAAGAAGTCCTTGTCCAGCGCGAGCGCGAGCACGAGGAAGAGCACGCCGACGACCGCGGTCTGCACCGCGAGCGAGCGCCAGAAGAGCCGCTGGTCCACGCGCCGGATACTAGATGGGGGCGGCCGCGGCCCGGCTGGTCGGCGACCCGGACGTGTGGGATGGTTACGCCATGCGGCGCACCGCGGTCTCGGCTCTCCTTCGCGCCGGCGTGCTGGCCGGCTGCTACGGCTCGACCGAGCCGGCCACGGAGATCAGGTTTGACAGCGCGAGGCTGAACGGGCGCGGCACGGCCAACAACGGACCTGCCTACTCGTACTTCGAGTATGGGTCGTCGAGGGGAGGGTTCGCGCTGGGCCTCAGAACGCCCACGCGCAGATGGCCTGCCGGAGCCAGCGGCCCTCTGACTGAGCAGGTAGGTGGCCCGTCCGATCCCAACGGGCCGCTGCAGGGGTTCCCCTACTCGTATCGCCTGTGCGGAGGCGATCTAGGCGAGCCGGCCGTCTGTGCCCAGACCCGAACTTTCACGCCTGCGTCCCCCACCCGCGATGCTGTCAAGGGCTTCTGGAGCATCGGGTCGGGCCCGCCCGCCCGGCGGGGTCGCGTGGACGCTTCGAGCACCGCCACAGGTGCAAGCCCTACCGGCGTTCTGCGGTTGTTCAAGTACCTGAGCCCGCAACTCGCCTTCGCCGGCCGGGTGACCTGTCTGGAGGTCTCGGGGGCTCGGGGCGCTCTGGGCGCGGTAGGGGAGGTCACCACCGACGGATCGGATCCCGACCCCAACGCGAGCCCGCCGACGACCACCGCTCTCGTGACCGTCATCGACGGCGTGGTGGGCAACGATAGGACCGCCGTCGTCGTGACCCCGGGTTCGGCTACCCCGCCCAGCTGCACGGCCGCCCCGCGCGACACCGAGGAGGCAGTGGGCGGCACGGTCAACGTCTACGACGCGCCGTAGCCGAGGCTCTTCACCCGCCCCCTAAGCTTCTCGCCCCCGGGCGGTTAGCTCAGCTGGTAGAGCGCTCGCCTTACAAGCGAGAGGTCGGGGGATCGTGACCCTCACCGCCCATCAGTCGTAGAGCGCGATCACTACCCCCCACTCGGTTCCTCTCAGCCCCTATGGAAGCGGAGTGGAAGTGTTGTTCGCTCCCCCGTGCACGATAGGAGGAGATGACACGGGTGCAGGAACTCGCCGGGACCCTGCCCGCGAGTGCTCGACGGCCATCATCGTCCAAAAGTGCCGACGCTTTCAGCCTTCGCTGGACTTTCGCGCAGGCCCGATCAGAGCCCCCGGGCGCGGCGGCCTCGCGGGCCGCTGGAAAGCTGGTCGAACCCCCTCGCCGCTGCTGCCCGACACACCGGGCGTAGCGCAGCGCGCTCCAGAATTACGGGCGGCTCGCGTGCGCCGTCGACAGCGACGACGCCGGTTCGCGTCGCGGCACGTGGATGCACCGGATCCGAGCCCGCTCCTGGCCGGCGTGAGATAGTCGCCTCAACGCAGCATCGAACGGCGAAGGGGAGGATCGATGAAGGCGATCACGCGGGAAGAGGCCCCGGTCGAGATTGAGGGCGACGGCGTCGAGCTCCGGATGAAGGAGATCGGCGGCGACATGACCACGGCATTTGTTCGCCTGCCGGCCGGTGCGGACTTGGGGCCCGCGCTGGTCGGACAGCCGGACGACCTCTGCCAGTGTCCGCACTGGGGATATCTGCTGAAGGGGCGGGTGAAGATGCGAACCAAGGAGGGCGAGGAGGTCTACGAGGCCGGGCAGGCCTTCTACTGGGCGCCGGGTCACGCGCCAATGGCGCTCGAGGACTCCGAGTACGTGGACTTCTCTCCGACCAAGGAGTTCAGGGCGGTCATCGATCACGTCAAGTCGCAGGGGGGCTGAGCTCCGCGAGCAGGTCCATCACGGCAGGGTCGCGGTGTCCGCGATCGGCGAAGACCGGGGCGGCTGAATCGGCAGCCCTGCCAGAACCACTGTGAATCGCCTGCAAATGGTGGATCGTCGAGGCGCCTGAAACCGCTCTGGAGCGGAAAGTCGGGACGCCTTACAAGCGAGAGGTCGGGGGATCGTGACCCTCACCGCCCACTGCCTCTGTCGCGAGTCGATCGAGCAGGTCGCTCAGAGCATCAGGGTCTTCGGCCATCGGGAAGTGCCCGGTGGGGATCTCGATCGGGTCGACGCCGAGCAGCTCGCGCGCCATGAATCGCTCCCACGCGGGCTCGAAGAACTCGTCCTCGGCCGCGTAGACCAGTGCCGTGCGTATCGCCGGATGGCTCGAGAGAGGGAACTCCCCGGGCGGCTGAGCCATCGGTCGCAGGTTCCGCACCAGTCCAAGGGCGGACTCCGGGGGCAGGCGGCTGTACATGGCGATCACGGCTGCTTCGGGGTCCCACGCGCTCGTGCCGTCCGGCCGCTCGGGCGGGAACGGGAAGGCGGCCCGAAACGTGTCCGGGGCACCGGGGGGCGGCGTGAGCCCGCCCAGCCTCGGGCACAGGTGGACGATCAGAGCGGTTGGGTGTGCAACTGCGACCAACAGGGCATAGGCGGACGCCATCGAGTGGCCCACGACGACCACGGGCTCGTGGGCGCCACCGAGCGCCTCGATCGCCGGACGAGCGCGCTGCTCGAACCCTGAGCTCGGGTCGTGGAGCGGCAGGTCCGGAGCCACGACCTCGTGGCCCTGTGCCCGAAGGCCAACCGCGACCGGATCCCAGCACGACGGGTCATGCCACGCGCCATGAATCAGGCAGAAGGTGGCCACGCCGGCTGCCTCAGCGGCTGAGCCCGCCCATCGCCGCCACGAGGTCGCCGAGCACCGGCTCGGCGCCCGCGGGTGCCTCCACGACGAGCTCGATCGAGTCCTCGCCATCCACCAGCCGCATGTCCAGGAACGGGCAGCACTCCGCCTCCGCTGCCACGACGGCACGCACGTCCTCCCGAACCGCGGGGTCCCATGTGAGCACCGCCCGGTTTCCGGACACCTCCGACGTGAGCAGCCCCCGCCGCCCGACCTCGGCCAGCTGCCGGGCGCGCTCGGCCAGATCGCCGGCGCCGAGCGAGCAGGCGAGCGGTAGGTCCGTGGCCATCGCCCGAGTCTAGATGGGGTCCGTCAGGCCGACAGCGCGCCCGAGCCGCGCCCGGCGCGCGCGATCCCGGCCAGGATCACGCCGGCCACCTGCTCCGGGTCGTCCCACGTGGGCACGTGGCCGCAGTCGCGCAGGACCTCCGTCTCGACCCCGGCCGGCACGCTGCGCGGGCGGGTAGACCAAGCGGTCGCGCTCGGCCCAGGCGAGCGTGATCGGCACGTCGATCTCGTCGAAGCCCTCGAACAGCGCGTCTGCGCATCTCGGCGTTCGCGCGCTCGAAGCCGGGGGCCCGCGCGTAGGCGCGGACCAGCCGGTAGGCGGCGTCCGGCGGCACGCGCTCGGGATGGGCGATTGACCCGGCTCAGCAGCAGCCGGCGGCCGGCCGCGGTGCGCAGCAGCGGACGCAGCGAGCGGCAGCAGCCCGCGGGCGCGTGCTGCGCGCCACCTCCGGGCGAGGGCCGAGCGGCCGCGGCCAGAAGCCGGCCGAGCAGAGCCCGGTGACGCTCAGGCAGCGGTCGGTCTTGGCGAACTCGAGCGCCACCCAGCCGCCCAGCGAGATGCCGGCCACGTGGGCGCGATCGACGCCCAGCGAGTCGAGGGTGGCGCCGACGGCGGCGGCGATCCTCGGCGGCGGTGGGCGCGCACGTCGGCTGGCAGCTCGGGCGACTCGCCGAAGCCCGGCATGTCCATGGCGATGCAGTCGTGGTGGGCCGGCGAGGAACGGCGAGCACGGGCTCCCACACGCCGCGGTCGGCGCCGAGCGGGTGCACGAGCACCAGCGCCGGCCCGGAGCCGGTCCGGTCGTACGCGAGGGTCAGGTCACCGAGGGTCGCATGGCCGAATGAAGATACGCGGGCAGGGCGCGATCCGATCAGGTTGCCGATGCCGGATCGTCCGCCCGGCGAGCCGGCACGTAGCCTGAGGCAGATGGATCTCACCGGCCGCACCGTCGCTCGTCACCGGCTCCAACCGCGGGATCGGCCGCGCGATCCTCGAGGCGCTCGCCGCGAGCCGCTCGACCTGCTGCTGGCAGGCATGCGCTCGCCCGAGAAGTTCGAGGAGCCCGCCGGTGTCGCGCGCGCAAGGAGGTGCGGCCGGTGAAGATGGACCTGAGCTCGCGCGAGGCGATCGACGAGAGCTGCGCCGAGCTCGGCGACGCGCTCCGCAGATCGACGTGATCGTGAACAACGCCGGCCTGGTGACCGGCGGGCTGCTCGAGGAGCAGGACCTCGACGAGATCTACGCGATGTTCCAGGTGAACCTGGTCGCCGTCGTCCAGCTCACCCAGGCGGTGCTGCCGGGGATGATCGAGCGCGGGTCGGGGCAAGGTCGTGAACAACGCCAGCATCTCCGGCTACGCCTACTTCCCGGCCGCCACCACCTACGCGGCGTCGAAGGCGGGCGTGGTGGCGTTCACCGAGTCGCTGCGGCGCGAGCTCAAGGACACCGGCGTCACCACTCTGCACCTGGTCACGCCGGGCGTCGACACGGACATGCTCGACGCCACCGAGGACGCCTACGGCCGCTACCTCGACACCTCGGACTGGGAGAAGCAGGAGCCGGAGGAGTGGGCGACCAAGGTGGTGAGCGCCATCCGCGACGACCGCACGGTGCTCGGCCCGGGCGGCAAGACCGCGATCGCCAAGCTGGCCTCCGCGGCCCGGGCTTCCTGGTGGACCGGATCTCGGACCGGATGTTCAGCCGCGAGCCGCGGAGCTGAGGGCGAGCAGCGGCTCGCGCCATTCCGGCTTGGCCAGCAGCATCTGCACGTCGCCGATCCGCGCGCTCGCGGAAGCCGGCCTCCACGTAGGCCAGGTACAGCTCCCACATCCGCCGGAAGCGCAGGTCGTAGCCGAGCTCGGCGGCGAGCTTGGCGCTGGCGTCGAACGACTCGCGCCAGTGGCACCAGCGTCTCGGCGTAGTGCTCGGTGATGTCGTCGAGCCACACGGTGCGCAGGTCGGTCTCGATGCGCCGACGCAGCGGTGGATCATCTCGAGCGACGGCAGGCAGCCGCCGGGGAAGATGTGGGTGTTGATGAAGCTCTTCGAGGCCTTCTCGACCTCGTAGGCGCGGTCGTCGATCGTGATCGCCTGGAGGAGCATCAGGCCGTCCGGCTCGAGCAGCTCCGAGCAGCGGCGGAAGTAGGTGGGGAAGTACTGCCAGCCCACCGCCTCGATCATCTCGATCGAGACGAGCTTGGAGTAGGTGCCGCGCAGGTCGCGGTAGTCCTCGAGCAGGACGGTCACGCGGTCGGCGAGGCCCGCGTCCTGCACCCGCTCCAGGGCGAAGTCGTGCTGCTCCTGGGAGATGGTGGTGGTGGTCACGCGGCAGCCGTGATGGCTGCGCCGCGTGGACGGCCATCGCGCCCCAGCCGGTGCCGATCTCCAGCAGGTGGTCGCCGGGGCCCAGGCGCAGCTGCGTCGGCAGACGCGGTCGAGCTTGGCCGTCTGCGCCTCCTCGAGCGTCGGCTCGGGCGAGTCGAAGTACGCGCAGGAGTACATCATCGTGGGGTCGAGGAACAGCGAGAAGAGCTGGTTGCCCAGGTCGTAGTGGGCGGAGATGTTCTCGCGCGGCTGCCGTCGCGGTCGTTGTGCGGGATCATCCGCGCCAGCCGCTGGCCGGTGTGCAGCACCGGGTGCCAGCGCCGCCGCCAGGTCGTCCATGCCGCGCATGTTGCGCGCGGCGATCCGGATCAGCGCCACCGGCGTCGTCCGTGTCCCAGTGGCCGTCCATGTAGGTCTCCGCCAGCCCGGTGCTGCCGCGCAGCACCTGGCGGTAGACGTGAGGCGAGTGCACGGTGACCTCCGCCCGCAGCGGCGCTCCGTCGGGGCCGAAGGCGAACCGCCGGCCGCGCTCGACGATCTCGATCCGCTCGTCGCGCATCTGCGAGAGCAGCCGGAAGATGAAGCGCCGCGCCAGCTGGTCGGTCATCGCGCTCGCTCCGGGTGGCGGAGGTAGGGCGCGCCCTTGAGCTTCAGCCGCAGCGCGTTCCAGTAGATCAGCAACACCACGCGCAGCGACGTGGCCGGGAAGCGCAGCAGCAGCCGGGTCAGGCGCCGAGTCCGACAGCTCGCGGCGCGTCGAGCGACAGGGTGGCGTCGAAGACGTGGCGGCCGTCGTCGTCGCGCTCGTCGATGTGCACCAGCAGGTTGCCGTTGGGCTCGGTGACGCGCCAGTCGTAGTGGCGAGTCCATGCCGATGAACGGCGACACGTGGAAGACCTTGTCCATGCGTGTCGCGCATCACCGAGTGCTCGCCGTCGCGGCGGAGCACGTAGGCGTGGCGCTCGCCCCAGGGCGTGTTGGTCACCTGCGCGACCACCGCCTCCACCCGCTCGCCGCCCGCGGGCGAAGCAGTAGAAGAAGCGAGACCGGGTTGAAGTTGTGCCCGAACGTGCGCAGCGTGGTGAGCAGGCGCACCGGGCCCGGCCGGCCGCTCGCCGGTGCGCTCCTCCACCAGGTCGCGCACGCACTCGGCGAGCGGGCGCGCCGGGTCGCCCAGGTAGTCCTCGCGCCGGAAGCGCACGGGCGCGCGCGCGCGTGCGACGAGTAGAGCGGGTGGCGGTCCAGCACGCCGGGCAGCTCGTCGAGGTCCAGCAGGAGCATCGCGTGGCGGTAGGTGAACGCGTGCTCGACGGGCGTGAAGCGGCGGTGGCGCACCCAGCCGTCGTAGATGGCGGAGGCGGTCATGCCGCCACCGGGGCGCGGCCGACGCCGCGCGAGCGCGCTCGCAGGGCGCTCACCACGCCGTCCTCGTGGAAGCCCCAGCGCCAGTAGGCGCCGCAGTAGTGGGTGCGGTTCACGCCCGAGATCTCGCCGTGGCGCGCCTGCGCCGCCACGCCGTCGCGGTGTGAACACCGGGTGCGAGTACTGGATCGTGCGGATCACCTTCGCGGGGTCGACGTCCTCGGTCAGGTTCAGCGACACGCAGAAGTTGGTCTTCGACTCGAGCGCCTGCAGGTTGTTCATCCAGTAGGTGAGCGTCGTGCGCTGCGCGGGCGGGGTGGACAGGTGGAAGTTCCAGCTCGACCAGGCGGCGCGGCGGCGCGGCAGCAGGCGACTCGTCGGTGTGCAGCACGGCCTCGTTGGGCTGGTAGGCGATCGCCCCGAGCAGCTCGCGCTCGCGGTCGCTGGGGTCGGTGAGCATGGCCAGCGCCTGGTCGGAGTGGGCGGCGATCACCACCTCGTCGAAGCGCTCGGTCTCGCAGCCCTCGGCCGCGACCTCCACGTGGTCGGCGGCGCGCGTGACCGCGCGCACCGGCGCGTTCAGCCGGATCCGGTCGGCGAACGGCCGCGTGATCTCCTCCACGTAGCGCCGCGAGCCGCCGGTCACCGTGCGCCAGCGCGGCCGGTCGCGGAAGCCGAGCATCCCGTGGTTGTGGAAGAAGCGCGCGAGGAAGGCGGCCGGGAAGGACCACATGGGCTCGGGCTCGGCCGACCACACCGCCGACGCCTGGGGCACGATCAGCCGCTGCACGAACCAGTCGGAGTAGCCGCCGGCCGCCAGGAACTCGCGCAGGCTCGGCCCGTCGCCGGGCGCCAGGTCCAGCAGCGCGCGCGCCTCGCGGTTGAAGCGCATCAGGTCGGCGACCATCCGCAGGAAGCGCGGGTCCAGCGCGCGGCGCGGCTGGGCGAACAGCCCGCGCGGCGTGCCCGCGTACTCGAACGCGCCCGCCGCGTCGCTCACCGAGAAGCTCATGTGCGAGGGCTGGGTGGCCACGCCGAGCTCGGCCAGCAGCGGCTCGAAGTTGGGGTAGTTGCGGTCGTTGAGCACGATGAAGCCGGTGTCGACCCAGTGGGTCTCGTCGGCCAGGTCCACGCGCACGGTGTTGGTGTGGCCGCCGGCGTAGGCGCCCGCCTCGTAGACGGTGACGTCGTGCTCGCGGTGCAGGTGGTGGGCGGCGGTCAGGCCCGGAGATGCCCGCGCCCACGATCGCGATCCTCATCGCCGGACCGCCGCGATCAGCGCCGCGCCGGCAGGGCCGAACCGCCGCCCAGCGCCACCGTGCCCCAGCGGGCGTTGCCGGGCAGGGAGTCGGGGCACGGCCAGCGTGGAGCCACGTCGGCAGGTCGCGACGCACGGTGCGCCAGCAACGTCGCGAGCTTGTCGCGGTCGCGGCAGGCCAGCAGCCCGGCCGACAGCGCGATGTCGCGGCCCCAGACCGCGGGTCAGCGATCTTCACCGGCTCGCGCTGCGCGAGCGCCGATCCACGCCGTACGCACACGCTCCGGGCTGCCAGCAGGCCAGTCCGAAGCCCATTCGGCCGGTGCGAACAGCGTGTGAGGGTGCGAGTCCGAGACATACGCGTTCATACGCTGGGCCTCCACCGATCAGTGCCCGTCCACGGTGGGTTAGATTCCCGCCACGCCGTCTACGCGTGTGAGGAGAGTGGGTTGGACACCAGCCGCCTGAAGTCGCTGCCGCTGTTCGAGTCGGTCTCGGACGAGGATCTGCAGAAGATCGCGCCGTTCGTGAGCGAGGTGTCGGTCTCCGAGGGCAAGCATCTCGTGGACGAGGGCGACTACGCCTACACGTTCATGGCCATCGAGGAGGGCACGGCCGAGGTCCGCCGCGGCGGGGAGAAGGTGGCCGAGCTGGGGCCGGGCGACTTCTTCGGCGAGGTCGGCCTGCTGGGCGACGACCGCCGCAACGCCACGGTGGTGGCCACCGCGGATACGCGCCTGATCACGCTCGACCAGTGGGACATGAAGCGGCTGGAGAAGGCGGTGCCGAGCGCCGTCGAGAAGATCCGCGCCGCCGCCCAGGCGCGCGCGAACTAGCGCCGGCACCGACAGGCCTGGATGGCGGACCCGCCTGCGCGCAGGGGTATCTCACGCGGCGCGTCCGGTCGGCGTTCTACACACATGACCACGATCCACGCCACAGTCGAAAGCCCGATCGGCCCGCTCACCCTGACCGCCTGCGACGACAGCCTCACCGGTTTGCACATGGGGCCCGCGAGTGAGCTCGGGCTGGCCGGCGCGCAGTCCCCCGACGCCGCGCCGCTCCGCGACGCCCGCGACCAGCTCGAGCGCTACTTCGCGGGCGAGCCTGCCCGAGTTCGACCTGCCGCTGGCGCCGGCGGGCACGGACGTTCCAGCTGCGCGTGTGGGACGAGCTGCAGCGGATCCCCTACGGCGAGAGCGTCAGCTACGGCGAGCTGGCGCGGCGGATCGGCGACCCGACGACGGCGCGCGCCGTGGGCCTGGCCAACGGCCGGAATCCGATCGCCGTGATCGTGCCCTGCCACCGGGTGATCGGCGCGGACGGGTCGCTCACCGGCTTCGGCGGCGGCATCGAGCGAAAGCGCGCGCTGCTGGAGCTCGAGGCGGGCCGGACGGCGCTGGCGGTCTGACGTCGCTCAGGCGTCGCGCTCGTCGCGCGCCGCGTCCTCCAGCGCGCTCCGCATCAGCTCGCTGTGCACCGAGCGGGTGCCGCCGCGCGGCCGCTCCCAGGAGCCGTCGGGCTGCAGGTCCCAGGCGAAGCGTGTCGTCGGCGAGGCAGCGCTCCAGCGTGTCCTCGACCTCCTCGCGCAGGATGCCGTCCTCGACCGGCGTGAGCAGCTCGACGCGGGTGTCGAGGTTGCGCGGCATCAGGTCGGCCGAGCCGATGTAGTAGCGGCGCTCGTCGCCGCGCTCGAAGCCGTAGACCCGCGAGTGCTCGAGGAAGCGGCCGACGACCGAGACCACGCGGATGTTGTCGCTGACCCCCGGCGACGCCGGCCCGCAGGCAGCAGATGCCGCGCACGTTGAGGTCGACCCGCACGCCGGCCTGCGACGCCTCGTAGAGCGCGCGGATGCAGCGGCGGTCCACCAGCGAGTTCATCTTCATGACGATCCGCGCGGGCTCCCCGGCGCGGTGGGCCTCGACGGTGCGCTCGATCTCCGCCAGCAGCCCGTCGCGCATGCGCTCGGGCGCCACGAGCGTCTTGTGGTAGCTGGGCGGGCCGCGCGGCGCCGGTCAGCGCGTTGAACAGCGAGGCCACGTCGGCCGCGATCTCGCGGTCGCAGGTGAACAGGCCGAAGTCCTCGTACAGGCGCGCGGTCTTGGCGTGGTAGTTGCCGGTGCCGACGTGCACGTAGTGGCGCACGCCCGCGCCCTCGCGCCGCACCACCAGCAGCGCCTTGGCGTGGGTCTTCAGCCCGGGCAGGCCGTGCACCACGTGGGCGCCCGCCTCCTCCAGCGAGCGCGCCCAGCCGATGTTGCGGCGCTCGTCGAAGCGGGCCTTGAGCTCCACCAGGCACACCGCCTGCTTGCCGCGCTCGGCCGCCTCGATCAGCAGCGGCACGAGCGCCGAGTCGTCCGAGGTGCGGTACACGGTCATCTTGATGGCCAGCACGTCGGGGTCGTTCACGGCCTGCTCCACGAGGCGCTCGACGCTGCCCGCGAACGAGTCGTAGGGGTGGTGCACCAGGATGTCGCCGGCGCGCATGGCCGCGAACACGTCGGGCTTGCCGCCTCGGCTGGAGAACGGGTCGGCGCTCACGGGCGACCAGGGCTCCTCGCGCAGGTGCTTGAAGCCCTCGAGGCCGTGGATCTGCCACAGGTCGGTCAGGTCCAGCAGCCCGTCCACGTCGACCACCTGGTTCTCCTCGATCCCGAGCTGCTCGATCAGGAACGCGCGCAGCTCGCGGTCGATGTCGACCCGACACCTCGAGCCGCACCACCTCGCCGAAGCGCCGCTGGCGCAGCTCGTTCTCCACGGCGCGGAGCAGGTCGTCGGCCTCGTCGGAGACCTCGAAGTCGGCGTCGCGCGCCACGCGGAAGAACGCGTGGCGCTGCAGCTCCATGCCCGGGAAGAGCGCGTCGAGGTGGCGGGCGATCACGGACTCCAGCGGCACGAAGGTGTTGTCGCCGAGGTCGACGAACCGCGGCAGCACCTCCTTCGGCACCTTCACGCGCGCGAACAGCTCGGTGTCGGTCACCGGGTCGCGCAGCCACACCGCCATGCTCAGCGAGAGGTTGGAGATGTAGGGGAACGGCCGGCCGGGGCCCACGGCCAGCGGGGTGAGCACCGGGAAGATCTGCTCGTGGAAGAGCCGGTCCAGCGCGCTCGAGCTCCTCGGGCGAGCAGTCGTCGATGTCGAGCACGCGGATGCCGTGCTCGGCCAGGCGCGGGCGCACCTCGTTCGCTCCCAGTGGCGCGACTGGCGCGCGCGCCAGCTCCTGCGTGCGCTCGGTGATCCGCTCGATCGTCTCCAGGGGCGACAGGCCGTCGGCCTTGCGGGCGTCGATGCCGGCGTCCACCTGGTCGTGCAGCCCGGCCACCCGCACCATGATGAACTCGTCGAGGTTCGAGCGTGTAGATGGCCAGGAACTTGACCCGCTCCATCAGCGGCGTGGCCTCGTCCTCGGCCAGCTGGAGCACGCGCTCGTTGAAGTCGAGCCACGACAGCTCGCGGTTCACGTACAGCTCGGTGGAGTCGAGGTCCGGCGGCCTGCACGCTCGGGGTCTCCACTTGCCTGACTCCATCGCTCCGATCGTCTCCTGTTCTATGTTGCGCACGTGATCTGGATGCTGCGCCACGCCGAGGCCGAGGACGGGACCCCCGACGAGCGAGCGCGAGCTCACCGCGAAGGGAGGAGGAGCAGTCGCGCGCGGCGGGCGCCGCTCTGAAGGCGCTCGGGGTGCGAGCTCGACGCGTGCGTGACGCAGCCCGAAGGTCCGCGCTGCGCAGACGGCCCGGCTGGCCTGCGAGCCGTTCGGGCGTCGACGTCGATCGAGGACGAGCGCCTGGCGGGCGGCCCGTCGACCTCCGCGCCGTGGCGGCCGACCAGGGCGACGACGTGCTGCTGGTGGGCCACGAGCCCGACTTCTCGATGGCGCTGCACACGCTGACGGGCGCGCAGGTGCGGATGAAGAAGGGCGGGCTGGCCGCGGTGGATCGCGGCGAGCTCAAGGTGCTGCTCCGTCCGTCGGAGCTGCGGGCGATCGCCGCTGCGGGCCCAGTCCGTCGCTGAGCTTGGCGGCGAAGTCCCGCTCCTCCAGACGCTCCCATTCGCGCACGAAGGCCGTGTGCAGGACCCCGCGCCGCGCCGTGAGATAGGCGCCCAGCGCCTCCAGCCCGCGATAGCGGTCGAGGTTGGGTGCGCGCGTGGCCGCCGCGGGCTCGAGGTCTCGCGCCCGGCGCCCTGCTGAGAACTCGAGCGCCTCGGCGTCCTCGGCCCGCAACCGGCCTCGTGCGCGCGCACGCGGGGCAGCATCACGTCGCAGTCGTGGATCTCGCCCAGCAGGTCCTGCAGCCGGCGCGCCGCGCGCGCTCCGTCCGCCGCCGGGCGGCCGAAGCGCGGGGCGCGTGGTCTCCAGCACGTAGCGCAGCCGCTTGGCGGCGATCCGCATGTCGTGCAGCGCCTCGACCTCCTCCGGGTCGACCGCGAGCGGGCCGAAGGAGCGCAGCTCCGCCAGGCGCACGGCCACGATCCGCTGCGCGTTGTCGGCCAGCGTGCCGTCGGGATCGAGCCCCTTGACCTTGCGCGCCTTCACGCCGGCGCCTCCTCCCGGCGAGCGGTGAGGGCGAGCGCCTCCAGGCGCTCCGCGAGCCCCGCGGCCCGGGCCTCCTCCAGCGCTCGCGCGACCGTCTCGTTCCCGGCCTCCTGCTCGGCCCGCAGCTCCGCGGTCAGGCCCTCGACGCCGGGCCGCTCGGCGGCACCGAGCTCGCTCGCCAGGCGCTCCAGCGACTCGATCGCCACGTCGGGGTCGCGCCGCTCGCCGAGGGCGTCGGCCAGCGTCTTGACCTCCTTGAGCAGCCGCCTTGTGCTCCTTCTCCGGGAAGCAGGCGGCGAACACCTCCATCGCCGCGCGCAGCCTGCGGGTGGCCACGCGCATGTCGTGCACGCGCTCGATGTCGCCGGTGTCGAGCACGCCGTCGGCGTGCGCGAACACCTCGCGCGCGCGGATCTCCACGGTCGCCGCGGCCGCGTCGCCGAAGCGGGTGTCCGGCGCCAGGCCGCGGGATCGGGCGCGCCTTGGCCATTGCTCAGGCCGCCTCCACCAGCTCGAGGATCACGCCCTCGCGCAGGCCGCCGCGCGCGATCCGCAGCGGCAGCCCGAGGCAGTCCGACACGGCCTCCAGCACGAGGATGCCGGCCGGCAGCAGCCGCACCCGCTCGGGGTCGAGCTCGAACCGCTCGGCCACCTCGGCGATCGGGGTGACCGACAGCACCCGCACGCCGCGCTCCAGCGTCTCGTGCGCCAGCTCGGCGCCCACGAGCCGGCGCAGCGAGGTGGCGGTGCCGCCCACGGCCACCGCGCTGTCCGCGGCGGGCGGTCTCCAGGCCCTCGAACACCCCGGCCACGTGGTCGCGCAGCATCTCCAGCTCGGCGACCGACGGCGGGTCGCAGCGCAGGTAGCTGTCGGCCAGGAAGCCCGAGCCGATGCGGAAGGACTCCGACCACTCCACCTGCCCGTCGGGCGAGCCGATCGCGATCTCGGTCGAGCCGCCGCCCACGTCCACCACGGCCATCGTGCCGGTCGCCGGCTGGGCCAGGGTGCGGGTGGCGCCCACGAACGAGAGCCGCGCCTCCTCCTCGCCGGAGAGCACCCGCAGCGGCACGCCCAGCCGGCTCCTCCACCGCCGCCACAGCTCGTCGCGGTTGGTGGCGTTGCGGATGGCGGCGGTGGCCACGGCCACCAGCTCCTGGCGCCCAGCTCGCGCGCGACGCTCGCCTGGCGCGCACCACCTCCACCGTCTCCTCGATCTTCTCCCGCGGGATCACGCCGTCCTTGCCAAGGCTACGGCCGATGCGGGTGAACGCGCGCTCGGTCACCAGCTCGCGCAGCGACCCGCCGCCGGCCTCGGCCACCAGCAGCCGCGTGGTGTTGCTGCCGATGTCGATGCAGCCGAGATCAACGGAGTCCGCGTGAGCTTGGCAGACTTCCGGGGAGGCGACTCAAGCCTGCTTGACAACGATGCCCTCGAGCACGTGCGACACGCGCTCGCACGCGTCGATCGCCTGCTCCAGGCGCTCGAACACGTCCTTCCAGCGGATCACCACCATCGGGTCGATGCCGCCCGGAGAACAGCGAGACCAGCGCCTGGCGGCTGATGCGGTCGCCCTCGTCCTCGAGGCGGTCGACCTCGATCAGGTGCGGCCAGATCGCGTCGAGCGAGTCGAGCTTGCCGAGCGCCACGGCGAGCTCGCGGCCGGCGTCGCGCAGCACGCCGGTCAGCTCCACGGCCTGCTCCATCGGCGCCTCGATCTTGTAGAGGCCGAGCACGTCGGCGGCCTCCTCGGCGTAGTCGACCACGTCGTCCAGCGCGGCCGCCAGCGCGTGGATGTCCTCGCGGTCCAGCGGCGTCATCGTGGTGCAGTAGAGCTGGTGGAGGATGTCGTGGGTGATCCGGTCGCCCTCCTCCTCGAGCGCCTTGATCTCGCCGCGCAGGCCGGAGTCGTCGGGCCAGTTGCGCATCAGCCGGTCGAGCTTCTCGGTGGCCTCCCCAGCGTTCGCCGCCGGCCTCCTGGAGCAGGGCGAAGAACGTGCGGTGGTTGGGCGCGCTCGCGAAGAGCGCCACGTCAGCCGCCGCGCAGGCCCGGGGCGAGCTCGGGGTGCGAGGCGTCCTCGAACTCGCGGAACAGCCCGGTGACCACGAACGCCGTCTGCTCGCCGATGTCCACGGCGTTGTCGCCGATCCGCTCGAGGCAGCGGGCCACGAGCATCATGTGCATCGCCCACTCGCGCGTGTCCGGGTCGTCGCCGATCTCCAGCGCGCGGGGAACGAGGCGCGGTTGAGCCGGTCGATCTCGTCGTCCTGGCGCACCAGGTCCTCGGCCAGGCCCACGTCGCGGCGCTCGAAGGCCTGCTTGGCACTGCACCACCAGCGAGCCGCGCCAGCTCGCCCATGCGCGTCAGGTTGCCCAGCAGCTCCTCGTCGACGGGCGGCTCGTGGCCGGCCAGCGGCACCAGCTTGGCGATGTTCACGCACTGGTCGCCCATCCGCTCCACGTGGCTGATCAGGTGCAGCAGCGCGGCCACGACGCGCAGGTCGCCGGCCACCGGCGCCTGAAGGGCCAGCAGCGACAGGATGCCCTGGTGCACCTCGAGGTAGCGGCCGTCGATGCGGTCGTCGTCGGCGATCACCATGCTCGCCAGCTCGATGTCGTGGTGCTCGCACGGTCTCGATCGCGCGGTCCAGGGCGCCGGCCACCAGGTCCAGGCCGCCGAGGGCCGCGCGCTCCAGCGCGGCGAGCTCCTCCTGGAACTGGCGGTTGCTGGTGTCGCGTCGGCCATCAGCCGACCTTCCCGGTCACGTAGGCCTCCGTGCGCTCGTCGCACGGGTTGGTGAACATCTTCTCGGTGTCGTCGAACTCCACCATGCGGCCGGTGCGCTGCTTTCCGTCGTCGTCCAGCTCGACCGTGAAGAACGCGGTCATGTCCGACACGCGCGCGGCCTGCTGCATGTTGTGGGTCACGATCACGATCGAGTAGTTCTCGCGCAGCTCGAGCATCAGGTCCTCGATCTTGCCCGTGGAGATCGGGTCCAGGGCCGAGCACGGCTCGTCCATGAGGATCACGTCGGGGTCGGTGGCCAGCGCGCGGGCGATGCACAGGCGCTGCTGCTGGCCGCCCGACATGCCGAACGCGTTGGTCTTGAGCCGGTCCTTGACCTCGTCCCAGAGCGCGCCGCGCCGCAGCGCCGACTCCACGATCTCGTCCATGTCGCCCTTCATGCCCAGCACCCGCGGGCCGAAGGCGATGTTCTCGTAGATCGACTTGGGGAACGGGTTGGGCTTCTGGAACACCATGCCGATCCGCTTGCGCACCTCCACGGCGTCCACGTCGAGCCGTAGAGGTCCTGGCCGTGGTACGTCGAGCGTGCCGGTCACCTCGGCGCCCGGGATCAGGTCGTTCATCCGGTTGAGGCAGCGCAGCAGCGTGCTCTTGCCGCAGCCCGGACGGGCCGATCAGCGCGGTGATCTCGTTCATGTGGATGTCGAACGTGATGTCGCGCACCGCGGGGTTGCCGTTGTAGGCCACGTCCACGCCGTCGATCCCGAAGATCGCCTCGCGGTCGGCCTTCGCTCCCGGCGTGCGCCTTCGACGCGCCGTGGCGCTGCACGTCGACCTTCGCGCCTCGGGCCGCTGCGGCCGTCGGCGCGCCGGCTCGGGAGCGCCTGCCTCGGTTCGCTCCTGCTCGGGCTCGGTCATCTGCTCAGCCACCTTAGGTCACCTACCACTTCTGCTCGTAGCGATTGCGTAGCCAGATCGCCACCGCGTTCATCGACAGCAGCAGGATCATCAGCACGATGATCGCGCCGGCCGCCAGTGACGGCGAAGTCGTTGACGTCGTTGGAGGGGCGCGAGATCCAGTCGAAGATCTGGATCGGCAGCGCCGTGAACTGCGAGAAGAGGTCGGGGTCGAAGGCCACGAAGGTGGCGGCCCCGACGACGATCAGCGGCGCCGTCTCGCCGATCGCGCGCGAGAGCGCGAGGATCACGCCGGTGGCGATGCCCGGGATCGCGGCGGGCAGCACCTGGCGCCAGATGGTCTGCCACTGGGTGGCGCCGAGGGCCATCGAGCCCTCGCGGATCGACGGCGGCACCGCGCGGATGGCCTCGCGGCCGGCGATGATCACGACCGGGAGCACCAGCAGGCCCAGGGTCAGCCCGCCGGCCAGCACCACGTTGCCCTGCGAGAACGGGCCGCGCACGAGGAAGGCCAGGCCGAGGATGCCGTAGACGATCGAGGGCACCGCGGCCAGGTTCTGGATGTTCACCTCGATCGCGCGGTTGCACCAGCGGTCGCGGTCGGCGTACTCCTCGAGGTAGATGGCCGTGGCCACGCCCACCGGGCACGATGAAGACGCGTGACCACGCCCATCAGCCAGATCGTGCCGAGCAGCGCGGCCCGGACGCCGGCGTTGGCGGCCACCGAGGAGGGGTAGTCGGTGATGAAGGCGAGGTCGACCGACCCGAGGCCGTCGATGGCCACGTCCACCAGCAGCATGCCCAGCAGGATGACCGACAGCCCCAGGCAGGCGAGCAGCAGCCAGCCGGAAGCGCGGCCTCCGGACCTTGGTGGACCGCGAGGCCTGGCCGACCGGCGCGCGACATCGGAGCTCACTCGTACACCTGCCTGTACTTGCGCACGAACCGGATCGAGACCATGTTCAGGACCAGGGTGATCAGGAACAGCAGCATCCCGACCGCGAACACGGTCTTGTACTGGACGCTGCCCGGTGGCGAGGTCGCCCTTGGCGACCGCGCCGATGTAGGAGGTCATCGTGAACTCGGCTCGCGCGCGTCGGCGGTGAGTGCGGCGATCTGGCCGGCGGCCACCAGCACGATCATCGTCTCGCCGACCGCGCGCGAGGCGCCCAGCACGACGGCCGCCACGATGCCCGACAGGGCGGCGGGGAAGACCACGCGCGTGCGAGGTCTGGAGCTTGGTGGCGCCCAGGCCGAAGGAGCCCTCGCGCAGGGACTGCGGCACCGCCGACATCGCGTCCTCGGACACCGACGCGATCGTCGGGATCACCATGAAGCCCATGATGATCGCGGCCGACGAGCACGTTGAAGACGCCGACCTCCAGCGTTCGCGATGTCGTTGAGGATCGTGCGGGGTGAAGAAGGTCAGGGCGAAGTAGCCGAACACGATCGTCGGCACGCCGGCGAGCAGCTCGAGCACCGGCTTGAGCGTCTTGCGCACGCGCGGGCTGGCGTACTCGCTGAGGTAGATCGCCGAGCCGAGGCCCAGCGGCACCGCCACCAGCAGCGCGATGCCGGTGACGAGGAACGTGCCGCTCACCAGCGGGAGGACGCCGAAGCTCTGCGGCTTGATCACCGGCGACCAGTCCTTGCCGAACAGGAACTCGCTGACGCCCACGTCCTCGAAGAAGACGAAGCGTCTCGCGTCAGCAGCGAGATCACGATGCCGGTGGTGGTGAGGACCGACAGCAGGGCCGCCAGCAGCAGGAGCGCCCTTGATCGACGTCCTCCCCGACGCGACGACGCGCCACCCCCAGTGCGGGGGTGGCGCGTGCCGCTGTGCTTCCTGCTTCCACGTGCGTCGTCCTAGCCGCCCGAGGGCGGTCTTGGCCTCGGTCGCCTGCTCGTCGGTCAGCGGCACGATCTGCGCCGCCTCGGCGATCGTGGCCTGGTTCTCCAGCACGTAGTCCATGAACGCCTTCACCTGCGGCTTGTCGGTCGAGCGACTTGTCGCTCGGGTACATGAACAGCGGACGCGCCAGCGGCTTGTAGGTGCCGTCCTGGATCGTCTCGTTGCTCGGCTTCACGCAGCCGTCGCCGCCATCGACGCCGACCAGGTTCAGCTTGTCCTTGTTCTGCTCGTAGTAGGAGAAGCCGAAGTAGCCGAGGCCGCCCTCGTCGCCCTCGACGCCCTGGACCAGCACGTTGTCGTCCTCGGACGGCTGGTACTCCTTGCGGCGAGACGCCCTCCTCACCGTTGATCTCGTCGGTGAAGAAGTCGAACGTGCCGGAGTCGGTGCCGGGCCCGAACAGGCTGACCTTGGCGTCGGGGAACTTCGGGTTGAGCTCGTTGTAGTTCGCGACCTTCGAGCCCTGGTTCCACAGCTTCTTGAGCTCGTCGGTGGTCATGCAGTCGATCTTGATCGCCTTGTTGGTCACGATGGCGATGCCGTCGTTGGCGATCTGGACCTCCTTGTAGGTCACGCCGTTCTTCTTGCAGACCGGGACCTCCTCGTCGTCCTTGATCGGACGCGAGGCGTCGGAGATGTCGGTCTCGCCGGCGCAGAACTTCTCGAAGCCGCCGCCGGTGCCCGGAGGTGCCCACGGAGACCTTCACGTTCGGGTTCTCGCCCTGGAACGCCTCGGCGGCGGCCTGGGCGAAGGGGCCCACCGTGCTCGAGCCGTCGATCTTGATGGAGCCGGAGAGGTCGCCGCCTCCGCCGCTGCCACCAGAGCCGCCATCGTCGTCGTCGTCGCCGCAGGCGACGACGCCGAGGGCCAGACGGCCGCCGGCACAGAAGTGCGAGCCACTTCGTCATTGCTGTGTCTCCTCTGTTGGTTCATGGGATGGCGGCCAACCTGTCAGGGACGCCTCCACGAGTCTGTTGCGGAGTTGTCTCCGGGATGTGAAAGAGATGTAAAGGCGCCGCTCCAGGGCCCGCTCAGGGCCTGGAAGCGGTAGCCGAAGCCGAAGTGGGTGTGGATGAAGCGCCGGCCGGGCAGCGCGCTCGTCGAGCTTCTGGCGCAGCTTGCCCACGTACACGTCCACCGAGCGGTCGGACTTGCGGTAGGGCTCGCCCCAGACGCGTGCGGTAGAGCTCCTCGCGGCTCACGATCCGGCCCTCGCGCTCGACCAGCGCGGTCAGCAGCTCGAGCTCGCGCGCGGTCAGGTTCAGCGGCTGGCCCCCGGCCATCGCCAGGTACTCGGCGGGTCGGACCTCGACCTCGCCGGACCTGCAACCGCTCGTTCGTGGCCGCTTCCACGCCGCAACGGTGCCATCTGGAGCGGAAAACCCCGTTATGTGCGCGTGACCGGCCTGTGAAAAAGCTGTAAACGAGCAACTTCAGCGGGTAGGTGGCGTATCCTGGCGCCAGGTGAACCCGACCGATCACGGACCGATCAGGCTCGCCGTGCTCGATTCCGACTCGGGTTTCGTGCGCGTCCTCGTGAACCGCCTGGAGGGCATGGGCTGGCAGTACCGCCGGCTCGAGGCCGCTCCGCGGGTCGAGGAGTTCGTGGCCATGCGCGTGAACGCCCTGGTGGTGGACCTCGCGCTGCTCGGCCCCGCAGGCCTGGGAGTTCCTCGAGAAGCTCACCGCGGCCATGCCGGGCCTGGGCGTGGTGGTCTGCACCGGGCGCTCGACCGTCGCCCAGCGCGTGCGCGGGCTGCGGATGGGCGCCGACGACTGGGTCACCAAGCCCTGCCACCCCGAGGAGGTGCTGGCGCGCGTGGAGGCGGTGGTGCGCCGCCGCAAGCAGGCCTCGGGGCGGGGCGACGAGGCGCCCGTGGTGGCCGGCGACCTCGAGATCCGCGCCGACCAGTTCCAGGCCTTCGCCGGACGGTCGCAGCGTGGACCTCACCCGGCGCGAGTTCGAGGTGCATCCAGCTGCTCGCCCACGCGGAGGGCAAGGTGCTCCAGCGCGAGGAGATCTACCAGCAGGTGTGGGGCTACGCGATGGCCCACGGCGACCGCTCGGTGGACGTCTTCATCCGCAAGGTGCGCCAGAAGCTCGAGGGCGCGTCGCCCGGACTGGAAGTACATCCACACCCACTTCGGCGTGGGCTACCGCTTCGACCCGGAGCTGCGCGAGCCGCGGGTCACCGCGGCCAGGGCGTGCCCGAGCCGGCAGCCCGATGTGAGCGCCGCCCTGCGAAGCAGTCGCGCGCAGGCCTGACTCTAGCAGCCGGCGGCCGCGTCGCGTGCGATCGTGGCGGCCGCGGCCTGCGCCATTGCCATACTCCGAGCCGTGTCCAAGCTCCGAACGGCCGCGGCCATCGCGGCCGCCTCGCTGTGCGGTCCACCAGGGCCGCTTCCTGATCGCCGGGCATGGCGCGGCGGGCGAGCCCGGCGGCCACGCGTACCTGCCCCTGGCGGGTCTGGCCGTGGGGCTCGGCGCTGGCCGGGGCCGCGCGCGCAGCTGCTGGCCGTGGTCGCGCGGGCGCGCGCTCGACCGGCAGGGCGGCCGAGGCCCGCCTGGGCTTCGCCCCCGCGTGGCTGCTCGCCGCGCTCGCGATCGCCGCGATCTTCACGGCCCAGGAGCTGCTGGAGGGCATGTCGTGGCTCCGAGCGCGCCGACGGCCTGGCGGCCGTCGCGGGTGCCGGCGGCTGGGTGGCGTACCCGCTGGCGCTGGCCGCGGGCGCGCTGTGGCCGCCCTCGGGCTCGAGCGGCGCCCGCGCCGCGTGTGGCGTCGGCGGCCCGTCGGGCGCGGCGCGTGCTCCGCCGGCCGCGCCGCGAACGCGCAGCTCGGCGCCTGGGCTGCCTCGCGCGTCATCCGGCCCGCGAGCTGGAGCGCTGGCGCTCCACCTGGCCGGGCGCGCTCCTCCCGCTCGCTCCTCCGCTGAGGCCCAGCGCGCGGCCACGGGGCCGCGCGCACGTCGAGCAGGAGGAAACGCATGTCCAACAGGACGAGACTGGGGCTGATCGCGCTGGCCGCCGCTCGTGGCGGTGGTGGCCTTCGTGGTCATCAGCCCGGGCGAGGAGAGCGAGCAGGCCGACGACCCGGCCACCACGCAGGCGCAGGAGCCAACGCCCACCGAGCCCGAGGGACCCGCCGACGGCCACCGCCGAGTCGGCGCCCGCCGCCGCCGCCCGGAGGAGATCGTGCTGCGCGGCGGGACGCCCGAGGGCGGCGTGCAGCGGATCGAGGTGGACAAGGGCGAGCACGGTGCGGCTGGTGGTGAGCTCCGACGCCCAGGACGAGATCCACGTGCACGGCTACGACCTCTACCGCGACGCGGCGCCCGGGCAAGCCCGCGCGCTTCCGCTTCAAGGCCAACATCGAGGGCGTGTTCGAGATCGAGAGCCACACGGCCGAGGACGCCGGGCGCGAGCCGCTGATCGCGCGGCTGGTGGTCGAGCCCGGCTGAGGCGCTGGAGCGCTGCATGAGCCTGCTGGCCCACGGCATCGTCGGCCGCACCGACCTGCCGATCCCGGAGTGGCTGTTCGGGTGGGCGGCGGCCATGGTGCTGGTCGTCTCGTTCGTCGCGCTGGCGGTCCTGTGGCCCCAGCCGCGGCTGCAGGACGGCAGGAGCTTCAGGCCGCTGCCGCGGGGGCTCGTCGCGCGTGCTCACCAGCCGCGCGGTCGAGCTGCTGTGCGGGGCGATCGGGGTCGCGCTGCTGGTCCTCGTCGTGTGGAGCGGCCTGTCGGGCATCCAGACCGCCACGGCCAACTTCGCGCCCACGTTCGTGTTCGTGATCTTCTGGCTGGGCTTCGTGCCGCTGGCGTGCTGTTCGGCGACGTGTTCCGGGCGTTCAACCCGTGGCGCGCGATCGGGCGGGCGGTGGCCTGGGTGGCCAGCGCCGCGGCGCGCGGCCCGGTGCCGGCCCCGCTGGCGTACCCGGAGCGGCTCGGCCACTGGCCGGCGGCGGCGGGCCTCTTCGCGTTCGCGGCGCTCGAGCTGGTGGCGTCCAACGGCGACAAGCCGGAGAACGTGGCGATCGCGGCGCTCGTGTACTCGGGCGCGACCTTCGTCGGCATGGCCCTCTACGGCGTCGAGGCTGGTGCGAGCGCGGGGAGGCGTTCGGCGTCTACTTCAACCTGTTCTCGCGCATCTCGCCCGTTCTGCCGCCAGGGGCGATGAGGTCGGGCTGCGGCGACCGCTGTCGGGGCTCGCGGCCTTCCAGCCCGTCGCGGGCACCGTGGCGCTGCTGGCGGTGCTGATCGGCTCGGTCACCTTCGACGGCGTGGCCGAGGCGCCGCTGTGGACGGGCATCTCCCCCGACATCGCCGAGTTCTTCCGGTCGCTGGGCTTCTCGCCCGAGAAGGCGCTGGAGGCGCACCTTCCTGGTCGGGCTGGTGGCGGCGATCGCGCTGGTCGGCGGCTTCTACCGGCTCGGCGTGGCGGGCGCGCGCACGGTGGGCGGCGACCTCTCGGCCGGCGAGCTGGCCAAGGCCTTCGTCCACTCGCTGGTGCCGATCGCGTTCGCCTACGTGGCGGCGCACTACCTCACGCTGCTGCTCTACCAGGGCCAGGCGGTCGTCCGCATCTCCACCGCGCCGTTCGGCTACCTGGCGTCCAACCCGCTCGGCGAGGACGGCACCGACCTGTTCGGCACGGCCAACGACGCCATCGACTACGCGGTGATCGGCGCCACCGCCACCTGGTACTGGCAGGTGGCGTTCGTGGTGGTCGGCCACGTGGCCGCGCTGATCCTCGCGCACGACCGCGCGCTGGCCATCTATCGCGACTCGCGGCTGGCCGTGCGCTCGCAGTACTGGATGCTCGTGGTGATGGTCGGGTTCACCAGCCTCGCCCTGTGGCTGCTGGCGCAGTCCAACGGATGATCGTTCATCGCACACGCCGGCCACTGGCTGGTGCAGGTCGCCTACTTCCTGCCGGTGGTGGCGTTCCTGGTCTGGCTGGGCATCACGACGGTGCGCGAGCGCAGGCGCGGGGCCGACGGCCGCCACAACGGCCGTGGGCCTAGGGGAAGCTCGAGACGCTGATCTGGAACGCGCTGGCCGCCTGCGTGGCGCGCGCGGCGCCGTTGGCCTGTCCCGGCGCCTCGAAGTAGATCGTGCGGGTGGAGTTCATCCGGTTCGACGGGGTGGTGCGCGGGTCGGTGTTGGGCAGGTTGCCCAGCAGGTCGGGCCCGCTGTCGCCGAAGGCCTGCGCGTCGCCGGTGCATTGGGTCTCGACGCCGCCGCCCGGCGTGCTGTCGTCCAGGTAGTAGGTGCCCACCGCGAGGCCCGGGATGTCGCTGTCCACCGAGTGGGCGATCGACAGCCCGCCCTGGGGCCCGTCGACGCTCTCCCAGTTGACCGCCCCGCCGGCCGGCGTCTCCGGCTGGCCGTTGATCGCAAGGCCGCCCGTGTTGTTGTCGTTCTTGTAGGTCATCCCGTTGGCCGCGGAGGAGTAGTCGTGGTAGTCCAGCGGTCCCGGGACCGCGTGCACGCGCAGGAAGGTGCGCACGTCCTCGCGACCCTCGTAGAACAGGTGCTCGCGCTGGACGAGCGGCCCGCTGTTGGCGCCCACGTACGAGCGGATCGCGCGCACGGGCCCGCTCTTGTTGGCGATGAAGGCGCCCTCGGCGTCGTTGAAGGTGTCCTCGCTGCGGCCGCAGTTGCCCGCGACCAGCCGGGACTTGGCGCGATCGAGGATGTCCACCTCCGTGGCGTCGCCCGCCTTCACGCGCAGCTGGTCCTTGAGCCACCGGTCGGAGAAGTGCACCGTGTAGTTGGGCGAGCTCACCGTCGAGTTCTCGGGGTTGGGCCCGTCCTCGAGCTTGTAGGTGGTCTTGTAGTCGCCCGACAGCAGGTTGAACTGGTAGTCCACGTACTTGTGGCCCGCGCCCGGGCTGAGCCCGCCGCTGCGCCGGAACAGGTAGACCCAGCCGTCCTTGGTCTGGCCGCCGAGCGTGGAGCGCACCCGCACCTTCACGCCGCTGCCGGCCACGACGCCGCTGGGGTTGCCCGAGCCGCCCGGCGCCTCGTAGCCGGTGTCCTTGGCCATGAGGGCGATCTCGTCGTTGGCGTCCACGTTGGCGTTCGTGTCCGCACCCGTGAAGGTGCCGGCGTCGGTGTAGACGGTGGTGGTGTAGCCGCCGTAGTTGCCGTTGTAGACCTGCCCGAGGTCGATGGACTTGCGCTCGTCGACCTGGATCGGCACCTGGAACCAGCTGTCCTCGATCCAGCGGAAGGCCACCACGTCGCCCGCCGGCGTGGACGCCAGGCCGGGCACGTCGGCGCCGGTGAGGACCACCGGGATCGGCGGGACGGTCGAGCGTGCAGCCGGTGAAGGCCAGGCGTGGCCGCTCCGGCCGCCACGGCAAGTCGTCGCGCGCGCATGGACCGGGCGACCCTAGTCGGGTGCGCCCGCCCGGGTCAAGGTACTAGCGACGCCCGGATGCGCGGCCTGGCCGTGGCACAATCGCGCCGTGCCCGACTCATCCGCACTGCTGCCCTTCGCGCTCGCCAGCGCCGCGCTGATCGCGGTGCCGGGGCCGGCCGTGGTCTACATCGTCACGCGCGCGATGGCCCAGGGCCGGTCCGCCGGCGTGATCAGCGCGCTCGGGATCGAGGCCGGGGGGCTCGTGCACGTGGCGGCGGCCACCGTCGGCCTGTCCGCGCTGGTGGCCTCGTCGGCCACCGCGTTCAGCGTGGTCAAGTACGCCGGGGCCGCATACCTCATCGCCCTGGGCATCCAGAAGCTCACGACGCGTGAGCAGCGGACGCTGGCGGAGGCACCGCGGGCCCGCCGGCGGCGCTGTTCCGTCAGGGAGTGGTGGTGAGCGCGCTGAACCCCAAGGTGGCGATCTTCTTCGTGGCGTTCCTGCCCGCAGTTCGTCGACCCCGGCAGGGCCGTTGCGCCCCAGGTCGCGATCCTGGGCGCCCTGTTCATCGCGATCGCCGCGGCGCTGGACATCGCCTGGGCGCTGGCGGCCGGCACGGCGGGCGACCGCCTGCGCCGCAGCATGCGCGCCCGGCAGGCTGCTCGACCGCGTGAGCGGGGCGACGTTCGTGGGACTGGGCGCCGCGGCGGCGCTCGCCCGCCGTTAGCTGGCCTAGCCGCGGCGCATCAGGCGACCGACGGCGGCCATCAGCTCGGTCGTGAGCTCCTCGGGCTCGCCCTCGCCCTGACCGCCGATCACGCAGTGCCGCGCGTGGTCGTCCAGCAGCCCCAGCGCGACCTTGTCCAGCGCGGCCTGGATCGCCGCGATCTGGGTCAGCACGTCGATGCAGTAGCGGTCGTCCTCCACCATGCGCTCGACGCCGCCCACCTGCCCCTCGATCCGCCGCAGCCTGTTGATCAGCTGTTCGCGGGTGGCGCTGTAGCCGCGCGCGGCACCGGCCTTCGTCGGCTGCCATCGATGCTCCTCTCGGTGGTTGCCGACGAGAGGCTAGCAATACCCCCAGGGGGTTTGCTAGCGGTGCTCGGGAATGGAAGCCTCGACCGCAGCCCACGAGCACCATCACCACGAGCTCCCGACGTCGGGCAGCGCCCTCACCGCGATGGCCGCCAGCGCCACGCTGCACTGCCTCACCGGGTGCGCCATCGGCGAGGTCACCGGCGTGGTGGTGGGCACCGCGCTGGGCTTCTCGGACCTCGGCACGATCGCGCTGGCCATCGGCCTGGCGTTCCTGTTCGGCTACTCGCTCACCAGCCTGCCGCTGCTGCGCGCGGGCATGGCGGTGGCGGCGGTCATTCCGATCGCGCTCGCCACCGACACGCTGTCCATCGCCGTGATGGAGGTGGTGGACAACGCGATCCTGCTGCTCATCCCGGGAGCCATGGAGGCTGGCGTGGGCGACGTGCTGTTCTGGGGCTCGCTGGCCGTGGCGCTGGTGATCGCAGGGTTCGTGGCCTTCCCGGTGAACCGGCGCCTGATAGCGCGCGGCAAGGGTCACGCCGTGCTGCACGAGACGGGCATCCACGGCGGTCCGCCCACGTGGCTGGTGGCATCGATCGCCGCCGTGGCGGGCGTGTTCGGCAGCGATCGTGCTGGCGGCCGAGCTGCTCTGAGCTCTACTCCTCTGGCTCCCAGGGCGTGAGCCGGGGGCGCCACGCCGGGACCGCGCGCTTGTAGGACTCGTACTGCGGCCCGAAGCGGCGTAAGAGCACCGGCTCCTCGTAGCCGTGCACGAATGCCGCGACGGCGAGGGCGAAGGTCGCGGCGTACAGCAGCAGGACAGCCTGGCCGAGCAGTAGCCCCTGCCCTACGATCAGAGCCGCAACGGCGAGGTACATCGGATTGCGGACGTAGCGATACGCCCCGCCCACCACCAGTTGCTCGGGCGGCCGGATTGGCGCCGGGGTTCCGATCCCCTCGACCACGAACCGGATGAAGGCAGGGAGGAGGACGGCGAGGCCGCAGCCGATCATCAGACCGCCGAGCACGCGAACGGGCAGCCACCACTGATTCGCCGACCAACCGGTGAGGAGCCAGGGCCCCAGCCCCGCCGCCACGCCGGGAGCCACGAACAGGAAGACGACACTTCCGATGGCCGCGCGGGCCCTACTCACCCGGGGATCATCTCGCGTGGGCAAAGACGGTGGGGATGCCGCGCGGCGAGCGGAGCCCCGCCTGACCTCCGCTATCCTCGCTCAACGCCAGCGGGCGTAGTTCAGTTGGTTAGAACGCCGGCCTGTCACGCCGGAGGTCGCCGGTTCGAGTCCGGTCGCTCGCGCTCAGACGGCTGCAAACCTGCGCCTGCCTTTGTCATCGGCCGCGGGATGTGCAGAGCACAATCCCGCGTCCTCTTCCGCGGCGGGCTTGGTTTTCGCCGTCTGAGCGCGAGCGATGGGTTCCGACCTGAGCGGCCGTGGCTGGTCCCGGGGCGGGTACGCGTCGATCTACCATCCGGGCCCATGACGGCGTACGGCGTAACCCTGAAGCAGCAGGTGACCTTCCTGCTCGGCCGCCACGACCCGGCGACGATCTTCGAGGAGAACCCCGACGCGCCGCCGGACGAGTACGAGCACGAGGCCGAGGCGATCCTCGCCGAACTCCCACGAGGAGCCACGAAGGATCAGGTGCGCAAGGTCGTGCGCGACGCCTTCCGGACGCGTTCAGCGACGGCGAGGGCAACGTCGAGCCTCTCTCGCGGAAGGCGCTGCGGAAAGCCGCGGACGACATTCACGCGGTGCTTCAGAGCTAGACGAGCCCGAGCGCCGGGGGAGGGCGCCAGCTGGGCGGTCGCCCTGACCTTCCGCGATACTCCGCCGCGTGGGAATGAGCCTGCAGGGCAGTCGCGCTCTGGTCACGGGCGCCTCCGGAGGGATCGGTCTGGCGATCGCCCGCGCTGCTGCATTCGCGCGGGGCCACCGTGGTGGTCACGGCGCGGCGGACGGACGTGCTGGAGCGGCTGAGCGAGGAGCTGGGAGAGCGCGTGGAGGCGCTGCCCGCGGACCTGGCCGATCCGGCCGACTGGCGGCACTGCCCGAGCGCGCCGGCGCCGTGGACGTGGTGGTGGCCAACGCCGCGCTGCCGGCCAGCGGGCACCTGCTGGAGTTCGAGCCCGACCAGATCGACCGGGCGCTGGACGTGAACCTGCGCGCGCCGATCCAGCTCGCGCGCGCCCTGGCGCCCGGGATGGTGGAGCGCGGGCCGCGGTCACCTGGTGTTCGTCTCCTCGCTGTCGGGCAAGGTCACCAGCCCGGGCAGCAGCCTGTACTCGGCCACGAAGTTCGGGCTGCGCGGGTTCGCGCTCGGCCTACGCCAGGACCTGCACGGCACCGGCGTCGGCGTGACCACGGTGTTCCCCGGCTTCATCCGCGACGCGGGCATGTTCCACGAGAGCGGCGCCAAGCTGCCGCCGTTCGTGGGCACCCGCACGCCCGACCAGGTCGCCAAGGCCGTGGCGACGGGCATCGAGCGCGGGCGGCCCGAGATCGACGTGGCCCCGCTCTCGTTCCGGGCCGCCGGGATGGCGGCCGGGATCGTGCCGGGCACGATGGCCAAGCTCCAGCGCCGCCTGGGCGGCGCCGACATCTCGCGCGACATGGCCGAGGGCCAGGCCTCCAAGCGCTGATCAACGCAGTCCGCGCGGGTTGACCACCGCATGGGTGGCAAACCCGCGGCGATCGGAGCGGCGGCAGGCGCGACCGTCAGCGTGCCGCGCCGAGCGACGAAGCGCACCCGCAGGACCCGCGTGCGGCGCAGGTAGCGCCATGAGCTACGCCGCGCACGGCGCCGCCGGCGACGCGACACCGCGCAGGGCCTGAACGGCCGTCGCAGGGTGGCCAGGGACGCCTCCAGCCGGTAGGCCCGCCGGCGCGTGCCGGCCACGGCGAGCGACCAGGCGCCGCGGCCCTCCGCCGAGACCAGCCGCTCGCCCTCGTTGAACGACGCGCGCGTGCGCCCGCGCGGGAAGGCCAGCAGCGTCATCCGGTTGCGGCGGTCGCGCAGGTGCACCAGGCCCGCGGCGGCGCCCGAAGCCGGCGAGCGTGTCGACGTCCGCGGGCAGCAGCGGCAGCACCGCGCCCGTGCGGACGAGCATCGGCAGCTGCTCGAGCGGCGCGGGCAGCACGTGCTCGCGCCCGCCGCGCACGGAGCGCACCCGCCCGACGGAGAACGCTCCGGTGCGCTTGACGTAACGGACGCTGCGCCAGAAGTCGAGCCAGCGGCCGGGCGGGGCGTACACGCGCCGGCGCCGCGCGCCGGGCGTGACCACCGGAGCGGCCAGGAGGCTGGGCCCGAACATGAACTCGTCCTCGCGCGCGAGCGAGCGGCGGTCGCCGCGGCCAGCTGAGCGCCAGATGGCTCATCAGCGGCAGCCCGGTCCGGCGGTAGCGGCGGTCGGCGGCGAGCGAGGTAGGGGTGGAGCTGGGTGTGCAGCTTCGCGTAGCGGCGCCAGGTGGGCAGCACGCCGGGGTCGAAGATCTGCGGGCGCTCGTAGGAGGGCAGCGCGATGCCCGAGCGCTTGGTGCGCATGACGCCCGACACGGCGCCGAACTGGATCCAGCGCTTGAGCAACTCGGGCGTGAGCCGCTCGCGCTCGTTGAAGCTGTTGTAGCCGCCGATGTCCGAGCCCCAGCGGCTGACGCCCGACATGCCGATGCTGAGCGCCTGGCGCACCGACGGACCGCAGGCCGTCGAAGCCCCAGACGGTGGTGGGGTCGCCGCCCCAGACCAGGTCGGCGCAGCGCGCTGCGCCCGTCCATCCCGAGCGCTGGAAGCGCACGACCGGGCGTCGGCTGTCGGCGCGCGATCCGCTGGACGGTGCAGTGGTAGAGCGCGCGGGTAGCGGTTGTGGACGCTCGTCGCCGTCGCTGCCGTCGGCCGAGCAGCGCCTGCGGCGGGCTGTTCTCGCCGAAGTCCTCCATCCAGCCGTCGTGCCCGGCCGCCACGGCCTCCGCGCACCAGGCCGGCGTAGAAGGCCTCGGTGCCGCGGCGCGGTGAAGTCGAACTGCGCCAGCGGCTCCTGGGTGAACCCGGCCGGGCCGCTGCCGCCCACGAACGCCGAGTAGAGGAACGGGCGGCCGTCCTCGGCGCGCTTCTGCAGCAGCCCGAGGGCCCCGGCGCGCTGGTAGACGGATGCGTACGACTCGCACAGCGCCGGGTTGAAGTAGGCCAGGTGGGCCAGGCCCTGGGCGTGGAAGAAGCGGTTGCGCCGGCGCAGGTAGTCGCGGTTGCCGCGCTGCGCGCCGCAGGGCAGGTAGTGCATCTGGGTCTCGGCGGCCGACACCGGTGCGTCGGCGTTGCGCAGCGTGCGCGTGATGCGCGCCTCGTCGGCCAGCGGGATCACGTTGGGCTGGCCGGTCTGAAACCACGGCCCGAAGGCCCACGGCGCGGGCGGCGGGGGCTGGCGCCCGACCGCACGCGGTGAAGCGCGCCAGCGCGGCGGCGGGCGTCGGTCCGGCGAAGAAGCGCGCGCGCAGCGCGCGGGCCGTCGGCCTGCAGGCTCCAGGTGTCGCGGCCGGTCGACGCCCAGCCGGAAGGCGCTGCGCACGTCCTCGTCGATCAGCACGCCGTAGCCGCGGCTCGACAGCATCCACGGCACCGGGTAGTAGGTGGAGTCGTCGCGGTCGCGTGTGGCCCACGGCGGCACGAGCACCGCGGCGAGCGAGCGGTCCGGCTCGCGGAAGGGCCCGTCCGACACGTAGTTCTCGACCTCGCGCCCGCGCTGGTCGACCGCCGTTCGAGCGCTGGCCGAAGCCCCAGAAGCGCTCACCGGCGGGCGACTCGAAGGCCATGCTCGTGTCCAGCGCGCCGAGCCGGGCGCCGACAGCGTGACCGCCAGCGTGACCCTGCCCCGGACGGCGTGACGCGCAGGGCGATCGGTGCTCGCCGGGCTGCGTCGTCCGGACGGTGGCCACGCAGCGAGCCGCCCGCGCGGCGCACCGCGGTCGCGCTCGTCGCGTGGACCCAGCCGGACGCGCGTGCGGAGCCCACGGCCCGGCCGAGGCGATCCGTCGCCGCGTCTGGCTCGCCGGCACACAGCCGGGCGCGAGAGTCAGCGTCGACGGTCCACGGACTGCGCGTCGACCGTGGCCCCAGGACGCACCGTGCTCGCCGGCGGCGGCCGGCGCGGCGCCGCAGCGGTCAGCGCCAGGGCCGCGGCCACCAGGACCGGCCCGAGCCCGCCGCACTACAGCAAGCGGTCGCTCGGCCGAGGCGTCGCGCTCGAGCACGTCGTCCTCGAGGTCCAGGGCCACGCGCACGATGCGCGCCTGCTCCTTGCGGTGCGCCGCCGTGTAGCCCTCGCTCTGCGCCGCGCGCAGCTGGCGACCCGACGTAGTAGTAGTGCAGGTGCTCGGGCAGGATCGCCGCCATCCGCCGGCGCATGAAGGCGCGCGCGCCCATGTTGCGCGGCTCCTCCTGCACCCAGACGAGGCGCTCCAGGTTCGGGTAGGAGGCCATCAGCTCCGTGAGCTGCTCCTCCGGGAACGGGTAGAGCATCTCCACGCGCGCGACCGCGATGTGATCGGCGGCGGGTCGCTCCTCGTGACCGGCGATGTCGTAGAAGACCTTGCCGCGAGCACAGCACGAGCTTGGTCACCGCGTCGCGCTCGCCCGGCAGCGCGGCGTCGTCGATCACGCGCTTGAACTCGCCGTTGGCCAGCTCGTCCATGGTCGAGCGTGGCGGCCGGCAGCCGCAGCAGGCTCTTGGGCGTCATGAGCACCAGCGGGCGTGGCTTGGAGACCATCGCCTGGCGGCGCAGCAGGTGGAAGTACTGGGCCGGCGTCGTGCAGTTGGCCACCCGGATGTTGCCCTCGGCGCAGGCCTGCAGGAAGCGCTCGACGCGACCCGAGGAGTGCTCCGGGCCCGAGCCCTCGTAGCCGTGGGGCAGGAGCAGCGTGAGGCGCGAGGTCTGGCCCCACTTGGCCAGGCCCGAGACCATGAACTGGTCGAGGATCACCTGCGCCGAGTTCACGAAGTCGCCGAACTGGGCCTCCCAGAGCACGAGCGCGTCGGTGTCCTGCACGCTGTAGCCGTACTCGAACCCCAGGCAGGCCTGCTCGGACAGCGGGCTGTTGTGCAGCTCCAGCGGCGACACCGCGCTGTGGAGGTTCTGCAGCGGGCACCAGCGCTCGCCGTTCTCGGCGTCGTGCAGCACCAGGTGGCGCTGGCTGAACGTGCCGCGCTCGGTGTCCTGGCCGGTGAGCCTGATCGGCACGCCCGAGCGCCAGCAGCGAGGCGAACGCCAGCGACTCGGCGTGGGCCCAGTCCACGCGCCCGTCGGCCGTGGCGGCCTCGCGCCGCTTCTCGAGGAACGGCTTGAGCTTGCGGTGCACGGAGAAGCCGTCAGGCACCTTCACGATCTGCTCGTTGAGCGAGCGCAGCAGGTCCTCGGGCAGCGTGGTCTTGGGCTCGCGGCTCATCGTCACGTCGATCTCGTGCTCGCCCGTGGGCGGCGGCCCGGCGATCGACTCCTTGAGCTCCTGGTGGGCCTTGGCGACCGCCGCCAGTGCCTCCTCGGCCAGCTTGTCCGCCTCCTCGGTGCCCCACGAATCCCTCGTCGCACGAGCCGCTCGCGCGTAGAGGGAGCGCACCGGCGGGTGGTCCTTGATCAGCCCGTACATGGCGGGCTGGGTGTAGGCGGGCTCGTCGGTCTCGTTGTGCCCGAAGCGGCGGTAGCCGATCAGGTCGATCAGCGCGTCGCGACGGAACTCGTTGCGGAAGCTCACCGCCAGCCGCACCGCGTGGATGCACGCCTCCACGTCGTCGGCGTTCACGTGGATGATCGGGACGTCGAAGCCCTTGGCCAGGTCCGACGCGTAGCGGGTGGAGCGCGCGTCGGGCGGGTCGGTGGTGAAGCCCAGCTGGTTGTTGGCGATGATGTGCACCGTGCCGCCGGTGCTGTAGCCGGGGAGCGCCTGGAGGTTGAGCGTCTCGGCCACGACGCCCTGGCCCGGGAAGGCGGCGTCGCCGTGGATCAGCACCGGCACCACCACGCTGGGGTCGTGGCTGACCTCGCGACCCTTGCGGCTGGTCTGGTCGGCGCGGGCCCGGCCCTCGATCACGGGATTCACGTACTCCAGGTGGCTGGGGTTGGGCGACAGGGTGACCGTCACGCCCTTGCCGTCGAGCGTCCGGTAGGTGCCCGAGGCGCCGTAGTGGTACTTCACGTCACCGGTTCCGCCCTCGGGCGCGGCGGTGTCGGCGGACAGGGTCTGCTCGCCCTCGAACTCGACCAGGATCGACTCGTACGGCCGGCTCACGGTGTGCGCCAGCACGTTGAGCCTGCCCCTGTGGGCCATGCCCAGCACGACCTCGCGCGCCCCGGCCTGGGCGCTCAGCTCGATCGTCTCGTCCAGCATCGGCACCAGAGCGTCCAGGCCCTCGATCGAGAACTGCTTCTTGCCCAGGAACGCCTTGTGCAGGTAGCCCTCGAGCGCCTCGACCTGCGACAGGCGCCCGAGCAGCCGCTTCTTCTCCTCGGCCGACAGCAGCCGGCGGTGCTCGCCCGACTCGATGGCCTTGCGCAGCCACACGCGCCGGTTGTGGCCGGAGATGTGCTCGATCTCGTAGGCGATCGTGCCGCAGTAGGTCTGCTCCAGGTTGGGCAGCGCCTCGGCGAACGTGTCGCCGGGCACGGCCACCCGCAGCACCGACGCGGGGATGCGGGCCATGAGCTCCGGCGAGAGGCTGACCGTGGCGGGGTCGAGCGCCGGGTCGCCGCGGGGCTCGGACCCGAGCGGGATCGAGGCGGGCCGCCAGATGGCCGTGCATCCGGTGCGCCTTGACGACCGAGGTGGCGGCCTGCACGGCCTGCAGCAGCGCCTCGTCCGGAGCGCCGCTGGCCGCCGGGGCCGTGGCCGCCGGCACCGGGTCGGCGGAGGTCACCTGGCCGCGTCGTCGGTTCCCGCGACACGGTCGCTCTCCACGCCCAGCGCGTCGAACACCGACTCGTAGAAGCCGTCCTGGCCCTGCAGCAGCTCGTCGATGCGCTTGAGGAAGGCGCCGGACTCCGCGCCCTGGATCACGCGGTGGTCGTAGGTGGAGGTCATGGTCATGACCTTGGCCACGCCCAGCTCGCGCAGGCGCTCGGGCTCGGCCTGGGCCAGCCCGGCCGGGTAGCCGATGGCGCCCGTGGCCACGATCGTGCCCTGGCCCGGCATCAGGCGCGGCACCGAGGCCACGGTGCCGATCCCGCCGGGGTTGGTCAGCGTGATCTGCGCGCCGGCGTAGGCGTCGGGTTGCAGCGTGTTGTCGCGCGCGCCGGCCACCGCCTCGTCGTAGGCGGCCACGAAGGCGGCGAAGTCGAGCGTGGAGGCGTTGCGGATGACGGGCACCACCAGCGACCGGGTGCCGTCCTTGCGCTCAGCGTCGACCGCCAGCCCCAGGCTCACGGCCTCGGGGGTCACGCGGTGCGGCTTGCCCTCGACCTCCGTGAAGGCGTTGGCCATGACCGGCATGTCGTCGGTGGCGCGCACGATCGCCCACGCGATCAGGTGGGTGAACGAGAGCTTCCTGCCCGCGGCCTTGAGCTGGCCGCGGCGGCCCGCCAGCTCGTCGACGGCGAGCGTGCGGAAGCTGGTGGCGGTGGGGATCGAGCGGCTCTCGTCCATGAAGCGGGCGAGCGTGGCCGCGGGCCCGCGGATCGGGGCCGTGGACGCCGCCGGCGGGCGCTGCCGGAGGCGCGGGCGTGGCGGGCGCCGCGCCGCCGTTGCCGGAGATGGCCGCCTCCACGTCCTGCTTGGTCACGCGCCCGCGCGGGCCGCTGCCGCCCACGGCGCCCAGGTCGATGCCGTGCTCGGCCGCCATCCGGGCGGCCACGGGCGTGGCGTCGGCGTCGCCGTTGACCGGGGCCGGCGCGTCCGTTCCCGGGCGGGCCGCCTCGACCTTGGGCGCGGGGGCCGCCTGCGCGGGCGCTCCGGCGCCCGCCTCGATCCGGCACAGCAGCGGTGCCGACCGGCACCGTCTGGTCGGCTTCCACCAGCAGCTCGGTGACCGTGCCGGCCACGGGCGAGGGCACCTCGGCGTCGACCTTGTCGGTGGAGATCTCGACCAGCGGGTCGTCGACCGCCACGGTGTCGCCGGGCTTGACGCGCCACTCGAGGATCGTGCCCTCGGCCACCGAGTCGCCCATCTCCGGGAAGGTGACGTCCACGGTCTCGCCGGCCGTCTCGCCGGCTCGTCGCCGTTGGAGGCGCCGTCGGCGGGGGCGGCGGATGGGCGTCCTCGGCCGCGGGCCCGTCGGCGGACTCGATCTCGCCGAGCGCCTGCCCGACCTGCACCGTCTCGTCCGGGCCCACGAGGATCTCCGCGAGCACGCCCGGCGGCGGGCGACGGCACCTCGGCGTCGACCTTGTCGGTGGACACCTCCACGATCGGCTCGTCGACCGCCACGGTGTCGCCCACCTGCTTGAGCCACTCGAGGACGGTGCCCTCGGTGACCGACTCGCCCATGGCCGGCATGGTGATCTGGACCCTCGTGCCCTGTGTTGCCATCCGCCACGGGCACTCTACCCGTGCGGCTGGCACGCCAAGGGCGGTTCGGCCGCCACGCACCACCTCTGAGAGAGTTCGGCGCAGATGGCCGTGATGGAGGGCACGCGCAGGCTCAAGCACTGGGGGTGGGGCTACGAGGACCAGCAACCCTCCCGGCAGGAGGTCGAGGCCACCGCGGCGCGGCATCCGCGAGCACCTGGGCTTCGGCGCGGAGGCCGTGGAGAGCCCGGTGGCGCTCGACGACGTGAGCCTGCGTCCGCCGCGGCTCGAGCCACCCGCGTCGCTGGCCGCGCTGTGCGCCTCGGACACCCACGAGCGCGCGTCGCACGCGCTGGGCAAGGCCTACCGCGACGTGGTGCGCGGCTTTCGCGGCCAGTTCGCCGACCCGCCCGGACGTGGTGGCGCGGCCGCGGACGGAGGCGGACGTGGTGCGGCTGCTGGACTGGTGCGCCGACGCCGGCGCCGCGGTGGTGCCGTTCGGGGGCGGCACCAGCGTGTGCGGCGGCGTCGAGGCGCGGGACCTGGGCGAACGGCCGATCGTGACGCTGGACCTGCGCGCGCTCGATCGCGTGCTGGAGGTGGACGCGGCCTCCCGCGCCGCGCTCATCCAGGCGGGCGCCACTGGACCCGGGCTGGAGGACCAGCTCCGGGCCCATGGGCTCACGCTGCGCCACTTCCCGCAGTCGTTCGAGTACTCGACGCTGGGCGGCTGGATCGCCACGCGCGCGGGCGGCCACTTCGCCACCGGGCCGACCCACATCGACGAGCTGGTGCAGTCGGTGCGCGCGCTGACACCCGAGCGGCGAGTGGGAGAGCCGGCGGCTGCCGGCGTCCGGCGCCGGGCCGAGCCCCGACCGGATGCTGCTGGGCTCCGAGGGGATCCTGGGGGTGATCACCCAGGCCTGGATGCGGGTGCGCCCGCGCCCGCGCTTCAGGGCCGCAGCCGACGTGGAGTTCCAGACCTTCGAGGCCGGCGCGCGCGCCGTGCGCGACCTGGCCCAGTCCGGCCTGGACCCGTCGAACTGCCGGCTGCTGGACCCGGGCGAGGCCGAGCTCACCGGCGCGTCGGCGGCCGGGCGGGCGGTGCTGGTGCTGGGCTTCGAGTCGGCCGACCATCCGCTGGACGCCTGGCTCGAGCGGGCGCTGGAGCTGTGCGGCGACCACGGCGGCACCCCCAGCGGGGAGCCGCGCCTGCGCGGGCCCGACGACGGCGCGGGCGAGCGGGGCGCCGCGGAGGGCTCGTGGCGCGACGCGTTCCTCCGCGCCCCCTACCTGCGCGACACCATGGTGGCCGGCGGTGTGCTGGCGGAGACGTTCGAGACGGCCATCACCTGGGACGCGTTCGACGACTTCGTGGCCGCGGTCGCGCAGGCGGCGGAGTCGGCCCTCGGGGAGGGCCGCGTGACCTGCCGCCTGACCCACGCCTACCCCGACGGCGCGGCGCCCTACTTCACCGTGCTGGCGCCGGCGCGCCGCGGGCTCCGAGCTGGACCAGTGGCAGGAGGTCAAGGACGCGGCGTCGGAGGCCATCGCCGCCGCGGGCGGGACGATCACCCACCACCACGCGGTGGGCCGCGATCACCGCCCCTGGTACGACCGCCAGCGCCCCGACGCGTTCGCGTCCGCCCTGCGGGCTGCCAAGCGCGAGCTGGACCCGGCCGGCATGCTCAACCCCGGCGTCCTGATCGATCCGTGAGCGAGCGGCGCTCGTGAGCGGGCGCCGGCGCGAGCTGGCCCGCGCCGACCGCGTGCTGCCCGGCCTGTGGCGGCTGCGCCTGCCACTGCCGTGGCCGGGCGTGCCGCACGTCAACGCCTTCGCGATCGCGGCCGGAAGCGGTGTGGTGCTGGTCGACACCGGCATGCACGAGCCCGGCGCGCTCGGCCAGCTCGAGCTGGCGCTCGACCAGGCGGGCATGGGGCTGGAGCACGTGCGCCTGGTGGTGTGCACGCACGCCCACAGCGACCACTACGGCCTGGCCGCGCCGATCGTGGAGCGCGCGGGGTGCGAGCTGTGGATGCACCCCGACCACCGGCACATGACCACGGCGGCCGCGGACCCCGACCGCCAGCTCGAGCGGCGTGTGGAGGTGGCGCTGCACAGCGGGGTCCCGGGGCCCGACATGGAGCGCTACCGCGAGTCGCGCAAGGGGCAGGGGATCGGCATCGCCGACGTGGTGCCCCCCGACCGCGACCTGGTGGACGGGGTGGAGGTGGACACCGACCTGGGCACCTGGCGCGTGTACGAGACGCCGGGGCACGCTCCCTCGCACGTGGTCCTGCACCAGCCCGAGCGGCGGCTGCTGCTGTCGGGCGACCACATCATCGGGCGGGTGTCGCTCTACTACGACTACGGCTGGACGCCCGATCCGGCGGGCGAGTACCTGTCCAGCCTCGACACCGTCGAGGGGCTCGACGTGGACCTGGTGCTGGCCGGTCACGGCAAGCCGGTGCGCGACCTCCCGGGACTGGTGCGGGCCAACCGCACCGCGGTGCACGAGCGCATGGGGCGGGTGCGCGACGCGATCGCGGCAGAGGAGCGCACCCCGTTCGAGATCGTCCCGGCGCTGATGGGCTGCCGAGCCCACGCCGATGATGCTCAACTGGGGCCTGTCGGAGACCCTGTGCTACCTGCGCCACCTGGAGCTCGCGGGGGAGGCCGAGAAGCTGCCCGGCTCGGACCCCGAGCGCTGGCGGCTGGTCAGGTGACGATGGGCGAGCGGGAGGCGCTCTGCTGATCGGGACCGGCTAGCGGGTCACCAGCCCTGCTGCCAGGCGGCGAGCAGGAGCAGGGCCGCGACCCCGGCCAGTGCGAGCACGACGATGTTCGTCACGATCGCAGCGCGCAACAGGCGCGGCGGCTGCGGCTGTGGCTGGGGCCGCTCCGGCACCGCGGGCCGCGGGGGCTGATTCCATCCGACGGTTGACGCCAGGGCGTTGGTGATGAACTGGTTCAGGCTCACGCGGTCGCCCTCCGCCGCGCGCGCGAGCTCGTCGTGCAGCGACTGCGGCATTCGCACGAGCAGCCGGCCGCTGTGAGCGGCGCCGTTTTGGGCCTTTGTGGGCTTCGGCGGGGGCTCGCGCTCGGCCGGCTCGGGAAGCGGAGCAACCGGGGCAGCACCCTCGCGGGGCGGCGCCGGGAGAGCGCCCCGCTCGAGCTCTCCGCGCAGCTTGGCCAGCGCGGCCTGCGTGCGCCTCCGTAGCCGGTCCTCGGTCATTCCGAGCTCGTTCGCCGTCTCGCGCCGGCTCAGCTCGCGGATGTAGCGCAGGTAGACGACCTTCCGTTCCGTGTCGTCGAGTGCCTCGAACGCACCGGCCAGCAGGATCCGATCGTCCACGCCCGATTCGGCCTCGGCTTCGGCCTCTTCGCCGCTGTGCTCGGCGGCGGTCAGGTCGCCTCGCCCGCGGTCACGCAGGTGACGCTTGATCTCACCCGAGATCGTGGGCACCGCGAACGCCGTGAGCTCCTCGCCCTTGCGGGGATCGAAGCGGTCGATCGCGTGCATCAGCCCGATCGAGCCGACCTGGACCAGGTCCTCGAGCTCCGCACCGCGGCGGCCGTGGCGCCGGGCAAGCGCTTCGACTAGCGGGAAGTAGAGCTGGATCAGCCGGTCACGCGCGCGAGTGTCGCCCTTCTCGCGGTAGGCCGCGAGAAGGCGCCCCGTGGCCGTGGCGCGCTCACTACGCAGTTGCTGTTTCGTGAAGACCCCCCTCCTTCCTTGACGGGAGGGCGCGATATCACGCCGCAGTATCCCCGATATCGGGCTCTGGCGCGCAGAATTTCACCCGCCTCCGGCCTTCGGAGGTACTTGTCGGGTGAATGGTCATGAGCAGCCCACTCAGCTTCGTTCTCAGGATGGCCGCCGGCGTGCTCGCTGTGCTCGCCATCGCGGTGGGTTGTCCTGAAGCTTGGAGCGCCGAGATCCCGGAGGCGAGCGTGACCGGAGGTGTCGCGGCGCCGCCGACGACCCCCGAGCGTTCGCCCGCCCCCGTTCCGGGCGCGGCGCAGCCGAAGGCGCTCGACGACGGATCCGCCGGCGGGGGGGCAACCGCGCCTCCGGCCACCGCGAGCGAGCCCGCCCCAGCTGTCGAGTCCCCCGGCGACGCCCCGCGAGAGCCCGCGCCAGTGGCGCCACTCGCGAACGCGCGCAGCTCCGAAACCGCCGTGCGGCCCCCGGTCCAGCCGTCCCAGGTCGAGCCGCCCCCGGCGGCAGGCGCTCCGGCGAACCTGAACGTGGACATCCGAATCTTCAGCCCCGGCGACAACGGCGACGTCATTCAGCTCACCGGGACTTCCGGGGGCGGCGCCGGCGGTCCCGGCGGCCCGGCCGTGGGGAGCGATTGGGACTGGGACTGGGATTGGACATGCGGACCCGGTCAGGGCCCGCTGGCCACGGCTGCGGGCTGGAAGTGGGACTGGGACTGGGACTGCGGGGGGCTGGCCGGAGCACCGGGCGGCCGGGGTGACGACGAGCCCGTGCGGAGGCCATCCGAGGCCACCCCGACCGGCGTCACACCGGGCGTCGATGCACCCCACACGCAGGGCAGCGCGCCGGTGGAGCGCGGGCGTTCGCCGGCCGAGCCCGGCGCAGAGTCGCCCGGCCGCCACGGCGGCGGTGCGCGCTTCACGGCGGATCGCGCGCCGGGAGCCGTGGGCGTGGCGGCTGCGTACGCCCTTCCCTTGATGGCTGCTGCCGGTCCCCCGGCCCGCAGCGTCGAGACCGGCCGGCCGCGGGACCCCGAGGCGAGCAAGGCGCCAGCGGGTCCGTTCCAGGCACCTGCCATGGCGCGGCCGGCCGCCGCGACCCAGGCACCTCCCGGCGGCTCGTCGTCGGTTCTGCTCGTGGTCCTGCTCGGCGCCCTCAGCCTGCTCGCGCCTCGCGCGATCGGCACGGTCTGGGGCCGCATCCCGAGATTCGCCTCTCGCATCGGCTCACACAGGCTCGAACGGCCCGGTTAGCGGCTGTCGGCTCTCTGTGACCCGCCGGGGGACTACCCCCGGCTCCAGTCGAGACGCAAGGAGAACGACATGAAACGCAACCGTTTCGTCGCGCTGGTCGTGAGCGCGGCCGCCCTCGGGGTGGGTGCCGGGCCAGCGATGGCCGACGCCCCCGCCAGCGGCCAGCTCTCGGAGCAGACGGCCGCCAACGAGCAGTCAGCTCAGTCGGGCGCGACCTCCACCCAGTACGGACCGAGCAACACCAACATCTCGGTCCGGGTCCTGAGCCCTGGTGACAACGGCTATGTGACACAGCGCAACACATCCACCGCCGAGTCCGGCGCCGCCAATGGCAACTCGACCGCGCAGGCGGTCGAGCAGCGGCAGGCCGGAACCGGGGGCGTGGGGGTGCAGGAGGCCGGTCAGAAGGCCGCCAACGATCAGTCGGCGGACTCCCGGGCGGACTCCACGCAGGTCAAGCCCACCAATCGCAACATCTCGGTGCGGGTTCTCAGCCCTGGCGATGACGGCGACGTCTCCCAGCGCAACGACTCGGCCGCGAAGTCATACGCGGTCAACGAGAACAAGCTCGGGCAGGCGATCGGGCAGGCCCAATACGGGTCGGAGTGCTGCTCGCACGATCAGCACGGCGACCGCAAGGACCGAGATCCCAAGTGCTGCGATGGCTCGCTCGGGATCCAGGCAGCCGGACAGCACGCGTACTCGAGCCAGGACGCCCAGTCCTCGGCCGAGTCGAAGCAGTACAAGCCGGAGAACAACGCGTTCTCCGTGCGCGTGCTGAGCAAGGGCGACGACGGTGACGTGACTCAGAGCAACGAGTCCGCGGCGCTGTCGAAGGCCCTGAACGCCAACCGCACCGCGCAGCGCATCGCGCAGAGCCAGGACGGCTCGAGCTGTGGATGCCACGGCGGCGTGGGGATCCAGGCGGCCGGCCAGGCTGCGCGGAACCACCAGGACGCTGACTCGTGGGCGGATTCGAAGCAGGTCCACCCCGAGAACAAGAGCCTGGCCGTGCGGTTCTGGAGCTACGGCGGCGGGGGCGACCTGACGCAGTCCAACGCGTCGGGCGCCGCCTCATTCGCGGCCAACTACAACGCGCTCGAGCAGGCGCTCGCCCAGGTTCAGGGCGTTACGAGGAGGTGATGGACGGGACGGAGTGAGCTGAGGCCGACAGGGTGCGCCGCCGGCCCGTCCACGGGCCGGCGGCGGCCCCGTTGACTTGCCGGGGGCCGGGGTCTACGGTGGCCCCCGGACGCGAGCTACGACACCAGGAGGGTGACCTATTGCGCGTCTTCGGGCTGTGGCTCTGCTTCACCGCGCTCGTGCTCGTCGCGGCGCCGGCCCTGGCCATCGCCGCCCCTCCCGCGCCCGACCCGGCGCCCTCGTCCGCGACGCCGCGGCCCGATCCTGCCCCCGCATCTCAGCCGTCCGCCGAGGCGCCGGCCGCTCCGGTGGCCCCCGCGCCGCGGCCGGTTGACGCTCGGCCGGTCCGCGTGAGCGTTCCCACCGGAGCTACCCCGGCCGCCCCGGTCTCACGGCCGACCCCCGACCGCCGGCCGGCACGCCGCAAGCGCGCTCGGATCGGCGCCACGGCAGCGATCCCTGCCCAGCTGCAGCGCGCGACGGCCTGGCCAGGCCTGCCCCTGAAGCCGGCAGCGAGCGAAGCGGCCGACAGGGGCCCGCTGCTGCGCGCCGCCGTGGGCCTGCTGCTACTGGTGGCGGCGGGCACGGCCAGCCTCAGGCTGATGGTGCGGCTGGCGGGGCCGGTGCTGGTGGCGGCCGCGGTCCTAGCCGGACTGCCGGCGGCCGAGGCTCAAGCCGCGCCCGCGCTGACGTACGCGTGCTCGCCGGCGCCCTCGCACTGCCTCGGCTGGTACCGCTCGAGCGTGACCGTGCGGTGGGACTGGGACCAGTTGATCGCCGCTCCCCACTCGGGCCGCTGTCACGAGACCCGGTTCACGGTTGACACCGCGACCGCCAGGGCGAGCTGCGAGATCCGGGAGCTCGCCGATCCCTTCATGACCACGGAGCACACCGTGCCGATCCGCATCGATCGCGTCCCGCCCGCCGGGCAGGGCTTCACACCCAGCCGGCCGCCGGACCACGGCGGCTGGTTCAACCGTCCGGTGACCCTGTCGTTCAGGGGCAGCGACAGCACGTCCGGGGTGGCGAGCTGCGACTCGGTCAGCTTCGGCGGACCGGAGGGCCAGGCGGTGCCCGTGTCCGGAAGCTGTCGCGACCGGGCGGGGAACGTCGGGACGGTCTCCTATCCCCTCGCCTACGACGCCACGCCGCCCGCCGCGCCCCGCGCCCGGGCGCTCCCGGGCCACCGCCGCGTGAGGCTCACGTGGTCGTTGCCCACAGACGTCCGGAGCGTGGAGGTGGTGCGGCTCGGCCCCCGGCGCCGACGCCGTTCTGTATCGCGGCGCGGGACGCGCCTTCACCGGCCGCGGCCTGCGCAACGGCATCCGCTACCGCTACCGGGTGGGAGCGATCGACAGGGCGGGCAACCGGTCCTGGGACGAGACCAGCGCGGTGCCCACGTCGTCGCCACTGCTGGTGCCGGCCAACGATGGGCGCCGCAAGGAGCCGCCGCTCCTGATCTGGAAGCCGGTCAAGCGGGCGCGGTACTACAACGTCCAGCTCTACCGCGGTGCCCGCAAGGTCCTCAGCGCGCTGGCCTCGCACCAACCAGCTGCAGCTACGCCGAAGCTGGCGATACGGCGGCCGGATCCGCCGCCTGGTGCCCGGCCGCTACACGTGGTTGGTCTGGCCCGGCAAGGGCAGGCGCGCGGCGCGGGAGTACGGACGCATGCTCGGCAAGCGCAGATTCGCCATCGTCCGCTGACGCCGGCGGGCGGGGCTAGACCGGCTGGGCCGCGCGCGTCCACGGCTTGACGGCGCGCAGGGCAGCGAGGATCGCGCGCGTGGCCGGGGAGCGGTTAAGCGTGTAGAAGTGGATCCCCGGCGCGCCGCGCGCCAGCAGGTCCACGCACTGCAGCGTGGCGTAGGCCACGCCCAGGTCCTGGACCGCGTCCTCGTCGTGCTCGCGCGCCTCCAGCTCGCGCTCGAACGGCGCGGGGATCTCCGACTTGCACAGCTCGGTGATCCGCTTGATGTTCTTGAAGCTCGTGACGGGCATGATCCCCGGGATGATCGGCACCGTGATGCCGGCCTCGCGCGCGCGTGTGACGAAGTCGAAGTACAGCTCGTTGTCGTAGAAGAGCTGCGTGATCAGGAACTGCGCCCCCGCATCCTGCTTGGCGCGCAGGAAGCGGATGTCGGCCTCGCTGCTCTCGGCCTCGGGGTGCACCTCGGGGAAGGCCGCGGCGCCCACGGCGAAGCCGAACTCGCCGCGCAGCAGCTCGATCAGCTCGGTGCTGTAGAGCAGGCCGCCCTCGGTGGGCTTCCACTCGGTCTCGCCCGCGGGCGGGTCACCCCGTAGCGCCAGCACGTTCTGCACGCCGGCCGCCTCGATCTCCCGCAGGGTCTCGCTCAGCTCCTCGCGGGTCGCGCCCACGCATGTGAAGTGGGCCATGGCCTCGATGCCCAGGTCCTGCTTGATCCACTTGACGATGTCGATGGTGCGGTCGCGGGTGGATCCCAGCGCGCCGTAGGTCACCGACACGAAGTTGGGCTGGTCGTCGCGCAGCGCGTCGAGGGTGGCGCGGAGGTTCTCGTAGCCGGCGTCGGTCTTCGGCGGGAAGAACTCGAACGAGAAGACGGGCCGCTGCTCGCTGAGGATCTCATCGATGCGCATGGGCGCGAAGGGTATCCGCGAGGAGCACGTGGCCACCCGCCGCGCGGCGCCGGGCCGGCCTGCTCAGGACCGTTCGGGAGGGAGGATCTCCAGGCCCGTGGCCACGGTCGTGCGCCCGTTGAGCTCGTACCGCACGTCCACCGAGTCGTTCTTGCGGTAGCTGCCGAACAGGGCGAGGAAGATCGCGGTCCAGCGCCAGAAGCCCAGCCGCTCCTTCTCGAGCGGGCGCGCGAAGACCAGCTCGCGGCCCTGTACCGAGTAGTCCTGTGCCCTCCCGCTGGGGGACGCCGTTCACGAACACGTGGAAGGGCCGCTCGGCCCCGCGCGGCAGCGGCACGCGCCAGCGCGGCTCGGGCGCCCCGGTCACGCCCGCTCGAGCTTCCGGCGCAGCGCGTCGTACGGGGACTCGCCCGGGCGCTGGGCAACCAGCCGCCGCCGGATGCGGCCGGTGAAGGCCTCGGCAGAGCCGTCGCCGCGCACATCCACGCCCGCGCGCAGCCGGCGGGGGCCCGACAGCTCCACGCGCCCCACCACCTGCTGCACCGGCTCGAACTTGCGTATCAGGGTCCCGCCGACGGCCCTGGAGGGTGCTTCGCCCTCGAGCGCGCGCGCCCGCCGTTCGAGCGCCGACAGCGCGGCGCCGATCTCCGGCGCGCTCTCGCGCTCCACCTTTGCTCCCACGCGCACCGTTATCCGGTAGCTCGCCATCGGCCCGTAGTCTGAAGCGCATGGAGGTCGTGTCGGTCAACGTCGCCGAGCCGCGCACGCTGGTGGTGTCGGGGCGGGAGGTGCCCACCGGAATCTTCAAGCGCCCGGTTCAGGATCGCGTGGCGGTCAGGCCGCTGGGACTGGAGGGCGACGTGCAGGCGGATCGCAGCGTGCACGGCGGCGAGGCCAAGGCCGTCTACGCCTACGCCATCGAGGACGTCGAGTGGTGGGAGTCGGAGCTGGCACGCGAGCTCGGTCCGGGGTTCTTCGGCGAGAACCTGACCCTGCGAGGCGTCGACGTGAGCGGCGCGCGTCCCGGAGACCGCTGGGCGATCGGGGAATCTGGAGCTGGCGGTCACCGAGCCGCGGCTGCCGTGTCAGAAGCTGGCGGCCAAGGTCGGCGATCCGAAGTTCGTGAAACGGTTCGCGCGCGCGGGTCGCCCGGGCGCCTACCTGCGGGTGGTCGCCGAGGGCTCGGTGGGCGCCGGTGACGCCCTCGAGGTCACGGCCCGGGTGGCGACCTTCACGCCCACGGTGGCCGAGCTGGCCCCGGGCCGCGCCGCCTGAGGGCTCCCGCCTCAGCCGCCGATCGCGCTCATGGTGCGCGCCGGCTGGCGGAAGCCGGGCTCGCCCACGTGGTGCTTGAGCTCCTTGCGCCAGACGGCGTGCGCACGATCGCCTCCAGCTCGTCGTCGCCGGCCCCGGCTCGCAGCGGCTCGCGCAGATCGGTCTCGTGCAGGGAGAACAGGCACGTGCGCAGCTTGCCCTCGGCGGTCAGGCGGATCCGGTTGCAGTCGGCGCAGAACGGCTCCGAGACCGGGTTCACGAAGCCGATCTCCCCCTGGCCGTCGGCGAACCTGTACACCCTGGCCGTGGCCGAGGGCTCGCGCGGCAGCTCCTCGAGGGGATGTACCGCGTGGATGATGTCGCGTAGCTCCGCGCCGGTGAGCACGCGGTCGGGCGCCCATGCGCCGTCGCCGTCCAGCGGCATGAACTCGATGAAGCGCACCTGGAAGTCGCGCGTGCGGGCGAACTCCGCGAACGGCAGCGCCTCCTCCTCGGTGAACCCGCGCATGGCCACCGCGTTCACCTTCACCGGGCGCAGCCGCGGCTCGCGCGCCACCGCGTCCAGCCCGCGCAGGACCTGGGGCAGCGAGTCGCGGCGTGTCATGTGGAAGAAGCGGTCGCGCTGGAGCGAGTCGATCGACACGTTCACGCGCCGCAGCCCGGCGGCCGCGAGCGCTGCGGCGTCGCGCTGGAGCAGGTAGCCGTTGGTGGTGAGCGACAGATCGCGAAGGTCCTCGACGCGGGCGAGCATGGCCACCAGCACGGGCAGGTCGCGGCGCACGAGCGGCTCACCGCCCGTCAGGCGCACGTCGGCCACGCCCATGCTCGGCGAGCAGCGCGACGATCCGCTCGATCTCCTCGAACCGCAGCACCTCCGAGCGGTCGAGCCACGGCAGCCCCTCCGCCGGCATGCAGTACTGGCAGCGGAAGTTGCAGCGGTCGGTCACGGACACCCGCAGGTCCGCGATGGCACGGCCGTGGCCGTCGACGAGCGGCTCGCGGAGCATGACCAGAGGGTAGCCCTCGGCGGCCCGGGGACCGGCGGTCAGCCCGGTGCCGGCTCCAGCCGCGCGCGCGCGTTGTAGTCGGGGATGCCCGCCTCGGCCGAGCGGGCGCCGCGCGGGAGCAGGACGTTGCCCTCCGGCCAGTGGACCTGCAGGTTGCCAGGCGCGAGCGGGGCCACCAGCGCCCTGCCGCGCAGCTCGCCGTGCTCGGAGCGCACCACCACCTCGGCGCCGTCGGCGATCCCCAGGCGCTCGGCGTCGGCGGCGCTGACCAGCACCGCCTCGCGCACGGCGCCGGTGAGGGCGTCGCGGCGCTCCTGGACCATGCTGTTGAACTGCTTGCCGCGCCGGGTCGACACGGCGAACAGGCCATCGGCCGGCACCGGAGGGTCGGGCACGACGGGCGAGAAGCGCGCCAGGCCGTCGTCGGTGGGGAAGCGGTCGCCCGCCGGGAGCAGCGGCCCTCCGTACTGAAAGCTTTCGCCCCCCTCGCGCAGGTCCTCGATGCCCGCGTAGAAGGGCACCACGCGCGCGATCTCCTCGCGCAACGCCGGCGTACCCTCGCACTCCAGCGCCTCGCGAAGCTCCGGCCGCACCAGCGCCGCGAGCTCCAGCAGCCACTCCCACTCGGGCCGTGCATCCTCGACCCGCGGCCCGGGCACCTCCGGGCTCAGGATCACCCGCCGTTCGGTGCTCGTCTCGGTGATGCCCCCGGGCACCTCGTACCTGGTGGTGGCCGGCAGCACCAGCACGGCGTCGGCGGGCTCCACCAGCATCTGGCTGGACAGCACGATGTCGGCGTGCACGCGCAGGCCGACCCGCTCGACTGCCTCGCGCACGAACGCGGGGTCGGGCAGCACCTCGAGGAAGTTCCCGCCGATCGACACCAGCACGTCCAGGTCCCCGGCGTGCGCCGCGTCGATCATCTCCGGCGCCGTGGGCCCGGGCTCCGCCGGCACCTCGAACCCCCACTGCTCCGACAGCGCCGCGGCGTTCTCGGCGTTCACGGGCAGCCCGCCGGGCAGCGCGGTGGAGTAGCAGCCCATCTCCGCTCCGCCCTGCACCCCGGAGTGGCCGCGGATGGGCATCAGCCCGCACCCCTCGCGGCCGACCCAGCCGCGCGCCAGGGCCAGGTTCACGATGGCCCGCACGTTGTCCTCGCCGCGGCCGTGCTGGGTCACGCCCATCGACCAGACCAGCACGCCACGGCGGGCCTCGCCCAGCATGCGCGCGAACTCGAGCATCTCCTCGCGGCTGGCCCCGGCGGCGGCCTCCAGCTCGGACCACTCCCGCTCGGCCACGGCGCGCCTCGACCGCCTCGAAGCCCGTGGTCCGGTCCGCCACGAAGTCGCGGTCGACCCACCCGTGCTCGATCAGGTGACGCATGGTGCCGGTGAGGAAGGCCAGGTCGCCGCCGGTGTCCAGGGCGAAGAAGCGGTCGGCGATCCGCGTGCCGAACACCGCGCTGGTGGGCACCGAGGGGATCCAGTAGCGCTCCATGCCGGGCTCGCGGTAGGGGTTGACCACCGCGACCTTCGCCCCCTCGCGCTTGGCGTGGTGGAGGTACTTGGTCGTGACCGGCTGGTTGTTGGCCACGTTGGAGCCGATGAACACGATCAGGTCGCTCTTGAGCCAGTCGGTGTACGAGCACGTGGTGGCCGCCACGCCGATCGCCTCCTTCAGCCCGAAGGTGCTGGGCGAGTGGCACACGCGCGCGGCGTTGTCGATGGCGTTGGTGCCCATGGCGCGCGCCGCCTTCTGCGCCGCGTAGTAGGTCTCGTTGCCGGTGCCGCGGCTAGTCAGGTAGATCCCGACCCGCTCCGGCCCCGCCGCCCGCACGCGATCGGCCGCCAGCTCCAGCGCCTCGTCCCAGGACACGCGCGTGAAGCCGCGCTCGCCCCGGCGGCGGAGCATCGGGAACGGCAGCCGGCCCAGCTCGCGCAGCTCGGCGCTGGAGCGTTCGGCCAGTGCGCCGGCGTCGTCGAGCACCGCGGGGTCCAGCGCCGGCATCGTGTTCAGCCGCAGCAGGCGCAGGCGGATGTTGCACAGGTGCACGCCCTCGATGGTCCAGTCGCGCATGCCCTTGGTGCCCAGGGCGCAGCCGTCGCACACGCCCTGGTCGAGGATGCGCCACGCGTAGCCCGGCCGGTCGCGGTTCTCCCACGCGGCGCGCGCCACCTCGCGGAAGTTGTTGGGCCGCTGCTCGCCGATGCCGAACGGCTTCCAGCCGGCCCGCAGCGAGAACGACGACCGGCGCCGGCGTCCCTCCTCCATCCGGCGGATGGTCGCAGAGGAGCCCGCCCGCGCTTGGAGTAGCTTGCGCTGAGTGGCCGAAGCCAAGCCGCCCTCGCCGCCGGACGGTCCGGCCACGCCAGCCGACGCGGTGGCCGTGGCCCAGGTCGGCGCGCCGGTGCGCGGCAACAGGAAGCTGGAGCGCTTCCTGGCCGCGGCCAACGCCGACGAGCGGCTGCGCGCCTGGTGGCACATGCAGCACGTGATGGCCAACCGCCTGGGCATGTCCGACCACTCCTGGGTGCACATCCGGGTGGTGCTCAACATCGCGCTGCGTCTGTCGCGGCTGCTGTGCAAGCGCGGGGTCGAGCCGGCCATGGTGGCCACCCACCTCATGCGCGAGCACGACGCCGAGGTGGTGATCGCGGCCGCGTGCCTGATGCACGACTCCGGCATGTCGATCCACCGCACCGACCACGAGGCCTACAGCCTGTTCCTGGCCGCCGAGCGCCTGCCGGCGCTGCTGGACGGGATCTACGACGAGCCCGAGCGGACCGTGGTGGTGGCCGAGGCGCTGCACGCGATCATCGGCCACCGCCGCCGCGGGGACCCGATCACCATCGAGGCCGGGATCGTGCGCGTGGCCGACGCCCTGGACCTGGCCCAGGGCCGCTCGCGGGTGCCGTTCGAGAACCGGCGGCCCAACATCCACTCGCTGTCTGCCGCCGCCATCGACGGGGTGGAGATCAAGGCCGGCGACGAGCGGGCGGTCACGATCGAGATCGCCATGAACAACTCCGCCGGCGTGTTCCAGGTGGACGAGCTGCTGGCCACCAAGCTGCGCGGCTCGGGGCTCGAGGAGCACCTGGAGGTGGTGGCGCGGATCGAGGCCGAGCATGAGAAGCGGCTCGTGCCGGTGTTCAGGATCTAGTGCTTGGTGCCTAGTGGTCTGGTGCTTAGGCTCGAGACGGACAGGTTGCTGCTGCGGGAGTGGCTCGACGAGGACGTCGATGTCTACGCCCGCATCTGCTCCGACGCCGAGGTCATGCGGTACATGCTTCCCGCCGCGGCCGTTGACGCACGCGGAGGCCGCCTACGACGTGAAGCTGCTGCGCGAGCACTGGGCTCGGCACGGGTTCGGGCATTGGGCCGTGGAGGAGCGCGAGAGCGGGCGGTTCGTGGGCCGGACGGGCGTCAAGCGTCATGACGACTGGGAGCTCGATGACGAGAACACCGAGGTGGGCTGGCTCTACGACCGCGCCGTGTGGGGCCGCGGCTACGCCACGGAGGCGGCCCGGGCGGCGGTGGGCGTTCTGCTTCAAGCAGCTCGATCGCCCCGAGGTGATCTCGATCGCCCGCCCGGACAACGCGCGCTCACTCGCGGTCATGGAGCGGGCCGGCCTCGAGCTGGCGGGCAAGCGCCACTGGGCGGCGCGGGGCCTGGACGTGGTCTGGTATTCGGCGCGGGCGCCGGCTCAGCGCGAGTCGAGCGGCACGTAGTCCAGCTCGCGGTCGCCCGTGTAGATCTGCCGCGGGCGCACGATCTTGGTCTCGTCGTCGTCGACCATCTCGTGCCACTGGGCCAGCCACCCGGCCGTGCGCGGGATGGCGAACATGACCGTGAACATGTCCGGGGGGATCTTCATGGCCTCGTAGATCAGGCCCGAGTAGAAGTCCACGTTGGGGTAGAGCTTGCGCTCGGTGAAGTACTCGTCGTCGAGGGCGCGCTTCTCCAGCTCCACGGCGATCTCGAGCTTGGGGTTGTCGATGCCCATCACGTCCAGCACCTCGTCCACGTGCTTCTTGATGATCCGCGCGCGCGGGTCGTAGTTCTTGTAGACGCGGTGACCGAAGCCCATGAGCTTCTCCTTGCGGTCCTTCACGCCCTGGAGGAAGTCCGGGATGTTGTCCACGGTCTCGATCCGCTCGAGCATCCGCAGCACGGCCTCGTTGGCGCCGCCGTGCAGCGGCCCGTAGAGGGCGGCCACACCGGCGGCCGTGGCCGAGTAGGGGTCCACCTGCGACGAGCCGACCGTGCGCACGGCCGCGGTCGAGCAGTTCTGCTCGTGGTCGGCGTGCAGGATCCAGAGCACGTCCAGCGCGCGCTCGAGCCGCGGATCGGGCTCGTAGGTGACCTCGGTCATCTTGTAGAGCATCGAGAGGAAGTTGCCCGGGTAGGACAGGTCGTTGTCCGGATACACGTAGGGCAGGCCGAGGTTGTGGCGGTAGGCGAAGGCCGCCAGCGTGGGCATCTTGGCGATCAGGCGCACGATCGCCATGAAGCGCTCGGTGGGGCTGTCCAGGTCCTTGGCGGCCGGGTAGAAGGTGGACAGCGCGCCGACCGTGGAGAGCAGCATGGACATCGGATGGGCGTCGTAGCGGAAGCCCTCCATCGACTTCTTGATGTTCTCGTGGACGTACGTGTGGTGGGTGATCACGTAGATCCAGTAGTCCAGCGCCTCCTTGCTGGGCAGCTCGCCGTGGACCAGCAGGTAGGCCACCTCGAGGAAGTTGGACTGCTCGCAGAGCTGCTCGATCGGATAGCCGCGGTACTCGAGGATGCCGGCCTCGCCGTCGATGAAGCAGATCTCACTCCGGCACCACGCGGTGTTGGTCAGCGCCGGGTCGTAGGTCATGAGGCCGAAGTCGTCCTCGGACACCTTGATCCCGCGGAAGTCCATCGACTTGACGGTGCCGTCGGTGACGGGCACCTCGTAGCTCTCGCCGGTGCGGTTGTCGGTGACCGTGAGCGAGTCCGACTGGGTGGCTACGCCACCGCCGTTCTCACCGGCCTGCGTCTGATCGTCCGCCATGGTGCCTCCTGCTCCGTTTCCCTCGTAGTACCCGATTCTGACGGAGCCTGTCAGCGGGCGGTCAGTCCTTCTTCCAGCCTCCGCCGAACAGGCGCGACAGCCGGCCGCCGCCGCGCGGCTTGAGCACCGGTGGCCCCTGCTCTGGCGGAGGCAGCTGCGCCACCGCGCCGGCGTCGATCTTCAGCGTCACGCCCCGCTCGGCCGTGCGCGCCACCTCGGGCGCGTCCACGAATCGGATCTGGCCGCCCTCGTCCTCGATCACGATGCCGTCGAAGATGTGCTCGCGGTAGTTGTCCAGCACCTCGCGCACGGTGCCCGACCCTGACCTCGTCCGAGTCGTAGACCGGCGTGCCCCGCTCGAGGGCGCTGTAGTGGATCGCTGTGCCGTCGTCGATCGCCACAGGTCTCAGAGTGGCAGAACCAGTGCGGCTTCCTCGCCGCCCTCGGGCTCCTCCTCTTCCTCGTTCGCCGCGGTCACCAGGCCCGCGCCGACCGCTGCCAGCACGAGCACGACCGAGATGGCGACCACCATGCGCTCGCCGCCCGCGGTGCCGGGGAAGTTCTCGCGCGTGACGCCGAGGAAGGACACCAGCAGCGCCCAGACCGCCAGCAGCCCGCCGAGGATGTGGAAGGCGTTCATTCGCGCAGAAACCTAACGGACCGAGCGGTGGGGCTAGGTCCGCGTGGGGCTGCGCCCCGCCACGGTGCGAACGCGCCTGGGCGCCGGGGGCGGGGTCGAAGCGTGCGGACCGCGCCGCGGGGGGCGCGGGCGGAAGGGCCGGTGGTCGGGCTCGCGGTCCGACCCGCCGTGACCGGAGTCGTCGTCCGCGTCGGGCTCGGGCTCCTTGACGGCGTACCAGATGAGGATCAGCGCGGCCGCGATCGGGAGCTTGAGCACCAGGAACAGCCAGATGAACGTGGCCGCGTCCACGAGTCGGGATCGTACCCGCCCGCCTGGCGGCTGAACACCCCTCTTGGCGCAGCGCCGGGGCGCCGGGTCAGGCGGGTGCTGCCTCCAGCGCCGTCATGCGCCGGAACTGCTCGAAGCGCTCGTCGATCTCCTCGCGCGTGAGCCGGGCCACGCGCTCCGTGCCGAACTCCTCGACGTTGAACGAGGCGATCACCGAGCCGTACGTCATGGCCCTGCGCAGGTTGGCCTCGTCGCGCCAGTCGTCCTGCGAGGAGAGGAAGCCCAGGAAGCCGCCGGCGAACGAGTCGCCGGCGCCGGTGGGGTCGATCACGGTCTCCAGCGGGTACGCCGGCAGGGCGAAGAAGCCGTCGGCGGTGAACAGCGCCGCGCCGTACTCGCCCTGCTTGGCCACGACCACGGACGGGCCCATGGCCATCACCTCGCGGGCGGCGCGCACCAGGTTCGGCTGCTCGGTGAGCATCCGCAGCTCGGCGTCGTTGAGCAGGACGATGTCCACCCCGGCGATGGTCTGCACGAGCGAGTCGCGCGCCGTCTCGATCCACAGGTTCATCGAGTCCAGCCCAGCCACGCGGATTCGCCCGCACTGCTCGCGCACCTGGCGCTGCAGGTCGGGCTGGATGTTGGCCAGGAAGAGGTGCTCGGCGTCCTGGGAGGCCTGCGAGAGCTTGGGCTGGAAGTCGCCGAACACGTTGAGCTGGGTGTCCTCGGTGTGGGCCACGTTCATGTCGTACTCGTAGTGGGCCTTCCAGAAGAAGGTCTTTCCGCCAGGCACGTGCTCGATGTCCGAGGTGTCCACGTCGCGGCCGTGCAGCACGGCGTAGTGCTCGTCGCCGAAGTCGTCGCCCACCGGGCCCACCACGCGCACGGGCGTGAAGAAGCTGGCCGCCAGCGAGAAGTGCACGGCGGCGCCGCCGAGCATGCGCTCGCGCTCGCCAAACGGCGTCTTGACCGCGTCGAAGGCGATCGAACCGACCACAACCAGGCTCATAGGCGGCGGAAGGCTATCGTCGCGCGCCCCCGCGGGGCAGGCCGTGCGGGAGGATGCGGCGGTGCGCGCGGTCCGCATCGACGACTTCGGAGGGCCCGAGGTGCTGGCGGTGGCCGAGGTGCCCGAGCCCCAGCCCGCGCCCGGCGAGGTGCTGGTCCGGGTGAGCCACGCGGGGGTCAACTTCGGCGACACCCACCAGCGCGAGAACCGCTACGTGGCGGAGCGGTCCACGCCCTTCGTGCTCGGCGGCGAGGTGGCCGGCACGGTGGCGGCGCCCGCCGAGGGCTTCGAGGAGGGCGAGCGGGTCGTGGGCCTGCTCGACACGGGCGGCTACGCGGAGCGGGCGGCCGTGCCCGCGGCGCGCCTGTTCCGCGTCCCGGACGGACTGGAGGCGCCCGCCGCCCTGGCGCTGCTGATCCAGGGGCTCACCGCCTGGCACCTGTTCCGCACCTCCGCCAAGCTCGCGCAGGGGGAGAGCGTGGTGGTGCACTCGGCGGCCGGTGGGGTCGGCGGCCTGGCGGTGCAGCTGGCGCGGCCCATGGGGGCAGGACGGGTGATCGCCACGGCCGGGTCGCCCGGGCGCCGCGAGCGAGCGCTCGAGCTGGGCGCCGATGAGGCCGTGGACGCCGGCGCCGAGGACCTGGCCGGCGCCCTGGTGGCGGCCAACGGTGGGCGGCCGGTGGACGTGGTGCTGGAGGCGGCCGGGGGGCGCAGCTTCGAGCACAGCCTGGCCGCGCTGGCACCCTTCGGGCGGCTGGTGGCCTACGGCAACTCCACGCGCGAGAAGGTGCGGGTGTCCAACGCGGCGCTGCTCAAGACCAGCCGGGCGGTCGTGGGGTTCTGGCTCTACCACTGCCTCGAGCGCCGGGAGATGACGGAGGAGCCGCTGCGCGATCTGTTCGCCCGCGCCGCGCGCGGCGAGCTGAGCCCGCAGCTGGGCGCCACCTACCCCATGAGCGAGGTGCGCCGGGCCCACGAGGACATGGCCGCCCGCCGCACCACCGGCAAGCTCCTGCTGGACCCGACTGCGTAACCTGAACGGCAAGTAATGACGACTTTTGCAGAGCTGGGCCTCTCGGAGCCGCTGCTCGAGGCCCTTGGGCACCTCGGCTACCAGGAGCCCACACCCATCCAGGAAGAGACGATTCCCCTCCTTCTCGAGGGCAGGGACGTGATCGGCCAGGCCCAGACCGGCACCGGCAAGACGGCCGCCTTCGGGCTGCCGATGCTGGAGTACGTCGATCCCGACGACACCGGGGTACAGGCGCTGGTGCTGACCCCCACCCGGGAGCTGTGCATCCAGGTCACGCAGGCCCTGCGAGCCTACGGCGAGAAGCGCGGGATCGCGGTGGTGGCCGTGTTCGGGGGCGCCCCCATCCGCGACCAGGCCTCGCGCCTGAAGGAGAACGCGCAGGTGGTGGTGGGCACCGTGGGCCGGGTGATGGACATGATCGGCCGGCACTACCTGTTCCTGGACTCGGCCCGCTACGTGGTGCTCGACGAGGCCGACGAGATGCTCGACCTCGGGTTCCTGGAGGACGTGGAGACCATCCTCGGCCGCTGCCCCTCCGGGCGCCAGACCTGCCTGTTCTCGGCCACGATGCCGACGGAGATCAAGAAGCTGGCCGAGAAGCGCATGTACGACCCGGTGACGATCAAGGTCAAGGCCGCCACGCTCACGATCGACACGGTCGCGCAGTTCCATCTCGAGGTCTCGGACCGCGACAAGCCCGACGAGCTCGCCGAGGGTGCTCAAGGCCGAGTCGCCCACCCAGGCGATCATCTTCGCTCGCACCAAGATCGGCGTCGACCGCCTGGCCCGACGCCTGGGCGACAAGGGACTGCGTGTCAAGACGCTGCACGGCGACATGTCGCAGGGCGCGCGCGACGGGGTGATGATCGCCTTCAAGGGCGGGCGCGAGCGGCTGCTGGTGGCCACCGACGTGGCCGCTCGCGGCCTGGACATCGCCGGCGTCTCGCACATCGTGAACTACGACATCCCGAACTCGCCCGACATCTACGTGCACCGCATCGGTCGCACGGGCCGCGCGGGGGAGACCGGCCGCGCCATCACCTTCATCACGCCCAAGCAGCGCGGCGACCTGGACGCCATCGAGCGCCACGCCAAGACCTCGATCCCGGCCTGGTCGGCGAACGGCAAGCCGTCGGCGCCCGCCGAGCGCCAGCCGAGCGAGCCGCCGCGAGGAGCGCGAGACCCGGCGGCCCAGGCACACCAAGCCGCGCCGCGACATGGAGGGCCCCGTGGCCAAGCTGTTCCTGGGCGCCGGGCGCTCGCAGGGCTTCGAGCCGGCCGACGTGGTGGGCGCCATCGTGGACCACTCGCACCTGGACGGCGAGGACGTTCGCAACGTCCGGGTGCTGGAGCGGTTCAGCTTCGTGGAGGTGCCCGCCGAGCGCGCGGGCGAGGTCGTGGACAAGGTCAGCGGAAACGAGGTCCGGGGCGTGAAGCTCCGGTTGGAGGTCGCGAAACGATGAGCCAGGCAACCCTGCACACCAACCACGGGCCCGTGGTGGTGGAGCTGTTCGACGAGGACGCGCCCAAGACCGTGGAGAACTTCCGCAAGCTCTCCACGGACGGCTTCTACGACGGGCTCGCCTTCCACCGGGTGATCAAGGACTTCATGATCCAGGGCGGCTGCCCGCAGGGCACGGGCACCGGCGGGCCGGGCTACACGTTCGAGGACGAGTTCAACGACCACAAGGTCGTGCGCGGCGCGCTGGCGATGGCCAACGCGGGCCCCAACACCAACGGGTCGCAGTTCTTCGTGGTCACCACCGAGCGCCGCGTCGTGGCTCGACGGCAAGCACACGGTGTTCGGCGAGGTCACGGCCGGGCATGGAGGCGGTCGACGCGATCGAGGGGCTGCCCACCGGGCCGGGCGACCGGCCCGAGGAGCCGGCGGTCATCGAGCGCGTGGAGCTGGACCCGGCCTGAGCGCGCCGCGCGTGCAGCTGCTCTGGTGGGAGGGCTGTCCCTCCACCGACGCCGACGCTCGCCGTCCCTGCGCGAGGCGCTGGAGCAGGAGGGGCTGGACCCCGAGGCCGTGGAGCTGCGCGAGATCCGCACCGAGGAGCGACGCCGAGCGTGAGGGCTTCATCGGGTCGCCCACGATCCGGGTCGGCGACCGCGAGGTGGCGCCGGCGCAGGGCGAGCCGCTGGGCCTGACCTGCCGCGTCTACCGGCTGCGCGACGGGCGCCCGTCGCCCACCCCGGACCCCCAGGACATCCGCGACACGATCAGGAGGGCAATGCGATGACCACCGGAGAGGCCGCGCCCCAGTTCAGCCTGCCCGACACCGAGGGCGTGACCCATGCCCTGGGTGCGTCGCCCACGGCGGTCGTGTTCACCTGCAACCACTGCCCCTACGCGCTGGCCTGGCACGACCGGCTGCTGGACGTGGCGCGCGACTACGAGGGCCGCGCGCGCGTGCTGCATGGTCAACTCCAACGACGCGAGCCGCTACCCGCGCGACTCCTTCGAGGCCATGCGCGAGCGGGTGGAGGCCGACGGCGGCTGGCCGGCGCCCTACCTGCACGACGAGAGCCAGGAGGTCGCGCGGGCCTACGGGGCGCAGACCACGCCCGACGTCTTCCTGCGTCGACGCCCACGGGGTGCTGCGCTACCGGGGCGCCCCGGACTCCGACCACCAGGACCCGCGGCGGGCGCGCGCTGGCTGCGCGACGCGCTCGACGCGGTGCTGGCCGGCCGCGAGCCCGACCCGGCCGAGACCGAGCCGGTGGGCTGCAGCGTGAAGTGGTCGCAGTAGCGCTGGGGCTGACGGCCAGCCTCGCCTGGGGCACCGCGGACTTCCTCGGGGGGCTCAAGAGCCGCACGCTCAACGTGCTGGCAGTGCTGGTGGCGTCGCAGACCGTGGCGCTGATCCTGCTGGCGGCGGCCACCGGCATCCGCGGCGACGGCCCACCTGCGGCCGGGGGCCTGGCGCTCGCGGCGCTCGCCGGCGCGGGAGGCGTGCTGGGACTGGCGGCCTTCTACCGCGGCCTGGCCATCGGCGCGATGGCCGTGGTGGCGCCCATCGGCGGGCTGGGCGCGGTGCTGCCCGGTGGCGGTGGGCGTGGCCACGGGCGAGCGCCCAGGCGCCCTGGTGGTGGCGGGGATCGCGCTGGCGCTGGCGGGCGTGGTGCTGTCCTCGCGGGAGGAGGGCGAGGGCGGCAGCCGGGTGGCCGCCGGCGTGGGCCTGGCCCTGCTGGCGGCGCTGGGCTTCGGCACCTTCCTCACCGCCATGGACGCCGCCGGTGACGGCGACGTGCTGTGGGCGCTGCTGGTGGCGCGCTGCACCAGCGTCGCGCTGCTGGGGGTGGCGGTGGCGATCGCCCGGCCCGGCGCTGGGGGAGCTGCGCGGCCACGAGGGCGCGGTGCTCGCCATCGGCGTGCTGGACATGGCCGCCAACGGCCTCTTCGCGCTGGCCGCCACCGAGGGGCTGGTGAGCGTGGTGGCGGTGCTGTCCTCGCTCTACCCGGTGGTCACGATCCTGCTGGCGCGCGCGGTGCTGGGCGAGCGCGTGCGGGCGTCGCAGCAGCTCGGCGTGGCGCTGGTGCTCATCGGCGTGGTGGGCATCGCGCTGGGCTGAGCCGGTCAGCCCTCCAGCGCCGCCAGCAGCGCCGTCGGTGTCGCGCAGGTCCTCCAGCGCCGCGTCGGGACCGGCCTGCTCGAGCTCGTCCAGGCGGTAGGGGCCCGGTGGCCACCGCCACCGCCCTGGCGCCCGCGCTGTGCGCGGCCTCGACGTCGAGCGGGGTGTCGCCCACGAGCACGCGTCCGGGACGCCGGCACGTCGACACCGCGGCGCTCGCGCGCCTTGCGGCGCGCGATGCCCACCAGCTCCGAGCGCGTGCCGTGGTCCGACCCGTAGCCGCCGATCTCCAGGTCCACGTGCCGCTCGAGGCCGAAGGCGCCGAGCTTGATCTCGGCGTTGCGCTCGATGTTGCCGGTGAGCAGCGACTGCAGCACGTCGGCGCGGGCGCCGACCACGCTGCAGCGCCTCGGCGACGCCGGGCTGGGGCCGGCCCTCGGCGGCGATGGCGTCGCGGCGGCCGTCGAGGGCGTCGTGGAGGGCGTCGAAGATCTCCGGCAGGTGGCGCTCGGGGTCGTCGATGGAGTTGCGCGCGAGCAGGTCCAGCGCGATGGCGTGGTCCGTGCGGCCCGCCATCGGCACCGGGTCGTCGGCCGGCTCGCGACCGAACACCGCCGCGAACGCCTCGCCGAAGGCGTGCCGGCCGTGGCCGGCGGTGTCCACCAGCGTCCCGTCGACGTCCCAGAGCACGAGCAGGGTGCGGGCCGGCCGGCCATTGGCGGCCACGGCTAAGGTGACCCTGTGCTGGACGTCCTCACGATCCCGCCAAAGCTACTGACGCGGGCCCTCGACGACCTGCACAAGCTGGCGGTCGTTCTCCCCGAGCTGACACGAGCGGCAGAGCGGCTACCGACGGCGGAGGACGAGCTGTCGGCCAAGATCGACGAGCTCCGTAGCGAGGTGCGCGATCTGCGCGACTGGCTCGGGCCGCTTCACCGCGAGCTCACCGACCTCGACGACACCGCCGAGGAGCTGGAGAAGGGCCTGGCCGCGCTGCACTCCGAGATCGCGCCCTTGCGAGACGAGGTCGCCGAGCTGCGCACCGAGCTGCCGCCGCTGAGGGGAGAGATCGAGGCCGTGCGCGGGACGATCCAGGGCGTGCGCGACGACATCGCCGAGCTGCGCGACAAGATCCCGGGCCTCTAAGCACTAAGCACTACGCCGAGCATCTCCTCCAGCTGCGGAATCGTCGTGTCCGCGCCCCGGTGCAGCACCGCGCGCATGCCCACCGCCTCGGCGCCCTCGCAGTTCTCCCTCAGGTCGTCCACGAACACGCACTCCTCCGGCGGCAGGCCCGCCCGCTCCGCGCCCAGGCGGTAGATCTCCGGCTGGGGCTTGTGCATCCGCTCCTCGGCGGAGATCACGACGGCGTCGAACAGCTCGGGGAAGGTGCTGCGGTCATAGCGCCCGGCGCCGATCGAGTTGGAGATCAGGCCGGTCCTCACACCGGCACGCTTGGCCCGGCGCACCGCGTCGACCATGGGCTCGTCCGCGCGCATTCCCGCGAACAGCCGGTTCACGAGGTTTTCGTGGTCCGCCACGCCGAGCATGCGGCCGAGGATCTCCGAGAACTCGTCCTCGCTGATCTCCCCGGTCTCCACGCGGCGCAGCTCCCGGCGGGCGTCGGGGTCGGACCGGAACAGCGTCACGAACGCGTCGGGCTCCAGCCCCTCGGCGGAGCAGAAGTCCTTGAACGAGTCGAACACGTTGGTGGTGAGCACCCCACCGAAGTCCACCAGGAGACCCTTCACGAGTGCGCGACCTCGCGCGCCTTCTCGGCGAGCATCGGCACGCCCTCCACGAACAGGCCCAGGTAGCTGTCGTCGGTCGAGCCGGCCTGGAAGCGCTTGAGGTTGCCCTCCATGAACACCGCGGCCTTCCACAGCGCCAGCGCGCCGTACCAGTTGAGCGCCCCGACCGAGCGCCCTGAGCGCTCCTCGTAGCGCCGCGTCAGCTCCTCGCGCGTGGGGAAGCCCTCCTTCCGGGTGGCGGCGGAGAGCGAGCCGAACGAGGTGTCCTCGGGATCGCCCTCCTGCGCCCAGGTGATCGCCAGGTAGCCCACGTCGGCCAGCGGGTCGCCGATGGTGGCCAGCTCCCAGTCGAAGATCGCCACCACGCTGGCGGGCGGCTGGTCGGCCACCATCACGTTGCCCAGGCGGTAGTCGCCGTGCACGATCGTCGCGGTGGGCGACTCGGGCTTGTTGGCCTCGAGCCAGTCGGCCACCTCACCGACGATCGGCAGCTCGCGGGTCTTGTTGTGCTCCCAGAGGCCGTTGAAGCGCCGCAGCTGGCGGTCCAGGTAGCCGGTGGGCTTACCGAAGCCCTCGAGGCCCGCCGCCTGCCAGTCCACCGCGTGCACCTCCACGAGGGCGTCGACCAGCTCGTCGCCGATGCGACCGCGCTGCTCCGGGATCGTCGAGCGCCGGCGGCACGTCGCTGGTGATCACGCTGCCGTCCACCTCCTCCATCACGTAGAAGGGCACGCCGAGGATCTCCTCGTCGGCACAGGTGGCGAGCACGCTCGGCGTCCTCGCGGCGGTGGGCTCGAGCGCGGTGAGCAGGCGGGCCTCGCGGAGCACGTCGTGGGCCGAGGGGGGCAGGGGCGGCCGCGGGCGGGCGTCGGAGCACGAACCGGTCGTCGCCGCGCCGGACGAGGTAGGTCACGTTGGAGTGCCCCTCGCCGATCCGCTCGGCCTCCAGCCGGCCCGCTCCCAGCCCTGCTCGTCGAAGAAGCGCCTCCAGCGGCTCGCGGACGATGAGCGGCGCGAGCTCCTGAGCCGCTGCCTGCTCCGGCGAGTCCACGATCTCCGGCACGGCGGGCATCCTTCCACACGGTGTATTCCCCACCGGGTTGCTAGGGTTCCCAATCTCCTAATCCCGACTGGCTATGAGAGGTTTCATGACTCGCGCATTCCGCCCTCTGTTTCTCCTGTTGCTGCTCGCCCTGCTCGGAGCCGGCTGCGGCGGCTCCGATGACAGCAAGGACGCCACGGGCAGCAGCTCGGGCGGCTCGGGATCGGAGCAGCTGGCACTCGTGGCCTACTCCACCCCCGAGGTCGTCTACGACGAGATCATCCCGGCGTTCCGCAAGACCGACGCCGGCAAGGACATCGCGTTCAAGAGCTCATTCGGGGCGTCGGGCGAGCAGAGCCGCGCGGTGGAAGGCGGCCTGAAGGCCGACGTCGTGTCCTTCTCGATCGAGCCCGACGTCGAGCGCCTGGTCGAGGCCGGGCTGGTGGCCAAGGACTGGAAGGGCGCCACCTCCACGAAGGGCATCGTGTCCAAGTCGATCGTGTCCTTCATCGTCCGCAAGGGCAACCCCAAGGGCATCAGGACGTGGGACGACCTGATCAAGCCGGGCGTGAAGGTCGTGACACCCAACCCCTTCACCTCGGGCGCGGCCAAGTGGAACCTGCTGGGCGCCTACGCGCACGGCGGCCTGGACTACGTGGAGAAGCTGATCACGGACAACGTCTCGGTCCAGCCCAAGTCCGGACGCGAGGCCCTGCAGACGTTCACCGGCGGCGAGGGTGACGTGCTGCTGTCGTACGAGTACGAGGCCACCACGGCGATCAAGAAGGGCGAGGACGAGATCGAGCTCGTGCGGCCCGACAGCACCGTGGAGATCGAGATCAACATCGCTCAGACCGAGAAGGCCGCGTCGGGCGCCAAGGCGTTCATCGACTACGTGCTTGGCCCCGAGGGCCAGAAGAAGTTCGTGGGCTGGGGCTACCGGCCGGTCGATCCCGAGACCATCGAGGCCACCAAGTCGCAGTTCCCCAACCCGGCCAAGGTCACCACGATCACCGACCTGGGCGGCTGGTCGAAGGTGAACAAGGACCTCTTCGATCCCGAGAACGGGACGATCGCGAAGATCGAGGAGGAGGCAGGGGTGTCCACCGCCCAATGAGCTCGTTGCCGGCAACCGCGGGGCGCCTGCGCCACCGGGCCTCCGGGTTCGGTGGCGCAGGCGGTCTCGGGCTCGGCATTGCGACGCTGTGGCTGAGCCTGATCGTGCTGCTGCCGCTGGCGGCGGTCGTCGACCGCTCGTTCCAGGATGGCCTCGAGTCGTTCTGGAGCTCGGTGACCACCCGCCAGTCGGTGTCGGCGCTGCGCTTCACGCTGCTGATCTCGCTGCTCGTGGCCGCCATCAACGTGGTGATGGGCACGCTCATCGCCTGGGTGCTGGTGCGCGACGACTTCCGCGGCAAGCGGCTCGTGAACGCCATCATCGACCTGCCGTTCGCGCTGCCCACGATCGTGGCCGGCATCACCCTGCTGGCGCTCTACGGCGACGCGATCGCGTTCACCAAGTGGGCGGTCCTGCTGGCGCTGCTGTTCGTCACGCTGCCGTTCGTGGTGCGGGCGGTGCAGCCCGTGCTGATCGAGCTCGACCGCGAGATGGAGGAGGCGGCGCACTCGCTGGGCGCCTCCGCACGCACGACCTTCGCCCGCATCGTGCTGCCCAACCTGCTGCCGGCCATCGTCTCCGGGGCCGCGCTGGCGTTCGCGCGCGCGGTGGGTGAGTTCGGCTCGATCGTGCTCATCTCCGGCAACAAGCCGTTCGACACCCAGGTGGCGTCGGTGTACGCGTACAAGCAGCTCGAGTCGGACAACATCACCGGTGCCGCGGCGGTGTCGGTGGTCCTGCTGGCGCTGTCGCTGGCGGTGCTCGTGGGCCTGCGCTTCGTCGAGCGCTGGGGGGCGCGCCATGAGGGCTAGCCGCCTGTCGCTGCGCGCGGTTGCGCTGGCCTACCTCGGTGCCGTCCTGGTGGCGCCGGTGGCGGTGGTGCTCTACAAGACCTTCGAGCCCGGGCTGGCCGCGGTGTTCGACAGCGTGACCACCCCTGCGGCCATCAGCGCCTTCTGGCTCACCCTGTCGGTGGCGGCCATCGCCGTGCCGCTCAACGCCGTGCTCGGGGTGGTCACGGCCATGGCGCTGGTGCGCGGGCGTGTTCCCGGGCGCCGGGGCGTGGAAGCCCTGATCGACCTGCCGTTCGCCATCTCGCCGGTGGTGGTGGGCCTGGCGCTGATCCTGCTCTACGGCCGCGAGGGCTGGTTCGGCGACGAGCTGGCCTCGGCCGGGATCCAGATCCTGTTCTCGTTCCCCGGGATCGTGCTGGCCACGGTGTTCGTGACGCTCCCATTCGTAGTGCGCGAGGTGGCGCCCGTGCTGCGAGAGGTGGGCATCGAGCAGGAGCAGGCGGCCGCCACCCTGGGCGCGTCGCGGTGGCAGGCCTTCCGGCGGATCACCCTGCCGGCCATCCGCTGGGGGCTGACCTACGGCATCGTCCTGTCCACCGCGCGCGCCATCGGCGAGTTCGGTGCGGTGTCGGTGGTGTCCGGAAAGGTCTCGGGCGAGACCGAGACGCTCACGCTGCTGGTGGAGAAGCGGTTCCAGAACTTCGACCTGGCGGGCGCCTACGCGGCCTCCACGCTGCTGGCGCTGATCGCCCTGATAACACTCGCCGCGATGGTGCTGTCCAGCCGCCGCAAGGAGCTCACGTGATCTCCGTCACGGGCGTGTCCAAGCGCTACGGCGACTTCGTCGCGCTCGACGGCGTGTCGATCGACGTGCAGCCCGGGTCGCTCACCGCGCTGCTCGGGCCGTCGGGCTCGGGCAAGTCGACGCTGCTGCGGATCATCGCCGGGCTGGAGGTGCCCGACGCGGGCGCGGTGACGCTCGGCGAGCAGGACGTGACGGGGGTGCCGCCCCAGCGGCGCGACGTGGGCTTCGTGTTCCAGCACTACGCCGCCGTTCAAGCACATGACGGTGCGCGACAACGTGGCGTTCGGGCTCAAGATCCGCAAGCGCCCGAAGGCCGAGGTCGCCGAGCGGGTGGACGAGTTGCTGGGCATCGTCGGGCTGGCCGGGTTCCAGACGCGCTACCCGTCGCAGCTCAGCGGCGGCCAGCGCCAGCGGATGGCGCTGGCGCGCGCGCTGGCCGTGGAGCCCAAGGTGCTGCTGCTCGACGAGCCGTTCGGCGCGCTGGACGCCACCGTGCGCAAGGAGCTGCGCTCATGGCTGCGGCGGCTCCACGACGAGGTGCACGTGACCACCATCTTCGTGACCCACGATCAGGAGGAGGCCATGGACGTGTCGGACCAGATCGTGGTGATGAGAGACGGCGGCGTGGAGCAGGTGGGCACGCCGCGCGAGCTGTACGAGGAGCCGGTCAACGAGTTCGTGATGGGCTTCGTGGGGGAGGTCAACCGGATCGGCGACGAGCTGGTGCGCCCGCACGACTTCGAGCTCATGACCTCACCCAACGGCTCCACCCAGGAGGGCTTCATCGATCGCGTCGTGCACTTGGGCTTCGAGGTGCGGGTGGAGCTCACGCTCGAGGATGGCCGCAGCGTGTGGGTGCAGACCACTCGCTCGCGGGCGGAGGAGCTGGAGCTGGCGGAGGGCCAGATCGTGTACGTCCGCAAGGACGGGGCACGCCGGTTCGGCGGCGACACGGCCGCCGTGGCGCCGCCTCCGGACTAGCCCGCCCGTACGTCCACGCCGCACGCGCGCAGCGTGGCGACCGCGTGCTCGAGATCTGGGTGCTGCTCCGGGAACCGCGTGCCGGCGGGCTCGGGGCCGGCGCCGTCGAGGTCCAGCAGCCGTTCGACCCCTGTCCACGTAGGCGAACGAGTCCGGCCCGGCGCGGTCGGCCATCGCGTAGCGGATCGCCACGTCGACGCTCGATGGGGTGCCGTCAGGGCCGGCGCACCAGGCGGCCAGCAGCGGGACGACACCCGCCATCCAGCCGGACGACAGGAGCACGGGCGCGCGCGGCGGGCGGGCGGCAAGGACGGCGAGCGCGTGTTGGACCAGGTCGGTCCAGCGCGTGATGTCCACGAGCGGGACGCCGTGGCGGGTCGCCGCGTCGAGCAGATGATCGTCCAGGTCGTTGACCGCTGCGACGATCGCCGCCGGGCGCTCGGGCAGCGCGTCGATCGGGTCCGGGCGGCCGACGTCGAGGGCGACGGCACGAGTGTGGCCGAGCCGATTGGCCAGGGACACGCCGCGCGCCGGGGTGCGGCCGCCGAGCAGCAGCGGGAGCTGCGGGTGGCGTTCGCGCAGGAGCGTGGCTATCTGCGCGCCGACGATGCCGTAGCCGCCCGCGATGGCCACGGGTGCGTTCATGCGATCACCATCGGATGAATACTGAGGCGAGGCTGGAAGCGGGGTCTGGATCGCGGTACCCTCGCGTCGTGCGACCTCGCACCTGCCGGCTGGCCCTGGCGTGCGCCGCCGCGGCCCTGATCGCGCCGCACGCTGCCGCCGCGGCGCCGTGCTCCCCGGCCGTCGTTCCCGAGTACCGGGTGTCGGACACCCGCAGCGGGAGCACTCTCTACGCCACCCACGTGCTCAGGGTCACGGGCTCCGTGTCGACCGATCCCAGCGCCAGCGCGCGGGTGTCGGCCCCCGGCGCCCGGGTCCTGGATGAGGGAGGCGACACAACGGAGCTGCTGCGCGACACTCCGGGGCCGCTGCCCATGACGGTGTCCTTCGACGCCCTCGAGCCGGGCGGCGAGGTCAACTGCGAGGCCACGGTGTTCACGACCCCGATCCTGCGCGCACCGACCCCGCTCACGGGCACCTGGGCCAAGCCCAAGGTCATCTTCCGCAAGAAGGGACGGCCGCACTACCCCGGCCAGCCGCGATTCGCCATTCGGCTCAGGCCGACGCGCACGAGCTCCCTGGCACCCGTGACGGTCCGGGCGCGAGTGGCGCGGCGGGCCAAGTTGCCAGGGTCGGGCGTAAAGGCTGCCTCGATCACCTATCCGCTGCGCGATTTCGAGGAGGGCCCGCCGGAGCGCCGCCGCAAGCCGGGCTGCAACAGCGCCGCCATCGTCTGCACGAAGCGGGTGAACACGTGGGCGACGGGCGTGGAGGTGTTCGTCAGGCTCGGCCGGAACCTGCAGATCGAGGTCATTCCCCCGGCGGGCTACCCCGTCTACCGTCCCCGTTCGGTGATCCGCAAGACGCCGTTCGGCGTGGTGGTGGAGGCCTTCCAGGCGGGAGTGCGCGTCGCGCGGCTGCGGGTGGCCGGCAGTTGCCTCACGAGCGGGCAGTCCTCGCGCTGCCGCTTCGCGACGCTGTCGACCAAGCGCTAGCGCCCTGAGTCGTCAGTTCGGCGGCAGTTTCCGGGTGTCTGTGCGCGCCTGGCGCCCGTCGGCTCCTCGCCGTGCCACCGGCACGGCTGCGGTCGCCGCCGAACGCCAGTCACACACAGCCTTCCCGGAAACTGAACGCGAACATCCGACTCAGGCCACTAGCGCCGCTGCCAGGCCTCGGGATCGCGGGTGCGCGCCGCGACGCCCCGCGGTAGCCGACCCGCGGCCAGGTCGGCCAGCGACACGTGCTCCAGCACGTCGCGCAGGCTCGCGCGCAGCGCCACCCACACCTCCTGCAGCGATCCCGCTGCGCCCACGTAGTCCAGCTCCTCGGGTTTCTGCCCGCGCACGCTGGCCAGCGGGCCCTCCGCCGCGCGCATCACGTCGGCCACGGTGATCTCCTCGGCCGGCCGGGCCAGCCAGTAGCCGCCGTCCGGACCGCGGCGGCTCTCCACCAGTCCCGCCTGGCGCAGGTCCACGAGGATGTTCTCCAGGAACTTGATCGGGATGCTCTGGGCCTGCGCGATCTGCTCGCCCTTGACCGGGTCGTCCGAGTCCGTGGCGCGCGAGCTCGGCGGCGGCGCGCACGGCGTAGTCCGCCTTGGCCGAGATTCGCATGGGCGGGCATTGTGCCGGACGAAGCGAGACCGCGACTTTCAACGTGCTCAGGGTGTCTAGAGTCCCGAGCATGCGCCCACGCTCCGTACTTCCCGCCGCCGTCCTCGCCGTCGCCCTGCTCGTGCCCGCCGCCTCCGCCGGCGCCGCCACCAGGAGCGTGAACGTGACCGACAACGTGTTCGGACCCAAGCGGCTGCAGGTCGACCTCGGCGACACCGTGACCTGGACCAACAACGGGCGTCGCCCTTCACACGGTGACGAGCAGGCAGGAGCGCCCCCACCGCCTTCAGGGGCTCGCTGGACGACGCCGGGAACACGTTCTCCCAGACCTTCGCGCGCCGCCGGGCGCTACGCCTACATCTGCGAGCCCCATCGCATCATCGGCATGGTCGGCGTGGTGCAGGTGGGTGCCGACCGAACGGCGCCCAAGCTCGCCCGCGTGAAGGTCAAGCGCGGGAAGAAGAGCGTGAAGGTCTCGTTCGCCGTGTCCGAGAACGCGCGCGTGAAGGCCACGTTCAAGCGCGGCCGCAAGACCGTCAAGACGCTGCGCACCAAGACGCTCGACGAGGACAACCCCGGCTCGGTGACCTACAAGGCGAAGAAGCTCAAGGCGGGCAGCTACTCGGTGTCGCTCGTGGTGACCGACGACGCCGGGCAAGAACTCCGCCAAGGCCGTCAAGAAGAAGTTCAAGGTCCCGGGCTAGGCGAATCTCGTCGACGTGGCGGATGTTGGCCACGTCGTCGTGCTCACGGCTGGGCTCGCCTTCGAACCAGCCGTCGAGGATCTCGTCGAGCAGCGCCTCGCTGGTGGTGCGCAGGGACAGCGCCAGCACGTTGGCGTCGTTCCAGCGCCGGGCGCCGCGGGCCGTCTCCGCGTCCGCGCATAGCGCGGCACGCGCGCCGGCCACCTTGTTCGCGGCGATCGAGGCGCCGGTGCCGGTCCAGCAGCACACCACGCCCTGATCGGCCCGCCCCTCGGCCACGTCGCGCGCAGCGGCCTCGCTGGACCAGGCCCAGTCGTCGCGTTCTCCGTCGCTCAGCGCACCGTGAGGGAGGGCCTCGTGACCGCGCTCTCGCAGCTTCTCGACCACGGCCTCGGCGACCCCCGTGCGCTCGTCGGCTGCGACGGCGATCTTCACGGGGGGAATGTACTGCTGGTCGCTGGTCGCCGCTGCTCTTGCGTGGGCGCGCCGTGTGGTTCGCCGACCACCGATGCGTAGCTTTACCCCCATGCCCGAGCTGCCCGAGGTTGAGATCGCCGCCCGGCGCCTCACGCGCGCGGCCGCGGGCTCGACCGTGGAGTCGGCCATGGCGCCCGGCATGGTCACGATGAAGAGCTTCGAGCCGCCGCTGGACGCGCTCACGGGCGCCACCCTCCAGGCGGTGCGCAGGCGCGGCAAGCTGTTCCTCGCGGACTTCGGCGACCTGACGCTCATGGTGCACCTGATGTCGGCCGGCCGGCTGCAGCTGTGGGACTCGCGGGCGTCGATGCGCGACCGGCTGTCGCGGCTGCTGGTGCGGCTGGACGGCGGCCGCGAGCTGCGGCTGCGCGAGTTCGGCACCCGTCAGCGCGCCTGGGCGAAGCTGCTGCCCTCGGAAGCGGTCGAGGACGAGGAGACGATGACCACGCTCGGCCCGGACGCCTGGCCGGCGATCGAGCCCGATCGGTTCGCTGAGCTGATCGACCAGCCGCGCCACCTGCACCCGCTTCTGCGCGATCAGCGCACGGTGGCGGGCATCGGGCGCTCCTGGGTCGACGAGATCCTGTGGACGGCGCGACTGTCGCCGTTTCGCAAGGGCTCGGAGCTCGAGCCGGAGGAGGTCGACGCGGTGCGCACGGCGGCGGCGGAGCGCATGGACGCGGCGCTGGACCACTACGAGGAGGTGGTGGGCGACACGATTCCCGACAAGCTCCCGATGCCGCTCCAGGTGCACCGCCGAGCCGGGCGAGCCGTGCCCCCGCTGCGACACCAAGATCGAGGCGATCCACTTCAAGGACTACGTGCTCTGCTACTGCCCGCGAGGAGCAGACGGGCGGCCGCGTGCTGAAGGACCGCAGGCTCTCGCGGCTGCTCAAGTAGGGCGCTCGGAGCGGCTCGCCGGAGCGCTTACCCTTGGCGGCCGTGGCCCCCACCGCAGCTATCGGCGAGTCGTTCGAGTCGTTCTTCGACGCCGTCGACTCGTTCTTCGCGGGCCTTGCCGACGTGCGCCTCGGCCCGCTGGTCCTGGGCCTGATGGCCTTCGGCGTGTACCTGACCCTCCGCGCCCGGGCGTCGTACAACATCCTGCGCGCCGCCTACCCCGCCGAGCGGTTCAGGTTCGTGGACATCTGGGGCGCCTACTTCGCCGGCTACGGCTTCAACGCGGTGATCCCGGCACGCGGGGGCGACGTGGTGCGGCTGTTCCTCACCAAGACCTCGGTGCCGCACTCGAGCTACCCGGCGGTGGGCGCGAGCTTCGTGGTGGAGGCCGGCTTCGACCTGGCGATGGGCGTCCTGATCCTGGGCTTCGCGTTCACCCAGGGCGTGTTCCCCAAGCCGCCGGACTTCGCCAAGCTCAACGCGTTCGACCTGTCCTACCTGGCCTCGCATCCGCGCTTCACGCTGTTCCTGCTCACGGCCCTGGGGATCGGCGCCATGGTGGCCTTCGCGCTGCTGTCGGTGCGGGTGAAGGCGTTCTGGGCGCGGGTGCGCCAGGGCCTGACGATCCTGTTCGACCGCCGCCGCTACCTGCGCGAGGTGTTCGCGGTGCAGTTCGCCGGCTGGCTGTTTCGCTTCACCGCGTTCTGGTTCCTGCTGGAGGCGTTCAACGTGGGCGGCTCGGTGAAGAACGTGCTGCTGGTGCTGGGCGTGAACGCGGTCGCGGCGGCGGTGCCGTTCACGCCCCAGGGCGCCGGGGTGGCGCAGGCGCTGCTGGTGCAGGTGTTCGCCGGGACCGCCACCGGGGCCACCGTGGCGGCCTACTCGGTGGGCCAGCAGATAGCGATCGGGGCGTTCGCGTTCGGCGTCGGCTTCGCCGCCCTGTTCTTCATCTTCCGCGTGCGCAGCTTCAAGGAGATCGTGGCGCGCGGGCGTGAGGACCGCGACGCCGAGCGGGCGCAGCGCGAGCGGCCGGCCCCGGCCCAGTGACCTAGCTGGTGCCGAACCCCTCGCGCGCCTCGCGCACGAGGGCGACCGCCTCGGGGAACAGCAGCGACATGGCCGAGCGGATCTCCTGTGCCTGCTGCTCCGCGTTGCCCTGGAGGTTGAGGCGCGCGATGCCCGCCACGGTCATCTCCACGGCGAGCTTGATGGCGTTGTCGGCCCAGGCCACCTTCTGCGCGCCCTGCATCGACTCGGCCAGCTCCTCCATCCGCCGCCGTAGCTCCTCGGGGTCGCCGAACAGGCCGCCGAAGGGATCCTCTGAGGACATGCACTCATGCTAGTGACCAGAGGGAGGCGGCCGGATACCCTCCCGCGAGTGCCGCCGATGACCCCGCAGCAGCTGCGCACCCGCCGGCGGGTGGAGAGCGTGATCCGCATCGCTGCCCCGGCGCTGAACCTGGTGCTGGCGGTGGGCGAGCGGGTCTCTCGCATCGTGGAGCGCGAGGACCAGGAGTACTACCCGCCGCGAGGGGGTGCGGCGGGTACCCGCGGGCATGGCGGCGACGGGCGCGCCGGACGCCCCGCCCCGGTAGTTTCCCCGGCCGTGAACCGCCAGGAACAGCTCGGGTGGGAGGCCCGGGTGGGGAGGCTGGCGGCAGCTGCGGCCTTCGTCTCCGCGCTGTTCTCGGTCATCAGCATCGCGCTGCAGACCTCGATCGGGGGTGCGGACGACGAGCGCGAGGCGCTCCTGCGCGTTGATGACGACGGCGACGTGCTGCTGGCCAGCCTCGGCGCCCAGTCCGTGGCGTACGCGCTGCTGGCGTTCGTCCTCTATTTCCTGCTGCGCGCCGCCGTGGCGCGCAGGCCCGAGGTGCCAAAGGCGCTGCTGCCGCTCGTGCTGCTGGCGCCGATGCTGCTCATCGTTGGGGGGTTCATCACGCAGCTGGGCGTGGCCGACGTGGCCGACGAGTTCATTGGCTCGGGCGCGCGAACCGAGGCGCGCGCCGAGGACCTGCTGGAGGACCGCGCGATCCTGGGGCCGATCCTGGGATCGGCGGGCACTCTGTGCCTGGCGATCTCCTTCGTGATGGTGGGAGTGAACGGCATGCGCGTGGGCCTGCTCAGCCGCTTCATGGGCGTGCTGGGCATCATCGTCGGGGCGCTGCTGGTGCTGCCGCTGATCCCCGGCGGGCAGGGCGTAGTGCAGATCTTCTGGACCGCCGCTCTGGGCGCCCTGTTTTTGGGGAAGTGGCCCGGCGGGCGTGGGCCGGCATGGGACAGCGGCAGCGCCGAGCCCTGGCCGTCCGCCGCCGATCGTCAGCGGGCCGCTACGGGCACTGGCGAGGAGCCCACCGACGCCGTCCCCGCCGGCGACGGCGAGGAGCAGCAGCCGGCGCCCCAGCGGCGCAAGCGCAAGCGTAAGCGCTAGCCGCGCAGCCCGAGCTCGCCGCTGAGCGGGATCGTGGTGCCCTTCAGGCGGCAGCGGGCGATCGACGTGAGCACCTGCGGGGTGGCCGCCTGGTGCTGGTGCGGCAGCTCGTAGCCCTCCTCGTTGATGAACGGCCACTCCTGTCGCGCGCGCAGCACCTGCTTGCCGCGCCCGTCCTCGCAGATGAGCTCGACGGTCGGCTGGTTGCGCGCCACCGACGGGGCGTTCACCTCGCGCGGCACGGACACCACGAGCTCTTGGACGTTGCCCTGCGGCGCGGGCAGCTGTTCGAGCGTCAGCTCATAAGACTCGCCCTCCGACGAACCGCCGCCCGCGAGCAACACCACCAGGCTGGTCACGGCCAGGACGGCCAAGAGCGCCGCGAAGACGGTCCACTTTCCCCGCGTTGCCTGCTCCACCGGCGTCAGTGTGGCAGGGCGCCGGACGGCATCGGCCGGCTGTCTAGACGCCGCCCGCGGCGTCGGCCACGCCGCGGTAGGCGGCCCCGGGGTCATCGGAGCCGAAGATCGAGGAGCCGGCCACGAACAGCGTGGCGCCCGCGGCGGCCGCGGGCCCGGCGGTTTCCGCGTCGACGCCGCCGTCGATCTCGATCGGCATTCCGTCGGGAAGCCGTGCGCGCAGCGCGGCGATGCGCGCGTCGGACGCCGCGATGTAGGGCTGGCCGCCCCAGCCGGGGTTGACCGTCATGCAGAGCAGGTGGTCGAAGGCGCCGTCCAGGGCGTCGATGGCGTCGATCGGCGTCCCGGGGTTGAGCGCCAACCCGGCGCTGCAGCCGGCCTCGCGCACCGCCTTGAGCGCGTAGTGCACGTGCGGCGTGGCCTCGGCGTGCACCGCGATCGAGTCCGCGCCGGCGGCGGCGTAGTCGGCGATCAGGCGCTCGGGGCGCTCGACCATCAGGTGCACGTCCAGGCAGCCGCCGGCCGCGTGCACCTGCTCGTCGAGGGCGCGCACGATCAGGTCGCCGATCGAGATGGGCGGAACGAAGTGCCCGTCCATCACGTCCACGTGGATCACCCGCGCCCCGGCGTCCATGACCGCTCGCACCTGCTCGCCGAGCCGGCCGAAGTCGGCCGCCAGAATCGACGGTGCCACCCGCCGGTCGCGCATGAGGTCGGCGCTCACGGGCGCGACGCTACAACAGCCTCTGCCCGGAACGCACGAGGGGCCCGCGAACGGGCCCCTCGTGGTCCTGATCTCAGCCGGTGGGGGCAAGCCCCCGCGGGCCGGACTCTCTCAGCTGTTCTCCTTGGCGTCGTCCTTGGGCGACTCGTACGCGCCCTCCTTGCCGTCGCCTGCCGGCACGGAGCTGCGCAGCACTACCTCGCAGGAGCCGTTGGCGTTGGCCGGGGTGGCGTCGACGATCACGTCGTACTGATCCGCCAGCACGCGATCCCGTCCATCGCCACAGTCGATCCGGTCGACCTCTCCGTCGCGGACGTGGAACGTGTCCCTGCCGGGTCCGCCGGTGAGGGCGTCGCCGATCGGGTCGCCGAGGACCGTCACGTCGCCGCGGGCCAGCGCCCACAGGTCGTCGTTGCCCTCGCCGCCGAAGGACTGGTCCATGCCCAGGTTGGCGTAGATCCGGTCGTTCCCCGGCGCCACCGGACGACACGTCGTCGCCCTTGCCGCCGGAGATCAGGTCACGGCCGTCACCGCCGCCGATGCGGTCGTTGCCGGCTCCGCCGTGGAGGCGGTCGCCATAGCGCTTGGAGTTGCGCAGGCCCGGTCCGCCGGTCACCACGTCGTTGCCGTCGCCGCCGTAGATGCGGTCACGCCCGCCGCCGCCGCCGAGGCGGTCGTCGCCGTCGTTGCCGGTCAGCAGGTCGGAGCCACGCCCGCCGTAGACGGTGTCGTTGCCCGCGTTGCCGTGCAGCAGGTCGGCCCTGCGGCCGGGGTAGCCGCCGCCGCCGCGGAGCTCGTCGTCGCCCTCGCCGCCGCGCACGACGTCGCGGCCGAACTCGCCGCGGACCCTGTCGTTGCCGTCGCCGCCGAACAGGCGGTCATAGCCGCGACCGCCGTTGAGGGTGTCCGCGCCGCCGTCGCCAACTACGCGATCGCGGCCGGAGCCGGCGTTGACCGTGTCGTCGCCGTTGAGCGCGCGCACGCGGTCATTGCCCGCCAGCGCGTCGATCGTGTCGGCGTCGGGGGTGCCGGTGAGCTTGTCCTTGCCCGGTGTGCCCGTGATGGTGGCCGCAACGGCCACCGAGGCGAACACGCACGCCAGAGCCGCGCAGAGTGCGAGGCTCAGGCTCATCCTGTTGGTACTGTGCATCAAGGGGCATCCTCCTGTGGTGGGTGGGTGCCCCTTCAACCGTTCTTGGGCAGGGGAGTTGCGCGGTGGGAGAAGTCGCAGCCGTCCTGCAGCTTCCGCCGGCCGAGGTGCCCCTCAGGTGCGAGCCGCTTGCCGCGCCTGGGTGCGGATCTCGCTCAGGATCCGCTCGAGCCGGGGCTCGGTGTCCGCATCCACCCAGCGCATCGCGGCCGCCACGGCCGGGTGCACGCCCGCGATCAGGGCGTGCAGCTCGTGCGCCACGGCGCGGTAGCTGGGGTGCCCCTCGCGCCCCGAGCGCAGCTCGATCAGATGCATGGCCTCGCGCGCGTTCATGTCCAGCACGTAGCGGATCCGGTAGCCCAGGCAGAGTGCGTAGGGGGCGAGCTCGGGCATCCCGGCCGCCACCAGCCGGGCGTGCTCGGCCCGCGATCGCTCGAGCCCGGTGCGGTAGGCATCGGCCGCGCCCGCCTGCTCCAGCTCCTCCGGCACGCCCGCTCCGAGGTCGGGCGACAGCCGCTGCCACTGGATCGTGAGCATGCGGTGGCGCTGGAGGTCGCGGAACGCGCCGTAGTCGGACACCACCTCGAAGCGGTAGCGCAGCGCCTCCAGCCCGCGACCCGGACGGTGCCGGCGGTTGTGGCGCTCGCCCACCAGCTCGATGAGCATCCGCGCGCGCTCGTCGGGGGGCAGCGCCCGCACCGCGGCTCGCGCCTCGTCCTCCGACCCGGCGGCCGACTCGAACAGCAGCGCCGCCAGCAGGTCGTCCTCGGAGCCCTCGGCCGAGAGCAGCCGCACCGAGGGCCCGCCCTCGCTCCCCCGCGTGCGGTCGAGTCCCAGCCGCGCGGCCCAGCGGTCGGCGGCCGCGCCGCGCTGCTCGAGATAGCCGATCCATTCCCCGCCGCGGTCGGGACGGTCCACGCGCGCCACGAAGCTGGGCATCGTGGCCTTGAGCTGGGCGAGGATCATGCCGGCCATGTCGCGGGCCTCCGGCAGCGGCGAGGCGAACAGCCGCAGCAGCAGCTGCTCGTAGGCCTGACCCGAGGCGAAGATGCCCATGTGCGAGAGCGAGGCCGCGGGCAGCAGCCCGCGCAGCAGGTCCAGCGCCTTGGCCTCGATCGAGCGCCGGTGGGCGGCCTCCGGCTCGCCATCTGAGCGCGTGAAGCGCTCGGAGGCCCAGGCGCGCACGCAGCGGCAGGGAGTCCCGGTAGGCGTCGAACAGCGAGTCCATCGCCGCTCCGTACTCCGGCCCCAGCGACGGGTCGCTCCAGTAGCGGTAGCCGCGATCGGATGCCATTGGCGCGTCGTAGGCGATGTAGCGCGTGGACTGCTCCAGGTAGGAGGCCAGCCGCCCGCGCTGGAGCACCTTGGTCATCACGTTGGACACCCACTCGCAGGCGATGTGCGCGCCGCCGAGCTGGGCCACGCTGTCGTCGCCGTAGCCGAGGAAGATCCGCTCGTACAGCCCCCGCGCGCGCTCGCCCTCCTCGCCGTCGAACGCGCGCGCCGCGCCGGCCTCGGCGTCGGCCGCGAACTCGTCCAGGTAGAGGCGCCGCAGCGTGCCGCCGTAGCGCGAATAGCGGGCGAACAGCGCCCCCTTGACCGTCTCCGGCAGGTTCACGAGTGCGAACACCGGCAGGTCGAGGTTCGTGAAGTGGGGCGCCAGCAGGGCGCGCTCTTCGTCGGTGAAGGCCTCGACCGGGTAGTCCATGGGGGCGGCCAATATAGAGGCCGCCCGCGACGCCCTCCGGGGCCGCTCGCTCAGGCCAGGCGGTGGTCCATCACACACTCCAGCTCGGGCTCGGAGCCGTTCTGCGCCAGCGCCTTCTCGATCTGCATGTCGATCCGGCGACCGTCGATTCGCAGCGTGGCGACCTGGTTGTCGAACCACGGCCCTTGGTCCGACCATCCGCCAGCGCACCGAGGGGTCCGGGACCCCGGCCGCCCGCGACAGCGCGCGCGTGGCGGCCAGCAGCGGCCGAGTCGTGAACGCCTCTGATGACGCGCCGCTCGTTGCGAGTCGAGCGGGTTGCGCATGGGCGAGCAAACGGCCTGGTAGACGGGCGTCCGCACGCCGGCTTCACGCCGGAAGGCGACCTCGCTGAGGTAGGCGTGGTGCACGTCGCCCGAGAGCGTCACGATCGAGGCCGGTGGCTCGCCGCGCTCGCCTGCTCCCACCGCGCGCTGCAGCTCGGCCAGCCGCTCGAAGGACTCGTTGAACGCCGCCCAGTGCTCCAGGTCGAGCTCCTGCCGCAGCCACTCGCCGGCCTTCGCCGGGCCCGCGCCCCAGGCGCCGCCGCAGACCGCCTCGTTCCAGGCCTCCAGGTGGTGCATGGCCGGAGCCAGCAGCCACGGCAGCGACGTGGCCAGCAGCAGGTGGTCGAAGCCGCCGGTGGCGTGCTCCTCGATCCACTTCCATTCGCCCTCGTCGAGCATCGAGCGTTTGCCCTCCTCCAGCACGCGCCCCGCGCGGGAGTCGATCATCACCAGGCGCGTGCGCCCGATGTCGCGGTGATAGCTCCAGCGGCTGCCGCCGCGCTCGCGGTCGGCCCCGCAGGCGAACTCGCGCAGGATCTCCCCGGCGTCGCCCGCCTCCTGCACGCGCGCCAGCAGGCCGTCCGCGTCCTGCTCCTCCGGGCTCAGGTTGCCCGCGTGCTGGTAGATCCAGTAGCTGGAGAGCGCGCCGATGATGTGCTCGTCCCACCAGTCGGTAGCGCGCATCTCCTGCAGCCACGCGTCGGACGCGTTCCAGTCGTCGTGCACGTCGTGGTCGTCGAAGATCATGGCCGTCGAGACCGTGGACAGCAGCCACCGGATCACGGGCTCGCCCCATGACTCGCGGTAGAGCTGCGTGTACTCCTCGAAGTCGAGCGCGATCGGTCCCGGCTCCTCCTCGGTGTCGCGCCGCGCCCGGATGAACTCCTTGGTGCGTGGCGAGCACTCGTCGGCGTAGACCTGGTCGCCCAGCAGCACCAGCAGGTCCGGCCACTCGTCGGGCTGCTGGGTGCGCATCCGCAGCGCGAGCGTGCGCAGGGCGTCGTGCTCGCGGCCGCGGTCGTCCTCGTCCTTGGTCAGGTTGTACGGCGGCTCGCTGGGCGCTGCCACGCGACAGGAGCCGAAGGCGATCGTGAGCGGGTCGTCCGCGGTGTCGCCGCCCAGGGTCTCGAACCGGCTCGGCGGGAACTCCGAGTCCTCGAGCGGCCAGGCGCGCTGCCCGTCAAGCAGCACCTCGTACTCGTAGCTGGTGGCCGGCTCCAGGCCCTCCGCGCGAACCAATGCGTAGTGGTGGCCCTCCGCCTTGAAGGTCACCCGCCGGGCGCCGAGCACGTCCACCTCGCATGGCTCGTCGGTCTCGACCCAGAACACGGCGCATTCGTCGCCCACGTAGCGCAGCAGTGGCCCGAGCAGCAGTTCCGCCATCGGGGTTATTCCTACCCCATCGGAGCCGGCGGACGCGCATGTGGCGCACAGCCACGAGTAGCGTGGGGCGCATGGCAGCGGCCGGCGCGAGCTCGGAGGAGGGCATCAGGGACATCGGCGCGAGCGCTGCACGCCGCGCTGCCCGCGCGCTCGCGCCACCCCGTTCGCGCCGTGGACGCCAAGGCCATGGAGCTGGCCTCGCGTGACGTGGAGCTGCGCGCGGCCCTGTTCCGGCTCGTGGACGTGACTCCGGCGTGCCGCTCGCTCGACGACCTGGCGCGTCATCTGCGCGACTACGTGGGCGAGGTCGGACGATGCGCCCCAGCCGCTGGAGCAGGCCATGCGCGTGACGGACACGCGCGCCGGGCGGCGGGCCCTCGGCCTGGCGGCCGCCGCGGGCGTGCGCCACATGGCGCATCGCTTCATCGTGGGCGAGTCGCCGCGCGCCGCGCTGGGGGTGCTGCGCGGCCTGTGGGACACGGGCGCGGCCAGCTCGGTGGACCTGCTGGGCGAGGCCACGGTCACGCGCGAGGAGGCGGACCGCTACGCGGCGCGCTGCGTCGAGGCGCTCGAGGAGTTGACCGAGGCGACCCGGGGCTGGCCCGACCGGCCCGAGCTGGAGGCCGACTCCGCGGGTCCGCTCCCGCGCGTGAACCTGTCGGTCAAGGTGTCGGCGCTCACTCCGCTGATGCGCCCCGAGGCGCCCGAGGTGGGCCGCGACGATGCCGCGGGCCGCCTGCGGCCGCTGCTGCTGCGCGCCCGGGAGCTGGACGCTCACCTGCACATCGACATGGAGTCGCTCGACGCGCTCGAGACGACGATGGAGCTGGTGTTCGAGCTGCTGGACGAGCCCGAGCTGCGCGACGGGCCGTCGGCCGGGGTGGTGCTGCAGGCCTACCTGCGCGAGTCGCCCGCCCAGCTGGACCGCATCCTCGACTGGGCGCGCGCCACCAGCCGCACGCCGCCGCTGACCGTGCGGCTCGTGAAGGGCGCCTACTGGGATCACGAGGTGGTCGAGGCCCGCCAGCACGGCTGGGCGCCGCCGGTGTTCGAGGTCAAGGCCGAGTCCGACCGCAACTTCGAGCAGCTCACGGCGCGGCTGCTGGACGCGCGGCCGCTGCTGCGGGTGGCGGTGGCGTCGCACAACCTGCGCTCGGTGGCCCACGCCATCGCCCACAACCGCGCCTCGGCGGGCCAGGACCGCGACCTCGAGCTGCAGGTGCTGCGCGGGCTCGGCGACGAGCTCCAGGAGGCGCTGGCGGCCAACGGCCTGCGGGTCAGGTCCTACTGCCCGGTGGGCGATCTGGTGGCGGGTATGGCCTACCTGGTGCGGCGGCTGCTGGAGAACACCTCCAACGACTCCTTCCTGGGCGAGCTCGGCCGCGGCGCGCCCATCGACGAGCTGCTGGCGGCCCCGTGAGCGACCTCGCGCCGTTCGCCAACGAGCCGCTGCTGGAGCTGCGGCGGGCCGCGGTCCGCGACTCGCTCACCGCCGCCCTCGCCGAGCTGGACGCCCGGCTGCCCGCTCGAGGTGCCCGTGCTGGTGGGGGGCGAGCGCGGGCGCGCGCTCCGGCGTGGACTCCACCGACCCCGGTGCGCCCGAACGGCTGGTGGCGCGTGCCGGCCGAGCCGGCGCCGGCGAGGTCGACGCGGCGGTGGACGCCGCCCGCGGCGGCGCGCGGGAGTGGGGGGCGCGCGCGGCGACGGAGCGCGCCGAGGCGCTCGTGGCGGCGGCCGCGGCCCTGCGCGAGCGGCGGCTGGAGCTGGCTGCGCTCGCGGTGCGCGAGTGCGCCAAGCCGTGGGCGGAGGCCGACGCCGACGTGTGCGAGGCCATCGACTTCCTGGAGTACTACGCGCGCGGGGCCGTGGCGATGGACCGCGGGACCGGAGCTGCTGCAGGCGCCCGGAGAGCGCAACACCATGCGCTACGCGCCGCGGGGCGTGGTGGCGGTGATCGCACCGTGGAACTTCCCGCTGGCCATCCCCACCGGCATGGTCGCCGCCGGGCTGGCGGCCGGCAACGCTGTGGTGCTCAAGCCCGCCGAGCAGTCCCCCGGCTGCTCGCTGGCGCTGGTCCAGGCGCTCCACGGGGCGGGTGTGCCGCCCGGCGCGCTGGCGCTGCTGCCCGGCTTCGGCGACGCGGGCGCCGCGCTGGTGCGCCACCCGCACGTGCACGTGATCGCGTTCACGGGCTCGGGCAAGGTCGGGCTGGACATCGTGCGCGCGGCTGCCGAGACCGCGGACGGCCAGGCGCACGTGAAGCGCGTGGTGGCCGAGATGGGCGGCAAGAACTGCGTGATCGTGGACTCCGACGCCGACCTGGACGAGGCTGTGCCCGGCATCGTGGGCTCGGCGTTCGGCTACGCGGGGCAGAAGTGCTCGGCCGCGGCACGCGTGCTGGCCCACGAGGCGGTTCACGACGCGCTGCTCGAGCGGATCGCCGGCGCTGTGGAGGTGCTGTCGGTCGGGCAGGCGCAGCGCTTCGGCACCGACGTGCCGCCCGTGATCGACGAGGAGTCCCGCGACCGGGTGCGCGGCTACGCGGAACAGGCCGCGAGCTTGGGCCGGATCGCCGCGCGCGCCGAGCCGGGCGGGGCGGAGGGCTGGTTCTGCGCGCCGACCGTGGCGGCCGGAGCTCGATCCAGAGGCGGGCGTGCTGCGGGAGGAGGTGTTCGGGCCGCTGCTCACGGTGGAGTCCGTCGGATCGGTGGAGGAGGCGTGCGACGCGGTCGACGCGCTGCCCTTCGCGCTCACCGGCGGCCTGTTCTCACGCAGCCCGGCGACCGTGGCCGAGGTCTCGCGCCGCTCGCCCGTGGGCAACCTGTACGTGAACCGCGGCATCACCGGCGCCATGGTGGGCCGCCAGCCCTTCGGCGGCAACCGCCGCTCGGGCGTCGGCTCCAAGGCGGGCGGCCCCGACTACCTGCTGCAGTTCACCGAGCCGCGGGTGGTCACCGAGAACACGATGCGCCACGGGCTGGTGGTGGAGTGACCGCCTAGCGCGTGCCGCGCGAGTAGTCGGAGATCCGGCGGCCCGAGTCTCGGCCCGAGGCCTCCGACGGCGAGTGCGCCCCCGGCGCGCCGCTGTAGATCTTCCCGTGCGGGTGCTGGGCGATGCCGCTGCCCCCGACGGTGAAGTAGCCGTAGATCACGCCGGCCAGCATGATGAAGATGAAGGCCAGCATCACCCAGCTGCCTCCCGCCAGCGCCACCGGCAGTGCAATTGCATGAAGTGGTTGAGGTGTCATGGGTCGACACTCCCGCCATCGCGCACGCCGGACCGTGCGATTCATCACATCCGGGCGGATAGAGTCACCGCCGATGAAGATGCGCGCGGCCGTCCTCGAGGAGTTCGGCAAGCCCCTCGTGGTGCAGGAGGTCGAGCTGGCGGAGCCGCGCGCGGGCGAGGTGCTGGTGCGCCTGGAGGCGTGCGGCGTCTGCCACACGGACATGTACACGGCGTCCGGCGCGGACCCGTCCGGCTACGCGCCGGCGGTGCTGGGGCACGAGGGCGCCGGCATCGTCGAGAAGGTGGGCGAGGGCGTGAGCCTGGTGTCCGAGGGCGACCGCGTGGTCACGCTCTTCTCTCCCCAGTGCGGCGCGTGCGAGCACTGCCTGAGCCCGAAGACCAACCTCTGCACGGCCATTCGCGAGGAGCAGAACAAGGGCCACCTGCCCGACGGCACCACCCGCCTCGAGCGCGACGGCGAGCCCATCCGCCACTTCATGGGCACGTCGACCTTCGCCGAGTACACCGTGATCCCGGAGATCGCGCTGCCGGTGGTCAGCCCGGACGCGCCCGCCGATCGTGCGTGCGTGTTCGCCTGCGGGCTGTCTACGGGGCTGGGGGCGGCCATCAACACGGCCAAGGTCGAGCCCGGCTCCACGTGTGTGGTGTTCGGGGCCGGACTGGTGGGACTCGGCGCCGTGGCGGGTTGCAGGCTGCAGGGTGCCGAGCGGATCGTGTGCGTGGACCTCTCAGAGGAGCGGCTGGAGCTCGCGCGGGGCCAGGGCGCCACCGACACGCTGGCGGGCGGCGAGGACGCGGTGGCCGAGATCCTGGAGATGACCGGCGGCTTCGGCGCCGACTACACCTTCGAGGCCACCGGCAACGTGGGCGTCATGCGCCAGGCCGTGGAGGCCGCGCGGATGGGCTGGGGGCTGTGCACGGTCGCCGGTGTGGCGGGCAAGGGCGAGACGCTGGACGTCGTTCCCCGGCTGCTCATCACCGGCCGCCGCATCGCCGGCTCGTCGTTCGGCGGCTGCAAGGGCCGCGACCAGGTGCCCGAGTTCGTCGACCGCTACCTGAAGGGCGACATCGACGTGGACCCGCTGATCTCACACGAGCTCACCCTCGACGAGGTCAATCGCGGCTTCGAGCTGATGGAGGCCCAGGACGGCATCCGCAGCGTGATCCGGTTCGGCTGCGCCTCACTCCGCGCGCGCGGCCTCGGACTCTCGCTGCGCCCCCTTCCCGGAAGCCCCCGACGATCAGGCCTCCGCCTTGCCGGCGCCTCGATCTCCCGCTTGAGGATCTTGCCCGTCGGTCCCTTGGGCAGCTCGTCCATGAACCACACGTGGCGCGGGTACTTGTACGCGGCCACCTCACCCTTCACGTAGTCGCGGATCGCCTCTGCGTCGGCGTCTTGGCCCTTGGCCAGGACCACTGCCGCGCCCACCTCCTCGCCGAGCTCCTCGTGGGGCACGCCCACCACGGCGGCCTCCTGCACGGCCGGGTGCTCGTAGAGCACCTCCTCGATCTCGCGCGGGTAGACGTTGTAGCCGCCTCGGATGATCAGGTCCTTCTTGCGGTCGACGATGAAGAAGTAGCCGTCCTCGTCCACGCGCGCCATGTCGCCCGAGTGGAACCACGCGTCCTTGATGGCCTCGCTGGTGGCCTCCTCGCGCTCCCAGTAGCACTTCATGACGTTGTGGCCCTTGATCACGATCTCGCCGACCTCGCCCTGGGCCACCTCGCGCCCGTCCTCGTCCACCACCTTCATCTCCACGCCCTCGATTGGAGTGCCGATCGACCCGGCCTTGCGCTCCTTGTCGGGGTGGTTGAACGACGCGACGGGTGAGGTCTCGGACAGCCCGTAGCCCTCCAGCACCTTGCAGCCGAACTTGTCCTCGAACTTCCGCATGACCTCCTCGGGCATCGCCGCCCCGCCCGACATGCACAGGCGCAGCGTGGAGGTGTCGGCCGAGTCGGCGCTGGGCGAGCACAGCATCGCGTTGTACATCGTGGGCACGCCCTGGAAGATCGTGACCCGGTCGCGGGCGATGATCTCCAGCGCCTTGTCGGGGTCGAACTTCGGGATCAGGCTGACCGTGGCTCGGTGGGCGATCCCGGCGTTCAGCGTGCACGTCTGGCCGAAGGAGTGGAACAGGGGCAGCGCGCCGAGCAGCACGTCGTTCTCGCCGATCTCCCCCAGGGTGCCGCCGGCCACGAAGCAGTTGCGCAGCAGGTTGGCGTGGGTCAGCTCGGCACCCTTTGGGGTGCCGGTGGTGCCGGAGGTGTAGAGGATCACCGCGGTGTCCTCGGCCGAGCGGTCGGCCAGGCTCTCATCGGCCTCGGCGGCGCCCAGCACGCCCTCGAACTCGCCGGGGGTCACCAGCTGGCAGTCCACGCCGGCCTCCTTGGCGCCGGCCTCGGCCGCCTCCGCGAACCCGTGCCAGGCCACCAGCAGCTTGGCGCCCGGGTCGTCCAGGTAGTAGCGCACCTCGCGCTCCTTGAGCAGGACGTTCATCGGCACCACCACTCCGCCCGCCCGCAGCACGCCGTAGTAGGCGATCGGGAAGTAGGGAACGTTGGGCAGCATCACGCCCACGCGGTCGCCAGGCTCGATCCCCTTGGCCTTCAACAGCCCGGCCATCCGCTGGCTGGCGGCATCGAGTGCCGCATAGGTGAGCTCCACATCGTCGAGCTTGATCGCCACCCCGTCGGGGCACGCCTCGGCGGCCTCCGTCAGGACCTTCGCCAGGTTCTCGCTCATCTCGGTCTCTCCCTCGCTCGCTGCCCTCGCCTGTCGCTGACCCTACCCACCCGCGCGCCGGAGCACACGGGGCCCCGTGCCATGCTGGCGCGCGTGACGGGCACGTTCATCAACGTGGGCACGGTGCTCGTGGGCACGGCCGTGGGGACGCTGCTCGGCGCGCGGCTGCCCGACGGCGTGCAGCAGCGCGTGATGGCGGGCCTGGGGCTCGTCACGCTCGTGATCGGCGTGGACAGCGCTCTGGCCTGGAACGACTCCAACCCTCTGTACGTGCTGGGCGGGGTGCTGGTGGGCGGGATCGCGGGCGAGGCGATCGGGATCGAACGCCGGCTCGAGCAGCTGGGGGAGCGGATCCAGCGAACGGTTTCGCGCGCTCCGGAGTCGAGCGTGGCCGAGGGCTTCGTGACCGCCAGCCTGCTGTTCTGCGTCGGGCCGCTCACGGTGCTCGGCTCGATCGAGGACGGCCTGACCGACGAGTACACGCAGCTGGCGACGAAGGCCGTGCTCGACGGGTTCGCCTCGATCGCCCTGGCGGCCGCACTGGGCTGGGGCGTGGGCATCGCCGCCGTCACGGTACTCGTGGTCCAGGGAGCCATCACGCTCGGCGCCGGCGCCTTCGACTCGATCCTCGTAGGCGAGACGCTGGCCGCGCTGACCAGCGCGGGCGGGATCCTGATCATCGGGATCTCGCTGAAGCTGCTGGACCTCAAGGACGTGAAGGTGGGCAACTTCCTGCCGGCGCTCCTGTTCGCGCCCGCGATCGCCGAGATCGCCGCGGCCTTCTAACCGAGGTCGGTCACGAGCAGGCGATAGCCCAGGTCCAGCTCGTCGAGCTCGAGCAGGTGGCCGTGGCGGCGGTGCCATTCGCCCGACTCCAGGTCGGCCCGCAGCCGCTCGAGCGCTGGATCGAGGACCGCGGCGGGCAGCTGCGCCAAGGCGGACGTGCCCGCTCGCACGGCCGGGTCGAGGAACGCTTCGGGGCGCGCCCAGTAGGCCTCCAGGAAGCCGTCCTCGCAGTCGCGCGGGATCGGCACCACGCGGATGTCCGTGCGCCCGCCCAGCAGCGCCGCGATCTCTGCGGGCGGCGGGAAGCGCATGGAGTCGAGCTCGTTGACCTCCGGCAGGTAGTCGGCCTGCAGCCACGACGCGGCGGACTGGGCGGGGTCCCAGGTGAGGATCACCACGCGATCGCGTGCCACGCGGCGCAGCTCCGCCAGCCCGGCCTCGCGATCGCGCCAGTGGTGCAGCGTCATCACGGCCATGGCCGCGTCGAAGGAGGAGGGCTCGAAGGGCAGCCGCTCGGCGGTCGCCCGCACAGCGGGCGCGGCTCCGGCATGGCGCTGGGCGATCATCGCGTCGGACGGCTCCACCGCAGAGACCTCTCGTCCCGGCGGGCTCGTAGTTGCCGGTGCCCGCGCCCACGTTCACGACCGTCCGCGCGTCCCCAAGGGCATCCTCGATCATCGCCGCGATCCGCGGGTCCGCCCGCCTCGTGCGCGGGTAGCCCGCGCCGATGCGGTCGTAGAGCGGGCCGCTCACGCGCCGCTACAGCAGGCTCGACACCGAGCTGCCGACGTCGCGCGCCAGGTCGAACAGCGGCGACGGCACGATGCCGAAGAAGATCGTGGCGGCCGCGGCCACCAGCGCCACGCCGGCGACCTCGGGCATGGCGCGGGCGTCCGCCTCGGGCGACCAGCCGGACACGGGGCGCACGTGGCGGGGCGGGACGGTTGGCAGCTCGAGCTCGAACGTGCCCATCCACATGACGGCGATCACGCGCAGGTAGTAAACGAGCGAGATCATCGAGCCCACCACGATCACCACTCCCAGCCAGGCGTAGTCGCCGCTCACCGCCGCGTCGATCAAATAGAACTTGCCGATGAAGCCGGCGGTGGCGGGGAATCCGGCCAGGGAGAGCATGGCGATCGTCATCGGCCAGGCCAGGGCGGGGCTGGCCCGGCCGAGGTCGGCCAGCGAGCGGATGTCGTCGCCGTGCTCGGACACGCGTTCGCGCGCGATGACCACCGCGAACGCCGCCACGTTCATCAGCAGGTAGGCCGCCAGGTAGAACACCGTGGCCTGCATGCCCAGGGCGGTGCCCACGACCACCCCGGCCAGCAGGTAGCCCGCCTGCGCCACGCCGGACCACGCCAGCATCCGCTTGAGCGAGCGCTGGGCGATCGCCCCCGCGTTGCCCACCAGGATCGTGATCGTGGCGAGCGCCGCCAGCGCCGGCGCCCAGTCGGTCTGCACGCTGGGCAGCGCCTCGTCGAACAGGCGCAGCAGCACGGCGAACGCCGCCGCCTTGGTGGCCACCGCCATGAAGCTCGTGATCGGGGTCGGCGCGCCCTGGTAGACGTCGGGCGTCCACTGGTGGAACGGCGCCACGGACGCCTTGAAGGCCAGCCCGGTGACCGCCAGGGCGATGCCGGTGAGCAGCAGCGGGTCGCCGGCGCCGACCGTGTCCGCCGATGGCCCTGGAGATGCCGGAGAAGTCGGTGGAGCCCGTGGCGCCGTAGATCAGCGCCAGGCCGTAGAGCAGCGTGGCCGACCCCACCGAGCCGACCACCAGGTACTTGAGCCCCGACTCCAGCGAGGCGGAACGGCGCACCTCCGAGGCGCACAGCACGTACAGGGGAATCGAGAGCAGCTCGAGCCCCACGAACAGCGTCACCAGGTTCTCCGCCCCGGCCAGGAGCACCATGCCGAGGATCGAGCCCAGCAGCAGCGCGTAGTACTCGCCGTGTCCCGCCTCGGCGGGCGCACGGTCGCGCAGCGACAGCGCAACGGTCGCAAGCCCGGCCACGAAGAACAGCAGGGAGAGGAAGAGGGCCAGCGAGTCGATGGCCAGCGCGCCCTCGATGATGGGTGCGCTGTCGCCCGCCTCCCAGTTGGCGATCGTGAGCCCGCCTGCGGTGAGCAGGGCGGCCGCGGCCAGCAGCGGCACCAGCGTTCGCTGCACGAACCGCCCGCCGATCAGGCCGGTCATGAGCACCACCACGGTGCCCCCGGCCAGGGCGAAGACGGGTGACAGCCCCTGGTAGTCGATCTCCGGCGCCGTCGCGGCGCCCAGCAGGCCGATCATGGGGCCTGCCCGCCCTGAAGGCGCTCGAGGTCCTCAGGCGTGATTGGCGCGCCACCCGGAGGGTTGACCACCCCGCCCGGCAGCTCCACCGGCTCAGGCTCGGCGGCCTGCGGCTCCCGGCCGTCGGCTATCGCGGCGGCGGGGGCGACCTTGGCCACGGTGGTCTCCTCCGTGCGCTCGAGCACCAGCTGCGGGTACACGCCCAGGGCCACGATCACGAGGGTCACGGGCGCGATGGCCGCCAGGTCGAGCGCGCGCAGCTCCGCGGGCTCGGCGCCCGCCCCCACGCGGTTGTGCATCGACTGCTGGAACACGCGGATCATGTACACGGCGGCCAGCACCACGCCGACTGCGGCCACCGCGCCGAACACGAACTTGTCCTCCAGCGCGCCGAACAGGATCAGGATCTCGCCGATGAAGTTGGGCGAGCCGGGCATGGCCAGCGTGGCCAGCGTCACGATCAGAAACAGCGCGGCCAGCACCGGCGCGCGCAGCGCCATGCCGCCCATCTGCGCCAGGGAAGGCGACCCGGCCGCACGCGCGGACAGCACGGCGATGATGAAGAACAGCGGCGCCACTACCAGCCCGTGGTTGACCATCTGCATCAGCGCCCCCTGGGCGCCCTTGTCGTCCAGGGAGAAGATCCCCAGCACGATGAAGCCCAGCTGGGCGATCGAGGAGTAGGCCACAACGAGGCGGGCCTCGTCCTGGGAGAAGGCCAGCACCGACCCGTAGAGGATCGAGAACACCGCCAGCACCAGCATCAGGTCCTGGAAGTGCTCGCTGGCGTCCGGCAGGATCGGCAGCACGATCCGCAGGAAGCCGTAGACGCCGACCTTCGAGAGGACGGCCGAGAGCACCACCAGCACCGGGGTGGGCGTCGAGCGGTAGGTGTCGACCACCCAGCCGTGGAACGGGAACAGCGGCGCCTTCACCAGGAACGCCGCGGCGAACAGCAGGAAGATCCATTGCTGGGTGCCCTCCCCGAGCGTCCTCTCCTCCAGGGTGGCGAACGAGAACGACAGGTCGCCGTCGGGGGCCGACAGCACGCCCAGCGCCACGGCGCCGGCCAGCATCAGCAGCGACCCGACCAGCGTGTAGATCGTGAACTTGGTGGTCGCGCGCACGCGGTCGCCTGACCCCCAGCCGCCGATCAGGAAGTAGAACGGCACCAGCATCAGGTCGAAGAAGACGACGAACAGCGCCAGGTCCTGTGCGGCAAAGGCGCCGAGCACAGCGGTCTCGGCCAGGGCCATGTTGAACATGAACAACCGCGGCCGGTCCTCCGTGCGCAGGGCCGCCCAGAGCGTGGCGGGCACCCACAGCAACGCGGTGAGCGCGATGAGGAACAGGTTCAGCCCATCGACGCCCAACTGGTAGCGGACCCCCAGCTCGGAGATCCAGTTGTCGTCGGTCACGTACTGCAGGCCGGCGGCGCCGCGATCGAAGTCGGCGATCAGCGCGATCGCGTAGCCGAGCACTCCGACGGTGGCGGCCACCACCAGCCACCGGCCGGTGCGGGCCGGCAGGAACGCCGCGGCCAGGCCGGCCGCCAGCGGCAGGAAGACCACGATCGACAGGTGGATCGTCACCGCGGCGCCCTCACGACGACACGATCAGGAAGTAGAGGATCAGGGCGCCCACGCCCGCCACCAGCAGGAACGCGTAGGAGCGCAGCTCGCCGGTCTGGATCGAGCGCGCCAGGGTCGTGCCGGCCCGCACCAGGCCGACCGTCCCGTTCACCAGCACGCCCTGCACGAACGTGCTCTCCACCACCGTGCGGCCGAAGCGCCCGGCCGCGGCCGTGGGGCGCACGATCGCCAGGTCGAACAGCTCGTCGAAGTACCACTTGTTCACGAGGAACGAGTGCACCCCCGACAGGCGCTCCAGCGCCATCTTGGGCAGCTCCGGGCGGCGGATGTAGAAGACGTACGCCGCGGCGATCCCGCAGAGGGCCAGCAGGCCGCCCGCCCCCAGGCCGATCAGCTCGCTGGACTCCGACGGATGCGTGTCCTTGAGGCGCGAGTCCTCGAAGGTCGGCTCGAGGAAGTGCTCGAGAGTGTCGGTCAACCCGGGCACGCCCACGATCCCCGCGACCACCGCCAGCAGGGCCAGGGGCGCCATGGCCGCCTTCATCGGCCACTCGTGCTCGGCCACGTGGTGGTCGGGGCCCGGGAAGCCCACGTCGGTGTCCTCCGCCTCGCCGGTCGCCGGGTTGGCGTGTTCGCCGTGGGCCAGGTGCCCGCCCTCCAGCTCCCTGCGCCTCCGGCACGGGCTCGCCGAAGAACACGCGGAACACCATCCGGAACGAGTAGAAGGCCGTGAGCAGGGCCGCCACGTAGCCGATCAGGCCGAGCACCACGTACCCGCCGCCGCGGTTGAGCGTGAACGCCAGGATCTCGTCCTTGGAGAAGAAGCCGGACATGAGCGGGAAGCCCGCCAACGCCAGCGCCCCGATGGTGAAGACGATGAACGTGAACGGCATGGCCTTGCGAAAGCCGCCCATCCGGTCCAGCGACTGCACGCCGCCCATCGCCGCGATCACGGAGCCGGCGCCCATGAACAGCAGCGCCTTGAAGAACGCGTGCGTCATGAGGTGGAACAGGCCGGCGCCGTAGGCGGCGATGGAGACGCCCAGGACCATGTAGCCGATCTGCGACATGGTCGAGTAGGCGATCACGCGCTTGAGGTCGGTCACGGTGAGCGCCACCGTGGCGGCGAAGATCAGCGTGGCGGTGCCGATGATGGCCCCTACGTCCGCGGCGGTGGGCGCCAGCTCGAACAGCGGGTGGCAGCGCGCGATCAGGTACACGCCCGCCGTGACCATCGTGGCCGCGTGGATCAGGGCCGACACCGGAGTCGGGCCCTCCATGGCGTCGGGCAGCCACGTGTGCAGCGGCAGCTGCGCGGACTTGGCGAACGCGCCGACCAGGATCAGCAGGCACGCGGCCACGAGCTGGCCGTCGTTGCGCCCGAAGGCCTCCTCGGCCCCGGCGAACACGTTGGCGTAGTCCAGCGCGCCGGTGCCGTCGAACAGCAGGAAGGCGCCGATCACCAGGCCCACGTCGCCGATCACGTTGATCACGAACGCCTTGATCCCGGCGGCGGTGGCGGTCGAGCGGCGGTACCAGAAGGAGATCAGCAGGTAGGAGGCGGCGCCGACGAAGGCCCAGCCCACGATGAGCAGCACGAAGTTGGCCGCCAGGACCAGCAGCAGCATCGAGAACACGAAGAAGTTCAGGTAGGCGAAGAAGCGCGCGTAGCCGCCGTCGCTGGTCATGTAGGCCACCGAGTAGAGGTGGATCAGGAACGAGACCCCCGACACCACCAGGCACATGAGCACCGCCAGCGGGTCGACCAGGATCGCCATGTCGGCCTGGAAGCCCGCGGTGTCCACGTAGGTGAACCACGTGCCCACCAGCGAGCGCTCCTCCTCGGGGCGGTCCTGGAGCGCGACCAGCATCGCGATCGAGGCCGCGAACGACGAGCCGATGGCCGCGCTGGCGATCCAGCCCGGCAGGCGACCGGGCAGCGCGCGCCAGCCGAGCGCCACGATCGCCGTGCCCACGAGCGGGCAGGCCAGGACGACCCAACCCCAGTCGGTGGGGTTCACCCGCGGAGCTCCGACATCTCGTCGACGTCGATCGGCAGGCGGCGCCGGTACATCGCCACGATGATCCCCAGCCCCACGACCACCTCGCAGGCCGCCACCACCATCACGACCAGGGCGAACACCTGCCCGTCGTGGTTGCCGACCATGCGGGAGAAGGCGATGAGCGCCAGGTTGCCCGCGTTCAGCATCAGCTCCAGGCACAGCAGGATCACCAGCGGGCTGCGGCGCGTGAGCACGCCCGCGGCGCCGATGGCGAAGATGAACGCCGACAGCACGACGAACCAGGAGGTGTCCATCAGCCCACCTCTCCGCGCGCTACCTCGCCCACCGACACCGCCTCGGGCGGCGGCTCGAGCCCACGCCGCTTGCGCGCCAGCACCACCGCGCCCACGGCGGCCACCAGCAGCAGCAGCGACGCCGCCTCGAACGGCAGCAGGAACTTGGTGAGCAGCAACTCGCCGATGGCGCCGGGCGAGCCGAAGCTGGCGTCCACGTCGGGGCCGCGGGTATCCAGCGCGCCCAGGCCCGAGCCCACCACCGCGATCGTGAGCTCCACGAAGATCGCGCCCGCGAAGATCGGCCCGAACGAGCCCACCGCCCCGCCCTCCGGCCGCAGCGGCGCGTCCGAGCCGCCCACGTAGGCCACCACGAACACGTACAGCACCATCACCGCGCCGGCATAGACCACCACCTGGCCGGCGGCCAGGAAGTCGGCCCTCAGGAGCAGGAACAGGACCGCCAGCGCGATCAGGTGCGACACCAGCGCCAGGACCGAATAGAACGGGTTGCGCAAGAGCACCACCCCGAGCGCCCCGGCGATGGCCAGGGACCCCGCTAGGAAGAACAGGATCTGCTCAAAGAGCACAGGAACTTCCCGGCTGCAGGACTAAGCACTGAGCACTAAGCACCAAGCACTGATCCATCACTCACCCTCACGTCGCAACGGTGTCCGCTCAATCGGATCCGCCAACAGCATCTCCTTCGTGAAGATCAGGTCCGAGCGCTCGTAGTCGGCCATCTCGTAGTCGTTGCCCATGGTGATCGCGTCGAACGGGCACGCCACCTCGCAGTAGCCGCAGAAGATGCAGCGCGACATGTTGATCTCGTACACCGCGGCGTAGCGCTCGCCCGCCGAGACCTGGTTGTCGGGGGTGTTCTCCGCGGCCACCACGCGGATGCACTTGGCCGGGCAGGCGGCGGCGCACAGCGAGCAGCCCACGCACTTCTCCAGGCCCGTCTCGTCGAACACGTGGAGCTTGTGGCGCCCGCGGAAGCGCGGGTACACCGGCGTCTTCTCCTCGGGGTACTGGATCGTCGGCGGCTTCTCGGCCAGGCGCGCGAGGGTGGTGCGCAACCCGCGCAGCGTGGCGCCGAACACGCGGTAGGCGCCGCCGATGCCGCCGGGCTCCGGCCCCCGCTGAACGGAGATGGAGTCCTGGTCGAGTGAGTAGGGCTCGTCGGGCATCTCAGGTGGCAACCAGGACGATCGCGGTGACCAGCACGTTGAGGGTGGCCAGGGGCAGCAGGATCTTCCAGCCGAAGGACATGAGCTGGTCGTAGCGCAGCCGCGGCACCGTAGCGCGGATCCACATGAACACGAAGATCAGCGCGAAGATCTTGAGCAGCACCCACAGCGGCGCCAGCGCCTCCGGGCCCGGCCCGTGCCAGCCGCCGAGGAAGCAGGCCACCGCCACGCCGGAGATGCTGATGAGCTCGATGTACTCGGCCAGCAGGAACGAGCCGAAGCGCATGCCGCCGAACTCGGTGCTGTAGCCGGCCACCAGCTCGGAGTCGGACTCGGGCAGGTCGAAGGGCGCCCTCCCCGCCTCGGCGAAGCCGGCCACCATGAACACCAGGAAGCCCACGAACTGGGGCACCACGAACCACATCCCGGCCTGGGCGGAGCCCTGCGCCTCAACGATGTCCACCAGCGAAAGCGAGCCCGCGGTCATCGCCACCCCAAGCAGCGACAGGCCGATGGCCACCTCGTAGGAGATCAGCTGCGCCGCTGAGCGCATGGCGCCCAGGAACGAGTACTTGGAGCCCGACGCCCAACCGCCGAGCACGAAGGCGTAGAAGGCCAGCGACCCGAACGCGAAGAACCACAGCAGCCCGATCGGCACGTCGATCCCGTACAGGCCCAGGTCGCCGCCCCAGGCGCCCTGGGGGCCGAAGGGCACGATGGCCAGCGTGGCCACCGCCGTGCCCACGATGATCACCGGCGCCAGCGCCATCATCCACGGCACCGCGGTTGCGGGGGCGGACTGCTCCTTCGACAGCAGCTTGAGCGCGTCGGCCAGCGGCTGCATCAGTCCATAGGGGCCCACGCGGTTGGGGCCCAGGCGGGCCTGGAAGCGCCCCAGCAGCTTGCGCTCGACCACCGTCATCACGGGCACGATCGCGAAGATCACGGCGAAGATCGCGATCGCCTTGGCGATCTGCACCAGCGTGGCCTCCACGATCGGCGTGTCCGCCCCGAGCAGCATCACGCCCTGGTCACCTCCACCGTGCGCGGCACCCCGTTGGTGAGCGCGGTGGCGTTGTCCTCGGAGGTGCCCGACAACAGGAACACGCTGCCGGGCCGCACGGCCTGGCGCAGCGCCACCCTTGCCCCGATGCTCAGGTCCCCGGCGCTCACCCGCACCCGATCGCCCGCACCGACGCCGATGCGCTCGGCGTCGGAGGGCGCCAGCTCCACCCGCTGCTCGGGCGCGAGGAAGCGCAGCGACGGCGCGTGCTCGGTGGTCTCGCCCGCCCACAGCGACGGCGTGGCGCCCAGGCGCAGGCCATCCGGCAGCTCCGGCGGCGCCTCCAGGGCGGAGTCGGCCAGCTCGGCCGCGGGCAGCCCGGACGCCGCGTCGCGATCCTGCCAGCGCACGCCGCGGCCGCCGATCTGATCCAGGTCCAGGGCGGCCAGGAACGGCACCGCGCCGGCCAGGGCCGCCGTGGCCATGGGCGCTCCGCGCAGGTCCAGCTCGGCCCCGCACCGGCGTGCCAGCTCGGCCAGCACGGACCAGCCGGGCCGCACCTCGCCCTGGTGGCCGATGGCCTGGCGGACCCGCTGGACGCGGCCGTCGGGGTGAGTCAGGGTGCCCTCGCGCTCGGCGTTGGACTCGGCCGGGAAGACCACGGTGGCCTGCTCGCAGATGGCGGGCGTGAGGAACTCGGAGAACGCGATCAGGGCACCCGCGCCCTCCACGGCCGCGTCCCACGTGTGGCGCTCCGGATGGGTGGACAGCGGGTCGGCGTTGAGCAGCACGAGCGCCGTGAGATCGCCGCCGGCCAGGGCGCCGGCCATCTCGGCGGCCGCCATCCCCGGCTCGGGCGCGTCCGCCAGGCCGGGTCCCAGGTGGGGCGCCACCCCGGCCTCGCGCATGCCGCGCGCGTTGGTGGCGGCCGGCACCTCGATCAGCCCCGACTCGGGCCGCTCGGCCAGGCCCAGTCCGCCGGCCACGGCCAGCAGCGCGTCGACGGCGCGGGCGGCGCGCTGCCCCTGCGCCGCGCGCTCGCCCCACAGCACCACCACGTCGCCCGCCTCGCGCAGCACCGCGGCGGCGGCGCGCAGGTCCGCGGGCTCCAGGCCCGCGCGTGCGGCGGCGTCGCCCACCTGGCCCGCGCGTGGCGAGCCCAGCTCGGCGGCCAGCGCGGCCAGCGCGGCCTCGGCCGCGCCGGGGGCGAAGCGAACGGTTGCGGCGGCGTTGGGGTCAAGCGTGCTCGGCCGGCTGGTCAGGGTCACGACCTGGGCGCCGTTGCGGCGCGCGGCCTTGCGCACGCGCAGGTCCAGGATCGGGGACTCGTCCACCAGCTCGGCCTCCACGACCAGCACCGCGCCCGCGTGGTCGATGTCGCTGACGCGCGCCGACAGGTCGGGACGGGCCAGCACCCGCGCCTGCTCGGCGTCCGGGCCGCCGGCCGCGCGCGAGTCCAGGTGCGGAGAGCCCAGGCCCTTGCGCATCAGATGCTGGAGGAGGAACGCCTCCTCGTTGGTGGTCGCGCCGCCGGCGATGGCAGCTGCCTTGGCGCCCGCCTTCGACAGCGCCGCCGCGGCCTCGTCCATCGCCCGCTCCCAAGACACCTCGCGCAGCGCGCCGCCGTCGCGCACCATGGGCGCTCGCAGCCGCTCGGGCGAGTGGATGGCCTGGTAGCCGAAACGGCCCTTGTCGCAGAGCCAGCCATCGTCGACCTCGGGGTTCTCGCGCGCCAGCACGCGCAGCACCTTGGCGTCGTCGCGCACGGTGAAGGTCACGTTGCACTGGCTCGGGCAGAGGGTGCACACCGATCCCGAGCCCTCGATGTCCCACGGCCGCGCGCGGAAGCGGTAGGCCGACGAGGTGAGCGCGCCCACCGGGCACAGCTCCACGATGTTGCCGCTGAACGGGCCCACGTAGGGCCGGCCGTCGTGGGTGCCCACGTAGGTGTGGTCGCCGCGCTCGAGGAACACCAGCTGGTAGTCCTCGGCCACCTCCTGGGAGAAGCGCACGCAGCGGTAGCAGAGGATGCAGCGCTCGCGGTCGATCGCCACGAGCGGGGACAGCTCCAGCGGCTTGCGGAAGTGGCGCTTGGGCTCGATGAAGCGCGACTTGCCGCCGCCCCAGCCGTAGGAGATGTCCTGCAACGGGCACTCGCCGCCCTTGTCGCACACCGGGCAGTCCAGGGGGTGGTTGACCAGCAGGAACTCCACCACCGCGCTCTGCGCCTTCTTCACCCGCTCGGACGTGGTGATGACCACCATGCCGTCCTTCACCGGCGTGGAGCAGGACGTCTGGAGCTTGGGCATGCCCTCGATCTCCACCAGGCACATCCGGCACGCCCCGACGGGCGGCCCGAGCTTGCGCTCGTAACAGAAGTAGGGGATCTCCACGTCCCCGTGCTTGGCCGCGTCGACCAGCATCGTGCCCTCGGGCGCGCGCACGTCGCGGCCGTCGATCTCGAACGTGACCTCGGTGGGCTCGGGGCGCGCCATCAGGCCGGTCCGGCCTCCAGCGACGCCGCCAGCTCGCCCGCCCCGTGGGCGGCGATGGCCTCCCGATCCGCCTCGCCACGCGCGCGCTCCATGTGCTCCTCGAACTCGGGGCGGAAGTACTGGAGCATCGAGGCGATCGGCATGGCCATCGAGTCGCCCAGCACGCACAGGCAGTTGCCGATGATGTTCTCCTGGACGTCCGACATGATCTGGATGTCCATGGGCGTGGCCTCGCCCTCGTCCATGCGCTCGAGCAGCTTCACGGTCCAGTTGGTGCCCTCCCGGCATGGCACGCACTTGCCGCAGGACTCGTGGCGGTAGAACTCGGCCAGGCGCAGGGCCAGTGGCACCAGCGGCTGCGAGGTGTCCACCACGATGATCGCGCCAGAGCCCAGCATCGAGCCGGCCTCGGCCATGGCCTCGAACGTGTACGGCAGGTCCAGGTGCTCGTCCAGCAGCACCGGCGCCGAGGAGCCGCCCGGGAACCAGCACTTCACGGTGGTGCCCTCGGGGGTGCCGCCGGCCAGGCCCTCCACGATCTCGCGACCCGTGATGCCCAGCTCGATCTCGTAGTTGCCGGGGCGCTGCACGTTGCCCGACACCGACACGAGCTTGGTGCCGGTGGAGTTGCCCTCGCCGAGCGCGCGGAACCACTCGGCGCCCTTCTCGATGATGACCGGCGTGTTGCACAGCGTCTCGACGTTGTTGATCAGCGTCGGCCCCTGGTACAGCCCCTGGTTGGCGGGGAAGGGAGGCTTGAGGCGCGGGTTGCCGCGCTTGCCCTCCAGCGCGTCCAGCAAGGCCGACTCCTCGCCGCAGATGTAGGCGCCCTGGCCGCGGTGCACCACCAGCTCCAGCGAGATCTGGGAGCCGAAGATGCGCTCGCCCAGGTAGCCCCTCTCATAGGCCTGCGGCGACGGCCGCGTCCAGCACGTCGGCCTGCAGCTCGTACTCGCCGCGGATGAAGATGAAGGCCCGGTTGGCGCCGGCCGCGAACGCGCCGATGATCATGCCCTCGATCAGCAGGTGCGGGTTCTTCTGCATCAGCAGCCGGTCCTTGAACGTGCCCGGCTCGGACTCGTCCGCGTTGCAGCACAGGTACTTGTCCATCGAGCCGTGGGGGATGAAGCCGGCCTTCTTGCCCATGGAGAAGCCGGCACCGCCGCGACCGCGCAGGCCGGACTCCTCCAGCTCGTGCACCACGGCCTCCTGCTCCATCTCCAGCACGGCCTTGCGCGCGCTGGCGTAGCCGCCGAGCTCCTCGTACACGCCGATCTCGTGCAGGTCGGAGCGGTCCATGTGCTGGGTCAGCAGCTTGGTCTCAGCCATCGCCGCCACCTCGCGTTCCGCCGTTGTCCCACGGCAACCGGTAGTCGGAGTCCTCCAGCCCGCGACCGGGCAGCACCTCGCGGCCCTCGCGCAGCGCAGCCACCAGCTCGTGCGCGTCGCTCTCGTCCAGCGGGCCCACGAAGCGGCCGTCCACGGAGGCCATCGGTGCCATGTCGCACGCGCCGAGGCACTCGAACTCGCGCACCTCGGTGTCCTCGAGTCCCTGGTCGCGCGCCTCCTCGGCTATCGCCTGGTACACGTCGCGCGCGTTGCGCAGGTGGCAGGCCACGCTGGTGCACACGTACACGTAGCGGCTGCCGACCGGCTCCGTGCGCAGCATGTCGTAGAAGGTGGCCACCGACGACAGATAGGCGGGCGTGACCTGCATGACCGACGCCACCTGGGCCATCGCCAGGGGCGAGCACCAGCCGTGCACGCGCTGCGCGGCGGCCAGGGCGGGCAGCGCCGCCGAGTGGCGATCGGGGTAGCGGGCCATCGTGGCCACGATCGAGGTGCGCAGTTCGTCTGGGACATCCACGTCGGCGGGGTCGGGCACCAGCGCCGGGTCGCGGTCGAGGTCCACCGCCTCGTCCCAGCCCAGCGGCACGCGCCGGCGGTCGGCCATCAGCGGTCGATCCCGCCGAGGATCGGGTCGAGCATGGCGATGCACACGATGAAGTCCGCCAGCAGCGAGTTGCGGCCCATGTCGGCCAGCGCCTGGAGGTTGGTGAACGACGGGTCGCGCATGTGCACGCGCGACGGCTTGGCCGAGCCGTCGGCCACCACGAAGCAGCCGAGCTCGCCGCGCGGGGACTCGATCGCCGTGTAGGCCTCGCCCGGCGGCACCCGGAAGCCCTCGGTCACCAGCTTGAAGTGGTGGATCAGGGCCTCCATCGAGGTGGCCAGCTCATGCCGTGGCGGCAGCGCGACCTTGCGGTTGGTGGTGATGAACGGGCCCTCGGGCATGCCGTCGAGCGCCTGCTCGACGATCTTCAGCGACTCGCGCATCTCGGCCAGGCGGCAGCGGTAGCGGTCGTAGTTGTCGCCCACCGTGCCCACCGGCACCTTGAAGTCGAAGTCCTCGTAGGAGCAGTAGGGCATCGCCTTGCGCAGGTCCCACGGCTCGCCGGCGGCGCGCAGCAGCGGCCCGGTCACGCCCAGCTCCAGCAGCCGCTCGCGCGACACGATGCCGGTGTTCTTGGTCCGCTGCAGCCAGATCTCGTTCTGGTCCAGCAGCGCCTCGTACTGGTCGATGCGCGACGGCATCGCCTTGAGGAACTCGCGCACCTTGGCCTCCCAGCCGGGCGGCACGTCCTCGAACACGCCGCCCACCTGCACGTAGCGCGTGTGGAAGCGCTGGCCCGACGACATCTCGAACAGGTCGAGGATCAGGTCGCGCTCGCGCAGCGCCCACCAGAGCATCGTGATCGCGCCCACGTCCAGGGCGCCGGTGGCCAGCCAGAACAGGTGGCTGGCGATCCGGTTGAGCTCCATGTGGGCCACCCGCAGGTACTGGGCCTTGGGCGGCACCTCCTCCTCCAGCAGCGACTCCACGGACATGCAGAAGGCGGTGGCGTTGAAGTAGTAGGCCAGGTAGTCCATCCGCTCGACGAACGTGATGACCTTCCAGTACTCCTGGTCCTCGCAGCTCTTCTCGATGCCGGTGTGCACGTAGCCGATGATCGGGTGGATCTCGCGCACGACCTCGCCCTCGAGCGTGCACAGCAGCCGCAGCACCCCGTGGGTCGCGGGGTGGTGGGGCCCCAGGTTGATCGTGAGCAGCTCGCTCTCCGGCTCGAGCTCGGTGCCCGACACCGGCTCGTCGCCCAGCGTGCCGACCGTGATCGACTCCTCGCGCTCGCGGTAGGGGATCTCCAGCGCCCCGCCGCCCTCGGACCCCCGGCTCTCCTCACTCATACCAGCGCGGGTACTCGTGCTCGTTGAAGGTGAACAGCACCGGCTCGCCGCCCATCGGGAAGTCGCGCCGCTGGGGGTGGCCCACGTAGTCCTCGGGCATCAGGATGCGGCGCAGGTCGGGGTGACCGTCGAAGCGCACGCCGAAGAAGTCGAAGATCTCGCGCTCGTGGAAGTCGGCGGTGGGGAAGAGGTCCACCACGCTCGGCACCTCGGCTTCCTCGACGGTCATGCGCGTCTTCACGCACAGGCGCTCGCGGCGGGCGCGCGAGAGCAGCTGGTAGTGCACCCCCAGCCGCGGCTCCTCCGGCAGGTAGTCGCAGCCGTGCACGCTCATGAGCCACTCGTACGGCTCCTCGTCGCGGTCGCGCAGGTAGCCCAGCACGTCGCGCACCGCCCCCGGCGCCACCTCCAGCGTGGCCTCGCCGTGGCGCGCGAAGTGGGTGCCGGTCACGGCGTCCTCGGCCACGGCGTCGCGCACCCTCTGCGCCACCAGCTCCAGTCCGGTCGCGTCAGGCAACGGGCCGCGCGGCCTCCTGGCCGCCGGGCTCGGTGCCCGCAGCCGCCTCCGCGGCGGCCGGCGCTGTGCCGGCCTCCTCGGTGCCCTGGCCCGGTAGCGCTCGCGCCAGCCCAGCCCGGGGTCCTTCACGACCTTGTCCTGCAGCTTCATGATCCCGTAGATCAGGGCCTCCGGCCGCGGCGGGCAGCCGGGCACGTACACGTCGATCGGCAGGAACTTGTCGGCGCCCGCCACCAGCGCGTAGTTGTTGAACATCCCGGCGCTGGACGCGCACGCGCCCATCGAGATCACCCACTTGGGCTCCAGCATCTGGTCGTAGATGCGGCGGATGATCGGCGCCATCTTGATCGACACCCGGCCGGACAGGATCAGCATGTCGGCCTGGCGGGGGGAGAAGCGGATGACCTCGGCGCCGAAGCGCGCCAGGTCGTTGCGCGGCGAGCCGATCACGGAGATCATCTCGATCGCGCAGCACGCCAGGCCGAAGCCCAGCGGCCAGATGGCGTTCTTGCGCGCCCAGTTCTGGGCGTCCTCGAGCCGCGTGAGCAGCAGGCGCTCCTCCACGTACGCCTGCAGGCCCCCGTCGTCGAGCTCGCCGCGGAGCATCTGCTGCGCGCTCAGCTGGCGCGCGCGGAACTCGGCCGGCGACCCGGGGACCTTGCTGCGTGTCACTTCCATTCGAGGGCTCCTCGTCTCCATACGAAGACGAACGCGACCAGCAGCAGGATCACGAAGACGATCGTCTCCACCAGCGCGAACGTGCCGAACGCGTCGAGCTGGACCGCGATCGGATAGAGGAAGACCACCTCGATGTCGAACAGGATGAAGAGCATCGCCACGAGGTAGAAGCTCACGCCGAAGCGGAAGCTCTTGCGCACGTCAGAGGGCAGTCCGGACTCGTACGGGGCGCTCTTGACGGCGGTCGGGCGGCGCGGCCCGAGGACCGAGTTGAGCAGTGTGAAGACGATGCCGACCGTGGTGCCGAGGGCGATGAAGACGAGCGCCGGCAGGTAGCTCTTCAGCACGGTGCGGCGATATATAACGCAAGCTTGTGCGCCATTGCTACATAGTGCGGAACCGATCTAGGTGAGCGAGGTTCACATGGTCGTGGGCATCGCCGTCCTCGCGGCCAACGGCGGTCGCCGGCGCCTGGGGCGCCGTGGCCTGGCTGCGGCGGTCCGCGTCGGTCGGGTTCTGGTGGGCGTTGCGGGTGGCTCAGGCCACCGTGGCCGTGCAGGTGGTGCTCGGCTTCATCCTTCTCGCGCGCGGGGAGTCCTCGCCCGACGGCCTGCACGTGGCTTATGGCGTGTCGCCGCTGGTGATCACGCTCATCAGCGAGGGCATGCGGATCACCGCCGCCCAGCGCGAGCTGGAGGGCGTCCCCGACCTCGACGGGCTCACCCGCCCGGAGCAGATAGCGGTTGCACGGCGCGTGGCGCTGGCCGAGATGGGGGTGATGACGGTGGGGGCGCTGCTCATTCTCACCCTCACCCTGCGGGCCTACCAGACCGGCGGAGGCTGATTGGAAAGGGAAATCCGGTTCAAACCGAAACTTCGTCCATGATCCGGGGATACCTAACGTGCGAAATGGGCACCTAGTGCTTGAAGCGCGTATCAAAAACGACTCCTGGCAGGGGCATGAACGAATCTGAACGAACCATGCTGGCGATGACCTCACCCGTCCTCGACTGCGAACTGGCCATTCCGGCCGACATCTCGATGTTGGGCGCGGCCCGCGACTGGGCCGCCAACGACCGCCGAGAGCTTCGGCATGGACGAGTCGGCCTGCTTCCAGATCAAGCTCGCCATGAGCGAGGCGGTCACCAACGCCATCATGCACGGCTCCGCTTCCGTCGAAGGACGAGGTGTCGATCGAGGCGCGCGAGCACGGGACTTCCTGGTCTTCGAGGTCAGCGACCGCGCCACCAAGCACGACGGCCTGCCCTTCGACCGGCTGGCCGAGGGCGGCCGCGGCCTGGCGGTCGTGGCACTGGTGATGGACCAGGTCCAGCTCACGCGCGCCGAGCACGGCAGCACGCTGCGGTTCGCGAAGCGGCGGTAGGGCCCCGGCGCCGACCGGTCGCCGGTCGTCGTCGCTGGTCGGTGGTCTCCGGCAGGTCTCTTCTGGCGCGAGGGCGCGCTCCCTTGCGCCGCGGGGTCCCACGGCGGCGACCGGTGGGGAGTGTTTCGTGCCTGAGCCGTCACGCTCGTAACCGGATCCTGCGTGTCGATCCCGGTGGCTCGAGATCGGCTCGACTTGTGTGCGCTATCCGACCAAAAGTCGAGTGACATTCTGGGACCCGCCCCCGGAACGATGCGAACCGACGGTCGTGTGGCGGCGGCGCGTCACGTTTGTAACGCAGCGGCAGTCAGGGCCCCGGCGCCGGCCGCTTTATCGCCGCCGATGCAGGCGACCAAATACTGCGCGGTAACGCGCCATGGCCGCCAATGGGCCGGCGCCGGGGCACACCTTGTTTCGCCACGCCCCTCAGGCTTCCTTCACACGCGGCGCGTGGCAGCGCCGCGGCCAGGCCCGCGCTACGGCAGCTCCAGCTCCCCCGTCATGCCGAGCTCCTCGTGGTCGCCCACCGTGCACACCATCCGGTAGCGGCCCGAGCTGGCCCGGACCGTCAGCTCGCGGCGCTCGCCGCCGCTGATCGGGCTGGTGCCCGCCACCCTGCGCTCGCCGTCGAACACCACGAGGTTGTGCGCCAGGTTGCCGGTGTTGTCGAAGCGGATCCGCAGCGCTCCGCTGCCGGTCACGACGATGCGGGCGGGGTCGAAGGCGTACTCGTTGCCCTTGACCACCAGGGTCTCGCCGGCCGGGACGGTGGCGGAGCGCGCGGGCTCGTCGTCGTCGCCGCAGCCCAGGAGGAGGGCCGTGCATGCGCAGAGTGCCGTCGCGTACCACCTCACGGGCGCGGGATAATATGCGCGGCCGTGAGCCGCCCCCGACCCTCTCGCGCGCGAACGAAGGCCCTCACGGGACTCGTAGCCGCGGCGGTCGCGGCCACCACGGTCGCGGCCTGCGGCGGAGAGATCGAGACCGACAGCGCAAGCGACGACTCGGCCGCGGTGCTGTTCGAGGAGCGCTGCTCGGGCTGTCACAGCCTCGAGCAGGCCAACAGCTACGGGTCCAAGCCCAAGGGGCAGCTGGCCGGCGGCGAGCGCACCAACGGCCCCAACTTCAACGTGCGCCAGGTCCAGCGCGAGGATGCCCTCTACGCGATCCGCAACGGAGGCTTCTCCGGGGCGATCATGCCGGCCAACATCGTGGTGGGCGAGGACGCCGAGAAGCTGGCGGACTTCCTGGACAAGTACTCGGGCAGGGATCGCTGACGTGCGCCGCCCGGCGCACCCCTAGGCCACGCGGGCGGCGGTCGCTGTGCTGGACCTGAAGGCGATCCGCAACGATCCCGACGCCGCGCTCGCCGCGACTCGCCCGGCGCGGCGAGGAGGCGGTGACCACGCTGGAGCGCGCGCTCTCGCTCGACGAGCGGCGCCGCGCCCTGCTGCCCGACCTCGAGCGCATGCGCGCCGACAAGAACGCCGCCAGCAAGCGCATCGGCGAGCTTCAGCGCGACGGCCAGGACGCCTCGGACGCGATCGCCGAGGTCCGCGGCGCCGGCGAGCGCGAGAAGGCGCTCGATGGCGAGCTGCGCGAGATCGAGCAGGAGCTCGAGGCCGCGCTCGGGGGCCTGCCCAACGTGCCGGACCCCGACGCGCGCCGACGAGGACACGGTGGTGCGCGAGGTGGGCCAGAGCGGAGCGGCCGGCCGCGACCACCTCGACCTCCTGGGCGGGCTGGTGGACCTGGAGGCCGGCGCCCGCGTGGCGGGCACGCGCTTTGCCTACCTGAAGGGGCCGCTCGTGTTGCTCGAGCTGGCGCTGGTGCGCTGGGCGCTCGAGCTGCTCGGCGGGCACGGGTTCGTGCCGGTGGTGCCGCCGGTGCTCGTGCGCGAGGAGGCTCTGTACGGCACCGGCATGCTGCCCGACACCGAGCAGCAGATCTACCGCGTCCCCGAGGACGGGCTCTACCTGGCCGGCACCAGCGAGGTGCCGCTGGCGTCCCTGCACGGCGGCGAGATGCTGGCCGAGGACTCGCTGCCGCTGCGCTACGCCGGGCTCTCCACCTGCTTCCGGCGCGAGGCGGGCGCGGCCGGCAAGGACACGCGCGGCATCTTCCGCGTGCACCAGTTCGACAAGGTCGAGATGTTCACGTTCGTGACGCCGGAGGAGTCGCCGGCCGAGCACGAGCGCCTGCTGGCCATCGAGGAGGAGCTGATGCAGGCGCTGGAGCTTCCCTACCGGGTCGTGAACATCGCCGTGGACGACCTCGGCGCCTCGGCGTCCAAGAAGTACGACATCGAGGTGTGGCTGCCCGGGCAGGAGCGCTTCCGCGAGCTCACCTCCTGCTCGAACACCACCGACTACCAGGCCCGCCGTCTGGACGTGCGCTACCGGCCGGCCGCGGGCGGCTCCCCGCGCCACGCCCACACGCTCAACGGCACGGCGGTGGCGGTGGGACGGACGATCATCGCGCTGGCGGAGAACGGCCAGCAGGAGGACGGCTCGGTGGCGCTGCCGGCGGTGCTGCGCGAGTTCGGGGCGCCGGAGCGGATCGAGCCGCAGGACGGCTGAGTCAGCCCGCCGGGCGTGCCGCTCCGGCGTCGCCGGCGCGGAACTCGTCCAGCCCGGCGCGCGCCTTGCGCCGCACCGCGCCCTGCACGATCGGCGTCCAGCCCAGCAGCAGCCCGGACGTGCCCAGCGCCTGGCGGGCCCAGCGGTGGAAGCCGAACTCGTCGCGGTGCTCGACGATCAGCCCTTGGCGGAACCGGAAGCGGGCGCGCACGTCGTTGTCCACGTGGCGGCCGGTCTGGGTGAAGGTGTAGTGGGCCAGCCAGCGGGCGCTGCCGGAGTCGCCCGACCCGCGGTGGTCCACCAGCTCGATCTCCAGGTCGGTGGCGCGGGAGGTGAGCATGCGCCACATGTCGCCCGGCTCGTCGCCGCGCAGGTCGGTGAAGACGGGGTCGGAGAAGTGCGCGTCGGGCGCGTAGCACGCCGCCATCTCGTCGCCGTCCAGGCGGGCGAACGCGGAGTAGAAGCGCTCGATCAGCTGCGCGGGTTCCTCGCCGGCCACGTGCGCACGCTAACCGGTTCTGGAACTACGCGGTGAGGCCGGTGTACCAGAGGCCGAACATGAGGCCGAACACGCCGAGGGTGGGGATCAGCACGGTCCGGTAGAGCGGCTCGATCACCGGGCGTGTGAGCAGCCACGCGAAGGCGGTGGTGCAGGCGGCCATCGAGAGCACCGACATCGGGGCAAAGACGGCGAGGGCCGCCGCCGCCTCGACCTGCCCGGGCAGGGCAGCGATCAGCAGGAGCACCACGGCGCCGGTGCCCGCCAGGCCGTGCAGCATCCCGATGCCGAACGCCTGGTGAGCGGTTCGCACCTGCACGTGACGGTGATCCCCATCGCCGCGACGCAGGTGACGGAAGCGAGCGGTGTGAGCCACGTCGGTGCGCTGCGCGTCGGGATGGTCGTGCGCGGAAGCGCGGTAGTCCCCCAGCAGCCACTTGGCCATCACGCGCAGAGCGAGCACGAGGATCACCACTCCCACGGCCTTCTCGGCCCCGGACTCGAGCCAGGCGGGCAGCTCGGACTTGGCGAAGATGAGCGGGAACCCGATCAGCAGCAGCACCAATGCGTGGCCCGCCCCCCACCAGGCGCCCAGCCGGGTGGCCGCGCGGGTGTTGCCCTCGTCGGCGGCCACCAGGGCGGTGACCGCCACCAGGTGGTCCGGGTCGGAGGCGTGGCGCAGCCCGAGGACGAACGCGATCGCCAGCGCCACCAGCAGCGGCGCCCCGTCGAAGAGCCCCGTCAGGGAGGCGTCGAGCTCCTCCAGCGGGTGGAAGAGGAAGTCGAAGCTCATGCGTCCTCCCGGCAGTCCGCGCAGGTGCCCACGATCGGGAAGTGCTTGAAGCTCGCGCGGTAGCCGAAGGCCTCGTCGACCAGCTCGCGGACCCCGTCGAGCTCGGACGGATCGACCGAGCGCAGCGCGCCGCAGCGCTCGCACACCAGGTACTCGCGCTCCTCGCCGGCCAGCGCGTAGAGGCCGGGCCCGTGGCCGAGGTGGAAGTGGCGCACGAGGCCCAGGCGCTCGAGCGTCTCGAGGTTGCGGTACACCGAGGCCAGGTCCGAGCTCGGGAAGCCGGCCGTCCAGGCCGGTGGCGATGCGCTCCGCGGAGATCGGGTCAGTCCGCGGCGAACAGCGCCTCGAGCACCAGCCGCCGCGCCGAGGAGACCCGCAGCCCGTGCTCCCGGAGCACCGCCACGGCGGCGTCGAGATCGGGAGCGGACAGCGTCGGGCCAGGGTGGGGAAGGGTCATGCGAGTCCCTTGTCGCGAACCATTTGCAGTTGCAGCCTAACCCCGTTAGACCGCCACTAACAACCTCTTTCGTGGAGGTTCGGCTAGTGGATCACTGCAAGCTTCAAAGGACCGAAGGAACGGCTCGCGCGGTGAGCATCACGCCCACTCCGACGATCACGAGGGCCGATAGCGCGGGCAGCGCCGAGGCCACGCCGTCCCCCGAGATCCAGGCGCGGGAGCAGGCGCTTGGCGTAGACCACCGCCAGGCCCAGCGCGCTGAGCGTGCCGGCCAGGCCGAGGCTGAACGCCACGATGAGCAGCAGTCCCAGAGCCACCTCTTCCTGCGAGATCGCTCCCAGCAGCACGACCAGTGCCGACGGGACACGGGATCAGCCCCGCGGCGGCGCCCATGCCCACCAGCCCGCGCCAGCTCAGGTCCTCGGGCATGTGGTGGTGATGGTGCTTGCCGCCGTGGGAGTGGCCGTGGTCGTGCGAGTGATGGTGGTCATGGTCGTGCGTGTGGCCAGGGCTGTGCGAGTGGTCGTGATCGTGAGATGGTCGTGCGAGTGCCGACCGCTCGCCGGATCGCGCCCAGCGCACCCGCGAGCGCAGCACCCCCGCGCCCACCGCCACCACCAGCAGGCCCGAGGCCAGCGTGAGCCAAGGGAAGAGGTCCTCGGGCAGCACGTACTGCTGCAGCGTCAGGGCCACCAGCCCCAGCGCGAAGACCCCGATCGTGTGGGTCACGGTGACCGTGGCCCCGAGCGCCAGCGCGTGGCGCGCGGTGCCGCGGGTGCCCACCAGGTAGGCGGCCACCATCGTCTTGCCGTGCCCCGGCGACAGGGCGTGCAGAGCGCCCCACCCGAACGCGGCCAGCAGCAGGACCACCAGCACGCCCTCGCCCGAGGCGGCGTCGTCGAAGATCGCGGCGAAGCCGCCGCCCTCCGCGCGAGCGGTCGTCGTGGCCGACTCGCCGCCCTCGCGTCGCGGGGCGTCCACGGTGCCGTCGCCCGGTGCCACGGCAAAGGTGGCGTCGCGCCGGTCCAGCGGGCTCTCCAGCAGGTCCTCCGGGTAGCGCCGCAGCCCGCGCGTCGGGTCGCCGGTGGGCGCCTGCGAGCGCACGGCCGTGCCGTCGCCGGGCTCCACGACGATCGCCTTCCAGCCCACGCGACCGTCGTAGGTGCGGTCCTCCAGCCTCACCCGGCGAGCGCCCGGCGCGGCGGCGCGCAGGTCCAGCTCGTAGCGCGTGGTGCTCAGCCCGGCCTGCCCGTCGGGGAAGGACAGCCGCCCCGCGCCGACCGGCGTGAGCGACCCCGGCCGACCATCGACCGTGAGCCGCAGGTTCTCGGCGACCTCGGCCTCGATCCGCCGGCGCAGCTCGGCGCGGTCGAGCCGGCGGTTGGCCACGGTCGGGACCTCGGCCTGGTCGAGCACGTAGCGCACGTGCACCGCGTCGTCGGAGATGCGCACGGTGCTCAGGTGGTTGGTGGAGAAGTTGCCGAGCGGGTGCGCCTGCGCTGCTGCCGGGGCGACCGCCAGCGCCACGAGCGCGAGCGCGATGGCCGCGCAGCGCCTCATCGCAATGACTCCAACGCACGCCGCGCCCGGGCGGCGTGCAGGGGCGAGAAGGACGGGTTCAGCGCCAGCGCCCGCCGCAGCTCGCGGCGGGCGAGCCCGGCCCGGCCGGCACCGCGCGCGGCCATGCCCGGCGTGGTAGTGGAAGCGCCGGGTCGCGCGAGCCGAGGCGCAGCGCCCGTTGAGCGAGCCGCAGGCCCTCGGCCGGGCTTCCCGGCGCGGGTGAGCGCCCAGCCCAGCGCGTCGGCGGACCGGACGCTCGGCGCCTCTGCCATCAGACTTGCGCGCCCACGCCGCACCGCTCGTGCCGGGGAGCCGTGGTCGGCCTCGAACAGCACGCCCTCCACGTCGGGCCGGGTGCCGGCCGCCGACAGCAGCCGGCGCTGCACGCGCACCAGGTCGAGGTCGCGGGCGGCGGCCTCGTCGCGCCCCAGTGCCAGCTCGATCTCGGCCAGCGCCACCAGGTAGCCGGGCTGGGGCAGGCGCTCGGTCACGCCGCGCAGGCCGGCGAGCGGCCGCCGCCAGGCTCCCGCCGGCCACCTCCACGCGCGCGAGGCCCGCCTGGGCGGGGAGGTGCCCGCCGTCGCCGGCCAGCGCCTGTCGGTAAGCGTTGCGGGCGGCGCCCACCCGGCCGCGGCCCAGCTCCAGGTCGCCCAGCAGCGTCTGGGCAAACGCCACGTTCTCGGCGGCGCCGGCGCCGGCCGACACCGCCAGCCGCATCGCCTCCACCGCACCCGCCACGTCGCCGTTGAGCTCGCGGAAGTACGACACGCGCGAGTAGGAGGCGAGGTTGGGCTTTAGGTCCACCATCCGCTGCAGCGAGCGGCGCGCGTCGGCGTAGCGCCCGAGCTCCACCTGGGCGTCCACGATCACCGCGTAGGGCCGCACGGTGGCGGGCGCGAGCGCGAGCGCCCGCTGCGCGAGCTCGCAGGCCCCCGCCGAAGTCGTGTCGGGCCAGCGCCAGCGTCGCCGGCGCCCAGGACGGCCGTCTGGTTGCGCGGGTCGCGCCGCCGGGCACCGGTGAAGGCGCGCTCTGCGCGCGAGTAGAAGGATGCGTCGCCGGTCTCACGAGCGCGCTGGAGGTAGGCGTCGCCGAGCGCGGCGTAGCCGTCGGCCCGGCCGGGCGCCTGGGCCACGGCCTGCTGCAGCGACTCCACCAGCGCGGGGGTGTCGCCGGCCGCCGCGACGCCAACGCCGTCCCCGCCCGGCGAGGAGGCCGGCACGGGATCCGAGCGGTTCGCCAGCGCGAGCGCCGCCAGCAACGCGGCGAACACCACCAGCGGCGCTGCGAGCTTCAGGAAGGTCGGCCGCCTGAGTGCCATTGGGTCTCGATCGATTCGGCTGGTTGGCCTCACCGGGGAGGGGGCGCGCGCGGCGCCCCCTCCACCAGTGCGGACTCCGGCCTAGGACCCGCCCCCGGCCGGGACCGGCGCGTGCGCCGGCTCGACCCGGGTCGAGGGCCTCGAGTCGAAGCCCGAGTCCGGGCCCGCCAGGTACGGGAACGTGGACAGGAACGGCTTGTCGTTTCGGTCCACGCCGTCCCCGAGCGGGACCTTCTTCCCGATCAGGAACCCGGCGACCACCTGCAGCTCGATGTCGACCACGTCGTCACCGAGGCGGCGGCCGTTCGGGAAGCCGGCGGTGTCCCCGCCGATCACGCCGAAGCGGTTCTCCGCGCCCGACGCCGGCGGTGTGCCGAGGTTGAGCTTGATCGTGTCGACCGCCGGCGGGCCCTTGATGCCCTTGTGCTGGTTCAGCCCAGGGATGCCCTGGAGCAGCGCCTGCACGATGTCCGTGCGGTTGTCGGTCTTGATGCCCAGGTCGAACAGGGCGTTGAGGATCCCCGCCAGCTCGGGCTTGACGACGTACTTGCCGTACAGCTCGGCGTCCTGTCGGGGGTGGTGCGGTTGAACTGGTCCTTCTTGCCCAGCGGGATCACGACCTCGTTCACCAGCGGGTTGCCCAGGCGCGAGACCTGGACTTCCTTCCTGCCGCCCTTGCTGCGCAGGCCGCCCTGGTCGAAGTCGGCATTGGTGACCTGCAACCGCTTGCGGTCGGTGGTCGACCACACGCCGATCACCGAGTTGGACGCGGCGGCCGACTTCACCGGCTTTCCGTCGCGCGTGACCGCCGACTCCGGAACGAGGAGCACGGTGGACGACACGCTGAAGCCGGACAGGTCGTCCTTGCCCTGGCCCTGGTTGCCGGTGAGCTGGCGGATGTTGATCGCGTCGAACGTGCCGCCCAGATCCACGAAGAACGGGTCGTCACGCGGGCCCGCGAACACCTTGCCGCCGCCCTTCAGGTTCTTGATCGCACCGTTGACGAAGGCCTGGTAGTTCGGGAAGGTCTTCGGCCCGATGTTCGGAGGCGCCACGGGCAGGTCCTTGGCGACGTACCTGTAGTTCGACTTCTTGGCCACGTAGCGCCTGCCCTTCTTGCCCTTCTTGCCGGAGCGCTTGGCCTTCTTCACCCACTTGATCGACTCGCGCCTGATCGAGTAGGTCTGGATCACGTTGAGCTTGTCGTAGCTCGTCGTGCCCGGGCCCGCGTAGAGGAACGACTCCCGGTTGCGGACCTTCGTCTTGAAGGTGAACCGGTAGCGGATGTCCGCCTTGCCGTCGCCCGTGTTGTCGATGTTGGTGTAGTACGCGGCCCGGTCATCGAACCGGAAGAAGTTGGGGCCGTTGGCGGGCACTTGGCCCGGGATCCAGTTGGCCACCAACGCCACCGATCCCGGCGCGTTCTTGGGCGTGAACGCGTAGGTGTCGGTGTTGTCGGCCGTGGGGTCGAGCATGATGTTCGGCGCCTCACGGTGGCTCGAGCCGATGCTCAACGGCACGGCTATCGCAGCGGCCAAGACGGCTGCGATGAAACAGAGCTTCTTCATCTGCGAGTCCTCCCTCGGGAAATGTGAGCGGGCCGTTCCACACAGGCCCGATGCAAACGATTCGGCGGCTACCCTAACACCGGATCACTCACAAAATTCCTGCAAATCAGCACCTTTTGCGACCGAGATGCTCGTGTGAGGAGGTCGCAGTTCGCAGGGGTTCTCAGGAGAGGCGAAAGCCCTGGAAAGAGAGCCCGCGCGGCCATCGTCCACAATGGCGGCGCCGGTCATATGGAGGGGTGGCAGAGCGGTTGAATGCACCGGCCTTGAAAGCCGGAAGGGGCCAGTCAGGTCTCTCGTGGGTTCGAATCCCACCCCCTCCTTCTCGCGGCTGCAAAGCGTCGCCTGCCGACGTCATCGGCGGCCTCGCGTGCGGAGCACGCTTCGCCCCTGCTTCCTTGCCAGGCTCGCTTTTCGCCGCGAGTCTCCTGCTTGCAACGCGCCGTCCGGCCCCGGACTCTGGCAGGCTGCACCGCATGACCACGGCAACCTCGACGGCCACTGGCCGCCTGCTCAATCCGGCGACCTACGACGCTGCAGAGTTCGACGATGCCACGCGGCGATTGTTCCGCGCGACGATCGACTGGTTCGAGGCCAAGGGCAAGGTCGCGGTCATGGCCGAGACGCGCAGCGACGAGTGGTACGGGGACTTCATCGAGTTCCTCGAGCGCGAGCGTGCCTTCGCAACCCTGCTCACGCCGGCGCGGGACGCGGGTGGCGACGCCGACAAGCGCTGGGACACGCGGCGCAACGCGGTCTTCAACGAGATCCTCGGCTTCTACGGGCTGCCCTACTGGTACGCGTGGCAGGTCACGATTCTCGGGCTCGGACCGATCTGGCAGTCCGACAACCCGGCGGCTCGCCAGCGTGCAGCCCGGCTCCTCGACGATGGAGCCGTGTTCGCGTTCGGCCTCTCCGAGCGCGAGCACGGCGCCGACATCTACGAGACCGACATGGTCCTCACGCCCGACGGCGAGGGGTTCCGCGCCAACGGCGGCAAGTACTACATCGGCAACGGCAACGTCGCCGGGATGGTCTCGGTCTTCGGACGGCGCGCCGATGTCGAGGGACCCGAGGGCTACGTCTTCTTCGCGGCCGACAGCCGCCACCCCGCCTACAAGGTGCGTAAGAACGTGGTCCACGCTCAGATGTACGTGAGCGCCTTCGACCTCGAGGACTACCCCGTCGCGCCCGAGGACATCATGCACCGCGGTCCCGCCGCGTTCGAGGCCGCGCTCAACACGATCAACGTCGGCAAGTTCAATCTCGGCTTCTGCGCGATCGGCATGAGCGAGCACTGCTTCTACGAGACGGTGACCCAGGCCGAGAACCGGGTTCTCTTCGGCAAGCGCGTCACCGAGTTCCCGCAGATCCGGAGGATCCTCACGGAGGCCTATGCGCGACTGCTCGCGACCAAGCTCTACTCGGCGCGAGCGGTCGACTACGTCCGCAGCGCAAGCCTGGAGGACCGCCGCTACCTCCTCTACACGCCGATCAACAAGATGCGCGTGACGACGGAGGGGGAGCGGATCGTCAGCCTCCTGGGAGAGGTGATCTCCGCCAAGGGATTCGAGCGTGACTCGTACTTCGAGGGGGCGAAGAACATCATCGGCGGACTGCCGAAGCTCGAGGGGACGGTCCACGTCAACCTGGCACTGGTCCTCAAGTTCCTGCCCAACTACCTGTTCGGGAACGAAGCCCTGGAAGCCCGCTCCGGCTCGCTACGACGCTGCCGACGACTCATTTCTCTTCGCTCAGGGACCGACCCGGGGGCTTGGCAAGATCAAGTTTCCGGACTGGCGCCCGGTATTCGATCGGTTCGCGGAGGTCGCCAACGTCGCGTGTTCCGCGACCAGGCCGAGGCGCTGGTCGCGCTCGTCGAGGTGGCGCCGTTGACGCCTGAGCAGATCGGCGAGGACCTCGACTTCCAGCTGTCGCTCGCCGAGCTCTTCACGCTGCTCCCCTACGCGCAGCTGATCCTCGAGCAGGCGGAGCTCGCCGACACGCCGCCCGACATCGTCGACCTGATCTTCGAGTGGCTCGTCAGGGACTTCACCGCCTATGCGATCGACCTCCACGGCAAGGCGTCGTCGACGGAAGCTCAGCAGCGCTGGGCGCTCGAAAGCATCCGCAAGCCGGTGATCGATGCGCTTCGCGAGGACCGGCGTCTACCAGGACGTGCGGGCACTCGCCGACGCGTACGTGATGCCCGCCTGAGTGGACCTCAGGGTTCGACTTGCCAGCTGACCTGAGCGGCAAGGTCGCGCTGGTCACCGGCGCTGCGGGCGGCCTCGGCGCAGCCACCTGCCGCGCGCTCGCCGAGGCGGGTGCGAGCGTGGTGGTCGCGGACCTGCAGGTGGAAGCGGGCCAGGCACTCGCTGACGAGCTCGGCGGCGTCTTCGTGCGCGCCGACGTGACGCGCATGGAGGACAACGAGGCCATGGTGGCCTTCGCCCGCGAGCGGTTCGGCGGACTGGACCTGCTGCACCTCAATGCGGGCATCTCAACCGGCTGCGGCATCGGCCAGTCGTTCGACCTCGACCGCTACCGGCTCGCGATGTCCGTGAACCTCGACGGCGTTGTGTTCGGCACCCAGGCGGCGCTTCCGGCGCTGTCGGAGGGTGGCGGTGCGGTGGTGGCCACGGCGTCGCTTGCGGGCCTGACCGCGGTGGCGGGCGATCCCTTCTACGCCGCGAACAAGCACGCGGTGGTGGGCCTGGCGCGGTCGCTGGGCCCGGCGCTCGAGCCCGAGGGCGTCCGCTTCAACGCGATCTGCCCGGGCTTCGCGGACTCGCCGATCATCGACGACATCCGCGCGCCGCTGGCCGAGGCCGGCGTCCCCGTTATCCCGGCGGAGACGGTCGCGGACGCGGTGCTGGCGCTGTTCGCCTCAGACGCGACCGGCGAGTGCTGGTTCGTGCAGGCCGGGCGCGAGCCGGCGCCGTTCGACTTCCGAGGGATTCCCGGGCCGCGGGCTTAGATGGCCGGCTACCGGCGCAGGAGCCGGGCGAGGATGGCGCCCACCACGAGGTAGATCGCAGCCGCGACGCCCCAGTTGGCGGCCACGCGGACCTTGCGGTCGTCCGGTTCGAACATGTTGTCGAAGGGCCCCGAGAGGAACCTGGCGGCGTCCAGCACCGCCTCCACGATCGCGTTGTCGCGGTTGGCCTCGAGCACCACCAGCAGGATGCCGGCCACGAGGATGCCCGCCAGGATCGCGGCGATCAGCTGAATGAGGCGCGCGAGCTTCCACGCCCCGGCGCGCGCCGCGACGGATGCGCGCCCCGGACGCCGGTCGCGCCCGGCCATCCGCCCGCGCGTGGTGGCGGGTGCGTCGGCCGCGAGCCGGCGGCGTCTGGAGAACATCCTCAGGTCCTGGGCCGGTCGTCACGACGAGCGGCTCGCTCGTCGTCGGGCGCCACGTCCCCGCGATCCTGCTGATGCACGGCGGTGGACTCGGCCTCGAGTCGCTGTGCGCGCTCGGCTGCGGCCGCGTCCTCGTCGACGTCGGGGTCGATCCGGTCGGCCTCCTGATGGCGTTCCTCGGCGCCGCGGCGCTCTCGGCTGGCCACTGCGGCCTGCTCGTCGGCGCGCGCGGCCTCGCGCTTCGCCTTGGCGGCCCGCTCCTCGGCCTCGGCCTCCTGCGCGGCAGCACGCGACTCGCGGATTTGCGCCTCCTCGCGGTGCTCGCCCGCCTCCACCCGACGGGTTTCATGCCTCTGCTCTCTCGCCCTGCGACCGCTCGCGAGCAGTGCCGCGATCACGACGATGGCGAGGACGACGATCACGATCACGAGAACCGTGCCCATTTAGCTCACTCCCTCCTCAGCCCGTCCGGCGGAGTCGCCTAGCCGGGCATCTTGCCGCGGCCCTTGCGACCGGCAGCGGCGCTCTTGTTCGTGGCCTTGCGCGATGAGCCGAACGGCTTCTGAGCCCAGCGCCCAAGGAAGCCGGGCAGCTTGCCGCCGGCCTTCTGGCCCACACCGAGCGTCCCGTCGACCCCGCGCTGGGGATGCCGCGAGAGACGCGGCGCCAGGAATGCCAGCACGAGCAGAATGATGCAGACGACGATGACGGCGGCAATGAGCATGTCTCGGTGCTACCCCCGTGAGGCGGCGGGAAACCTGGCGCGTGAGCGGGCCCGCGAGGCACGCTGACCGGTCCCAGGCGAGTCGGCTGTGCCGGGCAGGCTCCGCCGAGGCACTGGCTACCCTGGATCTGCGTGGGCGCCTGGCACAGGCCCGCCACCCGAAGTTCTCAGTGATCGATCGCGAACAGCTCGCAGGGGCGCTAGCCCAGATGAACCCGCGCGACCGCGAGGTCCTCGACTACTCGCTGCGACGACGGGTGCCGGACGGCGATCTGGCCACGATCTTCGGCGTCGAGCCGCCCGAGGTCGCGCGCATGCGCGCCGGTGCGGTCGAGCGACTGTCGGACCGCCTGGGAGTCGAGCGCGGCGAGGACCTGGGCCTGCTCCTCAAGCGGCTGCTGGAGGCCGAGACCTGGGCGCTGCTGCCGCCCGCCGAGGCTCCGCCCGAGCCCGCCGGACCGGCCCCGGCAAAGCCCAAGCCGGATGCCCCGGGGCCCGAGCGCTCCAAGCCGGGCCCGGGAGCGCCGGCCGGCCAGAAGTCTGGCGCCGCGACGCCGCCTGAGCCCAAGTCCGACGCCGCGAAGCCGGAGCGTGCGAAGCCGGAGCGTCCGAAGCCTGAAGCCGCGAAACCCGACGCCAGGAAGCCGCAGGGCGCGAAGCCTGACGCCGTGCAGCCGGAGGGCGCGAAGCCCGGCGACCCGAAGCCGGCCGCCGACGCCCCGCCCCGCTCGGAGCGCACGCCGACCCCGCCGCCGCCGAGCAACGTCCCTGCGCCCCCCACGCCCGCGCGGTGAGGGCGATTCACGGGTGGCGAAGCCGCGACCTGCTGCCGATAAGCGGTCCATGCCCGATGAGAAGCCCTCGGACCCGTCCGAGCAGAGGCGCGAGCGCGGCGGCGCAGAGCGCGAGCCCGTGCTGGGCATGCTGCGGGCGCGCCGGCGCGCGGAGGAGGAGGAGCCCGAGCCCAAGCGCGGCGGGCTGCGCAAGCTGGCGACAGCGCTGGGTGTGACCATCGCGGTGCTGGCTCCCGCCGGAGTGGTGGCCGCCCTGACCACGCGCGACACAAGCGAGGACCGTGCCGACCAGGCCGCGACCGGCGAGGGTGGCAGCCGCCCCTTCGCGCCGGAGAGCCAGGCCGTGGCGGATCCGTTCCCCACCGATCCCAGCAGCGCCAGCCGCTATCCGGTGGCCTACATCGCGAAGCGAACGCCGATCTACGACAAGCCCAACGGCAAGGTCAGGCTGCGGCTGACGCCCAAGACGGAATGGAACTCCCCGCGCATCCTCGGCGTGGTCGAGCGCCGCGGCAACTGGCTGGCGGTGCTCGTGGCAGACCTCAAGAACGGCGAGGTCGGCTGGCTCAAGGACTCCCAGGTCGCCCGCCTGGAGACGGTTGCCTGGTCGCTGCATGCGGACCTCTCCAAGCGGCGGCTGGTGGTGCGTCGCAACGGCGAGGACGTGCGCAAATTCAAGGTGGGGGTGGGGCGCCCCGAGTACCGCACCCCGGCCGGCCGCTACGCGGTCACGGACAAGCTCAGGGTCAACTCCCCGGACTCGCCCTACGGCTGCTGCGTGCTCGCCCTCTCCGGCCACCAGACCAAGCTGCCACGCGGCTGGCCCGGCGGCGACCGCCTTGCCGTGCACGCCACCCGCGACACCGGTGGCCTGGGCAAGGCGGTGAGCCTTGGCTGCCTGCGGGCCGAGACGCGAGACGCGCGCTGGATGATGAAGAACATCCCCCTCGGGGCGCCCGTCTTCGTGTCGGAGTGACCGCCCCCCGGCGCGATCGATCTCACGGACGCCGGTCCGGCGGCGTTCATTCATCGGTGACGGACCTGCCGCCCTTCAGCGCGCTGCTGGACCTGCATGGGTCCGCGGTGCACCGCTTCCTGATCGCCGCTGTGGGCCCCGCCGACGCCGACGACTGCTACCAGGAGACCTGCATCGCCGCCCTGCGCGCCTATCCCAAGCTCGAGCACTCCGACAACCTGCGCGGCTGGCTGTTGACGATCGCCCAGCGCAAGACCATCGACTCACACCGCGCCCGTGCGCGGCGGCCGGTTCCCGTGGCTGACCCGCCCGAGCGGCGGACCTCGGGTGAGCCGGGCACGCCGCTGAACGGCCAGCCGCTATGGATGCGGGTCCGCCAGCTGCCGGAGAAGCAGCGGATGGCGGTGTTCCTTCGCAGCGTCGCCGACCTGTCCTACGCCGACCTGGCGCACACGCTGGACTGTTCGCAGGAAGCCGCCCGCCGCAGCGTCCACGAGGGCCTCAAGAAGCTCAGAGAGGAGATGGCTGCGTGACCGATCCCGAGCGCGCCCTGACCGACCTGGCCCGGCGGCTTCCCACCGCCGGCCCGCCGGCCGGAACGCTGTCGGCCATCGCAGAGCGCGCCGAACGCGAGGGCCTGCTCGATGTGGCCTACAGCCAGATCGACTCTCCGCTGGGCCCACTCACCGCCGCCGCCACCAAGCGCGGGTTGGTCACGCTCTCCTATCCCGAGCACACCGTCGACGAGGTGCTGGGGCGCATCGCCAGGGAGGTGTCGCCGCGGATCCTCGAGGCGCCCGCTCGGCTCGACCCCCTGCGCCGGGAGCTCGACGAGTACTTCGAGGGTGGTCGCACGCGGTTCGAGACGCGGGTGGACTGGCGCCTCACGGCCGGGTTCTTCCGCGCCGTGCTGCGGGCCACCGCGAAGATCCGCTACGGGCAGGTGCGCAGCTACGCCGAGGTGGCGGCCAGCGCCGGGAGCCCCAAAGCGGTGCGCGCCGCCGGCAACGGGCTTGGCTCCAACCCCATGCCGATCGTGGTGCCCTGCCACCGCGTTGTGGCCAGCGGCGGCAAGCTCGGCGGCTACACCGGGGGGATCGAGCGCAAGGAGTTCCTCCTGGACCTCGAGCGCCGCTGAGCCTCGCGGAACTCATCCAGCGCTGAGTCCTCGACGCTGCTCGTGATGCCAGGAGGCCAGGCACTGGGCACTAAGCACAAGCACTAACGACTACAGGCGATCCAGCACCGCGCCCACAACCGCCGCCGTGAGCGGTCCCGTGGGCAGCCCCGCGACCGAGCCCTGCGCGCCGACCACGTCGGTTCGTCCGTCGCGGCTCCGGACCTCCGCCTGCACGCTCAGCGGGAGCTCCACGCCGCCGCCCCCGAGCAGCCCGCCGGCCAGCGACCCGATCAGCCCTCCCAGTGGCCCGGCGGCCGTCTCGCCGACCTCCCTCGCCAGGACGTCTGGCGTGGCGGAGCCGGTCATGACCAGCACGTAGGAGCGGTCGCGGCCCTCGCGCCGCAGGCGGAAGCGATCGACTCGGATCGACCCGACCCCGACGTCGCGCAGGTTCACCGACACCTCCTCGAACCCGTCCAGGCGCTCGAACGGGCGCTCGGGCTGGTCCTCGAGGTCGAAGCGTAGGTTGCGACCCGAGATCTCGCAGCGCTTGCCGCTGCCGCCGATCAGCGTCAGGGCGGGAAGGGCGCTCACGGAGACGTCGGTGCTGCCGCCCTTCTCCTCCAGCCGGTCGGCCACGCGGCTCTCGTAGAACGCGGGCAGAGCCAGCTGCGACCCGACCAGCAGAAGGGCGACGGTCACGAGGATTCCGGCGGCGAATACGCGCATGCCGCCATGGAGTGTGGCGGAGCCGTAGCCGGGCGTCCCCGGCACCCGCCGGTTGCCCTTCCGGCACCTACAATCGCGTGGCTGTGCCTGGAGAGGTGGCCGAGTGGCTGAAGGCACTCGCCTGCTAAGCGAGTATCGGGCTCACGCTCGATCGAGGGTTCGAATCCCTCCCTCTCCGTTCTCGCGGTTGCAAAGCTGCGCCTGGCGGTGTCATCGGCGGCCTCGCGTGCGGAGCACGCGTCGGCTGCCTCTTCCTTGCCAGGCTTGCTTTGCAACCGCGAGCCTGCGACTACGGGATTTCTCCATAGGTAGCCTCGCGGCAATGCGCCGGGGGCCCATTGCCGCAGCAGTGCTCGTCGCGATCCTCGGTGCGAGTGCGGCGGAGGCCGCGCCGTCGCGTGTCACGTCGGTCCCCGTCGAGCGGGTGGAGGTGCTCGACGGGGGCTATCTGCGCGAGTCCGGGACGCTGCGCGGAAACGTCTCCGGTGACGAGCGGGTCCGGGGCCTTCCGGCCGCGGGGCTGGCGTACACCGCGGACTACGAGCTCATCCGTCCCCAGCGGGGCCGGCGGGTGCGGCTGCTGCTCGTGGAGGCGGAGAACCGCGGCAGCCCGGTCACGCTGAATGGGCTGAGCGGCGCTCCCTCGGCGTCGGGCGGACCTGGCTCGGTTGTCTACGCGCGGTCGGTCTCGCGCTTCCTCCGGGCGGAGCGCCTCGGCTACGCGCGCGTGCAATGGCAGACGGGGTTCGCCGCCGGCGTGCCGGCCACGGCGCAGGGGGTGGGAGAGGTGATCGTGCGCGACTTCGGCCGCTACCTGGCGCGGCGCTACCCGCGGCGCGCGCTCATAGGCGCGAGCCAGGGTGCCTTCTTCGTGAACACGTTCATCGCCGAGGGCTTCAATGCGCTGCCCGGCGGCCGCGGCCGCGCCTACCGGCAGGCGCTGACCGTGGACGGCAACGGGAACTGGATGGCGATCAACCGCCTCGCGGGCGGCGGGCCGCAGGATCCGTACCTGCGCGAGAATGGCCGGCCGCTCAGCTACCGCCGGCTGCTGCGCCGCCCGCGAACCGACCCGCTGCTGGTCGACGTGGCCAACTACACGGACTTCTACCGGCTCCGCGCCGGGCTCACGAGCACCAGGCCGCCCCCGGCGGGCGTGCGGCGCTACGACTGGCCCTCGCCACACCAATCGTTCCCGCCCGCGGCCGTGTTCGGCGGCCTGGGGTGCAACGGGCGGGTGCCGATCCCGCTGAGCCCGCTGCGCAACAGGCCGTACCTGCGCGCGCTCGTGCGCGGCATGGGGCGCGGGCGGCTGCCGGCATCGCGACGGTTCGCGCTCGGCGGGGCGCCGCGCACGAGCCCCGGATTCAACGGCCTGCCGGACGTGCGCGTGCGGGTGCCGCGGGTGGACCGCTTCTCCCAGCCGGTCGGCGGGGTGCGGTTCCCGGAGGTGCGACTGCCGCTGGGGCGCCTCACGCCGGTGGCGCTGTCCCCGGCGCTGACCACCAGCTCCGGCGCAGTGTGCGGGAACTCGGGCGGCTTTCGACCCTTCTCGGCCGCCACCGTGGCGCGACGCTACTCGCGGGCCGCCTACCTTCGCCGCTACGCCCGGGCTCTGACCGCGCTCGAGCGCGGCGGATACCTGCGCCGAGCGGAGCGCCGGTCGATGCTCGCGGCGGCGGGCGCCGACTACGACGCCGCCCGACGGCCCTAGACCATTCGCCGCGGCTTGCGATCGGGCCGCTTGAAGGCGGGCCGGTCCTCGGTGCCCCAGATGGGGCCGAAGACGATCGCGAGCAGCGTGGGAACGCCTACGAAGATGATGATCGCGGGGTCCATTCCACCACCAAATCTACTCCTCTCCGACCCGCAAAGCCAGGCCTTGGAGCGCGGGTCGGGCCGTCAGAGCCCGAACGCGACGAGCCGCCCGTTGGCGGTGCCCACGTAGAGCTTGCCGCGATCCACCGCCGGCGCGCCGGTGATCTCGCTGCCCGTCGACCGCGACCAGATGGGAGAGCACGTAGCGCTGCCGCAACCGTCCGCGTTGACCGCGGCCACGGTGCCGTTGGCCGAGCCGAAGAAGACCAGGCCGCCGGCCACCGCCGGCTGCTGGGTGATCTTGCTGCCGGCGGGCGCCGACCACTCAATCGCGCCCGAGCTCGCGTCGAGCGCGACCAGAGTGCCGGCCTCCGTGGGTACGTACAGCGACCCGCCGGCCAGCGCGGGGGAGTCGGTCACAGCCGAGCCGACGCTCCTCGACCACCGGACGCTGTCGGTGCTCGGGTCGACCGCGTAGACGGTGCCGGCGTCGGTGCCCACATACACCGTGCTCTCGTCATCGCTCAGGACCGGCTTGGTGGAGGTCGTGCCATCGATGGGCACACCCCATGTTGCGCAGACGTAGATGGAGCACATTCGAGGGTTGTCCATGGAGATCCCACGGACGCCGTTGGCAAAGCTCCCGAAGTCGTTGGGATCGTTGAGGCCGTTGCCTGCGGCGAAGATCCACTCCGATCCGAGCGTCAGGGGCTCGGGCGAGGGGGGCGGTGGATTCCGGCTGTACAGCTGGTACGGGTTCCCGCAGCAGCGTGTGGCGCCGCCCTCCAGGTCCTTGACCATGAAGTTGCCGGCCCACCACGGTCCGCCGACGCGAGCGACGTAGTAGCTGACGTCCCAGGCCAGCGCCTCCTTGCCGCGCAACGCCACGATGCGCCCATCCAGGACACGGCCACGGCTGGCCCCGGTCTCCGCGTTGAGCGAGAGCGTCACGTCGAGGTCCTCCGTGGCGTCGCTTGCCGCCGCCGCGTTGTCCCATTGCCCGACCAGCAGGTCGTTGCCGTTCACGATGGGCTGAGACACCGACAGCGGCGCGGGAGGCGTGTAACTCCAGCGCTGCGCGCCGGTGCTCGAGTTCACGCCGTACACCGTGCGCGGGGTGTTCACGTGCACCCCGTGACGCGAGGTCACAGGGTCCGCGGCGGCGCCGCCGGTGAGCGAAGCGGTCCAGATCTCATCGAGTGAAGCGATGCTGTCCGGGCCAAGCGCCTCCTCCACGACATTCTGCGACTGGCGGTTTGGGCCGTTGCCCGGCATCGGCCAGAAGCACCCTGTGGGCAGCCCGGCGAGCGCGCAGGTCACCAGCGTCACGATCGCTCTGCGGAGTCGCGTCTCAATCTCCCTCCCCGCGCAGACCCTAACGCCGCTCGCCGGCGCGGGCGAACAGCCCGCAAAGAGGGCAGAAATGCGGTCCTCGAGTCTTGTCGCCTGCCCCACCCGCCACTACTGTCGCCCGCGCTCGTCGCCCGGGGGAAGGGTCGGCTGCCCGATGCGGCGCCGGCGCTCCGGGGTTCCCGCGTCCGAGAGGAGAGACTTGAAGCTGGTGATCGGCATCGTGCGCCCCGAGAAGGCGAACGACGTGCTGGAGTCGCTCTACCGCGCCGAGGTGCGCGGCTTCTCGCTCAGCCGGGTCCAGGGCCACGGCGGCGAGCTCGACCGGGTCGAGACCTACCGCGGCACCACAGTGAAGATGGGCCTGGCGGAGAAGGTCCGGTTCGAGATCGCGGTTTCGGACCCGTTCGTCCAGCCGGCCATCGACGCGCTCTGCGAGGGCGGTCAGACCGGTGAGGTCGGCGACGGCAAGATCTTCGTTGTCCCGCTCGAGCGCGTGGTGCGCATCCGCTCCGGCGAGACCGACGACAGCGCCGTGACCCCCGTCGGGGGCGGGCAGGGCTGATGCCCGGCGAGGTGAACACGGGCGACACCGCGTGGATGCTCGCCGCGACTGCCCTGGTCCTGCTCATGACGCCGGCGCTGGGGCTGTTCTACGCCGGCCTGGTGCGCTCGAAGAACACCCTCAACACGTTCATGATGTGCGTGGCCGCGCTTGCCGTGGCCACGGTCATGTGGGCGCTGGTGGGCTACTCGCTGGCGTTCGACGAGGGCAACGGCTTCATCGGCGGGCTGGGCCACACGTTCCTGCAGGACGTGACCTTCGAGCCGCGCGAGGGCAGCACCATTCCGCACCTGCTGTTCATGGCCTTCCAGGCCACGTTCTGCATCATCACCGTGGCGCTCGTATCGGGCGCCGTTGTGGAGCGGATGCGCTTCGGCCCCTTCCTCGTGTTCGCGGCGCTGTGGTCCGTGTTGGTCTACGCCGTCCTGGCTCACTGGGCGTTCGGCGGCGGGTGGCTGCAGGAGAAGGGCACGCTCGACTTCGCCGGTGGCATCCCCGTGGAGATGGGATCGGGCTTCTCGGCGCTTGCGGCGGCGCTGGTGGTGGGCGCGCGCAAGGACTACGGGCGCCAGGCGCTTCTGCCCCACAACGCCGTCTACGTGCTGCTCGGCGCGGGGCTGCTGTGGTTCGGCTGGTTCGGCTTCAACGGCGGCAGCGGCTTCTCTGCGGGGGAGTCCGGCGTGCTGGCGTTCACCAACACGCTGTTGTGCCCGGCGAGCACGCTGGTGGTCTGGTTCATCCTCGACCTGGTTCGCGGACGGCAGGTCACGGCCATCGGCGCGGCCACCGCGATCATCGTGGGCTGCGTGGGCATCACCCCTGCGGGCGGATTCATCAGCCCCGGCTGGGCGATGGTGCTGGGCGCCCTGGCCGCTCTGCCCAGCTACGCCGTGATCGTCCTGCGCCCGCGCACGCGCGTGGATGAAACGCTGGACGTGCTCGCGGCGCACGGCATCGCGGGACTGGTGGGCATCCTGTTCATCGGGTTCTTCGCACAGGAGTCCTGGAACGGCGTGGCCGACGGGCTGCTCTACGGCAACGCCGAGCAGCTCTGGTGGCAGGCGCTGGCGGTCCTCGCCACGCCGGCGTACGCGTTCGCCGCGACGTTCGTGCTGCTCAAGCTGATCGGGCTGGTCTCGCCGCTGCGCGGCCCCGAGCGCGAGGAGGCGCTCGGCATGGACGTGATCCACCACGGCGAGGAGGCCTACGCCACGGGCGAAGGCGCGATCCTGGTGGCCCCGGAGACGGGCGCCGAGCCCGGCGTGGCGGTCGCTCCGCGCTAGACGGGCGGGAGGTCGAGCTTCCAGCCGCCGCCCTGGCGGCGCAGGCTCACCGAGCTGTTCTTGGCCACGAACTGCAGCGTCGGGATCTCGCGGATCTTCTTCGGGAGCCTGAGCTTGGCCCTGGCCCTGTTGCCCTTCACCGTCACGCGCCGCACCCTCACCTGGCGGAAGGACTGGTCCAGGCCCTTCGGGATGATCAGGTTGAACGCGTAGGCCATGCCGCCGGGGCAGTCCGTGCCCAGCGCGCTGCCCACCAGGTCCTTGAGCTGGCGCGAGAAGGTGCCGCACACCTTCTTCCCGTCCTTGGCGCCCATGCCGTCGAAGAACCTGTTCAGCGTCGCGCGGATCGGCTTGGCCTGAGGGCTTTCGGGCGCGCGGCGCGCCGGCTCGGGCGCCGCCGGCGCCGTGGTCTCCGGCTCGTCACCCGGGACGGTCTCGTCCTTGCCGTTGCCGTCGCGCTGCGCTCGGTCCGCGGTGGTGCGGTCGGTGGACTCCGTCGCCGTGGTCGGGGTGTCGCGCTCGGCGGTGCTCGGCCCCGAGCCCTCGTCATCGTCGCCGCCGCAGCTGGCCAGGGCGAGCGTGAGCGCGATGAGCAGAGCGACGGGGAGCCTCATGCGCGACAACGTAGTGGACGCCGCCTGCGACCCCGTGGGTTCATGCACGGGAACATGTTGCAGATGTCGCGCAACTTTCACGCTCAGGCCGGGTTCGCAAGATCGTGGGCTTGCGGCGACTCCTGCTGACGCTGACCGCGGTGGCGATGGCGGCGGTCGTACTGTCCGGCTGCGCGGTCACCCCCTCGGTCCCGTACAGCCGCACCACGTTCGAAGGCTTCGAGGTGATCTCCTACGTTCCCGAGCGTCCACGCGGCCTGGTGTTCGTGTTCCATGGCAGCGGCGGCAGCGCGGGCATCGCCGACCGCGTCGAGCCGGTCGACGTCATCAACCGCCTGGTCGCCTCGGGCTACGGCTTCGTCTCCACGTCGAGCACCGAGCGCACCGGCGATCGGCGCTGGGACGCCGCCAACCCGTCGCTCACCGGCAATCCCGACCTGGCCCGCCTGCGGCGCCTCCACCAGCACTTGGTGGACACCACGGGCGTTCAGGCGACCACCCCCCTGTTGGGGGTCGGCGCGTCCAACGGGGCGCGCTTCGTGACGCTCTGGGGCGAGACCTTCAAGGACGGTGGCTACCCGGTGAGGGCCATCTGGGCCAGCATCGGGCGGATCGCGAACCCGGTCGACGGACCGGGTGAGCTCACGGTGCCGACGGTCTTCTCGACCGCCGAGAACGATTTCACCTCCCCGCCGGGACCGATCATCGTCGACTTCAACAACACCCGCCAGGCGGGCACCCCCACGGAGCTGTACATCTCGCGCGAGCGCAACCTCGGCTGGGCGCGCTTCATGCGCATCCCCGGGATCGATCAGGACGAGGCGCGGCAGATCTACTTCTCGCTCGTGGCCACCGGCGTCTGGAACGGCAACGGCGAGCGGGTGGTCGCCAATGACGAGGAGGCCGCGGCGCGCGCGCAGGCGGTATCGCTCCCAGCCTCCGTTGCGGCGCAGCGCAACGAGATCGAGAACCAGGCCGCAATCACCCTCGCGGTCCACGCCTTCTCGGCCGAGTTCGCGCCCCAGGTCGAGACGTTCTTCAACCGCTACGTGCCACGCCAGTAGGAGGAGATCGATGAAGCGCCTTGCCCTTGCCTCGATCGTGACCGCCGCGCTGGTGATCACGAGCTGCGCCGTGCCGCGACCGCCCGGTGACGGAACCCTGCGCTACCGCGACCAGGTGTTCAGCACCGTGAACGTGACCAACGACGTGACGTACGGCAACGCGCCCGACAGCCAGGGCAACAACGTGGACCTCAAGCTGGACATCTACCAGCCCGCGGGGGACGCCGTGACAAAGCGACCGGCGCTCGTCTGGGTACACGGGGGCGGCTTCACGGCCGGCGACAAGGCCAGCGGCAGGGCCAAGGCCACGGCATTCGCCCGGCTCGGCTACGTGGCGGTGAGCATCAACTACCGCCTGCTCTCGCCCGACGGTTGCGGCGGCAACCCCAACCCGACGCCGGTGTGTCAGAACGCGGCGCTGGCCGCGCAGCACGACGCTCAGGCCGCGGTGCGGTTCCTGCGCAAGAACGCGAGCCTCTACAAGATCGACACCAATCGGATTGCGATGGGCGGAGGGTCGGCCGGAGGCGTCACCTCCGTGCTGGCCGCGACCCGTCGCGAGGACCCCGGCACCAGCGGCAACCCCGGCTTCTCGTCGACCATCCAGGGCGCGATCTCGCAGTCCGGGGGCACGCCGACCAACGAGTTCATCGACTCCACCGACACGCCGACGATCTACTTTCATGGCACGGAGGACACGACCGTCCCGTACCGGTGGGCGGTGTCGAACGCGGCCGCGATGTACAACGCTGGCGTGTTCACGGTGCTCTACCCGTTCGAGGGGGCGGGCCACGGGCTCGGCGGCGAGTACGGCCCGATCATGCAGCAGCAGTCGAGCTACTTCCTCTACTACGCGCTGAACCTGAACAACGCCGCACGCTGACGCCTGGCGGGAACGGCGGCCGCCCACGGGAGGGGGCGGCCGCCGGGGCGCCCGGCCGTTTCGTGATCGGACCGGTCGGGTAGCGATCGGGCGTGCAGGTCGGGTTCAAGCTGTTCGCCGAGGGGTTCTCTCCGCAGGAGATCGTCGACCAGGCGGTGCGAGCCGAGGCAGCGGGCTTCGACTTCGTCGAGGTCAGCGACCATTACCACCCGTGGCTGTACAGCCACGGGCACTCCGGCTTCGCCTGGTCGATCCTCGCGGCCGCCGCCATGCGCACCGAGCGGATCGGACTGGCCACCGGGGTCACGTGCCCGTTCATCCGCTACCACCCGGCCATCATCGCCCAGGCCGCGGCCACGACCGCCCTGCTCTCCGACGGCCGCTTCACGCTCGGGGTGGGTGCCGGAGAGCGGCTCAACGAGCACGTGGTCGGGCAGGGCTGGCCGGCGGTCACCGAGCGCCACGAGATGTTCCGCGAGGCCCTGGAGATCATCCGGCTGCTGTGGGACGGCGGCTACCAGTCGTACGAGGGCAAGCACCTACGACTCGAGGACGCGCGCGTGTTCGACCTGCCCGACACTCCGCCCCCGATCGCGGTGGCCATCAGCGGCCGGCGCTCCGCGGCCATCGCCGCCGAGCTCGGCGACGGGATCTTCGCCACCGAACCGAAGCAGGACATCGTCGAGGCCTACGCCGAGGCGGGCGGCTCCGGGCCCAAGTACAGCGAGGTACCCCTGGCGTGGGCGCCCGACGAGGCCGCGGCCGCGAAGTCGGCCCACGAGCTGTTTCGCTTCGGGGTGACCGGCTGGAAGGTCATGGCCGAGTTGCCCAACCCGATCAACTTCGAGGCGGCGGCGGAGTTCGTCACGGAGGACCACATGCGCGAGAACTTCGCCTGTGGTCCCGACGTCGCGCGCCACATCGAGGTGGCGCAGGACTTCGTCGACGCCGGGTTCGACCACCTGGCGCTGATCAACGCCGGACCGGACGCCGAGGGCTTCTTCGGCTTCTTCGAGAGCGAGCTGGCGGAGCCGCTGCGGGCACTCACGCCGTCGTCCTAATGGCCTTTCTGCAGCATGGGGCGCGCCCTCTGGCGTCGGACGTGCCGCTACCCTCTCCGAGTCTGCGCCCGTAGCTCAGCTGGATAGAGCGTCGGTCTACGGAACCGAAGGTCAGAGGTTCGAATCCTCTCGGGCGCGTCAGTCATAGAGCGGAATCTCGGCCGTCGACGGGGCCTCGACCGGCCGAATGAGAACGAATGTAGAACGCCGCCCTCGCAAGCGGAGGTTGACCTACTGCCCGCCCTGCCCCCTATGGATCAGCTGAGTGAGCCGCAGGATTGAGAGCATCAGGCGCCGAACGATGCGCAGCTGACCGACCTCGTCGGCATCGAGAGGCGGAGGTGGCACTCCGAGCGTGAACCAGCGTCTCGCCATCAGCCAGCAATTTCACGCCGAGGTGTTGAACCATGATCTACGCACCTGCCACGGCGGCAGCGTGAAGGGCCGGTCGCTCAGGGCTGCACGCCTACCAGTCGCCTGCGCCACGCGAATGCGCCCGCGGCGGCGGCCGAGAGGATGAGCACCAGAACGAAGATCACGGCACCGTCTTCGCCCGTGGGCTTGATCACCATCGACGCCACCACCACGTAGAGGACTGCAAGCTCGATGCGGCCGACCATCTTGAGGTTGGCGACGCGGCGGCGGACCTCGGGGTTGCCGGCACCGTGGAGCTCGACCGCGGCCTTGAGCTTCTTGGCCTCCGGCTCGAAGTATCCGATGCCGGTTACGAACGAGACCCCGAATCCGGCCAGCCCGATGACGATCCACAGCGCGCCGAAGTCCCAGTCGCCTTCCATCGCGGCGAGGATTCCGAAGATGAGGGTGCCCACGGCCGCGGGTATGAAGAGGCGCGGTGCGAGCCAGTCGGCGTCGTCATTCTGACTTGCCTCCCTCTCGACGTCCCCGCTGAGGTCGGTGCGAAGCTCGAGTAGGAAGTACGTGGTCGCGGCTCCCACCCACGTGATCGCAGCGATTACGTGCAGGAGGAGCAGCAGCTCGTAGAGCGTCATGAGACGGACACTAAGGCGGTCGCCTGACGCAAACCGGGCGTTAGTCAGCCCACCAGTCGCGCTGACCCTCCACGTCTTCGCGCGGATCCTCGCCGAGATTGGGCGCACCGAAGACGAGGATCTCGAGGCCCTCCGGCCCGCCCTCGTAGCATCGCCACGTACCGGGCGGGACGCGCACCACGTCCCACTCTTTGACCTCGACGATCTCGTCGTCGAGCTTCATCCGCCCGCTGCCGCGCACGACCACGTACACCTCCTCCTGCGCCTTGTGCGTGTGGCCGTACGGGAAGCGATAGTCGGGCGGGATGCGCTGGTAGCTCAGGCCGGACTGCTCCAGCTCGAGCGCCTGACTTGCGAGGCGGAACTCCAGGTCCGGCGCGCCGTCGAAGTTGGACCCGACGTCCTCCAGATCCTCCCTGAGGTTCCTGAGCGTGAACGGCACGGCCGCGATTCTACGGTTGCGCTCCTGACCGCGGCGGAGCACGAGCCACCAGTAAACCGGCCCCCTAACGGCAGGTATCCCGCCTTCCGCTAATCGCGCGGCGCTGAGATGTTGGGGAAGTTCCCGCAGCCGGAGAGAGGAAGGCAGCTCATGTCGGAGCAGACTCAGACAGACCCCCATCACGAGCATCGGTGGCGCATCCTCGGCGTGATCGCGGTCGCGCAGCTGATGGTCGTCCTCGACGTGACGATCGTGAACATCGCGCTGCCGTCGGCCCAGGCCGACCTCGGGTTCGACACGGAATCGCGCCAGTGGGTGATCACCGCCTACGCGCTGGCGTTCGGCTCCCTGCTCCTGCTCGGAGGAAAGGTCAGCGATCTGATCGGTCGCAAGTGGACCTTCATCGCCGGGCTCGGGGGCTTCGCGGGTGCCTCCGCTCTGGGCGGCGCCGCGCCGTCGTTCGAGGTCCTTGTGGGCGCCCGCGCGCTCCAGGGGGCCTTCGCTGCGCTGCTGGCGCCCGCAGCACTCTCGATCGTGACCACCACGTTCACCGATCCGGCTGAGCGTGGCAAGGCCTTCGGCATCTATGGCGCGCTCGCGACGGCCGGTGCCGCGGTGGGCCTGCTGCTCGGCGGCTTCCTTACCGAGCTCCTGACCTGGCGCTGGACGATGTACGTGAACCTCGCGTTCGCCATCCCCGCCGCGGTCGGCGCCGCGGGCCTATTGGTGAACGTGCGGCCGGCCGAGCGACCGCGCGTCGACGTGCCGGGCGTCCTGGTTGCATCCTCGGGTCTGTTCGCGCTCGTCTACGGGTTCTCCAACGCCGAGATGGACAGTTGGAGCGCGCCCTTGACGATCGGGATGCTCGCCTACGGCGTCGTCGCGGCGGCGGTGTTCGTGGCCATCGAGCGGCGGGTGGCCTCGCCGCTCCTCCCGCTGCGGGTGGTGACCGATCGCAATAGAGGCGCGGCCTTCCTCGCGGTCGCGATCGCCGGCGCGGCCATGTTCGCGACCTTCCTGTTCCTGACCTACTACCTGCAACAGGGCCTGGGCTTCTCGCCGATCGAAAGCGGCCTGGCCTTCCTGCCGATGGTGGTTGCCATCTTCGCCACTGCTCCCGCCGCGGCGACCAAGCTCCTGCCGCGGCTCGGTCCGCGTCCGTTGGTGCCGTCCGGCATGGCGATCGCCGCGCTCGGCCTCGTCTACCTGACTCGGATCGAGGTCGACTCCTCTTACGCCGGCGCGGTTCTGCCGGCCGTCATGGTCATGGGCGTCGGGTTCGGCCTGATCATGGCGCCGTCCTTCGCCACCGCCACGCACGGCATCGGACCGGGCGATGCCGGCGTCGCCTCGGCGATGGTCAACACCTCTCAGCAGGTCGGCGGATCATTGGGCCTGGCGCTGCTGTCCACCTTCGCCGCCGACGCGGTCAGCGGCTACACGGCGGCGGCGGGAACGCCGGTGGGCCTCGCACGCGCCGAGGCGGCCGTGCACGGCTACACGACCGCGTTCTGGTGGGCGGCCGGCATTCTCGCCGCAGGTGCAATCGTGACCAGGCTCTTGTTCGAGCGCGGCCATCGGGCCGTGCCCGCACACGGCCCCGCCGCGGCGCTCGAAGCCCTGCCGAGCGACTAGTTTGGCCTTCGGACCCGGATGCACGGTTCGGGGTCTTGGATAGGGCGGGAGCGGGTAGATGCTCCGCGTGCCTGTCGTTGGCATCCACTGTTCGCACGAGCAGATCCCACCAAGCCGGTTGCTGCGGCACGCCGTGGAGGCCGAGGCGGCGGGCTTTCAGGCGATCATGTCCTCGGACCATTTCTCGCCCTGGAGCGAGCGCCAGGGTGAGTCGGGCTTTGCCTGGTCCTGGCTTGGCGCGGCGATGGGCGCCACGTCGCTTCCGTTTGGAGTCGTGAACGCGCCCGGTCAGCGATACCACCCGGCGATCGTTGCGCAGGCCGCCGCGACGCTGTGCGAGATGTTCCCGGGGCGGTTGTGGGTGGCGCTCGGGACCGGCGAGGCGTCCAACGAGCACATCACGGGCGATCCCTGGCCGGACAAGGAGACGCGCAACGCGCGCCTGCGGGAGTGCGTCGAGGTGATGCGAGCGCTGTTTGCGGGCGAGACCGTCTCGCACGACGGACTGGTGCGGGTCGACCGGGCGAAGCTGCACACGTTGCCGGCGCAGCCACCATCCCTGATCGGCCCCGCGGTCAGCGTGGAGACGGCCGCCCGCGCAGGGGAGTGGGCTGACGGACTGGCGACGGTGAACCAGCCGCGCGCCAAGTTGGAGGAGATGATCGCGGCGTTTCGGTCGAACGGCGGGGAAGGCAAGCGGCTGGTCCTGCAGGTGCACCTCTCGTGGGCGCCGACCGAGGAGGAGGCCCTGCGCGTGGCCCACGAGCAGTGGCGCACCAATGTCTTTCCGCCGCCCACCTGCTGGGACGTCCAGACGGCGGAGGAGTTCGACGCGCTGGCCGCGGATGTCACGCCGGACCAGGTCAGGGAGACCGTTCTCGTCTCGTCGGACCTCGCTAAGCACGCGGCCTGGCTGCAGGAGCTGGGGGCGCTCGGGTTCGACGAGATCAACCTGCACCACGTCGGCCAGGACCTGACCGGGTTCATCGACGCCTTCGGCGAGCGCGTGCTGCCTGACCTGACCACATGAGCGTCAAGGCAACAAGCGATCTGTGGTGGAAGAACGCGGTCGTCTACTGCCTCGACGTCGAGACGTTCTATGACGGCAACGGCGACGGGTGTGGCGATTTGCGCGGGCTCACCGAGCGGATCGATTACCTCGGCGGGATCGGCGTCTCGTGCCTGTGGCTGATGCCGTTCTACGCCTCTCCACGCCTCGATGACGGCTACGACATCTCTGACTTCTACGGCGTCGATCCGCGTCTGGGCACCCACGGCGACCTCGTGGAGCTGGTTCGCACGGCGCGTGACCGCGGCATCCGGGTGATCGCCGATCTCGTGGTCAACCACACCTCGGATCAGCACCCGTGGTTCCAGGCCGCGCGCGCCGATCGCGACTCGCCGTTTCGCGACTTCTACGTCTGGGCGGATGAGAAGCCCGAGGAGAAGCCCGGCGACGTGGTCTTCCCCGACAAGGAGGACTCGAACTGGGCCTGGGACGAACAGGCCGGACAGTTCTACCTCCATCGCTTCTACTCGCATCAGCCCGACCTCAATGTGGCCAACCCGGCGGTGCGTGACGAGATCGCGCAGGTCATGGCCTTCTGGATCGAGCAGGGTCTGTCGGGTTTCCGCATCGACGCGGTGCCCTTCCTGCTCGAGCCGATGGGCATGCCCGAGGGCGCGCTCGTGGACCCGCACGAGCTGCTGCGGGAGCTGCGCGCGTTCATCGCGCGGCGAAGCGGCGAGACCATGCTTCTCGGCGAGGTCAACCTCGAGCCGGCCGAGGCGCGCAAGTTCTTCGGCGACGAGGGCGGCGACGAGCTGCATATGCTGTTCGACTTCGTCGGCATGCAGGCCATGTACCTCGCTCTCGCCCGCGGCGACGCCAGGCCGCTGCGAAAGGCGTTGAAGCAGGCGCCCGAGATTCCTCCCGACTGCCAGTGGGGACGCTTCGTGCGCAATCACGACGAGTTGACGCTCGACAAGCTCTCCGACGCGGAACGTGAGGAGGTGTTCGCCGCCTTCGGGCCCGACGAGTCGCTCCAGCTGTTCGGGCGCGGCCTGCGCCGGCGGCTGCCGCCGATGCTCGACGGCGACCAACAGGCCATTCGGATGGTCTACAGCCTGGCCTTCTCGTTGCCGGGCACGCCGGTCCTCTTCTACGGCGAGGAGATCGGCATGAGCGAGAACCTCGAGATCGAGGGTCGCCTGAGTGTGCGCTCGCCGATGCAGTGGTCGGATGAGCCGCACGGCGGCTTCTCCACGGCGCCCGTTTCCGAGGCGCTCTGCCGCCCGCTCGTGGACGACAAGCGCTACGGCCCGGCGGCGATAAACGTGAGCCGCCAGCGCCGGGAGGAGGGCTCGCTGCTGAACTGGTTCGAGCGGCTCATCCGCAGGCGCCGGGAGTGCCCCGAGATCGGATTCGGAACGCTTGAGATCCTGGATGTCGAGGCGCAGTCCGTGCTGGCGCATCGCTGCGACTGGGACGGGTCGACGATCGTGGCGGCGCACGAGCTGGGGGGCAAGGCGGCAACGATCACACTGGCCATCAAGCGCCCGGATGACGCCGACGCTCTGGTCGACCTCTTCTCGGACGAGGTCCACCCATTGAAGGATCGAGCCGTCAAGCTCAAGCTCGAGCCTCACGGCTTCAGGTGGCTGCGAGTCCGCCGCGCCGGCCGGCGACTGCCGCCTTAGGTCAACGCGACGATCACGCCCTCGTCGGCTGCGAGCTCGAGCGTGGCGAGGTCGACGTCCGAACCGGGGGGCGTTGACGGGCGGGTGGAGAGCAACAGCCTGCCGCGGCCGCCGGCGCCCCTGCCGGACGGGGCTCGTCGGCGAAGTTGAGCGCGACGGCGATCGATCCGCCGCGGACGTACGCGAACACGTCGTCGCCGGCGTCGAGCGGGCGGTAGTCGCCCTCGCGCAGCGCAGGCGTGGCGCGGCGCAGCGTCAAGCAGCGCGCGGTGCAGCGTGAGCATCGATGCGGGGTCACGAGACTGCACCGACGCCGCCACCTGCTCGGCGTCGGCGGAGATGGGCAGCCAGGCCTCGCCGGTTGTGAATCCCGCACCGGGGCCCGCCGTCGAGGGCGGCTCCCACGGGATGGGTGAGCGCACGGGGTCGCGCCCGTCGACGTCGACGACCCGGTCGGGCTGGAACCTCGACGTCCTGGAGGCCCAGCTCGTCGCCCTGAAACAGGAACGGCGTGCCGCGGAGGCGTGAGCAGCAGCATCGCCGCCACTCGGGCGGGCGCGGGGCCGTAGCGGGTCGCGATCCGCGAATGGTCGTGGTTGCCAAGGCACCAGGCCGGCCATGCCTTGGGGCCGGCGAGCTCCTCGAACTGGTCCACGGTTGCGCGGAACGCCGCGGCCGACCAGGGCAGGTTGAGAAAGACGAAGTTGTGCACCAGGTGCAGGCCGTCCCCTCCGGAGACGTACCGCGCGAGGGCGCGCTGGTCGAGTACGTACACCTCACCCACGGCCATCCGGTCGCGGTCGTATTCGTCGAGCACGCGACGAATGTCGCGGAGTCGCTCGTGCACGCTCGGCCAGTCCTCGTCGTGGCGGCGACCGGGCTCGTTGTCGCCGAGCTCGGGGTCCTTTCCGATCTTGTGCACCACGTCCATCCGGAACCCGTCGACCCCACGATCGCAGCCAGAACCGCAGCACGTCGTGCATGGCCTCCGCCACCGCCGGCTCGTCCCAGTTGAGATCGGGCTGCTCGCGGCAGGAAGGAGTGCAGCCAGTACTGCCCTGTCCTTCGGTCGAGGGTCCACGCCGGCCTCTCGCCGTGACGTGAGAAGGACGAGGTCCAGTTGTTGGGCGGTCCGCCACCCGGCGCCGGGTCACGCCACACGTACCACGAGCGGTGTGGGTCGTCTGCGCTCGAGCGCGACGCGTTGAACCACGGGTGCCGGTCCGAGGTGTGATTGGGCACCCAGTCGAAGATCACACGCAGACCGAGCGCGTGGGCTCGGGCGATGAGCGCGTCGGCATCCGCGAGCGTTCCGAAGGTCGGGTCGACGTCCGTGTGATCGCTGATGTCGTAGCCGAAGTCGGCCATCGGCGAGCGGTAGAACGGCGACAGCCAGAGCGCGTCCACGCCGAGCCCGGTCAGGTAGCCCAGCCGGTCGGCTACACCGGCGAGATCGCCCACTCCGTCACCGTCGCTGTCGGCGAAGGACCGGGGATAGATCTGGAGCACGACAGCCGAGCGCCACCAGGGAGTGCTCGGGGACACGGGCGCGCTCAGGCGAGCGCCACGATCAAGGCCACCATCGCCCCGAGCAGCACGCCGACAAGGCCGAAGCCGATCTGCGCGAGCTGGCGCTGCAGCGCGGAGAAGTCGGCGCGAAAGGCTGTGAACTCCTCGTGGGCGTCGGTTCGCAGCCCTCGGATCTCGTCGCGCAGCATGTGGAACGTCGAGTCGATGGCGTCCATCTTGTCGTCTATCCGCTCGTCCGTCCAGGTGCACGGGCGGGCCTCGAGATCGGCCGTTTGTCGAGCGAGATAAGGCGCGTACACACCAGGTGTCCAATTCGGCATACGCCTCCACCTGATCGGGCAAACGCGGCAAGCACGCCAATGAGGGCGGGCAGGAAAAGGCAGGGAGGCACAGATGCAACGCAGGACTCGCAGAGTGGTCGGGAGGGCGATCGGCGTAGCCGCGGTCGCTCTCTGTTCGGCCGTGGTTCCGGCCGCGGCGGTCGTATTCACCGGTTCCTCGAAGTCCAACCGGGTGAGGGGGACCAACGGGGCGGACAAGATCTTCCTCGGGGCCGGCAACGATCGCGCCGCGGGGCGAGGCGGCGCCGACAGGATCGTCGGGGCCAGGGGCCGCGACCGCCTGAACGGCGGGTCGGGCCGCGACCGGCTTAGCGGCGGCTCAGGGGCAGACCGTTTGGTGGCCGGGAAGGGCAAGGATCGCCTGCTTTCCGGGTCCGGCAAGGACAGGCTCGCCGGCGGATCTGGAAATGACAGCCTCGGCGGCGGGTCCGGCAACGACAGGCTCGCCGGCGGCTCGGGCAACGACAGCCTCGGCGGCGGATCGGGTAACGATGTGCTCGGCGGTAACTCGGGCGCGGACCTGATGAAGGGACTCGGCGGCCGGGACCGGCTGACCGGGGGCAAGGGCAGGGACCGCATCTCGGGCGGAGGCGGCAACGACCGTTTGAACTCCGTCGACGGCGCGCGGGACCGGCGGGTCGCGGGCGGACCGGGGCGCAACTTCTGCCGCATCGACCTGCTCGACCTGCGCGTGGTGTCGGGCTGCACGACGATCGTCATCGGCAACGGAAAGGGCACCGGCGTGAACGGCGGCGGCGGCTCTAACGGCGGTTCGGGCGGCGGCGGTAGCGGCGGAAACGGCGGATCGGGTGGCGGCACCGGTGCCGCAGCCCCGCTGAGGCTGACCAGCGGCAGCGGATTGAGCTGCGGCTCGACGCTGCCGACGTGCACCTTCCAGCTCTCCGGCACGGGTGCGGAGCTCGGGCCCGGGCTGGTGACGGGCGAAGGAGGAGCCAACCCGGTGGTCGGATCGTCGGCCTCGCTGACGGGCGATGGGTGGACCGCGACGGGCGTCTATGGCTGTACGTCCAACGGGGCGCTCGTGGTGTCGATCGGCGGCGAGACCGTTCGCGTGCCGATCACCTGCACCCGCTAGACGTGAGAGGCGACGGGTCTCCGCCACGGGGCGGCGACGTGACGGTGCGGGCCACGGCGGGTCCATAGAGCACGGCCGGTCGACCCTCGCCGGGGCGGGGGTCGACCGGTTACGCTCGCGCGATGGGGGACGCGAGCTGAGCACCACGCGCCGTCAGTTCATGCGCGACGGCGGGGCCGTGGTGGCGGCGCTGAGCGTGGGGGGCGCGCTCGAGGCGCTCCCGGCGGCCGCCGCCCGCACTCCGGGCTTCGCGCTCGGCTTCAAGTCCCTACGTGAGGAGACGCGCATCCCGGACCTGAAGGTCGAGGGGCGGATGCCCCGCTGGCTCACGGGCACGCTGCTGCGCAACGGGCCCGCCCTGTTCGAGGTCGGCCCGGATCGCTTCAACCACTGGTTCGACGGCCTGGCGATGCTGCACGCGTTCTCGTTCGAGCGCGGCCGCGTGGCCTACGCCAACCGTTACCTGCGCTCGAGTGCTTACACGGCCTGGAAGCGAGACGGCCGGATCCGCTACTCGGAGTTCGGCACCGACCCGTGCCGCAAGATCTTCTCCGGCGTCTCGACCCTGCCTGTGCTCGGCCGGGTGCCCAACGCGAACGTGTCGATCGAGCAGCTGGGCCGGCAGTTCAGGGCGCACACCGAGATCCCGGTGCCCGTGCGCTTCAACCCGAGGACCCTCAAGACGCTGGGCGTGGACACAGAGCTCGTAACCGGCAGGCTCGGGACCGCTCACCCGCACACCGATCCGAGCACCGGCGAGCGGTTCAGCTACGAGATCGAGCTGGTGCCGCCGAGCGGCCTGCGGATCGTCGTGAGCCGGGGTGCCAAGCGCCGCCAGCTTGCATGGATCCCCGACAGCGCGCCCGGCTATCTGCATTCGTTCGCGCTCACGCCGCGCTACGTGGCGGTCTTCACGCAGCCCTTCAACTTCGACCTGCCCCGCTTCCTGCGTCCAGACCGCGGGCCGATCGTGACCAACTACGGGTGGGACGACTCCAAGCCGTCGCGCATCTACATCGTCGACCGCCGCCGCGGCGGGGTGGTCTCGACCGTGGAGCTGGACCCCTTCTTCGTCTTCCACAACGTGAACGCGTTCGAGCGCAAGGGCCGTGTCGTGCTCGACGTGTGCGCGCACCGCGACGCGTCGATCATTGACGCGCTCTACCTCAAGCGGCTCCGAAAGGGCGGATACGTCCCGCAGGCCCGCCTGCGCCGCATCGAGGTCGACCCCGCCCGGGGGCGCGCCACGCAGCGCGATCTGATCGAGCCCAACATCGAGCTCCCGCGCATCGACTACCGGCGCAAGAACGGGCAGCCCTATCGCTACGCCTTCGGGATCGGGTTGAAGGGCCGCAAGAGCAGGTTCATAGACCAGCTGGTCAAGGCCGACGTCAGGCGGGGAGAGGCCGTCACGTGGCGCGACCCCGGGACCTTCCCGGGCGAGCCGATCTTCGTCCGCCGGCCCGGCGCGCGCTGGGAGGACGACGGCGTGGTGCTCTCGGTGGTGCTCGACGGCGGCCGCCGTCGCTCGGCGCTGGTGGTGCTGGATGCGCGCTCGATGGAGGAGATCGCGCGGGCGTCGGTGCCGCATCACATCCCGTTCGGCTTCCACGGGACATACGCCGTCTAGAACTGCCTTGACTCGGTGGGCCGCAGCCGGTTTGAATGACGCCAGCCGGCGTGATGGGTCAAACGAGGCCGGCCGAGGAGAGAGAGATGCGTCGACTGCCGGTTGCCCTGCTCATCGCGTTCCTGTTGGCGTTGGGGACGCTGGCGCCCTCGGCCGCGGCGGCGGCTCCGACGGCGGCGCAGGCGCAACAGGCGGAGACGGCGTGCGGGCCCGGCGGCGCGGGCGACGCGCTGGTGCCGGACTCCGGCCCGTGGTTCAACTTCACCACCGCGTGCGCCAGGCACGACGCCTGCTACGGCGCGCAGCTCGGCCAGGCCTACTGCGACACGCGCTTCCGCGACGACATGTACGCGCATTGCGCCACGCGGGCCTGGTACCAGCGCTCGCTGTGCAGGGGGACGGCCAACACCTACTACGAGGCGGTGCGCCGGTTCGGATACCTCTTCTACTGAGAGGCTGACCTGGGCTTGACCAGGTCGTAGCTGTCCTCGATCACCTCCCGGACGCGCGCGTCCGGGAGGTCGCCGTTGCACTCGACGGTGATCCAATGGCGCTTGTTCAGGTGGTAGCCGGGCTCGACACTGTCGTGCTCGAAGCGCAGGGCCTCGCCCAGCTCGGGCTCGCACTTCACGCTCACGTGGGGCGGCTCGCTCGCCAGCGGGCTGATGGCGAAGATCTTGCCCGCGACCTTGAACACCGAGGTCTCGGGCCGGAACGGAAACGTCTCCTCGGCGCCGGGGAAGGACAGGCACCACTCGCGCAGCTCGGTGGCCGTCAACCGCAGAGGGCTGCTGCCAGGCTCCGCCGCTCGCCGGCGGGCAGGCTCGCGACGAAGTCGCCCACCGCGGCGCGCCGGATGGCGGCCAGCTCGCCGAGCTGATCTCGTCCCGCCTCCCCCAGTGAGTGCATCCGCTCGTTCTCGGCGAGCCACCCGCGGGCCTCCAGCTTGTGCAGGGCGGGGTACGCGATCTCCACGTCCAGGCCCGCCACCTCGGCCAGCTCGCCTCCGGTGCGTGCCTCGCCGTCGGCCAGCGTGAGGAAGACCCGCATCTCGGCGAACGTCAGGTCGGCCGCGTGGATCCACCTGAGCAGGTGGCCCGCGGTGTGCAGCTCGAACTGCTCGAGCCGGTCCGCGAGCGCGTCCACCAGGTCGGCGTCGGAAGCTTGGCGATCCGAGGTCATCCGCAACGCAGATCCTGACGCATCCCGTCAGGCGGCCTGGGGGGCGAACGCCTCCAGCATCGCGTCGACGATCTGCGGGCCGCGGTCCTCCTGCAGGAAGTGCGCGGCGCCCTCGATCCGCACCTGCTCGCCCGCGGTCGGGATCAGCTCGGTGAACTGCTCGCCCGCGATCGGGAACGGGAACACGGGGTCGGTGTCCGAGAACGCGACCAGGGCGGGCTTGTCCCAGCTCCCCAGCGCCTCCTTGACGGCGCGCATCTCGGCGGCGCCGGGATCGTCGGGGGTCAGCGGCACGATCAGCGGGAACCGCTGGGTGCCGGCCTTGCTCTCGGGCGTGGGCCACGGCGCCTCGTACGCGGCCACCACCTCGGGCGGGAGCTCGGTGGTCGTGGCCGATTCGATGATCCTCCCGATGGGCAGGTCCGGCGTGCGCTCCGCGAAGTCGCGCCAGGCCATGAAGCCCTTGCTGACCCTGCCGCTGAAGAGGCCGGTGTTGAGGATTACGAGCCGCGCCACGCGATCCGCGTTCTCGACCGCCCAGCGCAGGCCGATCGGCCCGCCCCAGTCCTGGACCACCACGGTCACGTCCTCGACGCCGATCTGGTCGATGTGGGCGCTCACGCTGGCCACGTGGCGGTCGTAGGTGTACCAGTCCTGGTCGGTGGGCTTGTCGGAGCGCCCGAACCCCGCGAAGTCGGGGCACACGACCCGTGGCCGTGCTCCACGAGGCGGTCGAGCATGTGCCGGTAGAGATAGCTCCAGCTGGGCTCGCCGTGGAAGCAGAGCACGGTCTGGCCGCTGCCCTCGTCCAGGTGGTGCAGGCGCAGCCCGTCGACCTCCACGTAGTTGGGCTCGTACGAGTAGCCGGGGAGGTTCTCGAAGCGCTCGTCGGGTGTGCGGTACACGTCCATCGATCGGCTCCTCTCGTCAGCGGCGGATGACCGCTTCCCAGATCTCGGTCAGGGTTTGCAGGGCGGTTTCGGGGGACACGCGCGGCTCGCGCCCGAACACGTCCAGCAGGTAGTTCTCGCCCATCAGGTTGAGCGCGCGCGCGGTCTCGCGCACGTCTGCCGGTGGGGCTGGTTGCCCAGGTCGGCCACGCCGCGCAGCGAGACCTCGGCGAAGTCGTCGAAGCGGCTGCGCATGAGCTCGTAGTTCGCACGGATCTGCTCGTCGCCGTCGGCGGCCTCGGCCACGCAGCGCAGGAGCGGCCCGTGGCGCCGGTAGATGTCCACGGCCGCCTTGGAAGGGGCGCCGCACGGACTCGGGGTCGTCGTCGGGACGCGCCTGGCCGAGGCCCTGCTGTGCCGCCAGCAGGTCCTCCACGGCCTCGCGGCTCGCGCGCTGGAGCAGGTCGCCCATGTCGTCGAAGTGGCGGTAGAAGATCGTCCGCCCGAGGCCCGCCTCGCGCATGACCTCGTCCACGCTGAGCTCGGAGTATGAGCGCCTGCGGACCAGCTCGGTGGCCGCGGCCACGATCCGCTCGCGGCTCTCACGGCGGCTCTGGCGGGCGCGCCCCCGACGGTCGGTCGTGGCGGCGGGTGTGGCGGATCCAGGTGCGGCGGCGGGCGTCACGGCGGCTCGATCCTACAGAAGTTGACACCGTGTGACACAGCATGTACGTTCGCGCTCGCCGTGTCGCGAGAGGGAGTGTCGACGTGCGTGGATGGATACCCGACCGCGAGTGCGGGACCGCCTGCGTGCTGGCAGCTGTGGCCGCACTGGCGCTGCCGGCGGCGGCCGCAGGCGCGACCCGCCTCGGCGGGCAAGGACGGCAGGCCCAACATCCTTGTGGTCATGACCGACGACCAGGCTCAGGCCGACGTCGCCCACATGCCAAACGTCAAGCGCCTCCTGGCCCGCCGCGGCACCACGTTCGCCGATGCCATCGACTCGTACCCGCTCTGCTGTCCCGCGCGCGCCACCTTCATCACCGGGCCAGTACGCGCACAATCACAAGGTCAAGGGCAACTTCTGGCCGTACGGCTGGTACGGCATGAAGGAGCGCGCCAACACCCTGCCGACGCTGGCTCCAGAAGGCCGGCTACCGCACCTCGATGGTGGGCAAGTGGCTGAACGGCTATGGCGCCCGCGACCGCCGCGGCGAGGTTCCCGTGGGGTTCACCAAGTGGCGCGGGCTGCTCGACGTGTCCGCCTACGACTACTTCAACTTCGTGATGAACAGCGACGGCCGGCTGCGCACGTGGGGCGACGCCAGCTTCGCCCGCAAGCTCGTGGAGTTCGCCCGCATCGAGGTGATCCCCAACCCCGGCGGGCTCGCCGGCATCGTCGGGGCGCGCGACCGGGTCTTCGGGCCCGCGCCCTACAACTACTGGGGCACCGCCGAGCCGGAGGACTACTCGCCCGACGTGACCGGCAGGGTCACCCGCGACCTCGTCCGTGCCGAGCGCCGGTCCAAGAAGCCGTTCTTCATCTGGTGGTCGGCCGCTGCGCCGCACCGCGAGGACGTGGCCACCACGCTGATGGGCCGCCCGGGCCGCGACCCTCGGCCGGCGCCCCGCCACGAGGCCGAGAGCGCTCGCTTCAAGCTGCCGCGGCCGCCCAGCTTCAACGAGGCCGACCTCTCCGACAAGCCGTCGAGCCTGCAGAAGGCCGCCCCGCCGCTCACAGCCGCGCAGATCGACGAGCTGCAGCTGGACTACGAGGGCCGGATGGGGTCGCTGCTGGCCATCGACGAGCACGTGAAGAAGCTGGTGGACACCCTGCGCAGGACGCGTCAGCTCAAGAACACGCTGATCGTGTTCCTGTCCGACAACGGCTGGCTGCAGGGCCAGCACCGCGTGACCGGCGACAAGTTCCTCCCGTACGAGGAGTCCATCCGCATCCCGCTGATCATGCGCGGCCCGGGCGTGCCGGCGGGCCGGACGGTTCGCGGCCAGATCGCCAACATCGACCTGGCGCCGACGCTGGTGGATATCGCGCGGGCGCGCGCCGGGCGCAGGATGGACGGCGTGTCCCTGCTGCCGACGATCCGCAACCCGCGCAGGCGGCCCAGGCGCGCGCTCCAGATCGAGGCGCTGGCGCCCCTGTTCGAGGCCGACGACATCCCCGTTAACGCGTGGGACCGGCCCTACCGCGGCGTGCGCACGGATCGCTACACCTACGTCGTGTACCCGGAGACCGGCGACCAGGAGCTGTACGACCGCCGCCGCGACCCGCACCAGCTCCGCAACGTGGCCGCCGATCCTGGGTACGCGCGGGTCAAGGCCAGGCTCAGCGTGAAGCTGCGTCAGCTCACGCGCTGCAAGGGAAGGAAGGCGTGCGGCGTCGCGCCGTAGCCGGGCTGGTGCTGCTCGGCGCCGCCGCGTCCTCGCTGGGGCTTGCCTCGAGCGCGGGAGCGGCCTCGCTGTCCGGGCTCCACGACGCCCGTTACTGCGAGATCATCGAGCTCCGCGGCGCCCCGCCCACGGCGGTCGCCACGGTCTGGAACACGATCGGGCTCAACCGCTGCCCGGCCGCCTGGTGGCGGTCGTTCGACGCGGGGGAGCTGGCTCGGGAACGGGGAGCCACGGCGGTCGTCCTCAACGGCCCGCGGCACTTCCTGATGGACTCGGTCACCGCCAGCCCCGGCCGCGTGCGCTCGTTCAAGGGCCGGAGGCTGCGGAGGGTGGCCAGCATCCCGATCCGCACCGCCGCCGAGCTCGCGCAGACGCCGTACACCGACCGCGTCGTGGTGCGCGACAACACCTGGCGCTGGCGCCGCGGCCGGCTCGTGTACGAGCTCCTGGCCCCCGGCGGCGACGTCTACGTGATGCAGGCGTACTCGCAGATCCGCGACCCCAACCTGCGGATCGGCCAGCTGCGCCGCCTCGGCCGCCGGCTCGACCTCCCCGCGGGCTGGCGCTACCGCGTGCGCCGGCTCAAGCGGGAGCTGGCGGTGGGCGTGAAGGGCGGGAAGGCCACGATCGTCCAGGACGAGCTCCAGAACACCTACCAGCTGCGCAAGTCCACCCGCCGCAGCGGCCCGCGCCGGCGTCGGAAGGTGAGCATCCGGGCACGCACGCGCATGGTCCAGTCGGGCACGCCCGGGCAGATCGAGGACCGCGGCACCGTGACCGGCACGCCCTTCGGGCGCGGGCGCGTGACGCTCACCGGCGGGCTCACCGCGGGGCGTCGCTTCGAGGGCACGTTCCGGCTGGCGTTCAAGCGCGGCTCGATCGCCGGCACGGCCACGATGCCCTTCACCATCACCGGCAACCAGATCTCGTTCAACGGCACGGCCCGGTTCACGAGCGGCACCGGCGCATACCGCGGGATCACCAGCGGTGCACTGAAGGCCCGCGACACCAACACGCTCGACGGGCAGAACGGCCGCATCTGGGTCGATGGCTACGTCCGCTACTGACAGCAGCTAAGCACTAAGCCCGGGCAACTCCGGCGCCACCGTCCCGCTCGCAGCGCACAGCTCCCGAAGGCGTTCATGCAGGCGCCGGCGCTCGCGCTCCGCCGCCGCCGTCCTGCCTCGCCCCGAGCGCTTGCCGGCCAGATTCAGCGCCTCGTCGGGGTCGGCCTCCAGGTCGTAGAGCTCGTACTCCGGCGCGGCGTCGCCGGCGGGGTCGAGGTAGACCGCGTACTTCCAGCGCCCGTCGCGCACGCAGCGGATGCGGTTGGGCTGGCCGGGCGCGTTCTGGAACGCCGTGCCGGCCTGGTGGTCGTCGTAGGTGAACAGCACCGCGTCGCGGACCGAGTCGCTCTCTCCGCGCAGCACGGGCCCGAGGTCGCGCCCGTCGAAGCGGTCGGCGTCCACCGGGCCGCCCGAGAGCCCGAGCATGGTGGGCACCACGTCCACGAGCGACGCGAGCGCGTCGCTCTCGCGCGGCTCCGGGAACAGCTCTGGGTTGGAGACCACCAGCGGCACCCGGATCGACTCCTCGTAGGCGTTGAACATCTTCTGCCGCAGCCCGCCGTGCGAGAGGCCGAGCTCGCCGTGATCGGAGATGCGCACGATCGTCGTCCGCGATCGCAGCGAGCCCGGGCCGTCCCCCAGCGCCGCGAGCAGGCGGCCGATCTTCTCGTCCACGACCCGGTGCAGGTGGGCGTAGAAGTCCACGTAGTCCTGCTGGGCCTGCCGGTCGGCCAGGCCGCCGATGTAGGCCGTCTGCCCGAGCTTCATCAACGAGTGCACGGTGGGCTTGTCGCGCAGGTCCTCGTCGATGGTGGGCGGCAGCGGCACCCCCAGGCCGGCGAACTCCGCCCGCGAGTAGCCGCCCTCCTCGTACGAGGACGGGTAGCCCAGCACGTCGTGTGGGTTCACCAGCGAGAACACCAGGCAGAAGGGCTCCGGCAACTCGTCGCGCGCCAGCCAGCGCTCCATCTGGCGCGTGTAGTCCTCGTCCCAGCCCTCGCGGGTGGTCCCAGCGTTGCCGCCGCCGAAGGTCGCCGCCTTGGCATCGCCGCCGGCGTCGGGCGGCTCCCACTCGGCGAAGCCGTAGTCGCGCTCGATCCGCTCGGAGTCGGCGGCCGTCCAGCGGCGCCCGGCAAGTGGCTTGGACAGGTGCCATTTGCCCTTGAAGGCCACGTGGTAGCCGCGCTCGCGCAGCAGGCTGGCGAGCGTGGCGACTCCGGCGGCCAGCTGCGGCTCGTTGCCGCTCTTCGGCCCCAGCCGCAGGCTGCCGCGCAGGAACCCCTCGGCCAGCCGCGCGCGCGGTACCTCGCCGCTGACCGCCAGCCCGGCCACCGTGCGCAGCACGTCGGGCGTGTGGCGGCGGTCTGGGAACAGGTCGCCCTCGGTCATCGTGAGCGTCACGCCGTGGCGCGACGGGTAAGTGCCGGTCAGGAAGCTCGCGCGGCTCGGAGAGCACATGGCGCTGGCGGTGAACGCGCGCGTGAAGCTCATTCCCGTGCGGCGCAGCTCGGCGTCGTTGGGCGCAAGCTCCTCGAGCCACCCCGGGTCGCGTGGCCAGTGCTGCGGCGCCCGCTGCTGATCGGTGATCAGGAGGATCAGGTTGGGCGGGCCGCTCGGGCAGGCGGTCAGCCTCCCTGGCAGTCCGGCAGGGCGCCCACGGTGGGCACCGTGAGGTCCGGCGCGGGCGTGACCGGGGCGCCCTGGGGCTCCAGCGCGAAGGCCAGCGTCATTACGAACGGGCCGCGAGGCAGGGACCTGCCCTGGCAGATACCGGCTCGCCGGCCGAGCGCGGTGTTCAGAGCGACCGTCGTGTCCGTTTTGCCCTCAACCCAGCGGTACGGGTGGGCGTTGCCGGCGATCGACGACCGGTTGGCCACCAGGACCGTTCCCCGGACGGGTCGGCCGAGGACGCTGGTGCGCTCCGGGGTGCCTATGACAACGGCGTGGTGAGTGGCGTCGGGGCCGCTGAAGCGGTTGGCAACCACCCTGGTCGCGTCGTCCTCCACGCGGACTCCGTAGGTCACCCCGGCGAAGTTGTTGGCGAGGATCGAGTTGCGCGCTGCGCGGTCCAGAGCGATCGACCTGAGCCCCGCACTGACATACGGGGTGTCGCTGCACTCCATGGGCAGCGTGCTCTCGCCCATCCTCGATCCCACCCACACGCCGTTCACGCCGCCCTGGAAGCGGTTGGCCACGATCGCGTTGCGCTCCGCCCCGTACCGGCGCTGGAACCAGCGCTCGGGCGGCTGCGCACGTACTCGCCGCAGTTGGTGTAGAGGAAGATGCCGCCCGCGGAGTTGCCCTGGAAGTTGTTGGCCGCCACCAGGTTGCGCCGCGACCCGTCGATGGAGAGGCCCTCGCGACCGATGCCCCAGAAGCGGAAGCGGGCGCCGCTGAAGCTGAAGATCGAGCCGCCGGGGCCGTTCTCGCGGAAGCCGTTGTCGTGGATGCGGTTGCGTGTGACCACGTTGTCGGCCGAGCCCGCCTCGAGGTAGATGCCGCTGCTGCCAGCGCCCGTGACGCTGGAGTCCCGGATGGTCGTGCGGGTCACGTAGCCGTCCACGAAGATCCCGACCCCGCGCGAGTCGGACACATGCGTCCGCTCGATCAGGACGTCGCGGATGCCGTGCGCGTACTCGCCTCCCGCAGGTAGGGACCGGAAGCCGTCGCGCGTCACACGAATGCTGTTCAGGAAGCCGCGGACCACGCAGTTGCGGATCGCGATGCGGGACAGGTCGGCGTCGGCCGGCGCGTGCACCAGGATGCCGGTGTCGCCCTGACCGCGGCCGTCCACCACCGCCCCGCGACAGTCCAGCGTCACCTTGGAGGCGGTGATCTCCAAGCCTGCTGTGTAGGCGCACTCCGGATCGAGCCTTGCGCTTCTGGTGAGGATGGTCCGCTCGCCGGCGGCCGAGCAGGGGATCACAACCGGCCCGGATTGCCGCGGCACCCGCGCGCCCGCTGCGGGGGATGCGGCAGCCAGGGCCAGGCAGGCCATGAGGACGGTGAGGACCGCTCGGCGGGTCAGGCGCGTGGCGGCGAGCACTTGGCGACCCTACCCCGCTAGCGCGCGTCGCAGTGCAGCAGGCCCTCGACCATCGTGTGCCAGCCCGCGGCCAGGTCCTCCAGCGACAGCTCGCGCGCGCGCCGATGGTGGAGGAAGAGCTCCGGAGTGAGTGTGGCCAGCACCGCGTCCGCGAGGTACTCGTTCGGCGCGTCGGGCCCGAGCGCCTCCCGCAGGAGAAGGGTCACGTGGGTCCGGTAGACGGCGTAGGGGCCGGCCATGTAGCGGGCACCGGGGGTCCGGCGCTGGGCGTCGAGCATCACGGGCCCCGTGCGCTCGAGCATGTCGAGCATGGCCTCCCCGAAGGCGTGGAGGCGCTCCTCCGCGGGCGCACCCGGGCCCAGGGGCGGCCCGCCGCGGATCAGGTGCTCCTGGAACTCGGTCTCCTGGGCTTCGAGGAGCGCCAGCGCGAGCCCTCCGCGGTCGCCGAAGCGGCGGTAGAGCGTGCCCTTGCCGACACCGGCCTCGGCGGCGACGGCGTCCATCGACACGCCCTCCGGGCCGTGGCGTTCGAACAGCCGCCGCGCTGCGGACAGGATCAGCTCCCTGTTGCGGGCCGCGTCAGCGCGCTCGGGGCGGCCCGACGGCTGCAGGACCGGCAGCTCCATCGGGCGCGAGCCTATGGCAACGCGGCGCCGGCCAGCGCTGGCCCCCTGCGATCACCGGCCCTTGTGTGAAGCTCGGAGAGCAGTGCCTCCAGCGCCTGCTGAAGCTCGTCACCCGCCAGCCGGTGCTCGGTGTGGTGAAACGCGCCGGAGTCGGCCTGGCCGACGGGCAGCTCGGTGTCGACCACGTCTGCGCCGGCGATCCCGAGGGCGCGACGGGCGTCGGCCTGTGCCCACACGGCACCGAAGAGGCCGGTGGTGGCGCCCACCACGGCGGTGGGGAGCCCTGCCAGCGCGGCCTCGTCGCGTGGGCGCGATGCCCAGTCGATCGCGTTCTTGAGGCCGCCCGGAATGGTGCCGTTGTACTCGGGAGTCGCCACCAGCAGCGCGTCCGCCTCGCGAAGCGCTCGCCGCAGGTCGCGCGCCGCCTCAGGCAGGGCATCGGGCGCGAGCAGGTCGAGCTCGGGGTCATAGATCGGCAGCTCCCCGAGCCGCCTCCACTCCACCAGCTCGGCCCCGGGTGGCAGCGCCTGGGCTGCCACCCGGAGAAGCCGTGCGTTGTGCGACCCGGGCCGCAGCGAGCCGGCGATGCCCACTATGCGAACCGGGGTCATGGCTAGCCCTCTTGAGCGACCAGCTCGAGGTCGAGCTCCAGCGTCACCTGCTCGCCCAGCGCCTTGCCGCCGCCGGGAAGCTCGGCCTGCCAGTTCAGGCCGAAGGCCGTGCGGTCCACCTCCGCCTGCAGCCGGACGGCGACCACCGGCACCCCGGCCGGGTTGGCCACCGGTCCCAGGATCGTGCCGCTGCCGGTGACCGGCAGGGTGGTCCCGCGGATCGTCAGATCGCCGGTGACGGTGGCGCTGCCGTCGTCGGCCAGGTCGATCGACGTGGACTCGAACTCAACGTAGGGCGTGTTCTCGGTGTCGAAGAACTCGCCCGAGAGCACGTGCCCCTTGAAGTCGGGGTTGTCGATCCTGACCGAGGCCGCCACCACCCGGCCGGTCAGCACGCCGTCGGACAGCCGGGCCTCGACCTGGTCGAACCCGGTCCGGAAAGTGTTGATGCCGAGGTGCCTGACGGCGAACTCGACGTTCGAGTGCACCGGGTCGACCGTGAAGGTGCCGGTTGGGAGCTGCTGGGCGGTGATGCTCATCTGGGGCCTCCTGGGGGATGTATGAAACGGACTGTGGTCCGAATGACCGTAGCAGGTAGGCGGACTAGCGTCCGCTTAGGAGGACCGCATCGAGCAGCGAGGAGGAGCTCCAGGAGGAGCGGCTCGAGCAGCAGGAGGAGCTGCGCGAGGAGCGCTGATCCGGGCGCCGGCTGCCACGGTGGCGCAGCCGCGAGGCGGGGGTACCTTGGCCGCGTGAGCACGGACGCTCCAGCGGGGGAAGGAGATGGCCGCGACGGCCGGCATTCAGCCTCCGGCCGATCTGGCCGCGATCACTGCAGGCGACGGCGGAAGCGATGATCTGGTCGTGACCGAGGTCCGCCTGGATCTGGGCGACGACGAGACCGGAGACCCGGTCCGCCTGGTGAGGCACGTCCGCCAGGCCTAAGGGCTAGCCCTTCGGCCGCCCACGGCTAGGGCGCGGCCGCGATGCCCCTTCTGCACCGCGTCCGGCTGGGTGAAGATCTCGTGCGGCTTGGCGTCGTATACGGGCAGACCGTGGCGGTCGGCGTAGCACCTCGAGCTTGGCCAGAGTCGCCGGCGTGAGCCTGCTGGGAGTCCAGCACGTCGCCGCCGCCCAGCGCGCACGGTTGGGTCACGATCGCCGGTGGGTCGGGTAGCTGCGGGCGGGTCGAAGTCGGGCCGCAACCAGTTGAAGCTCTTGCCGATGTTGTTGGCGGTCTGGTGGCGCTTGGTCAGGTAGCCCAGCCCGAACCGGTAGCTGATGAAGCTGAGGATCGACTCGTGGCCGTAGAGCCCGTGGTCGACGCGCCACTTGGGGTTGCCCCGCGAGAAGCGTCCTCGCGAGCGCGGGATGAACGTTGCGCGAGTAGGGGGAGATGGCGATCGCCGGGATGCGGAATCCCATCTGGCCGAAGTCCTCGTTGAGGTCGGCACTGGCGCGATCGTCGGGCACACGCGGGGGCTTGACGTGGTCGAAGAAGCCGCCCCACTCGTCGTACATCACGAACATGGCGCCGCGCTTGTAGTTGGGCGACTTCACGAACGCGCCGGCCACGTCGGCCTGGAACGCCTGGCCGAGGCGGATGTCACCCAGTGGGTGCTCGTCGGCCGACAGCCCGTCGCCGCCGCTGCCGTCCTTGAACGGCGGGTCCACGATCGCGATGTTGGGCAGCTTGCCCGCCGCGGCGTCCTCGTAGTAGCGCGAGATCGGCGCCAGCCATGGCACGGAGCGCCCGCCCCACAGCGCCCCGAACGGCAGGTCGGAGTAGTAGTAGCGCACGCTCAGGCCGCGGGCGGTGGCGCGGTCGAAGATCGTCTCCCAGTTGTTGCCGCCCTCGGCGATGCGGTTGTTCTTGACGCCGCCTGACTGGGCCGACCACTTGTAGTAGCGGTTGGGCCAGGTGCCCGCCAGCACCGAGCAGAAGTAGCGGTCGTAGAGGGTGTACTGGCTCGCGCGGCCTCGGGCAGGAAGCCGAGGTCACGGCGGTCGTAGTAGGTGAGCGCGAACTCGTCGTTCTCGCTGCCCTCTGCCAGGAAGCCTCCGAGCAGCTGGGCGCGGCCACTGTTCCAGCCGTGGCCCGGATCGGGATGGCCGCAGCCCTTGAACTGGATGCCGCCCGTGCCGAGCGTCGAGGCGGAGCGCGTCTTGACGAGCTGGCCCTCCGGGTTGCGGTAGCGCTGGCGCTGGGTCGCGTCGGCGTGGCCGTCGAGCCAGCCGAAGTAGTGGTCGAACGAACGGTTCTCCATCATCAGGAGCACGAAGTGATCGATGGGCACGTTGCGCGGCTGGGGCAGGCCCGACCACTTGTGCGCCGACGCGGCCGCCTCCGCGAGCAGCGTGTCGGCTGACACGCCCGCGACGCCGGCCACGCCGGCCGCGAGCGCCGTCCGCTCCAGGAACTCCCGTCGCGAGAGGGCGGATTCCGCGGCACTGCGCTGGGGGGGCATCGGTGGAACCTAACCCTGGCCGCGCACCCCGGCGCGTCAGTGATTGCGCAGCGCGCGCACCAGCTCGTCCTTGCTCATGTCCGAGCGGCCCTCGATCCCGATCTCACGGGCGCGCTCCTCGAGCTCCTCCTTGGTGCGGTCCTCGTAGCTCTCGCCCTCGCCGCCCTTCTTGCTCACGTCGGCGCCGCCGGCCTTGGCGTTGGCGATCCGCGCCGCCTTCTCCTGACTCTCGCCCTGCTCGCGCAGGGTCTCGTAGAGCGCGTCGTCCTTGATGCTCGGTCCATGGTCCTTCGCCATCGTCGTAGACCTCCCTCGAACGCTTGCCTCTGCCCGCCGCTTACCCCGGTCGGGCGGCCTCAAGCGCGGGCTTGACTGAGGCCCCATGACCGGCCTAGTGTCGGCTCAAGCTACGCGAAGGACCGCCGCGCCATGCAGATCGCCCCCGGCGTGCACAGCATCGGCCAACGGGAGGGCGGCTACGTCCACGCCTTCCTGTTCGAGAGCGGTCGCGAGCTGACGCTCGTGGACACCCTCTGGGACAGCGGGGCGCAGCCGGTGTTCGACTACCTGCGCCACCTCGGCCGGCTGCCCACCGACCTCCGGCACATCGTGTTGACGCACGCCCACAGGTCGCACCTGGGTGGGCTTGCCGCGCTCAAGCACGCGAGCGGCGCCACGGTCCACGCTCACGAATGGGAGGCCGACGTGATCGACGGGCGCCGCGCCGCTCAGCCGGTGACTCTTCGCAGGCTCCGTCCCGTGGGCATCTACAAGTTCCGCCTGGGACTGGCGTTCGGCCTGTTCCCGCATCGACGCTGTCCGGTGGACGTGCCGGCCCGCGACGGCGACACGGTCGGGCCGCTCACCGTTGTGCACGCCCCCGGCCACACGCCGGGCCACCTGGCGCTGCTGTCGCCAGAGGCGCGCGTGCTGGTGGCCGGCGACGCCATCGCCACCTGGCCGGACGCCACGCCGGGCTGGCCCGCCTTCAACCTCGACGAGCACCGTCACCGCGAGTCGCTGAAGGCACTGGCGGGGCTCGACGTGGATGTTGTCGGTGTGGGGCACGGGGAGCCGATCACCGAGGGAGCGCGCGAGCGCCTGGCGCAGTGGGCCGGGCTGTGAGCGCCTACCGCGGCTCCCTCCTCTGGCGGGCCTTCAACTCGCTCGCGGCGCTGGCGGATCGCCGCCGCGGGTGGCACCGCCTGCCCAAGCCGCTCGGGCTGCTCGTGCTGATCGGCGCCCGCAACGTGCTGCGCCGAAGCAACCTGTTCGACGCCGACCGCGAGCCCGCGGAGGGGGTGCCGCGACCGTCGCCCTTCGACGATCGCTGGCGGGTGGCGCGCTCGCCCGATGGCGCCTACAACGACCTCTCCGATCCGCGCCGCGGCATGGCCGGCACTCGCTTTCACCGCAACGTGCCGCCTGCTGCCACCTGGCCCGAGCCCGCGCCCGGCATCCTCGACCCGAGCCCGCGCGAGGTCAGCCGCCTGTTGCTGACCCGCGATCGGTTCCAGCCGGCAGCCGCGGTGAACTCGCTGGCCGCGGCCTGGATCCAGTTCATGATCCGCGACTGGGTCAAGCACGGGAAGAGCCCGAAGGAGAACCCGTGGACCGTGGACCTGGAGGCCGGCGACCCGTGGCCGGGGGAGAACCGCCGGATGCGCATCATGCGCACGCCGCCCGACCCCACCCGGCCGCCCGGCGCGCTGGGGCCGCCGACCTACGTGAACGAGTTGACGCACTGGTGGGACGCGTCGTCGATCTATGGCCGAAACGAGCAGGAGCAGGCGCTGGCTCGTGGCGAGCGCGGGAGGCTGGCGATGGGCGTGCGCCGACCGCCGTTCTTCGACCATCCGCTGGTTCGCGAGGAGCCGGGCTTCTGGATGGGCCTCGGCGCGATGCACTCGCTGTTCGCCCGCGAGCACAACGCGATCTGCGACCACCTCCAGGGCCGGTACCCGGCCTGGGGGGACGACGAGCTGTTCGACCGCGCGCGGCTGGTGAACGCCGCGCTGATCGCCAAGATCCACACGGTCGAATGGACGCCGGCCGTGATCGGTCACCCCACGACGGTCAGCGCGCTGCGCGCGAACTGGTGGGGCGTGATGGGAGAGCGCCTGCGACGCCGGTTCGGGCGGATCAGCTCCAGCGAGCTTCTGTGCGGGATCCCGGGCTCCCCGACCGACCACTTCGGGGTGCCGTTCGCCCTGACCGAGGAGTTCGTGGCGGTGTACCGGATGCACCCCATGATCCGCGACGAGTGGAGCCTGCGGAGCGCCACCGACGACGGTGAGATCGCTGCGCTCGAGTTCCCCGAGCTGGCGGGGCCGGCGGGACTGGCGGTGCTGGACGCCAACCGGCCGGCCGACCTCCTGTACTCGCTCGGCACGCTCAATCCCGGGCTGGTCAGGCTCCACAACTACCCGCGCACGCTGCAGCGCTTCGAGCGCCCGGACGGCGAGCTCATGGATCTGGCTGCCGTGGACGTGATGCGCACGCGCGAGGTCGGCCTGCCGCGCTACAACGAGTTCCGGCGGTTGATGCATCTCCCGCGCGTCGAGCGGTTCGAGGACCTGACCGACGAACCGGCATGGGCCGAGCAGATCCGCGAGATCTATCGCGACGACATCGACCGCGTCGACCTGCTGGTGGGCATGTACGCGGAGCCGCTGCCGCGCGGCTTCGCCTTCAGCGACACCGCCCTGCGCGTGTTCATCCTGATGGCCACGCGGCGGCTGAACTCGGACCGCTTCTTCACCGACGACTTCCGCCCCGAGGTCTACACGCCGGAGGGCATGGAGTGGATCGCCGACAACGGAATGCGCACGGTGCTGCTGCGTCACCATCCGGAGCTGCGGTTGGCCCTCGAGGGTCGGGAGAACGCGTTCGCGCCGTGGGCGCGCGCGGGCGCCTGACCGCTCGCGTCAAGACCGGCCGGGTGGGCGTATGCTCGGCTTGTGGCTCGTAACGCCGCGCGCCTGCGCTCGGCGCTGGACGACTGGAACCGGGGCGGAATTCGCGCCCTGTCCGACGGATGGTTCGCCGAGGAGATCCTCTGGCACGACCTGCCAGACCTGCCCGACGCGGTCGTGATCCGCGGGCGCTCGGCCGTGGAGAAGCGCGTGAACGAGATGGTCGCGGCCATCGGGCACTGGCACTTCGGCATCGAGGACCTCGAGGAGCACGGCGACCTGACGCTCACCGAGCTCGAGCTCGTGGGGGCCGGGGTGCAGAGCGGGGCACGTTTCATCGGCCGCGTGCACCAGATCCAGCGCTGGCGCGCCGGTCGCATCGCCGAGGTCTTCACCTTCGCCGATCGCGAGGCGCTGTTGATGGTGGCGCGCAAGCTCGGCGCCGGCGCGGATCACGCCGCGCGCTAGATGGTCAACGCGGCGCGGCACGTCTCGCCCCTGCGCTTGGCGATTGCGGTGATCCGATCACGGCCGGGGCGGTTCGCCGCGCGGCGCTCGACCTCGAACGAGCCGCTTGGCGGCCGGGTGGTCCGGCTGGTCCGCGCGAAGGAGTTGCCGTCGCGGCGCATGACCACGTTCCAGCGCACGCCGGAGCGATTCTGATCCACCTCGAACTCCACCTCCAGGCGGCCGTCGTCGGGCTTGGCCTTGAGCTTCCAGTCGCTGCCGGCGGTGCACGATCCCGTCCGCAGCACGCGTCCGTCGCCATCGCCACCGCGTCGCGCCATGCTGGGCGCGGCGAGGGCCAGCAGGGCCAGCGCCGTCGCGAGCGGCACCAGGCCTCGAATCATCTGAGTCATTGGGTTCCTCCCGGGTTCGCTTGGTTGCGATAGCCAGGATGGGCGACCGCATGCCAGCGGCGGGTAAGGGCACCCTCCGGAGCCGGTAAGGGATCAGCCGTGGGCGCGCGCGGGACGGCGCCGACGGCGCGGGCGCGTTCGGCCGCCCTCCAGCACGCGGCCCACCGCAGCGTCGGTGAGTGACCGGTAGCGCCCCCCCGGGGCCCTGTGCCACGCGGGAAGTGCCTTGGAGCCGGGCTTGAGCTGCTGATCGCGCAACGGCCCCGCGAAGGGGCGGTGCCACGCGGTCAGCGGTATCTCCTCGACCACGCGCACGACCCCGGGGCGCTCCTCGGTGGGCAGGTGCGCCAGGGCCCCGGACACGTCGGTGGCCGACAGCGTCTGACCGTCTCGCAGCGACACGGCCGCTATGGCCAGCTCGACGCCGTCGTCTGTCACGGGCCTGCCGAATGCCACCGCCAGGTCCACAGCGGGCAGCGCCTCGAGGGCGCGAACGATCGGCAGTGGCGCGATCGCGCCGGCGCCGGTGTGCATGAACGCGTCGGTGGAGCCCAGCAGCCAGTGGTCGCCGTCGTCGTCGCGGATGCAGACGCTGTCGCTGGACACCCAGGCGTCATCGCGCTCGAATACGTCGCGCCGGGTCGAGGCCGTTGCCGAGGTGCGCCCCCCGACGCGGGCCAAGAGCAGCCCGGGCTCGCCCTCGTCGCAGGCGATGGCGAACCCGTCCTCGTCCTCCTCGAGCTGCTGGGCCTCCGGGTCGTAGCGCGCGATCCGCATCTCCGCGCTTCCCGGCAGCGGCCGGCCGAGCGAGCCTCGCTTGGCACCGCTCACGTTGGCGAGAATGGCCTCGCCCTCGGTCATCGCCCAGAACTCCAGCACCCCGGCGGGGGCGAACCGCTCGGTTACGCGCTCCCACAGGCCGAAGGGCATGCCGGATCCCATGAACAGGCGCACCGGGTGGTGCCGCTCCCCCGGATGCGGCGGCGCGTCGACCAGCTCGCGCAGTTGCGCCCAGGTGTAGGAGACCACCGTGACGCCGTACCTCCGCGCCTCGTCCCAAAAGGTCTCGGGATCCAGGCCGCGCGCCATCGCCAGCCGCGCGCCGCCCGCGATCGCGCCGCCGACGCTGGTCAGGAGCCCGGACGGGTGGTGCAGAGGGTTCACGTTGTAGACCGTGTCGTCGTCGGACAGGCGCGCCGACGACGCGGCGCCGAAGGCCGACAGCCCCCAGCGGCCGTTGGTGATGCGGTTGGATCGCGGCCGGTCGCGGTCGCCGGCGAAGAACACGAACGCCAGGTCGCGCGCGCGGCCCGGGTTGGGCCGGTACCAGCCGGGCGCGCTCCAGCCCTCGTGCTCGTCGAGCTCCAGCGAGCCGGCCGCGCCGTCGCGCCGTGCATCGGCCGCCTCGCGCAGGAGGAACTGGTGCAGCGGCACGCCCTCGGGCACCTCCGGGGCGTGGGCCGGGTCCGCGATCACCAGGCTCACCTCGCCCAGCTCGATTTCCTTGCTCGTGTCCCCGCCCGGGCGCAGCAGCACCACCACCGCGCCGAGCCGGTTCAGGGCCGCTATGACCGCCAGCGCGGTGGGCCGCGTGGCCATCAGCACGCCCACGTGCTGGCCCTTGCGCACGCCGGCCGCGAGCAGGCCCCGCACCACCGCATCTACCCGGCGCTTCACGCCGGCGTTGTCGAAGGCGGTGTCGTCGAATAGGAAGCCCACGTCGTCGGGTGCGCGCTTGGCCTGCTCGTCGAGCACCAGCGCCAGCGACAGGCGGGCGTCCTCGGCGCCTGGCGCGATCCGCGCCAGGCGCGGGAGCTGGACGGTCGCCTCACGCGCAAGCTGCTGGGCGGTGCGCGTTGAGCGCGTCAGCGAGGAGAGCACGCCGCGCGCCGCGGCGTTGCCCACGCTCGCCAGCAGCTCGGCGCCGTAGCCCACGCGGCGCGGTGGCCCGGCGGCCTCGGGCTCCTCATCGGACATGGGCACCACGCCGTCGGGCAGCGGGCCCCTGCCGCTGGCCAGGCGCTGCGCCCAGGCGGCCACCACCGGCCACGTGGAGCGCGTGGCCTTGCCGCCCACCACCAGCCCGAAGTGCCCGGCGGGCAGCGCGATCTCGTAGATGTCGGCGCGCGGGGCCGCGTGCAGGATCGGCCGCACCGAGCCCGGCGGGGCGATCTCGTCGACCTCGCCGACGAAGCACAGGATGGGCGACTCGATGTCGGCCAGCGTGACCAGCCGGTCCTCGATCGTGAATCCGCCCGTGAGCATCCGGTTGTGGATCACGAACTGGCGCATGAACTCCGCCAGCGCCGGACCCGGCCAGGCCACCCAACCCTCGCCCATCAGGAATCGCCGCTGGCTCTCGCGGGGCAGCAGTGCCTCGCGGTCGCGCAGCTGCAGCAGGAAGTCGAGCTGGCGCTCGCAGGGACTTCACGGGGTCCAGCAGCCGGAAGCCCGCCCTGGTCGCCCAGCCTGGGACGGCCTGCCCGCGCAGCACCTGGTCCACGATGAAGCTCACGCCGCGCACGGCCACCTCCTCGGGGATGCCGAGCGGCATGGCGTCGCGCAGGTTCACCGGGCTGCCGAAGGTGATCACGCTGGCCAGCCCCTGGCTGCGGCGGTAGGCGGCGGCTTGGTAGCAGAACATCCCACCCTGCGAGTAGCCGCCGAGGTGCACGTCTTGCCCGGTGGCCTCGCGCAGGTGGTCCACGGCGTCGCAGACCGCCAGCACGTGATCGGCGAGCGTGCGCTCGAGGCCGCCCTCCTCGCGCTCGGGTGCTCCGAAGTCGATCACCCAGGGGTCCACGCCCAGGCTGTGCAGGTCTCGCACCGCGCTCGCGGAGGGCGACACGTCCCACACCTCGGCGCTGAGCATGAGCGGTGGCACCAGCAGGATCGGTGGCCCCGCCTGCCGCACGCGGCGTTTCGGGAAAGTAGTGGCGCAGGCGGAAGATGCGTCCGCGCGCCGCAACCTCGTACTCGGCCGGCTCCTCGCCCGTCTCCAGGCCGCCGAAGCGCGCCACCTCCAGCACGTTCTGTGCAGTGGTGCCCAGCGTGGCCACCTGCCGTGTGATGTCGCCCGGACCGATCCTCACGTTCGGCGATCCTCGCCGATCCGGTTGCCCTCGCGCTCGTTCGATGTGGGGGGATCCCGAACGGCACGGTTGTGAGACGGTTTGCACGCCCATGAGCCCAGGCAAGCCCGCACTCACAGCTCGCGCTCGCGCTCGCGGCCCTCCTCACGCCCGCCGGCGCCGCGGCGGCCCCGTGGGACCAGGCGGGCACTGGTCCCGCCGTCGCGCACACCGGCGGCCGCCACGCCCGACCCGCTCGTGCACGCAGAGCTACGCCAACGATCGGCCGCGCGGCGGGCCCCCGCTGCGCTTCGGCATCGGCCCCGGCTGGCCGGCGAGACGGGCGCCGGTCAGACCGTGCCGCTCACGCCGCGAGGTGCCCGCCAAGCGCGACGCCGCACTGCGGCGCCTGAAGGGCAAGCGGTTCTTCGCAGTGCGGCTCAACCGGCTGTTCTCGGCCGACGGCGCGCGCGGCATCGCGCGCTTCAAGGCGCTCGCACGCCGCTTCACCCGGCTCGGGCTGGAGGTGGAGCTGCAGGTGCGCTACCACCCGCGCCCCGCCGACGACGGCGACATCGGCAGGTGGCTGGCGTTCGTGCGCCGGGTCGTGCGCGAGTTCGGCCCCAACCGGCGTGTCACCGGGCTGCAGATCACCAACGAGGTGAACATCGCCGTCAGCCGCAACACCTCCGACGGCGCCTACCGCGACGCAGTGGGCGCGCTGATCCGAGGTGTGATCGAGGCCAAGCGCACCTCCAGGCGGCTCGGCTACCGCCACCAGGAGATCGGGTTCAACTACGCGTGGCGCTTCGGCGACCCCGGCGACGCCAACTTCTGGAACGCGCTGCGCCGCCGCGGCGGCAGGCGGTTGCGCCGCGCACACCGACTGGGTGGGGCTGGACATCTACCCGGGCACCTTCGTGCCGGGCCGCGCGGCGGTGAAGAACCTGGCCGACGCCTACCTCGAGGGCCTGGCCCAGATGCGCGAGTGCTTCATGCGCAAGGGCGGCTTCGGGCGCGACGTTCCGCTGCGGATCGAGGAGACGGGCTGGCCCACCGGCCCAGGGCGCTCGGAGGCCGAGCAGCGGCGCGCCGTGCTGGCGATCGTGCGCACGGCCCACCGCTACCGCGGCACCTACAACATCACCGACCTGCGCTGGTTCGGGCTGCGCGACAACAACAGCGCCGGGCCCAACTTCCAGTCGTTCTTCGGGCTCCTGCGCGACGACTACACACGCAAGCCCGGCTTCGAGACCTACCGCAAGCTGATCGCCCGTTACGGCAAGCGACGCTAGTCGTCGTCCGAGTCGCCGCCGCGTCCGCGCCCGCGGCCCCTGCCGCGACCGGAGTCGTCGTCGCTGCCAGATCCGCTGGAGTCGGAGTCGTCCGACCCGCTGGAGCCGGACCCCGAGCTGTCGGACCCAGACCCGCTCCCGCCCTGTGTGTTCGTCGGCGGCGGGGCCGGTGCGCCCGCGGATCCCTGCTCGCTCGGCGGGGCCGGCACGGTGGTCGTCCTCTCCCGCCGCCGGCGCTCGCGCTCGCGCCGGGCCGCCCGCCGGCGGCGCTGCTCGGCGGCCGCGCTGTCGTCGGCCTCGGTCTGCGGCGCCAGGGAGTCGCCGGCGCTGAGCGGCTGGGCCGACAGGCCCACGCTGTCTCCAGACACGCTGTTGGCCACCAGGCCGATTGCCACGGCCGCGACCAGGCCCAGGAGGGCGAGCGCGGCGTTGCGGACAGCTCGTTTCAGATCCATGCGAAGGCCAGCCTAGGACCGCTCGGGTAAGGCTTTCTCCAGCGGCGGCTCAGGATCGGGCAAGCTCGGCTCAGCGCCGCTGCCAGGCAGCCGCACCTCCGCCCTGGTGCCATCGCCCTCGCGGTCGGCCAGCAGCACCCGGCCGCCCCACCGCTGCGCCAGCGCCTCGACCACGGCCAGTCCCAGGCCCGTGCCGGGCGCGTCCCGCGCGGCGTCGCCGCGGTAGAAGCGCTCGAACACCCGCGCCCTGTCCTGCGGCGCGATGCCTGGGCCCTCGTCGGCCACCGCCACGAAAGCCTGGTCGCCGGTCGAGCCCCACGAGACGGTCACCGCGCTGCCCGCCGGGGAGTAGTTGAGCGCGTTCTCCACCAGGTTGTCCAGGATCGCGTCGAGGTCCCCGCGCGCTGCCCCACGCTCGCACGCCGGGCGCGCCCGCCTCCACCTCGAGCCGGTGGCCCGAGGCGTCCGCCGGGCCCTGCCACCGGTCTCCCGCGCTCGCGGCGACCTCGAGCCAGGTCAAGCGACTCCGCGGTGGCCGCATCGGGCTCGCGCGCCAGCGCCATGAGCTCGCTGACCAGGCGCGCCAGGCGCTCCGTCTCGCGCTCGGCCGCCTCCAGGTCGCGCCGGACATCCGGATCGTCGGACTTCAGCGCTGCCGCCTCCAGCCGCAGGCGCAGGCCGGTCAGGGGCGTCCGCAGCTGATGCGATGCGTTGGCCACGAAGTCGCGTTGCGCGCGCAGCGCTGCCGAGAGCCGGTCCGCCATGTCGTTGAAGGAGGCCGCGACCTCGCGCTGCTCGCGCGGTCCCTCGATCTCCGCGCGGGCATCGAGGTCGCCGCCCGCCACCCGCCGCACCGTTCGGGCGAGCGCCCGCAGCGGTCGCGCCAGCGAGTCCGCCAGCAGCCATGCCACGCCCAGGCCGAGCAGCAGGGCGGCCAGGCCCACCGCCGCCAGCGCGATCACGTCGCCACGGATCTCCGCCTGCACGGCATCCACGCTCTGGGTCACCCGCACCGCGCCTCGGGGACGGCCCTCGCGCAGGATCGGCACGGCTGTGAAGAGCAGGTCCTCGTCGAGCGACTCGCTGCGGCGCGTGCCCTGCGCGGGCTCGCCGCGAAGGGCGTCGGCCACCTCCGGGCGGCTCGCATAGGACGCAGAGCCGGGCCGCCGGTCCGCCGAGTCGGCGAGCAGGAGGCCGCGCCGGTCGACCACGATCACCCGGCCGCCCAGGTCGCGGGCCGCGCCGCGCACCAGCGTGCCGAGCTGGGCCTCGTCGCCGAGGCGGTCGGCCGCGCCGGCGGCCAGCAGCTGGGCCTGGCCCTGGGCCTCGCTCTTGACTTCGGCGTCCACCCGCCGCGAGAGGTTCAGGCCCAGCGGCACCTCCAGCGCGAGTATGACCAGCACCAGGATGTAGGCGAAGGAGAGCAGCAGGCGGGCCCGCAGGCTCACCTTGACCCGCCGGCCTCGTCCGGCCCGGCCATCCGGAAGCCCACGCCACGGACCGTGTGGATGAAGCGCGGCGCGGAGGAGTCGTCACCCAGCTTTCGCCGCAGGCTCGACACGTGCACGTCCAGCGTCTTGGTCGAGCCGAACCAGTTCATGTCCCAGACCTCGTCGATCAGCCGCTCGCGCGCGACCACCGTGCCGGCCTCGCGCATCAGCAGCTCCAGCAGCTCGAACTCGCGCCGGGTCAGGTCCAGCTCGTCCCCCGCCAGGCTCACGCTTCGCCGCGCTGCGTCCAGGCGCAGGTCACCCACCTCCAGCGGTGCCACGACCGGACGGCTTGGCGGGCGCCCCGGCGCGGCGCAGCACCGCCCGGATGCGCGCAACAACCTCCCGGGCGCTGAAGGGCTTGACGATGTAGTCGTCGGCCCCGAGCTCCAGGCCCACCACGCGGTCGGTCTCCTCGCCGCGGGCGGTGAGCATGATGATCGGCACCTCCGAGTCGCGGCGCAGCTCCCGGCACACGTCGTAGCCGGAGCCGTCGGGGAGGGTCACGTCCAGGAGCACCAGGTCGGGCTCGGCGGCACGGGCCGACTCGAGGGCGTCCGCAACGGTGCCAGCCACGCTCGTGTCGAAGCCCTCGCGCTCGAGGGCCTCGCTCAGCGGGTCGGTGATCGACCGCTCGTCTTCCACCATCAGGACGGTGCGCCTGCCTCCCACCATCGCACCAATGCTAGGGCCGGCGCGGACCCCGGGCAGCACGTGGCCGCCCGGGGTGCCTGCCGAGCGCAACGGGGTCAGTCGTCGTCGCCGCCCCGCCCGCGGCCGCGTCCCCTGCCGCGCCCTGAGTCGTCGTCGCCGCCGGAGTCGTCCGAGCGATCGGCGTCGTCGCCTCCGCGGCCACGTCCGGACGAGTCGTCGCGGTCGTCGTCGGAGCCCCTGCCGCGACCTGAGTGGTCGTCGCCCGAGCCGCGGCCCGAGTTGCCGTGGCGGCCGTCGTCGTCGCCACGAGCGCCCCCGGCACCGGTGCAGCGGGGATCGTTGGCGTGCTCGGCCTCGTCGCACGGGCCGGAGATGTCCTCCACACCGTCGCCGGTAGTGGTGGTGCGGTCCTCGGTGGTGCGCACGCCGTCATCAGTCGTGGTCGTGCGGTCCTCGGTGGTCGTGGTGCGATCCTCGGTGGTGGTCGTACGGTCCTCGGTCGTCCGCGCGCGGTCGTCGTCCGACTTCGTCGTGCGGTCGGGCGTCGTGGCGTCCTCGATGGTCGTCGTGCCGCCCGCCGAGCTCGAGTCGTCCCCGGACGGGGCCACCGCCGCGTACACAACGGCCGACAGCAGCGCCAGCAGCGCCACCGTCATCACACCCGTGAATGCTCGTTTCATGCCTGTCTCCCTTGGTCGATTGCCATCGGCTTCCAGGATCGGGGTGGGCGGGTCAGCGGCCGGACAGGCGGGCGTCAGGATCGGGTTAGGGGCCGGTAAGGGATCGCGTTCGGCGCCCCGGCGCGGGCCGGGAGCTGCATCGGGTACGGTCGCGCGCGTGCTCCGTGTCCGGCATCTGGTTGTGGCGTGCCTTGCGGCTGGGTGCATGCCCGCCTCCGCCTCGGCCGCCTCGCTGCCGGAGGTCGCGAGCGGTGCGCGCCCCGGGCCGCCCCTGCTCTACGCGCCGCAGCCACGCGTGCCCGAGCTGAGCGTGCGCTCGCCGTTCTCCGCGGCGCCCCTGCTGGTGTCCGGCACCGACGCTTACAGGGACGGCGAGTACCTCTACCAGGACTACCTCTACGACGACTACGGCGGCGACGTGAAGCCGGGTGCCTCGGCGCCTCCGGGGTCCGGCGGCAGCTCTCGGACCGCGGGTGACGTGCTCTACCCGACGGCCGCGAGGTACGCCAACAACGCAGCTGACCTGGTGGAGGTCCGGATCAAGCCCACCCGCACGGCCGTGGTGTACCGGGTGACGCTCAACACGGTCCTGGCCGACGACGCTGCGGCCGTCGCGATCGGCATCGACACCGACCGCAGCGGCGGTTCGCCGGTGCCGTGGCCGCGCGGGGCCGGCGTGAGCTCGCCGGGCATCGACCGCTTCATCGTGGCCTGGGGCACCGGAGGCCAGACGTCGCGCGCCGGCGGCGCGGCCTCGGCACTCCCGGCGGGGGCCGTGCGCATCGACCGCCGCCGCAACCAGATGACCATTCGCGTGCCACGCTCGACGATGGATCCCCGCCGCAGCACCTGGCGCTACGTGGCTGGCGCAGGGCTGTGGAGCGGCACCGGCTTCCTGGCTGTGCCGGCGGCAACCGCGCCCACCGCCGAGGCGCCGGCCTCCGGCACGACCGCGCGCTCGGCGCCGGCGATCTTCAACCTGGCGTTCCGGTTCGGCGAGCCGCAGGCGCGCGGCCAGGCCACCTGGTTCGAGACGGGTCAGTCCGCCGCGCTGGCGGCCGGCACCTCCGGCCCCTACCGGGCGGACGTGAACTTCAGGCGCCTGGCCTCGGGGCGCGACGGATTCGTTCACCGGCCCGGGCGAAAGCAGGCTCGCATCCTGCCGTCGCGGCTGAAGGTACCCGAGGGCGTGCGGGAAACATTTCCGCAGTTCGGGGGCAGACTGCAGCCGTACCTGCTGTTCGTGCCACCGGGCTACCGGCGCGCGAGGCCCAGGCCGCTCACCTTCGGCCTGCACTCGGCGGGCGCCAACTACACGCAGTGGTCCTCGCTCTCGCCGCGCCAGCCACAGCAGCTGGGCGCCGAGCGCGGCAGCTTCTACGTCACGCCACTCGCGCGCGGTCCCGACGGCTGGTACACGGACGAAGCCGAGGTGGACTTCTTCGAGGTGTGGGCGGACGTGGCGCGTCGCTTCTCGCTCAACCCGCGCAGCGTCGCCCTCAGCGGATACTCGATGGGCGGCTACGGCACCTTCAAGCTGGGCACGCAATGGCCCGACCTGTTCGGCCGCGCGTTCACCACCGTCGGGCCACCCGGCCGCCGCGCGTGGGTACCGCCCAGCCCGCCGACCCAGGGGCAGTACACGAACTCGAACCTGGTGCTGGAGAACGCCCGCTGGGTGCCGTTCCTGAACTGGGCCGGGACCGCCGACGAGTCGGTCCCGTACGTGGGGCTGCGCGCGCAGCAGGCGCGCTTCGACGAACTGGCGCTCCGCAGCCAGCTGTGGAGCTTCGACGTAGGCCACCTCACCCTCGCGGCGCTCGACGAATGGGCCGCCGCGCGCGACTTCCTCGCGCGCGCGCGTGTGAAGCGTGACCCACCGCGGGTGGACTACGCCTTCATGCCCGACGCCGACCGGCCCGCGCTGGGCCTGGTGCACGACCACGCCTATTGGGTCTCGCGCGTGCGGGTGCGCGACCGCTCCGGCGATCCGCGCACGGACCCGGCACGCGGGGAGGTGAGCGCCCGCAGCGCCGCGTTCGGCGTGGGCGCCCCCACCACGCGCCGGGTGAGCCTGCCGCTGCAGGGCGACCCGCTCCCGACGGCCATCGAGGGGACCGAATGGAGTCGTCTGCCACGCCGGCGCAAGGCCAACGCCCTGTCGCTGCGGCTGGAGAACGTGCGCTCCCTGCGCGTGGACGGACGCCGGGCCCGCCTGCGAGGGACCCGCTGCCTGAAGGTCTCGATCGTCAGCGACGGAGCCGCGCGGATCCGGCTGGCCCTCTCGCTGCCTCGCGGCGCCCGGGTCGTGGCGGGCACCACATGTGGCCGCGGGCCCCGGGCCGCCGGCGCGGTCGTGTCGCGGCGCGGCGTGACCTTGCCGGCAACCGCGGGCCGGCGCAGCTACGTCATCTTCTAACGACCGGCGACCGACGACCGGGCGTCCGCGCCCAAACGCTAATGCGACTCGGCGGAAATGCCGAAGGCGGACTCGATGACAGAGCAGGCCAACAGCAGCCCGGTGCCCGACTACATTCCCGAGCCGGTCGAGAGCCCGCAGACGGTCCGGCTGGAGCTGGACCTCGAGCAGGCCAACGCGCTGCACCAGTGGCTGCTCAAGTCGATGCACGAGGGCGAGACCGCCCTCGACGACGCGCTCGTGAGCGCGGCGATCCAGCGCCTCTCGCAGGAGATCGACTTCGTGAGCACCGTGAGCGCGGTGCGCGAGGAGCTCGAGGCTGTGGGGCTGGACACGGCAGACCTCGACGACGAGGGCGTGGCCGAGCTGGCCCAGCGCATCCGCAACGCCAACGGCGCGCGGGTCCGCTGAAGCGCCACACCCTGTCGGCTGGGTCCGACTGCAGCGACTAGTGTCGCTGCGGTGTCCGCGCCGGACGAAACCGACCCTGGCACGCCGGACCTGGGCTCCATGCGCCAGGCCTATGGGTCCGGCAGCTTCGAGCCCGAGGACCTGGCGACCACCTGGTTGGAGCAGCTGCGCCGCTGGCTCGACGAAGCCGTGAGCGCGGAGCTGCCTGAGCCCAACGCGATCGTGCTGGCCACGGCCGACGGCGCCGGCGCGCCCGGCGCCCGCACCGTCCTGGTCAAGGGGCTGGACGAACGCGGCCTGCTCTTCTTCACCAATCTGCGCTCGCGCAAGGGTCGCGAGCTCGCGGTCAACCCGCGCGCGTCAGCCGTTTTCCCGTGGCACCCCATTCAACGCCAAGTCGTGGTGGATGGTCTCGTCGAGCCCGCGACTGGCGCGGAGGCGGACCGCTACTTCGCCTCGCGACCGCTGGGCTCGCGGCTGGCCGCCCTGGCAAGCCCTCAATCGGAGCCCGTCGCCTCGCGCGAGGAACTCGAGCGGCGACGCTCGGAGGTTGCGAGCGGCGACCCGCCGCGACCGGAGTGGTGGGGCGGCTTCTGGATCGCGCCGCTGGCAGTCGAGTTCTGGCAGGGCCGGCCGGACCGCCTCCACGACCGCCTGCGATTCAGGGCGGCCGGCGGCACTTGGATTGTCGAGCGGCTCGCGCCCTCAGTGGCCGCCGCCCGCCTGCTCCAACCTGTCTTCGCCGTCGGCCACGGCCTCCTCGTCGCGGTCGCCCCCTCCGGGCGGCGTGGTCGCCTCGTGGGTCTTGCCGTCGGGCGGTGCCGTGAGATCGCGGTCTTCCACCGGGGCCTCGCTGCTCTTTCGCTCTTCGCTCATGAACCCGGGGTACCCGTTCCGATGTCGCCGTAGACGTCGCGCCGAGCTAGGGGTCGCGCCTGCGGGTCAAACCCGAGAGCAAAACCTCGACGGGCGAGCGCCCGTTGCCCTGCTCCACCTGCTCTCGCATCCGACGTACCTCGGCTGTCAGCTCACTCACGTTCCGCCCTGCGCTGCCGACCTCGCCCGCGGCCTTTGCGAGCTGCCTGCTCGCCTTCTGCACCCGGCTTCTACGCGGAAGCGGTACCCCAAGGACCTTGCGCTGCGGCAGCAGTCGCTGACCGAGGGCCACGCCTCCGGCCAGCCCGGCCGCAGCCGCGCCGGCTGCCAGCGCCGGGACCTTTGCCTTGCCCGCGGCGCTGGTGACAGCGTCTTTGACCGAGCCGGCTCCCGACTTCGCGGTGTCCCGCACGTTTGCCGCGCCCTTAGCGACGGCGGACTGCTGGGACCGGCTGCGTGCGCGCGATCCAGACGAGCCAGACCGCCCCGCCCGAGGCTTCGACGCGCTGGACCTGCCCTTGGCGCCCGAGGACGAGGCGCGCGGACTCTTGGCGCGCCCACTGCTCGCGGTGGCGCCGTTGCGGCTGGAGGACCGGGTAGCCGATCCCCGCTTCTGGGCCGTGGCGCGAGCGCCGTTGGCGCTGCCGACCGATCCAGCTTTGCGCTGCCGTGACGACTTGCTCGAGCTTTGCTTGCTCTTCGCTGCGGTCGCTGTTTTGCTCTTGCCCTGGGGCATGACCACCTCTCTCCTCGTTGCACCGTCTCCTGCTCTTACCCGGTTGCCGATACGCAACACCGGCTTGCGGAGGCATCGATCAACGGTTCGGATTAGACGGTGCGTACCTGGTTATCCAAGGAAGCGCACCCAACGAAGGAGGAGCGATGGCGGATACCGCCCGCGACGTCATGACGCCCGACGCGCAGTGCATCGGAGAGAACGACTCAGTCGTAGACGCCGCCAAACGCCTGCGCGATCTGAACGTCGGCGCGATGCCCATCTGCGGCGAGGACGACCGCCTGAAGGGGATGCTGACCGACCGCGACATCGTGGTGAAGGTCCTCGCGGAGGGGAAGGATCCGGCATCGACCCTCGCCGGCGAGCTCGGCGAAGGCAAGCCCGTGACCATCGGCGCCGACGATTCGCTCGACGAAGCGCTGCGCACGATGACCGAGCACAAGATCCGCAGACTTCCGGTGATCGACGGCCACGAGCTGGTGGGCATCATCAGTCAGGCAGACCTGGCTCGCTCGATCGACGAGAGCAGGGTGGGCGACTTGGTCGAGGCGATCTCTACCGGGGCTCGAGCCCCCCAGCCCGCGCCGCCGACCGGCGGCGCGGGCTTTCATCTTCCTGTCGGATCCGGTCAGGCCGCGCGGCGCTGGTCGGCCGGCACTTCTTCCCTTGCGACCGCCTTCGCCAGCATCGGGATCTGGCGCTCGAGGAACTTGGCCATCCGCTCCTCGTCGCGCCTGATGGCGCGGGCCAACTTGGCGGTTTCACGGTCGTTGACCGCCTCGGCCAGGGCCTCGATCGCGGTGTAGGTCGCGATCTCCTCGAACTCGTTGAAGTACTCGGTCTTGGCGTTCTTGAGCATCTTCTCGCTCTCGCCGGTGCCTCGGATGGAGTGAAGCGGCCCCTTCGCTGCGGCGAGCCCCTTGGACGCCGCCTCCTGCACTCGCGTCGCCGCGTCCGCCACGGCGTCGGGCGCCGCGCTAGGCACCGGCGCCGCCTGGGCCTTCCCACCCAGCTGCTTGATGCGCTTCGACAGCGCACGGGCATGCGCCTTGGTCTCCTTGAGGTGCTCGCGCTGGCGCTTCTTGTAAGGCGCGCGCGTGGTCATCTGCACGTGGGCCTCAAGCGCGAGCTCCAGCTCCTTCTCCTTGCCGTACGCCTCGTTCAGGTACTGAATCACCTTGGCGTCTCGTGCGCCGATTTCGGACATGCATCCTCCGTGCGTCGGGTTAGCCCGCCCGGGTACCCGGTCACGCGGCTCGTCAATCAGCGCGCGGTAGATTTCCGCCGTGGGCGATGACGTCGCACTCACTGGTGGTCGTCTGCGAGCCGGCATCTCGAACGCGATCACTCGGATGATGGGCGAGTTCTACGGCAAGGGCTCGGAGCGAGCGAAGACCTACATCTTCGGGGACTACGTGTTCATCGTCCTCGAGGACGTGTTGACGACGGCCGAGCAGACCCTCAAGCGGGAGGGTGACCTCGATCTGATCCGGAAGGTCCGGCTGACATTCGAGGACCTGATGACGAAGGCGTTTGTCGGAGCGGTGGAGCAGCTCACGCGAAGGCGGGTGGTGGCCTACCACAGCCAGGTGGTCTTCGATCCCGACGTGGCCTTCGAGTTCTTCGTGCTGGAGCCCGACGAAGGAGTCGCAACCGGGGAGGATGGCGTCGACGACTCCGCGGCCCTCGGCCCCGGCGAGGCGGGAGACGCGGATCGGCTTCCGTCATCGCCGCGCCGCCAAGGTGGAGGGAGCGAGTCACAGGCGGGCAGCGGCACGACGCGAGCTGCGATCTCGAACGCCATCGTGCGGCTGCTGCGCGAGCATCACGGCAAGGGTCCAAGCAGGACGCGCACCTTCTTCGCGGACGACTACGTGTTCTGCATCGCCGAGGAGCCGCTCACGACCGTCGAGCGCACGCTGGCGGAGGGCGACCAGCACGACCTGATCAGGCAGGTCCGGCTGCGGCTGCTGGACCTGACGGCGGACACCTACAAGTCCGAGGTGGAGGCGCTCCTGGGCCGGAAGGTGAGCGCCTGCCACTGTCAGATCGTGTTCGACCCGACGGTGCTGTTCATCGTCTTCGGCCTCGAGCCGGGGGACGCCGGTACCGGCTCCCGCCTCGACGAGCCCGACGTGGCTGCGCGCAGCGCCTCCTAACAACGGCGAAGAGTCGGATTGGACCCCGTCGTCCCGGGTAAGCGCCTCGGTCACGACCCAGGAGACCAAGGTGGAGAGACAAGTGCATCAGAACGACCGCAGCGCCGAGCCCATCGGCGATCTGGTTCGGGACCTATCCGAGCAGACAGCCACGCTCGTGCGGAAGGAACTTCAACTCGCGCAGCTCGAGATGACGGAGAAGGGCAAGCGCGCCGGCATGGGCGCCGGGCTGTTCGGCGGCGCCGGCGTCATGGCGCTCTACGGCTCGGCGGTCCTGGTGGCCGCGATCATCCTGCTCCTTGCCACGAGCCTCGAGCCGTGGCTGTCGGCGTTGATCGTGTCCGCAGTCCTGTTCGCCGCAGCGGGCGTTGCCGCGCTCATGGGCAAGAAGCAGGTCGAGCAGGCCGTGCCGCCGCAGCCGGAGCAGGCCATCCACAGCACCAAACGAGATGTCGAGACCGTGAAAGGACGGGCCGCCCGATGACCGATGCCGAGACGCGCACGGACGACCGTGACGAGCAGCGCGAGGACGAGGCCACGAAGGCCAAAGGCCGCAGGGAGAAGGAGCTGAACGACCAAGAGATCGAGCGCGAGGCGCAGGAGAAGCACGCTGAGGAGGAGGCCGAGGCCCGGGCGAAGGAGGCCGAGCCACAGGAGCCGGTCGACCCCGACCAGCTGCGCGGCGAGATCAGGGACGCGCGGGAGGAGTTGGGCGAGACGGTGGAGGCGCTGGCCGCCAAGACCGACGTGAAGGCCCAGGCGCAGGCCAAGGTCGACGAGCAGAAGGCGCGGGCGCAGGCGAAGCTCGACGACACCACGACCCAAGTGAAGGAGAACCCGGCGCCGGCCGCCGGCATCGCCGGGGGCGTCGTGGTCCTGCTCCTGCTGATCCTGTTCCTCCGCAGACGGGGCTCCTGATGGCCAAGGCTCTCTACATGCCGGTCAGCATCGCGTTCAGCGTCCTCGGCGGCATCCTCGCGGGCGCCGTCTTCAAGCAGATCTGGAAGCGGATTTCCGACGAGGAGGAGTCTCCGAAGGCGCTCGAGAGCGAGTACGGCTGGAAAGAGATCCTCCCGGCGGCGGCGCTGCAGGGCGCGATCTTCGCGCTGGTCAAGGCGGTCATCCAGCGCGGTGGCGCGCGGGGCGTGCAAAAGGCGACCGGCTACTGGCCGGGCGACTAGGCAGGGGGAACTCAGATGGCGATTGAGTATCGAGATGAACGGGAGACGGTCAGGGCCAAGCGTGAGGATCGCGGCGCCCCCGACGGCCGCGCGCCGGACAGCCCGTCGGACCTGGGCGGCTCGTCGAAGAAGGACACGCTGAAGCGCACGTTTAAGGCGTTTTCGGCGGACAACCTGACCGACTGGGCGGCGGCGCTGACCTACTACGGGGTGCTGGCGGTGTTCCCGGCGATCATCGCGCTGGTGTCGATCATCGGGCTGGTTGGCCCCTCGGCCACAGACCCGCTGCTGGAGAACATCGGCAAGCTGGCACCCGGGCCGGCCAAGGACATCCTGACCAGTTCGGTGGAGAACCTTCAGTCCAACCGCGGCGCGGCCGGGATTGCGTTCATCGTCGGCCTGGTGTTGGCGCTGAACTCCGCGTCGTCTTACATCTCAGCGTTCGCGCGCGCGTCGAACGCGATCTACGACGTGGAGGAGGGGCGTCCGATCTGGAAGCTCAAGCCGCAGCAGATCGGGATCGCGCTGGTGCTGATCCTGATGCTCGTGGTGGTCGCCGTCGCGGTCACGGTGTCCGGTCCGTTGGCCGAGGAGGTCGGCAAGTTGATCGGCGTCGGGAGCTCCGCGGCCACGATCTGGGACTTCGCGAAGATCCCGCTGATCTTGCTCGTGGTGTCGCTGATGTTCTCGTTTCTCTACTGGACGGCACCCAACGTCAAGCAGCCGGGATTTAAGTTCGCGAGCCCGGGCGGGATCGTGGCGCTGGTCATCTGGATCGTCGCTTCGCTGCTGTTCGCGCTCTACGTGGCCACGTTTGCCTCCTACAACAAGACCTACGGGTCCCTCGGCGGCGTGATCGTGTTCCTGCTCTGGATCTGGATCACCAACCTCGCGATCCTGTTCGGCGCCGAGTTCAACTCCGAGCTCCAACGCAGCCAACAGCGCGAGGCCGGCGAAGCCGCCCCACTCGACGAGCCGTTCCTCGAGCCCCGCGACACGAGCAAGCTCGAAAAGAAGGCCGACAGGTAGCTCATCGATAAGGAGCTCGAATGGCCAAGGCAAAGCGAGACCGCAAGCTCTACTCGCGCATGCGCAGCAGCGGGGTGCGCAAGAGCGTCGCGCGTCAGCTCTCGGAGCTGCCGGGGCAGGTGCGTGGCGGCAAGCGCCCGCCGAAGCCGCTGCGTGAAGCGGTCGAGCGGCTGGAGGGGGCGGTCTCGGAGCTCCGGGGGCACACCGAGCGCGGCGACAGAAGCGCCTCGGCCCGAAAGGCCGCCCGAACCCGGAAGGCCAAGCAGGAGGGCCGCAAGGCCGCAGCCCGCAAAGGCGCCCGGAAGCGCGCCAAGCGCTGAGAAGCGGAAGCCCGCGGGACGCTGGGCGCGCCCGCGGGCTCCATCCGGCCTAGGCGGCGGCCACGCTCGGACTCTGACTCTCCGGAGCCGAGTCCGCCTTCTTCTTCACAGCAACGGCCGCGCCCACGCCAGCCACCGCGGCGATGGCGATTGCCGGCCCCTTGGCGCTTCTCGGCTTCTCCCGCTTGCGCCCGGCGATCTGCAGGGCGCGAGTGAGTGACTGGGCGGCTCTTCCCGCCTCCTTGTCCGATCCTCGGCGATAAGCCTTCCGGGCTGCGGTTGCGGCGTCCTGCAACTCGCCGCGGGCCTCCTGGTTGCCGATGAGGGCTTGCCCATACAGCATCGCGGTGCCCACGGGTGTGCGCTTGACCTTGCGTCTGCCGAACCTCAAGCCGCCCTTGGCGACCCCGGTCTTAACTGCCATGTGACTCCAATCCGGTCGAGTGCGGTTGGCTACCCGGCCGGAGCCGAGCGAAACGGCTCACTCAGCGCTGGCGCGGCAGTGGCGAGCACAGCTGAGAAGCTTCCGCGCCGAAACCGATGATCGACCTCGACCCCGAGAGCCTACGTGCCGCCTTCGAGGGCGGCGGCCCGACGGTCGGCATCGAAGAGGAGCTGATGCTGCTGGACCCTGGCACTCTCGACCTGGCTCCCATCGCGCCCACGGTGCTGGCGGAGTTGCAAGGCGACACTCGCTTCAAGGGCGAGCTACCCGCGGCCCAGATCGAGCTGATCACCGCACCCTGCGCGACCGTGGGCGAGGCGGCGGCGCAGCTGCGCGCCGGGCGCGAGCGGCTGATCGATGTGACCGCGGGCGCGGCTCTGGCGGCCGCAGCCGGAGTGCATCCGTTCGCATCGGGTGAGGGCGAGTTGAGCGAGGACCCCCGCTATGAGTTCACTCGCCGCGAGTATGGGCCCGTCGCATCACGACAACTGGTGTTCGGCCTGCACGTACACGTCCGCGTGAGCGGGGCCGAGCGCGCGCTTGGTGTCTACAACGCGCTTCGCTCGTATTTGCCGACACTGGCAGCCCTGGCGGCCAACGCGCCATTTCACGACGGGGCCGATTCGGGTTTCGCTTCGATCCGCCCGCAGCTCAGCGATCTGCTGCCGCGCCAGGGCATCCCGCCCGCCTTCGCGACGCTCGACGAGTGGGCCGCCGCGCTTGCCTTCGGCAGGGCTTCGGGCGCCTTCGAGAATGCCGCCTGGTGGTGGGAGCTGCGCCTGCACCCGGTGCAGGGCACGGTCGAGGTGCGAGTGCCCGACCAGCAGACGACCGTAGGTGAGACAGCTGCCGTGTCTGCCTTGGTGCATTGCCTCGTTATTCATCTCCAAGAGATGATCGATGCCGGACACCCTCTTCCGGGCCACCCCTCTTGGGCGATACGAGAGAACCGCTGGCTGGCGGCGCGCTATGGCCTGGGCGGCGACCTGCTGAACCTCGACACGGGCCAACGAGTGCCCGCGCGTGAGACAGTGCTCGAACTCATCGAGTCGCTGGCGCCCGTCGCGGGCCGGCTGCGCTGTCAGGCCGAGCTCGAGGCGGCGGCGAGGTTGGCGCGGCGAAACGGCTCCGAGCGCCAGGTTCAGGCGGGCAGCCCCGCGGCGGCCATGAACGAGCTGTCCACTTTGTTCCTGGCGTAGGGTTGAACTCGCGCCGCTGGGGCATTAGTCGGTTCGTGGCGACGCTGCCCGCCCCGCGAGGAGAGATCAGCCACGCGCTCGTAGAGGCACTCGCCAGGCCTCCCGGAGGCCTGGCTCTGCCGGTGGTCGGCTCGTCCGAGCCGTTGGTCGACGAGGACCTGCAGCTGGCTCTCTACTGCTGTTACGAGCTGCACTACCGCGGCTTCGACGGCGTCGATGAGCGATGGGAGTGGGACCCCGATCTGCTCGCGTTTCGCGCTGCGCTCGAGACACCGTTCGAGGCGGAGGTGCGCCGCCTGGCAGGCCCGTGCGAAGCGCCTGAGCCTGACCTGGCAGACGTGGCGCTGCGAGAGCTGGCCGACGCCGAAGACGCCCCGTCGCTGTCCAGGTACTTCGCGCGTGAGGCCACCCTCGAGCAGGCGGTCGAGTTCCTGATTCATCGCTCCGCGTACCAGCTCAAGGAGGCGGATCCGCACTCCTGGGCGATCGCGCGTCTCTGCGGCCCGCCGAAGGCTGCCCTAATCGAGATTCAGGCGGACGAGTACGGCGGTGGCCGGCCCGACCGAGTGCACGCGGAGCTGTTCGCGAAGGCGATGGAGGCGATGGGGCTCGACGCCTCCTACGGCGCGTACGTGGACCGCATCCCCGCCATCACGTTGGCCACCGTGAACCTCATGTCCCTGTTCGGTCTGCACCGCCGGCTACGTGGCGCGATCGTCGGGCACCTCGCGCTCTTCGAGATGACCTCCTCGCTGCCCAACCGCCGTTACGGAGACGGCCTGCGGCGGCTCGGCGCCGCGCCGGAGGCGTTGGACTTCTTCGACGAGCACGTCGAGGCCGACGCCGTGCACGAGCAGATTGCGGCGGTCGACCTCGCGGGTGGCCTGATACGAGCCGAGCCACAGGTGGCCGCCGACGTGATCCTGGGCGCCCGGGCGCTGGAGGCACTCGACGCGCTTTGGGCGAGGCACGTGCTGTCCGCCTGGGAAGCGGGCCGCAGCTCGCTCCTGGCCCAGACGCCTGCGCTGGCCTAGGCCCTGCGCTCGCGCCCACTCGGGGCGCGAAAGTCCACCAGCTTGTGGGACCCGTCGCAGAACGGACGTATTCGGGACTTGCCGCACCGACACAGCGCCACGACCTCACGTCCCGCATCCACCTCGTTCCCATCCTGATCTTGGATCAGGAAATCACCGCGCACAAGCAGCGGCCCGTCTCGGTAGGGGGTGATGCGCGCGCCGCTCATTTCTTCAGCGGGTCGTGGCCCCAGTTCTTGAGCGAGTAGGTCCAGTCGGTCTCGCGAAGGTCCTTGCCGGACTTGCTCGGCCGTTGCTTTAGGTGGCGGGCCACGTAGCCATTGACCTTCTTCATGTGTCCGATATCCGCGCCGGTCAGGTCCGCGGCCTTCTTGCGCTTGATCCTGACGATCGTGCGAGCCGAGTCGCGACCGACGGTGGTGCCACCCCCGTCTGCCTGGCCCACCGACTTTGACTCGTCCGTCTTGAGCCACCGCTCGATCTGGCTGGGGGTCATGTTCACCGCCTTGCGAAACTCGCGCTTGACCTCCTTGGCCTCGTCCGAATCGGGCTTGACGGAGTTCACTTTCTTCGCCATCACGCCGCGATACCCGGAGGCAAGGCTCGGCATGCATGCCGGCGCGCCACGATCTTCGGCCGGCATAGCCCTTCTGGCTTAGAGCTGGGCTGCCCGGGTAGCCGCGGCGATGTGAGAAACGTCTTGATTACCGGCGCGTCCAGTGGCATCGGGCGCGCCACCGCCCTTCGCCTGGCCCGTACGGGCATCACCGTCTTTGCGACCGTGCGGGCCGAGAGCGACGGAGCCGGCCTGCGGGCCGAGGCCGGCGCGTCTGTGGTGCCGCTCCTGGTGGATGTCACGCAACCGGAGTCGGTCACGAAGGCGGCCGCCGAGGTCGAGGCCCTGGCGGGCTCTCTGGACGGCCTGGTCAACAATGCCGGCGAGGGCGTGTCCGGCCCCCTCGAGCTTCTCACCGACGAGGAACTGCGGTCGCAGCTGGATGTCAACCTGGTCGGGCAGGTGTCGGTCACCCGCGCGTTCCTGCCGCTGCTGCGGCGCTCGGAGGGCCCGCGGATCGTGATGGTCGGGTCGGTGGGAGGCAGGCTGGCATTTCCCTTCGCCGGCGCCTATCACGCGTCGAAGTTCGCGATGGAGGCCGTGAGCGAGGTACTTCGCCAGGAGCTCCGGCCGGACCGGATCGAGGTCACGCTGATCGAGCCCGGGCCCTTTTCCACCTCCATCTGGGAGAAGGCGCGCGACCGCATCCCGGAGCTCAAGGAGCGCGACCACCGCCACGTCTACAGCGCCCGGCTGGACGAGTTCGCCACCAAGCTCAGGTCGGCGGACGAACGCGGTGGCGATCCCGATCAGGTAGCGAAGGCGATCGAGAAGGCCCTGACCGGCAAGCGACCGCCGGCGCGGGTGGCCGTGGGCCTGCCGGCCGTGGTGGCTTCCCGCCTGCGGCCCCTGGTGCCGGACCGGCTCTTCGACGCCGTCGCGAGCCGGGCATTCAACCGATAGGAGGTAAGCGATGCGAGCACTTACTTGGCAGGGGGTCGAGGACGTTCAGGTCACGACCGTGCCCGACCCGAGGATCGAGGAGCCTACCGACGCGATCGTGCGCATCACCTCGACGGGTCTGTGCGGATCCGATCTGCATCTTTACAAGGTGCTGGGCGCGTTCATCGATCCCGGAGACGTGCTCGGCCACGAGCCCATGGGCGTGGTCGAGGAGGTGGGTGCCGACGTCGAGCACATCGCGGCGGGTGATCGGGTCGTCATTCCTTTCAACATCTCCTGCGGCCACTGCTGGATGTGCAATGAGCAGCTGTTCGCTCAATGCGAGACCACCCAGAACCGCGACACCAACACCGGCGCATCGCTGTTCGGCTACACCAAGCTTTACGGGCAGGTGCCGGGGGGCCAAGCGGAGTACCTGCGCGTGCCCCAGGCGCAGTTTGGCCCGATCAAGGTCCCCGACGGGCCGCCCGACGAGCGCTTTCTCTACCTCTCGGACGTGCTCCCGACCTCGTGGCAGGCGGTGGAGTACGCGTCGATCCCCGACGGCGGGTCCGTGGCCGTGTTCGGGCTTGGGCCCATCGGGCAGATGGCATCGCGGATTGCGCGGCACAAGGGCGCGCGCGTGATCGGCGTCGACCTGGTGCGCGAGCGCCTGGCCCTGGCGCAATCCAACGGAATCGAGACGCTGGATGTCTCGGACGGGCCCGGCGACACGGAGGCGATCGCCGAGCGGGTCCGCGAGCTCACGGACGGCCGCGGCACGGACTCGGCCATCGATGCGGTCGGGATGGAGGCCCACGGCGCGCCCTTCGGCGAGTTCGCCCAGCGCGCGGCCGCGTTTCTACCGGACGCGGTCGCTCAGCCCCTCATCCAGAAGGCAGGGGTGGATCGCCTGAGCGCGCTCCTCGCCTGCTTCGAGAGCGTTCGCAGGGGAGGCACGGTGTCGGTCTCCGGCGTCTACGGTGGCGCCATCGACCCGCTGCCGATGATGCAGCTGTTCGACAAGGGCATCCAGCTGCGGATGGGCCAGGCGCACGTGAAGCGCTGGATCGACGAGATCATGCCCCTCCTCGAGGGCGACGAGGACCCGCTCGGAGTCGAGGAATTCGCCACCCACAAGCTGCCGCTCGAGGACGCCCCTCGGGCCTACGAGACGTTCCAGAAGAAGCAGGACGGCGCGTTCAAGGTGATCTTCCAGCCGCACGGGCCCGCCTGACGGGCGGCCGATGCCGGACGACGCGCCGGTGACCAGCGCGCGCCGTCCGGTCAGACTGCCGGCGGCATGGATCAGGTGCGGCGCTCCAGGTCGTCCACGCGGTCGGCCTCCTCGTCGGCGCTGCGCTCGGCCTTCGCCTGGCGCTCCTTGGCCTCGCCCTTGGACTCCTCCTTCTGGCCCTGGCGGCGCAGGGAGGGATCGTCGGCCACGTCGCCGGCGGCCTGCTTCGCCTTGCCTGTGATCTTGTCGATGATGCTCATCGGTCTCCTTCTGTCGATTGAGCTCTGCCGCGCTCTTACCCGCGCCGGGGATGCGGCCTAACTCGCCGCCTCGCGCCGCGCCCGCTTCCAGCTGCCGAACACGGCCAACACGTCGCGTAGCGGGGGCAGCTCGGCTATCGACCAGGCTGCGCGCTGGTAGTCGAGCATCAGGAGCCGATCGGGACGCTCGCCGATCTGCGCGGCCGCCGCTCGGATGGCCGGCCAGGATCTCGTCCGGCGACGCGACGTCCTCCGAGTCCTCTCGCTTCGCCCGCCGGCTGAAGACTCCCGCGGCCGTGCCCTTGGCTCCCGGCTCGCTCGATGGGACGGAGACGGGCCCGGCCGGACCCGATCAGCAGGCGGCAGTGCGGGCAGCGAGTCGGCTCGGGCGGCCAGGGATCCGCCCTGACGTTGGACCACCAGCTCGCAGTGCGGGCAGTGCGCGTCCGCGTGTCGCGATCCTGCGGGGCCGGCTCGGTCATCGGTGCGTGGGTGATGACCCAATGACCCGGGCGGCAAACCGAAATGGGCAGGCGGGTCAGTCCGGGCGGAGCAGGCATCGGCGCCGCCTGCAGCGCTCGGGCGACGGCGACCAGGTTCGACGCGGCCGCGCGGCCGGTCTTGTGCGACCAGTCCTTGCCCTCGTCGCTCTCGAGGTACTCGTCGCCCGGCCCGGGGCCCCTGTTCCAGTACGTCCAGGCCTGGCCCGGGACCGTGAAGCCGATGTCGATCAGGCCGCCTGCGACCTCGGAGATCACGTGGTGGGCGCCGTCCTCGTTGCCGGTGACCACCACGCCGGCGACCCGGTTGTAGGCCACCGGCCGATCGTCGTCGTCGGTCTCGCTGAGCATCGCGTCCATCCGCTCCATGGCTCGCTGCGCGACGCTCGAGGGCTTTCCGAGCCACGTGGGCGTGGCCATCACCAGGATCTCGGCGTTCACGATCCGCTCTCGGATGGCGGGCCATTCGTCGCCGTCTCCCTCGTCGGACGAGACGCCGGGGCGCACGTCGTGGTCCACGACGCGCACGATCTCGGTGGTCACGCCGTTGCCCTCCAGCGCGTCCATCACCACGCGTGCGAGCGCCTCGGTGTTGGACTCGGCGGGCGAGGGCTTGAGCGTGCAGTTGAGCACCACGGCACGGAGGTCTGAGTCTGAGGACATGTGCTCCACCGATGCCCCGCGCGCGCGGTCGCCAAACCCGCATTGGCGCGCGGGCCGTGGAGTACCCTCGAGCGCATGGCCGCGGACACCGGCTTCCCGGGCACCGACGCGCAGTTCGACTTCAGCCGCGCCCGGCGGCGGCGCGCGCTCTCGCGGCTGTCGGACCGCCTGCGCGGCGAGCCCGGCGACGTGAACGTGATCCTCCCGTTCGAGGAGGTCGTGGAGGCGCTCGGTCGCCGGGGCGAGAAGCACCTGGGCCTGCAAGACGATCGGGCTGGACACGATCGTGGGCACGGTGGACCGCGGGCGCGAGTTCGATCGCAGCTTTCGGCCCACGTCAGGCAGCGTGCGCAAGCGCTGGGAGCGGATCGCGGCGGCCCAGCGCCGAGGCGAGTCGATGCCGCCGATCGACGTCTACCGCATCGGCGAGCTGCACTTCGTCAAGGACGGCCACCACCGGGTGTCGGTCGCACGCGCGCAGGGGCGCGATCAGATCGACGCGTACGTGACCGACGTGCTCACCCGCGTGGGCGCCGACCGCAAGATCACGCTCGCCGACCTGCCGCTGAAGAGCCACGAGCGGCTGTTCCACGAGCGCGTGCCGCTGCCCGAGGACGCCCGCGGGCGCATCCGCTCAAGGATCCGCGCGGCTACGCGTTCCTGGCCGAGGGCGTGGAGGCCTGGGGAATGCGGGCGATGCAGGCCCGGGGCGAGCTCATGGACCGCGAGCGAGGTCGCGCGCGCGTGGTTCTCAGAGGACTACGAGCCGGTCGTCGAGATGCTGCGCGAGGCCGGCGTGGCCACCAAGGCCGACGAGACCGACGCCTACAACGCGGCCGTCAGCCTGCGCTACATGCTGCTCGCCACTCACGAGTGGGACGAGGAGGTGCTCGAGCGCGTGCGCGAGCAGATCGAGCACCCGTCGTGGGAGGACACGCAGATCCGCAAGCTGCGCAAGGACCTGCGCTGACCCCTCCGCCAGGCCCGGGTTACGGCGCCGTCAGCCGTCCACGATCTGCTCGAACCCGCCGTAGAACATCCGCTTGCCGTCGAAGGGCATCTCCATGTTGGCCATCTCCGGGTCCTCGCCCATCGCCTTGTTGGCCGCGTCGCGGGTGGCCTTGTCGGGGTACTCGACCCAGCTGAAGATGACCGTCTCGTCGTCCTTGGCCTGGGCGGCCTTGTAGAAGTCGGTCACCTCGCCCCTGGGCACGTCGTCGCCCCAGCACTCGACGACCTTGGTGGCGCCGAGCTTCTTGAAGTACTCCGCCGCCTCGCTGGCGTGCTGGGTGTACGTCTCTCGGTTGGCGGTGGGCACGGCGGCGACGAAGCCTTCGATGTAGGGCATGGGGCTCTCCCGTCTCGGTTCAGTTCGGCTGCGGCTGCTCCTGCGCTTCCGCCACAGCCAGGTTCCTGCCGTCCTTCGGGTCGAACAGCTTGACCTTCGTCGCGTCCACCCACAGCTCGAGCTCGCTGCCCTCCGCCGCCTTGGACGCCGCCTCCAGCCGCGCGACGATGGCCCCCTCCTCGCCGCCGCCCGGCACCTCGCCGGCGCCGGAGTCCTCGGCCAGCTCGCGCAGCTCGTCCGACTCGATCGTCTGGTCGCTCTCGACCGAGAAGTGCGCGTAGAGCTCCGAGCCCATCGACTCGAGCACGTCGATCTTCGCCGTGAACGTGCTGCCGCGATCGCGCGCGTCGCCCACCAGCGCCGCGTCCTCGAAGTCCTCCGGGCGGACGCCCGCGATCACCTCGCCCGCTGGCCTTGCCGCGCAGCTCGTCGGGCAGCCGGACGTCCACCATCGGGAGCTTGAGCGTGTCGCCCTCCACCGTGCCCGGCATGAAGTTCATCGCCGGTGAGCCGATGAAGCCGGCCACGAACAGGTTCTTGGGCTCGTTGTAGAGCTCCATCGGCGAGCCCACCTGCTGCAGCACGCCGGCGCGCATGACCGCCACGCGGTCGCCGAGCGTCATGGCCTCGGTCTGGTCGTGCGTGACGTACACCGTGGTCGTGCCGAGGCGCTGCTGGATCCGCGACACCTCGGTGCGCATCTGCACGCGCAGCTTGGCGTCGAGGTTGGAGAGCGGCTCGTCCATCAGGAAGGCGCGCGGATCGCGCACGATCGCCCGGCCCATGGCCACGCGCTGGCGCTGGCCGCCGGACAGGTTCGCCGGCTTGCGGTCCAGGTGCTGGCCTTGAGGTCCAGCATCTCGGCCGCCTCCTCGACCTTCTTGTCGATCTCCGCCTTGTCGACCTTCGCCAGCTTCAGCGCGAAGCCCATGTTCTCGCGCACGCGTCATGTGCGGGTAGAGCGCGTAGTTCTGGAACACCATCGCGATGTCGCGGTCCTTCGGCGCCTTCTCGTTCACGACCTCGCCGCCGATCGACAGCTCGCCGTCGGAGATGTCCTCCAGGCCGGCGATCATCCGCAGCGCCGTCGACTTGCCGCAGCCCGACGGGCCCACGAGGATCACGAACTCGCCGTCCTCGATCGTCAGGTCCATGTCCCGCACGGCCTCGTAGCCGTCCGGGTAGCGCTTCGTGACTTTGTCGAGGACGATGTCGGCCATAGCGGTTGCCTCCTTGGCTTATCCCTTGACGGCGCCCGCCGTGAGACCGGCGACGATGCGGCGCTGGAAGATCAGGACCATGATGACGATGGGGATCGTGACCACCACGGCTGCGGCGGAGATGGCGCCGATCGGCTCTGTGAAGCGCGAGCCGCCCGTGAAGAAGGCCAGCGCCGCGGGCACGGTGCGCGCGTCGTCGGTCGACGTGAGCGTGTTGGCGAAGATGAAGTCGTTCCAGGCGAAGATGAAGACGAGGATCGCCGCGGTGAACACGCCGGGCGCGGCCAGCGGCACGATCACCTTGCGGAACGCCTGGAACGGCGTGGCGCCGTCGACCTGGGCCGCCTGCTCCAGCTCCCACGGGATCTCGCGGAAGAACGCCGACAGCGTGTAGATGGCCAGCGGCAGCGTGAACGTCATGTACGGGATGATCAGCCCGAGCCAGGTGTCGTAGAGGCCGATCGACGCGCCACATGTCGAACAGCGAGCCCACGATCGACACCGGCGGGAACATGGCCACCGCCAGGGCGCCGGACAGGATCACGGCCTTGCCGGCGAAGTCCAGCCGCGCGAGCGCGTAGGCCGCCATCGCGGCGAGCACGATCGAGATCAGCGTCGCGATCGCCGCGATGCCGATCGAGTTCACGAGCGCGGCGTTGAACGTGTCCTCCTTGAAGATCGCTCTCGTAGTTCTCGGTCGAGAAGCCGGAGAAGAACTTGCCGTCGGCCACCTGGTCGGGCTTCTTGAACGACAGCGCGGTGATCCACGCCACCGGGAGTGAGCGCGTAGAGGATCACGACCAGGATCGCGATCGACCAGAAGACCCGCTCACGGGGGGTGTGGCGTCATCTCAGGTCGCCTCTCCTCGCTGCTGGGCGGTGCTCGTGCCGAGGACCTTCACGAAGAACACCGCGATCATGATCACGGCAGATGAAGATCAGCACCGAGATCGCCGAGCCCAGGCCCAGGTTCACGCGGTTGATCAAGACGTTGTAGCCCAGGATCGACACCGTCTCGGTGCCGTTGGCACCGCCGGTGAGGATGAACGCCGAGTCGAACAATCGGAAGGCGTCGAGCGTGCGGAAGAGCAGCGCCACCAGGATCGCCGGCCGCATCAGCGGCAGGGTGATCCGGAAGAAGCGCTGCACGGTGCTGGCGCCGTCGACCTTGGCCGCCTCGTGCAGCTCGTCGGGCACCAGCGCCAGGCCGGCCAGCAGCAGCAGCGCCATGAACGGCGTGGTCTTCCAGACCTCGGTCAGGATGATCACGATCAGCGAGCCGGTGCGCTCGGTCGAGGGGCGCAGCGTCGTCGCCCAGCAGGAAGGTGGACTGCAGGAAGCCGCTAGTGGGGTCGAAGGCGTAGCGCCACGCGAACGCGGCGACCACGGTCACGATCCCGTACGGCACCAGGATGGCGGCGCGCACGGGGCCGCGACCGAAGATCGCGCGGTGCATCACGAGCGCGATGGCCATGCCCAGCACCAGCTCGATGGCCACCGAGAAGACGGTGATGATCAGCGTCACGCCCACGTCCGACCACCAGGTGGTCGAGGTGAGCACGTCGCCGTAGTTGGAGAGGCCGACGAACTCCTTGTCGTCGGGGAAGCGCAGGTCGAAGCGCTGGAGCGACAGGTAGACCGCGTAGCCGATCGGATAGCCGGTCACGATCAGCATCGCGATGATGGCCGGGGCGCACAGCATCCACGCCAGACGGCGCTCGGAGCGCGCGCGGTCGCTGACCTGCTTCTTCTTGCCCTCGCCGGTGCCGGCTGCCGGTGCCGCGACGCCTGCCTGGGATGACATCTAGAACACCTTCCCCTCGGCCGCCTTGTCCATCCGGTCCTGGAGCTTGTCGACGATCGAGTCCGGCTCCACGCTGTCGGGCGGGTGGTAGGTCTTCTGGATCGCCAGCGAGATGTCGCTGTAGGCGGGGTTCACCGGGCGCGGGCGCGCCCTCCTCGATCGAGGTGCGCAGCAGGTCGGCGAACGGCAGCGCCTTGTCGACCTTCGGGTCGTCGTAGGCGGACTCGGTGGTGGGCGGCAGCCCGCCCTTCTCGGAGGCCGTCGACCTGGTTGCTCGGCTGCGCGAGGCAGCGGGCGGCGTCGAAGGCCAGGTCGCGGTTCTTCGTGTAGGCGCCCACGCCGATGTTGATGCCGCCCAGCGGCGGACGGCTGGGCTTGTCCTTGTCGGTGCGCGGGTAGCGCGCCCAGCCGATGTTCTTCTGGAACTCCTGGCCCTTGTTCTCCGCGGCGCTGGGGTAGATGAACGAGTAGTTGACCTGGTAGTCCGAGCGCTCGGACTCGAAGCCGATCCGGGCCTGGTCCTCCTTGTTGTTGGACATGCCGGGCGGCTGCGCGCGCTCGGCCACTGCCTTGATGATCTCGGCGGCGCGGCCGGCCGACTCGTCGACCTTCACGTTGCCGTCCTGGTCCACCACCTGGCCGCCGGCGCCGGCGATCAGCGCGCTGATCCAGACCGTGTAGCCCTCGTACTGCGCCGCCTGCACCTCGATCGAGCGACCGTCCTTGGCGGCCTGCTCGATCATCTCGTCCCAGGTGAAGTCCGCGGGCGGCTTGGGGACCCTGTCCTTGCGGTAGAAGAGCAGCTGCGAGTTGGTGGTGAAGGGGATGGCCCAGACCTTGTCCTGGTACTCCACCGTCTTGCGCGGGCCCTCGAGCTTGCCCTCGGTGGCCTGGGCGCGGCGGGCGCCGTCCCACGGGAGGATCCAGCCGGCCTCGGCGAACTCGGCCGTCCAGATCACGTCCATGCCCACCAGGTCCACCGTGTCGTCCTCGGCGGCCAGCCGGCGCACGATCAGCTCGCGCTGCTGGTTGGCGTCGGTCGGCAGGCGCTGGTACTGGATCCGGTAGCGGCCGTTGGCCTGCTCGTTGCAGACCTTGATGGCCTCCTCGTTGGCGCCGCCCGGCTCGTTGAAGACGTACCAGTTGAGCGTCCGGGCGCCACCGCCGCCCTGCTCGTCGGAGAAGCCACATCCGACGGCGAGCGCCACCGTCAGCGCGGCCACCGCAGCGGCCCAACTAGGTCTCAAGAACTCTCCTCACGGTCTTGCAACAAGCTCCTCACTCTGCAACGAGCTGCACGAGGCACCCTACCCGGCTGGGGCACGCCGTCAAACCAGTGGGCGCCATCACCCGTCCGCGAGCGCTCACGATCGCCGCGTTCGGAGCGAGCCGTCCGTCGCTCGACGGCGCCGTCGGCGGACTCCAGCACCACCTCGCCGATCGCCGGCAGCCGGCTGGGGCTCGGACGTGGTGTTCACCGCAACGACGTGCCGCCCGCGCGTGTATGCGACGACCCCCGGCGCAGGCGGGCATCATCTCCAGCGCACCGCTCAGGTCGCTGCGCAGGGCGATCAGCGCGCGGTAGAGCTCGAGCATGCTGCCCGGCCGCGCCCGCTTGCGCGCTCACGCTGCGCCGCTGCGGGTCGACCGGCGGCAGCCAGGGCGTGCCCGAGGTGAAGCCGGCCGTCGCGGGGTCGGGCTCCCACTGCATCGGGTGGCGGTGCGGCGTCGCGCCCGGCGCGGTCGTAGGTGCGCTCGCCACCGGGCCCGTCGCGCCTGGCCGATCTCCTCGCCCTGGTAGACGAACGCCAGGCCGGGCAGGGTCAGCAGCAGCACGGCCGCCGCACGCACGTTCTCCTCGCCCGCGCGCGCGGGCAGCCGCGGGAAGTCGTGGTTGGAGAGCACCCAGGCGGCGCCCTCCACGCCACCGTCGCCGGCCAGCGCCGCGCACGCCTCGATCGCGCCGCGCAGCGCGCCCGGCCTCCCAGGGCGAGTGGAACAGCTCGAACGCGAACACGGCGTCGAAGTGGTCGAGGTAGGGCGCGGTGTCGGCCGCGGGCAGGTAGACCTCTCCCACGAGCAGCGCGTCGCCGGCCGCCTCGCGCAGCGCCACCAGCGCCGCTCGGATGTCCGGGCTGTTGGCGCTGTAGAGATGCTCGAGCCGGGCGTACTCCTCGGGCAGGGGCAGCGCGAACGGCGCCGACGCCGGCGGGTCGTCGCGCAGCTCGGCGTCCTTGACCAGCCGGTCGATCGCGTCGATGCGGAAGCCGTCCACGCCGCGGTCGAGCCAGAACCGGATCACGTCCTGCATGGCCCTCACCACCTCCGGGTTGCGCCAGTCCAGGTCGGGCTGCTCGGGGTAGAACGAGTGCAGGTACCAGCGCCCGCTGCGCTCGTCGCGCGTCCACGCCGGGCCCGCCGAAGGTGGCGACCCAGTTGTTGGGCGGCCCGCCGTCGCGGCCGTCGGCCCAGATGTACCAGTCGGGGTGCTCGGTGAACCAGCGGTGCTCGATCGAGGTGTGGCACGGCACCAGGTCCATCAGCAGCCGCAGGCCCGCGCTCGTGGACCGCCTCGACGAGCCGGTCGAAGCCCTCGAGGTCGCCGTAGACGGGGTCGACGGCCAGGTAGTCGCTCACGTCGTAGCCGAAGTCGGCCAGCGGCGAGGGGTAGATCGGCGACAGCCAGACCGCCGACGCGCCCAGCTCGCGCCACGTGGTCGAGCCGGCTCTCGATGCCGGCCAGGTCTCCCACGCCGTCGCCATCGGAGTCCTGAAAGGAGCGCGGGTAGATCTGGTAGATCACGGCGTCCCGCCACCACGGCATTCGCGGCACCCTAGCCATCGGCCGCCGACAGTCGCGAATCTGCTGGCTCCGGCCGTACATCGTTCGTCCGCAACCCTCGTGGGCGTTCGAAATCCGTTCGTTTGGCCCCGCAGCCCACGGGTAGTCCGACTTGGTGAAAGGTGCGATCGAGGCCAGCCCGAAACACGTTGCTCAGTTCTCCGTCCTCCTCCGGCGAGGAGCCGGTGATCGTTATCCGCATCGGCATCGTGAGGCCGGACCTCCACCTGACGGTCCCGGCCGAGGACGACAGCCTGCCGGTCGTACGGCAGGTGCTGCGGTCACTCGGGGAGACGGTCGACGCCGAGGAGGCCGCATTGGAGGACGCCGAGCTGGCGGTCACCGAGGCAATGGCCAACGCGGTCGAGCACGCCTACGGCGAGCGATGGACGGCGATGTCCGTGTGACCTGCACCCGCGCGGCAGCGAGCTACGCGTGGTGGTGGCGGATACAGGGCATCGGGATCCCCGAGGACCCCAGGACGGATCGCGACGGCGGCTTCGGGCTGTCGATGATCGAGGGCATCGCCAGCAGCCTGGAGGTCGAGGGGGGCGACGGCACCGAGCTCGACATGCGCTTCGACATGGGCCAGAGCAAGCTGGAGACCGTGGACGGCGCCGCTCCCGGGATCGACCCGGCCGAGCGCATCATGCGGCGCCTGGTGGCCGTGGTCGCTGCGCAGGCCGACCTACCCACCGACCGGCTGGTCGAGGCCCTGTTGATCGCCGAGATCACCGCGCGTCATGCGCTCCGGCACCTGATCGGCGACGAGATCGAGATCGCCCTCGATCGACAGGGCGATGCCTTCGAGCTCAGCGTGGGCCCGCTGGAGGAGGGTGGTGCCGAGCGCGTGGTGGCCGATTCCGAGATCCCGGTGGTGGGCTCTGTGGTCGAGCGCTTGGCCGACGGCGTCCGCACGGAGCAGGCGGAGGACGTCGAGAGCCTGGTCATCCGGAGTCGGGCGCGCGGCGCTAGCCGACGCGCGTCACGGGTCAGGCAGATCTCGGCAGGGTCGTCGACGATCTCCAGCTCGGCGTCCATGCCGGTCAGCTCGAACACGCGCGCGACTCGCCTCGGTCCCTGTACCACCACGAGTCGGCCGCCGGCTTCACGCTGGCTGCGGTCGAGCTGGATCACCATCCGCAGCCCGCTCGAGTCGAGGAATGTCGACCTCGCGGAGGTCGAGGACCAGCGTTCCGGCTGCCCCGTCGAGGCCCGCCTCCAGTTCGCCGCGGACCCCATCCACCGTCGACATGTCGATCTCTCCACTGATCCCCGCCACCAGCCCAAAGGGTTCGTCGCTTAGATCTACGTTGTAGAGCTTCAATGGCGAGGGCGCGGGGCCGGGGCCCGCCGGGCGGTTATACAGGAGGTCCCTAGGGGAGGGCGGCCATGACACCACAGGCTTCGCAGAGCTCACGCTCGAAACAAGCGATCTGGAGCGTCTAGAGGCCTTCTACTGCGAGGCCTCAATCAGGTGAGCTCAGGCGGCGCGCCCGCCTAGACCCGACAGGAGCTCGCGGAGGCGCAGGGGCCCGCCTGCCCGTGGATCCAGCGGAGGGGTGCCGAATCCCGCGCCGTCGCGCATGCCGTCCAGCAGCTCAAGGAGGGTCTCCTGCGCGCTGTGACGGGGCCGCCAGCCAAGCTCGCGCCGCGCTCGGGTTGTGTCCATCAGTGGCGACTCAAGTGCCAGGTCCAGCCAGGACGGATCGGTCGGCTGGAGCCGCAGCCTCCACGTAAGGTCGGCGGCGGTGCGAAGGATCCTTCGCGATACGCCCACTGGGCGGGCTCCCAGAAGCCGGCCGAGCTCCTGTGCATCGAGCACCGGCTCAGCGGCCAAGTTGAATGCGCCGGCGGCACGGGGATCGAGCGTCGCGAGCTTGTACGCCTCCCCGACGTCGAGCGAGTGCACTGCTTGGAAGACCAGGCGCTCCACCTGCGGCACCACTGGAAGGAACCTGCGGCGGAGTAGCGCGTTCGGGAGCAGTGGGCCTGCGAACAGGCGCCGGATCTCGGAGGCGGCTTCACGCTTGAAGATCAACGCTGGTCGCAGTCGGACCACGCGAACGCCCGGATGCTCTCGCTCGAATCCGTCCAAACGACGCTCGACCTCGGCCTTATGGCGCGAGTAGGCGGAGCTCGCGATTCCCTCGGTGGGCCAGCTCTCGTCGACGAGTCGGTCCTTCGGGCCGGGTGAATAGGCACCCACGGACGATGCGTACACCAGCGCGCCGACGCCCGCCGCGCCGGCAGCGTGCAGCACGCGCGCGCTTCCTTCCACATTGGTCCGCCGCATCGCAACCTCGTCACGCGACGGCTGAATCAGCCAGGCCAGGTGGATCACCGCATCGGCGCCACTGAAGATCGTCGCCAGGTCGGACCGCGCGACGTCGGCCTCGACCCACGAGGTCTTGGGAAGCCTGATGTCGGGCTGCCGTCGCGCCAGGCCAACCAGCTCGTCGACCTCGGGGGCGCCCCCGAGCGCCCGGAGCACGCTCGTGCCCACGTTTCCCGTTGCTCCCGTCACGACGACGCGCATGGTCGCGCGTCGCATACCCGCGACCCGAGGGTGCAAACGGTCGGCTCAGTCGGGCTCAACGCGCGGCGGGAGCTGGAGCTCCTCCGCGGCTCCCGGCACGCCCGCCTCCAGCTCGCGAGAGCGCTCGAGCTCGGCGTTCAGCTCCGCGCCGAAGAGGACAGCGATGTTGGTGATCCAGAGCCAGACCAGGAACGAGATGACGCCGCCGAGGGTCCCGTAGGTCTTGTCGTAGGAGCCGAAGTTGGTCACGTACAGGGCGAAGCCGGCCGACGCCAGCACCCAGAGCACGAGCGCCACCAGGCTGCCCGGGGTGATCCAGCGAAACCCGGTCGGACGCGCGTTGGGCGCCGAGTAGTAGAGGACGCCCGAGCATCAGCAGCACGACCAGGGCCAGCAGAGGCCACTTGGCCAGGTCGTACAGCGTTCACGACCGAGTCGCTGAGGCCGATCTCGTTGCCGATCGACTCGGCCACGGGCCCGCTGGCCACAAGCGCCAGCAGCACGATGGCCACGAGCATCACCATCACCAGGGTCACGGCCAGCTGGTAGGGGCGCAGCTTCCAGAACGGCCGGCCCTCCTCGACCTCGTAGATCACGTTGGACGCGCGCGCGAAGGCGCCGACGTAGCTCGAGGCGCTGTACAGGGCGCCGGCCAGGCCCACGACGAACAGCACCCCGGCCGCGCTCGCGATTGGAGGTCACGTCCTCGATCGGGCCCCTGAAGGTGTCCACGGCCGAGCCGGGGCCGAGGTCGTCGACGATGTCCAGCAGAGCGTCGGTGGTGCCCTCGGGGTCGCCGAACAGCCCGATCACCGACACCAGAGCAATCAGCGCCGGGAATAGCGCCAGCATCGCGTAGTAGGTCAGGGCGGCCGCCCGATCCATCAGCTCGTCGTCCTGGAACTCGCGGACCGTGCGCTTGAGCGCGCCGACCCACGAGCTCCGCTCGAGCCCGATCGGCCCGGAGGGCTCCCGGGCGGTCTCGGTGCTTTCGCCGGCGATCATCTCGGTGCAGGTACCCGCGTTCGTCCCGGGCAAGCGGCCGGGTGGACACGGAGGCCCTGCTGAGGGAGGCTCCGGAGCCGATGATCTTTCGCCAGTACACGCACGACGACCTCGGCTGCGCTTCCTACCTGATCGGCGACTCCGGCGCCGGCGTGGCGGCCGTGGTGGACCCCAAGCTGGAGATCGACGACTACCTCGAGGCCGCGCGCTACCTCGGGGCGTCCATCGAGCACGTGCTCGAGACTCACACCCACGCCGATCACGTGTCGGGCCACGGCCGGCTCGCCGCCGCCACCGGCGCATCGATCCACATCCACCACCTGGCCGCCGCCGAGTATCCCCATGAGCCATTCGAGGATGGCTGGGAGCTCGACCTCGGTCGCGTGAAAGTGCGCGCGATCCACACCCCCGGCCATCGTCCGGAGCACACCGCGTTCTCCCTCACCGACACCGCTCGCTCCCAGAATCCGTGGGCCGTGCTCACCGGCGACACGCTGTTCGTGGGCGGTGTCGCGCGGCCGGACCTGGCGGTGGACGTCGACGAGGGAGCCGCGGACATCTTCGACCTCCCTGCGCGAACGGCTGCTCGAGCTGCCCGCTGAGGTGGAGGTGTGGCCCGGGCACCTCGGCGGGTCGCTGTGCGGCGGATCCGGGATGGACATGAAGGCCTCGTCAACGATCGGCTTCGAACGCGCCAACAATGCGATGCTGGCCGAGGACGATGGCCGGCGCTTCGCCGCCCGCCTGATCGAGGACCTGGGGCCCCAGCCGCCCAACTTCCAGCGGATCGTGGAGATCAATCGCGGCCCGCTGCTTCGCGAGGGCGTCGAGGGCCATCCGCTGGCGCCACGGCAGGTCGAGCAGAAGCGCGCGGAGGGCGCGCTGGTGGTGGACGTGCGCACCGACCTGCAGTTCGACGACGCGCACGTGCCGGGCGCCGTGTGCATCACGATGCTGCGGGCCGGGTTCGGCTCCAAGCTGGCCTGGATCGCTGACGCCGAGCAGGAGATCGTGTTCGTGGGTCGCGACGATGCCGACGCGCGGCGCGCCGTGGAGCTGGCCGCGGCCGTGGGCCTGGACCGGATCGGTGGCTTCCTCCACGGCGGCATGACCAGCTGGCGCGAGGAGCGGCGGCCGGTCGCGCACACCGGAGCGCATGAGCGCCCCGGAGTTGCACGGCCGGATGGAGGAGGAGCCTGGCCTGCAGCTGGTGGACGTCCGCGAGGAGTCGGAGTGGCGAGCCGGGCGAATCCCGGGTTCGATCCACGTGCCCTACCACGACATGCGCACGCTCCCGGACGGCGTCGATCCCGATCGCCCGGTGGCCGCCGTCTGCTCGTCGGGCCAGCGCGCCGCGGTCGCGGCGAGCCTGCTGCAGCGCCGCGGCGCCAAGGCGTCATCCACGTCGTGGACGGCGGTGTGAGGACGTGGCGCGGAGCGCGGCTGGGCGCTGGAGGCACGGATTAGTCCGCCTGGTGGTCCGGCGATGTTTGGCGCCGGACAGCGTGTGTTATCCCTTCATGAGACCACTGATCAGGAGGACACATGGCAACCCGAGCCAGCGAAGGAATCCTCGGCGACGACATGCGCGAGGACCGCGAGCAGATCGTCGAGATGCTGCGTAAGGCGTACTGGATGGAGATCGAGACGGTCATGAGCTACATCGCCAACACGATCAACCCGGACGGCGTGATCGCCCGTGAGATCTCCGAGCACCTGGAGGGCGACATCCAGGAGGAGCTCGGCCACGCGCAGGAGTTCGGCAAGCGCATCAAGGAGCTCTACGGGGTGGTGCCCGGATCGCTCGACTTCACGGCCGAGCAGTCCTACCTGCAGCCGCCCGGGACCCAGACCGACGTGCTGCACGTGGTGCGCGGCGTGATCGAGGCCGAGACCGGCGCGATCGTCCACTACAACGCCATCATCGAGTTCTGCGAGGGCCGCGATCCGGTGACCCAGGACATGGTCATCGCCATCCTCAGGGACGAGGAGGGTCACCGCCGGCTGTTCGAGGGCTTCCTGCGCGAGCTCGAGGCCGGACGCCTGAGCCTGACGGGCACGCTCCGATCAGCGGTCGGCGACCGAGCTGAGCTTGTCGAGCGCCCTGCGCAGCAGGCGCGACACGTGCATCTGGGAGACGCCGACCCGCTCGGCGATCTCGGCCTGGGTCAGGTCGTCCGAGAAGCGCAGCTTGATGATGAGCTGCTCGCGCTCGGGGAGCATGCGGAAAGCGGGCGTGATGCTGTGGCCCAGCTCCACCAGTTCGAAGCGCTGATCCTCGCCTCCCAGGCTGTCCGCCAGCGTGCGCACGTCGTCGCCGTCGCTGCCCATCGGCGCGTCCAGCGGGGTCGGGGAGTAGGCGCTTGACACGTCCATCGCCTCGATCACGTCGTCCAGCTCGTAGCCGGTGGCCTCGGCCACGTCGGCGGGCGTCGGCGAGCGCCCCAGCGCTGACGAGAGCTCGTCGATCGTGCGCGTGACCTTGAGCGTGCGCTCCTGGAGCGAGCGGGGCACGTGCACGCCCCAGGACTTGTCGCGGAAGTAGCGCTTGAGCTCGCCGAGGATGTTGGGGACCGCGTAGCGCACGAATGGGCCGGCAGCGGGGTCGTAGCGGTCGATCGAGTTGAGCAGGCCCAGCGACGCCACCTGCTGCAGGTCGTCCAGTGGCTCGCCGGAGTTGCGGTACCGGGCGGCCAGGCGGTGCGCGAGCGGCAGGTACATCTCGACGAGCTGCTTCCTGGCCTGCGGAGTCGCCTTGCCAGGTGCCGCTTGAATAGCGCCTCCGCGCTCGCCTCGTCCCTCATTCGGTGATGGCCCAATCCTATTGGGCTAATCGGTCCCGACCTCTACTTCGTGGCGGCCGGCGAGGCTTAGGCCGTCTGGCACCGGGTACCGCATGCAGGTGCGCGACGACGACGACATGAACGACCGGCTGGTGGACGAGCAGGAGGAGGCCGCCGCAGCGGAGGCCTCCGAGATCGGCGGGCCCGACCCCAATCCGGACGCCGACCCGGCCACGCGCCCGTTGGCTGAGGCGGGCGAAGGCGAGTCCGAGGGGTTCGAGCTGGCCGAGCAGGACCTGCAGCGCAACGCCTCGCACGACGGCCCCGGTGGCAACCCCGCTCTCGACGCGTTCACGCCGGAGTCCGAGTCCGATCGCTCCCCGGCCGAGTACGGAGAGGCCGACCAGGCGGACGCGGCGGGCGAGGACGCGCAGGCCTCTCCCGACTGATGGTCCCGCGCTCGGATCCGAGCGCGCACTGACGGCCGCCAGCCTCACCGCCCCGGGCGCCCGGGGCGGTTAATCTCCGCCGATGCCGGGGGAGAGGTCGACGTGCTGAGCGTCGTCACGGAACGCAAGGGCGAAGCGCTGGTGCTGACGCCCGAGGGCGATGTGGACATGCACAGCATGCGCTCGCTGCGCGAGGCGCTCGAGCCCGCCCTGGAGGGCGGCGAGGAGGCGGTCGTCGTGGACCTCGCGGACGTGAGCTTCATGGACTCCACGGGGCTGGCGCTCATGCTCAATGCCGCCCGCAGGCTCACCCGGCGCAGCCGCGCTTTCGCCATTGCCTGTCCCGATGGCCCGATCAGGCGCGCATTTCACGTGAGCGGCATGGAGGACTTCTTCGTGATCCGGCCCGCGCTCGAGGACGCGCTGGCCGACGCTCAGCCCGCGTTCTCGCGGTGGCCCGTGGCCTGATCCGAGTCGTCGTCTGCCGAACCGGGGTTGCGCTTGGCCTCCTCGCGGACCTCACCCGGGGTGTCGTCCTCCACCTGCTCCGACGGCGCCTCCTCTGGAAGCTGGTCCGATTCTTCGATGTCGCGCTCCATGGCCGCCACCCTAACGCTCAGGCGTCACGCGGCCAGCGGGGTGCGTGCGATGACCTCGAGGAGGGCGCGGGGCGAGTCGAAGACCTCCGCGGCTCCGGCGTCGCTCAGCTCCTGTTCAGAGAAGCCACCGGTCAGCACGGCCAGTGTGGGCACATCCAGCCTCTTCGCGGCCTCGCAGTCGAACACCGAGTCGCCCACCATCACCGCCTCGCTCGGCCCACCGCCGCTCTGCAGGGCCACGTGCACCAGGTCGGGCTCGGGCTTTGTGGAGTCCACGTCCGCCGACGTGGTCCACGCGTCTGCCAGATCGTGGGCGTCCAGAAGCTTGAGGTAATGCTCCACCTCGTCCTCCTTCGCCGAGCTGGCGAGGACCACCGTGTTGCCCTCATCCTTGAGCCGCTGCATCAGCTGCCGAGCGCCGGGCAGCACCCCGACCTCGTCGATGAGCTCGCGATAGTGCCCGGCTTCCGACGCGCGAATGTCCTCACCCGTCGTGCGCTCCACGTCGTCGCCGGCCAGTGCGCCGACGAGCTGGTCGCCCCCCATTCCGATATGCCGATGGATCCGCCACAGCGGCAGGGTGATGTCCTGGTCGCGAAAGGCGCGATACCAGGCGACGGCGTGGTGATAGTTCGTATCCACGAGCGTTCCGTCCACGTCCAGGATCGCGGTGATGGCCATCCCGCCCGCCTACCCCCGGCCCAATTCGCCAAACGACGACTGGTTTCCGGCGCCTGCCCCGCGGGTAGCGGCCGCTCATGCCTACGCTCGAGATCACCGAACCCCAGCCACCGGTCGGCCCCGACCCTGAGCCGGTCGGCCCCGAGATCCCCGATTCGCCGGTCGACCCCCCCGAGCCGGCTCCGCCGGGCCCCGACGTACCCGAGCCCTCGCCGCCCGATGACCCCGGGGTGGACCCGCCCGTCGTACCTCAGCCGGACCCAAAGGGCCCGGAAACGGCGGCGCGCTAGAAGCGGTGGCCGACGCATCATCCGGGCGCCAGGAGTCCGAGCAGGAGCGGGCCGATCGCAACCTGCAGGAGCTCCTCGGCGAGCTGCGCGTGGCCCTGCCGGGTGTCCAGGTGCTGTTCGCGTTCCTGCTGGTCGTGCCGTTCAACACCCGATTCAGCGAACTCAGCGCCGGCCAGGAGCGCGCCTATCTGATCTCGCTCATGGGCGCCGGCCTGGCGTCGGCGCTCCTGATAGCACCTCCGGCCCAGCATCGAATGACCTTCCGCCACGCAGGAGAAGGAATGGATCGTTGTGAATGGCAATCGGCTGACGGTGGCGGGGCTGGGGTTCCTCGCCATCTCCATGACCGCGGCGATCTGGCTCGTGGTCGACGTGGTGTTTGCCCGCGCAACGGCGATCGTCTGTGCCGCGATTGTCGGCTCGATGTTCGTCGCGCTGTGGTACGCGGTACCGCTACACCGCCGGGGCGCCAAAAGAAAGGGGTGACGCGAGTCGGTCCGGGGGCTAGACTTGCCTTGGCAGCATCGAATCCGTAGTCAGCTGATGGCGGACGGTGAGGCCGGTCATCATGGAGCGACGGGGCGGCTGACAGGGTCGTGACGCGGATCTCCTCCACCTCTACGTGGGGAGGTCAAGTGTCGAATAGTGCGTCCGATCAACGCGAAGACCGCCTGCTGCGTGCCTACGCACGGGGAGATCTGGGCGCCCGGGACGAGGTGATACAGCGTTTCATGCCGCTCGCCCGGCGCCTGGCGGGACGCTATCGCCACACGGGCGAGTCGCAGGAGGACCTGGAACAGGTCGCCTACTTCGGCCTGATCAAGGCCGTCGATCGTTACGACCCGGAATTGGGGCCGTTCGTGCGGTACGCGGTCCCGAACATCTTGGGGGAGCTCAAGCGCCACTTCCGCGACAAGAGCTGGGGGATGCACGTGACGCGCTCCATTCAGGAGCGGGTCCTCAAGGTCAACGACGCCACCGAGCTGCTCTCGGCCCGGCTCGGACGCTCACCCTCCAGCCGAGATCTCGCGAAGCATCTGGAGATCTCGGTCGAGGAGGTCTCGGAGGCGCTCGACTCGGCCAGCGCCTACTCGCCGATGGCCCTCGATGCTCCTCAGCCGGGCGGCGAGGACGGCGCACGGGTGCTGGGGGACACGATCGGTGTCGAGGACGGGCACTACGAGCTGGTCGAGCTGGGGGAGGCGGTGGGTCCCGCATTTCGCGCTCTGCCCGCTCGCGAGCGCGAGATCGTGCGACTGCGGTTCTTCGAGGATCTCACGCAGTCAGAAATTGCCGCGCGCATCGGGGTATCGCAGATGCACGTATCCCGCTTGCTCGGCCGAGCGCTCGCCAGCCTTGCCTCGGCGGCCGACGACAGCCTCGAGCGGGTGGCCTGAGGTCAGGACACGCGTTCCAGCCCCTCTGAGTCCAGGTCCTTTGCGATCAGGTCCAGCACCGCCTCCTCGATCGGCCGGTGCGCAAGCGGGCCCTCCGACGTCTGGTCTCCCACGCTCTCGATCACACCGCCGATCGTGAGCCCTCCGTCGAAGCGGTCGAACACGCGCGGGTCGATGTAGGAGGCGCGCGCCACCGTCGGCGTGTTGCCCAGGTGATAGGCCACGTCCTCGATCGCCCGCTTCACGGCGCGCTTGCGGGCCGCTCTGGACATGGTCGCCACCTCGCCCGACACGGCCAGGCCAACCGCCGCGAGGACCGTCGCGTGCCAGGTGCGAAAGTCCTTGGCGCTGTAGTCCCCGCCGGCCGCCTTCTTCAGGTACTCGTTCACGTCCGTCGACTTCACGTCCGCCCAGCGGCGCCCGGCCTTGTAGGCAAGTAGCTCGTCGCCGCCACCGCGCCGCCGCTTGAGCGCCGTCACGATCTCCACGACGTCGGGATCGAACAGCCGCTGCACCCGCTGCTTGCCGCCCTTGGCCGCGTAGTCGAAGCGCAGGCCGTCATCGACGATCGTCACGTGGTCCTTGCGGATGGTCGCCAGTCCGTAGCTCTCGTTCTCCTCCGCGTAGTCCTCCGAGCCGATCCGAAAAAAGCCCACGTCGAGCATCCGGACCGCGCAGCCGAACACCCGCTCCCGCGGCAGGCCCTCTCGCTTCAGGTCCTTGGCCACCCGCCTGCGCAGACGCGGCAGCGCGCCGGCGAACTCCACCATCTCGTCGAACTTCTTTCGGTCCTCGCGCTCGCGCCAGAGGTCGTGGTAGCGGTACTGCTTGCGGCCGGCGGCGTCCTGGCCGGTGGCCTGGATGTGGCCGAACGGATAGGGACAGATCCATACGTCCTCCCAGGCAGGCGGGATCGCGAGCTCCCGGATCCGCTGGATCACATCCGCGTCCGTCACCCGCCTGCCGTCCTCGTCGATGTACTCGAAGCCCAGCCCGCGCCGCCTGCGGGCGATCCCGGGGGTGGAGGAGTCGACGCGCCTGAGCCGGGGCACCTCAGTCCGCGCTATCGATGAAGGGACGCACGACGGGCGGGCTACCCAGGCGCCTCGCGAGTGAAACGGACGGCGCTAACCTGAGACTGGAAGCCACGGAGGAGGCCACATGCTCGAGTTCCTGACCCGCCACAAGACCACGATGCCCAGCGCCGACGGACGCCCTTCCGGGCGCGACACGCCGATCGTGGATCCTGGCCGCCACGCGGTGCTCGGACACTCCGATGGCGCCGCCTTTCCCCGACGACACCGAGCGGCTCGTGGTCGGCATGGGCTGCTTCTGGGGCGCGGAGAGAGCGTTCTGGACGCTGCCGGGCGTCTACACGACCGCCGTGGGCTACGGCGCCGGTCTCACGCCCAACCCCACCTACGAGGAGGTGTGCTCGGGCCGCACCGGCCACAACGAGGTCGTGCTCGTGGTCTTCCACCCCGACCGAGATCTCCCTCGAGGAGATCCTCACGCGCCTTCTGGGAGGGCCACGACCCCACGCAGGGTATGCGGCAGGGCAACGACGTGGGCACCCAGTACCGCTCGGGCATCTACACCTACGGCGACGCGCAGCGCCAGGCCGCCGAGGCCTCCCGCGACCGCTACGCCGAGGCGCTCACGGCGGCCGGCCACGGCGCCGAGATCACCACGGAGATCGAGCCGGCGGGCGAGTTCTTCTACGCCGAGGACTACCACCAGCAGTACCTGGCCAAGAACCCGGGCGGCTACTGCGGCCTGGGCGGCACGGGCGTCTCGTGTCCGGTGGGCACGGGCACGCCGGCCGACTAGGGCTTACTTCGCGAAGCGCTTGCGCGCCGGCTCGATCTGCGCTTGCCTCGGGAGCTCTGCGCGTAGTTCTGCGCCTTTGCGGCAGGCACAGGCGGACCTGGGGGCTTCGGGCGAAGCGGTCCTGACTGCGGCCTTCCTCTAGCGACGGCCGCTCGTCGCCGTAGTTCAGTTCAGCGTCGGATCGGCCGGCATCGTCGCCAGCAGCGCGTAGGCGCCGCCCTTGCGCTGGAGCACCGCGGGCCACAGGTCCTCGTCGGCGAACGGGTCGTCGGCTCGGCACCGGGCCGACGATCCAGGCCTCGTCCTCGAGCTCCTGCGTCGAGCTGCCCAGGCGCCCATCCGGCATAGCCGGCGAACACGCGCAGGCGCCGCAGCGCGGGGTCGGTCGCGCTCGGGGTCCAGCAGCCCGAGCGACCCGGCCATCGGAGTGCCGGCCTCGTCGGGCTCCTCGAAGTCGCCCAGCGCGATCACGGCGTCGGGCTCGACCGGACCGCCGGCGTGAATCACGTCCTCCGGGTCGGCCAGGTCCGCCAGCTCGGGCACGGCCTCGGCCACCTCGTCTCGGTCGGGCCGGTTGAGCACCACGCCCATCGCGCCCTCGTCGGTGTGCTCCACCACGAGCACCACCGTGCGCCGGAAGTAGTCGCTGCAGCTGCGGCGCCGCGATCAGCAGCTGTCCGCGCAGCGAGTCCGTCACCTACTCGCCCTTCCACACCGGGTCGCGCTTCTCCGCGAACGCCGTGGCGCCCTCGCGCGCGTCCTCGGAGACGAACACCGGGCCGGAGATCTCGCCCTGGCGCTGCCACGCCTCGTCCTCGGCCCAGCCGGGCGCCTCGACCAGGATCCGCTTGGAGGCCTCGAGCGCCAGCGGGCGCGTTGCGCGCCGATCGCCTCGGCCAGCTCGAGCGCTCCGTCCAGCGCGCCGCCGGGCTCGGCCACCCGATTGACGAGGCCCAGCTCGGCCCCGCGCTCGGCCGTGATCGGCTCGCCGGTGAGCGCCAGCTCCATGGCGACGTGGTAGGGGATCCGGCGCGGCAGCCGCAGCAGCGCTCCGCCCGCCGCCACCAGGCTGCGCTTGACCTCTGGGATACCCGAGCTTGGCGCCCCTGGCGGCCACGATCAGGTCGCACGCCAGCGCCACCTCCAGCCCGCCGGCCACGGCGAAGCCCTCGATGGCGGCGATCAGCGGCTTGCGCGGAGGCTGCTGGGCGATGCCCGCGAAGCCACGCCCCTCGACGTGCGGGCTCTCGCCCTGCACGAACGCCTTCAGGTCCATGCCGGCGCAGAAGCCCTTGCCGGCGCCGGTGAGCACGCCGACGCTGAGCTCGCGCTCGCCGTCGAGCTCGTCGAGCGCCGTCGCCACGCCCTGCGCCAGCTCGGCGTTCACCGCGTTGCGCGCGTCGGGACGGTTAAGCGTGATCACGAGCGTGCGCCCGCGGCGCTCGGTCAGGACAGCGCCGAGCATCAGAGCACCACCATGATTGCTGTTCGTCTCATCGTCCTCCCGAGATTACGGAGCGAGCCGCCCGGCCGGCGCACGGGGCCGGCCGGGCACCCGGCTACTTGCGCCAGCGCTCCACGGGCCTGGCGCCCTTCTGGGCGGCGTGCGGCCTGCGGACCCAGTACTTCTCGAACGTCTGCGGGTCCGACCTGGCGCCCTCGGTCACCCAGGCGATCGCCGTCGCCTGCGCCGCCCCGTCGAACGCGTTCCGCGCCGGCCCCGGGCAGCTCGCGAAGGTGCTGTTGCCGGCGGGCAGGTTGGGGCTGCGCAGCCTGTTGCCGGCGAAGCAGTTGCGCGTGCCCGACCCGTCATAGAACAGGTCGCGCCCGTTCAGGTCCCTCCCGCCGAGGCCGAAGTCGTTGTCGCGCACCACGTTGTTGCGCAACTCGGCGGCCTCCTTGAGCCTGGGGCTGGTCCGGTCTGCCAGAAGCACCTGCTTGACCGCCCCGAAGCCGCCGAGCCAGTTACCGAACACCTTGTTGCGCTCGACCACGGTGTCCTGGCTTCCGAACAGCAGGATGCCGATGCCGACCGGGAACCCGTTCAGGCCTCCCGGGCCCGAGTCGGGGATCCGAAATGGCGCTCCCCTGTAGTAGTTGAAGTTGTTCCAGAACACCCTGTTGTTGGAGATCACATTCCTCTCCGGCGGCGGGAACCTCTCGGAGGACAGGGCGTTGGGCACGATCCCGACGCCGTTGTTGAACCACGAGCTGTTCTTGATCGTCACGTAGCGCATGTTGGTGCCGGTGAAGCCGATCGCGCTCTCGTAGCCCTTCACGTTCTTCACGACGGTCCGCTTGGGCCGCGTCTGAGGCGGCGTCTGGCCGACGTAGAACGCCCCGTCGTTCACGTGGAACGCCTCCGAGCGCGACATCGTGCCGCCCTTGCAGTTGAACGCGTAGATGCCATACACGCCTGTCTTCTCCGCGATCAGGTTGGTGAAGGTGTAGCCGTTGGCGTTCGCCACGAAGAAGCCGTTGGCCCTGTAGTTGCGCGCGTGGAAGCCGTCGACCCGCACTCGGTCGGAGCCGTAGATGAAGATCGCGTTCTGCGCCCTACGCCCCTTGAGGCGCTTGCCATCGAGCCTGACCCTGCGGGGCCGCCTGGGGTCGCCGATGATCTTCAGGCCGTCGTAGCGCGGGCCGGAGAGGTACACGCTCTCGCGGTACACGCCTCGCTTGACGCGGATGGTGTCGGCGCCGTCCGCGTACCTCAGCGCGCGGCTGATGGTCCTGAACCGGCAGCCCTTCTTGCACACCCGCAGGGTCTCGCCCTTCGCCTTGCGTTTGCCCTCGCCCTTGCCGGGGCTCCCGGCAGGCGGGTAGGTGGTCCCGGCGACCGCCGCCGCCGGCAGGGCCAACGCGGCCACCAGGGCCACGACCAAGACGCGCGCTCCTCCTCTGCGTTTACTTCCAGTCACTCGATCAGGGGTCGACCAGGTACCAACCGGCCATGCCGGCGTCTTGGTGGGCGAAGACGTGGCAGTGATACAGCCATCGGCCCGGGTTGTCTTCCTGCCAGGCCGCGGTGATGCTCTCCTTGGGCCCGACGCTCGGCGTGTCGACGAACGCGCCGGCGGCGTTTCGCCACCGGTGGCCGTGCACGTGGAAGGTGTGGAAGTTGTTGTCGCCGCCGATCACGTGCATCGCAACGCGCTGGCCGACGCGGGCGCGGATCGTGGGCGTGTTGCCCGCGCCGGTGCGTCCGTTCACGCAGTGAATCACGCTGTCGATGCCGGACACCTGCGGCGGGAAGCTGTGCATGTAGAGCAGGTTCTCCACGTCGGGCGGCCGCTCGCCCCTGGGCCGCACGACCACGGCGCCGAACAGGCCCCTGAAGGTGTTGAGCGTGTGGTTGGGCCCGTGGTCGTGGTAGGGCCATACGCCGACCGAGTCGGGCGTGGCCTCCCACACGTACGTGAACTCCTCGCCGGCCCCGACGAACCCGCCGGCGCGGGTGAAGGCCTCCAGGTAGGAGCCGTCGTAGTCGGGCGTGTAGCGCACCCCGTGGGGATGCATGGTCAGCGCTTGGCCGATCCGGCCGCCCGGGTTGCGGAAGTGCACCTTGATCGTGTCCCCGACCTCGGCGTACAGCGTGGGCCCCGGGATCCGAAGCGGCCCCATTGGGGCCGCGAACCCGGCCGTGTAGCGCTGGTAGACGAAGGCGGTGAAGCGGCGCCTGGGCAGCGCTTTGCGCATCCACTCGTCGCGGCGGACCCTGGGCGCCACCCGCCACCGCACCGCCCGCGCCGAGACCCAGTACTCGCGCTCCCGCCCACCCGGTTGCGGCGACGGGGTGGCGAAGCGGGCGGAGTCCAGCCGGTCACGGGCGGCCGCGCGCGGACGGGGGATCGAGGCGGCCGCGGCGTCGGCCTCAGTCACGTCGGCCGCATCGCGCACGGTCACCTGCTTTCCGCCCACCGTGCAGATCAGCGCCGCGCCGCCGGCCACGCCGAGGAAGTCCCGCCGGTCCAGGCGTGGGGGGTCGGAGGGCATGTGGGGGATGCTTAGCAGGGCGGCGGCGGGGCGTGCAGAAGCCATCCGCCACCGCGCCTAAGTTGGCGCGGTGCGCCTGATCGTCGCCCGCTGCGAGGTCCGCTACACGGGCCGCCTGACCGCCGTGCTCCCGGAGGCGCTGCGGCTGCTCATGCTCAAGTCCGACGGCTCGGTGATGGTCCACGCCGACACCGGCGGCTTCAAGCCCCAGAACTGGATGACGCCGCCCACCGTGATCGAGGAGGAGCCGGGGCTGATCGTGGTGCGCAAGCGCGCGGGCGCCACCGAGGACCGGCTGGAGATCCGCGTGGCCGAGGTGCTCTCCGACGTGACCCACGACATGGGCGAGGCCGCCGCGCTGGAGAAGGAGGGCGTCGAGCGCGAGCTCCAGGAGCTGCTGGCCGACGCGCCCGAGCACTGCGGCGAGGGCTTCCGGCTGGTGCGCCGCGAGTGGCCCACCGACATCGGCCCGGTCGACCTGATGTGCCGCGACCCCGACGACGGCTGGGTGGCCGTGGAGATCAAGCGCGTGGCCACGATCGACGCCGTCGAGCAGCTCACCCGCTACCTGGAGCGGCTGGCCGACGAGCCCGGCTTCGCCTCCTGCCGCGGCGTGCTGGCCGCCGCACGGGTCAAGCCGCAGGCGCGCGTGCTCGCCGAGTCGCGCGGGATCGACTGCGTGGAGGTCGACCCGGCCGTGCTGCGCGGCGACCGCGAGCCGGACCTCACGCTCTTCGCGGCCTAGCGGCCGAAGCGTCCACGCTTGCGCCGCACCGCACCCGCGGAAGCTCCGGACAGGCGCCCCGAGCGCCGCCGCGCCGCCGCTTCGAGCCCAGCCCCACGCCGCTGTCAACGGCCCCGTCGGCCGCGCCGCCGCCGCTGACGCGGCCACCGCCGCCGCGCCACCAGGCCCAGCGCCGCGAGCCCGGCCGCGATCGCGCCCGGCGCGCGACGAGCAGCGCCGCGAAACTGCCTCTCCACCTCCGGCCACAGCTCGCTCGTCGAGCAGCGCGGCCGCCGCCTCGGGCGTGGGCTCCAGCTCGTGCCACGGGGATCGGCGCGCTGAACGCCACCGCACCCGCTTGGGCTTGGGGATCGGGCCGAGGAACAGCCGGTCGGTGCCGGTGATGGCCGCGGGCACCAGCGGCGCGCCGGTCTCGATCGCCAGCCGCGCCGCGCCGCGGCGGGGCTCGCCGAGCGCGTCCGGCTCGCGCACGCGCGTGCCCTCGGGGAACAGCGACAGCAGCCCGCCCTGGCGCAGGATCACGCGCGCGGTCTCGAGCGCGTCCTCGTCGGACGCGCCGCGCCGCACGGGAAACGCGCCGAGCCTCACCAGCAGCGGCCCGCGTCCGCCCTCGAACAGCTCGCGACTTGCCCATGAAGCGCAGCGTGGCGCCGGGTGGCGGCGCCGATGAAGAACGAGTCCCAGAAGCTCTTGTGGTTGGGCGTGACGATCGCCGCGCCCTCAGGCCGGGATGTGCTCGGCGCCGGTGATCGACAGGCGAAACCACAGCCGCATGAAGGCGACCACCACCCCCCTCACCAGCGCGTACAGCAGCCGCGAGGGACCCCGCTCGCGCGCCCGCCGATGCGCCTCCTCGTTCGAACGTCACGCACGTAGACCCTAGAGCGCGTCCGGGTAACGCGGGAACAGTCGAACGACGCAGATGGACCCGGAGCCGCGAACCTCGGCGGTCGCCTACCGCGCGGTCCTGCTGGCGGCGGGGCTGCTGGTGCTCGGCCTGCTCTTCGAGCAGCTGATCACGCTGCTGCTGGCGGTGCTGATCACGGTGATCGTCGCGGTCGCGCTGGCCGTCGGTCGCCGACCGGCTGGAGCGCAGGTTCGACATCCCGCGCCCGATCGGCGCGCTGGTCGCGCTGCTCGGCGGCGCTGGCGGCTGATCGCCGGCGTGATCGCCCTGGTGATCGGCCGCCGTTCATCGACCAGACCAACGAGTTCGTGGACGACGTGCCGGGCATCGTCGACGACCTGCGCGAGCAGATCCGACGACGCCACCGGGCGCCAAGCCGGGCGAGATCGCCGACCGGGTGCAGGAGTTCGCCGAGAACTACACCGACGAGCCGGCGCAGCTGATCGGGCCGATCACCTCGATCGGCCTGAGCGTGGCCGGGGTGCTCGGCGCGCTGATCCTCGATCCTCATCACCGCCTACTACATCGCCGATCAACCCGGACCCGCTGCTGCGACGGGCATCCGCCGGCTCGTGCCGCCCGCGCCACCGCGACCAGGCCGACGTGATCATGGGCCGCCTGCGCAACTCCTGGATCGGCTGGATGCAGGGCGTGGTCGTGGACATGGTCGTGTCGGGCGTCCTGCTCTACATCGGGCTCACGATCATCGGGCTGGACTTCGCGATCTTCTTCGCGGTCCTCACGGCGCTGTTCTCGGTGGTCCCCTACTTCGGCGCCATCGCCAGCGGCCTGCCGCCGGTCCTGTTCGCGCTCACCGACTCGCCCGGGCAAGGCGCTGCTGGTGCTCGCTCGTCTACATCGCTCGTCCAGCAGTTCGAGGGCAACGTGACGATCCCGCTGGTCATGTCGCGCACCGTGAAGCTGCATCCGGCGGTGATCGCCGTGGGGGTGGTGGTGGTGGGCCAGCTGTTCGGCTTCGTCGGGCCTGATCGTGGCCGTGCCGATCCTCTCGATGATCGCGATCCTCGTGGAGGAGCTGTGGGTGAAGCCGATGGAGAGCGAGCGCGACGAGCTGCGGAGGCGGCGGCGCCTCGGGCCCGCCGCAGGACGTCCCTAGAGCTTGATCACGGCGATCACCATCGAGGCGATCACGCAGATCACGATCACGATCTGCATATAGATCCAGAAACGGGGCACAGGAGGCATTGTGACCATAGGAGCGTCGATATTCCTGGCCGCCGTCGGGGCCATCCTGCGCTACGCGGTCGAGGACAGCATCTCGGGCGTGGACCTGCAGACCGTCGGGCTGATCCTGATCATCGCCGGGGTCGGTCGGGCTTCGTGGCCGGCTGGCGATGACGATGAACGCGCGCGACCGCGGAGCCGCGCGAGCGCGACCCGTACCGCTGACGGCCTACTCGATCAGCGCCTGACGCAGCGCGATCGCCACCGCGTGCACGCGGCCGTCGGCCTCGAGCTTGGTGATCGCGCGCTTGGTGTCGGACTTCACCGTCTCCGGCGACAGCCCGATCCGGTCGGCCACCTCCTCGGTGTGCAGGCCCTCGGCCAGCAGCTGGAGGATCTCGCGCTCGCGCTCGGACAGCGGGGCGTCGGCCACGCCCTGGGTCATCAGCAGGGCGGGCGAGAGCGAGGGGTCCACGAACGCGTCGCCGCGCTCGCACCGTGCGGATCGCCCGCAGCAGGTCGTCGGGCGGCGAGCCCTTCATCACGTAGCCGCGCGCGCCCGGCCGAGATCGCGTCGGAGAGCAGCCGCTTGTCGCCGTAGGCGGAGAAGACGACCGTGCCCGCGTCGGGCGCGTCCTCCGCCAGCCGCTTGACGGTGGAGATGCCGTCCATGCCCGGCAGCCGCACGTCCACGATCACCACCTCCGGGTCGTGGCGCTTGACGGCGTCCAGGGCCTCCTCGCCCGAGTGCACGGTGTCCACCAGGTCGATGTCGGGCGCGCCCGCCAGAAGCAGGCGCGAGTCCTTGCGCGCACCGCCGGGTGATCATCGACGGCGAGGCACTTGATGGGCGAGTCCATCGCGCCATGGTATTCCGGTTGGACCTGAGGCCAAGTCCTCCGATCGGCCGCGGCCGGTCTATGATGCCCGCACCTCCGGAGGCCCTCGGAAGGAGCGGTGTGTTCGGTTCGATCGTGGTAGGCACAGACGGCTCGAATACGGCCCGCGAGGCCGTGCGCCAGGCGACCGAGCTGGCCCGCAGCCTCGGCGCCAAGGTCTATCTCGTGAGCGCGTACGAGCCCGTGCCCGAGGGCCGGCTGCGCGACGAGCGCGAGCAGGTGCCGGAGGACCTGCAGTGGATGATCAACCCGCGCGAGGACGTGGAGGAGACGCTCAAGCGAGGGCGCGGCGCGCTGAAGGAGGCAGGGCGTGGACGTGGAGACGCTCGCGCGCGAGGGCGACCCGGCCGACGCGATCCTCGACGTGGCCGAGGAGAAGGGCGCCGACCTCATCGTGGTCGGCAACAAGGGCATGACCGGGCGCCAAGCGGTTCCTGCTCGGCTCGGTGCCGAACAAGGTGTCCCACCACGCGCCCTGCTCGGTGATGATCATCCGCACCTCCTGAGCGGCGCCGCGCCGCGCCGGGCGCCGGGCGGCTAGCGGAGGGCGTTCAGCGCGTCGAGGATGCCGTGCCCGTAGCGCGGGTCGAACCCGGTCGGGCCGGCGTCGCGCGACGGTGTTCTCCAGGTGGCGCTCCAAGCGTCAGCGGGCTCGGCCGGCGGCCCAGGCGCTTGCTCGCGACGACCAGCGCCGCCACGCCGGACACGTGCGGCGCGGCCATCGAGGTGCCCTCGAAGCCGCGCGGCAGCCCGAACTTGCGCACGCTCGTGGTGAAGGTCTGCTGGAAGATGAACGGCCCGCGCTGGTCCGGCCGGCAGACGCGCGCGTCGTAGGGGTTGTCCGAGTTGGCGGCGTCGGCGCCGCCGCCGGGAGCCGTGATGTCCACGTCCACGCCGCTGTTGGAGTACTCGGCCTGGCAGCCGCGGATGGTGCTGGCGGCCACGCCCATCACGTACCTGCGCGCGCGCCGGGTAGGCCACCAGCGCTGTCGGCCTGGTTGCCCGCGGCCGCCACGACCAGCACGCCCTTGCGAGCGCGCGTAGCGCAGCGCGGAGACGATGTCGGGGATCTGCGACGCGCGCACCGCAGGAGTCGAACTCCAGGCTCAGGTTGATCACCGCCACCCTGCGCTTGGCGGCGAAGCGGATCCCGCGCGAGATGGCGATCGTGTCGCCCGCGCCCGTCGGCGTCCAGCACGCGGACGGGCATGATCTTCGCCCGGTAGGCGATGCCCGGCGGCGCCGGTGCCGTTGTTGGTGCTCTGGGCGATCGTGCCGGCCACGTGCGTGCCGTGGCCGTTGTGGTCGTTGGGATGGCGGTCGCGGTCGACGAAGTCATAGCCGCGGACGAAGCGGTTCAGGTCGGGCACGCGGCGGAAGCGGCCGAAGCGCTCGTAGGCCACGCCGGTGTCGAGCACCGCCACCACGGCGCCCCTGCCGCCCGGCGCGTTGCGGCCGCGCGCGTACTCCCAGGCCTCGGGCATGTTGATCCCCGGATAGCCGCTCAGGTTCCACTGCAGGCGAGAAGCCGGGGTCGTTCGGGATGAAGGTGCTCGCGCGCGCGATGTAGTTGGGCACCGCGTAGGCCACGTTGGGGTCTCGGCGCAGCTCGCGCACCGTCTGGCCCACGGTGTCGCCGTCGGCGATCGCCGACTGCTCCGAGCCGCTGGGGGCCTGCGCGCCGCCGGAGATGCCCGCCCGGTCCTCCACCCGCTCCTGCACCCGGGCGCTGGTGCCGTCCTTGTAGCGCACGATCACCTCGCCCGGCACGTACGCGGCCGCGCCCGCGGCGGGTGCCGCGGCGCCTAGGGCCAGCGCGGCCAGGGCCGCCGGGAGGAGGTGGGTGCGATGCATGGGCTACGGTGGCGGCTCCAAGTGTACGAACGCACGAACACTCCGAAGGCGGGGAAGTTGTTACGTGTGCATCGGCAGCGCCGGGCTTCGCCCATGAAGGTGTGCGTGACCGGGGGGACCGGGTTCGTCGGCGGCCACGTGGTCCGTGAGCTGGTCGAGGCCGATCACGAGGTCCGGGTGACCTTCCGCGACGAGCGCCGGCTGGAGCGCCTGGCGGCGCTGCAGCCGGAGCCGGTCAAGGCCGACGTGCTCGATCGCGCCGCCATGCGGCGCGCGGTCAAGGGCTGCGAGCTGCTGTTCCACACGGCGGGCATCGTGGCTTCCAATCCGTCGGAGGAGGTCTGGCGGATCAACGCGCTCGGCCCCGCGCGTGGCGGTCGAGGCCGCCGCGGCGGAGGGCGTGCGGCGCGTGGTGGTGACCTCCAGCGTGGCGGGCATCGGGCCCGCCGCCCGGCGACGAGCCCGGGTCCGAGGACGACCCCTATCGCGGCGGCGGGCTCGGGCTGACCTACGTCGACTCCAAGCACGAGGGCGAGATCGAGGCGGTGGCGGCCGGGCGTGCGGCGTGGGCGTCGAGGTGGTGGTCGTGAACCCGTCGTACGTGCTCGGCGTGCCCGTCGACCGCTCCCAGCCGGGCGAGACCTCGACCCGCACGGTCGGCAACTACCTGCGCGGCCGGCTGCCGGCCGTGATCGACAGCAGCACGAACATCGTGGACGTGCGCGACGTGGCGCGCGGCCACCTGCGCGCGGCCGAGCGAGGGCGAGCCCGGCGAGCGCTACGTGCTGGGCGGCCACGACATCCGCTGGCTCGAGCTGATCGAGCGCGTGGCCGAGCTGTCGGGCGTGCAGCAACCCGGTGGCAGTGCTCCCGGTCGGGCCTGTCCGGGCCGGCGCGGCGGGCCGAGTCGCTGCGCCTGCCCACGCCCGATCTCGGCCGAGGCGTTCCTGCTGATGGAGCAGAACTGGCGCTACTCCTCGCCCAAGGCGCGGCGGGTGCTGGGCTACCGCAGCCGCGTCGCTCGACACGACCCTGCGCGACACCGTCGACTGGTACCAGGAGCTGATCGAGGCCGGGCGGCTGCGGCGGCGGCCGGCCCACGCCGATGTCGCTCGCCGCCGCCGGCATGCGCCTCGCCGGCCGCACCGGGCTGCTCGGCGGGCGCGCGGGTGCTCGAGCGCTACGCGGGGCGCCGGCTGGTGGCCGGCGGCTAGCCCGCGGCCCGACGGTCCATGGCCACCGGCGTTCTTCCCGCCGCGACGAGTACTTCATGCGCCTGGCGCTGCGCGAGGCCGAGCGGGCGCTGGAGCACGACGACGTGCCGGTGGGCTGCGTGATCACCGCCGGGGGAGAGGTGGTGGCGGCGGCGCCCAACGAGCGCGAGCTGCGCGGCGACCCCACCGCCCACGCCGAGGTGCTGGCGCTGCGCGAGGCCTCGGCGGCGCTCGGGACCTGGCGCCTCGACGACGCCGTGCTCTACGTGACGCTCGAGCCGTGCGCGATGTGCGCGGGCGCGATCGTGCTCGCGCGGGTGCCGCGGGTGGTCTGGGGCGCGCCCGACCCCAAGGCCGGCGCGGCGGGCAGCGTGCTCGACGTGCTCGGCCGAGCCGCGCCTCAACCACCGGCCCGAGGTGGCCGGCGGCCTGCTGGCCGAGGAGTCGGCGGAGCTGCTGCGGGCCTTCTTCGCGGAGCGACGCTGATGGCGGAGACCCACAGCTACGCCTCGCGATTGCGGTGGACGGGGTCGACCGGCCAGGGCTACGAGGCCTACGACCGCACCCACCGGGTCGGGCTCCCGCCGGGCGACGGCGAGCTTGTTCTCAGCAGCGATCAGGCGTTCCTCGGCGATCCTGCGCTGTCGAACCCCGAGCAGCTGCTGGTGGTAGCCGCCAGCTCGTGCCAGCTGCTGATGTTCCTGGCCATCGCCGCCCGCTCGCGGGTGGATGTGGTGGCCTACGAGGACGACGCCGAGGCCGTGATGCCGGAGGACCAGCCCATGTGGATCACCGAGATCGTGCTGCGGCCGCGGATCGTCGTGGATGCCGGCACGGACCTGGCGAAGGTCGAGCGGATGGTCGAGAAGGCGCACGAGGGCTGCTACATCTCCAAATCGCTGCGGTCGCGGATCGTCGTGGAGGCGGCGATCGAGCATGCGCCGGGCTCGTGAAGTAGCCCGCCGGGGCTCCGCTAGCCTCCGCGAGCGCGTCCCCGGGGATGCACCTGTACGGAGGGGTGCCGGAGTGGTTGAACGGGGCGGTCTCGAAAACCGTTAACGGGCTTTCGCTCGTTCGAGGGTTCGAATCCCCGGCCACCACGTCGTACGTATGCAGGTGCTCGAGTGCCTCGAGCTTGATCAGCGCCTGCAGCTGCGGGTCGATGCGCTCGTGGGAGATGCGGTGCTCCGCGCTCCTCATGTACGCCGTGAAGGCCTCGCGGTCCTGCCACCGACTGACCATCGAGGATCTCGCAACATCGCGATCGGAGCGCCAGACTTCCAGGTCGACGAACCCGTGCGCGTCATCGACCAGATGGGCGCGGCGACGAAACGCCGCGATCAGTTCCTCAGAGGCGTGCGCGGGGACCCGCAGGCGCGACAGGGAGACGTACACCGTGGGGCATCATGACGCGGCGCCGCCCACGACGCGAGCCGCGGCGACCAGGTCGTCGGCGAAGAACTCCGCCCCCAGCGACCGGGCAAGGGCCTTCGACGCACCCGGGCCCCCGATCGCGAGGCGCGCCTGCGCGCTCAGCGAGCGTATGCCGTCGGCGGCATCGAGGAACCGCTGCGCACCCATGGCTCCGAGCACCACGAGCTCGGGCGCCAGCTCCGCGATCGCGGTCGAAAGATCGGACGTCGGCGTCTCCGCTCCAAGGTAGGCGATTCTCCATCCTCGATTGCGCAGGAGGAGCCCGAAGCAGAGCAGTCCAAGCTCGTGCTGCTCACCAGGCGGGCAGGCCAGTATCGCGCGCCGTCCGTTGCCGGCGCCCCAGCCGCGGGCGAGGGCGCGGAGTCTCCCACCGATTACGTTGCTGGCGAAATGCTCCTGTCCGACGCTGCGCTCCGTCGCCGCCCAGCGCTCGCCCAGGTCGTGCAGGAACGGCAGGATCACCTGCGCGAGCGCGGTCTCGAGGTCGAGCGATTTGAAGGTGCGATCCAGCGTCGCCTGGGCGGCTGGCTCGTCGAGCGCGGTGAGAGCGAGGTCGAGATCGCTGAGAAGCCCCTCCACCGACACCGGCGCGGCCGGGGCCCCAAGCGCGACCCGCGCCGCCTCCGCCGCCGAGAGCCCGGCGGCGATCTGACGGCACATCTCGCGAACGCGGCGTTCGTCCTCCTCGGAGTACAACCGGAGGCCGCCCGACGTGCGCTCGGGATCCACCAGGCCATAGCGCGTCTCCCAGGCACGCAGAAGCTCGGGGCTGACTCCAACCCGCCTGCTGAGCTCACCGATGCGGAGCCTTCCGCCGTCTGCCATTACCGGATCTTACTGATCTAGACGATGATCTGTACGATATCTATACAAATGCTGTACAGTGACCGTCATGATCGCAACATTGGACTCGCCGCTCAACCGAAACTGACGAAGGCCTGATGGGGCGAATCGCCGGGGGCGACAGCCGCGCCTTCGAGGCCATCTACGACCGGTATCACCGCCTGGCGTACTCGCTGGCCCTGCGCATCACGCGCCGGGACGGTGGCGCCGAGGAGGCGACACAGGACGCCTTCCTCTCGCTCTGGCGCGAAGCCTCCAGGTTCGACCCGGCGCGCGCGAGCCTCTCCACGTGGCTTCTCGCACTCGTGCGCTACCGCAGCATCGATTGGCTGCGGCGAGGTAGGTCCCGAACTATACACCTCGATCTCACCGAAGGCGCCGCCGAGAGAATCGAGGCGCCGGAGCGCACGGAAGAGCAGGTTATTGCGATCCAGGAGTACGATAGGCAGTCCGTCTCGTGGCCGAGTTGCCGCGCGAAGCAGCGCGAAGTAATCGACCTCGCTTACTTCGCGGGCTACACCCAACAGGAGATTGCCGCTAACCTCGGCATCCCCCTCGGAACCGTCAAGGGCCGGGCACGCCTGGGGCTGCTCAAGCTGCGCGACGCAGCGGAGCGCGAATCGACCCTCGTGCCTACCGCCTGACCCACCACTCACCGGCGCGGGCGTTCGATCACGCTGCTGCCACTCGAAGGGAACGTTGCGGGCCGGGGCGCGGTCCGAACGCTGAAGGCCGCTCTGGACGCGGCCTTCCTGAATCGGGGCGACTGGATTTGAACCAGCGACGCTCGCCCACGACGTCGCCACTTGTACGCTCATCAGCTCTATACGATGTGCAGACTGTGATGCATTCGGACTCGCAAGGCCATCGGTGCATTCATCGCGCGACGACGCACACGCGACGAGCCTCAAGCGCGCCGCCTGGGCGAGAAGCAAGCCCTGCCCCCCTGGTAAAGCTCGAGGCGCGCACCGACACCAAGCCGCACCATGGCACCACCGTCAGTGCTGCCGGCGGCAATTACATAGCGTCGACATCGACTCGAACGTCAACACGAAGTTCACGGCGCTGACCGCGGCACCGCCAAGTGCCGCTGCGATTTGACCGTCGACGCGTCGAGTACATTCGTGCACGGCTCAAGTGGAGCAACAAAGTAAGTTCGCAACGTGCACACCACCTATGTCCAGTTGGGTTTTCACGCACGACTTCGCTCGGTACTTGGCTTAGCCTGAGAAGCGCAGCGCAAGCTTAGCAGGCGGAACGCGAGCGCAACGTGAGGGCGCTCGGCTGAGGCCTGCCGCAGCACGCGGCGTGTGGACTGGCAAAGGCGCTGGCAGCACGCGACAGCGCGGATGTTACAGCGTAGGCTTCGCGGGCGTGCGAGCGCAGCACGCAGCTCAGACACCGCTGTGCTGGTTGCATGCGTGGGACGCGCACGCGTGGGACTTGGGGGTGCCCTCCCCCTCCGCTAGAAGAGCGAAGCCCCGCTTCGCACGATAGTTCGAGACCAGCCACGCCCATGTAGGGTCCGAGCAGGACGGCGAGACCGACGCCGCGTGACTTCGACCGAGGAGGGGACCCATGGGAAGTGGCCAACCTCAGGCGGTGCACGTGATCGGAGCTGGGCCGGTGGGTCTCATGCTGACGGCGTTGCTCCAGCCCATGGATGAGTTCTCGGTGGGTCTCTACGAGAAGCGAGGCGACTACACACGCACACGAATGGTGCGGCTCGCGCCGTACCTCGTGGCGGATTCAGTCGAGCTCTATCGAACGGATGCGATCGACGAAGACAGCATCGGTGCGATCTTCGATCCGGCGGAGCTCACCGACGGGCTCGCGTTCCGCAACTCGATTCCCGCGGACCTGATGGGGCTTCTTCGCGACTGGACGCTGGGGTTCTGCCCGCTCAACTCCATCGAGCGATCACTCAGCGATCTGATCGATTCGCGCAGCTCTAATGCGGTGCGGCGCAACCCGGCCGTCGTTACCGCGGACGACGCGATGGCCATGCTCAAGCCCGGAGACATCCTGATCGACACCACGGGCCGCAACTCGCTACTCCGGGATCACTTGACGCCGGAGTCCGAGCAGCAGGATGACGGCGCGAACACGCTCAAGATCCGGCTGGAGTACGCGCTCGTCATCACCTTCCTCTACGGCCAGACGTACGACTGCAACGAGTACTGCAAGTACTACAAGAACATCGAGAACGCGCACTACAAGTTCATCCCCATGGTCGAGCGGACGCACTCCGACGGCGGCGTCAGCCATGTGACGGGCATCGTCAACATCACTGCCGAGGAATACGAGGCGATGCCGCCCCGATTCGACGGTGAGTGGCTTCGCAGCCACTTTCCCGGCGTTGCCGAGTCGACGGACCGTTTCATCGACAAGATCAAGCAGGAAACCAAGGGCGAGATAGTTGGCGACCTCGATGTCGTCCGGATACCGCTCGATCTCTACCGGGCTCGCAATGCGACGGGCCGTCGGTGGCGAACGGCGGGTCCCAGCGACCACCCCTTCGCCCGCTCGCCGGTCGTCCTCGCGGGAGACGCAGCCATCGGCTCGCCGTACTTTCAGTCGATCTCGCTTGGTTTCGAGTGTGCGATGCACCTGGCTGGACTAATGGCGCAGCGCGACCTACCCGTCGGGGACATGCTCGAGCGCTATGAGCTGTTGATGTACAAGCAGTGGCTCCGCGTCTACATGCGCAGCAAGATGATCAAGCACAACAAGGATCTGTTCGAATCGCTCGATGACCCACTCGCGCTCCTGGACAGGCTGCACATCTACTAATGAAGTACGTCGTCACTGCAAACCGCCGTCGCTTCATGTGTCGAAGGGCCGCTCGTAGGCCGGTGCGGCCCCTCTAGCCGGTGATCCGGAACGAGGCGCGCGCCGCGGCACCGCCCACCGGGCTGGCGACCAAGCGGTAGCTGCCGGGCGCCAGCGCCCGCCCGCCGGGCCGGCCGCGGAACCGGACACGGTTGCGACCGGCCACGCCGGCGCGGCGGAAGGTGCGGGCCAGCACCCACCGCGCGCAGCGGTCGCGGCCCCGGTTGCGTGACGCCGGCGCCTCGCAGCGCCCGTTGCGCTTGCGGCCGCTCGCCCGGCGCTTGACGCTGAACTTCACGTGCCCGCGCCTCGCCAGGCGGAAGCCGATCGTGGCGCCCTTTCTGCGCGTGGTTCGTGCAGCGCGACCGGCGGCGGGAATCGCCCGCGGCTTGATCGACAGGGCCCTGAGCCGCTGCGGCAGCACGCGGACCCAGCTGGCCACCGACGGAACACCCTTCGCGTTGACGAGGAAGAGCATGTAGTAACCGGGCGGGACAGCGTTGGGGTTGGCGGGACGCGCGAGGGTCACGTTCCGCCCGCGGGTGCGACCGGTGACCCGCAGTCGCGCATATCGCTGGGTCATGTCCGCACCGTGCGTGGTGGCGCTCGGCGCCATCAGCACAGCGTGGTCGATGCTCGCCGCGTCGCGGGTCGAGACGGCAAATGACCTCGCCGAGCCGATGGCGGCCGGAGCGGCGGTGATGGTTGGGCGGCCACCCTTGAAGAGATACGGCGGCTGGTAGATCTCGGCGTTGCCGATCCAGGTGGTGTCGGTGCGAGCCCGGTCCTCGAAGGTGTCGTCGCCCGCCGAGAGCACCGACCCGTCGGGCAGCAGCAGGGCGATCGAGTGGTAGCCGCGGAAGCGCTGCTGGGAAGGTCCCACGCGCCACTTGCGGGTGCGCGGGTCATACAGCTCCACGGTCTTGCAGCGCCGGGTCGTCCCCGTTGGTCCAGGAAGTGCCCAGCATGTCGTCCGTGGCGCGTCCCGCGCTGCCTCCGATCGTCACCATCCCCCCATCGGGCAGCAGGACGGTGTTCCCGTAGGCGCGACCGACGGACTGGGGTGAGGCTGTCCTCCAGCCGCCTCTGCCGTTGGTGGCCACCGACGCGGTGGAGGCGACCGCGCGCGACACCCGCCGTTTGACGAAAGTGGGGTAGTCGTAGCCGCCGAGCTGCAGCACTCTGGCGCCGCCTGGAAGCAGCACCGCATTGCCGCCGATGCGGTCCCGGCCGCCGGGCAGGCGGCCGAGGTCGCGCCAGGTGAAGCTGCGCGGGTCGAGCAGCGCGGAGTCGTTGGAGCCCGGGCCGGCGAGGAGCACCTTGCCGGCCGGCGTGAGGAAGAGATGCGGGTACAGCCCCGTGGTTCGGTCCCCGCTCGAGATCCGCTCCGCCGGCAGGCCCTCAGCGTCGCGGTTGGCGTCGTTGGGCGACGCCAGATCGCGATGTGGCCACACCTCCAACCGGGAGTTGTTCTGGACGTCCCCGCGCTCGGTGTACCCGCCGAGGATTGCCACGCGGCCATTCGGGAGCACGACCTGACCGGGGTACCAGCGCCCATGGCGCAGGTCGCGCTGCCGATGCCAGGTCTCGTTGAAGGGATTGAAGGTGAACGTCTCGTCCAGGCCCTTGGAACCTTCGTCGGCGAGGTTGCCACCCGCGATGAAGAGATTGCCGTTGGCCAGCAGCGACTCGCCGGAGCAGTAGATCGGCGACAGGTTGGGCGGGGCCACCTGCTTGAAGGCGTTGCTGCCGAAGCCGGCGGCCGGGTCCCACAGCCAGGCATTTCCGAGGTTGGGCCGCTCCCCTCTGGTGGGCGTCACCGGATAGCCCCACAGCATCACCTTGCCAGTTGGCAGCAGGGCGGCGTGAATCGCGTAGTCCGGCAGCAGAAACGGCGTCCCGCCGGGGCCGGGCTCGTGCCACTGCCCCACGTTGGCGGGAGGGCCTACCGCGGAAGCGCGCGCGGGTGTGCGGCGCGCCGACCAGCGCCGGCGCGCCGCGGGCGACATCCGCCGCCAGCGCCGCTGAAATCGCTGCGTGGCGGCGCGGTGGGCGGCGTGCTCGGCGGCGTGTGTGGGACCGAGCCGGCGGGTCTCCAGCGAGCGCAGGGCGCCCTCGGAGGTGCGCGGGTGGTCCGCCTGGGCGCTCGCACTCAGGGTCGCGAGCAGCAGAAGAACCAGCAGCACGACCAGACGGTGCTCATTGCATCCCACTGAGGACGGCAAATCGGGCCGATGCTCTCAGCCAACGCGCGGCGTCGCAAGTTCGGCCACACGTTGACAGCCGTCGGCGTCCCCGCGATGATCGTGGCCGCGAATCGAGGCGGGGAGCTAAGGGGAGCGACTTGCCAGGCAGCGCCGACGATCTGGTCCCGCGCGACACGCCTGAGGAGGTCAAGAGGCGGGTGGTGGAGGAGCCGCGGGTGCCGGTGTTCGACCCCACGCTGGGGATGCGTGTTGCGGTCAGGCGCAAGGGAAAGCCGAGGCACAGGTTGGTGGCTATCGGCGACTCCCTGACCCACGGCTTTCAGAGCGGAGCGGTGTTCAACACCGACCTGTCCTATCCGGCGATCGTCGCAAGGGAGTTGGGCTGGTTCGAGGAGTATCGGTATCCGCGCTACCCGGGTCACGGCGGGCTGCCGCTCAATATCGAACTGCTGCTACGCGATCTCGAGGAGCGCTTCGGGCCGCGGGTCAGTGCCTGGGAAGTGCCCATGGCCCTGTTTAAGGCCAGGCAGTTCATGGATGAGGTCGAGGACTACTGGGAGCGCGGACCCGGCCAGACGGCCCCACCTCTGTCGGCGTACAACCACTGTCTGGCCGTCTACGGCTGGGACCTGCGCGACGCGCTCGGAAAGACGGCAGCCAGTTGCAAGGAGGCGATCGACGCTCCCGGCGACGACGTGCTCAAGCAGATCGTCGAGAACAACAGCGAGCGGGCCGCTTTGCGCGTCTATCCGCATTGGTCCAAGGCGACCAGCCAGATGACCTTCTTCCAGGCGGCCGCCCAGCTGGGGAAGGAGCACGACAAAACGACCGACTGTGGCATCGAGACGCTGATCGTTTATCTGGGCGCCAACAACGCGTTGCAGGCGGTCACCGACCTGCGCGTCGCCTGGAGCGAGGACGATTTTCGCGACCCCGAGAAAAAGAAGGCCTACACGGTGTGGCGGCCCGAGCACTTCAAGGCCGAGCTCGCCGAAGTCGAGAAAGCCGTCGCGGCGGTGCAAGCTCGGCACGTCATCTGGTGCACGGTTCCGCACGTGACGATCGCTCCGATCGCGCGCGGCATCGGTCACAAGGTCGCTCCGGGCTCGCGCTACTTCCCGTACTACACCCGACCGTGGGTGGAAGACGCCGATTTCGGCCCGGCGGATGACAAGCACATCACCGCTGAGCAGGCTCGTGCTGTCGACTGCGCGATCGACATGTACAACGACGCGATCCAACGCGTGGTTGAGCAGGCCCGTGGCGGCAAGAACGGCGCCAAGCGGGATTGGTACCTGATTGACATGGCGGGCCTGCTCGACCGGCTCGCATCACGGCGTTACATCACGGACCCCAACGCGCAGCCCGAGTGGTGGACGCCGTACCCGTTGCCGCCGGCGCTGAAGGCATTGGACCCGGTGCCAGACTCGAGGTTCACCACCGGCGACGGCAGGGGCGGCCGCGCCAGCGGCGGTCTGTTCTCCTTGGACGGCGTACACCCGACCACAGTCGCGTACGGGCTGATCGCTCAGGAGATGATCAACGTCATGCGTCTGGCCGGGGTCGAGTTCGCTCACAGCACCGGCCTGCCGCGCCCCGACCCGGTGACGGTGGACTTCGACCACCTGATCCTGCGCGACTCGCTCGTCCGGCAGCCGCCGCAGAACCTACGTCCGGGGCTCGAGATGCTTGGCTGGGCTGACGAAACGCTCGACTGGGTCAAGCGCACGCTGAGCTAGCCGGGGATCGGGAGAGGAACGAATGGCCGCGCGAGTCCACTACCTCGCCCTGCTGCGCGGCATCAACGTCGGCGGCAAGAACCTGATCAGGATGGCCGACCTGCGCGAGGCGTTCGAGCAGCTGGGGCTCGCCGACGTGGCCACCTTCATCGCCAGCGGGAACGTGCTGTTCCGGGCTCCGAGGCAGAAGCGCGAGGAGCTGGCGGCCGGGATCGAGTCTGCGCTGAGCCGGCGCTTCGGCACCGACCTGAAGGTGGTGCTCGTGACCGAGGCCCAGTTGAAGGGTGTGGTCGAGGGCGCCCCTCCCGGATTCGGCGCCGACACCCATAGGTGCGACGTGATCTTCCTGCGCTCGCCGCTGACCGCGCGGAGAGCGTGCGCCGTGCTCGAGACCAGGGAGGGCATCGACGGTGCCTGGGCGGGAAAGGGGGTCGTCTACTACTCGCGCCTGGCCGAGAAAGCCTCCGGCAGCCGGCTGTCCAAGGTCGTCGCCCTGCCCGAGTATCAGAACATGACGATCCGCAGCTGGAGCACGACGACCAAGCTCCTCGCGTTGATGGACTCACGGCGCTGACTGCGCCCGCGGGCCAGGAGTAGGGTCCGGGCCATGTCTCCAGCTCCCCTCCTCACCGGTCACTGCGGCTGCGAGGGCGTCAAGTTCGAGATCGACGCCCCGCTCAAAGCTGCCGGCTACTGCCACTGCACCCGCTGCCAGCGGCGCACCGGGGGTGCCTCGTCGGCGACCGCTCTTATCGCTCCCGGCTCGCTGCACGTGGTCGCCGGCTCCGAGCTGCTGGCCAGCTGGAAGCCGCCGGGCGGGTTCGCGAAGATCTTCTGCAGCGCGTGCGGCTCGGCGCTCTTCGGCGCGCCGCCCGACAGCGAGGAGATCACCCTGGTGCGCCTGGGCGTCATCGACGGCGATCCCGGGATCCGCCCCCAGGGCCGGCAGTACGTGGCCTACGCCGCAGGCGTGGGAGCCGATCCCAGACGATGGGCTTCCGCGCTTCGACGAGGGCTTCCCCGCGCCGGCCTGATCTCGCGCACGGGACCAGGGCGCTCGCCATGCGCGTCCTCTTCACCACACGAGGCAGCTCCGGCCACGTCGGCCCCCTGGCTCCCTTCGCGCACGCGTGCGTGCGCGCGGGACACGACGTCCTCGTTGCCGGCCCAGCGCCAGTTCGAGGCGAACATCGAGCGTGCCGGGCTCCCGTTCGCGCCCGTAGACGAGCCCACCCGCGACGAGTGGATGCCCCTGATGGCTTCGTTCGCGGAGCTGGACATGGACACCGCAAACGGAGTGATGATCCGCGAGTTCTTCGCGGGACTCGACCTCCGAGCCGAGCTGCCCGCCCTGCGCGGGATCGTGGAGAGCCGGCGGCCCGACGTGATCGTGCGGGAGAGCTGGGAGTTCGGGTCCACGCTCGTCGCGGAGCTGCACGGGATCCCGATCGCGCGGGTCGGTCTCGGCCTGGCGGAGATGGAGGACCTGTCGGTCGAGCTGGGTGCCCCGGCGGTCGACCAGGCTCGGGCGGAGCTTGGCCTGCCGCCCGACCCCGGCGGCGAGCGGATGACAGCCGCTCCGTTTCTCACGACGATGCCGGGGGAGCTGGACGATCCGGCCGCGACGCTGCCGGCGCGCACCAGCCGCTTCCGCTTCGAGGTCGGTGCCGGCGCCGAGCGAGCTGCCGGATTGGTGGCCGGGCAACGACGACCCACTCGTCTACCTGACGTTCGGGTCGGTGGCCGCCGGCGAGCACCTGCCGTACTACCCGGAGCTGTACCGACTGGCGATCGCGGCCCTCTCAGCGCTGCCGGTCCGTTTGCTGGTCACGGTCGGCGACGCCGCGCGCGACATCGGGGAGCTCGGCGAGGTTCCGCCGAACGTGCATGTGGAGACCTGGGTCACCCACGACGAGGTGGCGCGGCGCGCGGAAGCGATCGTCTGCCACGGTGGCTTCGGTAGCACCCTCGGCGCGCTCGCTCACGGCACGCCGCTCGTGGTCCTCCCGCTCTTCAGCAGCGACCAGTGGGCGAACGGCGCCGCTGTGGCCCGCGTCGGCGCCGGGATCACGGTTGCGGACGACCCGAGCGCCCGCAACGTCCTCGACCTGCCGCCGGTCGAGACGATCGATGCGGTGGCGGGCGCGGTCACATCGATCCTGGGCGATGGGAGCTACCGCCGCGGGGCGGATCGCATAGCCGCGGGCATGCGCGCCCTCCCGCCGGTCGACGAGTCGGTGCGGTTGCTGGAAGCCATCGCGGCGTAGCCAGCTTTCGCGGCCTCGCCGGTGCTGCGCTTGACCCGGGTCTGGGACGGCGTTAGCGTCCGACTGAGCCGAGGGAGGGCACGATGGACGGAAGGCAGCCGAGCGGAGCGCCGTGGCGCGGGCAGCCATGCCGGAGTCGTGCGGTGATGTCCCTGATCGCGCTGGTCCTGATGCTGGGGCTGGCGTTTGGGCCGGCGCCCGACGCGGCGGCTGTGACGCTCAGCCCCGGCGACATCCTGGTCGCCGACTCCCAGGCGTTCGGGTTCGGCGGAGTGATCCGGGCCGATCCGGTCAGCGGCGCACAGACGCGGGTGTCGGCCGGGGGTTTGATGGGCCCAGTCGGGCTCGCGCGCGAGCGCGATGGCGACATCCTGGTGGCGCAGCCGGAGTACTTCGGCGGCCCGCCGGGGAGCGTCGTCCGGGTCGATCCGGTCACCGGAGCGCTCACCACGGTGTCCTCGGGGGGCTCTCCGGTCGGATTGGCGGTCGAGTCTGACGGCGACATCCTGGTCACCGACCAGACCGCCGGAGCGATCATTCGAGTCGATCCCGTCAGCGGGGCGCGGACGACCGTGTCCTCCGGCGGGTCGTTGTCGAATCCGTTCGGGATCGCCCTGGAGCGCGACGGCGACATCCTGGTCGGGACCCCGACAGCCTTCGGCGGCGTGGGCGGGGTGATCCGGGTCAATCCTGTGACCGGCGCACAGACGACCGTGTTCTCGGAGGCCTCGGCTCCCCGGCCCGCTTGGGGTGGCAGTGGAGGCGGACGGCGACATCCTGGTGGTCATAACCGAGGGGTTCCGCGGGTCTCGCCGCGGGCTGGTGGTCCGGGTCGATCCCGTCACCGGAGCATCGACCACGGTCTCCTCGGAAGGCTCGCTCTCAGGGCCGCGCTACATCGCGGTCGAGGCCGACGGCGACATCCTTGTAACCAACCAATCCAGCTTCTTGGGAGGACCGAAGGGGGTGATCCGAATCGATCCCGCCACCGGGGCGCAGACGACCGTGTCATCGGGTGGCTCCCTCAGCTCCCCGTTCGGGATCGCGGTGGTGCCGGGCGCTGGGGTCGACGACCCGCCGGCGGTGACCGTCGAGCGCGGCGGCCGGTGCGGCAGCGACGATCGCTCGGGCACGCTCAACCTGCTGGTCGCCGACCCCGACGACCCAGCGGGCAGCCTCAGCCTCAGCGCCTCATCCTCCAACACACAGCTACTACCGGTCGCGAACGTGAAGTTCTCCGGGGCGGGAGCAAGTCGGACGCTGACTGCCACCACGGCCTCAGGTCGCACTGGCACGGCTGTCCTGACCGTGGCCGTCTCAGACGGTACGACGACCAGCACGATCACCATCACGGTGCGCGCGGGCGGCAACGGTCAGGACGTGCTCGCCGGCACAACCGGCGCCGACCTGATCCTCGGCCAGAACGGAGACGACACCCTCCTGGGGCTCGCTGGCAGGGACGTGCTCTGCGGGGGTCGGGGGAATGACACGCTGAACGGTGGGCGGGGCGGCGACACCCTCGAGGGCGACAGGGGAGACGATCGACTCAGCGGGGGGAGGGGCAGGGACAGCCTCACCGGCGGGTCGGGCGCCGATCGCTTCAGTGGCGGAGGCGGTGCCGACACGGCCACCGATCTCACGCCTGGTCAGGGCGACACACAGGACGGCAGCATCCCCTGAGTGTCGTCGGGCCCTACAGGGCCGCGATCGCACTAGGCTCACCCGGCGTTGATCCTCGCCATCGACCAGGGCACCACGGGCACCACCTGCATCGTCTTCGACGGCGATGGCCGGCAGGCGGGGCGGGCCTACTCCGAGTTCCAGCAGCACTTCCCGAGGCCGGGGTGGGTGGAGCACGACGCGGGCGAGATCTGGGAGGTCAACCGAGCGGGTCGCCCGCGAGGCGCTCGAGGACGCCGGCGTGCAGGGACGAGGACCTGGACGGCATCGGCATCACCAACCAGCGCGAGACCGCCGTGGCCTGGGACCGCGACAGCGGCGAGCCCCTCCACCGCGCGATCGTGTGGCAGGACCGGCGCACGGCGGGCTTCTGCGACCAGCTGCGCGAGGCCGGGCACGAGGCGCTGTTCCGCGAGCGCACCGGGCTCGTGCTCGACGCCTACTTCTCGGGCACCAAGTACCGCTGGCTGCTGGACCGAGGGCGGGGTCGACGAGCAGGCCCTGCTCGGCACGATCGACTCGTGGCTGGCCTACAAGCTCACGGGCGAGCACGTGACTGACGTGTCCAATGCGTCGCGCACGCTGCTCTTCAACATCCGCGACGGCGCGTGGGACGAAGAGCTGTGCGACCTGCTCGAGGTGCCGATCGGATCGCTGCCCGAGCCGGTGGGCAACGCCCAGGAGTATGGCCGGACGAGCGTGTTCGGCGGGAGCGTGCCGGTCTGCGGCATGGCGGGCGACCAGCAGGCGGCGCTGTTCGGCCAGGCCTGCCACGAGCCCGGCCTGGCCAAGAACACCTACGGCACGGGCAACTTCCTGCTCCAGAACGCCGGCACGGGCTCGCCGCTGCTGGAGCAGGGGCTGATCACCACGATCGCCTGGAACCTCGGCGACGGCCTGGAGTACGCGCTGGAGTCGAGCATGTTCGTGACCGGCGCCGGCGTGCAGTGGCTGCGCGACGGGCTGGGTGTGATCGGCGACGCGGCCGAGACGGAGGCGCTGGCCGCCTCGCTGGACTCCAACGACGGCGTGTACTTCGTGCCGGCGCTGACCGGCCTGGGCTCGCCGCACTGGGACCCCTACGCGCGCGGCACGATCGTGGGCCTCACGCGCGGCTCCGGGCGCGCGCAGCTGGCGCGGGCGACGCTGGAGGCCATCGCCTACCAGACGGCCGACGCCGTGCGGGCTCAGAACACGGCCCTCGGGATCGAGCTCGAGGAGCTGCGTGCCGACGGCGGCGCGACGGCCAACGGCTGGCTGATGCAGTTCCAGGCGGACATGCTGGGCGTGCCCGTGGTGGTGCCCGAGATCACCGAGACCACCGCCCTGGGCGCCGCCTACCTGGCCGGCATCGCGGCGGGCACCTGGACCGCGGAGGACGTGCGCGGCATGTGGTCCGAGGCGCGGCGCTTCGAGCCGCAGATGCCCGCCGACCGGCGAGAGGCGCTGCTGGCCGACTGGGCGCGGGCGCTGGACCGCGCGCGCGACTGGGCGCGGGAGTAGCCCGGCCTCAGCGGTCGGCCAGCGCGAGCCGGCCGGCGAGCGCCACGAAGGCGCCGCCGAACACGCGCCGGAGCCAGGTGAGCACCGCGGGACGCGCGATCACCTGGTTGCGGACGCCCGCGGCGAAGATCCCGTAGACCGCGAACACGGCGAAGGTGGCGGCCATGAACACCGCGCTCAGCTGCACCATCTGCAGCGTGGCCCCGGCCTCGCCCGTCTGTACGAACTGCGGCAGGAAGGCGAAGAAGAAGATCGTGAGCTTGGGGTTGAGGAGGTTGATCAGCACACCCGAGACGATGACCTTCAGATCCGAGCGCGGCGCGGTGTCCTCCACCGTCAGCGCGTCGCGGTCGCGCAGCGTGGTCCACGCCATGAACAGCAGGAACGCCACGCCCAGGTACTTGAGCGTCTGGAAGGCCACCGCGCTCGTGTGCAGCAGCGCCGCCAGGCCGGTGATGGCGGCCAGCATGTGCGGGACGGTGCCGAGCGTGCAGCCGATCGCGGCCACCACGCTGGCGCGAGTCCCGCGCGAGAGGCCCGCGGCGAGCGTGTAGAGCACGCCGGTGCCGGGCGTGGCGACGACCACGAGGGTCGTGAGGAAGAACTCGGTGGTCACCCGGTCGACGCTACCGGCTCGAGCCCTCGTGCACCCGATCGCGGAGCGCCGTCATGCGCCGGCTTGCCTCGGCCGGATCGACCGGGTCCATGTATGGCCCGCTTGCCGAGGCCGCCCAGGGCACGAGCACGTCGAACTCGAGTCCGCTCATGAGGTCCAGGCTCTCCACGTATGTGCCGCGATCGCTGGAGTCGAGCACGGCGGCCACCCACTCACCGTCGCTCACGTACACCGAGTCGCCAGTGAACAGGAAGCGGTGCTCGCCGTTGTCCCACAGGTAGGCGGTGGCTCCGGCAGTGTGGCCGGGGATCGGGATCGCCTCGAAGTCGTCGTCGAGCGTGTGACGCCTGGAGAAGGTGGCTCGCACGGGGATGCGCTCGGCTGTCTCGGCACCGTCGTCCTCGTGGACGAACAGCGGCGCGACCACCTGATCCGGTGCGAAGATCGCCTCGTGCCAGTGGTTGAGGTACTGGCGCTCGGCGCCGCCGTGCTCGGCCAGCTCCCCCTGCGTGACGGCGCCGTTGCTGTAGATCAGGACGTTGCCGCGCTCGCGCTCGAGCAGGAACGCGCGCACGTGGAGTGAGGTGGCGAACGGGAGGGCCTCGGGCGGCAACGCGTGGATCCCATCGACGGTGCTCTGTGCGGTGATCGTGTGCATGCCGACGACGGTAGACCTTCAACCACGCTTTAAGTCAAGAGGACGCTGATATACCCGGACCGATGAGTCCGCGTGCCTGGGCCGCCTTCGCGGCCATGTCGACGCTGTGGGGCGTGCCCTACCTGTTCATCAAGGTGGCGGTGGACGACGGTGTGCCGCCGGCGTTCCTCGCGTGGGTGCGGGTGATCCTGGCGGCGGCCGTGCTGCTCGCCCTCGCTTGGCGGGCGGGAGTGCTCGGCCCGGTTCGCGGGCGCTGGCGCTGGCTCGCGCTGTTCGCCGGAATCGAGATCGTGATCCCGTTTCCCCTGATCGCCGCGGGCGAGCAGCACGTGTCGTCGTCACTGGCGGCGATCCTGATCGCAGCCGCTCCGCTGTTCGTGGCGATGCTGGCGCTGCGCTTCGATGCCGAGGAGCGGGTGGGCGGCACACGTCTGCTCGGCCTGTTCATCGGCCTCGGCGGGGTGGTCACGCTGGTCGGCGTCGACGTGGCGGGCCAGTCCGACGAGCTCATCGGCGCCGCCGCCATCCTTGTGGCCGCCCTCGGCTACGCGGCCGGGCCGATGATCCTCAAGTCCAAGCTCTCCGACCTCGATCCGCGGGCCACGATGGGCGCGAGCCTGGCCATCGCTGCCCTGCTGCTGACGCCCGCGGCGGCCATCGCGCCACCGGCACAGGCGCCGTCGACCGGCGCTCTGGCCTCGCTCGTGGTCCTCGGGCTCTTCTGCACGGCCGCCGCGTTCGTGATCTGGGCCTGGCTGGTGGCCGAGGTGGGTCCTGGCCGCGCGCTGGTGATCACCTATGTCGCGCCGGTGGTGGCCGTGGCGCTCGGTGTCGCGATCCTCGGCGAGAGCGTGGGCGCGGGAGCTGTTGCGGGCCTGCTGCTCATCCTCGCCGGGTCCTGGCTGTCCACCGACGGCCGCCTCCCGCCAGGCCTTGCCGCTGTGGTCACGCGCGTGCGCACGAGGAGAGGTGAAGCGCGCGCTGGCGCGGCAGGCCTCGATCGGGGAGGGCATGGCCGGGACCCTTGACTTAAAGCGCGGTTGAGGTTGCATCATGTGTCTGCAGCGCTGGACCCCGACCACCAGGAGCAGGCATGACCATCACCCAGACAGCCAGCGAACGGATCACCGCGGAGGTCACCGGTTGGCCCGGGCATCGCCGCCGGCACGGGATCGCGCGGCGAGTTCTCCTTCAAGCTCGGCCGCCGCGAGATCGGCCACCTGCACGGCGACCACTCGGCCCACTTCGGCTTCCCCAAGGAGGTGGCCGCCGAGCTCAAGCGCCAGGGCCGCATCGGCCCGCACCCGGCCTTCCCGGACAAGCTCGCGTGGGGTGCGCGGCGGATCGAGAGCGAGGACGACGTGCGGGACGTGATCGAGCTGCTGCGACTGAACTACGACCGCGCGATATCCCGCTTCGGCGTGCCCTCCGAGGCGGCCTGACCGGCGCGTCGTGGCGGTCCGCCACTAGCGGCGCGGCGCCACAGGCGCAAACCCGTGTTCGCCCCCGTCGGCAGGCGGGTAAGCCTTCCTCGAGAGACAAACGAGGCCGAGGCACTCGAGAACTACACGGAGACCGAGGCGGTCTGCGCGCAGCTGTGGCTCCGCGCGCCGAAAGAGGCGGGAGGATCGCGGGGCGGCCGAGAGGCCGCCCCGTCGGTTTCCCGGCGCGGTGCGGGTCCGGCGATCGGCCGGGCTACGCCGCGTAGCGGGCGGCGCTGCGAGCGCGCGCCTTCTCCGCCTCGACCTCGCGGTCCTTGGGCGGCGCGGTGGTCACCAGCTCGCTCAGCAGCTGCGACGACACCTCGGTCACCGCGATCACGGCGCGGTCGAAGGCCTCGGCATTCGCCTGGGAGGGCTTGGAGAAGCCGCTGATCTTGCGCACGTACTGCAGCGCGGAGGCGCTGATCTCCTCGTCGGTGGCCGGGGGCTCGAAGTTGTGGAGAGTTCGGATGTTGCGACACATGCTGTTGAGGCTAGCTTCCCCGGCGCCTCGGAGCCGCCGCGCATCCGCTTGACCGCGGGTTAGCATCGAATCGAGTGCGCACCCGCTAGCTTCGCCGGTCCGATGGGAGGCGGCGTGGAGGACTTCGACCAACAGATGCGCCGGCGCTGGCACGAGAGCCGGCAGCGCTCCCGCGAGCGGCACCGGCTGGCGACCCGTCGCAGGCAGGTGTCCGCGGGGCGACGTCGCGCCGGCCTGGTGCTGGCCATCGCCCTGGCCGTCACGCTGGTCGCCTTCCTGACGCTGGGCGATTCGGCCGATGACGACGGCGCCGGCCAGGCCGAACGCTCCACACTGGCGTCCTCGGGACCGAACGCGGGTGAAGCGGATGGTGGCGCTGCCAGGCCGGCGGCACGCGCCGTGCCCAGCGCTGCCGGCCTGCGCGCCGCATGGCGCTACGCGCGCAGGCGCGGAGGTCAGGTCTCGATCGCGGTCGTGGACACCAGGGGTCGCCTCCGCCAGCGCGACGGGTCGCGCTCCTACGTCTCCGCGAGCGTGGTCAAGTCGATGCTGCTGGCGGCGGAGCTGCGGCGACTCGATCGCTCGTCCCTGTCCCTCGATGTCGGCACGCAGGGGCTGCTGAAGGCGATGGTCACGAGCAGCGACAACAAGGCCGCGGACGCGATCTACAGTCGGGTTGGCGACACGGGCCTGCTCGAGGTGGCCAAGGCGGTGGGCATGCGCCGCTTCACAGTCGCCGGCTACTGGGGCAACGCGCAGGTCACGGCGGTTGACATGGCGCGGCTGTTCTCGCGGCTCGACCGAGCCGTGCCGCGCGCGCACCGGCGGGTGGCGCTGGCGCTGCTGGCGGGGATCGTGCCCGACCAGCGCTGGGGCGTGCCGGCGGCGGCGAAGGGGTGGACGGCGCACTTCAAGGGCGGCTGGCGGACCACCGGACTCGGTCAGCTCGTACACCAGGCCGCCCTGCTGCGCCGGGGCAAGCGCACCGTAGCCGTTGCGGTCCTCACCGACGCGCAGCCCACGCAGGCCCACGGTCGAGAGACCGTCTTCGGGGTCACCGCTCGGCTGCTGCAGTGAGATGACGCGGTTGGCGCTTGCCTCGGCGGCGGCCAGGCGCGATTCTGCGCGCGTGACCGGCCGATCCTCGCCCCGCGGCAAGCGTGGTCCTGTCGCGGCATTGGTGGTCGCTCTGGCCTTCGTTCGGTCTGGCCGGTCCCACGGCGGCGGGCGCGGCGACCGTGGACGCGGGCGCGCTGCGGGCGGTCACTGGATCCTCGCCGTGGGACCTGCGCTTCACCGACGCCAAGGGTCGCTCCGTGCTCGCGCAGAACCGGGGCACGGGAGCGGGGCCCACCGGCACGATCGGATTCGAGGCCGGCGGGTCGTGGCGCCACGCCACCCGCGCCGTCTCGGTGCGGCGCGCCGGGCGGGCGCTGGTTGCGGTGCTGGCCACCACCGACCCGGGCGGCCGCCGGCTGGGCGTGCGCCTGACGCGCGATGCCGCCGGTGTGATCCGCCTGCGGGCCGAGGTGATCGGCTCGCGCGCGGGAGTGACCGCGTTGGGCGTGGCATTCGGGGCGCGCCGCGGCGAGCGGTTCCTGGGCTTCGGCGAGCGCTCCAACGCAGTCGACCAGCGCGGCAAGGTCGTGGAGAACTACGTGGGCGAGGGCGCCTACCCGGAGGCGGACCGGCCCATCGCCGGGGCCGTGGTCCCGCCCTGGGGCTTCCAGCGCCGCGACGACGCCACCTACTTCCCGATTCCCTGGCTGCTCTCCACGCGCGGCTACGGCGTGCTCGTCGACAACACCGAGACCAGCTACTTCCGGCTGGGCACCGAGTCGCCCGGGGCCTGGAGCGTGGAGGTTCGCGCGGCGCCGCCGAACCAGCCGCAGGGCGCGGGCGCGCCGGCGCCGTCGGCGCTGTCGCTGCGCGTGTTCGCCGGCCCGACGCCGGCGGCCGCGCTGCGGCGCTTCACCGCCGCCACCGGCAGGCAGCCCGCGCCCGAGGCGCCGTGGTACTTCGGGCCCTGGGTCCAGCCCTCGGGCGAGGAGTCGGCGCAGGTCGCGAAGCTGCGCGGCGCCGACGCGCCGGTGTCCGTGGCGCAGACCTACCTGCACTACCTGCCCTGCGGCGACCAGCAGGGTCGGCGGCCCCAGGAGCGCGCGCGCACGCGTGCTCTGCACGCGGCGGGCATGGCGGTCACCACCTACTTCAACCCGATGATCTGCACGGGCTACCAGCCGCCCTACGGCCAGGCGGTCGCGCAGAACGCGCTCACCAAGACCGCCTCCGGCGCCCCGTACCTCTACCGCTACAGCACGGACGAGTCGTTCGACGTCGCGCAGTTCGACTTCTCCACCGCGGCCGGCCGGCGGCTGTTCGGCGGCCTGCTGGGCGAGGCGGTGCAGGACGGCTTCGACGGCTGGATGGAGGACTTCGGCGAGTACACGCCGCTGGACTCGCGCTCGGCCAACGGGATGACCGGCACCGCGATGCACAACCTCTACCCGGTGCAGTACCACTGCGCGGCCCAGGCGTTCGCGCGCCGCACGCGGCGGCCGCTGGGCAGGTTCATCCGCTCCGGCTTCACCGGGGTGGCGCCGTGCGCGCAGATCGTCTGGGGCGGAGACCCCACGGTCGGCTGGGGCTTCGACGGGCTCGAGTCGGCGGTCACCAACGGCGTGACCATGGGGCTGTCCGGGATCAGCACCTGGGGGTCGGACATCGGCGGCTTCTTCGCCTTCGGGGCCAACAGCCTGTCGCCCGAGCTGCTCAAGCGATGGGTGCAGTTCGGAGCGGTGTCGGGGGTCATGCGCACGCAGGCCAACGGCATCGACCTCCCGCGCAAGCCGCGCCCGCAGGTCTGGGACGACGGCCAGCTTCCCGCACTGGCGCCGCTACGCGAAGCTGCGCACGCAGCTCTACCCGTACCTCGTGGCCGCCGACGCCACCTATCGACGCACCGGCCTGCCGATCATGCGCCACCTGCGCGCTGGTGCATCCCGCGCCAGCGGCGCGCGGCGCGGCGAGACGACCAGTTCCTGTTCGGCCCCGACCTGCTGGCGGCGCCGGTGGTCAAGCCGGGCGCCCGCAGCGCGGTCGGTCTACCTGCCGCGCGGCCGCTGGGTGGACCTATGGCGCTCCGCCGAATACGCAGCGCGCGGCGGCGGGCTCGAGCTCGGGCGCGCGCGAATGCTGCGCGGCGGCCGCACCGTGAACCTGCCCGCGCCGCTCGACGAGCTGCCGCTGCTGGCGCGCGCGGGCGCGGTGCTGCCGCTGCTGCCGCCGGACGTGGACACGCTGGCCGGCTACGGATCGGCGGGCGCGTCTGGTGAAGCTGTCCGAGCGCCGCGGGCGGATGCAGCTGCTGGCCTTCCCGCGCGGCCGCAGCTCGGCGCGCTTCTACCGCCGCGAGCGGCTGGTCTCGCGCGAGCGCGCGAACGGGTGGTCGCTGACGGTGCGTCGGCTCGCGCCGGCGGCGCTACGACCTGCAGGCGGCGCTGTCGACGCTGCGGCGCCCGCTGCGGCCGTGCCGCGTCGAGCTGAACGGCCGGCCGCTCGCGCGTGGCGCCTGGAGCTTCGACCGGGAGCGCCCGCACGTTGCGCGTGCGCTTCCGCGTGAGGCGCGGGACGCTGTCGGTGCGCAGCTGCGGCTGAGCGCGCTCAGGCTCAGACGGTGCCCGCGGTGGCGCCCTCGTCGTGGACCTGGTGCTCGCCTTCGGCGAACTCCTCCACGATCTTCGCGCAGAACGCGTCCAGGTCATCTGGGCTGCGGCTGGACACGAGCCCCTGGTCGACCACGACCTCCTCGTCGACCACGTTGGCGCCCGCGTTGCGCAGGTCGGTCCTGATGCTGGGGTACGACGTGATCGTCCGCCCTCGCACCAGGTCCGCCTCCACGAGCGTCCACGGCCCGTGGCAGATCACGCCGACCGGCGTGCCGGCCCGGAACACGTCCTGGACGAACCGGAGCGCGTTCTCGTCCTGGCGCAGGTTGTCCGGGTTGAGCACGCCGCCAGGAAGGATCAGCCCGTCGTAGTCCCCGGCCGAGGCCTCGACACCGCTCGGTCCACCCGGAACGTGTCGCCCTTGTCGATGTCGTGGTTCATCGCCTGGATCTCGCCGGACTCCAGCGACAGCAGCTGCGTCTCCGCCCCGGCTTCCTCCACCGCGGCGCGCGGGCGCTCGAGCTCCACCTGCTCCACTCCGTCGGCCGCCAGGATCGCGATCGTCTTGCCGTGTAGGTCGTGCGCCATCTGACTCCCTTCGATCGGGTCTCCGTGGCGGCTTCCCGGTCGCCCGACCTTGAAACGGGCCGTCGACTCAGGTGCGTCGTCGCCCAGCAGCTGCTGGGCGATGGTGGCCTGATCGAAGTAGACGCGCTCGCACACGATGCCGTCGCCGTCCTCCTCGAACAGGAACAGGGCGATCATCCGGCAGCGGAAGCTGCGTGCCCGTGGGCGGGATCCCGCGCAGCTCTCCTCGATGAGTGCCGAGCAGGTCGAACTCGACGATCACCGCGTCGTCGGCGTGGTGCAGGACCGCGTTCTCGTTGCGCTGGTCGGGGAACGCCGCGCGAGTGGTGGCGAAGTAGCCCGCCACCTCCTCGGGCCCGTCGAACACCTCGCCGGTGGGCACGATCTCGTAGCGCGGATGGTCGAAGGTCTGCATCGTCACGTCGAACTCGTGACGGTTCTCCGACTCCATGTGCTCGCGCACCACCGCCTCGCGGCGGCTGCGCAGGTCTGTGCTCGTGGAGGCCATGGGCGGCATGTTGACGCAACCCGAGCCCGCACGGGCATCTGATTCGGCGCGCCTCCTCCCGGGTAGGCCGTGCTCATGGAGAGAAACGAGCACGACCATCCGGAAGAGGGCACCGAGACGGCCGAGGGCGAGGAGGCCGGCGAGCTGTCGGAGCGCGTGCCCGAGGAGGCCAGCGGCGAGGGCGACACCCCGTTGGGAGACACCGACGAGCACTCCGACGCGCCCGGCCCGCACGGCACCGGACCGCTGAACGACGAGTAGCGCCCCGAACGGCGGGTCAGCCGTCGTCCTGGCGGAAGGCCCAGCGCACCTCGTCGATGGTCAGGCCGGCCGCCAGGCAGGCCAGCAGCTTCATCCGCGCCGCCTGCGGGGACAGGAAGCCCGCCGGGATGATCTCGCGTCTCGCGCAGGTCGCGCTCGGAGCCGCGGTAGCCGTAGGTGGCGTTGAGGATCACGCCGCGCTCGGGGCGGCAGTAGGCCACCACCGGGATCCGCTCGGCGGCGCGCGCCCACTCCTCCAGCAGCGGCGGGGCCGAGGTGGCCGGCGCCGAGGGTGCCGATCACCGCGCCGTCGGGCTCGGTGGCCAGCGCCGCGCGGGCCAGCGAGCCGTCGTCCCCGGCCGCCGGTGGGCACCACCACCACGCGCCGGTCCAGGTCCGGCGGGTCGAGCGGCTGGTTGCGCGGCACGCGCGACCAGATCGTGGGGTGGCCCTCGGTCACGCGGCCGAGCGGCCCGGTCTGAGGCGAGGAGAAGGCCACCAGCGAGGTGGTGTCGGTCTTGCGCGCGCAGCGGGCGTGGTGGATCTCGCCGCCGAAGCACACCAGCACGCCGGTGCCGGTGGCCGCCTCGCTGGCGGCCACGCTCACGGCGTCGCCGAGGTTGGCCGGCCCGTCGGCGCCCGGGGCCGACGCGGGCCGGATGGCGCCGGTGAACACGATCGGCGCCTCGGCGTCGTGCAGGACGTCGCAGAGCATCGCCGTCTCCTCCAGCGTGTCCGTGCCGTGGGTGACCACCACGCCGATGCCGCGACGCGCGGCGTCGCGCGCCTCGCGGCAGATGAGCAGCTGCTGCTCCAGGGTCAGGTGCGCGCTCGGCACGTTCACCACCGTGCTGCGCGTCCAGGCCGGGCCGCTCGGACAGCCCGGGCACGGCGGCGATCAGGGCGTCGCCGTCCAGCTCGGGCGTGGCGGCTCCGGGCTGACCTGGGCCGTTCTCGGTTCCGGTCATCGCGATCGTCCCGCCCGCCGCCAGGATCCGGACGCGGCGAGCCGCCGGGGGGTCCGCCGTCACCGCCACGCCGCTACCGCTTGCGGACCAGCGTCAGGCCGTCGGCCATGCCGAGCATCACCGAGTCCACGCGCTCGTCGGCGGGGATCGCGTCGTTCAGCCGCGCCATCGGCGGTGACGCCCTCGTCGTCGGGGTCTGGGTTCGTGACCCGGCCGCTCATGAGCACGTTGTCGATTCCCAGCAGGCCGCCGGGCGCCAGCCGGGGCACGAGCTCCTCGTAGTAGTCCGGGTAGCCCGTCTTGTCGGCGTCCAGGTAGGCGAAGTCGAAGGTCTCCTCGCGCGGCAGGGAGCGCAGGGTGTCGAGCGCCGGCCCGATCCGCACCTCCACCCGATCCGCCAGGCCCGCCCGCTCGATGTTCGCGCGCGTGACCTCGGCCCAGCGTTCGTCGATCTCGCAGCAGAGCAGGGTTCCGTCGGCGCTCAGCCCGCGCGCGATCCGGATCGCGCCGTAGCCGGTGAAGGTGCCCACCTCGATCGCCCGCCGCGCGCCCGTCACGCGCGCGAGCATCTCCAGCAGGGCCGCCTGCTCGGCGCTGGTCTGCATGATCGCGACGCCGCCGAGCTCCGTGGTCTCCTCCTCCACCTGGCGCAGGAGATCGTCGCGGCCGACCGGCGCGCTCGACGATGTAGGCGTGGAGCTCGGGCGTGAGCTCGACGTCCTTGGACCGCACCGCGCGCACTCTACGCTTTCTCCCATGGCCGGCGGAGACGGTGACGAGCGCTCAGGGGCGGGCGTGCAGGAGGCGCTGCGAGCGCCGCTGCGGGCCGCCGCGATCGCCGCGTTCACGGTCGGCGCGATCCTGTTTCTGGTCAATCCGCCGTCGCTCTCGGGCGCGGAGGACCTGATCACGCTGGTGGTGGGCGCGGCCGCGCTGGTGCTCGTCACCGCGTGGCTCACCGTGATGCTGATGGGGTCCGAGGGCCCGAGCGAGGACGAGGTCGAGCGCATCACCGTGCGCAGCGAGGCCCTGGCTCGCCGCCCCCCTCCGGAGACGCCGCCGAGCGAGTTCGACGAGCTGGTCGTGGCGGCCATCGACGACCTGCCGGAGGAGTTTCGTCGCACTGCTGGAGGACACGCCGGTGGTGGTCTCCCATCGCGGGCAGGAGCACCGGGCGTACGGCCACTACTTCGGCGACACCGTGGCCCGCGACAGCTACCCCGACCGGATCGTGATCTACCAGGACACCCTGGAGCGCGACTTCGGCCACGACCCCGAGCTGCTCCGCGCCCAGGTCGAGCAGACCCTGCGCCACGAGGTGGCGCACCACCTGGGCTGGGGCGAGCGCGGCGTGCGCGGGCTGGGGCTGTAGAGCGGTCGTCGCGGCCTCGTAGCTCCTCTGTCACACGCGCGTCGCCACCCGTGCGCCTGGGGTGCTCACGTTGGCCGGGTGGAGAATGAAGGTCGAAAGCGACGCTCACAGGGACGGCGAACTGGACGGCCGCGAGACGCACGACACGCGGCAGGCTTTCGAGGAGGACCGCGCCCGCGACCGGCGGCTCGCGGTCCCCGGTTACCGAGTCGTTCGCGTCACCTGGCGCCAGCTCCGCGACGAGCCGGCGGCCGTCGCCGAGGCCGTTCGGGCGCTGCTCGGCCAAGTACCCTTGCCCGCACCCCGGAGAGGTGTCCGAGTGGCTTAAGGAGCGCGACTGGAAATCGCGTGGGCGGGGTTAACCTGTCTCGTGGGTTCGAATCCCACCCTCTCCGTTCTCGCGTGACGTGGGAGTCCAGACGCTGGAGCCCACCGATGCAACCCACGCCTGCGTTGCAGCCAGAGCGGGAGTCCAGCATCGAGCGCCGGCACGATGGCCGGCGCTCGAGGGTCGCGGCGACGGTGCTTAGTTGCTGTCGCTGGTTGTGCCTTCGATGGTTGCTTGGTGTCCGTTGCCGGATGTGCCGATGGCGACCCTGCGGGGCTTGACTTGCTCCGGCTTGGGAATCCGCACGGACAGCACGCCGCGGTCGAACTCTGCGGTCACGCCGTCTGGGTCGATGCCCTCGGGCATTGTCAGCTGGCGCTGGAACCGGCCGAACGCGCGCTCGACGCGGTAGAAGCTGCGTTCGGCGCGCTCGTGTTCCTCCTTGCGCTCGCCGGAGATGGTCAAGAGGCCGTTCTCGACCTCGATCTTCACGTCCTCGTCGTTAACCCCTGGCAGGTCGGCCTTGAGGACGTAGTGGTCCTCGGCCTCAGTCAGGTCCATGGCCGGGGCCCAGCGCTGAGCCTCCGCGGACGTTTCGAACATGCGGTCGAAGATTCGGTCGACCTCTCGCGAGAAAGGTGCCGGCTTGATTAGAAGACTCATTGGTAGCTCTCCTTTCGACGACTTTCCGCTGATGACGAGGGTAGGACCTAAGCGTCTTCGTGTCAAGTTTTCTGCAAAGGCTCGTCCCCCCTTGACGCGCGTTCGTCGTCTGCCTGCTGATGCTCCGCCTGGGCCTTCTTGCGCTCTTTTGCTGCCTCTCCGGTGTCGCCGAGCTGTTCGTGGAGGTCGGCAAGTTGATCGCCGAGGCCTGCCGCTTGGTCATGCAGCTCTGCGGCCTGTTGTCCGGCATCCAAGGCGCTCAGTCGGGCCTGGCGGGCTTCTCTCGTCGCGCGCTGAGCTCGGGCCTTCGCTTCAGCGCGCAGCTGCTCCAGAAGCCAGACTCGCTCGACGAGTTGGTGGCGCTTCTCAGGATCCAATTCCTAACCCCCTTCTGACCTAATCGGGCGGTTCCCGTACGCAGAAGAATGGCAAGGCGCTTTCTCGCGCTAGCCCCCGTCCAGCTCCACCGGCACGACCTCCAGCGCAACCTCGCCGCCGTCGCGCCACACTCGCGCCGCCGCGGGCCTGCCGATCAGCTCCTCGACCATTAGCCGCTGCAGGTCTGAGGCGTCCTCGATCAGCTGGCCGTCGAGCTCGAAGACGATGTCGCCGGGCCTGACGCCGGCGCGTTCGGCCGGCGCACCCTGCACGGTCTCGATGACCTCCACCCCGCGCTTCCTTCCGGTCGCGCGGCGAGCACGCGGCGGCAGCGGCCGGGGGCCGCCCGCCACGCCGAGGTAGGCGCGCCGAACACGCCCGGCGGTCATCAGCGCGCCCACGATCTTCCGCGTGGCCGCGTTGATCGGCACCGCCAGGCCCAGTCCCACACCGGCCACCGCCGTGTTCACGCCCACGACCCGCGCGCGCCCGTCGGCCAGCGCGCCGCCGGAGTTGCCCGGGTTGAGCGCGGCGTCGGTCTGCACGACGTTGTCGATGACCCGCGTGCCGTGTCGCGACCTGGTGGGCAGCGCTCGCCCGGTGGCGGAGACCACGCCGGCCGTCACCGAGCCCTCGAATCCGTTCGGGCTGCCCAGCGCCACCACCAGCTGGCCCACGCGCAGCCGGTCCGCGTCGCCCAGTTCGGCGGGCGCGAGGTCTCCGCCGGACGCCCGCAGGATCGCCAGGTCGGACAGCGAGTCGCGGCCGACGATCTCGAACTCGAGCTCGCGCCCGTCGGCGAACCGGGCTCGCCCGCCCATGGCGGGCGGAGCCACGACGTGGGCGCACGTGAGCATGAAGCCGTCGTGGGTCAGGGCGAAGCCGCTGCCCGCCCCGGCCGCCACGCGTCCGCGTCGCGTGCGCCGCTGCACGGCCAGGTTGGCCACCGACGGACCGACTCGCTCGGCCACCCCGACCACCGAGCGCGAGTAGGAGTCGAGGGCATCGGCGTCGCTCAACGTGGCGGGTGGCTGGGGCTCACCGGACATCGGCATCCAGGTTAGTCACTTGTGAATTGATAGTGACCGCGAAGGGAAACAAAAGACCGGTCATTGCAGCGGCCCTCTGGCGGGCGTAGGGTCAGCCCTCCGACAGCACCAAAGGAAGGGGAGCGGATGCCTCACTATCTGGTCCAGGTGGCCTACAACCAAAGTGGAGTGGCCGGCCTGGTGAAGGAGCCGCAGAACCGGATCGAGAAGGTCACGCCGGCCATCGAGGCGCTCGGTGGGCGGGTCGAATGCGGGTACTTCTCGTTCGGCGAGTACGACCTGGCCGTGATCTGCGAGATGCCGGACAACGCCAGCGCCGCAGCGTTCGCGCTGGCGGTTGGCGCCGGCGGGACGGTCTCGTCCTATCGGACCACCGTCTTGCTTACGCCGGACGAGGCGGTCGAGGCGATGGGCAAGGCGTCCGGCTCGGGCTACGCGCCCGCAGCCAGCTAGTCCGCACCGGGCGGACGGGTGAGGGCGGCCCAAGCGCCGCCCTCGCACGCCGCCCCGGGGCTACCCTCCGAAGCGTGGCCCTCGCCCCGATCAGCCCCGCCCGCGAGCAGGAGCTCCTGAAGGCCGCCCGCGAGGGTGACGAGAGCGCCTACGGGAGCCTGGTCGAGCCCCACCGTGGCGAGCTCCACGCCCACTGCTACCGGATGCTGGGCTCGGTGCACGACGCCGAGGACGCCCTGCAGGAGGCGATGCTGCGCGCCTGGCGCGGCCTGCCCCGGTTCGCCGGGCGCAGCTCGCTGCGCTCGTGGCTCTACAGGATCGCAACGAACACCTGCCTCGACGCCATCGCGCGCCGGCCCAAGCGGATCCTTCCGCCCGGCGCACGGCCCGGCGGCCGACCCGGATGACGGTCCAGGCGAGCCACTGGTGGAGTCGGTCTGGATCGAGCCCTACCCCGACGAGGTGCTCGGCGTGGAGGACGGCCCGGCGGCGCCCGAGGCCCGCTACGAGCGCCGCGAGGGGATGGAGCTGGCGTTCATCGCCGCGCTGCAGCACCTGCCCGCCAACCAGCGCGCCGTGCTGATCCTGCGCGAGGTGCTGGGGTTCGCGGCGCAGGAGGTGGCCGACTCGCTGGACACCAGCGTGCCGTCGGTGAACAGCGCCCTGCAGCGGGCGCGCAAGACGGTCGAGGAGCGCGTGCCCGAGCAGAGCCAGCAGGTCACGCTGCGCGCGCTCGGCGACGACGAGCTGCGCAGGACCGTGGAGAGCTACATGGACGCGATGCAGAACAACGACGTGGACCGGGTGATGGCGATGCTGGCCACCGACTCGGCGTGGTCGATGCCCCCGGCGTCCACGTGGTACGGAGGCGAGCAGATGCTGGACTTCCTCCAGGTGGGCCCGCTGTCCGGCGACTGGCACTGGCACCACCTGCCCGCCCACGCCAACGGCCAGCCCGCCGTGGGCGCCTACGCGTGGGACCCCGCGCGCGAGGAGTACCGGCCCTTCGCCCTCAACGTCCTGGCGTTCGAGGGCAGCAGGATCAAGGAGATCACCTCGTTCATCGTCCGCACCGCCGACCTGCCGGATCGCGACGCGTTCGGGCGCTGGCCCGAGCATCCCGAGCTGCCCGAGATGGTGGAGGCCAACTTCACGCGCTTCGGCCTGCCCGATCGGATCGCGGGCTCGCCCACCGACCGATGAGTGCCGCCCTCCCTGCGGGTCTGCATTCAAGACACCGAACGAGAGGAGCACACGATGTTCGCTGACACCAAGGCCTACAGCGGCTTCGCCGTCGACGACCTCAAGAAGGCGCAGGAGTTCTACGGCGAGACGCTGGGCCTGAAGACCACCGTGCTGGACGAGGAGAACGGCCTGATGCAGCTGGACCTGGCCGGCGATCGCGGGACGCTGGTCTACGCGAAGCCCGATCTCCAGCCGGCCAACTACACGATCCTCAACTTCTCGGTCGACGACGTGGACGCCGCCGTGGACGCGCTCGCGGAGCCGCGGCGTGACCTTCGAGCGCTACGACGGGTTCGACCAGGACGAGAAGGGCGTGGCTCGCGGACAGGGACCCGACATCGCCTGGTTCAAGGATCCCGCCGGCAACATCCTGTCGGTGATGCAGGAGTAGCTGACGCACGCGCGTGCGCGGTTCGGATAGCGTGCGCGAGCCTTGTCGCCCAGCAAGCCAGAGCAGCCTCGGCCGCGTGCCCGTGCCACGGCGGCCGCCGTCGCGGTCATCGCGCTCGGCGCCGGGCTGGGCGCGATCGTCCCGGCGGCCGGCGCGGCCACCGCACCCGACATAACGGACCGCGCGAGCTTCAAGGCGCGCGGCAGCATCAACCAGGCCTACGTGCTCGGTGCCAAGCGCCGCCAGCGCCTGCTGCTGGTGAACTCGAAGGGCCGGATCGTGGCGCGCGGCCGCGCGGACCGCTTCGGCAGCAAGATCTTCCGCGAGCTCAAGGGCGGCGCCCGGTACACGGTGCGGGCGCGGTCCGGCGCCAGGGTGCTGGGCACGCGCAGGTTCCGCGTGCGGCGGCCGGGCGACAACCCGCCGCGCTCCTTCTTCAGGCGCAAGAAGCTCAAGGAGGGCGTGAACTACGTGAAGATGCGCGACGGCGTGGAGCTGGCAATGACGGTCCGGCTCCCCGGCGGCAAGAAGATCGGCGACGGGCCCTTCCCGACGGTCGTCGAGCACTCCGGCTACCAGATCGCCGCGCCCAACAGCCTCCTCGACTCGGTGACCAGGCAGCTCACCAGCGGAGCGGCCGCCGATCCGCTCGCGCCGGCCGCCGGCACCGCCGTGGGCTCACTGATCGCTCCGCTGCTCGACTTCGCGGTGGTCAGCGTGCAGATGCGCGGCTCGGGCTGCTCGGGCGGCGCCTTCGACCTGTTCGACTACCCCACGACCTACGACAACTACGACGCGATCGAGTCGGTGGCCGCGCAGAGCTGGGTCAAGGGCGGCAAGGTCGGCATGGTCGGCATCTCCTTCTCCGGGATCACCCAGCTGTTCGGCGCGGGCACCAGGCCGCCGCACCTGGCCGCCATCTCGCCCATGTCGGTCACCGACGACATCTACCAGGGCACCGGCTTCCCCGGCGGCATCTTCAACTCCGGGTTCGCCCAGTCCTGGATCACGGAGCGGATGGACGAGGCCAAGCCCGCCCCCGCCGGCGGCCAGCCCTACGCCAGACTGCTGATCAGGGCAGGCGACCGCAAATGCCGCCGCAACCAGAGGCTGCGGCTCCAGACCCAGGACGCGCTGGCCCTGCAGCGCGCGAACCCGCACCGGACGCCGTCGATCTTCAAGCAGCGCGCGCCCGGTCCGTGGCTCAAGCGCAACAGGGTGCCGACCTTCCTGGTCGGGCAGTTCCAGGACGAGCAGACCAGCGGCCACTTCCCGGAGGCGATCAAGTACCTGAGCAAGAACCGCAACGTGTGGATCACGCTGCAGAATGGCGTGCACGCGGACTCGCTGGGCCCCGACTCCATCACGCGGTGGGTCGAGTTCCTCAAGCTCTTCGTGGCCGACGAGGTCCCGCAGGTCCCGGGCTCGGTCCTCGCGCTCAGCGGCCAGCTCTACAACTACCTCGCCGGTGCCGGCGCCAAGCCCGTGCTGCAGTCGCGGTACGCCAACTTCACGAGCGTCGCCGCAGCCCGAGCCGCCTTCCGGCGCGACGCGCGGGTGCGGCTGCTCATGGACAACGGCGCGATCTCGCAGGGGAACGGGGCGATCGGCTCCGCCTGGGAGCTCAACTACCCCTCCTGGCCGCCGCCTTCCACGCGCGCCACGCGCTACTACCTGGGCCCCAACGGCGCGCTGGGCGCCAGGCCGGCGGGCTCCAGCTCCGCCGCGTACACAGCCGACCCCAAGGCCAGGCCTGCCAAGACTCTCCCCGGTGACGGGGAGGACGACGCCTGGAAGGCGCAGCCGCCTTACAACTGGGCGCCGCTGGCGGCCAACAAGGGGCTTGGCTTCACGGGCCCGGTGCTCGCGCGCGACACGATCGTCGCCGGGCCCGGCAGCCTGGACCTGTACCTGCGCTCGTCCGCCCGTGACACGGACCTGCAGGTCACCCTGACCGAGGTGCGACCGGACGGCCGCGAGACCTACGTGCAGAACGGGTGGCTGCGCGCGTCACATCGCAAGCTCAGCCGGGCGCGCTCCACGATGCTCGACCCGTATCCCACCCACCTCAAGAAGGACGCCAGGCGACTGCCCAGAGGCCGCTACTCGCTCGTGCGCGTACCGATCTTCCCGATGACCCACGCGTTCCGCGCCGGGTCGCGCATCCGCGTGACCGTGACGGCTCCCGGTGGCGACCGCCCGCGGTGGGAGTTCGCCACCGTGGACCGCGGGAACGCCCGCAACACGATCGCGCTGGGCGGCGCGCGCGCGTCGAGCCTGGTGCTGGGAGTGGTGGCCGGCGCCACGGCTCAGGGCACGCCGCTGCCTCCGCCGACCGCGCTCCGCGGCCAGCCCAGCCGCGCCTACTCGCCCGCCTCCAACGGCGGCTGAGTACCCGCTACTCGGCGGCCGGAACGATCATCCGCACGTGGCGGCTGGCGACCATCAGCACCGGCGCGGTCCACGACTCGCCGCCGTCGTGCGGGCGCAGCGTGGCGTCCTGCACTGTGAAGAACGCCACGTCGCGCCGGTTCACGTAGTCGGAGAGGCGACTGCGGTAGCCCTCGGCCGCCAGCGTGAGGCTGCCCTCGATCCGATGGCGGTCCGTCTCGACGATCACGTGCTCTCGGCGTAGGTCCATCCGCGGCGACTCTAGTGGCCCAACCCGATGCCTGAAAGGACCGCACGGGGTACCTTTGCTCGATGGAGCGCAGCGCGGCCACCCAGGCGGTGTTCGAGCCGGTACAGCCGCCGACCACGTTCGAGGAGACGGTCGAGCGCCTGGGAACCGCGATCAGGGTGGGCCTGCTGGTGCCCGGGTCGCGCCTTCCGGCCGAGCGCGACCTGGCCGACCAGCTCCACATCTCACGCTCCACCCTGCGGCAGGCTCTGACCACGCTCGTGCAGAGCGGGCACCTGACCTCCAGGCGTGGGCGCGGCGGCGGGACGTTCGTGACCGAGCACCCGCCGCTGGCCGAGGACCCGCTGGGCGAGCCGCTGGGCCCGGAGGCGCGCGAGGTCCTCGATCAGCGCGTGGCCGTGGAGGCGGGGGCCGTGATCCTGGCCTGCGAGCGCGCAGGGGCGCAGGATTTCGCGAGGCTCGACGCGCACGTCGAGCGGATGGCCACGGCCGCGAGCTTCGCCGACTACCGCCGGGCCGACATCCGCTTTCACCTCGGCGTGGCCGAGGCGGCGCGCTCGCCGCGGCTGGTCACCGACGATGACCGAGGTCCAGGGTCAGATGAGCGAGCTGATCGCGCGCATCGCTCATCCGGAGGAGGTGCTCACCAACTCCAACGCGCAGCACCGGCGCCTGGTGAAGCTGATGCAGGAGGGCGAGGCCGGCCGGGCGGTGCGACTGATGCGCGACCACATCGAGGGCACCGAGCACATCCTCGCCGGGCTGCTGCCGCCCCGGGAGGGCGCCGCGTCCACCAGGTGAGCCCGGCTCAGCGCGCTTGCGCTTGACCTGCCGGGCGAGCGCCTTGCCGAACGCGTCCTCCACCTCCGCGGTCATCGTCTGGTGGAAGGTGGCCAGCAGCGCCTCGGACGCCAGCGACCGCAGGCGCTCGATCGACTCCATCACCTCGGGCCACCGCTCCTCGGGCTGGCCGTCGCGCTCGAACGGCAGCCACAGCTCGTCCATGAACAGCTTCACGAACGCGCGCGAGACCGCCTGGCAGTTGCGCTTCACGTGGCCGATCATCGACAGCGCCGCCGGCAGCGGGATGCCGCGCTGCAGCACCTCCTCGGCTGCCCGCAGCAGCGCCGGGCTGGGCACCTCGTAGCGGCCGTCGCCGATCGGCGACGAGCAGCTCCAGCGGTCACCGCCTTGGTCAGGAGCTTGGGGTCGACCTGGCCGAAGCGCTCGATCAGCTCGTCGACGGTGAGGATCTCGGGCGACTCGGTCTCGAACGGCATCGTGACCATGCGCTTGACGCCCAGCAGCCGGTCCGCGGCTCCCTCGGACTCGCCCAGCAGGCGCTGGATGGCGGCCAGGTTGAAGCCCTCGGCCTGCATCTCGCGCACCAGCCTCAGGCGGTCCACGTGGCCCTGTCCGTAGTAGCCGATCCGCGCGCGCACCTCGGGCGGGGGGAGCAGGCCCCGCGACTGATGGTTGCGGATGTTGCGCACGGTCATGCCGGTCTCGTGCGCGAGCTGCTCGATCGTCAGCTGGTTGGCGTCCTCCGCCGATGGGCCCGACAGTACCGAACGCCATGTAACCTCATTTCATGTAACTTGTATCCGAGTCAGCAACGCCGGACCTCGCCGGCGTGAGAGCATCGACTCAGGGAGGCACGCGGTGAAGAGCGCAGCGAAGGGCATGCTCGTGGCCATCGGCACCCTGGCGCTCACGGCCGGCCCCGCCCACGCGCAGGGCGAGGAGCCCGCCGGCGGGGCGGCGCTGGGCGAGATCGCCATCGCGACCACCGCGGCCACGCTGCTCACCGTGGCGCTGCTGCGCCTGGGCTCCGGGCACCGCAGCGGGCGCACGATGGTCCTGTCCCGCGCGGCCGCGTTCGCCCACCGCCAGTCGGGCCTTCCCGGCTGGGCCGCACTGCCCTCCGCCATCGCGGGCGTCGTCGCTGCTGTCGGCCGTGTTCGGCATGTACTGGGACATCTCGCTGCACATCGACGTCGGGCGCGACGACGGGCCCGCTGGCCAACCCCGCCCACTACTTCATCCTCGCGGGGCTGTTCGGCATCTTCTCCGCGGGCGTGATCGCCATGGTGCTGCCCGAGGGCAGCCCCGGCCGCTCCGCGATCCGGATCACGCCGAGCTGGGAGGCCCCGCTCGGCGGCGTGCTCATCTGCGCCTGCGGCGCCTTCGCCCTGCTGGGCTTCCCGCTCGACGACCTCTGGCACCGCCTGTTCGGGCAGGACGTGACGCTGTGGGGCCCCACGCACCTGATGCTCATCGGCGGCGCGTCCATGACGCTGGTGGGCATCGCGGTGCTGCTGGTGGAGGGCCTGCGCGCCAACCGCGCGAGCGGCGACGTCGCGCCGCCAGGTCGGTTGGATGATGCGCGTGCGGGCGGTCTCGCTGGCGGGCGGCCTGCTCATGGGCCTGTCGACCTTCCAGGGCGAGTTCGACTTCGGCGTGCCCCAGTTCCGCTTCGTGCTGCAGCCGATGCTGATCATGCTGGCCGCCGGCGTGGGGCTGGTGGCCGTGCGCCTCTGGGCCGGCCGCGGCACCGCGCTGGGCGCCGTGGCGTTCTTCCTCGCCGTGCGCGGCGGGCTGGCGCTGGCCGTCGGCCCTGTGCTCGGCGAGAGCACGCCGCACTTCCCGCTGTACGTGGTGGAGGCGCTGGTGGTGGAGGGCGTGGCGCTCGCGCTCGTGGCCGAGCGCCGGCCGCTGGCCTTCGGGCTGTGGTCGGGCGTGGGCATCGGCACCCTCGGCCTGGCCGCGGAGTGGGGCTGGTCGCACGTGTGGATGCCGATCCCGTGGCCGTCGAGCCTGCTGCCCGAGGCCGCGCTGCTGGCGCTGGGCACGGCCGTCGCGAGCGGGGTGCTCGGCGCGTGGGTCGGCTCGCACCTGGCCGTCGAGCCGCGCCCGCGGCCGCGCGCCCTTCGCGCCGGCCGCGCTGGCGTCCGCCGTCGCGGTGTTCGCGCTGCTGGGCCCGGCCCTGCTCAAGCCGCGCGGACGAGGGCATGCGCGGCCAGGTGACGCTCACCGAGCTGCGCGGCGGGGGCGAGCGCGAGGTGGCCGCCGAGGTCACGCTCAGCCCGACCGGACGCGGCCGACGACGCGCACTGGCTCACCATGACCGCGTGGCAGGGCGGCGGACTGGTGGTCGACCGGCTCGAGCGCGTGGGCCCCGGGCGCTACCGCACCACGGAGCCGGTGCCCGTGCACGGCGAGTGGAAGGCGCTCGTGCGGCTGCACTCGGGCCGCTCCCTCACCGCCCTGCCGGTGTACCTGCCGGAGGATCGAGGCGATCCCGGCGCGCGAGCTCCCGGCCACCGCTTCGTTCACACGCGACTTCGTGCCCGACCACGAGGTCCTGCAGCGCGAGCAGAAGGACGCCGCGCCGGGCATGACGGCCATCGGCTACCTCGTCGTGGCGCTGATGGCGCTGGGCCTGCTGGCGCTGCTGGCCTGGGGACTGCACCGCCTGGACCGCGCGGGCCGCGAGCCCACGCCGCCCACCGGCCGCGAGCCGGGCAGGGCCCGCGCGCCCGGCACGCTGGCGCCGGCCTAGCGCCGGCCCGCCGCGCCGGCGCTCCTGCTGCGCCGGTAGTGGCGGGCGGCGCGAGCGCGATTGCCGCACGCGGCACAGCACCAGCGTCGGGCACCGAGGAACAGCATCCCGCAGCTGGGCGCGTGACAGACCCGCAGCTGTTGGGCCTCGGGCCCGGTCAGGAGCTCGATGACAGATCGGGCGAGCTTCGCGACCAGCTCGGCCCACGGGTCATCCGTGCCTGTCGTCTCGACCGCCCGCAGCCCGTCCCGGTCCGTCGCCACCAGGCGGGGCGTCACCGGTGCTCGCGCGCAGGCCGTGTTGACGACCTCCACCCCCTCTGGGTTCGGCGGCAAGCCTTTCACTGACCCGATCAGCAGGGCCCGGGCCGCGTCGCGCAGCGGCCGGATGTCCGCGAGGCACTCGGGATCGGCCCGGTGCTCGCCCAGGCGGTCGCGCTCGGCGTCGAGCCACCGCTGGAGGTCCTCCGGCTCGGCCACAAGGTCTACCCAGGCGCCCTCACGGACGACCATCACCGTGTTGGCAAGGTCGATCGCGAGGGGCTCGCCAAGCCACCGGAACAGCGGGCCCCCGCGCCGGGTGGGACCGAAGCGCTCGATTTGACTGGTCATGGCGGTCCTGAGATGCTAACGCTTTCATAGGCACAGAACGTTAGGAACACGTATGCCTGAGATCGTGAAGGGTGTTGAGCTGGAACGCCGAGGGAGTGGCGAGGCACTGCTCCTGATCCACGGAACCGGTGGCTCGCGGTCGCACTGGCGGCCGATCCGCGGGCTGCTCGAGCCCGAGCGCGAGCTGGTCGTCGTCGATCTGCCCGGCCACGGCGGCTCAGCCCTGCCACCGGACGGCGTACCGCACACCCCGATCGGCTACGCGCAGGTGCTCGCTGGAGTCCTCGATCAGCTCGGGATCGACACGCTCGACGTCGCGGGCAACTCGGTCGGGGGATGGACCGCGCTCGAGCTCGCCAAGCTCGGCCGCGCGCGCTCGGTGACCGCGATCGCACCCGCCGGCCTCTGGACCAGGCATAACCCGTGGCGGTCCGTGACGCAGCTCAGGACCCAGCGCGCGCTCGGGCGAACCTTCGGCTTCCTGACGCCGCGTCTGATGCGCAGCGACATCGGCCGCACGGCGTTGCTCAGGCAGACGCTCGCCAGACCCCGCCAGGTGCCCCCGGACGCTGCGATCGAGATGGCAGAGACGTTCGCGCGCACGCCGGGCTTTGATGGGCATCTGGCCGCGACCCGGCGCGAACGCTTCCGGGACGGCCGCGACATCGGCGTTCCGGTGACCATCGCTTGGGGCGACAAGGAGCGGCTGATCCCCGCAAAGGCCCGGCGACGCGACGAGCTGCCGGCCCACACCCGCTTCGTGACCCTGCCCGATTGCGGCCACAGCCCGATGTGGGACGACCCAGAGCTGGTGGCGCGCACGATCCTCGAGGGCACGCTGGCGCCGGCGTAGCGGGCCGCGCTCAGGCCCGGGCCTCCGCGATCAGGTCCCCGAGCCGCCGCCGCTGCCTCCCGTCGGCGTCGAAGTTCTCGGGCGCGAGCCAGGCCTCGAAGCCGCGCCCTACTCCCGGCCACTCCGCGTCGGTGATCGCGAACCAGGCTGTGTCGCGGTTGCGCCCCTTCACGACCGCGTGATTGCGGAAGGTGCCCTCGAACGTGAAGCCGAACCGCTCCGCCGCGGCGCGCGAGCGGGCGTTCAGCGCGTCGCACTTCCATTCCAGCCGCCTGTAGCCGAGGTCCTCGAAGGCGTGGCGCGCGAGCAGGTGGATCGCCTCAGTGGCGGCGGCCGTGCGCTGGAGCGGCGACCCGAACCAGATGTGGCCGATCTCGATGACACCGTCCTGAGCCGCAACGCGCAGGTACGAGGCCACGCCCACCGGACGCTCCTCGGGTAGCGCCACGATCGTGAAGAAGAGCGGATCCGTGGAGTCCTCCACGGCAGCGAGCGCGACCCGAAGCTCCGCGGCGCTCTCGAACGGCCCGTAGGGGAGGTAGGTCCAGATCGCGGGCTCGCCCTCGGGCGGGTGGGAGACCGCCCACAGCGCCTCAGCGTCGGCCGCCGGATCCACGGGGCGCAGGAGCACGCGCGCTCCCCGGAGCACGCGCGGGACGGGTGGCTCCACCGGCTGCCAGTCGACCGGCTGGCCCCGCGGCGGCTCTCGATTCGCGCTCAGGCCCGCACCCGCTCGCCCTCGGGATCGAACAGCGGCTCGCGCGCCACCTCGCCGCTCGACCCACTCGCCGAAGATCTCGACCGCGACCGCGGTGCCCGGCTCGGCCCGCTCGGGCGGCAGGTGCGCGTAGGCGATCGAGCGCTCGACCGTGTAGCCGTAGCCGCCGCTGGTCACGCGGCCCGCGATCTCGCCGTCCGACCCGCACCGGCTCGTTGCCCAGCGCCACCGAGCGCGGGTCCTCCAGCACCAGGCAGCGAGCCGCGTGCGCGGCCCCTCTCCTTCGCGCGCGCGAGCGCGGTCGCGGCCGATGAACTCCTTGTCGAGCTTCACGCAGAAGCCCAGGCCCGACTCGTACGGGGTCTCGTCCGGCGTGATGTCCGCGCCCCACACGCGGTAGCCCTTCTCCAGCCGCAGCGAGTCGATCGCGCGGTAGCCGCCGGCCACGATCGCCGTGCGGCTCGCCCGCCTCCCACAGCGCGCGCCACAGCCCCAGGCCGTACTCGGTCGGGCAGTAGAGCTCCCAGCCGAGCTCGCCCACGTAGGTCACGCGCAGCAGCGCGCACCGGCACGTCGCCCACGGTGATCTCGCGCACCGACATGTAGGGGAAGGCCTCGTTGCGAGAGGTCCTGGGGCGTGAGCGGCTGCCAGCACCTCGCGCGCGCGCGGGCCCCAGATGCCGAAGCACGACCAGGCGCGAGGTCACGTCGTGCAGCTCGCACGCCGCTCGTCGGGCAGGTGGCGGCGGATCCACTCGCGGTCGTGGTTGCCGAACGCGGTGCCGGTCACGATCGAGAACCGCTCGTCGGCCAGGCGCGCGACGGTGAAGTCGCACTCGATGCCGCCGCGGCGGTTGAGCATCTGCGTGTAGGTGATCTTGCCCACGTCGCGCGCCACGCGGTTGTCGCACAGGCGCTCCAGCAGCTCGGCGGCGCCCGGGCCCGCGATCTCGAGCTTGGAGAACGACGACTCGTCGAACAGCGCCACGGACTCGCGCGCCGCCCGGTGCTCGGCGCCGATGGCGGGCGACCAGTGCCGCCCGGCCCAGCCGCGCGGGCGCAGCGACTCGTCGCCCTGCGCCGGCGTTGCGACTCGTACCAGTTCACCCGCTCCCAGCCCGACTTCTCGCCGAAGCGCCGCGCCGTGCTCGCGGTGCCAGGCGTTGGCGCTGGACACCCGCAGCGGCCGCCCGGCCTCGCGCTCGTGGCCGGGGTAGCGGATGTCGTAGTAGGTCTCGTAGGTCTCGCGGACGCGCTTCATCGTGTAGGCGGGCGAGCGGTAGTGCGCGCCGAAGCGGCGCACGTCCATCTCCCACAGGTCGATGCGCCGGCTCGCCCTCGGCGATCCACTCGGCCATCACCTTGCCGATGCCGCCCGCCGCCGGCCAGGCCGTGGGCGCAGAAGCCGGCCGCCACGAACAGGCCGCCAACCTCGGTCTCGCCGAGGCAGAACTCGTTGTCGGGCGTGAAGCCCTCCGGGCCGTTGATCAGCTTGGTCACCGTGATCTCGTCCATCACCGGCACCCGCCGGCGGCGAGTTGTCGCACGATCTCCTCGAGGCGGTCCCAGTCCTCCTCGAGCAGGCGGCCGTTGAAGTCGGGCGGGATCGCAGTCGAGGCCGCGGTCGCCGTCGGGCAGGAACGCGGGCGCGCTCGGGCGCTCGTAGCCGCCCATCACCAGCCCGCCGCCCTCCTCGCGGAAGTAGATCAGCAGGTCGGGGTCGCGCAGCGTGGGCAGCGGGTTGGCCGGGTCGCGCTCGCGGAAGGGCTGGGTGACGAGGTACTCGTGCGACATCGGGACCACCGGCACGCGCACGCCGGCCATGCGGCCGATCTCGGCGGCGTACATGCCGCCCGCGTTCACCACGACCTCGGCCTCGATCGTCGCCGCGCTCGGTGCGCACGCCGCGCACCCGGCCGTCCTTCACGTCGATGCCGGTCACGCGCGTGGAGGTGAAGACGCTGCACGCCGCCCCGGCGCGCGCCGTCGGCCAGCGCGTAGGTCAGCTGCGACGGGTCGAGGTAGCCGTCGGTGGGGATGAACGCCCCGCCCAGCACGCCGTCGGTGGACATCAGCGGGAACAGCTCCTGCGCCTCGTCGGCGGAGATCAGCTCCATCGGCAGGCCGAAGGTCTTCGCCCAGCCCGGCCTGGCGGCGCAGCTCCTCCATCCGCTCCTCGCTGGAGGCCAGCCGGATGCCGCCGCACTCGGTCCAGCCCGGGTCGAATTCCGACTCGCTCGGCCAGGCGCCGGTAGAGCTCGACCGAGTACATCATCATCTTCGTGAGCGACACCGAGCCGCGCAGCTGGCCGACGAGGCCGGCGGAGTGGAAGGTGGAGCCCGGACGTGAGCTGGCTGCGTTCCAGCAGCACCACGTCCTCGGTAGCCGAGCTCGGCGAGGTGGTAGGCGATCGACGTGCCGCCGACGCCGCCGCCGACGATCACGCAGCGGGCGGAGGAGGGCAGCTCACGCGCGAGCGCCACGCGCCTCCTTGAGCCAGCGCGAGAAGTCGGGATGCGTCGCCGGCTGCGCTCGAGCCGCTCGAAGTGCTCGCGCGCGTAGCCCTCGAAGTCGAAGTCGAGCTCGGAGACGGCGCTCTGCACGACGCCCCACATGGACTCGCGGAAGTCGGACATGAAGCGCATCAGCCGCAGCGCAGGCCAGGCGGCGTGCGTCCGGCGGCTCGCCGAAGTACGCCTCGAGCAGCGCTGCCTCGGCGTCCTCGTCCAGGCCGTTGTTCACGGCCAGGTTGCCCAGGTCGAAGTAGCGGTCGCCCATCCCCGCGTACTCCCAGTCGACGATGCAGAGCCGCTCGCCGTCGAGCGAGCAGGTTGCCGGCCAGCAGGTCGTTGTGGCAGGGGACGGGCTCGTGCTCGGGCCCGCGCAGCGCCTTCTCGATCGCCTTCGCCCGCTTGTGCGCCGCGTGGTAGCCGTCCGGGAGCGGCCGCGCCGCGCTCGGAGGCCGTCTCGCGCGTAGGCCTCCACGATCCGGAACGCGGAGAAGGCCGACGGCAGCTGCTCGCCGCTGTCGTGGATCTGGCGCAGCGCGCCGCGCCACCGTCGCACAGCATGCCCGGCTCGCGCAGCTGCTCCTCGGTCGACCGGTCGCCCGTCCACGAACGCGGTCACGAGGATCGGCGGGTCCTCGAGCATCGCGCGCACCGGCGGGCCCACCCCGGCGCGGGCCGCCGCGCAGGACGCCGCCCACTCCGCGCTGCGGTCGATGCCGAGCAGGTCGGTGTCCTTGCCGGGCTCGCGGATCACGTGCGGCTGCGCCGCCGAAGCTCACCTTGTAGTTGCGGTTGGTGATGCCGCCGTCGAGGGCACCGGCTCGCCGTCGGGCGGGCCGAGCATGGCCGAGAGGCGGGCGAGGGTCTGGGCGAGGTCAGCTCATCGGCATGCTGGCGGTTGACTTGCGTCCGGGCACGGGCTTACGGTCGCCCCACATAGGTCGGCTACAGCACACCTTTTACCGGACTCGAGCCGGCCGTGGAGAGGAGGATGCACGTGGCCGAGGCCAGCCAGCAGATCCAGAACGCGGACGAGCGCCTGCTCGCGGAGCTCGGCTACAAGCAGGACCTCGAAGCGAGCGTGGAGCGGGTTCTCGAACTTCGCGATCTCGTTCACGATCATCTCGGTCCTGGCCGGCTGCTTCACGACCTACGGCCAGGCGTGGAACAACGGCGGCCCCGTCGCGATCTCGTGGGGCTGGCCGCTGATCTCGATCCCGATCCTGATCATCGGCTTCTGCATGTCCGAGCTGGTGTCGAAGTACCCGACCGCCGGCGGCATCTACTGGTGGGCCTCCAAGCTCGGCGGCCCGGTCTGGGGCTGGTTCACCGGCTGGTTCAACTTCGTCGGCCTGGTCGGCGTGGTCGCGTCGGTGGACTACGCCTGCGCGACGTTCCTCAACGCGCTGTTCGGCTACTTCGAGGTGGACTTCATCATCAACTTCGCCGACGACCAGCACATCCTCGGCGAGACGTTCGTGCTGTTCGCGCTGATCCTGCTGCTCGGGCGCGCTGATCAACATCTTCACCACCCACCTGCTGGCGCTCGTGAACAACATCTCGGTGGGCTGGCACGTGCTCGGCGTGGCGGTGATCATCGGGATCCTGGTGCTTCGTGCCCGACAAGCACGCCGAGCGCCGACTTCGTGTTCACGGAGCGGCATCAACAACTCCGGCTTCAGCGCCGACAACCCGCTGGGGGCATGTACTGGTTCTACGTGCTGCCGCTCGGCTTCCTGCTCACGCAGTACACGATCACCGGCTTCGACGCCTCGGCGCACATCTCCGAGGAGACCCACGGCGCGTCGGTGCGGCCGCCAAGGGCGTGTGGCAGTCGATCTTCTACTCGGCGCTGATCGGCTGGATCGTGCTGCTGGCGATCACGTTCGCGGCCACCGACGTCGGCCGCGGTGAACGACGGCGGCGGCGGCTCGCTCGCCATCTTCGACTCGGCGCTCACCCTGAGCGGCGACCAAGGTGGTCGTGCTGATCTCCACGATCGGGCAGCTGTTCTGCGGCGTGGCCTGCCTCACCAGCGCGTCGCGCATGTGCTTCGCGTTCTCGCGCGACCGCGGGCTGCCGGGCTGGAGCGCCCTGTCGAAGGTGAACGACAAGGGCGTGCCGGTGAACGCGGTGCTCTCGATGGCCATCGCTCGCGCTGCTGGTCACGCTGCCGGCGCTCGAGGGCGACGGCGCGTTCCCCTACGCGTTCTTCGCGGTGGTCTCGATCACCGTGATCGGGCTCTACATCGCCTACGTGATCCCGATCTTCCTGCGCTGGCGGATGGGCGACGCGTTCGAGCCCGGGCCCGTGGACCAACGGCAAGCAAGTACAAGTGGATGAACCTGTTCGCCGTCGATCTGGATCGGGTTCATCACGATCATCTTCTGCCTGCCGTTCACGCCGGCCGCGGTGCCGTGGGACGACGTTCGACTGGAAGGCGGTCAACTACGCGCCGATCACCGTGCTCACCGTGTTCGCGGTCGTGGGCATCTGGTGGAAGGTGAGCGCCCACAAGTGGTTCACGGGCACCGTGCGCCAGATCGACCTCGAGGAGGCCGGGCTCGAGCCCGCTCGGGCAGCTCGGCCTACCCGCTCACCAGCCGGGCGCGTAACTTCCCGGGCGTGACGCTCGATGAGCTGAAGAAGGCGGTCGCCGACGGCACGGTCGACACCGTGCTGCTGGCGATCGCCGACATGGAGGGCCGGCTGCAGGGCAAGCGCCTCACGGCCAGCTACTTCCTCGACTACGTGGTGGAGCACGGCGCCGAGGGGTGCAACTACCTGCTGGCCGTGGACGTGGACATGGAGACCGTGGACGGCTACGAGATGTCCTCGTGGGAGCGCGGCTACGGCGACTTCGAGATGAAGCCCGACATGGACACGCTGCGGCCGATCCCCTGGCACCCGGCCACGGCGCTGGTGATGGCCGACCTGCAGTGGGAGGACGGCAGCGAGGTGGTGGCCTCGCCGCGCCAGATCCTGCGCCGCCAGCTCGACCGGCTCGCCGAGCGCGGGCTGACCGCCAACGCCGGCACCGAGCTCGAGTTCATGGTGTTCAAGGACACCTACGAGGAGGCCTGGCGCAAGGGCTACCGCGACCTCGAGCCGGCCAACCTCTACAACGTCGACTACTCGCTGCTGGGCACCGCGCGGGTGGAGCCGCTGATCCGCCGGATCCGCAACGAGATGGCCGGCGCCGGCATGACGGTGGAGAACTCCAAGGGCGAGTGCAACCTCGGCCAGCACGAGATCAACTTCCACTACGGCGCGGCGCTGCGGACGGCCGACGACCACGCGATCTACAAGAACGGCGCCAAGGAGATCGCCGCGCAGGAGGGCATGGCGCTCACGTTCATCGCCAAGTTCAACGAGGTCGAGGGCAACTCGTGCCACATCCACTGCTCGCTGGCGCGCGAGGACGGGACGAACGCCTTCGGCGAGGACCAGACGCTGTTCGAGCGCTTCGTGGCCGGGCAGATCGCCTGCATGCGCGAGCTCACGCTGTTCTTCGCCCCGCAGGTGAACTCGTACAAGCGCTTCGCGGAGGGCTCGTTCGCGCCCACGTCGGTGGCGTGGGGCGAGGACAACCGCACCTGCTCGCTGCGCTCGGTCGGCCACGGGCCCTCGCTGCGGATCGAGAACCGGCTGCCCGGCGCCGACGTGAACCCCTACCTGGCGCTCAGCGCGATGATCGCCGCGGGCCTGCACGGGATCGAGAACGAGCTGGAGCTCGAGCCGGCGCTGGAGGGCAACGCCTACACCGGCGACGCCCCGCGCGTGCCCGACAACCTGACCGACGCGCGCGAGCTGTTCGCCGGCAGCGCCGTGGCCCGCGAGGCGTTCGGCCAGGAGGTGGTCGACCACTACCTCAACCACGCCGACGTGGAGCTGGCCGCGTTCAAGTCGGCGGTCACGGACTGGGAGAAGTTCAGAGGCTTCGAGAGGCTCTGATGGGCGTTGCCATCGGCATCTGCGCCGCCGTCGAGCGAGTCAGGTGGGGGGCCTGGGAGGAGACGGTGACGCTGGCGCCGCGGTCGTACGCGCACGGCGGTGCAGGCGGCGGGCGCGCTCGCGCTGCTGCTGCCCCCCGACGACGCCGCGGCCGAGGCGCCCGACGAGCTGCTCGACCGCATCGACGCGCTGATGCTGGCCGGCGGCGCCGACGTGGACCCGGCCTCCTACGGCGCCCGCCCGCACCCCGAGACCAAGGGCACCTGGCCCGAGCGCGACCGCTTCGAGCTGGCCTGGCGCACCGCGCGCTCGAGCGCGACATGCCCGTGCTGGGCATCTGCCGCGGGATGCAGATGCTCAACGTGGCCGCCGGCGGCACGCTCGAGCAGCACCTGCCCGACGGGTCGGGCACGCCGACCACCGCCACACGCCCGGCACCTTCGGCGACCACGAGGTGCGCGCTCGAGCCCGGCTCGCTGGCCGCACGCGCCGCCGACGCCGAGCGGCTGGCGGTGAAGTCGCACCACCACCAGGGCGCCGACGAGCTGGGCGAGGGCGTGACGCCCACCGGCTGGGCCGATCGACGACGACATCGTGGAGGCGATCGAGCTCGCCGGCCGTGCGCTACGCCCTCGGCGTGCTCTGGCATCCCGAGGAGGACATGAAGAGCCGGGTGGTGCGCGTCGCTGGTGGACGCCGCGCGCGCCGAGGCGCGGGCGCGATGATCGCGGTGGTGGAGCCCGCCACCGAGGAGGTGATGGCCGAGGTGCCGCGCGCCGGGGCCGAGGAGGTCGACGCCGCCGTGGCCGCGGCGCGGGCGGCGTTCCCGGCGTGGCGGGCGATCGAGCCCGCCGAGCGCGCGGCCGTGCTGCGGCGCCTGGCCGACACGCTCGAGGCCGAGGCGGAGGAGCTGGCCGTGCTCGAGGCGCGCAACGCGGGCAAGCCGATCGGCGACGCGCGCGGCGAGATGGGCATGGTGGTGGAGACCTTCCGCTACTACGCCGGCGCCCCCGAGCGCCTGCTGGGCGACACGATCCCGGTGGCCGGCGGGGTGGACATGACCTTCCGCGAGCCGCTGGGCGTGGTCGGCCTGATCGTGCCGTGGAACTTCCCGCTGGTGATCGCGTCGTGGAAGGTGGCGCCGGCGCTGGCGGCCGGCAACACGATCGTGCTCAAGCCGGCCGAGCTCACGCCGCTCACCGCGCTCGAGCTGGAGCGGATCGCGCTCGAGGCGGGCCTGCCGGAGGGCGTGCTGAACGTGGTGGCCGGCCCGGGCAGCGTGTGCGGGCAGCGGCTGGTGGAGCACCCCGACGTGGCCAAGATCGCGTTCACCGGCTCGACCGAGGTCGGCCGCGGGATCGCCCAGGGCGCCGCCGGCACGATCAAGCGGGTGACGCTGGAGCTGGGCGGCAAGTCGGCCAACGTGGTGTTCGCCGACGCCGACCTCGAGCGGGCCGCCGCGGCGGCGCCGATGGCGGTGTTCGGCAACGCGGGCCAGGACTGCTGCGCGCGCTCGCGGATCCTGGTGGAGCGCGGCGCCATGGACGAGTTCGTCGCGCTGCTCGGCGAGCACGTGCGGGCGCTGCGCGTGGGCGACCCGCTCGACGAGGCCACGGAGATGGGCCCGCTGATCTCGGCGGACCAGCGCGACAGCGTGGCCTCCTACGTGGACGACGACGCCCCGGTGGCCGCGCGCGGCGAGGCGCCCGACGGCCCCGGCTTCTGGTTCCCGCCCACGGTGCTGGCGCCGGTGTCGAACGCCGACCGCGCCGGCGGTCGAGGAGATCTTCGGCCCGGTGGTGTGCGTGATCCCGTTCGACGACGAGGCCGACGCCGTGCGCCAGGCCAACGACACGATCTACGGGCTGAGCGGCTCGGTGTGGACCCGCGACGGCGCGAAGGCGCTGCGGGTGGCGCGCGCGATCGACACCGGCGTGCTGTCGGTGAACTCGAACACCTCGGTGCGGGTGAGCACCCCCTTCGGCGGCTTCAAGCAGTCGGGCGTGGGCCGCGAGCTCGGGCCCGGACGCGCTCGAGCACTACACCGACGTGAAGAACGTGTTCTTCGCCACGGAGGAGGGCTAGCGGTGCCGGCAGGCTCGACGGCAAGGTCTGCGTGATCACCGGCGCCGCCAGCGGCATCGGCGCCGAGACCGCGCACCTGTTCGGCAAGGAGGGCGCGCACGTGGTGGGCGTGGACCTGGTGACCGGGGCCGTCGGCGACCTCGCCCTGGAGGCCGACGTGACCGACGAGGACCAGGTCGCGGACATGTACGCGCGCACGCGCGAGGCGTTCGGGCGCATCGACGTGCTGTTCAACAACGCCGGCATCAACCCGAGCGACGACAACAGCGTGCTCGACACCTCGCTCGAGGCCTGGCAGCGGGTGCAGGACGTGAACGTGCGCAGCGTGTTCCTGTGCTGCAAGCACGGCATCCCGCACCTGCTCGAGGGCGGCGGCGGCTCGGTGATCAACACGGCGTCGTTCGTGGCGGTGATGGGCGCGGCGGTGTCGCAGATCTCCTACACGGCGTCGAAGGGCGCGGTGCTGGCGATGTCGCGCGAGCTGGGCGTGGAGTTCGCCCGCCGCGGCGTGCGCGTGAACGCGCTCTGCCCCGGGCCGGTGGACACGCCGCTGCTGCAGGAGCTGTTCGCCAGCGACCCCGCCAAGGCGGCGCGCCGGCTCGTGCACCTGCCGCTGGGCCGGTTCGCGCACGCCAGCGAGATCGCCAGCGCCGCGCTGTTCCTGGCCAGCGACGAGTCCACCTACGTGACCGCCACCACCTTCATGGTGGACGGCGGGCTGTCGGGCGCCTACCTCACGCCCGAATAGGCGCCGGAATCGGTCAGCGGGCCGCCGCGTCGAGGAACCGCCCGCACAGCTCGCGCCCGATGCGGTTCCACTCCTCGATCCGCGGGCGCGCTCTCGGCCCTCAGCGCGTCGGGGTCCAGCCCAGGCGCACGGCGTCGGGGTCGCTGCGGTAGCCGCGCGATCCAGCCCTCGCAGCGTCGTCGGGGTCGACCTCGGCGTGGAACTGGAGCCCCCAGGCCGGAGCGCCGTTGAGCCGGAAGGCCTGCAGGCAGCGGTCGCTGCGGGCGAGCGCCACCGAGCCCGGCGGGCGGCACGCCTCGTAGGAGTGCCACTGGAAGCCGCAGAACGACGGCGGGCAGCGGCGCCGAGGAGCGGCGTCGTCGCCCGCCGCGTCCTCGAGCCGCACCTCGCGCCAGCCGATCTCGGGCTCGCTCGCCGGCCGCACCGCGCCCCCGGCCGCCTCGGCCAGCAGCTGCGCGCCCAGGCACACGCCGAGCACCGGCACGCCATCGGCCGACAGCCGCCGCAGCAGCTCCTTCTCGCGGCATCGAGCCACGGCAGCGCCCGCGTCGCGGGTGTTCATCGCGCCGCCGAGCACGATCACCGCGTCGGGGTCCGGCCGCTCGGGTGCGGGCTCCTCGGCGGCGCGCCACACCTCCAGGCGTGGCGCCGCGCTCGCGCGATCACGTCGGCGAACACGCCCGGCCCGGCGTCGTCCTGGTGCACGATCGCGAGCACGCGCATGCGCACAGTGTGCCTGCCAAGGATGGCCGCGTGAAGTTCGGCCTGGCGATCTTCGCCACCGACCTCACGCCCGACCCCGCCGAGGTCGCGCGGATGGCCGAGGAGCGCGGCTTCGAGTCGCTCTTCTTCCCCGAGCACACGCACATCCCGTCAGTCCGCGAGACGCCCTACCCGGCGGGCGGCGAGCTGCCCGAGGAGTACTGGCGCCTCTACGACCCGTTCGTGGCCTGCACCGCCGCCGCCGCGGCCACCGAGCGGCTGCTGGTCGGCACCGGAATCTGCCTGCGTGGTCCGAGCGCGACCCGATCATCACCGCCAAGGAGGTGGCGAGCGTCGACCGCCTCAGCGGCGGGCGCTTCCTGTTCGGCGTGGGCGCGGGGTGGAACCTCGAGGAGATGCGCAACCACGGCACCGACCCGTCCGACGCGCTTCGGGCTCATGCGCGAGCGGGTGGAGGCGATGAAGGCGATCTGGACCGAGGACGAGGCCGAGTACCACGGCCAGCACGTGGACTTCGACCCGATCTGGTCCTGGCCCAAGCCGGTCGCAGGAGCCGCACCCGCCGGTGCTGCTCGGCGGCAACGGACGCACCGTGGGCGACCGCGTGCTCGCCTTCGCCGACGAGTGGTTCCCCAACCGCCTCGGCGACGAGGACAAGTTCATCGCCCGGATCGAGAAGCTGCATCCGCCGCGGCCGCGACGAGGCCGGGCGCGACATCGGCGTGACCCTGCAGCTGGCCCCGCTCGATCCCGCGGGGATCGAGCGCTACGAGAGCGCCGGCGTGCACCGCTGCGTCTGGTACCTGCCGTCGGCCGGCATCGCGACGAGGTGGAGCGCGCGCTCGACCGCTACGCGGAGGCGATGGCGGGCGCCGGCTAGCTAGAGCTGATCCGTGTCGGCCGGCACGCCCAGCATCACCCGGCCGGCCAGCTCCCACGTCGAGGGCCCGACGAGCATGTGCTGGGTGGCCACGTGGATGTCGCGGAAGCGGCGGCCCAGCGGGCTCGAGCCGTAGATCGAGCTGCCGCCCGCCAGCGCGTACATCTCGGAGACCACCGCGGCGGACTCGCCCATCGCGTGGCTCGCGGCCATCCGCAGCGCCGCGCGGTCCTCGACTGACACGGCCGCGGCCTTCTCGGTGCGCTCCCACGCCTGGCCCACGGTCTCTGCCACCAGCGCCCGGGCCGCTCGCAGCCGAGCCTCGGCGTGGGCCACGCGGGCCTGCGTGTCGGGGCGCGCGGCCAGTGTGCGCGATCCCATCGCCGGCACCTTGCCGCCCGCCAGCTCGTGCAGGTCGTCGATCGCTCCGCGCGCGCAGCCCAGGCCCACGGCCGCGATGGCCAGCGCCAGCAGGCCGAACATCGGGAACGCGTACAGGGTGCCCTCCTCGCGCGGCGCGTCGCTGAGCACCGAGGCCGATCGCGCCGCCGGCACCAGCAGGTCCTCGACGACCATGTCGTGGCTACCCGTGCCCCGCAGCCCGGCGGTGTCCCAGGTGTCGACTCGCTCCACGTCGGCGGCGGGGAAGAGCACCAGCCGCACGTCGGGCCGGCCGCTGGGAAGCTTGCGCGGCTCACCGTCCTCCTCCACGACGCAGCCGCCCATCAGCCAATCGCAGTGGTCGATCCCGCTGGTGAACGGCCAGCGCCCGCTGACCCGCAGCTGATCGCCCTCCAGCACCGCACGTCCCTTGGGCGCGAACACCCCGCCCCAGCAGCGCGCCGGGGGCGAATAGACGGCGCGCGCCTGATCCTTCGGAAGGTAGGCGGCCAGCATGCCGCTGGTGGTGGCCACGGACACGCACCAGGCGGTGGCGGCGTCGCCGCGCGCCAACTGCTCCACGCAATCCACCAGCACCTGCGGCTGCACCTCACCGCCCTCGAGCGAACGCGGTACGAGGAGGGCGAACATGCCCGCATCCGCCAGCGCGTCCACAAGCTCGGCCGGGAGGCGGCGGTCGCGCTCGATGGTGGCGGCCAACTCGCCCGCCAGCGAGGCAAGCGAGCGCGCGGAATCGACCGGATGAGTCTGCGTCTCGCCCCTCCGCGCGACCGCCATGGGACAGAGCGTACTCCCGTGGCGGCCTCGGAAGGCCGGCCTGCTAGGCCTTTTGCACCTGCAGCAGGCTGGTGGTGTTCGGCCGCCCGCTGGGCAGCCCGGCCGTGACGCCGATGCGCTCGCCCGGGCTCCACCCAGCCCAGCTCCACCACGCGCTTGACGGCGTCGGCGATCAGCTCCTCGGTGACCTCGTGACGATCGATCTGGGCGGCGCGCACGCCCCAGATCAGGGCGCACTGCCGAACGGTGCGCGGCTCCGGGCGAGAGCGCGCAGGATCGGCACCTGCGGACGGTGGGCGGCCACCAGCCGCGCCGAGCGGCCGGAGATGCGTGGGCATCACGAGCGCGCGCCAGGTCGAGCTGGCGCGCGGACGCGGTGGCGTTGTAGGCGATCGTGTAGGACGGGTCCTGGTCTCTGCGGCCCAGCCGCCGCACGCGGCTCTCGTTCCAGCGCTCGTAGGGCAGTGCCGGTCTCGGTGCGGCGGGCGATCGCCGCCATCATCGCCACGGTCTCGACCGGGTGCGCGCCGATCGCCGTCTCCTGGGAGAGCATCAGCGCGTCGGTGCCGTCGAGGATCGCGTTGGCCACGTCGGTCACCTCGGCGCGGGTCGGGCGGCGTGGAGGTGACCATCGACTCGAGCATCTGGGTGGCGGTGATCGACGGCCGCGCCAGCTCGCCGGCCAGGGCGATGATCCGCTTCTGCACCAGCGGCACCTCCTCGATCCGCAGCTCGATGCCCAGGTCCCCGCGCGCGACCATCACGCAGTCGGCCGCGTGGATGATCGCCTCCGCGTCCTCCACCGCCTGAGGCTTCTCGATCTTGGCGATCAGCGGCAGGTCGGTGTGCTCGCGCACGTCGGTCACGTCCTGCTCGCGGCGCACGAAGGACAGCGCCACCATGTCCACGCCGATCGACTCGCCGAAGCGCAGCAGCTCCAGGTCCTCCTCGGGCATCGTCGGCAGCGCGTGCGAGCGCGCCGGGCACGTTCAGGCCCTGCCGCGAGGTGACCGCGCCGCCCAGCTCCACCTCGGTGTCCAGCTCGCAGCCGTCGCGCACGGCCGTCACGCGCAGGCGCACCGACCCGTCGGCCAGGTAGATCACGTCGCCGGGCTCGACGCGCCTCGGCCAGCTTCGGCCCATGCGATCGACATCCGCCGCGCGTCGCCCTCCTCGGTGGAGCCGCAGACCAGCGTCAGCCGTTCGCCGGGCTTCAGCTCGGCCACGCCGCCGTGCAGCGCGCCGATCCGCAGCTTCGGGCCCGGCAGGTCCTGGAGGATCGCCACCTGGCGCCCCGCGCGGCCGGCGGCGGCGCGGACCCGCTCGGCGGTGGCGGCCTTCTCCTCGGGCGTGCCGTGCGCGAAGTTCAGCCGCGCCACGTCCATGCCGGCCTCGACCATCCGGGCGAGCGATCTCGGTGTCGTCGCTCGCCGGGCCGATCGTGGCCACGATCTTGGTGCGTGGCAGGCGCGTTCCGGCTCATCCGAAGAACACCTCGGCGGTCTCGTAGAGGGCGGGGTCGAGCAGCTTGGGCTCGCGCAGCGCCTCGTCGAGCGGGACGCGCATCGATCTCGGTGCCGTGCAGCGCCACCATCCGCCCGAAGTCGCCGTCCGCCACGGCGTCCACGGCCGCCACGCCGAAGCGGGTGGCCAGCACCCGGTCGAACGCGGTGGGGGTGCCGCCGCGCTGGACGTGCCCGAGGATCGTCATCCGCGACTCGAATCCGGTGCGCTCCTCGATCGCCGCGCTCCAGGTCCACCGCGATGCCGCCGAGCCGCGCGTGGCCGAAGGCGTCCGTGCCCTCGCCCGGCGCGCATCTCGGCCGCCGTCCTTGGCCGTGGCGCCCTCGGACACGACCACGATCGAGAACGTGCGCCCGGCGTCGTGGCGGCGTCGGATCCGCTCGCACACCTCGTCCACGTCGAACGGCCGCTCGGGCACGAGGATGACGTCGGCGCCGCCGGCCATGCCGCTGTAGATGGCGATCCAGCCGGCGTGGCGGCCCATCACCTCCACCACCATCACCCGGTTGTGCGACTCGGCGGTGGTGTGCAGGCGGTCGATCGCGTCGGTGGCGATCTGCACGGCGGTGTGGAAGCCGAAGGTGAAGTCCGTGCCCGCCAGGTCGTTGTCGATCGTCTTCGGCACGCCCACCACGTCGATGCCGTGCTCGCCCACCAGCCGCCGGGCGACGCCGAGCGTGTCCTCGCCGCCGATGGCGATCAGCGCGTCGAGGCCCTGGTCGCGCAGCGTCGCCGCGATCCGCTCCGGCCCGTCGTCCTCGCGGAACGGGTTGGTGCGCGACGTGCCGAGGATCGTGCCCCCGCGGTGCAGCAGGCCGCGCGTGTTGTCGAGGGTCGAGCGTCGAAGGCAGTCGCCGTCCATCACGCCGGCCCAGCCGTAGCGGAAGCCGAGCACCGCCATGTCGTCGCCCGCGCGCCGGACCACCGCGCGGATCACGGCGTTCAGCCCCGGGCAGTCGCCGCCGCCGGTGAGGATCCCGATGCGCGCCATGCGCGTTCGAGTCTAGGTCGCGGGTCAGCGGCTACTTCTGGAACCCCGCCACCCCTGGGAGAGCAACGGCCACAGCTAGAGTCGGCGCGGAATGACGGCGCGGCCCTCGAAGTCTCGCGGCCGCGCGAGCGCGGCGCTGGTGGCCGTGACCGCCGTACTCCTGGTCGCGACCGCGCTGACCGGGTACGTGCGCTCCGAGCTCGTCGACGAGCGGGCCTTCGCCGGCCGGACGGCCTCGGCGCTGGACGACCCAGAGGTACGCAGGCTGCTCGCCACGCGGATGGTCAACGGCCTGGCGCGCTCAACCTCGTCCGACTTGCTGGCCGTCCGCCCGCTGCTGGTGTCCGCGGTGACCGCGCTGGTGGACACCCCGCCGTTTCGCCGCCTCTTCATTCGCGCGATCGAGCGCCGGCACCGCGGCCTGGTTGCGGGGGAAGCCGACTTCGTGCTCACGCTTCCGGCTGAGGCTCCGGCCGTGGTGGACTCGCTGCGGAGCGTCTCGCCCGCCCTCGCCCGGGCGGTGCCGCGAGACCTCGAGCTGCGCGTGGCGGCGCTCGACCGGCGTGACTCCGAGCTCCGCGGCGCGCGGCTGCTGCGCGACGTGGCCGGATGGTGGTGGCCCCTGCTGGTGGCCACGCTGCTGTCGGCCGCAGCATGTGCCGCGCTCGCGGGTGGGCTGCGACGGGCGCTGCGCAACGTCGGCGCCGCGGTGGCCGTGGGTGGCGTGGCCGTGGCCCTGGTCGTGGCGGGGCTGGAGCGGTTCGTGACCTCGCACGCCGCCGCGGCAGCGGACCTGGACGACGAGGGGGAGCGAGAGGCCATCGGCGCCATCTGGACCGCGCTGTTCGGCGACCTGGGCTCGGCGGCGTTGACGGCTGCGCTCGGGGGAGTCGCCCTGGTCGCGCTCGGATGGGCGGCACGTGGGCGCCCGGCGACCGGACGCGACCGGCTGCGCCGCGCGACCGAGTCCGGAGGTGTCGCGTCTCGGCGCCTGCTGGCCGGCGCAGTGGCGGCGGTGCTGGCGGTCACGGTGACCGCCCTGGTCCTGATCCTCCCGGGGCCGAGCGATGAGCCCGCAGGCGGGGCGGCCTCCTCGGGCGAGTGCAACGGGTCCCGGGTCCTGTGCGATCGGCGCCTGAACGAGGCCGTCTTCCCCGCCACACACAACTCCTACGCGGCGGCGAACCGTCCGGGCTGGCTCTTCGCCCACCACCGGCTGCCGATCGACCGGCAGCTCGAGGACGGCATTCGCGCGTTCCTGATCGACATCCACTGGGGTGTCCGGGACCCACGGCGCAGGCTCGTGCGCACGGCGCTGCGAGAGGAGGGCTCCGACCGCAACAAGGTCCTGCGCGAGCTCGGTCCCACCGCTGTCGCCACGGCCGAGAGGCTGGTCGGGCGCATCGGCGCGGAGCCACCCGGGGGCGATCCCCGCCTCTACCTCTGCCACACGCTCTGCGAGCTCGGCTCCGAGCCGCTGGGCGAGCAGCTGGACGTGTTCGCCGCGTTTCTCGAGGCCAACCCCGAGGAGGTCGTGATCCTGTTCGTGGAGCCCTACGTGCCCGTCGTCGAGATCGAGCGCGCGATGCGCGCCGCCGGGCTGCTCGAGCAGGCGGCACGGCTGGAGCGCGACGAGCCGCTCCCGACCCTCGGCGACCTGGTTCGTGATGACACCCGCCTGATCGTGCTGGCCGAGGAGGACGGCGGCGCGCGCGATTGGTACCTGCCCGGCTTCTCGTTCGTGCAGGACACCGAGCTCGGCGTCACGAGCCCGAGCGAGAGCTGCCGGCGGGTTCGAGGCACGCCGGACAGCCCGCTCTTCCTGGTGAACCACTGGGACACCCGCTTCCCACCGTCCAAGTCGCGCAATCAGGCGGTGGGAGGTGATGTGCTGCGCGATCGCGTCGCGAGCTGCCGGCGCGGCCGGGGGCTGGTGCCGAACCTGGTGGCAGTGGACTTCCATGAGCTCACGGGCGTGGTCGAGCTGGCGCGCAGGCTCAACGCCGAGCGGCGCTAGCGCACGCGATCAGTCGCGCTTTGGAAGCGTCTGCACCGCCCACGCGTTGCCGTCGGGGTCGGTGAAGTAGACGAAGGCGCCCCACGGCTGATTGTCGACATCGCTCACCTCGACCCCGCCGCCGACGAGCGCCGCGCGAGCGGCCTCGATGTCGGAGACCACCATCTGCAGTCCCTTCACCGAGCCCGGCTCGGCCTCGGTCAGTCCCTCGCCCAGGGCGATCGAGCACGCCGAGCCCTCGGGCGTGAGCTGCACGAAGCGCAGGCTCTCATTGACGCGGTGGTCGTGATCAGCGTTGAAGCCCGCCTTCACGTAGAAGTCCTTGGCTCGGTCGACGTCGGTCACGGGGATGGTCACGAGCTCGAGCTTGAAGTCCACCTGAGTGTCCTTTCGATCGGGTTTCGGCGACGGTAGGTGCTCTAGAGGTCACCAACGGTCCTCAATTGGAGCGATGATGTTGCGCGATGCTGGACACGTCGGCCCGGTTGCTCGAGCTGCTCTCCCTGCTCCAGACGCGTCGCGACTGGCCTGGCCCAGAGCTGGCCGAGCGCCTGGGCGTGGGCGCGCGCACCGTCCGGCGCGACGTGGAGCGGCTGCGCACCCTCGGGTACCCCGTCGAGGCCCGGCGGGGCGTGGCCGGCGGCTACCGGCTGTCAGCGGGAGCGTCGCTGCCGCCGCTGCTGCTCGACGAGGGGGAGGCCGTGGCCGTGGTGGTCGGCCTCCGCACCGCGGCGAGCGCCGGAGTGGCCGGCATCGAGGAGCCGTCGGTGCGGGCGCTCGCCAAGCTGGAGCAGGTGCTGCCCGCCAAGGTCCGGCGCAAGGTCAGCGCGGTCGGGGAGGCCACCGTGACCTACCCGGGCTGGGGCCCGCAGGCCGACGCGGGCGTCCTGGCCTCGCTGGCCGGCGCCTGTCGCGACTCCGAGCGCGTCCGCTTCGGCTATCGCGACGCGCGCGGGGATGAGACCCGGCGTGAGGTCGAGCCGCTCGGCCTGGTCAGCACCGGGCGCAGGTGGTACCTGGTGGCGTGGGACTGCGATCGCATCGACTGGCGCACCTTTCGGGTCGATCGCGTGCAGGCCGAGGTGGAGCACACCAGCCGCTTCACGCCCCGGCGCCCGCCGGCCGAGGACCTGGCCGACTACGTGTCGAAGTCGGTGGCCGCTGCACGCGATCGCTATCAGGCGCGGGTGCTGCTGCACGCGCCGCTGTCCGAGATGGCGGACCGCGTGCCCCTCACCGTCGGCACCCTCGAGGCGGTCGACGAGCACACGTGCCTACTGCTCACAGGCTCGGACTGGCTCGGCGGCCTGGCCGTCTACGTGGCCGAGATCGGCGTGGACTTCACCGTGCTGGAGCCGCCGGAGTTCGCGGAGCGGGTGCGATTGCTTGCGGGCCGGTTCGGGCGCGCGACGCCGGGCTGAGGTGCCTTGACTCGTGGTCGGTCCGGGAGGACGATCGGCACTGTGCCGGAAACCATGACCCTGGGCGCACGCTTCGCAACCGCGCTGTCGCAGAAGGACGCCGACGAGCTTCGGGCGCTGCTGCACCCCGACGTGGACTTCCGCGGAATGACCCCCTCCCGGTTCTGGGAGGCGCGCGGGCCCGACGCGGTCCTCGAGCACCTCCTCGGCGGCTGGTTCGAGCCCAAGGACCAGATCGAGTCGCTCGACGCGCTGGAGACCGACCAGGTCGCCGACCGCGAGCGCGTGGGCTACCGCGTGACCGTCCGCAACCCGGACGGCCGCTTCCTCGTGGAGCAGCAGGCCTACCTCGGCGGCAGCGAGGACAGGATCGACTGGCTTCGCATCATGTGCTCCGGGATGCGCCCTCTGGCGTAGCCGGCTCGACGACGTACTCCATCAGCAGCTCGTCCTCGTACTTGCCGGTGCGGAAGTCGCGACCGCTCAGCCGCATCGTGCCGACGGTGCGAAAGCCGGCCTTCTCGTAGCAGCGGATGGCGCGGGCGTTGTGGACGTTCGTCCCCAGGAAGACGCGGTGATGCCCGCGGTCCTCGATCAGATGGCGGACGAGCGTGGTGATCACGTCTGGGCCGAGTCCCTGCCCGCGCAGGTCGGCGTCCAGGAAGATGTCGATCTCGACGCTGCGGTACTCGGGCTCACTCTCCTCGTGCGCCTGGATCATCCCCGCCACTCGGCCGTCCAGGAGCACGGTGAAGCGCTCGGACTCGGGCTCGTCCCAGGGGAACTCGTCGGGTAGCGGGCCCCACCAGTCCGCGACGTCCTGGTGGCGGCGGATGGCCCGCAGCGGCTCGGCGTGCTCATCGGCCAGCGGGACGAGCACGACCCGCTCGCCTGAGAGTTCAGCCGGGGGCCTTGCTCGGTCCATGCCCATAGATATGGGAGGCCGGGCCCGGGCCCTCAGGCGTGAGATGCGCAGAGCAGCACAGTCCGGCGCTGCGTGACGGTCCTCCCGTCGGCCAGACGGAACACCAGACGCAGGCGCTGCCTGCCCTCGACGCGGCGTCCGAAGCGGACTCGCCCGCCCTTGGCCAGGGCACGCAGGCTTCCGACCTGGCGCCGACCGAGGAGGATCCGTCCGCCGAGCACCTTGCGGCGCAGCCGGCGGCTCGGCTTGATGACCATCGACCGGTCGGTGGTGCACCGCCGGCCCCTGCTGCCGAGGCCCCTGGGGTCGGCCACCGGCAGCTCGACTGCGACTCTCGAGGCGTTCAGCGTGCCCTGTGCGCGCTGGGTGACCCAGACCGCCGTGCCTGCCACCAGCTGCAGCGCGTAGCGCCCACCCGCGGGGGCGGTCGAGGTGATCGGCACCAACCGGCGCGTGACCTTGCGGCGCCGGCCGTCGAGCCGCACCGGGATCGGCGTCGGCTGATTGCCGACCACAACGCCGCGGTCGAGGTTCACCAGCTGGGCATACACGCGAGCGTTGACGGGGGCGCCGGTGCCGCGGTAGGTGATCGAGACCTTGGGCGGCCCGAGCAGATGACTGCGCTTCGTCACGCGAATCGGAACGTTCAGGGCGCCCGCCGTGACGGGTGCAGCCAGGGCCTGGCCGCCCGAAGTCGCGCCCGGCGTGATCGAGAGCGAGCCGGCCCCCCTCGCGCGTACCGGCTTGCTCGGTACCACCGGGTACTGCGGTGCCGCGCGGTAGGTCCCGTCGTCTGACCGGAACTCGAACTCGGGGCCCGTGCGAACGCTCTTGTCGCCCTTGAGGTAGCGCGCCAGCCAGGCGGCGCTGGCGGCCTCCAGCCTGGGGTCGCCTCCGCCGCTGCCGATGATCGATCCGACGTCGAGCCCGGTGCCCTTCGCACCACCATTGCCCTCTCCGCATTGGCCGTGCCCGCCGCAGAACCAGAACATCTTCACCGGCGTGCCCCGCGCCTTGAGCAAGCGGTAGACCTTCACGTCCTCGTCGAGCGGGAAGAGCGTGTCGACGGTGCCGCCCACGACCAACGTCGGCGCCTTGATCCGGCGGATCGTGGCGTTCCCGGGGCCGCGGTCCCTGAACCACTGCTCGTCCTCGCGGCTCAGAGCACCGGTCGAGTTGGCGCTGTTGTACGCGGAGGTGATGTGGGGGTCCAGGCCCCCCGTCTGCACCCCGGCCGCGCCGCCGGCGAGGCCATCGTCGCGGGCCGCGGTGAAGCCGATCGAGTACAGCAGCGAGTTCCATCCCTGCTTGAACGTGCGGTCCTTGTAAAGGCTCGTCTCGAGCGAATGCCAGGCAACGACGGGAACGATCGCGTCGACGCGCTTGTCGATGCCGGCCGTGGATAGCTGAATGCCGCCGCCGTAGCTGCCTCCGGTCATCCCGACTCGGGGGTCGCCGGGCTTGTCCAGCCTGACCTGCGGCTGGAGGGCCATGCGGGAGATCAGCGCCTTCACGTCCCGGCCCTCAACCTGCGGCGCGTTGATGGTCACGCGGCCGCCCGACACGCCGAAGCCGCGCGGGTCCCAGGTGAGGACGTTGTAGCCCTGGTCGTGCAGGCGCTTGATGGCTCCGCCCGAGGGATTCTTCTCGCCGGGGGAGCTCCAGCCCGGGCCGTTGAGGACCACGGGGGCGCGCTGCCCCGGCGCCAGCGACGGGTTGGGGAACCAGTGCCCAACGATCGGCGTGCCGTCGAAGGACCGGACCACCAGCTCCTCGGCCTGAGCGGTGGCCGGTGCGATCGCGGACAGGATCGCCACAGCGCAGATGCACACTCTCAGCCTCACGTGCCAGCCACCCTATTCAGTCGACGGCTTCGCAGCGCCTAGGGCGCCGTGGGCGGCCGCAGCCGCGAGGCGCGCCCTCTCTGGATCGCATACAGGTCCACGGGAGGCGGCGCTCCCTCATCTCGGGCCGTGCCCAGCCCGGCGGTGAGCCGGAAGCCCGCGCGGGCGAGCTGCGCCTTCAGGTCGGGCCGCGGGAGCCGCGGGCGGACGGCGGCCAGGAAGCGGCCCTGGCTGAACGCGAGCACGCGGTCCGCCGGCCCGTCGCCGCCGGCCCACCCGTCAGCTCTCACGTCCGGCCCATTCACGCTCAAGCTCTCGACCGCTCCGTCCACCGCGCCGGCGGCCACCCGGATCCGCCGACCTGCCGGATCCACGATCGACTCCCGGCCGCTCCGCTTCACCAACCGGTAGGCGGCACGAGCACCCCGCAGGCGTGAGAGCCTCCGTGCGAAGCCGCTGCCGGTGACCGTCAGGACCTCGATCGCGTTGTCACCCGCGGCGAAGGCGCTCGGCGGCACCATGACGGCGAACCTGCGGGTGTCGCCGTCGTCGAAGGGGCGCCCGACGGCGGCCACGCGCCCGGCGACCGAGACCGCGAGCCGCGCGCCGGTCTGGACGCCGGTCAACGTGCCTGTCACGAACGCAGGTACCACTGGAGCCCGCGGATCGACCTCGGAGAAGAGACCGGCCGCGTCCAGCTCGAAGCGCGCGTCCGATGGGCCCGGCCCGAGAGCCGCCGTGCGTCGCCCAACCAGATCGGCGTCGGTCCCATGACTGAAGAGCTCTCCGGCCGACGTACCGAAGTCGGCGACCATCTGCCGGGCGAGCGCGTCCCGCCTGCGCACGAAACGGCCGAAGGGCATAGGGATGTCCTCCTGGGTCGACTGTGGGCTCAGTCTGACCTCGCCTCCGTTCTCCGCCCGCGCCGCCGGCCGGCCATCCGTCTCCCAGGGCAGCGCGATACCCAGCTCGTCGGCGATCGTCGCCAAGACGTCGGTGATGGGGACGTTGCCCTGGCTCGTTCTTCCTTCTCGTTGCCCAGGCGCCTTGACGAAGAGGGGGATCCCCGCGATCTGCGGGAGGTTCCCGCGTGTCCCGGCCCGGTGAGACTCGCCCGATTCAAAGTTCACGCCGTGGTCGGCCGTGACCACCACCAGTGCCTTGTCGTAGGCACCTCCCCGCTTGAGCGCGCTCAGGGTCCGCCCGAGCATCCGGTCCGCGTATCCGAGCTGGAGGAGGTATCGCTGGAACGCCTGGCGGGCGAGGAACTCGTTCGATCCCCACACGCCCGCCGGCGCGCCCGACCCCAACCCTGGGAGCCCGGGAAGTGTCTCGGGATAGCGCTGCCCGGTCGGCAGCAGGGAGTACGGATCGTGCGGGAGCGCCACATGGAGGAAGGTCAGATGCCTGCCGGCCGGCGGGCGGCGCCTCAGCCTGCGAAGGAAGTCGGCGAACTGCCGCTCCCGCTCCGTCAGGGCGACGAGCGCCCCGAAGTTCTCCGCGGCCACTCCTTCGCCCGCCCCCGTGTCCAGCTCGCGGAAGTTCCCGAAGCTCCGGTCGACCGGGGGTAGGCGCTCAGCGACGTCGTCCGGCAGCATCAGGTGCAGCGACACGAGGCCGAGGTCTGACGCGAGGTCGCGCATCCGGCGTCCGAAGCCGGGCGCCGCCTCCTCCTCCCCGCCGCAGAGGCTCTCGGGACACACGTCGGTCACCGGCTCGGTCACGTCGACGGAGTACGAGCCCCCGAGCAGCGTGAACAGGCTCTCCGGGTGCGATGCCGCCGTGGGCACGTCCCCGCGGGCCGGCCGCTCCCCGGTGAGAAGTGCCGGAACGGCGCGGTCCGTGAAGTCGGCGACGGTATTGGCGTTCCGGTACCAGGTCGAGTCCTTGGCCAGAGCCGCGAAGCTCGGGAAGCGGCTCGCGTTGATCTGCCCGCTGCCGTCCTCCAAAGCGAACTCGGTGAGCGCGTCGAAGACGATCACTACGACCGGTGTACTCGGGGTTTCGACTTCGGCGGCCTCCACCTCGGAGCCCTCCAGGACCAACCTCGACACGGGCGACACGGCCAGGAAGAGGACGAGGAACACGAGCGGGGCCGGACTGAGCACCGTGAGCAGCGCACGCCCCGCCTCGGCGCGCACAAAGACCACGGCCCCGGCGACCCCGATCGCAGCGGCCGCGAGGATGAGCAACGCCGAGGGGCCGTCGCTCAGATCCGTGAGCACCTGCAGGGCGAAGATCGCCGTCAGAAGCGCCACGAAGCAGCTGTGCACGTTCCGCTGGGCGGCCGGGCTCACCCGGAGGGCGACCGCCTCGATCGCCAGCAGGATCAGCGGCCCGACCACCACGGCGACCAGCGCCAGGACGACGATGTCGAGCCGGGTGTTCTCGCGCGCGACGAAGAAAGCGGGCGTGTCGCCCAGCACGTCGAACAGGGGCTGGGCGATCGCGAAGGCCCAGAGCACGCCGAGGTGCAACCCGGGCACGACCAGCTCTCCGAACGTGTGGCGACGCGCCTCGGACAAGCGGTCAGCGTACGTGGGGGCGACGCTGAGCGCGCGGGTACGCTGATCGGGTGAGATGGGTCCTGGTCGGCCTCGTGATCGTCATAGGGACGGTCGCAGTCCTTCTGCTGATCACGGACGGCGATGACGCGGCACTGAGCCGAGCCGAAGCCGAGGCGCAAGCCACCAAGGTCGCCTATGCCTGCTCAGCAAAGCCGAGCAAGGCGCGGGGCGTCCGCTGCACGCGGAAGGTCGATGAGTGGCGCTGCTCGGTGCCTGACGGCCGGAAAATCAGGGTGGCCGACGAGGAGCACCAAGAGATCTCCGTGGTCTGCTGAGTAGCGAGCGTTTCTGCAGGAGTGAGGGTCGGCAGGCGGGTAGATCCGCAGGCCGTAATGGGCGCGGGTGGTTTCGAACCACCGACCTCTCGCGTGTGAAGCCCCCCGATTCTGGCTTGTAGAGCGGGATCAGGCCGCTCGTCCGTCCACCGTTTGCAGGCGATTTAGGAGGGTTTCGGCAGCCCTGCCATTTGCGGGAGCCCGGCGAGGCGCTCTCGGTCAGCCCGCCAGCACTTGTTGCACTCGGTCGGCGGTGGATCTCGCCTGGCGAGGAATTCGTCTCCACACCTGTCGCACACGGCCGCTACGACGGCCAGAGGCTTGCGATCGCGCGGGCGCCAGTCGGGCTTCACCGAGGACGGCCGGATCGGGGCGCGTCGGAATGCCCGCACCTGTCCTGTCGCCCAAGCGTGAAAGGACACTGGATCAGCTCATCCGAATGCCAGTCCTTCGGGACCCTGCCGCTCCTGACGCCGAAGTAGAACCACGGCCACGCGCCGAGCTGTGCCAAGAGCTTCCGGCCCTCGCCGACGCGCGTCGAAGCCTGCTCTGCTTGATGTCGAGTTCCACGAGGCGTTCGGCCAAGGGGTGCTTTAGTCGGGTCAGGTTTCGCCCGGCACGCCCGCCCACAGGGAGGCCCACCTTGACGCGGGCCTCCCTGGCTCTGAGGGCGATCCAAACCCAAGGACCAGGGGCATTCAATCCGATCTAGCGCAGCCATGCGCCCAAAACTGAGCTGGCGTAACGGCGGAGGCCGCCCCCGGCTCCCTGCGACCTCGCCTACTCCGACAGTCCCACGGCTGCGAGTGCTCTAGCCGGGTCCAGGTACGCCCATGCCTTCCGAGCCAGGCTCCCGTCGAACTCGAAGATATAGGCGACTGGCGTCTCGAGGTCGATTCCGCTCGCCTCGCCACGCGTTCGAGTGATCCCGACGGCGAGAACGGTTTCGCCGAGGTCGCGGATGTCGGTCACGTCGATGGTCACATCCCACAGCGCGTGCCACTCGTCCCAGTAGCGGCGCATCCCTGCCGGGCCCCGGTACACCGTCTCGGGACCCTCCAACTGCCTGGCGACCTCGGAGGACCACTCAATCTCCGGGTGCGCTCCCTCTGCCCAGGCATCAAAGTCGCCGCGGTTCCAGCCGTCCAGGCTCCTGCGGACCGCCTCCACGTTCTCCTGCGACATCGCCTACCCCGACAGCCCCACGGCTGCAAGCGCCTCGTCCTTCTCGAAATAGGCTCGCCACTCCACGACCCGACCGTTCCGAAACCTCCACACGTACGCCCACTCGTGTTCAAAGGGCAGCCCCGACTGGGCGCTTTTCCCTCGGGTTCGGAAGATCGACACGACCTGGTCACCGACGTCGACCAGATCCTCGAGAGTCATCTCGGTGGTTCCAAAAACCTCCAGGTAGTCGGCGAACCGGGCCTGTATCGCCTCTCCGCGATAGACGCCTGCCCCGGGCCAGTTCGGATCCTCGATGTATTGCACGTCCGGGTCCCACTCGGCGCTCGTGACTCCCATTGCCTCGCCGGACGCGCCTCCCGCGATCAGCGGCCCCCACAGCCTCCGGGCGATCTCCACGTTCTCCCGCGACATCGCCTACTCCGACAGCCCGGCGGCTGCGAGCGCTTCGGCCCGGGATTGATAAACGGTCATACGCGCCACCTTCCCGTCGCGGACCTGAGCCACCCAGGTGGCCCGCGCACCGACTTCGAGTCCGCTTGTCCTTCCCGTGTTCACGACCCGAACTGGAACGACGACAGCATCCTCGGCGTCGATGAAGTCCTCGGGCTCGGTGCTCACGTCGCTCCACGCCTCGGCAAGCATCGCGAAGTCATCCCGAACGCCCTGCGGCCCTTCAAAGGTTCCTCCGCCGAGGACGCGTCGCGTCGCGTCGATGACTCCGTCCGGTGTGGCCCACGCGATCACGCCCTCAGCATCCCCACGACCGGCGGCCGCGAACAGCGCCTTGACGACCTCCACGTTCTCCCGCGACATCGCCGGGTATCCCGCCGGAACTGGACCTCAGCGGCGCCTGCGGCGCCGGCGGGCCTTGCGTTTGCTCACGGGGTGCGGGGGCCGATCGGCTTTCGGCTGCTCCTGTTCGACTTCCGCGTTTGGGTGCTCGCGGCGGGTCAGCGCCATCTTCAGGGCCACAAGACCGCCGACCGCACCCAGCTTCGCCAACGCGTAAGCGGGGTCGCCGGGGGTGAGGGGATGGATTGCAGCGTGCGACACCGGCTCATCACGGTAGCTGGACAGTGCGGGCCGCTGGCCAGCGTTATGCGAACATGTGTTCGTGTCGGTCAAGGCCGGGAGCTACGCAAACTTCAAGCGCTCCCTCGCCACCCACGACCTTCTCTGATCAGAGCCGCGGCTGCCGAACTGCCAGCGGTCGAATCTGGAGGACGCGCTGGAGATCCTGCCGATCATCGCCTCCGCGGAGCCGATGACCTACGAGAGGGCGGCTTGTCGGTGGCTCGCGAGGCTGGCGCTCGAGAAGGACGTCGGCCTCGAGCAACTCGGCGTTGCGCTCGCGGCGCTCGATCGACTGCCCGAGGCGCCGCAGAGGTCGATGGAAGTGCTCGCCGCGTTCGGGCGCTGACAGGCGGACCAGCGGCGACGGTCAGTCGATGAACGGCAGCCGGGACTCGATGCCAGCCAGCTCGAAGACGCGTTGCACGGCCCTAGGCCCCCGCACGAGGCGGAGGCGGTTGGAATCGGCGCGCGAGCGGGCCTCTGTGATGAGAACGAGCCTCAAGCCGGTCGAGTCCATGAACGACAGCCCGCTCAGATCAACAATGACCTCGTGGGCGCCCGTCCACTCGACCGCGTCGAGTTCAGCTTCAAGGAGATCTGCAGTCGAGCTGTCGAGCTCGCCCGATGGCGCGACCACATACCGGTCAGCGTCACTCGTGATGCGCACCTCGAGCAGCGCCTTGCGCACCACTCGCCCTTCCTCAGGGCCCTCTCGTCGCATGTCGCCCATCGCTGTCACCTGTACGTGCCCTCATCGAAACAGGACCATACGCAGCAGGAGACAGTTTAAGCCCCTTCGGCCGGCGGCTCAAGCCAACCGAACGCAAGATGAAGGAGGGCCGCCGAGACGCCGCTTCAGTGGGCTGAAACGGATGTTCGACGACCCTCCCTCCCCAGGGACTGCACTTGGCGACTCCCGCCAGGCCGTGCTTTTACCCCGGCCGGTTCCGAGGAAACCCGAGCGGGGGCGGCACCTCAGCTCTCGGGGTAGGGATCCTCGGCGCTGTCGCCGCCGCTTTGTGTTGCCCACTCGCCCTTGCCGCACTCCGGGCACGGCGGCAAGCTCTGAGTGGACTGGACATCCATCGTGTTTCCGCAGTTCGTGCACTTGTAGGTGCCGGCTGACACGTCACTGCCTGCTGGGACTGGCTCGGCCACTGTGTTCTCCTCGCCTCGGGGTGCCCGGTGGATACCCACGCGCAGCCCGGACACACCACGCAACGGCGAGGGCGGCGGGTGCGAAGGACCAGCTCGACCGCGATGGCCACCCCGCCGTACTTCGCTGCGAAGAACGGCCGCCGAAGCGTGGTAACAGGTGACAGCGGGGGCCAGGCGAGGGACGAGCAGCCGGACGAGTCGCCGCTGCCGGACGGCCTCGAGCTGCGGTCGCTGCGACGCACGTTCGCGTCGGTCATGTAGCGCACTCGGGGAGTCGCCGCGGAGGTGATGGCGCAGATGGGCCACACCACGCCCGGGCTCGCGCTACGCGTGTACGCCCAAGCGATGCGGCTCGACGCCGGTGACCGAACCCGGCTCAAGGCCCTAGTCGACGGTGCCGAAATGGCACTTATTGGCAGACGGGCAGGGGTACGTGCCGAGAGCGCTGGCTTGACACGGGAAGTCCAGAACGAAGAAAACCGCGCCGTAGCGGGGGATTCTCCGGATGGGCGCGGGTGGTTTCGAACCACCGACCTCTCGCGTGTGAAGCGAGCGCTCTCCCACTGAGCTACGCGCCCGGGAGGGCAGTGATTCTAGGGCGTGGTCTGGCAGCGTCGGTGCGCGCCCGCCGACTCGTCAGCCGAGGATCTTTCCGATCCGCTCCGCCTGGTCGCCCATGCGCTCCATTTCCTTCGAGGCGTTCTTCGATGTCTCGCCGAACTGCTTGCTGGCCTTGCCTACGGTCTTCACGACCGACCCGATGTCCAGGTTCGGCAGGCTCGCCTTTCCGATCGAGCGAGGCAGCGGCACTCCGAGGACCTTGACGCGTCGACTGCGGTTTCTCAGCAGCAGGCCACCGGCCAGCCCCGCGGCGGCTGCGCCCACGGCGACCGCCGGCCCGCTGGCCTTGCTCGCGGCACCTTTGAGCGTGTCGATCACGCCGTTGTTCTTCTGAGCGGCCCGGCTGGAGCGCGCGCCGCCCGGACGAGGCCGACTTGCTCCGGCTCTGAGCACCGGACTTGCTGCGGGCCTTCGCGGCGCCACCAGCTCGAGCGAGCGCGGCCGTTGCTGGAACGCGCTGTGGCCGTCCCTCGCTTCGAGGCGGCGGTCTTGGAGCGCGCGGAGGAACCCGTTGACTTCTGGGATCCGCTGCCCGACGCTTGGCCGTGCGACTTCGGCTTGGCTTTCGGGCTCGCCCCGTTCGACGAGCTGGTCTTGCTCTTGGTCTTGCCGCGCGAAGTCGACTTGGTGGTGGCCATCCCTCATCCTCTCGATCGAGCAATCCCTGCGCCGTCTACTGGATACCCGCGTTGAGGAGCGGTAACCAGATCTGACGCCGGTTGCAAGGCCCGTACCGGGGCGCCCGGCACGGATTGAGCCGACGCCCTCGCCCTGGCGCTTCCGCCCTCGGTGCGGGCGCCGGCCCCTCCCTGCTACCCAGGGCGGCGCGCGCAACACGCTCGGCCCGGCGAGCGGCTACCATCGCCCGCGGACCGTGCTAGGCGGGGAGGTAGCGGTGCCCTGCACCCGCAATCCGCTCTAGCGGGGCCGAATCCCCGTCCGAGGGATGAGGCCTTCGGGGTCAGTACGCCGGTCTGAGGCGTCGATGGCCGGGTCCCGCGCGGTGAGCGATCGCGAACCAGGTCAGATCCGGAAGGAAGCAGCCTTAAGCGGACCCGCTCATGCGCCGCGGACCAGCCTGGCCGGAGCCGAAGATCGGCGGGCACGCCCGAAGACCAGTTTCGACGACGGGTGCACGGTCCGCTCTTCGCCCATGCCCGAAACCACTCCCGAACAGGTCGTGCGCCGGCTCGCCGAGACCTGGAATGCGGGCGAGATGGAGCCGTGGCTGGCCGTCTTCGACCCGGAGATCGTCTTCCTCAGCAGCGACAACTGGCCGGAGTCGGGCCCCTTCGAGGGCCCGGAGGCCATGCGCACCTTCGCGAGGACTTCCGCGCGGTCTGGGAGGACGTTCAGCTCGAGATCGTGGAGCTCTTCCCGGGCGACGAGACGGCGCGATCGCCGGCGCGTGCCAGTGGGTCACGCGCGGGCGCGCGAGCGGCGTGGAGGGGCGGCTGGACTTCGCCATCGCGACCTGGACCCGGGACGGCCTCGATCGTACCGCGGCCAGTTCTTCGAGGACCTTGCGGAAGCCCGCGCGGCGGTCGGCGCAGCGGCCTGAGCCTCGACCGCCCCCGCGGCTAGCATGGTCCGCCCGATGCTCTCGCTGTACCGCCGCCACCGCCCGAAGACCTTCGACGAGGTGGTGGGCCAGGAGAGCGTGGTGCGCACGCTGCGCAACGCGATCGAGCTCGGCAAGGTCCACCACGCCTACCTGTTCGTGGGCTCGCGCGGAACCGGCAAGACGAGCATGGCCAAGCTGCTGGCCTGCGCGCTCAACGCCAAGGACGGCCCGCGCACCGACTTCTCGCCCGACGATCCGGCCTGCCAGGCGATCATGGCCGGCACCTCGCTCGACGTGGTGGAGATGGACGCCGCCTCCAACAACTCGGTCGACGACATCCGCGAGCTGAGGGAGAACGTGGCCCTTGCTCCCATGGGCGGCGCCCGGCGCGTGTACATCCTCGACGAGGCGCACATGCTCTCCACGGCCGCGTGGAACGCGTTCCTCAAGACGCTCGAGGAGCCGCCCCGGCACGTGGTGTTCGTGCTGGCCACGACAGAGGCGCACAAGGTGCCGGCCACGATCATCGACCGCTGCCACCGGTTCGACTTCCAGCGTCCCTCGCTCGAGCACATCGCCGGGGTGGTCAAGCGGGTGGCCGACCAGGAGGACATCACCATTCCCGATCCCGCCGTGGGCATGATCGCCCGCAAGGCGGGCGGGAGCTTCCGCGACGCGCTCGGCACGCTCGAGCAGCTCGTGACCTACGGCGGCAAGGATGTGGCGACCGAGGACGTGCTCGCCACGCTCGGCGTCGCCGACGCGGGCCTGATCCTCGACGCCACCGAGGCGCTGGTGGACAAGGACCCGAAGGCCGCACTTCTCACCGTGCAGGCGCTGGCCGACTCGGGCCGCGACTACGAGCAGTTCGTGCGCGACCTGGCCGGGCACATGCGGCATCTGCTCGTGGTGCAGACGCTGGGCGAGGTGCCCGACTCGTTCGCGGTCACCGCCGAGCACACCGACCGCCTGGCATCGCAGGCCGAGCGGCTCTCGCAGGGCGAGCTGCTGCGCGCGGTCGACCTCCTGGCCGCGGCTCTCGCCGCGACCAAGGAGGGCTCCGAGCCGCGGCTGCAACTGGAGGTGGCGCTGCTGAAGGCCACCCAGCCCCAGGCCGACCAGTCGCTTGGCGCGCTCCTGTTCAGGATCGACCAGCTGGAGGCCAGGCTCGACGGCGGGGCCGGTGCGGCGCCCGCGTCGCCGGCCACGGGCGAGGGCGGCGGCGCCGAGGCGGCCCCCCAGGCGCCCGCCGCCGGGCCCGAGGCTCCCAGGACCGAGGCGGCGGGTGAGTCGCGGGCGGTCGGGGCTGCGGCGGGCGGCGTGGTCGCCCGCGGCGGCGGCGTGGCAGCCGCGGCGGTGGCGGTTGCGGCCGACCCGGATCCCGAGGAGGAGCAGGAGCCCGACCCGGTGAGCGCCGGGGCGATCGACCTCGAGCGCGTGGCCGAGCTTTGGAGCGCTGTGGCCGATGCCGTACGCGAGCAGAACGCCATGGTCGGCGCGCTGGTTTCCCAGGCGGTGCCGGCGGCGCTGGACGGCGACCGCCTCACGGTCGCGTTCCCGGGCGATGCCGCCTTCCTCAAGAAGAAGGCCGAGGCCAACCGCGAGCTCGTGCTGGGCGCCGTGCGCACGCTCACCGGGCGCGCGCTGGCCGTGGCGTTCGAGCTCAGCGACCGCGGCGAGGCACGCGCGCCGCGCTCGCTCGACGAGGAGGAGCTGCTGGAGCGCCTGAAGCGCGACTTCGGTGCGGCCGAGGTATTCGATGACGAGCAACCCGAGGCAGAGGACCGATAGCGGTGCCAAAGCAACCGAACATGAACCAGATGATGCGCCAGGTGCAGCAGATGCAGGCCGATATGGCGAAGGCGCAGGAGGAGCTCAAGCAGGCCACGGTCGAGGCCAGCGCCGGGGGCGGCATGGTGACCGTGAAGGTCAGCGGCGACCTCGAGGTGCTGGAGCTGCGCATCGACCCCGAAGCCGTGGATCCCGAGGACGTCGAGCTGCTGCAGGACATGGTCCTCGCCGCCACCAATGAGGCGCTGCGCTCGGCGCAGGAGCTGGCGGCGACGAAGATGGGCGCGGTCACCGGTGGGCTCGGCGACCTGGGCGGCCTGGGGCTGCCGGGTCTCTAGTCGGCGGGTCGCTCGGGGACCGGCGACGGCCGTACCCGAAGCTACTCTCCACACCCTGTTCGCCCCGCCTGTAAACCGCCTCGTCACCGAGCTCGGGCGCCTGCCCGGGATCGGCCAGCGCACCGCTCAGCGGCTGGCGTTCCACCTGCTGCGCGTGTCCGACGAGGAGGCGCTGGCCCTCGCCGACGCCATCCGGGAGGTCAAGGCCACCGTGCGGCGGTGCGAGATCTGCTTCAACCTCGCCACCGAGCCCACCTGCCGCATCTGCCAGGACGAGCGCCGCGACGCGCACGTGATCTGCGTGGTCGAGGAGCCCAGCGACGTGATCCCGATCGAGCGCACCAACGAGTTCTCCGGTCGTTACCACGTGCTGGGCGGGGCGCTGTCTCCCGATCGACGGCGTGGACCCGGAGGACCTGCACATCGGCGAGCTGCTCGAGCGCGCGTCCGGCAACGGCGTTCGCGAGGTGGTGGTGGCCACCAACGCCACCACCACCGGGGAGGCCACCGCCCTCTACCTGGCCGACGCCCTGCGCGAGCGCGCCCCCGACGTGACGGTCACCCGCCTGGCCAGCGGCCTGCCGGTGGGCGCCGACCTGGAGTACGCGGACGAGGTGACGCTGGGGTCTGCGCTGCGGGGGCGGCGGGAGCTGTAGGGCGGGCCGTCGGTCGTCGGTCGTCGGTCGTTGGTCGTTCGGCTCTGTGACCGCCAGGCGGCTCGGTCGTTGCCCCACGGCTGGCACCGAGGGTGTGTCGGCTGTTGCGGTGCTGTTGCGTTCGTAACCGGCCGGGCGCCGGGCGCCGGGCGCGGAGCCCGGCCCGATGATTGGGGCTTTGTGTCCGCTATGCGGTGGAAAAGCCCCAATCAACGCGGGCCTACCGTGCCCTGTTACGCGAGGCGTGGTCTCCCGTGGTTGATCTGTCTCGCATGTGACGCCCAGGCTGGCCGGGGATCGCCCGACCCGATCCCCTCGGTGCCGGCAGTGGGGCGACGCAGGCGCCCGCCTGGCGGCCCCGGAGCCCGGAGCACCGACGACCGGCGACCGACGCCCCTACTCCGCCACCCCGTAGTCCCGCTTCACCGCCAGCACCCGCCGCACCGCTTCGTCGAGCCGCCGCCGAGACACGTCACCGCGCCGCACCGCTCGCAGCACGGCCACGTATGCAGCCTGCTGCTCCGCCGCTGGGCCCGAGATGTAGAGCATGTCCGCGCCGGCTCGCAGCGCGGTGACGGCGGCGTCGGGCGTTGAGCCGAGGGCGGTGACGGGCGGGTCGGCCAGGTCGTCGGCGATCGCGATTCCCTTGAAGCCGCGCGCGCCGGCGCAGGAGGCCGGTGGTGATCCTGGGCGACAGCGACGCCGGGGTCACGAAGTCGTCGACCGCGTAGAGGCCATGGCCGACCACGACGCCCGGAACGCCCGCGGCGATAGCCGCGCGGAAGGGCACCAGGTCGCGAGACCACAGCTCGTCGAGCGACAGGCCGACGGTGGCGGGGCCGTCGTCGGTGGACTGCGAGGCCGATCCCAGGCCGGGGAAGTGCTTGACCGCGGCGAACACGCGGGCGCGCCGGTACGCGCCCACCACTGCGCGCGCGTAGCCGGCCACCAGCGGGGGCTCGTCGGCGAACGCGCGCGGGCCGATCGCCTCGCCGTCGGCCAGGCCCACGTCCACCACCGGGCCGAGCACTCCGTTGACCCCGAGCGGCCGGAGGGCCTGGCCGGCCGCGTCGGCCTCGCCGGCGGCGGTGCGGGCGTCAGGCAGGTCGGCTGCCGTGGTGACAGGAGGCAGGCCGGCGAACGCGTTGAACTCGCCGCCCTCCTGCGCGGCCATCACGAAGGGCGGCACGTGGCCCGCCTCCCGGGCCACCACCGCGGCCTCGCCCGCCAGCGCCGCGAGCTGGGTGGTGTCGACGAAGTTGGTGGCCGTGAGCACCACACCGCCCAGGTCGCGCCGGCGCAGCTCGGCGAACACCGGGCTGGTGGCGTCCTGGCCGGAGAACCCCAGGAGGAAGACCTGCGCCACCTTGCGCTCCAGGGACAGTCCGGCGAGTGAGCCGCCACCGCGTCCGCCGGCGCTCGCGTCCCCGGCCTGCGCCCGCCCTTCAGGCGCCGGAGGCACGATCCGGGTGATGAACGATGTCCGGCGATCGGCCACCGTCTGCCTGCCGGCCTCGGGCACGACGAGGTCCGCGTCCTCACCGTCCGAGCCGCCCCCCACGGCGGCCCCGGCCACGGCCGCGAGCAGGGCCACGACCACCATCGCGGCCACGGCGTGGGCGCGCCGGAGGCGTGGATCTGCCAGCCGCTCGCCCAAGGTGCGCACACGCTAGCCCGCGGGTCGGCGCGCTCCAAGCGCCGTTAGAGACCCACCAGGCGAACGTCTAACCTGCGCGGCCATGCCGGATGTGGCTCCAGCAACCGCCCAGACGGTGGTCATGAAGTTCGGTGGCACGTCGGTGGCCGACGCCAGCCGGATCAAGCGCGCGGCCGGACGGATCGTGCAGGCCGCCGAGGAGGGAAGCCAGGTGGTGGCGGTGCTCTCGGCGCGCGGCAAGACCACAGACGACCTCGTGGCGATGGCGCATGAGGTGTCCCCGCGCCCGCACCCGCGTGAGATGGACATGCTGCTGTCCACGGGCGAGCGGATCTCCTGCGCGCTGGCCGCCATGGTCATCAACGACCTGGGCCACGAGGCGATCTCGTTCACCGGGTCGCAGGCCGGCATCGTGACCGACACCTCGCACACCAAGGCTCGCATCCTCGACGTGCGCGCGGACCGGATCCGCAACGCGCTGGAGGAAGGCAAGATCGTGCTGGTGGCCGGCTTCCAGGGGGTGTCCACGTCGGCGGACGTCACGACGCTGGGCCGCGGCGGCTCCGACACCACGGCCGTGGCTCTGGCCGCCGCCCTGGGCGCCGACGTGTGCGAGATCTACACCGACGTGGCCGGCGTGTTCAGCGCGGACCCGCGGATCGTGCCCGAGGCGCGCAAGCTGGCGGTCGTCTCCTTCGAGGAGATGCTGGAGATGGCGGCCTCGGGAGCCGGCGTGCTGCAGCTGCGCTCGGTGGAGTACGCGCGCAACCACGGGATCCCGATCCACTGCCGATCGAGCTTCGAGGATGGACCCGGTACCTTCGTCGTGGACGAGCACACCACCATGGAACGCCCCCTGGTAACAGCCGTGACGCACTCGACCGACGAGGCGCGGATCACCCTCACGTCCCTGCCCGACCGGCCGGGCGTGGCCGGCCGCGTGCTCACCGCGCTGGCCGACGCCAACGTGAACGTGGACATGATCATCCAGAACGAGCCCGAGAGCGAGGGCCGCCTGGCCGACATGTCGTTCACGGTCCCGCGCTCGGACGTGCTGGCCGCCCGCGAGGCGCTCGCGCCGCTCGTGGACGAGCTGGGAATCGGGGAGGTGGCCAGCGACGAGCGGATGGGCAAGGTGTCGGTCGTCGGAGCCGGAATGAAGTCCCATCCCGGCGTGGCGGCCAAGACCTTCAGCGTGCTCGGCGACGCCGGGGTGAACATCGAGATGATCTCCACCTCTCCGATCAAGATCTCGTGCGTGATCCGCGAGGAGCAGGTGGAGGACGCGGTGCGCGGACTGCACACCGCGTTCGAGCTGGGCGCGGACGCGGTCCGCCACGAGGATGTCCGGGGCGACCATCGCCCCGTGGTGAGCTAGATGAGCGGGGTCGCCTGATGCGCGCCGCGGTCGTGGGCGCCACCGGGGCCGTGGGCTCCACCATCCTCGGCGTCATGCGGGAGCGCTCGTTCCCGGCGGACGAGGTCGTGCCGTTCGCCTCCGAGCGCTCGGCGGGCCGCAAGATCGACTGGGGCGATCAGACCCTCGAGGCGCGCGCCCTGACCGACGAGGCCATCGAGGGCTTCGACGTGGCGCTCTTCTCGGCCGGCTCGGGTGTGAGCGAGCAGTGGGCGCCGCGGTTCGCGGCCGCCGGCGCGGTGGTGGTCGACAACTCCTCGTTCTGGCGGATGAAGGACGACGTGCCGCTGGTGGTGTCGGAGGTCAACCCCGACGCGCTGACCGCCCACCGCGGGATCGTGGCCAACCCCAACTGCTCGACGATGCAGATGGTCGTGGCGCTCAAGCCGATCCTCGACGCGGTCGGCATCGAGCGCCTGGTGGTGTCCACCTATCAGTCGGTGTCGGGCACGGGTCAGCGCGCGGTGGAGGAGCTGCACGACCAGACGCTCGCCGTGCTGGAGGCACAGCCGCTCCCCGAGCCCGCCGTCTACCCGCATCAGATCGCCTTCAACGTGCTGCCTCAGGTGGAGACCTTCAAGGACGGCGACGACTACACCACCGAGGAGCGCAAGATGATGGGGGAGACGCGCAAGATCCTCGGCACCGAGCTGGGCATCTCGGCCACCTGCGCGCGCGTGCCGGTGTACACCGGCCACTCCCAGTCGGTGAACGTGCAGACCCGCGACCCGCTCACGCCCGAGGACTGCAGGGAGATGCTCGGCGGCGCACCCGGCGTGCAGGTCATCGACGACCCGGCCAACGGGCTCTACCCGCTGGCCATCGACGCGGCCGGCCAGGACCTGGTGCTGGTGGGCCGCATCCGCCGCGACCCCTCGCACGAGCGCGCGCTGAACCTCTGGGTCGTGGGCAACAACCTCCGCAAGGGCGCGGCCACGAACGCGGTCCAGATCGCGGAGCTGCTCAGCGTGCGCGGCTGCTGGGCCGCGAGCCGGCCCGCTCGGCCGGCTAGCGACGGGAGTAGGCGTGGCGAGTTTCGCTACACCCGCCTAGTCGGCGCTCGGCGCCGACCCGGCCAGGACCGTCTCGGGCGCCGTGATCCGCGCCAGGTCGCGGCGGGAGGAGATGCCGAGCTTGCGGTAGATGTTGCGTGCGTGCGTGCGCACTGTCTCCAGGCCGATCGCCAGGGCCTGCGCGATCTGGGCGTTGGTGGCTCCCCCCTGCAGTAGCTCGAGGACGTCCGCCTCCCGTGGGGTCAGCAGCTCGGAGCCCTTGAGGCCCAGGGCGTTCACTCCCCCCGAGGCGGCCGATCGCGGCAGCACGTGCATGCCCCGCGACGCCAGATGGATCGCGTTGACCACGTCGCGGCCCTGCGTGTCCTTGGCCAGGCAGGCGGTGGCGCCGAAGGACAGCATCTGGTTGCACTCGGCGGCCGTCGGGCGGTTGGCCAGGACCACGAGACGGGTGTCCGGAAACGACTGGTGCAGCTGGAAGACCTGCGCAGGGCTCGAGAGCGAGCCGAAGTTGAGCACCGCAACCGCCGGCTCGCTGGCCTCGATCGTGGCGGCCATCGCGCTTGGCGGCACGCCGTCGGCCACCAGGCGGAGGTTCTCGTCGTGGTTCACGAGCTGCGTGAGCCCGAGGGCTACGAGATCCTCGAACTTGGCTAGCGCGACGGTCACGGCGGCGGCGGACACCGAGCCAGTGTAGGGGTGAGTTTGGGGGGAGGCCAATCGAACTGATCCGGTCGCGGGAGGGACTGCGAAGAGGCTCTTCAGGGGAGTGGGGCGCTCCCCTGACATCTTCATCCGGGACGGACTGGGGTACGTCTGACCACGAGAGCCGGCCATCCACTGGCCGGCTTTCTCGTGCCCGCATGAACCCTCGACCTTGACCTCCGGCCGCTCCGAGGCGTATCTTGCAGCCAGTCTGCAGATACCCGGAGAGGGAGAGGGAACATTGAGGCGTAGGACGCTTGGCCACCAGCCTTATCGATGGCGTGCGTGGCGTTGGCCGCGATCGTCCCGGCCGCGAGCGCGAAGGAGGAAGTGCTCACGCTCTACTCGCCCAAGATCACCTCGCAGCCCTACGTCCACGACTCACACACGGTGTCGCTCAAGCCGGACGGGCGGGAGGCGCCGTCCAAGCCGGGCTACATCACGGCCTGGAAGGAGCAGGCCCTGGTGGACAGCAAGAACCCCAAGGCCAAGCCGCTGCCGATCGCGAAGATGATGGTGCACCACTTCCTCTACTTCGCCGCCGGGCGTGTCGACGAGCTGCCGGGCAGCTGCTGGTCTGGAGCCGGCTTCATCGGCGGGCGCGGGGAGGAGCATCCCTTCGGACGCGTCCTGAAGCCGTCGTCCAAGTCGTTCCGCGACCGCTACGGGATCAACAACCGCAACGCCAAGGGGGAGGCTCCCGGCTGGCGGCTCACCGCCATGGTCATGAACCACTACAAGCGCCCGAAGAGCTTCTACGTGCGCACGAAGGTCCATTACACGACCGAGAAGCGCAAGTCGATCACGCCGATCACGATCGGCAAGTGCAGCCAGCTGGCCAACGGAATGGCCTACGACGTGCCGGGCGGTGGCAAGAAGGGATCCAACTTCGTGGACAAGAGCGATTGGACGGCGCCCTTCAACGGCCGCATCCTGATGCTCTCCAACCACCAGCACGGCGGCGGCAAGTACCACGCGCTGTCCAGCCGCACCTGCGGGCGGAGGCTGGTCAAGGCCCCCGTCTACCACGGCCGGTCCAGCCATGTGTACAACACGATCCGCCCGATCCTGCACGAGCCGGGGCCGATCGCCACGGGCTCCTACGGCACGGTCCAGGGCATCCCGATCACGAAGGGCGAGGTGCTCAGGCGCGTGGCGGTGCACGACAACGAGAACCTGCACGTGGCGGCCATGGGGTTCTTCGCCGCGTACGTGGTCAAGGACGAGTCCGTCAAGCGGTGCGGCAAGATGCCCACCGACGTCACGGAGCTGAATCGTCCCAAGAAGTTCGACCGCTCCCCCAACCACGAGCTGGTGGTGCCGCAGCTAACGAAGCCGCGCGGGGTGTTCACCGCCTGGGACGGCAACCCGATGGCCGTCGGCGACGACTGGTTCCGCCCGGCGAAGATCACGGCCAAGGCGGGCCTCCCGATCACGTGGCGCTTCAGCGGCAAGAAGGGTCACTCGGTCACGGTGGCCAACGGCCCGCGTGGATTCTCCTCGCACTACAACGGGCGCCAGAGCGGCACCTACACGGTCACGCCGAAGGTGAAGGGCACCTACCGGCTGACGTGCCTGGTGCACCCGACCTCGATGTCGCAGACCCTCGAGGTCAAGTAAGGGAAGGGCTCGCTAACGGGACGGGGCCGCCGCTGACTGGGAGGCGGCGGCCCCGCTCCGTGCCATCTCGGTCACGTCGATGGGCCCCGGGCGGCCCACGTGGAAGCCCTGCGCGTAGTCGGCGCCAAGCTGGCGCAGCAGCTCGAGTGTCTCGTCGTCGCCCACGAACTCGGCGATCGTGCGCTTGCCCAGGCCGCGCGCGATGTCCACCAGCGCGCTCACGAGCAGCTGGTTGGTCGGAGTCCTCGGTCAGGTTGTGGATGAACTCGCCGTCGATCTTCAGGAAGTGGAAGTCCAGGTGCTTGAGGAAGTAGAAGGAGGCGAACCCCGCGCCGAAGTCGTCCAGGGCGAACCTGCAGCCCAGCGCGTTGACCTCGTCGGCGAATCGCTGGGCGCGCTCCACGTTCGCGATCGCGGCGTTCTCGGTCATCGCCAGCACCAGCCCTGACGGGTCCACGCCCGTACGGGCGAGCTCGGCTGCGATCACCCCGGCGAGCTCCGGATCGCCGACCGAGACGGCGGAGAGGTTGACCTCCAGCGAGGCCTCGTGCCGGCGGCCTCGAACTCGGCGAGCAGGTCCGCGGCGCGGCGGAGCACCCAGCGGTCGATGTCGCCGATGAGCTCGAAGCGCTCGGCCGCGTCCAGGAACGCACCCGGCGGGATCAGGTCGCCGTCCTCGCCGACCATCCGCAGCAGCAGCTCGTAGCGCGGCACGGGGTCGCCGGTGAGGCTCACGATCCGCTGGCCCTCGAGCGTGAAGCGATCCTCCGCAAGCGCCGCGCGGATCCGGTCGACCCAGGTGCGCCGCGCCGCCAGGCGGGCCTCGCGGCCGGCCGCCGCGTACAGGGCGCGGCGGTCGCGGCCGCCCTCCTTGGCGTCGTACATCGCCATGTCGGCCTCGGCCAGCAGCTCCTCGCCGGTCACGTCCTCGGCGTCGTCTGCCGAACAGGGCGATGCCCACGCTCGCGGTGGTGCCCGTGGGAATCGGGCCCGCCGGCCACCACGGCACCCAGCGCGGATGGTCTCCAGCAGCTCGTCCGCCACCGCCAGCGCGCGTGCCCGGTCGGCCTGGGGCAGCACGATCGGCGAACTCGTCGCCACTCAGGCGCGCCACGATGTCGGTGTCGCGCAGACGGTCGGTCAGCAGGCCGCCGACGCGGGTGATCAGCTCGTCGCCCGCCGAGTGCCCGAGGGAGTCGTTCACGAACTTGAGGTTGTCCAGGTCGACGGCCAGCACCGCGCCGCCGCGGCCGTAGCGGGCGGCCGCTCGCCAGCTCACGGTTGAGCTCCTCCTCGAAGCGGCGCCGGTTGAACAGCCCGGTGAGCGCGTCGTGGTCGGCCAGGTGCTGTAGCTGGCGCTCGAAGCGCTTGTGCTCGGACACGTCCTGGAGCTGGACGATCCGGTGGGTCGGAGAGCCGTCGTCGTCCCGGACCAGCGACGTGTTCAGCAGCACCCAGACCGTGCGACCCTCGCGGTCCACCATCCGTTGGTCGGTCTGCACCGTGTGCTCCTCGCCCCGCATCAGCCGGCGCAGAGCCGCCCTGGCGGAAGCGGCGTCGTCCGGATGGGTGAGCGAGTCCAGGCCCTGGTGGAGGAGCTCCTCGCGCGAGTAGCCGGTCAGCTCGCAGAGGGCATCGTTCACGTCCAGCAGCTCCTCCTCGCCGTCCTGGACTCCGCACAGCGCCATTCCCACCCCTGAGTCGGCGAAGGCGCGCAGGAAGCGCTGCTCGCTGGCGCGCAGGGCGCCCTCGGCCTCCTCCCGCTCGGCCAGCAGGCCTTCGCCGACCTTGACCGCGTAGCGCTCCCGGCGCCTGTAGCCCACCAGCAGGAGGGCGATGAGGCCGGTGAGCGTCAGTCCACCCACCAGGAGGGTGGCCGGCAGCGCGAACGATGCCTGCACGGGCGTGGCCACCTCCAGCGTCAGGGTGCGCCCGGCGGAGGTCACCTTCCGGACGATCGCGTCGTCCAGGTCGCCGGGCGGCCCATGGATCGGGCGATCGCCGTCGCTGATCCGAACGATGGTGTTGGGCCGGCGGGCGCCGCGCAGCGACTCGCCCAGCTCGCGGGCGTCGTAGACCCCCACGGCCACCTGGGTCGCCACCTGTCCACCACCGCGGCGGGAGGCCTCCACGGGCCGGAAGACCAGGAACCCGAGCCCGCCCGAGACCGGGAGGCGGGTGGGGGGCGTTGCGCGAGGCCGGCTGCCGGCCAGCGCGGCCCTCAGCGCGCCCGCCCACTCGGGATCGGCGGCCAGGTCGATCCCGCGGGCGCCACCCCTAAAGCCCGCGCGCCAGCGCTCCGCGGTGACGGTGTAGCTGCCGTTCGCCCGAGCTGGGCACCTTGGCCAGCAGGGTTGCCGCCAGCGGTGAGTCGGTCAGCAGCCCGCGCGAGAAGGTCTCGAACTCGGCCCTCGTGACGTCGCGGGAGGAGGCGAACAGGCCGCTCACGCTCGCCAGGCCGTCCAGTGACAGCCGCAGCTGACCGGACAGGTCCGCCTGCGCCCGCGAGGCCTCGTCCCTTCTCTCTTCACTCGCGCGGCGATCGACGCCATGGGCCACGATCGCGGCGGTGGCCGCGGTGGCCGTCACGAGTCCGAGTATCGCCGCAGCCGTGAGTCCACGCCAGCTGCGCATGGCCCGGGTATCGACCCCGGGGCGAAGCGACTCAAATAACTGGTGGGAAACCCAGTCGGGTGTTCCAGCGGCGACGGTGTTCTGCGGCGCCGCGGTCCCCGGCGCGGGGGACAGCAAGCGGATCGCCCCGCTAGGCGGCGGCCAGCTGCGCGACCTTGCGCTGCACGTCGCGCGTCTTGACCACGTGCTTGTTCATCCCCAGCTCCTTGGGCTCCAGGCCCAGCGCCAGGCCAACCATCTGCGGCAGGTGCAGGACGGGCACGTCCAGGTCGCGCTCCACGTACTTGGCCGCCTCGGGCTGCTGCAGGTCCAGGTTGAGGTGACAGAGGGGGCACGGGGTCACGAGGCAGTCGGCGCCGGCGTCGATGGCGTCGGCCAGATGCCGCCCGGCCTGGCGCAGGGAGGTGGCGCGGTTCATGGTGATCACGGGGAACCCGCAGCACTTGTGGCTGCCGGCGTAGGCCACAGCCTCGGCACCCGAGCACCTCGATCAGCTGATCCAGGTAGCGGTCGCGCTCGGGATGCTCGTCGAAGCCCAGCCGCTTGCTCGGCCGCACGATGTAGCAGCCGTAGAAGGGGGCGATGCGAAGGCCCTCGAGCGGTCGCACGACCTTCTCGGCCACCCGCTCCAGGCCGATCTCCTCGACCAGCAGCCAGAGGAAGTTCTTGTTCCACCAGTCCGCGTCGCGGCGGTAGGTGAGCCCCTCCTCCTTGAGGTGGCTGTTGATCTGCTCGCGGTATGGCGCCGTCGGCGTCCAGGCGCTCCTGGCACTCCGATTGCGCGCCCTGGCAGGTCGAGCAGATGTTCATCATGCCCGCCGCGCCGTCCATGGCCTGCGCCATGGCGAAGGTGCGGGCGTTGAGCGTGTCGGCCAGCTCCTGGTTGTGCTCGGCGATCACGCCGGCGCCGCAGCAGTTGGCGCGGTCCAGGGCCCGCAGCTCGATCCCGAGCTTGGGCGCCACCAGGTCCATCGAGCCGTGCAGCTCGGGCGCGAACCCGCGCGAGACGCAGCCGGGCCAGTAGGCAAGCGTCAGATCGGTCACTAGCTCTCCTGGCTCCCCTCGGCCATGGCGCCCTCCTCTTCCTCGCTGTTCTCACCCACGATGTACAGGTTCAGCTCGATCCGCTCGTCGGCGGTCTCGATCTCCTTGTAGATCCGCTTGACCTGGTCCTGGTCGGGCAGCTTGGGATGCAGCAGCGCCTTGCGCGGCGTGACCTTGCCGGACCTCAGTCCCTGCACCGCGGTGGGCAGGTTCTCCAGCAGCTGCTTGGCGCCGCTGGGGCTGAGCTGGCCCTTCACCAGCGACCCGTCGCCGAAGGAGCGCGGCAGCAGCTGGGCCTCGTGCAGGGTGCCCCAGCGCTCGATGATGTCCACGAACGCCTTCTCGTGCCCGTAGCCGTTGTTGGCGTCCTTGATCCCGTGGTCGCCGGTGGCCCGGCGGCGCAGGCGCATGATCTGGTTCATGGGCGCCACGTCCTTGGGGCAGACCTCCACGCAGGCGAAGCAGTGGGTGCAGTCGTACAGCCCGTGCGGGTCCTCGGCCAGGTCGCGCAGGCGCTCCTCGGTCTGCCCGTCGCGCGGGTCGCCCACGAACCGGTAGGCCTTGGCCAGCGCGGCGGGGCCGACGAACTCGGGGTCCACCTCGAGCGACAGGCAGGCGCTCGACGCAGACGCCGCACTGGATGCAGGCCATGGACTGCGTCACGTCGATCATGGCCTCGGCCGGCACGATGTACTCGCGGTCCGGCGGGTCGCCGTCGGGCAGCAGCCACGGCACCACGCGCTGGACCTTCTTCCAGTGCACGGCGTCCATGTCCACGATCAGGTCCTTGAGCACGGGCATGTTGCCCATCGGCTCCACCACGATCGGCCGGCCCTCGCCGGCGCTGGCCGCGGCGTCGGAGATGCGCGTGTTGCACGCCAGCGCGGTCTTGCCGTTGATCCGCACGCCGCAGGAGCCGCAGATGGCCGCGCGGCACGAGCAGCGGATGCCGATGGACGCGTCCTCGTGGTCCTTGGCGTAGAGGATCCCGTCGAGCACCGACCGCTCCGGCGCGACGTCCACCTCGTAGTCCCGCCACTGGGCAGCGCTCCCCGGACTCGGGGTCGAAGCGGCGGATCTTGAGCGTGTAGTCGCTCACCTCAGTACTTGCGCTCCTCGGGCTCCCACTGGGTCATCGTGACCTCGGAGTAGCTCACCTCGGGCTCGTCGCCCCCGTTGACGGACAGGTTGATGTGCTTGAGCCATTCGTCGTCGTTGCGCTCGGGGAAGTCGGTGCGGTACTGGGCGCCGCGGCTCTCCTTGCGCTCCAGCGCGCCCATCACGATGCACTCCGCGTTGTCGAGCATGAACTGCAGCTCCAGCGCACCGAGCACGTCCTGGTTGAACACCGAGCCCTTGTCGTCCACCGCCACGGTCTTGACCTCCTCCTGGAGGCGCTTGACGGTCTCGTGGGCCTGGCGCAGGCGGTCCTCGTCGCGGAACACGGACACCTTGCCGTCCATCTCCGCGCCCAGCTCGGCCTTGAGCTCCGAGATGCGCCGTCCCGTGCGGTCGCGCGACACGATCTCGGCGATGTGGTCGCGCTCGCGGGCCAGCTCTTCGCCGGCGGGGTCGGCATGGCCATGGCCTTCGCCATGCGCGCGGCGTGCTCGCCGGAGCGGCGACCGAAGATCAGCGTGTCCAGCAGCGAGTTGGCGCCCAGGCGGTTGCCGCCGTGGACCGAGACGCAGGCGCACTCGCCGGCGGCGTAGAGGCCGGGCACCTCGGTCTGGCCGTCGATGTCGGTCCTCACTCCGCCCATCACGTAGTGGTTGCCGGGCTTGATGTGGATCGGCTCGCGGGTGATGTCCACGCCGGCGAAGTCGCGACCCACGTTCACGATCTCGCGCAGGGCCTGCAGGATGCGGGCGCGGGGGACCTTCGTGATGTCCAGCGCCACGGTGCCGTCCGGGAAGCCCCGCCCCTCGTCGATCTCGGTCTGCTCGGCGCGCGAGACCACGTCGCGTGACGCCAGCTCCATCTTGTTGGGCGCGTACTTCTCCATGAACCGCTCGCCCTGGGCGTTGTAGAGGTGCGCGCCCTCGCCGCGGGCGCCCTCGGTGATCAGCAGCCCGATCCCGGCGAGCGTGGTGGGGTGGTACTGGACCATCTCCATGTCCATCAGCGGAGCGCCCGGCGCGGTAGGCCATGGCGATGCCGTCGCCGGTGCAGATCAGCGCGTTGGTGGTGGGGTTGAAGATCTGGCCGTTGCCGCCGGTCGCGAGGATCACGGCCTTGGCGGTGAACACCTCGAGCGAGCCGTCGCGGATGTTGCGCGTCACGGCGCCGGCGATCCGCCCGTCGTCGTCCCGCACGAGCGCGGTGGTGAACCACTCCTCGAAGCGCTCCACCTCGTCGTGCTTCATCAGCTGCTCGTAGAGCACGTGCAGCAGCGCCTGGCCGGTGATGTCGGCCACGTAGTAGGTGCGGGCGGCCGAGGCGCCGCCGAAGGCGCGGGTGCCGAGCTTGCCCTCCTCGTTGCGGTGGAAGGTGACTCCCAGATGCTCCAGGTGGAGCACCTCGTTGGGCGCCTCGCGGCACATGATCTCGATGGCGTCCTGGTCGCCCAGGTAGTCCGAGCCCTTGACGGTGTCGAACGCGTGCGACTCCCAGGAGTCCTCGGGGTTGAGCGCCGCGTTGATGCCGCCCGGCAGCCGCGTTGGAGTGGGAGCGGACCGGGTGGACCTTGGAGATGATCCCCACGGAGGCACCGGCTTCCGCCGCGGCGAGGGCAGCGCGCTGGCCGGCGAGTCCGGCTCCGATGACGAGGACGTCGTGCTGGGGCATGGCTTGGTGAAGCGCGGGCGATCCTATCCCACCGCCTCCGCCGTCTTGTACGTGGCCGCGCGCGCCGGGGCGCAGATGTTGGCGCCCGCGGCCGGCGGCTTCTCAGGCGGTCCGAAGCGCGCGCCGGACCTGGTCGACCGTGACCACGCCACGCAGCCGCCCCTCCGGGTCCACCGCCATCATCGCGCCCAGGCGCTGCAGCCCCTCTCGCCCCAGCAGCGACTCCAGCGGCTCGTCCACGCCCACGCGCCAGGCGCTGGATGCCCCGCCGGCGTCGGCCGCCATCACCGAGGCAACGGTGCGACCGGCGCGGGCGGCCTCGGGCACGGCTTCGACGGCGGGCTGGGTGATGAGCCCCGCCAGGCGGCCGTCGTCCTCGGTCACGGGGAACCACGCGTAGCCGTAGCGGAAGAAGTACTCGTCGAGGGCCCGGTCGAGGGGCAGGGCGCCCGGCACCGCCACCGGCTCGGCATCCATCACGTCCTCCACCAGCAGCCCCTCGATCCGGCTCGTGATGTCGGTCTGCACCTCGGCCGAGCGGGCCGCCTGGCCGAGGAAGAAGCCGATGAAGGCCAGCCACACGCCACTCACGATCGACCCGGTGAACAGGAGGAACACCCCGAACCCGATCATCAGGACCGACACGCCCCGCCCCAGGCGCGCGGCGAAGCGGGTGGCCCGCGCGCGATCGCCGGTCCGCCACCAGGCGACGGCGCGCGCGATCCGGCCGCCGTCGAGCGGGAAGCCGGGAATCAGGTTGAACACCAGCAGCGCCGCGTTCACGAACGCCAGCCAGCCGAGCACCGACAGCGCCTCGTCGCCGGCGACGGCGTTCAGCCGCGTGGAGTCCAGGGCGCGGTCGGCCCCCGACAGCAGCGATCCGACACCGAAGCAGACGAGCGCGATCGCCAGCGTGACCAGCGGGCCCGCCACGGCCACCCGGAACTCCTCGCCGGCCGAGCGGGTGTCGCGCTCCATCTTGGCCACGCCGCCGAACAGCCACAGGTCGATTCCCGCGATGCCGATGCCGCTGCGGAGCGGCCACCACGGCGTGCCCGAGCTCGTGCAGCACCACCGACAGGAAGAACAGCAGCGCCGAGATCGTCGCGAGCGCGAACGCCTTGGTGTCGTCGCCGGGGAACAGGTCGCCGTACTCGCCGGTCAGCGACCAGATGATCAGGAACAGGATCAGGAACCAGCTCGGCTCGACGCCGATCCGGATTCCCCAGACCCTGGCCAGCTGGATCGAGCCGCCGCCGAACACCCCGTCATCTTGCCAGGGCACTACGCTGCCGACGCCCGCGAAGCGAAGGAGCCTCAGCAGTGGCGAAGATCAAGGTCCAGAACCCCGTGGTGGAGCTCGACGGCGACGAGATGACGCGCGTCATCTGGGCGTTCATCAAGGACGCGCTGATCCTGCCCTACCTCGACGTGGACCTGCGCTACTTCGACCTGGGCATCGAGAGCCGCGACGCCACGAGCGATCAGATCACCGTGGACGCCGCCAACGCGATCAAGGAGCACGGCGTGGGCGTCAAGTGCGCCACGATCACCCCGGACGAGGCGCGGGTGCAGGAGTTCTCCCTGAAGGAGATGTACCGCTCTCCAAACGGCACGATCCGCAACATCCTCGGCGGCGTGATCTTCCGCGAGCCGATCGTGATCTCCAACGTGCCGCGGCTCGTGCCCGGCTGGACCAAGCCCATCATCATCGGCCGTCACGCGTTCGGCGATCAGTACCGGGCCGAGGACATGGTGGTGCCCGGGCGAGGGCAAGCTCACCCTCACCTTCACGCCCAAGGACGGCTCCGAGCCGATGGAGATCGACGTGTTCGACTTCCCGGGCGGCGGCGTGGCCATGGCCATGTACAACCTGGACGACTCCATCCGGGACTTCGCCCGCGCCTCGCTGCGCTACGGCCTGGACCGCTCCTACCCGGTCTACATGTCGACCAAGAACACGATCATGAAGCGCTACGACGGGCGCTTCAAGGATCTGTTCGCCGAGGTCTACGAGCAGGAGTTCAAGGCCGACTTCGAGGCCGCCGGCCTGACCTACGAGCACCGCCTGATCGACGACATGGTGGCCGCGGCGCTCAAGTGGGAGGGCGGGTATGTGTGGGCGTGCAAGAACTACGACGGCGACGTGCAGTCCGACACCGTGGCCCAGGGATTCGGCTCACTCGGGCTGATGACCAGCGTGCTGATGACTCCCGACGGCAAGACGGTGGAGGCGGAGGCGGCCCACGGCACCGTGACCCGTCACTTCCGCCAGCATCAGGAGGGCAAGCCCACCTCCACCAACCCGATCGCATCGATCTTCGCCTGGACGCGCGCCCTGGCGGCGCGCGGGCGCATGGACGGCACGCCCGAGGTCACTCGCTTCGCGGAGACCCTGGAGCGAGTGTGCGTCGAGACCGTGGAGAGCGGGAAGATGACCAAGGACCTGGCGCAGCTGGTGGGATCCGACCAGCCCTTCCAGACCACCCAGGAGTTCCTCACCTCGATCGACGAGAACCTTCAGAAGGAGATGACCACGTGAGCACACCCGTACGAGTGGCGGTCACCGGCGCAGCCGGCCAGATCGGCTACGCCCTGCTGTTCCGCATCGCCAGCGGCCAGCTGCTCGGCGAGGACACGCCGGTGGCGCTGAGCCTGCTGGAGATCCCCGACGCCGTGAAGGCGGCGGAGGGCACGGCGATGGAGCTGGACGACTGCGCGTTCCCGCTGCTCGCCGGCATCGACATCCACGACGACGCCGGCAAGGCGTTCGACGGCGCGTCGGTGTGCCTGCTGGTGGGCGCGCGGCCACGGACCAAGGGGATGGAGCGAGCCGACCTGCTGGAGGCAAACGGCGGGATCTTCAAGCCGCAGGGACAGGCCATCGCGGCCTCGGCCGCGGACGACGTGAAGGTGCTGGTGGTGGGCAACCCGGCCAACACCAATGCGCTGATCGCGATGTCCAACGCCGACGGCGTGCCCGCCGAGCGCTTCACCGCCATGACCCGGCTCGATCAGAACCGGGCACGGAGCCAGCTGGCCAAGAAGGCCGGCGCGGCGGTGGGCGACGTGACCAAGCTCGCCGTGTGGGGCAACCACTCGCCCACGATGTACCCCGACGTGTTCAACGCGCAGGTGGCGGGCGGCGACGCCTGGCAGGCCGTGGGCGAGGACCGGAGTGGCTCGAGTCCGACTTCATCCCGACCGTGGGCAAGCGCGGCGCCGCCATCATCGAGGCGCGCGGCGCCTCCAGCGCGGCGTCGGCCGCCAACGCCGCCATCGACCACGTGCGCGACTGGGCGCTCGGTTCGCCCGAGGGCGACTGGGTGTCCATGGCGGTGCCCACCGCAGGCAATCCCTACGGCGTGGAGGAGGGGCTCATCTCCTCGTTCCCGTGCACCTGCTCCGGTGGCGAGTGGTCGATCGTCGAGGGCCTCGAGCTGTCCGACTTCTCGCGCGAGAAGGTCGACGCCACCAACGCCGAACTGGCCGAGGAGCGCGACGCTGTGAAGGGACTCGGGCTGGTCTAGCCGCCTCCGGCGCGCGCCGCGCCGGCAGGTACTAGGCGGGGTGCCAGCCCTTCCCGCGCTTCTTCACCTTTCCATCCTTTTGGAGGCCGGGCATTACCCGGTACAGGTAGTTGGCCTGTATCCCCATCGACTGTGCCAGTTCCGGAATGGTGATGCCGGGCTTGGCGCTGACCAGCTCCTGTGCCTGCAGCGCGCGCTTGCCGCTGCCGCGGGGCCGGCCGCGCCTGCCGGTGCCCGAGCGGCGCCGGCGGCCGTTGCTGGGGCTGGTGGCGCCGCGCCGGCGGGTCGCCCGTTCGGTGCCACCCACCCCGGCGAGGGCCGAAGCCGCCTTCTGCAGCCGCTCGTACTCGTCGACCAGGGGCCTGAGCTCGCGCAGGCGGGCGTCGATCTCCTTGCGCTTCTCATCCAAGAAATCCGTCATGTCTCTCCTCGCGAATATTTGTCACTTGGAGAGGTTACAGAGTTTCGGTGACTATTCGACCAGCGCCTTAAGGCGTTGCAGGGACCGGTCCAGCTCGCCACCGGTCACACGGCGCACGGCAGGGCCGGCCATGGTGCCCAGCGGGCCCCCGGGCAGCTTGTACTCGTTGGAGTAGGAGAAGCTGGTGCCGTCCCCGTTGGCCTCGAACTCGTAGGTCACGCTGGCCTTCGAGCGCACCGGTCCGTCGTCCCTCCCACACCACCCTGCGGCAGGCATCGTTCTCCACCACGGTCCAGTGCACCTTGAACCGGCGGCCCGCGAGCTTCAGGCGCTGTGTGAGCTTCGAGCCCTTGCGCAGCCGTCCCTTCGGAGAGTCCTCGAGCCCCTGGTGGATCGTGACCCATTCGGCCAGGCGCTCCGGGTCCATGACCACGTCGTAGATCGCCTGGGCTCGGCCGCGATCTCGATCTGGCGAGCGACCTTCATCGCGCCGCCAGCTCCTCGGTGCGCTCCCACTCGGCCAGGGCGCGCTCGACCGCGCGGTCGAAGGGGAGCAGGCGGAGGTCGAACAGCCGCGTGGCGGCCTCCGGGATCGCGCGGCAGGAGGTCGTGCTCGAGGCTCTGCATCAAGGGGCGTACGAGCTCCAGCGGCTGATCGGTCACCGCGCTGACCACCGCGCTGGCCGGCGAGGTCAGCGAGAACCCCAGGCTCACCGGCAGCCGCCCGACCCCCATCGCGTCGGCGATCCGCTCCACGATCTCGCCGTAGGCCATGGGCTCCGGCCCGGCGATGTCGAGCGAGCGACCGGCGGCGCCGGCGGTCAGTGGCGCCCGGGCCAGGTACTCGATCGCGTCGCGCTCGGCGATCGGCTGGGTCCGGTTGGCGCGCCAGGCCGGAAGCGGAAGCACGCGCAGGCGCTCGACCAGCCGCACCAGCATCCGGAAGGAGGCCGAGCGGGAGCCGATCACGATCGAGGCGCGCAGCGCCGTGGCCGCCGGCGCGTGCTCGAGCAGGATCTCCTCCACCTCGAGCCTGCGACGCCAGGTGCGCCGAGACGGCACCGTCGGCCGGCACGATCCCGCCCAGGTAGACCACCCGCTCGACGCCGGCGGCCGCCGCCGCGCGGGCGAAGGTCCGGGCGGCGCGGCGGTCGCGCGCCGCGAAGTCGGCCGCGTCCGGGGATCCGGGCGCCGCCGCCTCCATGGAATGCACCAGGTAGTAGGCGGCCGAGCAGCCGTCCAGGGCGGCGGCCACGCCTTCGCCGCTGATCACGTCGCCCGCCATGGCCTCCAGGCCGGGGAGCTGGCGGCAGGCGCTCCGGCCGGCGGGACAGGGCCCGCACCGGACGACCGTCGGCCAGCAGCCGCTCGACCAGCCTGCCGCCCACGTAGCCGGTCGCCCCGGTCACCAGTTCCACGGCTTGGGACCTTAGGGAGGGGCGGTCGGCGGGCGTGGTCGCCGGTCGTCGGTCCTCGGTCTTTTGGCTCTGTGGCCGCCCAGCCTCCGGGGCGTCGCCCCACGGCGGGCAGCGAGGGATGCAGGTCTGCTGCGGTGCTGTCACGTTCGTGGCCAGTGTGGTGGTCTGTGACGGTCCGGCCCGCTCTGGCGGATGAAAGGTCCGTTTCGACGCTCACAGGGACGCTTTGGACCTTTCATTCCCGACGATCCGCGGACGAGCCGGTCACCGGCCCCGACCACCAACCCCGCAAACAGCGGGCGCTCCTCGGAAAAGCCTCCACTTTGGGCTGACACGAAAAAGAACTGAATTGCGACAACTCGCACTTCCGCGCCGCGGCCAGGTGGTGCAGGATGCGCGCTTCGGTGAGAACGCGAGACAGGGGGGACGAGGGGACGATGGCGAAAGGCAAGTCGAAGCGGGCCACCTGCGAGGGGTGCTTCTTCCGGCAGAACATGCTGTGCGCCCTGGCCCTCGACGAGCCTGCACCACGTTCCGTCCCGCCGAGCGCAACCTGGCGCCGGAGCGGCAGCTCACATTCGTCTTCAGGGCCGAGCGCACCCGCGCCGCCTACGCCTTCCCGCAGCCCAACTGACCTGCAGCCCCGCTGCCAGGCGCCCCACCCGGCGCATCGGCAGGGGTAGAGTCGGCCGATGCGTCTGACGGTCCTCGGCAAGTCGCCGTCGTGGCAGGACGCCGGGGGCGCGTGCTCGGGCTATCTGCTCCAGGAGGGCGAGACCGCCGTGCTCCTGGACTGCGGCAACGGAGTCTTCGGCAAGCTCCGCCAGCGCGTGGACTACGTGGACGTGGACGCGGTCGTGCTCTCGCACCTGCATGCCGACCATTTCCTGGACCTGGTGCCGTACTCGTACGCCCTGACCTACGCCCCCCGGCAGCAGCCGGTGCCGGTGCCGCCGTGGCCGGGCACTGACAACCCGGCACGTCCGCGGCTGATCGCTCCGCCCGGGCGCCACCGAGGCCTTCCGCCGCGTGGCCGGCACGTTCGGCAACGAGGACCTCGTGGAGAAGGCGTTCGCGATTGAGGAGTACGCGCCCGACTCCTCGCCGGAGGTCGGTCCCCTGCGCTTCACGTTCCAGGAGGTGCCTCACTTCATCCGAGACGTTCGCGGTCAGGGTCGATGGCGACGGCGGGTCCATGGTCTACGGCGCCGACTCGAGCCCCAACGAGGAGCTGGTCGAGTTCGCCCGCGGGTGCGACCTGCTGCTGATCGAGGCCACTCTGCCGCGCCCCGAGCGCACCGGGGTTCGGGGGCACCTGACGCCGGAGGAGGCGGGTGAGCACGCGCGCGACGCCGGCGCGCGCAGGGTCGTGCTCACGCACATCTCGGACGAGCTGGACCACACCTGGGCACGCAAGCAGGGGGCGGGCGCGTTCGGGAAGCGGGTCGAGGTGGCGCGCGAGGGCGCCGTCTACGAGGTCTGAATTCACCGACCCCCGGGTACGCTTGCGGCCGTGAGCCCTGAGCGCGACCTGTTCGCCAACTTCGAGCGAATGCGGCGCGAGATCGATGAGCTGTTCGGCGATGTGTTCGAGCGCACCGGCCTGCGCGGCCGGGGCTTCTCGCCGGCCGTCGACGTGTTCTACGCGGGCGCGCCGCCGCGGGCCGTGGTCCGGGCCGACCTGGCGGGCGTGCGGGTCGAGGACGTGGCGCTGGAGATCCGCGGGCGCACGCTCACGATCGCCGGCGAGCGGCGCGCCGACGCCGACGAGGACAGGCTCTACCAGCAGATCGAGATCCAGCACGGGCCCTTCCGCCGCACGGTGGAGCTCGGCGCCGACGTGGTGGCCGAGGAGGCTCGGGCCAGCTACGAGGACGGGCTCCTGGTGGTCGAGGTGCCGCTGGCGGTGCGCGAGGAGATCCCGCGCCGCGTGCCGATCGAGGAGGCCGATCAGCGATGACGAGCGCGGATGCGGCCCCGGGGGCGGTCGGCCGGTGACCGAGATCGAGATCCCCGCGACCGGGGGTGCGCCGCAGGAGCTGGAGGTCGGGCACCACCCTGCCGGACGCGCTGCCGATCCTGCCGCTGAAGGAGACGGTGCCGTTCCCCGAGACCCTCGTGCCCGCTGGCGGTGGGACAGGAGCACTCGGTGGCGCTCGTGAACGACGTGCTGGGCGGCCAGCGCATGCTGGCGATGGCCGCCTCCCGGGACTCCGAGGTCGACGATCCCGGGCATCGACCAGATCTACCGCGTGGGCGTGGCGGGCTCGATCGCGCGGATGGTCAAGGTGCCGGACGGGACCCTGCGGATCCTGGTGCACGGCGCTCAGCGGGTGGCCATCGGCGACGCCATCCAGAGCGAGCCCTACCTGGTGGCCAAGGTCTCGGAGCTCCCCGACCAGATCGAGCCCGTCACCCGAGCTCGAGGCGCTGTACCGCAACGTCCAGAGCACCTTCTCGCAGATCATCGAGGCGGTGCCCTACCTGCCCGAGGAGCTGCAGGTGGCGGTGGCCAACCTCGAGGACCCGGCCGAGCTGGCGCACATGATCGCCGGGGCCCTGCGCATCAAGACCGAGGAGCGCCAGGAGCTCCTGGAGGAGCTCGACGTGGCCAAGCGGCTGCGGCGACTCTCGGAGCTGCTGGCGCGCGAGAGCGAGCTGATCTCGATCGGGTCGCGGATCCAGTCGCAGGTCGAATCGGAGATCGACAAGGGCCAGCGCGAGTTCTTCCTGCGCCAGCAGCTCAAGGCGATCCAGGAGGAGCTGGGCGAGGTCGACGAGACCCAGGCCGAGGCTGCCGAGCTGCGCTCGCAGGTCGAGGCCGCCGAGCTTCCCGAGCATGCCCTGAAGCCGGTGGAGCGAGAGCTGCAGCGCTTCGAGCGGCTGCCGCCACAGTCGGCGGAGCACGGGGTGATCCGCTCCTACATCGAGTGGATCGTGTCGCTGCCGTGGTCCAAGGGCACCGACGATCACATCGAGCTGAAGAACGCGCGCAAGACGCTCGACCGCGACCACTACGACATCGAGGACGTGAAGGACCGGATCCTCGAGTTCCTGGCCGTGCGAAAGCTCAAGCCCGACGCGCGCAGCGCGATCCTCTGCTTCGTCGGCCCGCCGGGCGTGGGCAAGACGTCGCTCGGCCGATCGATCGCGGCGGCGATGGGCAGGGAGTTCGAGCGCATCTCGGTCGGCGGCGTGCGCGACGAGTCCGAGATCCGCGGCCACCGGCGCACCTACATCGGCGCGATGCCCGGCACGATCATGCGCGCGCTGCGCGACGCCGGCTCGAACAACCCGGTGCTGATGATCGACGAGATCGACAAGATGGGCGCGGACTTTCGCGGCGACCCGTCCAGCGCCATGCTCGAGGTGCTCGACCCCGAGCAGAACGCCACCTTCCGCGACCACTACCTGGACCTTCCGTTCGACCTCTCGCGGGTGCTGTTCATCACCACCGCGAACCAGCTCGAGCCGATCCCCCCGCCGCTTCGCGACCGGATGGAGGTGATCGAGCTCGTCGGGCTACACCGAGGCCGAGAAGCTCGAGATCGCCAAGCGCTACCTCGTGCCGCGACAGGTCGAGCAGAACGGCCTGACCAAGTCCAAGATCGAGTTCACCGACGACGGCCTGCGCGAGATCATCGAGGGCTACACGCGCGAGGCCGGCGTGCGCGGCCTGGAGCGCGCCATCGGCGCGGTCTGCCGCAAGCTGGCCCGCGAGTTCGCCGAGGGCTCGCGCCGGTCAAAGCGCACGATTCGCCCAAAGGGCGTCGACCGAGCTGCTCGGCCGCGAGGCGGGTGCAGCCCGAGGTCGCGCTGCGCACCGGCGAGCCCGGCGTGGCAACCGGCCTGGCGTGGACTCCCGTGGGCGGCGACGTGCTGTTCGTGGAGGCCACGGCCTACCCCGGCGAGGGCAGGCTGGTGGTCACGGGCCAGCTGGGCGACGTCATGCGCGAGTCGGCCTCGGCCGCGCTCTCGTACGTGAAGCGAAACAGCGCCGCGCTGGGTGAGCAGGTACCCGAGAACTGGTTCCGGATGAACGACCTCCATTTGCACGTGCCGGCCGGCGCCGTCCCGAAGGACGGGCCCAGCGCGGGCATCGCGATGGCCACAGCGCTGTCGTCGCTGGTCACCGAGCGCCCGGTGCGCGCGGACACCGCCATGACGGGCGAGATCACCCTCACGGGCCGCGTGCTTCCGATCGGTGGGCTCAAGGAGAAGGCGCTGGCCGCCCAGCGGGCCGGCATCACCCGCGTGATCGCCCCGCGCCGCAACGAGCCCGACCTCGAGGATCTCCCGGAGAACCTGCTCAAGGAGATGGAGTTGATCTTCGTGGAGGACGTCGACCAGGTGCTGGAGGCGGCGCTGGAGCCCGACGGCAGGGCCGAGGGCCCGCGTCGCCGGGGGGTGGGCAAGGCGGCCCGCCGCGGGCCGCGGGAGAGGGTGGCCGCAAGGTCCGGTGTCCCGGGCGCCAAACCCGGGTAAGGTCTGGGTTGGCAAGCGGAGCTGAGGAGAGCTATGGCAGCTAAGAAGCAGGCCGCGAAGGCGGGAGCCGGAGCGTTGGCAGCCGGTCAGGCGGCCAGGAGCAATCCATACGTGCAGCGGTTGGTGGAAGATGCCGCCCTGCGCGATGACCTGCGCACGGCTTTCGAGTCAGCGCGCAAGGCCTACGGCCGGATGAACGGAAAGGGCCCCACGCGGGCCCTCGAGGACAAGAAGGTTCAGAAGGATCTCAAGGTGGCGGCCGACTCGCTCAAGAGCGCGGCCGACTCCCTGCGCGCGAAGCCCAAGCGCAAGAAGCGCCGCGGGCGGTTGCTGCTCGTCGCGATCGTGGGTGCCGGTCTGGCGCTCGCGCTCAGCGAGGGGCTGCGGTCCAAGGTGCTCGATACGCTGTTCGGAGCGGAGGAGGAGTTCGAGTACACCTCGACCACCACCCCCGCGCCGGCCTCGGGCTCCACGGCATCTTCGGAGCCGGTCGGGGCCTGACCGGGCTCGCAACCAGCGGTCTTCACGGAGGCGCCCCACGGGGCGCCTCCGCTCGTTCTGGGGCGCGGTACCCTGCTGGAGTCCCGGCGCTCGCCCGCTAGCTGTGGTCTCTCTGGCTGGCCGGCCAGCTAGACTCACGCCCCGGGGATGGAGGCCTCACTCGAAGCACCACGCAAGCTCGACGGCGAGAAGGCGCGCCGGATCGTGGCCGCCATGCGCTCCAGCGTCGGCACGCGCGGCGCGTCCGGATCCACTTTCGACGTGGTGGCCCGCGAGGCCGGAGTCTCCCGCGGCCTGCTGCACTACTACTTCGGCTCCAAGGAGCGGCTGCTGGTGGAGGTGGTCCGCCAGGACTGCGACGCCCGCATCGCCGCACTCGAGGCGGCGCTGGCCCAGGCCCGCACGGTCGACGAGATCGTGGACACGCTGGTGGCTTCGCTGGAGGCCTTCGTGGAGGGCGAGCCGGGCACGCAGGCGGTGCTCTACGAGATGCTCAGCGCCTCCCACCACAGCGGCGAGATCCGCGCCGAGATGGCCGAGCTATACCGCCGCTGGCGCGCCCACCTGGCGGAGGCCCTGCGCGAGAAGGAGCGGCAGGGCGTGGTGCGCCTGGACGCCGATGCCGACGACGTGGCCTCCGTGCTCTTCGCGCTTGGCGACGGCCTCGGGCTGCAGCTGGTCTCCGACCAGGCGTGGGACGGCGCCGGCGCCCTCGAGTTCGGCAGCCGGGTGGCGCGGCAGTTGCTCGAAGCGCCCCGCTAAGACGGGCCTCCGGTGCTCTGCCACAGACCCATCACGTTGCCCTCCGGGTCCGTGAAGTAGCCCGCGATCCCCATCTCGCCCACCTTCATCGGCTCACCCACCTGGCTCCCGCCCGCCGCGCTGACCTTCTCGAGCGCAGCGTCCATGTCGTCCACCGCGATGGTGATCACCGGACGCTCGAAGTCCTTGCTGCGCTGAGCCATGCCGCCGCCGATGTAGCCGCGGTCGCTGGGCATCCCGTCCTCGCCGGTGGCGCCGGTCTGGACGAAGTTGTACTCAAACTCGGGCATCGGCTGGATCTGCCAGCCGAACACGTCGCTGTAGAAGCTGCGCGCTCGGTCCGCGTCGTCGTACGGCACCTCGAAGTGCACGACTGAGTCGGCCATCTGCTCTACCTCCTGTAAACGGTGGTCAGCGTCCGCCATCCGGGAGCCTAACCGCGCGCGTAGGCTCCCGGCGTGGACGAACTACCTCACTGGGAGCGCGGCACGCCCGCCCTGCTGTGCGCTGCGGGGCAGCATGCGATCCCGATCTCCACGGCCGTGCGGGTGGACGGCCTGCGGCTGGCGTTCGCGCTCGGCGGACGGCGCGAGACGCTCAGGCTGCTGCGCGAGGAGCCGGCCGCCAGCGTCTCGATCCTCGGGCGGGGCCTCGCCTTCACCGCGCTACGGACAGGCGCGCGTGGCGCGCGAGGAGCCTGAGGGCGTCGCCCGGCGTGGTGGGCTGGAGCTGACCGTGGAACGGCTGCAGGACCACCTGGCCGACGGCCGCACGGAGATGCTCGATGGAGCGCGGTGGAGCTGGCACGACGATCGGGCCGCGGCCGACTACCCGGCGCTGCTCGAGGAGCTGGAGAACCAGGTCACTAGGCGCGCGCGCGCCAGCGAGGCCGGGAAGTCCATCAGCAACTCCGTCAACCGCTCCGGCGCCTCGATCTGTGGGCAGTGGCCGCAGTCCTCGATCTCCACCAGCAGGCGACTCGGGCACGGCGTCCAGGACCCGCTCGAGCCCCGGTCTGGAAGACCATCGCGTCCGTGTCTGCCCCACACCAGCATCACCGGGCAGGACACCTGCCTCGAGGTCGAACGGGTCACGCAGCTCGCCGATCAGCCGCCGCGCCGTGGCCATCATCCGGCCGGTGGTGACCCGGTCCTTGAAGTGCGACGCGAACGTGGCCGCGATCCGGGGGCTCACCTCCGCCGGCCTGTGGAAGACCAGCCGCGCGTAGACCTCGGCCACCACGCGCCGCAGCACGGGGCCGGGGATCGGGACCGGCGCGGCCAGCAGCGAGCGCAGCACGCGATCGCGCTCGACGACGGTCAACCAGCGCGCCATGTCCAGCCCGGCCGGTGCCACGGCCAGCACGCCGCCCAGGTCGGCGCGCTCGGCCAGCGCAGCGCCACGCAGCCGCCGAGCGAGTTGCCGCACACCAACGCGCCCCCGTCGGCCGCGAACTCCTCCAGCGCAGCGTCGGCGAAGCGGTCGAGCTGGGACAGGATCGGCTCGGCGTCGTCGAGCCGGTCGCACGCGCCGAAGCCCGGCATGTCCAGCGCCACCGCCCGGCGCCCGGCGCGGCCCAGGCGGTCGAGCACCAGGCGCCACGTGTCGGCGCTGTCGGCGTAGCCATGAAGCAGCAGCAGCGGCGGCCCGTCGCCCTCCAGCTCGAGGGCGCGCGTCCGATAGCCCGCCAGCTCGAGCCTGTGCTCGAAGAGCGGCTGCATCGAGCTCAGCCCAGCTTGGGAGAGCTCCAGGGCGCTGCCAGGCGCCCCTCCAGCTCGCCGGCCAGCTCGTCGATCGCGATCCGCGACTGCTCGAGCGAGTCGCGGTCGCGCAGGGTCACGGTGCGGTCCTCCATCGTCTGGTGGTCCACGGTGACCCCCCACGGCGTGCCGATCTCGTCCTGGCGGCGGTAGCGCTTGCCGATCGACCCGCCGGTGTCGAACTCCGCACCCATGCGAGTCCGCAGGTCCTCGTAGATCTCGCGCGCGACCTCGGGCTGGCCCTCCTTGTTGAGCAGCGGCAGCACCGCCACCTTCACCGGCGCCAGTCGCGGGTGGAGGCGCAGGACCACGCGCTCGCGGCCCTCCACCTCCTCCTCGTCGTAGGCGTCGACCATGAACGCCAGCGTCGCGCGGTCCGCCCCGGCCGACGGCTCGATCACGTGCGGCACGTAGCGCTCGCCCGTGCCCGGGTCCACGTACTCGAGCTTCTCGCGCGAGAACTCGGCGTGCTGGGTCAGGTCGAAGTCACCGCGGTTGGCGATCCCCTCGAGCTCGGACCAGCCCATGGGGAACAGGTACTCGATGTCCGAGGTGGCGCTGGAGTAGTGCGACAGCTCGTCCGCGCCGTGCGGCGCGCAGCTGCAGGTGGTCTGGCCGGATGCCCAGGTCGGTGTACCAGCGCATCCGTTCCTCCATCCAGCTGCTCGTGCCACTCGGACGCCTCGGCGGGCGGGCACGAAGAACTCGATCTCCATCTGCTCGAACTCGCGCGTGCGGAAGATGAAGTTGCCGGGCGTGATCTCGTTGCGGAACGACTTGCCGACCTGTGCGATGCCGAACGGGCGGCCGCTTGCGCGCGAACTGCATGACGTTCTTGAAGTCCACGAAGATGCCCTGGGCGGTCTCGGGCCGCAGGAAGATCCGCGAGCCCTCGTCCTGGACCGGGCCCATGTGGGTCTCGAACATGAGGTTGAAGTTGCGCGGCTCGCTGAGCTCGCCGCCGCACTCGGGGCACCGCAGCTCGGCGGCCGGGTCGCCGCCCTCGGCCTCGACCGCCTCACGCAGGTGGTCCTCGCGCCAGCGCTTCTTGCACTTGCCCAGGCACTGGACGAGCGGGTCGGTGAAGCCCTCGAGGTGGCCCGAGGCCTCCCACGTGCGCGGGTGCATGAGGATCGCGGCGTCCAGGGCCAGCATGTCGTCGCGCTCCTGGAGCACCGCGCGCCACCACTCGGCCTTCACGTTCGACTTCAGCAGCACGCCGTAGTGCCCGTAGTCATAGGTGGAGGCCAGCCCGCCGTAGATCTCGGAGGACTGGAAGATGAAGCCGCGCCGCTTGCAGAGCGCGACGATCTTCTCCATGGTGGCCGGGTCGCCGCTCATCGCGGTGCAACCCTAGTCATCGTTGCGGCCGGGCCGGCCGCCGGCCGGAGGCGGGTCAGCGACGCCAAAGGCCGCGAAGTTCGCAGCAAATAGCGTGGTTTCGGCCCTACGAGCGGGTATACCCGAGCCGAGTACCGTCCCGCTCTCGTCCGATGGTCATTCTCCGCCCCATAGGCCACATCGCCGCCTGGCTCGTGTGGCACTCCACAGGCCGCTCGATCCTCCGCGATCTGGACTGCGCCGAGCCGCCCGGCGCCTGAAGTTAGCGGCGATTGGCACTCGTATACTCGGAGCGCCATGCCGATCTACGAGTACCGCTGCGCCAAGGGCCACACCTTCGAGGTGATGCAGCGCATGGCCGACGACACCCTCTCGGAGTGCACGATCTGCGGCGCGCCCGTGCAGCGCGTCTTCCACCCCGTGGCGGTGCACTTCAAGGGCTCGGGCTTCTACACCACCGACTACGGCAAGAAGAAGGGCTCCGCGAAGGAGTCCAAGAGCGACTCGGGCTCGGGACTCGGACTCCAAGCCGGCCAAGGACAGAAGGACTCGAAGGACGAGTCCGAGCAAGCCGGGCAAGGAGGCCAAGGCCTCCAGCAAGACGTCCTCGGACTCCAGCTCGTCCGAGCAGCCGCTCGACCGCCGCCTGCTTCTCGCCGTCGGAGACCAGCAGGCTCGAGCCCGGCCCGCAGCCCAGGCACGAGGGCTTGAGCACGTCGGTGTCGCCCACGCCGCCGGTGCCGGCGTCCAGGCCAGGCCCATCAGGCCGAGCGCCTTCATGTCGGTGCGCAGCGCCTTCGGCGCCTGCCAGCTGATCAACGGCAGGCGCACGAAGGCCTGGGCGAGAACAGCGCGCCCTTGATGCCGGACAGCACCTCCTGCTGGCGCGCGGCGCGGTCGAGGTCGTTCTCGCCCGGCGCGCAGGGGTTCTTGCGCACGCGCGCGTAGCCCGAGCGCCTGGCGGCCGTCCAGCTTGTGCTCGCCCTGCGAGAGCCGGAAGCCGCGGAAGAAGTTGTCGAACTCGGGCGCGCAGATGCGCGTCTTGTTGTTCACGGTGATGCCGCCCATGCGAGTCGATGAACGCGGGGAAGTCCTCGAAGTCCACCTCCACCACGTGGTTGATCTCCAGGCCGTTGCCCAGGAACTGCTCGACCGTCCTGATCGTGAGCGCCGTGCCGCCCAGGGCGTAGGCGGCGTTGATCTTCTGCACGCCGTGGCCGGGGATGTCGGCGGCCGCGTCGCGGGGGATCGAGAGCTTGCGCACGCTGCCGAACGCCGAGTGCATGACCATGATCGTGTCGGCGCGCCCGGGGGCCTGGCTCTCGTCGAGCGACGAGCCCTTGCGCTGGTCGGTGCCCAGCACGAGCGTGGTGGCGCCGGTGAAGAAGCTGCCGTCGCCGGACAGCACCGCCTCGGCCTCGTTCGAGACGCCCTCCTGGAGCTGGGCGCTGACCACGAACAGGACCGCGGACAGCACCAGCCAGCCGAGCACGGCCAGCACGACCCACTTGAAGACCCGCCCGGGCGTGAAGCGGCTCCGGCGAGCGCGGGTCGCGCGGATCGCGCGGGCGCTGATCGTCCTCGCGCTTGCGCGGCCGCTTGAGCGCGCGCAGGCGGTCGAGGCCGCCGCCGCCGCCGCGCAGGAACCCGCCGCGGCCTGAGCGGTAGACCTTGTACTCCGGGCGATCGCCGGGCCGGGGGTCGCTCACCGCCTCTCTGTATATAGATCGCGCAGGCCGTCAGACGGCAGCCTCTATCGTCCGGCCATGGCGCCGCGGAGGGTGATCGGGATCGATGCAGGGGGCACCAAGCTGCTCGGCGGGGTGGTGGACGACGAGCTGGTGGTCCACCACCGGGTGCACCGCACGTGGCGCGGAGCCGACCGCCAGGAGACGCTCGACATCTTCGTCGACGCGGTCGAGGAGATCCGCGCGGCCGCCCCCGACGTGGACGCCGTGGGCTTCGGCCTGCCGTCGCTGGTCGCCACCGACGACGGGCGCCTCGGTCTGGTCGAACCACCTGCCGATCGACGACGTGCCGTTCCGCGACCTGATGAGCGAGCGCCTCGGCCTGCCCGTCGCGGTGGACAACGACGCCAACCTGGCCGTGCTGGCCGAGCACCGCCACGGCGCGGCGCGCGACGTCGATCACGCGCTCATGGTGGCGCTCGGAACCGGCATCGGCGGCGGGCTGGTCATCGAAGGGCGCCTCTACCGCGGCGCGCGTGGCTTCGCGGGGGAGTTCGGGCACATCGTGGTCGACCACGACGGCGAGGACTGCCCCGGGCCAGTGCCCGGGCCGCGGCTGCCTCGAGGTGCTGGCCTCGGGCACGGCGATGGGGCGCGCCGGCGAGGCCGCGGCCCTGGCGGCGCCCGACAGCCCGCTCGGGCGCCGCCGGCGCGACGGCGGCGAGATCACCGGCGCCCTGATGACCGAGCTCGCTCACGCGGGCGACCCGCAGGCGCTCGAGGTGCTGGCGGGGGTCGGCGAGCGGCTCGGCGCCGGTCTCACCGGGCTGGTGAACGCGCTCGACCCCGAGGTCGTGGTGATCGGCGGCGGGGCGGTGGCCGCCGGGGACCTGCTCCTCGAGCCCGCCCGGCGGGTGGTCGCCCAGCGCGCGCTGCCGCCGATGGCGGATGCGGTCCGGATCGTGGCCGCCCACTTCGGCGAGGAGTCCGGGATGCTCGGCGCTGCGATCATGGCGCTCGGGGAAGCCGCTTGAGCCTCGTCGTCTGCCCGACGCCGATCGGCAACCTCGAGGACGTGACCCTGCGGGTGCTCTCCGCGCTGCGCGACGCCGACGTCGTGGCCTGCGAGGACACCCGCCGGACCCGCACGCTGCTCGACCGCTACGGCGTGAAGGCCAAGCTCGTGAGCTACCACGAGCACAACGAGCGAGGCGCGCGCCGCCGAGCTGGTCGAGGCCATGCGGGCCGGCCAGACGGTGGCGCTGGTCTCCGACGCCGGCATGCCGCTCGTATCGGACCCGGGCTTCGTGCTGGTCCGCGCGTGCGTGGCGGCCGGCCTGCCGGTGGAGGTGCTGCCGGGGCCGTCGGCGGCGATCGCGGCGCTGGTGGCGTCGGCGCTGCCGGCCGAGCGGTGGCGCTTCGCCGGCTTCCTGCCGCGCAAGCGAGGCGAGCTGGAGCGCCTGTTCGCCGAGTCCGACGGCACGGTGGTGGCGTTCGAGTCGCCGCGGCGCGTGCCGGCCACCCTGGCCGTGCTGGCCGCGGCGCAGCCGGAGCGCCAGGTGGCCGTCTGCCGGGAGCTGACCAAGGTGCACGAGGAGGTCGTTCGCGGGCCGCGCAGGCGAGCTGGCCGAGCGCTACGCGGGAGCGCCGCCGAAGGGCGAGGTCGTCCTGGTGCTCGGGCCGCTGGAGCGGGCCGGCGGACGACCCGGAGGAACCCCGCGGGCTCGAGCAGCTGCGCCGCCTGGTGGAGGCGGGCGCGAAGCCTCGCGCGGCGGCGGGCGTGGTCGCCGAGCTCACCGGCGGGAGCGCCAATGCGCTCTACGAGGCGCTCACCCGGTAACGAGCGCGCGACCGAGTGCCACGGATCGCATCCGGCTGGTGACGATTCGCCACGGCGCCCGGCCGGAAGCCCGCGGGCGGGCCTAGCTTGGCGGGCGTGGTCGCCCGCGTGCTCCTACCCGCCTTCCTCGCATCCTGCCTGCTGGCCCGCCGCTTCGGCCGCGGTCGCGGCCCAGGGCTGGACCTGGCCGGTCGAGGGCGAGGTCGTGCGCGCCTATCGCAACGGCGCCGACCCGTACGCGCGCGGGCAGCACCGCGGGATCGACATCGCGGCGCCGGACGGGGCCGCCGTGGTCGCCGCGGCCGCGGGCAGCGTGCGCTTCGCGGGCACGGCGGGCTCGTCCGGCCTCACGGTCTCGGTGCGCACGGCCGACGGCCGCTTCGACACCAGCTACCTGCACCTCGGCTCGCTCGCGGTCGCGCGCGGGCAGCGGGTCCGGGCCGGGCAGGTCTTCGGCAGCGTCGGGCACCAGCGGGCGGCGCTCCAGCGCCGGGCCCGCATCTGCACTTCGGCGTCCGCCGGGCCGGCAGCCGCCACGCCTATCTCAACCCGCTCGACCTCCTCCCGCCGCCGCGCCGCGTCCGTCAGCCCCGCCCGGCGCCGCCCGGCCGCCGTGCCGGTCCGCGCGCCCGTCAGGACCGCGCCGGCGCCGGCCCGCTCGCCACCCGCGCGCCGGCTCGGGTGCCGCGTCACGGCGCGCCGTCGCCGGACGGCGGGTGCGCCTGCCCGCCGGCCGCCGGGTGCGCCGGCACCCCTGCCTGGGCGGCGCTCGGGACCGGTCGCTCCGCGGTGCGCGCCGTCGACCGCTCCCCTGGCGGGCGCCCGCGGCGTCGCCGGCGCCTGCCGGCAGGCCGAGCGCCGCGGAGCCGGCCGCGCCTGAGCCGGAGGCGCGCTCCGGGGCCCGGCCGGAGCCGCGAGCGCCTGCCGGCGCTCGCTCGCGCGGGCAGCGCGGGCCGAGCCCTCGCGCGGCACGGCGGGCGGCCCCGACGTCGGCTGGGCGCTCGCGTGCCTCGGCCTGCTGCTGGCCGCGGCCTGCGCCGGAGGGCACGCTCGGGCGGCGGGCCGCGCGCGGCGCGCCGAGGCCGCGCGGGGTGCGCTCGCTCCTGCGCGCGCTGCCGGGCAGATGAGCCGCCGCGGGTAGCATCGGCCGTCGTGTCCTACTACGTCACGACGCCGATCTACTACGTGAACGGCGAGCCCCATCTCGGCCACGTCTACACCACGGTGGCGGCCGACGTGCTGGCCCGCCACATGCGCCAGCGCGGCGAGGACGTGTTCTTCCTCACGGGCACCGACGAGCACGGAGAGCCCGTGGCGCAGGCGGCCGAGCGCGGAGGGAGTCCCCCGCGTGAGCTCGCCGAGCGCAACGCCGAGCGCTTCAAGCAGGTCGCCGCCCGGGTGGAGTGCCACCAACGACTTCTTCATCCGCACGAGCGACCCCGAGCACGCCGCGGTGGTCGCGGAGGTCGTCGAGCGGATCAAGGAGAACGGCCACGTGTACGAGGGCACCTACGAGGGCTGGTACTGCCCCCGCTGCGCCGACTTCAAGACCGACGCCGAGCTGGTGGACGGCAACCGCTGCCCGATCCACCTGATCGAGCTCGAGCGCGAGAAGGAGGACAACTGGTTCTTCCGGCTGTCCGCGTTCCAGGAGCCGCTCGAGCGGCTCTACGCCGAGCATCCCGACTGGGTCGTGCCCGGCAACCGCTACAACGAGGCGCTGTCGTTCATCCAGGGCGGGCTGCAGGACCTCTCGCTCAGCCGCGCGCGGATCTCCTGGGGGGTGCCGGTGCCCGTGGGACCCCGACCAGGTCATCTACGTCTGGATCGACGCGCTGCTCAACTACTACTCGGCGCTCTCCTACGCGCGCGAGGGCGAGGACCTCACCGACCGGTTCTGGCCCGCCGACGTGCACCTGATCGCCAAGGACATCCTCAAGTTCCACGCGGTCATCTGGCCCGCGCTCCTGATGGCGGCGGACCTGCCGCTGCCGCGCAAGGTGTTCATCCACGGCTACCTGCTGATGGACGACCACAAGATGTCCAAGTCGCTCGGCAACGTGCTCGACCCGTTCAAGGTCATGGACCTCTACGGCACCGACGCGCTGCGCTACTACCTGCTGCGCGAGGTCGGGCTTCGGGCAGGACGGCTCGATCTCGCCCGAGGGCTTCGAGACGCGTTACAACACCGAGCTCGCCAACGAGCTCGGCAACCTGGCCGGGCCGGACGCTGACGATGATCGCCCGCTACCGCGACTGGCTCGGTCCCGCGCGCCGAGGTGCCGGCCGAGCTGGCCGACGCCTTCGAAGGCGCTCGCCGAGACGGTGACGGAGCGCCTCGACCAGGTGGAGGTCAGCGGTGCCCTGGACGAGATCTGGCAGCGCGTGCGCGCGCTCAACCGATTCGTGCAGGACCAGGCGCCGTGGCAGCTGTCCAAGGACCCCGCGCAGGCCGAGCGCCTCGACCAGGTGCTCTACGGCGCGGCGGAGGGGCTGCGCGTGGTCGCGGTGCTGCTGCACCCGTGGATTCCGCAGTCGGCCGAGCGGCTGCTGGCGGCGCTGGGCAGCCGACGACCTGTCGCTGGACGGAGCCCGCCTCGGCGCCGATCCCGGAGGGGCCCAGACCGGCGAGATCGGTCAGCTCTTCCCGAAGGTCGAGGCGCCCGAGCCCTCGGCCGCGTAGGCGGCCGGCCCGAGGGCCATGGTCGACACCCACTGCCACCTCGACTCGTGCGAGCCGCCGGACGCGGACCTGGTCGAGCGCGCCCGCGCAGCGGGGGTCACGCGGATCGCGACCGTCGGGATGCACGGCGACTCGATCCGGCGCGCGGTGGCCGCCGCCGGCGAGTTCGAGGAGGTCGTGGCCATCGTGGGCCGCCACCCCCACCACAGCGAGGGCTTCGGCGACGGCGGACCTGGCGGAGATCGAGGCGGCGGCGGAGAACCCGAGGGTGCGCGCGGTGGGCGAGACGGGGCTCGACTACTTCCGCGACCGCGCGCCGCGCGCCGACCAGCTGCGGGCCTTCGAGGCCCAGCTGGACCTGGCCGCGCGGCGCGTCGCTGCCGGTGGTCATCCACACGCGCGCCGCGGAGCAGGACACCTTCGCGGTGCTGGCCGAGCGCGCCGCCGAGCTCACCGTGATCCTGCACTGCTTCTCGGCTCCCGAGCGCCTGGACGAGTGCGTGGAGCGGGGCTACCTGTGCTCGTTCGCCGGCAACGTGACCTACCCGAAGGCGACCGACCTCCAGGACGCCGCCCGCCGCGTGCCGGAGGAGCTCTTGCTGGTGGAGACCGACTCGCCCTACCTCAGCCCACAGCCCGTGCGCGGCAAGCCCAACGAGCCCGCCAACGTGGTGGAGACCGCGCGCTTCGTGGCCGAGCCTGCGCGGCGTCGAGCTCGACCGAGCTGGACGCCACCGTGCACCAGAACTCCGCCAGGGTGTTCGGCTGGTGAAGGCGGACCGGGCGCAGGCGGAGCCGAGCCTGCCGCGGCAGGCCAGCCTCAACCGGATGCGCCGGTTCGGAGTGCGGCCCAACCGCGAGCTCGGCCAGAACTTCCTGGTGGACGACAACGTGCTGGGCGTGATCGAGCGCGCCGCCGAGCTCGATCCGGCCGACGTGGTGCTGGAGGTCGGCGGGGGCCTCGGCGTCCTGTCCGAGCACCTGGCACCGCGGGTGGGGCACCTGCACGTGGTGGAGATCGATCGCGGCCTGGAGCCGCCGCTGCGCGAGGCGCTCGCCGATCTGCCCAACGCGCAGCTGCACCTGGCCGACGCGGTGTCGCTCGACCTCGGCGGCGCTGCGGCCCGAGCCGGGCAAGGTGGTGGCCAACCTGCCCTACGGCGTGGCGGCCACCGTGCTCCTGCGCACCGTGGCGGAGCTGCCGGGGGTCGCGCTGTGGGTGGCCATGGTGCAGCGCGAGGTGGCGGAGCGCCTGGCGGCCGGGCCGGGATCCAAGACCTTCGGGGCCACCTCGGTGCTCGCGCAGCTGGCATGCGAGGTCAAGCTGCTGCGGCGCGTGTCGCGCACCGTCTTCCATCCGGTCGCCCAACGTGGACTCGGCCCTCCTGCGCATGCGCCGCCGCGGCCCCTCGGCCTCCGAGCCGGTGGTGGCGCTCGTGCATGCCGCCTTCGCCCATCGCCGCAAGGCGCTGGCGGGCTCGCTGGCGCTGGCCGCGGACGCGCCGCGAGGGAATCCGCGACCGCGCCCGCGAGGCGCTGGTGGAGCTCGGTCACCCCGCCGACGTGCGCGCCGAGCGCCTCGCGCCCCAGGACTTCACCGCGCTGGCAGCGCTGCTCGCGGACGCGTGGCCGGCCCTGGGCAGTGCGCCCGCTCGGCGATGAGCGTGTTCGAACGCGCCCCCGCCAAGGCCAACCTCGTGCTGCACGTGGGCGGGCCCCGGGCGGACGGGCTGCACCCGCTGCGCTCCATCTTCGCCTCGCTCGACCTCTGCGACGAGGTCGCCGTGCGCGAGGCCGACGTCGACGAGGTCATATGCCCCGGCGTGTCGGGTGAGAACCTGGCCGCCCGGGCGCTGGCCGCCTTCCGCGCCGCCACGCCCGGCGCGGCGCTCGCGCCGCTGCGGGTCGAGATCGACAAGCGGATCCCCGTGGCGGCGGGCCTGGGGGGCGGCAGCGCTGACGCCGCTGCGGTGCTGCGCGCCGCCAACGCGCTGGCCGGCGCAGCCACTCGATCGCGCCGCGCTGCGGACCGTGGCAGCCACGATCGGCAGCGACGTGCCGAGCCAGGTGAGCCCCGGGCACGCGGTGGTGTCCGGGGTGGGCGAGGTGGTGGAGCCGTGCGAGCTGGCGGAGCTGGCGCTCGTGCTCGTGCCCTCCGAGCGCGGTCTCTCGACGGCCGCCGTGTTCGCCGAGCTCGACCGCCTGCGCGCCGCGGGTCAGGCGCCGCCCGCCCGGGTCGATCTCGATCCCGGCCCGCTGCGCGACCTGTCCGCGGGGCCCGCCGGCGCACTGGCGGCCGCGGCCGAGAACGACCTCGAGCCCGCGACCCTGTCGCTGCGGCCCGAGCTGCAACGCGTCCTCGATGCCCTGCTCGCCAAGGGAGCCCTGGCCGCCCGCATCACCGGCTCGGGCCCGACGGCCGTCGGCCTGTTCGCAGCCCGCGACGGCGCCGAGGCCGCGGCGGATGACCTGCCCGGTGCGCTGGTTGTCGGAACGGCGCCCGCAGGAGGCGGGTCGTGAGGCGGCACTGGAAGCTCATCGCTGCGGCCATCGCGATCGCGGGGGTCGTGGTGCTCCTGGCCACCGGGGCGCTGCCCGACCTGCCCGGACGCCAAGGAGGTCATCGGCGACCTCGCCGAGGCGCTCGGCCGCTGGACCTACCTGCTGGTGGGCGCGCTCGCCTTCCTCGAGACCGGCGCGTTCGTTGGGCTCGTTGCGCCGGGCGAGACGACGGTGATCGTGGGCGGGGTAATCGCCGGGCAGGGCGAGGTCAACCTGCTGGTCCTGATCGGCATCACGTGGGCGTGCTGCGTGCTCGGGGACACCACGAGCTTCTACCTCGGCCGGCGCCTCGGCCGCGGCTTCATCCTCAGGCACGGCTCGATGGTGCGGCTCAGCGAGGAGCGCTTGGACCAGGTCGAGTCCTACTTCGAGCGCCACGGTGGCAAGACGATCCTGATCGGCCGGTTCGTGGGCCTCGTGCGCGCGGTCGCGCCGTTCGTCGCCGGGTCCTCGGGGCTCGCCTACGGGCGCTTCATTCCCTACAGCATCATCGGCTGCGGGCTGTGGTCGAGCATCTTCACCGTCCTGGGGTTCATCTTCTACCGGTCCTTCGACCGCGTGGCCTCGATCGCCGGGAGGGCCACGTTCGCGTTCGGAGTCACGGTCGCGCTGGCGGTCGGCGCCGTATACGTGTTCCGGCGGCTGCGGCGCGCCGAGGACCGGCGCCGGCTGGTGGCCTGGATCGAGGACAAGCCCGTGTTCGGGCCGATCTGGCGTGGGGTGCTGGCGCCGGCCGGGCGAGTGGCCGGCCCGCGGCTGCGGTTCTTGGGGCAGCGGCTCACGCCCGGCGGGCTCGGACTGGAGTTCACGACCGCGCTGTCGGTCGCGGTGGTGGGCCTGTACGTGTTCGTGCTCTACGCCGAGCTGCTCTCGGATGCAGGTCGTCGAGACCACGCCCGCCGACCGCGAGCTGCTCGATGTGGCCGACGAGCTGCGCACGGACATGGGCGTGGACGTGGTCAAGGTGGTCACCGACCTCGGCTCCTTCCCCACGGTCGCGACCCTGCTGGTGGCCGTGGGTGTGCTGCTGGCGGCTCGCAGGCACTGGGCCGAGCTCGGTGGGCTGCTGGTCGGGAGCGCGCTCATCTACGCGGGCGTCCAGCTGGCCAAGTCGGGGATCGACCGCCCGCGGCCCGCCGACCCGCGCGTGGACACCGAGGGCTCCAGCTTCCCCAGCGGTCACGCCGCCTACGCCACCATCTGGGTGGGCGTGGCGGTGGCCGCCTCGCAGGTGCTCACCGGCCTCGGCAAGCGGGCGGCGCTCGTGACCATCGCGCTTGTCATCGCGGTCGTGGTCGGCCTTTCGCGCATCTACCTGCGGGTGCACTACTGGTCCGACGTGGCGGGCGGGTGGGGCCTCGGGGCGGGCGTGCTCGCCACCTGCGCGGTGGTCGTGCTCGCGGTCCAGCACTTCCGCAACAATGCGCCCGAGAGCCGGCACCGTCCCCCTCGCCTTGAACCCGGACCTGACCACAACCGAGCTGGCCATCGCGGCGGCCGCCGGCATCGTCGGCGGCGGCTACATCGCCTTCATCCTGATGCCCGCGGTGGCCGCGTACGGCCGCCTGTGGGAGAAGGCTGCGGCGGGGGTGCTCACGCTCTTCATCCTCGCCACGCTGGTGGGCACGGGCGCCGTCCTGGGCCTGGCGATCGTGTGGTCCTACGACCGCTACGCCTAACACCGCGCAGCTTGCGGATTGCGCGGGTCCGCTGTGCTGGGCGAGAAGCCGTCGCCGCCCTACAATTTCCGCGTGTCCGCGGCCCAGCAGCCCGCGCCGTCCGCGGCTCCTAGCGCCTTCCTGAGCGCCTTCGAGGCGGTCTCCGATGCGGTGGAGTCGGGCTCCGGCCTGCCCGCGGTGGCACGTGCGGCGGGTAGCGCGCTGGACGCGAGCATCGTCGTGCTGGACGCGGCGTCGAGCGTGCTGGCGGTGGCCTGCAGGTCGCCCGAGGACGAGCGCGCCGTGATCGCGGGCGAGAGCGGGACCGAGGCCGTCGACCTGCGGGTGGCGGACGAGGCCGTGGGCAGCATGCGAATGCGCGCGCGCGGCGCGCCGCCCGAGAGCGCGCTCGTGCGGATGGTGGCCACGCTCATCGCGCAGGAGGTGGACCGCGCTCGAGCCCCGAGCCGCGAGAACGAGGCGGCGGTGGGCGACTTCCTGGCGGCGCTGCTGTCACGCAAGGTCACCGACCGCGAGAACATCGTGGCGCGCGCCGAGGAGCTCGGCTGCGACCTGAGCGCCGGCGGCGAGGTGATCGTTGCCCGCGCCCGCCCCCAGCACGCCGAGGAGGGCGACTGGCGCGCGCGGGTGCTGGCCGTGGCCGCGCGGGGCGCTCGCGCTGTCGAGCGCACATCGCTGGCCGCGGCCGTGCCGCTGGGCCCGCCGCGGCCGCTCCCGCACGGGCCGGGTGGCGAGCCTCGGCCGTCGCGGCCCGACCGCGAGCTCGTGATCCTCGTCCCGGGCCACGAGGGCTCCGTGGGGCGGCGCGCGGCGGACGCCGTGCTGCGCGAGCTCGAGCTGGGCGCACAGGGCTTCGCGCTGGTCGTGACGCTCAGCCGGCCGGCCTCCGACCCCGTGGACCTGCACCGCGCGGGCGCCGAGGCGCTGCTGGCCGCCAACGTGGCGGAGGCGCGCGGGGTCAGCCGGCTCGTCCTTCGAGGAGACGGGCGCCTACCGTCTTCTGCTGCCCGCCATGAGCGAGGACCCGACCGAGCTGCAGCGCTTCCACGACGAGACGGTCGCGCCGCTGGTGGCCTACGACGAGCAGTACGAGACCGAGCTGGTCCGCACGCTCGAGTCCTTCCTCGAGGCCGACGGCAACGTGGCGAAGACCGCCGAGCGCCTGTTCACGCATCGCCACACCATCCGCTACCGCCTCGACCGGGTGCGCGAGCTGTCGGGACTCGACGTGGGCTCCACCGACGGCCGCGAGCGCCTGAGCCTCGGCCTCAAGGCAATGCGAGTGCTGGGCGTCGCGCCCCCGGGCGGCCCCGCCACGGAGGCCGGCGCGGGCGCCGGCCGGGTCCCGCGGGAGGAGAAGGACCGCTAGGGAGTCCGCATCGAGGCTGGGGGGGAGGGATTCGAACCCCCGTTGCCGGGACCAAAACCCGGAGTCCTGCCAACTAGACGACCCCCCAGCGTGACGGGGCCCAGCATAAGCCCCCGCCAACCCAGGGCCGTCTCGCACGATGCAGGTCACGCCTGCTCACCGGACACCCGAGGCCGGTACCCTGCCGGTCCCATGCCCGAGCCCTTCTCCGTGCTCGTCATGGCCGCCGGACGCGGCACGCGCATGCGCTCCGAGCTGCCCAAGGTCCTCCACCCCGTCTGCGGCAAGCCGATGGTCGAGTGGGTGATCGACGCTGCCCGCCAGGCGGGAGCCGAGCGCGTGGTGTGCGTGGTGCGCCCCGACGAGGGGGTGGCCGAGCGCCTGCCCGAGGGGGTGCTCACCGCCGACCAGGGCGACGGCGAGGGCACCGGCGCGGCCGTGCTGGCGGGTCGTCAGGCGGCCGGCGATGCGGGCACGGTGGTGGTGCTCTCGGGCGACCACCCGCTGGTGTCGGCCGACCTGCTCGAGCGGCTGGTCAGCGAGCACCACAAGGACGGAGCCGTGGCCACCGTGCTCACCACGGAGGAGCTCGACCCCGGGGGCTACGGCCGCGTGGTTCGCGCCGAGGACGGGTCCATCGAGCGGATCGTGGAGACCAAGGACCCGGCGGGAGTCGCCGAGTCGGACCTGGCCATCCGCGAGATCAACATCGGCACCTACGCCTTCTCGGGCGCGGACCTCTGGGACGCGCTCGAGCGCGTGGCGCCCGACCGGGGCGAGCGCTACCTGACGGGCGTGTTCCCGCTCATGAGGGCCGACGGCAAGCGCGTGAGCTGCCACCGCACCAGCGGACACTCGCAGCGCGGTCGGGGTCAACGACCGGGCCGACCTCATGGACGTGGAGCGCCTGGCCCACCGCGCGATCCTGGCCGAGCACGCGCGCGCCGGGGTCACCTTCCTCGGCCCCGACTCGACCCGCGTCGAGGCGGGCGTGGAGATCGGCGAGGGCACCACCGTGTGGCCCGGGGTCACGCTCCGGGGCGCCACGCGGGTGGGTGCCGACTGCGAGCTTGGACCCAACACCACGGTCACCGATTCGATCCTCGGCGACCGCGTTGCCGCGCCGCATGCCTACATGGTCGAGGCGCGGGTCGACGAGGACGCCACCGTGGGCCCGTTCGCCTATCTGCGGCCCGACGCCCACATCGGGCCCGGCGCCAAGATCGGCACCTTCGTGGAGGTCAAGAACTCCGAGATCGGCGCGGGCGCCAAGGTGCCCCATCTCTCCTACCTCGGGCGACGCCGACGTGGGCGAGGGCAGCAACATCGCGGCCGGCAACATCACCGCCAACTACGACGGGCAGCGCAAGCACCGCACCAAGATCGGCAAGAACGTGCGGACCAGCGTCGACACCTCGTTCGTGGCCCCGGTTACCGTGGGGGACGAGGCGTACACTGGCGCCGGATCCGTGATCACCGAGGACGTGCCCGACGGCGCCCTCGGCATCGCCCGCCCCAAGCAGACCAACGTCGAGGGATACGCCGAGCGCAGGAAGAGGCCGCCGGAGTGAGCACAGTGGAGACCCACGCCGCGCCAGCCGTCGGCTCGTTCATCCCCGCCGGCTACGACAAGCGCCTGATGGTGGCCGCCGGGCGCGCGAGCCTGGACCTGGGCTCCAAGATCGCCGAGCGCCTGGGCGTCGAGCTCACCGACGCCGGGCTCAAGACCTTCTCCGACGGCGAGGTGTACTGCCGCTACGCCGACTCGATCCGAGGCGCGGACCTGTTCATCGTGCAGTCCACCTGCGACTCGGAGCGCGAGGGGCTCACGGTGAACGACGCGCTGATGGAGCTGATGGTCATGGTGCACGCGGCCAAGCACGCCTCCGCGCACAGGATCATCGCCGTGACGCCCTGGTACGGGTACTCACGGCAGGACAAGAAGTCAGCTCCCGCGCGAGCCCATAACCGCGCGCCTGATCGCCGAGCTGCTGGAGACAGCGGGAATCGACCGCCTGGTCACCATGGACCTCCACGCCGGCCAGGTCCAGGGCTTCTTCTCCAAGCCGGTCGACCATATGACCGCCATGCCGATCCTCACCCGCTACGTGCAGGACCAGCTGGGTCCCGCCGAGGACCTGTGCATCATCGCTCCCGACGCCGGCCGGGTGAAGCTCACGCGTAAGTTCGCGCAGAAGGTGAATGCCCCTTACGCGCTGCTCGAGAAGGAGCGCCCCGCGCAGCAGGTGGCCGAGATCGGCCAGGTGATCGGCAAGGACAAGGTCCAAGGTAAGCGCGCCCTGATCGTTGACGACATCATCGACACCGGCGGCACGCTGAGCTGCAGGCGCACAGACCGTGCTCGAAGCCGGGGCCCGCGAAGGTCTACGCGGTGGCCACCCACGGCGTGTTCTCGGGCTCTGCGTTCGAGACGCTCGCGGCCTCGCCGCTGTCGGGCATCGTGGTCACCGACACGGTCCCGCTGCGCGAGGGGGCGCCCGACATGATCCGCGTGCTCACCTCCGCGGACATCCTCACGGACTCGGTGCGCCGGATCTTCACCGACGACTCGGTGTCCGAGATCTTCCAGGGCGAGAACCAGCTCTTCTGACCGCCTCTGAGCCACTCGACGTGACAGAAGTGCCCGTGCCCGTACGCCGCCGGGCCGGAGAAGCCCGAGCCGAAGAACCTCCGTAGTGTCGCTGGCACACCGCTCGCTGCCTGTCGAGCTGCGCTTGCGTGGCGTAAGACGTGTCGCAGTAGAGGCTGCGAAGTCGTTGCGTCGAACGTGCGCCGGCGCTCGCACAGCTTCTCGGCGCCACGACTCGCTTCGCGAGCAACGGCAACGAGCGCGACCACCACGCGGTTAAGGCCGACAGCCTGGCCGCACTCGGCGGTCGTCGCAAGCGCCCTAGCGCTCCTGGCGCGAGCTTGCCCGCGCCGCACCTCGACGAGATGGCCACCGTCGCAGCGCCTCCGGTTCCCGCCATCACGAAGGGTCGCCCGCATCCACGCGTGCTGTGGGCGCTCGCCGCCGCGGGCCTAGGCCTGGGCGTCGCGCTGGTGCTGATGGCCTACTCGAGCGATCACCTCCTCGAGCCGGGCGTCCGGTCGGCGCTGCTCATCTGGATAACCGTTCCCTACGTGGCGGCTGGGCTGCTGGCCTGGTGGCGCCGCCCGGACAGCCGCTTCGGGCCGCTGATGGTCGCGGCCGGATTCGTGATGTCCGTGTCGGGGCTGCAGTGGTCCAACGCGGCGCTGCCCTACACGCTCGGCTACATGTTCGACCTGCTGCCGGTCGTGCTCTACCTGCACGTGTTCCTGGCGTTCCCGAGCGGGCACGCTGAGGAACACCGCCGAGCGGATCGCGGTCGGGACGGGGTACGCGGTCGCCGTCGGGCTCCAGCTGGTCAAGGCCCTGCTCGGCGCGGGCGGCCCCGACGACCTCCTCACGGTCAGCACCCACCTCGAGACGGCCGCGGTGCTCGAGGACATCGAGCTGTTCACCCTGGCCGGGCTCAGCCTGCTGGGCATCCTGCTCCTGGCGCTGCGGCGACGCAGCGAGGGGCGGTCGCGCCGGCGCTCGATCGCGTTCCTCGTGGACGTGTTCCTGCTGGTGCTGGTCATGAACGCGGTGCTCATGGTGGCCGGGGCCGTGGAGTACGCCGAGTTCGAGACCGTCCGCAGGGTGACCTTCGTGGGCATCGGCCTGGCGCCGGTCGCCTTCCTGATCGGCCTGCTGGACGAGCGGCTCGCGCGCTCCGGGGTGGGCGATCTGCTGCTCGAGCTGCGCTCCGAGCCCGCGCCGGCACGGCTGCGCGACGCGTTCGCCCGCGCGCTTCGCGATCGTTCGCTGACCGTTGCGTACTGGCTGCCGCAGTTCGGCGCCTGGGCCGACGGCGACGGCCGGCCGGTCGAGCTTCCCGGCCCGGGCGAGCGCAGGTCGGTCACCGTGATCGACCGCGACGGCCAGCCGGTCGCGGCGCTGGTGCACGACCCGTCGCTCGACGACGAGCCCGAGCTGCTGGAGGCCGTGAGCGCGGCCGCCGAGATGGCGCTCGAGAACGCGCGGCTGGAGTCCGAGTTGAAAGCGCGTCTGGATGAGCTCAGGGGCTCCCGCTCGCGGGTGCTCGAGGCGGGCCAGAAGGAGCGCAAGCGGCTCGAGCGCGACCTCCATGACGGCGCGCAGCAGCGGCTGGTGGCGCTCTCGCTGGACCTGAGCCTGCTGGAGCAGCGGATGGCCGACGACCCCGAGGCCCAGGCCGGACTGGATCAGGCCCGGCGTGAGATCGCGCGCTCACTCGAGGAGCTACGCGACGTGGCGCGCGGGTTGCATCCCGCCGTCCTCAGCGGTCACGGGCTGGAGGTGGCGCTGGAGTCCCTCGCCGCCCGCGCTCCGGTGCCCGTGCGGTTGTCGGTGTCCCTGGGGGCCGCGCGAGTCCCCGAGCGGCTCGAGGTGGCCGTGTTCTACGTGGTCAGCGAGAGCCTCACGAACATCGGCAAGCACGCCCGCGCCAGCTCGGCGACCGTCGATGTGGCCGCCGCAGACGGCGAGCTGGTCGTGGAGGTCGTGGATGACGGCGTGGGCGGCGCCGACACCGAGGCGGGCACGGGACTGCGGGGCCTGGCCGACCGCGTCGAGGCACTCGACGGCAGGCTGCGGGTGTGGACGCCGGTCGGCGGCGGGACCCGGGTCAGGGCGGAGATCCCGTGCGCGTAGCCATCGCCGAGGACTCGGTGCTGCTGCGGGAGGGGCTCGGGCGGCTGCTGGACGACGCCGGGTTCGAGGTGGTGGCGCTCTGCGGCGATGCCGACGAGCTGATGCTGAAGGTGAACAGCTACGACCTCGACGTGGTGATCGTGGACATCCGGCTCCCGCCGACCCACAACGACGAGGGCCTGCGCGCCGCGCTCGAGATCCGGGAGAAGCACCCGTCCGTGGGCGTCCTGGTGCTGTCGCAGTACGTGGAGCTGGGCCTTGCGCTCAAGCTGCTGGCGGACTCGGCCGAGGGCGTGGGCTACCTCCTGAAGGACCGCGTCGGCGAGGTCGCCGACTTCGTCGGGGCGGTACGGCGAGTGGCCGAGGGCGGATCGGCGCTGGACCCGACGATCGTGTCCACGCTCCTGGCCCGGCAACGGCCGGACGACCCGCTGGCCCGGCTCACGCCGCGCGAGCTCGAGGTGCTGGAGCTCATGGCGGCCGGGCGCTCGAACCAGGGCATCGCGGACCGGCTGGTCATCACCCTCCGGGCGGTCGAGAAGTACGTGTCGAGCATCTTCGGCAAGCTCGGACTGCCCGCCGGGCAGAGCGAATCTCGGCGTGTGCACGCCGTTCTGCTCTTCCTGCGCTCGTAAAGACACCAGAAAACCGCCCCCTCGTTCCACAAGCGCACCGGCTTCCCCAAGCCGCCGCCCGCTGGGAGGTTGATCGCAACCACCCGACTGGAGGGAAGAGGGATGAGGACTCGCGTGATTCAGAACGACCCGGAGCCGGCCGGCCCAGCCGAGACTCCACCCACCCGGCGCAACTTCGCCGCGCGCGCCGCGCACTGGAGCGCCACCCACCGCAAGACGGCCATCTGGGGGTGGCTCGGCCTCGTCGTCGTCCTGTTTGGCCTGATCTCGGGCGCGCAGGTGATCGAGCGCAACTCCATCTCCTCCGTAGACCAGTTCTCGGGTGAGTCGAAGCAGGCCGAGCGGGCTCTCACGGATGCAGGGATGCGCCCGACGGAGGAGGTCGTCCTGATCCAGAGCGAGCAGTCAACGGCCGGCGATCCGGAGTTCAGGGCGGTGATCGCCGACACGGCGGCTCGCCTGAAGACCACTGAGAACGTCGAGAACGTGGCCACCCCGTACCAGGGTGGCGGTGGAGCGATCTCGAACGACGGGCGTTCCGTGCTCGTGGACTTCGAGATCGCGGGCAAGGACACCGACGCGGCCGAGAACGTGACCGAGAGCGAGGACGCGGTGGCCGCGCTGCAGGCCAAGCACCGCGACTTCAACGTCGAGCAGTTCGGCGCCGGATCCTCGGAGAAGAGCCTCCAGGAGTCCTTCCAGAGCGACCTGGGCCAGGCCGGGATGCTCTCGTTGCCGCTCACCCTCGTGATCCTGGTCGTCGCCCTCGGCGCCCTCGTCGCGGCCAGCGTGCCGATCGTGCTGGCACTGACGGGCGTCCTGGCGACGATGGCCGTGGTCGTGATCCCCAGTCAGCTGTTCCCGCTCGATGCCAACGTCGACGCGCTCATGCTGCTGATCGGCCTGGCGGTCGGCGTGGACTACTCGCTGTTCTACATGCGCCGCGAGCGCGAGGAGAGGGCCACTGGAAAGAGCCCGGCCGAATCGCTTCAGATGGCCGCCCGCACCTCAGGGCGCGCTGTGATGATCTCCGGGATCACGGTGATCATCGCGATGTCCGGGATGTTCATCACCGGTGAGGCCACGTTCGAGTCCTTCGCCGTGGCCACGGGGTGTGTCGTGGCGATCGAGATGGCCGTTTGCCTGTTCGTGCTGCCCGCGGTACTGGCCTGGCTCGGCGACCGCGTCGACAAGGGGCGGGTCCCGTTCACCAAGGGCCTCCGCCGGCCCGCCGGAGAGTCTCGGTTCTGGAGCGCCCTGGTCGACCGCGTGATGCGGCGGCCGGTGCTCTCGGTCCTGCTCGCCGGCGGCCTGCTGGTCGCGCTATCGATTCCGGCCCTAAGCATGACGACCACACAGACCGGTACGGACGACCTGCCGAGGGATCTTGCGGTCATCCAGACCTACGACCGCTTCACGGCCGCGTTCCCGGACAAGATGAACGTGAACGAGGTCGTCGTGGAGGCCGAGAACGTCCGCGGAGGCGAGGCGGCCGCCGGGATCGACCGGCTGGTCGCCAGCGCAAGGGCGTCGGACACGTTCATCGGCCAGCCGGAGGTCAGCTACAGCCGCGACGGGACGGTCGCCTCGATCGAGGTCCCGAGCAATGGCAACGGAACCGATGACGCCTCCGTCGCCGCGCTGGAGGAGCTGCGTGATCAGATCGTCCCATCCACGCTCGGGTCGATCGACGGCGTCCAGGCGAACGTGACCGGAGGCGCCGCCCAGACGGAGGACTTCAACCAGGTCCTCACCGACCGGCTGCCGCTCGTGTTCATCTTCGTGCTGAGCCTGGCGTTCCTGTTGCTGCTGGTCACGTTCCGGTCGATCGTGATCCCGATCAAGGCGATCATCCTGAACCTGCTCTCGGTCGGCGCCGCGTACGGGGTGCTCGTGCTGGTGTTCCAGGAGGGCTGGGGCGAGTCGCTGCTGGACTTCGAGTCCAACGGCGGAGTGACCAACTGGCTGCCGGTGTTCCTGTTCGTGATCCTGTTCGGGCTCTCGATGGACTACCACGTGTTCATCCTCACGCGCGTTCGCGAGCTCTACGACCGGGGCATGAGCACCGACGACGCCGTCCGCGAGGGCATCTCGCGCACGGCCGGCACGGTGACCAGCGCCGCCGTGGTCATGGTCGGCGTGTTCCTGGTGTTCGCGACCCTCTCCTTCATCGACTTCAAGGAGATGGGCATCGGGCTGGCGGCGGCGATCCTGATCGACGCCACCATCATCCGCGGGGTCATGCTGCCCGCCACGATGAAGCTCCTGGGCGACTGGAACTGGTACCTGCCCAAGGCGCTGGACTGGCTGCCCGAGCGCAAGCGCGACAAGGCGGCACGGCCGGCGACCACCTAGGTCCCTGGGATTCCGGCCGGCGGCGCGGTCCGAGGATCGCGCCGCCGGCCGTTCCGCGGCCGCTCTCGGGGCCTGACCTGCGGCGGGCTCTCGCTACACTGGCCGACCTCATGGCAGCCTCCCAACGCCCGTCCCTAGCCGTCGAGGAGCGCTCCGAGCGCGGGTCGCGCGAGGCCCGCCGCCTTCGCCGGGCCGGATTCGTGCCCGGCGGTGCTCTACGGCGCCAGCGCACATGGACCCGGTCTCGCTCAAGGTCGGCGCGCGGGAGCTGCGCCACCTGCTGGTCGACGGCTCCGCGCTGTTCGACGTGAAGATCGGCGCCGAGAAGTCGGTGCCGGCCATCCTCAAGGACCGCCAGAACCACCCCGTCCGCGACGAGGTCATGCACGTGGACTTCCTCGAGGTCCGCCTCGACGAGAAGATCCAGTCGACGGTGGCCGATCGAGCTGGAGGGCGTCGAGGAGGCGCCCGGCGTCAAGGAGGGCGGCGTGCTCGACCAGGTCACGCGCGAGCTGAACATCGAGGCCCTGCCGACCGACATTCCCGAGCGGATCGTGGTGAACGTGTCGCACATGGACATGGGCGACACGCTCACGCTGGACGCCGTCGCGGTCGAGGCCGGCGTCGAGTTCCTCGACGACCCGCGAGGAGATCACGATCGCCACCGTGGTCGTGCCGACCAAGGTCGAGGAGCCGGAGATCGAGGAGGAGACCGAGCTGATCGGCGAGGACGGCGAGCCGATCGAGGCGCCCGAGGGCGAGGAGGACGAGGCGCCGAGGGCGAGGGCGGCGACGAGCCAGCCGCCGCCGAGGGCGACTCCGGCGACGAGTAGCGCCCGTGGGCCTCTTCCGCCGCCGCGGCGGCGGCGAGGCGCCCGCGGGTGGCAGGGCCGACTGGCTGATCGTCGGCCTCGGCAATCCGGGCGACGAGCTACGCCCGCACTCGCCACAACGTGGGCTTCGAGGTGGCCAACCTGGCGATCGAGCGCTGGGGGCTGTCCACGGCCGAAGAAGAAGTACGGCGGGCCTGTTCACCGACGGGCGCACCGGCCCCGGCGGGCCCGCGGGTGGCGGTGCTGCTGCCCCAGACCTTCATGAACGACTCCGGGCCGCTCTGCGAGCCCGGCGCGCGGGGAGCTGGGCGTGGACCTCGACCACGTGGTGGCCGTGCACGACGAGATCGACCTGCCCTTCGGCCGCGTCGAGGCTCGCCTGGGCGGCGGGCTGGCGGGCCACAACGGCCTCAAGTCGCTCAAGCGCGAGCTGGGCAGCCCCGACTTCCGGCGCATCCGCGTGGGGGTCGGGCGACCGGACTCGACCGACCCGGAGATCGTGTCCGCCCACGTGCTCGGCCGCTTCAGCGAGCCCCGCGACGAGGTCGCGCGCTGGTCGAGGCGCGGCCGACGAGCTCGAGCGGCTGGTGACGGCCACGGATCGCCCGTCCCTAGAATCGAAGCCGAGCCGCGCGGCGCCCCGGGCGGCCGCTTCGCGTGCACATGCCCCTGCGCCAGCTACTCACATACGCCCAGGACGACCCCGCCGTCGAGGCCCTCGCCGGAGGCGTCGCGGTCCGAGCCCCAGCGCGCGTTCGTCTCGGCCAGCATGCGGCCCTACCTGCTGGCCTCGCTGCTGGACGCCGAGCCCGAGCGGCCCGCGCTGGTGGTGGCCGGCGACGACCGCGCCGCGCGCGACCTGGCCGCCGACATCAAGCAGTTCCTGGCGCCCGCGGCCGGTGCACCTGTATCCGGCGCGCGGCGTGCAGTACGAGTCGCACCTGGCGCCGCCGCCCCACCTCGTCGGCCTGCGGATCGCGGCGCTCGACGCCCTCACCGAGGCGCCCGACCCGGAGCGCGGGGCCGCCGTGGTGGTGGCCGGCGCCGCGGCGCTGGCCGAGAAGGTGCCCGACCCCGAGCTGCGCCCGCACGGCTTCAGGATCGAGAAGGGCGGGCTGCTGGACCTCGACGAGACCGCCGCCGCAGCTCGTGGCGTGCGGCTACGAGCGCGTCGACCAGGTGGAGGAGCGCGGCCAGTTCGCCCTGCGCGGCGACATCGTGGACATCTACCCCGCCACCGAGGAGCGCGCGGTGCGCTGCGAGCTGTTCGACGTGGAGGTCGAGCGGCTCACGTTCTTCTCCACGTTCACCCAGCGCTCGCTGGAGGAGGTCGAGCGGGTGTCCATCGAGCCGGCGTCGGAGCTGGCGCCCGAGCACCGCGAGCTGGCCGAGATCGCGGCGGCCACCGCCAGCGAGGAGACCGAGCGCCCGGACGTGGCCGACGTGCTGCCGGTCGACCGCTTCGGCGAGGTGCTCGACCTGCTGCCCGCCGACGGCCTCGTGGCCGTGGCCGCGGAGGAGGAGCTGGCGCCGGCCCTGCGCGACTACTGGGAGGACGTGACCACCAGCTTCCACGACGCCGACGCCCACCACCTCTACCTGCTCGCCCGAGCGCCTGGAGGCCACGCTCGAGCGAGCGCGCCGTCCCTGCGCCTGTCGAGCATCTCGGGCGACCAGCCGCACCCGTTCCGCGCCCAGGCCGCCAACACCGCCGCCCGCTCGCTGCGCGACGCCGAGCCCGAGCTGGAGAAGCTGGTGCGCTCGGGCTACCGCACGATCGTGGCCTGGGGCCGCCGCGGCGAGGCCGAGCGCGCGGCCTACAACCTCGACCGGATCAAGGCCGCGTTCCTCGACGGCAAGCCCGCGCCGCGCGAGCCGGGGCTGTCGTTCGCCGCGGCCGAGCCTGCGCGACGGCTTCCTCTCGCCCCAGCTCAAGCTGGCGATCATGCCCGAGCACCGGCTGCTGCGCCGCCGCCGCGCCGAGTCGCCCGGCCCGTCCGCGCACGGGCGCCGGGGCGCTGGCCAGCTTCACCGACCTGCGCGCGGGCTCGCCGGTGGTGCACGAGGACCACGGCATCGGCCTGTTCACCGGGCTTCGAGACCAAGACGGTCGGCGGCATCACGCGCGACTACCTGGAGCTGGAGTTCCGGACGGCGACCGGGTGTTCGTGCCCTCGGACCAGCTGCACAAGATCAGCCGCTACGTGGGCGCCGACGCCGGCGACCCGCCGCTGTCCAAGCTCGGCGGCAAGCAGTGGGAGCAGCAGAAGCTGCGCGCGCGCCGGGCGGCGGAGGCGCTGGCCGGCGAGCTGATCAACCTCTACGCCGAGCGCAAGCGCCGCGCCGGGCACGCCTTCCCGCGCGACGGCGAGTGGCAGCTGGAGTTCGAGGCGGCGTTCCCGTTCCGCGAGACGCCGGACCAGCTGGAGGCGATCGAGGCCGTGCGGGCGGACATGGAGGAGGCGCGCCCGATGGACCGCCTGATCTGCGGCGACGTGGGCTACGGCAAGACCGAGGTGGCGCTGCGCGCGGCCTTCAAGTCAGCCGCGGACGGCAAGCAGGTGATGTTCCTGGTGCCCACCACCGTGCTCGCCCAGCAGCACTTCGGCACCTTCAGCGAGCGGCTGCGCGACTACCCGTTCCGGATCGAGATGGTGTCGCGCTTCCGCTCGGCCAAGCAGACCCGCGAGGCGCTGAAGGACTTACGAGGACGGCAAGGTCGACATCCTGATCGGCACCCACCGGCTGCTCTCGCGCGACGTGCGCCCCAAGGACCTCGGGCCTGCTGATCGTGGACGAGGAGCAGCGCTTCGGGGTCAAGCAGAAGGAGCTGCATGCGCCAGCTGCGGCTGCGCGTGGACGTGCTCTCGCTCAGCGCCACGCCCGATCCCGCGCACGCTGCAGATGTCGCTGGCCGGCCTGCGCGACATCACGGTGATCGAGACCCCGCCGGAGGGCCGGCGGCCGGTGAAGACCTACGTGGGCGAGTACGACGAGGAGCTGGTCAAGCGCGCCATCGAGCGCGAGCTGGACCGCGGCGGGCAGGCGTTCTTCCTGCACAACCGCGTCGAGACGATCGACGAGACCGCCGAGCGGGTGCGCGCGATGGCGCCGAACGCGCGCGTGCTGGTCGCACACGGCCAGATGGACGAGAAGACGCTGGAGAAGACGATGCTCGCCTTCCTGCGCGCCGAGGCCGACGTGCTGGTGTGCACGACGATCGTGGAGTCGGGCCTGGACATCTCCAACGCCAACACGCTGATCGTGGAGCGCGCGGACGAGCTCGGGCTGGCGCAGCTCTACCAGATCCGCGGCCGCGTGGGACGCTCTCGCGAGCGCGCCTACGCGTACCTGCTCTACCCCAGCGCGGCGGCCCTGAGCGAGGAGGCCGCCGCCCGGCTCTCGACCCTGTCCGACTACACCGAGCTGGGCTCGGGCTTCAAGATCGCCATGCGCGACCTGGAGATCCGCGGGGCGGGCAACCTGCTCGGGCGACGAGCAGTCGGGCCACGTGGCGGCGGTGGGCTTCGAGCTGTACGTGCGCATGCTCGACGAGGCCGTGGCGCTGCTGGCGGGCGACTCCGCCGACGAGGCGCCCGAGCCGGTGCGCGTGGACCTGCCGGTGGACGGCCTACGTGCCCGGCGACTACGTGCCCTACGAGGCGGCCAAGATCGAGGTCCACCGCCGGGTCGCGGGCGCGCAGCGAGATCGCCGACCTGATCCTGCTGCGCGAGGAGCTCGAGGACCGCTTCGGCCCGGTGCCGCCGCCGCTGGACGCGCTGATCAGGATGCAGGACGCGCGCATCAAGCTCGGCCGCGCCGGCGCGCGGACCGTGGACTTCGCCGGCGGGCGGCTCTCGGTGGCGCCGATCGACCTGGACTCGCGCCGGGTGAAGCTCCTGCGCGAGCGGGTCCCGGAGGCGGTGTACGAGTCGGGCCGCAGCCCGGTGAGGGTGCGGGTGCCCGACGACCCGGCGGCGCGCTTCGCCGCGGTGGTCGCGGCCGCCGAGGCGATGCTCGAGGCGGTGACCGAACCAGACCCGGCGTGACCTTCCACGGCTCGCTACCATGCGCCCCCGCCGCGTCCGCACCTGCGCCGGCTTCGTCCGATCGCCCGCCTTAGGCGCGCTTGAGACTCTCGACCTACACATGACCGAATGAACTTTCGCTTCTCTCCAGCCCTGCCTCGCCCTGGCCACCGCTGCCGTCGTCGCCGGATGCGGCAACGACGTGCCCTCCAACTCCGTCGCCAAGGTCGGCGACTCGACGATCACCAAGGACGAGTTCGACCGCTGGCTCATGAACGCCGCGTCGGGCCAGCAGCAGGGCGGCAGGCGTCGATGCCCGACCCGCCCGACTTCAAGAAGTGCGTCGCCGGCGCTCAAGAAGCAGCCCGCGCCGCAGGGCGCGTCCAAGCAGTCCAACGACGCCGCTCAAGAAGCAGTGCCGACAGCAGTACGACCAGCTCAAGAACGAGGTCATGCAGTTCCTGATCCAGGCCGAGTGGGTGCAGCAGGAGGCCGAGGACCGCGACGTGAAGGTCTCCGACGCCGAGGTCAAGAAGTCCTTCGACGACCAGAAGAAGCAGGCGTTCCCCAAGGAGGCCGACTACAAGAAGTTCCTCAAGGACTCCGGCATGTCCGAGGAGGACATCCTCTTCCGCGTCAAGCTCGACACGCTCCAGACCAAGCTCACGCAGAAGGTCACCAAGGACAAGGTCAAGATCACCGACGGCGACATCGCGGAGTACTACGAGAAGAACAAGAAGCGCTTCGCCCAGCCCGAGCGCCGCGACCTGAACGTGGTCCTCACCAAGACCGAGGCCAAGGCCAACGAGGCCAAGGGCAAGCTCGAGGACGGCGAGAGCTTCAAGACGGTCTCCAAGGAGCTCTCCATCGACGAGGCCTCCAAGGCCCAGGGCGGCAAGCTGCCGGACGTGTCCAAGGGCCAGCAGGAGAAGGCGCTCGACACGGCGGTGTTCGCGGCCAAGAAGGGTGAGCTCGCAGGGTCCCGTCAAGACCCAGTTCGGCTACTACGTGTTCGAGGTCTCGGCCGTGAAGGCCGCCTCGCAGCAGACGCTCGAGCAGGCCAAGGAGACCATCCGCAACCTGCTGCGCTCACAGCGCGAGCAGAAGGCGCTCGACGCGTTCGTCAAGGACTTCCGCGAGAAGTACAAGGACGAGACCAAGTGCGCCGACGACTACCGCGTGGCCGAGTGCAAGAACGCGCCGAAGGACGAGCCCGACACGGGGCCGGCCTCGGGCGGCGCTCCGCAGTCTCCGGGCGCGCAGCAGGCGCCCCAGGGCGCCACGCCGCAGGCCCCGCAGGGCGCGGCTCCCCAGGGCGCGGCTCCGCAGGGCGCGGCTCCGCAGGGCGCCACGCCACAGGCTCCCCAGGGCGCCACTCCGCAGACGCCCCAGCCGCAGGCTCCAACCAGTCCGTAAGGGAGAGCCGGCGCTGACGGAGGAGGCCGCGGGCGCGCTCGGTCGCCTCGACGAGATCACCAGGCGGCTCCGGTGGGAGTGCCCCTGGGATCGCGAGCAGGACGAGCGCTCGATCGTGCCGCACACGGTGGAGGAGGCCTACGAGCTGGCCGACGCGGCCCTGGCGGGCGACGACGACAAGCTGCTCGACGAGCTGGGCGACGTGCTGTTCCAGGTGATGTTCCTCTCGCTGCTGCTCGAGGAGCGCGGCGCGGGTGACCTGGCGGCGGTGGCCGAGGGCTGCCGCGACAAGCTGATCCGCCGCCACCCGCACGTGTTCGGCGACGCCCAGGCGGGCTCGGCCGGCGAGGTGCTGCGCAACTGGGATCGGATCAAGTCTGAGACCGAGGGCCGGGACCCGTTCGGCGACCTGCCCGAGTCGCTGCCCTCCACGCTGCTGGCCAAGAAGGTCCAACGCCGCGCCGGCCGCGCCCCAGAGGGCGCGCCGGCGGTGCCCGCGGTGGCCGACGCGGAGGAGTCCCTGCACCGCGCAGAGGGGCGCGATCAGCGCTTCGAAGCGGCGGGCGAGCTTCTGTTCGCCTCGGTGGCGGCGGCGGTCGACGCGGGCGCAGACCCCGAGCTGGCGCTGCGGGCCGCGGCGGACAGGTACGTGAATCGAGCACAGGAGGCGCGAGCGCAGCGGTGAGCAAGATCGAGCAGGTCCACGCCCGGCAGGTACTCGACAGCCGCGGGAATCCCACGGTCGAGGTCGAGGTGACCCTGGACTCCGGGGCCAGCGGCCGCGCCGCGGTGCCCTCCGGCGCCTCCACCGGCGAGTTCGAGGCCGTGGAGCTGCGCGACGGCGGCAGCGCCTGGGGCGGCAAGGGCGTGACCGACGCCGTGGCCAACGCCAACGGCGAGCTGGCAGCGGCGGTCAAGGGACTCGACGCGCACGACCAGGAGAGCGTCGACCGCGCGATGCTCGATGCGGACGGCACGCCCAACAAGGGCCGCCTGGGCGCCAACGCCATCCTCGGCATCTCGCTCGCCTCCGCGAAGGCGGCCGCAGCCGACGCAGGCGAGCCGCTGTGGCGACACCTCGGCGGCGCCGAGGCGCGGGTGCTGCCGGTGCCGATGATGAACGTGCTCAACGGCGGCGCGCATGCCGACAACGCCGTCGACTTCCAGGAGTTCATGGTGGTCCCAGCCGGCGCGCCCACCTTCGCCGAGGCAGTGCGCACCGGGGCCGAGGTCTTCCACGCGCTCAAGAAGACGCTCCACGACCGCGGGCTGAGCACCGCCGTGGGCGACGAGGGCGGCTTCGCGCCCGACCTGGAGTCCAACGAGGCCGCCCTGGGCGTGCTGGTGGACGGCATCGAGGCGGCCGGCTACGCGCCCGGCGACGACGTGGCGATCGCCCTCGACCCCGCCACCAGCGAGGTCTACTCCGACGGCGTCTACCGGCTCGAGCACGAGGGCCGCGACCTGTCCGCGCCAGAGATGGCCGCAGCTCTGGGCCGACCTCAGCGGGCGCTACCCGATCGTCTCGATCGAGGACGGCATGGACGAGGAGGACTGGGACGGGTGGAAGGCGCTCACCGATCGGATCGGCGACCGGGTGCAGCTGGTGGGCGACGACCTGTTCGTGACCAACACCGAGCGCCTGAAGCGAGGGATCGACGGCGGGGTGGCCAACTCGATCCTGATCAAGGTCAACCAGATCGGCACGCTCACCGAGACGCTCGAGGCGATCGCCATGGCGCGCGAGGCCGGCTACACGGCCGTCATGTCACACCGCAGCGGGGAGACCGAGGACGTGACCATCGCCGACCTGGCGGTGGCCACCGGCTGCGGCCAGATCAAGACCGGCGCTCCCTCGCGCTCGGATCGGGTGGCCAAGTACAACCAGCTGCTGCGGATCGAGGAGGCCCTGGACGGTCGCGCCGAGTACCCGGGCCGGGCCGTCTTTCGCAGCTAGCCGATTGAAATCCGGCGGAAGGAGTTCCGTCCCCGGCGTGGAAGGCAGCGGCGATGTCCGCCGCCGCAACCGCAAGACCGCGCCGCCGCGCCTCGGCCGCGCGCGGGCGGGCCGGCGCCCGGGGCGGCAGCGTCCGCTGGGACCGCGTCGGGCGGATCGCCCTGCTGGTCACGCTCGCTGTGATCCTGCTGCTCTACCTGTCGCCGTTCAAGCACTGGGTCGAGCAGTCCGGCACGGCGAACGCCCAGAAGCAGGAGCTGCAGCGCCTGAACGCCGAGAACGCGCGTCTGAAGGGGCGCGTGCGCTCGCTCAGGGACCCGGCCGCGCTGGAGCAGGAGGCCCGCCGGCTGGGGATGGTCCGCCAGGGCGAGCGCAGCTACGTGATCAAGAACCCGCCTCGCTAGCACCACGCCGCGCGAGGGCTTAGGCTGCCTCGCGCATGCAGTACGCACTCGAAAACGCCCTCTACCAGTGGCAGCAGGGTGAGCGGCTGGTCCGCGACGCCGGGGAGGCCGAGCGGTTCGACCTCGAGCGTGCGACGGCGCTGGTGGGTGACGAGCTGCGCCGCCGGCTCGGATCCAGCTTCGAGCTGCGCGAGCTGATCGACCTCTACGCGGGGGGAACGGACTGGGCTGAGGAGATAGCCGGCCGCGCGCGGGCGGGCGGCGACGCGGGCGCGGTGGTGGACGCCGCGTTCGGCCGCTATTCGCGCGAGGCCGCCGACTACGCGGGCGGGCGGATGCGCTACCGCGCCAAGGAGTCCGATGGGTAGCCCGCCACTGTTCGCGTCCCACCCGCCGGGCGTCCAGGCCGTGCTGGCGCTCATCGTCCCGGCCGTCGGCGGGATCATCGGGGGAATCCTGTTGGGAGTGAACGAGCTGGCCTACCTCGTGTACTCGGTGCTGGCCATCGGGGCCGGCTACTTCGGCGGCCTGGAGCACGTGGGCGGCGAGGAGGGCGCGCTCCGCGGCTTCACGGGCGGGCGTGCTGTTCGGCACCTTCATCCTGGTGGCCCACGAGGTCGGGGGGGCCGACGCCAAGGCGCACCTGCCCGAGCCCGAGGTGCTGCTCGTGGTGATCACGACGGTGCTGGGCGTGCTGCTCGGGTTCCTCGGCGGGCGCGCCCGCGGCGAAGCGGGAGGCCGCCGCCTAGACGGTCAGTCGTCGTCCCCGTCGCCGGCGTCCTCGCCGGCGCGGGAGATCACGATGCGATCGTTCTCGATCGCCACGGTCACCGGCCGGTGCCCGGCCCAGTGCTCGGCGTATACGGGGTCGTCCTGCACGGCGGGGTCGAGCCACAGCCCGTAGCCGTCGTCGCCGTGGTCGAAGGTGCCGTCGAGCGGCTTGCGGGCGCCGCGCGACGCGACCTCGGCCTCCGCGCCGGCCGCGCCTTCCGCGCCGCCGCGGCTTGCCGTTGCCATCGCCATCGCCGTCGTCGTCGCTGCTCGAGTCGCCGGTCGGAGTCGTCGACGGTCTCGTCCTCCGGCTGTCGGCCTGCTCGGCCTCCAGCGCCGCCGCCACGAGCGCCTCGTCCTCGGCGCGCAGGTCGGGCTCGTCCTCGTCGATGCGCGGGCCGAAAGCGTCGGTCTCGCCCGCGGCGGCCTCGCCGGGCTCGAGCTCGTGCTCGCGCTTGAAGGCCGCGATGTCCTTCACCGAGACGTCCAGCTGGTGGGCGATCCAGGCGTCGGTGCGGCCCTGGCGGACCCACGTGCGGATCTGATTGAGCTGCGGTTTGAGCGAGCGGCGTGCCAAGAGGCGCGGACACTACCAACCGCCACCGCGTGATTCCCCCGTCGCAGCTTCCGCGACCGGCGCCGTCCGCCGCGCGCCCGTGTAGATTGCGTCGGTCCTACCGACCTGATTAGGTGGCGCCTACGCCCAGGGAGGGAGGCCCCTCGGTGCTGGTCCTCACGCGCAAGCCAAATCAGAGCATCATGATCGGCGACGAGATCGAGATCTCGGTGCTCGGCGATCATGGGCGAGAAGGTCCGGATCGGCATCGACGCGCCGCGCTCGATCCCCGTCTTCCGCAAGGAGGTCTACCTCGACATCAAGCGCGACGCGGAGGACAGGCCGACGCCGACGCGGACGCCGTGGCCGAGGCGCTGGACCGGCTCAAGGACGACGAGCCGGCCAGGGAGCTAGGGCGGGGCCGGCCGTCAGCCGGCGAGCATCGCCAGCGCCTGGAACATCGCGATCGTCACGATCACGGTGGTCGCCAGGATCGTCAGGCAGAGCAGGACGAAGCGCATCGTGCCCGCCTTCTCGACGCGCTCCACGCGCCGCACCGCGAGCGGTGCACGGCCTGTGCGCCGCAGCGTCTCCCGGCGCACGACGGAGTCGGCGGCCTCCTCGCGGAAGGCCGCCTCGAACTGCGCGAGGACTGACGCATCTTCATCGGCGGTGGACAGCCTACCACCGCGCATACGTGCGCAGCGGTGCGTAAGCATCCAGGCGGGCCCGGCTCAGGCGGTCGCGGGGCCTCGGCGCTCTTGTAGACCTCGACGAAGCGCAGGTAGTTGTCGGCGATCTGCTCCGCGGCGGCCTCGCGCTCGAGTCGACCCGTCGAGGAAGCCCTTCAGGGCGTCCCACCAGATCGAGCGGCCGATCGCGAAGCCCACGAAGCCCTCCACGGGCGCGGCCTGGCGCAGCCAGTGGTCCACCTTCTCGTCGCTGGCGCCGCGGCCCAGCAGCACGCAGACCACGCCGTCGCGGCCGTCGCGGCGGGTGGTGCGGGCCAGCATCTCGCAGTCCTCGCGGGCGTCGACGCCCTCGATCTTCCAGATGTCCACCTCGATGCCGTAGTCCTGGATCTCCTCGATCGCGCGGCGCATGAGGTCGGGGCGCAGCTCGGCGTCGTAGCGGTCGGTGTCGCCGCCCACCTGCTCGAGCTGGTGGTCCTCGGCCGGCACGAGCAGCTCGTAGAGGAACTTGCGGTCGTTCTCGTGGAGCCAGTCGGCGAGCCGCTTGAGGCGCTCGTTCTGGCGCTCGTTCATCTCGGCGTCGCCGTCGGGGTTGTAGCGCACGAGCACCTTCGAGAAGTGCGGGGTCGAAGTCCAGGATGTGCTGCCCGAAGTCGTCGTCGTACTGGAAGTCGAACTCGTTCTGGCCGCTCTTCTCGACCGGCATCGCCAGCTTGAGCCCTCGCTCCTTGGCCTGGGCGGGGATCTCGCCGCCGAACTGCTCGTCCACGAGCGTGCCGGTGGCGGCGGCGTCCACGCCGCGCTCGACCGCCTTGGCCATGCCCTCGAAGATCAGGTGCTTGGCGTCGGCGATCGTGTCGGTCTGCTCGGGCGTCGGGTCGCCCTCGATCCCGAACATCTTCTTCTGGAAGGAACCGCGGTGGTCGAACGCGAGGATGTACAGCTTGCCGTCGTAGCCGAGGCTCATCGGTTGGTCGTGCCTCCTGTCGAAATTCGGTTCGGGCCAGGATATACCGGCTTCGACGGCGCGCGGAGCGGGTGGGAGCCGCCGGGCCTGGGTACGATGCCGCCGTGGAGCACCGGTTCACGGGCCCCAGCTACACCCTCGGGATCGAGGAGGAGCTGATGATCGTGGACGCGGAGACCCTCGACCTGACCAACTCGATCGAGGGGCTGCTCGCCGATCTGCCGGACACCGGCGCCGAGGGCGAGGTGAAGCCCGAGCTGATGGAGTCGGTGTGCGAGATCGCCACGACCCCCTGCCACGACACCGCCGAGGCGGGCCGCCAGCTCGACGAGCTGCGGCGCACGGTGCAGTCGGTGGCGGAGGAGCGCGGGCTGGCGATCGGCGCGGCGGGCACGCACCCGTTCGCGATGTGGGAGGACCAGCGGATCGTCTCGCGCCCGCGCTACCGCGACCTGATCGCCGGGCTGCAGTTCGTGGCCCGCCAGGAGCTGATCTTCGGGATCCACGTGCACGTCGGGCTCGACGACCCCGACAAGGCGATCCACGTGACCAACGGGATGCGGGTGCACCTGCCGCTGCTGCTGGCGCTGTCGGCCAACTCGCCGTTCTGGCGCGCGACCAACACCGGCCTGCTGTCCACCCGCACGCCGATCTTCCGCGCCTTCCCGCGCGTGGGCATCCCGCCCGCGCTACGACGACTTCGAGGACTGGTCGCGCCGGATCGAGTTCATGATGGCCAGCCAGGTGATCGAGGACTACACCTACCTCTGGTACGACGTGCGGCCCGCACCCCAACTTCGGCACGGTCGAGATCCGGGTGATGGACTCCCAGACCCGGCTCGAGCACACGCTGGCGCTGGCCGCGCTGGTCCAGGCGATGGTCAAGGAGCTGGCCGAGCACTTCGAGTCGGGCCAGCAGCTCTCGCGCTACCCCTACGAGATGCTCGACGAGAACAAGTGGCTGGCCGCCCGCCACGGCCTGGAGGGCGAGCTGGTGGACCTGCCCGAGCCGCGACCGGGTGCGCACGACCGAGCTCGCGCGCCGGCTGGTCGACCGCCTGCGCGGCCACGCCGAGGACCTGGGCTCGGCCGACGAGCTGGCCGGCATCGACGATCTGCTCGACAACGGCAACGGCGGCCGCGCGCCAGATCGTGGTGTTCGAGGCCAACCACGACCTGCGCGAGGTGGTGGGGGAGATCGTGGCGCGACGACCCGTCGCACGCGGCGCTGACTGAGACGGCCTCCGCACAGTACCCTCAGAGCGGTGAGCCAGCCCGACCTCTTCGTCGTCTGCAAGAACTGCGGGTCCGAGGTCAGCCCGTACGTCACGGAGTGCCCGTACTGCGGCCAGCGGGTGCGCAAGCGCGCCCCCAAGCTCGAGCGCGACGGCGAGGACGCCGAGCCGCGCGTCAAGCAGCGCCGCCGGCCGCGCCTCTCGCGGCTGCGCCCCGAGGAGATCGAGGGGATCGCCCCCGAGACCCGGCCGACGTGCCACGATGCGCTGATCGTCGTCGCGTCGCTGCTGGTCACGCTGGTGCTGGCCACCGAGGACCGTGGCGATCGACGAGGTCGGCGGCGTCGTGGTGGGCATCGACGACGAGCCGTGGCGCTACGTGACCACGCCGTTCGTGCACGACAGCCTCGGCTACCAGTTCGTGACGCTCGCTGACCGTCGGCATCTTCGGCTCGCTGCTCGAGCGCCGCTTCGGCTGGTTCTGCGGTGCTCGTTCGTGTTCCTCGCCGCCGGCGCGGCCGGCGCCGCGGCCGCGGTGGCGGCGGACCTCGCGCCGCCGTTCGAGGACTTCCCGATCTACCGGTGCTCGGCGCCAACGGCGCGGCGCTCGGGCTGCTGGCCGCCTGGTACGTCGACGACCGCAGCGCCGCGCGGCGCGGCGACGATCGCGAGAGCGACCTGCTCGGCGTGTACGTGATCGCCGCGGTGCTGCTGCTGCTGCCGCTGGCGGTCACCGAGGCCAGCGTCGTGGCCGGCTTCACGGGCGCCGCTGGCCGGCGCGCTGCTGGGCCTCGCGCTGCCGCTGTTCGCGCGCCGCTGATGTCGCATGCAGGCGACGCCTTCACCGACGAGGAGCTCGAGCGCGCGCGATCGAGGCGCTGAGCGATCCCGCGCGCTTTCGGGAGGCCGAGGCGCGCGTGGCGCGCGTCGCGCCGCAGCTGCAGCGGGTCCTCAACGAGGCCCTGCACGCGGGCGGCTGGTTCGGCGAGGCCCACGAGGAGCAGGTGCGCCGAGCCGCGACGGGCGGACGAGCTCGAGCGGATCGCCGTGATGAAGACGCTGCTGGCCGAGGAGACCCGGATGGGGATGCTCGTGGGCGTGGCGGTGGGCTGGGAGCTGGCTCGCCAGCTCGAGCCCGGCACCGCCGAGCGCCCGTAGGCCCGGGGCACCCGGCTATCCTCGCGCCGTCACGGAGTCCCAGAGGGAGGAGCCGCACCAGATGCCCGACATCGAGTTTCAGGCCAATGGATCGACCGCGCCGGGATACCTGGCCGCGCCCCAATCGGGAAGCGGGCTGGGGGTGGTCGTCCTGCAGGAGTGGTGGGGCCTGGACTCCCACATCCGCGACGTGTGCGACCGCTTCGCCGCGGAGGGCTTCTTCGCCCTGGCCCCCGACCTCTACCGCGGAGAGACCACCGAGCAGCCCGACGAGGCGCAGCAGAAGATGATGGCCCTGTCCATGGACCAGGCCGAGAAGGACATGCGCGGCGCCGTGGACCACCTGGCCGCACAGGACGGCGTGGAGGGCGACGGTGTGGGGGCGGTGGGGTTCTGCCTCGGCGGGGGCCTGGCGGTGTGGGCGGCTGCGGTCAACCCCAAGGTCGACGCCACCGTGTCCTACTACTACGTGATGCCCCACGGCAAGCCGGACTTCGCGCAGGTCGACTCGCCCGTGCTCGGGCACTTCGGCACGGCGGATGACTTCGTGCCGGTCGACGACGCCAAGGCCCTCCAGGACGAGATCGCCGACGCCTCGGGCCAGGATGTGACCTTCGACTTCTACGAGGGCGCCGGTCACGCGTTCTTCAACGACACGGACCGGCTCGGCACCTACAACGCGGAGCACGCCGACCGGTCGTGGCAGCGGACCGTGGGCTTCCTGCGCGACGAGCTGTCCTGACGGCCGGCGCCACGTTCATGCGACGGCGGTCTGCGGCGGCCGCGACGCTGGCCGCGCTCACGCTGGCCGCCGGCTGCGGCGGCGACGATGACGACGAGCCGGCGCGCGAGCCGGCGGATCGGCCGGCGGAGACGACCGAGTCCGAGGCGGCACCGCCTCCGACGGACACTGGGACGGCTGACACGACGACCGAGCCCGTCGGCACGCCGGTTCCCTCCCCGGAGGAGCAGCCGGGCGGGGCGGGCGACGAGGAGCCGGCGCGCTCGCTGGCCTCGATCACAGGTCGCGGCGGCCGAGTCGCGCCGCGGCTGGTGCTCGTCCCGCCCTACATCTCGATCCGCGTGGAGCTGCGCTCGGCCGACGGCCGCGCATACGCGCTCCGCGGGGGCGGGCGATCGCTGCGCGTGGACAGCGACATCGCCGCGGCGTCGACCACGTTCGACGGCCTGCGCCCCGGCCGGCGGCTGGTGCTGAGCGGGCCCCAGGGCCGGGTGGCGGTCGAGGCGTCGGCGGAGCCGGGGCCGTAGGGTCCTTTCGCCCTGTGACCGCTCGCAAGCGCGGGCGTCGCCCCACGGCCGGCACCGAGGGGGAACGGGACTGTTGCGGTGCTGTCACGTTCGTGAACCAGGTGGGGTGGCCTGCGCCTGGCCGCCTAGGCCGCAGCGAATGAAAGGTCCGTTTCGACGCTCACAGGGACGGAATGGACCTTTCATTCCCGGCGCCGGAAGCGCGCGTGCCGCGTGGTGGTCCTTCGTCACGCCCCCGTCGCACACAGAACGCCCAAGCCCCACAACACACCCTTGGGCTGGCCGGCCAGCCAGTTGGTCCGCTAGCCTGCGCCGGGAGGCGAGCGACCCGAGGAGAGACCGTGACCGAGTCCATGACGGAGCGCACCGACCGCGAAGACTTCCAGGCCACCACCGACCCGGCGGTCATGGAGTCAGCCGACCGTGGGGAGGTCGAGCTGCTCAGCTACGGGCAGCTGTACTCGCTCTGGGAGCGCCAGCAGTGGGCGGTGCAGGACATCGACTTCACCCAGGACCGCATCGACTGGCACGAGCGGATTCCGCCCGAGGAGCGCATGCAGCGCATGTACGGGCTGTCGTCGTTCTTCATCGGCGAGCAGCGGGTGGCCGCCGAGCTCGGGCCGATGATGCGCGCCGCGCCCGACGAGGACATGCGCGTGTTCCTGTGCACGCAGATCGCCGACGAGGCCCGCCACGTGCAGTTCTTCGACCGCTTCTACTCCGAGGTGGGGGTGCTCGAGTCCGACAACCTCCAGGATCGGCTCGAGGAGACCAGCGCCCACCTCAACGAGAACTTCACCCGGCTGTTCGACGAGATGCTGGCCGGCCGGGTCGACCGGCTGGCCCGCGAGCCCGAGGACCTGGAGACCCTGGTCGAGGCCATCACGCTCTACCACATGGTCATCGAGGGGATGCTGGCCCTCACCGGGCAGCACTTCATCATCGAGTACAACGAGTCGATCGGCACCCTGCCCGGGTTCGTGGAGGGGTTCAACAACGTCGCTCGTGACGAGCATCGCCACGTGGCCTTCGGCGCGCGCTTCCTGCGCGACATGGCCCAGCGCGACGAGCGCTACCGCGAGGCCATCAGCCGCACGCTCGTGGAGTGCGGGCCCGCCGCGGACGGCGTGCTGCAGGCCGCCCTGGTACGACGAGGCGGAGGAGCAGGAGATCTTCGGCTTCACCCTCGAGGACACGCGCGCCTTCGCGATGAAGGCGCTCGAGCGGCGCATGAAGGTGATCGGCCTGGCGCCGGTGGCCTGAGCCCTCGCCGGGCTCAGTACATCCGCCCGCCCAGGGGCACGTCGGCGTCAGGGCGCAGGAGGGTCACCCTGCCCTCCTCGTCCGGCACGCCCAGCACCAGCACCTCAGACAGCACCGGGCCGATCTGGCGTGGCGGGAAGTTGACCACCGCCAGGACCAGCCGGCCCTCCAGCTGCTCCTGCGAGTAGTGGGCGATCTGGGCCGAGCTGCGCTTCTCGCCGAGCTCGGGGCCGAAGTCCAGGCGCAGCTTCCACGCCGGCTTGCGCGCCTCCGGGAACTCGTCGACGGACGTGATCCGGCCGACTCGGATGTCCAGCCGGTCGAAGTCCTCGATGGTCGCCATCGCGGGCGAGCCTAGCTGGACTTAGGGCAGCGGGGCCGGGGCCGGGGCCGGCAGCGCGGGCTCGGCGGGCGGCGGCGTGGCCGGCGCCACAGGCGTCGTCGTGGGAGGCGTCGGCTCGGTGGCCGGCGGCTGGGTGGGCGGCGGCGGCTCGGCAATCGGCGGCTCGCCGGGCGGCACCTGGGTCACGGGCGTTGGCAACGGCTCGGTGCGCGGGGGCAGGGTGGCCACCGACTCGCCCTCCTGGACGGGCGGTGCCACAGGCGCCGGGGCAGCCACCGGGACCGCGGCCGGCGCGGGCGGCACTGCCGCCACGGCGGGCTCGGGGGCCGGCTCGGGCGCCTTGGCGACCTTCGCCACCTTCGGCTTGGCGGGTGCAACCGGCGCGGGCTTGGCTACGGGGACGCGGGGCGCGGCGACCGCGGCCTGCACCGGGGGCGCCTGGTCCCTGGCCACCTGCTTGACCTCCACGGCGCCGGCGGTGACCAGCACCGCGGCGGCCATTCCTGCGGCGGCCTTGGACGTAACGGCGCCGACGCCGGCGGAGATGGCGCCGCCCGCTGCCGCGGAACCTGCAGCGGTGGCAGCGCCGCTGGCGGCCAGTCCGGCGCCTCCTGCGGCCACGGTGCCGCCGCCGGCCGCGGAGCCCGCCGCCGCGCCGCCGCCGAAGGCCAGCTTGGCCAGGCCGAGCTTCTTGATGATCACCAGCGCGCCGACCGGGAACACCGCGGCCAGGGCTTTGGAGGTGGTGCGCAGCTCCGTGCGGAACGTCCGGCAGCGCTCGCAGGTCTTCAGGTGGCGGCGCACGGGGGCCGAGCTCTTGGTGAGGCCCTCGGCGACCTGCCCCAGCTCCAAGCGGACCTCCGCGCAGGTGAGCAGCCGGGCCTCCGAGGCCTCGGCAAGGCCGACCCGCGCGCGCACGAGCAGCGACTTCACGCTCGGCACGGTGGTCTCCATGGCCTCGGCGATCTGGTCGTAGGAGAGCGCGTCGATCTCGCGCATGAGCAGCGCGGTGCGCTGCGTCTCCGGCAGCTCCTGCACGTCGGCCACGATGTGGCGGAACTCCTCGCGGCGGTGCACGGTCTCGGCGGTGGTCACGCCGTTGTCGCGCTCGAACACGTCCATCGAGTCCTGGCCGGCGGCGCGCGGCTTGCGCAGGTGGTTCAGGCAGCGGTTGCGCGCGATCCGGTAGAGCCAGGGGCGGAGGTTGATCGACCGGTCGTCGGCCAGAAGCGCGTTGAACGACGCTGCGAAGACCTCCTGCAGCACGTCCTCCGCGTCCTCCTGGGAGGAGAGCATGTGGCGGCAGAAGGCCAGCAGCCGCGGCTGGTAGCGCTGCACGAGCACCTCGAAGGCGCCGGGTGCGCCGCGCCGGATGAGCGCCACGAGCTTCTCGTCGCTCTGAAGCCGCAGCAGGGGCGATCGGCCCACGAGGGCCGGGAGCGCTGGCTGATGTCGGAGAGCAGAAGCTTCCATGCGTGACCCCGGGGAGCGCGTCCCCTGCCGTCGAGACACGCTAGCACCGGCAAAGTTGCGTTCCAAGCCCTGTACCGACCGCCTGGGCGGCCTCCTGCAGCGCGCTGCGCCCGACCTAGACTGATTGTGCCCGGGTGATGGAACGGTAGACATAAGGGGCCTTAAAAGCCCCGGTCCTTCGGGACGTGTGGGTTCGAATCCCACCCCGGGCACTGCGGCACGGTTAGCGTGGGCTCATGACACGCATACCGATTCTCATCGCCGTCCTCAGCGCGCTGGTTCTGTCACCCGCCGCTGCCGCCGCCAAGAGCCATACGCGCACGATCACGATCAAGGCCCGGTCGCAGGTCGATCGGGTTCAGGCCATCGACAACGCCCCCGCCGGCACCTCCGCCGGCGACGTGCTTGTGTTCACCGAGAAGTTGTTCAACTCGCGCGGAAGGCGGATAGGCAGCGACGCAGCCGTGTGCACCCGCCTCTTCGACGCCACGTCGCTGTGCGTGGGCACCTACAAGCTGCGAGGCGGGCGGGTGATGGTGCAGCTCCTACAGCCTGGACTCACGGGCACCTACCGACAGGCGATCACGGGCGGGACCGGCCGATTCGCCGGCGCCCGCGGAACCGTGATCGTCGCGCAGAGGCCGGGTGGGGACCGCTTCACGTTCAAGATCCGCGTGGACCGCTGATTCGGTTATACCTCGGTTCGTGTCGAGGGTCCTCTTCGCCCCATTCAGCATCATCGGATCGCTGCTCGCCGGCTTGGCCGCGCGCAAGCTGTTCGACCGGGTATGGGCGCTCATCGACGATGAGGAGCCGCCTGAGGCGGGGGAGGAGGCGGAGACGATCGCTCGGGTCCTGCTGGCCGCCGTGCTCCAGGCGGCCGTCTTCGCCGGCTCGCGGGTGCGTGTTCGACCGCCAGGCGCGGCGAGCCTTCCGCGGCCTCACGGGGTCCTGGCCGGGCCCGCGCGACAAGACCTGAGCGCCGGCGAGCGCCCCCGCGTCTACATAACAGCGCCGAGAAAGGCGTGCAAAGCGCGCGAATCCCGCCTGTTTGCAGGCCGTACGCAAAGCGCCATAACGTAGACGAACGTATTACGCCGGGCCCCTCGGCGCTCACCCGCCGGGGCCAGGTGCCGACACCATTCGTGTGTCTTCCACGGGCTCGCCGCTGCCCGACCCAGGGCTCCCTCGCCTCGCGCGCGCGCGCGTGAGGATCTTCGCCTTGGCCGGTCTGGCCGCACTGCTGCTGGTGGTGGCCTCGATGGCGATCATCGGCGACGCGCAGGCTGGCGACGGCGGCAAGCACCGCGGAGGCGAAAGCCGCGGGGACGGCGGTTGGGACGGCGACGCCAAGAACCGTCACGCCGACGACGACGATGACGACGACGACCGTGAGTACTCGCGGTCCCAGGCGGCGCCCACTCCGAAGCCGGTCACCCCGCGCGTGAAGTCAGGGCGCGACAACGGCAAGACGCGCAGTCCGTGGCGCCGCGACCGCGACGGGTCGAAGCCGCGCGACGACGACGACGACGACGGACGAGGACGAGGACGAGGACGAAGACGAGGAGGAGGACGACGAGGTGATCGCACCCGCCGTCCCGCGACCCACGTCGCCGCCCACCACGCCCAGCGCCCGCGCCCGGCCGCGCCCGCCACCCCTGCCACGCCAGCCGCCTCCCAGCCCCGCCAGCGCTCCGGCTCCCACGACCGCCACCGGGATCAACGTGAGCACGGGTCAGCCGCGCGCGGGATCGAGGCCCCGCGCCGAGCGAACCGAGCGCAGGCGATCCAACGCCGAGCGGGTCCTGGGCGGCGTGCTCGGGTCCGGTGCCGGACTGACGGTCGGGGGCAGTGCGCTACTCGCCGACGTCGCGGGCGGGGCTGGAGATGGCGCAGGCGGCGGCGGCGCGGACTCGGGCTCCGGCGGGGCTGGATCCGGCGGGGACGCCGAAGAGGGCTCGGCCGTGCGACGGACCGTGAGCGACATCGTCGAGGTGGTCCCCGAGCCGGTCAAGATGCTGCTGGTGGCGCTGGCGGTCCTGGCGGCCGCCCTCGGCGGCGGCTACCTGCTGCTGGCCGAGCGCGGCCGGCGCCTGGCGCGCCAGCGCTGCGGACCTGCTCCAGGAGGTCGGCCTGCTGCAGACCGCGCTGCTGCCGCCGGTGCCCGCGACCGTCGGGCGCCGTGCGCACCTCGGTGGCCTACCGGCCCTCGGACGGCCCCGGCGCCGGTGGCGACTTCTACGACGCGCTCACGCTCCCCGGCGGCCGCGCGGCCTTCATCCTCGGCGACGTGTCGGGTCACGGCCGCCAGGCGCTCGCCCGCACCGCGTTCATGCGCTACACGCTCGGGCCTACCTCGAGGCCGGCCTCGAGCCGCGCGATCGCGCTCCAGGTGGCCGGGAGCGTGATCGACGAGCACCTGGCCGGCGACTTCGCGACCGTGGTCCTGGCCGTGCACGATCCCGCGAGCGGCTCGCTCACCTACGCCTGCGCCGGCCACCCGGCGCCGATCGTCGTCGGCGCCGACCCAGCCCGAGCCGGTGCTCGCGGCCTCGTCGCCTCCGATCGGCCTGGGCATGCGCACGGGCCTGCGCCAGACGACGCTGCCGCTGCCGGCCGGCTCGGTCGTGTGCCTCTACACCGACGGCCTGGCCGAGGCCCGCACCGAGCGCAGCATCCTCGGGCGGCCGCGCCTGGGCGACATCGTCGGAGAGCTCGGCCGCGACGCCACGGCGGCCGGACCTGCTCGATCGCGTGTCGCGTGAGGCCCGGCTGGTCACCGACGACATGGCCACCGTGGTGCTCACGCCCACCGCCGGCGTGACCGCGGGCGGCTTCCGCTCGGAGCAGATCGAGATCGACGCCGCCGAGGCCGGCGACGGCATCGCCGAGCAGCTTCCTCGAGGCGTGCGGCGTCGACGCCGAGCAGGTGCAGCGGTGCGCCGAGCCGAGGTCGCGGCCCTGTGCCAGACGCACGGAGGCGCGGTCATGCACGTGCGGTTCGGAATGCGCGGGCCGCAGGTCGAGGTGCTGCCGCGCAACGTCGAGAGCTTCGAGGCTCGCGTCAGCGCCGCGCAGCCACCGCCTAGCATGGCGCCGGATTTCTGGCGGACGAGGGCCCTTCGCCCCTATGCTCGAAGAGGGCATGGAACCTCGAGGAGGTAGGGACTTGCCGAGGGAGTGCAGGTGACTCAACGCCGTTCTGGCCTGCGCCGATCGTGGCGATACGGCCTCGTCCTGCTCGCGACAGCGTGCCTGGCGCCCCTGCCCAGGCGTCTGACGTCCACCCTCGCGCCAGATGTCGAAGGGCGTTGTGGAGGTGCCGGAGCACGCCCGCGACCTGAGCGCCGAGCCTCGGGCGATCGAGAGCCGGCGACAGAGCCGGCTCCCGCCGACGCGCCGAGACTGCCCGGCCGGCCGCCGAGGACAGCCGTCTCACGAGCCGCCTGCGAAGCCGTCCGGCGAGCCGGTCGCGAAGCCGCCGACCCCGAGCAGAAGCCGGCCCTCGACGACGATGGCGCAGACGAACCCAGGACTCCCGCGGCGAGCGCGAGGCGGTCGTGGGCTCGCGGAGGACGAGCCCGAGCTGACCGAGGACGAGCGGCCATCAGGAGCGAGGCAGCCGCCGGCCGCTCGCGCCCGCCGCGGTCCGAGCCCCGGCGGTCCGGGTGCCGCCCGGCCGGTGCCCGTCCGCCCGGCTCCCACGCCGCTCCCGCGCCCGCCGTCCCGCCGCTCCGAGCGCCATCCTGCCCGACCTGACGCGCCAGCAGGCCGCCGCCGGCGAGCGCGCCGCGGCCGGCGAGGCCCAGCCGAGCCAGCGGCGCCGCGCCGCAGCCCAGCGGCTGACCGGTGGAGGCGACCGCCGGCGCGAGCCGCGCGGCCGCGGCGGTCGCCGGTGCCGTCCAGCTCGCGCAGGCCGGGCCGGCGGGCGGCGGCCGGCGCCCGCGCGCCGGCGACGAGCGCAGGCGGCGGCGACGACGTGCCGGCGAGAGCGAGCCTCGGGCGGCGCCCGCGCGCCGGACGCGCAGGACGACGACGGGCCGCGTCACCCGCACCGTGCGCGAGGTCGTCGAGGTCGTGCCCGAGCCGCTCAAGGCGGCGCTGGCCCTGCTCGCCGCGCTGTCCCTGCTCCTCGGCGGCGGCTACCTGCTGGCCGCTCAGCGCGCGCGCCGGCTGGCCGCCAGCGCCGCGAGCTGATGCAGGAGGTCGGCCTGCTGCAGACCGCGCTGCTGCCGCCGGTGCCCGAGAAGGTCGGCGCGGTGCGCGCCTCGGTGGCCTATCGCCCGTCCGACGGCCCCGGCGCCGGCGGCGACTTCTACGACGCGCTCACCCTCCCCGGCGGCCGCGCCGCGTTCATCCTCGGCGACGTGTCGGGCCACGGCCGCGAGGCGCTGGCCCACACCGCGTTCATGCGCTACACGCTGCGCGCCTACCTCGAGGCCGGCCTCGAGCCGCGGCTGGCCCTGCAGGTCGCCGAGCGCGCCGTGGGCGGCCAGCTCGACGGCGACTTCGCCACGGTCATCGTCGCCGTGCACGACCCCGGCGACGGCACGCTCACCTACGCGAGCGCCGGGCACCCGGCGCCCGATCGTCACCGGCGCCGCGCGCGCACGAGCCGGTGCTGGCCGCGTGGTCGCCGCCGATCGGCTGGGGCCTGCCCACCGGCCTGCGCCAGACCACCGTGCCGCTGCCCTCGGGCGCCATCGCCTGCCTCTACACCGACGGCCTGTCCGAGGCCACCACCGAGGACGGCATCCTCGGCCGCCCGCGGCTGGCGGAGATCGTGGGCGACTGCGGGCCGCGACGCCACCGCCCAGGACGTGCTCGACGCGGTGGCGGAGGAGTCGGTGGCGTGCGCGACGACATGGCGGCCTGCCTGATCGCGCCCGTGCGCGCCACGTGAGCGCCGGCGCCTTCCGCACCGAGCTGCTCGAGCTCGGCCCGGCGAGCTGCGACGAGGGCCTGGCGGTCCGCTTCCTCGAGGAGTGCCACGTGCCCGCCGGCCGGCGACCGGCCGAGCCGAGGCGCGCGCGATCGTCGACGAGCACGGCGGCGCGCTGATGATCGTGAACTTCGGCGTCCGCGACTCGCGGGTGCGAGGTGCTGCCGCTCAACGTGGAGCAGCATCGAGAGCGCGGCGGCCCGCCGCGCGCCGCCATCCGCCGAGCAGCGTCTAGCCTCGGGTCTGGACCCACGCGGACGAGCATCTTGCCGATGTTCTCGCCCTCGAGCAGGCCGATGAAGGCACCGGGCATGTTCTCGATCCCGTCGACGATCGTCTCGCGGTACTTCAGCTCGCCGGTCTGCACCCACGGGCCCACCTCGGCGAGGAACTGGCCCAGCAGGTCGAAGTGGTCGAGCACGATGAAGCCGCGGATGGTGAGCCGGTTGGGGAGCACCGAGAGGAAGTTGTCCGGGCCCGGCTGGCGGCTCCTCCTGGTTGTACTGGGAGACCGCGCCGCACAGCGGGATGCGCCCGTGCACGCGCATGCGCGCCAGCGCCGCCGCCAGGTGGTCGCCGCCCACGTTGTCGAAGTAGATGTCGATGCCCTTCGGGCAGTGCTCGCGCAGCGCGTGGCCGAGGTCGACCGTCGTGGTAGTTGAAGGCGGCGTCGAAGCCCAGCTCGCCCGTCAGCCACTCGACCTTCTCGGCCGACCCGGCGCTGCCCGACCGCGCGGCAGCCCTTGCAGCCGCGCCATCTGGCCCACGGCGCTGCCCACCGCGCCCGCGGCGCCGGACACGAACATCGTCTCGCCCTCCTGCGGCTTGCCGATGTCCATCAGGCCGGCGTAGGCGGTCAGGCCGGGCATGCCGAGCACGCCGAGCGCCGTCGAGACCGGCGCGAGCTCGGGTCCACCGGGAACAGGCCGTCGCCGTTGGACACGTAGTGCTCGCGCCAGCCGTTGAGGCCCTGCACCCAGGAGCCCTCCTCGAACTTGCCGCCGCTTGGAGGCGATCACCTGGCCGACCGCGCCGCCGTCCATCACCTTGCCGACCTCGTACGGCGGCACGTAGGACTTCACGTCGCGCATCCGGCTGCGCATGTACGGGTCCACCGACAGGTAGCTGTTGCGCACCAGGATCTCGCCCTCGGCGGGCTCGGGCAGCGGCACCTCGGCCAGCTCGAAGTCCTCCGGCGCGGCGCTCCCTGCGGGCGGGAGGCCAGCCGGATCTCCTGGGTGGTCTCGGCCATCCAGGCGACCCTACACTCGCGGAGCGCCGGGCGGTGGGACGGCGCGACTGCGGTGGGATAGGTTCCCGGCATGGCTACCGAACAGAAGACCGAGCAGGCGGCGGGGGTCCACGGCGGCAGGCTCGTGGCGAAGCGGCTCAAGGCCCACGGCGTCACGAAGCTCTTCACGCTCTCCGGCGGCCACATCTTCTCGATCTTCGACGGCTGCCGGGAGGAGGGCATCGACATCGTCGACACCCGCCACGAGCAGTCGGCCGCGTTCGCCGCCGAGGGGTGGGCCAAGGCCACGCGCCAGACGGGCGTCTGCGCGCTCACGGCCGGACCGGGCGTGACCAACGGCATGAGCCCCATGGGCTCGGCGCTCCAGAACGGGTCGCCGATGGTGGTGCTGGGCGGCCGCGCGCCCGCCATGCGCTGGGGCCAGGGCTCGCTGCAGGAGATCGACCACGTGCCGTTCGCCGCGCCGCTCACGCGCTCGTCCGCGACGGTGGAGTCCACCGCCGAGATCCCGGCGGCCATGGACGCCACGTTCGCCGCCGCCGCCGGGCCGCCCAGCGGGCCCGCGTTCCTCGACTTCCCGCTCGACCACGTGTTCATGGAGTCCGACGCGGACGCCGACGCACCGGTCGACGCGCTCGACCACCGCGCCCTGCCGGCCGCCGAGGGCACCGAGCAGGCCATCGAGCTGCTGCGAGGCGCGCAGCGGCCGGTCGATCATGGCCGGCACCGGCCTCTACTGGGCCCACGGCGAGGACGCTCTGCGCGCCCTGGCCGAGGAGCTGCGGATCCCCGTGTTCGTGAACGGGCTCGGCCGCGGCTGCATCCCGGCCGACCACGAGCTCGCCTTCTCGCGCGCGCGAGGCAGGGGCCTCAAGGAGGCCGACGTGGCCCTGGTGGTCGGGGTGCCGATGGACTTCCGGCTGGGCTTCGGCGCCTCGTTCGGCGAGGACACCGAGATCGTGGTCATCGACTCGGCCCGTCCCGACCGCGACCCCGCGCGAGCGCCGGCCGCTGGAGCTCTACGGCGGGGTGCCCGCCACTCTCGACGCCATTCGCGAGGGCGCCGCGGGGCGGCCCCGACCGCTCGGCCTGGGTGGGCGCGCTGCGCGAGACCGAGACCGAGAAGCGCGCCGGCGAGCAGGAGGAGCTCACCGACGACCGCGCGCCGCTGCACCCGCTGCGCGTCTACAACGAGCTGGCCGGAGTGCTCGACCGCGACACGGTCGTGATCGGCGACGGCGGCGACTTCGTGTCCTACGCCGGCCGGGTCATCGAGACCTATGAGCCCGGCTGCTGGATGGACCCGGGTCCGTTCGGGTGCCTGGGCTCGGGCCCCGGGTATGCGCTGGCGGCCAAGCTGGCCAACCCGGACCGCCAGGTGTGCCTGCTGATGGGCGACGGCGCCTTCGGCTTCGGCGGCATGGAGTTCGACACGCTCGTGCGCCACGGCGTGCCGGTGGTCGCGGTCATGGGCAACAACGGCATCTGGGGGCTGGAGAAGCACCCGATGGAGTTCCTCTACGGCTACTCGGTGGCCGCCGAGCTGCAGCCGGAGTGCCGCTACGACCAGGTGGTCGAGGCGCTGGGCGGGCACGGCGAGCTGGTCGAGCGGCCCGACGAGCTGCGGCCGGCGCTCGAGCGCGCCTTCGCCTCCGGCAGGCCGGCGCTCGTGAACGTGCTCACCGATCCCGCGATCGCCTACCCGCGCCGCTCGAACCTGGCGTAGCGCCGGGCGCCTCCCCGCCGCCCGGCTCCTCCGGGCCCAGAAAAGGAACCGCCCGCTTGCGCGGGCGATTCCCAAACGGCCCCATCAGGACGGGCAGGGGTACGTGCCTTGAAAGGGCCTTGCGGTCCGAGACGGCGGGAGGCGCCGTTTCATGCGGCTTCGCCCGGACCTATGTACCGGGCACACAGCGCCGAACGGGTATCCGCACGACGTTTGCGTACCCAGCGCCTCCGAATATAACGGACTGCGCAAGGGGCGGGCGAACAACGTTCGTCTACCCCGTCTCCCCCCGCTGCCTCACCTGCTCCGAGAGGGCCTCGAGGGCGGCGCCGTGGAGGATGTCGGCCTCGCTCACATCGACCCGATCGAGCCCGAACAGGCGCATCGACTCCACCAGGATCGCGACACCCGCGAGGATCGTGGGAGCGCGGTCGGGATGGAGGCCGGGCACCTCTCGGCGTGCGTGAAGGGGGAGAGCCGTCAGCATCGCGAGCATGCGCTCGCACGCGGCCAGCTCCAGCCGGTAGCCGTGGACGCGGGATGGGTCGTAGGGCTCCAGCTCCTGATCGATCGCGGCGAGCGAGGTCGCGGTGCCGGCCACCGCGATCCCCTGCTTGACGCCCTCTCGCACCACGGCCGGGATCTCAGCCTTCGAGCGTCGCGCGGACTGCGTCGGCCAGCGGGGCGAGCTCCTCGGGTGGGGGCGGGTCCGATTGCAGGTGTCGCTCGGTGAAGCGGACCGATCCCATGCGGGTCGACCGATGGAACTCGGGACCGGACGCCCGGCACGCCCACCACGTACTCGGTGCTCCCGCCGCCGATGTCGATCACCAGCGTGGGCCCGCTCGAAGGATCACGCCCCGCCGTGGCGCCGCGGAAGGTCAGGCGCGCCTCCTCGTCGCCGCTGATCGTGCGCACGTCGAAGCCGTGGCGCTCGCGCACCTCCGCCAGGAACTGGTCGCCGTTGGCCGCGTCGCGCACGGCGCTGGTGGCCACCGCGATGCGGCGCTCGGCGCCGTGCTCCTCCGCGAGGTCGCGATAGGCGTCGAGGCAGGCCAGGACGCGCTCGACGGCGTCGCGGGCGAACCTGCCCGACGCGTCGACCCCCTCGCCCAGCCGCGTGACGTTGGTCCGGCGATCGACCTCCTCGAGCTCGTCGTCGCCCGCGTGGTCCGCCACGAGCAGACGGGTCGAGTTGGTCCCGAGGTCCGCGACGGCTATCCGCCCTCCATGGCTCATCGGCGCTGGAACCGTAGCTCGCGGCCGGGATGCGAGCTCGGCGGGCGCGCGTGCGGCGCCGTTGCGGCGCTTGAGCGGGCCCAGGACCGCTGCTACATTGACGCGAGCGACGCGGGGTGGAGCAGTCAGGTAGCTCGTCGGGCTCATAACCCGAAGGTCGCGGGTTCGAATCCCGCCCCCGCTATTCACGAAAGGCCCGCTCAGGCGGGCCTTTCTGCTGCCGGGCCCGATGCTGATTGGCGCCGTGGTACCAAGGAGGTACCAAGGGCAAATCTAGTGAGGTAATCAGACTGGTTGCTTACGCCGCCTGGCAGCAAAGCCACGTGCGTGGTTCATCCGAACACCCAGCTCGGACTAGTTGTTTGCCTTGTGCGCCTCGATCGAGAACAGACACATACGGGCAAAAGGAGGTCACCTCGCCGACCTCGACGTCCCCTGCCAGGCCCTCCGTGTTGCGAGCGCTCCGTGCTCGATTCAGAGCTCGCCCGCTGAGGTCGCGACTTCGCGATATCGCGATGTTCGACTTCGAAAGCGGCATCACGACGTACCGACGACGCCCTGGGACCCGGCGCTACCGCAGCGTGGGCTGGGCCGAGCGGTCGCTGGTTCGCGTCCAGTGGCTTCAGCTCGCCTTCCCAAAGGGGCCGTCTTGCTCAGGCCTTCGACCGGCTGCGCGCTCCCTTTCGTGCCGACGCGCTGCGGCTTTGCGCTTTGGCGCGCCGCGTCTTGGCGGCCTTGCGTGCGGACGCGCTTCGGTCACCGCGCTTGGTGTGGCCGCGCAGTTCCGATACCGCCGTCTCCAGCCGAGCGACGGCTCCGCGCATCCCTTTCGGTGCGCGCTTGCCGCCACGCACCTGTGCGGGTAGCTCGGAGAGCTGGCGTGCCACGCTCTTGCGTAATCCACTCTCCCGCATCCGCCCGTACAGCTTCTTGTCTCGCTTGGCCTGGGCCATGAGTTCCTTCGGTCGTAGTTCTGTCGCGGCGGCCGCCGGGGGGCGCCCCGCGCGCGGGCCTAGCTGAGGCTACTTCCTATCTGGTGTCGAGCTTCTTGATGTCCCTCGAGACAGGCGGCGTAGTTGATCACGACGACTCCTTCCTCGGGGTAGGCTGGCGACATGGAGTTGGGCCACGACGCAGCGGGCCCAGGACCGGACGACGGGTCGCGGTTGGGCGACGTGGTCCACGCCGCCGCGCGCGGAGCGGTCGGTGCGATGGCGATGACGGGGATGCGGGTGATCACGACCGAGCTCGGGCTCGTGGAGCAGACTCCGCCCCAGGCGATCGCGCGCCAACGCGCGCGGGGCGCGCGAGCCCTGGTGCGCCTGGCTCCGAGAAGGCAGCGTCGCGGGCTGATCGAAACCGCCCATTGGGCCTTCGGCGCCGGTGGCGGGGCGGTGTTCGGTGCGCTGCCCCGTGGCCTGCGCCGTCGCGCCTGGGCGGGTCCCGTGTACGGGCTGGTCGTGTGGCTGGGCTTCGAGATGGGAATCGCGCCCGCGCTGGGCCTCACCCAGGCGAGGCGCGTGCGCTTGGTCGACCGTTTGGCACTCGCCGCCGACCACCTGCTCTACGGCCTGGTGCTATCGGAAGGGCGCCGGCGCGCGCGAGATTAGTTCAGCCCGGCCCGGGAGTCGGCGCGGCGTCCCAAGGGGTCGCGCCTCGTGATTCTTGGACTGATTCTCGCGCTCGCTTCGGCGGTGGCCACCAACCTCGCCTTTCTGTTCAAGCAGCGCGGTGCGGTGCTCGCCCCGCCGATCAGGGTCCGCCATCCGCTGCGCTCGGCCGTCGGTCTGTTTCGCTCGAAGTGGTTCTTGGTCGGCTGGATCGTCGCGGTCGTGGCATGGGGTCTGCATGTCGGCGCGCTGTCGCTCGCGCCGTTGTCGATCGTGCAGGCCGTGCTCTCCGGCGGGCTCGTCTTCCTCGCCGTGTTCGCGGAGCGATTCTTCGGCTTTCACCTCGGACGCCGCCAATGGGCGGGCGTCACGATCACCGCGGCCGGGCTGGTGGTGATCGGACTGACCGGCGGCGGCGCCAACAATCCGCCGCGCGCGTCGCTGGCAGCGCTGATCGCCCTGGAGGGCGCGATCTTTGCGATCGGTGCCGCGCTGCTCAGGATCTCGACCCGCCGCCACGTCGGGCCCCGCGCCGAGGGACTGCTCCTCGGTGCCGCCGCCGGGGCACTGTTCGGGGTCTCCGACGTAGCGATCAAGTACCTCACCCAAGCGCCACCAGGACCGCTACTCGGACTGGTCAGCCCATGGGCGCTGACGGCGCTGATCGGCGGCGTGATCTCCTTCTACGCCTCCGCCCGCAGCCTCCAAATCGGCGAGGGCGTCGAAGTCATCGCCATCACGTCCGTCGCCGCCAACCTCACGGCGATCATCGGCGGCATCCTCGTCTTTCACGACCCGATCGGCTCCGGCGCCCCCGCCATCGCCGGCCGCATGCTCGCGTTCTGCCTCGTCATCGCCGGCGCGGCGCTTATGCCCGCCCCGACGCGCGCAACGCCCGGCGGCGTAGCCGGTCGGTAGCGACTCGGTACCGGCTCACAGGCCTCGCCGGCGGCGTGCGCAGGCGCCGTTGCGCCGCAACGGCCGTGCGCAACTAGTTGCGGTCACTCCGGGAGGGGTCGCCCGTCGCCCGGCGCTCGACCTCGATGTCGGGATCTTCGGGAACAGACTGCTCATCGCCCGAGGTCTGCTCGCTCTGCTGCGCGTCGCCCTCAGTGGCGTCGCTGTCCTCGTCGCTCTGTTGTGCGACGTCACGCTCCCTATCCATCGGAGCTCCTTCGTTAGCCGCCAGTTCTATCCACGAGCCTACCCGCGAGGCCCGGATCCTGATGGGCCTTGACCCTCCGACGCCTTGGTGGGGCGGGCTATGCCGCCAGTCGATACTCCTGCCTGATCCTCGCGTCGCTCGAAGGGACTAATCGGGCCCCCGCTACTCGTCGAAGCCCCCGCAAACGCGGGGGTTTCGTCGTTTCAGAGCAGCTCCGCCGACTCGGGAGCGGGCATCAAGCGGGCATCAATCCCGTGCAATCCGCGCAGGGGTCTACTTTCCAGTTATGGCAGTCCTCACCGAGACCCTCGACAATCCGCCCGGCGGCTGCGACGGCCGGTGGTTCCGCTGGGAGTAACCCGACCGGGTTGTTCACGATGGTCAAGATCACCGCCCACGCCCTTGGTCGATCTGACCCGTGCATGCGCCCGCGCAACGTCGAGGCCGTCAAGACGCTCGGGCGGTCCGAGATTGAGCGCCATCTGGATGACCCGGTACCGCCCCGCGTGATCGAGGTTGGCAGGAGAGTCCCTCCCGAGGCCCCACAGTCACGCAGTCCGGCCGCGCCACTTCGGGAGGGCAGCCCAGGCCGCGGGAGGGTTCGGAGACTAATTCGCCTGCCCGTGGCGACCTCCTAGGCGGCTGCGCAGGAACGCGGGATACTCGGCTGGCGGTGTCGCAGGAGAACGTTGAGATCATCAGACGTGGCTGGGCACACTCGGTGGCCACCGGTGAATTCCAAGCCCATCCCGATCTTGTCTGGGATGTGTCCAACCTTGGCTGGCCTGAACAGCAGGTCTACCACGGTGCCGAGGGCGCGATGCAATTCCTCGCTGAGTGGGCCGATGCCTGGGATGACTGGGAGATGGAGGTCGAGGAGTACATCGACGCTGGGGAGCGCGTCGTCGTCATCGTCAATCAGCGGGGGCGTTCGAAGGCCTCGGGAATTCCCGTCGACATGCGCTTCGCTCAAGTGTGGACGCTCCGGAACGGGCAGGGGATCAGGATGCAGATGTACGCGAGCCCGGACGAAGCCCTCGAAGCGGTGGGGCTGTCGGAGTAGGCGATGTCGCAGGAGAACGTCGAGATCGTGAAGGCGCTGTTCGCGGCCGCTGGCCGTGGCGATGCCGATGGCGTGATCGCGTGGGCCACACCAGATGGAGTCATCGACGCGACGCGTCGCATCCTGGGCGGGGGAACCTTTGAGGGGCACCAGGGGGTTCGGGATTACTTCGCGATGCTTGCCGACGCGTGGAGCGACGTGAGCACCGAGCCCGAGGACTTCATTGACGCCGACGATGCTGTCGTCGTTCCAGTTCGGGTCGTGAACACCGGAAGAACAAGCGGACTCGAGATCGGCGCCAGGGCAGCCTGGGTGGCTCAGGTCCGCGACGGAAAGGTCGCGCGGATGACCGTCTACCAATCTCGGGCTGAAGCCCTCGACGCCGTGGGCCTGTCGGAGTAGGCGATGTCGCACGAGAACGTGGAGGCCGCGCGAGGAGCGTCATGCGCGGATGGTTCAACGCCTTTAACCGGGCCGACCTCGACACCTTTTCGACCTGTTCGACGCCGATGCCGAGGTGATCACAGACTCGTCGTGGATGGAGGCTGGGCCCTTCAACGGTCGCCCTGCAATCCGAGGTGGTTCGAAGGCCTCCAGGCAGTATCGCTGCACCATCCGAGCGTCACTCGAAGGGACGAATCGGGCCGCCGACCTGACACCCGCGCGAGTCGGGCCGCCTGACAGTAGGGACCTCGGCCAGCCTCGGTGCGGATGATGCGACCGTGTCGTTCGCGGCTCGCGCTTCCAGTCGCGGTAGAAGTTCTGTGCTCAGGGGCAGAGAACGAATGAGCGATCCAACCAGAGGCTTCAAGCATGAGTGACAAGAGGGTTTGGTTCATCACTGGCGCGGGGCGCGGCATGGGCACCGACATTGCCCGCGAAGCCCTGGCCGCCGGACACGCGGTGGTGGCCACCGGGCGCAACACCGATGCGGTGGCTGAGGCGGTAGGTGAACACGAGGACTTGCTCGTCGTCCCTCTGAACGTGACAAGTGCCGAGGAGTCCGAAGCTGCCGTCAGGGCTGCGGTGGAGCGCTTCGGCCGGATCGACGTGCTCGTCAACAACGCCGGCAACTTCATCGCCGGGTTCTTCGAGGAGCTCTCCCCCGAGCAGGTGGAGTCCCAGGTGCGCACCGTCCTGTTCGGGTCCATGACCGTGACACGGGCGGCATTGCCGACCATGCGGTCCCAGCGCTCAGGCCAGATCGTTTCGATCTCCTCGGTGGCCGGACTGGTCGGCCAGGAGTTCTGCTCGGCCTACGCCGCCGCCAAGTTCGGCGTTGAGGGCTGGATGGAGTCGCTGGCCACCGAAGTCGATCAGTTCGGGATCGGCACGACGATCGTCGAGCCCGGCTTCTTCCGCACCGACCTGCTGTCGCCCGAGTCGACGACGTGGGCCGAGCTCTCGCTCGACGACTACGCAAGGCAGGCCGCTGCCACCAAGGCGGCATGGCAGGGAATGAACGGCCAGCAGGGCGGCGACCCGGTCAAGCTCGCCCGCGCGCTCGTCGAGCTCGTCAGTTCCGAAGAGCCACCTGCGCGCTGGGTTGCCGGCGCGGATGCAGTCGAGGCCGCCGAAAGCAAAGCGAAGACGCTCCTCGAGCAGGTTGACGCCCACCGCGAGCTCTCAAGCTCGCTCGACCACGAGGACCACTGACCGGGAGCAAGCGCCTGCGTCGACCGCGATCGCACGACTGGAGGGGACGAACACCGACAGTGGCACGCCCGGTCCGGGCGACCGCTTCGCGCGAGAAGCGCAAGTGAGCTGCAGGCGCTGGGCCGCCAGCGCGTACCGCTGCACGATCCGAGCGTCGCTCGAAGGGACGAATCGGGCCCCTTGACCGGCTGTTGCCTACCCCACCTGAGCGGCGGGTTGGGTGGGTGCCTCAGGCTCGAGAGGTGATGGTTGGACGCGGAGGATTCGTGCGGCCCAGTCGGGGAGCCACCAGTTCCAGCGGCCGAAGAGGGCGACGGCGGCCGGGGCGAGGACGCCTCGGATGATGGTGGCGTCGATCAGGATGCCGCCGCCGAGCGCGGTGGCGAAGAGCTTGGCCTCGGTGCCCGGCTGGAGTGCGAAGGCGACGAACGCGAGGAAGAGGATCAGCGCCGCGCTGGTGACGAGTCGGCCGGTGCGGCCGATCCCCTCGACCACGGCTTCTTCGGTCGAGCCGGTGCGGTCGTACGCCTCCCGCATCCTGCTGATGATGAAGACCTGGTAATCCATCGAGATGCCGAAGAGGAACGCGAAGATGACGACCGGCAACTCGACGTTGATCGCCTGCGTCGCCTCGATGCCCCAGATCGCCTCGGAGCCGAAGCCCTCCTGGTAGACGAGCACGATCAGTCCCCAGGCGGCCGCGACGGAGAGCAGGTTCAGGAGGACGGCTTTCAGCGGCAGGATCAGCGACCGGAAGGCGCGCGCGAGCAGGATGAAGGTGAGGATCGAGATCAGCGCGACCATCAGCGGGAAGTTGCTGTAGACGGCGTCGAGGAAGTCGGCGCTCTGCGCCGCTTCGCCACCGATCGTCACCTCGGCCGGCAGCGCCTCCGCATCGTCGCGCAGGCGGTCGAGCGTCTCTCGGCCCGCCGGCGAGTTTCCATCCGCAGTCGGGATCGCGACGACGATCGCCGTGCCTTCGCGGCGCCAGTCGGCAGGTGCTGCTGCGCTGTGGACACCATCGACCTGCGCGAACGCCCGCGCCACGTCGCCGGGGTCGCCTGAGCGGACGAGCGCGTCGAAGGGCGAGAGCGGCCCGGTGCCGATGCCGGAGTCCTCCAGGTTCTCGAGGCCGGCCTGTGCGGGCCCTTCCTTTGCGAGCGAGGCGGCGAGCGGGTTTCCGAGCTGGATGTTCGCGGCCGCGACCACCAGGGCCACCAGCACGGCGGTCGAGGCCACGGCTGCGGGCCAGCGGTGGCGCACGATCAGACGCGCCCAAGCCGACCAGCCACGACTTGCCTGCGCGTCGCGTCGGTTCCGAGGCCAGTCGAACTTCGGCCCGATCGTCGCCAACACGACCGGCAGCAGCGTCACGGCCACCGCGACGCTGACCAGCGCGATCAACAGCCCGGCGATGCCGATGCTGCGCAGGAACGGCACCGGCAGAGCGAGCAGCGCGAGCAGCGAGATCGCCACGGTGGTGCCGCTGAAGACGACGGCGGTACCGGCGTGGCGCATCGCGTTCCGGACAGCCATCTCGTTCGTGACGTCCGGTCGCTGCCTCTCTTCCCGCCACCGCACCACAACGAGCAGTGCGTAATCGATCGCGATGCCGAGCCCGATCAAGGCGACGAGGAACTGGACGATCACCGAGACGTCGGTAACGCTCGCCAGCGGCCAGACCAGAAGGAAGGTCGTCGGGATCGCGACGAGTGCCATCAGCAACGGCACAAAGGCCATGAGCGAACGGAAGACGAAGGCGAGGACGAGCAGTGCGCCCAGCGCGGCCACGAGCGTTCCCAGCACGACGCCGGCGCCGTCGCCCTCGTTGTCCCCGGCGGAGGCGCGGAGTGCGTCGAGTCCCGTCACCTCGACCACGGATCCGCCGACGGTGACGCCCGCCAGCGCGGCTTGCGCGGCGCGGGCCTCGTCCTGCCCTGGGTCGACTCCACCCTCGAACGGGATGTAGACCAGCGCAAAGGTGGTGCGGCCATCGTCGGAGACGAAGGCCCGGTCGCCGGTCGAGGCAAAGGAGGCGCTCATCGACTCCGGCAACGCCGCCTCCACCTTCGCCACCGCCGCATCAAGCTCCTCGCGAACGCCGGGCGTGTCAACCGTCGTCCCTTGTGGGAGTGTGACCACGGGCACGATCGGCGCGACGTCGCCGCCGGCGCCGTAGATCTCGCTGAGCTCCTCGTTCGTCTCGAAGCCCTCCCGTCCGGGAATGCTTGAACTGCTGCGACAAGGAGCTCGCCCGCCGGCCCGAGCGCGGCGAAGGCACCGACCGTGACGGCAATCCAGACTCCAACCACCAGTCGCCTGTGGTCAAGAACCCAACTCGTCAACGCCGTCATCGCAGCCCCCCGATCTAGCTTGGAGCCTCTGTGAGGACTGTCCGCGAGTCCGGAGAAGCAGGCCCTCGTAGCTGGCGCGACTATCCCAGAGCCCGATGCCAATTGCCACCCTTCCAGGGTCGCGCCGTCGCTCACCCAGCAGTGAGGGCCTCCAAGTCGGGCAGCGCGCATTACGGATCGTGGGGCAGGCGCTCGAAGGCTGCCGCGGCATGGCGGAAGTGCACCGGCGGCGGTCGCGGAAAAGGACAGTGCCGCCAGGACCGTCCAAACGATTCCACGCTCGTCGCGATGGCGCTGCCCGCCGCATTCCATCGTTTCGGCCGCGACTCGGCCTTTGGCTCAGGGCCGCTCGCGACCGTCCTGCAAGATCTTCTATCCATCGCCTTCTACCTCGCGGCTGTGGTCATCCTTGTCGATTAACCAGGAGGACACTGGTGCGGCTCAGGTTGGGGTCTGTGTGAGAGCGCCTCTCCCCTCTGCCCGCCGTAGGCGTGCTTCGGCGCCGTCGGTGGCGCGCTGTAGCTCTCGGAGCTTGTCTTGGCTGACCGCTCGCCCGGCGTAGAGCCGTGCCTGATAGAGGGCGCGGCGTTCGCGGTGATAGCGCGCCTCCTCACGCAGGCGGTCGAGGTCGTTTTGCCCTGGCTTCACGCTGCACTCAAACGCTGCCGGATGGTGCTGACCGACTGGCCGCGGCTAGGCGCGCGGTTCTCTCTTCCTCGGCGCGGTTCTCTCGTGCGCTCGCCGGCGCCAGGGGAAGGAGTCGCGCGGCTTCCTCCATTACTTGGGGGCGGTGTGCGAATTTGCGCTCGTAGTCGCGCACGGCCTTCCCCGTCTCTGCGTCTGCGTCGGCCAGGGCTTCGGTGATCTGGTCGGGGCTGAGGGTGTCGTAGCCTGGCAGCGGTTCGCGGCCTCGCATGTAGCGCAGCTTGTTGAGCACGACCGGCCGGTCTTCGTGAGCGCGTTCATAGGTCTCAACATCGGCGAGCTCGACCTGGGAGAGCTGGGAGAGCTGTTCGGTGATCTGCTTGTTCTTGAGCCCGTCGTAGCCGGAGATGGGGAGCTGAGCCTCGTCTGCCGAGGCCCCTTCCGTCGGCTCCGCACCGCCGCTTCCCTGCGGCGAGCGGTTGCGAAGCTGGTCAAGGATCTTCATGGCTACGTCTTCCGTTCGGGGAATGGAGGTTGGTCGGGCCCCGACTATACATGACAAGCAAATCTAGAATCTGTAGTCTTGTGCACGTGCCTGTGGACGAAGTGCCCAGCTGGTCGTTTCTCACCAACCACGCCCGGGTGCTGTTGTGCATCGCGCACGACCCCGGCATTCGCCTGCGTGACATCGGCGACACGGTGGGGATCACCGAACGCGCCGCGCACCGGATCGTCAGCGAACTCGCCCTGGCCGGCTATATCTCGCGCAAGCGCAACGGCCGCCGCAACCAGTACACGATTCAGTCCCACCTGCCCCTCCCCGACCCGCTCGCCGGCGAGCAGAAGCTCGGCGAGCTCCTGGCCATCCTCACCCGACGGCCACTCGCCGCGCCCAATGCCTAGCCCGATGCCGAGCTCCCGATCGGGCGGTGACGGGCTGATCGGAGGGCGCGATGCCGCAGGCGGGTAGCGAACAGATCGCACTACCTGCGCGGGCGCCCGGCGCGAGTCGACCAGCCGAGTTGACCGCAGCACTACGCGGCTTTGGCCGCCGTCACCGTGCGCTCATCACGGTCCTGGGCTCGCTGGCTACCGCGGCGGTGCTCATGTTCCTGCTCGCGGGGCGGCGCGAGGACTTCGAGGTTGCGCTCTCGAGCGCCGCGCTGTCGGTACTCGCCGTGGCCGCCCTGCTGCAGATCGTTGCGCTGCTCGCTCGCAGTGAGGCCTGGCATCTGAGCATCGATGCGGCCGGCGGGACGGTTGAGCGCCGCGTTCTCTATCGCGCCTCGAGCATGCAGGTCCTGGGCAGCCTGGTCAACGGGCAACTCGGGGTGGCCGCGCGGATAGCGGCGCTGCGTCGCTCGGCCCCGGACGGCTGTCCGCAGGTGCCGACGCTGATCGCCGCGGAGTTTCCAATTCTCGCCGTCGAGGCGACGCTGGCCGCACTCGCTTCCTTCACGCTTGTCGGGCCGCTCGGCCTGCCGTGGTGGACGCCGCTCATCGGCCTTACCGTGATCGGAACGGCCAGCGCCAGCCTGCGCCAGCTCGCCCTTCGGACGGGCCGCGAGTTGTGGAAGGGCCTCGCGGTACTCCGCAGCCGACGCGGCGGATGCCGTGTGGTCGGCTTCGTGCTGGTTGCCGTCTTCGCACAGATCTTCCGAAACTGGCTGCTGCTGCGGGCGGTGGGCGTCGACGCGTCGTTTTTCGATGCCATTGCCGTGCTGATCGCGGTAGTGACGCTCGGCCAGTTGCCGGTCGGCCCCAGCGTCGGCGCCGCCGCCGCGGTGCTCATCCTCGGGAGCCAGGGAGTGGCCGCCGCGGCAGCGGCCGGAGTGCTGATGACCGTTACGGGCACCATCGGCGGACTGTGCTTCGCCGCGTGGGCCGGCGCCGACCAGCTTTGGTCCATCAGTCGCCGTGCCGAACTCGCGGCGAGATCGCGCTCCAACCCCGCGGTCGCGCCGGCGTCGGAGCGTGCCTGACTGAGGGCATCGCGCCCCCGGGTGCCTCAGCCTCTCTTGCGGGTGCCCTTCTTGCGCTTGGGCGCGCTGCTGCCGCGGACAGCATCCACCCGCTTGGCAACCGACTTCGCCGCGCTCTCCGCTGTGCTGCCGGCGGCCTTTGCCAGGTCGGTCACGCGCCCGGCGGTGCTGCGGGCGGGCCCCTGCAGGTCCCGTGCGTTTTTCTTGGCGGCGTTGCGCTTTCGGGTGGCGGCGGCCTTCTTTGCTGAAGCTTTGCGCTGCGCTTTGGTCTGGGCCATGGTGCCTCTCCGTGGGATACCCGGACGCCAAGTATCGCCGCTTGAGACCTCCTGCGCGAGGTCTTTGGCGTTGTGGAGGGCGTCGGCGGTCGCTCGGTGTGACTTGGGAGGCAGCTGTGGACGTGGCTATCGATCTGCGCGACAGCACGACCGCCGCGGGCGTTCCTCGCGTTACGATCGCGCTGTGGCGCTTCGGGCTGGCAGGCATGGGGTCGACCGTGACGACGGACAGTTGCAGGTACGCACGTACCGAGAGGGTGTCGCGCAGAAGGTCGGCCACGACCTGATCATTGATGTTGGGCAGTGGGAGGCGACCGCTGAGGTCCGTGATGATGGGACGCTCGTCGCTGTCCAACTCGATGCGGACCCTCGCTCACTTCAGGTACGCGAAGGCTTGCATGGGCTCAAGCCACTGACCGACAAGGACCGTGCCGACATCGGCAAGACCATCGACGAGAAGATCTTGGGGGGACAGCCGATCGTCTTCCGGTCGACTGCGGTCGAGCCCAGAGACGATGCACTCACCGTCCGCGGCGAACTCGAACTCGGGGGCACGAGTCGCCCGTCGAGCTTCGAGCTTACGGCGGCGGCCGACGGCCGGGTGCGAGGGACGCTGTCCATAACCCAGAGCGAGTGGGGGATCAAGCCCTATCGGGGGATGATGGGCGCGCTCAAGGTGCGCGACACCATCGAAGTCATTCTCGACGTGCAGCTGCCGTCGGACTGAGCTGTTTGCCGGGCGTCAGGCAACGTCGCGGCGTTGCAGCAGGAGCGCGGAGAGGGCGGCGAAGGCGGCGAGCACGGCGAGGGCCTGCGGGCTGTCCACGAACGGCCCGCTGGTCAGCCCATCGACGACCTCGCTCGGAACGCCCTGGCAGGCAGCCCGCGTGCGGTCAGGCGCTCCGCCGCTCGGCGGCCGGTCTGCCCGTGCCGACGTGATCGCGCAGATCGAGGACGCGCCCATCGGCCGGATCGAGCCCGTTCGTCGGCTCGGCCGAGCTCGAGGAGCAGCGCTGCGCGGGACGCCGGTCGTGCGCTGCGGCGCGCGTCCACTCGCTGAGCGCGCGCGGACCGAATTGCGCGCCGCCGGGGCACGTTCAAGCGACCCGTGCTCGACACCGCCGGGCGAGTCCTCGGGCCCGCGGACCCTCGCCGCGACGCGCGGCCAACAGGCGCGCCGCCTCGACGTCGGCCCGGACCGTTGAGCGTCGAGGCTGTGGACCGGCGTCCCTCAGGTCCTCGTTGAGCACCGGTGCCGCGGAGACGCTGGGCTCGTTCGCCGACCTGGCCGTCGAGCGCTACGCGAACGGGGCCGTCCTGCCCGGAGAGACGCCAAGCTTGCCGGCCCCACCTTCGAACCGTGGCTGGACGCGACGGTGCCCGCCGGCCGGGCTTGAGTGCCGGCTGGCGAATCGGCCCCCCTTCATCTCGAAGTAGCGGTTGGGCTTGTCGTAGGTGATCTGGAGGCAGAAGGCCTCAAACACCGCGCTGTGGGAGCGGTCAGTCCGGCGTTGCTTGGTGGCCAGCGCGCTCGTGGGTGCGGCGCCGCTCTTTCATCTCGGCTTCAAAGACGTGCTTGCGCCCGTCCATCAGTTTGTCCCGCACTTGCCGCTCATGATCTCGGAAAACCGCCACGTATTGATCGTCGAACCGTTCTACTAGTTGAAAGGTCCACAGCCCCGGGAGCACGTTGCGCCCGACCAGGTCATTCTCGAGCTGCGCGGCGAGTTCGTCCTCGTCCGCAGCCCGGAGTTGATCAACGACTTCGTCGAGCTTCAGGTCGGTGTGGCCAATCAAGTGGTGAAACGAGTACAGGTGGCCCCGTGCCCGTTCCAGGATCTCCAGTGCTTCGGTCATGGTTCCGCTCGCGGCCACCTGGGCATCTGTGGAACCTTTGGGCCGCGTGTGTTCCTCGCTTGGGTTGGACTGCGTCATGGTCAGCTCAGTGGTTTTCGCTCGAGCCGGTGTACCGCTGGTCCGTGCAGCACGCTGCCGTCGGGTCCGAAGCGCGAGCCGTGGCAGGGGCAGTCCCAGCTGCGTTCTGCGGCGTTCCAGTTCACCTGGCAGCCGAGGTGGGTGCAGCGTGTGGAGACGGCGATGAGCTCCCCGTCGTCGTTGCGATAGCCGGCGACCTTGTCACCGTCATGCTCAACGATGTCGCCCTCGCCAGGGGCCAGGTCTTCGATTGGGCGGCCGCCGCGGTTGACCAGGCGGTCCCAGACCATTCGGTAGCCCGTTTCGCCGTTCTCCTTGACGGCCGAGGTGGCGGCTGCACGCAGGTTCAGCCTTCGCGGGTCGAAGAGCGATGCCCACTGATGCTCGCGACCGGCACAGGCCTCGGCGAGGATCATGGCGGCAGCGGTGCCGCCGGTCAGGCCCCATTTGGCGAAGCCGGTGGCCATCAGTAGATTCGAGTCGAAGGGAGTGACGCGGCCGATCAGTGGCAGGGAGTCGATGCTGCTGTTGTCCTGCGAGGACCACTGGTATTCCACCGCTCTGACGCCCCAGTGCTCGTCGGCGAACCGCCGAAGGGTGTCGTAGCGCTGGCGCGTGTCGCCACCGGTACCGGTCTTGTGGCCCTCGCCGCCGATCAGCAGCAGTTCCTCACCTTCGAACGGCACGGCGCGGATCGACCTGGTGGGCGACGAGGCGCTAAGGAACATGCCGTTGGGCGGTGGCTGCCTGACCCGGCACAGCAGCGCGTATGAGCGCTGCGCGTGCACGCGAGCGAAGGCCAGCGAGCGATCCAGGAACGGGTAGTGGGTGGCCACCACGACCTTGCCCGCTCGGACCATGCCACCCGGGACGCGGACGACGCAGGGGTTGCCGGAGTCGACCTGGGTGGCGCGTGATCGCTCGAACGCGCGACCGCCCGCCGCGATGAACTGCCGCATGAGCGCGCCCAGGTACCTGCGCACGTGAAACTCGGCTTGGTCGTCGAAACGGACCGCGGCGGCGATGGGGTAGGGGAGTGGTGCGGAGTGATCGAGCGACGCGGGCAGTCCCGCCTCGATCGCTGCGTCCGCCTCAGCTTCGACATCGCGGGTCGACTCCCCGGCGGGCACGTACGCAAAGGAAGCCCGTCGTCGAAAGTCGCAGTCGATGCTCTCGTCCTTGACCCGCCGCGCCATCCATTCGAGGGCCACCTGATTGGCCTGGCCGTAGGTGCGCGCTGCATCCGGGCCGTACGTTGAACGTAGCGCCGAGTACTTGAGCCCATGCTGAGAAGAGACCTTGGCCGTGGTGTGGCCGGACACGCCCGCACCTAGCCGTTCGGCTTCCACCAGCGCCACGTCGTGGCCGTCCTCTTGAAGCATGAGCGCGGTGGTGATGCCGACGATGCCGCCGCCCAGGACCGCGACGTCGGCGTCGACCTCGCCCTCGAGGCGATCGAACCGCGCCATCGCCGAGTCGGGATGCAGCCAGACTGATTCTGTCCTCATGACGACCCTCGTTTCGATCTCCGGCGAGCGGCGCGAGCCGGTGGTTTCCCAGCTTCTGCTTTCACCAGCGCCAGCTCTTCCAAGCGGGCCAGCGACTCGGCGTTACGGGCCACGGTGAACAGATGCGTCGCCGGATTGAGGCTCAGCCAGCCGAAGACGCCATCGGGATTCTCCGAGAACCGCACTAACGTGCCGCCCGCCGCCGGGCGCGCATGCAGCTCCAAGGTAACGATCGCCGTTCCTGCTGGCCGGGCCTTGACCCGTAGCCGAAGCAACCGGGGGCGGGCGGCCTCGACCACCTCGGAGTGATCGTCGATCGTCAGCGGACCGACCCCGACCGTGTGATGAAATCTGGCCCCTACGCGCGGCCAGTCGTCGTCGAAATCGCGGATGACCTTGGAGCCCACGACCCAGTAGCCGTACCCGCCCGCGTCGGCGACCGCGCCCCAGATCGCCTCGGGGGCCACCGGCATGAACCGTTCGTTCGTGGCCACGGGCCAATCAGCTCCTGAGATCGTCACGAGAGGCGAGCACGGCGCCGGCCACGCCGAAGCCGCCCGCCAGGGCTACCGCTCCCGGCTTGGCCTTGCCGGGTAGAGCAGCGCCGGGGGCGACGAGGGTGGCTGCCAGGTCGGCGGCGTCTGAAGCGGCGCAGCCGGCCAGCCACGGACGTGCATCCCGGCCGGACCAGGCGCAGAACGCGACGCCGGCCGACAGCACCAGGTCGCGCGCGCCAAGTCCGCGCAGCGCTATCGCTCCGCCGGGAGAGTCGGCGGCGGTGCCCACCCACGTGCGAGCCACGCGCCCCGGCGCGGCGAGCAGACCCGTGGCGTAGACGATCCTCAGGGCGGCAACTCCAACGGCGACTTTTCGTGCGGTGCCCATGGTGTTCCGATTCACTTCGGAATCTATGCGCCCGCCGGGGTGCCGTGCATGTCTCGCAACGCGTCGGCCACGGCGTCGCGGAACGATGTCGGCGGGTGCCCATCGCCAAGAGCGTTGGGTAGATGGCCGCCGACGAAGCCGATAGCTCCGGTGATGAGAATGTCGGAGTGGACCATTCGACCGCTTACGCGGTCCGAACCGGAAGGGATGACCGCTACCAGACGGGCCGGCGATCGATCTTGGCGTAACGGGTTTGCTCGTTCGGATCCGGGTACCACGAAGACAGCCTGCGCTTCGTTAGCAGCGCCGCGTTGGCTCATCTCGATTGCCCGGAACGCCGTCGCCCTCTGCGGTTGGACTCATCCGGGCTTCTCTAAGGAGTTTCGCTATGGCAGCAACAGACGTAACCCGTGACGGTCAGTCACGTGCAGATGTAGGACGTTCAGACGGCCAGACGTCGTTCGGTGATCGGGCTCGTCGCCTGATGACCGAGACCAAGGCCGCCACCAAGACGACCGAGTTCTTCATGGTCGTGGCCGCTGTCGTCGGCATCCTCGTCAGCGCGATGCTGATCAAGGGCGGCGACACCGGCGGCACCGATGAGTTCATCGCCCGCCAGGCGTGGCTGTATGTCGCGATTCTCGTCGGCGCGTACGCCGTCGGGCGCGGCCTGGCCAAGTCGGGTAGCCCCGAGCCGTACACCGACGACGACAGCACCAGCAACCGCTCCTAACGGAGGCCTTGCCCGGCGGGGCTATGTGCCCGTCGGGCTCAGCCGCTACGCCTGCCCGTCCAAGCACTTGGCGGCGGGTAGGCATAGCGGAACACGATGGACGGTCCGCCTCTCCCACGGGGCGGGCCGTTGATCGTTCCGAAGTATCGACCAGACACGCAGCATCAATGCATTGGAGTGACCTTTCGTGAGTAGCAAGCAGACCCAGAAGATCGTGCAGTACTTGAACGAGGCTCATGCCTCGGAGTCAGCGTTGGTGCGCCAGTTGCAGGCGCAGATCGCGATGACCCCGAAGGGCAGCTACCGCAATGGGCTGGAGTCCCATCTGCAGGAGACTCGCTCTCACGCCGAGCGTGTGGGGGATCGCCTGCGTGAGCTGGGGCAGGGCGGCAACCCGCTTCAGTTCGGCCTGGGGGTCGTCCAGAGTGTGGTTGGGCAGGCGCTGGCGTTGACCAAGACCCCGCTTGATTTGGTGCGCGGCAGTGGCGGTGAGGAGAAGGTGCTCAAGAACGCGAAGGACTCGTGTGCCGCTGAGGCGCTGGAGATCGCGACCTACACGGCCCTGGCGCGGCTCGCGCGGACGGCGGGCGACAGCCAGACCGAGCGGCTCGCGACCTCGGTGCTTCGCGACGAGCAGCGGATGCTCGACCGGCTCCTGAAGGAGATTCCGCGCCTGACCGACAGGGTGGCGCGGGCGGAGTTCGACGGTGAGGGCTCCTATGACGTGACCGAGACTGGCGCCGCCGACGCGCTGCGTGAGGTGGGCGGCACAGCCAAGCGCACCGCCCGCAGAGGCACCGGGCAGGCCAAGCGAAAGGCTCGTCAGACTCGCAAGGTTCCCGGGGTGGCGCGCGCCGAGGGCACCGTGAAGGGAGCGGTCGCCTCAGAGTCGGACCTGGCGATCTCGGCTTATGACTCCCTCAGCGCGGACGAGGTGCAGGAGAAGCTGTCCGAGCTGTCGCAGGTCGACCTGGCCAAGGTCAACGCCTACGAGCGCAAGAACCAGAACCGCTCCACGGTCACCAGCCGCATCGACTCCCTCCAGGCAGATGAGCCCTGGCCAGGCTACGACGAACTCAGCGTCGACGAGGTCCGTGCCGTAGTCGCCGAGGGCGACGACACACGGATCAAGGCTGTGCGCGACTATGAGCGCAGGCACAAGAACCGCGCCGGTGTCCTCCAAACCACCGAACGCGAACTCAGCAAGAGCTAGACGACGAACTCCAGCACCCGGGGCCTCTCCTCGAGGGGGGCACCCGGGGCTGGATCGCTAGGCGGCGCCCGGGTACCGGGTCGGGCCTCACGTCGCCCTTCTAACTACTGATGGAGGAGATTGATCAGCATGGAGATTCCAAAGGAGAAGCTGCTCGACCTGCTCCGTGGCCGCGGCGATCAGGAGCTGGCCGAGAAAGCGGAAGATGAGCTGCCGGATAGCGTCGATCCTGACCGGGACTTGGAGATGCTCACCCGGCTCGGCATCGAGCCCTCCGAGCTGCTCGGCGAGCTTGGAGACGAATAGGACTCTTGCTCGGCCGTGGCCGCAGGCGTGCGCGGGCCCTACCTGCGCAGGAGGCGCTTGGAGCTTGTCTCGTGCTCATCGAGCGATCTCCCGATGAGCCAGAACATCGGTGGCCATAGGCCTACGAATAGCGCTCGTCGCTCGGCGTTTCCGCGTTCGTCCTGTCCGAGGGTCTTGGCGCGGATCCAGAAGCCGACGCAGAGCCCGATCGTTCCGAAGGAAAGCCCCTGCAGGAGCCAGCCTCGCAGCCCCACCTGGTGAAGATGTTTGACCATGCAAAGAGCTTGACGGATCGCCGGACAGTGAGTTCCTCCGAGCGGGCGCCGGGGTAGGCGCACCTACGTGCCACGCGGACAGCCAGCGACCAAGCGCCTGTCGACCGCCTTGCGCTGGCCGGCCGGCGTGGCTTTGACCTCGTTTCGCTACCTCTGGCGGATCACGCCGGTTCACCGGTGGGAGTACGAGGGAACGCTCGCGGAGGATTCGCCGCCGCCGATGCCCAGTGGCGTGAGCCTGGCCGAGATACAGGCGCTCGATGACGGGGTCGGGCCGCTGGTGCATCGGTTGTACTGGACGACGATTCGCGGCTCACAGCTCAGCCCCGATGCGCTCGTCGCGCGAATCGGGGAGGATCTGGACCGGATCGCGCCGTCCGAGTTCGCGTCGTTTCAGAAGCTCGAGGGCGACAAGGGCCGTCTGCGCGTCGGGGACACCTATGTCGTCCGGATGCCCGGGCCATGGGACGGGCCGGTACGGGTCATCGATGTGACTCCGACTTCGTTTCGCCTAGCGACGCTCGACGGTCATCTGGAGGCCGGCCAGATCGAGTTTCGCGCAGCGCGACGCAACGCCGCGCTGGAGTTCGTGATCGAGTCTTGGGCTCGCAGCGGAGACCGCTTGAGCGATTTGCTCTACACGCACCTGCGCATGTCCAAGGAGGTCCAGCTCCACATGTGGACGACGGTGCTGCAGCGTGTGGCCGACCTCGCGGACGGCGAGATGTCAGGCGGCATCTCCGTCATCACCCGCCGCGACGATCTGGAGCCAGACGACGAAACGTCGGGGACCGGTAGGAGCCGCACGCGCGAGCAGCGCCTCTTGGCTGACCTCGCACGCAAGTCCGTCAACTTCGACCCGAGCGACATCGAAGCTCCAGGGGCCGGTCACAAGTGGAACATCGATGACATGACCGAGCCGCTGCCCGCGGAGCCACCCGGACCGCCGGCCCCGGATGGAACCTGGGAGACCGCCCGCTCCCTCATGCTGCGCTACCAGGTTGCCGACCCGACGGTCGTGCGCGCGACCTTCCGCCGCGACGCTGCGCTTGCGGGGCGAGACATGCTGTTACAGATCCGCTTCGCGGGACTACGGCTGCACATGGGAGTGCGCGTCGGGGAGGTGTATGACGAAACCCGCGAAGTCGACGGACGGCAGGTTCGCGTCTTCGGTTGGAACTACCGCACCTTGGAAGGGCACTTCGAACAGGGCCAGATGCACTACGAGATCTGGAAATGGCTCGACACCGGGGACGTCGACTTTCGCCTGCACGCATACTCCCGTGCAGCCCGAAGCGGCCCCTTGCTGCTGCGGGCAGGATTTCACCTGGTAGGCCGACAGCAACAGCTCGCCTTCTACCGCCAAGTCTGCCGGCGAATCCGTCGACTAACAGAGGCCGAACTCGAACTCCGCAGCAGAAGTCGCACCGTACGACCAGCGGCCTAGGCGCCCGAGCCCTTCTGCGTTCGGTCCATCGCCTCGCCAGCCCGCCGATCGATCGGGGTGGGTCCTGGCGATGCTGACCGCGGCTGGTCGAACTTGGGCTAGGCCGCGGCGATCAGAGGGTCGCACCCGTCGTCAGGCTGGGGCGCGAGATCCAGCGTCCGCTGCACGCGACGGCTTACCCCGGTCACGACGAGTTGCGGAGCCGACGCTTTCCGCTGCCGGGCAGCCAACTCATATATGAGGTGCAGGCCCGCCGAGTCGACGAAGGTAGTCGTGGACAGGTTCAGGATCAGCGATCGAGGTCGGCTGGATGCGTCGTGAGCGACTCGCCGCACCGCGGCGACGTTGCCCCGGTCGAGTTCGCCTTCGACGGCGACGATCGTTTCTCGCTCGGACGTCCTCACGTCCACCGAGAACGGCGCCGGCAGGTCGGCTCGAAGCTCGGAGAGGCGGTCGGCTAGGTCCATCGCGCTGGCCTGCGGTACAGGGCGCACTCTGCGTGGTACGCGTAGCCTCCGTACAGGATTGAGTGCAACTCGGACTTAAGGTCCTCGCCGCACGCCGGGCAGGGCCCGTCGCGGAGGGAGCGGCGGGATCCAACGGGTTCTCGGGAGCGGGAGGCGTTGACGGGGCGGAGGGTCTTGCGGGTGATGAGCACGTCGGCTCCTTGTCTAGGTGTTCAGACATGGGGTACGGGCCAGCAGCCGCGATAGCTCGCGGGACGCGCCAAGAATGGGGTAGGCCGGAGCGTGCTGGGAAAGGCCCAGAGAACCTCAGCGAAAGGAGCGTCATGGTCGGAGGAGTTGCACAGTCTGGGTGCCGGTGGAGCAGGTCGGCCTCGCCGCTCAACGACAGCGAAGGGAACGACCTTCAGCTGTACGAGCCGCCGAGCGGCGCCTAAATGTGGGCCGCGGGCGGGCAGGCGATCGCGGCTAGACGATTGCGGTCGAAGCGTTCCGGGCTGCCGTCGCAAGCACGAGCTCGACGGCCAGCTCGGGGTTGTCCCACAGGCCCTACTGGCTGCCAGTCGCGATGGCGTCGTTAACGACGAACGTCGTGGAGCTGAGCGGCGAGACCTCAAGGCTGCTTGCGCAGTCGGGAGGTGGGGTGTGCCCCTCTCGCAACCGCGAGGCGATGGAATCGGGCCCGCCGGTATGGCCGTCCACGATCGTGAGGAGGAGGTTGGCGTCGAAGCGGTTAGGCGGTGGAAGCCCTGAGGTGTTTTGCACGCCCAAGGCGCCGATCGTCGCGCGGCGCCCATCGACCGCAAGGCAGGTGACAAATCCGTTGAACTCGATGAAACCTCCGCCGGTACGGCCGGCTACGCGCACTGAGCCCCGTGGTCTAGATCCATCAGAGCTGGCATGCGCGTTGACGCGAGTGCTCGAGCAGCAGCCCGAAAAGGTTCCGCCGAGGGCAGCGTCCTCCACCGCCGGGGCTGTCGTGAACGTCCGCGTTTGGGCGCAGATCGAGATCCCGCTCTTGTTGTCAGCCCCGCATAGCCGGTACGAGTAGTTCGTGTCGGCCGCCAGGCCGTCAACTTCTTGTGAGAGAGGACCGCTCGCGTTCGCGGGCCACCTGAGCGGCAGCGTGAAGGAGTGGTCTGCGCTCGATGCGGTCTGCCAGTACTCGAAGACGGTGCTGGCCGGCCCGTTGTTGGCGGTACCCTGCCCGTTGAGCGTCACGCTCTCGGGCTCGACATCAGTGGCGGGCTCAGTCGAGCCATAGCAGCCCGATAACAACGCGAGCACCGTCGCTCCGGCAGCTGCTGCTCTAAGTGGGCGAAGCAAGCTGGCTCAGCCTATGTCCGCGAGAATTGACGCGCAAGGGTCCTCGAATAGAGTCGCGCCCCTATGAAAGCGGCGGTGATCTACGAGAACGGCGATCCGGACGTGCTGCGGTACGAGGACGTGCCCGACCCCGAGTGCCCCGACGGCTGCGTGCTGGTCGACGTCGAGGCGATCAGCATCGAGGGCGGAGATCTTCTGGCCCGCGCCGGGTCGCCGCCGCCATCGGTCCCTCACATCGTGGGGTACCTCGCCGCGGGCACGGTCGCCGAGGTTGGTGCCGGGGTCGACGACCGCGCGGTGGGCGACCGGGTCGTGGCCCTGAACGCGGCGGGCTCGCACGCCTCGAAGCGGGCCGTGCCGGCCATCTCTACATGGCCGATCCCCGAAGGCCTGGACGCGGCTCGCGCCGCATGCATCCCGGTCGCGTTCGGAACCGCTCAGGAGTGCCTGTTCACCGCCGGCACCCTCGAGGCCGGCCAGACGGCCCTGATCCACGCCGGGGCGGGAGGCGTTGGGATGGCCGCGATCCAGCTCGCCAAGCAGGCCGGTGCGACCGTGATCTCGACCGCGTCCAGCGACGAGAAGCTCGAGCGCCTGAAGGAGCTCGGGCTCGACCACGGGATCAACTACGCCAGCGAGAGCTTCGTCGAGCGCACACGCGAGCTCACCGACGGGCGCGGCGCCGACGTGGTCCTCGATTCGGTCGGCGGCCAGAACCTGGTCGACAGCATCGGCGCGCTGGCCTACCGCGGGACGCTCGTGAGCGTCGGGGTGGCGGGTCGCGCGGGCTCCGGCGTCGACGCGAGGGATCTGTGGCAGCAGAACAATGCGCTGCGCGGCGTCTTCCTCGGCGGTTCGCTGATGACCGAGTACCCGCGTGTCCACGCGATGATCGCGGACCTGTTCGGGCGGGTCGCGGACGGCGGGCTGCGTGTCGAGATCGACCGGACCTTTCCGCTCGCCGAGGCCGCCGCCGCGCACGCGCACATCGAGAGTCGCCAGGCCTTTGGTCGCGTCGTGATGACGCCGTAGACCGTCCGCCGCGGTCGTTCTAAGTGCTAGTCACCGGCTGCGGGCGCGGCGGCCAGCCCGAACGGGCTGCCCTCCGAGTCCCGGCACACGGCCCAGCGATCGCCGGGATGGACGATCGAGCCGCCGAGCTCGCGGACGCGTTCGAGTGCAGTGGCCATGTCGGCGACGGCGAAGTAGGGCAGGGAGGCGGTGTCGCCGGGGCCCGGTCCACGCTCGTGGACTCCGAGGCGCAGGTCGTCCGTGTCGGTCTGCCACCCCGATCCGGCCGCGGCGGGTCGTGGCTCGAGGGTGACCCCAAGGACTCCGTGCCAGAACCGGAGCGCGCGATCGGGATCGTCGGCCGGAAACTCGATCAGCGGTGCGGGCACGGAGGGAGTATGACCGGCGCTGTGAGGCCAACGGGATGCCGCTGCGTCTCAGCCTCGTGCGTGGATTGCCTCCTCGTACACCGCCACGAACCGCTCCGTGAGGAAGCTCCATGCGTAGCCAGCCCTGATCTGAGCGTAGGCGTTGTCTGAGCGCGCGCGGCGTGTCTCTGTGTCGTTGACGGCCTCGACCAGGGAGTCCGCGAGAGCAGACTCGTCGTCGGCCTGGACGATCCAGCCGTTCGGCGCGGCCGGTTCGGTGTTCACGAACGACAGCGGTCCGCCGGTGTTCGTCGCGATCACGGGAAGGCCCGCCGCCATCGCCTCCAGGAAGACCTGCCCGAATGGCTCATTGAAAGACGGCGCGACCATTACCTCCGCGCATGGCAGACCGCGCGCGAGGTCGGTGTGGCCGCGCCATCCGGCGAAGAACACATCGTCGACGCCCAGGCGACGCACAAGCGTGTGGGGGTGCTCTCCCTCCCACTCGCCGGGGAAGCCGCCCCAGATCACGAGCGGCGCCCGGCGATCGAACCGCGGGCGTGCGCGTGCGTAGGCGCGCACCAGCATCGGCACGCGCTTGAAGTCCAGAAAACGCCCGACGAAGAGCAGCACAGGACTGGGCTCACCGCTCTCGGGGTCCGTGAAGGCCTCGAGATCGGCTTCGGTGGCCCGGACGCTCCCGGGCTCACCGGACTCGTCCCAACCGAGCGGGTCGGTCACTAGCCACTCGCGCCAGCGGGCGAGGCGTTCGGCGGCGTCGATCGGCTGGCGGTCAAACAGTTCTGTGTCGACCCCGTTCGGAATCCATGTCACCTGTTCGCTCTCGATGTTCAGGAGTCGCGCGGCCTCGCTGCCCTCGTGCGGCGAGATCACGATGAAGCGGTCGCTTCGGCCTGCCGCGGCGCGCAGCCGCTTCAGCCAGTGGGCTCCGTAGCGCCATTGTTCCCAGCGGGTTTCCTCTCCCAGCTCGCGCTCGGCCTCCGGCAGCTCGGTTGGCTTGGGCGCGCGTCCGGCGGCGGCGCGGTCGGCCATGCCTGCGAGGTCGGTTCCGAGGTTCTCCGCGAGGCGCGTGAGCCGCTCGGCGCGGTCGATCATCTTCAGGTCGGTGCCGTGCAGGTGAGTCACGAGCGGGGTGTCCGGGAACCGGCTGGAGAAGGCCTCCTGGAGCGGTGTCAGATGGTGCAGGTGTAGGACCTCCGGCGCGGGGAGCCCCGAGCGCTCGAGCAGCTTTGCCCAGGCGGCGGTCAGGCCGTCGCCCAGCTCGGGAGATACCGCTGCGAACAGACGGTCCGGCACGCCCGCGCGGTCCTCGAAGCTCGGGTGCATCCCGAACGGCTCGGCCACGGGGTCGCGCCCCGCCTCGAACGCCGCCACCGCGGGGCCGTAGTCGCCGGCTGTGACCTCGATGCCGGAGAAGAACGTCTCCGCGTTCGTCCGCTCTCCGGGCTTACCAAGGGAGCCGCACACCAGATTCGGGGACCACCCGCCGTCCTTCAGCGCCGCGGCGAGATAGAGGATCACCTGGGCCGAGCCTCCGCGGGGGTAGAACAGCAGTCCCATTGTCACCCGGCGGCCCATCGGCGGCACCCTATCCCCGCAGCCTCGGCATGCGGCGCTCTTGCCTCGTAGCTCCGCTTGACTTGCTACTTGCTGCGTTATATCGTCAAACGTACTAATGGCGATCGGGCGCACATCTGAGCCGGCACTGCTGGTGCTCGTCTCCCTCTTGGAGGGACCTCGGCACGGCTACGCGATAAGCCAGGACATCGAGCGGATGACCGGCAGACGCCCCGGCCCAGGAACGCTCTACGGTGCAATCAGCCGGCTCGAGCAGACGGGGCTGATCGATGCCCTCCCCACTGACGACTCCCGCCGCAAGCCATACGGGCTGACCCCGGCAGGCGTCGCTGAGGCTCAGCACGCGCTGAGCGGCATGGCCGCGCTGGCCGAGGAGGGCCACCGCCGCCTGGAGGCCAGGCCGGCATGAGGCATGTGCTGCGCGCGTTCCCGGCCGGCTTCCGGCGCCGCTACGGCGACGAGCTTCTTGAACTCGTCGAGGCCAACGGGTCGCCGGTCCGCGACGCAACGAACGTGCTGCTCGCCGGTCTGCGCATGCGCGTCGCCACCACTACGTTCGGAGTGGGCGTGGTCTCGGCCGCGGCGCTGGGCAGCGCCGTCCTCGGAGGCTGCGTCGTACTCGGCTCCATCGCGGCCGGGGGAGCCGGCGCTCTGCTGGCGAACGGCCGGCGACCCGCGCTCGCGCGATGAGCGGGAAGCGCTCGCTCGCGCAGTGGTTCTGTTTGATCGGCGGCGCGCTGCTGATCCTGAGGGGCACGATCGGGGTCGCGATCGATCCTGAGTTCGGCGCCCCCGGCGAGGGCTGGCACCAGCTGTTCCACCTGGCGTCCGGTGTCGTCCTCGTCGCGGCTTCCGCGCAGGCGGGGCCCGCGCTGGCCCTGACCCTCGCGTTCGCGGCTGCGTACGGCGCAATCACGATCGCCGGTCTCATCGACGGGCAGGACATCGCCGGCGTGCTGCCCGTCGAGACGAGCGACAACCGCATCCACACACTTTTCACGCTCGGCTCCCTGGCTGTGGGGATCACCGCCCTCATGCGCTCCCGGCTGACGCCCGGCGCGAGCCCTCCGGCCACAGCGCCCTGACTCGATGGCTGGGTAGCTCAGCCGCCCCCGCGCAGCCGCGCCTCCGCTGCCTCGGCTAGATACCGGGCCATCCGTGAGACCGCCGGAACCCGCCGGCCGCGCAGCCAGGTGGCGTGGATCGAGCGGTACGGGCTGATGTCGCGCGGGGGGCGCAGGGCGAGGGCGACGGCCACGAGCCCGACGACGACCGACGCGGGCAGCCCGAAGCGCAGCATGCGTCGGAGTGTGGCGGAGCACCCGCTTACTCGGTGCCGTCTGCCTTGCGGCAGACGACGAGGGCCTCGATGTAGTCCCGGCGGTAGCGGTCGGGGGCAACCGCGACGCGCTTCTCGAGCTCTGCGAGGAAGTCGGCCAGGAGACCGGGGGCGTGGCCCTCGCCCTCAAGCGCGAAGGCGCGGAGGAGGAGCGGCTCGCCCCATGCGGTCACGCTCTGCACGTAGTCCCGCGCGAACACCGCGGGATCGTCGTGCCAATAGGGATTGTCGAGACGGAAGAGCTCGGCCCTCTCGAGCTCGAGCCCGCCGACGTGCCCTCCGTTCTCCTCGAATGGGTCCCGGATCTCATCGAGCGTGCGCATCCACACCGGAACGACCGCCGCGGCGACCGTGGTGGCGTCGATGCGCCCCGCGCGGCACCAGTCGGCCAGTACCCGGTTCATGTCCCCGATCAGCTCCACGTAGAGCCCCGTCCTGTCCGGGCACGGCGCGGGGGAGGCGGGGACCGCGGCGATGAACCATCCGCCCGGCGCGAGCTCCGTGGCGCGCAGCTCCAGCAGCTGCTCCCACTGCTGCGCGGCGGCCACGCGCCAGACTCGCCGCTCGGCCTCGTCCACGTGGTCTGGGTAGCCCGGGAACACCGACCCGGACGAGGCCATGCCGGCCGCGTCGGCGACCCAGTGCATGGCCGTCCCGGTGACCGCGACGTGCACGCTACCCCGCGGCAGGCAGGGCGCCTCCTGGAGGGGAATTCCCGCCATGCTGATCACCGTCGCCGGGGGTGGGCCGTCCCCGACCGCTCGCCGGCAGGCCTCGCCGTGGGCCTCCGGCGAGGCGTAGTTGGCCCCCGTGCCCGCATCGGCGATCCCCGGCCCCGCGTCACCCGACGCGGGGATGACAGCAACCGCGGGCTCGTTCGCCGCTCCGCCGAACGCGTGGCGCACGTGGTCGGCGGCGACCTCCCATGCATTCGTTGGAAGGTCAACGAGCGCGTAGATCAGCGAGCGGCCGGCGCGCTCCTCCGCGAGATCGCGGATGAGGCCGTGGGAGTTGACCCCGTCCGCGGCGCCGAGGTCGGCCACGCGGAGCACAGGCTTGTCCGCAAACAGCCGCGCGGCCGCGAGCGCGTCCGGGTGGGTCGCCTCGAACGCGGCCCGCTGCGAGAGCGCGTGCCGCGCGTAGTCGTCTGCCATGCTCGAAAGCTCAGGGCGGTCCGACGTCGTGGCGCCTCCTTCCGGACACAAGCTAGTCGACTGCGGGTTGGGACTTCGGGGATCTCCGGGCGACGATGTAGTGGACCTTCTGGTCGCTGGGTGAGTCGATTCGCACGTCGTCGAAGCCGGCTTCCGCGAGCTGCGTCTTGATCTCGTCGGGTCGGCGGATCGTGAAGATGTCGCGGCTGACGTTGGTCATGACGGCGCCGTCGCGGATGCCGATGACCAGCTTCCCGTTCTTGGTGAGCACGCGCGTGATCTCGGCGAACGCGGCGGCGAGGTCGGGCCAGAAGTAGACGGTGTTGATGGTCACGACCCCGTCGACGGAGTCCGCTTCCAGTGGCAGGGCCGTCACGTCGCCTTCCCCGACGGTGAGCCGGCCGGCGGCAATCGCGTTTCGGTGGCGCGTCGTCGCCGCGGCGACCATGGCGGAGGCACGGTCCACCCCCGCGACCTGCGCGCCGCGGTCGAGCAGCATCTCGAGCGCGAGCCCTCCGCCGAAGCCGAGGTCGAGCACGCGCATCCCGTCCTCGAGGTCGAGCAGTTCGATGGCGCGGGTGTTCATCTTCCGGTTGCCGCGGTTCATCAGCGCGGCGACGACCCGGCCCGCCGCGCCGGACGGCTGAGAGAGCTGGCGCGAGACCAGTTGCCGCAGGCGGCCAATCACAACTGGGAGGCCATCAGATCAGGCTGCGGGCGCAGTCCTCGATCGAGTCCTCGACCGGCCGCGTCTCCCAGCCGAGGGTCTCGCGCGCCTTCTCGCTCGAGAACCACGACTGCTTGCCCAGGTCGCTCACGACCGAGCGGACGCTGCCGTCGAACAGCGCCATCAGGCGGATCGCCAGGTTGGGCGCGACGCGGGTCGGGACCTTCTTCGCGGCGTCGTCGTCCAGGCGCTCGCGCAGGACGGCCGCGACGTCGGCCATCCACAGGAACCGATCGGTGGCGATGAAGCGCTCGCCGCCCGCGGCCGGATCCGTCATCGCGCGGATGTGGAGGTCGGCGACGTCGCGGACGTCCACGAACGTGAACCCCAGCCTGGGCATCGCCGGCATCCCGCCGAGCAGCCGCTGAACCGCCTGGAGCGAGTAGGAGTGGTCGTCGCTGAGCGCCGGGCCGATGATGGCGCCGGGGTTGATCGTCGCCAGGCGGTCCTCGGCCCCGGCGCCCGCACGTGCTCCCACGCGGCCTGCTCGGCGATCGTCTTGGAGCGGACGTAGGGCGTGCGCTCGGGGTCGCCGCCGTCGGTCCAGTCGGCCTCGGTGTAGGGCGCCTCCGCGGACGAGTCGCGCGCGGAGCGGATCGCGGCGATCGACGACGTCATCACGACGCGCTCGACGCCGGCGTCCAGCGCGGCGCGGAGCACACGCAGCGCGCCGTCGCGGGCCGGAACGATGAGCTCGTCCGGGTCCTTGGGCTGGACCGGGGGGAAGGGCGAGGCCACGTGGAGGACGTAACGGCAGCCGGCGACCGCCTCGGGCCACCCGGCGTCTGAGGTGAGGTCCGCGGCGAGCACCTCGAGCCGCGGCCCGGGGTCGACCCCGGCCGCCTCGACGGTGTCGCGCACCGCGCGCTCTCGCGCGAGGTCCCGCACGGTCGTCCGCACGTCGTAGCCCCGCTCCAGCAGGGACGCGATGCACCACCCACCGAGGAACCCCGTGCCGCCGGTCACCAGCACCGTGTCTCGCGATCCGTTCATGGGCAGACGCTACGCCATCAAGTGCTCCATCGCGTTTGTCGGTTCGGAATGGGGGAGGCGTCCGCCCGCATGAGGACGAGCATCCGGCGCAGTTCGAGCACTGCCGCGCGGCCGCGCTCCTGGACGACGCGCAATGCCGCTGTCGCCGCGTCGGGATCGTCGGCGATCGCGTTCGACGCGGCGCTCGACTGCACGAGGATCTCGGTCAGGGCGTGCGCGACCGCGTCGTTTAGCTCGGCGGCGATGCGGGCGCGCTCGGCGACCACGGCGAGCCGTTGGTGCTCGTCACGCTCGCGGCGCAGGTCCTCGGCTACGGCTGCGAGGCGCTGCGCCGCATTCCGGTGGCGACGGACGCCGCGGCCGCCGAGCCACGGCGCACCCGTGAGCGCGATATCGAAGGGCGTGTCCTCGAACCCGGTTCCGGCCACCACAGTTGTCGCGATCGAAAGCGCCGGAATGAGTACCAGCCCTTGCATTGCGCGGCGGCGATCGGGGTGGGCGCCGAGGTGGAAGAACGCCAGCAGCGGTGCGGCGAACAGCAGGTTCGGGGCGACTTCGTCCGCTGCGGCCGACCATCCGACGATCGCCACGGACACGACGGCGGCGGCGGCGACGGGGGCGACTCGCACCCACGCGAGGGGGATGGCGACGCCAAGCGAGAGCGGGATGGCGGCCGCCGTTGGAGCGTCGGTTCCCCGCAGCGCGAGTTCGATTCCGATCGCGGCGGCAAAGACGGCGGCGAGGGTCGAATCCGCGACGGGTGGACGGTTCACGAGTCGCGATCTCCGGGCGTGACCAGCCCGGTTTCGTAGGCGATCACGACGGCCTGGACGCGATCGCGCGCGCCGAGCTTGGAGAGGATCCGGTTGACGTGCGTCTTTACGGTGGACTCGCCGAGGAACAGGTCCGCGGCGATCTCGCGGTTGGAGCGACCGCGCCCGATCTGGACCAGCACCTCGCGCTCGCGGGCGGTCAGCTCGGCCAGGGCCGGCGGGGTCTCGCCGGGCGGCGGACGGCGGACGAACTGGTCGAGCAGGCGCCGGGTCACCTCTGGTGCCAGCAGTGCGTCACCCGCCATCGCTGCGCGCACGCCGGCCGCGAGCTGGTCCGGCGGCGCGGTCTTGAGCAGGAACCCGCACGCGCCTGCCCGAATCGCCGCATACACGTACTCGTCGAGGTCGAAGGTTGTGAGGACGACCACGCGCGGGTGGGGCTCGCGACCGGCGAGCAGGCGGCGCGTGGCCTCCAGCCCGTCCAGCGCCGGCATCTGGACGTCCATCAGAACCAGGTCGGGCGTTAGCCGGCGAGCGAGCTCAAGGGCCTGATGCCCGTCTTCCGCTTCCCCGACCACGGTGATCTCCTCGTAAGCGTCGAGCATCATCCGCAGCCCGCTGCGCAGCAGCGCCTGGTCGTCGGCGATCAGCACGCGGATCACACCGGCGCCCCTTCGACTGGCAGTCGCGCGTGCACTGCGAACCCGCCGTCGGGCGTCGGTGCGGCTCTCAGCTCGCCGCCGAAGAGCGCAGTGCGCTCGCGCATCCCGACCAGACCATGGCCGCCGCGCTCCACGTTGGTCGGCTCGCCTCCGCAGTTGCGCACACCGAGCTCGACGGCGTCGGGCGCGTAGCGCAGCTCGACGTCCACGCGCGCGCCATGGGCGTGCTTGGCGACGTTGGTCAGCGCCTCCTGGATGATCCGGTAGGCGGACACATCGAGGCCCGCGGGGAGCGGCTCCGGCACGCCGCTCCTGGTCAGCTCGACACCCAGCCCGGCCCGGCGCGCAGTCGCCACGAGCTCGTCGACGCGGTCGAGCCCGGGCGCCGGCTCGACGCGCGCTGGGTCGGCAGGATCGTGCAGCAGACCGAGCATCGTGCGCAGGTCTGAACTCGCCAGCCGACCGGACTCCTGGACGGCCGTGAGCGCCTGTTGCGCTCGCCGCATGTCGTCGCGAGCGTGCTGCTCGGCGACCGCGGCCTGCACAACGACCACGTTCAGCCGCCCCGCCACCGTGTCGTGGAGCTCGCGAGCGACCCACAGGCGCTCACCGGCGACGGCCAAGCGCGCGTTGTTGTGGCGCTCCGCCTCGAGCCGAGCCACGGCGTCGGCGAGTTCCGACTCCTGACGACGCTGCCCACGGATGCCGCGACCGATCAGCCACGGCGCGGCGAACGCGACTGCCGCGAAGATCAGGTCGCCGCCTCCCTGCAGCGCCTCTTCGATGGTCGCCGCCGCCACCATGGCGCCAAGGGCGAGCGCAGCCGGACGCAGGCGCAGATGTGCCCCAGCCGAGTAGAGGACCACGCCCACCGCAAGCAGCGCGGCGGTCGAGGAGAACTCGAGGGGCGCTGCGATCGCCGCGCCGGCGAGGGCCACTGCCGCGACCCCCGCGACGACAAGCGGCGCGTGCCGCCGCCAGACGAGCGTGAGCGTGAAGAAGGGAACGGCGATCACGAATGCAGCCGGGTCCCCCGCAGCGACCGTCTCGAGCTCGGCCACTGCGAACAGCACCGCGGCCAGGACCGCGTCCCACCCCATGAAGGCGCGCACGCAACGGAGGGCGGAGCGCAACCACATCATGCGGCCGAAGCTATCGCGGGCCGCTGCCGGCGTCGCCGCCACGGCGGTTGATCAGGGTCAACCCACGGGTGGACTCGAATCGTCACGCGGACGGACGACAGCGGATCGCCGCGACCGTAGCGTCGCTTCCGGCAAACGCAACCAAAGGAGCAGGACCATGCCGCACAGCCGCACCAACACCCTGCCGCAACCCGCGACGATGGACCGAAAGCCGGTCGCCGTTGCCGTCGCCGGCGTCGCCATCGCCTTGATGGCCGTCGTGTTCTATCCCTTCAACCAAGCCGACGACGGCGGCCCGCGAGCGATCCTCATCGTCTCCGCGCTGGCCATCGCGATCACCGCGGTCCTCTTTGGTCCCGTGGCCACTCGCGCCACCACCGACCCTGACGGCCACCCGCGCACGGCGCTCGTCGTCGCGGGGCTTGCCGTGCTCAGCGCACCCCTGTTCTGGGCCGGACTGCCGCTCGTCGTCGGGCCGGCTGCCGCCTACCTCGGCCTCCACGTCCGCAACGCCGCGCTCACCGACAAGCACCGCGCGCAGGGCACGGCGGCGATCGCCATCGGCGCGCTGGTCTGGACGCTTGGCGCGGCGGCGGCGCTGTTCGCCTGATCGACGCGTCACCAACACGAAGCCCCGCTCAGGCGGGGCTTCCCAGACGGCTATCGCGCTGCTGGACGCCGAGCGCCTCGCCTAGAGCCGGGGCTACGGCGCGGGGCAGAGCGGCTGGTCTTCCGCGATTTGGGCTTGGACGTCGTCGAGCCGAGATGACTGGGTGGTCAGGTAGGTGTCCGGCTGGTCGCCGGGCATGCGTCGCTCGGCGACGAATGCCAGCCACGGTTGACCTGAGAACGCCACGCCGGGGGGACAGGCCTTGGCTCGTGTGACCTCGGCCCTCACCTGGGCCGTGTCGAGCGTCCTCTGCAGCCCGCCTGAGGCATCGGGTCGGGTGAAGGGGCGGGGGTCGCTCGGGCCGGCCAGAACGGAGACCGTCTGGGCCGCGAGGAGCATCGCGCCGATGGCCGTGACGGCCACCAATGCGCCGCGCTCTCGGGCCTCTTGGAGCAGCCACAGGAAGCCCGGCACGGCGAGGATCACCAACGCTGTCTCGACCGGTCCGACGGTGTTGAGGCTGGTGCCCTCCTTGGCCATCGTCAGGAGCGTGACGCCCAGCCCCGCGGCGAGCGCGACGCAGGTGTTCAGGAGCGCTCGATCGCGGGCCCTGCCGGCGAATAGGAACACCGCAGCGCCTGCTGGGACCAGCAGGCCCAGCAGATTCCACACGGCCTGGCTACCCAGCTCGGCGTCCTGTCTGAGCGAATGGAGGCCGGTGCCCTGTTGGGCGAGCACGATGTCGTCCCACATCGACGGCCCGAAGATCGCGCTCCACATCAGCAGTTGCGCGAACCCAGCGCCGGCAAGCCACGCCGCGCAGCGACGCCGGTCCGCCGCCACCAGCGCGACCAGCAGCGCTGGGGCGAGGAAGGGCAGCTTGGTGAAGACAGCGAGGGACAGCAGGACACCCGCGGCCGGTGCCCTGGCGGGCCGAGCCGCGAGCAGCGCGCCTCCCACGAGCAGGGGCATGCCAACGAGCTCCGGCGTGAGCGCTCCGTGCTCGTGGACCACCCACGGGGTGAGCAGGGCGATGGGTGCCGCCGCCGCGGCGGCAACGGCATTGCCGGTGAGCCGCCATACCGCCACGCCGGCAAGGCCCGCCGTGACCGCCTGGATGGCGCCGACACCGAGCCGCAGCCAGGTGATCGAGTCCTCCACAACCAGCAGGGCGGCCCCCACCACGAACATGACCGGTGGCTGGGCGACCACCACATCTCCATAGAGGTCGTCACCGTCTATGAGCACCCGGGAGGTGAGCGCGTAGACGCCCTCGGCGTAGTTCCAGTAGTCGAGGTCTCGCCAGAGGTGCAGCAGCGCCAGCGCGACGAGCAGCGCCCCTCCACCTGCCAGGGCAGCCAGCCGACGCTGAGAGGCCGAGGCCGACATCGGCCGCGATCCTAAGCCGTCGGACCTGTACCGTCGGCGGTCGCTGGGGAATAGCGTCCGGGCTCGAGCGGCGTTGAGACCCAACACTCAGAACCGAGGAGAGGGAGAGCAAGCATGCCGTCGTTGTCGCTGAGCCCGCGGACCCGGGAGCCCAAGAGGGGTTGGTCTCGCCGGCCATCGCCCTCACGGGCATCCTCGCCATCTGGCTCGCGCTGGCCCCGGCGGCCAACGCCGCATCGTGCCCAACCGTCGTCAAGGCCTCCGACTTCACCAGCAAGCGACAGCTGGAGAAGATGACCGCGAAGTTCAACAGCTACGGCCCGCGCGTCCTGGGCAGCGCGGCGCACAACAAGGCGATCGCCTGGTTGGAGGAGCGGGCCCGCGCAGAAGGGCTCCGCGTCCGCTCACAGTCCTTCAAGCCCTATGGCTGGTTTCCCAGCACTCGCTTCAAGCGCCGACCTGGCCTCGACATCGGTGCCGCGGGCGGGCTCAGCGTCACCCGGTCCGGGGGGTCGACGGTGAACCTCTCCGACGCCGGGGCGGTTCACTGGTCCAAGCCGACCGCCAAGAGCGGCAACGGGGGACCCCTCGTCTATCTCGCGAAGGATCAGGAGATCACCGCCGGGAACGCGGCGGGCAGGGTGGTCGTTCGCGACTTCCCGATCGGCTCGCTTCCCTTCGGCGCGGTGGGTCCGCTTCTGGGCATCTACCTGACCCCCGACCTCGAGGGCTACACGGAGTACACCCGCCCGTACCTCGCCACGTTGCATGAGGAACTGATCGCGGCGGGCCGGGCCGGTGCCGCGGGCGTCGTCTTTGCCTTCGACGTGCCGCGCGCGCAGGTGCGCGGCTACTACGACCCGCACGTGGGGACGCTCTACCGGGTGCCGGCGGTCTTCGTCGGCAGCGCCGAGGCCGCGCGGCTCAAGTCGCTCGCGGCCCAGGGCAGCTCCGCCCGCGTGACCGTGCTCGCCAAGGTGGCCCGGAAGAGGACCCGGAACCTGATCGCCAGGCTCCCGGGCCGCAGCTCGGAGAAGATCGTCATCGCTGCGAACACCGACGGCAACTCGTGGGTCCAGGAGAACGGCGTCATCGGCATGCTGGCCTTCGCTCGCTACTACGCGCGCCTGTCGAAGCGCTGCCGCCCCCGCACGCTGGAGTTCGTGTTCTCCAGCGCTCACGACGGGTTCCGCGACGACGGCCTGGACCCACGGCACTACCGCATCAACAAGAAGAGGACCGCGTTCGCCTTCACGATCGAGCACCTCGGCACCCGCGAGATCCTGCCGACCGGTGAAGGTGCCGCCAGGCGTCTGAGGTTCACCGGGAAGGCCGACCCGGCTCTGTTCGGCGCGGGCGACAGCGAGGCCCTGCGCCGGACGGCGGCCGCGGCGACCAAGCGCCGAAACCTCCCCCGGACCGCAGTGCTGAAGGGGCTCGCGGCTCCCACCTCCACCACAGCGCCATCGATCTGCTCGATGGGCGGTCTCGGCAACTACTTCCACCTGAGCCTGGTCCCGACCCTGGCGATGATCTCGGGGCCGTGGACTCTCTATGACCCGGCGTTCGGGCGAAGGGCGCTCAATTTCGCCTGGATGCGAACGCAGATGCTTGCCGCCGGCGATGCCGTGCTCGCGCTCGACGGCCTCCCGCGCGCGCAGATCGCCGGCGACTACCCCGCGCTGCAGGCGGAACTGGACCAAGGGACGAAGACCGGCTGCCCGAGCACCCCGTTGCCGCTGCGCGCCCCGGTCCGGGGCAGTGAGTGTGCGTGTATCGATGAGCGCCCGAAGTTTCAGGGGCGCGCTCGCCGGGGCGCTGGTGGTCGGCGTTCTGGCGGCGCTCGTGCCCGTGGCTTGGGCAGCGGCCGACTCAGCAGCCACCCCAGCCCAAGTCGGGCCCGGGCGGGAGCGACTATGAGCACCGGGGTTGGCGGGTGAGCTCCGGCGGAGCGGGGGCCGACGCCTGGTACGCGTTCGAGCCCGTGAGGCCTCGGCCGAGGAAGGCACCGTTGGTGATCGTCATGCACGGCTATGGCGAGTACTCGGGCTACGAGCAGATGTACGAGTTCATCCGGCACACGGTGCGCAAGGGGAGCGTCGTGATCTATCCCCGCTGGCAGACCGCCATCGCGACTCCGTGCCCGGGCCCGATCGACATCGAGCCGTGCATGCGGTCCTCGCTGCGGGGCATCCGTGGCGCCCTGGCCCATCTGCGAGCTAGGCCGAAGCGACGGGTGCAGCCGGACCTCAAGCGCACGAGCTACTTCGGCTTCTCGTTCGGCGGCGTCATCACCGCCAACCTCGCGAACCGTCACCGAAGGCTGAACTTGCCCAGGCCGCGGGCGATCTGGCTCGAGGACCCGCACGACGGCGGCCTGGTCGGGTTCGACGAGCCCGCGGTCGACGACTCGCTGCGCGGCATCCCGAAGACGGTGAAGCTGCAGTGCCACTCGAGCGCCGAAGGCGTGATCTCGGAGCCCAACAAGGCGAACGGCAGCTGCAACGCGATCTTCCCGAAGCTCGGACACATCCCGAAGCGCAACAAGGACCTGGTGCTCACCCGGCCCGACGCGCACGGCACCCCGGTACTGCGCGCGCCGCACGGCGTGTGCGCGGCCCGGAAGGGCGGTGCCGACGCCTACGACTGGAACTTCTGCTGGAAGGGCTGGGACGCCCTGCGCAGCTGCGCGTACGAGAAGAAGCACTGCAGGTATGCGCTCGGCAAGACGCGCCAGCACCGCTCGCACGGCCGTTGGAGCGACGGCCGGCCGATCAGCCCATTGAAGATTCAGGACGCGGCGCCGATTCTCCCCTGAAGCTAGGCTCGCCCCAGCGGCCCATGGTCGACCTGACCAACCCCGACGAGCTCATCCCTGAGCCCCGCGAGTTCGTCCTTCAGAACGGGACGCCAGACACGATCGCCGGGTGGAAGGCGCTGGCCGACGGTCTCCTGACCGACCAGGCCTGCGTGTTCCTGCGCATCGTGCGCGTTCGCCAGGCTCTTCTCCATCGGGTCGGCCCTGAACTTCGAGGTGCGCGGAGTGCGGCAGGAGGCGTCGTACTTCACCTCGTTCTACCTCTGACTCGCTCACACGAGGGGTCCCGCAAGCTCTGCGTTCGCACGCCTGGCCGAGGATCACCCGCTTGGACGACCGCTGGCGTTGGATCGTGACGAGCATCGTTCCCCGCTTCCGGAGGTTCGATGCCGACGCGCGGTTGGTCGACGCCGGGCTGGGCCGCATCTTCCACGAGGCGCACCACTACGCGTTGAACCCCTGCGTCCTACCGACTGAACTCCGGGCGGAGGCGTCCGCGCCGAACAGCTAAGAAGAGGAGGGGTCTAGGAGGGCTCGGGAGCTGCGCCTGTCTCGAGTACCTGCTTGAGACGGGGAAAGGCGCGGTCGAGGTTCTTCTGAGTGTTGCGCGCGATCAGGGGCTGGAGGAGACGGAGCGTTCCAGTCGGGCGGCCCGTCACCGAGAACTCCACCAAGGTCCCGCCGTCCTGCGCGTTGAGCCGGTACGCCAGGGTCGTGGCGAAGGGACCCGAGGTGCTCTCGATGATCTGGCGGGTGGGAGGATCGTGCTCGACGATCTCCCACGTGAGCACGTAGTCGCGGCCCATGGAGCGCATGCCCGTGCGCACCGTGCTCCCAACCCCGATGGGCTCCGGCGAGGTGAGCTCCTCGGTGTCCACGCTCTCATCCCAGAGCGGCCGGTTGCGAGCGTCCGAAACGAACGCGAAGACCTCATCCGGGGGACGGGCGATGTGGACTGCGACCGTCTTCGTGAACACGAGCCCTCCGATTGCGGACCGAAGGACCGAGCCTATCCGCGCCCTGATTGGCGGCGGGGGCGAGAGTTCGTAAGCCAGGCGTGGCCGCCCTTGCTTTCGTCGTGGGATAGGAGGAGGGTGGGTCCTCTCCGGCGTTGCCCGTTCTGGCGCGCCCGACCGACGGAGGTCAACATGAGCAGCACCGCAAGCGCAGAAACCTCGGCGGAGGTCCCGGAGGTGGGCGCCATCGACATGAAGCTCGAGGTCGTGACGTTGCCCGTTTCCGATGTCGATCGCGCGAAGAGCTTCTACCAGAGCCTCGGATGGCGGTTCGACATCGATCTGGTCATCAGCGACGACTTGCGAACAGTGCAGTTCACGCCGCCTCACTCGCAGTGCTCGATCCAGTTCGGCACGGGCGGCACGGCGGCTGAGCCGGGGTCCGTTGACGGGCTGATCCTCGCTGTCAGCGACATCGACGTCGCCCGGGACGATCTCGTCAGCCGCGGAGTCGAGGTCAGCGAGGTGCAGGAGGCACGGCCCCCCGGCTTCGACGCGCCAGAAGGGGAGCGCTCCTACTTCGCGCGGGCGTCGTTCAGCGACCTCGACGGCAACGGCTGGCAGCTCCAAGAGGTCACGACCCGGCTCCCCGGCCGGGAATGGGAGGACTGACATGGACGTCGCCTCGCTGTCAGATCTGCTGCACGAGACCGCCGAGCATCACGGCTCGTTCGAGGATGCGGCCCCACCGCACGACTGGTGGGACTGGTACGCGGCATACATGGACGCTCGCCAGAGCGGAAGCGGTCCGGAGGAGGCCTCGGCCGCGGCCGGGCGCTACATGGCGGACGTCAAGCACGTCGTCGTCGCTTGACCCCGGGCAGTCAGCTCAGCAGGACTTCCGCCGCGTCGATGGCTGCCTCGGCCCGCTTGCACACCGCGTTCACGTCACGGGGGTTGAGCGGCTTGCCTGCGGGGTCGTAGCGTCCTGCGAGCGCGACGCTGATCGGCGCGGGGTCCGCCAGGCGCTCATGCGCCCACGCTGCGGCATCGCCCTTTGACAGCCATCGGCCGTCCTCAGCCCAGGCCCAAGCCCGGCATGCGCCGAGGACGACGGCGGCACTGTTCGGGTCATGGCGCTGCTGCCACGCGAGACTCTCACGCAGAGATCGCAGGATCAGGCGCCGGCGAGAGGATCCGGGGAACACCTCGCTCGGCCCGGGACCGGCCAGTGGGCGTCCGTGCTCGCGGCCGATCGCGACGTCCAGGACGAACCAGAATCGTGGGTCGTCATTGGCTGTGTAGCTGACGTGCCGGGCCATATCTGGCGCCGGTGTTCAGGTTGAGTTGGAAGGCCGGACCGGTTGCTTCGGCGAGGCCTTCGCGCGAGTAGAGGACGAACTCCAGCCCGCGCGCGGGGCATGGCAGCCGTTCATGCGACAGCGCTGACGCCAGCAGCGCCCGCTCGGTCGACCGGTATGTCGATGGAGCTAACGGCCTGTATGTCGATGTCGCTGCGACCGAGCGTCGAAGTCACCGAGCGCTGCGGATCCGAACAGCCAGGTGCCGACGCGTCGCGACCCGAGCAGAGCGTCGACTCGCTCGACCACTTCGTCCAGGTACGCCGTCACGCGACCTCAGGCGTCGAGGCGCGGTCACGGCGCGAGGGGCTGCGTCACGACAGTCGGATGCGAGCGAGCCTCGAATGGCACGCTGGCTGCTGCGCGATCGCTGGGGAGGCGCATGAGGACCAGCACAGCGCCGGCAAGGGCCGCGGCAGCGGCCGCGGTGAGCCCGATGCCGAGAGCGTCTGTGAAGGCGCGGCCGGCCGTGTCGATGAGCTCGCGGTCGGCGGGTCCGCCGAGCTGGCCTGCCGCTGCGTGGGCGGCGCCGATCGACTCGCTGGCGGGACCGGGTTCGTCGGCCATCCGGTTCGAGTAGGCCGTGCCGATGGCCGAGCCGATCACGGCGACGCCCAGTGCGCCGCCGACCTGGCGCGTGACATCGCTCATCGCGGAGCCCACTCCGGCCTTGGCCTCGGGTACTGCGCTCATGACCGAGTCCGTGGCCGGCGCCATCACGCTACCCATGGACACGGCGAGGCCGAAGGTGACCAGCGCGAGCAGCCAGGGCGCCGTGTCTGGCGTCCAGGCGAGGCTGGTGCTCAGCACGGCGGCTACGCCGATCAGGCCGCCTGCGATCACGCGGGTTCTTCCGACCGCTCCGACCAGGTGATTGGACGCGCCGGCGCCCGTGACGAGGCCGAGGGCGAGGGGAAGCATCGCCGCGCCCGCCTCCAGCGCGCTGAAGCCGTGCGCGAACTGGAGGTACTGGGTGAACGCGAAGACAGATCCCATCATCGCGAAGAACACCAGCCCCACACCGGCGGACGCAACTGTGAAGCGCGGATTGCGGAAGAAGTCGAGCGGCAGCATCGGTTCGGGCACGCGTCGTTCCCATGCGATGAACGCGAACGCGAGCAACATGGCGGCTGCGAAGCAGCCCAGCACCAGCGGATCGGTCCACCCTCGCGGGGTCGCCTCGATGATCCCGTAGACCAGCGCAAGCAGCATCGCGATCGACAAGGTGGCCCCGCGGAGATCAAAGGCGCCCGGAGCCGGGTCACGGCTCTCGGGCACCAGTCGCATCCCTGCGACCAGGGCGACGGCGACGATCGGCACGTTGAGCCAGAACACGGCGCTCCACGAGGAGACTTCGAGCAGCAGCCCGCCGATGAACGGACCGAGGCCGATGCCAACGCCGGCGATCGCGGACCAGATTCCGATCGCCTTGCCGCGCTCCTCGCGAGGAAAGACATCCATGATCACCGACAGCGTCGCGGGCATGATCATCGCGCCGCCGATGCCCATCAAGGCGCGCAGGACGATGAGCTGGTCTGCGGTCTGCGCGAGGGCGGCCAGGATGCTGGCGACACCGAACAGCAGCAGTCCGGATTGCAGAGCGCGTTTGCGTCCGAAGCGGTCGCCAAGCGTGCCCATCGTGAGAAGGACCCCCGCGAAGGAGAGCAGGTAGGCATCGACGATCCACTGCAGCGTCGATCCCGAGGCCTCGAAGTGCGATTGCAGCGTCGGCAGCGCGACGTTGAGGACCGTGTTGTCCAGCCCGATGATCAGCAGGCTGAGGGATAGAACGGCGAGCGTCTTCCAGCGACGCTCGTATGCCTTGCTGTTGACCGTGGATTGCATGGAACCTCCGCTCAGGCCGCGATGCTTCGATGACTCGTGCACCTTCGCGCCGCTGAACCGGTCAGTCATCAGGGGCCTTCCCTGAAAGCGACCCTGATATTCCTTGCGTCGACCAGGTCAGGCCGGCGGCGGTGCAGGAGTTGGTCGCTCCTGCTCCACGATTCTCGCCACCTCGACCCGCGAGCTCGCGCCGAGCTTGCCGAAGATGTTCCGCAGGTGGCTCTCGATCGTCTTCTCGCTGAGGAAGAGCTCCTCGGCGATCTGAGCGTTCGTCAGCCGGTCCACCACCAGGGTCGCCACCTCGAGCTCCCGGCCGCTCAGGGAGTCCAGGCCGGTTCCCTCCGCCTTGGCGGCCCTGCTCCGCCGCGACGGGCGGCGGCCCAGCTTGCCCAGCTCCAGCTCGACGCGGTCGCGGTGGTGCTCGGCGTTGCACTCGTCGAGCTCCTTGGCGGCACAGCTCCAGCTGCTCGGCCGCGCGCTCGGTGTCGTCGGCCGCGAGCAGGGCTCGGCCGGCCAGCTCCCGGCACGCCGCCCGGTCCAGGCGCGCGCCGAGCGCACCTGCCCGGTCCGCCGCGCGAAGCGCCGCGTCGGCGGCCTTCACGGGCTCGCCCCTTGCCAGCAGCAGCTCGGCCTCGGCGCGGTCGGCCCATGACCGGGCCATGGGCAGCCCGGTCCGCTCCGCGGTGTCCGCCGTCGAGCGCGCGGCCTCAGCGGCCACGTCGAGATCGCCGGCGGCTATCGCCGCCCGCGTTATCTCCATCGCGGCGTGCGCGCGCCAGCCACCCGGGATCTGCTCCGCGCCGCTGCCGCCCATCCCATCCATGAGCGTCCGCAGCGCCTGTTCGCCTCTGCCGGCCTCGAGGAGGGCGACGCCGTGAGCCGAGCCCCGCCCAGCTGCTGATGGCGCTGTCGCCGAGCGAGCTCGCCAGCTCGCACGCCTCGGAGCCGTTCTGCACGGCGGCCTTCAGGTCGCCCTGGACCGCCTGCGCGAGAGACAGGTTGAGCAGGCCCCACGCCAGGCCCAGGTCGTTGCGGCTGATCCTCGCGACCTCGACCGCCTCTTCGAGCACGCCCACGCCGCGATCGACCTCCCCCAGGACCCATGCACACGTCCCGAGGACGGGCACCAGGGTGGGGGCGAAGGCGGTGCGGCCGGTGGCGCGACCCACTCGCAGGCCCCTGTCGGAGTGCTCGACCGCATCGCTGAAGCGGTCCATGTACATCTCGGCGGCGCTCAGCGCGCCCATCGCGTCCAGGCGGATCGCCAGGTCCTCGTCGCTCATCGATTCGATGATCGGCACGACCTGCGATCGCATCTCCTCGGCCTGATGCACGCGTCCCGCTCAGCGCGTACGCCATGACCAGCGCCGCCATCGCGGCCGCCCCGAGCGGGACATCGTCGACGTCCCGGGACGCCTCGACCGCCATGCTCGCCCCACTCGACCATCTCCTCGAACTCGCGCTGGAAGAACCGGTCCATCAGCTTCGCGATCAGCAGCGCCACGCGTTCGTCCGGCTTGCCCTCCGCGCCGGCGAGGGCGCCGTCGAGACGGCGGGCCGCCTGGTCGCGCTGCCCGAGGGCCTGCTCGAACGCAGCGCACGCGATGGTCAGGCCCACCCGCAGGTCATCCTGGTCCTCGCCGACGGTCTCGAGCGCCCCCAGCGTCGCCTCGTAGGCGCCGTGGAAGTCGCTGAGCGAGGTCAGGAGGCCGGGCAGCGGCACCAGGAGCTCCTGGCGCGAGACCTGGTCGGCATCGTCGGGAAGCAGGCGCAGCGCCGCGCGCAGCCAGCGCACGGCGCTCGCCGGCGCGCGTGCTCCCGACTCGAGCGCGGCGTCGCGAAGCACCGCCGCCGCCTCCGTGTCGCCCGGCTGCGCCGCCTGCTCGACGTGGTGCGCGCGCACGGCCAGGTCGTCGCTGCCGTCGCGAAGCAGATCGGCGCAGGCGGAGTGGATCGCGAGGCGGGTGCCGTGCGGGACCGCGTCGTACACCGCGGCTCGAACGAGGGGATGGCGGAACTGAAACCGCCGCGGCACCTCGGTCGGGCGCACCAGGTCCGACGCCACCAGCTCGTCCAGCGCGTCGACGCCCTGGGCGGCGTCCAGCCCGGCGGCCCGCATCGAGATGTCCAGGCTGAACGGGTCGCCGACGACCGCCGACGAGTTGATGAGGGACCGTCCCTCGCTCGAGAGGGATCCGAGCTCGCGGTCGATGGCGAAGCCGATCGCCTCGGGCACGCCGCCGTTGGCGCGGGTGCTCGCGACCTGCCTCCAGTCGTCGCCTTCCCCTCCTTCAGCCGCGCGAGCTCCAGCAGGTAGAACGGGTTCCCGCCGCTGTCGTCGTACAGGGCGTCGACGGCACCGTCGGCGAGCCCGATCAGCGACGCCGCCTCGTCGCGCTCGAGAGCAGCGAGCCGCAGGAGCTCGAGGGTCTCCAGCTCCTCGGCCGCCGCGATCTCGGTCATCACGGCGGACTCGAGGCGACGCGTCCGGTAGCTGAAGGCGATCAGCACGCCCCTGCGCGGTGGACGGCGCATCAGGTGGCCGAGCAGCTCCAGCGATGCGCGGTCGCTCCACTGGAGGTCGTCGAGCGTGATCAGGATCGGCTTGCCGGGCGCGAGGCAGCCGATCAGCTCCCGCACCGCACGGTGGACGCGGACCCGGTCGTCGGGAGCCGGCGCATGGGTCGCGCCCGTGGCGAGCGGACGCATGGCCGGAAACGCGGTCGCGAGCTCGTCGATCTGCTCGGGCGCGAGCGTGCTGAACGCGGACGTCGGTGCCGCCTCGAGGTAGCTGTCCAGCGCGTCGACGAACAATCCGAACGGCAGCTCTCGCTCGAACTCGGCAGCCCGGCCGTGGAGGACCAGGCATTTCTCGTCCGTGGCGCGGTGGGACGAGCTCCCTGAGCAGCCGGGTCTTCCCGATTCCGGGCTCGCCCTCGATCGCCGCGAATCTCGCTTCGCCGCCCTGCGCGCTGGCCAGTCCTCCGAGGAGCCGGTCCAGCTCGCGTTGTCTTCCGACAAAGCGTGAGCGCAACCTTCGGCATCCCTTTCCGCGAGCACCCTAACGCCCACGGGTCCACCCGGTGGGGGGTGGCGATCTCAGGGTCAGATTCAGGGGGTCTCCCTGATGTCTCAGGGGCCAGCCGAGGCGAGTCTTGCGGCGATGCAGTCAAAGCCGACGCGAGGAGAGCAGATGCAACCCCGGACCGAACATCGCGGCACGCGCCGCACACTGGAGCGCCAACCACCGCAAGCGGGCCATCTGGGGATGGCTCGCTTTCGTGTTCACGGCCGTCGCCCTGATCATGGGCGCCCAGGTCGTGAAGCAGAAGGACATCTCGACCGTGGACTCATTCTCGGGCGAGTCCCAGCAGGCGGAGCGTGCCCTCACGGACGCGGGCCTGCGGCCCAACGAGGAGATCGTGCTGATCCAGAGCGAGCGGGTCGTCCGCGTCGGACCCCGCGTTCCGGGCAGTCGTGGCGGAGACGGCGGCCAAGCTGCGCGCCACCGAGCACGTTACGAACGTGGCCACGCCATTCGACGGCGACGGCGGCGCGATCTCGGAGGACGGGCGCTCGGTGCTGGTCGACTTCGAGATCACCGGCCCGGACGTCGACGCCGGCGTGAACGTGGTCGAGAGCGAGGAGGCCGTCAAGGGCGTCCAGGCCGCAAACCCGGGCTACAACGTCGAGCAGTTCGGCTCGGCATCGTCCGACAAGAGCCTGAACGACACGTTCGCGAGCGACCTCGGCAAGGCCGGGATGCTGTCCCTGCCCATCACGTTGGTCATCCTGGCGGTCGCTCTGGGCGGCCTGGTCGCGGCCGGAGTGCCGCTGCTGCTGGCCCTCACGGGCGTGATGGCGACGATGGCCCTCGTGGCCATTCCGAGCCAGCTGTTCCCGCTCGACGGCAACGTCGGCGCGCTGATCCTGTTGATCGGGCTCGCCGTGGGCGTGGACTACTCCCTGTTCTACATGCGCCGTGAGCGCGAGGAGCGGGCGAAGGGCATGAGCCCGCAGGACTCCCTTCAGGCGGCCGCGAGGACCTCGGGCCGCGCGGTGATGATCTCCGGCGTCACGGTGATGATCGCCATGTCCGGGTTGTTCATCACGGGCGAGGCCACGTTCCAGGCCTTTGCCGTGGCCACGGTCAGCGTCGTCGCGATCGAGTTGTTCGTCTCGCTGCTGGTCCTGCCGGCGGTGCTGGCGTGGCTCGGCGACCGCGTCGACAAGGGCCGGTTCCCGCTCAGGAAGAAGTACGGGCGCCCGACGGGCGAGTCGAGGTTCTGGGGCTCGATCGTCACCCGGGTGATGCGCAGGCCCGTGCTCTCAGCGGTGGTGGCCACCTCGGCACTGCTCGCGCTGGCCATTCCGGGTCTCAGCATGAACACGACGCAGACGGGCATCGATGACCTGCCGCAGGACCTGGCGGTCATCCAGACCTACGACCGGTACACGGAGGCGTTCCCCGAGGAGGCCAACGTGAACGAGGTCGTCGTCAAGGCCGACGACGTCCGCAGCGGCGAGGTCGCTGCGTCCATCGGCCAGCTGGTCGACGAGGCCGGCAGGTCGGACACGTTCATCGCCCCCGCTGAGGTCACCTACAGCGAGGACGGGACGGTCGCGCAGATCGGTCTCCCGAGCGAAGGCAACGGGACCGACGATGCATCCGTCGCCGCCCTGAACGAGGTCCGGGACGAGCTCGTGCCGGCCACGGTCGGGAAGGTCGACGGAGCCGAGGCGAGTGTGACCGGAGGCGCAGCGAGCACTGAGGACTTCAACCAGGTCCTCAGCGACCGCATGCCCCTCGTGTTCATCTTCGTCCTCGGCCTGGCGTTCCTGTTGATGCTGTTCACGTTCCGCTCGATCGTGATCCCGATCAAGGCGATCGCGCTCAACCTGCTCTCCGTGGGCGCCGCCTACGGCGTGCTGGTGCTGGTGTTCCAGAACGGGGCCGGGGCGAGTCGCTGCTGGACTTCGAGTCCAACGGCGGAGTCACCAACTGGCTCCCCGTGTTCCTGTTCGTGATCCTGTTCGGGCTCTCGATGGACTACCACGTGTTCATCCTGTCGAGGGTCCGGGAGCTCTACGACCGGGGCATGAGCACCGACGACGCGGTTCGCGAGGGCATCTCCCGGACGGCCGGCACGGTCACCAGTGCCGCGATCGTCATGGTCGCCGTGTTCGGCGTGTTCGCCACGCTCCAGTTCGTCGATTTCAAGCAGATGGGCGTGGGCCTGGCGTTCGCGATCCTGATCGACGCGACCGTGATCAGGGGAGTCCTGCTCCCGGCGACGATGAAGCTGCTCGGCGATTGGAACTGGTACCTGCCGAGCTTCCTCGAGTGGATTCCCCAGCCCCACGGGGAGCGCGACGAGGACAGCCGCCAGAGAGGACCCGAGGCCGCCTACGAGCCCAGCCCGGCTCAGGTCTGAGGAGGACCAACCACACGATGCCGCAGCCGGCGCCCGCTACAAGGCGGGCGCCGGCGCGCGGCGGATCGGACACCGAGATGAAGGACTTCCTTCTCCATCACCAACACGCCCCAGGCGAATGCGAGGCCAGCTTCGCCGCCTGGCACGGCTTCGAGAGCCCCCTACGGGGTGTCACCGCGCCGTCTACCTGCCTGGCCGGGGATCACCGCATCTGGTGGAGCGTGAGCGCGCGCGACGAAAGCGAGGCCCTCGAGCAGCTGCCCGCCTACGTCGCCGCGCGCACGGACGCCGTGCGCGTCCGCCCGGTCGAGATCCCATGAACTCGAGGACCGCGACCCGGGTTTTTCGCGCCGCCACTGCCCTGGTCGCATTGCATGTCGCGGACGACACCCTTCTCCAGCCCCCGGCCGGCACCTCGGCCGCCGACCACCTGGCCAGCGGGCTGATACCGCTCGCCGTGCTGGCGATCGCGGCCACGGTCTATCCGCGTCTGAGCTCCAGCGCGCGCGGGCTAATGGCGCTGGTGGTCGGGCTGTTCGGGATCGTCTCGGGCGGCGAGGCCGTGTACTACACACTCGAGGCCGGCCCGTCGGGGGACGACTTCACGGGCCTTCTGGCCATCCCCGCGGGGCTCGCCCTCGTTGCCCTGAGCGCTGTGACGCTGTGGAGCGGACGGCGCGTGGACCAGTCCCGTCCGGTCCGGTACGGGAAGCGCCTTCTGCTTGCGGTGGCGACTGTGCTCGGACTCTGGGTGATCCTCTTTCCCATCGGGTTGAGCTATCTCACGACGCACGTCTCCAACGCCGGGGTGCCCGAGGCGAACCTGGGCGCGGCCCATCGAGGACGTCGCCTTCACCACCGAGGACGGGTTGGAGCTCGAGGGCTGGCACGTCCCCTCGCGCAACGGCGCCACCGTGATCGTCTTCCCGGGCAGGGACGGCCCGCAGAAGCAGGCCCGGATGCTCGTCCGCAATGGCTACGGAGTCCTGCTGTTCGACCGCCGCGGCGAGGGGGCCAGCGAGGGCGCCCCCAACGCCTACGGCTGGGGCGGAGAGCGGGACATCGAGGCGGCCGTCGACTGGCTGCGAGACCGCGACGACGTCGACCCCACCCGCATCGGCGGCCTGGGCCTGTCGGTTGGGGGTGAGCTGATGCTGCAGGCAGCCGCCGAAGATGACGACGGCCTGAGCGCGGTCGTGTCGGAAGGGGCAGGCGCCCGCTCCTACGCCGAGGACAGCCACGAGGTCGACGGCGCAGCCAACAGCCTCATCGCGACCCCGTTGCTCCTGGTGAAGACAGCCGGGGTGTCGGTGTTCTCCGATGGCCTCCCGCCGCCTTCGATGTTCGACCTGATCCCGAGGGTCGCGCCGACGCCGCTCCTCCTGATCTCGTCGGCAGAGGCTCCGAACGAGAAGCTGGCCGGACGCTACGCGGATCTCGCCGGCGAGCCCTCGACCCAATGGGCGGTTCCCGGCGATCATCACATCGGGGGGATCACCGAACGTCCTGCGGAGTACGAGCGCAGGGTGATCGCGTTCCTCGACGAGTTCCTCGGCAGCCGAGGGCGATGAAGACCAAGCCAAGAGTCAATGGCTGAGCCGGAACGGCGGGTACTCGTCGGTCGCGAGCACGATCGCGTAGGCGGTCACGCGGTTGCCCCAGCGCATGACGCCCACCACGTAGTCGAACAGGCTCCGTGGGTAGCGGCCGGTGAAGAGGATGGCGAACCAAGCTGCGATCAACACGAAGAAGGCCCCGATGAAGAGGAAGACGAGCACGACATAGTGCGGGATGGCGAGGAACCACTTCACCAGCGGCAGCCAGCGATTCAGTCCCTCCCTGGCGTCGGGATAGTCGAGCTCGAGTCGCACGTACTGCTGCTCGTCGGTTGAGGGGTATTCGTCGTTGAGCAGTGCGCCGTATGCGTAGACCCGGTTGGTGAAGCGCAGCAGCTCGCGGTTCCAGTCGAACCACCAGCGCGGGTACTTCTGTCTGAAGACGATCAGCAGCAGCGGCGGGATGAAGACCAGGCCCGCACTCGAGGCAACCAAGGTCGCATACTCGTCGGAGCTGGAGACCGAGGACGGGTCGAGGGTGGTGAGCACGATCGCGATCGGGATCACCGTGAAGATCCGGAATGCGCTCGTGAGGCGGTTGAGGGGCCGGTCGGGATACTCGACATCCAGCGTGAGCGCGTAGCCAGGCGTGGTGGGCTGGTGCGGGTCCGTGTTCATGCCGGCGAGTGTCCCACTTGCTGTGGCTCATCGCGATCCGACCCTGTTGCGTTACTCCGTGCCGAACGCTTAAGGTCTGGTTGCTCGCATGACTGGCCCGAAGTCCCTAGTGGTCGCGGCCGCCTGCCTGGTCGCCCTGACCCTCGCCACGCCGGCATCAGCCGCTCCTCCCGCGGCTTCCGGCCGCCTGCTCGTGGGCTTCGACAAGGGCGTGTCGAAGGGTCGCCAGGGCGACGTCCTCGCGGCGCTCCAGGGCCGCATCTCCCAGCGCTTCAAGGGGGTCCGCAAGGGACGGCTCGTGGTTGTCCGGCCGCGCTCGGGCCTCGCGACCAAGGTGCTGCTTCGCCGCCTGCGAGCACATCCGGACGTGACGTACGCGGAGCCTGACTACTTCCAGTTCTCCTCCGCCGTGAAGACGCCCAACGACCCGTACTACACGCGCGACTGGGCGTTGGTGGACGGCAGCGAGGACCACGACATCGACGCACCCACCGCCTGGGGCACGCGCACATCGTGCGCGAAGGTCGCGATCCTCGACACCGGGGTCGACACCGACCATCCCGACCTCAAGGACAACGTCTTCAAGAACGACGACAAGCCCAACAACGGCAAGGACGACGACAAGAACGGCTACGTGGACGACACCTACGGCTACAACGCGATCAAGGGCAAGGGCTCAGGCGAGGACGACAACGGTCACGGCAGCCACGTGGCCGGCATCGTCGGCGGCCGCGGCAACAACACCCAGGGGGTCGCCGGCGTCTGCTGGTCGACCAAGGTCGTGCCGATCAAGTTCATGAACTCCAAGGGCAAGGGCTCAACGTCCGACGCCATCGAGGGCCTCGAGTACGCGGCCAAGAAGGGGTTCAAGATCATCAACTGCTCGTTCGGCTCGAGCGCTGAGTCGTCGTCCCTGAAGGACGCGGTCAACTACGCGCAGGACAAGGGTGCGCTGCTGGTGGTGGCCGCGGGCAACGACAGCCAGAACATCGACAAGGACCCGGACTATCCGGCCTCCTTCGGCGACTCGAACATCCTCGCTGTGGCCGCCTCCACGTCGACCGACACCCTGGCGTCGTTCTCCAACTTCGGCGCCACGGACGTGGACGTCGCCGCCCCCGGGAGCAACATCTACTCGACCTACCTGAACGGCGGGTACAAGGTCCTGTCCGGCACCTCAATGGCTGCGCCCTACGCGGCCGGCGTCGCCGCCATCCTGCGCAAGCAGGAGACCGACGCCACCTACGGCGACCTTCGCTACGCGATCCGGCACAAGGTGGACAAGCCACCCGCCTTCAACGGGAAGGTGGCCTACGACGGCCGGCTCAACGCCCAGAAGGCGCTTGCCGCCATCGCCGGGTTGGTGGACTGAGCCCGGCGGCTCAGGCGGACTGCGCAGCAACCGCCGGCCCGCACGAGGCGAGCTCGTAGCCGCCCGGCATGTCCCGGCGCAGGGCGGCGAAGGCGATGCCGCCGACCACCAGCGGCAGCCAGAAGAGGATCAGCCGGTAGCCGAGCACGGCCGCTGCGGTGCCCGCGGCCGGCGTGCCGTAGACGATCAGCGTGCCGATCAGTCCGCCGTCGATGCCGCCGATCCCGCCGGGGATCGGCAACAGCCCGCCCAGCTGGCCGATCAGGTAGCCCATCAGGATGATGGTGAGCGGCGGCGACAGCCCGAAGGCGTGGAAGGTCGCCCACAGCACGGCGTTGTCGAAGGCCCAGTAGCCCACAGATCCCGCCAGCACGCGACGATTGCCCGACCGCACGATCTGCAGCGCCTCGCGGGTCCCGTCGATGATCGCCACCCGCGCCGCGCTCACGGCGCGGCGCAGCCGCGAGGCCTCCGGGCCGGGCGCGCGGCCCGGGCCCAGGCGAGGGATCGCCACCACGGCGCCGAGCGCCAGCGCCGCCATGGCTGCAGGGAAGGCGGTGAGCCAAAGCGAGAGGTCGGGCCCGAACAGGCCGAGCGCCAGGGCCGTGCCGAGCACGGCGACGGCCAGGAAGTTCACCGCGCTCTTGATCAGGAAGAAGGCCACCGAGCGACGCGCGATCCGCGCGGTGTCCATGCCGCCGCGGTGCAGCACCCACGCACCGAGCGCCAGCCCGCCGGCCCCGCTGGCCGGAACCAGCGACCCCATGGCCAGCTCCGAGCCGCCGATCTGCCAGCTGCGCCGCCAGGTCAGGCCGGTGCAGAAGATCGGCCCGAACATGACCACGTACGACGCGAAGGAGAGGCCCTCGAGCAGGGTGGCCAGGACCAGCCATCCAGGGCTCGCGCCGGCGAGGCTGTCCCTGACCTGCCCGAGCCCGGGCGCGAGCACGAAGACGGCGACCAGCGCGCCGAGCGCTGCCAGCGCCTGGAGCGCGCGGCGGCGCAACGCCCGCGGCTGAAACTCGCTGGGGAGCTCCTCGGGCGAGCCCGAGTCGACCTGGATGTCCAGAGTGGGTGGGACCCGCTGAGTTTGACGAAGCGGGCCTAGGAGCCGATCAGCCGTTCCGGCAGGCCGAAGCGCTCGAAGATCTCAGGCGTGCGGAACGCGGTCACGCCGGAGATCCCCTCCGGGCCGAAGGTCAGCACGTCGAGCGCGATCGGGGTGTAGAAGCGCTCTTCCGGATCGATCAGGTACGTGCCCACGGCGGGCTGCGCGTTCGCGCTCGTCCTGACGTAACGGAGGCGGGGCGGTGGGCCGCCGGGCATCAGCCAGGACTTCGCGATCGCCTCGCGCCCGCTGCACCAGTCTTCGTAGGGAGGCATGTCGAATGTCGCGTCCTCGGCCAGCAGGCCGAGGATCGTGTCGACGTCTCCCGTCTCGAAGGCCGTGACGAACCTGTCGACGACCTCCTGGACCTGAGCATCCCCGAGCAGGCGCACGGTGGCCTGCTGGGAGCGCTCGGGTAGCCGCTGCTCGACGGTCTGGCGCGCGCGCTGAAGCGCGCTGTTGATCGATGCGGTCGTGGTGTCCAGCGCGTCGGCGGACTCTCGGGCGGAGAAGCCGAGCACGTCGCGCAGGATCAGGGCGCAGCGCTGCTTGGGCGGTAGGTACTGGAGGGCGGCGACGAACGAGAGCTCGATGGCCTCCCGCTCCTCGTAACGAGCGTCCGGAGCCCTCAGGCTCTCGTTCTCCAGATACTGCGCGTCCGGATAGGGCTCGATCCACGCCGACTCGTGCAGCCGACCGCCCGCCTCGGGCGGTTCGGACGGGGGCCCGTAGTCGATCGGAAGCACGCGTTTGGGGCGGCGGGCGATCAGGTCGAGGCAGGCGTTGGTGACTATCCGGTAGAGCCAGGATCGCGGCGCGCTCCTGCCCTCGAAGCGGGGCAGCCCGCGCCAGGCCCGGACGAACGCCTCCTGGAGCGCGTCGTCGGCGTCGTGCACCGACCCGAGCATCCGGTAGCAGTGCGCGTGCATCGCAGCGCGGTGGGGTTCGATCAGCTCGTGGAAGAGCTGCTCCTGGTCCATGATGGCCAACTCGCTCATACCGAGTTTGACTCGTCCCCGCGGCCCGAGATTCATCGCACACCCGATTAGTTGGTGACTCCGGGAGCCGTCTAACGCAGATGGGGAAGCGCCGCGTGGCGGAGAACCCGGTGGTCCATCTTGAGCTTCGCACGCCGAACCTCGCGCGTGCCTGCGCCTTCTACACGCAGCTGTTCGCCTGGCGGGCCGAGACCTTGCACGTGGCCTCGGTCTCGTACATGGCCATCGGCCTCGGCCAGATCGACGGCGGCGTGGTCGAAGACGACGCCCGCGCACCCCTCTGGCTTCCCTACGTCGAGGTCCCCAATGTCCACGAGACGACCCGGCTCGCCGAGGAGCTCGGTGCCTCGATCCCTCTCCAACCACGTGAGGGCCCGGCCGGCTGGCGCAGCATCGTCGCCGCCCCGGCCGCCGGCGAAATCGCACTGTGGCAGCCGAAGCGGTGAGTCCGGTGGTGCCTGGGATCATTGCGGGCATGGCGAAGTCCGACGCCACGATCGTCGACGCCGGCGGGCGCGAACTGCGCGTGTCGAGCGCCGACCGCGTGATCTTCCCCGAGACGGAGCGCTCGGTCCCATCACCAAGCTCGACGTGGTCGAGTACTACCTCGCCGTGGGCGACGGCATCATGCGCGCGCTGGGGCGGCGGCCGACGACGCTCGAGCGCTGGCCCAAGGGCGTGCACCCGGGCATCGTGCTGTCGACACGCGAGAAGGGCGGCGGCGACGCCTTCTTTCAGAAGCGCGTACCGAAGGGAGCCCCGGACTACGTGGAGACGGCGCGGATCGAGTTCCCGTCGGGCCGTCACGCCGACGAGATCTGTCCCACCGAGCTCGCCGTGGTCGGCTGGGCGGCCCAGATGGGAACGATCACCTTCCACCCGTGGCCGGTGCGCGGCGACGACGTGGACCATCCCGACGAGCTGCGCCTGGACCTGGACCCGCAGCCGGGCACGGACTTCGACGACGCGGTGCGCGTGGCCGCCGAGGCGCGCGTCCTCCTGGAGCGACCTCGGCTACACCGGCTTCCCGAAGACCTCCGGCGGGCGCGGGGTCCACATCTACGTGCGGATCGAGCCCCGCTGGACGTTCACGGACGTCCGCCACGCCGCGATCGCCTTCGGGCGCGAGCTCGAGCGGCGCCTCCCCGGCGAGGTCACGACCAAGTGGTGGAAGGAGGAGCGCGGCGAGCGCATCTTCGTGGACTACAACCAGAACGCGCGCGATCGCACCATCGCGTCGGCCTACAGCGTGCGGCCCAAGCCGGGCGCGCCGGTCTCGGCGCCGGTCACCTGGGACGAGCTCTCCGAGGTGGCGCCGGAGGACTTCACGGTGGCGACCATGCCCGCTCGCTTCGCCGAGGCTGGGAGATCGCCACGCCGCGATCGACGACGCCGCGCACTCGCTCCAGCCGCTGCTGGACATGTACGAGAACGACTCCGCCGAGGGCGAGGGCGACATGCCCTACCCGCCCGACTATCCGAAGATGCCCGGGGAGCCCAAGCGCGTCCAGCCCTCGCGCGACCGCGATCGCAAGCGGCTGAGGACCTCGCCGGTCGCTACGGCGACTGGGGCAGCTTCGCCGCGCCGCGCTTGACCACCGGATTCGACGGCGGCGGCACCACCGGTCCGATGTCCCCGTCCGGCGCCTCGTCCAGGTCCACGATCACGGGCGCGTGATCGCTCGGCCCGCTGCCCTTGCGGGCCTGGCGGTCCACCCACGCGGCCTCGCACGCGGCCGGCCACCGGCTCGCCCGCCAGGACCAGGTCGATCCGCATGCCCAGGTCCTGGTGGAACATCCCGGCCCGGTAGTCCCAGTAGGTGAACACCCGCTCGTCGGGCCAGCGATCTCGGACGAGGTCGCGCAGGCCGACCGCCTGAAGCTCCGCCAGCGCTTTCCGCTCCGGGGGCGTCACGTGAGTCTGGCCGGCGTAGGCGTCCGGGTCGAACACGTCGTCGTCGGTGGGGGCGATGTTCACGTCGCCGCACACCATCGTCACCTCCGGGTCCGCGGCCACCATCTCGCGCAGCGACGCCAGCCAGGCGAGCTTGTACTCGTAGTGCTCGGACCCCGGCTCGCGCCCGTTGGGCACATAGACCGACACCACGCGGATGCCGCCACACGTGGCCGCGACAGCGCGCGCCTCGGGGTGCGGGAAGCCGGGTGCTCCCGGCAACTCCCGCCACCACGTCGTCCAACCCCGCGCGCGAGAGGATGGCGACCCCGTTCCACGTGGCCTCGCCGTGAACGGCGATCTCGTAGCCGCGGCCGTCGAGCTCCTCGCCGAGCAGGTCAAGGAATGCGTCGTCGGCGAGCTTGGTCTCCTGCAGGCACACCACGTCGGGCCGGCGCTGGTCCAGCCACGGCAGCAGTCGCGGCATGCGCTGCTTGACCGAGTTCACGTTCCAGGTCGCGATCCGCACGCGCCCCTGACGGTATCCGGCGCACCGAACCCTTGACTGCCGCCAAGCGTGGCGAGAGGCTTGCGCCGATTCCACCCCAAGGGAAGGAGACACCATGGCCACCGCCACCGATGCGGGTTACCAACTCGAGGGGTCGCTGCTCGAGGTCTGCTCGTGCGACGTGCTCTGTCCGTGCTGGATCGGAGAGGACCCCGACCAGGGGACCTGCGACTCGGTGCTGGCGTATCACTTCGACAGCGGCGTGATCCGGGGCGTCGACGTGAGCGGTCTCACCCTCGTCAGCGCGGTGAACATCCCGGGGAACATCCTCGCGGGCAACATGCGCCAGATGCTCCTCGTCGACGACCAGGCGACCGAGGAGCAGGCCGACGCGATGCTCGACGCGTTCACCGGCAAGCTCGGCGGCCCGCTCGGCGACCTGGCTCAGCTCGTCGGCGAGCGCGTTGCCGTCGAGCGGGCGTCGATCTCGCACGAGATCGTGGATGGCGCGGGCACCCTCAAGGTGGACGACAAGATCCACTGCGAGATGCACCCCTACAGGGGCCCTGACGGCAGCACGACGACGCTGAACAACTCGATCTTCTCGACCGTCCCGGGCTCGCCGGCCTACGTCGGGAAGGCCGACAGCCAGAAGCATCGACATCCCCGAGCACGGCTATCAGTGGTCCTACGAGAACAAGAACGCGATCCAGTCCGACTGGAAGCTCGACTACCGCGGGGACTGAGAGCACCGATGGCGGCCGGAGCGTCGCTGGGCAGCCGCCGCGATGGCCGCGGCGACTTCGGCTGGGTCGGGCGCTTCCGCCGCTGGTCCTGGTCGCCATCGCCGCGGCGTGGGTCCTCGCTCTGGCCGCACAGGCGGCCGGGGCGGCATCGCTGCTGCATCACGACGCGCTGATCGAGACCGGCCCGCCGCCCTGGATCGCGCTGCCCCTGTTCCTGGTCGCGTGGCAGGTGATGATCGCCGCGATGATGCTGCCGTCGAGCCTGCCGCTGGTGCGGCTGTTCGCGGCGGCGTCGGCCGCGCAGCCGCGCCCGCGCGCCGCGATGGCCGGCTTTCTCGGCGGGTACGCGCTCGTTTGGTCCGCCTTCGGTGCGCTGGCCTTCCTGTTCGACGTGGGCGTGCACGCCGCGGTCGACTCCAGCCCCTGGCTCGCCCACAACGACTGGCTCATCGGCGGCTCAGTGCTGGCGCTCGCCGGCGCGTTCCAGTTCACGACGCTCAAGGACGCGTGCCTCGACAGGTGTCGCCACCCGGGGCACTTCCTGCTGCGCTTCTACGAGCGCGGGACGGGCGGCGGCTTTCGGCTCGGGGCCCGCCACGGGGCGTTCTGCCTCGGCTGCTGCTGGGCGCTGATGCTGGTGATGTTCTCGGTCGGGGTGGCCAGCCTGGGCTGGATGGCGGTGCTTACCGCCCTCATGGTCTACGAGAAGACGCAGCCCGCCGGCGCCCGCTCCGTGCCGGTCACGGGCGTCTCGCTGCTGGCCGCCGCGGCGCTCGTGCTCGTGGCGAGCGCCTAAATCTCCAGCCGCGACTCCTCCAGGTCCAGCTCGCGCTCGACGCGGCGCATGACCTCGCCCGAGATCTGCCCCTCGTTTCGCAGCAGGAAGATCACCAGCACCAGGTCGGGCTCGAGCTCGACCTCCGGAACGCCGGGCACGTAGCCCAATGGCACCGCCCGAGCACGAGCACGATCGGGTACGGGATGTCGAGCACCTTCGCGATCACGCTCAACATCGGGATCGCCACGCAGAGGCCGAGGATCAGGAGTTCGGTCTCGTGCATGGGTCAGCGATTACATCGTGTTTTCTGGCCCCTGGTGCGGGTAATCGAGCGACCTCAGATGATGGTCTTCTTCTCCAACCGGCTGGGATGCGGGGGCTCGATTTTGGTCTCCGTTATCGGGACGCTCGTGCTCTTGCTCGTCCTGGGCGTGTTCGACTAGCTTCGCTCCTGGTAGAGCTGTGCCCGCTCGATGGCCGCCGACGCCGATTGGGCGAGGTGGACCAGTGCGGCCTCGTCGTCTGCGGTGAACGCCCCGTTCTCCTTATCGAAGAGCTGGATTGCGCCGAGCTGCCCACCGTCGAGGCCCGTCAGCGATGCGGCGAGCCAGCCCTTAGGCGGATGATCCCCCAGCGCGGAGCTGAATGGAGCCAGGCCCTCGAGATCCTTGCCGGCGATCCTCGCTGAGCCTCGGAGCTGGCGGACGATCCGGTAGATCGCGGACACGTCCAGCCACTGCAGGCGGCTTGCCCATTGCGGTTCGTCGTCGGAGTGGGAGACCGCTTCGGCGGCTCGAGGCTGGCCTTCTGCGGACACCGTCGCCACGCAACACCGAGCCCCCACGAGTTCGCGCGCCTGCTCGGCCACCAGCCGCAGCATCTCTTCGAGGGGCTCTGAAGCATCGAGGGTGAGCGAGGCATCGGTCAGGAAGGACGACAGCTGGCGCGACATCTCGGTCTGACGCCGTTCGTGCTGCGCTGCCTGCCGGGCTTCTCCGAATCCACGCTGAACCATCTCGAACGAGGACAGGCTCTCGAGAAAGAAGTCACCGGCCGCGCGCGTCACGTGTTGTGCGTCGGCCGAGTCCTGGACGCCTGCCAGCGAGGACGTTAGGGCCTCCTGGTGGGCGACTGCCAGGTCGAGCACGCTGAGCCGCTGGCCCACTGCGTCGCGCCCGAGCTCGTACGCGGTTCGGAGCGACCCTTCGGTCTCGTCGCGCAGGTACTCCCGCAGAGCCGACGCGTACGCCGTCCGGAAGGGCACCGCGCCGCTGCCGCCGCCCGCGATCACGGCCGGAGGCCGAGGTAGCGGACGGTCACGACGAGGGCGTCGTCGGTGGGTTTTCCGTGGTCGGCAAGGATGCGATTACTGATGGCCTGAGTCGAGCCGGAGGTGTCGAGCGAGTCCCCAAACCGGGCCTCGTATCCCGTCCGTTGCCAGGACGAGGACGTCGCCGGGCATGACGTCGATCCTCGCCGTTCTGACGCCTGGCAGCTGGTGCCCGGGAATCCCATTTCCGAGCGCCAGAGAGCCCTTCAACCGGGTGGCCGACGGGTCACCGCTCAGCACTCGTCCCTCCACGCTTCCGACGCCCAGCCAGGTCATCGCGTTCTCTACCGGGGAGACGAAGGCCAGGCTGATGGCCGCCCCGCGTGTGTCTCGCAGGGCGCGGTGGCAGCGCTCGGCCATCAGAACGAGGTCCGGGCTCGGGTTCTCGCGTACAACGTCTCCGGCCCTGCGGGCGGCATGGGCCGCCTCGACCCCGTGTCCAACGCCGTCGATCGCCGCGAACAGGGTTCCCTCGGGCAACGGGGCGACGACCGCCAGGTCTCCGTTCGCGGCCTCGCCCGGCCGGCGTCTGGTGGCGATGCCCCATTCCACCGGTTTGCGCGTCGCGCGCTCAGGCACGCCGGCGGCGCTCCTCGCGTAGGCGCGCGAGCTCATCGCGAGACCTCCACTTCCTCATCGTCACGGTCGTGCCGGTGTCGGCGTCGGAGGCGAGCTCGAAGTCGTCCATGAGGCGACGCGCGCCGGGCAGGCCAAGCCCCAGGCCGCCCCTTCCGCTGAAGTCGTCACGCAGCGCCGCTTCCACATCCCTGATGCCGGCTCCCTCGTCACTGGCGATCACCTCCAGGCCGTAGCGGTCGGCCTCCTGAATCGGCCTGAGGACGATTTCCCCCCGCCCCGCGTGCACGACGATGTTGCGCGCGACCTCCGAGATGGCGGTGGCGATCAGGGTGGGATCGGGGCGGGGAAAGCCGAGCCGTTCAGCCATTGCGCGTGCTTCGGCGCGCGCGGTCACCAGGTCTGCGTCGGCGTCGATGGAGACGCGCAGCTCATCCTCCATCCACTGCGTCCCCCTGAGTCAAGCGATCGAGCAGCGCCTTCGCGGCGTCCAGGTCCAAGGCCACTCGCAACGGCTGCAGGTTCAACCGGAACTGCACCATGGCTATAGCCACATCCGGCTGGATGCCGACGATCACGGTCTCGGCACCCCGCAGCCTGGCGGTGAGGACGATCGAGCGCAACGACCGCGCCACGAAGGAGTCGATCACGTCCAGTGCGGCCACGTCGATCACGATCCCCCGCGCGCGAGCGCTTCCCACCAGCTCCGCCAGCTCGTGGCGGAGCTCGATGACCTCGCTGTCGGACAGGTCCGACTGGATCGAGGCGATGAGGTATGCGCCCTGGCGCAGGATCGCGACAGACATCTGCGCGGTGACCTACGTCTCGAAGTCGGCGGTGGAGTGGCCGGCTTCTGCTTCCGCTCGGTAGCCGGCCAGGCGCTCGGCCTCCTCGAGCCCTCCCTGCAGGTCTCCCACCGTTCTCATCATCCCGAGGTCAACGTCGAGGTCGACGAGCGTCTGGGCGATCTCAGACGACAGGCCGGTGAGGATCGTGCTCGCACCCATGAGCCGCGAGGCCTCGACAGTCTGGACGAGGTGGTTGGCAACGGTGCGATCGATCGTGGCGACACCGGTGATGTCGATCACCACGACCTTGGCCCGGTTGTCCCGGATCGCCCCCAGGAGCTGCTCCGTGAGCTGGCGGGCGCGCTCTGAGTCGAGCACGCCGATGATCGGCAGGATGAGTAGTCGCTCGCGCAGCTGGAGGACCGGCGTGGACAGCTCCCGCATGGCCTCCTGTTGCTCGTGGATGACTCGCTCGCGCTCCTCGACGAAGCTCACGCTCACCGTGACCGCGATTCGGTTGGCGGCCGGCTCGTACTCGTCCAGGATGCGATTCAGTAGCTCGAGGTCGTCCTGGTACTTGGCGAACAGCGATCGCGCCAGCACGTCTCGCAGGAGGAGCACGATCCCGAGCACCTCGTGGGTCTCGACGCCCCGAGGGATGATTCTCTCCGAGAGCTCGCGGGCGTAGGTCTGCAGGGTCTCGATGCTGCCGGTCTCCAGCGCATCCACGTAGTTGTCGAAGACCTCGGTGGCTTCCGAGAAGATCTCCTCGTCCGACATCACCCCGAGGAGCTCCGCCTCGCTGATGCGCCTGGCCCACTCCTCTCGGAGCTCGGTGCGGCTGTCGCGCAGGTAGGCCACCAGTTCCTGGAGGAGGGGGCTGGGGTCTTCGGTGCGCTCGGCCGGCTGGTCGCCGCTTCGCTGATCCGGGTCCTCGTCGGGAGCCGGCCGATCGGGCTCTTGGTCCATCTCCTACTCCTCTGGTCTGGGGTTGACCGCGTGGCGCGCACGCCCGGGCGGATGCTGGTTCATAGACCTCGCGGACCGCGAGCACGGGCTCCGTCGAGGAAGAGACCGGTGATGGTGGAGACCGAGTCCTCCTTGCCGAGCGGCCGCGTGGAGGTGAGCACGCCGACGATCAACCCGATCAGCGACTCGGTCAGGCGAGCGCTTGTGAGCGTCCTGGCGAATGTCCCCGGCTGCCTGACCGCGCTCGAACAGCAGGCGCAGCGGCTGGGTGACGCTGCGCTCGTAGCGCCCGGGATCCGAGCGCACTCGCTCGCGCGCCAAGAGCACGAAGGCGTCTCCCACGTCTACCAGGGCGCGCACCGCACGCGCGATGCCTTCTTCTGGATCCACCTCGTCGATTCTGGCCGCCGCAAGCCGCGCGTCGGCGTCCGCAACGGCCGCCTCGGCCAGTTCGTCGAGCAGCGCTTGGCGGTTAGGGAAGTAGCGGTAGACCGTGGCCCTCGCGACCCCGGCCGCGGCCGCCACGTCGTTCATGCTCGCCTGCTCTCCCGGCACCACGAGTATCCGTGCCGCGCCGTCCAGGATGGTCGCGGCGACGCGCTGCTGTAACGCTTGTCTGGGTGCGGGCTCGGACATGAGCGTCTCGCGACCAGTCTAGAGGGTTCTCTTGACGAGATGCTATTGTCTCATCTAGATTCTTCGCTGTCCTACGTCCCGAGGGGGAAATGATGTCGTTGTCTGAGCGAACACGGACGGGTCTCAAGGAGATGCCCTCCAACGCTGCCTGGCTGCTGTCCCGGGCCCTCCACTCTGCGGACGATGTCGGAACCGCAGCCGACTCCGCCGTGGCGGGCGCTCGCGATAGGCGGCGACGGTTCAGCGCGGCCGTGGTCGACAAGACTCCAGCGGCGGCGATTCGGTCGAGATCCGCATGAAGCGCGCAAGCGATGCCGCCGAGCGCGCTCGCGATGCCGAGGAGCGCGCCCTGGAGGCCGCCCAGGAGTCGAAGGACCGCTCCGAGCACGCCCGGCAGGTGAGCGAGGCCGGTCGCGCCGCGTGAAGGAGGTGGAGCGCGACACCAAGCGTCAGGTCCAGCAACGCGTCGCGCAGGCCGAGAAGGCCGCCGAGGAGACTATGGATCGCGAACGCCGGGCCGCCGAGTCGGACGCCGAAGAGCAGAGGCGAGAGGCCTACGCCGAGGTCGATGCTGAGGTCGAGGAGGCTCAGGAGGACGCCGAGGCGTGCCAGGAGCATGCCGAGGAGCTGGTGGAGGACGCGACCCAGCAGCTGGCGGAGGCCAGGCGGCTGGCCGAGGAGGCCACCGACGCCGCGCGAGCCGCGGCCGAGGAGGCTCATCGACAGGCCCAGCAGCTGGCCGACGACGCTGAGCGCCAGGCGGGCGATGTCGACGCGCAGGTCGCGGCTGCCGAGCAGATCCGCGACGAGTCGACGGCGACCGCCAAGCGCACCGCGCGTGAGCTCCATCGCGACGGCACGAGCGGTGACCTGAGCTCCTACAACAAGCCCGAGCTGGTCGAGCTCGCGGCCGGGATCGGGGTCGAAGGGCGGACGAACATGACCAAGAGCGAGCTCGTCGATGCGATCGCGAAGGCGTCTCGCACCAAGCGCTAACGGAGGGGACTAAGGATGCAATTGCCGAAGAGAAAGAGCCGGCTTCAGCGAGCGCTCGCAACTGCCGGTGACTCGCTCGATGTGCGGGGCGGGATCAAATCCGCGCTGCCGGGCGTCAGCCCGGGCAAGGCAGTGAAGGCGGCCTTCACCGGCAAGCCACTCAAGGCGGGCCTCATCGCCGGCAGCCTGGCCGGCCTCACGGCAGGCAGCGCCGGGATCTCCTCGCGCAGGCGCCGTCACGAGGGGGCGAGGGACGATTCGTGAAGATCGCGAGGATCGCGCTCTTCGCCACGGGGTACATCCTCGGTGCGAGGGCTGGGCGTGAGCGCTACGCGCAGATCGTCGAGGTCGCGGACAGGGCCTCCCGGCGCCTCGAAGAGTTCAGCGCGCGTCACCCTCCAAGCCGCAAGGAGGACTAAACCTGCCGCGCTTACGGCAGCGCCTGACCCCAGGAGGCGTCCATCTGACGGAGCTCTTATCGAGGCTTCGATCCTGGCGCGTCTCCTGGGTATCCGGCTCTTGACGCTCGAGGCGACCGTCGTGGTCGTCCCGGCCGACGTGACGTCACTGCCCGACGTGACGCTACCGCCACCCGCACTGCGGGATTCGCCGGCGCGCATCCCTCCGCGCCGCTCCGGGGTCCACCCGCCGCGGTCGGATGCCGCCCGGGGCGGCTTGGCGGCCGCGGTCCGGTGCATCAACGAGGGGGCGGAGCTCCTCGCGGAGACGCGCCAGGACGGGAATCGCCGTGCATCGCCAACCTGAACCGGGGCCGGGTTCAGGGAGAGTCGCGCGCAAGGGGCTCCTGGAGGTCCGTGTGGTTGAGTGCGACCGCCGCTGCACGATCGCGGCGAAGGGCGAGCTGGACCGATCGACCGCCGACCTGCTCGATCAGGCGATCTTGGCGGCCGAGACCACGACCGCTCGCGAGATCGTGGTCGACCTGAGCCCACTGGAGTTCATGGATTCCTCCGGTCTCCGCTTGATCCTGATGGCGCATGCTCGCTCTCAGGCCGATTCGAACCGGCTCAGCCTGGTGCGCGGCAGAGGTCGCGTGCAGCGTGTCTTTCAGCTGACGGGCACCGAGAGGCTGCTGCCATTCAGGCGCCTGACGGCCAGTGACCTGACCTGACCGGCGGCGACCTCGACGGCGTTACGACGTAGCGGGCTTCAGCGTCGCTGCCAATTCGTCCAGCGCGCGCTGCTCCTCCTCGCTGACGTCCTTGCCGCCCACCCCCAGGAACCCACCTTCGCGATGGGCGCTCGCAGCCGCTTGCGCGACCGCAGTCACGAACCGCCTGTACGCCTCGACCTCCTCGGCGGAGGCCTTCTCTTCCAGGATCCGTAGGGCCTCGCCCAAGCGGTCGGTGCTCAGCTGGCCGATGTCCCCACCCGGACGCAGCCGGTCTGGATCTGGGGACGGTGGAGCCGCCACGAGCTCGTCGAGCAGGTCGCTTCCACCATGCTCCTGGCGAGCCTTGGCGTAGGCCTTGCCCACCGCGAGGCTCTCGCGGATAGTCCCTCCGCGACTGGCCGCCGCCAGGCGCAGGCCGGCCAGCACCGGCGCCTCCGCGACAGTGGCCCACTCCTCGGCGTTGAAATCTGCCTTCTTCGTCATGGAATGCCTTTCTCTCGTGGTTGCCCCGCCTTCGACTGGCCGTTCGCTCAGCCCTCTCGCGCCTCTCGGGTCGCTGCTTTCACGGTCTTCACGACGTAGAGCACCGAGAGGACGAAGAAGAGAGCTCCCAGGGCGGCCCGCACGTGCTCCGCCTCCACCGGAGCGCGCCGAGCCACCGGCTCGGCTATCCCGTCCGCCACCTTCTCGCGCCAGCCCTGTAAGCCCGTCTGTCCCAGCGTCGTCGCAGTAGTCATTTCGCTCCTCCTGGTCTCTGGGTTGCCTCAGGACTTCCTTACCCAGTCCGAGCGAAGTTTGCGGACAGGGGGAGAAGGCGTGAGTGAGGGGCGTAGGGTTACCGCTGCCTGGGCTCGTGCTGGACCCAGGCCACGCACTGCCCCTGGTTCTTGAACCCAAACCGGCGCCAGCCGCCGTCCTTGCACTGCTCCTTCGATGTCGGGCCCGCGGTGGTCACGCGGCCGATCTTGTTCGCGTTGGGCTCCGTGAACCAGATGGCACGGTCGGGCCCGGACGCGATTCCCGTTGGGAAGCTCTCGGGGGTGGGGATCGGAAGCTCGCTGATGGCCCCCGCGGTGGTGATCCGGCCGATCTGGTTGCCGAACAGCTCGGTGAACCACAGCGCGCCGTCCGGGCCGGCAACGATCGCCTCCGGGAAGCCGCCGGGGGTCGGAATGTCGAACTCGCGGATCGTTCCGGTCGGGGTGATGCGGCCGATCTGGTCGTCGCCGCGCTCCGTGAACCAGAGCGCGCCGTCCGGGCCGGCGGCGATCCCGTTCGTGGCGCTGTTCGAGCGAGGAGATGGGATGGGGAACTCACGGAAGTCTCCGGCCGTCGTGATCCGCCCGATGTTGTTCCCGTCGCTCTCGGCGAACCACAGCGCCCCGTCCGGGCCGGCGGTGATCCCCACCGGATTGCTGTTGGGGGTGGGGATGGTGAACTCGGTGAACCTGCCGGATGTCGTGATACGCCCGATCTTGTTCCCGTTGGTCTCCGTGAACCAGAGCGCCCCGTCCGGACCGGCGGCGATTCGCCTGGGGTCGCTGCCAGGGGTGGGGATGGTGAACTCCTTGAACCTGCCGGATGTCGTGATCCGCCCGATCTTGTTGGCCACGAGCTCTGTGAACCAGAGTGCGCCGTCCGGGCCGGCGGCGATTCCCTGGGGAGAGCTCGCCGGTGTGGGGACTCGGAATTCCTCGACCTCTCCGGTGGTGGTGATGCGGCCGATCTTGTTCCCGTTTCCTTCCGTGAACCACAGCGCCCGATCCGGTCCCGCAGTTATCTGGAAGGGGGTGCTCGCGGGAGTGGGGACCGGGAACTCGCTGATCGCTGCGGGCGCTGTCGCGGGCATGACCAGCGCGATCAGGAGCGCCGTGGGCGACCCTCGCAGCGACCGCGCGAGGAACCCCGTCCTGCGCCGGTGTACCGGAGGCTGCCTACCGCTCGTCGGCATCGCGACGGTGCCACACTACCGGCGGCCCTTGTACCCGCATCAACTGGGGGGCGACCCAGGTGGTGCAGCGGCCCCGGCCCGGCGCGCGCAGAAGCGCAGCTCATCCCTGCGCGCCTCCACGGAGACCTCGCCGAAGCCGGCGGCCTCCAGCCTGCGGGGCAGGTCGTCCGGGTCCACGACCACCTTCGTGTCGCCCACGTGCAGGAGGGCGAAGCCGATGCCGCGGCCGGTGCTGTCGCTCCCAGCGAACGTGCCGCCGGGTTTCAGCACCCGGCCGACCTCGGCGAACAGACGGTTCTGGGCATCCTCGGAGGGAACGTGGTGGAGCATCGTGAAGCAGGCGGCTCCGCTGAACGACTGGTCCTCGAACGGCATCGCGGTGCCATCGCCCCCCACGATCTCCACGCGGTCGCCCAGGCGCTCCCTTAGCGAGCTCGCGAGCGCCGGATCGAGCTCGAGCGCCGTCACTCGCCTCGCGCGGGCGGCCAGCACCTCCGTGGCGGGCCCGAAGCCCGGGCCGATCTCCAGCACCTCGTCGCCGAGCTCCTGCCCCTCCAGCGCGAACGGCACGAGCTCCTCGCGCACGTGCTGCTTCCAGGCCTCGCGGTTGCAGTACCAGTGGTGCAGGCGGTTCACGTTGCGACACCCGCCGCCTCGAGGGCCTGGTCCCAGTCGGTGAAGTACTCGATTCGCACCATCCGCCCCTGCTCGAACGTGGTGACCTGGTGGTACAGCACGGAGTCCATCTCCAGGCCACTCTCCCTGCCCCGGACGTGGTGCCGCAACCTGACCGCCACGCGATCGCCGGCATCGACGAACTCCTGCGGTAGGAGGCGCAGCTCGTCGAAGGTCTCGTCGAGACCGCGCCAGAAGCGCTTGATCTCCTCCGGCCCTCTGCCGGAGTCGGAGCGTTGGTGCTCGGGTAGGACCCAGTCGATCTCGGGGTCGAAGTGCCGGACGGCGGCGTCGAAGTCTCGCCGGTTGTAGGCGTCGATGAACTCGCTGGTGCGATCGACGTTCTCCTGGGACACGGCGGCAGTATCGCGCCAGTTCCGGCTCACGGGCGGGTGCGATTCAATCCCAGCATCTCACCTGACGGCGGAGCAAAGGACTCGCAGGCGCAACCGCTCGCCGGCCGCGTGGCCCTGGTGGCCGGCGCCACACGCGGCTGCGGCCGCGCCATCGCAATCGAGCTCGGTGCGCTCGGCGCGACCGTGTACGGCAGCGGCCGCAGCACCCGCGCCGGTCGCTCGGTCATGGACCGGCCGGAGACCATCGAGGACACGGCGGAGCGGGTGACCGCCGCCGGCGGCGCCGGGATCGCCGCGCGCTGCGACCACAGCGTCCCGGCCGACGTCGAGGCCCTCACGGACCGGATCCGCGCCGATCACGGCCGTCTCGACGTGCTGGTGAACGACGTCTGGGGCGGCGATCACCTGGTCAGCTGGGGCAAGCCGATCTGGGAGCACCCGCTGGAGCCGATGCTGACCGTTGTGCGCAACGGCATCGAGACCCACCTGATCACCAGCCACTTCGCGATCCCGCTTGTGCTCGGCAGCGATGACGGCCTCGTCCTCGAGGTCGGCGACGGCAAGGGTGACGCGCCCTACCGCACGAACCTTCCCTACGACCACGTGAAGGCGAGCGTCGTGCGGCTGGGCGAGGCCCTGGCCTGGGAGCTGATGCCACACGGCGTGACCGCCATGAGCGTCACGCCCGGCTACCTGCGCTCGGAGATGATGCTCGAGATCTACGGGGTCACCGAGGAGACATGGCGCGAGGCCGCCGAGCGGGTGCCCTACTTCCAGCACTCCGAGACACCCCATCTGCTCGGCCGCGGCGTCGCCGCGCTCGCGGCCGACCCGGATCGCGCTCAGTTCGCCGGGCAGTGCCTGGGCTCCTGGGACCTCATGCACCACTACGGCTTTACCGACGCCGACGGTGCGCGGCCGGACTGGGGCGCCGTGGACCGCGAGGCCCGCGAGGAGGCGCTCAGCGGCGGCCATCCGGCGGCCGAGGAGTGACGTCGCCGGCCCGTCTCATTGCACCGGGGCCGGCTCCGCATCGGCCGCTCGGCTGCTGTCGGCCGGATGGTCCTCTCGCCGCGAGAGCGCCAGGAACGGCAGCGCGAGCAGCGTGATCGCCGAGCTCGCCACGTAGGTGGGCGCATAGCCGTACACATCTGCCGCCCGACCGAGTGCCGGCTGCGCGGCCACACCGCCCGCCGAGCTCATCAGCGAGTCGAAGGAGAGGATGGTGGCCCGCTGCTTCGACGCGATCATTCCGTTGAGGTAGGCCTGGCGAATCGGGCGCGTGGCCGCGAAGGTGAGACCCCACACCACGATCAGGGCGATGACCGCCCAGAAGCTCTCGATCAGCCCGGCCGCGCCGATGGCCAGCCCCCCGGTCGCGCCCAAGAGCAGCAGCGGGGAGGTGCGCCGGGTGAACAGCGCTCTCACGCGCGGCGCAACCACCCCACCGAGTATCTGCGAGCCGGCGACGATGGCCGCCACCAGGCCTGCGACCTGGTAGGCCTCGGGATCGCCATATAGCTCGAGCAGGTAGGGCTGCAGCGCGTAGAAGGCATAGATGCCGACGCCGCCGGTGAACAGCGCCTCGAGCATGAGCCACTTGACAGCCGGCACGCGCCAGCCGTAGTCGATCGACGCCGAGGCGATCTTCCTCATCTCGGCCAGCGGGCGCCCGCCGCGTTCGGGTGTGAAGCCCACGTCGTGCATGAGCCGGAACGCGGCGACGAACATGAGCACCAGTACCACGCCGCGGCACACGAACGGCACGCCGAGGCTGGTCTGGGCGGCGATGAACCCGCCCGCCACCGAGCCGGACAGCATGGCCGTGCCCTCCACCACCTGCCCGCGGCCGAACACCTCCTCCATGTCGCCCTCGAACCCGGTCGCCGTGAGCGCATCCACCAGCCATGCCTCGACCGCGCCTGAGAAGAACGTGAAGCCCAGCCCCAGGATCACGGACACGAGCGCCCACGACCAGAACGGGCCCTCCACCTGCCACAGCAGCACGTAGAGCAGGGTCGACACGCTCAGCGTGACCGTGCCGAGCAGGTACGAGAAGCGCCGGCCGACTGTGTCGGCCACGATCCCGGTGGGCACCTCGAAGGCCACCATCCCGCCGGTGAAGAAGGCGTTGGCCGCGAACGCCTCGAGGTTCGACAGGCCCGCGTCCAGCAGGAAGATCGTGTTGATGCCCCAGATGAGCGATGCCGCGAGGGTGTTGCCGAACGTGAGCAGCAGGTACGCGCGCTGGATCGACCGGGGTGTGGCGGGGGCACTCATGGTCTAAGAGGATGCTACAGTTAACCGTGTGGTTAACGATCCATTCCGAGCTCTCGCGCATCCGATCCGACGCGGGATCGTCGAGCGCCTGACTGAGGGCCCGGCGACCGTGGGCGATGCCACCGGTGGCTTCGGCGTGTCCAAGCCCGCCATCTCCAAGCACCTCAAGGTGCTGGAGGAGTCGGGCGTGGTGGCGCGCGTGATCGATGGCCGGACGCACCGGCTGTCGCTCGACACCGGGGCGCTGGGCGAGGCGGCGGAGTGGATGGACCTTCAGCGCACCCGCTGGGAGCGCCTGTTCGACGTAGTGGACGACTACCTCAAGGAGGACCCAAGATGAACGCACCGCAAGTCGTGTCGCCGGATGACTGGGAGGCGGCCCGCCGGGCGCTCCTGGTCAAGGAGAAGGAGCACACCCGCGCCGGGGATGCGCTGGCCGCCGAGCGCCGGCGGATGCCGTGGATGGCGGTCGAGAAGGACTACCGCTTCGAGGGCCCGGACGGAGCCGCGAGTCTGCATGACCTGTTCGAGGGCCACCGGCAACTGGTGGTCTACCGCGCGTTCTACGCGCCGGACGTGACGACCGTTGCGCCGGGCAGCTCGTACCCGGAGCGCGCCTGCGTCGGCTGCTCCATGGTCGCCGACCAGGTCGCGCACCCGGCTCACCTCGGCGCGAGGGACACCGCGCTCGCGTTCGCCTCGCGCGCTCCCCAGGCCGAGATCCAGGGCCTGAAGGAGCGCCACGGATGGGAGCACATCCCCTGGTACACGATCACCGACGACTTCGACGCCGACTTCGGGGTCGACCAGTGGCACGGGCACAACGCGTTCATTCGGGAGGGGGACCGGATCTTCCGCTCCTACTTCATCGACGCGCGCGGCGACGAGGCGCTCGGGAGCACCTGGAGCTACCTGGACATGACCGCGCTCGGACGCCAGGAGGAGTGGGAGGACTCGCCCGAGGACTACCCGCAGACGGCGCCGTACCAATGGTGGAACTACCACGACAGCTACGGGAGCGCGGCATGATCGCCCACGTGTCGGGATTCCCGCTGGAGGAGCTCCTGCCCGCGGCCACGGGCGCGGCCGGTCTGCTGCTGGCCCGCGTGTCTGTAGCCCTGCGGAGTCGAGGGAGGGCCGGCTCGTGAACGGCGGTCAAACGCTCACGATGGAGCGCACGTACGCCGCCCCGGCGCAGCGTGTGTTCGACGCGTTCACCAGCGAGGAGGTGATGCGGCGCTGGTGGCACGCGGGCACGGACTGGGAGACGCCCGAGGCGACTGTTGACCTGCGCGTGGGTGGTCAGCTCCGCGTGGTCATGCGCAACCCGCACGAGGACGTGCGCTACGGCGGGGGAGGCGAGTACACCGAGATCGACCCGCCGGCGCGGCTGGCCTTCACCTGGATCTGGGACGACGACAGGGACCAGCTGCGGCAGCTGATCGAGATTGACTTCGAGGAGGCCGAGGGCGTGACGACCGTCCGCTTCACGCACAGCGGCCTGAGGGACGAGGCGTCGGTGGCCTCGCACGAGGGCGGCTGGGGCGTGGCGTTCGAAAACCTGGGGCGCGCGCTGGAAGCTAGAGACTGACGGGGCGTTTGGGTCCGGGCTATGGCCGAGGCAGGAGCGAGGCGCGTCCTCCGGAGATCGCGTAGACGCGGACGGTCTTCCCGGCCGCTTGGACGTCTTCTCCGCTCAGCGTGAAGCCTGCCTTGTCGAGCCCGCGTCCGTGGACCTTCACCACGCCGGGGCGAGGGAGCCTCGGCCGTGTAGATCCGAGGAAGCGGTCGCCCGCAAAGGCCGCAACCTGCCGGGCCGGCCGCCGCGGCGCCGGGTTGTCCCGGCCCAGCCGGAGATCGCCACGACCGGGCCACTGACGGCGATCTCCTCAACGAACCCCTGCACAGCTCGGGGGTCGACCGGGATTCGGCGGCCCTCCCCGTCAACGAGGGCCTCTTCGCGACCGTCGCGGACCAGCCGGTAGCGCGCCGACCCCCGCAACGCGGTGAAGCTGCGGCCCGCGCCCGCGCCCGTTATTGCGACCACTTCCACGGAGTTCGGGCCGCGCACGAACGCGGTCGGCGGAACGAGCGCGGTGAAGCGTTGCGAGCCGGCGCGGCCGTAAGGCATGCTGACTGTGGCGACCCGGCCATTGAGCGCGATGGCGAGCCGCGCGCGAGACGGGACGCCGTTCGTCCTGCCGATCAAGAGCGCGGGCACCACGGCGCCGTCCGGGTCGACCGACGTCAGAAGGCCGTCATCGTCGATCGTGAACCCGCCCCGCGTTCTCGCGTCCAGCGAGGCCACGCTGCGCCCCAGCAGGTCAGGGTCGGGACCGGCATAGAGCCCGGCTGCCCCCTCGCCGAACAGGCGGGCGTTGCGCCGCACGAGGGCGTCGCGGCGGCGGACGAACTCCCCGAAGGCCATGGTCAGGTCCTCGGCGTTGCGCCGCGGCCGGATGAGGACCCGCCCGGCTCGGGGCCTGCGGTCAGCGACCCGGCCGTCGACATCCCAGGGAAGCCGGATGCCGAGCCGAGCAGCCACCGTCGGCAGGAGGTCGGTCAGTCGCACGTTGGCGTCGTTCACGCGGCCCCGGCGTTGCCCCGGTTCCTTGACGAAGAACGGGACACTGGCGATCGCCGGGAGGTTGGCTCTCACGGCCCGGCGAGAGGGCGTGCGCGGCTTGAAGCTCGCGCCGTGGTCGGCCGCCACAACTACCAGGGCGCGGTCGTAGCGTCCCGTGGATCGCAACCGAGCCAGCGCCTTGCCGAGCAGGCGATCCGTGTACCGGAGCTGAAGCAGGTAGCGCTGGAACCCTTGGCGGGCGAGCGAGCGGCTATCGCCCCACGTGGTGAAGGGGTCGTCTGGGGCGCCCTGGCCAGGAGGAATCAAAGGAGCGTTGGGGTAGTGCTGTCCAGTGGGCAGGAAGTGGTACGGCTCGTGGGGGAGCTCGACGTGCAGGAAGGACAGATGCGCGCGCTCGGGGCCGCGGCCGAGGCGGCGATTGAACGCCTCGAATTCCCGCACCCGTTCCGAGCGGTCCGCGATGGCCGCCAGGGAGGCTGCGTCGGCGTCCCCCAGGCGTGTCAGGACATCGGCGCCGGTGGCGCCTGCGCGGAAGTCCCCGAAGCCACGGTCAACCCGCGGGAGGTCCCTGGCCAGGTCGTCGGGGAGCACGAGGTGCAGCTCCACGACGCCGAGGTCGGAAGCCAGGTCCCGCCAGCGGCTGGTCGCGGACTCGGTGCTCTGTGTCTTGGGGCAAAGCTGACTGGGGCACAGGTCGGTGATGGGCTCGGTCACGTCGAACGAGTACTTGTCTCCCAGCAGGGTGAACAGGCTCTTCGGATGGTCCGCGGCGATCGGCGCCGCGCCGCGCCTGGGTAGCTCGCCGGTGAGGAGCGCGGGCACCGCGGTGTCGGTGTACTCGGCGACGGTGGTGGCGTTCCGGTACCAGGTGGCGTCGCCCGCCAGTCGCGCGAAGTTGGGGAAGCGGGAAGCATCGATCCTGCCGTCGCGTCCCATGAGCGCGAGCCCGCTGAGCTCGTCGAAGACGATCATCACGACGGGGGTGTCCCGAGGCAGATCGACCTCCGCGCTGGCCACCGCCTTCCCCGGCAGGACGAGCTTCGACACGGGCGAAAGCAGCAGGAAGACGGCCAGGAAGACGAGCGGCGCGGGGCCGAGCACCGTGAGCACCATGGGTACCGCTCGCGAGCGGGCGTAGAGCGCGCCGGCGACGGCCCCGAGGACGAGCGCGACGGGGATGAGCGCGGCTGCGGTGCCGCCGGTCTCCTTGAGCAACTGGAGCACGAACACCGCCGTCAGGACCGCGACGAGGAACAGGTGCAGGACCCGACGCGCTCGCTCGGACACGGCTCCCACCAGAGCCTCCAGCCCGAGCAGGAGGAGGGGCGGGCCGAGAGTCGCAACGAAGCCCAGCAGGATGATGTCGCCACTGGTGTTCTCGCGCGCGACAAAGAACTCGGGCGCGTCACCCAGCAGGTCGAGGAGAGGCTGGGCGAAGGCAAACGACCAGAGCACCGCGAGGTGAAGCCCGGCGAGCGCGAGCGTTCGCCGGCCGGTCGCGGGAAATGGTGAGAGCCGAGAGTGCGAATGCGCCAAGACGGGAGGAGCATCGTGCATCGCGCGGGGCCCCGCGCTGGTCCGGCACTGAGCGAGTGGGCCGCGGGATAATCGCGGTCGATGTCACGCGAGAACGTCGAGATGATGGGCCGAGGCCTCGCCGCCTACGACAGCCGCGACGTCGAGGCACTGCTGGTCGACCTTCATCCCGACGTCGAGTGGCATTCGGCGCTGGGCGCGGGCATGAGTGGCGAGGAGACCGTCTACCGGGGGCACGACGGCGTCCGAAGGCTCTTCGACGAGGTCGACCGCGCGTTCGCCGAGTTCCGCGTGGGCGTGAACGGGTTCCAGGACTTCGGCGACTGCATCCTCGCGGACGGCTGGATGCGCGCCCGGGGCCGCGCGAGCGGCGTGGAGACAGAGTCGCCGGTGAGCTTCGTGGCCGACTTCCGGGAGGGCAAGGCCATCCGCTTCCGAAGCTTCCTGGATCACAGCGAGGCCCTCGAGGCCGCGTGCCCGAATCGGTAGGCCGCCTGAGCCTGGTCAACCCTCGTACGGAGGTGCTTCGCCCCAGCCCCAGCGCGGCACTGGCGCATGCATGGGCGGCTCGGCGCCCGGCTGCGAGTTCTCGAACGCCAGCCGGGTGCCCCACTCCACGTAGGCCAGCAGGGCGCTGCGGAACTCGGGATCCGAGGGAAGGTCAGCGTCGTCGGCGGCGAGGCTCATGAGTGACACGAAGCGGTGCCGGGCTTCCGAGCTGATGCCTAGGTCGCGGTGGCGAGACACCATACGCTCGTAGCCACCCAGCTCCTGGCTGTAGCGACCGGGCCCGCCGAACACCTCGGTCCACCATGCGGCCACGTGGTCGCGATGGCTCTCGCTGACTCCGCCCGGGAAGTACGGGGAGACCAGCTCGTCCCGCTCGGCGCGGTCGTAGAACGCGTCGATCAGGCGGCGCAGCGCGGGCTCGCCGCCCGCCCATTCGTGCAGGGAGGGTGTGTCGTCGGCCATGGCGTTCGGCCCTCGATGCTAGGCGTTGAGCGCTGAGTCAGAGCTCGGGCGGAGGGTCGTTGTCGCTGATCGCGACGTCGCCGGCCCCGGGGGCCAATGTCTCCGCCCGCCCCAGTGGCTCGGGCAGTGGCAGGGAGCAGTCGGTGGGCTGGCGGTTGAAGAACGAGTTGGGCAGCGCCTGGTAGCGGTCCTGCCCGGAGCCGGACGGCCCGTTGTCCTCGAGCAGGGCGAAGTTCTGCTCGCCGGTAGGGCCCGGATCCTTGAAGCCCACCACGGCGGTGCGCCCCTGCACCTTCACGCAGGTCACGTTGTCCGCGGTCATCGAGCCCATGGTGTTGGGCGGCGGCCGGGACACCACGAGGAGCCGGTTGAAGAACCGGCCGGTCGGGTTCAGTCCGGTCGGCCCGCTGGTCGCCTGGGCATCGATCCGATCCCAGACGTACGGGGTCTCCCCGGGCGAGGCCTGCCAGGTCTTGCCCCAGGCGCTCACGTTGTCGGCCCCCGTCACGAATCGCCTGGTCTGCGCACAGAGCACCCGAGCGCCCTCACGCCCACACAGCCGGAACGTGTAGGAGGTATCCACCTGGAGCTCCGTGACGGCGGCCTGGAACGGACCGCGGGCGTCGGGGCCGACCGACCGCCGTGGAGTCTCGAGCCTGTCAGCGGGGTTGGCGGTGGGCCAGTACTCGAAGTACACGTCCGTGCCGCTCCGGACCCGCCTTGCCGCCGCCGTTGAGCGTGGCCGAGCTGCGGCCGATGTCGGTGGCGACCTCGGTGTAGCCCGCACAGCCGGCCAGGACGAGTGCGGCAAGGATGCCGGCCGCCAGCAACAGACGTTCGGACTTGGTGTCGCCCCCGCGCAGACTCGCCACCCCGCCGACGGTACACGCCGCTGCGATGTTTTCCAGCGGCTTCTGGACCGTTCGCGGATCGAGAGGGCCGTCGGTCCTGGACGGACGGCGCCTCTGTGACGGCGCGCACACTTCGCCGCCCCTCGATGCGCGAGGCTCGCGCGCGCCCGCGCGTCTAAGCTCGACGGTGCGGAACGCGCGATGACCGCTCTCGACCATCACGACGTGCTGATCGTCGGCGCCGGGCTCTCCGGCATCGGCGCCGCCTGCCACCTGCAGGCCAAGTGCCCCGGCAAGACCTACGCCATCCTCGAGGCGCGCGAGGCCATCGGCGGCACCTGGGACCTGTTCCGCTACCCGGGCATCCGCTCGGACTCGGACATGTACACCCTCGGGCTACCGGTTCCGGCCCTGGCCGCACGCCAAGGCCATCGCCGACGGGCCGTCGATCCTGGACTACGTGAGGGACACCGCGCGCGACAACGACGTCGAGGGCCACATCCGCTTCGGGCACAAGGTGGTGCGCGCCGAGTGGTCGAGTGCCGACGCGCGCTGGACCGTGCGACGCCGTGCGCACGGACACCGACGAGACCGTCGAGTTCACGTGCTCGTTCCTGCTCATGTGCAGCGGCTACTACCGCTACGACCGGCCCTACACGCCCGAGTTCGCGGGCACCGATCGGTTCCAGGGCCGGATCGTGCATCCCCAGCACTGGACCGACGACATCGACTACGCCGGCAAGCGCGTGGTGGTGGTCGGCAGTGGCGCGACGGCGGTCACGTTGGTGCCGGCCATGGCCGAGGCCGCCGAGCATGTGACGATGCTCCAGCGCTCGCCGAGCTACATCGTGGCCCTGCCGGCTGAGGATCCGCTCGCGCGACTGGTGCGGCGCGTTCTGCCCACGCGCCAGGCCTACACGGTGATGCGGTGGAAGAACGTGCTGCTCACGATGTTCAGCTTCGAGCTCAGCCGCCGCCGGCCGCGGGCCATGAAGCGGCTGATCCGCTCGGGCCTGGAGCGCCAGCTGCCGCCCGGGTACGACATCGACACGCACTTCAAGCCGCGCTACAACCCCTGGGACCAGCGCATGTGCCTGGTGCCCGACGGTGACCTCTTCGCCGCGATCTGGGACGGCAGCGCGTCGGTCGTGACCGACCGGATCGAGACGTTCACCGAGACCGGGCTCAAGCTGGAGTCCGGTGCCGAGCTGGAGGCCGACCTGGTGGTCACCGCCACGGGGCTGAACCTCGTGCCGCTCGGGGACCTGCAGTTCGCGGTCGACGGGGAGGAGATCGAGATCCCCGACACCATGGGCTACAAGGGGATGATGCTCAGCGGCGTGCCCAACATGGCCGTGTCGATCGGGTACACCAACGCCTCCTGGACGCTCAAGTGCGACCTGACCTGCGAGTACGCGTGCCGCCTGATCAACCACATGGACGAGCACGGCCACAGCCAGTGCATGCCGGTGAACAGCGACCCGTCGGTGGAGAAGGTGCCGTTCATCGACTTCAACTCCGGCTACGTCGTGCGGGCAATCGACAGCTTCCCGAAGCAGGGCTCGAAGGCGCCGTGGCGCCTGCAGCAGAACTACGCGCGCGACATCTTCACCCTGCGCTACAGCGACGTGGACGACGGCGCCATGGTGTTCTCGAGCCCGGATCGGGCCGCGGACCCGCAGCGCGTGGCGGCCTGACCAGCGCTCAGGCGCTCGTCCTGTCCAGCAGCTGCAGCAGCTCGTGCGCTGCCAGCTCCACGTCCTTGTGGCGCCACTCCGAGGCGCGGTAGACGGAGGCGATCAGCGCCGACCGGTGCACACGGCGAAAGTCGCCGCAGCACGAAGCCGTGGCGAGCCTTGGTCTCATCCTCGGCGCCCTCGGTCAGGCCCAGGTGCCAGGCGGCGTACTCGTCCCAGGAATGCGATTCGAGGAAGGCGTTCTCCGCCGCCGCGTCGGGCTGGACCTCGCCCCACTCGCTGTCGAGCACGTACTGGCGGGCGGCGATCAGCTCGCGGGCCTGCGCGACGGCGCGGTCGTTGACCGAATAGGCGGCCATGGCGGGGATTGTGACGCGCCAACCTGCGCTGCGGCGAAACTCGCTCTCTACTGTGTTGCCAATGCCCCGACCGAGCTCAGGCGCGCGACTTGCAGCCAAGCTCGGCGCGGCCGCGGCGGCAGTGGCGCTGTTCGGCTTCTCGCTGACCGGCCTGGCCGGGCTCGACTCGCGCCTGGCCACCGCCGTCGGCGACGAACGCGACGCGATCCCGGTCAAGTACGAGGCACCGGGCGAGCGGTGGGAGCGCGACTGCCCGCGCGAGGCCGAGCCGAGCTCGGACCCGCGGGTCGTCGAGCGCTACCCGTCCTGACGGGGGTCATCGGAAGGCGGACCTCCGCCACGATCCCGCCGCCGTCGCGGGGCTCCAGCTGCACCGTGCCGCCGTGTACCTCCGCCACCGCGCGCACCAGCGAAAGGCCCACCCCGGCACCCTGGCTCGCGCCGCGGCCCAGGCGCTGGAAGGGCTCCAGCAGCAGCTCGATCGACTCGGCCGGCACGACCGGGCCGCTGTTGGCGACCCGCACCGTCGCCTGGCCCTCCTCCACACTCACGGCCATCCGCACGAACCCCCCGCGGCGGTTGTAGAGAACGGCGTTCTCGGCCAGGTTCCACGTCATCCGCTCGAGCAGCTGGCGATCCCCGGTCAGGACGGCCGGCTCGGCCTCCACCCGCAGGCGCACGTCGCGCTCGGCCGCCAGACCGCCAAGTCGCGCCTGCACCGCCGTGGCCAGCTCGGCCAGGTTCACCCGCTCGTCCCGGGGCACGTCGCCGGCCTCGCTGCGCGCCAGGGCCAGGAGGCTCTCGATCAAGCGCTGGGAGCGCATGACCTCGTCGTGCAGCACGCGTGCGAGGCGGCGCAGCTCCTGCTCGTCCGTCGAGGGGTCGGCCAGCGCAACCTCGAGCTCCGTTCGCATGACGGTCAGGGGGGTGCGAAGCTCGTGCGAGGCGTTGGCCACGAACCGCCGCTGGCTCTCGAAGGCGCCCTCAAGGCGCTCCAGCATCGCGTCGAAGGTCTCGGCCAGCTCGCGCAGCTCGTCGTCGGGCCCGGTGGCGCCCACGCGCCGGTCCAGCGACCGCCCGCCCACCCCGCGCGCCGCCGCCACGATCGCGCGCAGCGGCGCCAAAGCGCGTCCCGCCGCGATCCATCCCAGCAGCAGCGCCAGCAGCGTGACGGCCACCAGCGACAGCGCGTACTGCTCGCGCACCTGGGCCAGCACGTCGGCCGCCACCGCATCCGCCAGGGTGCGGTGCAGGTGGCGGTCCAGCAGCCCGTAGCTCACGGCCAGCAGGAGGCCGCCCGCGATCACGAACAGGCCGGTGTAGAGCGCGGTGAGCCGCAGGCGCACTGTGGGACGGGGCAACATCAGACGCGATACCCGGCGCCCTTGACGGTGTGGATCACGGCCGGCTCGCCCAGCTTGCGGCGCAGCGTCATGACCGTCATCCGTGCGGTGTTGGTGATCGGGTCGATGTTCTCGTCCCAAACCCGGTGCAGCAGCTCACCGGCGCTGACCACGCGGCCGGGCGACTCCAGCAGCGTCTCCAACACGCCGAACTCCTTGGGCGTGAGCGACACCTCGTGGCCGGCGCGCGTGACCAGGTGGCGGCCGGTGTCCAGCACCAGGTCGCCCTGCTCGTAGACGGGCGGGCGCGTCTCCGGCGACCGGCGGCCGAGGGCGCGGATGCGCGCCACGAGCTCGGCGAAGGCGAAGGGCTTGACCAGGTAGTCGTCAGCGCCCAGCGCCAGCCCCTCCACCAGATTCTCGGTCTCGCCCAGCGCCGTGAGCATGAGCACCCGCGTCCGCGGCAGCTCCGCGACCACCGCGCGGCACACGTCGTCGCCGTGCATCTCCGGCAGGTGGCGGTCCAGCACCAGCACGTCGTAGGCGCCGGCGCGTGCCTTGAGCAGGGCGGTGTGGCCGTCGTGCGCCAGGTCCACGGCCAACCCCTCGCGCCTGAGCCCGCGCTCGAGCGCCCCGGCTACCCGGCGCTCGTCTTCAGCCACGAGAACGCGCACGAGTCAAGGCTAGGTGCCCGTTTCTAAGGCCCGTGTAAATCCCGCGCTTCCTTATCTGGATCTGACGCACCTCCTCTTAGGTTGACCTCCACCGAACCCGTCCCGAGAGGAGAGCCATGGAGCGCTCGAACGGTGCCGCACCCGCGCTCGACGCGCGGCCGCGTGAGGCCCTGGAGGCCGTGCTGTACGAGATCAAGCGCGTGATCGTGGGCCAGGACGAGATGCTCGAGCGGCTGCTCGTGGCTCTCCTGACCGGCGGGCACGTGTTGCTGGAGGGCGTACCCGGCCTGGCGAAGACGCTGACCGTGAAGACCCTGTCCGACGTGGTGGGCGGGTCGTTCAAGCGCGTGCAGTTCACCCCCGACCTGGTGCCCTCCGACCTGGTGGGCACGCGCGTGTACCGGCCCGACTCCGGTCGCTTCGACGTGGAGCTGGGTCCGGTGGTGTGCAACTTCCTGCTGGCCGACGAGATCAACCGCGCGCCCGCCAAGGTCCAGTCGGCGTTGCTGGAGGTGATGCAGGAGGGCCAGGTCACGATCGCGGGCCAGAGCCACCAGGTGCCGTCCCCGTTCCTGGTGCTGGCCACGCAGAACCCGATCGAGTCCGAGGGCACCTACCCGCTGCCCGAGGCGCAGACCGACCGCTTCCTGATGAAGCTGCTGGTGGACTACCCGAGCCCCGGCGAAGAGGCTGCGGTGGTGGGCCGCTCCCTGGAGGAGCCGCCCGACGTGCTGCGGCGAGTGGAGGCCCCGGACCTGCTGCGCTTCCGCGAGTCGGTGCGCCAGGTGTTCGTCGATCGCGACGTGATCGGCTACGCGGTGTCGCTGGCCGACGCCACCCGCAACCCCGCCGCGTGGGGGTTGAACGACCTGGTCGGCTACGTGGAGTACGGCGTGAGCCCGCGTGGGCCGATCGGCCTGATCGGCGCGGCCCAGGCCCTGGCGCTGCTGCGCGGGCGCAGCCACGCCGTGCTGGCCGATGTGCGGGACCTCGCGCCCGACGTGCTGCGCCACAGGCTGGTGCTCAGCTACGAGGCGCTCAGCGACGGCGTGACGGCGGACTCCCTGCTGGAGCAGGTGCTGGACGCGGTCGAGCCGTCCGCCGACGCGGGCGCGCCCGCCGCCACGACCACGGAGGAGATGGTGGCGTGAAGCGGCGCGGTCGCCAGCCGAGCCCGGCGCCCGCAACGGCGCTGACGCCGGCCGCGGCCCGCCAGGGGCCGGGGCCGATGTCCACGCGCCTGGTGGAGGCGCTGGACGTGGGCTTCGCCCGCCGCGCCGGCGGCCCCCTGCCGGGGGAGCACATGGCCGCCGGAGTGGGGTTGGGCACAGAGCTCGCGGCCATGCGCGCCTACCAGCCCGGCGACGACGTGCGCCGCCTGGACGCATCGGCCACCGCCCGCACGGGCGAGCCGCACGTGCGCCTCGACGTGCCCGAGCGCACCGTGACCACGTGGATCGTGCTGGACGTGTCCCCGTCGATGGCGTTCGGCACCGCCCTGCGGCTCAAGTCCGACGTGGCGGAGGGCGCCGTCCGCGCGCTGGCCCGGCTGGCGACGCGCCGCGGCGGGCGGGTGGCCCTGACCGTGACCGGTGGCGAGCGCGAGATCGCCGTGCCCCCGCGCGGCGGCCGCGGCGCCGCCGCGGCGGTGGAGCGCGCCGTGAGCGCCGGGGTGGCCCCCGACGGCCACGGCGATCCCTCGGGCCTGCCCCGCAGCCTTGCCCGGCTCGCGCGCGCCGCGCGCTTCCCCGGGCTGGTGGCCGTGGTGTCCGATTTTCGCGACCAGGACGGAGTGGCCAGGCCGCTGAGGGCGCTGGCGTCCCGGCACTCGGTGGCGGCCATCGAGATTCGCGACCCGCGCGAGGCGGCACTGCCCAGCTCGGGGCGCCTGGCGCTGGTGGACCCCGAGACCGGGGCCCGCGTGGAGGTCGACACGCGCACCGCGCGACTGCGCGAGCGCTACGCGGAGGTTGAGCGCGAAAGGCGCGCGGGCGTGCGGGCCGAGCTGCGCCGAGCCGGAGCCGATCACGTTGTGCTGTCCACGGACGGCCCCTGGCTGGACGAACTGGGGCGCTGCTTTCGCGCGCTTGGCAGGAGGAAGGGCCGGTGAGCTTCCAGGCGCCGCTGTTCCTGGCTGCGCTGGTCGCGGTGCCGCTCGCGCTCCTGGCGTACTTCGCCGCCCGTCGCCGCCCGCGGCGCTACGAGGCCCGGTTCACCGGAACCGGCACCCTGGCAGCACTCATCGACCCCGTGCCCGCCTGGCGGCGCCACCTGCCGGCCGGGCTGTTCGCCTTGGCGCTGGCCGCGCTGGCCATCGCGCTCGCGCGGCCGGAGCGGACCGTGGCGGTGCCCCTGGAGCGCGCCTCGGTGATGCTCGTGACCGACGTGTCGGGCTCGATGCAGGCCGAGGACGTGGAGCCGTCCCGGCTCGAGGCCGCCCAGCAGGCCGCGCTCGACTTCCTCGATCGCGTGCCCGACGAGGTGCGCGTGGGCGCCGTGGCCTTCTCGGAGACCCCGCACACGGTGGACGGGCCCGAGGGCGACCGCTCGACGGTCGAGGAGCTGATGGAGGACCTGACGGCGGTCGGCGGAACTGCCACCGGCGACGCCCTGCAGCAGGCGCTTGAGCTGCTCGGACGGCGCGAGGGCAGCCGCGAGCGCCCGCCCGCGGCGATCGTGCTTCTGTCGGACGGCAAGACCACAACCGGTCGCGACCCCGTCGAGGTGGCTCGCGACGCACGGCGCGCGAAGGTGCCCGTGTACACCGTCGCGCTGGGCACGGCCGAGGGCACGATCGAGACGCCCGGCGGCCCGCTGTCGGTGCCGCCCGACCCCGAGACCATGCGCCAGATCGCGCGGGCCTCCGGCGGACGCGCCTTCACGGCGTCGGATGCCGAGGGGCTCGAGGCCGTGTACGAGCGGCTGGGCTCGCAGGTGGGCACGCGCGCGGAGGAGCGCGAGATCACGGCCGGCTTCGCCGCGGGCGGGCTGGTCCTGCTCCTTGGCGCTGCCGGGACATCTATGAGGCGCTTCGGGAGGCTGCCATGAAGACCGACGAGCGAAGCCTGTGGAGTGGCGGCGACGCGCACCCCGGCTACGACGAGTGGCTGTCGCCGCGTCGGCGGGGCACGCCGGACGCGCAGGCCAACGGGCACGCGCCGCAGGAGCCGACCGCGCCCGAGCCGCCGGCGCGGTCGGGGCGCATGCGCGTCGCGCTGGCGGGCACGCTCGTTGGAGCGGTGCTCGTGGCGCTCGGCGCCGGGCTGGCCAGCCTGGGCGATGACGACGGCGCCCAGGACTCGGCCGCGCCCGTGCAGCTGCCCGCCGCGTCGGGCGGCGCCACGCCGCGCACCGAGGCGGGCAACGTGTACGCGGCGGTCGAGCGCGCCGTGGTCGCGGTGCAGGCGGGGCGGGCATCCGGGACAGGCTTCGTGGTCGACCGCAGGGGCACCGTCGCCACCAACGCGCACGTGGTCGGCTCCGCCGACGCCGCCACCGTGCGGTTCGGCGAGAACGGTGAGCGCATTCCCGCGCGCGTGCTCGGGCGCGACCCCTCCAGCGACCTGGCGGTACTGCGCATCGACCCCGACCGGGCCGGCAACCCCGCGCCGCTGGCGCTCGCCGACTCGGACAGCGTGCGCGTGGGCGACTCGGTGGTTGCCGTGGGCAACCCGTTCGGCCTGGACCGGACCGCCACCGCGGGCATCGTCTCGGCCCTCGGGCGCGAGATCCGTGCTCCCAACGGGTTCCAGATCGACGACGTGATCCAGACCGATGCCGCCATCAACCCCGGCAACTCCGGCGGCCCGCTGGTGGACGCCCGCGGCCGCGTGATCGGCGTGAACTCCCAGATCGCGAGCTCCGGCGGGGGCGGCAACGTGGGCGTGGGCTTCGCCGTTCCCTCGAACGAGGTGCGCGACGTGATCCCGCGCCTGGCACGCGGACAGAGCATCGAACGCGCCTGGATCGGCGTGTCCACGGCTGCCGGCAGCGGCGGCGCCGCGGTGGAGGCCGTGACCCCGGGCGGGCCGGCCGAGCGCGCCGGGCTGCGGGCGGGCACGGACGTGATCGTGGCCGTCGGCGGACAGCGCGTTCGCTCGCCCGAGGACCTGTCCAAGGCGATCGACGAGCGGGCGGCCGGCGACCGGGTGCGGGTGGAGATCGAACGCGGCGGCGAGCGCCGCACGATCGAGGTCCGGCTGGGCGAGCGCCCCGCGAACGCGCCGAGCACTCCGGCCACGCCATGAGCTTCGCCGCGCCACTGTTCCTGCTCGGGCTGCTGCTGGTGCCCCTGGGCCTGTGGGCCTACCTGGGCGCGGACCGCGGCCGGCGTCGCGCCGCCGAGGCCTTCGCCGCGCCGCGGATGCTCGACTCGGTGGCCCCGCGCCGGCCCGGCTGGCGCCGCCACGCGCCGATGGCCGTCTACGCGCTGGCGGCCATCGTGCTGGCGGTTGCGCTGGCGCGGCCCCAGGCCACGGTGGCGGTGCCGGAGGAGCGCGCCTCCGTGGTCCTGGCCATCGACGGGTCGAGCTCGATGCGGGCGCGCGACGTGGAACCCAGCCGGCTGGCGGCAGTGCGCAGGGCGGCCACCGGCTTCGTGGACGACGTGCCGGACAACCTGCGCGTGGGAGCAGTGATCTTCGACGACGGCATCCGCGCGGCCGAGGCGCCCAGCAGGCGCAAGGCCGACGCCCGCCAGGTGATCTCCACGCTGCGGGCCGAGGGTGGCACGGCGGTTGGCACGGCCCTGACGTCGTCGACGCGCCTGCTCTCCGCGAGCCGCAAGCGCGGCGAGCGCCGGCCGCCGGCTGCGGTGGTCCTGCTCTCGGACGGTAAGTCCACGCACGGGCGCGACCCGCTGGCGGTCGCGCGCGAGGCCGCGCGGCAGCGCATCCCGGTGTACACCGTGGCGCTGGGCACCGACCAGGGCACGATCCAGAGGCTCCGGGGCGGGCAGCCGATCACCGAGCGGGTGCCGCCGGACCGCCAGACGCTGCGTGAGATCGCCCGGATCACGGGCGGGCGCTACTACGAGGCCGCGACGCGCCGGAGCTCGACGACGTGTACGACGGAGCTGGGGTCGCGGGTCTCGACCCGCGACGAGGAGCGCGAGATCACGGCCGCGTTCGCGGCCGGCGCGGGCCTGCTGCTGCTCGGCGGCGGCGCGGCGTCGCTGCGCTGGTTCGGCCGCCTGCCTTAGTCGGTCAGTCGTCGTCTGCGGGGTTGGCGCCGCCTTCGGTCGAGCCGGTGGCCGCGTCCGCGTCCGGATCGACCTCGCCCTCTTGGGGTACCCCGCTCGGGGTCGGCCCGGTGGCATCTCCGCCGCCCGTTTCGGAGGTCTCGCCCTTCACGGGCCCTTCGCCCGCGCTGCCGCCCAGTGCCGCCTTCCTGGTCGGCGGGATCGTCGGGACCGCCCACGCCGCCGGTCTTGCTTCCGAGGCCGTGCTCGCCCTCGCCCTCGGCGACTGGCTTGTCGTGGTGCTCCTCCATCTCGATCGTCTCCCTCGTTGGACTCTCCTCGCGAGCCCGCTTACCCGGTTGCGGGGATTCCCATCCGACGCGTTGGCCCGGCGCCCAGAGACGCACTCGCGGCCCTTTGGTCCGGAGTTGGCGCCCGGTTGGGGTTGACTTCGGCGCGCCGAGGGTAGAGATTTCGTAGCGGTAGTCACGATCGGGGAGAGAACCGTGTGCCTGGCCATACCCGGCCAGATCGTCGAGGTCGTCGACGAGCCCAACCGGCTCGCCCAGGTCGACGTGGCGGGCGTCAGGCGCAACGTGAACATCGGGCTGCTGGACGAGGCCGGGGGAGTGGGAGAGGGCGACTGGGTCCTGATCCACGTGGGTTTCGCCATGTCGAAGGTCGACGAGGCGGAGGCGCTTGAGACCCGGCGTCAGCTCGAGCGCATGGGCGAGGACTACGAGCAGGAGCTCGAGGACCTGAAGGCGAGCGTCATCGAATGACCGAGGGGATCGCCTGTGGCTGCATCACGTGCGGCGACGAGGCGGTCCCGCTGCGTGTGCTCAGCCTGGACGCCGCGCAGCGGACTGGCGCTGTGCGAGAACGAGGGTGGCGAGCGCGAGTCGGTGGAGGTCGCGCTGATCGATCCGGTCGACCCCGGCGACGGCGTGCTCGTGCACGCGGGCACGGCGATCGCCAAGCTCGACCCCGGCCAGGTGGCGCCGGCGTGAGGTTCGTCGACGAGTTCCGCGATCCCGAGCTGGGCCGCGCGCTGGCGGGCGAGATCCTCACGCTCGTCGAGCCCGGTCGCCACTACAAGCTGATGGAGGTGTGCGGCGGCCACACCCACTCGATCTACAAGTTCGGGATCGACGACCTGCTGCCGGAGAACGTGGAGCTGGTGCACGGCCCGGGCTGCCCCGTGTGCGTGATCCCGATGGGCAGGGTCGACGACGGCATCGCGCTGGCCCACCAGGACAACGTGATCTTCACCTGCTTCGGGGACATGATGCGGATCCCCGGCTCGGACGGCTCGCTGCTGGACGCCAAGGCCGAGGGCGCGGACATCCGGATGGTCTACTCGCCGCTCGACGCGCTGCGGATCGCCAAGCAGAACCCGGACCGCGACGTGGTGTTCTTCGCGATCGGCTTCGAGACCACGGCGCCGTCCACGGCGCTCACGCTCAAGCGCGCGCGGATGGAGGGCGTGACCAACTTCTTCTGCATGTGCAACCACGTGACGATCGTGCCGCCGCTGCGCGCGCTGCTGGACTCGCCGGACCTGCGCCTGGACGGCTTCATCGGCCCCGGCCACGTGTCGACGGTGGTGGGCGCGCGGCCGTTCGAGTTCATCCCCGCCGACTACGGCAAGCCGATCGTGGTGGCCGGCTTCGAGCCGCTCGACGTGCTCCAGGCCGTGCAGATGATCCTGCGCCAGCTGGGCGACGGCCGCTGCGAGGTGGAGAACCAGTACACGCGCGTGGTGCCGTACGAGGGCAACCTGCGGGCGCTGGATGTCATGTCCGAGGTCTTCGAGCTGCGCCCGCACTTCGAGTGGCGCGGCCTGGGCTTCATCTCCCACAGCGGGCTGCGGATCTCCGACGACTACGCCGACCTGGACGCCGAGCGGCGCTGGGAGGTGCCGGGCATCCGCGTGGCCGACCCCAAGGCGTGCCAGTGCGGCGAGGTGCTCAAGGGCGTGATCAAGCCGTTCGAGTGCAAGGTGTTCGGCACCGCGTGCACGCCGGAGCGCCCGATCGGCACCTGCATGGTGTCCTCGGAGGGCGCCTGCGCCGCCTACTACAACTACGGCCGCTTCGCGCGCGAGCGGGAGGTCGTGTGAGCACGCTCGACGCCGCCACCGCCGCCCGCGAGGAGAAGGTGCTGGGCATCATCGAGACCGCGCGCGGCAAGCGGGCCAAGTTCCGCGACAGCCACGTGACGATGTCCCACGGGGCCGGTGGCAAGGCCACCCAGAGCATGATCGAGGGACTGTTCGTGCCCGCCTTCGGATCGCACGGCGCTGGCGGCCATGGGCGACGCGGGCGCGGTGGGCGAGGGCTTCGCCATGACCACGGACAGCTACGTGGTCAAGCCCATCCGCTTCCCCGGCGGCTCGATCGGCGACCTGGCCGTGAACGGCACGGTGAACGACCTGGCGGTGGCCGGCGCGCGGCCGCTGGCGCTGAGCCTGTCGCTGATCCTCGAGGAGGGCCTGCCCGCCGACGACCTGCGCGCCGAGGTCGAGGCCATGGCCGCCGCGGCCGCAGACGGCCGGCGTGGAGATCGTGGCCGGGGACACCAAGGTCGTGGAGCGCGGCCACGCCGACCAGATGTACGTGTGCACCACGGGCGTCGGCAAGCTCGACGAGCGGGCCGAGCTCTCGCCCGCCGCCCTGCGGCCCGGGGACCGGGTGCTGGTGTCGGGCCGCGTCGGCGACCACGGCACCGCGATCATGCTGGCGCGCGGGGAGTTCGAGCTCGAGAGCACCGATCGAGTCGGACACCCGCTCGCTGTGGCCGGCCGCCGACGCGCTGATGGAGGAGGCCGGCCCCGAGCTGCGCTGCATGCGCGACGCGACCCGCGGCGGGGTGGCGTCGGTGCTCAACGAGCTGGCACGGGCGTCGGGCGTGGCGATGATCGTGCGCGAGGCGGCCGTGCCCGTGCACCCGGCGGTGGCGGGCGCGGCGGAGATCCTCGGGATCGACCCGATGTACGTGGCCAACGAGGGAAAGCTGGTGGCGTTCGTGGCGCCGGACGCCGCCGACGCCGCGCTGGCCGCCCTGCGCGCGGTGCCGGGGTGCGAGGAGGCGGCCGAGATCGGAGAGGTGAGAACCGATCCGCCGGGGATGGTCCTGGTGGAGACGGGGTTTGGCGGCAAGCGGGTGATGGACCAACTGGTGGGGGATCCCCTGCCGAGAATCTGTTGAGAGGGAGAGGAGCCTGATGGCAGCTCAGACCGAGTTCGTACCCAACCAGCACGCGACCGAGGCGGTCACAGCCCACGTGATCTGGATGACCACGGGGTTGGGCTGCGACGGCGACTCGGTGGCCATGACCTCGGCCACCAACCCGAGCCTCGAGGACATCGTCCAGGGGATCATCCCCGGCATGCCGCGGGTCGTGATCCACACGCCCGTGCTGGCGTACGAGACCGGTGCCGAGTTCATGCAGGCCTGGTACGACGCCGAGGCCGGCAAGCTCGACCCGTTCGTGCTGATCGTGGAGGGCTCGATCCCCAACGAGAAGATCAACGGCGAGGGCCACTGGGCAGGCATGGGCGTCAACCCCGAGAACGGCCAGCCCATCACCACCAACGAGTGGCTCGACCGCCTGGCGCCCAAGGCGGCGGCCGTCGTGGCCATCGGCACCTGCGCCACCTACGGCGGCATCCCCGCCATGAAGAACAACCCCACCGGCGCGATGGGCGTGCCCGACTACCTCGGCTGGAAGTGGAAGAGCAAGGCCGGCCTGCCCGGTGGTCTGCCTGCCCGGCTGTCCCACCCAGCCCGACAACACGACCGAGGCGCTGCTCTACCTGGTGCTGCACCTGGGCGGCATGGCGCCGGTGCCCGAGCTGGACGACCAGCTGCGGCCGGTATGGCTCTACGGGCGCACCGTGCGCGAGGGCTGCAACCGCGCGGGCTACACCGAACAGGGGCAGTTCGCGACCGAGTACGGCGATGATCCACGCTGCCTGGTCAAGCTGGGTTGCCGTGGCCCTGTCGCCAAGTGCAACGTGCCGGTCCGCGGCTGGGTCAACGGCATCGGCGGCTGCCCCAACGTGGGCGGGATCTGCATCGCCTGCACGATGCCGGGCTTCCCCGACAAGTTCATGCCGTTCATGGATGAGGACGCGTGGGGCAGCGTGGCTGCCAACGCCACGCGCTTCACCTACGGGCCGATCCTCAAGAACATGCGGCACCGGAACATCACGAAGAAGTACGACGTCGAGCCGGAATGGCGGCACAACAAGGCGGAGTTGACGACCGGATACGCGAAGCGCTGGTAGGCGCGAAGCCTCGGAGGAGATGAGCATGAGCACAGTCGAGACACCCCAGGAGCGCAAGGTCGTAGTCAAGGAGATGTCGTGGGACCCGATCACCCGCATCGTCGGGTCGCTCGGGATCCACACGGAGATCGACTTCAGCAACCAGCAGGTCCTGAAGTGCTACAGCACGTCGATGATCTTCCGCGGGTTCGACATCTTCATGAAGGGGATCGACCCGCGCGACACGCACTTCATCACCAGTCGCATCTGCGGCATCTGCGGCGACAACCACTGCACCTGCTCGGTGCTCAACCAGAACATGGCGTACGGGGTCAAGCCGCCGAAGCTCGGCGACTACGCCTACAACATCGCCGAGGCGGCGGACTTCATGTTCGACCATGCGATCTACAACGACTGCATGTGCAACGTGGACTGGTGCGAGCAGATGGTCAAGGAGACCAATCCGAGCGTGCTCCAGAAGGCGGAGAGCACGCCGGCGCCGCAACGCGGACATCCATGGCTACCGGACGATCGCCGACATCATGCGGGCGCTGAACCCGTTCACCGGCGACTTCTACCTGGAGACGCTGCACGTGGCGCGCTACACGCGCGAGATGTACTGCCTCTTCGGCGGCCGCCACACGCACCCGTCCACGATCATGCCCGGTGGGGTCAGCGCGCACATCACCCACCAGACCTGCACGGACTACTACGTGCGGCTGATGCGCTACATCGACTACGTCAAGCGCAGCGTGCCGATGCACGACGACCTCTACGACTTCTGGCTGGAGGCGTTGCCGGGCTACGACGACGTGGGCTTCCGCGAGACCAACCTGGTCTGCTGGGGCGCGTTCGACGACCCCGAGTACATCGACTACGACTACAAGTCGATGACCGAGTGGGGACGCAAGCGCGCCGTGACTCCGGGCGTCGCGATCAACGGCGAGCTCGTGACCACGGACCTGGTCGAGATCAACCTGATGATCAGGATCCTGCTGGGCAGCTCGTACTTCGACGAGTGGACCAACGAGCGCACGTACGTGACCAAGGACCCGCTGGGCAACGACGTCTCACAGGACCACCCGTGGAACAAGACCACGCTGCCCAAGCCCCAGAAGCGCGACTTCACCGACAAGTACAGCTGGGTCACCTCGCCGCGGATCTACGACAAGCGTACGGACACCCACGTGTGCTGCGACACCGGCGGCGGCCCATTCGCGCGCCAGTGGGTCACGGCGAAGGCCGGGCTCGCCAAGCTCGGCGACTACCTCGAGGCCACCGGGCACAGCATCCGGATGGTCATGCCCAAGACGGCCAACCACCCCGAGGTCGAGTTCGAGTGGAAGGTGCCGGAGAAGTCCAACGCCATCGAGCGCGACCGGGCCCGGACCTACCACCAGGCCTACTCGGCGCTGGTTGGGCTGTTCAACCTGGAGCAAGCACTCGGTGAGATCCGCGCGGGGCGCACGAAGTCGTGGAACGACTTCAAGGTGCCCGAGCAGGCCGTGAGCGTGGGCTTCCACGAGGCGGCGCGGGGCGTGATCTCGCACCACATGGTGATCGAGGGCGGACGGGTGGCCAACTACCAGCCGTTCCCGCCTACGCCGTGGAACGGCAGCGTGCGCGACAAGTTCGGCACGCCGGGGCCCTACGAGGACGCGGTGCAGAACACGCCGATCTTCGAGGAGAACGGACCGGAGAACTTCAAGGGCGTGGACATCATGCGCGCCGTCAGGAGCTTCGATCCGTGCCTGCCGTGCGGGGTGCACATGTACACCGGCAAGGGCGTGAAGAAGGTCACGCACACGCCCACCGCGCTGGCCTAGGCGCGGGGGAGGCCAGGGATGGCGGAGCAGGTCACGGTGCTCGATCTGATGGGGCAGGCCTCGGCGTCCACGCCGGGGCCCGAGCCCTCGCCGCCGCCGCGCGGCGGCGAGGACCTGATGGAGCGGGTCGAGCGCCTGACCGGCGAGCTGGAGCAGATGCCCGACCCCGCCGCGCGGGCTGTGGCCGAGGAGCTGGTGGCCGCGGTGCTGGAGTTCCACGGCGACGGGTTGGCGCGGCTGCTCTCCACGATGGACGTGGGCACGGCGCGCGAGATGGTCGAGGCGGACGAGGTGGTGGCCAGCCTGCTGCTCATCCACGACCTCTACCCGGTGGCGCTGGAGGAGCGCGTGGTCGAGGCGCTGGACAGCGTGCGCCCGTACATGGAGTCCCACGGGGGCGACGTGGACTTCCTCGGGGTCGAGGACGGCGTGGCCCACCTGCGGCTTCAGGGCAGCTGCAGCGGCTGCGCGGCGTCGTCGGCCACGCTGGAGCTGGCGATCAAGAAGGCGCTGTCGGAGACCGCGCCCGACCTGCTGGGAATCGAGGTGGAGGGCATCGAGGCGGAGCCCACCCACGGCCCGCCGGACATCGGCGGCACGGCCCTGCCGCTGGCGGGCCACGGCGCCGCGCCCGGGAACGGGGCGGTGCCCGCGCTGTCGGGCTGGCAGGACGTGGACGCCGTGGCGAGCTTGGCCGACGGGCAGATGGCCGCCCAGGTCGCGGGGGGCGTGGAGCTGCTCGTGGCCAACGTGAACGGCACTCTGCTGGCCTACCTCAACGCATGCGCGACATGCGAGTCCGCGCTGCACGAGGGGTCGCTGGGCGACGGGATCCTGACCTGTCCCGGCTGCTCTGCCCGATTCGACCTGCCGCGCGCGGGGCGCGGCAGCGACGACCCCGCGGTCCAACTCGCGCCCGTGCCGCTTCTGCGCGACGGCCCGGCGCGGGTGCGGGTCGCAGTACCCGCGTGAGCGGGCGCTCCAATGGCCGGCCCGGGTCCGGCCCGGCGCTGTCCGCGCGACGCAGGACCAACATGGTCGGCGGGCTCCGCCGGCTGGCCGCCAAGCCCCCGCGGGGCACCGCTGCCCCGGCCGCCGGCGGCCCGGCGCGCGACGGCGAGCGCTGCGACCTGTGCGGCAGGGAGATCCCGGAGGACCATCGCCACATGCTCCACCTGGACGAGCGCAGGATCGACTGCACGTGCGAGACCTGCTGGAGCCTGCGCTCCGGGGATCCCGAGTACCGGCCGGTCGGGACCCGCACGGCTTGGCTGCCCGACCTTCAGCTCTCCGACGATCGGTGGGCCAGCTTCAACATCCCGATCGGGCTGGCCTTCTTCATGCGCAGCAGCGTGGCCGGGGGCGTCGTGGCGCTCTACCCCAGCCCGGCGGGCGCGACCGAGAGCCAGCTGGACCTCGGTTCGTGGGATGCCCTCTGCGCTGAGAACCCGGCGCTGGGGGGCCTCGAGGCGGACTCCGAGGGGCTGATCGTGAACCGCATGGCCGAGCCCCACCAGCACGCGATCGCGCCGATCGACGACTGCTACCGGCTGGTGGGCATCGTGAAGGCCAGCTGGGAGGGCATCTCCGGTGGGCCCGATCTCGAGCGCGCGATCGCCGCGTTCTTCGGCGAGCTGCGCGAGCGGGGGGCGGCGGCGTGAGCGGGGGTGCCACCGCAGCCACCAACGGCACGCCGGGGCAGGCGGTTCCCGAGCCTGAGTTCACGATCCTGGATGTGGAGGCCGTACGCCACGCGGCGGCCCCGGCCCTTCGCTTCACCGCACAGGTGACCGAGCCCAGAGGGCGCGAGGTGTACGCGATCGCGCTCAAGGTCCAGATCATGCTCGAGCCGGCCAAGCGCTCCTACGACGACGCCACGCGCGAGCGCCTCGTGGAGCTGTTCGGCGATCCGGAGCGGTGGGCGGCCACCACGCGCAGCTTCCTATGGGCCGAGCTCGACGTGCTGGTGGCGGGATTCACTGGCGCGACGGCGTTCCCGGTGCCGATGCAGTGCACCTACGACCTGGAGCTCGCGGCCGCCAAGTACCTGCACTCGCTGCCCGGCGGCCACGCGCCGCTGGCCTTCAACTTCACCGGCACGATCTTCTATCGCGCCGACGAGGGCCGGATGCAGATCGTGAAGGTGCCGTGGGACTCGGCGGCGCGCTACGAGATGCCGGTCTCCACCTGGCGCGAGATGATGGATCACTATTACCCCGGCGGAGGATGGGTCAGGCTGGACGAGTCCACGCTCGGCTCGCTCGGCCGGGAGAAGGCGCGCCGCGGGCTGCCGTCCTTCGACGCCACGGTGGCCGCGATGCTGGCCGAGGACGGGGAGCCGTGAGCCACCTTGACGAGCTGGTCGAGTCGCTGCTGTACGAGGGCTACGCCCTCTACCCCTACACGCCCGACGCCACCAAGAACGCAACGCCCACGCCATTCGGCATCGTCTACCCACCGGCATACGCCGAGCGGATGCCGGCCGGCTTCGACCACCTGCGCCTGGACTGCGCGCTGCGCGCTGAGGAGGGCGCGCGCGTGTCTGCCACCGTGCGCTTCCTGCAGGCCAGCGGCGACCGCCACGAGGCGACCGAGCGGACGGGTGGAGCTCTCTGAGGCCGGGCCGGCGGCGCCCTTCGTCTTCGACGGCATCGAAGGCAGGGCGCGGCTGCGCGTGGACCCGCTGGCCGACGGCCTGGTGCGGGTGCGCGTCTGCGTGCACAACACCACGCCGTTCGACGAGCCCGACGCCGACCGCGCCGCGGCGCTGCGCAAGAGCCTGCTCTCGACCCACGTGGTCGTGACCTCGCCCGGCAACCGGTTCGTGTCGCCGCTCGAGAACGCCGAGCACCAGAGCGTGAACACGTTCCCCGTGCTGGCCACGCCCGAGGACGACACGGTGCTGGGCGCCACGATCGTGCTGCCCGACCACCCGCAGCTGGCTCCGTCGAGCCGCGGCAACCTGTTCGACGGCACGGAGATCGAGGAGGCGCTGCTGCTGCACGTGCACGCCCTGAGCGATCAGGAGCGTCGAGGCGATAGCGCAGCAGGACCCGGCGGTGCGGGCGATGGTGGACCGCGCGGCCGCCGCCACTCCGGATGACCTGCTGGCCCTGCACGGGGTCATGACCCCCGCTGGGATGCCGGGGCGCGGGTTGGAGCCGCGGCCCGCGCATCAGAGCGAGCCGCCCGTGCCGCCCCCGGACCTGCCCGAGTTCCCCGGGGAGGCCGAGGTCACGGTGGGGGGCGTCACGTTCCAGCGCGGCGCGAGCGTGCGCCTGAGGCCGCGCGCGGAGGGCGACCCGATCGATCACATGGTGGCGGGCCGCACGGCCACGATTGAGAAGATCCTCTACGACGTGGACGATCGCCTGTACTTCGCGGTCACCGTGGACGACGACCCCGGGCAGCAGCTGCTGCGCGACACCGGGCGACACCTGTTCTTCTTCGAGGACGAGGTGGAGCCGGCGTGAAGACCACCGAGCCCGACGTGAGCGGCCGCCCCGCGCAGATCCTGGTGGCCGGCATCGGCAACGCGTGGCTGCGCGACGACGGCTTCGGCGGCCAGGTGGCCGCCAAACTCGGGGAGCTGGACCTGCCCGACGGCGTGTCCGTGTTCGACTTCGGCAGCGGCGGGCTGGACCTGGCGTACGAGGTCATGCGCGGCTACCACGCGCTCGTGCTGGTCGACGTGAGCAAGCAGGGCGGCGAGCCCGGGACGCTGTACGTGATGGAGCCCGATCCCGAGGAGGTGGAGGGCGGCATCCAGGACGGCGAGGTGATCAACCCGCACGGCATGGACCCCAAGACGGTGCTGCGATTCCTCAAGGCCGTCGGCGGGTGGCCGGGCAAGGTCGTGATCATCGCCTGCGAGCCCGCGGACGTCGAGGAGATGGGGATGGGCCTGAGCGACGAGGTGGCCGCCGCCGTGGACCGCGCGGTCAAGCTCGTGCTCGAGACGGTGGAGGAGCTGAGGTGCACGAGCTCTCCGTGAGCACCGCGATCCTGGACACGGCGCTGCGCCACTCGGCGGGGCGGCGGGTGACCGTGGTTGAGGTCAGCGCCGGCGCCCTGCGCCAGGTGGTGCCCGACTCGCTGCGCTTCTACTGGGACATCGTGACCCGCGACACCGACTGCGAGGGCTCGCGGCTGGAGCTCACCGAGGTCGAGGCGCGCGTGCGCTGCGACGCCTGTGGGGAGCAATGGACGCTGGACGTGCCGGTGTTTCGGTGCGGGAGCTGCGGCAGCTCGCAGGTGGAGGTCGTGACGGGCAACGAGCTGTGCGTGGAGTCGATCGACGTGGAGGAGGCAGCGCAATGCACCGCAGCAGGGTGAGGATCGCCGAGGACGCGCTGGACGCCAACACCACCATCGCCCATGCCAACCGGGCGGACTTCGATCGCGAGTCGGTGGCCGTGGTCAACCTCATGAGCGCGCCGGGCGCGGGCAAGACCACACTGCTCGAGGCCGTGCTGCGCGCGGGGCTGGGCGACGTTCGCGCGGGGGTGCTGGAGGGCGACGTGCAGGGCAGCCTCGACGCCGACCGCCTGGCCCACTTCCACGTGCCGGTCACCCAGCTCAACACCGACGGCGGCTTCGGCGGCGAGTGCCACCTGGATGCCAACATGGTGCGCACGGCGCTGCCCGAGATCCCGCTGGGCGAGATCGACCTGCTGGTGATCGAGAACGTGGGCAACCTCGTGTGCCCGGCCGAGTTCCGGGTCGGCGAGGACGTCAAGGCCATGGTGTGCTCGGTGACCGAGGGCGAGGACAAGCCACTCAAGTACCCGCTCATGTTCCGCACCTGCGACCTGGTGGTGGTGAACAAGGTGGACCTGCTGCCCCACCTGGAGTACGACCTGGACCGGCTGCTGGCCAACGTGGAGGCGGTGCACCCCGGCGTGGAGACCATGACGGTCAGCGCGCGCACGGGCGAGGGCGTGGACGGCTTCCGCGACTGGCTCGCAGGTGTCGCCACGCGGGAGGCCGCGCCGGCTTGACCCCGGCCGCCGCCACAGCCGCCAGGCTGGAGCGGCTGGTCGAGGCCCGCTCCGGGGTCGACGAGCGCTTCTTCGGCGCGCACGCGGAGCGCCTGGCGGCGCTGTGTCATCGCATGGCCGAGCGCTTCGCGCGCGGCGGGCGCCTGCTGGCGGTTGGGGGATCGCCGCAGGCCAGGTCGGACGCGCGGCATGTGGCGGTGGAGTTCGTGCATCCGGTGATCGTGGGCAAGCGGGCGCTGCCGGCGCTGGCGCTCACGGCCGAGGGCGGTCCGCTTACCGAGCAGGTGGACGGGGCCGCGGAGCGCGATGACGTGGTCATGGCATTCGAGGCCGAGGCGGCCTCCTCGGTGGGGATCGCGCGCGATCGCGGCTGCCTGACGGTGGCCTTTCCCGCCGTCGCGCCCGGAGCCGGCGCGGAATGGGAGTTCGATCCCGCCTCCGGCGACCCGTTCGTGGCGCAGGAGGTGGCCGAGACCGGATACCACCTGCTGTGGGAGCTGGTGCACGTGTTCTTCGAGCACCGCGGCCTGCTGCAGGGGCGCGAGGCCCGGGCCGTGCACGACACCGGGGCGTCGAGCTTCCTGTACCCGTTCCTGGCCGAGTCGGAGTCCGACCTGGACGCGGTGCTGGCCGACGTGCGCGACTCGGTGCTGATGAAGGCACGCGAGGTGGCCGCGCTGCGCGCGGACACGATCGGCGACGGCCGCGATCTGCTCGAGGCCGCCGCGGCCCTCCGCGACCGCCTCGACCGCGGCGGGCGGATGCTGGCGCTGGGCAACGGCGGCTCGGCCACGGACGCGATGGACGCGGTGGCCGACATGCGCCTGCCCCCGGGCGACATGCCCCGGCGCCGCGCGCTCGACCTGACCGAGGACACGGCGGTGATCACCGCGGTGGCCAACGACATCGGCACCGGGTCCATCTTCGCCCGCCAGGTGATCGCCCACGGCCGGGCGGGCGACGCACTCCTGGCGCTGTCCACCAGCGGCAACTCGGCCAACGTGATCGAGGCGCTGGCCGAGGCGCGGCGGCGGGGCCTGCTCACGATCGCAATGGTGGGCTACGACGGTGGCCGCGTGGCCGATCAGCAGCTGGCCGACGTGGTGGTGGTCACCCGCTCCGAGCACATCCCGCGGATCCAGGAGGCCCAGGCCAGCGCCTGGCACGTGCTGCGCGAACTGATGGAGGCGGCGTGAACGAACACGAGAGTGAGCCGCGCCAGGTCGCCCACGGCGCTCTGCGCGGCGTGATCGCGGCGATGGCGATGACGGGCATGCGGGCGTTCACGATCAGCGTGGGCCTGGTGGACGAGCCGCCGCCGCGGGCGATCCTGCGGCAGAAGGCCAGGGGGCTGTTTCGCGCGGCGCCCAAGCGCCCGCGGCGCGCCGTGCAGGAGCTGGCGCACTGGGGCTACGGTGCAGCCGGCGGGGCCGCGTTCGCGGCGCTGCCCGACGGGGTCCGCCGGCGGGCGTGGGCCGGGCCCCTCTACGGGCTCGTGCTGTGGCTCTCCTTCGAGCTGGTCCAGGCTCCGCTGATGGGGCTCAAGCAGGCCAAGGAGTTGCGCCCGGTGGAGCGCGCTGCGCTCGCCGCCGACCACCTGCTCTACGGCCTCGTGCTGTCCGAGACGCGCAGCCGCCCGCGCAGCTAGATCCATGCCGCGACGCCGCGTCCGGGCGCGGGTGGAGGGGACGGTGCAGGGCGTGGGCTTTCGCCCGTACGTCTTCCGCCTGGCGCAGGAGACCGAGGTCGGCGGGTGGGTGCTCAACGACGAGCACGGTGTGCTGCTGGAGGTCGAGGGTGAGGAGCGCGCGGTGTCCGGGTTCCTCGACCGGCTCCCCGCCGAGGCGCCGCCGCTGGCGTCGGTGGAGAGGGTCGACGCACGGGACGTGCAGGCCACCGGGGAGGACGGCTTTCGGATCGTCGCCAGCGAGCGCCACGGCGAGCCCGAGGCGCCGGTCTCGCCCGACGCGGCCACCTGCGAGGACTGCCTGCGGGAGCTGTTCGACCCGGCCGACCGGCGCCACCGCTACCCGTTCGTGAACTGCACCAACTGCGGCCCGCGCTTCACGATCGTGCGCGGCGTGCCCTACGACAGGCGCTCGACCACGATGGCCGGGTTCGAGATGTGCGCGCTCTGCCGGGCGGAGTACGAGGATCCGGCCGATCGCCGCTTCCACGCGCAGCCGAACGCGTGCCCCGACTGCGGCCCGGTGGCGTGGCTGACCGACTCCGACGAGGCCGACGCCGAGCGCGCCCGACGCGGTGGCCGCGGCGGGTGCCGCGCTGCGCGGGGGGTCGATCCTGGCCGTGAAGGGCCTGGGCGGCTTCCACCTGGCCTGCCGCGCCGACGACGAGCGCGCCGTCTCCGCGCTGCGTGCGCGCAAGCACCGCGAGGACAAGCCGTTCGCGCTGATGGCCGGTTCCGTCGAGGCGGCGCGGGCGCTGGTGGAGCTCTCGCCCGAGGCGGAGGCGCTGCTCACCGGGCGCGAGCGACCGATCGTGCTCGCGCCGCGCCGCGAGGAGGCGGCCGTTGCGGAGTCGGTGGCCCCGCTGTCGCGCGAGCTGGGGGTCATGCTCCCGTACACGCCGCTGCACCACCTGCTGCTGGCCGATGCTGGGGTCGCGCTCGTCATGACCAGCGGCAACGTGTCGGACGAGCCGATCGCGTTCCGCGACGAGGACGCCCTGGAGCGCCTGGCCCCGATCGCCGACCGGTTCCTGCTCCACGACCGTCCGATCGAGACGCGCACCGACGACTCGGTGGTGCGCGTGGTGCAGGCCGGGGCGCGGCGGCGCAGCGCTGGCGTTGCGACGCTCGCGCGGCTACGTGCCGGCCGGGCTCGACCTGCCCGTGGCGGCGCCGGAGCACGTGCTGGCCTGCGGGGCGGAGCTCAAGAACACGTTCTGCGTGGCCAAGGGAGAGCGGGCCTGGGTGGGCCATCACATCGGCGACCTGGAGAACTACGCCACGCTGCGCTCGTTCACCGAGGGCATCGCGCACTTCCAGCGCCTGTTCGCCGTCGAGCCGCGCGTGGTGGCTCACGACCTGCATCCCGAGTACCTGTCCACCAAGCACGCGCTGGAGCTCGAGGACGTGCGGCTCGTGGGCGTCCAGCATCACCACGCGCACCTGGCAGCGTGCCTGGCCGAGCACGGGGAGACCGGTCCCGCCCTCGGCGCGATCTTCGACGGCACCGGTTACGGCCCCGACGGAACGGTGTGGGGCGGCGAGCTGCTGGTGGGCGACCTGGCCGGCTTCGAGCGAGTCGGGCTGCTGTTCCCGGTGCGGATGCCCGGCGGCGCGGCTGCGATCCGCCAGCCCTGGCGGATGGCCTGCGCGTGGCTGCACGCGGCGTTCGACGAGCCTCCCGAGCTGCCGCCCGCGCTGCGGGGCGTGGTCGAGCCCGAGCGCTGGGAGCAGGTTTCCCAGCTCGTCGAGACGGGCCTCTCGTCGCCGCTCACCACGAGCATGGGCCGGCTGTTCGACGCCGTGGCGGCGCTCTGCGGCATCCGAGCGGAGGTGAACTACGAGGGGCAGGCGGCGATCGAGCTCGAGGCCGTGAGCGATCCCGACGAGCTGCGCCCGTACGAGTTGCCGCTTGCCGGGGGTGGCGACGGGCCCGCTGGTGCTCGACGCCCGCCCGACGGTGCGCGCGGTCGTCGAGGACCTCGGGTCGGGCTCGCCGGCCCCGGTGGTGGCCGCGCGCTTCCACGCCACCGTGGCGGCCGGCACGGCGGCCGCCTGCGCAGCGGCGGCCGAGCGCGCCGGAGTTTCGACCGTGGTGCTCTCGGGGGGCGTGTTCCAGAACCGGCGGCTGCTGGAGCACGTGGCTGAGTTGGTGGAGGGCGCCGGCCTCCAGGTCCTCACACCCGAGCGCCTGCCGCCCAACGATGGCGGCATCTCGTTCGGCCAGGCCGCGGTGGCTGCGGCGCGGCTGGCGCGCGAGCGGTGATCGCGGCGCCGGAGGGTCCGCGCACAGAGTGTTGGCCGAGAAATGCGCGCATACCACGCATAAGTCGGCCCACACTCCGGGACGCCCGAAGCTTGTAGCCGTGCCGTCGCGTTGCGCGACCTCGGGCGTCACATCGTTGACCGCTCCGTCTCAGAGTGCCCGAGCGATGATGCAGGCCACCGGCGCCGGCTCCATCTCCTCGGTGATCACGTCCTCCGTGGCGAACCCATGGTCGGCCAGCACGGCGGCCACCTGCTCGGCGAAGGCCTGCGCAGCCCCGAGCCCGCCGCCACCCGGCAGCTGGTTGAAGACGTAGAGCCGGCCGCCCGGGCGAGCGCCGCGCGGACGACCGGCAGCGTCTCGGCCGGGCGCTTCCAGAGCGCGGCAACGTGAAAGGCGAAGGCCTTGTCGATCGAGCCCTCCGGCAATCGAGCGTCCTCAAGCGTGGTGTTCTCAAGCGTCGCCCTCCCGGCATCCACGTGCTCGAGCGTTCCTCCTGGTCGCCGCCTCGACCATCTTCGGAGACCGGTCGATGCCCACGATGTGGCCGCCGGCCAGGCGCTCCGCCACCAGCGACACCGCCACCCCGTGGCCGCAGCCGATCTCGAGGATCCGCTCCTCCGGCACCGGGGTCGAGCACCTTCACCGCCCACGCCAGGCGAGCGGAGGCGCCAGCTGCCACGGTCAGGCCGGGCGCGGGTCGCCGATCCAGTAGCGCGGTCCCGCACCCTGGGCGGCGGCCCGATCGTCCGGGTTGGCCAGCCGGCAGCGGTCCAGCGACAGGCAGCCGCAGCCGATGCACTCGGTCAAGCCGGCCTTGAGCCGCTCGAGCTCGGCGATCCGTTCGTCGATCCGGCTGCTCCAGCCGCTCGACAGCTTGGACCAGTCGCGGCGGTTGGGCACCCGGTCGGCCGGCAGCCGCGCCAGCTCGTCGCCGATCTCGCCGAGGCTCAGACCGACCCGCTGGGCGAACACGATGAAGGCGACGCGCCTGATCACCGGTCGCGAGAAGCGGCGATGCCCACCCTGGTTGCGCTCCGAGTGGATCAGGCCACGGTCCTCGTAGAAGCGGAGCGCGGAGGCGGCAACCCCGCTGCGCTGGGCGACCTCGCCGATGGTGAGCAGCTCGGACATCGCCCAAGCCAAGCACAGCGCGGCGCGTAGCTCAAGCGCGGTTGAGCTGTTGGTCAGCGGCTGGCGGAGCTGCTGCTCGGCGCGTCGAGCACGGTGAAGTCTGACCCCGGCCCGGCCGGGACGTTCCCCGCGAATGAGGCGCCCTCGCAGTCCGGCGGCGTCCTCCCGAGCACGGGGCGGCGGTCGCCCACCGTGTCGGTTCCCTCGAAGCCGGCATCCTCGACGGTGAGCAGCAGCGTGGCGTCGCGCTTCTCGCCGGATGGACTGTCGGTCTCCTGGCCCACCGCACCAATGGCCGCACGGTTGCCGTCGACCTCCAGGCAGGTCACGAACCCGGTGAACCTCGTGCTGGAGAATCCGTCCGGATCGTTCAGCGCCTGCCGCGTCATGTTCCCGCGCGGGTTCTGCCCGGCGGGGCCGGAGGTGGCGTCCGAGGCCGCTGAGACCGCCCTCGTGAAGAAGTAGCCGCCCTTTGCCGAGTCCTCAACCGGCTGATCCGTGGTGAAGGTCCGCGTCTGAGCACAGGCGTCTTGGCTCTGCCCACTGTCCCGTCCGCAGATGCGAAAGGAGTATCCGGTGCCCGGCCGGAGCCCGCTGACGGGGGTGGAGATCGGCCCGCTCGCGCCGCCAGGCCAGTTCAGTCGCTGGGTTGTCTCCGCCAGGCTCTGGAAGCCCGTGGGCCAGTACTCGAACACGCTGCTCGCCGGCCCTTTGTTGGCGGTGCCGCGGGCGTTGAGGCGGGCGCTCTCGCGCTCGACCTCCGTGGCCGGCTCCGTCGACCCGTAGCAGCCCACCAGCACCAATCCGGCGGCGGCCACCACCATCGCGCTTCGCGTCCGGCTAAGCCGCATTGCTCCCCCTGACTCTCGCTGGGGCGATACTAACCCCCGATAGGAGGAGCGCGATGGGGGTCATGCCCACCGATGACGAGCTGCCCGACCTGGTGCCACGGCCCGGCTCGATCGTGTGGCGGGCGGCCGGCGACGGTCGACTGTTGCCCACCGCCGGCTACGCGCTGCTGCTTCAGGTGGCCCACCCGACTGTGGGCGCCGGCGTGGCCCAGCACTCCAACTTCGCGGCGGATCCGTGGGGACGCCTGCTGCGCACGCTCGACTACGTGCACGGCTCGATCTACGGCGGCCCAAAGCTGGCGGGCGAGATCGGGCGGCGCGTGCGCGCGATGCACACGTCGATCAAGGGCATCCGGCCCGACGGCGTGGCCTACCACGCGCTCGAGCCCGACGCCTACGCCTGGGTTCACGCCACGTTGGCGGTGGCGATGATCGACGGCCACCGCGTGCTGGGCACCGCGCTCGAGCCGCAGGAGCAGGCCGATTTCTGGCGCGACTGGCTGAAGCTGGGGCGCCTTGTGGGCGTGCGCGAGCGTGACCTGCCCGCGGACTGGAGCGACGTGCCGGACTACTTCCAGGCCGTGGTCGACGGCGTGCTCGAGGACACCGAAACGGTGCACGTGGTGCTCGACTCGCTGGCGCCGCCCGCTGGCGCCGCCGGTCCCGGCGCTGCCGCCGCTGCTCTGGGCCACCATCCGCGCACCCGCCGGCCGTCACACACAGCTGATGACGAAGGGCCTCCTGCCGAAAGAGCTGCGTGAGCGCTTCGGCCTCTCGTGGGGCACGGCGGAGCGGCGGCTGTTCGAGCTCATGGCCGCCACGTCGCGCGCGAGCGGGCCACTGATTCGTGGGCCGCTACGCGAGTTCGGACCGCACTATCTGCGCTGGCGAAGAGAGGCGCTGGAGCGGGGCGACGTGGGGTCGGGCGCGCTCAGGCCGCCAGCTTCACCGGCAGCGTCTTCAGTTGGTTGATGAACGGCGACTCGGTGTACTCGGGCCGTCCGTCGATCGCCATCGCCGGGTAGCGCTCGAGCGTCTCCTCGAACAGGATCTGCAACTCGAGCCTGGCCAGCGCGGCACCCAGGCAGAAGTGCCTGCCGCCCGCGCCGAAGGCCTGGTGCTCGGGGTTGCGGGTCACGTCGAAGCGGTCGGGGTCCTCGTAGCGCGACGGGTCCCGGTTCGATGACGCGTACCACATGACCACCTTCTCGCCCTCGGCTATCGCCTGCCCGCCGAGCTCGGCGTCGCGGGTGGCGGTGCGGCGGAAGTGCGCGAAGGCGGGGAACATCCGCAACGCCTCCTCGACCATGCCCGGGATCAGCGACCTGTCGGCCAGGACCTGCTCCCGCTGATCGGGCTCCTCGAGTAGCACCCGCATGCCGCTGCAGTAGGTGGACTTGGTGCTGTCGTTGCCCGCGGCCACGAGCAGGAAGAAGCCCATCACGATCTCGTGCTCCTCGAGCCCCTCGCCGTCCAGCTCGGCGTGCACCAGCACGCTCGTCAGGTCGTCGGTTGGGCGCTTGCGGCGTTCCTCGATCAGCTTGCGGCAGCGCTCGAATATCTCCGGCACGTCCCGCTGCATGACGCTCTGGACGCCCTCGGGATTGAGGTCCGGATCCCCGGCCCCCAGCGTGGTGTTCATCAGCCGCGCCCACACCTCGTCGTCCTCCGGCGGGATGCCCATGAAGCTGCCGATCACGCGCGAGACCACCGGCTGGGCCACCTCGGTGACCAGGTCGCAGCGGTCACGCCCGTCGAGGCGGTCGAGGACGCCGCGCGCGATCGCGCGGATCTCGTCCTCGTGCTCAGCGATCCGCTTGGGGGTGAACCCGCGCTGGAACAGCGCCTTGAGGCGGTCGTGCTTGGGCGGGTCCATGCCGATGAACATCGCGCGGCTGAGCTCGAGCGGGAAGATCGCCTCGGACACCGCCGTCACGCCGCCGAGCTCGGACGAGTAGGTCTGCCAGTCCATGCTCACCGCGCGCACGTCGTCGGCGGTGGTGACCGACCAGAAGCCGGCCTCGTCCGGATACTCGGAGAACCCCGACGTCCAGTGCACAGGGCACCTGGAGCGCAGCTCCCGGAAGGTCTCGTGCGGAGGCCCGTCGCGCCACAGCTCGCGCTCCGTCACGCGCAGTTCTTCGAGCGATCTCGCGTCTGCGGGCATCCAGCCTCCCGGTCCGTTCGCTGACTGGTGCGGCGGACCCTACCGATCCGTGATGGCGACTAGGGCGCCTGGTGCGAGACGGCGCGCTGCCACATCTGCAGGTAGGCCTCCGCGCCGTTGGCCAGGTCGGTCACGATCTGGTTCCCCGCGACCTTCCGCAGGTCCTCCACCCAGTCGGGATGCAGGCCGTAGTGGTCGACGCCGTCCGTGTTGATGTCATAGGTGCGCGAGCCCGAGCGCTGCTTGCGCAGCACCACGTTGCCGTCGAAGGAGCGGAACGGGTACTGGACGGGGTTCTGGGCGGCACCCGGCCGCGCCGGAGGCTGGGCATGGAGCCCGTTGGTGTCCGCGCCGAAGCCGATGCCGAAGAAGAAGCGTGGGTCGCGGTTCGCACGCGCCTCGCGCCACTCTGCAGCGAACTCGTTGGCCTCCTCTGTGATGGGCCCAACCACGCCGCCGAGAGTCTGTAGGCGCTTCTGGCTGCCCGCGTCGCCCCACGTGTGGCTGGAGATGACACCCGGGTAGCGCTGGTTCTCGAGGATCGTGAGCGCCTCCCGGCGCGCCTTGACGCTCAGGTGGTCGGTCTCGACGATCATCCCGCGGCGGATCATGGCCCGGATGGTGTAGCGACCGAGCGCCGTGAGCCCCCTGGGGTTGCAGATCGGCGGCGGCGGATAGACGGGCGCCTGGCCGCTGAGGATCTGGGACGCCAGCACGGGCCCGAGCAGGGTGTACATCTCGTCGGCGTACTCGCCGAACGGGTTCGTGGGCACGTTCTCGCTGTCCGGGCCAGGGCACTGCTCGGCCTCCCAGAACTTGCCCGTGGCGTACTTGTTGCCGGCGTTCACGAGCACGCCCGAGCCGCCGCTGTCGAAGTGGGTCCCGCCGAGCGCGTTGTCGAACTTGTGCACCGGGAAGGCCGAGCGCACGCCGAGCGCGTGGAACTCGGCGAGCTGCTGGTCGATCTGGGCGGTGGTGCACTTGGGCTGGTCGAGGAACTGGCCGCAGCCGAACGGCTCAGACGTCTCCAGTCCCAGGACCATCGCCAGCTTGCCGTCGTTGATCACGCTCCGCGCCTGGGTCGGGTTGCGCACGATCCGCAGCCAGCCCTTGCCGGGGCCGCCGTTCTGCGCGTCCACGTAGTCCTGCAGGTCGTACATGTCCTGGGCCTGCAGGCGCGCGCTGGCCATCTCGTCGCAGTTGTTCTTCTTGAGCGGGTACAGCTCGCACAGCGCCCGGTTCTCCACCAGGTCGTTCACGATGATCCGCACGCCGCCGCGCCAGCCGCGCTCCAGCCACTTCCAGTAGGTGCCCTCGTGGGTGAGCGACTCGTCGCGCGGCCAGCCGGCGAAGGTCGGCCAGCCGCCGGTGTCGTGCGTGCCCACCGGGCTGCCGGTGGCCAGGAAGTTCTCGAACGTGGCGCCGGCCCCGTTGGGTTCGTGGTCGGCGCAGTCCTTGAGCGCCACGGTCACGCCGTAGGGACTCCACGGCCGGCCGCAGTGGAAGCGCCCGCCGAGGAACTGGAACGCGCTGATGTGATTGTGGTCGTCGAGGAAGCCGCGCACCCTGGCGGTCGGGCTGGCGCCCTTGGGCGGGGTGCCGGTGGTGCTGGTCTCGATCTCGGGGAAGGTCGCGCACCCGGTGGTGGGCACGAGCTGGAACGTGGCGGCGGCTGCCGCGGGCACGAGCACGAGCCGGCGGGCCAGTCCGGTGGCCAGGCCCAGATCGTTCGCGACGGAATGCAGCTTGAAGGCGGCCCCCGATCCCGTCACGCGCCAGTCCGCCGGCCGTCCCGGCGTGGACGTGGGGGTGACCTGGTTCAGGACGCCAACCGACGGCATCTGGGCGTCCGGCCCGTAGAGCAGGTAGCGGCCGAGGGCGGTGGCCTGCATCCGGAAGGGCGTGGCGCCGCCCACCGTCGTGGCCGTGGCGGCGTAGCCGGTGGCGTCCTTCACCACGAAGCGAGCATCGGCCACCGAGCGCAGGCCGTAGCAGTTGTTCACGATCGTGTAGCGGTCCGCCGCCGACGCTGCCGACGGCGCCAGAGTCAACGCGACCAGCGCGCCGATAGCGATCGCCACTGTCCGCCGGTAACGCCAGATGCCCCTCACGCAAGTCCCCCCACTGCCGCCGTCATCTACCCACCTGGCGCGAAAACATAACCCACGGGAGGGCATCCGTGGGGCGGCGTGCCCTCAGCGCAGCTCGCGCGAGGCAAGCGGGAAGGCGTCGGCGATCACGTAGCGCGCGCACGCGCGAGGGCACGCGCGTGCCCGCGCGGATGCGAACGCGGGCCTCCGCCAAGTCGCCGTTCGCGGCGGCCACCGAGGTGGTCTCCTTGCGGTAGTCAACGCTGACCGGCGCCCCCGTCCGCGCGTCGGTGAGCAGCACCGTGGTCAGGTGGGCGGCGGCCCGGAAACGGCGACCGGGCGCCAGGGCGAACCGAGCGCGGGCCACGCCGTCTGCGCCGGCCGTGGGCCTGGTGAGGGCGACGCCGGTGACACTGAGCCCGGCGGGGCGGCGGTTGGCCGCGCCGCGGCGATCGTACGCGCGCGTGAGATAGGTGCCCGTCGTGATCAACGTGCCGTCGCGGTTGCACAGCCCGGTGAGCCCCAACGCGTCGCCGTAGACGGGCACGTCGCGACACGTGACCTCGCCGTAGATGCTCGGCCCGCGCATGACGCGGTCGGGGCCGAGCTGCCCGCGGAACTCGAACCGCCTCAGGGGCACGTCGCCGAAGGTGAAGGTCAGGTTCACGTCCCGCGCGGTCACGATCAGCGAGTCGCCCCGGTAGCGCCCGGCCAGCGGGAACGCCAGCGTCCCGCGCGGGTCCGCCACGGGCACGCCGCGGGCGTCGCGCCTGGCAGCCACCACCCACAGCAGGAGCCGGCCCTCGCCACGCGCGTTCGGGCGCGAGCGGTGGATCGTGCCGACGATCAGGTCGTAGAAGTCGAACCCGATCTGGTTCAGGCTTGGCAGCATCGGCGGCAGCGGCACCGCCAGCCGCGTGAGGCTCAGCGCGCTCACGCGGTCGCGCCGGGTCGCCAGCGGTAGCGGCCCCAGCGATCGCGCGGTGCGGAAGCGGATCGTCGAGCCGAACCGCCCGGCGCGGGTCTGTCCCTCGCGTGTGTTCGCCACCGCGCGGCCGCCCGCGGCGTAGTCGCCGGCGATCCGCACCCGGTAGCTGCGCCCCGGGCGCAGGAAGCCCCTGGGCACGACGTGCACGTAGTGACCGTCGCCGGACAGCTCTGCGTCGAAGGCAAACCGTGGCTTGGTCCTCACGATCCGCCGCGGGTCGCGGGCCGCCACCGACGCATCGACGGTCCGTCCCCGGCGGCGCACCACCAGCCGCCCGTTCACGATCGTCGCCGCGGGCAGCCGCCCGCTCACTCGCGAGCGCGTGTTGCCGCCGGGCGTGGCGTAGAGCACCCGCGTCAGGCGACCGGAGAAAGCCTCGCCCGGCCGCGTGTCGCAGCGACGGTCGCGCCTGCGCAGGCAGTAGTCGTAGGGCACGTAGATCAGGCGGCCATGCTCGCCGCCGATGTACACCCCGCGCGTGCCCAGCGCCGGGGAGCCGTTCAGGTCGTTGCGATCGCGCAACGCCCGCCCGCGGGGCGTGCTGTCGAACGACCAGCGGCGGCGCCCGGACTCCGCGTCGATGGCGTAGAGCGACCCGTTCGACGAGCCCACGTAGAGCACGCGGCCACCGCCGCGCGCGGCTCGGCCGAGCACGGGCGAGGAGCGGATGGCATCGCCGGTGTCGTAGCGCCAGAGTTGCTTCCCCCGCGGGCTGATCGCGTAGATCGACCCGTCGGCCGAGGCCACGTAGATGGCCTTCGTCCGCCCCTGCGAGTCCTCGGCCAGCGCCGGCGAGCTGTACACGTGGTCGCTGGTGGTGAACGCCCACAGCCGCCTGCCGGTGCGGGCGTCCAGCGCGTAGAGGTTGCTGTCGAACGAGCCCGCGTAGATGGTGGACTCATCGCGGCTGAGCGCGGGCGAGGACGCGTTGAAGCCCAGCGCAGTGAACGACCACAGCCGGCGCCCCTGGGGGTCGACCCCGTAGATGCCGACGTCGAGGGAGGCCCAGAAGGTGCGCCCGTCGCGGGTCATGGCGGGCGCGGTCCAGACCGAGTTCTGCGTGGGGAACACCCACCGCTCGGTGCCGTCGGGGTTGATGGCGTAGCCGCCGCCCCCGGTGTTGCCGGCGTAGATCACGCCGCCGAAGCCCGTCACGGCGTTGCCCTCCCACCAGTTCACGAGCTGCCCTGTTGCGGGGCCGCGCGGGGAGCGGTAGGTCCAGATCACCCGCCGCGCGCGCGAGAGGGAACCGCGGTCCGAGCGCAGGCGGTAGAGCGACTCGTCGCCCGAGCCGACAGTGATCGGGCTGGTGCGCAGGCGCGGGTCGTAGCGGCCGATCGTGGCTGCGGAGTCGATGATCTCCCCGGTCTTGAACCGCCACCGCAGCCGCCCGCGCGGCCCCACCGCGTAGAACCAGGTGTCGGCGGATCCCACGTAGACGGACCCGTCGCCGCCGATCACCGGCGTGGAGAAGATCCCCTTGCCGGTCCGGAAGGACCACGGCCGCTCGCCCGAGCGGTAGCGCCCGCGCACCGGGCTGGCGCCCGTGTTGCGCCGGTCGCGGCGCATCGAGGGCCACGGCGAGCTGGCCTGCACTGGGACCTCGTAGGAGTAGGTGGCGGCCGCGCGGGCGCGCCGGTCCGCGGCCTGGGCCGGTGCGGGCGCGAGCGCGAGCAGCGTCAGCGAAGCCGCGAGGAGCGGTGCGCGTGAGCGGCGCGGGAGGGACGGCGGGCGGATGCTGGGCGTGTCCAAAGCGCTACTCCGGCAGCCCGGCGGCTTCGAGGGCTTCGGCGCGCTCGTTGAAGTTGTGCCAGTGAGCGATCTTGCCCTCTCGGATGGTGAAGACGTGCGTGTCCGTCTGGTCGATCTCGATGCCACTGCCGGCCCCACGACCGACGAGGTGCAGCGCGGCCAAGACGCCATCGTCTGTGTCCACGACCTCAACGACGTCCACATGGTGAAACTCCCAAGCGGCGAGGAACGCCTCGGCCCAGCCTCTCAACTCGGCGTGACCGTGGAAGGGCCCGGGTTCGGGGACGTCAGGCGGGAAGACGACCTCGCACGCGGAGTCGAACAGGGCGAGCACCCCGTCGACGTCGCGGCGGTTCCAAGCACCGGCGAGCTCGTGCACGATCGCGTGGTTCTCGCTCGACATCGCCCGCGCAGTATCTCGCTCTGGCCGTGACCCTGGCTGAGCAGGCCGCGCGGCCCCGGCAGCCGGCGGCGGCCGGGCCGTGGTGGTGCTTCACGGACGCTCGCACCTTTGGTCGCGAACGTGTCACCGGGCGCAACCGTGTTGCACCCCACGCAACATTCGGTCTCAAACACGCGAGCGCGTCCAGAAGACATCCCCCACCCGCCGGCCCCGGAGCCCACCGGCGTAGCATCGCTCCAACCGCATGCACGACCGTGAGCTCTCCGCCCCGGCTGATCGACAACTACGTCGGCGGCCGCTGGACGCCGGCCACCTCCGAGCGCGTCCTGGATGTGACCAACCCGGCCACGGGCGAGGCGCTGGCGCGCGTCCCGCTCTCGAGCGCCGCCGACCTGGACGCCGCGGTGGCGGCCGCCCGCTCAGCGCTGCCGGCGTGGCGCGACGTGAGCGTGATCGAGCGCGGCAGGCGGCTGTTCGCCCTGCGCGAGGGGCTGCATGCCAGGCGCGAGGAGCTGGCGCGGTCGGTGACCCTCGAGATGGGCAAGACGATCGCCGACGCCCGGGCCGAGGTCGCGCGGATGGTCGAGATGGTGGAGTGCGCCTGCGCGGTGCCCACCACGATGCAGGGGCGGGTGCTCGAGGACGTGGCGCGCGGCGTGGACTGCGAGACCGTCAGGCAACCGGTGGGCGTGTGCGCGGCGATCGTGCCGTTCAACTTCCCCGCGATGGTGCCGTTCTGGTTCCTGCCGTTCGCGATCGCCTGCGGGAACACGTTCGTGCTCAAGCCCTCGGAGCAGGTGCCGCTCACCCAGCAGCTCGCGTTCGAGGTGCTGGACTCGCTGGATCTGCCGCCGGGGGTGGTGAACCTGGTGAACGGCGGTCGCGAGTACGGTGGAGGCCATCCTCGACCACCCCGGCATCGACGCCGTGTCCTTCGTGGGATCGGCGCCGGTCGCGCGGCTGGTCTACGAGCGCGCCGCCAAGGTCCGGCAAGCGGGTCCAGGCGCTGGGCGGCGCGAAGAACCACATGGTGGTGATGCCCGACGCGGTGGTCGGACCAGACGGTGGCGCGCCATCCTCGGCTCGGCCTTCGGGGCGGCCGGGCAGCGCTGTATGGCCGGGTCGGTGCTGGTCACGGTCGCCGGATGCCCACGAGCGGGTGCTGCCGCGACTGGTGGAGGCGGCCGGCGCGATGTCGGTGGGCGACGGGCTCGACGAGGCGACGGACGTGGGGCCGGTGGTCTCGCCGCACGGCGCGCGACCGCATCCACGCGCTGATCGAGGGCGGACTCGACGCGGGTGCCACGGCGGCGCTCGACGGGCGCGACGCGAAGGCGGAGGGCGGCGGCGCGTTCGTGGGCCCGACGATTCTCGACGGCGCGAGCCCGGGCATGGACGTGGTCAGCCAGGAGATCTTCGGGCCGGTGCTGGTGGTGGTGCCCGTGGACACGCTGGACGAGGCGATCACGGTGGTGAACTCCAGCCGGTACGGCAACGGCACCTCGATCTTCACCGAGTCGGGCGCGGCGGTGAGGCGCTACAGGCACGACGTGGAGGCCGGAATGGTGGGCGTGAACATCGGCGTGGCCGCGCCGGTCGCGTTCTTCCCCTTCTCGGGCTGGAAGGACTCGTTCCTCGGCGACCTGCATGCGCACGGGCCGGACGCCGTGGACTTCTACACGCGCAAGAAGACCGTGACGAGCCGTTGGTTCTCGAGCGCGCAGGGAAGTGGTGGATATTTCGTCGAGCGGTGATCGTGAGGACTTGCGCTGGCACGCCGCAGCGAAGAGGATGCGGCCTGCGCTAGCGAGAGTGCGCTGGTGAGCGGGAGAGGGTCTGCAAAACAGCGAAGGAGGAGTAGATGTTCGGTCGCACACGGAGGTTCACGACGGCGCTCGCCGTCGCGGCGCTGGCATCGGGCGCGCTGCTCGCCGCTTGCGGCGACGACGATGACGATGGCGGCGACAGTGGCAGCAGCGGCGGAGGTGGCGGCGGCAAGATCGCACTCCTGCTCCCGGAGTCCAAGACCGCTCGCTACGAGTCGCAGGACCGCCCGCAGTTCGAGAAGAAGGTCAAGGAGCTTTGCAGCGACTGCGAGGTCGTCTACAGCAACGCCGGTCAGGATCCGGCCAAGCAGCAGCAGCAGGCTGAGGCCGCCGTCACCCAGGACGTGAAGGTGATGGTGCTGGACCCGGTCGACGCCGCCTCGGCGGGCGCCATCGTTCAGCGGGCCAAGCAGGCCGACATCCCGGTGGTCAGCTACGACCGCTTGATCACCGACGCCGACATCGACTACTACATCTCGTATGACAACGAGAAGGTCGGCAAGCTCCAGGCGGACACGCTGACGAAGAAGCTCAAGGAGGACGGCAACGCGACCGGGCCAGTAGTCCAGATCAACGGGGCGCCCACGGACAACAACGCCAAGCTGTTCAAGAAGGGCGCGACCGACGCGTTCAAGGCGAGCGGCGTGAAGGTCGCCAAGTCGTATGACACACCGGACTGGAGCCCCGACAAGGCACAGCAGGAGATGGATCAGGCAATCACCGCGATCGACAAGGACGGATTCAACGGTGTGTACGCGGCCAACGACGGCACCGCCGGCGGCGCGATCGCCGCGATGAAGGGTGCCGGCATCGATCCCGAGACCAAGCCGACCACCGGCCAGGATGCTGAGGTGGCCGCGGTCCAGCGGATCATCGCGGGCGAGCAGTACATGACCGTCTACAAGGACGTCACCGTTAGCGAGGCCCCGAAGGCGGCCGAGATCGCGGTCGCCCTCGCCAAGGGTGAGGACGTGCCGAGCGGCCTGGTCAACCAGCAGGTCGACAATGGCCAGAAGAAGGTGCCCTCGGTCGTGCTCGACCCCGTGGCGGTCACCAAGGAGAACATCAACGACACGATCATCAAGGACGGCTTCTGGCCAGTGTCGGAGGTGTGCGCGGGCAAGTACGCGAGCGCCTGCAAGGAGGCCGGCATCGAGTAAGCGGGATTCCGCCGGGCCGGGCACTCCTTCCCCCGGCCCGGCGCCTCCTCGCGCTACCAGAAAGGAAACGGATGACCTCGAACGGGGCGCTTCTCTCCCTGAAGGGTGTGACGAAGCGGTTCGGCGCGGTTCAGGCCCTCGGGGGCGTGGACTTCGAGGTCCACGCCGGCGAGGTCGTGGGCCTCGTCGGCGACAACGGGGCGGGCAAGTCGACGCTCGTCAAGACGATCGCCGGCATCTACTCGCCCGACGACGGGGAGTTCAAGTTCGACGGGCAGCCGGTGTCGATCTCCAGCCCGCACGCCGCCACCGACCTGGGCATCGCCACCGTCTACCAGGACCTGGCGCTGTGCGACAACCTCGACGTCGTCGCGAACCTGTTCCTCGGGCGCGAGGTGATCGCGGACGGGCCAGGCCAGGTGTCGCGCCAGCTCGACGAGACCGAGATGGAGCACCGCTCGCATGAGCTGCTCGAGAATCTGGCGGTGACGATTCCCAGCGTCCGCTCGGAGGTGGGCGGGATGTCGGGCGGACAGCGCCAGCAGGTGGCCGTGGCCCGCTCACTGCTGGGCAAGCCGAAGATGGTGCTGCTCGACGAGCCGACCGCCGCGCTCGGCGTGCCCCAGACAGCGATGGTTCTTTCGCTGATCAAGCGGCTGAAGGAGCAGGGCCTGGCCGTGGTGGTGATCAGCCACAACCTGGCCGACGTGTTCGAGGTCTGCGACCGCGTCTTCGTGCTACGGCTCGGGAACGCGAGGCGGGCAACTTCAAGGTCGGCGAGACATCGCACGAGGAGATCGTGGGGGCCATCACGGGCGCCGGAGGCTCGGACGGCAAGGCGAGAGGGGCAAGCTCATGACCGGCGCCGCACAAGCCGCCAAGGTCGAGCCGGAGGAGGGGGTCGCCCCGCAGCCGGGGATACTGCGTCGCTTTCTGCAGGGCGACCTCGCCTCCCTGCGGGTCCTTGTCGGGTCTGGCGGTCATCTGGGCAATCTTCCAGTCCCAGAACGACCGCTTCCTCTCGGCGGTCAACCTCACCAACCTGATGCTGCAGATCACGGCGGTCGGTCTGATCTCGGTCGGCATCGTCTACGTGCTGCTGCTCGGTGAGATCGACCTCTCCGTGGGCGCGGTCAGCGGACTGTCCGCGGCCGTCATGGCGGTACTCAACGTAAAACACGGGTGGGACCCTTACCTGGCGATCGCGGTGGGCGTCGCGACGGGGATGGCGATCGGGCTGCTCCAAGGCTCGATGTTCACGCGCTTCGGTGTGCCGTCGTTCGTGGTAACGCTGGCGGGATTACTGGCGTGGCAGGGGGCCTTGCTCTATGTCCTTGGAGAAACCGGGACAGTCAACGTGACCGACGGCAAGATCACGGGGCTGGCCAACACCTTCTACTCGGACAGCGTCGGCTGGATGTTCGCCATCGCGGCGATCGCGATCTACGCTGGGATCACGTTCTGGAGCTACCGGGGAAGAGTCAAGGCAGGACTCGCCGACCAAGCGGTGGCGCCGCTCGTGGTCCGAGTGGTCGTGGTGGCCGTGGCCGTCATCGCCGCCATCGCAATCCTCAACTCGGATCGCGGGCTTCCTCTGGCGGTGCTGATCCTGGTGGCGTTCGTCGCCGGGATGCAGTACGTGGCCGTGCGGACGCGCTTCGGACGGCACGTGTTCGCCGTCGGGGGCAACGACGAGGCCGCGCGGCGCGCGGGCATCAACGTCACCCGAATCCGGGTCGTCGTGTTCGGCATCGGCGGCACGATGGCGGCGATCGGCGGGAATTCTTGCGGCGTCGCGGCTGCTCGCCGTGAACCAGACCTCGGGCGGCAGCGACCTGCTGCTGCTCGCGATCGCCGGTCCGGTGATCGCGGGCACGAGCCTGTTCGGTGGCCGCGGCTCGGTGTGGTCGGCGCTGCTCGGTGCGCTCGTGATCGGGTCGATCTCGAACGGCATGGACCTGCTCGCCTACGACTCGGACATCAAGTTCATGGTCACGGGCGGCGTGCTGCTCGCGGCGGCGATCGTCGACTCGCTCGCTCGTCGGCAGCGCCAGGCCCAGGGTCGCGTCTGACGAGGCCGCTCGCAGATCGAATCGACCGAGGATCGCGCGGAGGAGGTCGTCACGCCAGCTGACGGCTCCCTCCGCGTGGCGATCGTCGGCTACGGCCTGGCCGGCGCGGTGTTCCACGCGCCGCTGGTGTGCGCTACAGCGGGGATGGAAGTCGCCGCCGTGGTCACTCGTAGTCCCGCGCGCGTGCGAGCGGTCGCCGAGGACCTGCCCGGGGCGGCCGTCCTCAACAGCGCCGACCGGATCTGGGAGCGCGCGGGCGACTACGACCTCGTAGTGGTGGCCGCGCCCAACCGGGCGCACGCGTCGATTGCCGAGGCCTCCCTGCGCGCCGGCGTGGCGGTGGTGGTCGACAAGCCGATGGCCACGACTGCGCAGGCCGCCAGGCGGCTGGCTCTGCAGAGCCGCGAGACCGGCGTGCTGCTCACCGTGTTCCACAACCGGCGCTGGGACAACGACTTCCTGAGCCTGCGCCGGCTGCTGGCCGACGGTGCGCTGGGCACCCCGCTGCGGCTGGAGTCGCGGTTCGAGCGCTACCGCCCCGAGGTCGACGCCGCGCGCTGGCGCGAGAGCGGCTCGCCGGCGGATGGTGGCGGGCTGCTGCTGGACCTGGGCAGCCACCTGATCGACCAGGCCCGGGTGCTGTTCGGCCACCCCACGCACGTGTACGCGGAGCTGGCGCGCCGGCGCCCGGGTGCGGCCGCCGACGACGACGACTTCGTGGCGCTGCGCTTCGGCGACGACGGGCCGGTGGCTCACCTGTGGATGAGCGCCCTGGCCCACCGGCCCGGGCCGCGGCTGCGGCTGGCGGGCACGCTCGGGGCCTACGAGCGCTTCGGGCTCGATCCTCAGGAGGCCGCGCTGCGGGGCGGGTTGCGGCCGGGCGATCCCGGGTGGGGCCAGGAGCCGGAGCAGAGCTGGGGCCGGGTGAGCGGCCACCGCGACGGCGAGCCCTTCGACGGCCCGGTCGCGCCCGAGGCCGGCGCCTACGAGTCCTTCTACGCGCTGCTCGGGCGTGCCCTGCGCGGCGGCGGGCCGCTCGCCCGTGGACCCCGCCGACGGGGTCGCGGTGCTGGAGGTCATCGACGCCGCGCGCGCCAGCGCCGCGGAGCGAGTCGTGGTGGCGCTGTAGGTAGCGTGGCCGCGATGGCCGACGACGCAAGTAGGAAGAAGCTCGAGTCCGAGCTCGACGAGCGTCTACCGCGGCGACCCCGCGAGCTTCGTGCGGCGGCGCGACGAGCTGGCGAAACGCTACCGGGCGGCGGGCCAGCAGGAGCTGGCGGACGAGGTCGCGGCCCTGCGCAAGCCCACCCGCGGCGCCTGGGCGATCAACCAGCTGGACGCGGCCATCCGCGACCGGCTGCTGGAGGCCGGGGAGCGTCTGCGCTCCGAGCAGGAGCGCCTGGTGGCAGGCGATGGAAGTCCGGACGAGCTCCGCGCGGCCCAGGGCGGCGAGCGGGAGGCGGTGCAGGGGGCGCTCGCTCGCGCTCGAGAACGCGTGGCAGCTCAGTGCCGCGGGCATGGAGCGCGCGCGGCAGACCCTGCACGCCGTGGCGCTCGACCCGGAGGTCCGCGAGCTGTTCTCCAAGCGGCGGCTGATCGCCGGCCACGAGGCGGCGGGGCTGGGGGCTCTGCCGGCCGCCGCGCCGGCCATGAAGCGGAAGGGCGCCGCGGGTCAGCCGCGGCAGGCGGGCCGGCGCGCCGCGAAGGCGCGCGAGCGCCTCCGGGAGGCCGAGCGGGCCGCGGAGGAACGCGACCGGGAGCGGCGCGAGGCCGAGCGGGCGGTGGACCACGCGGTCGAGGTCGCCGAGCAGGCCCAGCGCGGGCTGGCTCGCGCGCGGGCCGCTCTGGAGAAGGCGCGCCGAAGGGCCGACGCCGCCAACGGCCGGGTGGAGGACCTCCGCGACGCCCTGCGGCGACTGAGGCTCGGCCGGCGCGGGCTCTGCTAGCGTCGCCGCCGATGTCCCGCGTCGCCCGCTGCCTGCTCACAGCGCTGGTGCTCGTCCTGGCCGTCGCGCCCGCCGCGAGCGCCGCGAAGGGCAACCCCTGGATCAAGAAGCGCCCGCTGAACATCGCCCATCAGGGCGGCGAGGACGAGTTCCCGTCCAACACGATGTACGCCTTCAAGAAGGCCGTGCGGGCGGGCGCGGACATGCTGGAGCTGGACATCGGCGTGACCAAGGACGACAAGGTCGTGGTGCTGCACGACACCACGGTCGACGGCAAGACCAACGGCACCGGCACCGTCGAGTCCAAGACTCTGCGCCAGATCAAGCGGCTGGACGCCGCGTACTGGTTCTCCCAGGCCGGCCCGAACCACTACGCGCGCGACCTGCCCAGGCGGGCCTACAGGTTCAGGGGCATCGCCACCCGGAAGCGCCGCCCGCCCAAGGGCTTCAAGGCGTCCGACTTCAGGGTGCCCACGCTGAAGGAGGTGCTGCGCGCGTTCCCGCGCACGCCGATCAACGTCGAGATCAAGGGCCGCACGCCGGCCGAGGCAGAGGCCGAGTACGTCCAGAACGCGGAGTCCCTGGCGCGCACGCTCAAGCGGGTCAAGCGGCGCGACATCATCGTGGTCTCCTTCCAGCAGCCGGCGGTGGACCGCTTCCACGAGCTGCTGCCCGCGCATCGACCTCGCCCCCGGCATCGGCGGCGCGGCCAGCTGGATCTTCGGCGGCGGCTCGCCCGGGCCGGGCGTGAAGGCGTTCCAGGTCCCGATCACCTACGTGTTCGGCGGCACGACCCTGCAGATCACCACGAAGGAGAACGTGGCCCGCGCGCACCGCGAGGGCTACGCCTGGCAGAACTGGTTCAGCGGCGCCGACCGCGACGAGCCGGCCACGTGGCGCACGCTGGTGGACACGTGCGTCGACGGCATCATGACCTCCCAGCCCAAGGCGCTGGAGAAGGTCCTGCGCAGGAACAGGCCGCCGGCCGCCTGCGCTACGGCCGTAGTCGGCGCTCGCCGAAGGTGGAGGCCAGCGGCGTCCGTCCTCCGACGCCAGCGGCGGCCCGAAGGAGACCCTGAGCACGGCACCGCCGCCCACCGCGTTGGCGGCCTCGGCGAAGCCGCCGTGGGCCTCGGCCGCCTGGCGCACGATGGCCAGACCCAGACCGGAGCCGGGCATCCCGCGCGCCGCATCGGCGCGGTAGAAGCGCTCGAAGACGTGCGGCAGGTCCTCCGCGGCGAACCCGGGACCGTGGTCGCGCACCGTGAGGATTCCGCCGGACAGCCCCACCTCGATCGACGGAGCCGTGCGGGCTCCACTCGATGGCGTTGTCCACGAGGTTGGACACCGCGCGGCCGATCCGCTCGGGGTCCCCGCGCACCAACGTGGGCTCCAGCTCCGCCGTGATCGCCACGCGCCCCGCCGCCCTGCGGCTCGCGCGCTCGGTCACGGCTCGCACGACCCCGTCCACGCGCACGTCGTCGAGCAGGGCCTCGGGCTTGGCGCCCCGCGCCAGCTCCACGACGTCGGCCACGAGGCCGGTGAGCTGGTCCAGCTCCTCCACGATGTCGGCCCGCAGCATCGAGCGCTCGGCCTCCGGCAGCCGGTGCGCGTCCTCCAGCGTCTGGATGTTGGCCCGCAGGCTCGCGATCGGCGTGCGCAGCTCGTGGCTGGCGTCGGCCACCAGCTGGCGCTGCGCCTCGGCCGAGCGCTCGAGGGCGTCGAGGGTGGTGTTGAAGCTGCGCGCCAGCCGCGCGAGCTCGTCGTCGCCCTTCACCTCCATCCGCCGGGTCAGGTCGGGGTCGGCGGTGAGGCTCTCGGTGCGCTGGGTGAAGCGCGTGATCGGGGCGAGCGCGGTGCGGGCCACCACCGCCCCCAGCGCGGCCGCCAGCGCCACGCCCCCGACGGCCACCAGCAGCAGCACCACCAGGATCCTGCTGAGCTGGCGATCCACCTCCTCGAGTGGCCGGGCCACCTGCACGGCGCCGCCGCCGGGCGAGCCCGACGGTGAGCACCCGCAGGTGGGTTCCGGACACGTCCATGTCGGTGAAGTAGCTGCCCTCGCCCGCGCGCGCGATCGTCCTGCGCGCGGGACTCCACCGGCAGCGATGCCGTCTCGCCCGGCGGGCGCGAGCACCCCGCCGCCGGGCAGCAGGAACTGCGCGTAGCCGCCGGCGCCGCCGAACGGGCTGCGCGACTCGAGTCGCCGCTCAAGGTCGCGGCCGCGCCGGCCGAGACCGGGACCGGACCGCCGGGGCCGCCGAGCGGGCCGGGGCCGGGCCCGCCGCGGCCCTGCGGCCGTGAAGGCCTCGGCGCGTTCGGTCAGCGAGCGCTCCACCTCGCCGCGCAGCTCGGAGCGCACGCCCAGGTACACGATCGCGGCGGCGCAGATCACGGCCACCGCCACGGCCACGCCCGCCACCGCCGCGATCCGCGTGCGCAGGCTCATGGCTCGCGCAGCACGTAGCCCACGCCGCGGACCGTGTGGATCAGCGATCGCGCCCCGGCGTCCTGGAGCTTGCGGCGCAGGTAGCCGATGTACACGCGCAGCGCGTTGGAGGTGGGGCCGAAGTCATAGCCCCACACGCGGTCGTAGATCAGGGAGTGGGGCAGGACTCGCCGCGGGTTCAGCATCAGCAGCTCGAGCAGCTGGAACTCGGTGCGCGTGAGCTCCACGAACGCGGTCCCGACGCTGGCTCCGTGGCGCGCGCTGTCCAGCTCCAGCTCCGCGAACGAGATCGTGTCGGGGTCGCCCTCGATCCCGTTTCGGCGCAGGAGCGCGCGCAGGCGCGCCTTGAGCTCGCCCACGTCGAACGGCTTGGGCAGGTAGTCGTCCGCGCCGGCGTCGAGGCCGTCGATGCGGTCCTCCACGGCGTCCCGGGCGGTGAGCATGAGGATCGGCACGCGGTTGCCCGCGGCCCGCAGGCGCCGGCAGACCTCGAGCCCGTCCACGTCGGGCATGCCCACGTCCAGCACGATCGCGTCGGGCGCAGCGGAGGCTGCCTGGGTGAGCCCCTCCTGGCCGCCCGAGGCCAGCACCGGCTCGTACCCGCCCAGCGACAGCGCGCGCCGCAGCGCGTCTCGCAGCGAGCGGTCGTCGTCGACGATCAGGATCCGCACGCACCCATTGTTACGCCGCAGACGGGCCGCGCAGCGGCGCGCTCCTACGCAGCTCTTACGCGCAGCCAACGGCCGTCTTAGGCCGCTGGCGCAGGCTGGACGGCGTGGAGGTTCCCGAGCTGAAGGAGATGATGTGCGACGCAGGTTGACCAGCAAGATGGCCGTGGGCGCCGTGGGTGTCGCGGTGCTGGCTGCGGCGGGTGGCACCTACGCCGCCAGCCGGCCGTCCGCGGAGGCCGAGCGCGACGCGTTCCTCAAGAGCGCGGCCGAGCGACTGGACGGCGTGTCGTCGAGCGAGCTCGAGGAGGCGTTGAAGGGCGCGGCCGCCGATCGGCTGGATGCCGCGGTCAAGGCCGGGCGCCTGACCCAGGAGCAGGCCGACGAGATCAAGCGCCGCACCGAGCGCAACGGGCTGCCGTTCCTGGGTGGGCCCGGCCACCATCACCGTGGCGGCCCGGGTGGCCCGCACGGCGCCGTCCATGACGCGGCCGCCAAGTACCTCGGCGTGTCGGAGGCGACCCTGCGGCGCCGGGTCATGGCCGGCCGCTCGCTCGCCGACATCGCCAAGGCCCGCAACAAGTCCGTCGACGGGCCTGAAGGATGCGATCGAGAAGTCCATCCGCACCAAGCTCGACCAGGCGGTGAAGGACGAGCGCCTGACCGACGCGCAGCGCGACGAGATGCTCGAGGACCTGGACGAGCGGGTCACGCGCATCGTGAACCGCGACGGGCCCAAGTTCCGGCGCGGCGGGTTCGGCCTGGCCGCGGCGGGCCCGGCGACGGCCCGCCCGGCCGTCCCCGGCTTCGGTCCCTGAGCGCGGGGCTCGGAGCTCGGTCTCGGTGCTCGGATCCAAGCCGAGCACCGAGCCCGCCGGGCACCGAATAGATTCGGCGCGATGAAGTGGAAGCGCGGCGGCTCCTCGGACGACATCATCGACGCGCGCGGCGGTGGCGGCGGCGGCGGTCGCATGCGCCTGCCGGGCGGCCGCGGCGGCCAGGTTGGCGGCGGCCTCGGCGTCGCCGGGATCATCATCTTCCTGGCCATCCAGCTGCTCGGCGGCGGAGGCGGCTCGGGCGGAGGCTTCCCGATCGACTCCGCGTTCGACGGCGGCTCCGAGGCGCCGCAGGCTGCACCGATCGACCCGGCGCAGGATCCCGAGCGCGACCTCAGGGACTTCAGCGCCTACGTCTTCACCCGGGCTCAGGACACCTGGGAGGACATCTTCGCGCGCTCCGGCGATCGCTACGAGCGCGCCAAGCTCGTGCTCTTCCGCGAGGGCGTGCGGACCGGGTGCGGTCCGGCCGGCAGCGAGGTCGGGCCGTTCTACTGCCCGCCGGACAAGCGGGCCTACGTGGACCTCTCCTTCTACCGCGACATGGAGTCCAAGCTCGGCGCCTCCGGCGACTTCGCGTGGGCGTACGTGATCGCCCACGAGCTCGGCCACCACGTGCAGCAGGAGCTGGGCACCGAGGCGGAGGTCAACCGGCTGCGGCGGGAGCGGCCGGACGAGGCCAACGCGCTGTCGGTGCGGCTGGAGCTGCAGGCCGACTGCTACGCGGGCGTGTGGGCACAGAGCGTGTACGAGTCGGGCGACCTGGAGGCGGGCGACGTGGAGGAGGCGTTCGCGGCGGCGGAGGCCGTGGGCGACGACCGCCTGCAGCGCCGCTCGGGCGGCGGCGTGAACCCGGACACCTTCACGCACGGCACCTCGGAGCAGCGCCGGAGCTGGTTCGATCGCGGGCGCCAGTCCGGCGAGCCGTCCGACTGCGACACCTTCGGCACCGACGAGGTCTAGGTCACGGCAGCGAGGAAACGGCCGCATGGCCTGGTGCGTGCGGTGCGGCGCCTCGACCTGGGGCACGTGGCCGCAGTCCAGCACCGCGTGCTGTGGCCCGCGGCAGCGTGTCCTCCACGTGGCGGCGGAACGCCACCGGCACCAGGCCGTCGCTGCAGGCCCCAGACGAACAGGCAGTCGCGCTCGAGGGCGCGCAGCCGGGCCCAGAAGCCGCTCTCGCCGGCCGGCTCGTCCAGGTAGATGTTGCGCGCCGCGGCGTAGAAGGCCGCCCGGCCGCGCGGAGTGAGGTAGGCGCGCAGGAACTCGTCCACGCCGGCCGCCGCCCAGCCGTCGGTGGCGCCCGGGATGAGGCCGCGGACGATCCCGTCCACCACCGGCCGCGGGGCCACCTGCAGCAGGCCCAGCTCCGGCCGCAGCAGCCGCACGAGCCCGGCCCACTGGCGGTTGCGCAGCCAGGCCAGGGCGGGGCACAGCAGGACGATCCGGTCGACCCGGTCGGGGTGGCGCAGCCCCGCCTCGAGCGCCACCCGCCCGCCCATGCTGTTGCCCACCAGGTGCGGCCGTGTCGAGCTCCAGGGCGTCCATCGTGGCGGCCACCGCGCCCGCGAACCACGCGGCGTCGTAGGCGGCGCCGATCGGCTTGACCGAGTCGCCGAAGCCCGGCAGGTCGAGCGCGATCACCCGATGGGACTCGGCCAGCGCGGCGATGCGTGGGCAGGAAGCTGGCCTTGGTGCCGCCCAGGCCGTGGAGCGCCAGCAGCGGCGGGCCGACCCCGGCCTCGCAGTAGGCGATCTCGCCGATCGCGGGTCTTCACGGCGGAGAACCGCAGCCCGCCCGGCTCGTCGCCGGCGCTGGTGGCGGCCAGCAGGCCCACCCCCAGGTGCAGGTTGCGGCGCACGCGCCAGTCGCCCCTCGCGGTAGGCGACCATGCCCCCGCGCACGTCGCGGGCTATCCGCTGCCAGGTGTCGGCGTCGGCCGCGCAGCAGCGCGTCGGGCTCGCCGGACGGCTCCGTCGAGCGTGGCGTGAGCCGCCGGTCGACCACCGCGTCCCAGGCGCCCGCGTCCGGTCACGCCCAGGCGGATGCGCGCGCGCCCGCGAGGCGAGTGGAAGCGGTCCGCGTCGAAGCGCTCCAGCAGCGCCTCGAGGAAGAGCGGGAGGGGCGCTCGTGGCCGTGGCGCTCACGGGCCGCCCCGGCCTTCGAGCGCCGTGCCAGCTTCACGCGCAGGCCCTTGTCCAGCTCGACCTTGCGCAGCCGCACGCGTCTCGGGCGTGACCTCCACGCACTCGTCCTCGCGGAGGAACTCCAGCGCCTGGTCGAGCGAGGGCGGGCGCGCGGGGACCAGCCGCACCAGCACGTCGGCGGTGGAGGAGCGGATGTTCGTGAGGTGCTTCTCCTTCACGGCGTTCACGTCGAGGTCCTCGGGCTTGGCGTTCTCGCCCACGATCATGCCCTCGTATACCTCCTCGCCCGGTCCGACGAACAGCGTTCCGCGCTCCTGCAGGCCGAACAGCGCGAACGCGGCGGTCTGGCCGCGCCGGTCCGCCACCAGGGCTCCCGTGGGCCGGGTGCGCACCTCGCCGGCCCACGGCTCCCAGCGATCGAACACGTGGTGCAGCAGGCCCGTGCCGCGGGTCTCGGTCACGAAGTCGGTGCGGAAGCCGATCAGCCCGCGGGCGGGCACGAGGTAGTCCATGCGGACCCAGCCCGTGCCGTGGTTCACCATCTGCTCGAGGCGCCCCTTGCGCAGCGCCAGCAGCTGGGTGACCACCCCCACGTACTCCTCGGGCACGTCGATCGCCAGCCGCTCGACCGGCTCGTGCACGGCGCCGTCGATCTCGCGCGTGATCACCTGCGGCTGCCCGACCGTGAGCTCGTAGCCCTCGCGGCGCATGAGCTCCACGAGCACCGCCAGCTGCAGCTCGCCGCGGCCCTGCACCTCCCAGGTGTCCGGGCGCTCGGTGTCGCGCACCCGGATCGACACGTTGCCGACCAGCTCCTGGTCCAGCCGCGCGCGCACCTGGCGGGCGGTGAGCTTGGTGCCGTCCTGGCCCGCCAGCGGGGAGGTGTTGATGCCGACGGTCACCGACAGCGACGGCTCGTCCACCGTGATCACCGGCAGCGGCCGCGGGTCGTCGGGGTCGGCCAGGGTCTCGCCGATCGTCACGTCGGGCAGCCCCGCCACGGCGATGATCTCGCCGGGGCCGGCCGTCGTCGGCCGGGCACGCGGTCGAGCGCCTCCGTCACGTAGAGCTCGGTGATCGCCGCCGTCTCGATCCGTGCCGTCCGCGCGGCACCACGCGATCGGCTCGCCCCGGCGCAGCACGCCGTGCCGCACGCGGCAGAGCGCCAGCCGGCCGACGTAGGGCGAGGCGTCGAGGTTGGTGACCTGCGCCTGCAGGGGGTGCGCGGGGTCGTACTCGGGCGCGGGAATGCGCTCGAGCAGGAGGTCCATCAGCGGCTCGAGGTCGTCGCCCTCCACGCCCTCCTCGAGCGACGCCCAGCCCGCCTTGGCGTTGGAGTAGACGATCGGGAACTCGATCTGCTCCTCGTCGGCGTCGAGGTCGAGGAACAGCTCGTAGACCTCGTCCACCACCTCGGCGATGCGGGCGTCCGGGCCGGTCGACCTTGTTCACCACGAGGATCACCGGCAGCCGCGCCTCCAGCGCCTTGCGCAGCACGAAGCGCGTCTGGGGCAGCGGCCCCTCGGAGGCGTCGACCAGCAGCAGCACGCCGTCGACCATCGTCAGCCCCCGCTCGACCTCGCCGCCGAAGTCCGCATGCCCAGGCGTGTCGACGATGTTGAGCTTCGACGCCCGCGGTGGCGCACGGCGGTGTTCTTGGCGAGGATCGTGATGCCCTTCTCGCGCTCGAGGTCCATCGAGTCCATCACCCGGTCGGCCACGTCCTGGTTGTCCCGGAACGCGCCCGACTGCCACAGCATCGCGTCCACGAGCGTGGTCTTGCCGTGGTCGACGTGGGCCACGATGGCCACGTTGCGCAGGTCGTCTCGGCGGGGCACGGTCGGATGAGACTACGGATGCAGCCAGCCGGGCGGCCCCGGTGGTGCTGCTACCGTGTCCGGCGTCGGGCGGCCGATCGTTGCCGCCTGAGAGGTTCCGTTTTCCTTGTGCGCCCTGAGCGTTTACGGGAGAGGCCGGATCTCCCCGACGTTCAAAGATGGAGCACACATGTCTTCGCAGTCCTTCGCCGATCTCGGCGTGTCCAAGACCGTCGTGGCCGCACTCGCGGCCCGCGGCATCAACGAGCCGTTCGCCGTGCAGCGGCTCGTGATCGCAGACGTCCTGGCCGGCAACGACGTCCTGGCGCAGTCGCCGACGGGGTCGGGCAAGACGCTCGCCTTCGGCGTGCCGATCGCCGATCTGATCGACCCCGAGGCCCGCCGGCCGGCGGCACTGGTGCTGGCACCCACGCGCGAGCTGGCACTCCAGATCGTCGGCGAGCTCGCGCACGGTGGCCAACGCGCGCGCCCTGTCGGTGGCGGTCGTCCACGGCGGAGTGGGCCTCCAGCGCCAGGCCAAGCTGGCGGCACGAGCCCACATCGTGGTGGCCACGCCCGGCCGGCTGGAGGACCTCCTCCAGCGCGGCGACATCAAGCTCGACCACGTGCAGGTGCTCGTGCTCGACGAGGCCGACCGGATGCTCGACATGGGCTTCAAGCCCGCGGTCGACCGGATCGTGGCCAAGGTCCCCGCCAAGCGCCAGACGCTGTTCTTCTCGGCCACGCTCGAGGGCGAGGTCGGTCGCCAGGCCAAGGCGTATACGCACGAACCCCAAGCGTCACGTGCACGCGCCCGCGCCCGAGCGCCGGGCGGCGGTGCGCCACCGCTTCGTGCACCTCGCCCGTGACGCCAAGCTCGGTGCGCTCGTGCGCGAGCTCGGAACCGACGGGGCGGCGGGCGCACGCTCGTGTTCGTGCGCACGAAGCGGGGCGCCGATCGGCTGGTCAAGCGCCTGGCGGCACACAACGTGACCGCGGTGGCCATGCACGGCAACAAGTCGCAGTCCCAGCGCCAGAAGGCTCTGGCGAGCTTCGAGGGCGGGCGCGTCGACACGCTCGTGGCCACCGACGTGGCCGCGCGCGGGATCGACGTGCCCGAGGTGACCCACGTGATCAACTTCGACGCCCCCGAGGATCGCGACGCCTACGTCCATCGCGTCGGCCGCACCGGCCGGGCGGGTCGCGAGGGCGCCGGCGTGAGCTTCGTGCTGGCCGACCAGGCGCGCGACATGGGCCGGATCGCGGCGGAGCTCGGGCTCAAGCGCGAGTTCGAGCACGGCCGCGGCCAGCGCCGTTAGGCGCGCCTGAGCGCTTTTCGACCCTGAAATAGTCGCAATTTGCGGCCAAAACGGGCCCTAACGCCCCCAGCCCCTTACGGATTCGAAATCGAGTAACCGGGGTACGCACCTTGCATCGGTTTGGCGCGGGAGTGCCGGCAAGAGGTGCAGCCACACGGCAGGCGACATATACGGAGTGGGTCGGGTCCCACCGGGCACCGCGCGTTGCGCGGCACTCGCATCCTGCTCGCAGCGATCTGCGCCGTGCTCTGGCTGGTGCCGGCCTCGGCCGTGGCCGCCGACCTCTCGTCGGTCACGGAGAGGGTGTCGGGCGCTGCCGACTCCGCCGGCGGCGGATCTCGGGACTCAGCGGATTCGGGTAGCGCTGGGAGCGATTCGGCTTCCGGGCGCGGCTCGGAGTCGCGGGACCAAGCGGACGGGTCGGCGGCGGAGCGCGGCTCGGAGGTCCGAGACGCAGCGGGCGGATCGGCAGTGGAGCGCGGCTCGGAAGTCCGAAACGCCGCGAGCGAGGCGGCATCCGGGGGCGGTTCGGAGTCGCGGGACCAAGCAGATGACGCAGCAGCGGCGCGCGGCTCGGAGTTGCGGCAAGCCGCCGAAGATGTCCGCGAGACCGCGTCCGGGAGCCGCGATGTCCCACAGGCCGAGACCATCCGCCGGGCCGAGGAGTCCGAGAGCACCATCGCGAACCCGGTCGATAGCGCCGGGTCGCAGCTGCCCGCCAGCCGCCTGCCGGCGCCGGATGACCTGCCTGCCCCGGGCCCGGGTCGTCTCGACGACGTCGTCCCGCAGGTCCAGCTGGACCGTGCCCCGCCGGCGGAACCCTCCATTCCGGCGCTACCCGGCGACCTGACCTCCGCCACCGAGGCGCTTGAGCCCGCACTCGAGGCGGTCCCGCCGCAGCCGAACGAGCTCGCGCCCGCGCAGCCGCCCGACCTCGCCATCGGAGACGCAGGCGAAGCGATCGACGACATTGCCGGCGCCGCGCCTCTAAGCCCTCCAACCGAGACGGCCGAGCGGCTCGCAGCGGCCGTAACGGGCCCGGCCGCCTCCCCGCCGGCGTCCCCGGTCGGGCCGCTGCTCGACGACGGGTTCGAGACCTCCCGCCCGTGCCTCCGGCGGCCCCGCAGCTCGACGCGCCGGCCGGCAACCCACCCGCTACCGCCCCCTCCTTGCCGGACGGGGCATCCCCGCGGCTGTCGCCGTCCCAGCCGCCGCCGTCCAGCGCGGATTCCATCTCCCGCCTCATGCCCCCCGCGATCCAGGACGCCGCGGACCCCACCGGACCGGCGCCGCGCCTGACCGGCTCGCTCGGCTTGGCGGCAGACGATGGGGTGGGCTCCCACGGCGCCACCCCGCCCGGCCCGCCTGACGCGGGCCCGAGCACGCCCATGACTCCTTCGAGCCCGGTGCCGCCGGCGACTTCCCCGCTCGGCAGCGCAGCGCCCCTTCCGCTCCAGGCGCCGACCGGCTCCGGCGCCGGCCCCGACGTCCCGGCCGGGCGCTCCGGCGCGCCGTCCGCCGGCCCCATGGCGCCGCCGGTTGCCGCGGGCTTTGCCGCGCTCCAGCCGGCCGCCGGACCGCCGTCGGGCGCGCAGGACGCGCTCGGCGATCCGCCCGCGACCCCGACCGACGGGCCCCAGGTCCCCGCGTCGTCCGGTGGCGTGGCAGCGGCGTCCCCACCCTCGGGCGGCGCCGTCTACGCGTTCCTCACAGCACTGCTCGGTCTCGCGGCCGGGCTCCTCGGCCGTCTGCTGCTCGCCACCCGGCGATGGCGGCCCGTGGTTCTCATAGCTCAGCTCGAGCGGCCTGGCTAGGGCCTCCGGCTCACCCCGGATCCCTCCGGGCGCCCTGCGCGCCCGGGTCACCAGTCGTTCGAAGGAGAAGACATGCATCACCAACCCGAGCTGGGCGGCAACGCACGCCGAGCCCCATTGCAGCCGTTCGCAGCGCCCCTGAGGGCGGTAGACCCACCGCCGCCTGACGACGCCTCGCAGCGCCGCGGAGCGGTCCGAGCGCTGGGATACGCCAGCGTCGCCAACGGCAACAGTCCCGACGGCCCCGAGTTCGAAGGCCAGGCGCGGGCGATCGAGGCGCATTGCGGGCGCAGCGGATTCGCCCTGGAGGAGGTCGTCCGGGACATCGAGCCCCAGACGGGCGGCGACCTCGGCCGGCCCGGGCTCATGTACGCCCTGGAGCGAATCGCCGCGCGCGAGGCCACGCTGCCTCGTGGTGGCTGGGCTGGAGCGGCTGGCCCGCTCCGCGGCCGACATCGGAACCCTCGTCGAGTGGTTCGAGCAGAACGAGGGCCGTCTGGTTGCCATCGACGTCGGGCTCGACACCGGGACCGATCCCGGACGCATCGCCGCGCGTGCGCTGGTGGGCGTTGGCCGAGTCGATCGCCGCAAGGTCGCCGAGCGGACCCGCAAGGGGCTGGAGGCGGCGCGGGCCAAGGGCCGGTCGACCGGCAGGCCCGCGGTGAGCGACCGTCCCGAGCTCCGTGCTCGGATCGCCGGGATGCGCGAGCGGGGGATGACGCTCCAGGCGATCGCGGACGCGCTGAACGCCGACGGCGTGCCCACGCTGCGCGGAGGGTCGAAATGGCGCCCGTCCAGCGTCCAGGTCGCGGCGGGGTACAAGCGCCCGGGGAGCAGGCGGAGCCTCAGCGACCTGCCCTCCGCGAGCCGGCCCGACAAGGAGGCCCCGCGATGAGGCGCGCGGGGCCAGAATGGGGCGCGGTTGCAGTGGCTCAGGTCACCCAATCCGTGCAAGACTGGTTCTCGGTGCGGCGGCGGGGAACAGGAGGCCCGATGGGCGAGAGCAGCGGGTTAACCGAACCGGCGGCGCACTCGCGCGCGCCGGCCGAGGCGGACGCGGGCCGGGTGCTGTTCAGGCGGCGCAACGTGCTGCTGGGCGGCGGCGCGCTGCTGGGAGGCGCGGCGATCGCCGGTGGCCCTCGCCTGACCACGGCGAAGTCAGCGAAGGAGGACGCCGAGGCGCTCAACCTCGTGCTGCTGGTGGAGTACGCCGAGCAGGCCTTCTACGAGCAGGCGCTGCGGGAGAACAAGCTCAGGGGCGCCATCCGGACCTACGCCGAGACGGTCTCCAAGCACGAGGCCGAGCATCTGGCGTTCCTCAAGAAGGCGCTGGGCAAGGCCGCCGCCAAGCAGCCCGAGCACGATTTCGGCGACGCCACGAGCGACTCCGATGCGTTCGTGACCCGCGCGGCGTCGCTGGAGGACCTGGCGGTGGCGGCGTACAACGGGCAGGCCACCAACCTGAGGGCCCAGACACTGGCCGCGGCGGCCAAGATCGTGTCCGTGGAGGCGCGCCACGCGGCGTGGATCCGCAGCATCGTCGGCAGGCCGCCCGCGCCCGATACCACCGACACCCCGCTCACGGCGAAGCAGGTGCTGTCAGGCCTCACCGACGCGGGACAGAAGCGATGAGCGGCGTGCGCGACGGGCACCCGCTGGCCGGCATCAGCCCCGTGGAGGGCTTCTCGTTCGAGCTGCTCGACGCGGACGGCGCGCTGGCGGAGACCGCCGAGGCCGCGCGCACGATGTCGCGTGCGGGCTTCCTGGCCACCGCCGCCGGGTCGGCGGCGCTGTGGGCGGGGGCGGGTGAAGCCGAGGCCCAGGGCTCGAAGCCGGGCAAGGGCGACCGCGCGATCCTCAACTATGCGCTCGGGCTCGAGTACCTGCAGTCCGCGTTCTACACCGAGGCCGAGCAGTCCAAGGCCCTGCGGGGCGAGGCGGATCAGGCCTCGAGGGTCGTGGGGGCCGTCGAGCGCGCGCACGTGAAGGCCTTCCGCGACCTGCTCGGCAGGCAGGCGGTCAAGCGCCCCTCGTTCGACTTCCAGGGGACGACCGAGGAGCAGGACTCGTTCCTCAAGACGGCGGTGGCCTTCGAGGACCTGGCCGTGGCCGCCTACAAGGGGCAGGCCTCCAAGCTGCGCTCCAGCCAGGTGCTGGCGGCCGCCGTGGCGATCCACTCCGTGGAGGCGCGCCATGCGGCCTGGATGCGATACCTGGTGGGGGCCACGCCCGCCGCCAGGGCCTTCGACGAGCCGCGCTCGAAGACCAGCGTTGCGCGGATCGTGCGGTCCACCAACTTCGTCTCCGCGGCGCCGAGCACCACGCGCAGAAGGCGGCCGCGCTACACGGGATGACCGACCCGGCGAAGGAGCGCAGGGGAGCCATGGTGATACTTCTTTCGGCAGCGGGCGCGGTGTTCGTCCTGGCGGCCATCCTGTTCTGGCCGGCGCGCGAGCCCGCCGAAGCCGTGCCCGACCTGCCGCCGTCGCCCACGCCGGCCCTGGCGGTGGGAGATCCGGAGCCGCTCGATCGCTCGCCCCACTCCTCCTGGTGGGCCGGCGTTCGCGTGAGCACCACGGCCCGCTCCGCGCCCAGAGCCGGGGCGCGCGCGGTGGCAAAGGTCGAGAAGCGCACGCCGGAGGGCACGGCCAACGTGTTGCTGGTGCTCGCGCGTGCGCGCGACGAGCGGGGCCGCGTGTGGGTGCGCGCTCGGCTGCCCGTCCTTCCCAACGGCACGGTGGGCTGGGTGCCGCGTATCGCGCTAAACGGCTACTGGCAGGTGCGCACGCGGCTGAAGGTGAGCCTGGGCAAGCTGCGCGCCACGCTCCTGCGCGACGGCCGTCCGGTGTTCCGTGCACGCATCGGGGTCGGGCTGCCGCAGTGGCCCACTCCGCGGGGCGAGTTCTACGTGCGCAACAAGCTGGTGCGCTACAGCAGCCCGCTTCTACGGTCCGCTGGCGTTCGGCACCAGTGCCCGCTCGCCGGTGCTCACGGACTGGCCCGACGGGGGGTTCGTGGGTATCCACGGCACGAACCGGCCGGGTAGCCTTCCGGGACGGGTCTCCCACGGCTGCATACGCATGCGTAACTCCGACATCGTGCGACTGGGCAAGCTGATGCCCGTCGGCACGCCCATCACGGTCCGATGAGGCGCGCGCTCGTCACTCTCGTCGCGCTCGCGGCCCTGGCCGTGCCGGCGGCGGTGGTGGCGCAGGAGGACGCGCCGCCCCCCACCGAGCTCTGGAACGAGTACCCGCTGGAGGAGGGCGAGTCCCAGCCGGGCGGCGCCGAGCAGGGGGCCAGCCCGCAGCCGGGCGGCGCGCAGCAGCGTCCCGCGCAGAGCGCCGAGGGCGGAGCGCCCCGGCCGGCGGTTCGGACGGCGAGGACGAGTCGGGCGGCAGCGGGGTGCTCATCGCCATCCTGGCTGCGGCAGCCGTGGCGGCTGCGGGAGTGGGGGCCTGGGTTCTCAGGCGCCGCGGGGGCAAGGCCCGTCCCAAGGCCGTGGCGCCGCCGCCGCGCCCCAGGCGCCCGAGCAAGGCCCCGGAGCCCGTGGGCGGCAACATGGTGCCGGAGGGCTACGTGCGCCCGCCACCGGGCCGCCTGGCAACCGAGATGCCCGAGCCCGAGCCCGCGCCCAAGCCGCGCCCGGCGCCGGCAATCGCGGCCCGGCCCTCGCGGCGAGCCATCGGCTACACCAGCGCCCCGGCACTGCGAGGACGAGAACGACGCCGACGCCCGCTCGGAGGGCGCGACCATCGAGGCGGCCTGCCGCCGGCTGGGCCTGGAGTTCGGCGAGCTGGTCCAGGATCGGGCGGTCGGCCCGGACGCGAGCCCGAGCCGGCCGGGCCTGGCCTACGCGCTCGAGAAGATCGCCGACGACGAGGCCTCGTGCCTGATCGTCAGCGGCCTCGACCGGCTGTCGCTCTCGGCCGCCGACCTCGGGGCGTCTGATCGAGAGCCTCAGCGAGCGCGGGCGCGCGGCTCGTGGTGGCGGACATCGACCTGGACACGGCCACCCGCGACGGCCGGCTGGCGGCCTGGGCGTTGATGACCGTGGGCGGCCTGGAGCGCACGCGCGAGGGCGAGCGGCGCGCGATGGGCGCGGGCGGCCGGCGCAAGCGGCGAGCGCCTGCCAAGGCCAAGGCGCGCGACGTGCCCGCGCTCAAGAAGCGGATCGCGCAGATGCGGTCCGACGGCATGACCCTGCAGGCCATCGCGGACAAGCTCAACGAGGAGGGTGTCCCGACGCTGCGCGGCGGAGCGCGCTGGCGGCCGTCCAGCGTGCAGGCGGCGGTGGGCTACAAGAGGCCCAGCCGCAAGGGCCCCGCGAAGGGCCCCAAGGGCGGCGCCAAGGCCGAGAACGGGCAGGGCGTGGAGGCCGAGAACGGGCAGGGCGTCGACGCCGAGGGCAACGGCTCGGCCAAGCCCTCCGCCACGGCCCGCTCCTAGCGTCTTGTAGGGTGGCCCCGTGATCGGCGCCCTGATACTCGGCCTCGTGGCCGGCTTCGTCGGCAAGGCCCTCATGCCGGGCAAGGACCCCGGCGGCTTCTTCGTGACGATCCTGCTCGGGTTGGCCGGGTCCTTCGTCGGCTTCCTGCTGTTCACCGAGCTGCTCGGGATCGGGGACAACGAGGCGTTCGACCTCGGCGGCCTCATCGGCGCCATCATCGGCGTGATGATCCTGCTGTTCGCGTATCGCCAGTTCGCGGACCGGCGGGCCGCGAGCTCACCGCCCCCTCCCGCGGCCTGAGTAGGCCACGGTGAGCACCGCAGCGGCGCCCGCGCCCCTGTGGACACCCACCGCCGAGCGCATCGAGCGCGCGACGATCACGCGCTATGCGCGCTGGCTCGAGTCGGAGCGTGGCGTCGCCGGCCCCCGACTACGCCGCGCTGCAGCGGTGGTCGGTCGAGGACCTGGAGGGCTTCTGGAGCTCGATCTGGGACTTCTTCGAGGTCCAGGCCTCAGCAGCCCTACGGCGCCGTGCTGGGCAGTCGCGAGATGCCCGGTGCGCAGTGGTTTCCAGGCGCGCGGCTCTCGTTCGCCGAGCACGTCTTTCGCGGCAAGGACGCGTCCGAGGTCGCGATCCACCACGCCTCGGAGCTGCGTCCGCTCTCCACCACGACCTGGGGTGAGCTGGCCGCAGCCGCCGCGCGGCATCGCGTCCGGCCTGCGCGCCGCGGGCGTCGGCCCGGGCGACAGGGTGGCCGCCTACATGCCCAACCTGCCGGAGACCGTGGCCGCGTTCCTGGCCTGCGCCTCGATCGGCGCCATCTGGTCGAGCTGCTCGCCGGACTTCGGCGCGCGCTCGGTGGTGGACCGCTTCGCCCAGATCGAGCCAAAGGTGCTGCTGGCCGTCGACGGGTATCGCTACAACGGCCGCGACTTCGACCGGCGCGACACGGTGGCGGGCATCGCGACCGAGATCGGCGGCGGGGTGGAGGTGGTCACGTTCGGCTACCTCGACGGAAGCGGCTGGCCCGGAGGCCTTCGCGCCCCGCGACTCCGAGGAGCTCGAGTTCGAGCAGCTGCCCTTCGACCACCCGCTGTGGGTGCTCTACAGCTCGGGCACCACCGGCCTGCCCAAGGCGATCGTGCACGGGCAGGGCGGCATCCTGCTTGGAGCACCTCAAGAAGCTCGGCCTGCACCTGGACGCCCAGCCCGGCGACCGCGTGTTCTGGTTCACCACCACCGGCTGGATGATGTGGAACTTCCTGGCCGGGCGTCCTGCTCACGCGCGCGGCCATCGTTCTCTACGACGGCAGCCCTGGGCACCCCGACATGGGCGTGCTGTGGGACCTGGCCGAGCGCGCCGGCGTGACCTGCTTCGGGACCTCCGCCGCCTACATCGCCTCGTGCATGAAGGGCGGCGTCGAGCCGGGAGCCGGTCGCGACCTGTCGCGGCTGCAGAGCGTGGGGTCCACCGGATCGCCGCTGTCCCCGAGGGCTTCGAGTGGGTGTACGAGCACGTGGGCGCCGACACGTGGCTGTTCTCGACCTCGGGGGGAACCGACGTGTGCACCGCGTTCGTGGGCGGGGTGCCCACCCTGCCGGTGTACCAGGGCGAGCTCCAGGCGCGTGCGCTCGGGGCCGCGGTGGAGGCCTTCGACGAGGATGGTCGCGCACTCACCGGAGAGGTGGGCGAGCTGGTGATCACCGAGCCGATGCCCTCGATGCCGCTCTTCTTCTGGAACGACCCCGGCGGGGAGCGCCTGCGCGAGAGCTACTTCTCGATGTACCCGGGCATCTGGCGTCACGGGGACTGGATCGAGTTCAGCGAGCGCGGCACCGCGGTGATCTACGGCCGCTCGGACTCCACCATCAACCGCGGCGGGATCCGGATGGGCACGAGCGAGATCTACCGCGCGGTGCTGGGGCTCGACGAGGTGGTGGACGCCCTGGTGGTGGATGTGCCCACGCCGGGAGCGGAGAGCTGGATGCCGCTGTTCGTGGTGCTGCGGGAGGGCGCGGAGCTCGACGACCAGTTGATCGGCTCGATCGCCGCGCGCGTGCGCGAGGAGTGCTCGCCGCGGCACGTGCCCAACGAGGTGTTCGCCATCGGCGAGGTGCCCCGCACGCTCTCCGGCAAGCTGCTGGAGGTGCCGGTCAAGCGGATCCTGATGGGCACCCCCGCCGAGGTGGCCGCCAGCCGCGACTCGCTGCAGAACCCGGCGGCGCTCGACCCGTTCGTGGCCATGGCGGCGTCGCGCCAGGTCTCCTAGCCGGCGCCCTCCTCCAGCCGCTTGGCCAGGCGCTCCATACCGAGCTCACGCGCGGCCTTCGCGCCGCCGGCGCGGTCGGTGGCTGCGTCGGGCGGGCGCTCGACGTCCATCGGCTGCAGCTCCGCGATGTTCCGGAAGGTCCTCAGTTCGTCCGCCGCGCGGGCCAGGACGTTGCGCTCCGGGCCGTCCTTCTCGGCCTCCTTCAGCGCGGCCTCCAGCGAGCCGTGGCGACGCAGGATGTCCGCGGCGCGCTTCTCCCCGATGCCCTTGGCGCCCGGCAGGCCGTCCGACGGATCGCCGCGGAGGGCGATGAAGTCGGGCACGCGGTCCGGGCGGGATCCCGTAGCGGCTCTCCACCTCGGCCGGGTCGATGCGCTGGGGCCCTTGCTTGCCGCGGCCGCCGAGCAGCAGGACGGTCACGCTGCTTCGTGGCCGCCTGGAACATGTCCCGGTCGCCGGTGAGCACCAGGGCGGATCCGCCGGCCTCCTCCTCGACTGCCCGCGAGGGCGCCCATCACGTCGTCCGCCTCCAGCACGTCCGTGACGCTCACCCCCCAGCCGAGGGCCCGGAAGAGGCCGGGCGCCAGCGCGAACTGGTGCGCCAGGTCGTCCGGAACCGGTGGCCGGTGGGCGTGGTAGGCGGGGTAGCTCTCGACCCGGTAGGCGGCCGCGTCGGGGCCGAAGCAGGCACACCGTCGCGCGGGCATCCTCCTCCTCCGAGACGGCCAGGATCGTGTTCACCGACCCCAGCAGAGCGTTCACCGGCCGGCCGTCGGCGCCCTTGATCGAGTCGGGGAGGGCGAAGAAGGCCCGGTAGAGCAGGTACGGCGTGTCGACTAGCAGCAGCGGGCGGGACAGAGCCGCGAGGCTACCTGAGGATGCGTGTCGCGCCTCACTGCGCTAGCGTCCGCAGGGTAAGGCCGGGCTCGAAAGAGGCCCGGTGAAGAAGTGCAGGCGCTCGCAGTGGTTCTAAGCATCCTCCGCGTACGCAGCACATCACAGAATCGTGGAGGAATTCCACAATGCCAACAGGCACCGTTAAGTGGTTCAGCGACGAGAAGGGCTTCGGCTTCATCACCCCCGATGACGGGGGCAAGGATCTCTTCGTCCACCACACCGGTATCGCGGGCGACGGCTTCAAGTCGCTCACCGAGGGCTCGAAGGTCAACTTCGACGCCGAGTCGGGCGACAAGGGCCCCAAGGCCGTCAACGTCACCCAGTCGTAACCGGATGCGAGCGCCCGGCCCGGAATGCTCCGGGCCGGGCTGCTCAGCGTCTAGGATCTGAGCGTGGAGCTGGCCGAGGGCGAGCACGGTGCTGTTCGAGGGTCACCCCTCGTGGCGCTCGATCCTCGCCTTCTACCTCAAGGGCCTGCTGGCCATCGCCGCGCTGGCCGCCCTGGCCGCCGCTCGTCTCCGCGATCGCCGGTGACGGCGTCAGCGCCGGGTTGCTGGCGGTGGTGGCGCTCGTGGGCCTCGCCGTGCTCGTGCTGGTGGGCTACGTGAAGCGCATGGCCACCGTCTACACGATCACCAACCGCCGCCTGCACATCAAGCGCGGGATCGTCGCCCGGCGCACCCAGGAGGCCCGGCTGCAGCGGGTGCAGAACGTGAACACCGACCAGTCGGCCCTCGAGCGGCTGCTCAAGGTGGGCACCGTGGACTTCGACACCGCCGGAACCGACGACTCCGAGTTCAAGTTCGCGGGGGTGGCCGACCCCGGCGAGGTCGTGCAGGCAGTGGACCGGGCCCAGCGGGAGTTCGCCGCCGAGACCGGCGACCAGGTCTAGTCAGCCCGCCAGGGCCAGCAGATCCTGCAGGTCCAGCGGCGCCGTGAACATCCGCAGCTCGCCGTCAGACGTCGCGCGGCCACTCTTCGCGCGGACGGTCCCAGTAGAGCTCCACGCCGTTGCCGTCGGGGTCGTTCAGGTAGATCGCCTCGCTCACGCCGTGGTCCGACGCGCCGGTCAGCGGCACGCCGGCGTCGATCACCTTGCGCACGGCCCCGGCCAGCGCCTCGCGCGTGGGGTAGAGGAAGGCGGAGTGGAACAGCCCGGTCGTGCCGGGCGCGGGCGGACCGCCGCCGCGGCTCTCCCAGGTGTTCAGCCCGAGGTGGTGGTGGTAGCCGCCGGCGGCGAGGAACGCCGCCTGGTCGCCCATCCTGGCCTGGAGCTCGAAGCCCAGCACGTCGCGGTAGAAGCCCAGCGCGCGGTCGAGGTCGGACACCTTCAGGTGCACGTGGCCGACGCTCACGCCTGGATCGATCATCGATGCGAGGTTAGACGGTGGCCTCCAGCCGCTCGGGCGTCCGCGGCAGGGCGGCGGGGTCGAAGCGGTCGATCAGGTCGTGCGGTGCTCGGGAGCTCTCCCGGCTCGGCCAGGCCGAGGCTGCGCGCCATCCATGCCACGGCGTGGGACGGTGATTCGCCAAGAGCCGCGCGGTCGGCGAGGGTGACCGCCCCGTGGCGCTTGGCCAGGCGTTCGCCGTCGGGACCAAGCACCAGCGGCACGTGCGCGTAGCCCGGTGCCGGCAGACCCAGCAGGCGGCCGAGCAGCAGCTGCCGCGGGGTGCTCTCCAGCAGGTCGTCGCCGCGGACCACCTCGCCGATGCCCTGCTCGGCGTCGTCCACCACCACCGCCAGGTTGTAGGCGGGCGCGCCGTCCCCGCGCCACAGCACCAGGTCGTCCACCTCGCCCTCCACCCGCCCGTGCAGGCGATCGTCGAAGCCCACCCGCTCGCGGCGCGCGTCGAGCCTCAGCGCGGGCGGCCGTGGCGCCATGCGCTCGCGCTCGGCGCGCTGTGCAGGCGGTGAGCTCGCGGCAGGTGCCCGGGTAGGCGCCCTCGGGCAGCGGCCCGTGCGGAGCCTCTGCTGCGGCGCGGATCTCGGCGCGCGAGCACCAGCACGGATAGACGCGCCCGTGCCGCGTCGCAGCTCGGTCGAGCGCCGCCCGGTAGCGCTCGGTGCAGCTCGGACTGGCGCACGGGCTCGCCGTCCCAGTCGATGCCGATCGCGCGCAGGTCGGCGATCTGCCCGCGCTCGTGCTCGGGTCGCGAGCGCTGCGGGTCGAGGTCCTCGATCCGCAGCAGGAAGCGCGCGCCCTGCGAGCGCGCGAACAGCCAGGCCAGCAGCGCGGTGCGCAGGTTGCCGAGGTGCAGCGGGCCGCTGGGGCTGGGAGCGAAGCGGCCGTCGGTGCCGGGCACCGCCCGATGATCGCGGACGGTGGCGCTAGAGGCCCGCGGGGTGGCGGGCCACGTAGCCCGCCGAGCTGCGCTGGCGCGAGGTCCAGCGCGATCCGCTGATGCGGCGCGCGCTGGTGTCGAAGCGGCGGCCGTCGATGACCATGTACACGTGGCCGGAGTTGGCGTAGATCGTGATGTGCCGGCCGCGCCCGGGGCGCCCGTAGCTGCGTGAACCCGCCCGAGTCGCGCGGGCGGCCCAGCAGGCCGCCGCCGTGAAGCGCGTAGGACACCGAGCCGGAGCAGTCGTAGCCCGAGTCGCGGAACGAGCCGTGCCCGCCGCCGTACTTGTAGGGCTTGTAGGCGATCCGGTTCCCGGCCGCCATGACTCGGCGCACGATGGACGAGGCGTGTCGCGGCTCCCGCCCGCGCGGCCTCCGCGCTCGCAGCATCGGGCCGGAGCCCAGGCCCAGGGCGCGGCGCGTGGCGGGGCCCGCCACGCCGTCGGCGCTCAGCCCGCGCCGGCGCTGCCAGCGCTTCAGCGCCCGCTCGGTCTGCGAGCCGAACACGCCGTCGGCGGGCACGCCGAGCGCTGCGCTGCAGGGCCGACACGCCGCCGCCACGCGAGCGCGGCGGCCTTGCGCGGCGCGGCTCGAGCGCGTCCGCCGCCGCCGCGCGCGCTTGAGCACCGGCCCGCTGCGCGATGCCGAGCGCGCGGCGCGTCGCCGGCCCGGCGATGCCGTCGGCCACCAGGCCGTGCGAGCGCTGCCAGCGCTTCAGGGCGCGCTCGGTCTGCGGGCCGAAGACGCCGTCGGCGGAGATGCCCAGCGCGCGCTGCAGCGTCGCCACGCCGCCGCCCGCGCGAACGCGGCTCGGCCCGGCCTCGGGCGACGTCCGACCAGCGCCAGGTCGCCGACCGACCGCGGCCACGGCCGAGCCCGACACTGCCAGCAGCGCAGCCACCGACAGCCCGCGCGTGGACGGCAGCGGCAGCTCGACGTCGGTGGTCCGCCGCCTCGCGGCGCGCGTCCGCGAGAGCCAGCGCGAGCGCCGCCACAGGTCGTGGTCGGTCAGGTCCCGCGCGACTGCGCGGCAGCATCTCGCGGGCGGCCAGCCCGGGCGCGGTGCCGCGCGCGGCGCCGGCGCTCGTGCGAGCGCTCGATGCGACATCGACCAGACGTCACGGCGTGCAAGGTCCCTCTGGACCGAGCTCAAACTGTTTCCACCTCGTATGTCGGGACCGCGCCTACGAGGTGAGCTGACGGGCTCGCGCCTGTGCGCTACCCGGGAGGCCGTCGCCGGCGCCCGAGGATTCGCCCCCGCGGCCGTGGTCGGCCGCATGGTTCCCCCGTTCGCCCCGGACGGCCCGGAGCGATTCGGCTTGCGGCGTCGTTGTATCAGGCCGAAATCCTGCAACTTGCAGGACTTCTTGCAAGAAGTGTTCTGCAACGAGGCGCCCGGGCGGGTTCGTCGCCGGTCCGCTCGCCGGGTTATGGAGAGCCGCCAGCCAGGCCCGGATCTCGTCCGTCGTGCTCGCCGAGCAGCGGCGGCGGGCGCTCGTAGGCCGACGGGGTCTCGGACAGCCCGATCGGGTCGGCGACGGTGGGCGTGCCGCCGGCGTCGCGCACCGGCGCCAGGCCCAGCGACTCGGCCAGCTCGAGGGCCGCGGCGATGTCGTTGACCGGGCGCGCAGGCGCACGCCGGCCTCCGAGCGCAGGGTCGACCCAGTCGTCGACTCCGCGGCGCCGCGAGCCTCGCCTCCAGCTCCTTCGCGCAGCTCGCCCGGTTCGCCACCCGGTCCGGGTTGGTGGCGAAGCGGTGGTCCGCGGCCAGAGCCTCGGCGCCCAGCACCGCGCACAGCGCCGCGAACTGGCCGATCGTTCCCGGCCGCGACGGCCAGCGGCCCGTCCGCGCAGCGCAGCGTCTCGTAGGGCGCGATGCTGGGGTGCGCGTTGCCCATCCGCCCGGGCGTCACCCCGGCGGCCACGTGCGCCGAGGACTGGTTCACCAGTCGCCGCGAGCACGCTGGACAGCAGGTTCACGTCCACCCGCTGGCCGCGGCCGGTGCGCTCGCGGGCACGCAGCGCCGCCAGGATCCCGATCGTCGCGTACAGGCCGGCGACCACGTCCACCAGCGCCACGCCCACCTTGGTCGGCTCGCCGTCGTCGCCGGTGATGCTCATCAGCCCGCCGACCGCCTGGAGGATGAAGTCGTAGCCCGCCATCGCGGCGCCGCCCTGCCGCGGCCGAAGCCGCTGATCGAGCAGTAGACGAGGCCCGGGTTCTCCGCGCGCAGGTCGTCGTAGCCCAGGCCGAAGTCGCTCCAGCGCCGCCCGACGTGGAAGTTCTCCACGAGCACGTCGGCGCGCAGCGCCAGGGTGCGCGCCAGCGCCAGGTCGCCCGGGTCGGTCGAGGTCCAGCGCCACGCTGCGCTTGTTGCGGTTGACCGACAGGTAGTAGGTGCTCTCGCCGTCGCGGAACGGCGGCCCCCAGGTGCGCGTGTCGTCGCCCGTGCCCGGGCGCTCGACCTTGACCACGTCGGCGCCCAGGTCGCCCAGCAGCATCGTCGCCAGCGGGCCCGCGAGGATGCGCGAGAAGTCGGCCACCAGGACGCCGTCGAGCGCGCCCATCGGCGCTAGCCCTAGGACGAGCTCGGCGGCCGTGCGCACCATCGCGGCGTCGCCGCCGATCAGCAGCGTGGTGGCGATCGACTCGCGCCAGGCGTCGAGCTCGTCGCGGATCTTGTCCTCGGGGCCGATCAGCGCGAGCTCCTCGATCAGCTCGGTGGGCACGGCGGCCGCGGCCTCGTCCTTCTTGCCGTCGAGGTACAGGTCCTGGATCCGTCTCGGCCTCGTCCTCGTAGCCCATCCGGCGCGGCACGTCGTTGTGGAAGTTCGCGCCCTTGCGCGCCCATGCCGCCGAAGTAGAGCGCGTACATCGGGCGCAGCATGTCGGCCGCCTGCTCCACGTCGTCGTGCACGATCAGCGGCACGGTGGCGCACACCTCGAACGAGTCGAAGTCGTGCTGGGCGCCATCGCGCGCGAAGCCCTCCGCCAGCGCGTCGCGGTAGAAGTCCTGGTGCTCGGGGCGCGAAGAACAGCGCCAGCCAGCCGTCGCAGATCTCGCCGGCCAGCGCCACGTTCTTCGGGCCCTCGGCGCCGAGGTAGATCGGGATCCGCTCGCGCACGGGGTGGAGGGTCGACTTGAGCGGCTTGCCGAGGCCGGTGCCGTCCGGGTAGGGGCAGCGGGTAGTGCGGCCCGGGGGCGGTCACCGGGCCGCCGCGGGCCACGATGTCGCGCACGATCGCCACGTACTCGCGCGTGCGCGCCAGCGGCTTGGCGAACGGCTGGCCGTACCAGCCCTCCACCACCTGCGGGCCCCGAGACGCCGAGGCCGAGGATGAAGCGCCCGCCCGAGAGGTGGTCCATGGTCATCGCGGCCATCGCCGCGGCCGCGGGCGTGCGCGCGGACATCTGCATGATCGCCGTGCCCAGCTGCACCTTCTCGGTGGCCGCGCCCCACCACGCCAGCGGCGTGAGCACGTCGGAGCCGTAGGCCTCGGCGGTCCAGATCGAGTCGAAGCCCAGCCGCTCGGCCTCGGCGATGGCCTCCGGCGGCGCCGGGCGGCGGGCCCGCCGACCAGTAGCCGGTGTTCAGGCCGAGCTTGAGATCGCGCGCCACGCCGCGATCCTATCCCCGCGTCAGCGGGTGCCCCGTCTAGAACGCCCATTGACACGTCCTGAGCGCCCTTCAAGGTTCCGTCGATCAACCCTGGAGGAGGACTCCCTTGAAGCGCATTCGACTGCAGCGACCCTCGCCCGCACTCATCATCAGCGTCATCGCACTGTTCATCTCGATGGGCGGCGTGTCCTACGGCCTCGCAACCGGCTCGATCGACGGCCGCGAGATCAAGAACAGCACCATCCGCGGCAAGGATGTCCGCAACAGCACCCTGACAGGCGGGGATGTGCGCAACAACGCGGCTCACCGGCGCCGACGTGCGCGAGTCGAGCCTGGGCCCGGTCCCGGTCGCGACTGCGGCCGCTCCCGTGGGCACCGCCGGCGGCGATCTGACCGGCACCTACCCCAACCCCACGATCGGCCCGAACGCCGTGAGCGGGGCTGAGGTGGCCGATGGCGGCCTAACCGGAGCGGACGTGGCGGACAACGGCCTGACGGGTGCGGACGTGGACGAGTCGACCCTGGGGAGCGTTCCGACGGCGGACCGGCTGGGAGGCAGCCTTCCGTCGGCGTTCCTGCGGAGCACCGTGTACAAGCGGGAGTCCGCCGTTGCTGTTGGCACCGACCTCGGGGATGGGACCTTCGTGCTGACCCGGGCATGCGACCGCCGGTGACAGGCTGATCTCGGGCGGACCGGCAAACGTCGTCGGCGACGTCGGATCTCGTCGAGAGCTTCCCCACGCCCGGGAATCTCAACTCCTGGTCGGCGCGGATACACAAGAACGGCGCGGCGGACAACTTCAGCGTCGTCGTCCTCTGCATCGACCAGACCTGAAGTAACGGCCAAGGCCGGCGGGGGCAGCGAACGCCCCCGCCGGCCGGCCGTCACTCCAGCCACGCAGCCGTCCTCGTCCAGGCCGAAGGTCAGCTCGGGGGCGCCCGCCGACTCCAGCGCGGACCGCACCGGGTCGGGCTCGGGCGCGTAGGCCAGCACGAAGCCGCCGCCCCCGGCGCCCAGCAGCATCGCCGTCTCGGCGCCCGCCTCCAGCGCCGCCGTGCGCAGCTCGTCGAACCGGCGCGTGGCGGTCAGCGGCTGGCGCTCGCGCTTGAGCGCCCAGAGCCTGGACAGCAGCCCTCCCAGCATCTCGAGTCGTCCCTCCTCGAGCACGTCGGCCACCCCTCGCGCCAGCTCCTCGGTGCGGAAGAGGTTGGTCCGCAGCTCCATGTCGCCCGACAGCGAGCGCTGCACCTGCCCCGCCAGCATGTCCGAGGCCGAGCGGCTCTCGCCGGTGAAGAAGAGGAGGAAGCGCTGGGCCAGCGCGGCGCGCGTGTCGGCGGACAGCTCCAGCCGGCGCACGTCCACGGAGCCGTCGCGCCGGAAGGTGAAGGCGTTCACGCCGCCGAACGCCGCCGCGTACTGATCCTGCTTGCCCACGGTGCGGGCCAGGTCGTCCGAGCTCGATCGCGCATGCGGCCTCGGCCACCTCCTCCCGCGAGGGGTCCCGGCCGGCCGCCAGCTCCAGGGCCTTGACGGCGCACACCGTGTACGTGCCGGAGGAGCCCAGGCCGGTGCCGGGCGGCACGTCGCCCCGCGACTGGAGGGAGAGCGGGCGCCCGTTGCCGTGCCGCGCGATGGCCGCCCGCAGGATCGGGTGCCGGATGTCGGCCGGGTCGGCGACCTCCTCCACCTCCAGGTGCTCCAGCCGGTACCCGCGCCCGTCGGACTCGCCGACCGACATGTGCACCCGGCGGTCGATCGCGGCCGAGACCACGAACCCGCCGTGGGCGCCGTAGTGCGACGGCAGGTCGGTGCCGCCCCCGCCGAGGGCGATGCGCAGCGGGGCCCGGACGGAGATCGCGGCCTTCACCCGCGGCATGATCGAGCATCGGCGCTCGACTGCGCTAGAAAGGCGCGGTGCGCCCAGCTCGGCAGCGGCGGCCAGGATGAGCGGCCCGCGCCCGCTCCTGACTCGGCTCTCCGTCGCCGCGGAGCCCGCTGCCTGGCGCGAGGCGGGCTTCCGGCTCGACGGCGACGCCGCCACCGTCGGCCCGGTGACGATCTCCCTGGCGGGCGCGGGCGCGGGGAAGCGGATCACCGGCTGGGAGCTGAGCGGCCTGAGCTCGACCGAGCTGGACGGCCTGCCCACCAGCAGGTCGTGCGATGCCCCACCTGAGGCCGCCGGAGTCGCCGCGCACCCCAACGGCGTCACGCAGCTCGATCACGTGGTGGCCTTCAGCCCGGACCTGGACCGCACGGTGGCGGCGATCGAGGCCGCGGGGCTGGACCTGCGCCGCGTGCGCGAGGGCCCGACGGCGGCGGGCGCCCAGCGCCAGGCGTTCTTCCGCGTGGGCGACCCCTGCTGGAGGTCATCGAGCACCCGCCCGGCACCCCGGCGGCCGAGGACCTGGACGCGCCCGCGCGGTTCTGGGGCCTGGCCTTCGTCGTGCGAGACCTGGACGAGAGCGCGGCGCGGCTCGGGCCGCTGCTGGGCGAGCCGCGAGACGCGATCCAGCCGGGGCGCAGGATCGCGACCGTGCGCCGTGAGGCGGGGCTGGGCGTGCCCGTGGCCCTGATGTCGAGCGAGGACTGAGCCGGCTCAGGTCGCGGCGGTCGGCACGGCGCCGACCTCGATCTCGCGGCGCTCCACCGCCAGCTCCACCGCGGCCGGGTCGGCGCCCATCGCGGTCCAGCGGTCCTCCACCGTGGCCTGCAGCCGGTCGAGCGCGTCGTCGGAGTGCAGCGGATCGTGATGGAACAGCACCGTGCGGTGTGCGTCCACGCGCTTGGCGAACGACAGCGCCGCCGATCACGCTGGAGTGGCCCCAGCCGACGTGGTCGGGGTACTCGTCGTCGGTGTACTGGCAGTCGTGGATGAGCACGGACGCGCCCCGCGCCAGCTCGTACCCCGAGATCCACTCCGGCTCCAGCTCGTCCAGGTCCGCGCCCAGCGCCGGCTCGTGGTCGGGGATGTAGCAGAGCGACTGATCTCCCTCGGTGATCCGGTAGCCGAGCGTCGGGCCCGCGATGGCTCACCGACGCGGCGCGGATCCTGGCCGGCCCGATCTCCCATTCCACCTCCGGGGTGTCCAGGAACGAGACGTCGCACGGCAGCTCGCGCACCTCCACCGGCGAGAGGGGCGCGGACAGGTAGCGGGCGATCCGGCTCTCGAGGCTGGCCTCCGGCGCCTCCGGGCCCCAGATCGTGATCTCGGACTTCGGCCGGAACGCCGGGGCGAAGAACATGAGCCCCTGGATGTGGTCCAGGTGGAGGTGGGTGAGCAGGATGTTGATCCGCGACGGCCCCGGCATCGACAGGCCGAGCGAGCGGATGCCGGTGCCCGGCGTCCAGCGCGAGCACCGTGCCGTCGGAGAGCGTGACCTGGACGCAGGAGGTGTTGCCCCCGTAGCGGTTGGTCTCGGGCCCCGGGGCCGGGACCGAGCCGCGCACCCCCCAGACCTTGACCTTCACTCGGGCTCCCAGAAGAACGTCATGCCGCCGCGCTGGCCGCCGGTGGCCACGATCGGCAGGCCGCTGGCCTCGATCAGGTGGGTCTTGCCGTCGATCGAGCGGATGTGGAAGCGGCCGTGGCCGGCCTTGCCCTGCGTCATCTGCTTGGGCAGCTCGAGCTCGTCGTACGGGATCCGCTCGCCGCTCTCGTAGAACGGGCCGTGGGCCTGGCCCCACTCGTCGGCGCTCATCGGCCCGCTCTCCTCGAACCGCCGGCCGAGCGCTCGCCGGCCGCCTCGTTGTAGAAGACGATCGTGCCCGTCGTGCGTCGGTGAGCAGGGCGGGCGTGGACAGGCTGGCGAGCAGGTTGCGGGCCAGGATCAGCTCGAGCGGCCGCTGTCCTTCCATGAGCCAACCCTAGCCTGACCCCGGCTCGCGGTCAGTGAGTGAGCGCACGCACCTCGTCGAGCACCGCGCGGCCGCCGACCTCGACCCGGCCGTCGTCCAGCGGCCGCACCTCGATCTCCGAGCCCAGTGCCCTGGCGGATCGTGACCGGGCGGCCGAGCAGCGCGCCCAATCGCACCGCGGCCGACCCCGTGGCCTCGTCCTCGGCGATCCCCAGCGAGCGCGGGAAGACCCGCGCGCGCACCTCGCCGTCGCCCGCGTGCGCGAATGCCATCACCAGATCGCCCCCGCCGGGCGGGCCCTCGAGCGCCTCGACCGCGGCCGCCGAGCCGCAGTCCACGAGCTCGTAGTCCGGCGACCACTCGGGCCGGCTGGCCACGAACACCCGGTCGCCCTCGTACGACACGCGTCACCTCGCCCGCCGGCGGGCGGAGCGCGTCGATCGGCCGGCCCTCGTGGCGCAGCAGCCAGGCGGTGCCCACCAGCGGGTGGCCGGCGAACGGCAGCTCGACGGCGGGCGTGTGGATGCGCACGCTGCCCCTCGGCGCGCGTCGTCCACGAACACCGTCTCGCTGAAGCCCAGCTCCGCGGCCAGGCCCTGCCGCGTCCTGGTCTGCAACGGATCGCCCATCCAGCACCACGCCCAGTGCATTGCCGTGGATGCCGCCTGCCCCGGTGAACACGCGTAACACGTGCAACAAGGCTCATTTGCAGGAGATTAGTGCCCTGCTACCCTCACGCGCTGTCAGCAGGCCGAGTCCTCGCCACGACGGCAGCCGATCGAACGCTGTCGCTCCGGCGGGGAGCGGGGGAACCACCGGTCCGGAGCGATCCGGGCCAGGGGCGAATCGCGGCGTGATCGCCGCGTAGCGCACAGGCGCGAGCCCGTCAGCTCACCTCGTAGGCCGCAACCGAAAGGCAGACGGCGTGAACACGCAGATACGCGCCGGCGCGCTCGCGCTCGCCGGCACAGCCATCGTCCTGGCGGTGCCCCTGGGCGCCCCCGGGCCCACCGCGGGTGCCGAGCCACCCGCCCTGGCCGCCGCGGGCGACTACGACGCGCTCGTGCCGCTGCCCGCGGCCAAGTCCGGCACGCGCAGGGCGCGAACGGCGGACGGGCCGCTCGCGCGGCGGGTGAAGCGGCTCGCGGCGCAGGCCAGGCGCGCGCGTGCACGTCGTCCTCACTTCCCGATCGACGGAGCCTTCAACTGGGGCCAGCAGGCCGCGCGCTTCGGCGCGGGGCGAGGCGGACGCTCGCACGAGGGCCAGGACGTGTTCGCACGCACGGGCACCCCGCTCGTGGCCGTGCGCAACGGCGTGGTGGTCGAGACGGGCAACGACGGCGGGCGCGGCAACTACGTGGCGATCTACTCGCCGCGCGCGCCGGCGCCACCTACGTCTACCTGCACATGAGCGAGCCCGCGCGCGTTGGCGTCGGCAAGCCCGTCCGGGGCGGCCAGCGCGTGGGATCGGTCGGTTGCACCGGCTCCTGCTGGGGCCCCCACCTGCACTTCGAGGTCCGTCGCGGTCGGGGCTCGGGCGGGCCGCCGGCGAACCCCCTGCCGCGCCTGCAGCTGTGGGCCACGACGTCCCGGGCATCGGCCACCCTGCCGCCCGGAACCGGCTGACCGGCCGGTCGAACCGGCGCATAATCCGTAGACCCGCCGTAGCCTCTCCGGGGTGCGTGGGGCGGCCAGAAAGTGGGGGATAGCGGCCCTTTCCTGCATTGCGGCGCTCACGCTGGCCTCGTGCACGGCGGAGACCGAGCCCGCCACCCAGGTGGGCGTGTCCCAGGCCACGGTGTGGGCCAAGGTGACCTTCGAGCCCAACGAGAGCGGCGTGTACTGGTTCGAGCGCTCGAGCAACGGCGGCGCGTCGTGGGTGCGAGCGCCGGCGCACCGGTGGGGGCCCGTGGGCCGCCGCTACGCGAACGTGCGCCTGCCCGAGACGCTGACCGGACTGGCCGCCGGCACCAACTATCGCTTCCGGATCTGCGGCTACGTGACCCATACCAACCCGGACTCCTCCACGCAGTGCATGGACGCCGACGGCAAGGCCGGCGGCGGCCATGACAGCTTCACCACCGCTCAGAACGTCTGCAGCGCCACACTGTCGCCCGGAGGGTCGCTGCAGTCCTTCCTGAACGCGCGCTCGAACGGGCAGGTGGCATGCCTGAACAGCGGCACCTACGCGCCCAACACCAGGATCGACGTGACCAGGGACATCACGCTGCGCGCCACGCCCGGCGCCAGGGTGACCATCAAGGGCGAGCTGAACATCCAGGCCAACGGCGTGACGGTCCAGGACATCTTCATGCGCGGCACCGAGGACGTGCGGGTGATCGACGTGAAGGCAAGCCTCGTGACGCTGGATCACGTGGACGTGACCTACGACGCAACGTACGACCGCGAGGGGCAGGGGATCATGGTGGGCGGCAGCGGGCGGCGCGTGAGCGGCGTGCGCATCCTGAACTCGCGGATCCACAACGTGGGTTCGCGCGACAACGACGCCTACGACCACGCCGTCTACTGCGAGAACGCCGACGGGCTGCGAGCCGAGGGCAACTGGCTGCACGACAACGAGGGCGGCTACGGGTTCCACCTCTACCCCAACTGCGACAACGCGGTCATCCGGTTCAACGTCGCGCACGGCAACGACCACGGCGACGTGATCGCCGGCGAACGGCGACTCGTCCTCCGGCAACCTGTTCGACACCAACGTCTACTCGAACAACACCGGCTGGTACCGCTCGGCGCGCAAGGGCGTGGGGTGCTCCGAGCACGGCAGCAGCAACGTGGTGCGCAACATCAACGTGTGGCCTGCCAGCGGCTCGGACTGCCCCTTCGCGTTCCCGGGCACCACCTACTACCAGCCGCAGTACCGGAACGCGGGCTTCAAGGACCTTCGGATCGACGGGCCGGCGGCGCTCAAACAGCGGCTGGGCCTGTGGGCCGGGGCGATGCCCGGCCCGCGTTAGTGACCTAGACGCCGCCCTCGATCAGCTCGATCCGGTAGCCGTCGGGATCGCGCACGAAGCAGATGCGCGGGCCGTTCTCGCTCACGGTGTAGGGCGGCTTCTCGGGCTCGATGCCCTGGCCGCCGAGGGCCTCGAGCTTGGCGTCGAGGTCGTCGACCGTGACGGCCACGTGGTTGTAGCCGGTGCCCAGGTCGTAGGACTCGACGCCGAAGTTGTGGGTCAGCTCCAGGCGCGGCGCCGTCGCCCGGCAGGCCCATGAACACGTTGATCGCCTCGTCTCGGATGGGCATGCGGCCCACCTCCTCGAAACCGAGCGCCGTGTAGAAGGCCACCGACCTGTCGACGTCGCCGATGCGGTAGCAGGTGTGGATCAACTCGCTCATGCGGGTCAAGATAGCCTGCGGCCGATGGACGCCGCGGCTCTGCGCAACCGGCTCGTGATGGCCACGAGCCTGTGGCGCGACACCACCGACGACCCCCTCCCACGCATGCCGCCGGGCGATCCCGCGCAGCAGATCGAGGGCTTCGAGCTCCAGCTCGTGGAGCTGCTCTTCAGGGAGGCCACCCCGGACAGCGCGCGCAAGGTGGCGGACCAGACGTGGGACCTCGTGCACGACCGCTCCGACGCCGATCCCGTCAAGCAGCGCGTGGTGGAGGGCCACGAGGCACTGGCCAGGCTCTCGCAGGAGGGCGGCGCCGGCGACGATGGCTGAGCCGCCCGGCTCGGTCTTCGTGACCGGCGCGCTGGGCTTCATCGGCCGCGCCCTGTGCCAGCGCTTCCGCTCCGCAGGGCGCGGAGGTGCGCGGGGTCGACCTGACGGCCGACCCGGAGCCTCGGGGTGGTGGCGGGCGACGTGTCGGAGAGCGGGCAGCTGGCAGCGAGCACGCCGCGGGCTGCGACCTGTTCGTGCACACGGCCGCGGTCATCTCCATGCGCGACGACTTCGATCCGGTCTGGCGCGCCAACGTGCTGGGCACCCGGCGTGCGCTCGACGCCGCTCGAGCGGGCGGCGCCGGCCGCTTCGTGCACCTGTCGTCCATCGTCGCGTTTTCCTTCGACTACCCGGACGGCGTGACCGAGGCGCACCCGCTTCGCACCAACGGGGTGCCCTACGTGGACACGAAGGTCACCAGCGAGCAGGTGGTGCTCCAGGCCCACGCCGCCGGCGAGCTGGCCTGCACCATCGTGCGGCCCGGCGACGTGTACGGCCCCGGCTCGCGGCCCTGGACGTTGTGGCCGGTGGAGGAGCTGGAGAAGGGCCGGCTGCTGCTGCCGGCCATGGGCCGCGGCGTGCTCAGCCCGGTGTACGTGGACAACCTCGTGGACGGGATCGTGCTGGCGGCCACGCGCGAGGAGGGAGTGGGGCAGATGTTCACGCTGACCGACGGCGTGGGCGTGACCACCGCCGATTTCTTCGGCCACTACGCGCGCCTGCTCGGTCGAAGGCTGCGCGCCGTGCCGACCCCGGTCGCCCGCGCCCTGGCGGCCGCGGCGGCGCGGTTGCCGGGGAGACACGGAGGTCAATCCGTCAGCGGTGGCCTACGTGTCCCGCAAGGGCACGTACTCGATCGAGAAGGCCCGCTCGATGCTGGGCTACGAGCCGGCGGTGGACCTGGCGGAGGGGATGCGACGCACGCTGGCGTGGCTGGCGTCGGAGGGGTACGGGCCTTCGAGCACTAAGCAGTGACGACCGGCGACCGGCGGCCGGCGACCGTTCAGGCAGCGGCCGGCTCGTGCTCGGCCAGGAAGCCCGAGCATCAGCTCGTTGAACTCCATCGCGCGCTCCATGGTCAGCCCGTGCGGTGCGCGCTCGAGCACGGTCAGGCGGGCGCCCGGGATCAGCTCGGCCAGCTCCTTCGACTTCCAGACGGGAACCAGGATGTCGCGCTCACCGCCGATCACGTGCACGGGCATCGAGAGCGAGGGCAGCCGGTCGCGCGCGTCGTGGCGCGAGCTGGCGCCGAGCTGGCGGGCGAAGCCCTCGGGGTCCTGCGGGTTGGGGTTGTCGAGCATCAGCGACCGCGCGTACTGCACCGCGCCCTCGTTCTCGAAGAACTCCTCCGACAGGTTGAGCAGCAGCAGCTCGTCCACGTGGCGCTCGCGCGGCGCGTCGCGCACCCGGTCGGCCCACACTCGCGCGAGCGTGCGCGCCCAGCCGCCGCCGCGCGGCGAAGGTGACGGCCAGGGTCAGCGTGCGCACCCGCTCCGGCGCGCCAGCGCCATCTCCTGCGCGATCGCGCCGCCCATCGAGACGCCCAGCAGGTGGAAGCTCTCGAGCTCGAGGTGGTCGGCCAGCGCCGAGCGCGTCGGCGGCCATGTCGCTGATCTCGTAGTCGCCGGACGCCGTCGGAGGACTGGCCCACGTCGCGGTTGTCGAAGATGACCATCCGGTAGCGCTCGGAGAAGCACAGGCACCTGGAGCACCCAGGCCAGCGTGTCGGCCGACAGCCGTGAACGCACAGGAGCGGCTCGCCCTCGCCGTGCTCCTCGTAGTAGAGTGGTCTGGCCCCTGATCTCCACGGTCGGCATCGAGCAGACCCTACTCCGGCGGCGCGACCCGCTTGCGCGGATAGATCGTGTAGCTGCCGATCGCCGTGGCCAGCAGCCGCCCGTCGTCTGCGCGCACCTCGCTTCGCAGCACGGCCAGCCGGCGGTTGCGGCGGTCGAGCTCGGTGGTGCAGACGACGTCGCCCTCGGTCGCGGTCTGCACGTAGTTGATCGAGATCGAGACCGTGGCGATCCCCTCGTCGTCGGTCGTCTGCTTCCACAGGGTCGAGCCCATGCAGTAGTCCACCAGCGCGAAGGTGACGGCGCCGGAGAGCAGTCCGGCGCCGTTGATGTGGCGCTCGCTCGATCGTGAGCCGAATGGTGTCGGCGTGCTCCCAGCGAAAGCCCATGAACTCCGAGACTCCGTCGATCCCCTCGCGGCGCGCCACGCGCGGCAGCCTAGTGGCCCTTTGGCCAGCCGGCCAGTTCGCGCTAGGCTCCGGCCCTGATGGCCCAGGCCGCTCCTCGGGTATGCGTGATCGGCGCCGGTTCGTCCGGCATCGCCTCGTGCCAGGTGCTCCACGCGCGCGGCATCCCGTTCGACTGCTTCGAGATGGGCTCCGAGGTCGGCGGCAACTGGCGCTACATGAACGACAACGGGCAGTCGTCGGCGTACGAGTCGCTGTCGATCAACACCTCGCGCCAGATCATGGAGTACGCGGCGTACCCGATGCCGGAGGACTACCCGGACTTCCCGACGCACCGCCAGATCGCCGCCTACTTCGACGACTACGTGGACCACTTCGGCTTCCGCGACCAGATCCGCTTCAGGACCGAGGTCACCCAGGTCGAGCGCGCGCCGAGGGCCCGGGTGGGAGGTGACGCTCGACGACGGAACGACCACCACCTACGAGTCGGTCTTCGTGGCCAACGGCCACCACTGGGACCCGCGCTGGCCCGAGCCGCGACTTCCCGGGCGAGTTCCACGGCGAGGTCACCCACGCCCACCACTACAAGACGCCCGCCGGCTACGAGGGCAAGAACGTGCTCGTGCTCGGCATCGGCAACTCGGCCTGCGACATCGCCGTGGAGACCTCGCGCGTGTCCAACCGCACCTTCATGGCCATGCGCCGCGGCGCGTGGATCATCCCCAAGTACTTCGGCTCCACGCCGCTGCGACGAGCTGTCGCCGGAGTGGCTCGTCGCGCGGTCGTGCCGTTCTCGGTGCGTGCGGCGGCTGCTCATGCGCCAGATCAAGGCCACCAACGGGCACCCGACGGACTTCGGGCTGCCCGTGCCCGACCACAAGCTCGGCGAGGCGCACCCCACGGTCTCGTCCGACCTGCTCGGCCGCATCGGCCACGGCCGGATCACGGTCAAGCCGAACATCGAGCGGCTGGAGGGGGACTCGGTGCGGTTCGCCGACGGCTCGGTCGAGCCGATCGACCGGATCGTGTACTGCACGGGCTACAAGATCAGCTTCCCGTTCTTCGACCACGACCTGCTCGACCCGTCCGGGGACAACCGCATCGAGCTCTACCGGCGCGTGGTGCACCCGGATCTGCCGGGCCTCTACTTCATCGGCCTGGTGCAGCCGCTCTACGCGATCATGCCGATCGCCGAGCGCCAGTCGGAGTGGATCGCCGACGTGCTCCAGGGCGAGGTCGCAGCTGCCCGACCGCGCGACGATGGACGCCGAGATCGAGAGAGGACCCGAGGCGATGCGACAAGCCGCTACGTGGCGTCCAAGCGACACACGATCCAGGTCGACGGCCCGCCCTACATGCGCCAGCTGGCGCTGGAGCGGCGCAACCACCGGGTCGACCGGGCCGAACGCGGGCGCGTGCAGCGACTGCGAGAGCTGCTGCCGGTATGAACCCCAGCAACGAGAGGGAGACACATGGCTGAGACGACGATCGAACGACCCACCGCGGCCGAGACAAACGGCGCCGCGGCGGAGCGAGATCGAGGTCGAGAACCCCGCGACCGGCGAGATCGTCGGGACGGTGCCGCGGATGACGGCCGAGGACGTGCGCCGATGGTCGCCCGCGCGCGGGCCGCGCAGCCGGGCTGGGAGGCGATCGGCTTCGAGGGCCGGGCGCGCGTGCTCATGCGCCGCGCCCAGAAGTGGGTGCTCGACAACTCCGACCGCGTGATCGCCACGATCGTCTCCGAGACGGGCAAGACGTGGGACGACGCGCAGACGGCCGAGATCGGCTACGCCGCCGCGGCCTTCGGCTATCTGGGCCAAGAACGCCGAGAAGTACCTGGCCGACGAGACGGTTCGCACCGGCTCGCCGTTCCTGCTGGGCAAGAAGTGCGTGTTGCGCTACCGGCCGCTGGGCGTCGTGGGCGTGATCGGCCCGTGGAACTACCCGCTCACCAACTCCTTCGGCGACTGCATCCCGGCGCTCGCCGCCGGCAACTCCGTGATCCTCAAGCCGTCCGAGGTCACGCCGCTCACCTCGCTGCTGATGGCCGAGATGCTGCGAGGAGTGCGGCCTGCCGACCGACGTCTACCAGGTGCTCACCGGACTGGGCGACGTGGGCGCCGAGCTGATCGACCACGTGGACTTCGTCATGTTCACCGGCTCCACCGCCACCGGCAGCAAGGTGGCCGAGCGGGCGGCGCCGCACGCTCACGCCGGTCGGCCTGGAGCTGGGCGGCAAGGACCCGATGCTGGTGCTGCGCGACGCCGACCTGGAGAAGGCGTCCAACGCGGCCACCTACTACTCGATGCAGAACGGCGGGCAGACGTGCATCTCGGTTGAGCGCGTCTACGTCGAGGAGCCGGTCTACGACGAGTTCGTGCGGCTGGTGACCGAGAAGGTCTCGGCCCTGCGCCAGGGCGAGCCCGCCGGGCCCGGCAACGTGGACGTGGGCGCCGTCACGTTCGCCACCGCAGATCGAGATCGTGGACTCGCACGTGGACGGACGCCCGCGAGAAGGGCGCCACGGTCGCCGTCGGGCGGCAAGTCGCCGCGAGGGCGCGGGCCGCTTCTACGAGCCCACGCTGCTGCTGGACGTGGACCACTCGATGACGTGCATGACCGAGGAGACCTTCGGCCCGACGCTGCCGGTCATGAAGGTCGGCCGACGCCGAGGAGGCGGTGCGACTGGCCAACGACTCCCCGTACGGCCTTGAGGCATCGGTGTGGACCAAGGACACCGACGCGCGGCGAGTCGATCGCCCGGCGGCTGGAGGCCGGCGCGTCCAACGTGAACGAGCACCAGGTCAGCTACCTGGCGCTGGAGCTGCCGATGGGCGGCTGGAAGTCCTCCGGCCTCGGCTCGCGCCACGGCGCCGACGGCATCCGCAAGTACGCGCGCAAGCAGTCGTCGGTGGTCACGCGCTTCGGGCCCAAGCGCGAGACTGTTCATGTTCCCGTACAACAAGCGCGACTCGAAGCTGATCGGAGGGCTGCTCAAGCTGCTGCACGGCCGCGGCAAGCGCTGACGCCGGGCGTAAGCGCCGGGCCGGGCCGAATCTTGGCCAGCCCGCCGGCCCCCGGCTAAACAGATCGCGCTCGGCCCCCGACAGCTGACGGGTGTGCCGCCGCCCGTTCCTGTCTGCTGGCGCGCTGGCCCTGCAGGCCTGGCTCGGGCGCAACGCCCGCGGGTCCAGCTGGGGGATCATGCGCTGCGAGCGGCTCTCGGGCCGGCACTTCAGCCTGCATGCCGAGGGCCGCGCCATCGACTGGCACCTCGACGCCCGCAGGCCGCGCGACCGTCGCGCGGCAGACCGCCTGGTCAGCGTGCTGCTGGCGACCGACCGGGCGGCAACGAGCACGCGCTCGCGCGGCGGATGGGCATCCAGGAGATCATCTGGAACTGCCGCTCGTGGTGGTCGGGAGCGCCTGGGATGGACCGCTACTCGGTCTGCGTCGACCGCGGCGGCCGGCGGCGCAAGGTGACCGGACGACGGCGCACCGCGACCACGTGCACATCGGCCTGAGCAGGCGCGGCGCGCGGATGCGCACCAGCTTCTGGCGCCGAGGGCGCTGAGGCGCCCGGGCGGTAGTCTCGCCGTCCTCGTGCCCGACGAGCTCTCACCCGGCAACCGGATCCGCATCGAGGTCGACCGGGCGCTGTGCATCGGCTCGGGCGACTGCGTGGACACCGCCCCGGCGCGTGTTCGAGCTCGACGGCGAGGACAAGGCCCGCGTGATCGACCCCGACGGCGAGCCGACGGACATGGTCATCGAGGCCGCGGGCAACTGCCCGGTCACCGCGATCTTCGTCTACGGGGAGTCCGGGGAGCTGTACCCGTAGGTCCCTAGGTCAGCGCAGCAGCCGTCGGGCCACCAGGACCAGCAGTGCGATCAGCGCCAGCGCCGGCAGCAGGGTGCGCGGGTCGATGCCGCCCGGGCCCGTCTCGTAGCCGGCGGTGGGCATGGCGAACTCCTCGGCGGCCAGGGTGTCGTGGGGCTCATGGATGCCGGTCGGGTCGCCCGGGATGTCGCGGGCCGAGCGCAGTCGGCATGGCGAACTCCTCGGCGGCGAGGATGTCGTGGGGCTCCTGGATGCCCGGTCGGATCCTCGGGGAACCGGGAGGAAGGTCGCTCTGTCATGCGAGCCATGTTTGCAAAAGGCGCACCCGCGCACGTCACGGATACGGTGAGCCGGATGCACGACAGCGACCGGACCGAGCTCGAGGCCGCCGCCTTTCGCAGGCTCCTTCAGCACCTGCGCGAAAGGACCGATGTGCAGAACATGGACCTGATGGACACGGCGGGCTTCTGCCGCAACTGCCTCTCGCGCTGGTACGCGGAGGCCGCCGCCGAGCGCGGGCAAGCCGGTCACCAAGGAGCAGGCGCGCGAGATCGTGTACGGCATGCCCTACGAGGTGTGGAAGGAGCGGCACCAGACCGAGCGCCCGGAGGGCGCCGCCCGCCGGTGACGCGCCGGGCGCTGGCGGCCGCGGCCACCGCGACGGCTATCGCGGCAGCCGGAGCCCTCGCACTGGCCGGCGGGGGCGCCGACGGAGGCGCCGAGCCGGCGGAGGCAGAGCGCGCGGCGGACCTCGTGCTCACCCCCGAGTCCGTCGACAGGGAGGCGGTCCGGCGCTCGCAGCCGGGCGCTCGCCGCGGCGGCAGGGTGGTGGAGCTGCGCGGGGCCGGCGAGGAGAAGTCGCTACGGCAGCGGCGACGGGGTGAGCCCGGGCGCGCCGACCGACGCCGAGGTCAGGGCCGAGCTGCGCCAGGCCAGGCGCGAGCTCACCAAGTTCAAGCGCTACCTGGGCACCACCGCCTACCTCCAGACCGGCCCGCGCGCGCGAGTGCTGCCGGACGGCACCGCCGTCGCGCCGGACGACGCGCCCGAGCCCGTCAAGCGGGTGATCCAGGCCGGCAACGCCATCGCGCGCTTCCCCTACAAGTGGGGCGGAGGCCACGGCGCGTGGCGCGACGATGGCTACGACTGCTCCGGCTCGGTGTCGTTCGCGCTCGCGGGCGCCGGGCTGCTGGGAAGCCCGCGGACCTCGGGCGGCTTCATGGACTACGGCGACCCGGGACCCGGCGAGTGGATCACGATCTACGCCAACAACGGGCACATCTTCATGATCGTCGCGGGGCTGCGGTTCGACACCAGCGGCCGCGGCCGCGCCGGCACCCGCTGGCAGCAGAACCCACGCGGGGCGGGCGGGTTCGCCGTGCGCCACGTGCCCGGCCTCTGACGGTCCCGTAAGGTCGCGGGGCCGTCAGGCCGCCTCGCCGAAGCGGGCGGTCACCTGCCGCTCGTCGGTGCCACGCACCACGGTGAGCTCCAGGCTGCCCTCGGCCCCCGCCGCGTCGAGCTGGTCATAGAGCGCGTCCACGGTGTCCAGCTGGCGCTCGCCGGCCGCGGCCAGCAGGTCACCTCGCTCGATGCCGGCTGCCGCCGCCGGGGAGCCGTCCTCCACGCCTCGCACCAGCAGGCCTGCCCGCTCGGGCAGTCCCACCGCGCGCCGCATCCGCCGCGCGACGCGGGGCGGGGCCACTGCCACGCCCAGGCGCGGTGTCTCGGGTGCCTCGCCGGTCGCCAGCTGGTCGGCGCGCCGGCGCAGTCGCTCGCCCGCCGGCACGGCCAGGATCAGGCCTCCCTCGAGGCGCAGGCTGTTCAGTCCCAGCAGGCGCCCGTCGAGGTCCACGAGCGGTCCGCCGGAGGACCCGCGCGGGAGCGCGGCCGTGTGCTCTATCGCGCCCTCCACGCGCCGCCCCCGAGGGCCGCGAAAGCTGCGACCGGCGGAGGAGGCGAAGCCCAGTGTGGCCCGCAGCCCGCGCCCGCCGGGATTGGCCAGGGCCACGACCGGGGTGCCGATGCCAACGGCGTCGGGATCGCCCCACTCCAGCGCGGGGCGCGTCGCCGGTGTCGACGGAGATCACCGCCAGGTCCAGGTGGCCGTCGGCGCCCGCCACCTCGCCGCGCACCCGCTCGCCGTCGGCGCGCACCACGCCGGCCTCGTTGCCGCGCAGGTTGTGCGCGTTGGTAAGCACCACACCGTCGCCGATCACCACCCCCGAACCGCGGCCCCAGCCGCGCCCGAGGCCCACCACCGAGGGGCCCACCTGCTCCGCGATCCGCGCGATCGCCTCACCCAGGTCCGTGACCGTCGTCATGTCCAGCTCCCGTCTGTCGTGGCCGCTCGCGCTCTACGCCTCGGCGCGCTCCAGGCAGTCACTATCGAATAGCAAGTGACTACTTTAGCGCGGCCTTCGCATCTACCATTGGCGGCATGGCCGAGGACACCGCCCGATCGCCGCTCGCTGCTGCCCTGGACACGGTCGGCGACCGCTGGACCCTGCTGCTGGTGGAGGCGCTGCTGGACGGGCCGCGCCGGTTCGGCGACCTGGCGGGCGAGCTGGAGGGGATCGCGCCGACGGTGCTCACCGGCCGCCTCCGGCGGCTGGAGTCCGAGGGGATCGTGGTGGCCGAGCCCTACTCGGAGCGCCCACCCCGGTTCGTGTACGAGCTGACCGCCGCCGGGCGCGAGTTGGCCGGAGCCCTCCGCCTGCTGGCCGACTGGGGCGGCCGGCACAGGGAGGGCGCGGACCCGCCGCGGCACGCCGTGTGCGGCAGCCCGGTGGAGGCGCTGTGGTGGTGCCCGGTGTGCGAGCGCCCGGCCGAGGGCGAGGAGGCCGCGGACCTCCACCACGCCTGACCCGCTGCTCGATAGCTGCGCGGGGTCGCTACACGCCCCCTTTTCCCTGCTAGTTTCGGCCAACCAGTGGACGATCAGCCCACCCGCAGACTCGATCCCGACCGCGGTCCGCGCCGTCCCGCTCGTCGCGAGGACGACTCGGTCTACATGCGGCGCCGGCTGGTGGCCGGGCTGGCGGCGGCGGCGTTGCTGGTGATCGTGATCGTCGCGGTTGCCGACGGCGGAGACGGCAACGACCGGCCCGACCCGGAGCCGATCAGCGTGCCCACCACGCCCACCGCCGATCCGGAGCCGGACACCACCGACGAGACCGACACGGGCACCGACACCACGCCCGCGCCCGCCGCACGCCGCCGGCGAGCGGAGACAGCGGCGGCACCGCGGGTGGGGGCACCCAGGCCCCGCAGACCCCACGACGCCAACGCCAACGCCGACTCCCACGCCCACTCCGCCGTCGTCGGGCGGAGGCGGCGCGGCCGCCCCGCCCTAGTAAGCGGGCCTCCTATCCGTCGTCGGGCGGTCGGCGGCGGTTGCGCTTGACCTCACCCCTGCGCCGCTTGGCAGACAGCCGGCGCTCCCGCGAGGCGCGGGTGGGGGCGGTGCGCCTGCGCGCGCGCCGCACCACCAGCGCCGCCCTCAGGCGCGCGCTCAGGCGTTCCAGCGCCAGGGCGCGATTGCGCGCCTGGCTGCGGGTGTCCTGCGCGGTCGCCGTGACGCGCGGCCCCAGGCGCTGGGTCAGCCGCTGCCGCTGGGCTTCGGTCAGCGAGGGCGAGCTCTCCACGTCGAACGCGGCCTCCACCCGTGAGGCGGTCACGTTGGCGTGCTGGCCTCCGGGGCCCGACGAGCGGCTGGCGCGCAGCTCGATCTCCGCGACCGGGATCGACAGCTCGCCGTTGATCCGAAGACGATCGTCCACGGGGCGACCGTAGCCGCTGGGCTGGCTGAACCGATCTGGTCTTGTGTCGGCGGGCCGTGTGGTTCGGGCGTGGGCCTACGGCGGGCACCGAGAGGCGGGCTGTTGCGGTGCTGTTCCGTTCGTAAGCGGTGGGGGTCTGGTCGTGGAGGCCGGCCGGCGATTGGCGCTTTGTCCACCCTATGAGCGGAAAAAGTCGACAATCGATTGGCGCCAACCGCGCCCGTTACGCACGGGGTGGTTTCCCGTGGCTTGCCTGTCACGCGTTTAGCGCTCAGGTTGGCCGAGAGCGCCCGACCCGACCCCTTCGGTGCCCGAGAACCGAGCGCCCGGGGTCCGCAGGCGTCAGCGCCGCCGGCGCTCGACCAGCAGCTCGAGTACGAGCCCCACCAGCGAGGCGCCCAGCAGCCCCACGCGTGCCCGCTCCCAGCGGGACGGTCCGGCGCGCCGGGCGATCGTGCCGGCTCCGAGGTCGCGTGAGAGAACCGAGATCGATTCCTCCCTGATCGACTCGGTCATGCCACCTCCCGGTTTACTCGCCCGGCGCGGCCGTCTGACAGGCCGGCCCGTCCACTCACGATTCTCCCCCAGGTCTCGCGCGAGCGCCACACCTACCGCGGGTGGCACACTGCCGCGCCGATGCGTGCGGCCGTGGTGGGACACGTGGAGTGGATCGAGTTCGCCCGCGTCGAGCGGGTGCCCGCGCCCGGCGAGATCGTGCACGCCGTCGAGACCTGGGAGGAGCCGGGCGGCGGCGGCGCCGTGGCCGCCGTGCAGATGGCCAAGCTCGCGGGCGGGGCCACCTTCTTCACGGCCCTCGGCGACGACGAGCTGGGCAGGCGGGCCCACCGCGAGCTCACCGCGCTGGGACTGGACGTGAAGGTGGCGTGGCGCGAGGAGCCCCAGCGGCGCGGGTTCGTGTACGTGGACGCCGCGGGGGAGCGCACGATCACGGTCATCGGCAGCCGGCTCGGGCCCGTCGGCGACGACCCGCTGCCATGGTCCGAGCTGGCCGGCGCCGACGCCGTGTACTTCACCGCGGGCGACGCCGCGGCGGCCACGGCCGCGCGCGCGGCCAAATGCCTGGTGTCCACGGCGCGCGGGATCGACGTCCTGGCCCAGGCGCGCGTGGAGCTCGACGCGCTGGTGGCCAGCGGCGCTGACGCCGGCGAGCGCTACCGGCGCGGCGACCTCGATCCGGAGCCGCGCCTGGTCGTTCGCACCGCCGGTGCCGCCGGCGGGGCCTGGGAGGCGCGGACCGGCGAGTCGGGCCGCTGGTCCGCGGTGCCGCTGCCCGGCCCGATCTCCGACGCCTACGGCTGCGGCGACTCCTTCGCCGGCGGGCTCACGCACGGACTGGGCGCGGGGATGGACGTCGACGACGCGCTGGCTCTGGGGGCCAGGTGTGGCGCGGCGTGCTTCACCGGCAGGGGCCCCTACGAGGGCGCAGCTCACCGCCGCGCAGGCCTGAGCAGAGTCAGTGCTCGGCCACGGTGCCGCCGTCGGGCTCCAGGGGCAGGCCCCTTGTCCGCCCACGCCACGAGGCCGCCCGCCATGTTGCGCGCGTCGAACCCGCTGGCGGTGAAGGCCTGCGTGGCGAGCGCCGAGCGCGCGCCGACGCGGCAGTAGAAGACCACCGGCCGGCCCCGATCGATGGACTCGGCCGCCTGGCTCAGCTCGGAGAACTGGAGGTGGCGAGCACCGGCGATGCGCCCGGCGTCGTGCTCGTGCGGCTCGCGCACGTCCATCGAGCTCGATCGCGCCCTCGGCGTGCAGCTCGGACACGCGCTCGGGTGTGAGCTCCCGGGAGTCCGCCTCTGCGTTCATAGTCCTCAATCTAGATGACGGCCGGCCGCCTCCTCGCCCTGCTCTGCGCGTCGGTGGCGTTGGCTGCGCTGCGCCCTGGCCGGCGTCGCAGGGGCCGCGGACGGTGCGCCGGCCGACCGTCGCGCAGAGCCGCCGGCGGCGCCGACCGGCGCCGCAGCTGCCCCGCGGCGGGCGGCGGATCTTCCCGGACTTCAGGGTCGTGGCCTTCGCCGGCGCGCCACAGCACCGCAACCTCGGGATCCTCGGCATCGGCTCCCCCGACCTGGCCGCGGCCAGGCTGCGGCGCCAGGCCCGGCCCTACCGGGCGGGCGGCCGGCCGATCCTGCCGGCGTTCGAGCTGCTGGGAACGATCGCGCTGGCCGGCCGCGGCGCCGACGGCAAGTACCGCTCACGCCAGCCGGCGCGGATCATCGACCGCTACCTGCGGGCCGCGCGCCGCGCCCGAAGGCGATCCTGGTGCTGGACATTCAGCCCGGCCGGTCGGACTTCATGACCGAGGCCCGCCGGCTGGAGCGATGGCTGCGGCTGCCCGACGTGAGCCTGGCGCTCGACCCCGAGTGGAACATGGGCGCGCGCGGCGTCCCGGGCCGGACGATCGGCCACGTGAGCGCGGGCATGGTGAACCGCGTGTCGGCCTACCTCGACCGCATCGTCCGCCGCGGCCGGCTGCCGCAGAAGCTGCTGGTGGTCCACAAGTTCACCGACTCGATGATCCGGCCCCAGCGCCGGGTGCGCCAGCGCAGCCGGGTGGCGGTCACGATCAACGTGGACGGCGTGGGGGGCAGAGCGATCAAGCTCGCCAAGTACCGCCAGTTCACGCGCCGCCGCGACCCGCTGTGGGACGGCTTCAAGCTGTTCTACGAGGAGGACACCGGCCTGATCACGCCACGTCAGGTGCTGGCGCTGCGCCCGCCGCCACGGCTCGTCGTGTACGAGTAGGCTGGCGCCGTGGCCACCATCGTGGAATCTGTCCGGCCGCACCGTGCTGATCACGGGCGCGGCCCGCGGGATCGGCGCCGAGTGCGCCCGCCGGCTCTCCGCGGAGGGCGCGCGCGTGGCGCTCGTCGGGCTGGAGCCGGACGAGCTGGCCGCAGGTGGCGGCGCCAGCTGCGGGCCCGACGCGGCCTGGTTCGAGGCCGACGTGACGGACACCGATCAAGCTCGAGCAGGCGGTCGAGGCCGCGGTCGAGCGCTTCGGCGGCATCGACGCGGTGATCGCCAACGCGGGGATCGGCGGCGGAGGGCCGCTGCGCCACGCCGACCAACGGGCTCTTCGAGCGCGTGATCGAGGTGAACCTGCTCGGCGTCTACCGGACGCTGCGCGCCTGCATCCCGCACGTGATCGATCGACGCGGCTACGTGCTCGTGATCGCTTCGATGGCGGCGGTCATCCACGGCCCGGACATGGGCGCCTACACGGCCAGCAAGGCAGGCGTCGAGGCGATGGCGAACTCGCTGCGGATCGAGGTCAAGCACCTCGGCGTGGACGTCGGCGTGGGCTATCTGACCTGGATCGACACGGAGATGGTGCGCGGCGCGGACCGCCATCCCGTCTACGGGCCCGATGCGCGCCAAGCTCCCCGCCTTCGCGCGCAAGACCTACCCGGTCTCGGCGGTCGGGGACGCGGTGCTCGACGGCTTCCACCGCCGCCGCCGCATGGTCGTGGTCCCCGGCTTCCTGCGCGCCACGATCGCCCTGCGCGGCGTGATCTGGCGGCTCACCGACCGCGCGGCCCTGGCCAACGCGGCGGAGACCGACGAGCTCTTCGCGCGCGACGTGGCCGAGCGCGGCGAGCAGGCCTCGCGCGCCGTGGGCGCGGGCGGCGCGGCCGACGACGCTCTAAGCGCCAAGCACTGAGCGCTACAGCGCCTTGACGGCGGTCAGCACCTCGGACACCGACGCCTTCGCGTCGCCGAACAGCAGCGCTGTGTTCTCGTTGTAGAAGAGCGGGTTGTCGATCCCGGCGAAGCCGGTGTTCATCGACCGCTTGAGCACGATCACCTGCTCGGACTTGTCCACGTCGAGGATCGGCATGCCGTAGATGGGGCTGCCCTCGTCCTCGCGCGCCGCCGGGTTGGTCACGTCGTTGGCGCCGATCACGAGCGTCACGTCGGTCTGCGCGAACTCCGGGTTGATCTCGTCCATCTCCTTGAGCGCGTCGTAGGGCACGTCGGCCTCGGCCAGCAGCACGTTCATGTGGCCCGGCATGCGCCCGGCCACCGGATGGATCGCGTACGAGACCTCGATGCCGCGCTTCTCCAGCTCGTCCGCCAGCTCGCGGACCGTGTGCTGGGCCTGCGCCACCGCCAGCCCGTAGCCCGGCGCCACGACCACCCGGTCCGCGTATGAGAGCTGCATGGCCACCGACGTCGCGTCCGTGGAGCGGTGCGGGCGCTCCTCGGCGCTGCCCGCGGCCGCGGCCGTGCCCGCCGCCTCCGAACCCGCCGGCCACGATGTTGGGAATCGAGCGGTTCATGGCGTCCGCCATGAGCGTCGTGAGGATCGTGCCCGACGCGCCGACGATCATGCCGCCCACGATCAGGGCCACGTTGTCCAGCGCCATGCCGGCCGCCGCGGCCGAGAGCCCGGTCAGGGCGTTCAGCAGGGAGATGACCACCGGCATGTCGGCGCCGCCGATGGGCAGCACCACCATGTTGCCGAGCACCGCCGCGGCCACCAGGATCAGGATGAACAGGCCCTCGCTCTCCGAGCCGGCCGCGATGGCCACCGCGGCACCCACGGCAACCGTCAGCAGGGCCAGGTTCACGAGCTGCTGGCCGGGCAGGACGATCGGCTTGCCCGGGATCAGCTCCTGCAGCTTGCCGAAGGCGATGTTGGAGCCCCAGAAGGAGATCGAGCCGACGATGGCGGCGAACAGGATCGGCACCAGCGTCTCCAGCTCGGGATTGCCGCCCAGGTCGAGCGCATCGCGGTACTCCACGTAGGAGATCAGCGCCACCGCGCCGCCGCCGACGCCGTTGAACAGCGCCACCATCTGCGGCATCGCCGTCATCTTCACCTGGCGCGCCGCGGGCACGCCGACCGCGGTGCCGATCGCGATGCCCAGCGCGATCAGGCCGTAGTCGCCCACCTCCTCGATCAGAAGCGTGGCGACCACCGCGATCGCCATCCCGACCGCAGCCACCATGTTGCCCCGCCGGGCGGTGAGGGGGGAGGTCACGAACCGCATCCCCACGATGAACAGGACGAATGCGACGATGTAGAGGAGCCGGATGAAGTCCGGGTCCTGCAGGAACACGCCGAGCGTCACTTGTCGGCCTTCTCGAGCTCCGCCGGCTTCGGGCGCTTCTTGAACATCTCGAGCATCCGGTCCGTGACCAGGAAGCCGCCGACCACGTTGATGGTGCCGAAGGCGATCGCGATCACCAGCAGGAACTTGCTGAGGAAGCCTGCGGACTCGGCGATCACCAGGATCCCGCCCAGGAGCACGATGCCGTGGATGGCGTTGGTGGCCGACATCAGGGGCGTGTGCAGCGTGTTGGGGACCTTGGAGATCACCTCGAAGCCGACGAAGGCGGCCAGGACGAGGATCGTGAGCTCGGTCAATAAGTCCATGCCAGGGTCCTTTCGAGCGGCTTAGGCGGCGGCGCCCGCCGCGTTCTTCGCGCCCTCATGCACGATCTCGCCGTCGCGCGTGATGCAGGCGCCGGCGATGATCTCGTCGTCGAAGTCCAGCTTCAGGGCGCCCTCCTCGTCGATCATCAAGCCGAGCAGGGCCTGCACGTTCTTCGCGTAGAGCTGGGACGCGTGGTCGGGCATCGACGAGGCCAGGTTCAGGGGGCCGACGACCTTCACGTCGTGCGCCACCACGGTCTCGCCGGCGCGGGTGACCTCGCAGTTGCCGCCGGTCTCGGCGGCCAGGTCGATCACGACGGAGCCCGGCTTCATGTTGCGCAGGGCGTCCTCGATGATCAGCAGCGGCGCCTTGCGTCCCGGCACCGCGGCGGTGGAGATCACGCCGTCCATGCGGCCGATCACCTCGGCCAGCGCCTCGCGCTGGCGCTGCTGCTCGTCATCGGTCAGCTGGCGCGCGTAGCCGCCGGCGTCCTCGGCGTCCTCCAGCCCGATGTCCAGCTTCACGAACTTCGCGCCCAGCGACTGGATCTGCTCCTCGACCGCTGAGCGCACGTCGAAGGCGTGCACCACCGCTCCCAGCCGCCGCGAGGTGGCGATGGCCTGCAGTCCCGCGACGCCTGCGCCCAGCACCAGCACCTGAGCGGGGCGGATCGTGCCCGCCGCGGTGGTGAGCATGGGGAAGAAGCGCCCGAGCTCCTGGGCGCAGATCAGCCCCGCCCGGTAGCCCGCCACCGTGGCCTGAGACGACAGCGCGTCCATGGACTGGGCGCGCGTGATGCGCGGGATGGCCTCCATCGCGAACGACGTGACGCCCGCGTCCGCCAGCGCCCTGGCCGTGTCCGGTGCGGTCAGCGGCTGGAGGAAGCCGATGAGCACGCTGCCCTCCTTGAGGCGCCCGATCTCGTCGGCGCTTGGCGGGGCGACCTTGGCCACAACGTCGCCCGCGAAGCCCTCGCCGGCGGTCACGCTGGCGCCGGCCTCTTCGAAGGCGGAATCCGGCAGATGGGAGGACTCGCCCGCACCCGGCTCGAGCACCACGTCGACCCCGTCCGCCGTCAGCTTCTTGGCGACCTCCGGGACGCAAGCCACTCTGCGCTCGCCCTCGGCGGCTTCCTTTGGGACGGAGACCTTCATCTGAAGCCGGGGAAGGGTATTGGAGCGCGCTGTGGGGCGCGGTACGCTCGTTTGGAGGCGCTATTCGAGCTCGGGAGACGGCCTCAGACCGTGAGCACGACCTTGCCGAGCTTGCCGCCCTCGGCGAAGCGGTCGTAGGCCGCAGCGGCCTCGTCCAGCGGGAAGGTGGCCGCCACCGGCACGTCCAGGAGGCCGCGCTCGAACAGCGGCAGCACCTCCTTCTCGACCGCGCGCATAGCGGCGGCTTTCTCCTCCAGGGGGCGTGCCCGCAGCGTTGAGGCCCGCAAGGTTCCCCTCTTGCCCATGAGCGCCAGCAGGTTGACCTCCGCCTTGAAGCCCGCGCCCACGCCGATCACCACGATCCTGCCGGCGGTGGCCAGCGCGCCCAGGTTGGCCTCCATATTGGGAGCGCCAACCAGCTCGAGGACGACGTCGTAGGGACCGCCATCCGCGAAGTCGGCCGGGTCCGCAACCTCGGCGCCCAGCTCGGCGACCGCGCCGCGCAGCGACTCGTTGCGCACGGTGGCCACCACGGCCGCACCCGCCGCGCGGCCGAGCTGCACGGCGGCGGTGCCCACGCCGCCCGCCGCGCCGTGCACGAGCAGGCGCTCGCCTGGGCGCAGCCGGGCCTGGCTGAACAGCGCGTCGTGGGCCGTGACGAACACCTCGGCCGCTCCGCCCGCACGGGGCCAGTCGAGCGCTTCGGGCACCGGCATCGCGGCGCGCTCGTGCAGCACCGCCAGCTCGGCCTGGCCGCCGCCGCCCACGATCGCCATCACCCGGTCGCCCTCGCCGAACCGCTCGGCGCCCGGTCCCAGAGCGGTGACCTCGCCCGCCAGTTCCAGGCCCGGTATGTCGGCGGGAGAGCCCGGCGGAGCGGGGTAGGCGCCCTTGCGCTGCAGCATGTCGGCCCCGTTCAGCCCGGCCGCCCTGACCGACACCAGGATCTGCCCCGGCCCGGGAGCCGGATCCGGGTGCTCCTCCACCGAGAGCTCCTTCTGGCGAATTGTGACCGCTCGCACTAGGCTGGGAAATGTAGTCCTGCGGCACCGCTAGGGTCCCGCGGCCCCCAAGATCTGGGGTAACGCCCGGCCACCAGGCCGGACAAAGGGCAAGGAACCTTGGCGCAGACCACTCCCCATCCCCCCTTCTGGCGCGAGTCGCGGACCGCGTTGGAGCTGGCCGGCCTCCTGCGCGACCCGGTGTTCAGGGGCGCGGGCGTGAGCGACGGGCGCGGGCAGCCGGTGCTGCTGGTGCCTGGGTTCCTCGCGGGCGACGAGTCGCTGGGCTTCATGGCCCGCTGGCTGAAGAACACCGGCCACCATCCGAGCCGAGCGGGCATCCGCGCCAACGTCGGGTGCTCGGGCACCACGATCGAGCGCCTGGAGGCGCGGCTCGAACGCTTGGTGGAACGCCAGGGCCGGCGCGCGGCCATCGTCGGCCACAGCCGCGGCGGGTCCTTTGCGAAGGTCCTGGCCCAGTCGCGGCCCGACCTGGTGTCCGGCATCGTCCTGCTGGGCTGTCCGGTGACCGACCCGCTGGCGGTACATCCGCTCGTGACGCTGCAGATCAGGACGGTCGCGCGGCTCGGCAAGCTCGGCGTGCCGGGGCTGTTCACTGAGACCTGTCTCGACGGCGACTGCTGCTCGGACTTCTGGGACCGCTTCGAGGCGCCGCTGCCGCGCGGGGTCGGCTACGTGTCGGTCTACTCGCGCACCGACGGCATCGTCAGGTGGCAGGCCTGCCTCGATCCCGCCGCAGAGCTCGTGGAGGTCGACGCCAGCCACTGCGGCATGGCGGCGCACGGGGACGTCTTCAGAGTGCTGGCCGACTCGCTGAGCGAGTTCCGCCGCCGCGACGCCAGGCGCAGGCCCAAGCCGCGGACGGCGGGCGCCCCGCACCTGCGCCGCGTCGCCTAGCCCACCGCGCTCCAGCGATTTCGGCCGGTGTCGCACGAGCCCACCTGGCGCCCGCCCTTCGCGCGCCGCACGATGCCTCGGACCCGCCAGGTGCCGACAGCGCCCCGCGCGCCGAGCCGCCCGCTGAGCCGCCACCGGTAGCGCTCCCGCAACCCTCCGACCTGGGGAGACGCGAACGAGCGTGTGAAGCGACCGGTCGCGCGGAAGCGGCCGCGGCGAATGCGCATGCCGGCGGCAACCAGCTCCAGCGGCCGCCCGACCGCGCTGGGGCACGTGACCAGCAGGGTCATGCCCGCGCGGTCGACCGTCCGGCCGCGGCGGCTGGTGCGCAGCAGGAACGGCTGGCCCTGGGCGGTCAGGCCCCTCAGGGAGGTCGCCCGGCGGCGCCTGGGCCGGCCCGATCCGACCCGTGGCGGCGGCACCCGGGCCTCCCAGCGCACCGTGCCGGTGTCGCACGATCCCCGCGTGAGCCCGGTGAGCGGGTCGCGCAGCGCCGACCGGACCCTGATCACCCCGCCGATCCCGCCGTCCAGCCGCACCTGGGCCGATGCGCTCACGCCCCCGGTCCGCACCAGGCCTCCGATGCCCGGGATGCCGGGCGCGACGGTCTCGGCGAAGGTGGACAGCCCGTCGAAGCGGCCCCCGGTGACCGGCAGGCCGCTCAGCCGCACGTTGTCGAACAGCGATGCCCGCACGCCGCTGCACGGCGTGGTCAGGGTGGCGATCAGATCGGCCCGCCCGCCCGCCGCGTCGAGCCGGACGGAGACGAACTGCACCCTCCGGCCGAAGCCGCCGCCGCCGTGGGTCGCCGGGCTGAGCTGGGCGGACACCGCCGTTGGCGCGGCGGCGGCGGGCACGGATCCGAGCCCCAGGGCCGCCGCCACGAGCACCAGCATCGTTGCCTGTCTCGCGCGCACCGCGCCCGAAGTTAGCGCCGGTCGCGCGGTCCGCAAGGGGGCCTGGACGAATTCCATCCGCGTGGTTGGTGACCATGGTCTCGGATGACCCCTGGACGCAAGGGCGCGGGCGGCACACTCGGCACGGCCGGGCGGGCGGCGCGCATCGTCGAGCACGGCGCCGCCGCGCTGCTGGGCGTGCACGTGGCGCGATCGCTCTACGGGCGCTGGCGGCGCCTGGACGACCCCGACCGCACGCGCCTCGAGCTGCTGGCCGAGGACGTGAAGTCGCGCGCGCTGGACCTCCGCGGGGCCGCCGACGGCCAGGTCGCCGAGCAGGAGCTGCGCTCGGCCAACGAGGCGCTGGCCGCGGGCATGGTGGAGCTGGCCGAGGCCGATCCGGAGCTCAGCCCGAACGAGGTCCGTGGCCTACGGGACGACCTGGCGCGCGAGCTCGAGCGCCTTGCCTCGGCGGACATCACGGCATCGAGAGGCCCGGACCGCGATACTTCGCGCGAAGACGCGGGCCCGCCCGACGTCGAGTCCACCTAGAGCCCACCGCGACTCCCCCATAGACTCGGTGGAGCACTCGGCGCCCATGAGCCCACCCGAGCAGATCCCTCATCCTCAGGCGGACGCGAAAGGGGCGGCCACGCTCGAGTTTCGCGCTGCCACGAAGCGCTACCCGGGCCAGGAGCAGGCCGCGGTCGAGGAGCTGACGCTGGAGGTCCCCTCGGGCGAGATCTGCGTGCTGGTTGGGCCGTCCGGGTGCGGCAAGACCACGGCCATGCGGATGGTCAACCGCATGATCGACATCACCAGCGGCGACATCCTGCTGGACGGAAGCAGCATCTCCGAGCGCGCGCCGGCCGAGCTGCGACGGGAGATCGGCTACGCGATCCAGCAGATCGGCCTGTTCCCGCACCTGACCGTGGGCCAGAATGTGGCGACCGTGCCGCGCCTCCTGGGTTGGGAGAAGGACCGCACGCGAGCCCGCATCGACGAGCTGCTGGAGCTGGTCTCGCTCGACCCGGCCGAGACTCGGGACCGCTACCCCGCCCAGCTCTCCGGCGGCCAGCGCCAGCGGGTCGGCGTGGCGCGTGCCCTGGCCGTCGACCCGCCGCTGATGCTCATGGACGAGCCCTTCGGCGCCATCGACCCGATCAACCGCGAGCGGCTGCAGAACGAGTTCCTGCGCCTGCAGCAGGAGATCCGCAAAACGATCGTGTTCGTGACCCACGACATCGACGAGGCGATCAAGATGGGCGACCGCATCGCCGTCCTCCAGAAGGGCGGCAAGCTCGCCCAGTACTCACCTCCGGCGGAGCTCCTGATGTACCCCAACGGTCGCTTCGTGGAGGACTTCGTGGGCTCGGATCGCGCGCTCAAGCGCCTGGCCCTCCAACGCGTTCGCGACATCGACCTGTGGAAGGCGCCGCTGGTGCGAGTGGGTGAGCCGGTGGCTGAGGCGCGCGCCAAGGTGGCCGACTCGGACCTGCCCTACCCCCTGCTGGTCGACCCCGACGGCAAGCCCCTCGGATGGCTCAGCGAGCGCGGCCTGGCTGGTGAGCGCGTGACCGAGGAGCTGCGCTCCAGCGCCGAGCCCATGGTCGAGCTCGACGACGTGCTGCGCGACGCGCTGTCGGACCTCCTTCAGAACGAAGCCCAGTACGGGCCGGTGGTCGATCGCAACGGCAGCATCGCCGGCGTGCTCTCGGTGGAGGTCATCGGCCACGCGCTCAAGACCGACCCCAACGAGGTGCGCAGCGGCGCGGACTCGCTGCTGGCCGAGGAGTGACGGCGCTGCCGCTCGCCCAGGTACAGCTTCGCGATCGCTCGGCCGAGGACGCCAGCTGCGTGGCCGACAACGGGCTCTGCCCCGACTGGATCGTCGACAACTTCGACCGCTACGTGGACCCGTTTCTCGAGCACCTGCTGCTCACGGTGGTCTCCCTGGGCATTGGGTTCGCCATCTCGTTCGGGCTGGCGCTGCTCGCCCATCGCCGGCGCTGGCTCGTGGGGCCGATCACCCAGCTCACGGGCATGCTCTACACGATCCCCAGCCTGGCGGCGTTCTTCCTTCTGCTGCCCATCACCGGGCGCGGCAAGACCACGGCGATCATCGCCCTGGTGGCCTACTCGCTGCTGATCATCTTCCGCAACGTCATGACCGGCCTGGACAACGTGCCGGGTGACGCCAAGGACGCAGGGCGCGGCATGGGCCTGACCGACCGCCAGCTGCTGTGGCGCGTGGAGCTCCCGCTGGCGCTGCCCGAGGTCATGGCCGGGCTGCGGATAGCGGCGACGACGACGGTCGGCCTGGCCACGCTGGCCTTCTTCGCCGGCGCGGGCGGGCTCGGGGGGCAGATCTTCGCGGACATCAACTTCAAGTCGAACGTGGTCGTGGCGGGTGGCCTGGCGGTGCTGCTGGCGGCGGTGCTGGACGGTCTGATCCTGCTCGCACAGCGCGCCGTGACCCCCTGGACCCGGGCGAGGGCCACTTCATGACCACCACGTTCGCCTTCCTCGGCGAGTTCGGCGACGCGATCACCTACATCTTCCAGGGGGAGACCACCCGCGAGGGCACCGAGGTGGGCGGGTCGCAGTTCCTGGAGCTCACGCGCGACCACCTGGAGCTCACGCTGGCCGCGATGGCCATCGCCTGTGCTGTCGCGGTGCCCCTGGGGCTCTGGCTCGGGCACATCCGGCGCGGCAGCTTCCTGGCCATCAGCGCCTCAAATGTGGGCCGCGCGGTGCCCAGCCTGGCGCTCATCGCCTTCTTCGTGGCCTACCTCGGGGTGGGATTCGCCAACCTGACGCTGGCGCTGGTGCTGCTGGCGCTGCCGCCGATCCTGACCAACACCTACGTCGCGGTCACCCAGGTCGACCCGGACACCGTGGACTCGGCGCGCGGCATGGGCATGACCGAGCCGGAGATCGTGCGCAAGGTCGAGCTGCCGCTGGCGCTCCCCCTGATCTTCGGCGGCATCAAGATCTCCATGGTCAACGTGGTGGCCACCGCCACCATCGCGCCGCTGGCCGGCGTGAACACCCTGGGCGACCCCATCATCAACGTGTCGACATACGGCGACACCGGCCGGCTGGCCGCCGCAATCGTGGTGGCCGTGCTCGCCGTGCTCACGGAGCTGACCCTCGGCGCAATCCAGCGCGCCGTGACCCCCGAGGGGCTCAAGCTCGAATCCGACAGCGAGTCACGGCCGAGTCGACGATTTCCATTCACGACCAGGAGGGAAGCAACCACATGAAAGCCAAGCGCTGGCTGCACGCGCTGTTCGCCGTGCTGCTGCTGAGCATGTCCTTCGCCGTCGCCGCATGCGGTGACGACGACGATGACGAGGGCAGCAGCGGGAGTGACTCCGGCGCCGAGAAGGCCGCCGCGATCGAGACGAGCCCTGATGCCGAGGGCGTGGAGGTGACCATCGGCTCGAAGAACTTCACCGAGCAGAAGGTGCTCGGCGAGATCTACGCCCAGGGGCTGGAGGCCGCGGGGTTCACGGTCGACAAGCAGCTCAACCTGGGCGACGAGAAGACCGCCTTCAAGGCGCTCCAGGGCAAGGACATCGACGCCTACCCCGAGTACACCGGCACGGCGCTGCTGTCGTTCTTCAACGTGAAGGCCAGCGACATCCCCAAGGATCCGGCCGAGGCCTTCAACCAGGTCAAGATCCGGATGATCGAGGAGAAGGTCACGGCACTCGACCCCACGCCCTTCACCAGCTCCAACGAGGTCGGGCTCACCAAGGACAAGGCCGACGAGCTCGGTGTCAAGAAGATCTCGGACCTGGCGGGCAAGGACCAGGACCTGACTCTGTACGGCTCCCCCGAGTGCCGCCAGCGCACGGACTGTCTGCTGGGCCTGCAACAGGTCTACGACCTGGACTTCAAGAAGTTCACGCCGGTCGCGCTCGACCTGCGGCACGAGGTCCTCGACAAGGGCCAGGCCGACCTGTCGATCGTGTTCACCACGGACCCGCAGATCAAGCGCAACGGGTACGTGCTGCTCGAGGACGACAAGGGCATGTTCCCGCCCTACAACTCGACGCTGCTCGTACGCAACGACGTGAAGGGCGCCGCCGTGATGGAGACCGTGGCAGGACAGGTCCAGAAGGGACTCACCGACGAGGTCATGCAGGAGCTCAACGCCCGCGTGGACCTCGACAAGAAGACGCCCGAGGCAGTGGCGGGCGAGTACCTCAAGGAGAGCGGCCTGGTCAACTAGATCCGGTGGCCGACCCGCCGGCCCCGTGCGCCGGGGCGGTGGGTCGGCCATCTAACCTCGGCGGCATGGAGTCCGTTTGGGATTACCCCCGCCCGCCGCGCGTGGAGCCCTGCGCGCAGCGGGCGGCCGTCGAGGTCGGCGGGGTGACCGTGGCGGACTCGGAGAACGCACTGCGGGTGCTCGAGACCAGCCAGGCCCCGGCCATCTACTTCCCTCCTGCGGATGTGCGGACGGACCTGCTCCAGCCCGTCGGCCGCCGGACGCTGTGCGAGTGGAAGGGGGTGGCCGAGTACTTCGACATCGAGGCAGGGGGCCGGCGCACCGAGGCTGCGGCCTGGACCTACTCCGATCCCCACTCTGTCTACGACGCCATCCGCGGCCACTTCGCCTTCTACCCGCAGCGGGTGGATAGCTGCCTGCTAGGCGACGAGCGCGTGGAGCCCAACGAGGGCGACTTCTACGGCGGCTGGATCACCAGCGACATCCAGGGCCCGTTTAAGGGCGGGCCCGGCAGCCGGGGCTGGTAGGCCCACCCGGTGGATGCCCAACCCCTGATCTACAAGGCCGGCGCGCTGCTGGTGCTCGACCAGCGCGCCCTGCCGGCCCAGGAGCGGTGGATGCGCTGCGAGTCGCCCGTGCACGTGGCCGGCGCGATCGCCTCGATGGCGGTGCGCGGGGCCCCGGCGATCGGGCTCGCGGCCGCATACGGCGTCGCGCTCGCGCCCACGGGCAACGAGCGCAGCGGCGAGGAGGTGCGGGTGGCCTTCGAGGACGCCGCGACGCTCCTGGCCGGCACGCGGCCGACCGCCGCGAACCTGCGCTGGGCGCTTCAACGGCAACGCGAGGCGGTGGAATCGGCGCTCGCGTCGGGCGACGATCCGGCGGTCGCGCTGGTCCAGGGCGCCCAGGCGCTGGAGGCCCAGACCGCCGCCGCCAACCGCGCGCTCTCCGACATCGGCGCGGAGCGCTTCGCCCCCGGCGACACCGCGCTCACGCACTGCAACACCGGGCCGCTGGCCACCGGCGCCTACGGCACGGCCGCGGGCGTACTGCGCTCCGCGTGGGACAGCGGCCGGCTGGTGGAGGTGTGGGTGTGCGAGACCAGGCCGCTGCTGCAGGGCTCGCGCCTCACCGCGTGGGAGCTGGCGCGGGTGGGCATTCCCCACCGCCTGGTCACCGACTCCAGCGCGGCGTCGCTGCTGGCCGGCGGGCTCGTGAGCCAGGTCGTGGTCGGCGCCGACCGGATAGCCGCCAACGGGGACGTGGCCAACAAGGTCGGGACCCTGGGCCTGGCGGCGCTGGCCGCCCGGTGGTCGGTGCCGTTCTACGTGGCGGCGCCGCTGTCGACGCTCGATCCCGCCACGCCCGATGGCGCGTCGATCCCGATCGAGGAGCGCGACCCGTCCGAGGTCACCTCGCTGGGCGACGTCTCGATCGCGCCTCGCGGAGCCGAGGCGCTGAACCTGGCCTTCGACGTGACCCCGGCCGAGCTGGTGTCGGCGATCTTCACCGAGGGCGGCGCCCTGGAGCCGCCGTATGCGAGCGCCATCGCCGATGTCCGTCGGCTGAGCTGCGCGCCGCCGTTCTGGCCACGGCGCGGGCCATGGCCGCCGCCGGCCTGGTGGAGGCCAGCCAGGGAAACGTGAGCGCGCGACTTGCGGGGCGCTGTGTCATCACTCCGCGCGACATTCCCTACGCGGAGATGCAGCCCGCGGACGTGGTCGAGCTCGAGCTCGACGGAGCGGTCGTCGCGGGCACGCGCGAACCCTCCAGCGAATGGCGCGTGCACGCGGCCATCTACGCCGCTCGCCCCGATGCGGAGGCCGTGGTGCACACCCACAGCCCGCACGCGGTGGCGTTCTGCGCCGGCGGGGCGGAGCTCCCGCCGAGCGGTGGCCGGCCGGGCGTGCCGGTCGCTCCCGCCGCGCCACCGGGATCCGAGGAGCTGGCGCGCACGGTGGCCGAAGCCCTGGGAGACGGCGAGGCCGTGCTCATGACCGGGCACGGCGTGGTGGCGGTCGGGGCGAGCCTGGAGGAGGCGCTGGCGCTGGCGCTGGAGGTCGAGCAGCGAGCGGCGCCCGCTCCGCCTGTGTGACATTACCCACACACAAGCGAGGTCAGTTGCGAGATAAAACTGACTATGGAGCGCACGCTTATAGACGGGACCCGGGTGCTGGTGCGAGCCATCCGCCCGAGCGACAAGGAGGAGCTCCAGGCGGGGCTTCACAGGCTGTCTGACGAGACCGTGCACAAGCGCTTCATGTCGTCCAAGCCGAGGCTCAGCTCGGCCGAGCTGCGCTATCTCACGGAGGTCGACGGCGAGGACCATGTGGCGCTCGTGGTGGAGGAGGTCGACCACCCGGGGACGATCGTCGCCGTGGGGCGCTGGGTCCGATGGGTCGAGGAGCCGGACGCCGCCGAGTTCGCCATAGTCGTCGCGGATTTTCTCCAGCGCAAGGGGCTCGGCTCGCTCTTGGTCGACCTGCTGGCCGAGGACGCCCTAACCCACGGCGTACGCCGCTTCACCGCCTCCATGCTCAGCGACAACCTGGGAGCTCAGCGCCTGATGGCCCGGCTCACGGACCACCTGGAGCGCCGGGCCGGCGGCGGTGGCGCATCCGAGTTCGTGGCGAACCTGGCCGCCTAGAGCGGCCCCCGGAAAGACCCAATCGGGGTCGGGCGCGTGGGCCGCCGCGCCACGGTGCCGAGGTCGCTCAAGCGAGGTCCTCGCGGATGGTCGCGATCACGGCCTCTGGCGCCTCGAGCTGAGGCCAATGGCTTACACCTTCGAGCTCAACCACTCGCGCGCCGGGCAGCCGCGTGCGGATCTCGGGGATCACGTGCCCGCCGCTCACCGCGTCCTCGGGCCCCCAGATGAACGTGAGCGGCACCTCGGTCGCCTCGAGCGCCGCTACCCAGCGGTCGCCGTGCTCGGCCCTCTCGCCCACGTAGTGCAGCAGCGCGTGGGCGAGGCGGTGGCCGTCGTCGCGTGACAGCGCGCGCCACAGATCGTCGAGCACCTGCTCGTCCGGCCGGGCGAACGTCTGTCCCAGGCCCGCTTTCACCGCCTCCTCATTCAGCTGCATGGCCAGCTCCGGGCCTCGAACGGGGTCGAGGAGGATCTCTTGGACGGGGGTCGGGCGATGCAGGGCTGGGAAAACGCCGCCGTTGAGCAGAAAGACACGGGTGAGGGACGCACCGCGGTCGAGGAGCTCCTCCGCGATCGTGACCGAGTAGTCGTGTGCCACCAGCGTGGTGGCGCTCACGCCGAGACGCTGCCACACGCCCTCGACCAAGTCGGTCTGCTCCGCCAGCGAGTACGCGTGGTGGACGGGCTTGTCCGAGGCGCCGAACCCAAGCAGGTCGGGGGCGATCACCCGGTGACCATCATCGACGAGCGCATCGGCGACCGCGCTGAAATCGTGCGACGAGCCCGGATAGCCGTGCAGCAGGGTGACCGCCGGACCGCCCGGCGCGCCACCCGACCAGACGAACAGCTGGTGGCCGCCGATCTCCAGCCGCTCACCTCCGTCCCACCAGCGATTCAGCCCGGTCATTCGCGTAGTAAGGCAGATCGGGCTGCGCATGCTCCCGGCGGACGCGGAGGATGACCTCGCCGCGCTGCGCGGCGCTGCTCGGCTAGGGAACGGTCCAGGTGCCGCCGCTGTGGAGGAGCTGCTCGAGCTCCTCCACGCCCGCATCGGCGCGATTGGCCTCCAGCTCGGCCGCGAACTGCTCGCCGTAGACCGGCCGCTCGACGTCGCGGAACACGCCGACCGGCGTCGGGCCCGTGGGGCGCTCCGCCAGATG
>CAVYMS010000003.1:0-161575 GCA_963769675.1 uncultured Thermoleophilaceae bacterium
GCCGAGCTGGCCTACCGCCCGCGGTCGGCCGCCGGCGTCGGCCGACGAGCTGGCGGCGGAGCTGCGCGAGCGCCGCGATGCGGACCTGGAGCGCGGCTTCACGGCGCACGGGCCCCACCGGGACGACCTCCGCCTGGCGCACGGAGGGGTCGCCCTGCGCACCTACGGCTCCCAGGGCCAGCAGCGGATCGCGCTGCTGGCGCTCCTGTTCGCCGAGCGCGACCTGCTGCTCCGCGAGCGCGGCAGTGCCCCACTGATGCTCCTGGACGACGTCATGTCCGAGCTGGACTCCGCACGCCGAGAGCTGCTGTCCGAGCTGCTGCGCGCCGAGGGGCAGAGCGTGCTGACCACCACCGAGCTCGACCACGTGCCGGCCGGCTCGGGTCCAGGAGTGGTCGTGGTCGACGTGGCCACCGGCACGGCCAGGACGCGCGGGCACGCGCAGCCGGAGCGGGCGTGAGGCGGATCCGATGAGACGCCGGCGACCCAGGGGCCTCGGCCCGGCGCTGGAGCAGCTGACCCGCGGCGCCACGCCGCCCACGCTGCTGGCCCGCGTCCAGGCGCGCTGGCCCGAGGTCGCGGGCGAGGCGCTGGCTCAGGAGGCCGAACCGGTCTCCGAGCGCAGCGGGACGCTGACCGTGGCGTGCCGGTCATCGGTCTGGGCGCAGGAGCTGACCCTGCTCGCGCCCGACCTCCTGGGGCGCCTCAACGCCGCTCTCGAAGGCCCTCCGGAGGGTCCCCTGACGGCCCTTCGCTTCCGCGTCGCGAGGGCCGGCGAGGGCCCCTCCGGGCGGGGCCCCGAGCGCTCCGCGTAACAGCGCGGAAACCGCAGCCGCGCCCAGCCCGCCATTTTGTGCCGATTTGCAGGTCTTTTGTGACGACTTCGACCCGTCCGGCGCGGGGGCTACTCTGCTAATGTTCTGAGCCGAAGTTTCGAGCGCCCCGACCCGAGTGCCGATAGCTCCGGGCCGGGGCCTCTCTGTGTGTGAAGGCCGACGGAAGGGAACGCTTGCCGAAGAAGGACACGAAGAAGGACGCCGCCTCGTACGGCGCGCAGGACATCACGGTCCTCGAGGGCCTGGAGGCGGTGCGCAAGCGGCCCGGCATGTACATCGGCTCGACAGGCGTGCGCGGCCTGCATCACCTCATCTACGAGGTCATGGACAACTCCGTCGACGAGGCACTCGCCGGCGAGTGCGATCACGTCGAGATCGCGATCCACCCCGACAACTCCGTCACGGTCACCGACAACGGCCGCGGCATTCCCGTGGGCATGCACGAGAAGGAGAAGCGCCCGGCGGCCGAGGTCGTGCTCACGGTGCTGCACGCCGGCGGCAAGTTCGGCGACGGCGGCGGGTACAAGGTGTCGGGCGGCCTTCACGGCGTGGGCGTGTCGGTGGTCAACGCCCTGTCCGAGAAGCTCGAGCTCACGGTCTGGCGTGACGGCCACGAGTGGACGCAGACCTACGAGCGGGGCGCGCCGCAGGGCGAGCTGAAGAAGGGCACCAAGACCGATCGCCGCGGCACCAGCATCAAGTTCCTGCCCGACCTCGAGATCTTCGAGACGATCGACTACGAGCGCGACACGCTCTCCCAGCGCTTCCGCGAGATGGCGTTCCTCACGAAGGGCCTGAGGATCGCCTTCGCCGACGAGCGCGGCGAGGGCTTCGAGACCAGCTTCAAGTACGACGGCGGCATCGTCGACTTCGTGCACTACCTGCACGGGCAGGGCACGCGCGAGCCGCTGCACAAGAAGGTCGTCTACCTGTCCGACGACCACCGACGTCGGCGAGGTCGAGGTGGCCATGCAGTGGAACAACTCCTACCAGGAGTCCCTGCTCTCGTTCGCCAACAACATCAACACGCACGAGGGCGGCACGCACCTGTCCGGCTTCCGCTCGGCGCTCACGCGCACCGTGAACGCCTACGCGCGCCAGAAGGGCGAGCTCAAGGAGAAGGACCCGAACCTGTCCGGCGAGGACGTCCGCGAGGGCCTCACGGCCATCATCTCCGTGAAGATCCACGACCCGCAGTTCGAGGGCCAGACCAAGACCAAGCTGGGCAACCCGCCGATCGAGGGCTTCGTGCAGCAGGCCGTGAACCGCGGCCTGGCCGAGTTCTTGGAGGAGAACCCGTCCGAGGCCAACAAGGTCATCCGCAAGTCGGTCGACGCTGCCCGCGCCCGCGAGGCGGCGCGCAAGGCCCGCGACCTCACGCGGCGCAAGTCCGCGCTGGAGAACTCAACGCTGCCCGGCAAGCTCGCCGACTGCTCGGTGCGCGACCCCGCGCTGGCGGAGCTGTTCGTGGTCGAGGGCGACTCGGCCGGCGGCTCGGCCAAGCAGGGTCGCGACCGCAACACGCAGGCGGTGCTGCCCCTGCGCGGCAAGATCATCAACGTCGAGAAGAACCGGATCGACAAGGTCCTCGGCAACAACGAGATCCAGGCGCTCATCACCGCCATCGGCACGGGCATCCGCGAGGAGTTCGACATCGAGAAGGCCCGCTACCACAAGGTCATCGTCATGTGCGACGCCGACGTGGACGGCGCACACATCCGCACGCTCGTCCTCACGTTCCTGTTCCGCGAGATGCCGGAGCTGATCGAGGCGGGGTACGTCTACCTCGGCAAGGCGCCGCTCTACAAGATCAAGAACGGCAGCCAGGACATCTACATCGAGAAGGAGTCCGAGCTCGAGGAGGTCCTGCTGCGGGACAAGCTCGAGAAGTTCGAGGTGTCCGACCGCGGCGGCCAGGAGTTCAAGCTCACCCATGCGCGCTGGCAGAAGTACGGCCGGCTGCTGAAGCAGTACGAGGGCTGGGCGGCCGCCCTGCGCGCGGAGTACGGCTACGACACGATCACGTTCCTCGAGGAGTCGCAGATCCTCGACGCCGGCGCGACCGACGCCGAGGACGGTCGTCAAGCTCGTGAGCAAGAAGGCCCCGGAGGGCGAGCCCTACGAGACGGAGCTGCTCACCGAGGACCCGCTGGAGCTGGTGGTCCGAGTGGTCGAGCGCAAGACGGGCGCCGCCGCCACCTACTCGCTGCGCCGCGAGATGTTCGCGCGCTCGGAGTACACCAACTTCGTGCGCGTGCACAAGGAGCTGGAGCAGCTCGCCGGGACGCCGCCGTTCGCGATCCGGCTGGGCAAGAAGGACGAGCAGGCGCTCTCGTTCGAGGACCTCCGCAAGAAGGTGCTCGAGGTGGCTCGGGAGGGCGTCAACCCGCAGCGCTTCAAGGGCCTGGGGGAGATGAACCCCGACCAGCTCTACGACACGACCATGGACGCCGAGCGGCGCACCCTGCAGCAGGTCACGGTCGACGACGCCAGCGCCGCCGACCTGATCTTCTCGATGCTGATGGGCGACAAGGTCGAGCCCCGCCGCGAGTTCATCGAGGCCAATGCGAGGGACGTGACGAACCTCGATGTGTAGGAGTGAGGTGAACCGCTGATGGCTGGACTCGAGACTCTCTCCGGCGGCAACGTCGAGCCGCGCGGGCTCGAGGAGGAGATGCGGTCGTCGTACCTCGACTACGCGATGAGCGTGATCGTGGGACGGGCGCTGCCGGACGTCCGCGACGGGCTGAAGCCGGTCCACCGGCGGGTGCTGTTCTCGATGAACGAGGACGGGCTGCAGCCCAACCGGCCGTATCGCAAGTGCGCGAACGTGGTCGGCGCGGTCATGGGCCGCTACCACCCGCACGGGGACTCGGCCATCTACGACACCCTCGTGCGGCTCACCCAGGACTTCGCGATGCGCGAGCCGCTGGTGGACGGGCAGGGCAACTTCGGCTCGATCGACAACGACTCGGCCGCCGCCTACCGCTACACGGAAGCACGGCTCGCGAAGCTCGCCACGGAGATGCTGCGAGACATCGACGAGGACACCGTCGACTTCGTCTCCAACTACGACGACACGAAGCTCGAGCCAACGGTCCTGCCCTCGCGGTACCCGAACCTGCTGGTCAACGGCTCGGCCGGGATCGCGGTGGGGATGGCCACCAACATCCCGCCGCACAACCTGCACGAAGCCATCGACGCGACGGTTGCCTACATCGACAACCCGGACATCGACGTCGCGGGCCTGATGAAGCACATCAAGGGCCCCGACTTCCCGACCGGCGGCATCATCGTCGGCTGGCAGGGGATCAAGGACGCCTACGAGACGGGCCGCGGCAGGGTGGTCATCCGGGCGCGCGCGCACATCGAGCCGCTGCGCCAGGGCAAGGAGGCGATCGTCGTCACCGAGATGCCCTACCAGGTGGCCAAGGGCGACGGCCGCGGCGACGGCTCGGGGCTGATCAAGAAGATCGCCGAGGTCGTCCAGAACGGCAAGATCCCGCAGATCTCGGACCTCCGGGACGAGTCGGACAAGTCCGGCATCCGGCTGGTCATCGAGCTCAAGCGGGACGCGATCCCGAAGGTCGTCCTCAACAACCTCTACAAGCACACGCCGCTGCAGACGGCCTTCGGCGTGAACACCGTGGCGCTGGTCGACGGCGTGCCCAAGACGCTGTCGCTGCGCGAGCTGATCGGGGAGTACGTCCAGCACCAGCGCGAGGTCGTGGTGCGGCGCACCAAGCACGAGCTGCGCCAGCGCGAGGCGCGGCTGCACATCCTCGAGGGGCTCCTCAAGGCCATCGCGGACATCGATGCCGTGATCGAGCTGATCCGCGGCTCGCGCGACCCCGATGAGGCGCGGGACGGGCTCATCGAGCGCTTCGAGCCTGTCGCGGATCCAGGCCCAGGCCATCCTCGACCTGCGCCTGCAGCGCCTCACCGCGCTCGAGGCCGACAAGATCCAGATCGAGCACGATGAGATCGTCGAGCGCATCCGTGAGCTGCGCGAGCTGCTCGGCGACGAGCAGCGGGTGCGCGAGCTGATCAAGGAGGAGCTGCTCGAGATCCGGCACGCCTACGGCGACGAGCGGCGCACGGAGATCACCCACTCCGAGGACGACATCGACATCGAGGACCTGATCGCCGACCAGCAGATGGTCATCGCGATCACGAAGTCCGGCTACATCAAGTCGCTTCCGCTTGCCACCTACCGCACGCAGAAGCGCGGCGGCGTGGGGGTCACGGGGATGGACATGAAGGACGAGGACTACATCGAGCACCTGTTCGTGTGCTCGACGCACGACTACCTCCTCTTCTTCACCAACCGCGGCAAGGTCTACCGCCAGAAGGTCTACGAGCTGCCCGAGGCCTCGCGCACCGCCAAGGGCCGCGCGCTGGTCAACGTGCTGCCGCTGCGCGACGGCGAGTTCGTCCGGGCGGTGCTGTCCACGCGCGACTTCAGCGAGGGCAAGTACCTGGTCTTCGCCACCAAGAAAGGCCAGGTCAAGAAGACCGAGTTCCCGGCCTACAACACTCCGATCAAGGCCGACGGCATCATCGCCATCAAGATCCGCGACGACGACGAGCTCGTGGCCGTGCGCAGGACCGACGGCGACGACGACATCATCATCGTGTCGCGCTCGGGTCAGGCCGCGCGGTTCAACGAGGACCAGGCGCGCCCGATGGGTCGCGACACGGGCGGCGTGCGCGGCATGAACGTGTCGCGCGGCGACAACTGCGTCCTGGCCATGGACATCGCCCGCGACGACACCGAGCTGCTGGTGGTCACCGAGAACGGCTACGGCAAGCGCACGCCGATCGCCGACTACCCGGTCAAGGGCCGCGGCGCGATGGGGGTCAAGACCATCCAGCTCACCGAGAAGAAGGGCGGCGTGGCCGGTGCCCTGATCGTGCGCGAGCACCAGGACCTCGTGTTCATCTCCCAGAACGGCATGGTCCAGCGCACGCCGGTCAAGGGCATCTCGCTCCAGGGCCGGCCGGCCCAGGGCGTGCGCGTCATGAACCTGCGCGAGGACGACACCGTGAGCGCCGTCGCGCTGGTGATGGAGAACGAGGCCGACACCTCGGCGGTGGTGGACGGCGACGCCGAGGGGCTCGAGTCGATCGACGAGCTCCCCGGCCGACGGGGCGCCGCCGGCGGCGCCCGCGGACTCCAACGGCGCGACAGGAGAGTAGGCCCGCGACGTCTGCTTCAATAATCGGACCAGGGAAAGGAGGTGGTCCAACGTTGAGTGACAGACATTTTGGGACCCTGGAGGTGTCCGGCCGCTAGACCGGATTCTGGACCCCGTCGAGCGGAGTCCAACCGAGGCACCGTCGGGAGTGGAGGCCGGTAGTGGTCCCTCCGGCCCGGGCGCTCTGCGTCCGAGTGATCGCCCCCGACCAGGTCCAGCCAGTCAGCAGTCAGCACGGAGGGGCGTCCGCGAGGGCGCCCCTCCTGCGTTTCGGCGGCCGACGACCCGGACGGCCGTCAAGGGCTCAGGCTGTCGTCGGACGCGTCGCCGCCGCGAGTCCTCGAGCGCCGCGATCCGGTCCTCCAGCTCGGTGAGGTCCTCGCTGGCGGCCTTCGCGTCCTCGGCCGCCTTGGCGGCGTCGTCCTCGGCCGAGGAGAGGCGCCCCGCCAGCTTGCTCACGTCGGCCGTCTGTGGCAGTTCGTCCAGCCGCCGCTCGAGCGCGTCGAGCCGGCGCTCCTGCGCCGCCCGCGAGCGCTCGACCTCGGCGGCGCGGTCGCGGCGTCGCCGGCGCTGCGCTCGGCGTCGTCGTTGGAGGTGTCCAGCAGCGCGATGATGGCGACCGCCGTGGCGGCCACCGCCCACACGCCGGCCACGAGCACCCACCGCCGCAGCGCACGCAGGTCGCCGCGCGTGGCCGGCTCGCGGTCCTGGTCGCCGGGTCGGCGCGGGGGATCGTTGAGCCGGGGCTCGACCTCCACGTCAGGCCGCCACGAGGTAGCGCTCCCACACGGTGGGGATGGTGGGAGCGGCCACGTGGATGAAGATCGTGGACCCCGGCGCACTCGGGGCGCGCTTGGGCACCATGTTGGCCTGGCGCGGAAGCCGGTCGCCCTTGCGCCGGTTGCAGGGCGCGCAGCAGGTCACGATGTTGTCCCAGCCGGAGCCGCCGCCCTTCGAGCGCGGGATCACGTGATCGACGGTGAGGTTGCCGCGCTCCTGGCCGCAGTACTGGCAGGTCCAGCGGTCGCGCGCGAACACGGCGCGGCGCGTGATCTTGCGCCGGTGCGCGTCGCGGGGGATCTTCACGTAGGCCTTGAGCCGGATCACGATCGGACCGGGGAAGCGTGAGGCTCTCGGCGCGCAGCGCCCACTCGCCGCGCTCGAGGATCTCCGCGCGGTCCTTGAGCACCAGCACCGCGGCGCGGCGCACCGTGCACACGTTGATCGGCTCATATGAGGCGTTGAGGACGAGCACCCGACCGGATGAGGTGGAGCGCTGCACGGGCCGGCCGCCCGGCAGCGCACTCGTAGGGGCTGGGTCTACCTCACCAGCCCCCGATGCCGCTGGAACCGCTTGCGACGTGGCCGTCACGGTGCGAGGCAGTGTAGCGAGGGGTGTGCGTCGGCCAGCCGGCTCTGTCAGCCGCGCCAGGCGGGGTAGGAGCCCAGCACGCGGAGCGTCTCGACGCGGCCGCGGAGCGCATCCAGGGCCTCCCGACGCGCGGATCGGAGTCGTGGCCCTCCAGGTCCGCGAAGAACATGTAGTGACCGAGCCGTACGCGGCGCGGGCGTGACTCGATCTTGGTGAGGTTGATCTCGCGGCTCGAGAACTCGCCGAGCACGTCGACCAGCGCCCCGGGCGAGGAGTCGTTGAAGCCCCAGAACACGACCGATGTCTTGTGCGGCCCGTCGCCGGTGGCGGCTTGGCGCCGAGTCGAGCGAGTCGGCGTGCGCCAGCCATACGAACCGGGTCAGGTTGTCCGCGTGGTCCTCCACGCGCTCGGCCAGCACGACGCAGTCGTAGAGGGTCGGCCGACAGCCGGGACCCCAGCGCGGCCCACGGCTCGCCCGAGTCCCGGACCATGCGCACGGCCTCGGCGGTGGAGGTGGCCGCCACGCGCTCGGCCTGGGGCAGCTGCTCACGCAGGAAGCGGGCACACTGGGCGGTCGCCTGGGGGTGCGACAGCACGCGCCGCACCGATCCCGGGTCGAGCTCGCGGGCGGCCAGCAGATGGTGGTGGATGGGGTGGACCACCTCGGCCGCGATCCGCACCCGCTCCGCCTCCCCGGCAAGCGCGTCCAGCGTGGCCGCCACGCCGCCCTCCAGGGAGTTCTCGATCGGCACCACGGCGCGCTCGGTCTGGCCCTCCTGGACCGCCATCACCGGTCTCGTAGACGGTGGCCCGCGGCTCGGGCGCCACCTCGGCCGGCGCGGAGGCCAGCAGGGCCTCCTCGGTGTAGGTGCCGGCGGGCCCAAGGAACGCGACGCTCAGGGCCACCGGGGGCTCAGGCGTCCGCCGTGGCGGGGCCGCCCGCCAGCGCGGTCTCCATCGCCTGGCGCTCCTCGGGGGAGAGCTCCAGCTGCGACTGGCCCTCCACCACCGGCTTCACGTACACGCGGGCGTTCTCGCGGTGGAGGATCGACGACATCACGACCCCCGACCGGTGAGCGTCCAGCAGCGCGATCGAGCTGGATTGGTGGCCGGACATCTCGCCGTAGGCGTCGTAGCGCACGACGGACCGGTAGGCCACACAGCCGTCGATGCGCGCCTCCGCCGCCACCATGCGGGCGTCGATGCCGGCGGCGGTGTCCTCGACCCAGTCGCGCAGCTCGGTGAAGGCGCCGCTCCAGGCGCGCGGCGTGCTCCACGAGGTCGCGCCGGTCGGCGCCGCCGAGGACGGCGCGCTGCGCGGAACGCAGGCCGCGCACCTTGAACGCCAGCACCGTCGCCAGGATCAGCGCCACGAGCGCCGTGCCGGCGGCGCTCGAGCGCCACGATCCCCTCGGTCGAGGTCAGTTCGTCCACCGGCCGTGAGCCTATCGACGCCCCTGGCGGTTCTCGGGGGGCTAGCCGGAGCTGGTGAAGATCGCGGAGAAGGTGCCGCGGTTGTTGTCGAGCTTCTTCTCACCGGGCACCCCCTCGATCTCGACCACGATCGGCACGTTCTGGCCCGTCGGCGGCGCGTCGGCCAGCGGGATCTCGACCTCCTTGGTCTCGCCCGCCGCGATGGTGTCCAGCGTCTTGTTGAGCTTGATGGCGTCGCCGCCGCGGCCCACGGTGGCGTTCACCTGCACGTCGGTCTCGGTGTTCTCGCCCTGGTTGGCCACCTGGACCACCAGCTGGAGGTCGTCGGAGATCCTGATCTCGGGCGAGGAGCCGGGCTGGAGCGTCTGCCCGCCGAGTGTGGTGGCCGGCCAGGCCGTTGCCGTGCAGGCCGGGCGCGGCGTCGCCGTCCCCGCCGCCCGAGCCGCCCAGGACTCCGACGCGGTCGGCCACGGTGGAGGGCTGCAGCCAGTCGATGTCCGGCAGGAAGCGGCTATCCGGCACCTCCTCCTCGCCCTCGAGGTCCTCCTCCTCGAGCGCGGCGCTCGATGCCGGGCTTGACTCGGGACTGGTAGAGCACGTCGCTGGCCAGGAAGTTCTGCATGCTGGCCGGCGATCCCCTCGGTGCCGGTGCGCCGGGCGGCCTGGGAGGCGATGGCGTCGGGCAGCTGATCGGCGATCTGGCTGACGCCGGTCGCGGCGGAACTCGAGCGTCTCGACGAGGTAGTCGTGGGCGCGATTCATCTCGTCGGGGTGGTCGGTGCCGCGAGCCCGGTCCACGAGCTGCGCGGACTGGTTGCGGAAGGTGTTGAGCTGGTTCTCGATGTCCTGGTCCTCGACGTCCGGGTTGGCGAGCAGCTCGAACAGCCGCTCGCTCTCCTGATCGGACTCCTGCACCAGGGCGCCCACGTCGCGGACGTAGTCCTTGTAGGCGCGCTCCTTGCGCGAGTCCAGGCAGCCGCGCACGCCGAACATGAGCAGCACCAGCACCACGACGCCCGCCCCGACGGCGATTCCCCTCCTTACTATGAGGGTCTGGCGATCGGTCGGGGGCCCCGTCGGAGGGGCACGCCGCCCGGATCGAGGGCGGGCTGCTGGTTGGTCCGGTTCGTCGAAGAAGGACAGGATCGCTCTCTCGCTCCAGGGTGCAGTATGACCGGCGGCGCGGTTGTCCTTTCGTCCCGTCGCCCCGGGCAGGGACACACCCCGACTGGCAGAACATGGAATCCAGATGAGAACGCCCGATAGGACCGCAGCCCCCGAGGCCGACCCCACGGCGCGGCTTGCCCGCGCCCGCGGAGCGGCTCGTGCTCGGGCGCTACCGGCTCGAGCGCAGGATCGGGGCCGGCGGCTTCGGCGTGGTCTGGCGTGCCCGCGACGAGAAGCTCGAGCGCCTGGTGGCCGTGAAGGTGGTGCCGCGCGAGCGGGGCCAGGGCGAGCGGTCCCGCGTCGAGCGCGAGGCGCTGGCCGCAGCACGCCTGAACCACCCGGGGATCGTGGCGCTGTACGAGTTCGGCTCGGATCGAGGAGGACGTCTACCTGGTGTCCGAGCTGGTGAACGGCGCGTCGCTGGAGGAGCTGAGCCGCGAGGGCGCGGTGTCCGATCGCGACGTCGCCCGCATCGGCAAGGCGCTGTGCGACGCCCTGGAGCACGCCCACGCGCGCGGGGTGATCCATCGCGACGTGAAGCCCGCCAACGTGATGGTGCTGGCCGAGCCAGCGGCGGGAGCCGGCTTCGCCAAGCTCACCGACTTCGGGATCGCGCACCTGGCCAGCGCCGAGGACCTGACCGCCACCGGCGACATCGTGGGCACGCTGGCCTACATGGCCCCCGAGCAGGCCGAGGGCCTGCGGGTGACCGCCGCCTGCGACGTATACGCGCTGGCGCTGACCCTCTACGAGGCCTGGACCGGGACCAACCCGGCCCGCGCCGACAGCCCGGCGGCCACCGCTCGCCGGGTGGGCAGGCCGCTGCCGCCGCTCGGCGGCACCAGGCCGGACCTGCCCTCCTGAGCTGTGCGAGGTGGTGGACGCCGCGCTCGATCCCGGAGCCCGGCCTGCGTCCCGCGCCGGTGGAGCTGCGCGAGGTCCTGCACGCGGTCGAGGCCGACCTGGGCGACGAGGGCGGGCTGGTGGAGCCCGAGACGCTGGAGCGCTTCGGGCTGACCGCGGTGCGGATGCGCACGCGGGTCCGGACCCTGCTGCACCGCCACGCGCCGGATGAGGACGAGCTTCCCGCGAGCGGCCTGGCGCTGCTCACCCCGCGGATCGGCGCGGGCGCGGCCGCCGGGCTGCTGGTGCTGGTGGGCCTCGAGGCGCTGGGCCCCGCGCCGCCGTTCTCGAGCGCCCTGGCCGGCCTGGCGGCGGGCGGCCTGGTGGCGGCGCTCCCGCGGATCGGCTGGATCCTCTCGCCCTCTTCGTCTGCGGCTGGCTGGGCACGCCCGACGCGGACCGTCCGGGCACCGCCCTGGTCCTAGCGGCGGCGCTGCTGCCCACGCCGTTCCTGCTGCCGCGCGCCGGCACCCTGTGGTCGATTCCGGCCCTGGCGCCCCTGCTGGGCGCCGTGGCGCTCGCTCCGCTGTTCGTGGGCCTGGCGGCGCTGGCCTCCACGCGCGGCCCGCCGTGCGGGGCTGGCGGCGGCCGGGTTCCTGTGGCTGGCGATCGCCGAGGTGGTCACGGGCGACACGCTGCTGTTCGGCCCGGCCGACGGCACCCTCTCCCGCTCCGCGTGGGAGGGGTCGGTGCTGGACGCCGCCGGCGACGCGCTGGGTCCGCTGATCTCCTCGCCTGCGCTGGCCCCCGCGCTGGTCTGGGCCGGCTTCGCGGCGGTGCTGGCGCTGGTGGTCCGCGGGCGCTTGGCGGCGGCGGACATCGTGGGCGCCGGCCTGTGGGTCGCCGGTCTGGTGGCCGCGCACGGCATGCTCGGCGACCTGCTGGCGGCCACGACCGAGCTGGACCGCGCCCGGGGCGCGGCGGCCGGCGCGACCCTGGGCGGCCTGGTGGCCGTCACGGTCACGCTGCTCGCTCCGCCCGTGCGTGGCGGCGGCACTACCCTGACGGAGCCCAGATGAGCGTCCTCAGAAACCTCGAGGCCAAGCTCGGCGGCCTGGTCGAAGGCGCGTTCAGCCGCGCCTTCAAGTCCAGCGTGGAGCCGGTCGAGCTGGCCCGCAAGCTGGCCAAGGAGATGGAGGAGTCCAAGCAGGTCTCCGTGTCGCGCGTGTACGTGCCCAATCACTACCGCGTGTTCCTCTCCCCACAGGATCGCGAGCAGTTCTCCAGCTACGAGCCTGCGTTGCGCAAGGAGCTCTCGGACTACCTGCTGGAGCACGCGCGCGCCGAGCGGCTTGCGCTCACCAGCCGCCCCGCGGTGGAGTTCATGACCGACGAGCGGCTGAGCCTCGGCGAGTTCGGCATCCAGGCGCAGTTGCTCACCCCGCCCGAGGAGGAGGCCGCGCCCGAGGTCGCCGGGCCGGACGTGGCGCCGTCACAGGGCGACTTCGGCCACACGATGGTCTACTCGCCCGACAAGGAGGTCCGCCGGCTGGAGCCCGAGCCGGTTGCGCCCAGCCGGGCGGTGCTGGCCGGCGGCGGGCCGCCGCCACGTGCTCAGCGGCAACCGGATCGTGCTGGGTCGCAGCCGCGAGTGCGACATCGTGGTCGACGACGCCAACGTGTCCCGGCGCCACGCCGAGGTGTGGCACGACGACGTGGGTTGGAGCATCCGCGACCTGGGCTCCACCAACGGCGTGAAGGTGAACCGGCGGCAGGTCGACCGGGCGCGCCTGGGCCACGGGGACCGCGTGACCCTGGGCGTGACCGACCTCGACTTCGAGCTCGAGTAGGGCGCGCGATGGACGATCCGCTGGCGGTGGCACTCAAGTTCGGCTTCCTGGCCGTGCTCTACCTGTTCCTGCTGTGGGTCTCGCGCAGCTCGCTGCGCGACCTTGCCCGCAGCCAGGAGGCGGTGATGGCCTCGGAGCCGGTGGAGACCCCCAGCGGCGCGCGGCGGCGCGAGCCGCCGCAGGAGGGCGGGCTGCTCGGCGCGGTGCAGCCGCGCCTGGCGGTGGTGGCGGCGCTGGGCCATGAGCCGGGCACCGTGTTCGACATCGCCGAGGGCGCGACCATGGGGCGCTCCGACCACGCCGAGATCCGGATCGACGACCCGTTCGCCTCCTCCGCCCACGCGCGGATCTTCCAGCGCGGCGACTTCATGCACGTGGAGGACATGGGCTCCACCAACGGCACCTATCTCAACGGCCGCCAGCTGCGCACGGCCGAGCGGCTCAAGGTGGCCGACGTGATCCGGATCGGCGACAGCGAGTACCGCTACGAGGAGTAGTGATGGGGCTGCGGGTCTCCGAGCATGCGGGGCTCTCCGACGTCGGCCGTCAGCGCGAGGCCAACGAGGACAGCTTCGTCGTTGCCGCGCCGGTGTTCGCGGTGGCCGACGGCATGGGCGGCGCGCAGGCGGGCGAGGTGGCCTCGCGGACGGCGGCCGCACGTGTTCGAGGCGCCCGGCGAGGGCGAGGGCACGCCGGAGCAACGCCTGACGCACCTGGTGCTGGAGGCCAACCGGCGCATCTTCGACGAGGCGACCCGCGCACGAGTCGCTGCGCGGGATGGGCACCACGCTCACCGCGGCGCTGGTCGAGGGCGACGACGTGACGCTGGCGCACGTGGGCGACAGCCGCGCGTACCGCCACCGCGACGGCCGGCTGGAGCAGCTCACGCACGACCACTCGCTCGTTGCCGAGCTGGAGCGCAGCGGCCAGCTCACCGCAGAGGCCGCGGAGCACCATCCGCAGCGCTCGATCATCACCCGCGCGCTGGGGCCGGAGCCCGAGGTCGAGGTCGACGCCCACACCCATCGCGCCCGCGACGGCGACGTCTTCCTCCTGTGCTCCGACGGGCTGACCGGCATGGTCGCCGACGACGAGATGGCGGCCATCCTGCGCTCGGCAGAGGGCCTCGAGGACGCCGCGGAGGCGCTCGTGCGCGCCGCCAACCAGAGCGGCGGCAAGGACAACATCACGGTCGTGCTGTTCCGGGTGGCCGAGGCCGACGGAGGAAGCGGCCGCCGAGGACACGCTGTCGGGCGACGAGACGCTGCATCGCGGCCTGACCGCGGACGACGTGCAGGCCGCCGTGGCCGAGCAGGAGCGGGCCGCCACCGCCGGCGCGTCGACCGGCCCGCGTGCCGGCGCGGCGAGCGCGCCCCCGGCGACAGGGCCCCGCAGGCGGTCCCGCCTGCGCCGGGTGCTCGCGGCGCTGGCCGCCGTAGTCGTGCTGGGCTGGTCGTGGCGGCCGGGGTCGTGGGGGCGCGGCAGGTGTACTTCGTGGGCACCGACGACGCCGGCCTGGTCACGCTCTACCGCGGCCTGCCCTACGACCTGCCGCTGGGGCTGGAGCTGTACTCCGAGCAGTACGCCAGCAGCGTGCCGGCCCGGACGATCGGCCGAGCGCGGCGCGAGCGGCTGCTCGACCACGAGTGGCGCAGCCGCTCCGACGCCGAGGACCTGGTGCGCCAGCTGGAGCGCGGCACGCTCGACACGGGGAGCACCACCCGATGAGCGCCCGCACGCGCGAGCTGTTCGGCCTGATCCCGGTGTCGCTGCTGGTCAGCGCCGGCTTCGCCGCCGTGCTCGTGAGCCGCACCGAGGACGTGAGCGACGCCACCGCCACCTACGGCCTGGTGTTCCTCGGCCTGTGCGTGTTCGGGCACCTGTTCATCCGCGCCCGGCTGCCCGACGCCGACCCCTACCTGTTCCCGCTGGCGGCCACGCTGGCGGCGTTCGGGCTGGTGGTGATCTACCGCATCGACGCCGAGCTGGCGCGCGAGCAGGCGCAGTGGTTCGTGATCGGGTTGATCGCGTTCTGCGCCACGGTCGTCTTCCTGCGCGACCACCACGTGCTGGAGCGCTACCGCTACACGATCGCCGCGGTGGGGATCGCGCTGCTGGTGATGCCGCGCCTGCCGGGCATCGGCGACCAGGTGAACGGCGCGTTCCTGGCGGTCAAGGTCGGGCCGATCCAGTTCCAGCCGGCCGAGTTCGCCAAGATCGCGATCATCGTCTTCCTGGCCAGCTACCTCCGCGACACGGGGGACGTGCTGGTGCGGGCCAGGCTGCGGCCGCTGCCGGTGAGCCGCCAGGCGCTGCTGTTCGGCGGCGCGGCCGCGGCGGTGCTGCTGCTGGTGCTGGTGCTCGACCTGAGCACCGGCGGGCACGGTGCTGCTGGCCGTGTTCACCGCCTCGCTGGTGGCGATCCTGCGCGAGCGGCCGTCGCTGAAGCACTTCGGACCGCTGCTGCTGGTCTGGGGCCTGGCGATGCTGATGCTGCTGTTCATCCGCGACCTCGGCAGCTCGCTCATGTTCTTCGGCGGCTTCCTGGCGCTGCTGTACGTGGCCACCGCGCGGCTGTCGCTGGTGGGCGTGGGCGCGACGATGTTCCTCGGCGGCGCCACCGTGTTCGCCAACAGCGTGAACCACGTGCAGGAGCGCGTGGACATCTGGCTCGACCCGTTCGACCCCGAGCTGGTGGACGACGAGGGCTACCAGATCGCCCAGTCCCTGTTCGCGCAGGCCGACGGCGGGCTGTTCGGCCAGGGCTTCGGCCAGGCGCTGCTCGAGCTGCCGAACGGCGCCGACGATCCTGCCGGCCGCCCACACCGACCTGGTCTACGCGGTGATCGTGAACGAGGTCGGGCTGTTCGGCGCGGCGGCGCTGGTGCTCGTGTACCTGCTGTTCGCCGCGCGCGGCTTCAAGACGGCGCTGGTGGCCGGCGACGGCTTCTCGAAGCTGCTGGCGGCCGGCCTGACGGCGGTGTTCGCGCTCCAGGTGTTCGTGATCGTGGGCGGCGTCACGCGCGTGATCCCGCTCACCGGCGTGACGCTTCCGTTCGTGTCCTACGGCGGCAGCTCGATCGTGGCCAACATGGTGCTGCTGGCGCTGCTGCTGATCGTGTCCGACAGCGCGCGCAAGGACCGCGCGCGGATCCAGGGCGGCCTGGTGTGAACCGGCAGATCGTGCAGCTGTTCGGCCTGTCCCTGCTGCTGTTCGCGACGCTCGTGGGGTTCACCTCGTACTGGAGCGTGTTCGACGCCGAGGCGCTCAAGGACGAGCCGGCCAACCGGCGGCCGCTGATCGAGGAGCAGCGCATCCCGCGCGGGCTGATCCTGGCCTCCGACGGCACCGTGATCGCGCGCAGCGTCGGCCGCGGCTCGGGCGACCGCCGGACGTTCACGCGGACCTATCCGACCGGCCCGCTGTTCTCCCATGCCGTGGGCTACTCGTTCATCGAGCGCGGGCGCGTGGGCCTGGAGAAGTCTCGCAACGGGTTCCTGACCGGCGAGGAGAGCGAGTTCGCGTCCATCTTCAGCCAGCTGCAGACCCAGGACCGCGAGGGCCAGGACGTGGTGAGCACGCTCGATCCCGGCGGCCAGCGGGAGGCGATCGCGGCGCTCGGCGGCCAGCGCGGCTCGATCGTGGCGATCGAGCCGTCGGACCGGCCGCGTGCGGGTGATGGTGAGCGTCCCGGACTTCGACCCCAACGACGTGCCCGACGACTTCAGCCAGATCAACCGGGCGCCCGGGTCGCCGAGCTTCAACCGGGCCACCCAGGCGCGCTACCCGCCGGGCTCCACGATGAAGGTGGTCACCGCCGCGGCGGCGCTCGACAGCCGGCAAGTTCACCCCCGAGTCGGTGCTCAACGGCAACTCGGGCCAGCGCATCAGCGGCGTGCCGCTGGCCAACTTCGGCGGCGCGGACTTCGGCCCGATCTCACTCACCGGCGCGCTCACCAACTCGGTGAACACCGTCTGGGGCAAGGTCGGCGAGCAGCTGGGCAAGGAGCGCATGATCGACTACATGGAGCGGTTCGGCTTCGGCCAGGACCCGCCGCTGGACTACCCCGAGGAGCAGATGACCCCCAGCGGCGTCTTCGACCGCGGCCGCCTGCTCGAGCGCCGAGCGACTCGATCGACATCGGCCGCGTGGCGATCGGCCAGGAGCGGCTGCAGGTCACGCCGCTGCAGATGGCGATGGTGGTCGCGGCGGTGGGCAACGGGGGGCGCCTGATGCAGCCGCGGCTGACCGAGCGGGCGGTGGCCAAGGACGGGCGCGTGCAGGAGCGCATCGAGCCCGCCGAGCAGAGCACGCGTGATCTCGCGCCAGGCGGCCGAGCAGCTCGGCCAGATGATGGGCCGCGTGGTGGAGGAGGGCTCGGGCACGGCCGCCGCGCTGGAGGGCATCCGCGTGGCCGGCAAGACCGGCACGGCGGAGGTCGACGGCGGCGCCTCCAACCAGGCCTGGTTCATCGCCTTCGCGCCGATCGAGCGGCCGCGGATGGCGATCGCCGTGACGGTGGAGCGCACCCAGGGCCAGGGCGGCACCGTGGCCGCCCCGATCGCCAAGCACGGTGCTGCGAGGAGCTCGCTGGGATGACCGAGGTTGCCGACAACACGCTGGTCGACGGGCGCTACAAGGTCCGGCACCGGATCGGCTCGGGCGGCATGGCGGACGTCTACCTGGCCGAGGACACCCACCTGGGGCGCGAGGTGGCGCTGAAGATGCTGCACCGCCGCTTCGCCCAGGACGCCGAGTTCGTGGAGCGCTTCCGCCGCGAGGCCAAGGCGGCGGCGGGCCTGCAGCACCCGCACGTGGTGGGCGTCTACGACCGCGGCGAGCACGAGGGCACCTACTACATCGCGATGGAGTACCTGCCCGGCCGCACGCTCAAGGAGATCGTGAGCGCCGAGGCGCCGCTGGACCAGCGGCGGGTGATCGACCTGGGCACCCAGATCCTCCAGGCCGCCGCGTTCGCCCACAAGCGCGGGATCATCCACCGCGACTTCAAGCCCCACAACGTGATCGTCGACGACGCCGGCAGGGCCAAGGTCACCGACTTCGGCATCGCCCGCGCCGGGGCATCGGAGATGACGGAGACCGGCTCGATCATGGGCACCGCGCAGTACCTGTCGCCCGAGCAGGCCCAGGGGCACGCCGTGACCGCGGCTTCCGACCTCTACTCGATCGGGGTGATGCTGTACGAGATGCTCACCGGCCGGCTGCCCTTCGAGGGCGACAGCGCGGTGGCCATAGCGCTCAAGCACCTCCAGGAGCCGCCGCCGGCCATGTCGGGGGGCGACCTGAACATCGAGCCCAACCTCGAGAACGTGGTCATGGGCGCGCTGGCCAAGGACCCGGCCGCGCGGTGGCAGAGCGCCGCGGACTTCGCGGAGGCGCTCGATGCCTGCCGGCCGTACGTGGACGCGCACATGGACAACGGCCAGGTGACCCAGGACACGGCCGTGTTCGGGGTCGTTCCGGCGCCGGTGAGCGGGCCGGAGCGCGCCCCCGAGGAGCAGCGCAGCGACCCCGAGCGCCCGCGCCGGTGGCCGGCGGTGGCCCTCGCGCTGCTGGTGCTCGCCCTGATCGCGGTCATGGCCTATGCGTTCACCCGCGAGGAGCAGGCGGAGGTGCCGAAGGTCGTGGGCCTCCAGCTGCCCGAGGCGCGCGAGCGCCTGGACCGCGAGGGCTTCGAGCGCGTGGAGGTCGAGCGCGAGCGCAGCCCGGCGGAGGTCGACCGGGTGCTGCGCCAGGATCCCGACGAGGGCGAGCAGGCGGCCGCCGAGGACCCGGTCAAGCTCATCGTCTCGGCGGGCCCGGGCAAGGTTCGCGTGCCCTCGGTGCGGGGCAATCAGCTGGAGCTGGCCATCCGTGAGCTGGAGCGCCAGGGCCTGAAGGTCACCGCCGACCAGCAGGCGTCGTCCTCGGTCCGCCGTGGCCTGGCCATCGGCACGTCTCCCAGGGACGGCACCGAGGTCGACCGCGGGTCGCGCGTGCGGCTGTTCGTGAGCTCGGGCCCGGCAAAGATCTCCGTTCCGGACGTGGTCGGCCTCACCCGTGAGGCGGCCGAGACGCGACTCACGCGCGAGGGCCTGGATCCAGACGTGCAGACGCGGGCCTCCGACGAGCCCGAGGACGAGGTCATCGCCCAGTCGCCTGCGGCCGGCACGCCGCTGGATGACGGCGCGCGCGTGACCATCACCGTGTCCGAGGGCCGGGAGCAGGTGGACGTGCCCAACGTGGTCGGGCTCTCGGAGGCCGATGCGCGAGGCGTGCTCCGCGGCGACGGGCTCAGGATCACGGTGCGCGAGCGTGCAACGGAGAACGAGCAGGAGGACGGGCAGGTGCTCGACCAGCGCCCCGGCGCGGGGGTGGAGGTCGACGACGGGGACGCCGTGATCGTGATCGTCGGGCGCTTCGAGGAGCCCGCCCCCGAGTCCGAACAGACCCCGCCGGCGGCGGCACCGTGAGGGTCGCCGTCCTGGGCGGCGGCCCGTCGGGCGAGCATGAGGTGTCACTCGCCTCCGCCGAGGCCGTGCGCGCCGGCCTCGCTCAGGCGGGCCACGAGCCGGTCGCGATCGAGATCTCCCGGTCAGGGCGCTGGTCGTGCGACGGCGAGCCGCTGGCACTGGAGCCCGGCGGCGGCCTGCTCGGCTGCGACGCGGTCTTCCCGGCCCTGCACGGCCCCTACGGTGAGGACGGGACGGTGCAGGGACTGCTCGAGGCGCTCGGCGTGCCGTACGTGGGGGCCGGTGTGATGGCGTCGGCCGTGTGCATGGACAAGGTGCTGTTCAAGGAGCTCATGGCCGCGGCCGGCCTCCCGCAGGTGCGCTACGCCGCCGTCCGGGCGGGCGAGGACCCGGCCGCGATCGCGGAGCTCGGGCTGCCGGTGTTCGTCAAGCCGGCGCGCCTGGGGTCCTCGGTGGGGATCTCGAAGGTGTCCGCGGAGGCCGAGCTGGAGGGCGCGCTGGCGAGCGCCTTCGAGCACGATCCGCTCGTGATCGTCGAGGCTATGGCGCACGGGATGGAGGTCGAGTGCTCGGTGATCGGCGCCCGCTCGCCGCGGGCCTCGACCCCGGGGGAGATCGTGATCGAGGCCGATTGGTACGACTACGAGGCCAAGTACACGCCCGGCGGCATGCGAGCTGGTGGTGCCCGCGCGCCTGGCCGACGACGCGCTCGAGCGCGTGCGAGCGCTTGCCGTCGAGGTGTTCACGCGGGTCGGCTGCGCGGGCATGGCGCGGGTGGACTTCTTCGTGGAGGACCCGCAGGGCCGGGCGCGCGTGCTGGTGAACGAGCTCAACACCATCCCCGGCTTCACCGAGACGAGCGTGTACGCCAAGCTGTTCGAGGCCGGCGGCCTGGCCTACCCCGACCTGCTCGACGAGCTGCTGGGGCTGGCGCTGGAGCGCGACGCCGAGCGGGGGTTGGGGCGGCCCACCGCCTGAGCCTCAGCGCAGCAGGTTCAGCTCCTGGATCGCCGCCTTGTTGCCCTCCGGGCAGCGCCGTGATCCACAGCAGGTAGCGGCGGAAGTCGCGCCCGGGCGTCAAAGCGCACGGTCTCGCTCTCGCCGGCCTTGAAGTCGCGGCTGACCTTCGTCCAACCGGCGATGTCCTCGGGCACGTCGTTGGCCGCGTACACCGCGGCGGTGAACCCGGGGGTGGGGGTGGTCAGCGAGATGCCCCTGGCGGCGATCGGCGAGCCGGCGTCCACGTAGATGCCCACCCCGCTCTTGTTCACGCCGTCCAGGCCGTTCGTGTAGCGCTCGGTGTCCCACTCCGTGGAGGGGTTGCCGTCGATGGCGTTGGTGGTGGCGTCGTCGGACTCGCTGTCGTCGCCCTCGGGGTCGTAGTCCTGGACGGCGCTGGATGCCAGGTCGACCTCGGTCAGGCCCGCGGCCCGCGGCGCCGCGGAGTCGCCGGCGCCCTTCTCGGTGCGGGTGGCGAAGTAGCCCACCGCGCCCCCGGCCACCAGCAGCACCGCCACGATCGTGAGCACCCACCGCCGCGGGTTTCGCAGCCGCACGGGCACCATGTCGGCCGTGTCGCCGGAGAGCGCGCGCAGCACGGTGGTGGCCTCGCCGCTGGACTCGCCGGAGCGCGCCACCTCGATCGCCAGCGCCGCCTCCAGGTCGTCCACCATCTCGGCAGCCGTCGGCGTAGCGGTTGCCGGTCTCCTTGGCCGTGGCCCGCTCGACCACCGCGGCCAGCGAGGCCGACACCTCGGGGCGCAGCCGCTGGACGTCCGGCAGGCGGTCCTTCACGTGCTTCATGGCCACGGCCACCTGGCTCTCGGCCTTGAACGGCACCTCGCCGGTGAGCATCTCGAACAGCACGATGCCGAGCGAGTAGAGGTCGGACTGTTCGGACACCTCCTCGCCCAGCGCCTGCTCGGGGGAGACGTAGTCGGTGGTGCCCAGCACGCGGCCCGTGGCCGTCAGGCCCTGCGCCTCGAGGGAGCGGGCGATCCCGAAGTCGGTGACCTTGGCGCGGCCCTCGCCGTCGATCAGGACGTTCTGCGGCTTCACGTCGCGGTGCACCAGGCGCTGGGCGTGGGCGGCCGACAGCGCGCGCCCGATCTCGATCGCGTAGGCGATGGCCTCCGCGACCGGCAGGCGGCCCATCTGCGGATGCGCTCCTTCAGGGTCTCGCCCTCCACGCGCTCGAGCACGATGTAGGGCGTGCCGTCGTCCTCGCCGAAGTCGATCACCGTGACGATGTGCGGGTGGGACAGCCGCGCCACCGCGCGCGCCTCGCGGCGGAAGCGCTCCAGCTGGTCGGGGTCGCCCGACAGGTCGCGGTGCATCAGCTTGATGGCCACCCAGCGCTCGAGCGTGGGGTCGAACGCGCTGTAGACGGTGGACATCCCGCCGGAGCCGATCTTCTCCTCCAGGCGGTAGCGGTCGTTGAGATGTGTTCCGATCACTTCTTGCATCTATTTTGCGCGCTCCGGTGCCCGTTCGCGTCCACTACCTGACCGACCCCGCGAGCCCCGAGTGCTGGGGCGCCCAGCCCCAGGTTGGCAGGCTAAGGGTGGAGTTCGCCGCGGAGGTGTCCTGGACCTTGGTCATGGCGGGGCTGGAGCGCGAGGTGGAGGCCCCCCACGATGCGCGCATCGCAGCGTGGCTCGACGTGGCGGCGCGCACCGGCATGCCGGTCGACACGCGGCTGTTCGGCGAAGGGCCCATGCGTTCCACATACCCAGCCTGCATGGCCGTAAAGGCCGCGGCGCAACAGGCGTCCGACGGCGGCCTGGCCTACCTGCGGGCGCTGCGCGAGGGGATCATGTGCCTCCGGCGCAAGCTCGACACCACCGAGGCGCTGGTGGAGGAGGCGCGAGCGGCCGGGCTGGACGTGGACCGGTTCCGGATCGACCTGGCCTCGCACGCGACCGTGGAGGCGTTCGGGGCCGACCTCGAGCGGGCACGCGGCGCCACGCTGCCCACGTTCGTGTTCCGGGGCGAGGACGGGGTCGAGCGGGCGGTGGAGGGGCCGGCGCCGTACGAGGAGCTGCGGGAGGCGGCCGTGGCCGCCGGGGCCGTGCCGTCCGGCGAGCCCGCGCCTGGGGTTGCGGACGCCCTGGGCCACGTCGGCCGAATGGCCGACGTGGAGGTCGAGGCAGTCTGCGACCTGCCCGAGGCGCGCGCCCAGGCCGAGCTGTGGCGGCTGGCGGGGGAGCTGCGCGCGCGCCCGGTGAGGGTGCTCACGGGGAGGCTGTGGGAGCGGGCCTGAGGGCCGCAGACGTTGCCTTTCATAGCCAGGGCTATGAAAACGAACGGTTGCGCTGCCAGGCGGGTCAGGTCGCGGGTCGGAACCCTTCGCCGCCGCGGCCCACCAGCCCCGCGGCCGGCAGCTCGACCTCCCCGGCGCGATCGGTCACCGTGCCGATCACCGCGGCCCCCGGGTGGCGCTCCGACAGCAGCGCCACCGCGTCGCTCGGCGTCCGCCGCCGGCACCACGCAGCAGAAGCCGCAGCCCATGTTGAACACGTCGTGCATCTCCGCCGCCGCTCGACGCCGCCCCGCGTCGGCGATCAGCCCGAAGATCGGCGGCACGGGCAGCGGCGAGTCGATCCGGTAGCCCACCTCGGCGTGCAGGCGCAGGAGGTTGAGCAGGCCGTCGCCGGTGATGTGGGCCAGGCCGCGCACGTCCACCCCGGACGCCAGCAGGTCGCGCACCGCGCGCACGTAGATCACGGTGGGCTCCAGCAGGGCGTCGCCGACGCTGCGGCCGCCCAGCTCCGGCGGCTCCTCGGCGAGGTCGGTCAGGGCGCTGCGCGCGAGCGTGTAGCCGTTGGAGTGCACGCCGCTCGACGGCAAGCCCGATCACGGCGTCGCCGGGCCGGGCGGCCGCGCCGGTCACCACGGCGTCGAGGTCCACGAGCCCGACGCACATGCCCACGAGGTCGAGCCCGCCGGGCGAGGGGTGCCCGCGGATCAGCTCGGGCACCACGGCCAGCTCGCCGCCCGGGATCTCCACGCCGGCGTCCTCGGCGCCCGCCTTGAGGCCGCGGCCCACGGCCTCCAGCACGTCGTCCCGGACCTCCTCGACGGCGATGTAGTCCAGCACCGCGATCGGGTCGGCGCCCACGCAGATCACGTCGTTCACGTTCATCGCGATGCAGTCGATCCCCACGGTGTCGAAGCGGCCGAGCTGCTCGGCCACGATCAGCTTGGTGCCCACGCCGTCGGTCGACAGCGCGAGCCCCGCGTTGCCCGCCAGGCGCAGGACGCTGGCGTAGTGGCCCGAGCCCAGGAGGGAGCGCTGCTCGCGGCCGGTGTCGATCGTGCGCAGCACGTCCACCAGCGCGCCCGACGCCGCGGCCCGCGAGCCCGGTGTCCACGCCCGCGCGCGCGTATGCGGAGTCGGCCATCGCGGCCATTCAACCGCAACGCCGTGGTCGGGCCGGAGCGCCGCTCAGCGCCGCCGCACGGCCAGCGCCACGGCGTCGTCGGTCAGGCCGTCGGCCCACTCGCGCACCCGCTCGTGCACCAGCTGGACCACCTCCGGCAGCGGCCTGCCTCCCGCGCCCGCGTCGGCCACGGCCTCGGCCAGGCGCTCCAGACCGAACATCTCGCCCTCGCGGCGCGCCTCCACGAGCCCGTCGGTGAAGCCCAACAGCATGTCCCCGGACCCAAGCTCCAGCTCGAGGTCCTCGTAGGCCGGCAGGGACTCGATGCCCAGCGGCAGGCCGCGCCCGGGCGGCTCCCCGAGCGTCCCGTCGGCGCGCAGCAGCACCGGCGCCAGGTGTCCCGCGTTGGCGTAGCGAAAGCCGTCGCCGGTGAGGAAGCCCAGGAACGCCGTGACGAAGGTGTCGCTGGGGAGGCGGCTGCGCAGCATCACGTTGGCCTGCGCGAGCACCTCGGCCGGGCTGTCGCTGTCCCAGCTGCGCGCCTCGATGAAGAAGCGCGCCATCGCGCTCATCGCGGCGGTCTCCACGCCCTTGCCGGCCACGTCGCCCACCAGCACCGCGACCTCGCCGTCGGGCAGGCCCCAGGCGCCGTACAGGTCGCCGCCGGCGGGCTGGCGCGCGGCGGGCTCGTACAGCAGCCCCACCTCATAGCCCTCGAACTCGGGCAGCGAGTCGGGCACGAAGCCGCGTGTGAGCGACGCGCGCGATCCGCCGCTCGCGCTCGAAGTCGATGGCGTTGGCGATCGCCGCGGCGGAGCTGCGGGCCAGGCGCGAGAGCACGTCGGCCTCATCCTGGCCGAACGGCTGGTCGCGCAGGCGCGTGGCCGAGAGCACGCCGAAGAGCCGCGGGCCCAGCGCGATCGGCACGTGCAGCGAGGGCGTCGGCCCGTCGTTGCGCTGCGGCATGCGCGCTGCGCGCGGCGGTGGCGAGCAGGGTCGGATCGGGCGCGCCGACGTCCGCGCCGGCGTCCACGCCGGCGCACGAGCCTGCCGGACCCCGGCTGCACGGTGCTGAGCGAGGCGTGGTCGGCGTCGACCAGGCCGCAGCGTGTGCTCCACGACCTGGCGCTGCACGTCGGCGCTCTCGAGCGACGCCGCGGTGTCCTCGGCCGCGCGCTTGAGCAGCGCCTCGTCGCGCGCTCGGGTCAGCTTCCGCGGCGATCAGCTCCGAGCGCTCCAGCGCGAGGGCGGCCAGGTCGGCCAGTGATCGTCGATGGTGTCCAGGTCGGGGCGGGTGAGCGGGCGGGCCGCGTCCAGCGACGCCACGCCGAGCACTCCGAGCGCGCGCCCGAGCGGGGTGCGGACCGGCGCACACGATCACCGAGGCCTGCGCGTAGGCGTCCCAGACCTCGGCCGTCCGTTCCACCCCGCCGCCGTCGCGCGCGAGCCGCTCGCGCAGGCCGGGCGCCGCCTCCCAGTCGCCCACGCGCGGCAGGAACAGCGTCCGGCCGCGCTCGAGCGTGGTCTCCACCAGGCCGGGCAGCGTCGTGGTCGTAGGGATGCTCGAGGGCGGGTTGCGATGGCCTGCTCGACGATCGGCGAGGCGAACCAGGCCGCGGCCGGCCGCACGTGGGTGCGCCCCGCGTCCACGATCTCCAGCACCGCCGCGTCCACCCGCGGGTGGTTGCGCAGGTGCTCGAGCAGCAGGTCGAGCGGGTCACCGGGCTGGCGACCCGACGGGGCGGTCGGGACGGTCATGGAACGCGATTCGGCCACCCGGGCGATCGTGTCCGTGATCTCCATGGGGTGCAGGCCACCCTAGGCCCGATTCCGCTCGCGCGCCAGCGATTGGCGCGGCCGTGTCGAAGCGGCTAGGCGGTCTCGGTGGCGGCGTCCGCCGGCCCCGGCTCGTCGCCGCGGTCGGGGGTCGCCGGATCGCCGGGCGGCCCGCCGCGCCGGCGGCGCACGATCAGGTAGAGCGACGCCGATCACGATCGCGGCGGCCACGACGTAGTCGACGTAGTGCAGCGAGTCCTTCCAGTCCTCCCAGTTGTCGCCCGCCTGCTTGCCGATGTAGGTGAGCATCAGGACCCACGGCACGCAGCCCGCCAGCGTCAGGACGCTGAAGCGCCAGAACGGCATCCGGGCCACGCCCGGCGGGCAGCGAGATGAAGGTGCGGATGATCGGCAGCATCCGGGTGAAGAAGACGGTGGCGTCGCCGTGGCGCTCGAACCAGCGGTCCGCCCACTCGAGGTGGCTCTTCTTGATGTGGAGCTTCTTGCCGTGCTTCTCGAGGATGTCCACGCGCCCGTACCAGCCCACGCGCGTAGGCGATCCAGGAGCCCACGAGGTTGGCCACCGAGCCCACGGCGACGGCGGCGAACAGGGAGTACTCGCCGTCCGACACGTTGAAGCCGGCGAACAGCATGGTGGCCTCGCTCGGCACGGGGATACAGGCCGACTCGAGCACCATCAGCACGAAGATGCCGAGCAGTCCCAGCTCCGCGACGACGTCGGTGGCCACCTCCACGATGGGGTCTGTGATGGAGGCGACGAGCATTGAGAGCGAAGTAGGGTAGCGAGCCTCGACGTGCCGTCCCCCTGTTCGCCAGCACCCTCGAGCCGCACAAGCGAGCGGCCTCGCCGAGAAGCTCGCCGAGGTGGTGGACGGCGGGCGGTACATCCTCGGGCCCGAGGTGGAGGCCTTCGAGCGCGAGTTCGCGGACTACCTGGGCGTGCGGCACTGCGTCGGCGTGGCCAACGGCACCGACGCGATCACGATCGCCCTGCGGGCGCTCGGCGTGGGGCCCGGGCGACGAGGTGGTGTGCCCGTCCTACACCTTCTACGCCAGCGTCGAGGCCACCGTGAACGCGGGCGCCACGCCCGTCTTCTGCGACGTCGACCCCGAGACCGGCTGCGTCACGCCGGAGACCGTGAAGGCGGCGGTCACGCCGCGCACGAAGGCGATCATGCCGGTGCACCTGTTCGGCAACGTGGCGCCGGTGGGCGAGCTGCTGCGAGCTCGGCCTGCCGGTGCTCGAGGACGCCGCTCAGGCCGCCGGCGCCTCGCCTGGACGGGCGGCGCGCGGGCGCGCTCGGCGAGGCCGCCACGTTCTCCTTCTTCCCGTCCAAGAACCTGCCCTGCCTGGGCGACGGCGGCGCGGTGGTCACCGACGACGACGACGTGGCGCGGCTGGCGCGGCGCCTGCGCTTCCACGGGTCCGACGACAAGACGACGTTCGTGGAGGTGGGCTACAACAGCCGGCTCGACGAGCTGCAGGCGGCGGCGCTGCGGATCCTGCTGCCCGAGCTCGACGGCTGGAACCGCGGCGCGGCGCGAGGCGGCGGCGGCCTACGAGCGCCACGGCCTGGGCGAGCACGTGGAGCTGCCGCGGCCGGTGGCGGGCGCCGAGCACGCCTACCACCTCTACGTGGTGCGCAGCGAGCGCGCCGACGAGCTGGCCGGCGACGCTCGCCGAGCAGGGCGATCGGCGCGCGCGGCTACTACCGCGGTGCCCGTGCACCGCCAGCCGGCCATGGCCCGGTTCGCCGCGCCCGAGCTGCCGGGCACGGACGAGGCCGCCCGCACCGGCCTCGCCCTGCCGATGGGCACCGGCCTCACCGACGATGCGGTCGCGCGAGGTGGTCGAGGCGTGCGCGTCTGGGTCGACCTGACCAACTCCCCCCACGTGCTCGTCATGCGCCCGCTGATCGGGGCGATGCGCGAGGACGGCCACGAGGTGGAGGTCACCGCGCGCGACTTCGCCCAGACCCTGGAGCTGTGCGAGCGGCTTCGGCATCGCGCACACCGCGATCGGCCGCCACCGCGGCGGGCGCCTGGCGAGCAAGGGGCTGGGGCTGGTCAGCCGCAGCGCGGCCCTCGCGCGCTGGGCGCGGCGGCGGCGCTTCGACGTGGCGATGGGCCACGGGTCCAACGACGTGACGGTGGCGGCGGCGCTGCTGCGCATGCCCAGCGCCACGGCGTTCGACTACGAGTGGGCCACGGTGCAGCACAACGTGAACTGCCGCCTGGCGCGGGCGGTGGTGGTGCCGGACGCGATCCCGCCGGAGCGGCTGGAGCGCTACGGCGCGCAGCGGCAAGCTGCGCCGCTACGAGGGGCTCAAGGAGGAGTACTACCTGGCGGACTTCGAGCCCGACCCGGCGCGTGCTCGGCGAGCTGGGCCTCGACCCCGCGGAGCCGATCGCGGTGGTGCGCACCCCGCCCGAGGTCTCGCTCTACCACCGCTTCGAGAACCCGCTCTTCGGCCGGGTGCTGGAGCGCCTGCGGGGCACGCAGGCGGTGGTGCTGCCGCGCACCGAGGCTCAGCGGCGCGAGATCGAGGCGATCGGCGGCCTGCTCGTGCCGGAGCACGCGATCGACGCCCAGAGCCTGATCGCATTCGCCGACCTCGTGATCTCCGCCGGCGGTACCATGAACCGCGAGGCGGTGGCACTCGGCACGCCCGTGTTCACGACCTTCGAGGGCCGCCTGGGCGCCGTCGACGAGCGGCTTCTCCGAGACGGTCGCCTGCGCAGGCTCGAGGACCCCGATCAGGTGCGGGTCGAGAAGCGCCCGCTGCACGAGTCCGACCGGATCCGCCGCGATCCTCGCGAATTGACGAAACTGCTGCTCTCGGCCACAGAACGGTGAACTCCAGGCTCACATCCTCGGTCAACGTGCGCCGCGTCGGACAGGTGGGAGTCGACGCCTGCCTGATCGCGCTCGCCTACTACCTGGCGTTCGTGCTGCGCTTCGACGCCGGCATCCCGGGCCGCTACGAGGACCTGCTGGCCGAGACCGTCGCCTTCGTGGTGCCGGTCAAGCTGGCGCTGTTCGCCGCCTTCGGCCTCTACTCGAAGCTGTGGCGGTTCGTCGACCAGGCCGACTTCGAGTCGATCGTGAAGGCGGTCGTGGTCTCGAGCTTCGTGCTGATCGGCCTGCTGTTCCTGCTCACGCCGACGGACGCCGACCCGCCCCGCGGCGTGATCGCGCTGGACTTCCTGCTCACGCTGGCGCTTCGTCGCCGGCGCCCGCTTCCTCGTGCGCGCGGCGGTCGAGCGCCCGCTGCGCCAGCCGCTCGTGCAGCGGGCCGAGACCGAGGTGCTGATCGTGGGCGCCGGCAACGGCGGCCAGCAGGTGGCGCTGCGAGCTGCGGCGCAACCCGGAGCTCTCGAGCGCGGTGATCGGCTTCATCGACGACGACCCGCGCAAGCAGGGCATGCTCGTGTCGGGCCACCGCGTGCACGGCACCACCGACGAGCTGCCGCGGGTGCTGGACGACACCAAGCCCGACGAGGTCGTCATCGCCATCCCGTCGGCGCCCGGCGAGCTGCGGCTCAAGGTCGTCACCGCCTGCCGCGAGCGCGACATCCCGGTGCGCACGCTGCCCACCATCTTCGAGCTGCTCTCGCGCGGGCCCAACCTGCTGCGCCAGGTGCGCGAGGTGCAGGTGGAGGACATCCTCGGGCGCGAGCCGGTGCGCATGGAGATCGACCGCGTGGGCGCCTACCTGCGCGGCGCGCGTCGTGCTCGTCACCGGCGCGGGCGGCTCGATCGGCTCCGAGCTGTGCCGCCAGATCGCCCGCGTGCGGCCCAAGCGCCTGGTGCTGGTCGACCACGCCGAGAACAACCTGTTCGAGATCCGCCGCCAGCTCGAGGAGGACCACCACTTCGGGGCGCTCACCGCGGTGCTGGCCGACTGCAAGGACGCCACCCGCATGCGCGAGCTGTTCGGCGAGGAGCGGCCCTCCGTGGTCTTCCACGCCGCGGCCTACAAGCACGTGGGGCTGATGGAGGAGAACCCGGTCGAGGCGGTGCGCAACAACGCCGTGGCCACCCGCATCGTGGCCGCCGCCGCGGGCGAGGCCGGCGTCGAGCGCTTCGTGCTCGTGTCCACGGACAAGGCCGTGACCCCGGCCACGGTCATGGGCGCCTCCAAGGCGCTGGCCGAGTGGGCGGTCGAGGCGGCCCAGAACCGCTACCGCGCGCACCCGCTACGCCGCCGTGCGGTTCGGCAACGTGCTCGGCTCCTCCGGGTCGGTGGTGCCGATCTTCCGCCGCCAGATCGCCGCCGGGCGGCCCGGTGACCGTGACCGACCCGATGATGTCGCGCTACTTCATGACCATCCCCGAGGCGGTGCAGCTCATCATCCGCTCGCGGACCTGCTGCCGTGGCACCCGAGGCATCGGCGGCGAGTTGGACGAGCAGCCGGCGGCCGATGAGCGCCGCGCCCCAGGCCGCACCTACGTGCTGGAGATGGGCGACCCGGTGAAGATCGTGGACCTGGCGCGCAACATGATCCGCCTGTCGGGCAAGGAGCCCGACGTGGACATCGCCATCGAGGTCGTCGGCCGGCGCCCGGGGGAGAAGATCCACGAGGAGCTGTTCGAGCCGCGCGAGCGCCCGCAGCCCACCCCGGCGGAGAAGATCGTGGCCGCCGTGCGGCCGCGGCTCGACCCGGAGTGGGTCGAGAGCGCGTTCGCGCGCATCGAGGAGCTGGTGTACGACGGCGACGCCGCGGCCCTGGCCGCGCGCGGTGGCGGAGCTGTCCGCCGAGCGGGCGCTGGCCGGCTCGGCGAGCGCCGGCGGCTCAGGGGCTCCGGCCGGCGGCTGACCCCGGACCCTTCGAGGCCGCCGCCCGCACTACAGTTCACGAGCTCCGGATTTATGGAGATCATCGAGCAGATCGGGTCCTACGCGGGGCTCGCGGCGGTCCTCGGACTGGCGATCATGTCGGCGCTCTACTTCTCGCAGGCGCGAGACGTCAAGCGCCTGCGCGAATGGGCCGGCCGCGCGCCCGAGCGCATCGACACGCCGGGGCGACCCAGCCGCAGCGGGTGGTCGCCAAGCCGGTGCCCAAGCCTCCCGGCGCGGCGCAGCCCGCGGCCGGAGCTCAGCCGCGCCGGCGCTCAGCCCGGCGTGGCCCAGCGGCAGCGCCAAGCCGGCGGTGCCCGTGCCGGGCGGAGCGCAGACGGCCGCGGCGCAGGCGACCGCGGGAGCCGCCCCCGCCGTGGCCACCGGCCCCGCCGCCGCCACGCCCGCAGCCGCGCGAGCAGCCGGCGGCGGCGACCGGCGTCGAGGAGCCGCGGCCGCACCTGCGGAGAGCCCCAACGGCACCGACGAGCAGGCGGCGATCTCCCAGGACACCGTGATCCACCCGGCCGCCGGCGGGGCCCGCCGAGCCCGACCGGCCTCGCCGGCGACCACGAGGACGAGGACGCGGCGGCCGCCGACTCCGGCGAGCCGCGGCAGCGGACATCGGCCGACGACGGCGGCGCCGACCCGGCGAGCGCGGGCGAGCCCGAGCTCGATCACGACGCACCGGACGCCGACGCGGACCCCGACTCCGACGACGAGCCGAGCGAGCCCGCGGACGCGGAAACGGCACGATCAGACCCCGAGGACGAGCAGGTCGACGGCCCGGAGGACGAGCGACCGGGAGATCCCGCCGCGGCGGCGATCGAGCCCGCCGGCGCCGCCGACCTCCCGGCTCCCGAGGAGTTCCACGAGAGCTACGAGGTCGACGAGCCGGCTGAGGCGTCACCCGCCGCCGCCGGCCCCCGTGCCTCCGCGGCGCCCGCCGGTCAAGATCGGCGGACCGGGCAGCGCCCCACCGTTCCCGACCGCGGCCCACGCGAGCCGCTCCTGCCGCCCTACGAGCAGAGCCGGCCCGGTGGCGCGGTCAGCAAGGGCGCAGCCTGCATGGCGACGGCTTCTTCTCGAGCCGCCGCCGCGCCGCTGCTGGTGCTGGGCGGCACCGTGCTCGGCATCGCGGTGCTCGCGTTCGGCGTCCTGCAGCTCACGGGCGAGGACGACGGGGCGGCGGCGCCGAGCCGGCGTCGAACAGCGGGCAGGCGGAGGAGGCCGACGGACGAGCAGCGGCCCGCAGAGGCCCGCCGCGATCGATCCCGGCGACGTCACGCGTCGCGGTGCTCAACGGCACCACGGTGCCCGGCCTCGCCGCGCCAGATCGGCGACATCGATCGAGCGCCAGGGCTTCCAGCTCGGCACGGTCACGAACTTCATCGACCAGCAGCGCGCCGAGTCGGTGGTGCAGTACGCGCCCGGCGCCGAGCGCGAGGCGGCCGACGTGGGCAGGCGGCTGAAGATCTCGCAGCGCGAGCCGATCGACGCCGAGAGCCAGGGGCTGGCCGGCGACGCCACGGTGGTCGTGGTGGCCGGGGCCGACAAGACCCAGCTAGCGCGCTCAGGAGCTCGGGCCAGCCAGCGCCCGGGCGCGCTCGCGCCAGGTGCGCCACGCCCAGGCGCTCGCACTCGGCTGCCGCTGAGCTCGCCAGCAGCTCCGCGGCGCGCTCGCGGGGTCGGCGTCGCGCAGGCGGAAGCCCGCCAGCAGGCGGCAGCGCGCGGCCTCCAGCGGGCGCTCGAGCTCGGTCCAGGCGTCCTCGGCCTCGACCAGCAGGCGCCGCGCCGTCCGCCGGGTCCGGCGTCGCTCGCGCCCCGCGCCTCCAGCGCCGCCGCCTTGCCGATCGGGTAGTGCAGCCGCTCGGCCAGGCCCTCGGCCTCGGCGGCCGACTCGCGCGCCTGCGTCGCCGCGCCCGGCCAGCGCCAGCACCACGGCGCGGGTGGCCGTGGCCTGCACCGACTGGGCCGCCAGGCCGGCGCGCTCGCACACGTCGATCGCCTGGCCCAGGGCGGTCACGGCGTCGGCGTGCTCGCCGCGGTCGCGCAGGGTGAGCGCCAGGCCGTAGAGCGCCTGGAACGAGAGCTCGGACCAGCCCACCTGCTCGGCCAGCTCGTGGGCGCGGCGGAAGCGCTCCTCGGCGCCGTCGAGCTCGCCCTCGCGCCAGCGCAGCAGGCCGCGCAGCGCGTAGGGCAGGCAGAGCTTGCTCACCAGCCCCTCGCGCTCGGCCAGGTCGGCGACTGGCGTCGGTGGAGCGGCGCCACCTGCGTCCCAGTCGGCCCGGTAGGCGGCCAGCTGGGCCACGGCGGAGTGCAGCTCCACCTGGCTCGGCAGGTCGCCCACCTGCTCGGCCAGCGCCAGCGCCTCGTCGTAGGCCTCGCCGGCGCCGCGCGCGTCGGCCTCGGAGATCTCGAGGTGGCGGCCGAGGGCCAGCAGGGCCAGGATCGTCTCGCCGTGGTCGCCGAGCCTCCTCCGCGGCGCGGCAGCTCCACCGAGCGCTCGAGGTTCGAGCGCGCCTTCTCGGTGTCGCCGATGCGCCCGAACACGCGGCCGAAGATGCCGTGCGCGCGGCTGGCGGCGCGGGTCTCGCCCGAGCCGCTCGGCCAGGCGCAGCGCCTTCTCGGACGCGTAGATGGCGAGCATGTTGTCGCCCGTCTGGAGGTAGAGCCAGGCGGCCTCCTCGTAGAGGCGCACCAGCTCGAGCCGCGGCGGGCCGTCCTTGAGCAGGTTGATGCCGCGCTGGTAGTTCTCGATCGCGGCCTTGCGCTCGCCCTTGACCGCCAGCGCCGGCGCCGAGCTTGCGGTGCAGGTCGGCCACGCGGTCGAGGTCCTCCTCGCGGCGGTGGTGGTCCAGGCACTCGCCCCAGACCTCGATGGCGGCGTCCACGCGGCCGAGCCGCAGCGCCACGTCGCCCTGCTTCTCGCCGATCCGGGCGGCCGCGGCGTCGTCCTCGGTCGCCGAGCAGCTCGAGCGCGTGGCGGTAGTGGGAGACGGCCTCGGGGTTCGCGTACAGCAGCGCGGCGGCGTCGCCCGCCTCCTCGAGGAAGCGCACGGCGCGCTCGCTGATCTGCGTCCAGCTCGCGCGCCTCGACGCCGCCCTCGGCGCCCAGCGCGGCGGCGCGGCCGTAGTGCTCGGCCAGCAGCGCCACCACCTCGTCGGTGCGGTCGCCGGCGCGCTCCTCGATGAAGCGCCCGACCTCGAAGTGCTTGCGGCAGCGCACCGCCTTGGGCAGCATCCCGTAGGCCACGTCGCGGATCAGCACGTGCTTGAACGCCAGCTCGCGCTCGCCCGCCAGGCGCGACTCGGCGCCCGGCGCGAGGATGTCCTTGCTCCTGCAGCGCCGGCAGCGCCTCGCCGAGGTCGCGGCCCTCCTCCTCGGCCAGCGGGCGCGAGCGAGCCCTCCCAGAAGGTGCGGCCCACCACGCGCGGCCTGCTGCACCAGCCGGCGCTCGAACGGGCTCGAGCGCGTCGAGGCGCGCGGCCAGCACCGCCTGCACCGTGTCGGGCAGCTCCGCCGACCGCCGTCGCCCTCCTCCTCGGCGAGGCGGCGCACCATCTCCTCGGCGAACAGCGGGTTGCCGCCGGAGCGCTCGGCCACCTGCGGGCGCGAGCGTCGCCGCCGGGGTCGTCGTCGCCGAGCAGGCGGCCACCAGCTCGCCGGGAGTCGTCGGCCGTGAGCGGGTCGAGGAACAGCTGGGTGGCGTTGCGCCGCCCGCCGCCCCAGCCGCCGCGCCGCTCGAGCAGCTCGTCGCGCGCCAGGCACAGCAGCAGCAGCGGCGCGCGCACCCACTGCGCCAGGTGCTCGATCGCGTCGAGCATGCCGTCGTCGGCCCAGTGGATGTCCTCGAAGGCCAGCACCAGCGGCCGCCGCGCCGCCGACGCCTCGATCACGGATGCGCAGCGCGGAGAAGAACGCGTCGCGCATCCGCTCGGGGTCGCCCGTCGCCGGCGGGGCGTGCTCCGGCCGGCACCTCGAGGCCCAGCGAGCGGGCGATCTGCGACGGCGTGGCGCTCCGGCGCCTCCTCGGTCTCGCCCAGCACGCTCGCGGCACGTAGCGGCAGAGCTTGGCCCAGGCCTCGTCGGAGCTGTCGGAGTCCACGATCTCCGCCTCGGCGCGCACCACCTCGCCCAGCGCCCAGTAGACGATGCCCGAGCCGTAGGGCAGGCAGCGGCCCGTGCGCAGCGTGGCGCCGCGGTGCCTGCGATGCGCGGCGCTCGAACTCGCGCAGCAGCCGCGACTTGCCCACGCCCGGCCTCGCCGATCAGCGTGACCAGGTGGGGCTGCGCTCGCGGCCGACGCGCGTCGAACACCGACTCGAGCACGGCCAGCTCGTCGTCGCGGCCCACCAGCGGCGACTCCGCCGACGCGCGCGCGGCCGCACCGCCTGCGCGGCGACCAGCCCGACGGCCTCCCACGCGGGCACCGGCTCCGCCTTGCCCTTCAGCGTGAGCGGCTCGAGCTCGTCGTAGCGGATCGCCTGCTGGGTGGCGCGCACCGTGCGCTCGCCCACGGTCACCGCGCCGGGGCGGCCCGCCGACTGCAGCCGCGACGCCACGTTCACCGTGTCGCCGGTCACGGTGTAGTCGCCGCGCCGACCGCGCCGGCCAGCACCTCGCCGGTGTTGATCCCCACCCGCAGGGCGAACGGTCGACGCCGGTCGGCGCTCCAGCGGTTGATCTCGTCCATCGCCTCCTGCATCGCCAGCGCGGCGCGCACGGCGCGCTCGTCGTCGTCCTCGTGGGCCACCGGCGCGCCGAACAGCGCCATCACGTTGTCGCCGATGTACTTGTCCACGGTGCCGCCGAAGCGGGTGCACCTCGTCGCCCAGACGCCGCAGCGCGCGGTCCACCAGCGACTTGACCGCCTCGGGGTCCATCCGCTCGGCCACGGCCGTGTAGCCGGACAGGTCGGCGAACAGCACCGTCACCTGGCGCCGCTCCTCGGGCGAGCGCGGGCGGGGCCGCGGGCGCGGGGCCGGCCGGGCGCCGCGCCGGCCGTCGAGCGCGGAGCCGCAGGACATGCAGAACCGCGCGGCCTCGGGCGCCGGCTCGCCGCAGTGCGGGCAGCGCCGCTCGAGCGCGCGTGCCCGCACGACATGCAGAAGCGCGCGCGCGCCGGGTTCTCGGTGCCGCACGAGGGGCACGGAGACGTTTGGGCCATGGGGAAAAGATACGCGGGTTTGGGCGCGTTGTCGGTCGTCGGACGTCGGTCTTCGGTCGTCGGTTCCTTTGGCTCTGGGGCCGCCGGGCGGCGCGGGCGTCGCCACGGCTGGCAGCGAAGGGGGTGTGGGCTGTTGCGGTGCTGTGGCGTTCGTAACCGGGTCGGTGCGTCGTCGGGCGGCGAGGCCGATGATTGGGCTTGTCCACCGCATGCGGCGCAAGGCACCAGCCGACGACCGACGTCGCTACGGGTGTCCCGCGCCCGTTCGCGCGGACCTCCGCCAGGCGCTCGCGGTCGACGATCGTGACCACTCGCCCGCCCACCTCCATCGTGGCGCCGTCGTGGGGCGGGTACCAGAAGGCCCTGATGCGGCGGCTCGATCAGCTCGGGCGGGTCGTCGGGACCCACGCGCCGCAGCGCCTCGAACTCCTCGCGGGTCACGTAGCGCCCGTCGCCCTGAGGGGTGCGCGGCAGCTCCTCGCCCGCGAGCGCGGCGTCGACCACGTCGCGGAAGACGGCCAGCAGCCGCTCCTGGCTGCGGAGGTCGAGCGACAGGGCCGTCTCGCGCTCACGGTCGATCGGGAACCGGTCCACGCGCACGAGGTCGCCGGTGTCGAACTCTGCGTCCACGAAGTGCGCCGACACGCCCCATTCCGCGAAGTCCTCGAGGATCGCCACGTTGAAGCCGCCGAGGCCGCGCATGTCGGGCAGCGGCGCGGGGTGGAAGTTCAGGCAGGCCACGCGTGCGGCGCTCGATCAGCGGCGGCCGGATGCAGCCTCCAGAAGAGGAACGAGAGCACCAGGTCCACGTCGCCCAGGCGCCCATCGTCGATCTCCTCGTACAGCTCCTCGTCCCGGGCCAGCCGCAGGCCGTGGCGCCCGGCCGCCAGGTCCAGGCGCTGGGGGTCGGCGGCATCGCCCGGGTCGGTAGGCGCCACCACGGCCACCACCTCGACGCCGCTCGCGACCAGGTGCTCGAGCGCCCCCACCGCGGAGCGCTTGTGCTTGCCCAGGAGGATCGCCCTCACAGGAGCCCCTCGTAGAGGGCGAGGGTCCGCTGGCCGATCTCGTCCCACGAGAAGGGCCCCGCCGCGGCCGCCCGTGCCCGGTCCTCCAGCGCCGCCCGCGCCGCGGGGTCGTCCACCAGCCGCCCGATCGCCTCGCGCCAGGGCGTCGCGGTCCCCGGGCGGCACCAGCTCGGCCGCGCCGTGGTCGCGCCCGATCTCCGAGAAGCCGCCCACGTCGGAGAGCACCATCGCCTTGCCGAACGCGAGCGCGGTGTAGAGCACCCCGGACTGGTCGATGCGCCGGTAGGGCAGCACCACCAGGTCGGCGCGGCGGAAGAAGGCGGGCATCTCCGAGTCGGTCACGAACCGGTCCACGAAGCGCACCCGTCCCGCGCGCCCGCGCGGCGGCCTCCTTCAGCGGCTCGACGGCCATCCACGGCCGCCCGACGATCCACAGCTCGGCGCCCTCGATCTCGCGGAAGGCCTCCACCAGCACGTCGATGCCCTTGTAGGGGCGCAGCACCCCGAAGCAGAGCACCACCGGGACCCTCGACCGCGCGCCAGCTCGTCCGGGAGCGGCGTCCTCGTGCTCCTGACGGGTGAGGTAGTCGAGCGCGCCGTGGGGGATCACGTGCACGCGCTCGGGGTCGGCGCCGAAGCGCTCCACGAGCTCGCGGCCGCCGCCGGCGGTGTGGGTCACGATGGCGTCGGCGCGGGCGGCCACCAGCCGCGCGGCCCGCTCGCGCAGCCGCCCCGTGCCGCGGCGCAGCACGTTGTGGGAGGTGAACACGCGCGGGCGCCGGTGGCCAGCAGGAACGCGTCGAGCGCCTCGAGGGTGAGCCACTGGTAGTGCACCACGTCGGCGCCCGCCCCGTTGCGGCGGTGGCGCAGCATGTCGGGCACGTGCTCGGCGGCGCGCCAGGCTCGGCGCGCGCCCGACCCCGCGGTCCCGGCCGGTCGCGCGGCGGTAGAAGTCCTCGCTCACCCGGAAGCCGTCGGCCGGCGGCGGCGGCCCGTAGAGGTAGCGGCTGGTGGACAGCTCGACGTCCGCTCCGGCGCGCGCGCCAGCGCGGCCGCCAGCGAGTAGTCGTAGGGCGGCGTGTAGGCCGGCGGATCCACCAGTTGGACGCGCATCGGCGCCATTTTCCCTGTCGCCGGGTCCAATACCTTTCCGGCGGTGGAGTCCAGCCGCCTGGTCCGGGCCGCGTTCGCCGTGCTCGTGGTGGCGACGGTCGGCGCGTTCTTCTTCACCCAGTCGCTCAAGACCGAGGTGCCCGTGGTGCTCCGATTCGCGCGCCCAGCCGCGCGACATCTCGCCCAACGCGGACCGCGTGCGCGACGGCTCGCCGGGTCGGCTTCGACCTGTCCGAGCCGGCCGAGGTGTCGTTCTACGTGATCGACGACGACGGCGAGGAGGTGCGCCGACTGGTGGACGAGCGCGCGCCTGGCGGGCGACACCAAGCATCGCTTCACATGGAACGGACGCGACGACGACGGCCGCGTGGTGCCCGACGGCATCTACCGGCTGCGGGTGGCGCGGCGCAAGGAGGGCCGCAGCATCGACTCCTTCAAGGAGGTGCGGGTGGACACCCGTCCGCCGCGCGTCCGGATCACGTCGGGTGGCGCCCAACGTGCTCGCGCCCGGCGTCCCGGGCGGCGCGCGCAGGGTGCGCGTGAGCTACAGCGGCCCGCGCAACCTCAACCCGGAGTTCCGCGTCTTTCGCACCGACGTGAGCCCGCCGCAGGTGGTGCGGCTGTTCCGCGGCGACCGCTCGCGCAGCGGGGTATGGGACGGCAGCGTCCGCGGCGGGGGCCACGGCGCCCGACGGCAGCTACGCGTTCTTCGTGCAGGTGCGCGACCTGGCGGGCAACCAGACGCGCGCGCCCGCGCCGGACCCGCCGACCGCGACGCCGCCGCTCCGCGCACGGGCGTCGCGGTGCGCCGGCTGACGCTGCAGGGCCCGTCCGAGCCCGTGTCCGCCGGCGCGCTGGCCACGCTGCGAGTCGGCCCGCGTGCCGCGACGATTCGAGTTCGCGTTCTCCAGGCTGGGCTCGCGCAGGAACGATCCGCCGCGACCGCCGCCGCGGCGGGCGGCTCCGGGTCCGGATCCCGCGCGACGCCCACACGGGCGTCTATCTGGTGCGGGTCCGCGCCGGCGGCCGGCGGGCGGTGTGGCCGCTGGCCGTGGCGGGCAGGGCCGCCACCGCGCGGGCCGCGCCGCAGGCCGCGGCCGATCCTGGTGCTGCCCGCGGTCACCTGGCAGGGGCTGAACCGCTGGGACTCGGACCTGGACGGCTTCGCCGACACGCTCAGCGACGCACGCTCGATCCCCGCCGAGCGCCCGTTCCGCGAGGGCGCGCCTGCCGCCGCGGTTCGCCTCCGAGGTCTCGCCGCTGCTGCGCTTCCTCGACCGCGAGCGGCTGGCCTATGACATCACCACCGACCTGGCGCTCGCCCGCCGTCGCGGCCCGGCGCTCGGCAACGCGCCGGGCGTGGCGGTCGCCGGCAGCGCCATCTGGCTGCCGCGCCGGGTGCGCGACCGCCTGCGCGAGGAGGTCGAGGAGGGCGGCCTGCGGGCGGTCTCGTTCGGCCGCGAGCTCGCTCAAGCGCACGGTGGCGCTGGTGGGACCGCTGCTGCGCAACCCCAGCCCGCGCGCGGCCGGACGACCTGTTCGGCGAGCGCACCGCGATCTTCCGCACCGATCCCGCGGCGCCGCTGCGCGAGCAGCAGGACGACCTGGGCCTGTTCCGGGGCGTGGACGCGCTGTTCGGCGAGTTCCGCGTGTTCGAGCGCTCCGTGGAGCTGCCCGCCGGGGCCCGGCTGCGCACGGCGGCCGGACGCGAGGAGGAGCAGGCCGGCCTTCGTGGGCTACACGCCTCGGCAAGGGCACCGTGGTGCGCCCCGGCACCCCCGAGTGGGCGGGCGAGCTGGAGGAGGGTCGCCTGAGCGTGGAGGTGCCCAGGGTCACGCGCAGGATCTGGGCGCTGATCTCCCGGCCGCGCTGAGGGCGGCCCGAGAGGACGCCCCGAAAGGACAACCAGGCCGTCTGCCATCCTGCGGCGGATGAGTCGCAGGCTGCTGATCGCCGGCGTCGCCTTCGTGCTGCTCGTGGTCGCCGCGGGCGGTGCCGTGCGGGCGATGATGGACGACGAGGAGCCGCCTCAGAAGCGTGGCTCCGCCTCCGTGGAGTTCGACGTGGGCGCCGATCCCGAGTCCGGGCCGCCCGATGGTGGACGCCGACGAGCCGTGGCCCACCCTGGGCTACGACCTCGCGCGCAGCAAGGTGTCCCCCTATGACCACAAGCCCCCCTACCGCCGCACGTGGCGCGTGGACAGCCGCGACCAGCTCGAGTACCCGCCGTCGGTGGCCTACGGCAACGTGTACATCGCGCAGCAGAAGGGTCTCTTCTTCGCGGTCAACGGCAAGACCGGCAAGCCGGTGTTCAAGACCAAGAACTACAAGCGCTGCGCGGCCTCGTCGCCCACGATCAACCGCGGCGTGGTCTACCAGTCCTACATGCACTTCGTCGCCCTGCCCCCAGGGCGCCGACAACCCCAACGGCTTCCTCGAGGCCATGGACGCCGAGACCGGCCGCACCAAGTGGCGCTACTGGACCAAGCCGGTCGAGTCCTCGCCGCTGCTGCGCAAGGGGATCCTCTACATCGGCTCCTGGGACGGCAACGTGCACGCCATCCGGGCGAAGACCGGCCGGGCCGTGTGGAAGTACCAGACCGGCGCCAAGGTCAACACCTCCGCGGCCTACTCGGACGGGCGCATCTTCATCGGCAACCAGTCGGGCACGCTGTACGCGCTCAACGCGCGCACCGGCAGGCTCGCCTGGAAGGCGAGCCAGGCCACCGAGTTCTTCTACGCCACGCCGGCCGTGGCCTACGGGCGCGTGTTCATCGGCTCCACCGACGGCACGATGTACGCCTACGGCCAGCGCAGCGGCAAGCTGCTGTGGGCCAAGCGCCTGGGCACCTACATCTACTCGTCCGCGGCGCTGTACGACCGCAAGGTGTACGCGGGCACCTACGACGGCAAGCTGTTCGCGCTCGACGCCGCCACGGGCGACGTGCGCTGGCGGCGCGAGATGCCCAGCGCGGTGCACGGGCCGCCGACGGTCATGGCCGGGCTGGTGTACGCGTCCACGTGCTCCAGCTGCGGGTCGGAGGCGTCGCGGTACGTGAAGATGGGCCGCGACTCCACCACCGCGCTCGACGCGCGCAACGGGCGCACGGTGTGGCGCAACAACGCCGGCAAGTACGCGAGCCCGGTCGTGGCCGACCGCAACCGCGTCTACCTCACGGGGCGCTCGTACCTGTACGCGCTGGAGCCGCGCGACCAGGCGAAGAAGACGAAGAAGCGGAAGAAGGATCGGGCGCGGGACTGAAGCGCTCGCCCGCGTAGACCAGCGCGGCCGACGGCCGCGCCCATCATCGGCCACACCAGGTAGTAGTTGTTGAAGGTGCGGCCGATGAAGAGCAGCACCAGCATCGACACCGAGAACGCCGCCGCCCCCACCCAGGCCTCGCGCGCGCGGTGCTGCTGCACCAGCAGCCACGCGGTGAGCGGCAGCCAGGTGAGCAGCGCGATGATCGCGAACGGGTAGGAGCCGCTGCGGTCGTCGAGGATCCCGGCCCGGATCATCATGGCCGACAGCCCGTAGCCGACGATCCGGTAGGTGCCCGCGCCGAACTTGACGGTGTCCTCGTAGAACGCCACCGGGTCGGCGATCAGGAACGGCAGCACCACCGCAGCCACCACGCCGGCGAATGCCAGCGCGGCGCCCTTCAGCTCCGCGCGGGATGCGCCGCGCTTGACCATCATGAGCGCCACGAACGGGATGGCCACCACGGCGAACTGCTTGAGCAGCACCGCCACCGCCAGCGACGCCGCGGCCCAGCGCAGCCGCCCGCGGGTCACGAGGGCGAACGCCAGGATCATCATGGTGATGCTGGGCGCGTCGTTCTGGCCGAACCAGGCGGAGCGCACGGCGATCGGGTTGGCCACCACCAGCGCACCGATCGCCAGCCGCCAGCTCAGCGGCGCCCGGAAGGCCATGGCCGCCGCGAACCCCGCCGAGCGTCATGAGCAGGATGAACACGCGGTAGTCGTCGAAGGGCGACGGCGCCAGCTGCCAGACGGCGCCGGTCACGACCATCCCGGGGAAGTAGGCGAAGTGCTCGAGCGCCACCTCGCGATCCAGCACCCGCTGCGAGACGCTGCCGTCGTAGGTGTAGAAGCGCTCCATCCCGGAGCCCTTGTAGTCGTGCCCGTAGGGGTTGTCGCCGTCCAGCAGCAGGTCGCCGGCGATCTCGATCTGGTAGGTCGAGTCGTTGGTGTGGAACCACGGGGCTGTGGCGTCGCGCAGCCCCACCTGCAGGAGCGTGGACGGCAGCAGCAGGGCCAGCGCCACGCCCACCGCCAGCAGCGGTCCCGACCCACGCCGGCCAGTCGCGGCGCCGCAGCCCCAGGGCTGCCACCAGCGGCGAGGGCCAGCGCGGCCAAAAAGCACGCCGAGCGGGCTATGCCCACGTCCCACTCCTCGCCCGCGGCGCGCACGAGCGGCGCCAGCACGCCCTGGGGCTCGGGCGCCGGAGGTGCGGAACGGCCACGGGTCCGAGCCCAGCTCGGGCAGGGTGATGGCCAGCAGGGCCAGCAGCGTTCCCAGCAGGGCCATCATGCCCGCCTGGCTCAGCCGTGCCGGAGTGGCGGACCGCCCGTTCATGCGCCTGCCGTGGCGGGTCGCTGCCCGCTGCGCCGCGAGCCGTCGTCGCGGCGGGTCCAGGTGAGCTGCCCGGCCGCCACGGCCAGGACCAGCCAGGTCAGGGGGTCCTCCAGGAACCCGCTGTAGGCCAGGGCGTGCACGAACAGGGCCAGCAGCGACGCGCCCAGCGCCAGCCCCAGCGCGGGGTCGAGCCTGCGCACGGCCTCGATGATCCGCGCGCCGCCCACCAGCAGCCAGGCGTACAGGGCCAGCCCGATCAGCCCCAGCTCCGCCGCCACGGTCAGCGGGGTGGTGTGCGACACGAAGTTGGGCGTGGGCCTGTCGCGCCCCGACAGGCGGCGGCTGGCCAGCGGCTGCCCACCGATCCCCACCCCCACCACGGGCGCCTCCTCCACGGCGCGCAGGGTGTCCTCGGCGCGCTGCGTGCGGTCGCTGGTCTCGCGCCGCAGCGAGTCGCCCCGGATCTCGATGGAGGCCAGGTAGCCGGCGCCGATCAGGCACACGGCCGCCAGGCCGCCCACCACCACCAGCCGCACCCGGCGCCCGCCCGTGACCGCGGCCACGAACAACGTCACGGCGATCAGCGCGGCCATGCTGGACTGCGAGTAGGACACGAACAGCCCGGCCCACAGCAGCACCAGCAGCGCGATCCCCAGGCGAAGCTCCAGCCGGCGAAGCGCCAGCGCCACCAGCGTGAGGCCCAGGCCAAGCACCACGTGCCGCCCGTACAGGCTGGGGTCGCCGAACAGGGACGTCACGCGAAAGTAGTCCGAGTTGGCGTTGGACACGGCCAGGTTGGGGGCGAAGAAGAACAGCTCGCGCGTGGCGGCCTGGTACAGGCCCACCGCGGCGAAGACGGCCGCCAGCCCGATGCCGATCCGCGCGAGCGCGGCGGGCGCCCAGTCCGGGAACGGCGCCCGGGCCACCACCCCCACCAGCACGCCGAAGGGCACGGTGAAGAACAGCAGCAGCTCGGCGCCGGACTCGAGCTCGTCGGCCCATGTGAGCGATAGGCAGGCGAAGGCGATGAACGCCGCGGCGGGGAAGGCCACGGCGCGCGGCAGCGCGCGCGCCGCCCCCGGTGCGCTGCGGCCCGCGCGCCAGGCGAGCGCCAGGCCCGCGGCAGCCAGCACGAGGTAGAGCGGCAGCAGCCGCCCCAGCTGGCCGTCCTCGGCGATCGAGAGCGGGAAGCCCCCGCCCGACTCGAAGGCGATCGGCGGTCGCAGCGGCGCGGTGGCCAGCACGGCCAGCGGCACCCAGGCGGGCCGCGCCACGAACACGCCGGCCGCGACGCACAGCATCGCCAGCCCCAGCGCGCCGGCCGCCGCCCCGGCGGGCGAGCTCAGCTCATCCAGTGGCCCGAGGCCCGAGGGGGCGGCCGCCAGGCCCGCGGCCCCCAGCGCCGGACAGCGCCAGCCCGCCCAGCACCGCCGCCCGTCCCCGGCCGGCCAGCAGCAGCGCCGCGCCCACGGCGGCTACTACGGCTGCGAGCTGTGCCAGGTCGGGGTGGTCCACTTCAGGGTGCGATTCGCGCCCGCCGGTTGTACTCCTCGGCGGCCTCGCGCACGCCCTCGCCGCGTGCGGGCGTCAGCTCCTGGCGCGCATGCAGCGCCAGGCGGCGAGCGTCGCGACCCGGAAGCACCGTGGCCGCGGCCGCCAGGCCCGCGTAGAACAGCGCGCCTGCCAGCCGCACGAACAGGCGCTCGGCGTCGCTGTGGTGCTTGCGCATGTACAGGTCGCGGTTGCGGTGGAACTCCACGATCCGCCGCCGGGCGCTGCGCGGGTCCGTGCTCAGCTGATCGTGATGGATCGCGCTCGCGCTCGGGCACGTAGAGCACGTCCCAGCCGGCGTCGTGCAGGCGCTTGCAGAAGTCGGTCTCGTCGGAGTACACGAAGAAGTCGGGGTCCAGGTGGCCCACCTCGTCGGCCGCGCTGCGGCGCACGAGCATGGCGCTGGACTGGGTCCAGCCCACCGAGCGGGTGCGCCGGCCGCGGCTCTGGACCGTCACCACGCGGTGCAGCAGGAACAGGCCGGCCAGGGCCGTGCCGACGCCCGGCAGCCGCCACGCGCACGCCTTCGGCTCACCCTCGCTCGACAGCAGCTGGGCGCCGGCCACGGCCGCCTCCGGCGCGCGCGCGGAGCGCCGCCACCAGCGCCTCCGTGGCGCCGTCGCACAGCTGCGAGTCCTCGTTGAGCAGCAGGCACAGCTCGCCGGCCGCCTCGCGCAGCAGCAGCGAGTCGTTCTCGGCCTTGCCGGTGCGGCGGTCCAGGGCGATCACGCGCGCGTCGTGCCCGCTGGCCTCCACCGCCGCCACGGAGCCGTCATCGGAGCAGTTGTCCAGCACCAGCACCTCGCCCTGGAGGCCGGCGGGGTGGGTGCGGTCGATGGCGTCGAGGCACTCCAGCAGCAGCTCGCGGCCGTTGGTGTTCACCACGCAGTAGGAGATGTCCATCAGCGCGCCGCCCGCTCGAGCACGGCGCGCATGCGCTCGGTGATGAGCCGGCGATCGAACTGCGTCTCGGCCAGGCGCCTGGCGTTGCGCCCCAGGGCGGCCGTGCGCTCCGGGTCGTCGCGCAGCTCGAGCACCCGCCGCGCCAGGTCGGCCGGGTCGCCCGGGCGAACGAACACGCCCGCCTCGTTGTCCTCCACCAGCCGGCGCTGCCAGCCGTCGGTGTTCACGATCGCCGCCCGGCCCGCGGCGAAGGTGTCGAACAGCTTGTTGGGCGAGTTGGTGGCCAGCACGGGCACGTCCTTGAAGATCGTCATGCACGCGTCCGACGCCGCCGCCAGCCGCGCCGCGGAGTGCTTGTCGCCCGACGGCAGCAGCGTCACGTTGGACAGCCCGAGGCGCTGGACCTCGGCCTCGATCTGGGCTCGGCGCTTGCCCTCGCCCTGGAGCACGAAGGCCACCCCGTTCTCGCTGCGCTCGCGCAGCAGCGCCGCGGCGGCGGTGACCTGGGTCAGGTCGTTGGCCTCGCCCATGGTGCCGAAGTAGGAGCACACGAACGCCCCCTCCAGACCGAGCCGCTCGCGCAGGTCGCCGGGGTCGAGGTCGGGGGAGAACAGGTCCAGGTCGGACGCGTTGGGGATGGTCTCCACCCGCTCGGGCGCCACTCCGGCGGCCACGACGCCGTCGCGGATCCCGGGCGAGAGCGCCACCACCCGCTCGGCCGAGCGGTACGCGGCGCGCTCGAGCGCTCGCGCCGCAGCGCGCGGGAGGCGGCCGCGCAGGGCGCCCATCTCGATCGGCGCGCGCGGCCAGAGGTCCCGCACCTCGAACACCATCGGCGCGCGGTGGCGGCGCGCCGCGGCGACGGCCGGGATGGCGATGGTGAGCGGCGGGGAGGTGGCCAGCACCACGTCCGGCCGCGGTGCGCGCAGGGCGGCGGCCGTGGCCCCGGCGGCGAAGCGGGCGAAGGCGCCCATCCGCGCCCGGTCGGGCATCCGCGTGGCGCCCGCGTAGTCGGAGTAGGCGCCGCCCACCTCGAGCAGGTCGATGCCGTCCACGGTGCGCCGCGCGGGTCCCGCGCCGGCGGCCGCGGTTACCATCGTCACCGCATGGCCGGCGCTCACCAGGTGCCGTGCCAGCTCGTACGAGCGAGTGCCGCCGGCTCCCGCGCGGGTCATGAAGAACTGGTGTAGGTAGAGGATCCGCACCCCGCAAGACCGTATCCGTGAGGCGACCGCTCGACATCCTGATCGCCGCCGCCGGCCTGATCGTCACGTCGCCGGTGCTCGCGGTCGCGGCCCTGGCCACCAGGCTGGAGTCGCCCGGCCCGGTGATCTACCGCCACCGCCGGGTGGGCAGGTCAGGCGCGCCGTTCGACCTCTGGAAGCTCCGCACCATGGTCCAGGGCGCCGAGGGGATGGGGGCGGGCCTCTACATCGAGCCCGGCGACGCGCGCATCACCCGCACCGGCCGCCTGCTGCGGCGCTTCTCACTCGACGAGCTGCCCGAACCTGGTGAACGTGCTGCGCGGCGAGATGGCCATCGTGGGCCCGCGGCCGACGGTGCAGGAGCAGGTGGACCGCTACACCGAGCACCAGCGGCGGCGGCTCGAGGTCAAGCCCGGGATCACCGGCTGGGCCCAGGTCAACGGCCGCCTGACCCTCTCATGGCCCGAGCGAATCGAGCTGGACGTCTGGTACGTGGACAACCGCTCGCTCGCGCTGGACCTGCGCATCCTCGCCCGGACCGCCCGGATGCTGGCAACCGGCCGCGGCCTGTACAGCGCCGAGCTGCGCCAGGGGTGGGACTAGGCGCCCGGCTGGGTCGGCGGTCGCTGGCGCTGGCGGGGCGGGGGCGACTGGCTGGGTGCGTGCCGGGCCGCGTCGGCGTCGCCCCACGGCGGGCACCGAGGGGTTTGTGGGCTGTTGCGGTGCTGTTGCGTTCGACGATTGTCGCCTTGTCCACCGTACGGGGTGTAAAAGTCGACAATCGATTGGGCTGACGGCCCTCCGTCACCCGGGCGGTGGTCTCCCGTGGCCTGCCTGTCACGCGTGTAGCGCCGAGGGTTGGCCGGGATCGCCCGACCCGATCCCCTCGGTGCCCGAGCGACCGAGCACCGAGCACCGAGTTCTAGGGCGCGCCGGCCCCGCCGCCGCGGCGGCCGGCCTGCAGCGCCACCTTCGGCGACACGCCACGGGCGGTCACCCTGTCGCGCGCCGCCACCACGTAGTAGCGGTACTCGGCCACGCTGGCGGGCACGAAGCGGCCGCGGAAGGCCCCGCCGCGGCGCACGCGCAGCCACCTCCTGCCGACGGTTCGCCAGCGGTCGCCGCGGCGCTGCTGGAGCACCTGCAGCACGCTCCGCTTGAGCGGTTGCACCCGGCCGGTGAAGGTCACGCGCCGGCCGGTCTCGGAGCGCGTGGGGGCCCGCGAGAGGACGATGTCCCCGCGGACCCTCAGCGGGAACGTCTGCGAGGTGCTGCGGCGCAGTCCGCCGCCGCCCGGGAACCGCACGCGGAGTAGCCGCGATCGCCGCACCGTGACCGCGGTCGCGAAGGCGCCCGCCGAGTCGGTCGTCGCGCGCCCGACGCCGCGCCAGCGCGACCCCACCCTCGCCTCGACAAGGACCTCCAGGGGGACGGTGGGCGGCGCCCCGGCCACCGTGAGCGTGCCCGCGATCGGAGCCACCTGCCCGAAGGCGACGCTCGCGCGGCGGCTGGCCACCCGGCCCCGAAGGCCGGTGAAGCCGCCGGCGGGCCGCACGTCGCCCACGAGGCTGCGCAGCTCGGGAAGCTGGTCGTACAGCGCGGCTCCGGGGCAGGCGGTGGCGCCGGTGTCGCGGTGGCCGCTGATCCTGTTCAGCCGCACGGCCCGCCCGGCGGGGAACCGGTTGGCCGAGCCTCCGGCGCTCGTGAGCGTGGTCGTGCCGGTGGTCGGAGGCTCCGTGCAGGGGCAGCTTCCAGCGGATCAGGGCCACCATCGAGAGCATCGCCGCGGGCGACTGCTCCACCGAGCTGAAGGTGCCGATGTTGGCGATGCCGGTCGACTGCGAGTTGTAGCCCTGCGCCTGGGCACCCAGCACGGCCTGATCGGTGCCTCCGGCGCGGCCCTCGTAGATCGTGCCGAAGCGGTCGACCAGGAAGTTGTAGCCCACGTCGTTCCAGCCGTTCGAGTAGCGGTGGTAGCGGCAGATGGCCAGCACCACGTCCGGCGCCTCCTCGCGCGTGTAGTCGTTGGGGTTCACGGTGTGGTGCACGAACGCGGCGCGCACCGTCGCCGTACTCGGGTCCGGAGCGCGGGCGCGCACCTGCTGGCGCCCCAGTCCGCGCGGCTCACCATCCCGGGCGCGCCGGTCTGGGCGCCGGCGGCCTCGATCCGCGCGGCGCGGGCCAGCGACGGCCACGCCCGCGCTCACGGCGCGCCGCAAGGGCGGTGCGTGCGCGCTCGGCGGCCGTCGCCGTCCCGCGCGTGTTCACGAACCGCAGTCGCAGGCCGGGCAGGCGCGCGCTCGGTCCGGTACTGAACCCAGTCCGCCTCACCGACCCAGGTCGGGCTGGACGTGGCGCCCGGTCGCTCCTCCGCGCCGGGGTCGGGCCCGTCGACCTGCTCCGATGCCAGCGGCGTCCAGCGGGTCCAGCGCCCGCCATCGCGCCGGGCGCGAACCGCTATCGCCGACCTCCCGCTCGCGTCCTCGCCAGCTCAGGCCCACCAGGTTGAACCGCCTCGGCGCGCGCAGCGGGCGCGACACGATCGCCGCCTTCTGTCGCGCGGCGCTACCCAGGATGGCGCCTGCGGGAGCCGCCATGGAGAAGTTCACCGGCTCGGGCCGGTAGGGGCGCAGGGACAGGGCCGGGCCGCCACCGACGAGCAGGCCCACGACGCACACCAGCGCGCCGGTGAGGAGAGAGCGCTTCACCAAAGCGTCGGAACACGGTGTCAGACGCTCGGTTGCGCCCTGGGCCAGACGTTGCACGGCTCGCGCCTGCAACGGCGCGCCCAAAGAAAGGATTCAGTTAGCGGCGAAAAGCGAGCATGGCAAGGACGCAGGGAGCGAAGCGTGCACCAGAACGCGAGCGACCGAGGACGCAGCCAGGCGACGCTTGCAGCCGCTAGGGCACGGCCTCCGGGCCGTTGCTGCGGTGCTCGTCCTTGAACGCCCTGATGGCGTCGAACACCTGCGGGCTGTAGCGGCGGCAGCCCAGCAGCCTGCCGGTGCCCAGCGGCTGCGGATCGGCGTTCCAGGCGCTGGCCGCCACGGCGTAGGGCATCCGGGTCTCGTTGGGCACCATCAGCATCTGGAAGGTGTCCTCGTCGAACAGGGCCTTGAGGTTGGCGCGCTGGGCCCGGGGCAGGGTCTTGCGGACCCACACGATCACCCGACCGTGCTCGAGCGAGTGCACCAGCTCCTTGACGTCCGGGGCCGTGTCGTAGGCGCCGTCCTCTGCGGGCACCTCGAAGTGCCTGCCGGAGGAGGGCGGGTTGGTCGGGTAGGCGACCTGCTCGGCCAGGTCCTGCGTGTGATCGCGGCTGGCGGCCCGGCGGCTGGTGAGGGTGCAGCCGGCCGCCCGCGCGGCGTCCTCGAGGTCCGTGACCTCGGGGTCGGGCACCTCGCCGCCGGAGGGCAGCACGTCGCTGCCGCCGTCGGCCGTATCGCCGCTTCCCGTCGTCGCCGCCCGCGAGCAGCACCACGCCGACCACCAGCACCACCACCACGAGGGCGCCCGGCGGCTCCGTAGCCGATCAGCCGCCGCCTGCGCTCGGCCTCCTTGGCGGCCTGCTCGCGCTGTTCGCGCTCGCGCCGAAGCTGCTCCTTCTGCTCCTTGCGGCTGGACATCGCGGCAGAAGGGTAGTGGGCGCCCCCGCCGTACTGGTCGGTCTCTAGAGGCCGCTGCGCTCCAGGTCGGGCGGCCCGACCAGCGTCCCGGCGCCGGCCCCGCAGCCGCCAGCGGGTGCCGGCCCGCGCGGTGCGGACGAACTCCAGCCGCCCCAGCCCCAGGCTCAGATGCCCGGCGACCCCGAAGGGCGTCCAGCCGGACTTGTCCGGCGAGCGCAGGCCGGGGCCGTTCTCCGGCAGCACGAAGCGCAACGGCGCGCGCGAAGCCGCGGTCGCGCATGTCGGTGGAGGCGAACGTGGCCCGCGCCGGCGTGACGCTGCGCCCGCGCAGCGCCGGCGCCGTGTGCGCGTCGTAGGCATAGGCCTCGTCGTCGCCGAGCTCGAAGCGGCGGTTCAGGTCCTCGACCCAGGCCTCGCCCGGCTGGTACCAGCAGTCGGACACGATCCGGCCGTCGATCCACGCCACGTGGCACAGTCGCCCCGTCGCCGAGCCGCGCGAGCACCCGCTCCCGGCTTCGCTCCGGCCGGTACTCGACGTAGGCCTCGACCTCCTCGGTGCGCAGGAACGCCCTGCGGAAATCCACATCGGTGGGCACCGTGGGCGGCTCGCTGGTCAGGTCGCGCTCCAGCAGCACCACGTGGCGGAGCACCGTGCGCCCGAGCAGTGCCAGGACCAGTCCGCGCACGCCGCCGCGCCGGACGACCCCGGCGACCCTGGTGCGGAGCCGCTCGGCGGCCACGGCGCCCCTAGGCGGGACGACGCCGCGCGGCCGCGGCCCGGGAGCCGTTGGAGCTGCGCTTGGACGGGGCCCGGCGCCGGCGCGCGGAGTGCGCGCGACCGCCCCAGCACTCGTCGATGAAGCCCACGATCTCGCCGGTCAGCCGCTCGGGCGACGTCCGTAGCTCGAGGATCGAGGAGGCCTCGATCAGGCGCGCGTTGGGGAGTTCGCGCACGAGCATGTCCGAGTCCGAGAACGGGTGGATCGGGTCCCGCGGATGGCCGATCACGAGCGCCGGCGGCTCGAAGGTGCTGCGCTCCGAACGGGGTGGCGCGGTGCGCCCGAAGAAGAGTCCCTGCAGCACGGACGCCGATGGCTTGGGGTCCTGCGCGACCCAGTCGTGCAGCATCTGCCCGAGCAGGGGCCCGCGCCGCGGGAGACGGTCGGCCAGGTTGGCCACGGTGCGGGTGACGGGTGCGCCGAAGGTCAGCGAGATCAGCAGCGGGGTGAAGGCGAGAGCGCAGCCCAGCAGCGCGTTGTCCAGGACCGGCATCTCGATCAGCAGGCCCTGCACGCGCTCCTGATCGGCGGCAACGGCCTCGAGCGTGGCGTTGGCTCCCAGCGAGGTGCCCCCCAGCACCGCCTTCTCCACCTCCAGGTGGTCCATCAGCGCGAGCACCTGCCGGCCGAACAGCGGCATCGAGTAGTGCCACATCTCCGGCGGGCGATCCGAGTCGCCGTGGCCCAGCAGGTCCAGGCAGATCACGCGGTAGCCGCGGGTGGCCAACGTCTGTGCCAGCGGGCCGTGCATCTTGCGCGAGAAGAGCAGGCCCGGCGTGAGGATCACGGTCCGCTCGCCGCTGCCGTACTCGTCGTAGACGAGCTTGAAGCCCTCGTGGCGGAAGCTGCGGGTCCTTGGCTTCATGCGGAGCGCCAGGATAGCCGCGAGCGCCCGTTTTCGCCCCTCACCCGCCGGCGGCCCGAACCCGCGCGACCGCTCCCTCCACCCACGTGGGCAGCTCGCCCAGGAACCGCGGATCGATGTGATGGCCGGCCTCCGACTCCTCGTAGCGCAGCTCGGCGCCGGCGGCCTCGAGCCGCTCGCGCGCGTCGCGCGCCCACTCCACCCCGATCACCGGGTCGCGCCTGCCGTGCCCGATCGCCACCGCCAGGCCGGAGCGGTCGTCCAGGTCCAGCTCGAAGTCCTCGACCGTGGGCATGAACCCGCTCAACGCGAGGATGCCGCCGGGCGCGGGCCGCCCGGCGCCCAGCCCCACGGCGTAGCTCATTACGGTGCCCTGGGAGAAGCCGCCGATGACCATCCGCGCGGGGTCCACGCCATGCTCGGCCAGCAGGTCGTCGACCCACCTGGTGAGGGTCGCGTAGGTGGGATGGAAGGTGGCCGGGTCGGGGTAGCCGATCGCCCGCACCGCATACCAATGCGCTCCGCCGGGCGGCAGCCGCAGCGGCCCGCGGGCGGTGGCGCCCACCAGTCGGCGGTCGGGGTCCAGCAGGTCGAGCAGCGGGAACAGGTCGTTCTCGTCCGCACCCCTGCCGTGCAGTAGCACCAGCGCGCCCTCCGGCTCGCCCGCGGCCGGCCGGATCCTGTGCGCGAGCGCGTCGAGCGCGCTCATCGGACACGCTCGCGAGGGTTGTCCAGCGGCGTCAGCGTGGCCTCGATCTTCTCGCGCAGCGGCTCGAAGCGCGGCGGCAGCACCAGGCTCTCGCCGAGGTGGTCCTCGTCCTCGTCGGTGGTGAAGCCGGGACCCAGCGTGGCGATCTCGAACAGCACGCCGCTGGGCTCGCGGAAGTAGATCGACTTGAACCAGAAGCGGTCGATCACGTCGGTCGGGTGTGCGCCGCCCTCGACCGCGCGCGTGCGCCACTCCACGTGGTCGTCCATCTCGGACGCCCAGGCCACGTGATGCACGGTGCCGCCTCCCGGGCGCCCGGGCTCGGCCGGCGCGGGGTCGTAGGCATAGGTGCCGCCGCGACTCTCCCCGCGGATCTCCCACCCGTCATCTCCGCGCTCGAATCCCAGGGCGTCCTCCAGCAGACCGCGGCTGGCGTCGGGCGAGGCCGCGTAGGCGCGCACGCCGTCGAATCCCTGCAGCGCCACGTCGGCCGGCACCTCGGGATGGTCGGCGATCAGGGGGGCGTCGCCGACGGTCGAAACCTTCAGCTCATGCCGCAGCCCCTCCGGGTCGGCGAACGTGAGGGTGGCCCCGTCACGCTCGGCGGTCACGCCCTCGGCCTCTAGCCGCCGCTCCCAGAACTCCAGCGCCTCCTCGGAGGCCACGCGCCACGAGATCAGGTGCACCATGCCCGCGCCGGCTCGGCCCGGCGCGGCGCCCGGGTACTCGAAGAAGGTGAGGTCGGCGCCCGGGCTGCCCTTCTCGTCGGCGTAGAAGAGGTGGTAGACGGTCGGGTCGTCCTGGTTCACCGTCTTCTTCACCAGGCGCAGCCCCAGGACGCGGGTGTAGAAGTCGAGGTTGCGCGGCGCATCCCCGGTGATGGCCGTCACGTGGTGGATTCCGTCGAGCTTCATGTGGGGCTCCTCTCGCGGCGCCTGTAGAATCAGTTGCGGTCGCAACTATAGCAAGGATGATTGTGCCCGCAACCAAATCGTCAGGAAGCCCGCTGGACCCGCTCGAGCTCGGTGCCTGGCGCGGCTTCCTGCGCACGCACGCGCGCATGACCCGCGCCCTGGACGCCCAGCTCATCGCCGAGCAGGGGCTCTCGCTGAGCTCCTACGAGGTGCTGCTCTTCCTGGCCGATGCTTCCGGTGGCCGGATGCGGATGTCCGAGCTGGCCGACGGTGTGCTGCTCAGTCGCAGCGGGCTGACGCGCTTGGTCGACCGGCTCGAGGCCGATGGGCTCGTGAGACGCGAGGAGTGCAACACCGACGCGCGCGGCCTGGACGCGGTGATCACGCCTCAGGGCCGCCGGCGCTTCACTCGCGCTCGGCGGACTCACCTGTCGGGCGTGCGCGAGCGCTTCCTGGAGCAGCTGTCAGACGCCGAGCAGCGCGAGCTGGCCGAGCTCTGGGAGCGCCTGGCCGCCTAAGCGACCTAGCGGTTGTAGCTCTTGTAGCGGCTCTTCGGGCGCTTCTTGGCGTACAGGTACCTGCCCGCGAACCTGACGAAGCGGTCGTAGGCGGTCTGCCCGGGCCGGACCTGGCGGGTGAAGAAACCGGTGGGCCCGAAGCTATGGCCGGCGCCGGGCACGCGGTAGTACTCCGACGGCACGCCAACCGCCCGCGCCCTGGCCACGAGGCGGTCGTCGAGGAACACGGGCACCGTGTTGTCGGCGTCGCCGTGGACGGCGAACAGCGGGGCGTCGCCGCGCTCGAGCTGTGCGGCATTGGCGCTCACGTCGATGAAGATTCCGCCCCACAGCGACCCGACGAAGCGGAACCTGGGCGTCTTGACCTTGAACTCGTCCAGCGCGTAGGCCACGTGGTCGGCGGTGATCGCGCCCGCCGAGCTGCCGGCGATCCCGATCCGCTTGTAGTCGATCCGGTAGCGCTTGGCCTTGCGCTTGAGGTAGCGCAGCGCGGTGAGCGTGTCATCCATCGCGGCCACCTGCGCCTTGAAGATCGGGACGTCTGGGCACTCCCGCCACTACCGCCGCCATCCGCTTGGAAGGCACGGGGCCGTCGGGGACGACCCGGTAGTCGATCGACACCACGATCGAGCCCCGTGACGCCAGCCTGCGCGCGACGCGCACCAGGTCGGGCGCGGTGCGCTCGCCACCGGTGAAGCCGCCGCCGTGGATCAGCACGACCAGCGGACGCCGGCGCTTGGACTTGGTCTTCGGGCGGAACATGTCGAGCCTGAGGGCCTTGCGGCCCGGCGCCGGCTTGGTCACCTGACCGCTGCCGAAGCGGATGCCCTTCTTCACGCGGACGTCGTAGCGCCCGTCGCCGTGTCGTAGCTCGTGTAGCGGTCCTTCGGCTCGTCGCTCGTATAGCGGTCCTTCGGCGCGCCGGCGAAAGCGCTCGGCGCGATCGCGCAGCACATCGCCGCGACCAGGATCCCGAGGAAGACGATTCGCCTCAACACTCCTATGGACGGTAGGCCTCGATCACCCCCGCCGCAAGGGGGAACCGACGTGGCCCGCCTCAGGACAGCGGCGCCGTCACGGCCGTGCGGGTGCGCCTGCGGACCTCGCGGAGGGCGCGGGCCAGCCGCTTGACGCCCTCCTCGAGCTCCTCGGGCTCCACCAGCGAGAACGAAAGCCTCAGGCTTGTTCGCTGCCGCCGCTCCGCCGTGACCGCGCCCCCGGGCGTGAACGACACGCCGTGGCGCACGGCCTCCGAGTAGAAGCTGCGCTCCTCCACCGGCCGCTTGAGCGTGACCCACACGTGGTGCCCCCCGCGCGGCGCGGTGGCCTCGTACTCGCCGGCTAGGTGCTGCTCCAGCGCGGCCATCAGCACGTCGCGGCGCTCGCGGTAGTAGGGAAGGCTGCGGGCCAGCTGGCGCTCGTAGCCGTCGGTGGCCAGATAGCGCGCGGCGATGTGTTGAACCAGCGTGGGGGAGTGGAAGTCCGTGGCCTGCTTGATGGTCGAGAGCCGGTCGAAGATCGGCCCCCGCGCCGAGATCCAGCCGATGCGCAGGCCGCCGCCCATCACCTTCGAGAGCGAGTTCACCTGGATCACGTGCCCCGGCGCGGCACCTCTCAGGGAGGGCCCGCTCGCCCCCTCGTAGCGCAGGTCCGCGTAGACGCGGTCCTCCAGCACGAACAGGTTGCGCTCCAGCGCCAGCTCGGCCAGCCGCTCGCGTCGCTCGGGCGACAGGTCCACGCCCATGGGGTTCTGGCACGCCGTCTGCAGCGCGCACAGCCGGACCTCGTGGCGGGAGAGGACCTGTTCGAGCGCCTCCACGTCCAGTCCCTCGGAGTCCACCGGCACGCCGATCACGCGCGCGCCCGTGGAGCGCAGCGACAGCAGGGAGCCGGTGAAGGTGGGCGACTCGATCACCGCCACGTCGCCCGGCGCCAGCAGCGCCCGCGCCACGATGTCGATGGCCTGCTGGGCGCCGGTGGTCACGATGACCTCCTCGGGGCCCGCAGTGCCACCGCTCTCGCGGCCGCGGTCGGCCAGGCGCTCGCGCAGCTCGTCGAGGCCTTCGGGCGTGAGGTAGGACAGCGAGTCCACGCCCTCGTCCGCGAACGCGCGCGCCGCAATCTCGGCCAGCTCCTCGGCCGGATGGAAGCGCGGGGTGGGGAACCCTGTGGCCAGGGAGATCATGCCCTCCTGCGCGGGCAGCCGGAAGGCGTCGGACAGGATCTCCTCCTGATAGGTCGCCGGCCGGTCCGGGAGCACGTAGGCCTGCCAGTCGTCGCCCCGTTCGTCGGATGCCGCGGGCGCCAGCGAGCGCACGAACGTGCCGCGGCCGACCTGGGCGGTCACGTAGCCCTCCTCGGCAAGCCGGCGATAGACGCGGGCGGCGGTCAGGTGGTTGATGCCGGCGTCCGCCGCGAGGGCGCGGGTGGGTGGCAGCTTCTCGCCGGGCTCGAGCCGGCCGGACTCGATCGCCTCCGCAAAGCGGTCGGTGAGCTGCTTCGTGAGCGAGATGTCCCCATCTCGCTTTAGATCGGACAAGTTGATTTTGTACGACATTGTATGTGCTACACCCGAGGTCGATACTAGTCCACGCCGCCCAGGAAGGCAACTTGTCCTACAGGAAGGTCGCTCATGGCTCCCAACACCACATACAACTCAGACATCACGATGCGACTGGCGGACTACTCGGACAACCGCTCACTCGCCCGCCTCGCGGCGCTCGACTCGGCGCCACTGCCCGACGGCGCGCTGGTGGTCGCCGAGCGCGAGGGCCAGGTCCTGGCGGCGCTGCCGCTGGACGGCGGCCCCGCGATCGCGGACCCGTTCCACCGCACCGCGGCGCTGGTCGAGGTGCTGGAGCTCAGGGCCCGGCAGCTGCGCCGGGCACGTGCGGAGCACCGTCCCGGCCTCGGCGAGCGCATCAGGACGATCGCGCATCTGCAGCCACAGCTTCCATAGCTCCCCCTCCTAGGGAAGCGCGACAGCCCGGGCTGTGTCCGGGCTGTCGTCGTTGTGTGGCGGCGCTGCCGGCGGCATAGGCTCGTCCCACGCTGGATGGCCAACCTCGAGGAGGGGTGATGAGGACTCAGAGACTTGCCCTGGCGCTTTCGGCAACCTGCCTGCTGGGGCTGTTCGTGGTGCTGTTGCAGGATCGGGAGGCCGGCGCGAAGCGTGTGCCGTCGGTGCTGCGAGCCCGCACGTTCGAGTTGGTGGACTCGCGCGGGAAGGTCCGCGCCCAGATGAAGGTGGAGAGGTCCCGCGAGGTCGTACTCCGCCTCCGCGATCACACCGGGGCGATCCGGGTCAAGCTCGGCGCCGGCCGCACAGGATCCGGCCTGCTGCTCCTTGACGAGAACACCGAGCCGGGGGTGCAGGCGCTCGCCGGCGCCAGGGCCACCACGCTGCGCCTGCAACGAGGAGACAGGCGGACTGAGCTCGTTCCCTAGCGCTGACCGCGACAACGGTTCGATTTGGTCGCGCATGGCTACCAAATCGCCACCACGTCGGGCGGGTACCATGGGCGCCGCCGCCGCTGGCGGCCACGGGGCTATAGCTCAGCTGGAAGAGCGCCTGGATCGCACCCAGGAGGTCGTCGGTTCGAGTCCGACTAGCTCCATTTCCTCAGACGGCTGGTCGCCATACGAGAGGAGGGACGATGCCGCTCTACCTGACCAGGTTCAGCTACACGCCGGAGACGTGGGCCAAGCTGATCGGCAACCCGGAGGACCGCCGCACGGCCGCTCAGGAATACATCGAGTCGGTCGGCGGCAAGCTCCACGGCTTCTGGTACGCGTTCGGCGAGCACGACGGGTACACGCTCTGGGAGGCGCCCGACAACGTTTCGATGGCCGCTGTGGCCCTGGCGATCGGCAGCGGCGGTGCGCTCAGCTCGATCGAGACCACGGTCCTCATGACCGTCGACGACACGATCGACGCTCTGCGCAAGGCCTCGCAGATCGGGTACCGAGCGCCCGGCGCGTAGCTCCTCAGTCGGTCCACCAGCCGGGCTCCATGCTGCCGTCACCCTCGACGTGGCCACCGAACGCCACGATCTCGAGCCCGCCATCGCCGGCCTCCCACTCGCGCATCGCCTCGGGCGGGCAGTAGACGACCTCACCCGGGCCGACCTCGACTATCTCCTCGTCGACCTTGAAGCGCCCGCTGCCGGAGATCACGAGATAGATCTCCTCGACCGTCTTGTGCCGATGCCCGAAGCCGACCCGCCGGCCCGGCTTGACGCGATAGCTGGTCAGGCCGATGCTCTCGGCGCCGAGCTCGTCCCGGGCAGGGCGGGCCTCCAGCGAATCGACCCCGTAGCCGGGGGCCTTGTCAGGGATGTCTGAGAGCTTGAGGTGCTTGAGTGCCATGGGTGAAGGCTACGGACGATGCCGGCCCGCGGCCCCCGTCGACCGACCCACCTCCGCGCCCGGCCACCTTCCGCGACGGCGTGCGCGCGGGTGTGCCGTTCGCTCTCGCGGGCTTCCTGCTGGCCCTGTCGTTCGGCGTCGTGGCGCAGCAGGCGGGCTTCTCGGCCGTCGAGGCCATCCTCATGTCCCTGCTGGTCTACGCGGGCTCGGCCCAGTTCACGGCCGTGGCCATCCTCGCCGCGGGCGGCGGGGCGGGTGCTGCCATCTCCGCGGCCACGCTCATGAACTCGCGCTTCCTGGCCATGGGCGCGGCGCTGGGTCCGTCGCTGCCGGGCGGCCCGCTCAAGCGCGCGGCGCAGGGCCAGACGGTGGTGGACGCCTCGTGGGCGCTCGCCGCGCGCGGTGACGGCACCTTCGATCGCTGGATGCTCTTCGGCTCGAGCGCCATGCAGTTCTTCACCTGGCAGACGGGCACCATCGTGGGCGCCCTGAGCGCGGACCTGATCGGCGACCCGAAGCGGCTCGGGCTGGATGCCCTGTTCCCGGCCTTCTTCCTCGCGCTACTGATGGCGGAGGCAAAGACCAGCCGGGCGCGGGCCGTGGCAGCGCTCGGCGGCCTGATCGCGCTCGCCCTGGTGCCGATCACGCCGGCCGGGGTGCCGGTGCTGGTGGCGGGGGCCGCCGCGCTGGTGGGCCTCACACCCTCGGCGCGGGCCGACGCGGCCAGGGCATCGGCGTGAGCACGGTGGCGATCGTGATCGCGGGTTGCGCGATCACCACGGCGCTGGTGAAGGCGGTCGGGCCGATCGCGCTCGGCGGCCGCGACCTGCCCGTCTGGTTCTCCAGCGTGGTGGTGCTGCTGGCTCCGGCGCTGCTGGCCGCGCTGGTGGCGACCCAGGCGCTGGCCGACGGGACCGAGCTGGCGGTGGGCGCCGAGACTGCCGGCGTCGCTGCCGCGGGACTTCTCTACTGGCGCACCGAGTCGATCATCGGCAGCGGCCTGACCGCGGCGGCCGTGACCGCGGTCCTGCGCGCGCTTACGTAGCCGGCGACCTCCCTCAGCCCCGCCGCCGCAGCTCGCAGCCGGGGTCGATCCGCAGCACCCGCGCCAGCTGCCCGCGGTGGTCGGCCACCCAGCGATAGGCACGATCGGTGACCTTCGGGAAGGCGCGCAGTAGCGCGGCCGGCGGGCGCCCGGCCGGCAGGGCGGCGAAAAGCGGCGCCGCGGCCGCCCCGCCGGAGAGCACCCGCCCCGAGGGCTCGACGAGGTGCCAGGAGTCCAGGTGGCGCGCCTCGGGAATCGAGGCCAGGAGCGCGGCGCCCTCCGTGCTCTGGATCGCCACGGGAAGCACGACCCCGCGTCTGTCCCAGGCGAGGATCCGGTTCAGGCTCCACTTGCAGAACGCGCAGTCCCGGTCATAGAGGACCACCCAGCGCGATCCGTTGAGAGCGTCCTGTGGCACGCGCAAGTCGTACCCGAACCGGCCGCGCTTCGATCGCCGAGATCTTGCAGCGCGAGCCGTGCCGGGCCGTGCGCGCTACGTTGCCGCACGGGATCTGATGCTCAACCGCAGTCGCCTCCTGATCGCCGCTGCGCTCGGCGTGGCCGTGGCGGCGGGGCCCGCGCCCGCGCTCGCCGAACCCGTGACCACGGTCGACGGCGACCGCGCCCGGCTTGTCGAGGACCCGTTCGTGCCGCCGCGGGCGGAGATCGATCTCGGCCTCGCTCCGGCCGGAGGGGCGACGATCCGAGCGCGGGTCTCGGCGCGCGGGGGCCGCGCGGTGTCGCTGGCCCTGCGTCAAGCGGAGCGCGCGGGCTCGGCCACCGCCTCCGCCGTGGCCGGCTACCGGCGCACGCTCGCCGGGGCGCGAGCGGTGCTTCGCCGCCTGCGCGGCGCGCGCAGGAGCGAGCTGGGGTACGTGGTCGGCTCGGTAGAGCGAATCGCGCTCGCGCGCCGGCTCACCGCATCGCGCATGCCGGCCCTGTTCCTCCAGCTGCGGCGCAACGCCTCCTACTGGCGCTCCAAGCCGTTCCCGGCTGCCGGCGACCAGATCACGTTCCGCGGCAGCGAGCTTCTGTACCAGTACTTCCCGGGCCGCGGCCTCCAGCTGCACCCGCTGTCCAACTTCAAGAAGGCCAACCTGCTGCATGGCGCGTGCACGCGAAGCGGCTCCGGGCGGCCGGTCTGCGGTGCCAAGCCGCCCGGTCCACGGCGGGGAACCCCGTGCCGGAAGGGGCGCCTGCGGAGGCTGCTCGATGAGCTCTCGAAGATCGCGGTCAAACGCGGCCGTGACTTCATCGCCTGGGAGTACCTGTTCGACTTCGGCGGCGGCTCGCCGCCGTGGATGAGCGCGATGGCTCAGTCCACGGCCATCGTCGCGCTCGGCCGGGCGGCGCGCCTGCTCGACCGCCCGCAGTACAACGTGACCGCCGGCGCCGCACTGGGCGCGTTCGACGCGCGCCGGCCGACCGGCGTCCGCACCCGCGGCCCGCTGGGAGGCACCCACTACCTGCAGTACTCGTTCGCGCCCGCGCCTGTACGTGTTCAACGCGTTCCTGCAGTCGCTCATCGGCCTCTACGACTACGCGCGCCTGGCCAGGGACGAGCGCGCCAGGGCCCTCTACGATCGCGCCGAGCCGGAGGCGCGGAGGGAGGTGCCGCACAGCGACGTGGGCGACTGGTCGCGCTACTCGTTCCGGGGCGCGCAGTCCACGGGGGAGTACCACGAGTTGCTGCGCGAGATGCTCCAGGGCATGGGCAGGCGCGTGGGCGGGATCTATTGCGACTACGCCATCCGCTACCGCGGCTACCAGACCGACCCGCCGCGGCTGCGCTTCCGGGGCCCGCGCCAGGCTCCGCCCAGGCGAACGACCCGCGTGGTGTTCTCCCTCTCCAAGCTCTCGGTTGTGGAGCTGCGGATCTTCAAGGGCCGCCGGGTGGTGCTCCGCCGGCTGGTCACCCTGCGCCGCGGCCGCCACGCGTTCAGGTGGCGGCCCCGATCCGCCGGCGACTACGTGGTCCGGCTGGGCGCCAAGGAGCTGCGCACGGGCCGGTCGCTGCGCGGCAGGAGCGCCGCGACCGTGACGGTCGGCGCGGCCCCGCCGCCACCGGTGCCGGGTTCGCCCGCTCGCGTGAGCGGGTAGAAGACCGGCATGCGCCGCACGCCGCTGCTCGCCCTGGCCACGCTCGCGTGTGTGGTCGCGGGCGCGGTGCCCGCCGCCGCGGCGGGCCGATGTGGCTCGAGGGCTTGGTGCGACACCTCGCTGTCCGACGCCAAGCGCGCCGGGCTGCTGGTCCGGGCGCTCACTCCAGACGAGCGCATCGGCCTGTTGGGCGGCGACGTGTCGACCGGAATCAGCGGTGCGGCCGGAGGACATATCGGCGAGGCGTTCGGCGTGCCGCGCGTGGGCGCTGCCACCGCTGTATCTGACCGACGGCCCCGTGGGCGTGCGCCAGGGGCCCAGCACCGCGCTGCCCGCGTCGATGGCCCTGGCAGCCAGCTTCGACCGCCGGCTTGCGCGCGCACACGCGCGCGTGATCGCCCGAGAGGCCAGGCTCAAGGGCAACGACGTCGTGTACGCGCCCACGGTCAACCTGCTGCGCACCCCGATCTGGGGCCGTGGCTTCGAGACCTTCGGTGAGGACCCGTTCCTCACCTCCCGGCTGGGCGTGGCGTGGATCCGAGCGGCCCAGGGACAGGGCGTGATCGCCAACGTGAAGCACTTCGCCGCCAACAACCAGGAGGGCAGGTCGGGCCCGGGCGGAACCTCCGAGGGCAGCCGCTACAGCGTCGACGTCCGTGTGGCCGAGCGCCCGTTGCGCGAGCTCTACCTGCCGCAGTTCGAGGCGGCCGTGAAGGAGGCCAACGTGGGCTCGGTCATGTGCTCGTACAACCGGCTCAACGGCCCCCACACCTGCGACAGCAGGCTCCTGCTCGACCGGATCCTGCGCCGCGAATGGGGCTTCAAGGGCTTCGTGCTGGCGGACTACGCCGCGTCGAAGCAGGTGGGCAGCGGCCTGCGCGCGGGGCTGGACTTCGAGCCGTGGCCGTTCGCGAACACCGACGGCGGCGAGAGCTACACGCCCGAGCGCATCCGCGCGGCGCTGGCGGCGGGGCGCACCACGCAGGCGGGAGTGGATCGCGCCGTGCGACGGCTGCTGCGGACGCTGTTCGCCTACGGGTTCTTCGACCGAGCGGCCTACACCGACGACGACTCGCGGGTGCCCCGCGAGGCCCACCGCGCGACGTCGCAGGCCGTCGCCGAGGCGGGCACCGTGCTGCTCAAGAACCGGGGCGGCGCCCTGCCACTGAACTCCCGCCGGATCCGGTCGCTCGCCGTCATAGGAGCCGACGCCGACAAGTTCAAGAACGGTGGCGGCTCGTCGGAGATCAGGCCCTACCGCTTCACGACCCCGCGTCAGGGGCTCGCCGCGCGTGCGGGACCGGGCGTGGCGCTGCGCTACGACCCGGGCACTGACCCGGCTGCGGCCGTGGAGGCGGCAAGGGGCGCCGACGCCGCCGTCGTGGTGGTGGCCGACACCGCCTCGGAGTTCTCGGACAAGCCCTGCATCGCTCTCGACTGCGGCCGCCGCGACACGATCGCGCGCGATGCCCTGATCGAGCGGGTGGCTGCGGTCAATCCGCGCACGATCGTCGTGCTCGAGACCAGTGCGCCTGTGCTCACGCCGTGGCGCGACCGGGTGGAGGCGATCGTTGCCGCCTGGTACCCCGGCGACGCAGGCGGCAGCGCGCTCGCCCGGGTTCTGTTCGGTGACGTGGACCCCGGCGGCCGCCTGCCCGCCACCTTCCCGCGCCGCGCCGCCGACCTGCCGGAGGCTGGGCGCCCCAGCCGCTATCCGGGCGTGAACGACGTGGTCCGCTACTCGGAGGGGCTGCTGGTGGGCTATCGCTGGTTCGACGCCCGCCGCCTGCGTCCGGCGTTCCCGTTCGGCCACGGGCTGTCATACACGCGCTTCTCGCTGCGCGCGCTCCGCGGCCGGGCAGCGCGGCGGGGCGTGGGGGCGCGCCTGTCGGTCGACGTGGTCAACCGCGGGCGCCGGCGCGGCGTTGCCGTGCCCCAGCTCTACCTCAGCCCGCCCGGTCCCCGCGCCCGCAACGAGCCGCCGCGCCAGCTCAAGGGCTTCAGCAAGCTGGTGATCTCGCCGGGTCGCCGTGCCCGGGCGCGGTTCACGCTCGACGCGCGCGCCTTCTCCCGATGGAGCAGCCGCCGCGACCGCTGGGTCGTGGTGCGCGGCTGCCACACCGCGCGCGTGGGTGAGTCGTCACGCGACCTCGTTGGCCGTCTGCGGATCGCCGTGGGCGGGGCGCCCTGCGGGCGCCGGGCGATCGTGCTGCCGCGCCGCTGAGGACGGCGACGCAAGCAGATCGCGCTCAGCCGGGCGTTCCCTCCCGCAGCGAGGTCGCAGCCTCTGCGCAGGCACTCATCCCGAGCTCGTCGAAGCTGGCGATCGCCTCCGCCAGCTCCCGCTCGCCCCGGACGATGGCCTCCTTGGATCCCTGGCTCAGCAGGGACGCCGCCAGGCGATGCCGGGCGCGGGCCTCCCATGGGCGGGCCCCCAGTCGCCGATTGAATGCGATCGCCGCTTCCAGGTGCGCTATGGCCGCATCGGCCTGACCCATGGCCTGCGCGAGGATCCCCAGGTAGAGGGACGCCGCTCCCAGCGCGATCTCCGGGTAGCTGATGACGCAGCGGTCGGCATAGGGCAGCATCAGCGCGTGGATGGCGCCCGCGGTCTCGGCGTCGCCAAGGGCGGCCACCGGTTCGGCCAGGAGCGCGAGGCTCGTCATCCACTCCTCGTCGACAGGAAGGGCGGAGAAGTCCTCCGCCGCCAACGAGCGCAGCTCGGCGCGCGCCTCCTCCATGTACCCGAGCTCGGCCGCCATGTGAATCAGCACGCAGCGCCAGAGTGGGTACGTCGGGTACTCCTCCAGCGACCGGCGAACCAGCTCCTCCATCTCGCCAAGGCGCCCCTGCTCGCGGCGGAGCACGTACAGCTGGAGGCGGTAGGTCACGGTCGCGTTCCAGCTCTGCGCCTGCTCACCGACCTCCCGCGAGTCGGCGATCATGGCCTCCGCCCCGGCGAACTCGCCGCGGAGCAGCGCGATCAGCGTCAGATAGACGCTCGCGAGCCACGTCTGGGCAGGCTGGCGAAGCTCTCCGGCCAGCTTCTCAATCGCCTCGAGCTCGGCCTCCGCGCCCTGCACATCACCCAGCTCGATCATGGCGGTTGCGCGATGCTCGTGGCCCTCGGCGGCGCGCTCGAGGTCCCCGGCCATGCCGACCCGAATCTGCTCAGCGGCCACCTCCAACTGCTCCGGCGTGAAGTCGGGACGGTGGTTGGCGGTGATGTAGGCGCAGAGCGCATAGGCCAGCGCCCCCTGGTCTCCGATCCGCCGTGCCATCTCCAGCGCGTCGCGCGCGAGCAGCCTTCGTCGCTCGACCGGAAGCCGAGCGTTGCGGAGCGGGCCCGCGGCAAGTCGCGACGACACCCTCACCCTGAGGGTGCTGTCGTCCTCCAGCACCGCGAGCGCACGCTCCAGTACCTCCTGGGTGTAGGGGTCCTCGCGCGAGACCTCCCAGAGGATCCGGCCGCCGTAGCCGAGCGCGGCCTTGGCCAGGTGCTCGGCGAGCCCTCGACGTTCCGCGAGCAGCGCGGCCTCGCGGAACGTCCGCTTCGAAGCGGGCGTGTTGCCCGCGCGGGCCCTGGCTTCACCGGAGGCCAGCAGGAGCTCACAGCGGGTGAGATCGTCGTCGGCGAGCTCGAGGGCGATGTCGTACAGACGCACCGCCTCCTCGTATGCGAGCACCGAGACAGCTTGGTCGCCGCCCTGGCGGGCGTAGTGGATCGCCTTTCCGCCCAGCCCGGTCGAGGAGGCGGCAAAGAAGTGGTGCGCGAGCTCGGCGAGATGAGACCCTTCGGCGGCGCCGTAGAGGGACTCGAGCGCCTCACCCACCTCGCGATGGAGCTCCAGCCTCCGGGCCGGAGCAAGCTCCTCGTACAGCGTGTCCCTGATCAGGGCGTGCCCGAAGCGGAGCAGCCCGGGCGAGCCGGGGACCTCCCCGACGACGCGTTCGATCACCGCGGCTTCGAGCGCGTTCAGCACGTCGAGCTCGCTCAGCCCCACCACTCGCGAGAGGGCATCCAGGCGGAATTCCCGACCGAGCACCGATGCGGGCAAAAGCAGGCGCCGCACGCTCTCGGGTAGGCGCCCCACGCGCTGGCTGATCACGGCGCGCACGCCCTGCGGGATGCGCAGGTGAGCGTCCGGCTCGTCGATCCGCCCGTCGGCCTCGAGCAGGCGCACCACCTCTGCCACGAACAGCGCGTTGCCTTCGGTTTCGGTGTGGACGGCGTGGGCGAGGCCAGGCGCGGGCTGCGTTGAAGTGAAGCGCTCGAGGTACTCGGCCACATCCGGCTCTCGCAGGCCCGCGAGGGTGACGTGCAACGTGTCCGGCTCCCGGACGAGCTCGGCCACAGCCGTTCTCAGCGGAGCACTCAGCGTGGGATCGACGTCCCGAAACGCGCAGAGCAGGAGCAGGCGGCTGGGACCGATCTCGCGCGTCACGAACCGCAGCAGGAGCAGCGAGGGCTCGTCGGCGGCGTGCAGGTCGTCAAGGACGAGCATCAGCGGGTTGGAGGCCGTGGCGCTGCGAAGGAAGGCGGCGACGGCCTCGAACAGCCGGAAGCGAGCGCCTTCCGACCCCAGCGCCGGCGGCTCGGGCAGCTCCGGGAACATGGTGCGCAGCTCCGGCAGCAGCTGAGCGAGGTCCGCGGCACCCTCCCCGAGCTGAGCTCGCAGCTCGTCCGGCTCCGTCTCCCGGACATGCGCGCGCAGGGACTGCACCCAGGGCCAGTACGCGGGCGCGCCGCCCGCTTCCCAGCAGCGGCCGACCAGCACCCGCGCCCCGCGGCCGCGGGCCTCGGTCATCAGCTCCTCGGCCAGCCGGCTCTTCCCGATCCCGGGCTCGCCGGCCAGGAGCACCACCCGGCCCCGGTCCGTGACCGCGCCGTCGAGGGCCCGCTCGAGCTCGGACAGCTCATGCGAGCGTCCGACGAACAGGCCGCGCGCCTGCACTGTCGGCGGCTGGGGATCCTCGGTCGCCTTGACGTCCGGATCCACGTCAAGCGCAGGGTCCTGGGCGAGAATCGCCGCCTGTAGGTCTCGCAACCCGCGCCCGGGCTCGATCCCAAGCTGGTCCACCAGCGCCGAGCGGGCCTGTGCGTACGCCTCGAGGGCCTGGGCCTGACGGCCCGCCCGATAGAGGGCGAGCATCAGCTGCCCGCGCGGGCGCTCGCGCAGCGGCTCCCCCTCCACCAGAGCGTGCAGCTCGGGGATCAGCTCGGCATGCCGGCCCAACGCCAGATCGGCCTCGATCCGCTCCTCGAGCGCCGCCACCCGCAGCTCCTCGAGGCGTCCCACCTCGGCCTGGCAGAAGGATTCGTAGGCCAGGTCGGCGAGTGGCGGGCCGCGCCACAGCCGCAGCGCATCGTCGAGCTTGCTCCGCGCAGCGCGCGGGTCACCCGCCTCCAGCGCCCGCCGGCCCTCGTCCAGCAGCGCCTCGAAGTGCTTGGCGTCCACCCGCTCCGGCGCGATGCACAGCTCATAGCCAGGCGGGCGGGTGGCGATCAGATCGTTGGTGGCCCCGCGCCCCAGGCCGGGCTGCAGGGCTTTCCTCAGCCGCGACACGGCCACCTGGAGCGCCTTGGCGCCATCGCCACGGCGCTGGTCGGTCCACAGCTCGTCGACCAGGCGATCGCTCGACACCACCTCGTTGGCGTGCAGGAGCAGCATGCCCAGCAGCGCCCGCTGTCTCGGTCCGCCGAGTGCGAGCGGGCGTCCGTCGTTTGTTACCTCGGTGGGTCCGAGGATGCGAAAGTCCATCGGCCGGTACCCCGCGCGAACCTAACAGGCTCGACCCGCCCGATGGATAGGCGGCTATCGCCGGCGCCGCACCCCGAGCGTGATCGGGTTGGTCAGGGCCTCGACCGCCGCGCCGCGCTCGAGCTGGATCCGGTAGCCGCCCCGGCCCCGCGAGCGGAACCGGTACCTGAAGTCGTCGCTCGTGACGGGCACCTCGGCGATCCGTGCGCCGTCCTTGAGCACCACCAGCTTGCGTGCCCCGGCTCCCGGCCTGCTCACGCCGCCGATCACCCGGGCCACCAGGCGCGCCGATGAGCGGCGGAGCCAGTCGCCCATGATCGCCCGGCGCCGCCCGGCGCGCGCGCTCAGGCGCAGGTCCGGCCCGCCGGGGCCGAACACCTTCACGTAGGCGCGCCCGGCGCGGATTCCGCGCCGGATTCCGCGCTCGGACAGCTCCGGCGCGAACACGACGGTGGTGCCCACACCGATCGGTGTCTGCGTGCCCGGGTTCCTGGGCGTGCCGGCGTGGTGGGAGTCGCTGACGGCGACCGCGGTGATGTCGAAGCCGCGGCGGCGCAACGCGTCCCACTCCTGGATCGCGCTGAGCGTGAACGGGTTGGGGCTGGTCTCGCTGCCGGTCGGACCGGTGTGCACCTCCATGGCGTCGACCTTGGCGAACCTGGTCTCGGCATCGGAGTAGTCCCACGGGCAGCCGCGGCACAGCGAGGCCAGGCCGGGCACATCGGACGGGAAGATCGTGGGGTGATTGATCTGCGTGAAGCCACCGGCGCGGTGCACCTGGTCGAACAGCCGGCTAGGTGGGCGGCGCCCGCGCTTGCGCACCAGCGCCCCGTTGGCCAGGCGCTCCAGCACCGGCCCCGTCCGGTAGTCCAGCTGGCGCGCGCTCGCGTGGTTGTTCGTGTGGCCGCGGTAGGTGATCACCTCCGCGCTGCGGACGATCAGCTTGCGCGGATAGCTCGGCTGGTAGCGGCCGATCTCGTCCCAATGGGTTCGGGTCGCGTAGTCGCTGAGCGTGATGAAGTCCAGCCCGGCGCCGGTGCTGCCCCGCGGTCCGAACGCGTAGTCGAAGGTCTGGCGCATGGTCGCGTCGCCCAGCGCCGAGTGCTCGGCATGCACGTGCATATCGCCCGCGTACCAGCCCCCGCGACGGATCGCCGGGCGCGTCCTGTAGCGCGCCGGGCGGTAGGGCTGGTCGGCGAACGCGGGGTCGCTGCTCAGCTCCACCTCCACCCGCCAGCCCACCGCGCCGTCGGTGTCGCCTCCAGACCTGCCGATCACGGACGCCAGCCCCAGCTCGGCCGCCCACTCGCCCGCGCGGATGCGACCCGGCTCGAAGCCACGCGTGGTCTTGCCGGGTACGTGGCCGCGCGGCCGTGCCAGGTACTGAGCCTCGGTCGAGAAGCCCTCGCGCGACACCGTCACGTCGGGATGGCTCGACCCGCCCCAGCCGCGCAGCTCCTCGGTGTCGAACAGCTCGCCGCGCTTGCGCCGCGCGTCGTAGAGCCCGAGGTCGAGCGTGTGGCGTACGCCACCCACCGGCGCCTCGGGCTGATCGAAGCAGTACTTCACCCGCACCGCGGTCGTGCCACCCGGCACCGTGAACGGCACCAGCACGTAGCTGCCCGGCCAGCTCCGAGGCAAACGACCCGGTGATCACGCGCGTGGGCGTGATCGGATCGCCGGGACAGGAGGTAGGCGGGGCGGCGGAGACGGTCGCCGGCGCGCACAGAAAGCCCGCCAGCAGCATCCCCGCGAGTGTGACCCTGCGTCCGATACTCGAAGACTAGCCCGGCCGGCCCCGCCGGCGCGACGCTAGGACGACGGCGCCTGGAACCCCTCGCACGTGCCGCGCGTGAGCAGCGACACGGCGGCGGCCGCGTCGCCCAGCAGCGTGCTCACGTCGTCAGACCCGAACGCGGCACGGCCCTCGGCCACGAGGCGCTGCGAGGTGTCGCGGATGCGCGTGAACGTGGCCTGATCCGACGCCGAGAAGCGCCCGCGGTCGGCCCAGCCACGGTCGACCACCCCAGCGAACTCCACCAGGTCGTCGTAGGTGGCCAGCGGCGTGCCGGATGCGAACGCGGGTGGCGAGCTCGTGTTGGCCAGCTGCCTGGTCACGTTCAGCGCCACGGCGATCTGCTTGTCGAGCTTGCGGAAGTCCACGACCGCGATCTCGTCGTCGACCGTGTGGTAGCAGGGCCCGGTGGCGTCGCTGAAGAACACGCTGGGAATCGAGGCGGCCAGGAAGGGCACGTAGTCGCTGCGGTTCTGGCCGAAGATCGAGCTGAGCATGGAGGTGTCGAGCGTGCTGGTGCCTATCGCCTCCGACACGATCTGGGTCAGCCGCGACCCGCCGCTCTCGGCGGCGATGGCGAAGGTGTTGTTGCGCAGGCTCGGCAGCAGGTTCGCGCCCTGGATGTCGAAGTTCACGTAGCCCACCGTCTGCGCGAGCGGCACCAGCGGGTCGGTCTGCACGTAGTGCCGTGCGCCCAGCAGGCCGTCCTCCTCGCGGTCCCAGAACGCGATCACGACCGATCGCCGCGGCCGGCGGCTGGCCACCGAGCGCGCCAGCGCCAGCGCGGCGGTCACTCCGGTGGCGTTGTCGGTGGCGCCGTTGCAGATCTGGTCGCTGGGGATGGAGCGCTGGCAGGAGGTGCCCAGGCCGTCGTAGTGCGCGCCGACGATCACGTACTGGTCCGCCAGGTCGGTGCCGGGGATGACCGCCACCACGTTCCTGCCTCCCGAGAACGGCTGCGTGTAGGCGGCGTCACCGGTGCCGGCAGGGTTCAGGCCCCGTGCGATCGGGCGCAGCTGCTCGATCAGGTAGGCCCTTGCGGTCGCCGACCCCGCCGTGTCGTTCTGGCGGCCGGCCGTCTCGTCGCTGGCCAGGCGCACCATGTCGAAGACCGTGCAGCCCGAGAGCAGCAGGCAGGCCGAAACCAATGATGCGACAAGGCCTGACCGTTTGACCACCACGACCGGACGAGCCTAACCCACCGACGACCAAGGACCTACGACCAACGGCCGACGACCGCAGTTCCCCCTCGCACCCGACGATTCGGTGAGATAGCCTCCGATCGCCGTTTTCGCCCTACCGAGGAGGAGTGCATGAGCTGGGATCCGCGTCGCTGGCGTTTCATCACGATCGGCGCGGTGCTGGCCGCACTCGCCCTGCCGGCGGCGGCGGTCGCCCATCTCGAGCGGCCCTCCTACTGGCCCGAGCCCGGGCCCGACACCTCGGTCAGGCCGGCCGCCGGCGGCAAGGTGCCCAGCGTGCGCCCGCTCGAGACCGCGGTCAGCGGCAAGGGCGCCGGCAAGGTGCGCGTGGTCTGCGCCGGCAAGGGCGGCCGGAAGTCGCTCGCCCGGGTCAGGAAGGCCATCCGCCAGGCGCGCAAGAACGGCTACAAGATCCGGCCGAGCCAGCCCAAGAAGGGCCTCAGCCGCAAGGCGGCGCGCAAGCTGCTGCGCATCAACCGCGCGCTGGCTCGCAAGTGCAAGTACAAGGAGATCCAGCCGGCGGTCAACGCCTCGGGCAACAACGACCGCGTGGTGATCATGCCGGGCCGCTACACCGAGCCCACCTCGCGCAAGGCGCCGCTCAACGACCCGCGCTGCGCCAACCTCACCCAGACCGACTCGGGCGGCGCCAAGACCCCCAGCTTCCGCTACCAGGTCACCTGCCCCAACGACCAGAACCTGGTCTACGTGCAGGGTCGTGCGGTGCCCATGACACCGCCGCCCTCGCCGCCGCTCACCAATAGGCAGGGCATCCCCGACGAGGGCCCCTGCGTGAAGTGCAACCTCCAGCTCGAGGGCAGCGGCGTGAAGCCCACCGACGTGATCGTCGACGGCGCGTCGAACTACATCGGCAAGGGCGCCGAGGCTCGGCCGCGCAAGCTCGACAAGCACGTGATCATCCGCGCCGACCGCGCCGACGGCTTCGTCGTGCACAACCTCACCGCGCGCGGCGCGCTGGAGCACGGCATCTACATCGAGGAGGCCGACGGCTACCGGCTCGACACGGTCAAGATGTTCTGGGCGGCCGACTACGCCAACCTCACCTTCACCTCCGACCACGGCCTGTACAAGAACTGCGACGGCTTCGGAGCCGGCGACGCGGTCCTGTACCCGGGCGCCGCGCCGGAGACGGGCAAACAGGCGGATAAGACGTTCTACCCGGACGCACCGCGCATCAACACGACCGTCACCAAGTGCGACATGCGCGGCAGCGTGCTCGCCTACTCCGGGTCGATGGGCAACGCGGTGCGGCTCACCAACAACCACATCTACGCCAACACGGCCGGGATCTCGACCGACACCATCTCGTCGGCCGGCCACCCCGGCTTCCCCGCCGACGGCGTCCAGGTGGACAACAACTACATCTACTCCAACAACCTGGACCTGTTCAAGCCCAACCCGCCTGTGGAGCCGGTCGTGGGCATCCTGCCCTCGGGTGTCGGCATCTTCTGGGCCGGCCACAACGACGGCCGCGTGCACGACAACTGGATGTGGGACAACTGGCGCAACGCGGCGTTCCTGCTCTCGATCCCCAATTTCCTCGTGACCCCGGAGGGCAACGTGAACCCGGGCATCTCGTGCACGGACCAGATGCTCTCCACGTCGTGCGCCAACCGCTTCTACAGGAACAACCTCGGACGGGTGCCGAAGGGCTTCCGTCCCCACAAGGCCATGTACAAGTTCGGCAACAACGTGGGCGCCACCAAGGGCCGCGCCCCCAACGGCTTGGACTTCTGGTGGGACGAGGGCGGAGTGGGCTCAGTCGTGGGCAACTGCTGGTACAACAACCGCGGCCCCGACGGCACGGCCGCCAGCGTGACCGGCCCCGGCAAGGGGGACGGCAACGACGCGCTTCCGTCCAACTGCGCCACCAGCAAGAGCGCCGGCGACCCCGTGAAGGTCGCCTACCTGCTCTCGTGCTTCCTGGCCCGCGAGGGCGAGGCGCCGCCGGAGCAGTGCGACTGGTACACGCTGCCGCCCAAGCCGGGCACGGCCGCGGCGGCCAGCAAGCAGCGGCGCTTCGAGCGCGGCGCGCGCCAGTTCCTGCGCACCGCCCGGGCCAAGCAGTTGCGCGACCAGGTCGGGAAGCTCACGGGCATTGCCGACTCCAAGCCGCCGCGGTAACGGGATGACGACCGCAGTGCGGCACGGCGCTGCCACGGCGGCGGCGTGTGCCGCGCTGGCGCTCGGGGCGTGTGGGGGCGACGACGACTCCGCCGATCGCCCACGCGCCAAGCCGGTGGGCGACCCGCTCGTGGGATCGGTCGCGCAGCTGGCTCAGTGCAGGGACTGGCGCGGCGGCTCGCGCGCCGAGCGACTGGCCACGATCGACGACATCCAGGAGCAGGTCAACCTCAAGGACAGCGCGGTCAAGACGCCCAAGCTGCCCGACGCCACCGCCTACCGCGTGCTGGACAACACCTGCCGCAGGAGCTTCGCCTCCGGCTTCAGGCTCTACAAGCTCTACGCGCGCGCCGCGACCTTCGCGGCGCTGTCCGAGAAGTAGCCGTTCCGCCTCAGCGGGTGTAGATGACCCCGCTCGGCCCCTCGCCCGCCACCGGCCGGCAGCTTCCGCGTCCCGGCCCAGCCGTCGACCGCCAGCGTCAGGCAGCGGCCCAGCGCCTGTTGCCCGTAGGCGTTGGGGTGCAGCGTCTCCTGGATCTCACCCTGCACGAGGTTGAGCGTGAGGAAGCGCGCCCACTCGCTGGTGGTGCCCGAGGGCGGCTGGCCGAGCGTGGCCTGGCTCGTGCTGGTCGAGCACACCTCGCGGCCCTGGAGCTGGTTGCGCAGCTCCAGGAACTCCGTGCCCTCGGACGGCCGAGGTGAACAGGATGCCGTCGTCGATCTGGTTCACCAGCGAGTCGCGCGCCCAGTCCAGGTCGGCGTCGTAGAACGGGCAGCCGCCCACGGTCCCGCGGTCGGTGCCGGTCTCGGGGTAGCGGGTCTCGCTGGCACGCGGCACGGGCGAGCCGTAGCTCTGCACGATCAGCCGGTAGTCGGACCGGGCGTAGCCGGACTCGACCATGATCGCCCGGATCTCGCGGATCGCCTTGGCCACGCCGGCGAAGGCGGCCGGACTTGCGCCCGTTCACCACCTGCTGCTGGGAGGGGTTGCAGGGCCCGGTCTTGCGCGGCGTACGCCTGGGCGCAGGCGCGGATGATGTCGGCGAAGCCCAGGTCGTTGCCGCCGATCGACAGCACCACGACCTTCACGTTCAGCACCTGCGCCACGTAGCGCAGCTTCAGTCCCTGCGAGGGCTCGCCGTTCTGGGCGCTGGCCGCCCTGCGAGGGGCGGAAGATGTTGGCGGTCACGGCGCCGGAGCAGGCCAGGTTGACCTCGCGCGCCACGGCCACCGTGGCGCTGTCCACCTCGGAGACGTCGGAGCGGTGGCAGCCGTTGGCGTCGGTCGCGCCGTAGATGCGGCTGGGGTCATAGCCCGTGCCGGTCCAGGCGCGGTCGGTGCCGGCGCGGTCGGTGGTCGACACGATGGAGTTGCCCTGCCACCTGCCGGCCTCGCCCGAGATGAACGAGTCGCCCAGGGTCACGATCGCGGTATCCCCGCTCTGGGGCGTGGCCTGTGCCGACGGTGCCAGCACGCCGATGCCGATCGCCACACCGGCCATCACGGTCTTCCACTTCACGCCACGCCTCCTGTCGTTTGCCCAGGCGTTCAGGTGCCCTCACCCCGCCGTGGGTCAACCATAGCCCCGCGCGGGCCGGCAGTCGAGGGGCTGCCGTCAGCGCGGTGGGCCACGGGCGCTCGCTACAAGCGGACGGGCGACAGAGCGTTGAATTAGGCTTCGCGCCGATGGGCATCCTGGACGATGCGATTCGCGCCCACCTGGACCTCAAGCGCGAGCACGGAGCCGCGGAGGAGGAGATCTCGCGGCAGGAGCGCGAGGCGCTCGGCCCCGCGCGCCGCGGCGCGCCGGCCGAGGAGCAGGGCGAGGACGCGTCGGCCGAGGCCGAGGCCGACGCGCCGGAGGCCGCCCCCGAGCCCGGTCGAGGCCCAGGCCGACGCCAAGGGCGCCGAGCTCGAGGAGGCCGCCGAGGAGCCGGCCGCGCCCGTCGAGGCCGACGAGCTGGACGAGGACGCGGCGCCCGAGCCCGACGCCGACCACCCGGAGCCGATCGAGGAGAGCGAGCCCGTGGTGCCGCTCCGGCGACACACCGCCGCGCGGCACGCCGGCCGTGGAGGAGCCCGGCGAGGCCGAGCCCGAGGACGGCGAGGACGTGCTCGAGGAGACGCCCGAGTTCCTCCAGGAGACGCCGGAGCACGACCGGCTCTGGTTCGAGCAGAAGCCCCCGCGCGACTTCGACTTCGACGAGGAGTAGGCGCGGCCTCGACGTTCGTATGAGCGCGGCCCAGCCGCGCGCTCAAGTCGATCTCGATAACGCGCCGAATCGCGGTCCTACGACGGTCCGGAGGGTTCCGTCGGCATCAAGGCGGCACGGGACGCCGCTACGACTGGAACGGGGATCGCCGGGGCGGGCGGTCCCCGTTTCTATTTGGAGGGGTGTCAGGAGATGTAGCCGCGGGTGCGCGCGGCCTCCACCACGCGTTCGATGCCGAGGCAGAACGCCGCCTCGCGCAGCGAGATGTGCGAGGCCTCGGCCCGCCCGGCCACCTGCCCGTAGGCCTTGCGCATGATGCGGCCGAGGCGCTCGTTGACCTCGTCCTCGTCCCAGCGGAAGTGCTGCAGGTTCTGGACCCACTCGAAGTAGGACACCACCACGCCACCGGCGTTGGCCAGCACGTCCGGGACCACCTCCACTCCCTTGCCGGTGAGGATCTCGTCGGCCGCCGGGGTCAGGGGGCTGTTGGCGCCCTCGACCAGGACCCGGCAGCGGAGGCTGTCGGCGTTGGCCTGGTGGACCATGCCGCCGAGGGCGGCCGGGATGAACAGGTCGCACTCCAGCGCCAGCAGCTCGTCGGCCGAGATGGCGTCGGCCCCCGGGAACTCCGTCAGCATCCCGCCCGCGGCCAGGTGGTCGACCAGCCCGGCCGGCTCGATCCCCGCCGCCGACTGGATCGCGCCCGTGGCATCGGACACGCCCACCATCGTGGCGCCCAGGTCGCGCAGGATCCGAGCCGCCCACGAGCCCACGTTGCCGAAGCCCTGGACCACGAATCTCGTCTCCTTGGGATCCATGCTCAGGGCCCGGGCGGCCTCGAGGAACGTGTAGACCACGCCGCGCCCGGTGGCGGCCTCGCGCCCGAGCGATCCCTGTAGGGAGATCGGCTTGCCGGTCACGATCGCCGGCGTGTGGCCGTGCAGCTTGCCGTACTCGTCCATGAACCACGCCATCGTCTGGGCGTCGGTGCCCACGTCGGGCGCCGGGATGTCGCGGGTCGGGCCCAGGACCTTCTCGATCTTGTCGATGAACGACCGCGCGACCCGCTGGCGCTCGGACGGCTCGAGCTGCTCAGGCGTCACGTCCACTCCGCCCTTGGCGCCGCCGAAGGGGATCTCCACGATCGCCGTCTTCCAGGTCATGAGCTCGGCCAGCGCGCGGACCTCGTCGATGTCGACCTCGGGGTGGAAGCGGATCCCGCCCTTGTACGGCCCGCGCGCGCCGTTGTGCTGGACGCGGAAGCCGGAGAACACGTGGATGCGGTCGTCCGAGAGCTTCACCGGAATCTGCACGCGCACCTCCCGATAGGGCGAGCGCAGCACGGCGGCCACGTCGTCGGGCAGCTCGAGTCGCTCCGCGGCGAGCCCGAACCAGTGGCTCACCGTCTCCAGGTTGGTCATCTCCGCGCGCTGGGCTGGAGGTGCAGATTCGGTCGCCAAGGCACTCCTCCTCAGGTAGGCCAGTGGAGCCAGCCGGGCTCGAACCGGCGACCTCCTGCTTGCAAAGCAGGCGCTCTTCCAGCTGAGCTATGGCCCCGCTGGAGCCATCTTGCCATGAGATCTGGCGTCTGGCGGCGACCGGTCCGAGAACTAAGTTGGCCCCCGTGTTTCGAAGCGCCTGGCGCGAGCCGTCCGCCGTCTTGCTCGCCGCCCAGCTGGGCGGGGTGCTCCTCTACCCGTTCATGGAGGGCAGCGCCGTCGGCCGTGCGCTGTTCAGCGTCTTCGGTATCGCGATCCTCGCCCTGGTGGTCCTGGCGGTGCGGAGCTCGGCCGCCTCGACCTGGTTCGGTGTGCTGCTCGGCCTCCCCGCCACAGTTCTCCTGCTGATCCAGGCCGTCACCGGCGACGACGCCCTGCTTCCCTACTCGTCCGCTCTCGAGGCGGTGCTCTACTTCTACGCCGCCGCCGCGCTCATCGGCTACATGCTCGCCGACCATGTGATCACCCGCGACGAGCTGTTCGCAGTGGGCGCCACCTTCACGCTGGTGGCCTGGGCCTTCGCCTACAGCTTCACCGTCTGCCAGGCGATCGAGCCCGACAGCTTCACGGCGGCGATCGACGCGCAGGACGACCGCACCTGGATGGAGCTGCTGTTCCTCAGCTTCACGACCCTGTCCAGCACGGGCCTGAGCGACGTGACGCCCGTCAAGCCCTTCGCGCGCAGCCTCGTGATGCTCGAGCAGCTGGCCGGGCTGGCGTACGTGGCGATGGTGGTATCGCGGCTGGTGGGGCTGATGGTCATCGGCAGGGCACGCGGGGTGAGCGCGAAGGAGGGGGAGACCCAATGATCGCGCGGGTCTGGAAAGGCGTCGTGAGACTGGATGACGCCGGGGCCTACGCCGACTACATCCGCCGGACCGGCTTCGCGGAGTACGCGGAGACCCCGGGCAACCGCGGCGCCTGGATGCTCCGGCGCGACCAGGAGGATCGCACGGAGTTCATCACGCTGTCCCTTTGGGAGTCGCGCGAGGCGATCCAGGCGTTCGCCGGCGACGACATTGAGGCGGCGGTCCTCTACCCGGAGGACGAGCGCTACCTCCTCGGCGAGTCGACCATCGCCCACTACGAGGTTGCTGACGAGGTCGCACCGTCGGCGCCCAGCAGCTGACTGCTCGCGGTAGCCTTAAACGCAGAGACGAGGACCTGATGGCGGACGGATCCATCACCGACGAGGAGCTTGACGAGCTCGTTCAACGCACCGAGAACGCCACCGCAGCGTTCCTCCGCGGGGACATGGATCGCTACCTGGCGCTGACGCCTCACGCCCGCGGCTTCACACTCATGAACCCGTTCGGCGGGGAGCCCACCCGCTACGAGGATCGGGCCGAGAGCATCAGGGAGGCGGCCGATTACTTCCAGGGCGGCGAGGCGAAGCTGGAGGTCGCGGAGGCGCACGCGTGGGGCGACACCCTCGTGCTCGTGATGATCGAGCGACAGCACGCCGAGATCGGTGGCCTGCCGGACCAGGACTGGTCGCTGCGGGTCACCCAGGTCTATCGCCGCGAGGGCTCGGAATGGCAGCTGGTGCATCGCCACGCCGACCCACTCGTCGACGCGATCAACCTGGAGCAGGCGGCCAGGCTCGCGGGCGCCTGACAGCGTTTCCCTCCACCGCACCCTTCGTCACCAGCGCGGGTTTACGCCGGTGCGTGCGACTCGCAACGATCGTGGGTCGGAGCGGTAATGCCTCGGGGGATGATTGGGGGTTCTGAAGGCGGGCATGGTGCTGCGACTATGCCGATGACCTTGAGGCGAACCTGGATCTCCCGCGTCCTCTTGTTCTCGGGGTTCATCCTGTTAGGCGCACCTCACGGCGCCTGGGCGGCGCCCGGCGAGCTGGATCGGACGTTCGGCAAGGACGGGATCGCCGTGACGCCCGGCAGTGCCGGCTGCGGGGGCGTGGCGGAGATCAAATCGCTGAGCGGCGGTCGTTATCTGACGGCGGGGTTGTCGACTCGGACGGACCGGTCGAGTACCGCTACCTGGACGGCAACAATGACTTCATCGTTTCGCGGCAGGCACCGCATCTCCGTGACCGCCCGCGACACTTCCGGCAACAAGCGAGTGGCGATCAAGCGCTTCAGGGCCCGCTGCGCTCCTGCGCGCTAAGCCCCCCGAAACCCCAGATCCAACAACCGCGCCGCGTGCTTCGCCGGGTCCGGCGATCCCAGCAGCACCACCCCCAGCGTCCGCCCGCCGCGTCGCGCCACCCCCACGAAGCACCGCCCCGCCGCCTGGGTGTAGCCCGTCTTGAGGCCGATGGCTCCGCGGTAGCCGGCCCGGATCAGCGGGTTGTGGCCGGCCAGGAACAGGCGGCCGCCCTTGATCGGGAATGGGAACGAGGCCTGGCGGCGGCGGGCGATGCGGGCGATCCGCGGCTCGCGCATCGCCAGGCGCGTGAGCACCGCCAGGTCGGCGGGGCACGAGCGGTTGCCGTTCTCCAGTCCATGTGACGACGCGAAGTCGCGTGCAGCGCAGCCCCCACAGCCGCGCCTTCTCGTTCATCAGCGCCACGAACCGTCGCTCGCTGCGCGACACGTGAACGGCGAGCGCGATCGCCGCGTCGTTGCCCGACACCAGCATCACCCCGTTGAGCAGCGCCTCGGCTCGCACGCGCTTGCCCTTGGGCAGCACGCCCACGCCGGAGCCCGAGTAGCGCAGGGCGGCACGGGTGATGCGCACGCGCTCGCGCGGCCCGACCTCGTCGACCACCACCAGCGCGGTCATGATCTTCGTGAGGCTGGCCATCGGCAGAACCCGGAGCGGCTGGCGCCGGAACAGCACTTCGCCGCTGCCCACGTCGAACACCAGCGCCGCCCGCGGCGGCTTGCGGAAGCGCAGTCGATAGGCGTCGACCCCGCTCAGGCGCACCGGCGCCGGTGAGATCGGCTCCAGCGCACCTCCAGCCGCCGGGGTGATGGCGGCTGGCGCGGACGCCGCGGCGCGCGGCTCGTCGCCAGGCTCGTCGCGCACCAGCCCGAGGTAGGCGGCCACACCGACTGCGAGCGGCGCCAGCAGGAGCGCCAGCAGCGCCAGCCTCTGCCCGAGGCGCCTGCGCCGCCGCCCTCCCGAGAGGACGCTCATTCCTCAGGCGGGTTGAGCAGCGCGCCGACCACGCCGAAGCCGATCATCGCCAGCAGCACGAACGACACCACCACCAGCGGCGTCACGCCGTCGTCGATGATCACGCTGATCGTGAGGAACGCGAGCAGCCCGAGCATCGCGAGGCTCGCCACCAGGGCCGCCGTGCGGGCCATCAGTACACCGGCAGCCGGTGCGCTCGCTGGTAGTCGTCGTGCACCCTGTTCGCGAACAGCTTGATGGCCACCAGCCCGAAGACGAAGCCGCCGATGTGCGCGAAGTAGGCCACGCCGCCGCCCTCCCCGCCGGTCACGGGCGTGGCCACCTCGGCGGCACCGGCCGCCGCCTGGAGCAGGAACCACAGCCCCAGCACGATCAGGGCCGGCAGCTCGACGATGGTGAAGAAGATGATGATGAACAGCAGCGTGACCACCCGCGCGCGCGGGTAGAGCAGCGCGTAGCCACCTAACACGGCCGCCACCGCCCCGCTCGCCCCGATGGTGGGCACGGCCGCGTCGGGGTCGATCACCGTCTGCGCGAGCACTGCCGCGATCCCGCCCAGGACGTAGAAGGCGACGAACCGCCCGCGGCCCATCGAGTCCTCGATGTTGTTCCCGAAGATCCACAGGAACACCATGTTCCCGGCCAGGTGCAGGATCCCGCCGTGCATGAACATCGACGTGAGGATGGTGAGCCAGGTGGACGGCTGATCGGGCGCCTGGCCGCTCACCCCCGCCTGGCCCTCGCAGGCGAGGTTGCCGTCGGCAGTCACCGCGCACTCGTCGCCCGGGTGGGTGATCTCGTACGGGATCGTGCCGTAGTCAACGACCTTCTGGTCGAACTCCCCGTCGTTCAGGTAGGCGCCCTGGAAGAGAAAGAACATCGCCACGTTCGCGGCGATCAGGATCACCGTGAGGATCGGGAACCGCCGCGTCGGGATGTCGTCCTTGAGCGGGATCAACGCACGTCGAGGAACTCGATCGTGCGCGTGGAGGCGAGCCCCGGGGTGGGACCGCCGACCAGCGAGTAGACCCGGTTGTCCAGCGACACGCCGCCCAGCCCGTGGCGCGGCGTGCGCATTGCCGGCAGCGAGCGCCAGCGTCGCCGCCTGGGGTCGTAGAGCTCGACCTCGGGGATCGTCCTGCCTGTGCCGAAATCCTCGCCGCCGAACACAACCACCCGGCCGCGACTGACCGCTGCTGAGGCGATTCCCCCGCGCGCGCGGCGGATCGGGGGCAGCCGCTGCCAGCGCCGGCGCTTGGGGTCATAGCGCTCGGCGACCGTGTAGTTGCGCGTTCCCTCGCGCCCGGCGAGCACGTAGAAGTAGCCGCCCGCGGCAACACCCGTCGTGTGATTGCGGCGCGGGCCCTTGAGCGGCGGGCCGACGCGCCAGCGCCGCCGCTTCGGGTCGTAGACCTCCATGGATCGCGTGTCGGAGGTCGCGTCCACCCCACCGGCTGCGTACAGACGCCCGTTCAGAGCGGCGAGGGCGTGGGCCGCGCGCGGGCGGCGGGAGTCGGGCAGCCTCCGCCAGCGATCGCGGCGGGGGTTGTAGACATACAGCCGCCGCGACGGATCGGTGAGGGGCCCCGCGTATCCACCGTGCACGTAGAGCTTCCCGCCCAGGCCAGCAGCGGTGGGATGGTTCACCCCGACCGGGAGCGGCCTGAGCCTGCGCCAACGGTTGCGGCGGATGTCGTAGCGCTCGAGGACGTCGGAGCTGTCCACGCCGAACCCCTCCCGGAACCCGCCGACCACGTAGATGTACCGGCCGATGCGTGCAGCCGCGACCTCGCCGCGCGCGACGGTCGCGGGAGCCAGCGCCCGCCAGGCCCCGGTCGCCGAGCCGCGCGCCGGCGGCGGTCCCTCACCCTCCTGCTCGCGGGTGCCGATGGCCAGTGCCACGCCCGCCGGCGGTCAGCAGCGACGACCGCCGCGGCGAGCGTCGCACGGCCGGCGAGCCTCACCGCGCGGCCGCCTGCTCCAGGGTCTGCTCGGCGTGGTAGCTGGAGCGCACCAGCGGCCCGGCGGCCACGGAATCGAACCCCATGGCGTATGCCTCGCGCTCCAGGTCGGCGAACTCGTCGGGGTGCCAGTAGCGCACGACCGGCAGGTGGTCGCGCGTGGGACGCAGGTACTGGCCCACCGTGAGCACCTGCACGCCGTGCTCGCGCAGCGTGCCGAAGGCGTCCAGCATCTCCTCGCGGCTCTCACCCAGGCCGGTCATGAGCCCGGACTTGGTCACCACCTGCCCCTCGCCCAGCTCGCTCGCGTTGCGCAGCACGCGGCACGAGCGCAGGAACTGCGAGCCGCGGCGGGCCACGGGATACAGCCGCGGGACGGTCTCCACGTTGTGGTTGAACACGTCGGGACGCTCGGCGATCACCCGCGCCAGGGGCATCTCCTCGCCGCGGAAGTCGGGAGTCAGCACCTCCACCTTGGTGCCGGGGGCGAGGCGCCTGATCGAGCGGATCACACCGACGAAGGCCGAGGAGCCCAGGTCGGGAAGGTCGTCGCGGTCGACGCTGGTGATGACGGCGTGGCGAAGGCCCATGCGCTTGACCGACTGGGCCACGCGCAGCGGCTCGAGCGGGTCGTGATGGGTGGGCTTGCCGGTCTTGACGTTGCAGAACCCGCACCGGCGCGTGCAGGTGTCGCCGAGAATCATGAACGTGGCGGTGCCGCGCTGCCAGCAGTCGCCGATGTTCGGGCAAGCGGCCTCCTGGCAGACCGTATGCAGGCCTTCCTCGTCCATGAGCCGCCTCAGCTCGCGGTAGCGGGGGGAGCCGGGCGCCGGCACCTTGAACCAGGGCGGCTTGCGCTCGCCGAACGGCACGACCTCGCCCAGCTCGAGGGTGCGGGCGCCACCGGGGTTGGCCCGGGAGCGAGTCGGATGCTCCACGCTCATACCGGGATCGACTCTAGCGAGGCGGCCTGCTCCAGCCGCGCCGCCGACACCAGCCGCTGGCGGCGCCCGAACGCCTCCGCGAAGCGCCACGCCACCCGCTTGCGAAAGCACGGCATGGCGCCGGTGCGCCCGGTTTCCTTGAGCACGGACGTCATGCGCACGCCGCCGATGCCGCAGGGCACGATCCATTCGAACGGCTGCAGGTCGCCGTCCACGTTGATGGCGAAGCCGTGCGTGGTCACGCCGCGCGACACGTGCACGCCGATCGAGCCGATCTTCGACTCGCCCGCCCACACGCCCGTCAGGCCGTCGCGAACCTCGGCGGCGATGCCCTCGTCGGCCAGCGCGGCGATCATGGCCGCCTCCATGGTGTGCACGTAGGCGGGGACCTCTCGCACGCGCATGATCGGGTAGCCCACCAGCTGCCCGGGGCCGTGGTAGGTCACGCGCCCACCTCGATCCGAGCCCGCCACGTCGATGCCCTGGCCCAGGTACCACTGTTCGCCCATCGGCAGGTCGGCCGGCTCGGCGCGGCGGCCCTTGGTGAGCACCGGCGGGTGCTCAAGCAGCAGCAGCACGTCGGGGATCGCGTCGTGCTGGCGGGCCTCGCGCAGGCGCTCCTGGAGCGCCACCGCCTCGCGGTAGGGCACCTGCCCCAGCGTGCTCACCCAGAGCTCGTCAGCCACGCCACTCCTCGAGGTTGCGGCGCACCGACGCCAGGAACGTCGCGGCCACCACGCCGTCGAGCGCGCGGTGGTCCCAGGACATGCACAGGTAGCTCATCGGCCTGATGGCGATGCTATCCCGCCCCTCCGCGTCGCTGACCACGACCGGGCGCTTGACCACCGCCTCCAGGTCCAGAATCGCCACCTGGGGCTGATTGATGATGGGCGTGGCCAGCAGCGCGCCGTAGCGCCCGGGGTTGGTGATCGTGAACGTGGCGCCGCCCACCTCGCCCGGGTCCAGCCGCTTCGAGCGCGCCCGCTCGGCCAGGTCGGCGATCCGCGCGGCCAGGCCCTCGTGGGACAGCTCGTGGGCGTCGCGCACCACGGGCACGATCAGCCCGTCGTCGCCCAGCGCCACCGCCACACCCAGGTGCACGGCCTCGTGCTGGATCAGGCGGTCGCCCTCCAGCGTTGCGTTCAGCCGCGGGTGCTCGCGCAGCGCGGCGATCGTGGCCCGCGCCACCAGCGGCAGGTAGGACAGCCGCCCGCGCGCCGCCTCCACGGCGCTCATGTCGGCCTCCACCACGGTGGTGCAGTGGGCGGCCGTGGCCAGCGAGCGGACCATGTGCTCGGCGATCTGCTGGCGCATGGGCGACAGCGGCTCGCCGGCCGTCACGGGCGGCTGTGCCTCGGCCGGCTCGTCCTCGCGGTAGGGCGACTCGGTGTGCAGCGGCGCCGGTGCCGCGTGGCCGTTTCCGCCGTTGCTCTCGATGAAGGCCACGATGTCGCGCTTGGTCACGCGCCCGCGGCGCCCGCTTCCCTCCACGCGCGCGAGGTCCACGTGGTGCTCGGAGGCGATCCGGCGCACCACCGGGGAGATCGGCGGGGCGTGGTGCGCTCCGTTCGCGGGAGCCTCCGCGGGCTCGTCGGAGCCGCCCGACTCGTCGGGATGCGCCTCACCGGCACGGGCCTCGGTGGCGATCGTGGTCAGCAGCGTGCCCACATCCACGGTCGCGCCCTCGGCCACCAGCAGCTCGCCGACCCGTCCGGCGGCCGGCGACGGCACCTCGGTCTCGACCTTGTCGGTGGAGATCTCCACGATCGTCTCGTCGCGCTCGACCCAGTCGCCCGGGCGCTTGCGCCAGGCGGTGATCGTGCCCTCGGCCACCGACACGCCCATCTGGGGCATCGTGACCTCGGCGGTTGCCACGTCAGTAGGCGAGGAGCTCACGGCAGGCCTCCTTCACGTCGTCCACCTGGGGCAGGACGGCCCGCTCGAGCGGGGGGCTGAACGGGATCGGAACGTCGGGCGCGGTCACGCGCGTGACCGGTCCGTCCAGGTCCTCGAACGCCTCCTCGGCGATCAGCGAGCACACCTCGGCGCCCACTCCGCATGACCGCGTGGCCTCGTGCAGGACCACCACCTTGCTTGTCTTGCGGACGCTGGCCAGCACCGCGTCGCGGTCCAGCGGGCAGAGCGTGCGCAGGTCCAGCACCTCGATCGAGGCGCCGTCCAGGTCCTCGGTCGCCTCCAGCGCGGTGTGCACCATCGCGCCGTAGGCGATCACGGACAGGTCCGTGCCCTCGCGCACGATCCGCGCCTCGCCGAGAGGGGTCTCGTGGCGCCCCTCGGGCACCTGGCCCTTGACGCGCCTGTAGAGGTGCTTGTGCTCCAGGTAGAGCACCGGGTTGGGGTCGCGGATGGCGCTGGCCAGCAGCCCCTTGGCGTCCTCGGCCGACGACGGGCGCCACCACCTTCAGCCCGGGCGCCTGCAGGAACCAGGCCTCCGGGTTCTGGGAGTGGAACGGCCCGCCCGAGAAGCCGCCGCCCGAGGGCAGCCGCACGACCATCGGCACCGCCAGTCCCTGGCGGTAGTGCATCTTGGCCGCGACGTTCACCAGCTGGTCGAAGCCGCAGGCGATGAAGTCGGCGAACTGCATCTCGCACACCGGTCGCAGGCCCTCCAGGGCCGCCCCGACGGCGGTGCCCACGATGGCCGACTCGGCCAGCGGCGTGTCCCACACGCGGTCGGCGCCGAACTCCTCGATGAAGCCCTGCGTGACCTTGAACGCCCCGCCGAAGGTCCCGATGTCCTCGCCCATGCAGAACACGGACTCGTCGTGGCGCATCTCCTCGCGCAGGCCGTCGGAGATCGCCTCGAGGTAGGTGAGCTCAGGCATGCCGGCCCGCCTCCGCGCCGGCCTGCGCCCAGCGCGACCACGGCGCGCGGCCGTCGCCCAGCTCGGGGTCCGCGGTGGCGAACACGCCCTCGGTGGCGGTCGCCGGGTCGGGCATCGGCTGCGCCAGCGCCCAGTCGGTCTCGGAGTCCAGCTCCGCCGCCACCTCGTCGCGCACCGTCGCGCGTGTCGATTCCGTGCGCGGCCGCCGCGCGCTCGTAGGTCTCGATCGGGTCGCGCGCCGCCCAGTGCTCCAACATCTCGGGGGGCACGTAGCTCATGTCGTCGTGCGCGCCGTGGCCGTGCATGCGCATGGTCTCCGCCTCGATCAGCGTTGGGCCGCCGCCGGCGCGTGCGCGGTCGCACGCCTCGGCCGCCGCGGCGAACACGGCCTCCACGTCGTTGCCGTCGACCTTCACGCCCGGGAAGCCGTACGTGTGCGCGCGCTCCACGGGGTCCACGGCGAACTCCAGCGCGTTGGGGGTGGAGTAGGCGAACTGGTTGTTCTCCAGCACGAACACCACCGGCAGGCGCCGCACGCCCGCCATGTTCATGGCCTCGTGCCAGACGCCGTTGGCGGTCGACCCGTCTCCGAACCACGTCATCGCCACGCGCGGCTCGCGGCGCATCTGGAACGCCAGCCCGAGGCCGCACGCCACCAGCGCCATGTCGGGCAGCATCGAGACCATGCCCACGCACCCCAGGGTGCGGTCGCCGAAGTGCATGTTGCCGTCCTTGCCGCCGGTGAGCCCGCCGGCGCGGCCCATCATCTGAGCCAGCACCTCGCCGGGCCGCACGCCGCGGATCAGGTGGGCGCCCAGGTCGCGGTGCAGGATGCACGCGCGGTCACGCGGGCCGAGCGCGAACGCCGATCCCACCGACACCGCCTCCTGGCCGCGGCCGTCGTAGAAGCTGCCAGGCACCTTGCCCTGCCGGTAGAGCGCCAGCGCGCGCTCCTCGGTGGCGCGCATGAGCAGCATGTAGCGCAGGAGCTCTCGCCGGTCGTCGGAGGTCAGCGCCGCCGCATGGGCGCCGTCCGCCTGGTCGAGGGCCGCGGGTCTCGCGGTCGTCGTGGCCATTCGTCTCTTCTCCCTTCGAGCCCGGACGCGGGGTCTCCGGCCGGCCTTCGATGTCTTACGTGCGCGACGGGATCTCCGGCGACGCACGGGGTATGTGCTCTCAGGGTACCCCGGTTTCCGGCTCGCTCAAGCATCCGAACAGCCGTGGCTACGCTGCCGGGGTGAAGCGAGGCGAGCGGCTGTGGACCCGCCGGCTGCGATGGCGGCTGCGCGGCGCGACCGCAATGGCCGGCGTTCGTGCTGTTCACGCTGCTGGACGCCGTGGTGCTGGACGCCCTGCCGCCGGTGTCCACGCTGGGGCTCAACTTCGTGGAGGGCGTCCTGATCGCCACCTTCGCCAACCTGTTCCTGGTGGCGGTGGCCGCGCCGTTCGTGACGCGCGGCCTGGCGCGCCGCCGCGAGGTGGCGGTGGCGGCCGGCGCCGAGGTCCCGACCGTGGCGCCCGCGGAGGCCGAGTACGACGTGCTCAAGGACCGCGTGGGCACGGTGCTGCTGGCCGTCGGTCTGGTGGCGGCCCTGGTTTCGGGGCTGGCCAACCGGCCCGTGATCGTCTCGGAGACCGAGGCCACCGAGGAGGTGGCGCGCCAGGTGCGCGCCTACGTGGCGCGGTCAGGCAGCGAGGAGCTGCGCCGCAACCTGGAGACCGCCAACACGATCCGGCTGAGCGAGGGCTTCTTCCGCACGTGCATCGCGCGCGACGACAGGCGCCGCAACCTGTGCCTGCTGATCGACACGGACAAGGACCCCACCCAGGTCCGCCGCGACCCCAGCGCCGAGCCCAACGCCGGCTACGCGTTCCCCGACTCGGGGCGCGGCCGGTAGAGCGCTAGGCGCGGCCGAGCAGGCGCAGCCCGCGCCCGCGCAACGTGATCTCGTAGATCTCGACCGCGTTGCGCCCAGGCCGCAGCACGGCTTCGGGCACGTTCACCGCGAAGCTCTCCTGCCGGCTGCCGCGCAGGTAGAAGGTGCGACCCACCGCCTCGATCCGGCCGTTCACCGACACGGCCACGTTGCGCCGCGCGCCGCGCCGGCCGCCGCGGATGGGGCCGGCGATGTGCGTGGGCAGCAGCAGCGAGCGGGCGCTCACCGCGCCCAGCGCCCGACCCCCCACAACCGCTGCGCGGATGCGCCCCCGCGGCGCGGGCGACAGGTCGGCCGGCGCGCGCCCCAGCAGCTGCCGGTACGGGCCGATGCCCGTGTAGAGGGTGCGGATGTCGCCCGAGCCGAACAGCCTGTTCTTGCGCCTGACCAGCGCGCGCCGCCGGGCCTCGAGCCGCCGCGCCGAGATCACCACCGAGCCGTCGAACCCGCGCCTCCTCATCCGCACCGTGCGTCGCCCGCGCACGAAGCGCGAGAAGGCCGACCGCCCGTCCGCTCGGTAGGGCATCCGCACGTTGAGCACGTCGGCCATGGTCGGCACGATGTCGATCGTGGACGCATACGCGGCGTCGGTGCGCCCCACGCGCTGCCCGGGCGCCTTAACGAACAGGGGCACGGGCGCCTCCTCGTCGATGTTGGCGCCGTTCACGATGCGGCGGTCATTGACGCCCACCTCGAACGAGATGCCGTGGTCGGCGGCGAGGACGATGAGCGACTGGTCGAAGATGCCCTGGGCCAGCATGCGCGCGAACAGCTTGCCCAGCTCGCGGTCCACGTAGCCGATCTGCAGCAGCAGCCGCTGCTGGTTGTGGTCGGTCAGGAACGGGCTGTCGAACCCCTCGGCACTGTTCATGCCGGGCAGCGGGTCCCTCCAGCCACGCCGGGTCTGCTTGCCCGATGGCAGGAAGAGATAGGGGCCGTGGGGCAGCATCACGTGCTTCATCCAGAAGGTTGGTCGCCCGGGCCGGATGGAGTCGAGGAAGCGGGTCAGGCGCTCGCGCCGCCCGTTCTGCAGCAGCGGCAGGATCAGCGGCCGGTTGCGAGGCGCGTTGCGGCAGTAGCGCGGCGGGCACAGCGCCGTGGCCTCCTCGGACCTCACGATCCGATAGCCGCGCGGCCCGAAGAGGTCGAACACCGTCCGCGGGTGGTCGGTGTAGTTGGGGAACGTATACGGCCTGGGCAGCCTCCCGTTGAGCACCGCCGGGATGGCCTTCGTGGTGGAGTCGTAGACCGTGTAGGCGTTCTTGAACCACGTGCCGGTGGCCGCCAGGGCGGCGAACGTGGGGTAGCGCACCGCGTCGATGCGGCCGTCGTTGGCCAGCATCGCGTCGATGGGGAACTCGTCCATCACGATCATCACCACGTGCGGGCGCCTGGGCACCGGTGACCGCGGAGCGTCGGGGCTGATCAGCGGCGCGGCCACCGTCGCCGCATTCGCCGCGCGCTCGTCGCGGCCGTCGAATGCCACCACGGCAGCCACGACCGCCGCGGCGGCGAGCAGCATCGTGAGGGCCAGGCGCCACATCAGCTTCCGCACCGGCGAGACTTTAGAAGGCGGCTTCGGACGGTTCACCCGCCGGTCACGGGGCAGGAGCGCGACCCATGCACGGCGCCGCGCATCCGCGCGGCGGGACCCTCAGTCCATCACCTCGCCGGCGGCGACCAGATCCGGCAGGTCGAATCCGCGCTCGCGTACGCCCGACTCGATCTCCGCGATCACGGTCTCCAGCACCTTCACGCGGGCCCAGCGCTTGGAGTCGGCCTCCACCAGCTGCCAGTGGGCGAGCTCGTGGTCGGTGCGAGCCAGCATGTCCTCCACCGCCTGCTCGTAGGCGGGCCGCTTCTCGCGGTTGCGCCAGTCCTCGTCGGTCAGCTTCCACTGCTTGAGCGGGTCGTCCTTGCGCTTGTTGAACCGCTTGAGCTGCTCGTCCTCGGACAGGTGGAGCCAGAACTTGATCAGGATCATGCCCTCCAGCGCCAGCGACTTCTCGAACTGCACGATCTCCTCGTAGGAGCGCTCCCACTGGTCGACGGTGGCGAAGTTCTCCACCCGCTCCACCAGCACGCGCCCGTACCAGGAGCGATCGAGCACCGCCATGCCGCCCCAGCCGGGCAGCACGGGCCAGAAGCGCCACAGGAAGTGGTGGCGCTTCTCGTCGAAGGTCGGCGCGGCGAACTGCGCTATGCGCACGTGGCGCAGGTCCAGCGGCGCCACGAGCCGCTTGATCGCGCCTCCCTTGCCGGAGGCGTCCCAGCCCTCGAACAGCACGCACACCGGCGGGCCCAGGTCGCCGCCGCCGAGCTTGCCGCCCAGCTGCAGCCGCATGGCCGACAGGCGCGCCTGGCCCGCCTCCAGCCGCTCGGCCTCCTCGGCTCGGGAGAGCTTCAGGGAGAGGTCGAGCTCGGCGAGGCGCCCCATCGGCGGATTATCCACCGCTGAGCAAGTCCGCGCCGAGCTTGCCGGCCAGGCCCCGGCCCCCGGCGGCCATGACCCGGTCGTGGTTCCATCGGAACGCGGGCCGGGCAACCGGCGCCAGTGCGTTCATCCACGGGCGCGACGTGCTCACCCTCCAGTCATAGGTCACGGCCGTGACCCCGCGCGACTCGAACAGCCGCCACACGCCGGTGCCCTCGAGCTCACCCGACGCGCGGCCCGCCATGTGCCCCGGCGCGTCCACCTCGTCGACCGTGAAGTCGAACTCCACCGGATAGGGAATCGCGCTGCGCCAGCGCACCCGGTAGGCGCTGCCCACCCGGCGCTCGTCGCCGGGCGCCAGCTCGGAGGCCGCCTCCACGCCCCTCCACCAGGACGGCCAGGCCAGCACGTCGGCCAGCACGTCCCACGCGGCCTGGGGCGCGGTGCCGGCCAGGAGCCAGGTGGTGAGCAGGCGGTACTCGGCCACTCAGGCCAGCGACGCCATCACGTGCTTCACGTGCGTGTAGTCCTCGAGCGAGTACATGGACAGGTCCTTGCCGTAGCCGGACTCCTTGTAGCCGCCGTGTGGCATCTCCGAGGCCAGCGGGATGTGGTCGTTGATCCACACGCACCCGAACCGCAGCGCCTTGGACACCCGCAGCGCGCGACCGATGTCGCGCGTCCACACCGACGACGCCAGTCCGTAGCGGGTGCCGTTGGCCCACGCGATCGCCTCGGCCTCGTCGCTGAACGGCTGCACGGTGATCACAGGGCCGAAGATCTCGTTCTGGATCATCTCGTCGTCCTGCTTCAGGCCGGACACCACCGCGGGCTCCAGGAAGAAGCCCGGCAGGTCGGGCTCCGAGCCGCCCGTGACCACCTCGGCGTTGCCGGGCTTGCGCTCCAGGAACCCCTCCACGCGCTCGCGCTGCACGGCGGAGTTGAGCGGGCCGAGCGTGGTGTCGGCCGACTGGGTGTCACCCACCACCTGGCCCTTGGCCTGCTCGGCCAGGCCGGACACCACGTCGTCGTACACGCCCTTGCCCGCCAGCACGCGGGTGGCCGCCGTGCAGTCCTGCCCGGCGTTGTAGTAGCCGGTGCCGGCGATCGTCTCCAGCGCGGTGTCCATGTCCACGTCGTCGAACACGACCACGGGGGCCTTGCCGCCCAACTCCAGGTGCACGCGCTTGAGCGTGTCCGAGGCGGCCTTTGCGATCCACTTGCCCGTGCCGGGCGACCCGGTGAGCGAGACCATGTCCACGTCGGGATGGGTCACCAGCGACGAGCCGGCGGGCTCGCCGTGCCCGGTGATCACGTTGAGCACGCCCTTGGGGAAGATGTCCGCGGCCAGCTCGGCCAGCTTGAGCGTGGACACCGGCGTGGTCTCCGCGGGCTTGAGCACCACGGTGTTGCCGGTGGCCAGCGCCGGGCCGATCTTCCACACGCCCATCATCAGCGGGTAGTTCCACGGAGCGATCTGGCCGATCACGCCAACGGGCTCGCGCCGGATCATCGACGTGTAGCCCTCGGTGTACTCGCCCGCCGCGCGTCCCTCCATCGTGCGGGCGGCGCCGGCGAAGAAGCGCAGGTTGTCCACCATGAAGGGGATCTCGTCGTCGAAGAACGCCTGCCGCGGCTTGCCGGCGTTGGCGGACTCCAGGTCGGCGATCTCGTCGGCGTTCTCCTCGATGGCGTCGGCCAGCTTGAGCAGCGCCAGCGCCCGCTCGCCGGGCGTGGTGGCGGCCCAGCCCTCGAAGGCGCCCGCCGCGGCGGCCACCGCGCGGTTCACGTCCTCCTCGCCCGACAGCGGCGCCTCGGCGATGGCCTCGGCGGTGGCCGGGTTGAGCACCTCCTCGGTGGCGCCGTCCACGGGATCGACGAACTCGCCGCCGATGAAGTTCTGCAGCTTTGTCCTCTGAGCGGTTGCCATCTCGGTCCTCCGTCGTCGAGTTTCAGGCGCTGGGCACCTCGGCGCCCAGCACGTCGTCAAGTGGCGTGTAGTCCATCTCGGTTCCCTCGGCCACGGCGGCGTGCGTGACCTTGCCGCCCGCCACGTTCACGCCCGGGCGCAGGCCGGGGTCGGCGGCGATGGCACCCTGCAGCCCGTTGTCGGCCAGGGACAGCACGTAGGGCAGCGTGGCGTTGGTGAGCGCGAAGGTGGAGGTGATGGGCACGGCGCCCGGCATGTTCGCCACGCAGTAGTGGGTGATGCCGTCCACCTCGAAGGTGGGGTCCGAGTGGGTGGTGGGGCGCGACGTCTCGAAGCAGCCGCCCTGGTCGATCGACACGTCCACCAGCACCGCGCGGTCCTTCATCAGCCCCAGCTGCTCGCGCGTGATCACGTACGGCGCCTTGGCCCCGTGCACCAGCACGGCGCCGATGACCAGGTCGGCCGCGGGCAGCATCTGCTCGATCGCCAGCGTGGACGCGTACACGGTCGAGGCACGGCCGCCGAAGGCGATGTCCAGCTCGCGCAGCCTGTCGACGCTGCGGTCGAACGTGAACACGTCCGCCTCCATGCCGATCGCTATCGACGCCGCGTTGAATCCCACCACGCCGCCGCCGATCACCAGCACGTTGGCCGCCGCCACGCCCGGGCACCCCGCCGAGCAGCACGCCGCGCCCGCCCATGGGCTTCTCGAGCATGAACGCGCCGGCCTGGGTGGCGATCTTGCCGGCCACCTCGCTCATGGGCGCCAGCAGCGGCAGCCTGCCGCGCGAGTCCTCCACGGTCTCGTAGGCGATGCACGTGGCACCGGACTCGGCCAGCGACTGCGTGAGCTCCGGCGCGGGCGCCAGGTGCAGGTAGGTGAACAGCAGGTGGTCGGCCCGCAGCATCTCGACCTCGCCCGGCTGGGGCTCCTTCACGCCCAGCACCATCTCCGCCTCGCCGAACACGGCCTCGGCGTCGGGCAGGATGCGAGCGCCCTGGGCCGTGTACTCGTCGTCGGGAATCGCAGAGCCGTCGCCGGCGCCGCTCTGGATCAGCACCTCGTGGCCGTGCTCGGCCAGCTCGCGGACGCCGGCGGGCGTGAGCGACACGCGGTACTCGTCGGTCTTGATCTCCGTGGGTACGCCCACCTTCATCGGACGGCACTCACCTCCACCTCGAACGTGCAGCTGCGCCGCTCGAGCTCGGGGAACAGGTCTTCGGGCGCCACGCAGCGCTCGGGCGGCATCGCGCCGCGGCGGTCGATGGCACCGCGCGCCAGCAGGCGCACCGCGGCGGCCGCCGGGGCGGCGGTGGACACGATCCCGCCGCCCAGGCCCCAGTCCTCCATCGGGCGGGTCACGGCCGTCACGGTCACCGCCGAGCCGTCGGCGTGCGCCTCGATCACGTGCACCGACACCGTCTTCCCGGACGCGGGCACCGCCGCGCGCGCGGCCGCCTCGATCTCCTGGTCCGACGCGTCCACCAGGCCACGCAGGCGCTCCAGCACCGCCGGGGACAGCGACAGCCTGAAGCTGCACTCCGCACAGCCGAAGCTCTCCCCGAACGTGCGCACCTCCGAGTGCAGCGTGTAGATGGTGTCGCCGCGCCCGATCGGCTCGGGGAAGTCCACGGCGCCGCCGTCCTGCAGCGGCTCGAGCTCGACCGGCGAGCCGCCGCGCAGCGCCATCGGCGCCATCGTGACCTCGTCGACCAGCGTGCGCGGCGCGTAGGGATAGCTGGGCCCGTCGGGCGGATCCAGGTCGCGGCCGGCCGCGATCACCTCGATCCGCTCGGGCGCGGCGCCCAGCTCCGCCACGGCCCGCACCGCCATCACGTTGGTCTTGCCGGGCGAGGAGCCCATCCCGAGGATGGCCGTGAGCCCCGCCTCCTCGAAGCGCGGGCTCAGCTCCATCTGCTCCCCGGTGAGCCAGTACAGGCCGCCCAGGTCCACGTAGTGGCAGCCGGCCTCCAGGCACGCGCGCATGGCGTCCAGGTTCACGCGGTAGCTGGCCGAGTTCACCAGCGCGTCCACGCCGTCCAGGGCCGCGGCCAGACCCGAGCGCGCGTCCACAGCCGCGGCCTTCGACTTGGCGCCGCCGTGGGCGTCGGCCACGGCCTGGGCGCGATCGGCATCCAGGTCCAGCAGCAGCAGCTCCGACGCCTCCTCGGACTCGGCCAGGTCGCGCACGATCGCCGGCGCGATGATGCCGCCGGCGCCCAGCACGGCGACCCTCACGTCACCAGCTCCCGCGCCCGCAGCGCCAGCCAGAACTCGATTCGGTCGCGGGCACTCTTGAGGTCGCGCCCGGTTAGCTCCTCCACGCGCCGGATCCGGTAGCGCAGCGTGTGGCGGTGGCAGAACAGCTCGCGCGCTGCCTTCTCCCACTGGCCGTTCTGCTCGATGAAGGCCTCCAGCGAGCGCACCAGCTCGTCGCCGTACTCCCCGCCGCCGTCCTCGAGCGGGCCCAGCACGCTGTCGCAGTACAGCCGCAGCGCGTCGTCGTCCTGCAGCGACAGCAGCAGCTCGAAGGCGCCCAGGTCGCGGTAGGAGGCCACCTCGGGAGCGGAGCCGTTGGCCAGCGCCACGGCCTCCAGCGCGCAGCGCGCCTCGTGGAAGCTGCGCCGCAGGTCGCCCACCGCCCCCGGCCGGCTGGCGGCGGCGCGGATCGACTGGCCGTGCCCGGCCGCCAGTGCGGCGCGGGCGCCCACGGCCAGCGCCACGGGGTCGGTGTCCTCGGCGGCGTCCACCACGGCGCACAGCAGCCGCTCGCGGGTGGCCACCAGCGCGCCCACACCCAGGTCGCGCAGGTGGCGGTCCAGGTCCGCCTCCGCCGCGGCGGGGTCCGCGGGCGCGAACACCAGCACGGCCGCCAGGGAGCCCACGCCGAAGGGACGCATGCGGCTGCGCAGCTCGTCCTCGGCCAGCTTGCCCGCCAGCGCCTCCTCCAGCACGTCGCCGGCCAGCCGGCGCTCGGTGTCGCGCATGGCGCGCTGGCGCATCAGCTCCAGCGCCACGACGGTGGCGGCCTGCTGCAGGATCAGCTGCTCGGCCTCGCCGAGCCCGCCCGTGTCGCGCACGGCCACCAGCCACGCGCGCGGCGCACCGCGCCCGCGCGTGGCCACCGGCAGCGCCAGCGAGCGACCGGCCAGGTCGGGGTGGTCGGGCGCGAACTCGGGCGCCTCGCCGGCCTCGACCTCCATCGCCGGGTGCGGTCGCGCACAGCGTCGCGCAGCCATTCGACCGCGGGCTGGGGTATCGCCCGGCGGAAGGCGCGCTCGGCCACGATCTCGCCGCGCCCGTCCAGCACCAGCACCGCCCCTCCGATCGCCGCCGCCAGCGCGCGCGCCACCTCGCCCAGGCCGCGCTCCTCCAGCACCAGCCGCTCCAGGCGCTTGTGGGTGGCGATCCCGCGCTGCAGCACCTCGTACTGCTCGTTCACCAGCCGCCGGAACGCCTTCTCGGTGATGGCGATGAACGGCAGCTCGTAGGGCACCTCGAACACCGGAAAGCCCAGCGTGCGCGCCTCGTCGATCAGCGGCTTGGGGATCGAGTCGTGCGCGATGCCGGTGCCGAAGCCCACGCCGGCCAGGTGGTGGTCGCTGAGCCGGCGCGCGAACTCGCGCTGGCGCTTGGGGCTCGTGAGTTGCAGCCCGGTCGTCAGGATCAGCTCCCCGCCCGACAGCCACGGCGTGGGGTCGGCCAGCTCGCTGCTGTGCACCCAGCGGATCGGCGACTCGGCGGCCTCCGCGCCGCTCACCAGCTCCAGACCCATCTCGTCCACGAGGGTCCGGAGCGTGAGCATCGTGTCGCCTCGCTGCCCGGCTGCCTAGATGTCCGCGGCTCGGCGGGCGCCGCGGATCATCAGTTGCGCCACCATCTTCTCGGAGGCCTCGGTGAGCACCGTGCGCAGGATGCGCCCGATCTCCTCGAACTCCTCGGTGTCCGCCACCAGCGGCGGCGAGAGCTGGATCACCGGGTCGCCGCGGTCGTCGGCCCGGCAGATCAGCCCGTGCTCGTACAGGGCGCCCGACAGGAAGCCGCGCAGCAGCACCTCGGACTCCTCGTCGTCGAAGCTCTCCTTGGTCTCCTTGTCCTTCACCAGCTCGATGGCCTGGAAGAAGCCGGCGCCGCGCACGTCGCCCACGATCGGGATGTCGCGCAGCGACTCGAGCGTGGCCCTGAACTCGGGCTCCTTCTCGCGCACGTGGCCGCACAGGTCCTCGCGCTCGAAGATGTCCAGGTTGGCCATGGCGATCGCCGCGGCCATCGGGTGGCCGCCGAAGGTGAACCCGTGCACGAACATGTTCGTGCCCTCCATGAACGGCGTCGGCCATCTTGTCCGAGACGATCATCGCGCCCATCGGGGCGTAGGCGGAGGTCAGCGCCTTGGCCGTGGTGATGATGTCCGGCTGGTAGCCGTAGCGCTCGGCGCCGAAGTAGGTGCCCAGCCGGCCCCACGAGCAGATGACCTCGTCCGAGATCATCACGACGCCGTACTTGTCGCAGATCTCGCGCACGCGCTGGAAGTAGCCCTCCTGCGGCGGGAAGCAGCCGCCCGCGTTCTGCACCGGCTCGAGGATCACGGCCGACACGGTCTCCGGCCCCTCGAACTCGATCCGCTCCTCGATGGCGTCGGCGGCCCACAGCGGATCGCGGCCCTCGGGCCAGCGGTAGCTGTTGGTGTTGGGCACGTGGCAGCCGCCCGGGGTGAGCGGCTCGAACGGCGCGCGCAGGCCCGGTGATGCCCGTGGCCGAGAGCGCGCCGAGGGTGGTGCCGTGGTAGGCGATCTCGCGCGCGATGACCTTGATGCGCTGGCCGTCGCCGTTCAGGCGGTGCCACGCGCGGCACAGCTTGAGCGCGGACTCCACGGCCTCGCCGCCGCCGGAGGTGAAGAACACCCGGTTCAGGTCGCCGGGCGCCAGCGAGGCGACCCGCGCGGCCAGCTCGATGGCGCGCGGGTGTGCGTAGCTCCAGTTGGTGTAGAAGCCGAGCTCCCTGGACTGCTCGGCGGCCGCGTCGCCCAGCTCCGCGCGGCCGTGGCCGGCGTTCACGCAGAACAGCGCCGACAGGCCGTCCAGGTAGCGCTTGCCGTGCTCGTCGTACACGTAGCTGCCCTCGCCGCGGACCAGGATCGGCACCTCCGAGTCCGCGTAGGCGCTCATGCGCGTGAAGTGCATCCAGAGGTGGCGCTTGGCCAGCTCCTGCAGCGAGCTCTCGCCGCCCTCGTGCTGCTGGGTCACGTACTGCGGTGTCGTGGCCATTCGCTCTCTCCCTCGCTGGACGCCATGTACAAAGGTACTTGCGCGAAGGCAGACGAACAACCCTGCCGTCCGGCCAGGTCAGGCGGCTCCTCATTGCCCAACTGTCCAATCGGCCGCGGGCGATTTTGGGACCTTCGCCACTTGTCAGGCCCGGCGCCTGCCCCTAGGTTCGCATTGTCGCCCCGATCGGGCGCTTTCAAACCAGGAGGAGAGGGACTTTGGAGAGCGAGAGCATCGACCGCGGTCACAGGCGCGCCCGCGGCGACAAGGGCCTCAAGCAGGGCGCGATCGGCTTCTGGGACGCCCTGACCGTCGGGATCTCCTCGACGGCGCCGGCCTACTCGCTGGCGGCGGTCATCGGAATCGTTGTGGTGGGCGTGGGCCTGCAGGCGCCCGGCGTCCTGCTCGTGTCGTTCATCCCGATGTTCCTGATCGCGGCGAGCTTCTACTACATGAACCGCGCCGACCCGGACTGCGGCACCAACTTCTCCTGGATCACCCGCGCGATCGGCCCCAGCGTGGGCTGGGTGGCGGGCTTCGCGGTGTGCACCACGGGCCTGATCGTGATCGGCTCGCTGGCCGACGTGGCCGCCTACTACCTGTACGACATCGTCGGCTGGGAGGCGGCGCTGCCCACGTTCGAGGAGGGCGAGCCGGTCAGCGAGCGCATACCGGTGACGATCCTCGCGACGGTGATCATCATCGTCGTCACCGCCATCTGCGTGATCGGCACCGAGCTGTCGGCGCTCACATCGCGGATCCTGGTGGGCGCCCAGGTGGGCGCGCTGCTGCTGTTCGCGGTCGTCGCGCTGGTCAAGGTGCTCGGCGACGACGGGGCCGCGGGCTCGATCGACCCCTCCCTCTCCTGGCTGTGGCCGTGGGAGGTCAGCTCCTTCGACGCGCTGGTGCTCGGGCTGCTCACGGGCGTGTTCATCTACTGGGGCTGGGAGAGCGCGGTGAACCTCAACGAGGAGACCACGGACTCCGACAGCGCGCCGGGCCTGGCGGCGCTGGTGAGCACCGTGCTCCTGCTGCTCACCTACCTGCTCGTGGCCTACGCGGTCATCGCCTGGGCGGGTGTCGACGGCGTCAGCGAGTTCGAGGACGACACGGCGATCCTGGGCGACACGGCCGCGGGAGTGCTCGGCTCGCCGCTGGACAACCTCGTGCTGCTGGCCATCATCACGTCGGGCATCGCCTCGGCTCAGACCACGATCCTGCCGGCGTCGCGCACGCTGCTGTCGATGGCGCGCCAGGGGGCCATGCCGGAGTCGTTCGGCAGGGTGCACCCGCGCTTCCAGACGCCGCACGTGGCCACGATCCTGGTCGGCGCGGTCGCGGCGGTCTGGTACGTGTTCTTCAACCTGGTCTCGCAGAGCTTCCTGTTCGACTCGCTCACGGCGCTCGCGATCGTGATCGCCTTCTACTACTCGCTCACCGGGTTCGCCTGCGCGATCTACCACCGCCGCGAGCTCACCAAGTCGGTCAAGAACTTCGTGTTCATCGGCGTGGCGCCCGTGACCGGCGGGATCATCCTCGGCGGCCTGTTCTTCAAGGCCATCTGGGAGTTCAAGAAGCGTGGAGGACTCCTACTCGGGCACCGAGTTCCTCGGCGCCGGCATCCCGATGGTTCTCGGGGTGGGGCTGATCTTGCTCGGGCCTGATCCTGATGCTCGTGTGGCGGGCCACCGGCCACGACGACTACTTCGGGCGCAAGACCGAGATGGTGGACCCCGACGTGCTGGCCGGGCGCAAGGCCGGCGTGGCCGCCGTGCCCGAGGGGAGCGTCTGATGAGCGCGATCGTCCTCGGCTACGACCACTCGCCGGGCTCCCAGGCGGCGCTGGGGCAGCCACCGCAGCTGGCCGGCGGACTGTCGGCCAAGCTCGTGATCGTCTACGGCTACGGCGCGCCCGGCTCGACCCTGAGCGGCGACGAGGTCGCGTGCCCATCGCGCGGCGCTCGCCGACGAGGGCCGGACCCTCACCGAGCGAGGCGCAGAAGCAGGCGCAGGAGGCCGGCGTGGAGAGCGAGGTGGAGCTGGTGGACGAGCGCCCGGTCGATGCTCTGCTAGCCGTGGCCGGCAAGCACTCCGCGAGCTACATCGTGGTCGGCGGCTACGGGGAGAGCCCGCTGCGCGGCGCGATCCTGGGCTCGACCCCGCACAAGCTGCTGCACCTCTCCAAGACTCCGGTCGTGGTGGTGCCCGCCGCCGGCCGGCTGACACGGCGTCCGTAGACTCCCGGCGCGATGGGCACCTGGGACCAGCTCGCGCCGTTGGAGGTCCAGATCGACGGCTACTCGTTCGAGGCGTTCGAGCAGGCCCTGGGCCCCGACTTCACCCGCTACACCACGGTCATCCACATGCAGGGCGGCGGTGAGGAGGGCCTCGGCGAGGACGTGGTCTACGACGGGCTCGACCACGTGGCCATGCGCGACGCGGGCCCCACGCTCCCGCTGGCCGGCAGCCACACGCTGGGCTCGCTCGCCGAGCTGCTGGACACGCTGGACCTGTTCCCCACCCCGCCGGTGCGCGAGCCATCGCGCAACTACCGCCGCTGGGCGTTCGAGTCGGCGGCGCTGGACCTGGCGCTGCGCCAGGCCGGGCGCTCGCTGGGCGACGTCGTGGGCCGCGAGCCGCGGCCGCTCAACTACGTGGTGTCGATGCGGCTGACCTCGCCCGCGGAGGGCGAGCCCGAGACGGCCGACAAGCTGCTCGCCGTGCTCGAGCGCTACCCCGGCACGCGCTTCAAGCTCGACCCCACCAACACGTGGAGCGACGCGCTGATCGCCGAGCTGGCGGCCACCGGCGCGGTCGACTCGCTCGACCTCAAGGGCCACTACAAGGGCACCCCGGTCGACGTGGAAACCGACCCCGAGCTCTACCGCAAGCTGCGCCGAGACCTTCCCCGACGCCTGGCTCGAGGACCCCGACCTCGACGACGAGACGAGCGCCGGTGCTCGAGCCCCACCGCGACCGGATCACCTGGGACGCGCCGATCCACTCGGTGGCCGACATCGAGGCGCTGCCGTTTCCGCCGAAGACGGTGAACATCAAGCCGTCGCGCCTGGGGCCGCTCGAGCTCGCTCGGCGCCGCCTACGACTACTGCGAGCGCGAGGGCATCGGCGCCTACGGCGGCGGCCAGGGCGAGCTGTCGCGTGGGGCGCGACCACATCCAGTACCTGGCCGCCACCTTCCATCCGGACACGCCCAACGACACCGCGCCGAGGGAGTTCAACCTCCCCGAGGTGCCCGACGGGCCTGCCGTCCAGCCCGATCGACCTGCCGCTGGCCGACACCGGCTTCCGCTTCCGTTGATCGAGCTCCACACGCTCGACCCCGGCGCGCAGGAGCCGCTGGAGGTGGCCCGGCGCGTGGCGGCCTTCGCCGACGCTGCCGAGCGCACGCTGGACCTGGCTCTGTACGACGTGCGCCTGCCCGACCCCGCCGGCTCGGTGGTGCGCAAGGCGCTCGAGGGAGCCGCCGAGCGCGGCGTGGCGGTGCGGCTGGCCTACAACCTGGAGCAGGAGACGAGCGCGCGGTGCCCGTGCCGCCGCCGCCGCGAGACCGAGCCGGACCTGATCGAGTCGCTCGAGCTGCCCACGCTCGGCATCCCCGGCATCCCCGACCTGATGCACCACAAGTACGCGGTGCGCGACGGCCGCTCGGTGTGGACGGGCTCCACCAACTGGACCAACGACGCGTGGTCGCTGCAGGAGAACGTGATCGCCACGGTGGAGTCGGAGGCCGTGGCGGCCGCCTTCACGCCACAACTTCGACGAGCTGTGGAGCACGCGCCAGGTGGACCGCAGCGGCCTGGCCGAGCCCGCGCGCGCTCGACGTGGGCGGCAGCGAGGTGCGCGCCTGGTTCACGCCCGGCCAGGGGCGCGACCTCTCGCACCGGATCGCCGATGCGATCGGCCGCGCGACGCGGCGGGTGCGGATCGCCTCGCCGGTGATCACCGCCGGCCCGATCCTCGGCACGCTCGCCCAGGAGGCCGCCGAGGGCAAGCTCGACCTGGCCGGCGTGGTCGACGCGCCGCAGAGCTCCCAGGTGTTCCGCCAGTGGCGCGACAACGGTCACTCGGCGTGGAAGATCCCGCTGCTGGCCACGGTGCTGTCGCAGGCGCCGTTCGCGGGCAAGCCGTCCACGCCGTACGCGCCCGGGCGCCCGCACGACTACATGCACGCCAAGGTCACCGTGGCCGACGACGTGCTCTTCTGCGGCTCGTTCAACCTGTCGCGCTCGGGCGAGCTCAACGCCGAGAACGTGCTCGAGGTCCACGACGCGGAGCTGGCCGACCGGATGGCGGCCTACATCGACGAGGTGCGCGGCCGCTACCCGGCCGCGCCGGTGCCCGAGCAGCCGGCGCGCCTAGAGCGCCAGCGACAGCGGCTGCTCCAGCAGCTCGCGCACGCGCGCGAGGAACTCGGCGCCCTCGGCGCCGTAGAGGATGCGGTGGTCGCAGGCCAGCGTGAGGGTCATCAGGTCGCGCGCCACCACGCGCCCGCGGTCGTCCACCGCCGGCTTCTTCATCAGCGCGCCCACGGACAGGATCGCCGCCTGCGGCGGGTTGATGATGGCCTCGAAGCGCTCGACCCCGTACATGCCCAGGTTCGACACGGTGAACGTGGCGCCGCTCAGCTCGGGCGGCGTGACCTCGCCGCTGCGCACGCGCTCGATCAGCCGCCGCGCCTGGCGCGAGATCTCGCCCGAGCGACTTCTCGTCGGCGTCGCAGCACCACCGGCACCACCAGCGCGTCGCGCGCCGCCACGGCGATGCCCACGTTCACGCGCGGGTAGAGCTCGAAGCGCGCCGTCGCGGTAGGCGCCGTTCACGCGCGGGTGGTCGCGCAGCGCGAGCGCGGCGGCCTTCACCACCATGTCGTTGTAGGAGGGCGGGTGCTCGGCCTGCTCCTCCAGGCGCGCTGCGCAGCTCGATGCACAGCGTCATGTCCACGTCGAGCTCCAGCGAGAAGTCGGGCGCGGTGGCCTTCGACTCGGCCATCCGGCGCGACACCGTCCGCTGCAGGCGCGAGAGCTCCACCACCTCGGGGGCGCCCTTGGGGCCGGCCGTCGTCGGCGGCGCGCGCTGGCTGCTCGGCTCGGCGGGCGCCGCCTCCTCGGCGGGCGCCACCGTCCTCGGCCGCGCGGCGCCCGTCCGGCCCGGCGCTGGCCTCCACGTCGGACTTCAGGATCCGCCCGCCCGGCCCGGTGCCCTTCACGCTCGCGAGCTCCACGCCCAGCTCGCCGGCCACCCGGCGCGCCACGGGCGAGGCCCTCACGCGCTCGCCCGTCGCTCGCGCGGGCGCCGGGCGCGGCGCCTCGGCGGCGGCGGGCTCGGCTCCTGCGGCTGGCGGGCTCGGCTCGGCCTCCGGCTCGGCTCGCCGGCCGGCTGCTCCTCGCCGCCGCCGTCCTGCCCTGCGCCGGCGCCTCGCCCTCCGCCCCCACGCGCGCGATCACCTCGCCCACCGCCAGCGTGTCGCCCTCGGCGGCCACCACCTCCACCAGCACGCCGTCGGTGTCGGCGTCGTAGGTCATGTTGGCCTTGTCGGTCTCGATCTCCACCAGCGGCTCGCCGCGCTTGACCTCGCCGCCCACCTCCACCAGCCACTTGAGCACCGTGCCCTCCTCCATGGAGTCCGACAGGCGCGGCATCACGACCTCGCTCGCCACGGCTACACGTCCCTGAAGGTCGCCAGCGCGGCCTGCACCACGTGCTCCTCGTGCGGGAAGGCGGCCTGCTCGAGCGGCTTGGAGTAGGGCATCGGCACGTCGGCGCCGGTCACGCGCCCGACCGGCGCGTCGAGCCAGTCGAAGGCCTGCTCCTGGATCAGCGCGGCCAGGTTCGCTCCCACGCCGCCGTGGGGCCAGCCCTCCTCCACGATCACCGCGCGGTTGGTCTTCTTCACCGAGTCGAGGATGGTGTCCAGGTCCAGCGGGCGCAGCGTGCGCGGGTCGATCACCTCGGCCTCGATCTCGTGCTCGGCGGCCAGCTGGTCGGCGGCCTTCAGCGCCGTCTCGGCCATCCGCGAGATGCCCACCAGCGTCACCCCGTCGCCCTCGCGCCGCACGGCGGCCTCGCCGAAGCGCATGACGCCGTCGTCGTCCTCGGCCACCTCGCCGCGGCGGCCGTAGAGCGTCTCGTGCTCGATGAAGATCACCGGGTTGTCGTCGCGGATGGCCGCCTTCAGCAGCCCGCGCGCGTCGGCCGGCGTGCTGGGCACCGCCACCAGCAGCCCGGGCACGTGCACGTACAGCGCCTCCAGCGAGTGCGAGTGCGTGGGCCCCAGCTGGTGGCCCGCGCCCTGGGGCATGCGGATCACCAGCGGCACCGCCACCTGGGCGCCGAACATGTACCGGATCGACGCCGCGCTGTTGATGATCTGGTCCAGCGCCAGCAGCGAGAAGTTGATCGTCATCAGCTCCACCACCGGCCGCAGCCCCGCCATCGCGGCGCCCACGCCCATGCCCACGATCGTGTTCTCGGAGATCGGCGTGTCGCGCACGCGGCGCTCGCCGAACTCCTCCATGCAGCCCGGCGGTGACCTTGAACGCGCCCTGGAACACGCCGATGTCCTCGCCCATGAGGAACACTCGCTCGTCGGCCTGCATCTCCTCGCGCAGCGCCAGGTTCAGCGCCTCGCGGTAGCGCATCTCGGCCATCGCCTAGCCGCCCTCGCCGCGGGCGCGGGCCTCGCGCTGGTCCGGGTCCTCGTCCTCCTCGTAGGCGGCACCGGCCTCGGCCAGCTCGCGCGCCACCTCGCCCGCGTCGCGCTCCTCCTCGCCGCGGTGGGTGTCGGGCGAGCGCACGTCGGTGGACCAGTAGGGGCGGCGCACCTGCTCGCCGATCACGTACACGTCGTCGTAGAGCGACGCCAGGTCGGGGAACGGCGACTCCTCGGCGAACTCGACCGCCTCGTCGACTGCCTTCATCGCCTCGTCGTCCATGCGCTTCACGTCGTCTGCGCTCAGCACGCCCTCCTCGACCAGCCGGCGTGGGAAGGTCTCGACCGGGTCGTGCGGGCGCCACTCCTCCACCTCGTCCTTGGTGCGGTACTGCTCGGGGTCGGCCATCGAGTGCCCGCGGTAGCGGTAGGTGGCGGCCTCCACCAGCTGCGGCGCGCGGTCGGTGCGCGCCTTCTCCAGCGCGGCGGTCACGGTGGCGTGCACGTCCAGCACGTCCATGCCGTCGCAGCGCTCGCCCGGCACGCCGAAGCCCTCGGACTTGCGCGACAGGTCGGTCACGGCCGAGTGGCGCTCCAGCGCCGTGCCCATGCCGAACTGGTTGTTGATCACCATGAAGACCACCGGCAGCTTCCACAGCGCGGCCAGGTTCATCGTCTCGCCGAAGGTGCCCTGGTTGGTGGCGCCGTCGCCGAACATGCACAGCGTCACGTCGTCGGTCTCCGTGTAGTCGCTGGCCAGCGCCACGCCCGCGGCCAGCGGCAGGTTGCCGCCCACGATCCCGTAGCCGCCGAGGAAGCGGCGCTCGAAGTCGAACAGGTGCATCGAGCCGCCGCGCCCGCCCGACACGCCGCCCGCCTTGCCGAACAGCTCGGCCATGACCTCGCCCGCGGGCGTGCCGCGCGCCAGCGCCTGGCCGTGCTCGCGGTAGGTGGACATCAGGTAGTCGCCGTCGCGCAGCGCCTGCGTGGCGCCGACGATGGTGGCCTCCTCGCCGATGCACAGGTGCAGGAAGCCGCCGATCTTCGCCTTGGCGTACATCTCCCCGGCGCGCTCCTCGAAGCGCCGGATGAGCAGCATCTTGGCCAGCACCGCCTTGCACGTGTCGGCGTCCGGCAGCGGGCGCCTGGCCGCCTCGACCCCGCGCTGAGAGGGGCCGCGGCCGCGCGTGGCGTCCTCGGTGGCCATCGCCTCCGACTCTAGAGGCCCGAGCCGGGCGGGGGGCCGCGCGGCTAGGCGTCGAGCAGGTCGATCACGAAGATCAGCGTCTCGTTCGGGCCCGATCGCCGGCGGCGAGCCCTGCGCGCCGTAGGCCTAGCCGCGGCGGGATGATCAGCTGCCGCCGCCCGCCGACCTTCATGCCGGCGACGCCCTGGTCCCAGCCGGGGATGACCTCGCCGGCGCCGAGCGTGAACGTGAACGGCTGCCCGGCGTCGAAGGAGCTGTCGAACTCCTCGCCGGTGGAGTAGCTCACGCCCACGTAGTTCACCTGGATCTGGCTGCCCGACCGCGCCGTGGCGCCGGTGCCCTTCTTCAGGTCCTTCACCTGCGAGCTGCTTGGGCGGGTCGCCTTCGGGCACGGTGACCTTCGGCTTCTCGGAGGCGCCGCGCGGCCGCCTCGGGAGCGGCCTCCTCGGTCAGCTCGTTCGCCTCGGCCGACTCCTCCTTGCGCGCCGCCGGCGGCCTCCTCGGAGGTCTCCTCGCCGCAGGCGGCGACGCCCAGGGCGAGCGCGGCCAGACCGCAGGCGATTGCGCGACGGGCGAGCACGGCGGCGCATGGTAGGGAACCGGCCCGTCGGTCGCCTGCGATCAGGCCAATGCGGCGGCCGCCTCCTCGAGCCGGTCGTCGCCCCAGAACAGCTCGTCGCCGACCGCCACCGTGGGCACGCCGACCACGCCGCGGGCGGCCGCCTCGTCGGTGGCGGCCCGCAGCCGGTCCTTCACCGACTTGGTCTCGACGCCCTTCAGCACCGCGTTCGGATGCAGCTCGCACGCGGCCGCGGCGATCAGCACGTTGTCGGCGATCGAGAGGTCGCGCCCGGCGGCGAAGGCCTGCCGGAAGGCGGCCAGGGCGAAGGCAACGGTGCGGCCCGCCTGCTGGGCGAAGGTGGCGGCGCGCATGGCGATCAGCGTGGGCGTCGGCCACGGGTCCGGCCAGACGAGCGGCTGGAGTCCGCGCTCCTGCGCGCGCCGCTCGACCTCCGCGATCCCCGCGTCGCGCTCCGGCGTGAGCGACCACGAGCCGCCGCCGGTGTGCTGCCAGATGCCGCCGAGCAGGATCGGCTGCCAGACGGGGACGACCGGCAGCACCTGGTTCACGCGCTCGGCCGCCAGGTAGGCGTAGGGGGAGCCGAGGTCGAAGTAGAAGACCGGGCGCTCGGCGGCGCTCATCCGCCCCGGACCACGACCCTCACGGCACGCGAGTTGCCGGTGGCGAACGGGTAGCCGCCCTCCGCCGGCAGCCGCGCCCGGAAGCGGTACCTCACCGTGCCCGACCGTCGCACCGAAGCGGTACGGGAACAGCCACCGCCCGGCCAGGTTCGACCGCGTCGTGGAGATCGTGCGCCAGCGCCCGCGGAAGTAGGCCTGGATCTCGATCAGCTTGCCCGTGGCCGGCACCGGGCCGCTGCGGACTCGGCCGTCGAAGCTCACGAGCTGGCCGTTGAGCAGCGAGCGCGGGTTGGCGCGCATCGTCGTCGACCGCCGGGACGTCCAGGCGCACGTCGCGCGACGATCCGCGGATCCGGCGCGAGCCGCTGTACCGGAAGCGGAGGACCCGGCTGCGCGTGCCCTTGATCCGTGTAGCTGAAGCGCCCGTTGCGGTCGGTGGTCACCAGGCCGACGGTGGCGAACGCGCTCCGGCGTGTCGGCCGCAGCGAGGACCGTGACGCGCGCGCCATCGACCGGCTGACCGTCGGGGTTCGCCAGCGTGCCCGCGATCCGGTCTCTGCCGCCGAATCTCACCCGCGCCCTGGAGACCAGCGATCCGGACCTTGCGCCTCACCGTGCGCCGTCGCTTCCCGCGCCCGACTCTCCGTCGCACCGTCTTGACGCGTACGACGCCGGCGCGGAGACCGGTGGCCACGCGGACGGGCAGGCGCACGGCAGCCCGAGCGCCGTCGGTGCGGGTGCTCGGTGGACGCCTCGTTGCCGGCTCGGTCCGACCCAAGTGCGCGGAAGTCGTACGTACCGCGAGCGCATGCCCTCGTCGTCGATGTCCGCCACCAGTCGTCCCGACTCGAGCCGCGTGTCCAGCTCGTGCCATGTCGTGCCGCCCCGCAGGCGCATCTCGATCGATCCACCCGCCAGCCCTGAGTGAGAGTCGGACGCCCGGACCGCGACCGCCAGCGGATCGGAGGGGTCCTGTGGCAGGAAGGCCAGGCGCGGCGCGGAGGAATCGAGCCGCAGGTGGACGGGGTCCGATGCCAGCGCGCGACTCTGGTTGCCGGCCTCGTCCTCCAGCCAGACCTCGAGCGTGTTGTCCCCGAGCCGACCGACCGACAGGTTGCTGAGCTGCTGGATGTTCCGCCCGGTACGGCTGCCCTCAGTGCAGGCCCGCGCCGCCGAGCAGAGCCGATACCGAGCCCGGACGATGGGCGCGTGGGCCTGCCGAGGGTTCGTCCACCTCACCGTGAAGCCGTTGGAACGCCGCCACCCCTGACCGCCGACCACCGCCGGGCGAACCCTCCCGGGCGGCGGTGTTGTCAGACCGGAACGTGTAGCCGGCGGCGCCCTGGTTGCCGGCGGCGTCGGTGGCGGTCAGGCGGAGGGTGTGGGCGCCGTCGGGGAGCCGGCGGTGCGAATGACGAAGCTCGAGAGGCGATTCGCGCACGGGACGGTGCGGGTGTAGTCGCACAGCCAGCCCTGGCGGCTCAGCTGGCTCGCCGTCGACCTGGAAACGCGGCGCCCGCGACGCCGGCGTTGTCGTTCGCGACGAACGTCGAGTCGGCACGATCGCCCTGATCCAGCGCCGGCCTCGCCGGCGCGCCGACCGACGAGCGCGATCCCGGGGCCGATCGGATCCTGCACGACCACGGCCACGAAGAACGTGTGCAGGGAGGCCGCGGCGCGCACGACCCGGCGCCGCACTGGACGTTCTGCATCAGGCTGGTGGTTCCGGCCGGGAGCGCGTAGAGGCCGGGGCAGGCGACTCGACTCGCGTACAGCGGCGCAGTCCGACGTTCTCGCGGTAACCGACGATGGTCCGCTCGGAGGGACGCGCTCGAATCTCCGCTGGCCCAGCTGCAGCGAGTCCGCTGCCCGTAGCGCCCGGCCCAGGAGAAGGCCGGAGAGCGTGGTGCCGACGGGCGCGTAGAACGACGCCCGCTCGTGGTCCCCGCGCACCGGCGACCTGATCGATCCTGGTGGTGATGCCCCGGAACCGCTCGGATCTGGAGGGCAGAGCGGTCGCCGGGTTGTGCCCGGGCGAGGAGCTGAGCACCCAGGAGTTGTTGACGGAGGAGCTCGCCGCTCGCGGCGTCGCAGGCCTTGACCTGGTAGCTGCCCGCTTGCCGGCGGAGCCGACTCGCGCAGGAGCAGGAACAAGCCCCATAAGCGCCGACGGTTCTCGGATCATCACGCCCGCCCGGGCGATCAGTTCGAGGGCAGGGCAACGCAGCGGTACGCCCTGCGTCGCTGGACCGATGGCGGCTGATCGTCGGCGTCGCCCGAGGTGGTGGTCATCGACGATCACTCGTCGAGCTGGCCGGCGCTGACGAAGACGTTCGAGGTGAACTCGCCGCCCGGCAGCCAGCGCGGACCTGGCCCGACGACACGTAGCTCCGGAGCTGGGCGTAGCTCGGAAGAACGCGTCCGCGCAGGGTGCACTGGTCGCCCGCGACCCGGAAAGCGCAGCGGGCTCGACGGACTGCGTCTCGATGCACGTCCCGGCGTCGCGGCCGTCCCAGCCGGGCACCGCACCCGCAGCTCGCTCCACGCTCCGCCCCCCGACCCGGTCGGCGCTTGCCGCCGCCGGCACCTTGCCGAGCCTCGACTCGGCGATCACGCTGCCGCCGAGCGCGTCGCGCTTCACGTCGACGCCCGTGAGCGTCCCGTTGCGCACGTCCTTCCCCCGCACGTCGTTGTTGCGCAGGTCGACGCTCCGCACGGCGTTGTTCTTGATGTCGCGGGTGCCGACCTTCAGCGCGGCGTAGGAGCTCCCGCCGAGCGCGATGAACACCGCGAGCGTGGACATCACGTTCGCGTAGGTCAGCCGGTTGCGGATCTTGCGCAGCATCAGTGCCTTTCAGTTGGGACCGGTCACCACTCCCGAGGCACCGGCCCTCCGAAACTCGCCCCCCTCCGGGGTCGAGCGGGCCCGCCGAGTCTAAGTCGTGCCGCGGCGCAGATCGCGCCGGTCTGCGCCGCCCTCAGCCGTGAATCAGCCAGCCGTCCGTGGCCCGCGCCGCCTCGAGCACGGCCTCGGCGAACGCCGGATGCGGATGGATCGAGCGCGCCACCTCGGGGTAGCCGCCCTCCAGGTCGCGCGCGATCACGAGCTCCTGGATCAGGTCGGCCGCCTTGGCGGACACGATGTGGCCGCCGATCAGCTCGCCGTAGCGCTTGTCGCCCACGAGCTTGACCATCCCGCCGCGGTCGCCGTAGACGGTGGGCGCGCCCACGGCGCCCATCGGCACCTTGCCCACCACCACGTCGTGGCCGGCCTCCTTGGCCTGCTCCTCGGTGAGCCCGAAGGACGCCACCTGGGGCGAGCAGAAGGTCACGCGCGGCACGTAGTCGTAGTCGATCGGGTGGGTCTCCATGCCCGGCCGCGTCCTCGACCGCGATCACGCCCTCGTCGGATGCCTTGTGGGCCAGCGCGGGGCCGGGCACCAGGTCGCCGATGGCGTACACGCCGTCCTTGGTGGTCTTCATGGCGCCGTCGACCTTCACCAGGCCGCGGTCGTCGGTCTCCACGCCGGCCTCCTCCAGCCCCAGCCCCTCGACGTCCGCGCCGCGCCCGGCCGCGATGCACACCAGGTCCACCTCGTGCTTGTCGCCGCCCACGGTGACGGTCACGCGCGTCGCCGCTGTCGCTCCACGCCCTCCACCTGGGCGCCGGTCACGATCTGCACGTTCTGCTTGGCGATCTCGCGCGCGCAGGCCTTGGCGATGTCCTTGTCCTCCAGCGGCAGGATCTGGTCCAGCGCCTCCAGCAGGATCACCTCGGTGCCCAAGCCGCCCGAAGGCCGACGCCACCTCGGTGCCCGACGCGCCCGCGCCGATCACCGCCAGCCGCTTCGGCTGCTCGGAGGTGAGCCACATGCCGGCGGTGTCCACGATCCGCCCGCCGAACTCCAGCCCGGCCACCGGCCGCGGCACCGACCCGCACGCCAGCACCACGGCGCCGGCCTCGATCTCGGTGCCGTCGAAGGAGCCGCCCACCTTCACGTTGCGCGTCGTCGGTGACCGACGCCCAGGCCCTCGATCAGGTCGATGCCGTTCTTGTCGAACAGCATCGCCACGCCGCCGGTGAGCGTCTTGATGACCTTGTCGCGGTGCTTGGTTGCGCCGCCCCAGTCGAAGCTCACGTCGCCGGCGGTGATGCCGAAGCTCTTGGCGCCCTGGACCTCCTTCATCACGTCGGCCACGCGCAGCACGGCCTTCGCCGGGATGCAGGCCTCGTTGAGGCAGCGCCCGCCGGTGTTGCCCTTCTCGATCACGGCGGTCTTCTTGCCCAGCTGGGCGGCCCGGATGGCGGCCACGTAGCCGCCCGGGCCGGACCCGATCACGATCACGTCGTACTTGCTCTCCGCCATGCGGCGCCGACCCTATCGACCGCCGTCGGCGCCGGGCGGCTTGGGCATCTGGATCCTCGCCATCGACTTGATGAGGAACCAGAACAGCGTCCCGGCCAGCGCCGATGACCGCCAGGCCGATGAGCAGCTCGACGATGCCGCCGGAGCGCAGGACCAGCAGCGAGAAGATCACCACGATCAGCCCCAGCAGCGCCTCCATGCCCAGCACCGCCCAGTAGCGATTGTTGAAGCAGCCCCAGGCGGCGACCAGCATCAGGCCGGTGAAGAGCAGCACGCCGATCAGCGCCGGGCGCTCGCCCTGGATCTCGAGCCCGGCCAGGTAGGGCACCAGGTTGGCCAGCGCCGAACACCAGCGCCACCACGCCCGCGATCGTGACCGCCAGCGGGCGCTCGCCCTCGGCCAGGGGCTTCAGGGCGGCACGCGCCGCGTCGTCCTTGGCCCGCCCGCGGGCGTAGCCGCGCGCCATCGTCCCTCGCGCGCTCGGGGGTCTGGCGTTGGCTCGGCAGCCGGGCGGCGTCCGCGCCCGTCGCCGCGCGCTGGCGCTGCTTGCGCCGCTTGCGGCTATCGCGCTGCGCCAACCCTGCCTCCGTCCAGCGCGGCCCGCAGCTCCGCGGCCGCGGCGCGGGGGTCGTCCGCGTCGCGGATCGCCCGCACCACCACCACCCGCTCGGCACCGGCCGTCGACCACCTGGCCCGCGTTGGCCGCGTCGATCCCGCCGATGGCGAACCACGGCGTGGTCGGGCCGCCGCGGCCGCCACGAGTCGCACAAGCTCGAGCCCCACCGCCGGGCGGCCCGGGCTTGGTGGGCGTCTCCCACACCGGGCCCACGCTGAGCTGGTCGGCGCCGGCCTCGATCGCCCGCGTCGAACTGGTCCTCGGAGTGCGTGGACAGGCCGATCAGCAGCTCCGGGCCCGACGAGCTCACGCGCCTCGGCGACCGGCATGTCGTCCTGGCCCAGGTGCACGCCGTCCGCGCCGCAGCGCAGCGCCAGGTCGGGCCGGTCGTTGATCCACAGCAGCGCGTCGTGCTCGTCGCACAGCGCGCGCAGCGGCGCCGCGGCCGCCATCAGGTCCGCGTCGGACGAGCGCCGGGTCGCGCAGCTGGACCATGTCGGCGCCGCCCTCCAGCGCGGCGCGCACCACGCCGGCTCCCGGCGCCGGCGTCGGTCACGAAGTAGAGGCGCGCGCGGGCCAGTCGCGCGCGTGCGGTCGGAGCCGGTGGTCACAGCCGCAATCCTGGCAGAGCCGCCCGGGTACGATTGGCATGCAAGCAACGGGAGCCGGGCACACCGGCTGAGAGGGCGGCTGAGCGGCCGCCGACCGTCGAACCTGATCCGGGTAATGCCGGCGGAGGCACGAGCACTTGGATCCTCGAGCCGCGAACAGCAGCGCCCACGACCTGGTCGTGATCGGCGCCGGCATCGTCGGCCTGGCGTGCGCCTGGCGGGCGGCGCAGGCCGGCGCGTCGGTGCTGGTGGTCGAGCGCGACGAGCCGGGCGCCGGCGCGTCGGGCGTGGCCGCGGGGATGCTGGCGCCGGTCACCGAGGCCGACTTCGGCGAGGACGAGCTGCTGGCGCTCAACCTGGAGAGCCGCGCGCTGTGGCCGGGCTTCGCCGCCGAGCTCGAGGAGGTCACCGGGCATGCCCTCCGGCTACGCCGACTCGGGGGCGCTGGTGGTCGCGGCCGACCGCGACGACGCCGAGAGTCCTGCGCCGGCTGCACGCCTTCCAGCGCGACCTGCGGGCTCGAGTCCGAATGGCTCACGCCCACGCGCAGCGCGGCGACCTGGAGCCGGGCCTCTCGCCGCGCGATCGGCGGCGCCATCCTCGCCCCCCAGGACGGCCACGCCCAGCCCGCGGCGCGGTGGTGGCGGCGCTGGTCGCCGCGCTGCGGGTCGGCCGGCGGCGAGCTGCGTGACCGGCGTGGAGGTCGACGGCCTGCTCACCTCCGGCGGCGCGGTGACCGGGGTGCGCACGGCCGCGGGCGACGAGCTGCGCGCCGACACGGTGCTCGTGGCCGCGGGCGCCTGGAGCTCGCAGGGCGGGCTGACCGCCGGAGGCCGACTCGCCGCAGGTCAGGCCGCTGAAGGGCCAGCTGCTGGAGCTGCGCGCGCGCGCGGGCCACACGCCGCTGCCGGCACGCGCCTCGTGCGCACGCCGCGCTGCTACGTGGTGCCGCGCGCGGACGGGCAGCCGTGGTGGTGGGCGCGACCACCGAGGAGCAGGGCTTCGACACCACGGTCACCGCCGACGGCGTGTTCCGCCTGCTGGAGGCCGCCTACGAGGTGCTGCCCGACGTCGCGCGAGCTGGAGCTGGTGCGCGCCCGCGCCGGCCTGCGACCGGCCACGCGCGACAACCGCGCCCGTGATCGGCGCGGGCGCGCCACGCCCGGGCTCGCCTGGGCCACCGGCCACGGCCGCAACGGCGTGCTGCTGGCGCCGCTGACCGCGCGCCAGCGTGGTGGCCGACGAGGCTGCGCAGCGGCGCGCCTCGCGCGGGCAGCGCATGAGCCCGCTGGTCGTGCTCAACGGCGACGAGCGCGCGCTGCCGGCGGGCGCGACGGTGGCCGACGCCGTGGCGGCCAGCGGCGCGCCCGCCGACGGGCGCGGGCGTGGCGGTGGCGCTGGACGGCGAGGTGGTGCCGCGCGCCGGAGTGGGCCGACGACCCCGCTGGCCGACGGCGCGCGGGTCGAGGTGCTGCTGGCGGTGCAGGGAGGATGAGCGCATGACCGGGTTCGAGATCGCCGGCCGCACGTTCGCGTCGCGCCTGATCATCGGCACCGGCGGCTTTCGCAGCCTGGAGGCGATGGCCGCCGCGGTGGCAGGCGTCGGGCGCGGACATGGCCACGGTGGCCATGCGCCGGGTCGACCCCGCGGCGCGCGGCTCGCTGCTGGACGTGCTGGAGGAGGCCGGCTGCTTCGTGCTGCCCAACACCGCCGGCTGCTTCACCGCGCGCGACGCGGTGACCACGGCCCAGCTCGCGCGCGAGGCGCTGGAGACCGACTGGGTCAAGCTCGAGGTCATCGGCGACGACAAGACGCTGCTGCCCGACGCCTCGGAGCTGCTGGAGGCCGCGGAGACGCTGGTGGCCGACGGCTTCACGGTGCTGCCCTACACCAACGACGACCCCGTGCTGGCCGCGCGGCTGGAGGACGCCGGCTGCGCCGCGGTCATGCCGCTGGGCTCGCCGATCGGCAGCGGCATGGGCATCCGCAACCCCTACAACCTGCGCCTGATCGTGGAGGCCGCGCGCGTGCCCGGTGATCCTGGACGCGGGCATCGGCACCGCCTCCGACGCCGCCCTGGCGATGGAGGCCGGCTGCGACGGCGTGCTGCTGGCCAGCGCGATCTCCCGCGCCGAGGACCCCGCGGCCATGGCCGGCGCCATGCGCAAGGCGGTGGAGGCCGGCCACGAGGCCCGCGCGGCGGGGCGGATCCCGCGGCGGCTGTACGCCGAGGCGTCCAGCGCGACGGAGGGCGTGGCCGAGCTCACGTGAGCGCCCCGCACCCGGAGCGCGCCGAGATCGACGTGCTGGCCGACCGCTGGGTGGCCGCCTGGGCCGGCGACGGCCGGTTCGCCGAGCTGTGCACCGCCGGCGTGAGCTACGAGGACCCGCTGATGCAGGTGCCCGCTGTCCGGGCCGGCCGCCATCGACGAGCGCGCCGAGCGCCTGCGGGCGGCGTTCCCGGACGTGCGGGTCGAGCGCACCGCGCCGGCGCTGCAGCGCGCCGGGCACGCCTGCTTCGCCTGGAAGGCCAGCGGCGTGCAGAGCGGAGACATCGCCGCGCTGCCGGCCACGGACCGCGAGGTCACGCTCCACGGCCTGCACTACGTGGAGCTCACCGACGGGCGCGTGCACCGCGCGCGCGGCTTCTTCGACCTCTACGACGGCGCGGTGCAGCTCGGGCCTGCTGCCGCGAAAGGGCGGCCTGGGCGAGGCCGCCCTCCTGCTGCTGCGCGGCTTCGGGCTGCGGCGCGTAGCCCGCGCTACTTAACAGTGATCGTGCCGACCATGTTCGGGTGGACGGTGCACACGTAGTTGATCTTGCCCGCCACGTCGAACTTCTGGTCGAAGGTGTCGCCCTCCTGCATGTTGCCCTTGCCCGAGGAGAAGTCCGGCCCGGGGCCGTCCTCCTTGGTCACGTCGTGGGGCACCGACTCGTTGTTGGTCCAGGTGATGGTGCCGCCCTTGGCCACGGTCACGTCCTTGGGATCGAACTGGATGTCCACCATCCCGACCTCCACGGCCGGCCCGGCCGCGCCACCGCCCCCGGACGGAGCCGGCTCCTCGGCGGGCGCCTCCTGCTCGGCGGTGTCGGCGGAGTCGCCGCCCGAGTCATCGTCGTCGTCGCCGCAGCCCACGCCAACGAGGCCGAGCGCGAGACATGCGATGAGAAGAGCGAGCCACTTCTTCATTCGGAGCCTCCTGGAGCCGGTTGGTGCGCAGACTAGTGAACGGTCAGGCGCCGATCAGCATCTCCATCAGCGCCTTCTGGGCGTGCAGCCGGTTCTCCGCCTGGTCCCACACCGCTGAGCGGGCGCCGTAGAGAACCTCGGCGGTGATCTCCTCGCCCGGGTGGGCGGGCAGGCAGTGCAGCGCCACGGCGTCCTCGCGCGCGCCCGACAGCAGCGCGTCGTCCAGCTGGTAGGGAGCCAGCAGCTCGCGCCGCGCGGTTGCTCCGCCCTCGTCGTCGTTCATGCTCAGCCACACGTCGGTGTACACGGCCACGGCATCGGCGGCCGCCGCCTGCGGGTCGGCCGTGAGGGTCACGCCCCCCTTCCCCGCCGCCTCCGCGCCGGCCACCTGCGCCACCAGCGGGTGCGGCGCCAGCTCCGCGGGCGTGGCCACGGCGACCTCCATGCCCGCCTTGGCTCCCAGCACCATCAGCGAGTGGGCCACGTTGTTGCCGTCCCCCACGTAGGCCAGCTTCAGCCCGTCGAGCTCGCCGAAGCGCTCGCGCAGCGTCAGCAGGTCGGCCAGCGCCTGGCAGGGGTGGTGGTCCTCGGTGAGCATGTTGATCACCGGCACGGAGCCGTGCTCGGCGAGCTCGGTGAGCGTCTCGTGGGGCCCGGTGCGCACGCAGATGGCGTGCACGAAGCGCGACAGCACCAGCGCCGTGTCGCGCACCGACTCGCCGCGTGCCAGCTGCAGCTCGTCCCTCGCGGAGCACGAGCGGGTAGCCGCCCAGCTCGGCGATGCCCACCTCGAAGGACACGCGCGTGCGGGTGGAGGGGCGCTCGAAGACCAGCGCCACGCTCGCGCCGCTCGAGCGCGCGCGATGCCAGCCGGTCGGCCTTGAGCTCCGCCGCGCGGTCGAGCAGTGCGCGCAGCTCGGCGCCCGTAATCTCCTCCCCGGTGAGGAAGTGGCGAGCCACCCGCGGATCCTAGTTCCCGCGCTCACGTGGAACCTGTTCCACGGGCGCGACGATCCGCCGGACTCGGCGCTGCTCACCAGGCGCTCGAGGCTGCTGCGGCTGCCCGAGATCGGCGAGACGCACGCGCAGGTCAACCGATCGCTGCGGCGCGACTTCGAGGCCGCGCTGGCCGCCGGCGACTGGACCGTCGCGCTGCTCCAGGAGGCACCGCCGCGCTGGCTGGCGCCGCTGTGCCGCGCCACGGGCGCCAGCGGCGCGCTGGCGCTGACCTCGCGCAACCTCGCTGCCCTTCCTGCGGACGCTGCTGGCCGTGCTCAACCCGGATCTGATCGGCTCCAACGAGGGCGGCTCGAACATGGTGCTGGTGCGCCCGCCGTGGCGGATCGTCGAGACCGACCGCGCGGTCGTGGCGACCCGTCCTGAGCGCCGCCGTCTGCTGCTGGCCCGCGCGACCGAGCCGGGTGGCGGCCGCCTGGCCATCGCCTGCATGCACCTGTCGGTGCCGTCGACCCGCCAGGGCCACGCCGAGGCCGTGCACGCGGCGGAGCTGGCCACCGCGTTCGCCGGCGGGGACCCGCTGATCTTCGGAGGCGACCTGAACCTGCGCCCGCGCCAGCACGCAGGCGGCGTTCGATGAGCTGCGCGAGCGCTTCGGCCTCGAGGCGCCGACCGGGCCCCGCGCCATCGACCACCTGCTGGCCGCGGGCCTCGACACGGTGGAGCCTGCGGCCGCGCTGCCGGATGCGCCGGCGGGAGGCTGCGGGCCCGCGCGGCAGGCGGGTGCGGCTATCCGACCACGCTCCCGTCGCTGCCGTGTTCGGCATGAGATAGTCCCGGGCGCAGTCCCCGCCAGGCCCTGGCGCGGGTTCCCACGTACTGGAGGAGTGAGAGGCGAATGGCCGAGCAACGGCGAAGCAGCGGAGCCAGGCGGAGTGGCGGGTCGGGTCGCGGCAGCGGCCGCCGGGCGGCGCCGAAGTCGAGTTCGGCGGGCGCCCGGTCTGGCGCGAGCGCCAAGTCCGGCGGCGCGGCTAAGCGCGCGACCGGCGGCGCCAAGCGGTCCGCCGCCAAGCCCAAGCGCGCCGGCGCGGCCAAGGCCTCGTCCTCGCGCGCCGGCTCGGCGCGGGCGAAGAAGCCGGCGGCTGCCAGGTCCACCGCGGCCAAGCGCTCCGCCGCGGGCAAGAAGGCCGCGGCCACGCGCAGGGCCGCCGCGGCCAAGCGGTCGGCGGCGGCCAAGAAGGGTGCGGCCAAGCGCACGCGCGGCGGGCGCGCGCCGCAGCGCGGCCACCAAGGCGCGGGCCGAGACCGCCGAGGTCTCCGCCAAGACGCGCGGCCGAGCTGCGCGAGGCGATCGCCAAGCGCCTGATCGACCCGGTCGAGCTGGTGATGCTCACCCGCGAGCGGATCGAGGAGACGGTGCCAGGACGCCGTGTCCCGCGGCCGGGTGACCGCCGACGACGCCGCAGGACCTGGTGACCAACCTGCTCGAGCGCGGACGCAAGCAGACCAACGACGTGCTGAGCGACCTGGAGCAGCTGCTCGGCCGCGGGCGCGACGAGATCGAGCGCGGCCGCGACCGTGCCCGCGAGCGCGGCACGGAGGCCGCCCGCAGGGCCCGCTCGCAGGTGGAGGACGCCACCGGCCGGGCGCGCAAGGAGGCCGTGAAGCAGGGCGACCCGCTGCTGGCCAGGCCGACCGCGCCCGCCGGCGCGGTGGGCATCGGGCCGAGCTTCCCGATCACCGGGCTTCGACGACCTGACGGTGGCCCAGGTGCAGGGCCGGCTGACCGACCTGAGCCCGGCCGAGCTGCGCAAGGTCCGCGACTACGAGCGCCGCCACGCCAACCGCAAGACGGTGCTGAGCGCGTGGAGGAGAAGCTCGGGTAGCGCCCGGCGTCGGCCGCGGCGTCAGGCCGGGGCCAGCACGCCGAAGTCGAGCTCGGACCGCCCGAGCCGGGCGAGGATGCCCTCGCCGCCGTCGGGGCCCTGGCCCTCGCTCCACAGGTCGCGCAGGAACTCGCCGGCGCCCGGGCTCCTCGAACCACGCCGCGCCGAAGCGCTCGACCAGCGCCGCGCGCAGGTGCGTCTCGAGCGCCCAGGCCCGCAGGTAGCGCGCCGCGTAGAAGAACGGGTCCACGTCGGCCAGCCACGAGACGGCCGGCCAGTCGACGCGCACGCGCGTCGGACAGCCGGCGCGCGTAGACGGCGTCGAGCCCGTCGACGGGCCCGCCGCCGTGCAGCTCCAGCTCGTACGCCAGCTTGGCCGCGTAGCGGCGCATGAACACGAGGTTGGTGGCCTCGCTCGTGCTCCACGATCGCGCGACGGGTCCTCGATCCCCATCCGCCGCCGCAGCCACTCCGGGTTCGACATCAGGTGCTCGAACAGGAAGGCGAAGCCCTCCGTGATCGAGTTGTCGCCCAGGTAGCGGTCCTCGACCGGAAGCGAGGAGTCCACGTGCGCGTAGTGCTCGGTGTGGCCGGCCTCGTGGAACAGCGCGGCGAAGTCCTCGCGGCCGCCGACCGGGGCGATCACCAGGTACACCTCGTCCGGCACCCGCACGGGCGAGCAGAACGCGCGCGGCGACTTCTTGGGGCGCGCGCTCGGTGTCGATCGTGACCCCGGGCTGCGCGCCCACGTCGATGCCCATCCCGGCCAGCGTCTCCGTGAGCGACGGCACGAGCCGCTCGCTCGGGAAGTCGGCGTCCAGCGCCGGGCGCGCGGAAGAAGGCGGCCAGGTCGGAGCGCCGCAGCTCGTCGAAGCCCAGCCCCAGCTGGCTTGCGCAGCTGCGGCTCGACCAGCTCCTGGTAGCCGGCCTCGGAGCGCTCGAGGAAGTCGTCCGTCTGCCGCGCCAGCGCGCCCAGGTCGGTGCCGCTGAGCTCCTCGCACATGGCCCGCATGGACGGCCACCCGAGCTCGCGGGTGAGCTCGTGCGAGCGGTCCAGCAGCTCGCGCGAGAGCGGGTTGAGCTGCTCTGCCAGCAGCGCGTTGCGCGCGGTCGTCGAGCTCGCGCGCGGCGGTCGGGGTCGGGCTCGTTGGCCTGCGCCACCGCGGCGGAGCGGTAGGGCATCGACGCGCCGTCCCACTCGAGCTCGAGCGTCGGCCTCGCGCCGGGCCAGCTCGGCCACGCCCTCCTTGGTCTCGCGGCCGATCAGGCCCTGCGACGGCGAACTCGATCAGCGGCGCCGGGGCGCCGCGCCTCGCGCAGCTCCGTCGACCGCCTCGCGCGTGAACAGCGCGGCGTGGCGGTCGTAGATCGGCTCGATCTCGAACTCGTCCTGCTGCCCCGAGTAGTGCAGGTAGTACTCGCGGTCGATCGAGGAGAGGAACTCCTCGGCCTCCGCGCGATAGGCGGCGAGGTCGATGGGCACGGGAGCCTGCGAGCATAGACGCGGGTGCACGAGATCCCGACAGCGCAAGCGCCCGCGGCCGCGCAGGGGGCAGGAGGTCAACGTCACCATCGACTCGCTGGCCCACGGCGGCGCCGGCGTCGGCCGCGACGGAGGGCTTCGTGGTGTTCGTGCGCGGCGCCATCCCGGGCGACACGCGTGCGCGCCCGCATCGAGAAGGCCAAGCGCTCGTTCGCCGAGGCCACCGCGCTGGAGATCGTGGAGCCCAGCCCCGACCGCATCGAGCCGCGCGTGCCCCACCCGGGCGCGCCGTGGCAGGTGCTGCCCTACGAGCGCCAGCTCGAGGAGAAGCAGCGCCAGGTGGGCGACGCGCTCGTCGCGGCTCGGGCGGGTTCGAGGACCCGCCGGTGCGAGGCCGATCGTGCCCGCCGTCGAGCAGCTGCGCTACCGCAACAAGGTGGAGTACTCCTTCGGCGCGGCGCCGAGGACGGCGAGCTCACGCTGGGCTTTCACCGCCCCGGCCGCTGGGACGTGATCGACGACCTCGAGGAGGACGTGCTGGCGTCCGAGGCGCGTCGACGAGCTGCGCGAGGCCGTGCGCTCCTGGTGCCGCGAGGAGGGCCTGTCGCCCTATGACCGCGAGACCCACGAGGGCTTCCTGCGCAACCTCGTGGTGCGCGAGGGGCGCCGCACCGGCCAGCTCCAGGCGCGCCTGGTCACGAGCGTCGGCGACTTCCGCCACGACGAGCTGGCCGCCGCGCTGCCGGCCGACAGCGTGCTCTGGACGCGGGTGGACCAGGTGGCCGAGACCACGCGCGGCGGCAAGACCAAGACGCTCAAGGGGACGGCCGCGATCGAGGAGCGGCTCGACCATGGGCGGCACCGAGCTGCGCTTCGAGATCTCGCCCGACGCGTTCTTTCAGACCAACACCGAGATGGCCGAGCGCCTCTACGCCACCGCCGCCGAGCTGGCCGGCCTCACGGGCCGCGAGCGGGTCTTCGACCTGTTCTGCGGCATCGGCACGATCGCCATCGCGCTGTCGCTGGAGGCGCGCGAGGTCGTGGGCGTGGAGCTGGTGGAGCGCGCGGTGGCCGACGCGATCGAGAACGCGCGGCTGAACGGCGTGGACAACGCCCGCTTCTACGCCGGCGACGTGCGCACCGCCATGCGCCCGCTGATCGAGGAGGAGGGCACGGCCGACGTGGTGGTGGTCGATCCGCCGCGCGCCGGGCCTGTCCCAGAAGGTGGTGCGGCGGGTGCTCGAGGTCGAGGCCAAGCGGATCGTCTACGTGTCGTGCAACCCCACCACGCTGGCGCCCAACGCGCGGCAGATGGTGGAGGCGGGCTACGAGCTCAAGACGGTGCGACCGGTGGACATGTTCCCGCAGACGCCGCACATCGAGGCCGTCGCGCTGCTCGAGCGCGGCTAGCCGGCTCAGTCGGTCGCGCTGCCCACCACGTGGGTCACCGGCAGGCCGGTGGCCGCGCGCGCCTTGCTCGGCAGGTCGACCCGCAGCCACTTCGACAGCTTCAGCGGCAGCGTCGAGACGATCAGCTCGTCGTAGTCGTTGAAGTTGCACTCGTCCGAGACCGCGGCCAGCGGGTCCGGGTCGCCGACCTTGGCGTCCGCCACGTCGATGCCCTCGTGGCGCAGCTCCTCGACGAACGCACGCCGATGGTCCTCGGCCTCGCCCTCGCCGGAGTGCATGTCCGCCGCCCACGCCAGGCCGTGCGGCGTGGAGGGCACGAGCAGGGTGAACTCGCACGCGCCCGCGCGCGGCTCGCTCCTTGAGCGCCTCCAGCAGCTCGGGCGACTCGGCCGTCCGATTGGCCACCACCAGAACGCGCGCCGCGTCGGCCATGTGCGCAAGCCTAGATGGTGACTAGTGCGGGGAAGTCCGCGTACCAGTCGCCGAGCGCCCGGAACGCGCCGCCAGAACTCGCGCTTGGCGCGCTCGTCGTCCAGCGAGGCGTCGATGTCCGGCACGAACAGCGCGTCCATGCTCGGCGTGAGCTTCTGGATCTCGCCCGGCGCCGGCTCCACGTCGGTGGCCAGCGGCAGCGGCAGGGAGTTGAGCTCCTCGCGCGCCTCGTCGCCCATGACCACCACGATCCGCGGCTGCACGATGGCCAGCTCGTCCAGCACCCGCGCGCGGCACTCGGGCTCCGACAGGTCGGTGTCGGGCACCGGGCACTTGACGAACACGGTGCCGTACACGGCCAGCGGGTCGATGCCCAGGCGCTTGAAGCTGCGCATCAGGGCGCTGCCGGAGCGCCCGTAGAAGGCCACGCCCTCCTCGACCTCCGACGGCCGCGGCGCGAGCTTGAGCATGAACACGTCGGCCTGGGGGTGGCCCGAGCCGAGCACCGGCATCAGGTTGCCGCGCGGGCAGAGATCGCACTCCTGGATCTCGCGCGTGAGCTGGTTGAGCTCGCGGATGGCGCGCTCGAGGTACTTCTCGCGTATCTCGTCGTCGGTCGCAGGCACCTGATCCGATGGATTAGACGGTCCCGGCGGCGCTCCTTCGCGCTGCATCACTTGTTGCCGGCCTCGGCTCGGCGGCCGCCCGCGCCCGGGCTTGGCGGTGCGCCGGCGCGCCGGCTCGGGCGTGGCCTTGGTCTGGATGAACTTGAGCGCCTGCACGTACAGCAGGCTCTGCTTGCGGCGCACGATGTCCGCGTCGCGCAGCGACTCCAGGAACTCCTCCGGGCCGTCGAAGTCGCGCATGCGGATCTTGACCGACCCCAGCCCCGCCGCCACGTGGCTGTCGGATCCCGCGCCGGCCACGATCCTGTACTTGGCGGCGAACCGCTCGGCCTCCTCGTTGAAGGCCGAGAAGGCCACGCGCGGGTTGAACACCTCGATGGCGTCCACGTCCTCGACCACGTCCAGCAGGTGCTCGTAGTCGGGCACGGAGTGCATCCGGTCGAACGGATGGGGCACGTACACCAGGCCGCCCTGCTCCCTGATCGCGGCGATCGTCTCCTGCAGGGTCAGCCCGCGCGGGATCTGCTCCTCGATGAACAGGCCGATCACCTCGCCCTGGTCGGCGGTCTTGACCTCCTCGGCCACGATCACCTTGATGCCGCCGTCGCGCTCGGCCTGCTCGCGCGCCTCGTGGGCGCCGGACACCTCGTTGTGGTCGGTCACGGCGATCGCGCCGAGCCCGGCGGTCCTGGCGGCGTCGAGCAGCGTGTCCACGGGCGTGGCGCAGTCGTGGGAGTGGTCGGTGTGCATGTGCAGGTCCACGTGGATGAACTCGCGCTCCTGCAGGCGCTGCGCGCACGGCGGCGTTGCCGCCCGTGGGGTGGCGGCGTGCGGCCAGGCGCCCGTAGAGGTCCTCGAACGCCGTCCGCGGTGTGCGCCCAGTCGAGCGCCGGCCGCGCGGCCTCCACCCGCTCCGCCAGGCGGTCCAGCAGCGGCCGGCTCGGACACCAGCCGCGTGAGCTGGCCGGCCAGCGTGACCGCGTCGCGCGGCTCGAACAGCAGGCCCAGCTCGCCCTCGTCCAGCGCCTCCTCGTACTGGGGCAGCCGCGACGCCACCGGCACGGCCCCCGCCGCCAGCGCGCGCAGCACGAGCTGGGGCGCGGGCGCCGTGCCGGCCGAGGCGGCCACCGCGATGTGCGCGCGGCCCAGGTGCTGGGCCTCCGAGCCGTCGACCGGCCGAGGCGAAGCGCACGCGGTCGCGCAGCCGCCTGGGCAGCTGAGGCGGAGCGGCCATGGCCGCCGGGTCGCGCATCCACACGGTGGCGGTCCAGTCCAGGTCGGTCGAGAGCCGCCGCAGCGCGCGCAGGAAGATCCGCAGCGCGCCGCGCTCCTCCTCCATGGAGAACAGGATCTCGGGCGCGCCCTGCGGCGCGCGGCGCCGGTGGCCGACAGCTCGGCGCCGGGGCGGATCACCTGGTAGGGGCCGGGGAAGAAGCGCTCGACCAGGTCGCGCGTGGCGGCGAAGGCCGCGGTGCGGCCGTCGAGGCGCCCGAACAGGCGCTCCACCAGCGGGCGTGCCACCTGGGTCGAGACGAACCGCTCGGTGGGCGAGTGGAAGGTGCCCACGTTGAGCGTGCGCGAGTGGCGCAGCGCGGCGCTGGCGGCGCTGGGCGCGAACGGCTCGTGCACGTGCACGAAGTCGAGCTCCGCCGACTCCAGCAGCGACTCGATCGTGCGCGACACGTCCAGCGGCAGGGACACCGAGCCGCCGCGCCGGAACGGCAGGCTCTGGCCCACGCCGATCAGGCTGGCGCAGCCCTCGTCGGCGAAGATCGCGCCGGGGTCCGCCGCCGCGGCCTTGACCCGCTCGCGGCTCTCGCGGATCAGCTCACGCGAGTCCGACGGCGCCACGACGGCCACCCGGTGCCCGCGCCTGCACAGCTCGTCGGACAGCCGCTCCACGTAGCGGTTGACCTCGTGGTGCATCTCCCACGGGTACGGCGTGACCTGGGCGATCGAGAAGCGCTCGGGCACGGCGCTGAGCATACGCCGGGCGCGGCTCGGCCCCTCGCGGCCCCGGAACGGCGAACGGGCGGCCCGTGGCCGCCCGTCTGGATGCTGCTCTGCTGCGCAGGAGGCTCTAGCCGGCCTCCGCCGTGGCCTTGATGGTCGCCTTGCCCGCGCGGCAGCTTGGGCGCGCCGCCGTAGCTCGGCGATGAACTCCTCCGTGTTGTCGCGCGCCACCGAGTCGGGCACCTGGACCGGCGGCGACTTCATGAGGTAGGAGCTGGGCGCCTCCAGCGGGCCGCCGATGCCGTGGTTGAGCGCCAGCTTGCAGCAGCGCACGGCGTCGATCACGATGCCGGCCGAGTTGGGGGAGTCCCACACCTCGAGCTTCATCTCCAGGTTGAGCGGCACGTCGCCGAACGCCTGGCCCTCCACGCGGATGTGCGCCCACTTGCGGTCGGTGAGCCACGGCACGTAGTCCGACGGGCCGATGTACACGTCGTCGGCCGGCAGCTCGTGGTCCATGATCGAGGTGACCGCGTTGGTCTTGGAGATCTTCTTGGACTCCAGCCGCTCGCGCTCGAGCATGTTGTAGAAGTCCATGTTGCCGCCCACGTTGAGCTGCGACGTGCGCATCATCTTCACGCCGCGGTCGCCGAACAGGCTGCGCGAGCTGGCGGTGCACGATGGTCGCGCCCACCTGCGACTTGATGTCGTCGCCGACGATCGGCAGGCCGGCCTTGCGGAAGCGGTCGCCCCAGTACTCCTCGCGGGCGATGAACACGGGGATGCAGTTCACGAAGCCGCAGCCGGCCTCGAGCACCTGCTCCACGTACCACTTGGTGGCCTGCTCGGAGCCCACCGGGAGATAGGACACGACCACGTCGGTCTTGGTGTCCTTGAGGATCTGGACGATGTCGTCGGTCTGGCCGGGGGCCTTGGTGATCTTCTCCTTGAGGTACTTGCCGAGGCCGTCGTGCGTCATGCCGCGGTGGACCTTCACGCCGAGCTTGGGCACCTCGGCGAACTTGATGGTGTTGTTCTGGCCGGACCAGATGGCCTCGGACAGGTCCTTGCCCACCTTGTCCGCGTCGATGTCGAACGCGGCGGTGAACTCGATGTCGCCCACGTGGTAGCCGCCGAGGTCGACGTGCATCAGGCCGGGCACCTGCTCGTTGGGATCGGCGTCCTTGTAGTACTGGACGCCCTGCACGAACGAGGACGCGCAGTTGCCCACGCCCACGATCGCCACGCGCACCTTCTCGCTGTCATAGCGCGATGCGCCATTGGTATGAAGCTGATCAGTCACAGATTCCTCCTGCAAAGCTCAGGCGGCTCCAGGGGGTGGGGCCGCGCCGAGAGGTTGAACCCCGAACGCAAGTTCGGGTTACACCGAGCCGGCCTGCGCCATGAGCTCGCGCCGCACGTGGAACACCCGCTGGAACGTGGTGAACACCGTGAGCACCGCCAGCGCGTATACGGCCGGCTCGAGCAACTCGAAGTCCCCAACGCCGGCGCCCTTGGCGAACAGGAGGCCGGCCGAGATGATCACTACCCGAACGGCGCGTGTGGCAATCCCCACCTTGCATTCCACGCCCAGCGCCTCGGCCCGGGCGCGGGTGTAGCTGACCATCAGCGAGAAGAGCACGGCCAGCACCACGGCGGCCACGGCAAGCTCGTCGCCCTGGCCCGCGAAGTAGGCGCCCACGGCCGCCAGCACGATCCCCTCCTCCATCCGGTCGAGGCTGGAGTCCAGGAACGCGCCGAACGGAGTGCCCTTGCCGGACATGCGCGAGTAGCGCCCGTCGAGGGTGTCCATCACGGACCCGAGGATGAACGCGATCCCCGCCAGGAAGAACTCCTCCTGGGTCACGAGCACGGCCGCCACCACGTTGCCCACCAACCCGGCCATCGAGATGGCGTTGGGAGTGAGCCGCGACTCGATCAGCCGGTCGCGCGCCCGCTCGCGGACCTCGGCCGAGGTCAGGCGCCCGGAGGCGCTGCTCATCTAGTGGCCACTACGCGCCGGCGCGTGCGCCAGGCCCAGGCGTCCGGCCGCGCTCGGGCCAGCGCGTAGGAGGCGGCCGACGCCGACACAGCGGCCACGATGGCGCCCAGGGCGGCGTCGAGCCAGAAGTGGTTGGCGGTGACCACCACGACGAAGGTCACGACCAGCGGGTACAGGCCCCAGGCCACCTTCAGCGCGCGCGACTGCACGAGCTTGATGGCCGGGATGGCGATCATGAGCGCGAACGCCACGTGCATGCTCGGCACCGCGGCGTAGGGGTTGTAGAGCACGTTGGCGCTCTGCTCCGCGGCGTCGCCCACGAACATGGCAACCGTGTCGGTGAAGCCCCACTCGGGCATGTACCGCGGTGGGGCCGTGGGGTAGGCCAGGTAGCCCACCAGCGCCAGGCCCATGGCGATCATGAACATGTTGCGCACGTAGTAGTAGGCGTGGTTGCGGGCGATGTAGAGCCAGATCAGGAACGTGGTGGTGACCACGAAGTGCGAGTTCACGTACATCCAGTTGGCGCCCGTCACGATCCACTCCTCGCCCTGCGCCCAGGCCTGCAGGCCGGGCTCGAAGAACAGGCCCATGGCGCGCTCGACGTCCACGAGCGTGCGGGCGTTCTCGAAGGCCAGCGTCGCGCGGCCGTCCACGAACCCGCGCACCAGGCGGTAGGCGTAGTAGGCGCCGGCGAACAGCACCAGCTGGCGCAGGGCGTCGAGCCACCCGTTGGGGAGCCAGCGGCTGCTCACGGACCAGGCACGACGAAACTGCGCGAGGAAGTCTTGCGAGACCGATCTCACGAGCGGGACAGCGTAGCCCCTCCTCTGGCGGCCGTGTGGGCGGCTAGCCGAACTTCTAACCGTTACAGCGGCGGCCGCGCTGCACGACGCGCTCCGGCCCGAAGCGGGTGACCAGGCGCAGGAAGCCCTCCTCGTCGGCCGTGACGCGCGTCCAGTCCCCGTCGCGCTCCACGCAGCCGCCCTTGGCCAGCCAGTAGGGCGTCCAGCGCACGCGCACGAGTGCCTCGCCCGGCTTTCGCACCCGCAGCAGCAGCTCGTCCGAGCGCAGCTGCTCGAGCGTGATGTTGGCGTCGCCCTCGGGGATCACGATCGGCGTGGGCAGGGTCACCTCGTAGATCTCGCCAGTGGTCGAAGCGCTGCCTGAGCCGCAGGTAGGGGAGCCCGCGCTCGATCAGCGCGGTCTCGCGGTAGGAGCTGCCGTCGGGCTTGGCGTCCGGCACCGCCACGTAGCGGACGGCGTTCTCGGACAGCCAGCTGGCGTAGGTCAGCTCGTTCACGTCGCCCTTGTAGAAGATGGGGTGGCGGCCGGTGTCCAGCTGACGCAGCCAGCCCCGTGCCAGGGGCGCCTCGGAGGCCACCTCGGCCCCCTCCCAGTGCCCGAGCGTGAACGGGATCTCCACGCGCCGCTGGTCGGGGAGCAGGCGCAGGTACTCGCGCACGGGGTCGAAGTAGGAGGCCTTGGCCACCGGGTCGGTGGCCGCCTTGTAGATGTCTCGAGCAGCGGGCGACCACTGCCAGAACGCGAGCGCGGCCAGTACCGCCACCAGCGGCACCACCGGCCTGCGCCACCCGCCGCGGGCGGCGAGCACACACGCCAGCAGCGGCCCGCCGATCAGTGCCCCCATGCGGACCGCGTTGCCGCCCATCGCCGTGGGGATCGCCAGCGCCAGCGTGGACCCCACCGCGTACAGCACAGCCGCCACCCGCAGGGTGCGCTCGGAGCGCGGCAGCACGATCAGTGCCATGGCCGCGAACAGCGGGATCGGCAGGTATGAGGAGAACGGGAACGGCGCGTAGCCGCCCTCGGGGAACGCCAGCGACAGCGCGATCGGCGGCAGCACCGACCCGGCCGCCAGCGCCAGGCCCGCCCGCCGTTTGATCGGCACCCCCTCCCCCCGGGCTGCGATGGCATACGCCAGCCCGGCCATGCCCGCGAACAGCCCCGCCACCGGGCTGGACACGGCGCTCAGCGCGCCCAGCAGGGGGGCCAACACCGGTCGGTCGCGCTGCAGCGCCAGCGCCGCGGCCATGGCGAAGGCGGTGCCGAGCGCGAACGGCAGCCGGTTGGTGAACAGCAACGTGGCCGAGCCGACGCCAAACCAGATCGTGCCCAGCCGCGCGGCCTGCGCGCCGAAGTGCCCGCGGGCGAGCTCGGTGAAGCACGCGGTGGCGGCCACCGCGGCGAGCGCGCCCATGAGCTGTGGCCCGAGGAGCCACCCCAGCGGCGGCGAAAGCAGCGAGTAGGCGGGCGTGTGGTGGCCGCCGTACCACTGCCCGTTCCAGATCGTGAAGCCCTCGCGCCCGAACAGGTCGGATCGGAACAGGTGCGCGGCCAGGTCCGGCGTGCGCGGGTTGAGGATCAGGTAGACCACGGCCAGCGCCGCGGAGACGAGCGTGGGCGCCAGCCGCCACCAGTCCAGGCGCTCGCGCAACGGCCCGCGCGCCTCGGCGGTCGCGGGCACGTCGGGGGGCGCTGCCTTCGGCGGACGGCTCCGCGGCGGCGCCGCTACGGAGAACGCGGGGCGCGGCACGCGGTCAGGCTAGCGTGCGTACCCCGCGCCGCCGCGCCCACCTGGAGCCGGCCTTTACGCGCGGGGCGGGATGATGCGAAGCACGCGGTCGTCGTCGTCCTCGGGGCTGCCGCGCCCGTCACGGTTGCTCGTGAGCGCGAACAGCGCGCCGCCGGGGCCCTCGACCACCGTGCGGATCCGCCCGAAGCGGCCCTCGAACAGCGCCTCATCCGTGCCGCCGTCCAACTCCACCCGCCGCACCGCCTGTCCCACCAGCGTGCCGAACAGGTAGCTGCCCGTCCACGCCGTGCCGCGGCGGGTGGCGAAGGTGGCGCCGGATGGGGCGATCACGTCCTCGTAGTTCACGATCGGCTCCACGAACTCGGGCGCGCCCTCCGATCCCTGCGCCTCGGGCCAGCCGTAGTTGGCGCCCGGCGCGGATCACGTTCAGCTCGTCGTCGGAGTCGGGGCCGTACTCGGTGGCCACCAGGCGGCCGCTGCCCGGCTGCCAGTCGAAGCCCTGGACGTTGCGGTGCCCGCTGGAGACCACCTCGGGCTCGGCCGCCGTCGCCGCGGAAGTCGCGCAGGCGCAGCAGCTTGCCGTTCAGCGATCCGCTGTCCTGGGCGAGGGGCGGGTTGCCGGCCTCGCCGGTGGACACGTAGAGCAGCCCGTCCGGCCCGAAGTGGATTCGCCCGCCGTCGTGGATCGCGGCGGCGTCCAGGCCGCCGAGGATGCGGGCGTCTTCCTCCAGGCGGTCGCCCTCCATCCGCAGCCGCAGCACCTCGTTCTGCGACTCGGTGGTGCGGTAGGCGTACACGAAGCTGTTGCGCGCGAACTGCGGGTCCACGGCCAGCCCCAGCAGCCCGCCCTCGCCCAGCGACTCCACCTCGAGCTCGGCCGCGGGCTCCTCCTGCAACTCGAGATCGGCGGACAGCAGGCGGATCCGCCCCGGCCGCTCGGTCACGAGGGCGCGACCGTCGGGCAGGAACGCGATCTCCCACGGCACGTCGAGCCCGGTGGCGATGGTCTCCACGCGCGCCTCGGCGCCGAGCGCCGGAGTCGTACCGGCCCGCTCGGTGCGCGGCGCGGGGTCGCGCGCCGGCTGATCGTCCTCGTCGTCGTCGCCGCCGCAGGCGGTCAGGAGTGCCAGAGGGGTGAGCGCGAGGGCGAGCGCGGACCTGAGACTCACCGCCCCCAAGGTAGCTGGGGCGCCCGACCGGTCAGCCGCTCAGGAACGCCGCGACCCTGGACACGACCTCGGGCCGGTCGAGCCAGGCCCAGTGGCCCGCGTCCTCCAGCACCTCGAGCGTGGCCGTCTGCCCGAGCGCCCCGGCCTGGGCCTCCCCGAAGCGCGCCGGGAGGTAGGCGATCTCGGTCGCCCCACAGCACCAGGGCCGGGCGGCCGATGGAGCCCAGATCGCGGCCCGCCTGCTCCAGGACCTCGGGCCCGGAGGCCCGGTACAGCTTGAGGATGGCGCGCTGGGTGCCGTGGTCGAAGTGGCTCCAGATCGAGTCGACGAGCTCCTCCGGCGGCGCGGAGGCGGCGAACGCCTCGCGCAGCGAGCGCCTGAACGCGAAGCGGGTGGTGAAGCCCATGGCCAGTTCGCCCAAAAGGGGCCTGCGCCAGATCCGCGCCACCCGGTGCCACTCGTACCCGGCCACGAATGGCACGGTGTTGATTACCACCAGCCGGTCGACGCGCTCTCGCAGGCGCTGCGCGGTGGCCAGTCCGACCGAGCCCCAGTCGTGGGCCACCAGCGAGAAGCGCTCGATGCCAGCGGCGTCGAGGAACGCTTCGAGGAAGCGGTCGTACCCGGCGATCGAGTAGTCGAAGTCGGCGGGCTTGGCCGAGCGCCCGAAGCCGGGCAGGTCTGGAGCCATGCCCCCGGTGAGCTCGAGGAACGGCAGCCAGTCGTCGGAGTTGGTCGGCACGCCGTGCACGTAGAGCACCGGCGCGCCCGCCGGCGTCGGGCTCGGCGCGGCGCCAGAAGACCTCGACCCCGCCCGCCTGGGTTCTGTGCTCGGCGATCGCTGCCATGGGCGCGGGATCCTCGCAGCCGCGCCGCGCCGGCTGACCGGGCGGCTGCTCATCTACCCTCGCGCGATGGACCGCGCCGACTGGAAGCGACCCCCTCCGCGGCGGCTGCGAGCCGTGCTGGAGCGACTGCGGGAGGAGTACGGGCGGCCGGTGCCGCGGCCGCACCGGGCGCCCATCGACGAGCTGGTGCTCACGGTGCTGTCGCAGAACACCAACGACCGCAACCGCGACGTGGCCTACGAGCGCCTGCGCGACCGCTTCGAGAACTGGCCCGCCGTGCGCGACGCGCCGCCGGAGGAGGTCGAGGAGGCCATACGGCCGGGCGGCCTGGCCGCGACCAAGGCGCCGCGGATCCAGGAGATCCTGCGCGCGATCGGCGACGACGACCTCTCCCGGCTGGCCGACGAGCCGCTCGACGAGGCGCGCGCCGAGCTGTGCGAGCTCCCGGGCGTGGGGCGCAAGACGGCGGCCTGCGTGCTGCTGTTCTCGTTCGGGCGGCCGGACATCCCGGTTGACACGCACGTGTACAGGGTGGGCACGCGCCTGGGCCTGTTCCGGCCCGGCGCGCCGCTGGAGGAGGCGCACGACGAGATGCTGCGCCTGGCGCGTGGCTCGGACCCGTATGAGGCCCACGTCGCGCTCATCCGCCACGGACGCCGGACCTGCGTGGCGCGGGCGCCGCGCTGTGAGGAATGCCCGCTACGGCGGATGTGCCCGTACGCGCGCGAGCTGCGCCGGGCCGCGGGGTGACCGACCGGCGACGGAGGCTGGGAGCGGAGATCGCGCTGGTAGCGATCGCCGCGGTCTGGGGCCTCACGTTCGTGATGGTGCAGGACGCGATCGAGGTGCTGCCCACGATGGCGTTCCTGGGCTACCGGTTCGTGCCCGCGGCGCTGATCGTGGCGGTGGTCTTCCATCGCCAGTTGCGGCGCCTGAGCGCTGCGGGGTGGCGGGCCGGGGCGCTGATGGGCCTGTTCCTCACGGCCGGCTACATCTTCCAGACGCTGGGGCTCGAGCGCACCACGGCGTCCAACGCAGGCTTCATCACCGGCCTGTTCGTGGTGCTGACCCCGCGTGCTCGGCGCGATCTTCCTGCGCGACCGGCTGCCGCCCTCGGCCTGGGCCGCGGCCGGCGGTGTCGGCAGTGGGCCTGTTCCTGCTCTCGGGCGCCGGCGGCGATCTCGACTGGCGCGGCGACGGCCTGGTGCTGCTGTGCGCGGTGGCCTTTGCGGCGCACATCCTCGTGACCGCCCGCGCCGTGGGGGAGCACGACGTGGGCGCGCTGCTGGTGGTGCAGCTGGGCGTATGCGGAGTGGTGTGCCTGGGCATCGCGGCGGTGGCGGGCGACCTCAGCGCGCCCGAGGGCTCGACCGTGTGGTCCGCGCTGATCGTGACCTCGCTCGTGGCCAGCGCGATCGGGTTCTTCGTCCAGACCTACGCCCAGCAGCACGCGCCCCCGGAGCGCACGGCGCTGATCCTGGCCAGCGAACCGGCCTTCGCCGGGCTGTTCGGCTACCTGCTGGCCGACGAGCGCCTGTCGGCCATCTCGTGGCTGGGCGCGGCGCTGATCGTGACGGCGATCGTCGCGGTGGAGGTCGTGCCCCGCATGCGCCCGCCGAGGCCGCTGCCCGAGGGCTGACGCCCTAGCCCGAGCCGCCCATCCTGCGCTCGAAGCAGCGCGACAGCGGCGCGTCGCGATAGGCGCCGAAGCAGTCCATCTCCTCGTAGCCCGCCGAGCGGTAGAGCGCCATGGCCTCGGGCTGGCGGATGCCCGTCTCCAGGCGGCAGCTCTCATAGCCGCGCTCCGGCGGCCTCGCGCTCCAACTGCTCCAGCAGCCTGCGCGAGAGGTCCTGGCGCCGAGACCGGCGGCGCACGAACATGTGCTTGATCTCCGCGGCGGTTGCGTCGTGGTGCAGCAGTGCCCCACAGCCCGCGGCCTCGCCCTCGGGCGTGCGGGCTATCAGCATCACGAGGGCGTCTCCCGGTGGGTCCCCCGCATCGGCGTCGCCGTCGTAGCGGTCCGCCAGCTCGTCGGCCAGCTCGGTGCGCATCGCCACGGCGTCGGGCGCGTCGAACGGCTCGGCGGCGATCTCGTGGCGATCCCAGGGCCAGCGGTCGAGCCCGAGCGACTTGCGCGCGCGGTGACGGTCCGCATGCAGCTCCAGCCGCACGATCAGCCCGTCCCTGAAGCTGCACACCACGCCGAACCGGGTCTCGCCCGGCGCGCCCGCGGACGCCGACAGCGACCGCTGCCCGGCCACGGCCAGCAGGCGGTCGCTGACCATGGCGGAGCGCTCGACCCACCCTTGCGAGCTCTCCGTGAGGGCGAACCACTCGTCGAACCACGCCCGGACGGCCGGGCGCGGCGCATGCCGGTCGCCCGTGAGCATGGCCAGGCCGCCTTCCAGGACCAGCGCTGCATCCGGGTGGAAGGCCGCCTCGATCGCCGCCGGATCGCGGCTGCCGAACGCCTCGAACGCGGCGGTCACGAGCGCCGCCGGATCGCGCCGATCCGAGATCTGCCATACTCACGCTTAGATTTTCTTCCAAGGAACCTGAAAGCAAGTAGAAGGAGAGGACACGATGGCCCGAACCATCGGAATCGATCTTGGCACGACCAACTCGTGCATGGCCGTACTGGACGGCGGCGAGCCCACCGTCGTCGAGAACGTGGAGGGCGCCCGCACCACCCCGTCGGTGGTGGCGTTCACCGAGGGCGGCGAGCGGCTCGTGGGCGCGCCGGCCCGCCGCCAGGCGGTCACCAACCCGGAGAACACCGTCTTCTCCATCAAGCGCTTCATGGGCCGCAAGGAGGCCGAGGTCAAGGAGGAGGAGACGATCGTCCCCTTCGAGGTCGTCCGCGGCCCCAACGGCGACGCGCGCGTGAAGGCGGGCGGCAAGGAGTACCCGCCGCCCGAGATCAGCGCGATGATCCTCCAGAAGCTCAAGGCGGACGCCGAGGCCTACCTGGGCGACACCGTGGACGGCGCCGTGATCACGGTGCCCGCCTACTTCAACGACGACCAGCGCCAGGCCACCAAGGACGCCGGCAAGATCGCCGGCCTCGAGGTCAAGCGGATCATCAACGAGCCGACGGCGGCGTCGCTGGCCTACGGGCTCGACAAGGAGGGCTCGGAGGAGCAGACGATCCTCGTGTTCGACCTCGGCGGCGGCACGTTCGACGTGTCGGTGCTGGAGATCGGCGACGGCGTGTTCGAGGTCAAGGCCACCGCGGGTGACAACCACCTCGGCGGCGACAACTTCGACAAGGCCATCGTGGACTGGCTGGTCGCGGAGTTCAAGAAGGCCGAGGGCAGTGGACCTGTCCCAGGACAAGATGGCCCTCCAGCGCCTCTACCAGGAGGCGGAGAAGGCCAAGGCCGAGCTGTCCTCAGCGCAGGAGACCCAGATCAACCTGCCGTTCATCACGGCGGTCGACTCGGTGCCCAAGCACCTGAACCAGCGGCTCACCCGCGCGAAGCTCAACGAGCTCACGGCCAGCCTGATCGACCGCGTGGTGGGGCCGACCAAGCAGGCCATGGACGACGCGGGCGTGACCGGCGACTCCATCGACCACATCGTGCTGGTCGGCGGCATGACGCGCATGCCCGCCGTGCAGGAGAAGGTCAAGGAGCTGACCGGCAAGGATCCCGCACCGGGGCGTCAACCCCGACGAGGTCGTGGCCGTGGGTGCCGCCATCCAGGCGGGCGTGCTGGCCGGCGACGTGAAGGACGTGCTGCTGCTGGACGTCACTCCCCTCACGCTCGGCATCGAGACCAAGGGCGGCGTGATGACCAAGCTCATCGAGCGCAACACCACGATCCCCACGCGCAAGTCCGAGGTGTTCTCGACGGCCGAGGACAACCAGACCAGCGTGGAGGTCCACGTGCTCCAAGGCGAGCGCGAGATGGCCACCTACAACAAGTCGCTGGGCAAGTTCCAGCTCACCGGGATCCCGCCGGCGCCGCGCGGCGTGCCGCAGGTCGAGGTCGGCTTCGACATCGACGCCAACGGCATCCTCAACGTGTCGGCCAAGGACCTGGGCACGGGCAAGGAGCAGAAGATCGAGATCAAGGCGGGCTCCGGCCTGGCCGACGCCGAGGTGGAGCGGATGGTCAAGGACGCCGAGGCCCACGCCGACGACGACCGCCGCAGCGCGAGCTGGTGGAGGCCCGCAACGACGCCGAGAACGCGGCCTACCAGGCCGAGAAGCAGCTCGGCGAGCTGGGCGACTCCGTGGACGAGGCCTCGAAGGCCGAGATCGAGAAGGCCATCGCCGACGTGCGCGGGTGCTCGAGTCCGAGGACGCCGGCGAGATCAACGCCAAGACGGAGGCGCTGCAGTCCGCGTTCCACAGCGTGTCCGAGCAGATGTACGCGGCGGCAGCCCAGCAGGCGCAGGCCGCAGGCGAGCGCGCCGGGAACGGCTCATCGGCCGACGCCGACGCCGACGCTGACGAGGAGGAGGAGGTCGTCGACGCCGAGGTAGTGGACGAGAAGGAGGGCTAGGGCCATGCCCAACGGCCATCCAGCGCCCGACCGTCGGCCACCGCCAGGCTCCTCCCGCCGACGAGCGGGAGGAGCGCCGAGGAGACCGATGCGCGGCCGCGGGCGTCGAGCGAGCCGGAGCGCGACGCGCCGCAGGGCACGGAGGCCCCGGCGAGGAGTCCCCGGTCGACGCCGATGCAGCGCGAGCGCGACGAGTACCTCACGCTGGCGCAGCGCACGCAGGCGGACTTCGAGAACTACCGCAAGCGGGCGGCCAAGGAGGCGGCCCGCGCAGGCGAGCGCGCCCGCGGCGGCTGCTCGGCGAGCTGCTGCCGGTGGTGGACAACCTGGAGCGGGCCATCGAGTCGGTCGCCGACGGCGAGGAGCACCTGGCCGGCGGCGTTCGGCTGGTGCACTCCGAGCTGATCGCGGTGCTCTCGCGCAACGGCGTCGAGCAGTTCGACCCGCGCGGCGAGCGCTTCGACCCCACCTTGCACGAGGCGCTCTCGACCCGGGAGGACGGCGACGCCGGCGCGGGGGTGGTCCTCGACGTGGTGGAGAAGGGCTATCGCATGAACGACTCGATCCTGCGGCCCGCCCGCGTGGTCGTCTCGGGGTGAGCGTGCTCATGCCGGCCTTGAAGAACCCCTACGACGTCCTGGGCGTCGACAAGAAGGCCTCCGATGACGAGGTCAAGAAGGCCTATCGCAAGCTCGCCCGGCGCTACCACCCCGACAAGAACCCGGGCGACACCGCGGCCGAGGAGCGCTTCAAGGAGGTCCAGGAGGCCTACGGGGTGCTCTCGGACCCGGACAAGCGCAAGGCATACGACTCGGGCGGCGGCATCTTCGGCGGAGGCGGCTTCGACCCCGGGGCGTTCCGCGGCGGGGCCGGCGGCGTTCGGCGGCGGGATCGGCGACATCCTCTCCGACCTCTTCGGCGGCGCCGCGGGACGCGGCGGGCCTGGCGTCGCCGCGCGCCGAGCGCGGCCGCGACCTGGAGACCGAGGTGCACGTGTCCTTCGAGCAGGCAGTGGAGGGCGCCCAGGTGTCGGTGAGCGTGCCGCTGGCCGCTCCCTGCCCCACCTGCCACGGGACCGGCGCCAAGCCCGGCACCACGCCCCAGGTGTGCCGCAACTGCCAGGGCCGTGGCGTCGAGGCCGAGTCGCAGGGCCTGTTCTCGATCTCACAGCCCTGCCACGTGTGCGGCGGCACCGGCACCGAGATCACCGACCCATGCCCGACCTGCAACGGCGCCGGTCAGACCAGGCAGGTCAAGCGCTACAAGGTCAACGTGCCGGCCGGGGTGCGCGAGGGCAGCCGCGTGCGGCTCGCCGGCAAGGGCGAGCCCGGACGTCGCGGCGGCCCGCCGGGCGACCTCTACGTGGTCACCCGGGTGGCGGAGCTCGCCGCTGTTCAAGCGCCGCGGCGCGAACCTCGAGGTGGAGGTGCCGGTGACCATCCCGGAGGCCATCCGCGGCGGCACGATCGAGGTGCCCACGCTCAACGGGTCCAAGCGCATCCGGGTGGCCCCGGGCACCCAGCACGGCACGGTCCAGCGGCTGCGCGGCGAGGGCCCGCCGAAGCTCGGGGGCAAGGGTCGCGGCGACATCCACTATCGCCTGACCATCGACGTGCCCAGCTCGCTGTCGCACGAGCAGCGCGAGGTGGTCGACGAGCTCGCCGCGGTCATGCACGAGAACCCGCGCGAGCGGATCCTCAAGCCGAGGGCCGGCTGATGGCCGACGGCGAGCGCGCCCGGGGCGTGTACATGATCTCGGTCGCGGCGGAGCTGGCCGGCATGCATCCCGCAGACCCTGCGGATCTACGAGACGCGCGGCCTGATCAGCCCGCAGCGATCGCCCAAGAACACGCGGCTCTACTCCGAGGCCGACGTGGAGCGGCTGCTGCGCATCCAGGAGCTGACCACCGAGCTGGGCATGAACCTGGCCGGGGTGGAGAAGGTGTTCGAGCTGGAGACCGAGCTGGCCCGCATGCGCGGCGCATGCGCAACCTGGAGCACCAGGCCGAGCGGATGGAGGCCGAGCTGCGCGAGGAGGTCGAGCGCGTGCGCCGGTCCGATGAAGGCCGAGCTCGTGCCCTACGAGGCACCCGGTCAGGCGCTGCAGCCTGGCGCAGGCGGGGCGCGGTCCGGATCAGGATCGACCGCGCCTGAAGAGGTGGCGGAGCCTCCGCACGCTGCTAACCTCGCCTACAGATCTCAGTGACCAGACTTAGATCCATGCAACCAGACCGCTTCACCATCAAGTCCCAGGAGGCCCTCGCCGCGGCGCAGCGGATCGCCGGCGCGCGCCGCAACGCCCAGGTCGGGCCCGCACCACCTGCTGCTGGCGCTGCTCGAGCAGGACGGCGGCGTGGTCGTGCCGGTGCTGCGGCGCGCCAACGCCGACCCGGAGGCGGTCAGGCGGCGCGCCAACGAGGCGCTGGACTCCCAGCCCACCCTGACGCGGCTCCGACGCCAGCGCGCCCTCCATGTCGAGCGACCTCACGGAGCTGCTTCAGCGCGCCGACCAGATCGCGCGCGGCATGGGCGACGAGTACGTGTCCGCCGAGCACCTGCTGCTGGCGCTGGCCGGCGGATCCGCAGGTCGACGCCGGCGCCACCTCCGAGCAGCTGTCCGAGGCCGTCGAGCAGGTGCGCGGCCCGCACCGCGTGACCGACCAGAACCCCGAGGACCGCTACGGGGCGCTCGAGCGCTTCGGGCGCGACCTGACCGAGGCCGCCGAGAACGACAAGCTCGACCCGGTGATCGGCCGCGACGACGAGATCCGGCGCGTGATCCAGGTGCTGTCGCGCCGGACCAAGAACAACCCGGTGCTCATCGGCGAGCCCGGCGTGGGCAAGACGGCCATCGCCGAGGGCCTCGCCCAGCGGATCGTGTCCGGGGACGTGCCCGAGTCGCTGCGCGACCGGCGGGTGATCGCCCTGGACATCGGCTCGCTGATCGCGGGCGCCAAGTACCGCGGCGAGTTCGAAGACCGGCTCAAGGCCGTGCTCAAGGAGATCGCCGACGCCGAGGGCCGCGTGATCCTGTTCATGGACGAGCTGCACACGATCGTCGGCGCCGGTGCGGCCGAGGGAGCGGTCGACGCCGCGAACCTGCTCAAGCCCATGCTCGCGCGCGGCGAGCTGCGCGCCGTGGGCGCGACCACGCTCGACGAGTACCGCAAGCACATCGAGAAGGACGCCGCCCTGGAGCGCCGGTTCCAGCCCGTGCAGGTGGGCGAGCCCTCCGAGGAGGACACGATCGCGATCCTCCGCGGGCTCAAGGAGCGCTACGAGGTGCACCACGGCGTGCGCATCCAGGACGCCGCGATCGTGGCCGCGGCGCTGCTCTCGCACCGCTACATCGCCGATCGCTTCCTGCCCGACAAGGCCATCGACCTGATCGACGAGGCGGCCTCACGCCTGCGGATCGAGATCGACTCGATGCCCCAGGAGATCGACGAGGTCGAGCGGCGGATCCAGCAACTCGAGATCGAGCACCAGGCGCTCAAGAAGGAGAAGGACGAGGCCAGCGTCGCGCGCCGCGAGGCGATCGACCGCGAGCTGGCCGACCTGCGCGAGCGCTCCAACGAGATGAAGGCGCACTGGAAGGGCGAGAAGGAGGCCATCGACGCCATCCGTGGCGCCAAGGGCCGCCTGGAGACCGCGCACCGCGACGCCGAGCGAGCCGAGCGCGACGCCGACCTCCAGCGCGCCGCCGAGCTGCGCTACGGCGAGATTCCGGACCTCGAGCGCCTGGTCTCCGAGCAGGAGGCCAGGCTCTCAGAGCTCCAGGCCGACCGCACCTTCCTCAAGGAGGAGGTCGACGACGAGGACGTGGCCGAGGTGGTGGCGCGGTGGACCGGGATCCCCGTTTCCAGGCTCATGGAGTCCGAGGTCCAGAAGCTGGTGCACATGGAGGAGCGCCTGCACGAGCGCGTGATCGGCCAGGACGAGGCGGTCGCGGCCGTGTCGAACGCGCTGCGCCGCTCGCGCGCCGGGCTGCAGGACCCCGACCGCCCGATCGGCAGCTTCCTGTTCATCGGCCCGACCGGCGTGGGCAAGACCGAGCTGGCACGGGCCCTGGCCGAGTTCATGTTCGACTCCGAGCAGGCCATGGTCCGGATCGACATGTCCGAGTACATGGAGAAGCACTCGGTGTCGCGGCTCCTGGGCGCCCCGCCCGGCTACGTGGGCTACGACGAGGGCGGGCAGCTCACCGAGGCCGTTCGCCGGCGCCCCTACTCGGTCGTGCTGCTGGACGAGATCGAGAAGGCGCACGCCGACGTGTTCAACGTGCTGCTCCAGCTCATGGACGACGGGCGCCTGACCGACGGCCAGGGGCGCACGGTGTCCTTCACCAACACCGTGGTCATCATGACCTCCAACGTGGCGGGCGGGATCGAGGGCGTGCGCGCCACCTTCAAGCCTGAGTTCGTGAACCGCCTGGACGAGATCGTGGAGTTCGAGCAGCTCTCGCGCGAGGAGATCGGCCAGATCGTGGACCTGCAGGTGGCCAAGCTGGTCCGGCGCGTGTCCGAGCGCGGCGTGGACGTGGAGCTCAGCGACGAGGCCAAGACGCTGATCGGCAACCTCGGCTACGACCCCACCTACGGGGCGCGGCCGCTCAAGCGCGTGATCCAGAAGCAGCTGGTGGACAAGCTCGCGCTGCGGCTGCTGGAGGGCGAGTTCGCCCCCGGGGACCGCGTGCGGGTCGATGCCGCCGACGGCGAGCTCACGTTCGCCAAGGCCGCCGCCGCGGCCGAGCCCGCGCCCGCGTAGTGGGCAAGCGCGACCGCAGGCGCCGCCGAGCCGCGGGGAGCGCGAGCCCCGCCGCCGCCACCAGCCACTACGCGCTCGGCGACGACGGCTCGATCACGCTTCGGGACGAGCTGAGCGCGGGCACCCTGCGCGAGCTGGAGCGGCTGGAGGCCAGGCCCGCTGCCAGCGCCGACGACCGCTGGCAGCGGCGCACGGAGCTGCTGTTCGAGCGCCTGGCCGTGCGCTGGGAGGTGGCCGGGCTGCCGCTGGAGGGCCAGAAGGAGCTGCTCGGGCGCTACCGGATGGCCTCGTCCGAGGAGCGTCGCGCCGTGCGCGGGGCGTTGGCCGAGCATCTCCGCGAGCGCCATCCGGAGGTCACCGTCTAGCCGGGCTACTTCCTTGCGCTCGACCTGGAAACCTGAGAGAAACCGGGGACCCACAGAAAGGACCGCCGTTGCCCACCTTCGTCCTGCTCAGCACGCTCACATCCGAGGGCGTCCAGACGATCAAGAACAACCCGCAGCGCATCCGCGAGGTCAACAAGGAGATCGAGCAGTTGGGCGCCTCCGTCAAGGCCCAGTGGGCCGTGCTCGGCCGGTTCGACTTCGTGAACGTGGTGGAGGCCCCGGACGAGGCCACCATGGCCAGGGTGTCGCTCGAGCTGGGCTCGCGCGGCACCGCGCGCTACGAGTCGCTCAGCGCCATCCCGATCGACGACTTCATCGCCTCCATATAGCGCGGTGGCCGACCGGGTCCTCGTAGTCGGCGGCGGGGGGCGCGAGCACGCGCTCGTGCGCGCGCTCCTGCGCTCGCCGCGCAAGCCCGAGGTCCTGTGCGCGCCGGGCAATGCCGGCATCGCGCGCGACAAGGTGGAGTGCCTGGACGTGGATGCCGAGAGCGTGGACGCCGTGGTGGCCGCGGCGAGCGACCGCAGGGCCGGCCTGGTGGTGGTCGGCCCCGAGGCGCCGCTGGTGGACGGCGTGGTCGACGCCCTGGCCGAGCAGGGCATCGCGGCGTTCGGGCCCACGCGCGAGGGCGCCCGCATCGAGGGGTCCAAGCGCTACGCGAAGGAGCTCATGCGCGACCTCGGCGTGCCCACGGCCGGGTACACCGTGCTGCGCTCGCGCGACGAGGCGCTGGGGCAGCTGGGATGTGCCTCCTACCCCGCGGTGCTCAAGGCCGACTCGCTCGCCGCGGGCAAGGGCGTGATCATCTGCCCCGACGAGCCGTCCGCGCGCGACGCGGTGGACACCTTCTTCACCGAGCGCCGGTTCGGGCGCACCGAGGTGGTGCTTGAGGAGTTCCTCGAGGGCGACGAGCTCTCGCTGCTGGCGCTCTGCGACGGGGAGCGGGCGCTCCCGATGGCGCCGGCGCAGGACTACAAGCGCATCGGCGACGGCGACGAGGGCCCCAACACGGGCGGGATGGGCAGCTACTCACCCGTTCCGGGCATCGACCCGGAGCACGCCGAGGCGCTGGCGCTGGCGGTGCACCAGCCGATCGTGGACGAGCTGCGCCGCCGCGGCACCCCCTACCACGGCGTCCTCTACGCGGGTCTGATGATGACCCCCGACGGGCCCAAGGTGCTGGAGTACAACTGCCGCTTCGGCGATCCCGAGACGCAGGCCGTGCTCCCGCGGCTGCGCTCCGACGTGCTGTCGCTGCTGGAGGGCGCGACCCGCACCGGAGGGCTCGCGGGCGTGGAGATCGAGTGGTCGCCCGAGTGGGCGGTGACCGTGGTGCTGGCGTCGGCGGGCTACCCGGAGTCCTCGTCGAAGCGGCGACGAGATCCGCGGCCTGCGCCTGATCGACTCGCTGGAGGTCGAGCTGCTGCACGCGGGCACCGAGGAGCGCGACGGTCACGTGGTGACCGCGGGCGGGCGGGTGCTCAACGTCACGGGAATCGGCGCGACGCCGGGCGAGGCCAGGGATCGCGCGTACTCTGCCGCTGAGCGAATCCAGTTCGACGGCAAGCAGATGCGCACTGACATCGCCGCGCGAGCGGTGGAAAGGGTGGAGGCCTGAGTTGGAGACAGGAGGCGAGGCACCGGCCCCGGCGCCGGCGACGCAGACCGAGGTGGAGCACCAGTTCGACGACCTCGAGGTGGACGCTCCCCTTGTTGGGATCGTGATGGGCTCCAAGTCGGACATGCCGGTGATGGAGAAGGCCGGCAAGGAGCTCGAGGAGCGCGGGATCCACCACGAGTTGCGCGTGATGAGCGCCCACCGCGACCCCGAGGTGGTGGCCGACTACGCGAAGAACGCCCACATGCGCGGGCTCAAGGTGATCATCGCGGGAGCCGGGCTGGCGGCCGCGCTGCCGGGCGTGGTGGCGGCGCACACAGAGCTGCCGGTGATCGGCGTGCCGCTGACCTCCAAGACCTCGGTGGCCGGTGGCCTGGACGCGTTGCTGGCCATCGCGCAGATGCCGCCGGGCGTGCCGGTTGCCTGCGTGGGCGTGGACGCCGCGAAGAACGCCGCCGTACTGGCAGCCAAGATCCTCGACCCGTGATCGCTCGCTACACCCGCCCTGAGATGGGCGCCGTGTGGTCCGAGCAGCGCAAGCTCGACAGCTGGCTGGAGGTGGAGCTGGCGGTGGTCGACGCGCTGGCGGACGCCGGCCAGGTGCCGGCCGAGGACGCCCGCGCGGTGCGGGAGCGGGCCGCGTTCACTGTCGAGCAGGTCCACGAACGCGAGCGGGTGACCGATCACGACGTGGCCGCGTTCGTGGACGTGGTGGCGGCGTCGGTGGGCGATGCCGGGCGCTGGGTGCACCACGGCCTGACCTCGTCGGACGTGCTGGACACCGCGCTGGCCCTGCAGCTCCGCGACGCCGGGCAGATCCTGCTTAGCGGCGCGCGTGAGTACCGCGACGCCCTGATCGCGCGGGCGCGTGAGCACGCGAGCACCCTGTGCGTGGGGCGCACGCACGGGATCCACGCCGAGCCCACGACCTTCGGGGTCAAGCTGGCGGGCTTCGCGTTCGAGGCGCACCGCAACCTGCTGCGCCTGGAGCGCGCCGTGGAGGGGGCATCGGTGGGCGCGCTCTCGGGCGCCGTCGGCACCTACGCCGCCAACGGCCCCGAGCTGGAGGCCGCGGTGCTCGGCAGGCTGGGGCTGGAGCGCGAGGACGTGTCCACCCAGGTGGTGGCCCGCGACCGCCACGCGGAGCTGCTGGGCGCGGTGGCCACCGCCGGGGCCGGCCTCGAGCGCCTGGCCACCGAGGTCCGCCACCTGCAGCGCACCGAGGTGCGCGAGGTGGAGGAGCCGTTCCGCGAGGGCCAGAAGGGCTCGTCGGCCATGCCGCACAAGCGCAACCCGATCGTGTCGGAGCGCATCACCGGGATCGCGCGGCTGCTGCGCGGCTACGCCCAGGCGGGGCTGGAGGACGTGGCGCTGTGGCACGAGCGCGACATCTCGCACTCCTCCGTCGAGCGCGTGGCCCTGCCGGACGCCACGACCCTGTTGGACTACGCGCAGCACCTGGCCACGCGCGTGGTCGGGGGCATGACCGTGGACGCCGCCCGGATGGCCGCCAACGTGGATGCCACCCACGGCGCCCTGTTCTCGCAGCGGGCGCTGCTGGCGCTGGTGGAGTCCGGCCGCTCGCGCGACGAGGCGTATCGGATCGTCCAGGAGAACGCGCAGCGTGCCTGGCGCGAGGGGATCCACTTCAGGGAGCTGCTGGCCGATGCGGCGCCCGAGGTGGACGCCGACGCGGTGTTCGACCCCGCCGCGTTCGTGGCTCACGCGGAGTCGATCGTGGCGCGGCTGGACCGCATCTCGGGCTAGGAGGTCTCTGGGTCCAGCCGGCGGGCCACCACCTCAAGGCGGGGCCGCGCCGCGCCGACGCCATCCTGGTGAGCCCGCATCGCGCCGGACGCCGCGGCATGCTGCCGCTCGCCGCCCTGATCGCGGCGGCCGCGCTGGTGCCGGCAAGCGCCGCGAGCGGGGACAGCAATGGCCCGGCCGAGCGCGAGGTGGCCGGCCAGGCCGCCGCCAAGAGCTGCGCCCCCGCGCGCAAGGCCAAGAAGCTCACGCGCCGTCAGCGCGCGGCGGCTCGGCGGAAGGCCGCCGCCAGGAAGCGGGCAGTTGCGCGCAGGCTGGCGGCCATGACTCCGCGCCAGCGCGCCGCCGCCAGGCGTCGCGCCGCATCCCGCCGCAGGGCCGCCCGTCGCAAGGCCGCTCGCCGCAAGGCCGCGGCGCGGAAGCGGGCTGCGGCCTGTCGCAAGCGCGCGAGCAGCCGGGCGCCCAGCGCCCCGCGCAGGCCGTCGGGGCCGCCCGTGAGCGCCCCGCCGAACATCACTCCCACACCGCCGGCACCCGGTTCCACGCCCCCACCCCCTCTGGCGCGGTACGTGTCCGTGAGGGCGCTGGAGTTCTCCCTGACCCTCTCGCGCCCCGAGGTAGGTGCGGGCAGCGTGACCATCGAGGTGCGCAACGCCGGCGAGGACCCGCACGACCTGGTGGTGAGCGCAGAGGGCGCGGGGACCGAGGTGGCGCGCTTCGAGGAGCTCGCCCCCGAGGGCGGGACAGCCAAGAAGGGCGTGACGCTCTCGGCCGGCCGGTACAAGCTGTGGTGCTCGCTGGCGGGTCACGAGCAGCTCGGGATGCGTGCCACGCTCACGGTGCGCTGAAGCGCGCAACCCCGACCGACGGTCCAGACTGGCGTATCCGCGGTAAAGCCGGGCAGCGCGGGCGCCGACCGCTCAAAGGTGGCCGTCGCTCGGGAGTCCAAGCGCAAGAAGCGCAAGCGCAAGCCCGCACGGTGCACCGCCCCCAAGAAGAAGCCCAAGAGCCGCCGCAAGAAGGCCGCCGCAAAGCGCTCGGCGGCCGAGCCGCGGGCGATGGAGAGCCGGCGCAAGAAGCGCGCCAAGGCCAAGCGCAAGCCCACCTGCCGCCCCAAGCGAAAGCGCAAGCCGGCAGCCAAGAAGCCCACGCCGAAGAAGGCCGCCCCCAAGCGGCCGGTGCCGCTCCAGCCGGTGCCCCCGCCGCCGGCGCCGCCCAAGCCGCCGTTTCGAATCGCCTCGCCGGTGGCCGTCTACTCCGGCCCGTTCGGCGTACGCGAGGCGGAGCGCCTCCTCTGGCGGGCCGGCTTCGGACCCTCGCCGGGGCACGCCCAGTTCCTGGCCGGCATGGGACTGCACGCAGCGGTGGCCTCCCTGACCCGGCCGGCCGGGACGGCCACGCTGACCGGAGCCGCGCCCACCGCCGACGGTGACCCGTTGAGCCCCGAGGACGCCTGGGGCCACGACCACCTCTGGTTCCTTGACCGGATGGTGCGCTCGAACCAGCCGCTGATGGAGCGCATGACGCTCATCTGGCACGACTGGTTCGCGACCTCGATCGCGGAGGTCTCGCAGCGCCACATGCTCGATCAGAACCAGATGTTCAGGCGCAACGCGCTGGGCTCGTTCGCCTCGATGGTCGTGAACGTGACCACCGACCCGGCGATGATCCGGTGGCTCAACCAGGACCAGAACACGCGCTGGGACCCCAACGAGAACTACGCGCGCGAGCTCATGGAGCTGTTCACCCTGGGCGCCGACCGCGGCGCGTACACGGAGAACGACGTCCGTGAGCTGGCCCGGTCGCTCACGGGCTGGAACAGCGACTGGAGCCCCGAGCTGGGCCACCACAACTTCCGCTTCGTCGCCGACCGCCACGACCCCGGCAACAAGACCGTGTTCGGGCGCACGGGCAGGTTCAACTGGCGCAACGCGTGCGACATGTGCATCGGGCACCGGCTGCACCCATCGTTCTTCGTGGAGAAGCTGTGGAGCTACTTCATCCCGGTGCCCCCGTCGGCATCCGACCGCGCGGCGCTGGAGATGACCTACGTGGCAAGCGGCCACGCGGTGCGCCCGGTGGTCGAGGCGATCCTCCTGCACCCCCATCTGCTCAAGGGCCCGCGGATGGTCAAGCCGCCCGCCGTGTACGTGGCCGGGATGCTGCGCCAGCAGCGCCGGGCCGTGGACACACCCGCTTGGGTCTGGCTCGGGGAGGGGATGGGCCAGCGCCTGTTCTACCCGCCCAACGTGGCCGGCTGGAACGACGACAAGTGGCTGGACACCAGCACGGTGCGCGGGCGCTGGAGCGCCGTGGCGCAGCTGCTCAACGGCCGCCACATCCGCGACGGCGCAATGGACGACTACCCGGACGACGAGACCCCGGAGCAGGCGGTGCTCAAGGCGCGCGCCTTCTGGGGCGACCCCGCGATGACCGCCGACGGCCTGGCCGCCCTCCAGCGCTTTGCCGCCACCTGCCTCCCGGCCTCGATGGCCAACTGGCAGAAGCACCAATACAGAGCCATCCGCCAGAACGCCCTTCGCCACCTGATCGCCACCTCCCCCGACCTGCAGACGAGCTAGAGGCGCCCCATGACCCCTTCTCAGCCCAATCCTGAATCCGGCGCGCCGGCCGAGGTGGCCGCGTGCGGCTGCGCGGGCCTCTCGCGCGCCAAGCTCATGCGCGGCGCCGCATCGGCGGCCGTGCCCGGCCGCGGGCTGCCGGCCATCGAGCCTGGCATGCCCACGCCGGCCGGCACCGGCCTCACGCGCCGCTCGTTCATCTCCCGCACCGCCGGCATGGCGATGGCCGTGTACGGAGCCAGCGCGCTGGGCTGGGAGGCCTTCGACGAGGGCATCGCCGCGGCAGCCCAGCGGCCCGCCGAGCCGGTGCTGGTGTCGGTGTTCCTGGAGGGCGGCATCGACTCCCTGAGCGTGCTGGCGCCCACCGGCCACTCCCGCTACGCCCAGCTGCGGCCCGGCCTGGCGCTTGGCGCCGGCGAGGGCACCCCGTTCTCCGAGGACCCCAGCTTGCGCTGGCATCCCTCGGCGGCCGCGCTGGACACCCTGCACGGCGAGGGCAAGGTCACCGTGTTCCCCGCCATCGGCTACACCGGCGCCAACCAGTCGCACTTCACCAGCCGCCACTACTGGGAGGTGGGCGAGACCAACCCCAACGCGCGCCTGGGCTGGATGGGTCGCTACCTGGACCGCCACGGCGCGGCCGACAACCCGCTCCAGGGGCTCTCCCTGGGCTGGGACCTGTCGCCGTCGCTGGCCGCCGGCAACGTGCCCGTGGCCACCATGTCTCGTCCCGACGACTACGACTTCTGGTCGCCCGGCGTCTGGGGTCCAGTCGAGCCGCGGATGCTCAGCGCGATCGGCGCCTTCGGCGCGGGCTCGGCGCTGGACCCCGACCTCAAGCACGCGCGTGACGCCGCCGAGGCCACGGGCCGGCTCCGCACCCAGATGGAGCCGTTCCAGAACGGCTACACGTCGCCCGTGCCCTACCCCGACGGCACGTTCGCCGACCGCCTGGCGGCGCTGGCGGCCATGCTGGGCGCCGGGCTCCCGCTGCGCTGCGTGTCGCTGGACGCGGCCGGCGGCTACGACACCCACTCCGACCAGGAGGCCAGCCTGCCGCAGAACCTGCTCACCACCTGCGACAGCCTGCTGGCCTTCCAGCGCGACCTCGAGTCGCGCGGGCTGGCCGACCGCGTGCTGGTGCACGTGTGGAGCGAGTTCGGGCGGCGCCCCGCCGAGAATGGCTCCGGGACCGATCACGGCGCCGGCGGCTGCTCGTTCCTCATCGGCAGCCAGGTGCGGGGCCAGATGGTGGGCGAGTTCCCCGGCCTGACGGTGCTCGACTCGGGCGACAACCTGCGCTCCACGTCGGACTTCCGAGGGGTCTACCGCGGCCTACTGGAGCAGTGGTTCGGGGTGGACGCGGCCCCGATCGTGCCCAGGGCCTCGAGCTTCACGCCACCCGAGTTGCTCGCCCCTTAGCCGCACGCCGGTCGCACACCGGCCGGTTGTGGGACATGGACCGGCCGGACCGCGGGTCCTAGCGTCGGGTTCATGGCGCTGCTGCTCGGCTCCCTGGGCGTGCTGGCGTTCAGCTTCTCGCTGCCGGCCACGCGTCTGGCGGTGCAGGACCTGGACGCCACCTTCGTGGGCTTCGGCCGCGCGGTGGTGGCGGCCATGCTCGGCGCCGCACTGCTCGCGCTCCTCGACCAGCCGCGGCCGCGGCGCGACCAGCTGGGGAGCCTGATGCTCGTGGCGCTCGGAGTGGTCATCGGCTTCCCCCTCTTCACGGCGCTTGCTCTGCAGGAGGTCACCTCCGCGCACGGAGCCGTGATCGTCGGGCTGCTGCCCGCGGCCACCGCCGTCATGGCGGTGCTGCGCGCCGGCGAACGCCCCACGGCCAGGTTCTGGGCCGCCTCGCTGGCGGGCCTGGCCGCGGTCCTGGCGTTCGCGGCCACCCAGGGCGCGGCCGGGATCGAGCTTGCTGACGCCCTGCTGCTGGTGGGCCTGGCGCTGTGCGCGCTGGGCTACGCCGAGGGCGGGGCCCTGGCCCGCGACGCTGGGGGGTTGGCAGACCATCTGCTGGGGCCTGCTGGTGGCGCTCCCGGTGGTGGCTCCGCTGGCGCTCGTGGCCGTGCTCACGGGCGACATGTCGGGCGGTGCCAACGCGTGGCTGGGGTTCGCCTACGTGTCGGTGGTGAGCATGTTCCTGGGCTTCTTCGCGTGGTACGCGGGCCTGGCCAGAGGCGGGGTGGCGAAGATCGGGCAGGTCCAGCTGGCACAGCCGGTGCTGACCCTGGTGTGGGCGGCTGCCCTGCTGGGCGAGGAGGTGGGGCTGGCCACCGTGGCGGCCTCGCTGGCCGTGCTGCTGTGCGTGGTGGCCACCCAGCGCGCGCGTGTCGATCGGGTGGGGCCGGCCCAGGACGGGCACCGACCCGGCCGATTGTTAGCCTCCGAGAAGTGAGCGAAGCCGCCGCGCTCAAGGGAGCCAACCTGCTCGCGCAGGGCAAGGTCAGGGACATCTACGCCGAGGGCGAGGACCGCCTGTTGCTGGTCACCTCGGACCGGATCTCGACCTACGACGCCGTCCATCCCACGCCGATCCCCGACAAGGGCGGCGTGCTCACGGCCCTGTCGGTGTTCTGGTTCGAGCGCACCGGCCACATCTGTCCCAACCACCTCATCTCCTACACCGAGGTGCCGGACGAGGTCAGGGGCCGCGCGCTGCTGGTCGAGCGGCTCGACATGGCGCCCGTGGAGTGCGTGGTCCGCGGCTACATCACAGGGTCGGGCTGGAAGGACTACCAGTCCAGCGGCGCCATCTGCGGCATCGAGCTCCCCGAGGGGCTCGAGGAGTCCCAACGCCTGCCGGAGCCCATCTTCACCCCAGCCACCAAGGCCGAGGTCGGCGATCACGACGAGAACGTGGACTTCGACAGGGCCGCCGAGATTGTGGGCGACAGGCCGCTGCTCGAGGAGCTCCGGCGGCTCTCGATCGCCCTCTACGAGCACGCCGCGGAGCACGCCCTGGAGGCGGGCATCATCCTCGCGGACACCAAGTTCGAGTTCGGCCGCCGTGCCGACGGCACGCTCGTCCTGGGTGACGAGGCCTGCACGCCCGACTCCTCGCGCTTCTGGCCGGCGGACGGCTACCGGCCCGGAGGCTCGCAGCCGAGCTTCGACAAGCAGTTCGTGCGCGACTGGGCGGCCGAGTCGGGCTGGGACAAGGCCCCGCCGGCGCCCGCCATCCCGCCGGAGGTCGTCGAGGGCACCCGCGCGCGCTACGCGGATGCCTACGAGCGGATCGCCGGGGAGCCGTACCAGCGCTGGCTCGAGCGGGCCGGCGCTTGACGGCGCGGGTGCTCATCCGCCCCAAGCAGGGCATCCTCGACCCACAGGGACAGGCCGTGGAGCGCGCGCTGCCCGCCCTCGGGTTCGAGGGGGTGAGCAACGTGCGCGTCGGTCGCATGATCGAGCTGGAGGTGGAGGACACCGGGCGCGTGCACGAGATGTGCGAGCGCCTGCTGGCCAACCCCCTGATCGAGGACTACGAGGTTCTGGTCGTCGAGTGAGGTTCGGCGTCGTCAGGTTCCCGGGCTCCTGCGACGAGGTCGACGCGCTGCGGGCGTGCGAGCGGTTCGGCGACGCCGAGCTGCTGTGGCACGGCGACCGCGACCTCAGGGGCGTGGACGTGGTGGTCATCCCCGGCGGGTTCTCCTACGGGGACTACCTGCGCTGCGGGGCCATCGCGCGCTTCGCCCCCGTGATGGACGCCGTGAGCGAGCACGCGCTCGGCGGCGGGCCGGTGCTGGGCATCTGCAACGGCTTTCAGGTGCTGTGCGAGGCGGGACTGCTGCCCGGCGCGCTGCTGCCCAACGCGGGGCGGCGGTTCGTGTGCCGCCAGGTGGACGTGGAGGTGGTGAACGCCAGCACCCCGTTCACCCGCGCGTGCGAGGAGGGCGACGTGCTGTCGATCCCGGTCAAGCACACCACCGGGCGCTTCTATGCCCCCGAGGAGGGGCTCGCCGAGCTCGAGGCCCAGGGCCAGTTGCTGCTTCGCTACCGCGACGGGCACGACCCCAACGGCTCGGCGCTGGGCGCCGCGGCGGTGTCCAACCGGGCCAAGAACGTGATGGGGCTGATGCCCCACCCCGAGCACGCCACCGACCCGCTGACCGGCTCCAGCGACGGCGCCAAGCTGTTCGAGTCGCTCGTGGCGCACGTCGACGAGCTGCTCCCGGCGTGAGCGCCGGCACGGCCGAGGGCCGACACCGAGAGCTCGGGCTCACCGACGCCGAGTACGAGCTCATCGGCCACAAGCTCGGGCGCGAGCCCAACGGCCTGGAGCTGGCCGTGTTCTCGCTCATGTGGTCCGAGCACTGTGCCTACAAGCACTCCAAGAAGCTCCTGGGGCGCCTGCCCACCGAGGGCCCGCACCTGCTCATGGGACCGGGTGAGAATGCCGGCGCGGTCGACGTGGGCGACGGGCTGGCGATCGCTTTCAAGGTCGAGTCGCACAACCACCCCAGCGCGGTCGAGCCCTTCCAGGGAGCCGCCACCGGCGTCGGCGGGATCCTGCGCGACGTGTTCGCGGTGGGGGCCCGCCCGATCGCGGTCCTCGACTCCCTGCGCTTCGGGGAGCTGTCATCCGAGCGCTCGCGTTTCCTGCTGGACGGCGCCGTGTCCGGCATCGGCCACTACGGCAACTCGATCGGCGTGGCCACGGTCGGCGGCGAGGTGTACTTCGAGGGCCCGTACGAGCAGAACTGCCTGGTGAACGCCATGTGCCTGGGCATCGCGCGCGGCGACCGGCTGATCCGCAGCGCGGCGGCCGGGGTGGGCAACCTGCTGGTGCTCATGGGCGCGCGCACTGGCCGCGACGGCATCGGCGGTGCGTCGGTGCTGGCATCGGCCGAGCTCGACGAGGACGATGCGTCCAAGCGCCCCTCGGTCCAGATCGGCGACCCGTTCGAGGAGAAGAAGCTGCTGGAGTGCTGCCTGGAGCTGCTGGAGCGCGACGCGCTGCGCTCGCTGCAGGACCTGGGCGCGGCCGGCCTGAGCTCCTCGTCGTCGGAGATGGCCTCCAAGGGCCAGGTGGGCCTGGACCTGGACGTGTCGCAGGTGCCCCTGCGCGAGGACGACATGGAGCCCTTCGAGATCATGGTCTCCGAGTCCCAGGAGCGGATGCTGTGCGTGGTGGAGCCGGCCAGGCTCGCCGAGCTGGAGCAGGTCTGCGGGCGCTGGGAGGTGCGGGCCACCGTCATCGGCGAGGTCACGGACTCGCGGCGGCTGCGGGTGCTCGATGGCGAGGAGCTGGTGGGCGACATGCCGGTCGACGCGCTGGTGGACGAGTGCCCGCTGTACGACCTCGAGCCGGAGGAGCCCGCCGGGCAGATCTACCCGGCGCCGCCGCAGGACCTGGACTCCGAGGACGCGCGGGAATCGCTGCTGGCGCTCATGGGCTCGCCCAACCTGGCGTCGCGGCGGCCGCTGTTCGAGCAGTACGACAGCGTCGTGGGCTCGCGCACCGTGCGCCGCCCCGAGCAGGCGGACGCCGCGGTGCTCCAGCTGGCCCCCGACGGCGGGTCCGGCGGCATCGCCGTGGCCATCGACGGCAACGGCCGGCGCGTGGCATGCGACCCCTACACGGGCACCGTCGAGGCGGTGCTCGAGTGCGCCTCCAACCTGGCCTGCGTGGGCGCCGAGCCGCTGGGCCTCACGAATTGCCTCAACTTCGGCAACCCCGAGAAGCCGCACGTGGCGTGGCAGCTGGAGCGCTCGGTGGAGGGCATGGCGGACGCCCTGCGGGAGCTGGGCGTGCCCGTGGTGGGCGGCAACGTGTCCCTCTACAACGAGTCCGGGGACGGTCCGATCTACCCAACGCCGGTGGTCGGCATGGTGGGAGCGGTGCCCGATGTGGAGCGCGCCGCCGGGCTGGCGTTCGCCGAGGAGGGCCACGCCATCGCCATCTGCGGCCAGTTCCATCCCCACCTCCCCGGCGGCGAGCTGGCCAAGCTGCGCGGCCATGAGCTGCCCACCGAGCTCCCCACCGTGGACGTGGCCAAGGTCCGCGGCGCTCAGGAGGCCGTGCGCGAGGCCGTGCGCGCCGGCGAGCTGGCCAGCGCCCACGACATCTCGGGCGGCGGCTTCCTCGTGGCGGTGGCGGAGAGCTGCCTGGCGGGCGGCATCGGCGCCGAGCTCGATCTCGGGCACAGCGACGACCCCCTGCTGCACCTGTTCGGCGAGGGCCCCGGCGGCTTCGTGGTCTCGGGTCCGCGCGAGGCGCTGGACCGGCTGGCGGAGCGCACCCCGGTGGACGTGTTCGGCACCGTCGGCGGCGAGGAGCTGTCCGTGGCGATCGCCGGAAACCGGATGACTGTGCCGCTGGCCGAGCTGGGCGAGCGCGCGGGCGCCCTGGAACGCGCTTTCGCATGAGCCCCACCGGGTGGCGATCGCGCGGGATGGCGCTGGTAGCCTCTGAGGAGGCCGCACCCACCTCTCTCCGCGGCCTCGCCGGAGGCGACCTCCAAGGATGACCGACCCGCTCGAGCATCGCGACGGGCCGCGCGACGAGTGCGGCGTGTTTGGCGTGTACGCACCCGAGTCCGAGGTGTCCCGGCTGGCCTACTTCGCCCTCTACGCGCTCCAGCACCGCGGGCAGGAGTCCGCGGGCATCGCGACCTGCGAGGCCGGGCACATCATGACCGTGCGCGACCTGGGGCTGGTGTCGCAGGTGTTCGACGAGCAGAAGCTCAAGGCCCTCACCGGCTCCATGGCGCTGGGCCACGTGCGCTACTCCACCACCGGCTCCTCGGCGTGGGAGAACGCCCAGCCGGTCTACCGCTCGGACCGCCGGCAGGTGGCGCTGGCCCACAACGGCAACCTCATCAACGCCGTCGAGCTGCACTCCGAGCTGTCGGAGCAAGGGGTGCAGTTCCGGTCCACGTCGGACTCCGAGATCATCGCCGCGCTGCTGTCCACCCACGAGGCGGACACGGTCGAGGAGGCCCTGGCCGACGTGATGCCCAAGCTGGAGGGCGCGTTCTCGACGGTCGTGATGACCGCGGACTCGGTGGTGGCCTTCCGCGACGGCGCCGGCCTGCGGCCGCTGTCGCTCGGGCGCCTCGGCGATCGCTACTGCGTGGCCTCGGAGAGCTGCGCCTTCGACATCATCGGCGCCGAGCTGCTGCGCGAGGTCCAGCCGGGCGAGATGGTGTCGATCGGGGAGGGCGGCATCACCACCAAGCAGCTGGTGGACGCGCCGCGCAAGGCGTTCTGCGTGTTCGAGCACATCTACTTCGCGCGGCCCGACTCGATCCTCGAGGGCAACCGCACGCAGGTCTCACGCCGCAAGATGGGAGAGATCCTGTGGCGCGAGGCGCCGGTCGAGGCCGACGTGGTGATCGCGGTGCCCGACTCCGGCAACGCGGCGGCCGCGGGCTACGCCAAGGCATCCGGGCTCCCGCGCGACGACGGGCTGATCAAGAACCGCTACGTGGCGCGCACCTTCATCCAGCCCGGCCAGGAGCTGCGCAAGCACGGCCTGCGGATGAAGTTCAACCCACTCCGCGAGGTCGTGGAGGGCAAGCGCCTGGTGGTGGTCGACGACTCGATCGTCCGCGGCAACACCACGCGCCAGATCGTGTCGATGCTGCGCGGTGCCGGCGCGCTGGAGGTGCACATGCGCATCTCCGCGCCGCCCATCCGCTACCCGTGCCACTACGGGATCGACATGTCGACCAAGCAGGAGATGGTCGCCCACGGGCGCACCGTCGAGGAGGTGGCCACCGAGCTCGGCTGCGACTCGGTCGCGTACCTGTCGCTCGAGGGCGTCTACGAGGCCATCCGGGGCGAGCGCTCCACCCACTGCGACGCCTGCTTCTCCGGCGAGTACCCGCTCGAGCGCACCGAAGCCGCCAACGGCAAGTTCGCGCTCGAGGAGCTCACCGTTCTGCGCAGTTAGGCGGGCGCGGCGGGGTCGCGTCTGCCCTGGCCGGCCGCGGGGGGTCGGTCGTCGCCCCACGGAGGGCACCGAGGGGTTGGGCTGTTGCGTTCCTGTGGCTGTGCTGTCGCGTTGGTGACCGGGCTGTTGTGATCGTTGCGGCGGGATCGGCTCGCGAAGAATGAGTGGTCCGAAAGCGTGCCTATAGGGACGTTTCGGACCTTTCATTTCGGGGCGGGCGGGTCGTTAGCCAAGGCCGCGGTGCACCGTTACCTGGTCGTCACGCTGGCTACACGTCCGGGCCGGCCGTTTCGGTGCCCGAGCACCGACTAGCGACCGACCTTGCCTAGGCGGGCGCCTCCGGCCGACGGGCCTCCGCGGCCTGCTCGACCTGCCGCGCCACCGAGGGCGTGTCGCGCTCGATCCCCCGAAACGCCTGGGTCGTGATCACCAGCAGGGTCATGGCCGATTGGGCCGTGACGGTGGCGTTGCGGGGCGCGTGGGTGACTATCCCCACCTCGCCGAAGAAGTCGCCGGGGCCCACGTCGGCCACCGGCTGGCCGTCGCGCTCCACGCTGGCCCTCCCTCCGCAGATCACGAAGAACTCGTAGGCGGTGCGGCCCTGCTCCACCAGCACCTTGCCCTCGGGCACGTCGATCTCGTCGGCGCGGGTGGCCAGCAGCTCGCGATCCTTCTTTCCAAGGCCCGCGAACAGGGGTAGGTCTCTCAACTCGCTCTCGTGCATCTCTGCCTCCGGTTAGGGGGCGTGGCCAACACCGCGATCCTAAGTCTCCCGCCCGCCACCGGGCAAGGGTGGGGGCCGGCTCACAGATGCGCGACTTTGCGTCACGGCTCGTCGCGCCGCGGCCGGACTCCCGCCGTGGACGGCGGTACTGTCAGCCGGGTGGAGCTCGACCCCCACCTCCAGCGCCTGTTCGGGTTCGGGGCCTTCCGCCCCGGCCAGCGCGAGGCCTGCGAGGCGGCGCTCGGCGATCGTGACGTGCTGGTGGTCATGCCCACCGGCTCGGGCAAGTCGCTGTGCTACCAGCTGCCGGCGCTGGTCCGCGACGACCTGACGATCGTGGTCTCGCCGCTGGTGGCCCTCATGCAGGACCAGGTCGACGCCCTGCGGGCCCGCGGCCTGGGCGATCGCGTGGCGCTGGTCAACGCTCAGCAGGGGTCGGGCACCAACGCGGAGGTGCTCGAGGCCGCGGTCGCCGGGGAGCTTCGGCTGCTCTACGTCGCGCCGGAGCGGTTCTCGTCGCCCGGGTTCGTCGAGCGGCTGCGCGACGCCCGGATCGGGCTGTTCGTGGTCGACGAGGCCCACTGCGTCTCGCAGTGGGGGCACGACTTCCGCCCCGACTACTTCCGCCTGGGCGATGCCGCGCGGCACCTGAACGCGGCCGCGATCGTGGCCTCCACCGCCACGGCGACGCCGCGGGTGGCCGTGGACATCGCCCGCAGGCTCGGGCTGCGCGACCCGCTCAAGGTGTCCACCGGCTTCGACCGGCCCAACCTGGCCTTCGCCGTCGCCCGTCCGGCCCAGCACGAGAAGCGCCCGCTGGTGGCCCAGGCGCTGTCCGAGCCGGACGCGCTGCCCGCCATCGTGTACGCCGGCACCCGCGCGGGGGCGGAGGAGATCGCCGCCATGCTCACCCAGCAGCTGGGTGAGCCGGCGCTTGCCTACCACGCCGGCCTGGACCGCGACACGCGCGCGTCCGCACAGCGCCGGTTCCTGGCCGACGACGTGCGCGTCATCGTGGCCACCAACGCGTTCGGGATGGGTGTCGACAAGCCCAACGTGCGCACCGTGGTCCACGCGGGCACCCCGGCGTCGCTCGAGGCCTACTACCAGGAGGCCGGGCGTGCCGGTCGCGACGGGCTGCCCGCCCGCGCCCTGCTGCTGGCCGAGAACCGCGACAAGGCGCTGCACGTGCACTTCATCAAGCGCGAGGAGGTCAGCGCCGAGCTGCCCGCGGCGCTGGCCGACCGTCTGCAGGCGGTGGCGGACGGCAACGGGCGCTACGCGCTGGACGCGAGCGAGCTGGCGCGGGCCATCGGCGGCGGCTGGGATCGCCTGCGGGCACTGCTCGGTCACCTCGCGCGCGCGGGGGTCATCGTGCCCTCGCCCGCCCCGCCCGACCGCGTGGTCGGGCGGCTCAGCCAGGCGGGCTTCGACCGCCGCGCGGCGGCGGCGTGCCGGTCCTCGGTGGAGGAGGGCGCCCGCGCGCGGTGGCGCCAGTACCGGGAGATCTGGGCCTACGTGGAGGGCACGTCCTGCCGCCGGCGGGCCATCCTCGCCCACTTCGGCGACCGCCAGGAGCCCGCGCAGGAGGCCGGTGCCGTCTGCTGCGACGTGTGCGCCGACGGCCTGGTGCCGGAGCTCCCGCCGCCGCCGGCCGAGGAGATCGAGAGCCTGGACGACGCCATCGTGTCGGTGGCGCGGTCGGCGCGGCCGGCGGTGGGGCGCACGACCTGCGCCGAGATCCTGCACGGCGCGCGCACCAAGAAGATCGACCGCAACTCCTACGACGGCCTCGCGGCCTACGGCATGTCCTCGCACATGCGCCGTGCCGACATCCTCGCCCGGGTCGACGAGCTCATCGCGGCGGGCCGGCTCTCCACCAGCGGAGGTCCCTACCCGGTGCTTCAGGCGCCCGCCGGCGCCGCCGCGGCGTGAGCCTCCGCGTCGGGGTGCTCGTCTCGGGCGAGGGCACCAACCTCCAGGCCATCATCGACTCCGAGCATGGGCGCGAGGGCGTCGAGGTGGTGTGCGTGGGCTCCAGCCGCGCCGAGGCCAGGGGGCTGGAGCGCGCCCGGGACGCCGGCATCGAGACCGCCGTGTTCGCGCAGTCCGAGTACCCGGATCGGGGGGCGCGCGACGACGCCCTGGGCGACTGGCTCGAGCATCACCGGGTGGACCTGGTCGTGCTGGCGGGCTTCATGGAGCTGCTGGGTGGAGCCTTCATCAGGCGCTTCGTGGGCAGGATCGTGAACGTGCATCCGTCGCTGCTGCCCGCGTTCCCGGGCATCGGCGCCATCGAGCAGGCGCTCGCGTACGGCGTGCGCGTGATGGGGGTCACCGTGCACTTCGTGGACGAGGGCACTGACAGCGGCCCGGTGATCTTGCAGGAGGCCTTCGAGCTTCCATATGCTCGCGACATCGCCGCGATCGAGAGGCAGCTCCACGAGGTCGAGCACCGCCTTTTGCCGCGGGCCGTGCGCCTGATCGCCGAGGGCGCCGTGAGCCTCGACCCGGCCAACCCGCGCCTGGTGCGCATCGATGGCGACCAGGGCTGAGCCCGCCGGCGACGGCGGGATGGCGCCTCCCGGCGAGGTGGTCATCCGGCGCGCGCTGCTCACGGTCTCCGACAAGCGGGGCCTGGTGGACTTCGCCCGCGGGCTGGCGGGCCTGGGCATCGAGATCGTGTCCACCGGCGGCACGGCTCGGGAGCTCCAGGACGCGGGCGTGGAGGTCAGGCCGGTGGAGGACTACACGGGGTTCCCCGAGATCCTCGACGGTCGCGTCAAGACGCTGCACCCCAAGATCTACGCGGGACTGCTTGCCGTGCGCTCCAACGACGAGCACGCGGCCACCCTGCGCGAGCAGGGCATCGAGCCGATCGACCTGGTGTGCGTGAACCTCTACCCGTTCGAGCGCGTCGCCGGCCGGCGGGGAGCCAGCCAGGAGGAGGTGATCGAGAACATCGACATCGGCGGGCCCACTCTCATCCGCGCCGCCGCCAAGAACCATCCGTTCGCAGCGGTGGTGGTGTCGCCCGAGAGCTATGACGCGGTGCTCGAGGAGCTGCGCGGCTCCGGCGGACGCCTGGAAGCCCGCACCCGCGAGTCGCTCGCGCTCGAGGCCTTTGCGCTCACCGCGCGCTACGACGCCGGCATCTCGCGCTGGTTCGCCGAGCGCGAGGACGACTTCCCCACCCAGGACACGCGCTCGTACGTGAAGGTGCTCGACCTCTCCTACGGCGAGAACCCCCACCAGCGCGCGGCCTACTACGCGCAGGCCGGGGCGCGCACGCACCTGCTGTCGATGGTGTCCAAGCTGCACGGCAAGGAGCTGTCTTTCAACAACCTCCTGGACCTGGACTCCGGTCGCCAGCTGCTGGAGGAGTTCGAGGTGCCGGCAGCCGCGATCGTCAAGCACAACAACCCGTGCGGCTGCGCCCTGGGCGCCTCGTGCGCGGATGCCTTCGAGAGCGCCCTGGCCACCGACCCCACCAGCGCCTTCGGCGGCGTCATGTGCTTCAACCGGAAGGTGGACCGCCCGCTGGCGGAGAAGCTCAACTCCATGTTCGTGGAGCTGGTGTTCGCGCCCGGCTACGACGACGACGCGCTGGAGATCCTGCAGCAGAAGCCCAACGTGCGGATCCTCGAGGATGCCGAGCGGCGCCGGCCCGAGGTCACCGAGCAGGACATCCGGCGCGTGCGCGGGGGGCTGCTGGTGCAGGACCGTGACATGGGGCTGGAGGACCGCGACGAGATGGAGGCCGTCACAGAGCGCAAGCCCAGCGAGCCGGAGTGGGGGGAGCTGCTGTTCGCCTGGAAGGTCTGCAAGCACGTGCGCTCCAACGCCATCGTTATGTCCAAGGACCTGACCACGGCCGGCATCGGCGCCGGCCAGATGAGCCGCGTGGACTCGGTTCGGATCGCGGTGGACAAGGCCGGCGCGGCCGGCCTGCCCCTCGATGGCGCGGTCATGGCCTCCGACGCGTTCTTCCCCTTCGCCGACGGCCCGCAGACGGCGTTCGACGCCGGGGTGCGGGCGGTCATCCAGCCGGGCGGATCCCAGCGCGACATCGAGGTCATCGACGCATGCGACGCGGCGGGCGTGGCGATGGTCTTCACGTCGCGGCGCCACTTCCGGCACTGAGCGCCGAGACGCGATGCCCCTTGCGGAGCCGGAGGCGCCCCGCATAGGGTGCGCCGCCATGACTTCAACACGCCGCCTTCTGCTCGTGCTCGTCCCGGTGCTCGTCCTCGCCGCCACGCTGCCGAGCGCGGCGGGCGCGAAGACGCTGTGGCTGTGCAAGCCCGGCCTGGCCAAGAACCCGTGCACGCCCAGCCTGTCGACCACCAAGTTCTCACCCACCGGGAAGAACCTGGGCGTGCAGGCCCAGAAGCGGGTCAGGCGCCGGAAGGCGTTCGACTGCTTCTACGTGTACCCCACGGTGTCCGACGTGCCGAACACCAACACAGCGCCCCTGCGGGTGGATCCCGAGCAGCGCTCGATCGCGCGCTACCAAGCGGCGCGCTACTCGGGCGACTGCCGCGTGTACGCGCCGATCTACCGCCAGGCCACGATCGCTGGGATCTTCGGCGGCGCGACCACGGCGGATCGCGAACGCGCCTACGGGGACGTCAGGACCGCCTGGCGCACCTACCTCAAGAAGCACAACAAGGGCCGCGGCGTGGTGCTGATTGGCCACTCGCAGGGCACCTTTGTGCTGCGCGAGCTGATCCGAAAGGAGATCGACCCCAAGCCTCGCGAGCGCAGGCGGCTGATCTCGGCGATCCTGTTGGGTGGCAACGTGCTGGTGGCCAAGGGCAAGGACCGCGGCGGCGACTTCAAGCGACTGCGGGCCTGCCGCTCGAGCAGGCAGCTGCATTGCATCGTCGCGTTCGTGACCTTCCAGGGCACGGTGCCGACCGACAGCCTCTTCGGCCGCACCCAGGAGCCCAACCGCGAGGTGCTGTGCACCAACCCGGCCGCACTGGGTGGCGGAGCGGGCATCACCACGCCGATCTATCCCACGCAGCCATTCGCCCCGGGCGCCATCGCCGGCGCCATCGAGCTGATGGGGGTCGAGTACCCGAAGGCGAGGACCGCGTGGGTCTCGATCCCGGACGCATACCGCGCGCGCTGCTCGCGCGCCGGCGGCGCGAACGTGCTGCAGGTCACGAGCCTTAGGGGCGCGCCCACGTTCAAGGCCTCGCCCACCCCCGGATGGGGACTGCACCTGGTGGACGCGAACATCGCGCTGGGGGAGCTCAGCGCGCTCGTGCGCAAGCAGGGCGCGCGGTACGTGAAGCGGCAGCGGGAACTAGCTGACGGGGCCGATCGGGATGCCCCCGGTCGGATTCGAACCGACGACCTCGCGCTTAAAAGGCGCTCGCTCTAGACCAGCTGAGCTACGGGGGCGCCGCAGCTTAGAACGGCGTCTCCGTTGGGACCCCGGCGGAACAGGAGTGAAGGATCGGGTACGGCGTGCAGTACCTGGATCGACATTCGCGCCCCAGTCGCGGCGACCGCGATCGACATAGCCCCGGGGAGAATCGAACTCCCGTTTCCGGCGTGAAAAGCCGATGTCCTGACCACTAGACGACGGGGCCGCGGCCGCTGATTCTAGGTCCGGGAGCGCGTGGTGCCCGGGCGGCACTCAGGCGGCGGCCGCGTCGCCCTCGGTGTCGCGCTCGGCGTCATAGCCCCCACAGGACGCGGCGAACACCAGCAGCGCCACCGCGAGACCGGGCGCATGCCCCGCCACCAAGCCGACGAGGCCGCCTGCCACGCCGCCCGCCAGCGCGGCGAACAGCGCCAGCCCGGCCGGGAGCGACAGCAGTCTGCGCGGTCACGATCGAGCAGAGGACCCACGCGAGCGGCCCGATAACCGCGCCGTAGTCCTCGAAGAAGTCGTCGCCCAGCGGGAGCGCCAGCAGGAGCAGGAACAGCCCGCCGACGACCACGGTCTGCACCGCGAGCGAGCGCCAGAAGAGGGCCTGATTCACGCGCCGGATACTAGATGGGGACGGCCGCGGCCCGGCTGGTCGGCGACCCGGACGTGTGGGATGGTTACCCCATGCGGCGCACCGCGGTCTCGGCTCTCCTTTGCGCCGGCGTGCTGGCCGGCTGCTACGGCTCGACCGAGCCGGCCACGGAGATCAGGTTTGACAGCGCGAGGCTGAACGGGCGCGGCACGGCCAACAACGGACCTGCCTACTCGTACTTCGAGTATGGGTCGTCGAGGGGAGGGTTCGCCCTGGGCCTCAGAACGCCCACGCGCAGATGGCCTGCCGGAGCCAGCGGCCCTCTGACTGAGCAGGTAGGTGGCCCGTCCGATCCCAACGGGCCGCTGCAGGGGTTCCCCTACTCGTATCGCCTGTGCGGAGGCGATCTAGGCGAGCCGGCCGTCTGTGCCCAGACCCGAACTTTCACGCCTGCGTCCCCCACCCGCGATGCTGTCAAGGGCTTCTGGAGCATCGGGTCGGGACCGCCCGCCCGGCGGGGTCGCGTGGACGCTTCGAGCACCGCCACCGGTGCAAGCCCTACCGGCGTTCTGCGGTTGTTCAAGTACCTGAGCCCGCAACTCGCCTTCGCCGGCCGGGTGACCTGTCTGGAGGTCTCGGGGGCTCGGGGCGCTCTGGGCGCGGTAGGGGAGGTCACCACCGACGGATCGGATCCCGACCCCAACGCGAGCCCGCCGACGACCACCGCTCTCGTGACCGTCATCGACGGCGTGGTGGGCAACGATAGGACCGCCGTCGTCGTGACCCCGGGTTCGGCTACCCCGCCCAGCTGCACGGCCGCCCCGCGCGACACCGAGGAGGCAGTGGGCGGCACGGTCAACGTCTACGACGCGCCGTAGCCGAGGCTCTTCACCCGCCCCCTAAGCTTCTCGCCCCCGGGCGGTTAGCTCAGCTGGTAGAGCGCTCGCCTTACAAGCGAGAGGTCGGGGGATCGTGACCCTCACCGCCCATCAGTCGTAGAGCGCGATCACTACCCCCCACTCGGTTCCTCTCAGCCCCTATGGAAGCGGAGTGGAAGTGTTGTTCGCTCCCCCGTGCACGATAGGAGGAGATCACGGGTGCAGGAACTCGCCGGGACCCTGCCCGCGAGTGCTCGACGGCCATCATCGTCCAAAAGTGCCGACGCTTTCAGGCATAGCGGTGGATGAAGCCGTACCGGCGCGCGTTGGCCTTCAGCCAGCCGTAGGCGGCGGGCAGACCGAGATCGAGCTCGGTCCCGTAACGATGCAGGCTGGTGCCCGGCGGGGCGACCCCCCCCGCGGGCGCATTGGGTTCTAGCCCGTAGGCCCGAAGCGCTCGGTGCGGATCCTGCTCGGTGGAACACCCGCGTCGAGCAGTGCCACGGCCGTCTCGACGAAGCCGTTCGTCCCACATACGAACACCAGCCCCGCATCCGGCGCGATCTCCGCGACGAGGGAGGCGTCGATCCGCCCGGTGTGTCCGCGCCAGTCCGCGGGCGGTTCGCGGGTGAACGTGAGCAGGGTCTCGTCACCGAGCTCGTCGGCGTAGATGGCTTCCGCGACCGTCCTCACCGAGTAGATCAGCCGCATCTCGAGTTGGGGCATGGTGCGCCGCCGGTGGCGCAGCATCGACACCAGCGGCACGACGCCCGACCCGCCACCCACGAGCAGCACCGGCTCCTCTCCGCGCCAGACGAAATAGGACGCGAAAGGCCCGCGCACCTCGACCAGGTCGCCCTCGACGATCACGTCATGGAGGTACGGCGAAACCTCGCCTGTGTCCAGGCGGTCGACCGTGAGCTCGATCTCTCCTTCGTCCAGCGGCGACGAGGCGACAGAGTAGGAGCGCTGTGCACGGTACCCGTCCGGAGCGGTCAGGCGGACGTCGTAATGCTGTCCCGGGAGGTGTGGCATCCACATCGGGAGTGCGATACGGAACGACTTGACCCGGGGCGTCTCCTGCTTGATCGAACGGACGCTGCCGATCTGCCATTGCCCCGGAGCGCGCTGCTCTACGGCTGGTAAGAGAGCTAGTCCGTCCAATAGCGTTGTTCCTTCCAGGGGTCGCCGCGGTTGTGGTAGCCGTTCTGCTCCCAGAAGCCGGGCTCGTCGTGGTCCATCACGCGGAGCCCCGCCACCCACTTGGCGCTCTTCCAGAAGTAGAGGTGCGGGACGAGCAGCCGAGCCGGGCCGCCGTGTTCGCGCGGCAGCGGCTCGCCCTCGTGCTCCGTCACTACCCAGGCCTTGCCGCCGGTCACGTCGGCCAGCGCCAGGTTGGTGGTGTAGCCCCGTACGAGTAGGTCATCGCGAAGTCGCCCCGCGGATCGACGCCGTCCATGAGCACGTCGACCGAGACCCCACCGAACCTCGTGCCGAGCTTGGACCATTTGGTCACGCAGTGGATGTCGCATGGCACGGTCTCG
>CAVYMS010000004.1:0-236045 GCA_963769675.1 uncultured Thermoleophilaceae bacterium
GCAGGCGGCCCGCCACGGCGTGGACCGGGTGGCGCTGGCCGACGGGCACGCGGCGGCCAGGGCCGCCGAGCAGTGGACCGGCACGGTGCTGGCAGGCGCGGAGGGGCTTGTGGCGCTCATCACCGACACCGACTGCGACCTGGTGCTCAACGCCCTCACCGGGTCGGCGGGCCTGGGACCCACGGTGGCGGCGCTGGGCGAGGGCATCGACCTGGCGCTCGCCAACAAGGAGAGCCTGGTTGTGGGGGGTGAGCTCGTGACCACGCTCGCCGAGGCCACGGGCGCGACGATCCTGCCCGTCGACTCCGAGCACTCGGCGCTGTTCCAGCTGTTGGGCGGGGAGCGCCCCGGCACCGTCGACCGGCTGGTCCTGACGGCCTCCGGCGGCCCGTTTCGCGGGCGTACCGACCTGTCGGGCGTGACCCGCGAGGAGGCCCTGGCCCACCCGACCTGGGACATGGGCGGCAAGATCACCATCGACTCCGCCACGCTCATGAACAAGGGGCTCGAGATCATCGAGGCGCACCACCTGTTCGGGGTGCCGTACGAGCGCATCGACGTGCTGGTGCACCCCCAGTCGATCGTGCACTCCCTGATCCACCTGAACGACGGGGCGTCCCTGGCGCACCTGGGCAACCCGGACATGCGGGTCCCGATCTCGTTCGCCCTCCACCACCCGGATCGGGTGGACGTGCCCATCAGGACCCTCGACCTGGCCGAGGTCGGGACGCTGGACTTCGAAGGGCCGGACGAGGACACGTTCCCGTGCTTGGGGCTGGCACGCCAGGCCGGGGAGGCGGGCGGCACCGCCCCGTGCGTCCTGAACGCGGCCAACGAGATCGCCGTGGACGCGTTCCTCTCGGGGCGCCTGCCCTTCACCGGCATCGCGCCCGTGATCGAGCGCACGCTGGAGGCGGTTGGTGTCACGCCCGTCCGACACTTCTCGGACCTCTACGCCACCGACGCGGAGGCCCGCGAGCGGGCGCGCGAGCTCACGGACGCGGTGCCGGCGGAGTGAGCTGGTTTCTGGCGTTCGCGGGCTTCGCGCTCCTGGTCGTGCTGCACGAGCTCGGCCATTTCGCCGTGGCCAAGGCTGTGGGGATGAGGGTCGAGAAGTTCTCGCTGTTCTTCCCGCCCACCCTGGTGTCGAAGAAGGTCGGGGAGACCGAGTACGCCATCGGGGCGATCCCCGCGGGCGGCTACGTGAAGATCAGCGGAATGAACCCGGACGAGGACCTCCCCGACGAGGTCCGCACCCGGGCCTACTACTCGCAGCCCGTGTGGAAGCGGATCGCCGTGATCGCGGCCGGCCCGGCCGTGAACCTGGCTCTGGCGCTGGTGCTGCTGTTCGTCTACTTCTGGGCGATCGGCCCGGAGACGGCCACCACCCGCGTGGGGACGATCGAGAAGGGTTATCCGGCGGCCCGGGCGCTCGAGCCGGCCGATCGCCTGATCAGCGTCGACGGCGTCCGCGGCGACGCCACCAAGCTCTCCCCGCAGATCGCCACCCACCGCTGTGCGCAGCGGCCGCCCACCGACGGCTGCCGGGCGTCCACACCGGCCTCGCTGCTGGTCGAGCGCGACGGCCGCCGGCTCGAGATCCGAGCCACGCCCGTGTACGACCCCGTGCAGAAGCGCACGCGCCTGGGCTTCTCATACGCCGCCGGCCCGCGCGAGCCGCTGGCGTTCGGCGAGTCGGTCACGACCTCGCTAGACCGCTTCTGGTTCATCACCAAGCAGACCCTCTCGCTCCCTGCGCGCCTGTTCGACTCCCAGCAGCGACGGGAGATCTCCGGGATCGTCGGCTCGTACGAGGTGACTCGCCAGACGATCCTCAACGACCTGGCCCAGGTCGTGGGCATCCTGGCCATCATCTCGCTGTCGCTGGCGATCGTGAACCTGTTCCCGTTCCTGCCCCTGGACGGCGGGCACATCTTCTGGGCGATCGTGGAGAAGGTGCGCGGCAAGCCCGTGCCGTTCAGCGTCATGGAACGAGCAGGGGTGGTCGGGTTCATGCTCGTGATCGGCTTATTCATGATCGGGCTGACAAACGACATCGATCGACTGTCCGGTGAGGGATTTCAGGTGAGGTAGGCTCCGCGCGACCGATCGAGGAGGAGCCATGGAGAGCGCAACCACGACCCGCGCGAGCAAGCCCAAGGGCCTCGCGGCGAGCACGCTCGCCGAGGCATTTCAGCTCACGGCCGAGGCCAACCCCGATCGGCCGGCGATCCGCACCAAGGACGACGCTTTCACCTGCACCTGGCGTGAATACGCGGAGCGGGTGGAGGCCGTGGCGCGCGGCCTGGCCGCGATGGGCCTGGAGCCCGGCGACACGATCGGGATCATGCTCACCAACCGGCCAGAGTTCCACTTCGTGGACTCGGCGGCGCTCCACCTGGGGGCCACCCCGTTCTCGATCTACAACACCTATACGGCCGAGCAGATCGACTACCTGGTGAGTGACGCGGCCAACAAGATCCTCGTGACCGAGAAGGCGTTCCTGGACACCGTGGGCAAGGTCGGTGGGCTCGAGACCGTGGTCGTGGTGGACGGTGACGGCTCGGACGGCAACCCCACCCTTGCGGACGTGGAGGCCAAGGGCGACGCGAGCTTCGACTTCGAGGCCGCGTGGAGGGCCGTCAAGCCGGAGGACATCCTCACCCTCATCTACACGTCCGGCACCACGGGGCCGCCGAAGGGCGTGCAGCTCACCCACGACAACCTCGTGTCGGCGGTGCAGGCGTTCGACCAGGTGATCCCGTTCCCGGACGACGGCCGCGTGATCTCTTGGCTCCCGTACGCGCACATCGCGGAGCGGGCGTGCAGCCACTACCTGCCGCTCGTCCTCGGGTTCACCACCACCGACTGCCCGGACCCGCGTCAGGTGGTGGCCTACCTGCCGGACGTGCGGCCCAGCTGGTTCTTCGCCGTGCCGCGCATCTGGGAGAAGCTCAAGGCCGCCCTGGAGGCGGGCATCGAGGCCGACGAGGACCCCGCGCGCAAGGAGGCGGTCAAGGGCGCCCTGGCGCTCGGCCTGAAGAAGGTGGAGCTGGAGCAGGCCGGCGAGGAGGTGCCCGCCGAGCTGGCCGAGCAGTACGCCAAGGCCGACGAGATGGTGTTCTCGAAGATGCGCAAGCAGCTCGGGTTCGACGACATCGAGTCGGTGAACGTGGGCGCCGCGCCCACGCCGCCCGAGGTCATCAAGTTCTTCCACGCCATCGGGATCCCGCTGGCCGAGCTGTGGGGCATGTCCGAGACCTGCGGCAGCGGCACGGTCAACCCGCCGGACAAGATCAAGATCGGCACCGTCGGGCCGCCGTCGCCCGGCGTCGAGATCAAGCTCGCCGAGGATGGCGAGGTGCTGATCCGGGGCCGGATCATCATGGACGGCTACCGCAACCAGCCGGAGAAAACAGCCGAGACGATCGACTCCGACGGCTGGCTCGCCACGGGCGACATCGGCGAGTTCGACGAGGACGGCTACCTGAAGATCGTCGACCGCAAGAAGGAGCTGATCATCAACGCGGCCGGCAAGAACATGTCGCCCGCAAACATCGAGGCCAAGGTCAAGACCGGGAGCCCACTGATCGGCCAGGCGATCGCCATCGGCGACTCCAAGCCCTACAACGTGGCCCTGATCACGCTCGACCCCGACGTCGCGCCGGGGTTCGCGCAGCAGAACGGGATCGGCGATGCCTCGCCGGAGGCGCTCGCGGGCGAGGAGAAGGTGCTGGCGGAGATCCAGCGCGGCGTGGACAAGGCCAACGAGTCGCTGGCGCGGGTGGAGCAGATCAAGAAGTTCAAGATCCTGCCGACCGACTGGCAGCCGGGCGGGGAGGAGCTGACCCCGACGATGAAGCTCAAGCGCAAGCCCATCCACGCGAAGTACGAGACGGAGATCGAGGAGCTGTACTCGTAGTAGCTCGGTCGCCGGTCGCCGTCGTCGGTCGTCGGATCCGCTGAAGCTGAGAGCGGCCAGGCCGCCCGATACCCTCAGGGCATGGCCTCCAAGCGGCAAATCGACGTCGGCGGCGTGAAGATCGGCGGCGGTGCTCCCGTCGCCGTGCAGTCGATGACGAAGACCGAGACGGCCGATCTGGCCGCCACGATGCGTCAGATCCGCGCTATCGCGGACGCCGGCGGCGACCTCGTGCGCTGCGCCGTGCCGCGCGAGGAGGACGCCGACGCGCTGCGCACGATCGTGGCGGAGTCGCCGATCCCGGTGATCGCCGACATCCACTTCAACCACACCCTTGCCCTCAAGGCCATCGACGCCGGCGCGCACTGCATCCGCCTCAACCCGGGCAACATCGGCGGCCCGGACAAGGTGGCCGAGGTGGCGGCTCGCGCCACGGCCGCCGGCACGCCAATGCGCATCGGGGTCAACTCCGGCTCGCTGCCAAAGCATCTGCACGCGCTGGAGCGCGAGAGCCCGGTGGAGGCATTGGTCACCGCAGCCGTGGAGTTCGTGGAGCTCATGGAGCGGCTGGACTTCGAGGACTTCAAGGTCTCCATCAAGTCCACGAGCGTGCCCAACACCATCGCCTCGAACCGGCTCCTGGCCGAGCGCATCGACTACCCGCTCCACCTGGGGATCACGGAGGCGGGCACGAAGTGGACCGGCTCGCTCAAGTCGGCTGTCGGCCTGGGGACGCTCCTGGCCGACGGCGTGGGCGACACCATCCGCATCTCGCTCTCCACCTTCCACGCGGAGGAGGAGGTCAAGGTGGCCTGGGAGATTCTCAAGGCGCTCAAGCTGCGCGAGCGCGGCCCCGTGCTCATCGCCTGCCCGACCTGCGGGCGGCTGCAGTTCGACATGGACACCGTGGTGGCCGAGGTCGAGCAGCGCCTGGAGGCATACGACGACCCGATCGAGGTGGCGGTGCTCGGCTGTGCCGTGAACGGCATCGGCGAGGCTTCACACGCGGACTTCGGCATCACGGGCGCCAAGAACCAGGGCGTCGTCTACTCCAAGGGCGAGCCGATTCGCAAGGTTCCCCAGGAGCAGCTGGTGGACGTGCTCTTCGAGGAGATCGACAAGTACTACGCGGCGGGCGGCAAGGTGGTCCGCGACGAGCGCGAGGCGGCCGAGGGCGCCGCGTTCCTCCAACAGATCGAGGAGGAGAACGCCGGCGAGCTCACGCCCGAGCGGATCGCCGCGATGGAGGCCAAGGCGGCCACCGAGGAGGCGCTCGAGAGCGGCACCGAGCTGCCAATGGCCACGCAGGCACGAGAGCGCGTGACGCTGGACGAGAGCGCCTCGCCCACGGCCGGCCGCCGCTTCACCCGCGCCTAGGCCGCGGGTTCGCTGCGCGAGCGGCGCACGGTCCGGCCGCTTCGTACCAGCTCCACCTCGAAGGCGTCCACCACGCGGGGGTCGAACTGGGTGCCGGCGCAGCCTCGCAGCTCGGCAAGAGCCTCGCGCGGGCTGCGCGCGCTGCGGTAGGGGCGGTCGCTGACCATGGCGTCGTAGGCGTCGCACACGGCCACGATGCGGGCGCCGATCGGGATGTCGTCGCCCGCGAGCCCGTCGGGGTAGCCGGCGCCGTCCCAGCGCTCGTGGCTGGAGCGCACGATTCGGGCCACCGGCACCAGCGCGGGCGCGGCGCTGAGAATCCGCTCGCCGATCATCGTGTGACGGCGCATGAAGGACCACTCCTCGTCGTCGAGCGGACCGGGCTTTCGCAGGATCGCTTCCGGGATGGCGATCTTGCCCACGTCGTGGAGCTCCGCCGCCCGCGAGACCTCGTCGAGGTCCTCGGCGAGCATGCCGAGGCGCCTGGCCACCGCCATGCTCAGCTCGGCGACGCCATTCAGGTGGGCGTGAAGCTCAGGCTCGCGCTCGCGCAGCGTGGTCAGCAGCACGTCCCCGCTCTGGCGGGCGGGGGAGGGGCGCCGCCCGTCCTTCTGGGCGTACATCCGGCGGTCTGCCAGCTGGAGGATCGACGACGGGGTGTCCGCCTCGGCGGGAATCAGCACCGCGCCGGCCGAGCTGGTTACGGCGAAGCCCTCGCCGGCCTCGGACAGGGCCGCCCGCGCGGCCGCCACCACGCTCTCCAGGACGGGCGGGGAGCAGCGCGCCACCACGCAGAACTCGTCGCCGCCCAGGCGGTAGGCCCGCCCGTGCGGGGCCACGGCCCCTGCCAGGCGTCCGCCCAGGCGCGTGAGCAGCTCGTCCCCGGCGGGATGGCCGTAGCTGTCGTTGTAGCCCTTGAACCCATCCAGGTCGAGGATCACGCACGTCCGGGGCTTTACGGGCGTTGCCTCCGAGATGTCGCGCTCGAGCTCCTCCATCAGGCGGCGGCGATTTCCGAGGCCCGTGAGCGAGTCCGTCAGAGCCTGCCGCCGGGTCATGAGCATCGCCCGCTGGTTCTCGGAGAAGGCGAGCGCCATCCTCACCGTAACCAGCAACAGCGTGGCCATGGCGAGCAGTGCCGCCACCCGGCCGATTCCCTCGAACAGCCCGTAGCCGACGAGGCCCAGCGCCAGGAGCCCGCACGCCGACGGAATGAGCACCGCGCGCTGTTGAATGAAGCCGGGCGGACGGGAGGGCCCGCTTCCGCCCCAAGCGGAGAAGCCGACGAGGAGTGCCGACGCGGGCCATATGGCGTCGAGCCAGCGCCCCTCGATGTAGGTGCCCTTCGCCGACTGGGCCAGGTAGACGCAGTCCGCCACGGCCATGATCGCCAGCCCTACTCCAAGCAGGGCCCAGGACCGACCCGGCCGCCAGCCGGTGAGCCCGAACACCACGGCCACCGCGCTCAGGAGAGCGAGATCCCCGATCGGGTAGGCCAGGTTCACCGCCACCTCGGCGGGCTCGGAGTAGCCGGCGTCGAGCACCGGCTCCAGCGTCAGGGCGGCGGCCAGGCCGGCGACGGCCAGGGCCGCGATCGCCCCGTCGAGCCATAGATCCCGCGACAGGATGGCCGTCCTGGCTCGCACGAGCAGTACCAGACCTGCGTAGGCGGCCGGGTAGAACGCCAGGTACAGCACGTCGGCCGCCGACGGGACCGGGATCTCGTCGAGGTCGGCGATCGTGAGGGTCCACACGATCTCGCCGGCGCACCAGGCGGCCAGCCCCAGTCCGAGCGTCAGCCAGGCCGCGCGCGACTCGCGCACGCAGACGGCCCTCGCGACGCAGAGCAGCGCCCCCGCCAGCACCAGCCCGTTGTAGAGATAGCCGTCGAAGAAGGTCGAGTAACCGTCGCCGTCCACGCCCGGAAACGTGTGCAGGAGAAAGGCGAGCCAGGCCGCCGCGAAGGCGGTGGCGGCAACGGCAAGCGGATTCAGGCGTCGAGCGAGGGCTGTCATGGGGGGCCTATCTGGGTTCCGTATCGCCAGCCGGCAGGGCCACCTTTAGACTCGTCGCCCCCGTGACCCGGCTCTCGCGCTACCTGCTGCCCACCGAGAAGGAGGCACCCGCGGACGCCGAGGCCGTGTCGCACCGCCTGATGGTGCGGGCGGGGCTGGTGCGCCAGCTCGGGGCCGGCATGTGGACCTACCTGCCGGCGGGCTGGCGGACGCACCGCAAAGCCGAGCAGATCGTGCGCGAGGAGCTGGATGCCATCGGCGCCCACGAGATGCTGATGCCCGTGCTGCAGCCCGCCGAGCTGTGGCGCCAGAGCGGCCGCTATGCGATCGACGAGCTGTTCAAGCTCCAGGACCGCCGCGGCGCCGACCTGGTGCTGGCCATGACGCACGAGGAGGCGCTCACGTTTCACATGGCGCGCGAGATCCGCTCCTATCGCGACCTGCCGCTGCTGCTCTACCACTTCCAGGTCAAGGAGCGCGACGAGCCGCGCCCTCGTGCGGGCGTGCTGCGCACGCGCGAGTTCATCATGAAGGACTCGTACTCGTTCGACCGCGATCGCGAGGGCCTGGATGCCTCCTACGACCTGCACGCGGGCGCGTATGACCGGATCTTCGACCGCGCCGGGCTCGAGTGGTACCGGGTGGAGTCAGACGTGGGCATGATGGGCGGCTTCGGGGCGCACGAGTACATGGCGCCCTGCGGCGCAGGGGAGAACGCCGTGGCGCTGTCCAACGCCGGCTACGCCGCCAACGTGGAGGTGGCCAGCGCCACCGCGAGCCCGGTCGACGGCCTGCCCGCGCCGCTGCCGGAGCCCGAGGCGGTAGACACGCCCGGCGCAGCCACGATCGAGGCGGTGGCCGCCGCCCTGGCGGTCCCGCCCGGCGCGCTGCTCAAGGCGCTGCCCGTGGTGCAGGAAGACGGCTCTCCGCTGCTCGTGCTGGTTCGTGGAGACCACCGCCTGAACGAGATCAAGCTCCGGAACGCGCTCGGCCAGCCAGCCCGGCCCGCCACGGAGGACGAGCTGCGCGACGTCTTCGGCGCCCCGGGCGGCTACATCGGCCCCGTGGACGCCCGGGTGCCGGTGCTGGCCGACGACGCGCTGCGCGACACAGCCGGGATGGTGGCCGGGGCCAACGAGGCGGACCGGCACCTGCGGGGGGTCGAGCCCGGACGCGACTTCGACGCCCGCTACGCCGACGTGCGCAGCGTCGAGGCGGGCGACACCTGCCCCGCGGGCGCCGAGATCCGGATCGAGGCGGCGATCGAGGTGGGCAACATCTTCAAGCTCGGGACTCGGTTCTCGGAGCCGCTGGGGGCCACCTACCTCGACGAGGACGGCGCCGAGCGCCCGCTCTGGATGGGCAGCTACGGCATCGGGCCGGCCCGGATCGCGGCCGCGGCCGTGGAGCAGTACGCCGACGACCAGGGCATCTCCTGGCCGCGCTCGCTTGCCCCGTTCGACGTCGAGCTCGTGACCCTGGGCAAGCCTGGGGAGGAGGCCCGTGAGATCGCGGACCGGCTCTATGGCGAGCTGCGGGAGGCCGGCCTCGACGTGCTCTACGACGATCGCGACGCCAGCCCCGGCGAGAAGTTCGCCGACGCGGAGCTGCTGGGCTGTCCGCTGCGGCTCACGCTGGGCAAGCGCGGCGTGGAGGCCGGCGAGGTCGAGGTGCAGGTCAGGCGCGGACAGGAGAAGCGCTCATTGGCATTGGAGGGGGCGGCCGGCGCCGCCTCGGAGCTGTGGCGCGAGCTTCCCTGACCAAGCGCCGCTTGCTGGGCATCGACCGCTCGGGTGGCCCGCCCCCCGAGACCCGGCGCGGCCAGCCGCTGCGGCCGTTCACGGTGCCCAACCTGGTCTCCTACGTGCGACTAGCGCTGCTGCCCGTGTTCCTGGCCATCTCGTTCTCGTCCGGCGACGGGCGCTCGACGGCCGCCGCGCTCCTGTTCTTCGCCATCGCCTGGGGCGATCAGCTGGACGGGATGCTGGCCCGCGTGACCGGCCAGTACAGCCGCCTGGGAGCGCTGCTGGACCCACTGACCGACCGCGCGCTCGTGCTGGCGGGGGCAATCGTGTGCTTTCACTTCGAGCTCCTGCCGCGCTGGGCGCTGGTGGCGCTGGCCGCGCGCGAGCTGTTCATGCTCGTGCTCAGCCAGGTCGGCCTGCGCAAGGGCATGGACCTGAAGATCAACATGGTCGGGCGCTGGGCCGTCTGGCCGGTCATGTTCGCGATCTTCCTGACGCTGATCACAGACAGCTGGGTGGCGGACGCGTCGCTCTACCTGGGCCTGGCGCTGACGCTGTGGGCCACCGTCATCTACGTGCAGGATGGGGTGCGGTTTCTCAAAGCCTCAACCTGAACCTGACACCTGGCCTATACTCGCCGTTCGCCGTTCTGGCCCACTGCGAAAGGACTCGAACGACCTATGGATAGCTTCCCCGACCTCGGCGCCCTCTCCGACGAGGAGCTCAAGGCGATGATCCAGACGCTGACCGAGGAGGAGCAGGAGGTCAGCTACCAGCGCCGGATGCTCCATGGCCGGATCGACATCCTCCGCGCCGAGCTCGTGAACCGGCTGCGTAAGGCCCACGACGCGGGCGAGTCCGCGATCACCGGGGCCGACGTGCAGCAGCTCACGGACATCCTGGCTGGCAAGTCGTCGCCCGAGCCGGACGCGGATGACTGACCGCCCCCTCAGCCACGCGGGCTAGGCCCACTGGATGCACTGCCCCGTCTGCAGCTTCACCAACGCTGAGGGCGCCAACTACTGCCAGCGCTGCGGTGCGTTCCTGGCCGAGGCCACCCCGCCCGAGGGCGACACCACCGCCTCGTACCAGCTCGACGAGACGGGCGAGCTCAAGCCGGTGGACATCGAGCAGGTGGCGGGAGAGGGCGCCACGCTTGCCATCCGCTCCGGCGGCGGCCGGGCGGGCGAGGTCTTCTCGGTAGCGGGCGAGCGCATGACGATCGGCCGCAGCCCAGACGCCGAGGTGTTCCTCGACGACGTCACGGTGTCGCGCAACCACGCGCTGCTGGTGCGGCGGCGCGACGGCCTCTACGTGGACGACCTGGGCTCGCTGAACGGCACGTACGTGAACCGCCGCCGGATCGAGTCGCACAAGCTGCAGAACGGCGACGAGCTGCAGGTCGGCAAGTACAAGCTCACCTATCTCGAGCGATGAGCGCCCAGCCCGAGGTCGAGCAGGGCCCGCCCGGCAAGGCGCTCACGATCGGCGCCGTCTGCAAGCAGCTCGAGCGCGAGTTCCCGGACATCTCGATCTCCAAGATCCGCTACCTCGAGGATCAGAAGCTGCTGACGCCGCAGCGGACCGCGGGCGGGTACCGCCTGTTCTCGCCGGGCGACGTGGTCAGGCTGCGCACCATCCTGCGCCTTCAGCGCGACGAGTTCCTGCCCCTGCGCGTCATCCGCCAGGAGCTGGCCGCGGGGCGGGCCGAGCAGGAGGAGCTGGCCAAGGACACCAAGAGCCCGGAGCCGCGCGCCCTGCGCCGGGCAAGCGTGGACATGCGATCGGGCGGCTCGCTCTACCGCCTGGACGAGGTGCTCGAGGAGACGCGCGCGGACGCCGCGCTGGTAAAGGAGCTCGAGGAATACGGCGTGATCCGGGGGGAGAAGCGCGACGGCGAGGTGCTCTACGACGACACCGAGCGCGAGATCATCCGCGCGGTCACCGAGCTCAAGCGGTTCGGGGTCGGCGGGCGCAACCTGCGCGTGTTTCGCACCTCGGCCGACCGCGAGGCCGCCCTGCTGGAGCAGATCCTGGCGCCGGCGCTGCGATCGCGGAACCCCGAGCGGCGCAAGGAGGCCGTCCAGGCGCTGGAGAACCTGGCCGCCACGGCGTCCTACCTCAAGCACCTGCTGCTCATCCGCGATCTGCGCAAGATCGCCAAGTGAGCGCAGCGGGGGAGGCCCTGCGCGCTCGCATCCAGGACATCCCGGACTTCCCCCAGCCGGGCATCGTGTTCAAGGACATCACCCCGCTGTTCCTCGACCCGGAGACGTTGCGAACCGCGGTCGACGCGCTTGCGGCCCACGCCCAGTCGGTGGAGGCGCAATACGTTGTCTCGGCCGAGGCGCGCGGCTTCGTGCTCGGGGGCGCCGTGGCGGCGGCGATCGGCGCCGGCTTCGTGGTGGCGCGCAAGCCGGGCAAGTTGCCCCGCGACACGACGTCGGTGGAATACCAGCTGGAGTACGGCGTCGACGCGCTCGAGATGCATGCCGACGCCCTGCGCGGCGGCGCGCGCGTGCTGGTCCACGACGACCTGCTGGCCACCGGCGGGACCGCCCGGGCGCTGTGCGACCTGGTGGAGGGCGCCGGAGCGCGGGTGGCCGGCTGCGCGTTCGTGATTGAGCTGGCCTTCCTGGGTGGCCGCGAGCGCCTGGCGCCGCACACCGTGCACAGCCTGGTCTCCTACGACTCCTAGAGCACTAGGGTCTGGCCCGTGCCTGTGATCACTCGCTCACGCACACTCCCGGCGGCGCCCGAGCGCCTGTGGACCGCCGTGGCCGACCCTTCCAAGCTGCCGGACTGGTGGCCCGGCGTGCAGCGGGTCGAGGAGGCCTCGCGCGATTCCTGGACGGCGGTGCTGGGCTCGCCCAAGGGCAGGACGCTGCGAGCCGACTACACCCTGCTTGAGTCCGACCACCCGCGCCGGCTCTCGTGGCGCCACGAGGTCGACGAGTCGCCCTTCGAGCGCATCCTGAGCTCCTCGGTCACCGTGCTGGAGCTCGAGCCCGGCGCCGAGGGCCAGACCACGGTGAGCCTGACCACGCGGCTGGAGCTGCGGGGGCTGTCCAAGCTCGGGGGACTGCAGGTGGGCCGCGCCACGCGCAAGCAGCTCGACGGCGCGCTGGACGGCCTCCAGGGGCTGGCAGAGGGCTGGAGGAGCGGCGGCTGATGCGCTGGTGGGGATGGGGCGAGGACGACCACGCGGGCACGCTGCCTGCGGCCGCGGTGGCGCTGCTGGCGGAGGAGCTGGGCGTGGCGTCCGACGCCGGCGCCAGGCGGGTGGACCTGGAGGACGTGTCCCTGGCCGAGCCCGCGCTGCCCGAGGCGGCGCGTCGCGCCCTGGTGGACGCGGTGGGCGAGGACGGCCTTCGCGATGATCGCCAGGCGCGGGTGGAGCATGCCCTGGGCAAGAGCTACCCGGACCTGGTGCGGATCCGGTCGGGCGACGGCTCGAGCGCGCCCGAGGCGGTGGTGCTGCCCGCCTCGGCGGCGCAGGTGGCCGGCGTGCTGAGCGCCTGTGCCCGGGCGGGCGTGGCCGTGACGCCCTTCGGCGGCGGCACCAGCGTGGTGGGCGGGGTGGAGCCCCTGCGCGGCGGCCACGGAGCGGCCGTGTCGCTCGATCTCACGCGCATGAACCGGCTGATCGGCGTGGACCGCACATCGCTCACGGCGCAGGTCGAGGCGGGCATCCTGGGACCGGAGCTCGAGCGCCTCCTGGGGGACGCGGGGCTCACGCTGGGGCACTTCCCGCAGTCGTTCGAGTTCTCGACCGCGGGGGGCTGGGTGGCCACCCGGTCCGCGGGACAGGCCTCGACCGGGTACGGCCGCATCGACGAGCTGGTGGAGGCCGTGGCGTGCGAGACGCCGGCCGGTCCGCTGGCCACCCGGGACGTGCCGGCCACCGCGGCCGGGCCCGCACTGCGAGAGCTTGTCGTGGGCTCGGAGGGCACTCTGGGAGTGATCACGTCCGCCACGCTGCGGGTGCGTCCCGCGCCGGAGGCGCGCCACTACGAGGGTTGGTCGTTCCGCAGCTTCCAGGAGGGCACGGAGGCGCTACGGACGCTGGAGCAGGGCGGCCGCTCGCCGGACGTGGCCCGGCTCTCCGACGAGGCCGAGACGCGCCTGTCCATGTCGCTGTCCACCACCGGCAGCGTGGCCGAGCGTGCCGGCAAGGCCTATCTGCGTGCCCGCGGGCACGAGGGCGGCTGCCTGGCGTTCACGGGCTTCGAGGGCACGCCGGGCGACGTGTCGCAGCGCCGCGGCCGGGCGGCCGAGACGCTGCGGGCCGCGGGGGCGTCTCGCTGGGCCAGCGCCCGGGGCGGGCATGGCTGCGCGGGCGCTTCGCCGCTCCCTACCTGCGCGATGACCTGCTCGATCGCGGTGTGATGGTGGAGACGCTGGAGACGGCGGCCACGTGGTCCGGCCTGCACGGGCTGTACGCGGCCGTGGGGGCGGCGCTGAAGGATGCGTTGGGCGCGCGCGGCACGCCCCCGGCGGTCATGTGCCACGTGTCGCACCTCTATCCCTCGGGCGCCTCGCTCTACTTCACCTTCATGGCCCGCCAGGAGGCCGGTGCCGAGCTCGACCAGTGGCGCGCCGCCAAGACCGCCGCCTGCGACGCCATCGCCGCCAACGGCGGCACGATCACCCACCACCACGCCGTCGGGCGCGATCACGCGCCGTGGATGGCCGGGGAGGTGGGGGAGGTCGGCCTGGACGTGCTGCGCGCAGCCAAGGAGCGCCTGGACCCGGCCGGGATCATGAACCCGGGCAAGCTGCTGCCGGACTAGAGGGGTGGGCGTCTCGGGCGTGGTCTGCGGCGCTTGCGGCGTGGTGCCCTGGCCGCCCTGCTGGCCCTGGTTCTGGTTGGCGGCCTGAGGTGCCTGGATGCGGCTGATGCGCTCGCGGAGCACCGACGTGCCCGAGTGCGCGCGGTTGTTGTCCACCTTCTCGCGCGAGATGTCGATGAAGGTGTAGTTGGCGAAGTTGCGCGGCAGCTCGGCGCGGCCCTGCAGCACGCCCTGGCGGTTGGTGACCTGAGCGCCCAGCGACACCGCGTTGGTGCGCGAGTCGTAGAGCCAGACCTCGTACGCCTCGCCCTCCTTGCTGACCGGCAGCTGGGCCTGGACGATCATCTGCAGGTTGCCGTCCTGCTCGGCCACCACGCCCGCCCCGACGGCGTTCGTGCCGCGCGCCGCGCCCTGCGGGCGCAGCACGAACTGGCCCACAACCCGCGACTGCGGCCGCCGCGGCCTGGTCGTTGCCGCCACCGTCGTCATCGTCCCCGGTGAGCAGGCCGATCGGCCACACCAGCACGGCCAGCAGCGCCACCAGCGCCACGGCGCCGCCGGCGATCAGCCGCCGCCGCTTGACCGCGCTGCGGGCCTCGGGCGAGAGCCCGGCGCCGCCTCGGACCTCGGTGTCGCCGTCGGCCTTCGAGCGCCGCCGGCGAGGCATGCGGCGGCCGCCGCCCCCGTCGCCACCGGCCTCGGGCTCGGGGATGACGGGCGCGTTGCCGTTCTCGTAGAGGTGGTCGAGGGAGTCCTCGATCGAGCGCGCCCATCCGCGCGCGGCCTCGGACCGGCGCAGGTGCCCGCGGGTGGCCGTGGCCTCGGGGCCGCCCTGCTGGTTGAGCAGGTAGTCGGCAAGCTGGTCGCGCCAGTCGTCGTCCACGGCCGCGGCGCTCACGGGGGAGAGGCGTGTCAGTGCCTCGCGGGCCATCGAGCGGACCCTCGAGGTGGGCAGGCCCAGCATGTCGCCGAGCTCGTCGTAGCTCTGCCCCTGCTTGAGGACGAGCTCGATGATCGCCCGCTGTTCCGCCGACAGCTGGTCGAACGTGGCCATGTGCGGCGAAAGATAGCCTGCCCGGATGCCCGAGCCGCCACCTCTGCAAGGCTCCATGCTCCCCGACGTGCTGGGCTTCGAGATCACCGAGGCCGGGGAGGAGAGCGCCCGCGGCAGCTTCGAGGTGTCCGACGCGGTGCGCCAGCCGATGGGCATGGTGCACGGCGGCGCCTACGCGGCCCTGGCCGAGACGATCGCCTCGGTGGCCACCTTCACCGCCGTGGCGCCGGGCGGCGAGATCGCGGTGGGGCAGTCCAACCACACGAGCTTCCTCCGGCCGGTCAGCGAGGGCACCGTGCATGCCCATGCCCGCCGCCGCCATCGCGGCCGCACGAGCTGGGTCTGGGAGGTCGACTTCACCGACGACCAGGACCGCCTCTGCGCGATTGCGCGCGTGACGATGGCGGTGCGCCCGGCGCCGGGCTAGCCCGCAGCTCAGCCGAGGGCGCGCAGCCGGCGCGGCTTGGGCACGGCGCGGGTCTCGTAGCGGTTGGTGATCGGCAGCCGCCGGTCGCGGCCGAACGCCTTGGTGGAGATCCGGATGCCCGGCGGGGCCTGGCGGCGCTTGTACTCGGCGCGGTCGACCATCGCGATGACCCGCTCGACCTCCCCGGCCGAGTGGCCCTGGGCGACGATCTCGGCCGCGTCGAGGTCCAGCTCCACGTAGGCCGCGAGGATGGCGTCGAGCGTGTCGTAGGGCGGCAGTGAGTCCTCGTCCAGCTGGTCGGCGCGCAGCTCGGCCGACGGCGGCCGCTCGATGACCGACGCCGGGATCAGGTCGCGGCCGGCCTCGGCGTTGCGCCACCGCACCAGACGGTAGACCCAGCCCTTGAACACGTCCTTGAGCACCGCGAAGCCGCCGGCCATGTCCCCGTAGAGCGTGGCGTAGCCCACCGACAGCTCGCTCTTGTTGCCGGTGGTGAGCACCAGCCAGCCGAACTTGTTGGACAGGGCCATGACCAGGTTGCCGCGAATGCGGGCCTGGATGTTCTCCTCCGCGAGGCCCGGCTCGGTGCCCGCGAAGATCGGCTCGAGCAGCTCGTCGTAGGCGCGCATGGGCGCCTCGATGCCCAGCTCGATGAGCTTCACGTCCAGGTTGGACGCGATCGCGCGGGCGTCGGCGCGGGTGCCGTCGGAGGAGTAGGGGGAGGGCATGCTCACGCAGGTCACCCGGTCGGCCCCGAGGGCGTCCACGGCCAGCAGCGCCACCAGGGCCGAGTCGATCCCCCCGGAGAGGCCGAACACCACGCGCTCGAAGCCGTTCTTGTCCGTGTAGTCGCGCAGGCCCGTGCGCAGGGCGGCGTAGACCTCCGCCTCCGGCTCGAGCACCGGCGCCACCGGGCCGCCCACCGCGCCCACGCGCGGCTCCGTGGTCAGGGCGGCAAGGGCCACCGGGTCGGTGCGCGGCGCTCCACGCTCGCGGCGGACCGCGGTGCGGTGGCGCGGGTCACGCAGGCGGGCGGCCGCCACGGCGCCCGGGTCGATCGTGCACAGGGTGAGCGACTCCTCGAACTGCGGCGCGCGCGCCACCACCTCGCCCTCCTGGTCGAGCGCCACGCTGTGGCCGTCGAACACCAGCTCGTCCTGGCCCCCGACGCTGTTGCAGAACAGGACCGCCGCCAGGTTGTCGCGCGCGCGCTGAGCCAGCATCCGCTCGCGCTCCGCGCCCTTGCCGGCGTGGTAGGGCGACGCCGACAGGTTCACGATGACCTCCGCGCCCGCCAGCGCCTCGGCGGTGGCCGGCGGCCCCGGCTCCCAGATGTCCTCGCAGATGGTGATCCCCACCGTCACGCCGTCGAGCTCGAAGGTCGCGGGCCGGTCGCCTGCCTGGAAGTAGCGCTGCTCGTCGAACACGCCGTAGTTGGGCAGGTGCATCTTGCGATAGATGCCCACCACCTCGCCGTCGGCCAGCAGCGCGGCCGAGTTGTAGACGTCGTCCGCGCGCTCGGCGAACCCCACCAGCGCGACGATCCCGCGGGTGGAGTCCGCCAGCTCCTCCAGCGCGACCCCGGTGGCGTCGAGGAAGTGCGTCTTGAGCAGCAGGTCCTCGGGCGGATAGCCGGTGAGGGCCAGCTCGGGGAACACGACCAGAGCGGCATCCTGGTCGCGGGCCGCGGCCGTGAGCTCCGCGATGCGCCGGACGTTGCCGGCGATGTCGCCCACGACCGGGTTCATCTGCGCCAGCGCGGCGGTCAGCGGCTGCGGCCGGTCTCCCATGACGTCAGCCGTCCGCCCCCACGGCCGCCACCGTGGCGGAGGTGCACTCCACCAGCCGAGCGACCGCCACCGCGAACACGCAGTGCGAGTCGCCCCCGGCCGCCCACACGAGCTCGTAGGACATCAGCGTCTCGTCGACCACCACGGGCAGGTCGTGACCGAACGGCGCGACGCCGCCCACCGGGAAGCCGGTGGCGGCGCGGACCTCGCCCGGGGTCGCCTGCCTGACCTCGGCCACGTCGAGCACGTCCGCCAGCAGGTCGGTGTCCACTCGGTGCGCGCCCGAGGCGATGCACAGCACCGGATCGCCGTCGGCCACGAACACCAGCGACTTGGCGATCTGGGCGGCCTCGCAGCCAACGCGCGGCCGCGGCCTCCTGCGCGGTGGCGGTCGAGGCGTCCAGCCGCCTGAGGTCCACGCTCAACCCTCGCCTGCGAGCACCCTCGATGACCTTGTCGCGCACTCCTACGAGGATACGGATGCGGCGGGGGGCGCCTCGGTGCCCAGCTCCACGCCGGCCGCCTCGGCCAGCTCGGCCAGCGACTCGTAGAGGTCGTGGGCGAGGTCGTCGATGTCGTGCAGCACGTCGAAGTCGCCGACCAGGCCGAAGTTCATCTTGCCGTTGTAGCTCATGATCGCGATGCCCAGCCCCTGCCCCTTGGCCAGCGGCACCATCGGGAAGGGGTCGGTGGCCTCGCGGCCCATCAGGTACAGCGGGAACTGCGGGCCCGGGACGTTGGTCACGACCAGGTTGAAGAAGCGCTGGCGGTTCATCAGCCGCGAGGCCTGCGCCATGACGGTCGGCGACGCGAAGCCGCTGAGGTCGGTGAGCACCTGGGCGCCCACGGCCTGCCCGCTCTCCTTGAGCCCCTTCATCTGCTCGCTCACGATGTCCAGCCGGGCCACCGGCTCCTGGCACCAGACGGGCAGCGGGGCCATGATCGCGGCCACCTTGTTGCCCAGCTGCCCGCGCTCGGCGTCGGCGCGCACGCTCACGGGCACCATCGCCTTGAGCTCCAGGCCGTCAGTGCGCTGCCCGCGCCTGCGCAGGTGGCGGCCGAGCGCGCCGGCGACGGAGGCCAGCACCACGTCGTTCACGGTGCCGCCCAGCTCGTTCTTGATCGCCTTCACGTCGGCCAGGTCGGTGCGGACCCAGGTGAAGCGCCGGTGCGGGCCGATGTCGCGGTTGTAGGGGCTGGGGGGAGCCGGGTTGAGGCCGGTCCAGGCCATGGCGCCCACGCCGGCGGCGGCGTTGACCAGCCCGCCGGCGATCTGCCGCGGCGCGCGGAAGACGGCCCTCAGGGTTCGCACCGCCTCGCCCGGAATCGGTGGCGCGCTCCAGCAGCGCCTCGGCCAGCAGCTCGGCCTGGGACGGCAGCGGACGCGGCAGCCAGCGCCGGCCGGGGTCCGGCGGCGCCGAGGGCTCGGCGGAGGTGTCGAAGAGCACCGACATGATGTCCACGCCCGACACGCCGTCCACGAGGGCGTGGTGGGTCTTGGACAGCAGCGCGAAGCGGTCGCCCTCGAGGCCGTCGACCAGCCAGAGCTCCCACAGCGGCTTGTCGCGGTCCAGCTGCTGGGCGAACACGCGCCCCGCCAGCGCCCGCAGCTGGTCCTCGCCGCCGGGGGAGGGGAGGGCCGTGGAGCGCACGTGGTAGCGCAGGTTCAGGTGCGGATCGTCGACCCACCGCGGGCGGCCCTGGTTCATCGGCACGAAGGCCAGGCGCTGGCGGTAGCGCGGCACCAGGTGGAGCCTGCGGCCGATCGAGTCCAGCAGCTCGTCGTAGGCGGGGGGGTCGCCGGCGAAGATCATGGCCGAGGCCACGTGCATGTGCGCGGCGTCGTCCTCGAGGTGCAGGAACGAGGCGTCGAGTGCGGTGAGCCGATCTCCGGGCATGGCCTGAGTCTCCCTTGCTGAAGCGTGTGAGCACGCACCGTACCGCGGTTGGCGCGCAGACACTCGGGAAGTGTGATCGCGATCACACTCGACGGATGTTCGGGGCCTAGCCTACGAACAGTTGTTCGATTCGGCTTGGCCGAACCGTGCTTCTCCTAGATGCACGGGCGGGGGACCCATCGCCGTCGAGAGACGGCCGGGGCGAATCGGGTGCGTCCTGCGTGCGCTTGCGCGCTCGCGGGGCAGTCAGCACCCGTAGCGGCGCGCTGACGCGTCGCGAGTCCGACAGCTAACCCCGCAGGCAGGGCCGGGAAAGGCAGTCTGTTTTGAACGCGTATCTGACCGCGCGCGGTCGGAGGTTGGCGCTTGCCGCCGCCCTCACCACGTGCTTGATTCCAATCGGGGCGGCCATGGCCGCCCAGCAGGCCCAGTCCGCATCTCCCGGCGCCACCGTGAGCATCGCGGGCAGCGCCAAGTCTCAGACCGTGCGATACGGCGGGACCGTGGCGATCGCGGGGCGTGTGCTGCCCGGGACCTCCGGCCGCGCCGTGCGCCTCGAGCACGCGCCCGGGCGGAGTGGCTACCGGCAGGTGGCCACGTCGCGGACCACGGCCGACGGTTCGTACAGGTTCACCGTCCGCCCGCGTTCGTCGGGCTCCTACAGGGCCGTCGCCGACGGCGCGGCCACCAGCACCGCCCGGCGGATCACCGTGGTTGCGGCCGTGGCCGGCCGCTCCGCGCGCCATGTGCTGGGCACCCGCCCGGTGAGGGTGCGCGGCAAGCTGCTGCCCGCCCAGGCGCAGCGGCTGATCAAGCTCCAGGTGCTCACGCGCCGGGGCTGGCGCACCGTCGATCGCGAGCGGACGGGCCGCAGCGGGCGCTTCAGCGCCACGTTCAGGCCGCGGCGGGCGGGCGCGTATCGCCTGCGCGTGCGCTTCAGCGGCGACCGCACGGCGGCGGCCGCGACCGACCGGCTCGCCAAGGTGCGGGTGTACCGGCCCGGCCACGCGTCGTGGTACGGCCCCGGGCTGTACGGCAACTCGCTGGGCTGCGGCGGCAGGCTGTCCCAGGGCACGCTCGGAGTGGCGCACAAGTCGCTGCCGTGCGGCTCGCGGGTCACGTTCCGCTACCGCGGCCGGTCGGTGACCGTGCGCGTGGTCGACCGCGGCCCCTACGTGGGCGGTCGCGAGTGGGACCTCACAGCGGCCACCAAGGCCAAGCTCGGATTCGGCTCGACCGGCACGGTCTGGTCGACGCGCTAGGCAAGCGTCACTAAACGCCGAGGGTGAGCTGGGGGATCTCCCCTAGCTCGCCCTCGGCGCCCGGGCGCTGCTCCATCCCGGCGACCCTCACGCCCAGCAGCCTCACCGGCCGGGCGGGGTCGAGGGCGCGCAGCAACTCGGCGGCCACCGTCCTGAGGGTGTTCGCCTCGGTGACCTGGCGGTCGAGCGTGCGGGCGCGCGTGTGGGTGCTGAAGTCGTCGAGACGCACCTTGATGCCCACTGTCCGGCCGCTGCGGCCGTTGCGCGCCAGGTCGTCGGCCAGCTGCACCGCCAGGCGGTCGAGCGCGGGCAGCAACTGCTCGAGTCCGCGCAGGTCCGTGTCGAACGTGGTCTCCCGCGACTCCGACTTGCGCACCCGCGCCGTGTCCAGCGCCCGCTCGTCTTCGAATCGGGCCAGGGCCCCGAGGTGGGGCCCCAAACGGCTTCCGAACCACGCCGTGAGCGACGCCTCCGCAACGGCCGCCAGCGCCCCCAGCGTCGTCACCCCCTGGGCATCGAGCCGCTCCGCTGTGCGCGGCCCGATGCCCGGCAGCAGCCGCGGCGACCGTCCGGCGAACCGCGCCCGCGCATCCGCGGCCGTGAGCGCCAGGAAGCCGTCGGGCTTGTCGGCGTCCGAGGCGACCTTGGCCACGAGCTTGTTGGGCCCGATGCCGATCGAGCAGCCGAGCCCCGTGCTCGCGGTCACCGCGGCCTTGATCCTGCGCGCAGCGGCGTTTGGCCGTTCCAGGTCCCCGAGGTCGAGGTAGGCCTCGTCGAGGCCTACCACCTCAACGGTCTCGACCTCGCTCCTCAGCACCTCCATCACGGCCCTCGAGCGCTCGCGATAGTGGTCGAAGTCCGGCGCCACGAACACGGCGTCGGGACACAGCCGCCGCGCCCGCGACGCCGGGGTCGCGGAGAACACGCCGTGCTTTCGGGCCTCGTAGCTGGCGGTGGTGACCACCGCGCGCGGCCCGCTGCCCGCCACCACCACGGGCAGCCCGCGCAACTCGGGGCGCCGCTGCAGCTCCACGCTCACATAGAACGCGTCCATGTCGATGTGTGCGTAGGTGTGAGGCCACTCCGGGTCCGCGCCCATTCGTCCAGCCTACGAGGCGCGCACGACGGCCGAAACCGATCCGCGCCAGGCCGAAACCGGCCCCACCGAAGCGGGGCCGGTGGACCATCGTTCTGCTGGTGTCTAGCCCGTAGTCCGGGCGTGGAACTGGACTGAGAAGTCCTCGTTCGCCGGGTTATCCCCGTTGAACGTCCGAAGCCTGACCCGGATCGCGACCTCGTTCGCACTGGCGCTTGTGGCCTGCGCGCTGGCGTTGGAGAAGTTCTCTCCGGTCGCCTGGATCGCGAGGTCGTCCACGTTGTCGACGTTCACGAACCCGCCCGTCGCAGTGTTCGCTCTGAACGTCACCAGATACGAGCCCGAGACCTCCCGTTGGGCGGTCACCGTGGCCGTCTGCTGGCCGCCGAAATTGAGCACCGAAGCGGTCCCGTTGGCGCCCTCTCCGTTGATCGTCGCGAACCCCCTCACCAGGTCCAACACGAGGCTCGACTCATCGATGTCCGACCCCTTCAAGGAGTTGGACGGCGGGGCCAACACGAGGCTCGACTCATCGATGTCCGCCCCCTTCAAGGCATTGGACGCCACGTCGCTGCCACCGATCGTGCTCCTCCGTATGTCCTTGCCGCGGATGTCGTTGTTGCGTAGATCGCCGCTCTTGACCGTGTTGTTCTTGATCTCGCGGCTGTTGATCGAGCCCGTGGCGACGCCGTAGGACACGCCTCCCATGGCGATGAACAGGGCGATGAGTGCGACGACCATTGCGGGCGAGGGCCGTCGCTCGAGGATGCGGCGCATGCGGTCCAACCTCCTGGTCAGGCGTTCCGGGTCTGGCCCGGCTCAGGTGGATAGTCGCGCCCAGGACAGACCCCCGTCAACCACCGCGGGCTGCCGGGCGATTCTTAGTCAGGTCGGCTGGTTGACCGGACGGATCAGCACCTCGTTCACGTCCACGTGCGCGGGCTGGGAGAGGGCGAAGAGCACAGCCCGGGCGATGTCGTCGGCGTGCAGGGCGTTCTGCGGGCGGTTGTCGAAGAAGGGCGTGTCGACCATGCCGGGCTCGATCAGCGTGACCCGGATGGGCGAGTCGGCCACCTCGGCGCGCAGGCTCTCGCCCATGGCCGTGACCGCCCATTTCGTGGCCGAGTAGAGCGAGCCCGGCAGTGCGCGCCGGCCAGCCACCGAGCCCGTGAGCACCATGTGGCCGGCGTCGCGCTCGCGGAAGTGGCCCAGCGCCGCGCGGATCGACAACGCGCAGCCGTAGACGTTGGTGTCGACCATGGCCTTCCAGTGCTCGGGCGTCTCCTCCAGGAAGCCGCGCTGGGCGCCGAAGCCGGCGTTGGCGAAGAAGGCGTCGAGGCCGCCGAACCGCTCAACGGCCGTTGCTACCGCGGCCTGCTGGTCCTCCCAGCTGGTCACGTCGCAGCGCACCGCCACCGCGGCGCCCTCGCCTCCGAGCTCGTCGGCCAGCGCGGCCAGCTTGTCCTCCGAGCGCGCCGCCAGCACGAGCTTCCACCCGGCCTCGGCGGCGTGGCGCGCCGTGGCCGCGCCGATGCCGGTCGACGCGCCGGTGATCAGGAGCACTTTGGGTTCGGGCACGGAGGGGTTCTACCAGCCGCGCGCCGAGGCGGCCGCCTTTGGCGCGTTAGGGTGGCCGCCGATGGCCTCCGCTCGGTTCCCGGCGGTCGCGCTCGCGGCCGGCCACTACGAGAGCTTCTACCTCAAGGCCTGCCACCCGTCCGAGCCACGGGGCCTGTGGGTGCGCTACACGGTGCACAAGCGCCCAGGCGCGGCCCCGACCGGCTCGCTGTGGTTCACGCTCTTCGACCGCGGCGCGGCCGCCCCGCGGGCTGTCAAGCAGACGTTCGCGGAGGTCGGGGCGCGGCCGAGCGAGCAGATCCACGTGGGCGACGCGGTGCTGGGCGTCGGCACGGCCGCCGGGCGCGCGGAGGGGGAGGGGCGCCTCGCGGAATGGGACCTGACCTTCGAGTCGCCCGAGGCGCCGCTGCAGCACCTGCCCCGTGCCTGGATGTATCGCGCCCCGCTGCCGCGGACCAAGCTCGAGAGCCCGTCGCCCGACGCCCGCTTCTCGGGCCGCGCGAGCTTCGACGGCGACGAGGTGGAGCTCGACGGCTGGCGCGGCATGGTCGGGCACAACTGGGGCACCCAGCACGCGGAGCGCTGGATCTGGCTGCACGGAGCCGGTTTCGCCGACGATCCGGCGTCGTGGCTCGACGTGGCCCTGGGCCGGATCAAGGTGGGTTCCATGACCACGCCCTGGATCGCCAATGGGGCGCTTTGCCTCGGCGGCGAGCGCCTGGCGCTGGGCGGGCCCGGCCGCGCGCGGCGGACCGACGTGCACGAGTCGCCCGACCAGGCCCACATCACCCTCCCGGGCCGAGACCTCACCGTGCAGTTGTCCGTGGGTGCGCCCCGCGAGCAGTTCGTGGGCTGGGTGTACGCCGACCCGGACGGCTCCGAGCACCACGCGGTGAACTGCTCGGTGGCGGATCTGCAGGTGGGCGTGTCGCGCCCCGGCCACGACCCGCTGTCCCTGTCACTGGTCGGAGGCGCCGCCTACGAGCTGGGCATGCGCGAGCGCGACCACGGCATGGCGATTCAGCCGTTCCCGGACGGGTGACTCAGCCGCCACAGCGAGGTGAGAGCGCCACCAGCGGCCCGCCCACGTAGCCGCCCTCGCCGGCCTGGCCCACGTCGCGGCACCACACCATGCGGCCGTTGCCGAAGTCGACGATGGCCCGGTACGGGTAGCCGATGGAGCCGCGCACCCGGCCGGACTCGATGTCGCTGGTCACGGCCGTGCAGGCATAGCGACCGCGGCGGGAGGCGAAGTCGCGCTCCGGGGCTGGGCGCCCCTCCTGAGACAGCCCGCGGCAGTCCGCGCGGCGGACGCGATCCATGCCGCGCCGCCGGCGCGAGTCCACGGCGATGGCCACTGAGAGGTCGGCGGCCAGGGCGCGTCGGACGCGCACCCGCTCCGCCATCGAGCCGCCGCGATCGACGTTCGCCGAGATCGCGCTCCGCGGAGCCTGGAGGGCCCGGAGCTCGCGGATCCGCCGCGCGCGGCTCTCGGCGGCCTCCGTGCGCTCCCGGGCGGCGGTTTCGCGCTTGCTCTCGCGGATTCCAGGGATTGATAGGACGATCGCGGTCACGGCCGCAAGGCCGATGAGGACGATCGCCGCCCGTCCCGCAGGCGGAGTTCGCCGCCACAGGTAGCCGGGCAGCCGCGGGAGCGGCGGCAGGGGCTGGTGACGGTCGTTCTGGGTCGGCATGCCCCCTTATCCATACCCGGTCGCTGCGGCGGCCCCTCAGCTCGCATTCAATGCTCGATAAGGCCCGTTATGTGAACACACGCGAGGAATCGCGCTTAGGACCGCGACCTGCGCCGGCGTTCGGGGAGTCCCCCGAGCGGTGGCCCGCCTAGGGTCGCGTTAAAGCGTCCGGTCCTTGCGGCGGATCGCGTCCTCACGGGCTTTCTCAATCCGCTTGAGATCGCTCGCGTGCGAACGGCCGACCCTTATCGAGTAGTCGATGCGATTACAGAGGCGGTGCGCCAGGATGGCGTTGTCCACGGCTACCTTGCCGCCGTCTCTCTTGGAGATCGGAAAGTGCTCGTGGGTAGGCATCCAGTCGCTCAACTCGCCGGTGACCGGCTCGAAGTAAGACGCGCCTCCAAGCTCCTCGGGGCAGAAGCATTCGGGCATCTCGCATGCGAGCTGCGTGATGTAACCCTGCTCGGCTGCCTTGATGAGGATTTTCTTCGCGTTGAGCGCCTTCAACTCGGCTGCAGCCGCTCTGCCCCGTTCAGGATCCCGCTCAACTCTAGACATGTACCAACTATCGGCAAGCGCTCGGGAAACACAATGCTCAACGCTCGTGAGCCCACAAGCACCTGGGCACCGAATCCGTCGCCGCGAGCGGTCGCTGAGCCCCTAAAGCACGTCCCGCCGCCTGAGCGTCAGCGCGGTGGCCATCGCACCCGCGGCCACCCAGGCGAACAGCACCAGCGCCGCCGCGCCGGGAGCGAGCACGTCCTCGTCGTCGCCGAAGTCCGTGCCCTGAATGCCCACCGGCGCGCCCGACGTGGGCCCGAACTTGCCCACATCCGGCGCCAGCGCCAGCAGGGTCGGCTCGAGGGCGAACGAGAACACGAGCAGGCCAACGATCGCGGCCACCTGGTTGCGCACCAGACCGCCCACGCACACGCCGATCGCCGCGGAGAACCCCGCCACGGCGAGGTTTCGCCACAGGACGTCCGCCAGCTCGCCGATGCCCAGGGTGGCCTCGTCGCGCGCTGAAAGGATCGCACTCCCCACCGCCATGATCGTGAGCGTGACCACCAGGGACATCAGCGCCCCCGCGATCACGTAGGCCAGCAGCTTGGCCGCCACCAGCCGGGTACGGTCTGGGGCGGCCAGGATGGTGCTCGTGATGGTCCGGTGGCGCCATTCCCCCGCCATGCCCATCACGCCCAGCAGCAGGATGAAAAGAGCGGTGAAGTCGGCGGTGAAGAAGTCCCTGAGGTCGGACTCGGTCACGTTGTCGCTCAGCGCCGTGGCCAGGCACACCACCAGCAGCGACAGCGCCGCCGCCGAGCCCGTGAGCGCGGCGAAGGTCCGCGTGGTGCGCAGCTTGATCAGCTCGGCGCGCAGCAGAGCGTTCATTCCCCACCCCCGGTGAGCTCGAAGAAGGCCGCCTCCAGCGAACGGGAGCGCGGGGCCAGGCCCGACAGCGCTACGCGCTCCTCCAGCGCGATCTCCCCGACCGCCTCCGGCGCCGCGCCTGGCACCACGAGCACCTCGCCGGCCCGCTCCACGGGGTGGCCGCGGCGCTCCAGCGCCTCGGCCAGCCGGCTCGCGTCACGCGCGCGGACCTCGGTGGCCGGCCCGCCGTCGCCGCCCAGCACCGTCTCCAGGGTCCCGTGGCCTCGCAGCTGCCCCTGAGCGATGATCACCACGTCGTCCACGGACTGGGCGACCTCGGCCAGGAGGTGGCTCGACACGAGCACGGCCCGTCCCCGACCGGCCTGCGCGCGCACCAGCCCGCGCATCCAGCTGATCCCGGGCGGGTCCAGCCCGTTGGTGGGCTCGTCGAGGATCAGCACCTGCGGGTCGCCCAGCAGAGCGGCCGCGATCGCCAGCCGCTGGCGCATGCCCATCGAGTAGCCCTTGACCCGGCGATCCGCCGCATCGGAGAGCCCGACCTCGCCCAGGACGTGCTCCACGCGAGGCTCCGGATGCTGCCCGGCCGCAGCCAGGACCCTCAGGTGGTTGCGGGCGCTGCGCCCCGGGTGGAAGGCGGTCTCCTCCAGCACGGCACCCACGTGCTCCGTCGGGCGGTCGAGGTCCTGATAGGTGCGCCCGCCGAAGGTCGCGGTGCCACGGGTCGGGCGCACGAGGCCGAGCAGCGCGCGCAGCGTGGTGCTCTTGCCGGCGCCGTTGGGCCCCAGGAACCCCGTCACGCGGCCCGCCTCGGCCTTAAACGACAGGCCCTGGACCGCGCGCACGGCCCCGAAGGCCTTGTGGAGATCTGTCACCTCGATCGCTGGCACGGCGGGCCATGATGACGATCCCAGCCACGGGCGCCGGCAGGGGCAAGGGCGTGCGTAGTCTCCGGGCGGTGCATCCACCGACCTCGTCGCAGCCCACGTGGAGCACCTCGAGCTAGTCGTATTCGGGCTGCTGGTGGCCATCGCCGCGCTGGCGGTCATCGCCGACCTGGTGCGCGTGCCGTACCCGATCCTCCTGGTGCTCGGCGGCCTGGCCTTCGGGCTCGTGCCCGGCATGCCCGAGGTCGAGCTGGAGCCGGAGATCGTGCTGCTGGTGTTCCTGCCGCCGCTGCTCTACAGCGCGGCCTTCTTCTCCAACCTGCGCGAGCTGCGCAACAACGTGCGCCCCATCGGCCTGCTGGCGGTGGGACTGGTCATCACCACCATGCTCGCCGTGGCCATGCTGGGCCACTGGGCCTTCGGCCTGGACTGGCGGGTGGCCTTCGTGCTCGGCGCCGTGGTGTCCCCCACCGACGCCGTGGCGCCCGCCGAGATCCTGCGCCGCCTCGGGGTGCCGCGGCGGGTGGTGACGATCGTGGAGGGCGAGAGCCTGACCAACGACTGGACGGCGCTCATCCTCTACAAGTTCGCCGTAGCCGCGGTGGTGACCGGCAGCTTCTCACTGGCCGAGGCCGCTCCGAAGTTCGTGCTCAGCGGGCTCGGCGGCGTGGCGATCGGGGTAGCAGTGGGCTACGTGATCGCGGCCGTGCGGCGGCGCCTGGACGACCCGCCGACCGAGGTCACGATCTCACTGCTCACGGCCTACGCGGCCTACCTGCCCGCGGAGGAGCTCGGGCTCTCGGGAGTGATCGCGGCCGTGACCGTGGGGGTCTGGCTGGGCTGGCAGGCCTCCGAGCTGACCACCCCCACCACCCGGATCCAACTGACCTCGATCTGGCAGACCCTGCAGTTCCTGCTCAACGCCTTGCTGTTCGTGCTGATCGGATTGCAGCTGCCCGTGGCGCTGGACGCGCTGGAGGGCAGGTCACTGGGGCAGCTGGCGCTCTGGGGCCTCGTGACGGGCGTCCTGGTGGCGGTCGTGCGCGTGATCTGGGTCTTCATCGCCACCTACCTCCCTCGCCGGCTGAGCGCAGGGATCCGCGAGCGGGACCCGGTCCCGGGGGCCAACCAAGTGACCCTCGTGGCATGGAGCTCGATGCGCGGCGGCGTGTGCATGGCGGCGGCCCTGGCGATCCCGCTGGAGGTGGACGCCGGCGGTGCCTTCCCCGAGCGCGATCTCATCATCTTCCTGGCGTTCTGCGTGATCCTCGTGACGCTCGTTGGCCAGGGGCTGCTCATGCCGGCCCTGATCCGCGCGCTGGGCATCGAGGACGACGGCCTGGACCAGGACGAGGAGCTGGCCGCCCGGGTGGAGACGGCCTTCGCCGCGATCGACCGGATTGAGGAGTTGGCGGTCGAGGACTGGGTCTACGACGACACCGCCGACCGCGCGCGCAGCCTCTACGAGTACCGCCAGCGCAGGTTCAGATCCCAGATCCACGGCCACCAGGACGGCGACGACAGGACCCCCGAGGCCTACGAGCACCGCAGCGAGAGCTATCGCCGCTTCATGCGCGAGGTGCTCGACGCCGAGCGGGCCGCCCTGCGGCGGCTCCGCGACCAGGGCCAGATCACCGACGAGGTCCGGCGCAGGATCGAGTTCGACCTGGACCTGGACGAGACGCGCCTGGCCGCCGAACGGCGCTAGCGCGGGCCCACCAGGAGGCTCTGGGTGGCGCGCCCGATCATGCCCCGCTCGTCGCGCAGCAGGGTGTCGGCCAGGCCGATGCCGTCGGGCTCGGCGTAGGTGGCCGCCTCCAGGCACACCCACTCTCCCTCCGGAAGGCGCCGCAGCGCCACCGAGACGTCCGCGTTGATGAAGACCCACTCGTGGTGGTCCAGCGCGGCGCTCACGCCGTTGCCCGAGTCCGATGCCACGAGCACGCGGTCGAGCTGGGAGGGCTCGGCACCCTCCACGAGCGGAACCCGCATCCGCATCCAGGCCACCGCCGGCCCGGGCTCGGTGAAGCCGCCGCTGGCGAAGCGCACGTCCATGGCCGTGTGGTAGCCGGTGTCCCACTCGACGGCGAAGAACGCGCGCTCCTCGGCGCGGTCAGGGCCGGGCGGCGCCGGTGGCTCCGGCGTTGCGGTCTCCAGCTGCATGGCGTCCACCGTCCTGACCCGCCAGGCACGGGCCCTGATCACGTCGCGCCCGTCCGCCGCCAGCGCTCCCTCCACCAGCTCGACGCTGCGTCCCGGCCTGATCAGCCCGGCCGACACCTCCAGCGGCCCGATCGGCACCGGGCCAAGGATCTCGAACGTGGCGCGGGCCAGACGCGCCGGCTGGAGCTTCCCCGCACGGTCGAGCTCGCGTCCCAGCAGCGCACACGGTGGCCCCGCGTGCTGGCTGTCGCGGTCCCAGGGGCCGCGGGTGAGCTCGGTCGCGGCATAGGCGCGGCCGGCTGCGACGTAGAAGCTCAGCTCAGCTCAACCGGCCGAGCCGGGTCCGTAGGACTTGGGCAGCCCCAGGGAGTGCTCGGCCACGTAGTTAAGGATCATCTCGCGCGACACGGGGGCGGTGCGGGTCAGCCGCACTCCCCACCACATCTGCGTGAGCCCGTATTCGAGGGCGAAGCCGTTGCCGCCATGGGTCTGAATGGCCTGGTCGACGCAGTGGATGGCCGCCTCGGCCGCGGCGTACTTGGCCATGTTCGAGGCCTCCCCCGCGCCCTTGGCCCCCGCGTCGTAGAGCGCGGCCGCCTTCTGCGTCATCAGCCGTGCCAGCTCCAGCTCGATCTTGGCCTCGGCCAGCGGGTGGGCGAGCCCCTGATGCGCCCCGATCGGCACTCCCCACACGTTGCGCTCGCGCGCGTAGGCGGCGCCCTTGGCAAGGGCGTAGCGGCCCGCCCCGCAGGCGATCGATGCGCCCATGATCCGCTCCGGGTTCAGCCCGTCGAACACGGCCCCCAGGCCGCCGTTCTCGCCTCCGATCAGGCGGTCCTGGCTGACCTCCACGTCGTCGAAGAACAGCGTCCACTGCTTGTCCGGGCCCACGTAGGGCATGGGGATCTCGGTGCGGGTGAAGCCCGGCGCGTCCACGTCCACGATCGCGAGCGCGGGCAGGCCCAGCGAGCCGTCGGCGTTACGCGACCTGGCCACCACCAGCAACGCGTCCGCCTCCTCGACGCCGGAGATGTAGGTCTTCTGGCCGTTGAGCAGCAGGCGATCGCCGTCGCGCTTGAGGGACGTCGAGATGTTGTGTGAGTTCGTGCCGGCATCGGACTCCGTGATCGCGAACGCGAGCTTGGTGGTGCCAGCGCCGATCCCCCGCAGCCAGCGGTCCTTCTGCTCGTCGTTTCCGTGGCGGGCGAGAATGCTGCCCGCGATTGCCGGCGACACCACGATCAGCAGCAGCGAGCAGCCCGCCGCGGAGATCTCCTCTCCCACCATCGACAGCGCCGCCATGCCCAGGCCACCGCCGCCGTACTCCTCGGGCACGTTGACGCCCAGATAGCCGCGCTCGGCCAGGGCGTCCCAGAGCTCGGTGGGCGGCCTGCCGTCCTCCACCACCGCCGCGAGTAGGCGGGGCCGAAGTCGGCGCAGATGCCGGACACCGCCTCCCGCAGCAGCAGCTCCTCCTGCCGCGGAACGACGTCGAGGGTGGGCGTGGAGTCCACGGAGATGGCCATGGCGCTGATCTTATGCCTGGCTACGATCACGCGATGCCGTCCAAGCAGACCGTCCCGCGGCCGCGGGCCAAGGCAGCCTCAAAGACGCGGACCCGGGCGGCCCAGCCCCAGGTCAAGCTGGGCCACGTCGCTCACAACGGCATCTCGGCGAGCATCTACGGGCTGATCGACCGGGGGGTGGCGCGCCGGCCGCGGATCGCCAAGGGCATGCGCGGAACGGTGGAGATCCGGTTCAAGGAGGCCTTCGCGCCCGTGAGGATCACCTTCGACTCGAACGGGGTGCTGGTGGAGGACGTGCCCGCGGACGAGGACGCGCCGCCAGACAAGCCGGACCTCGTGATCCGCGGCTCTCTGCCCGACGTGGTCCAGCTGACCGCGGCACCCCTGTTCGGGGGCGTGCCCAAGCCCACGAACGCGCGTGGCCGGGGCGCCCTGGCGCGGGTGGCCGGCGGCCAGGTTCGAATCGAGGGCAGCCCGCTCCTGGCCCGCCGGCTGATGAGGCTGCTCGAGATCTGAGCGACCGCCAACCGACCTGGCACACTCCCCTCCGTGGCGAAGCAGAAGCAGATCAAGATGCAGGTGCAGGTCGGCGCGCTGGCCGCGATCCAGCAGCTCGAGCACAGGACCGACGAGCAGCTGCAGGGCGAGTCGCAAGCACCGCGTGGCAGCCAAGGCGCTGCTCGGCGCCCGCGCCGCGGAGCGCTACGACGCCAAGACCGCGCGCGCCTACTTCAACGAGGCCCTGGCCGGCTGCCACCCCCAGGAGCGCCCGGCGCTGCGACAGATGATGAAGGCCTCCATGGCGCTGGCCGAGCGCCGTCCCGACGAGCTCAAGGAGGCCGTCGAGAAGCTGGGCCAGGAGGCGCCCTCGGGCCGCCAGCTGTTCCTGCTGCGCATGATGGGCCTGATCGCGCCCCCGCCGGGCGCCAGCCTGGCGCTGCGCGCGCGCGGCATCCTGCTGCTGGTCGCGTTCATCGTGTTGCTGGTGGCCGTCGGCTTCGGCCTGGCCAAGCTGGTCGCGCTGCCCTTCGGCGGGGTGGGCACCCTCGGCGCGCTCCTGCTCGGGCTGCTGATCGTGGCCGCCGTGCTCGGCGTGCTCACCCTGTTCGGCCGGCGCAGGCAGGCGCGCATGAAGGCCGAGCGCGCCGCGGGACCCGGCTGACCGGCCGCCGGGCCGCGCTCAGCGGGCGGTGACCGTCGCCTTCTCGATCACGACCGTCTGAGCGGGCGTCCCGTCGCCGCCGCTCTGGGGGTCGCCGAGCCGTCGATCCTCGTCGTCACGTCCAGCCCCTCCACCACCTTGCCGAGCAGGGCGTACTCGGGGGGCAGGCCGGCGTCGGCCCCGGTGACCACGTAGAACTGGCTGCCGGCGGTGCCGGGCGGCTCGTCTCCGTCTTGGCCATCGCCACCACGCCGCGCGTGTAGGTGGCGTTCTCGGGCGGCGCGTCGACGATGGAGTAGCCGGGGCCGCCCGTGCCGGTGCCCGTGGGATCGCCGCCCTGGATCACGAAGCCGGGCACGATGCGGTGGAAGACGGTGCCGTCGTAGAAGCCGTTCTCGGCGAGCGCGGCGAACGACGCCGCCGTGTTGGGAGCGGTCTTCTGGTCGAGCCGGATGGTGAACGAGCCGCAGCTGGTGTCCATCTTCACGTCGTAGGTCTTGTCCGGGTCGAGGCCGGCCTTGGGGCCTTCTGGCCGCCGTCCGGCTTGGGCTTGGGCGCGTCGACCTCCTCGCAGTCGCCGGCCGGGGCTGCCGCCGGGTGTCGGCCTCGGGCGCCTCGGAGCCGCTCTCGTCCGCGTCGTCGCCCCCACATCCGGCCACCCCAAGCGGCGAGCGCAGATCAGCAGAAGGGCAATCGCGCGCGACACGGGCAGCAGGGTAGCCACTCTACGATGGCCCGGACCCGTGCCTTCGCTCTCACCGCTCCTGCGCTCCTACGACCAGGTGATCCTCGACCTCGACGGCTGCGTGTGGATCGGCGACGAGGCCGGTCGACGGGCTCGGTGGAGGCCATCGCCGCCCTGCGCGCGGCCGGCAAGCGGGTCGCGTTCGCCACCAACAACGGCTGGCAGCGCCGGCGAGGACCACGTGGCCAAGCTGTGGGGGATCGGCGTGCAGGCCTCGCTCGCGGACGTGGTGACGGTGGGCGGCGCGATGCAGCACCTGCTGGCGGAGACCCGCACGGGCGCATCCGCCTTCGTGATCGGCACCGCAGGCGCATGCGCCGCCACGTGGCCGACGCCGGCCTGAAGGTGATGAACGGCACCGACCTGGCCTCGCGCGCCGACGTGGTGGTGGTGAGCGGCACCGACGACGTGCACTACGCGCGACCTGCGCGACGCGACGCTGGCGGTCGGCCGCGGCGCCGACCTCCTCGCCACCGGCCGCGATCCCACGCTGCCGATGCCCGAGGGCCACTGGCCCGGCACCGGCGCGCTCCTCGCGGCGGTCGAGACGGCGACGGGCCGGACGGCCGAGATCGTGGGCAAGCCCTCGCCGCGCCTGTTCGAGACCGCGCTCGACCGCCTCGGCGACGGCCGCACGCTCGTGGTCGGCGACCGCCTGGACTCCGACATCGCCGCCGCCGCCGCCGCGGGGCTCGACGCGCGCGCTGGTGCTCACCGGCGGCGGCCCGCCGAGCCGCCCCCGACGGCCCGTCAGCCGGTGAAGGTGGCCGCCGACCTGGCGGAGCTGGTGGCGGCGCGCTAGATGGCCAAGCGCACCCACCACAAGCACAGCTCGAAGAAGGGCTACCGCCGCCTGCTCGACGCCCTCGCGGACCTCGACGGCGTGCACAGCGTGGCCACCGGCCGCGTGAAGCCGCGGATGGGCTCCGGGCGCCCGGTGGCCGCAGATCTCCAAGGTGCGCCGCACGGAGTCGGGGCTCTCGATCACGATCAACACCGACGGGGCGATCGTGGACGCCTACGTGGTGACCGACCGGCCCGATCAGGTCGAGGCCGCCATGCGCGAGCGCGGCTGGACCGCCTCGTAGTCCACGCCCAGCAGCGCGCAGGCCTCGGGCGTGACCATCAGCCCCGCGTCGCGCGCGCCGCGGCCAGGCCCTCCGCCGGGCTCGGTGCCGCGGTGCTCGTGCAGGTGGGCGGCGCAGACGGCCGCCACGAAGTCGGTGTGGCGGTTGCCGTGCATCGCCACGGCGCCGCGGCGGCGCAGCTCGCGCCGCAGCAGCACCAGCAGCTCCTCGAGCGCCGCCGCGCCGTCCCGCGGTGGCCGGACACGGCACGTGGTGCCACTCCAGCCCCGCCGCCTCGTAGGCCGGCAGGTTGTGGCGCGTGGCCATCGTGGAGATCACCGTGCGCACGCCGTGCTCCTTCAGCCACGCGATCTCCGCCTCGCGGCGCTCGGGGCGGTGGCTGCGCCCTCCCCCGCCCGGCCGCTCCAGCGCGCACAGCTTGCGCGGCCGCGCCCACCAGATCCGCATCGGCTCGCCTCCCGTCCTCCCGTCGCCAAGGTCGCGGCGGAGGCGGTCGTCCGGACGTGCTCGGTCGAGGCACGGCTCGCGACGCATGGAGCGATGCTCGCGCGGCGACGCATCCGCGCCGTCATTCGGCGTCATCCGGACGTGCGGACCTTGAGGGATAGCCCTTAGACTCGCGCATGTGCCGAGTCTTCGGCTGCGTCGCCCCCGAGCCCGTGTCGATCCGCCACGAGCTGCTCGAGGCGGAGAACCCGATGATCCGCCAGTCCGAGCACCACGACTCCGGCTGGGGCATGGCCGTCTACGAGCGCGCCGAGGGCGGCGCGCCCGACGCTCGTGCGGTTCCCCGAGGCGGCCTACGAGGCCGACGCGAGTTCGAGCGCGCGACCGCGCATGACGGGGCGCATCTTCAACGTGCACGTGCGCCGCGCCACGCTCGGCGGGCTGACGCTGGTGAACACCCATCCGTTCGTGCTCGGCAACTACAGCTTCGGCCACAACGGCACGGTGATCGCCTATCCGCGCCTGATCGAGCCGGGCGTGCAGCCGCCGGCCGGCGAGACCGACTCCGAGGCCATCTTCAACTACCTGATGCGCTACTTCGACCCCGCCGACGTGCCCGGGTCGCTGCGCCGCGCGATGTCGGCGGTGGTCGCCCGCTCGGCCTTCTCGGGCCTGAACTTCCTGTTCTCCGACGGCGAGCGCCTGTACGCCTACCGGCTCGGGATCTTCGACCTGCACTGGCTGGCGCGGCCCGGTCAGCTGATGGTGGCCTCGGAGAAGGTCACCGAGGAGCCGTGGCACACGGTGCAGCAGGACGTGCTGCTCACGCTCGACCCGCGAACGCCGACGAGCCGCACGCCGAGCGGCTGCTGGGCGACGCCCTGGTCGAGCGCGCGGAGATCGACGCGCTGGAGGAGCAGACCCACCTCCGCGGGGCCGAGCGCGGCGCCTTCGCCGCCGAGCGCGCCGCCCGCGCCGCAGCGGCCTCCACCGGGTGAGCCGCCGCTTCCTGCTGCTCGTGAACCCGTCCGCGGGCGGGGGCCGGGCGCTCGAGCGGCTGCCGGCGGCCGAGGCCGAGCTCGCGCGGCTCGGCGCGGAGCACCGCACGGTGCGAACGCGCGACATCGAGCACGCCCGCTCGGAGGCCGCGCGAGCCGCCGAGCCGGCGAGACGGTGGCGGCGATGGGCGGCGACGGCCTGCTGCGCCCGATCGCCGGGGTGCTGCGGGCACGGACTCCGCGCTGGCGATCATCCCGGGCGGCCGCGGCAACGACTACGCGCGCGTGCTCGGCATCCCCACCGACCCCGCTGAGGCGGCCCGGATCGCCGTGGAGGGCGAGGAGCGGCTGATCGACGTGGCCGAGGTCGACGGCACGCCCGTACCTGGGCATCGCCAGCTTCGGCTTCGACTCCGACGCCAACCGGATCGCCAACGAGGCCAAGCTGGTGCGCGGCAACCTCGTCTACGTCTACGCCGCGCTGCGGGCGCTGGCCGCGTGGCGCCCGGCGCGCTTCACGGTGACGGTCGACGGCGAGCGCCACGAGTTGACCGGCTACTCGGTGGCGGTCGCCAACTCGCAGCGCCTACGGCGGCGGCATGTTCATCGCGCCGCAGGCCGAGCTCGACGACGGCCTGCTCGACGTGGTGGCCACGGGCGCAGCGCGCAAGCTCGAGTTCCTGCGCAAGCTGCCGAAGGTCTTCAAGGGCGCCCACCTGGACGAGCCGAGCGTGCACGTGCTGCCGCGGCGCGGAGATCGAGGTGGACTCCGACCGCACGTTCGAGATCTACGCCGACGGCGACCCGATCGGCACCACTCCCGCCACGGATCACGGTCGCGCCCCGCTGCCTGCGCGTGATCGTTCCCGGCTGATGGGACGGCCACTGGAGGCCCTGGCGCGCGGCGTGCGCGCCCTCTCGCGCCGCCTCGGGCGCGGCGGCGGCACCACGCTGCCGGGCCGGCTGCTGCTGCGGGCCGACCCCCAGGCGCTCGAGCGGATGTCGGCGCGGCTCGACCACGGCGCGGTGCTGGTGTCCGCCACCAACGGCAAGACCACCACCTCGGCGATGGTCGCCGCGATCCTCGAGGCGCTCCGGGCGAGCGCGTGGTGCACAACCGCGCGGGCTCGAACATGGGCTGGGGCGTGGCCACGGCGCTGCTCGACGCCGGCCGCGAGCCGGACCAGATCGGCCTGTTCGAGGTCGACGAGGCCTGGCTTCCGCGCGTGGCCGACGCCCTGAGCCCGCGCGGCCTCCTGCTGTCCAACCTCTTCCGCGACCAGCTCGACCGCTACGGCGAGCTGGAGCTGCTGGCCGACGGCTGGGCGACGCTCGTGGACCGGCAGGAGGGCCGGACGCGGTTCGTGCTGAACGCCGACGACCCGCTGGTGGCCGACCTCGGCCGCGGGCGCGAGGGGGTCGTCTACTTCGGGGTCTCCGACGACTCCCAGGCGCTGCCGGAGCTCCAGCACGCGGCCGACTCCAAGCACTGCCGCAACTGCGGCGCGCCCTACGTCTACGAGGTCGTGCTATCGGCCACCTCGGCCGCTACCGCTGCCCCAACTGCGGCCGCGAGCGGCCCGACCCGTCCGTTGTCGGCGGACCGGGTCACGCTCGACGGCATGCGCGGCGCCGACGTGACGCTGTCAACGCCCGCCGGGAGGATCGAGGTGCGCCTCCCCCTCCCCGGGCTCTACAACGTCTACAACGCCGTGGCCGCCGCGGCGCTGGCGCTCGACCTCGGCGCCCCGCTGGAGCACGTGCGCGCCGCGCTCGAGGGCTTCGGCGGAGCCTTCGGGCGGGTGGAGACGATTGCCGTGGCCGGACGACCCGTGTCGATCCTGCTGGTGAAGAACCCGGCGGGCGCCAACGAGGTGCTGCGCACGCTCACCCTCGAGGACGGCGAGCTCGACCTGTGGCTGGCGCTCAACGACAAGATCGCCGACGGGCGCGACGTGTCCTGGATCTGGGACGCCGACTTCGAGCTGCTGGCCGGCCGGGTGCGCCGCGTCACCTGCTCGGGCACCCGCGCCGAGGAGATGGCGCTGCGCCTGAAGTACGCGGGCATCGACGCCCGGGCCGAGGTCGACCGCGACCTGGCCTCGTCGCTGGACTCCGCGGTCGCGGCCGGCTCCGACGCGGGCCGCCCGCTGTACGCCCTCCCCACCTACACCGCCCTGCTGGAGCTGCGCGACCTGCTGGCGCGCCGGGGGCTCGCGCGAGGATGGGCTGACTAGCCGTCTTCGGCTACGGGTCGCTGGTGCTCGACGGGCTCGAGGGAGCGCGGCTCGCCACGCTCCCGGGCCACCGGCGGGTGTGGGGCGTGGCCACCGACAACGAGCGCGCCATCCCCGGCTACAAGATGTACCTGCGCCGCAGCGACGGTGTCCGCCCGGCGGTCTACGTGGCGTTCGTCGACCTCGCAGCCGACCCGGGGGGCGCCGGGGTCAACGGCACGCTCAGGCCTGTGACCGCCGCCGAGCTCGACCAGCTCGACAGGCGCGAGCGCAACTACGATCGGGTCGACGTGACCGACTCCGTGGAGGGCAGCGACGGAACCGTGTGGACCTACGTGGGCTCCCCCGCGGGCCGCGAGCGCCTGCGCCGCGGCAGGCGCGAGGGGCGCGCCGTGGTCTCGCGCGACTACCTGGAGAAGGTTCACGCCGGCTTCCGCCGCCTGGGGCCGGGCGAGTACGACCGCTTCCTGACCTCGTCCGAGCTGGACGGCCTGCCGGTGTGGGACCTGGAGCGAGTGGACCTGCCGCGATGCCCCGCCCGCCGAGGAGGGCGCGTGAGCCCCGCCGCGGCCGTGGCCGGCCCGTGGCCTGGCACGACGTGGAGTGCGCCTCGTACGGTGCCGACCTGCCGCTCTGGCGCGAGCTGGCGCAGGAGCGCGGCGCGCCGGTGCTCGACGTGGGCGCCGGCACGGGGCGCGTGGCGCTCGACCTCGCCCCCCACGGCCACGAGGTGGTGGCCATCGACGCGGACCCCGAGCTGACGCACGCCTGCGCCGAGCGCGCCCGCGAGCGAGGGCTCGCCGTGCGCGCGCTGGCCGCCGACGCACGCTCGTTCGACCTCGGGTCGCGCCATCCGCTCGCGATCTGCCCGATGCAGGTCGCCCAGCTGCTCGGCGGGGTCGACGGACGCAGGGGCATGCTCGCCAGCGTGGCCCGCCACCTCGAGCCGGGCGGGCTGCTGGCGGTGGCGCTGGCCGATCCGTTCGACGGGGTCCCGGCGGCCGACGCCACTCCCCCGCTCCCCGACGTGCTCGAACGCGATGGCTGGGTGCTGTCCTCCACCCCGGTCGCGGTGCGGCCCGAGGGCCAATCGGTGGCCATCGACCGCCACCGCCAGGCCGTCTCGCCCGCCGGCGAGCTCACCGAGGAGGCGTTCACGATCCGCCTCGACCGGCTGTCCGCACCGGAGCTCGAGGCCGAGGCCGCGGCTGCGGGCTGGCTGGTCCTCGCCGCTCGTCGTGTGCCCCCCACGCGCGACTACGTGGGCAGCACCGTGGTCATGCTCGAGGCCCCGCCATGAGCCCGACCCTGCGCGTGTGCGCCCTCTATCCCGAGCTGATGAACATCTACGCCGACCGCGGCAACATCGCGGTGCTGCGCGCCCGCTGCGAGTGGCGCGGCATGGGCTTCGAGCTGGCGCCTGCCAGCACCGGCGCGCGCCCTCGACCCGGACGCGCACGACCTCTTCTACATCGGCGGCGGCCAGGACCGCGACCAGGCGGCGGTGGCCGAGGACATGGCGGCCACCAAGCGCGAGGCGCTGCACGCCGCGGCCGGCCGCGGGGCGGTGGTCCTGGCGGTGTGCGGCGGCTACCAGCTGCTGGGCGAGAGCTACGAGATGGGCGAGCGCACGCTGCCGGGCATCGGGCTCGTTGACCTGCGCACGGTGCGCGAGGACGGCCCGCGCCTGATCGGCAACTGCGCGATCGAGGCCGACCTGGGCAACGGCCCGCGCGTCATCGCCGGCTTCGAGAACCACGGCGGCCGCACCCACCTGGCGGCCCGACGAGCAGCCGCTGGGACGGGTACTCGCGGGGCACGGCAACAACGGCCGCGACGGCCACGAGGGCGTCCGGCGGGACAACGTGATCGGCACCTACCTCCACGGCCCGCTGCTGCCGAAGAACGTGTGGGTGGCCGACCGGCTGATCGAGCTGGCGCTGGGTGTGAGCCTCGAGCCGCTGGACGACTCGCTGGAGGATCGCCGCCCATGCGTCGGCGCGACGCGCGGCGGGCGTCTAGCCAGCCTGGACTAGGCGGTGCCGCCGAGGACCCGAAGGGCCTCGGCCATGGAGGTGACGCCGTCGCGGACCTTGTCCAGCGCGTCGACGCGCAGCCGGCGCATGCCCTGCCGCTCGGCCACCTCGCCGATGGTCTCCACGGGTCGCTTCTCCACGATCAGCTCGCGCATCTCGTCGGTGACCTCCAGCACCTCGTAGACGCCCACTCGTCCCCGATACCCGGTGTGGGCACAGCGGACGCAGCCCACCTCCTGAAAGGCCTGGATCGGCTCGGTGGCGTCCGGGTAAGCCGTTGCGGCGCAGGACCTCGACGCTGAGCTCGGTCTCCTCCTTGCAGTCGCACAGCCGACGGGCCAGCCGCTGGGCCACGATGCACGAGATGCCCGAGGCCACCAGGAACGGCTCGATGCCCATCTCGATCAGCCGCGCCACGCTCATCGGAGCGCTGTTGGTGTGCAGGGTCGACAGGACCAGATGGCCGGTGAGGGCGGACTCGATCGCGATCTGAGCCGTCTCGCGGTCGCGGATCTCGCCGACCATGATGACGTCGGGGTCCGCGCGCATCATCGAGCGTAGGCCGGTAGCGAAGTTCAGCGCGATCCTGTTGTTCACCTGGACCTGTTTGACGCCCTCCAGCTCGTACTCCACCGGGTCCTCGATCGTGATGATGGTCTTCTCCGCGCTGTTCATCTCGGTGAGCGCGGCGTAGAGCGTGGTCGATTTACCTGAGCCCGTCGGCCCCGTGGCCAAGATCGACCTGGACGACTGCGAGATGGCGCCACGGAGGCGCTCCAGGTCCGTCGGCGCGAAGCCCAGCTGGTCGAGGTCGCCCATCATGCGGCCCTTGTCGAGGATGCGCATGATCACCGACTCGCCGCGGACGACGGGCAGCGTGGCCACCCGGATGTCCACCTGGTTGCCGTCGATCGAGAGGCCGACGCGGCCGTCCTGGGGAACGCGGCGCTCGGAGATGTCCAGGTCCGCCATGATCTTGATGCGGGAGACGAGCCCTGGCGCAAGAGCTCTGCGGACGGTGGTGGAGTCGGTCATCACACCGTCGACGCGAAAGCGCACCCGCATCGAGCTTGAGTGCGGATCGAAGTGGATGTCCGATGCGCCGCGCTGCACGGCCTCGGCCACGATCGTGTGGACAAGCTTCACCACCGGTGCGTCCTCAGCGGACTCGCGCAGCTCGATTACGTTGCCGGCCTGCCTCCTCCTCCTCGACCTCGAGGACCGTCTCGTCCAGGCGGTTGAGCCTGCCGAGGAGGGCGTCCACGTCCTCGGCAGTGGCGGCCGCGCGCCGGATCTCGAGCCCGGTCATCATCGCCAGGTCGTCCACCGCCAGCACGTTGGCCGGATCCGCTGTGGCCACCAGCAGCGTACGCTCGTCGATGAACGCGATGGGCACCGCCTTATAGCGGCGCAGCACGAGTGGGTCGACCAACGCGGTAGCGCCCGGGTCGACCTGGAAATTGTTGAGGTCCACGTGGTCGATGCCGAACCGCTCGGCGACCGCCCGCGCGAGCTGGTCGGGGGTGACCACCCCCGCGCTCAGCAGAGTCTGACCCGTGGTGCGTGCCGTGCCGCGCGCCTCGTCGGCTGCGCGGTCCACGGCCTCGCGGCTCGCGAACCCGAGCTCTACGATCACATCACCGATCCGCCTGACCGAGCTCGAGCGCTGGGCGGGCGGCGTGACGCCGGGCTGGACGGCTGGCGCTTCGCTCACCCTCCGTGTATCGGCAGATGTTCGATGGGATTGATCCGTGCAAGGAGGCTTCCGCCTGCGCTCGGCACGCGTCCTAGACGCCGCTGGAGCCGAAGCCTGCGACACCCCGCGCCGTGGCGTCCAGCTCGGGCACTTCCTCCAGCTCCGGGGTCTCATGCCGCACGAGCACGAGTTGGGCGATCCGGTCGCCCGGCGACACCTGGAAGGTCGCGTCCCTGTCGGTGTTGAGGAGCAGCACCCGCACCTCGCCGCGGTAGCCCGCGTCGATCAGGCCCGGAGCGTTCACGAGCGCGATGCCGTGCTTGGCGGCCAGGCCCGAGCGCGGCAGCACCAGGCCGGCATGGCCGTCGGGGATGGCCAGGGCGATCCCGGTGCCCACGCCCGCGCGCTCGCCGGGCGCCAGCGTGGCCGCCTCGGCCGCGCACAGGTCATATCCGGCATCGCCCTCATGGGCGCGGCGAGGCGCCACGGCGGACTCCGACAGCCGCACGTAGCGCAGCGTCATCCGGAGCCGTTGCGGCGAGCGCCGTTTACGGCGAAGCGCTCGAAGCGGGCGGCCGCGGCGGCGGGCACCCGCGCGCGCACGACCACGCCGTCGGCAGTGTCCTCGCGCTCCATCTCCCCCGCCACCTCGTGCAGCTCGGACAGCCGCCCGCCCTCCTCGTAGGGCAGCAGCAGCTCCATGGGCCGCAGGGTGGCGAGAAAGCGCGCCTCCACCCCGCTCCGCAGCGCGTCGAGGCCCTCGCCTGTCTCGGCGGAGACCTGGATCGCGGCGGGGTGGCGGAACTCGAGCTCGCGCCGGCGGGCGTCGTCCAGCAGGTCGACCTTGTTCAGCGCCAGCAGCCGCGGCCGCTCGCCGGCGCCGATCTCGTCCAGCACGTCGTCGACCGCCGCCAGCTGGGCGGCCAGCTCGTCCTCCGTGGCCGAGGCATCCGCCACGTGCAGGATCAGGTCCGCGGCCAGGGCCTCCTCCAGCGTCGCGCCGAAGGCCTCGACCAGCTGGTGGGGAAGCTTGCGGATGAAGCCGACCGTGTCGGTCAGCAGGTAGCTGCGACCGCCGATCTCGAACGAGCGCGTCGTGGGGTCCAGCGTGTGGAAGAGGCGGTCCCGCACGCCGACCTCGGCGCCGGTGAGCGCGTTCAGCAGGGTGGACTTGCCGGCGTTGGTGTATCCGGCCAAGGCCACGGTGGGGAGCCCTGCCTGCTCGCGCTCGGAGCGCATGACCCGGCGGGTGCCCTTGGTGTGCTCGAGCCGCCTGCGTAGGGCCGAGATACGGTCGCGCGCGAGCCGGCGGTCAGTCTCGATCTGGGTCTCGCCCGGGCCCCTCGTGCCGATGCCGCCGTCCATGCGCCCGGCGCCCAGGCGCTCGAGGTGGGTCCACAGCCCGCGCATGCGCGCGAGGTTGTACTCCAGCTGCGCGAGCTCGACCTGGAGGTTGCCCTCCGCGGACTTGGCGTGGTCGGCGAAGATGTCGAGGATCACGGCGGTGCGGTCGATCACGGGCGTGCCGAGCGCCTCCTCGAGGTTGCGCTCCTGGCGCGGCAGCAGCTCGTCGTCGCACGCCACCAGGTTGGCGTCCGCTTCCGCGATCGCTCGCTTGAGCTCCACCAACTTGCCCTTGCCGAGGTAGCGGTCGGGGTCGGGCTGTGCACGGCGCTGGGTGAGTTGGCCGGCAACGGCCACGCCGGCGGTGAGCAGCAGTTCGGCGAGCTCGGACAGGTCCGGCTCGTCGGGCCCGGCGGCGATCAGCAAGGCGCGCTGGCGCGCGCGGGCGGTCCTGTTCTGGCCGTTTCGCACGCCTACGAGTGTAGGCCCGCCGCGGCGCTCAGCCGGCGGCTCGCTCCCGCGCCCGCTCGCGGACCTGGGCCTTGTCGTCGAGCGACATGGCACCGGGATGGCCGTCGCCCGGCCACGGCGCCAGGAACAGCAGCAGCCGCGAGTCGGTCCTGGCCGTGACCACGTGGGGCTCCTTGGGGTCGAACTCGGCCAGCAGGCCGGGTCCGCCGGCGCTGCGCTCCCCGTCGCTCTCGATCTCCAGCTCGCCTTCCACGAGCACGACCCAGGCGCGCTCGTGGACCTCGTGCTCCTGCAGCGCCTCGCCGGCGGGCAGGTGCAGCACGATCACCCGTGCCGCTTCGGAGGAGGAGACGATGTGGGGGTGGTGAGCCTCCACCTCCAGTTGGCCCAGCTCCCACGTCTTCATGGGTCGAGCCTACCCTCTCAGCCCCCCAGACTCGACCGCAACCGCTCGACGGCCTCACCCAGACGCTCGTCCGAAACCGTCAGCGAGATGCGGAAGAACCCCTCGCCATTGGGGCCGTACGCCCCACCGGGGGACACAACGACCCCCGACTGCTCGAGCACCAGCTCGCAGTACGACGCGGACGTGTGTCCGTCCGGCACCGGCGCCCAAACGTAGATCGTGCCCTTGGGCGTGGCCACGTCTACGCCGATCTCGGTGAGGGCCCCCACCACCAGGTCGCGCCTGCGCTGGTAGATCGCGCTCATCTCGCGGGGAACGTGGTCACCGTCGTCGAGCGCGGCCGCCGCCGCCAGCTGCACCGCCTCAGGCATCCCGGAGTCGATGTTGGTCTTGAGCTTCCAGTAGGCGTCGACCGCCGCCGCGTTGCCCACCACCGCAGCCGTGCGCCAGCCGGTCATGTTGTAGCCCTTGGAAAGCGAGAACACCTCCACTCCCACGTCCTTGGAACCGGCCGTCTGGAGGAAGCTCGGCGCCACGTAGCCGTCGAAGGTGGTCTCGGTGTACGACGCGTCATGGACCACCAGCACGTCGTGCTCTTGGGCGAAGCGCACCGCCCGCTCGAACAGCCCATCGGGCACCACGGCACCGGTGGGGTTGTTCGGGTAGTTCAGGTACATCAGGCGTGCCCTGGCGGCCACCGCCGGCGCGATGGCGTCCAGATCGGGGGCAAACCCGCGCTCCCGGCGCAGCGGCATGAGCTCCGCCTCGGCACCCGCCAGCAGCGGCCCGCCGGTGTACACCGGGTAGCCCGGGTCGGCCGCCAGCGCCACCGACCCGGGGTCGAGGAAGGCGAGGTTGAGGTTGAAGATGCACTCCTTGGCCCCCAGCGCCGGCATGACCTCGGTGTCGGGGTCGAGCTCGACTCCGAAGCGGCGCTCGTAGAAGCGCGCCACGGCCTCGCGGAGCTCCGCGCGCCCCCGGTTGCTCGGGTACTGATGCGTGGCGGGGTCCCGGGCCGCGGCCGCCAGCGCGTCGATCACCAGGTCCGGAGTGGCCGTGTCCGGATCCCCGATCCCCAGGCTGATCACGTCCACGCCCGCCGCCTTCTTCGCGGCGATCTTTCGCTCGAGCTCGGCAAACAGGTACGGGGGAAGGCGGTCCAGTCGCGCACTGGTCTTCATGTCCGTGCGAGCACCTCCAGGAACTCGTCGCTCAACTCGCCGGCATAGACGGGGACCGCCCAGCCGCTCAGGTCCACGTGCAGGTCCTCCCCCACCTTCACCTCCAGCTCGCCACCGTCCAGCCGCACGGTCACCGGGCTGTCGGCACCGCGCAGGACCGCCGCAACCGCCGCGCCAGTCGCGCCCGTGCCGGACGACATCGTCTCCCCCACGCCGCGCTCGAAGATCCTCGCCCTGATGGTCTCCTCACCCTCCTGGCGCCAGAACGACACGTTGGTGCGGTTGGGGAACTGGTCGCTTCCCTCGATCGGCGGCCCGAGCCGCGACAGGTCCAGCCCCTCCAGGTCGTCCCCCACCTCGATCGCGCACTGCGGGTTCCCGATCGACACGAACTGGAACGCCAGCTCGCGCCCGTCCGCGGTGACCGTTCCCCTGCCGTCCGCGTCACCGGAGGGAAAGTCGGGGGCCTGCAGCCGCGCGCGGCCCATGTCCACGGTGCACGTGGTGGGGCCCGTGATCCGCGGCCGGACCTCCCCCGCCGCGGTCGACACCGAGAACGAGTCGTCGTCGGTCCAGCCCGACCTGCGCAGGTACATCACCGCCTCCCGCACCCCGTTGCCCGAGAGCTCCGCCTCCGACCCGTCCGGGTTGAAGATCCGCAGCGCAGCCACGAACCCGCGCTCCTCCGTGCGCGAGAGCAGCAGCACACCATCGGCGCCGACCCCGGTGTGGGGCGCGCACAACGCCTTCGCGCGCGTGGGCGTGAGCTCCCACGGAAGCGAGTCCGCCTCCACGATCAGGTAGTCGTTGCCCAGCGCCTGCCACTTCTCGAACCTCACGGCGCGGCACTCTACGCCAGCCCCTCGCGGCGCCGCAGGAGGCCCTCGACCTCGGCCGCCACCCCAGCCGGATCGCGGCCGGTCACGTCGATGACCTCCAGTTCCGGCAGCCGCCGCTCGAGCTTGCGCATCCAGGTGAGCTGGCGCTTGGCGTAGTTGCGGCTGCGCCTCTTGAGCTCTTCGATGCGCCCCTCGGGCAGCTCATCGAAGCCCAGCGCCATGCGAGCCGTGCGCGACGCCCCGGCCTCCTGCGCGCGGCGGACCTCGTCGGTCGCGCCGGCGGCCACGATGGCGTCCACCCGCGCGTCGATGCGCGCGTAGAGCGCTTCCCGTTCCATGGTGAGACCCACCTGCAGCGTCGGATGTCGCGTCTCGGGCGACCACAGCTCCGACTCCTCCCCCTCGGTGGCCTTCACGAGGGAGAGGTCCGCCAGCGCCGCCCGCAGGTACAGACCCGTCCCACCCACCACGATCGGCATCCGTCCCGCCGCCAGCGCGGCGTCGATCTCGGCGTGCGCGAGGCGCATGTAGTCACCCACGGAGAACGGCTCGGTGACACCCACGACGCCCAGCAGACGGTGCTCCAGGCGCTCCCGCTCCCGCGGCGTGGCGGCCCCGGTGAGCGCCTCTAAGCCGCGGTAGACCTGCAGCGCGTCGGCCGAGACGGCCACAGGGTCCCCGCCACGCGCCCGCAGCAGGTCCGCCAGCTCCAGCGCAACGGCGGTCTTGCCCACGCCGGTGGGCCCGAACAGCGCCAGCACCGCCGGAGCGCGGTCAGGCAACGCGGGAGAGCAGCCGCTCCTCGCCCGCGAGGGTGGTGCTGGTGCCAGAGCCGATCTCGACCTCCACCAGCTCCCCCGGCTGGGCGAGGCCGGTGAAGTTGACCGTCTTGTTGTGGCGAATGCGACCGCGCATCCTGGCCGGGTCCGTGCGCGACGGCCCCTCCGCCAGCACCTCCATCGTGCGTCCCACGAACCGCTGCGAGCGCTCGGCAGCGATCCGCTGCACGGCGGGCACGAGCACCTCCATGCGCTCGCGCTTGACGGCGTGGGGCAACTGGTCTGGCAGGGCGGCGGCCTCGGTGCCACGCCTGGGCGAGAAGACGAAGGTGAAGGCAGAGTCGTAGCGGGCGCTCTCAACCACCTCCATGGTCTGCTCGAAGTCGGCCTCGGTCTCCCCCGGAAACCCGACGATGATGTCGGTTGTGATCGCGCAGTCCGGAACGGTCGCGCGGATCTGTGAGAGGCGGTCCTCGTAGCGGGCGCGGTCATACGTGCGCCGCATGGCCTTCAGGATCCTGCTGGAGCCGGACTGGAGCGGCAGGTGCACGTGCTCGCAAACGCTCGGCAGCTGTGCGTGGGCCGCGATCACGTCGGCGCGCATGTCCTTGGGGTGCGGGCTGGTGTAGCGGATGCGGTCGATTCCCTCCACCGCGTCGATCATCGCCAGCAGCTCGGCGAACGTGGCCTTGGCCCCGCGTGGGAGGTCGCGGCCGTAGGAGTTCACGTTCTGGCCGAGCAGCGTGACCTCGCGGACGCCGTCGCCCGCCAGCCGCTCGACCTCGGCCACGAGCTCCGCGGCCGGCCTGGACACCTCGCGCCCGCGCGTGGACGGCACGATGCAGTACGAGCACGCGCAGTTGCAGCCGACCGAGATCTGGACCCAGCCCTGAAACGCGCGCTCGCGACGCATCGGCAGATGGCCGGTGAACCCCTCGAACTCGAAGTAGCCCTGGGCCGTCAGGCTGTCGCTGGTGAGGAACTCGGCCAGGCGATGGACCTGCCCCGGACCGAAGGCCACGTCCACGAACGGGAACTGCTCGAAGACCCGCTCCTTCATCGACTGCGACCAGCAGCCCCCGATGCCAACCACCCGTGAAGGGTCCTCGGCCTTGAGTCGCTTGGCCTCGCCCAGGTTGCCCACCAGGCGGGTGTCGGCGGACTCGCGGATCGAGCAGGTGTTGAAGAGGATCAGGTCCGCCTCGTCACGCGAGTCGGACTCCGAGTAGCCGATCGACTCGAGCATGCCCTTCATCCGCTCGGAGTCGTGCTCGTTCATCTGACACCCGAACGTGGTCAGGTGGTAGCGCTTCATGCCGGCGAGGCTAGCGGCTGCGGCCCCTGCCCTCCTTCCCCGGCAGGCTTGGTTCCGGGGTCGGTCAGGGTTAGCGATGGCTCAGCGTCGCTTCCTCGAAAACAGCTTGCGAACGAACGGGTGCGTGTCCTTCTGCGACGCGAGCAGGGTGCCGCTGTGGTCGGAGTCGTAGGACTTGAAGGTCAGCGGCTGGCGGTTGGCCCGCAGCTTTTCCACATAGGGCCTCGTCAGTACGTAGGGCACGTCGGCGTCGTCGAGGCCGTGGCCCATGAAGAACGGCTTGTCGAATCCCTTCTCAGGCATCCCCATGTACTTCTCGACGGTCCGCCCGAACCGCGGCAACGTCGTCACCGCGCGGGTGAAGAACTCACCTAGCTTCGCGCCCTTCAGGTCCTCCTCGAACGGGAAGACACACCTGGACTCCGCGAGCCTGATGTAGCGGCGGCCCGTGCTCGTGAGCACGTCGTTGATCCCCAGGTCCGGGTAGGTCCAGCGCATTCCGGCCAGGATGTACGACATATACGCGGCCAGCCCGGGAGAGAGCGCGGGGAAGCGCGGGTCAAGCTGGCTCACGACGTCCTCGATGTAGGCCGGCGTGCCGGTCCCAACCGCGCCGCGGTAGTCGAGCCCGCGTCCGCCGAACCTGGTCGCGTAGCGCGCCGTGTAGATTGCCGCGCCGGCGCCCTGCGACTGCCCGATGGCAACCCATTTCCGCGCGAGCCGGCTGCGTCGCGACAGCCGGCGCGCGTGAGCGCGGCCGGCCTTGACGATGTCGACGATGTTGTGCGCCTCCGACCGCCCGTGGAGGTACGCCATCAGCCCCGGCGTGCCCAGGCCCGCGTAGTCGCTGGCCACGACCGCGTATCCGTCGCGCATCCAGTTCGCCAGGTAGGGACGGTCGCGCTCGGGCAGCGCCGGACCGATACGGGACGGGGCACAGCGGTCGCCGAGCCCTGACGTGCCGTGCGCCCAGGAGATCACCGGCCACCCGCCGCGGGGCGCCTTGCCCTTCGGGAGGAACAGCGTCCCCGTGCTCAGTGCGCGCTTCCCGCGCGCGTTCGTCGTCACATACTTCAAACGAAACGCCGCTCGGGTGGTCTTCGGGATCCAGAGGCGATGCTTCAGCGGGGCCGCCGAGACGACCGCCCCCGGCGAGCCCAGGGAGGGACGCGCGCCAGCCGCCCCAGCGGGCCCGACGACAATTGAGCCAGCCACGACAAGGGCCGTCAGCGAGCAGCGGCGAAAGAGATGAGCGAACGGCATCGGACCTCAGCTATTGCTTGGCGGAGCTCGACCGTACGGTTTTACCGACAGCTGGTCAACACCCTCGTGGGCCGGCCGACGCAGCCGGCCGAGCCCTTGTCAGCGCGCGTAGTCCGTCGCGCGACTTTCCCGGATCACGGTGATCTTGATCTGGCCCGGGAACTCGATCTCCTGCTCCACCTCGCGCGCGATCGCGCGCGAGAGCAGCGCGGCGGCGTCGTCGTCCACGTCCTCGGGGCGAACGAGCACGCGGATCTCGCGGCCGGCGTGCATGGCGTAGACCTTGTCGACGCCCTCGTGGCGCGCGGCGATCTCCTCCAGGTCGTGCAGCCTGCTCACGTACTGCTCCAGCGACGCCCCGCGGGCACCCGGGCGCGCGCCCGAGGCGGAGTCGACGATCTGCACGATCACGGCCTCGATCGTCTGCGGCTCGACCTCGTTGTGGTGCGACTCCATGGCGTGGGCCACGGCCTCTGCCTCCTTGTAGCGGCGGGCGAGCTGGCCGCCGACCAGCGCGTGCGGCCCCTCGACCTCGTGCGACACGGCCTTGCCGATGTCGTGCAGCAGGGCGGCCCGTGCGGCAGTCTTGGGGCTGGCGCCCAGCTCGGCGGCCAGCAGGGCGGCCAGCCGGGCGCACTCGATCGAGTGCGCCAGCACGTTCTGTCCGTAGCTGGTCCGGAAATGCAGGCGGCCGAGGAGCTTGACCAGCTCCGGGTGCAGGGTCCCCACGTTGGCCTCGTAGGCGGCCTGCTCGCCCAGCTCCGCGATCCGGCGCTCCAGCTCCGAGCCCGCCTGCTCGAAGGCCTCCTCGATCCGGGCCGGGTGGATGCGCCCGTCCTGGAGCAGCTTCTCGAGGGTGATGCGGGCCACCTCGCGGCGGACGCCGTCGAAGCCCGACAGGAGCACCGCCCCCGGGGTGTCGTCGATGATGAAGTCGATCCCGGTGAGGGTCTCCAGCGCGCGGATGTTGCGGCCCTCGCGGCCGATGATCCGGCCCTTGAGCTCGTCGGACTTCAGCTCGACCACGGACACGGTGGTCTCCACCGCGTGGCCGCCGGCGACGCGCTGCATGCAGGTGGCGAGAATGCTCCGAGCGCGGCGATCGGCGTCGTGGCGGGTCTCCTCCTCCACCTGGCGGATGAGGCGCGCGCTGTCGTGGCGCAGCTCGTCCTCCAGCTCGCGCAGGACGATCTGCCGCGCCTGACCGGCGCTCAGGCCCGCCACTCGCTCGAGCTCGCGCACGTGCTCTCGCTTGGCCTCCTTCAGGCGCGCGGTGTTGTGCTCCAGGTTGCGCGCGCGATCGTCGGCGGTGCGCTCACGCGCCTCCACCTCGGCGAGCTTGGTGTCCAGGCTGCCCTCCTTCGCACGCAGCCGTTCCTCCAGCCGCACGAGCTCCTCACGCCGAGCGCGCAGCTCGCCGTCGCCGTCGGCGCCGGCCTGGCCGCGCGCGTTCGCGCCGATGGCGAGGCTTGGAGGCGGCGGAGGCATCGGCCTCGCCGTCGTCGCGCGCGGAGTCGTCTGCGTGTGGGCCGTCGATGCCCTCGGGCCTTCCCGGCCGGGCGGCCGGCAGACCCGGCGCCGCCACCACGGGCCCGCGCGAGCGCAGCGCAAGCATCACGACCGCGGCGGCCACCGCCGCCGATACCCCTGCCGCCAGCAGGATCTCCATCTGCACTCACCTCCCCCGGCACGCATGCCGGGACCCGTTCTCGCCGTCCGGCCGTGTCAGCGGAGCCGAGGGACCAGGGCTGTAGGAGCGAGTGCGCACCTCCGGTGGGGCGCGCGGGACCTGCTGTCAGGGACGCGCCGAGAAGCTCCTTCCGCCCGCGTCCCGAGGCTGTCGATAGGTAACGGTCATCGCTGGAGTCGGTTGCTGCCCGGAGTCTTTTCTCGCTGCAAACAAGCCTAAGTTCAGATCTATCTGGTCTCTCGGCGGCCGCTTCGGCCGCTTCCATGAGCGTATCCCCGCCGCCCTGCTTGCGCAACTGTGGAATTGCCCCGCCCACCCGTGAGACGGGGGCGGTTGGCGCGCGTCAGGCGCCGTGCGCTCGCACGGCCTCGTACGCCAGCTCGGGGCCGTAGCCCTTGCGTACGAGCATCCGCCAGGCGCGGTCGCGCTCGCGGTCGTCGGTGGGCGGTGAGATCCGGCGTTCGGTCAGCAGGTCGAGCGCGGCGGCCAGCTCATCCGTGGGCCCGTGGGCGGACACCGCGGCCTCCACGTGCTCCTGCGCAATCCCCCGCCTGAGGAGGTCACGCTCGATCCGCTCGCAGCCCCAGCGCTCGATGCTGCGCTTGTCCTCCGCGTAGCGCTGGGCGTAGCGGGCATCGTCGAGCAGCTCGGCTGCCTCCAGCTCCGCGATCGCCTGGTCGATGTCCTCGGGCTCGACCCGCTTGCGCTCGAGGTATGCGCGCATCTCAGCCACCGTGCGCTCCCGCGCCGACAGCGCCGTGTAGGCCAGCTCCATCGCTCTGGCGGCCTCCGTGCCGCCCGGCTCGTGCATCGCCTCAGCGCCGCGTCCCGCGCGGCTTAGGCCGCCTGCTCCTCGACGGCGCTCGGGCGCGGGGGGCACCGCTTCGTCGACCGCCACCGGCCCCGTTGCCGGCGCCTGGTCGACCCCCACGGCGGCGTAGATCTTTGCTCTCGATCTCCTTGGCCTTGTCGGGGTTCTCGCGCAGGTACCCCTTCGCGTTGTTGCGGCCCTGGCCGAGCCGCTCGTCCCCGTACGAGAAGAAGGAGCCCGACTTCTGGACGATGTCGTGCTCGATGCCGAGGTCGATGAGGCAGCCCTCGGTGGAGATGCCGGCGCCGTACTCGATGTCGAACTCGGCCTGGCGGAACGGCGCTGCCACCTTGTTCTTGACGACCTTCACCCGCACCCGGTTGCCGACCGCCTCGGTGCCCTCCTTGAGGGTCTCGATGCGGCGGATGTCGAGCCGCTGCGAGGAATAGAACTTGAGCGCGCGGCCGCCGGGCTGGGTCTCCGGCGATCCGAACATGACCCCCACCTTCTCGCGGATCTGGTTGGTGAGCACGCAGAGCGTGTTCGCGCGGTTGAGGTTGCCGGCCAGCTTGCGCATGGCCTGGCTCATCATGCGCGCCTGGAGCCCGACCGACTGGTCGCCCATCTGGCCCTCGAGCTCGGCCTTGGGCGTGAGGGCGGCCACCGAGTCGATGGCCACCACGTCGATCGTGCCCGAGCGGATGAGCAGGTCGGCGATCTCGAGCGCCTGCTCGCCGTGGTCGGGCTGGGACACGAGCATCTCGTCGACGTCGACCCCGATCCGCTTGGCGTAGACGGGGTCCATGGCGTGCTCGGCGTCGATGAACGCACAGATGCCGCCCTGCTTCTGGGCCTCGGCGAGCACGTGGTAGATGAGCGTGGTCTTGCCCGAGGCCTCCGGGCCGAAGATCTCCACGACGCGGCCGCGCGGCAGCCCGCCGACGCCGAGCGCGAGGTCGAGCGAGAGCGCACCCGTGGGGATTGCGGAGACGCTGACGGCGAACGCCTCGTCGCCCATCTTCATGATCGACCCCTCGCCGAACTGGCGGTGGATCTGCGTGATGGCGGTGTTGAGCGCGGCGTCGCGGGCCTTCGCGGCCTTCTCCTGGTCCTTGTCCATGCGGGCTCCTTCTGAAGTCTTGGAGCCAGCAGGCTACGACCGGGTTCGGACGGCGTGGGTGAAGTGGGTGACGACCTCCGTGACGGTTCTGCGCCGGTACCGTTCACGGGCCCAGGGGCAGCCGTTCCAAGCGCCGTGTAGCGGGCGCCCGCGGGGTCCGTGCGGCTGCTGAAGAGCGTCAGCGCCTCGGCGGCGAACGCGGCCGCTTGGACATCCGGCGGCGGGGCGCCCGGGCTGCGCTCCGCGGCGCACCCGCGCGAGCGTCACATGGGGCCAGAACGGGCGCGACTCGGGCTCGTGGAGGCCCCGGCTCGCGAGCGCGCCGGCGATCCGGTCGCGCATCCGCCCCGCCCTGGCCTCGGCGTCGTCGAGCTCGAGCGCGAGCAGGCGCGGACGCCGCCGCGGCACGCCCACCACCGCGCCCGGCGACAGCTGCGGAGCGGGGATCCCGGCGACCGAACCGCGCGCGAGCTCCCAGACGTCGCCGGCTCGGTCCGGCGGCGTGCGCCGAGGAACACGCAGCGTCAGGTGCAGCGACTCCGGCGCGACCGCGCGCAGCGCCGGGTCCCGTGCGGCCAGCTCGTCCGCCACGCGGGCCAGTGGCTCGTGCGCCTCCGGCAGCTCGAGCGCCAGGAACAGACGCAGCGGGCGGGCGCGCCGGGTCGCGCCCCGACCGCCGCTCAGACGGGAAACTCCTCGCCGCGCAGCAGCCGCCGCAGCAGGTGCATTCCCACGGTGGTCGAGCGGTCGCGGATCTCGTTGCGGTCGCCCGGCATCCGCACGTCGCGCGCCAGCGTCGGCGCCGTCCGCGCGCTTCGCGCACCAGCAGACCGTCCCGACCGGCTTCTCCTCGGTGCCGCCGTCCGGGCCGGCGATCCCGGTGATGGCGATCGCCACGTCGGCGCCGAAGCGCTCCAGCGCCCCGTCCGCCATCGCGTCGGCCACCTCGGGCGAGACGGCGCCGTGGCGCTCGATCAGCGCCGGCGTCCACGCCGAGCAGCGCCACCTTCGCCTCGTTCGCGTAGGCCACGTGCCGCCCGCCACGTACGCCGACGAGCCCGGGGCGCTCGGTGAGCCGCGCCGCCATCAGCCCGCCGGTGCACGACTCCGCGGTGGCCACCGTGAGGCCGTCCAGCAGCTCCGCGACCTGCTCGTCGACGGTGGAGCCGTCGGTCGAGAAGAGCGTGTTGCCGCGTGCCGGTCGCGCGATCAGGCGCCTCCAGCGCCGTCCAGCGCCTCGGCCGACGCCGGCTCGTGGCGCACCACCACCTCCACCTCGCCGCGGCGCAGGCAGGTCGTGATCTCGAGCTCGTCGAAGCCGTCGATCTCGGCCTCGGCGGCGCGCAGCGTCTCGGCGATCTCCGACTCGGGGATGCCGAACAGCCGCAGCATCGACTGCTCGTACTCGCTCGCGCGCGCCGACCGCGTCACGGAACGGCTCCGTCTCCACCGCCTCGTGCCACATGTGCGTGCAGCTCGCGCGGCGGCCCCGGCAGGATCACCACGGTCGGACCGCCGCCGCCGTCGCGGGGCGGAACGACCATGCCGGGCGCGGTGCCGGCGGGCTCGATCACCGTCGCGCCCTCGGGCACCAGCGCCTGCTTGCGGTTGGCCGCGCGCACCGCCTCGAAGTCGAGGTTGCGCCAGCGCTTCATGAGCGGCCGCAGGATGTCCGCGATCCGCTGCTCGAGCGCCTCGTCGAGGCGCGAGCTCGCGGCCGGCGAAGCGGGCCACCACCTCCAGCGTGAGGTCGTCCGCGGTGGGCCCGAGCCCGCCGCTGGTGACGATCGAGGTCCACGCCCTGCGTCCTCCATGAACGCGCAGCTGGGCCTCCATGTCCTCGGGGCGGTCGCCGCAGATGGTGATGTGCGCCAGCTCGACGCCCAGCTCGAGCAGGCGGTCCGAGAGCCAGGGCCCGTTGCGGTCGCGCACCCTGCCCGTGAGCACCTCGGTGCCGGTGATGACGATGCCCGCGCGGGCGCTCACGCGCAGGGCCTCGTGCCCTCGGTGATCTCCCTCGCGCCGGCGCGCGTGACGCGCAGCCCGAACGGCTCCGGGCTCTGCGGTCGACCTGCACGGCCTTCCCGTTGGCGCTGCATCGCCGACCGAGCGCCGGCCGAGGTTCACGCGCAGCTCCTTGGCGTTGCGGAAGGTGCGCGCGCTCCTCCAGCGTGCCCTCGAAGAGCGGTCTCGGTGCCCTCGCCGGTGTCGAGGCACGCGTAGGTGGGCACCGTCGGGCGCGATCCGGACCGTCACGCCCGCCGGGCGCCGGCTTGGGCTTCGGCTTCGGGGTGGCGCGCGCGGCCGCTCGGTGCGCGGTGGCGCTGGGTGCGGGCGGCCTCGGTGGCGTCGTCCGCCGCCTCGTCGTCGTCGCCGCCGGCAGGCCGAGCACGAGCAGGAAGACGACCACGACGCGACGACCAGCGCCCAGGACCACCGGCAGGCGGCTCGGCGGGCCCGGGCGGCGGCGCGGCGGCGCGCTGCGCGCCGGCGCGAGCGGCGCGCGCGTGCGACGTCCATCGGCTGGAGGTCCTGCGGCTCGTCGGCGCTCGTGCTGGGTGCGGTACTCCTCGACCAGCAGGTGCGGGTCCACGCCGACCACCTCGGCGTAGGTGCGCAGGAAGGTCTTGACGAAGGTGGGCCCGGGAAGCAGGCTCCACTCCTCGTTCTCGAGCGCGCGCAGGTACTTCGCACGGATCTTCGTGCGTTCCTCGACATCGGCGATGTCGAGCTTCTGGCGCATGCGCGCCTCCCGCAGCGTCTCGCCTATGGGCGGCATCGGCCGCCTATTCTGGCGGTCCGGCGGCTCACTCGCGCGCGGCTCCTCCACGGCTCGCGAGCGCCTCGATCACCCGCGGGAGGTCGGCCTCCGTGATGAGCACCTTGCGCGCCTTCGAGCCCTCGTAGCCCGAGATCACGCCGCGGCGCTCGAGCATGTCGATCAGCCGGCCGGCGCGCGTGTAGCCCACCCGCAGGCGGCGCTGGAGCATCGAGGTGGAGGCCGTGTCCATCTGCACGACGGTGCGGATCGCGTCGGCCAGCAGGTCGTCGGCGTCGGGATCGAAGTCGCCCGCGGGCTCCTCCTCCTCGTCGGTCTCGACCGCCTCCAGCAGCTCCTCGCGCAGCTCGGGCTCGCCCTGCTTGCGCCAGTGGGCGGTGATCTTCTCGATCTCCTCCTCGCCCACGAACGCGCCCTGGATGCGGCTCAGCTTGGTGCCGTTGCCGGGCTTGAACAGCATGTCGCCCTTGCCCAGCAGCGACTCGGCGCCGTTCTGGTCGAGGATCACGCGCGAGTCGGTCTGGGAGGAGACGGCGAACGCGATCCGGGCCGGCACGTTGGTCTTGATCATGCCGGTGATGATGTCCACGCTCGGGCGCTGGGTGGCGAGCAGCAGGTGGATGCCCACCGCGCGCGACTTCTGCGCCAGGCGGATGATCGCGTCCTCGACCTCGCCGGGGGCGATCATCATCAGGTCGGCGAGCTCGTCGATCACGCACAGCAGGTAGGGCAGCGGGCGCTCGCCCTCGCGCACGCGCATCCGGTTGAGCTCCTCGAGCTTGCGGGTGCGCGCCGCTCGACATCAGCGAGTAGCGCTCCTCCATCTCGCGGATCAGGTTCTGGAGCACGTTCGCCGCCAGCCGCGGGCTGGTGACCACCGGCGTGAGCAGGTGCGGGATGTGCTCGTAGAGGTTGAGCTCGACCTGCTTGGGATCGATCAGCACCATCCGCACCTCGTTCGGGGTGGCGCGCATGAGGATCGAGGAGAGCATCGCGTTCACGCAGCCCGACTTGCCGGAGCCGGTGGTGCCGGCCACGAGCACGTGCGGCTGGCCGGCGAGGTCGATGCCGATCGCCTTGCCGTCGATGTCCTTGCCGAGCCAGACGGTGAGCGGCGACCAGCCCTCGGGCGCCTCCTGCGCGACGTCGCCGAGGTGCACCATCTGGCGCAGCTTGTTCGGCACCTCGATGCCCACGGCCCGCTTGCCGGGGATCGGGGCGAGGATGCGCACGTCGTCGGCGGCCAGCGCGTAGGCCAGGTCGTCGCGCATGTTCGAGACCTTCGACATCTTGATCCCGGGCGCCAGGCGCAGCTCGTAGCGGGTCACGTGCGGGCCGCTCACGCTGCCCACGACCTGGGCCTCGACGCCGAAGTGGCCGAGCGCCTCGACCAGCTGGGCGCCGGACGCGCTCGTCGGCGGCCGCGCTTGGGCTTCTGCTTGCCGTTGGAGTGCTTGAGGAACTGGGGCTTGGGCAGCGTCGTAGTCGAGGTCGTCGGCCTCGGTCACGCCGCCGCGCGCGTTGCCCATGGGCGTGAGCGGCTCCTGCACCTCGTCGGTCGGCTGCGCCTCGACGACCGACGGGTCGTCCTGGGGCTCGGCGTCGGGCTCCTCCTCGGCTCGGGTTCGGACTCGACGGGCGGCGGCTCGGGGTCGTCCGCGTCCTCGGGCTCGTGCCCGAACAGATCGGGGAAGCGCGACTCGGCGTCGAGCGCGGGCGCCTCCACGTGCGTGGCGTGCACCACCGGCTCCACGCCGGGCGGCTCCGGCGGGGCGGAACGGGTGACCGCGGTGTCACGCGTGACCGCCACGTCGCTCGCCAGCGCCGTCGTGGTCCTCGCGCCGGCCTTGCGCACCCGCCGCGTGGTGGTGGCCACGTGCCCGCCGGCTGCCGTGACGACGCCGGCGATCGAGGCGCCGGTGAGCAGCAGCGTGCCGCCGGTCATCAGGAACAGGAACAGGATGTGGGCGCCGAAGTCCGAGAAGAGGCTGCGCGAGCCCTCGAAGAGCAGCTCGCCCAGCACTCCCCCGCGCTCGCTCACGTAGCGCGCGGTCGAGCAGCGGCTCGTGCGCGGCGCGCCCGGGCCCGAGGCCGAGCGAGCCGGCGGCGAGCCCGAGCGTGATGCCCAGCAGGAGGCAGATGGCGCCGGCGCGGAACGGGCGCGACGCTCGGGATGAGCTGGCGCAGCACGATCAGGACGCCGGTGGCGCACAGCGCCGGCGGGCACGAGGAAGGCGGCGCCGCCGAGCAGGAAGCGCAGCCCGTCCTCGGTGGCCTCCCCCACCCTGCCCGCCGGCCGCTGCCCATGTAGAGCACGAAGCCGAGGAAGGCGGCGAACGCGACCAGGCGCCAGGCCGATCAGGTCGAGGTGGTGCTGCTCGAGCTTCGGAGGGCTCCAGGCCGCACGGGTAGCAGCCCGCCTGCGGCGGGCCGCCGGCTTGCTCTTGCGCTCGGCAGCCATGACTGACTTCGTTCCTTCGACGGCGCAGCGGCCGCCCCTCCCTACCATCAGGGGCATGGAGAGGTCCGCCAGGGTGCTCGTGGTGGAGGACGACGTCGACATCGCCGACGTGGTCTCGCCGCGCGCTGGACAAGGAGGGCTACGAGGTGCGGCTGGCCGGCGACGGCGAGGCCGCGCTGGAGGAGTCCTCGGTGTTCGAGCCCGACGCCGTGGTGCTCGACCTCGGGCTGCCCAAGCTCGACGGCGTGGAGGTCTGCCGGCGCCTGCGCGAGGACGGGCGACGTGCCGATCCTGATGCTCACCGCCCGCGACTCCGTCGACGCCCGCGTGACGGGCCTGGACTCCGGCGCGGACGACTACCTGGTCAAGCCCTTCGAGCGCGCCGAGCTGCTGGCGCGGGTGCGCGCGCTGCTGCGCCGCCGCCCGCCGCGCGGCAGCGCCTCCCTGGTGTCGCGGCGACCTGCGCCTGAACCCCGACACGCGCGAGGTCGTCCCGCGGCGAGCGGCGATCGAGCTGACCGGCCGCGAGTTCGAGCTGCTCGAGCACCTGATGCGCAACGAGCGCCTGGTGGTCTCGCGCGACCGCTGCTCGAGGAGGTCTGGGACTACAGCCCCTACGCCGAGACCAACACCGTCGACGTGTTCGTCTCGAACCTGCGCCGCAAGCTCGAGGCCGGCGGCGAGCCGCGCGTGCTGCACACCATCCGCGGCTCCGGCTACGTGCTGAGGCCGGAGTCATGAGCGGTCGCGCCCGCACAGCGCTGAACCAGCGCACCCGGCTGCGCCTGCCGATCCGGCTGAAGCTGGCGGTGGTCTCCGCCGGCCTCACGTTCGTGATCCTGCTGCTGTTCGCGCTCGTGGTCGGCGCGCTCACCGAGCAGAAGCTGCGCTCGAGCTTCAACGACGACCTGCGCGCCACCGCCGCCGACCTCCAGGAGCAGCTGCGCGTGCAGCGCGACCTGTCGGGCGAGCTCAGGCTCGGCGGCGACCGAGGCCACGCTGCAGGCGGCCGCCGCCGGCGGCGCCAGCGATCCGCGTGGTCGACCGCGCAGGGCGACGTCCTCGACCAGACGCCGGCCGCCAGGCCAACCTCGGCGCGCCCGTCGAGGGCAGCGTCCGCGACGTGGGCGACTTCCGGGTGGTGGCGCGACCGCTGTTCGCCGGCGTCGCTCGACCGCAGCGGCAGCTTCAACCTCGACCGCGCCCCGATCGGGCGCCGTGGCGTTCGTGCAGTACGCCAAGCCGCGCGCGAACCTCCAGGGCACCCTCGGCCGGCTCCACCTCTTCCTGGCGCTCGGCGTTCTCGGCGGCACCGGGCTGGCCTTCCTCGCCGGCTTCGCCGTCGCCCGCCGCGCGATGCGCCCGATCGCCGGTCTCACGCAGGCCGCGCGCGAGGTGGCCCGCACGCGCGACCCGGCCGATCTCGCTGCCCAAGCCCCGAGGCCAACGACGAGGTGGCGGAGCTGGCCGACACGCTGGAGGACATGCTCCGCGAGCTCGATGCCGCCCGCAGCGAGACCGAGGCCGCGCTGGAGCGCCAGCGCGAGTTCGTGGCCGACGCCTCGCACGAGCTGCGCACGCCGCTGACCAGCATCCTCGCCAACCTCGAGCTGCTCGAGGAGGAGCTCGATCGCAGCGACGGGCCCCGCGACCGTGAGGCCGCCGCCGAGATCGCCGGCTCGGCCCTGCGCTCGTCGCAGCGCATGCGGCGCCTGGTGGGCGACCTGCTGCTGCTCGCCCGCGCCGATGCCGCGCCGGTCGCGACCGGCCCGACGGCGCCGCCGCGCAGGTGCGCCGGCCCGTCGACCTGGGCGCCGTGGCGCGCGACGCCGCGGCCGAGGCGGCGCCGCTGCGCTCCGGGCACGACCTGACGCTCGACCTGCCCCCCGAGGGCGAGGACCTGACCGTTCAGGGGTCGCCCGACGACCTGCACCGGCTGGTGCTCAACCTGGTCGAGAACGCCCTGATCCACACGCCGCCCGGGACCCCGGTCGTGGTCTCGGCGCGCCGCGACCGGCGAGGAGCTGGTGCTCGAGGTGGCCGACCGCGGCCCGGGCGTGCCGCCCGCCATGCGCGAGCGCGTGTTCGAGCGCTTCACCCGCCAGGCCGGCGACCGCGGCGGTGGCAGCGGGCTCGGGCTGTCGATCGTCCGCGCCGTTGCGGAGGCGCACGGCGGATCGGTGTCCGTCCGGCGAGGCCCAGGGCGGGGGCGCGGTCTTCAGCGTGCGTCTGCCTCAGGGCGCGGAACCGCTCCGAACGCCCACCGAGCGTGTTCGGGAAGGGACCGTCACCGACAGCGACCGAAAGCGAGCCCCAAGCACGTGAAGCGAGTCCTCGCCCGCCGCCCCTCTCCCGCGTTCGTCATCGCCTGCATCTCATTGTTCGTCTCGCTCGGCGGCGTCTCCTCCGGCGTCGCCACCGGCTTCATCGACAGCCGCGAGATCCTCGACCGGACCATCCGCACCCAGGACATCCGCGACAACACGATCCGCGGCGCGGACCTGCGCAACAACGAGATTCGCGGCATCGACATCCGCAACGGCGCCATCGGCGGCCGCGACCTGGCGGATGGGCGCGGTCACCGGCGCCGACATGAACGAGTCACGGCTCGCCCAGGTGCCCGACTCTGCCGCGCTCGGGGGCGTGCCCGCGGCGGGCTGGGTGCGCGCGGACACGACGGGCTTCGGACTGCTCGGCCCGGCCGCGGGCTGGAGCCTGGCCAGCCCGGCGCCGGCCTTCGACGTGGACCCGCTCGGCTACGTGCACCTCCGGGGCGCCGTGGAGCGCGACTCCGGCCCCAATTCGCCCCTGCTGACGCTCCCAGCCGGGGCGCGCCCGGCCACCGACGGCCGCTTCATCGTCTGGCACGAGGGCGCGCCGCTCCCGCTGGAGATACGCACCAGCGGCACGGTGACCACCACCACGGCCGTCCCGGCCGGCGACCGCGTGGCCCTGGACGGAGTGACTTTCAAGGCCGGCTGAAGCGCCGGCGCCCTACACCTCGACGATGACCGGCAGCACCATCGGCCGGCGCTTGAGCCGGCGGTAGACGAACTCCGCCAGGTCGTCGTGCAGGTGGGTCTGCAGCAGCGAGATCTCGGTCACGCCGTCCTCGGCCGACCGCGCGAGCGACTCTTCGACCGCCCCGCGCAGGTCCTCCACCAGCTCCTCCGCGCCGTCGGGTGAGGGCACGCCACGGAAGATGATCTCCGGCTCGGCCACCGACCGGCCGTCCTGCTCGGAGACGGTGGCCACCACGATGAAGATGCCGTCGGCCGAGAGCATCCGCCGGTCGCGCAGCGCCACGTCCTCGATGTCTCCCACGTCGACTCCGTCCACGAAGATCAGCCCCGCGTGCTCGGGCTTGCCGAACGCGGCCCCCTTGGCGTCGATCTCGAGCGGCAGCCCGTTCTCGCCCTTGAAGATGCGCTCCGGCTCGATGCCCACCGACTCGGCCAGCTCGGCGTGCAGCCGGATCCGCTTGTGGTCGCCGTGCGCCGGGAGCACGTACTGCGGCTTCGTGAGGTTGAGCATCAGCTTGAGCTCCTCGGCATAGCCGTGCCCCGACGCGTGGATCGGGGCGTCGCGCGGGGTCAGCACGTCGGCGCCCAGGTGGTACAGCCGGTCGACGGTCTCGTTCACGGCGCGCTCGTTGCCCGGGATCGGGGTGGCGGAGAACACCACGGTGTCGCCGGAGTGCAGGTCCACGTGAGGGTGATCGCCCGCCGCCATCCGGCGCAGCGCCGAAAGCGGCTCCCCCTGGCTGCCGGTCGAGATCACCACCAGCTTCTCGTCGGCGTAGTCCTCGATCTGCTTGGGCTCCACCAGGATCCCCTCGGGCACGTCGATGTGGCCCAGCCGGCGGCCGATGTTCACGTTCTTGCGCATCGAGCGGCCCACCAGCGACACCTTTCGGTCCAGCGTGGCCGCCGCGTCCACCACCTGCTGGACGCGGTGGATGTTCGACGCGAAGCACGTGACCACGATCCGGCCCTTGCAGCGCGCGAACGCCTCCTCCAGCCGCGGGCCCACCAACGACTCCGACAGCGACCAGCCTGCGCGGTCGGCGTTGGTGGAGTCGCCGCAGAGCACCAGCAGCCCCTCTCGGCCCAGTTCGGCTAGCCGCGCCACGTCGGCGGGGATGCCGTCGACGGGGGTCTGATCGAACTTGTAGTCGCCCGTCACGAGCGTGGTGCCCAGCTCGCAGGTGAGCGCGTAGGCGAACATGTCCGGGATCGAGTGGGCCATCTTCACCGGCTCCGCCGTGAACGGACCGGCGTCGATGACCTCGCCCGGGGCGATTTCCTCCAGCGGCACGTCCTTGAGCTTGTGCTCGTCGAGCTTGGATCGGACCATGGCGATCGTGAGCGGGCCGCCGTAGATGGGCGGCCAGTCGTCGAGCTCGCGGAGCACGAAGGCAGCGCACCGACGTGGTCCTCGTGCCCGTGGGTGAGCACGATGGCCTCGATGTCGGACTGGCGCTCGCGCAGCAGCCCGAAGTCGGGCAGCACCAGGTCGATCCCCAGCTGGTCGGGCGCCGGGAAGCGCAGGCCGGTGTCGACCACCACCATGCGGCCGTCGTACTCGACGACCGTCATGTTCTTGCCGATCTCGCCGAACCCGCCGAGGGGCAGGACGCGCAGCTTTCCGCTCAAACCGCGGCCAGCAATCCGTGTCGCTCGAGCGAGGTGCGCACGACCTCGCGCTCCTCGTCGGTGGCCTCGACCAGTGGCAGCCGCAGGCCCCCCACGTCATGTCCGAGCATGTTCAGCGCCGCCTTGACCCCGATCGGATTGGCGGTCACGAACAGCGCCTCGAACAGGTCCGACAGCGAGTCGTGGATCTCCTGCCGGTTGTCGGGCTCGTCGATCATCCGGCGCATCTCGGCCCCCGCCACGTTGGCGGCCACGAGGATGCCGCCCGTGCCCCCCTTGTCGAGCACCTCGGCGAACGTGTCGTCGTTGCCGGCCAGCAGATCCATGCCCTCGATGGGCTCGATGTCCTCGTAGCGGGACTGCTTGACCGCGGCGATGTTCTCGATCTGAGCCAGCTCGGCCAGCAGCTCGTTCGACAGGTCGATCACGCAGCGCGACGGGATGTTGTAGACGATCACCGGCTTGTCGGTGGCCCCCGCGACGGCCCGGAAATGCTCGATCAGGCCCCGCCGGTTGGGCTTGTTGTAGTAGGGCGTGACCACGAGCACCCCATCCACGCCGACCTCAGTGGCGCGGCGGGTCAGCTCAACCGAGTGGCGGGTGTCGTTGCTGCCCGTGCCCGCGATGATCGGGGCGTCCCCGCTCTCCGCCACCCCGATCTCCCACAGGCGCAGCTTCTCCTCGTCGTCCAGGGTCGAGCCCTCGCCCGTGCTGCCGGCCAGCACGAGCGCGTCGGACCCGTTCTGGACCAGGTGCCGGACCAGCGCGGCTGTAGCGGGCTCGGCTAGCCCCCCGTCCGAATCGAACGGGGTGACCATCGCCGTGATGATGCCGCCGAACGTCACCGCCTACTGGATCGGCTTGAACGGATCCGGGTTGCTGTCCACGCCGTCCTTGACGGGCGCTGGCGGCAGGGGCTGCTCTTCGACGCTCTCTTCGGCGGGATCGGCCGCGGGGGGCGCGGCGCCCTCGGGCGGCTGCGGCTGGGCGACGCCCTGGGCCACAGCCGGGTCCTGGGCGGTCTGCTGGGCCGGATCGCCGGCGGGCTGCGGAGGGGCCGGTGGAGCCGGGTCGGCCTGCGGCGCCGGGGTGACCGGGGCGGGTGGCGCGGCCGCGGCGGGCGGCTCGGACACCGGGCGACCGTGCTCGTCGAAGCGCTGGCCGCCCTCGGGCGCGCCGGCGCCCTTCTGGGCCTGGCTCTCGTTGAACTGCTTCTGGGCCTCCTCGATCTTCTGCTGAGCCTGGTCGGCCATCTGCTTGGCCTTGTCCATGAAGCCCATGGCCGTCTCCTCTCAGTCGGGACCAAGCACATTACCGGGCGACCGCGTGCGCGACCGAAGCGTTGCAAGCCCGCTGGCCGAGCATGCCCGAATGTCACAATTCGACGTCGAAATCGTGGCCGAAAGGGACTACACACACCGCACGGCCGTCCAGAAGCTGGGCGTCAAGCCGGACGAGCGCGTCGAGATCGCCGGCGACGTGGGCGCCGGCCTGCGCGCCGACGTGAAGGAGACCCTCGGGCGCGGACTGGTCCGCTCCGGCACGCTCGACGGCGCGGTGGTCATGGTCGAGTCGATGGACGACGCCCAGGAGGCGCTGGTGCGCTACCGCGCAAGGCTCCGAGACGACGGCTACCTCTGGATCATCACCCGCAAGCGCGGCCATGACTCCTATCTGAACCAGATGACGCTCGTGCCCTACGCCAAGCGCGTGGGCCTGATCGACAACAAGACCTGCTCGATCGACGACGCCCGCTCGGGCATCCGGTTCGTGATCCCGCGCGCGATGCGCGGCTCCAACGGCCGCGCGGCGTAGGGCGCCGCGGCCGCCGTTCGAGGTCGTGAAGGTCAGCGCGCCAGCCTGGCCGGCACCGTGACCACGCGGTCGAGAACCGCTCCCTGGAATTGCTCGGGCAAGCCCCCTTCCGGGGGTGTCTTGCCGGTCACGCGCAGAATCGCGACACGGGCGGGCGCGATGTCCCCGCGGTCGAAGCGGAAGTCGCCGAGGATGCCGTTCCTGACCCTTGTGGAACGCAGCTGCTCGAGTACCGACGCCCGGGTTCCGTCGGATCGGGCGATCGCGTCGAGCACGACCTCCGCAGCCTGCGCCGCCGGCATCACGTAGCCGGTGGGCGTGACCGAGGCGCCGAAGCCGCGCGCGAAGCTGCGGCCCGCGGGCGTGATGCCGCCCTCGGCGGGCGGCGCGTCAGTGGTGCTCACGTACAGCCCTCGCGCCGCGGACCCCACCTCGTCGAGCACGTTGGGCAGGGGCACGAACACATCGGTCACCAGGATCGTGACCCGGCGCCCGAGGCGGGCCCTCAGCGCCTGCAGAAACTCGGCCCCGGTGTCGAACGCGCCGCCCGCCAGGAATACGGCCTGTGCCCGCGAGCGGGCGATCCTGCCGGCGAGAGCGTCGTAACTCTTGGGCTCCGGACCGTAGGCGAGCGCACCCGGCGCCCGGAGGCCCAGCCGCCGCGCGGCCCGGACGAACGGGTCCGCCGTGATGGTCTTCCACCCATCGTCGCCGCTCGGATACAGCGTCTGGACCCGCTTCATCCCCATCCGCTTCGCGAACATCGCCAGGGCCGTGGACTGCACGTCCTCGCGCGCAACGACCCTGAAGAAGTTGCGCCGCCCCGTGGGATAGAAGATTCCCGGCTGGCCACGCCCCTCCGCAAGCGGGCCGCCGCGGGTCAGGCCCGGACCGGTGTTCGACGGGCTTACCATGGCCAGCGAACCGCCCGGCGCCCGATTGACGATCGGGATCTCCACCTCGGCGCAGAAGCTGGAGTAGGTGCCGATCACGGCGACCAGCGGCTCGGCGTTCGCATAGGCGTTCGCGTTGGCCGCGCAGGTGCGGAACTCGAACCCGCCCGTCTCCGCCGTGGACACGTCGCAGGACTGGTAGCCGACGACGTGCCTGCCCGCCCTGAAGCCGCGCCGCTCGAGCACGAACCGGATCGCGTTCGCGATCCCGCGCGGGTCGGTGCTCAGCGGGCCCCGCAGCGGGAGGTCCGAGGCGATCAGGACATCGGGCTTCTTGCCGCCGGAGGCCACGTCACCGCAGGCGGGAATCGTGAGCGCGCCCTTGGTCGTCCCTCCCGCCGCGCTGACCCAGGCCGCGCCGGCCCCGGCCGCCAGGGCCTGGGGGGTGCCGGTCGCGGTCTTGGCGGTAACCGCGTTGGTGCGAGGGTCGACGCGCGACACGCGGCCGTCGATGTAGTTGCCCGTCCAGATCGACCCTTCGCCGAACGCCACGAAGGTCGTGCCGACGCCGACATCGATCGTCCGCGTGACCGGGTCGCGCCCGGGCTCGATCCGCCACAGCAGGCCACCCTCCCGGGTCGTCGCCCACACCGACCCGGCGCCCACGGCGACTCCCCACAGCAGCTGCTCACCGGCGCGGATCGTCTGAGAGACCCGGTTCGTGCGGGGGTCGATTCCTGTGACCGACGACTCGTTGTCGAGGCTCAGGAACCAGACCCCCTCGTCGCCGGCGGCGATCGTCCAGGCGGGGAACTCGACGTCTATCGTCGCGACCAGCCTGCCGGTCTTGGGGTCGATGCGGGACACGTCGCCGTCCGGGTTGATCGCCCATACCGCGCCGCCGCCTACGGCGAGCCGCGGGAGCCCCGCCGTCGGGAGGATGTCTTGCTTGCCGCCGCGCAGCTTCACGGTGCGCGTGACGCGCGCCGAGCGGGGGTCGATCCGGGACACGCTGACCATGGTGTTGAGCACGTCCTCCCCGCCGGCGTTCCCGACCCAAACCGCTCCCTCGCCGGCCGCGATCTCGCTCGGGACGCCTCCGGGCTTGAACGTCTTGACGATCTCCCTGCTCTCCGGGTCGATGCGCGAGACGCTCTCGTCCCCGGCGTTGAGCACCCAGACGCCGCCTGCTCCGACGGCGACGTTGCCCGGCACGCCGCCGGACTTGGTGAGCGACGCGATGGCGCCCGAGGCGGGATCGAGTGCCGCGACGCCGTTGGCGAGCGGCTCCGACTCGCCGTCACCGCCGGTGAGCGCCAGGACACCCGCTGTGATCGAAGCAGCGAGGAGGAGCAGGCCGAAGGCGAAGATTGCATGGCGGCGGCGCACCAGCGCGGGTGAGGCGAACACGGGGCGCGGCGGCGTGGCGAGGCCGAGCGCCTCGCTCGCCGCGTCGATCAGCTCGGCGCAGCTGCCGTAACGCTCGTCGCGGTCCTTCGCAAGGGCCTTGCGGAGCACCGGCGCGAGCTTGGGGTGGGCCCGAAGCGGCGCCGGCTGCTCCTGCATGTGCGCCCACATCGTCTCCGCCTCCGTCTCCCGGTGGAAGGGAGGGGTGCCGGACAGGCACTGGTAGAGCACGCAGGCCAGGGAGTAGCAGTCCGTGCGCCCGTCGACCGGGTCGCCGCGGATCTGCTCCGGCGCCAGGTAGTCGAGCGTGCCGACCACGCGCCCGGTGTCGGTCGAGTCGCCGCCGAGCTGCTTGGTGATGCCGAAGTCGGTCAGATACGCGTGCTCGTTCTCGTCGAGCAGCACGTTCGCGGGCTTCACGTCGCGGTGCACGAGCGCACGCCGGTTCGCCGCATCGAGGGCGGCCGCAACCTGGGCCAGGATCCGGAGCGCCCGCTCGGGAGCCAGCTTGCCGTCGCGCGCGAGCACCGTCTTCAGGTCGCTGCCGTCGACGTAGCGCATCGCCAGGTAGAGCTGCCCGTCGCGCTCGCCCGCCTCGTAGATCGGGATCACGTTCGGGTGATCGAGCGACGCCGCCAGTCGCGGCTCCCTGAGGAACCGCTCGCGGAACCGCTTGTCCTCCGCCAGCTCCGGGGCGACCAGCTTGAGCGCAACCGGCCGCTCCAGCGACAGGTCCGTCGCGCGGTAGACCACTCCCATCCCGCCGCGCCCGATCAGCGACTCCACCCGGTAGCCGCCGAAAGTCGCGCCGGGGTTGATCTGGAGACTCACGCGGCGCTCCCGGTCAGTGACCAGCCGAAGCGTGTTCGGGTCTCGGGCGGAGCCAGCCCGCCGGGCCGCGGTCCCCGCCGGACGAGCACCGCGGGAGCCGGCGAGGCCTCCGCGAGCTCGGTGCGCACGCGTCCGAGGCCATCCTTTCGCCACCGCTCGGGGAAGCCCACCACCAGCAGGCCGGCTTCCGGGGCGAGAGCCATCACGCCCTTCCTCCCGGGCCTTGCCAGCAGCGGCTCCGCCACGATGCCCGCACTGCGCTGGACGATCAGCGAAGCGTCGGCAAGCAGGCGGCTGGCGTCGCGCCCCTCGCCGGGTGCGCCCGAGGCTGCGCCGATCAGGCGCAGCGGAGCGTCGGTGGCCTGGGCCACCCACGCGCCGAGCTCGAGCGCCGCCCAGTCGTGCCAGGCCGCGCCGAACGGAACCATCACCGGACCCGGCCGGAGTAGGCCGCCCGCCGCGAGGACCAGGGCCACGTCGCATGGCGCCCGCTCGAGGACGTCGCGCCCGACGCCGCTCAGCGGCGACCGCCCGCCGTCCATGAGCAGCAGCTCCACGTTCTCCTGGGACGCGAGCCGCACGACGTCCTCGCCGGGCTCCGGCGACGAGAAGGCCGCTGTGCGCACGGTGAGCCCGGCTGCGAGGAGCTCGCCCCGGCGATCGGCCAGCGCCGCGGTCGCCGTGCCGACCTCGGCCGGGGCAACCACGGCGGCGACGATCACCTCGCGAGGCGGCTGCGAGGCCGCGAGCGGCTGTGCGAGCCCGAGTAGCGGAGTGAGGCCGTCGAGCGTGCCGGGTGCCACCAGAAGCGATCGCTCGCCCACCGTCGCCGGCTTCGTGCCGGGCCCGTCCGGCACCCGCTGAGGCAGGTCCAGGGCCGGGTCATGACGCAGGATCGCCTGCTCGAGCTGCCTGAGCTCCTGGCCGGGCTCCAGCCCGAGGCCCTCCGACAGCTCGCGCCGCGCATCACGGTAGGCACCGAGGGCCTCGGCCTGGCGGGCCGAGCGGTAGAGCGCGAGCATCAGCTGGCGGCGCAGGCCCTCCCTGAGCGGGTGGTCGCCGACAAGTCCCTCCAGCTCACCCACGAGCCCCGCGTGGCCCCCGCAGGCAAGATCGGCATCGATCCGCCGCTCGAGCGCCGCCAGGCGCAACTCCTCGAGCCGAGCCACGTCGGCTTGGGCGAAGGCCTGGTAGGCCAGGTCGGCGAGCGCGGGTCCGCGCCAGAGCGCGAGCGCGTCGCGCAACTTCTGCGCCGCGCCGAACGGATCGTCCGCGCTCGCCTCCGCCACGAGCCGCTCGAAGCGGGCGAGGTCGAGCTCGGATGGCTCGACGTTCAGAACGTACCCCGGTGCCCGCGTGGCGAGCCTTCCGTTCCCGAGCGCCTTGCGCAGCCTGGACACGTGGACCTGGATGCTCTTGGCGGCCGTCGGTGGCGGCGCCTCCCCCCAGAGCTCGTCGATCAGCCGCTCAGAGGAGACGACCTGGTTGGCGTGCAGCAGGAGGACCGCCAGCACGGACCGCTGCTTGACGCCGCCGAGCGCGAGCCGGCGATCGTGCTCGGCCACCTCCAATGGGCCAAGGAGCTGGAATTCCATCCTTATCTCAGATCACGAGTCAATTCGACCGTACCATCGACCGAACGAACCGCACAGAGCGCCGCCCGCGGCTTCGGCCTCCCGGCGCCGGTCAGGCCATGAGGGCCGGACCGCCGCGTCCCTCCTTTCGACCCCGGCGATGGACCCCGGCGAACATCACCGACAGCGCGATCAGCATTAGGCCGAGGACACTCCCAGCCCCGATGCCCGCGTCGCCCCAGTCGAACCCCGTGCCCTGCTCGGTGCCGGCCGATGGCGCCGGGCTCTGCGGCGGCAGGCCGGCGTCCCTCGCGTCGGGAGAGCGCAAGTCAACATCGCCCCGCCCTTGCACCGCGATCGCCTCTTCCTTGGAGTTGGGGCTGCGGTGGTCCTCCGCAGCGCCGGCGGTCGTGGGGACCACCAGGGCGACGACCGCAATCGCGGCCACCATTTCCGTGCTGCGGAACATGTCCGCTCCTCTCCAGGGCGAGACCGCCGGGCGCGGTCTCTGGTGCGGGGATCCTGCGCTCCGGCGGTAAACGCGCGGGGTGGTGGACGGTAAATCGGGGTCCTACGCGAACAGCAGCGTCTCGAGCCCGAACGTGGGCGAGCGCTCCAGCTCCCCCACCCTGCGCACCGCCAGCAGCACGCCGGGCATGAAGGACTCGCGCGCGGTGGAGTCGTGGCGGATCGACAGGGTCTGCCCCTCGCCGCCGAAGATCACCTCCTGATGAGCCACGAGCCCCGGCAGGCGAACCGAGTGGATCGGGTCGTGCACGTTCCCGCCGGCGGCCCCGATCAGGTCGGCCGTGCGAGCGGCAGTGCCGGAGGGCGCGTCCAGCTTGGAGTCGTGATGCAGCTCCACGATCTCGCACTCGGGCATGTGCGGGGCCACGAGCTTGGCCGCCTCCATCATCAGCACCGCCCCGAGCGCGAAGTTGGGCGCCACGAACAGGTTGGCGCTGCCCACCCCCTCGAGCTCGGCGAAGTCGGCGCCGGTGGTGCCCATCACGCAGTGCACCCCCGCCTCCAGGCAAGCGCGCGCGTTGGCGAGGGCGGTGTCGGGCTGGGAGAAGTCCACGACCACCTCGGCGTCGGCGAGCACATCCTCGAGCGGCGTTCCCAGAGCCGGGTCGGCGCTGCCCGCCAGCCGCATGTCCTCGGCGCCCTCCACCGCCTGGCAGACCGCCGTTCCCATGCGCCCGGCGGCGCCGGAGACCGCTACCGCGATCACGCGGCCAGGGCCGGATTGACCGGCTCGAGCGCCTCGCGAAAGGTGTTCTCGCTGCCACCGACGCCCGCCGCCGACATCCGAGCGGGGTCGAACAGCTCCGCGGCCAGCGCGCGCACGTCCTCCATCGTCACGGCATCGATGGCGGCCAGCAGCTCGTCCAGGGTCATGAGCGGCACGCCGGTCAGGAGGTTGCTGCCCAGGCGGTTCATCCGCGCGAGGGTGGACTCCATGGCCAGCGTCGTGCGGCCCTTCACGTTCTCTCGCGCGCGCTCGAGCTCGTCGGCGCCCACGGCCTCCTCGGAGAGCCGGCGCAGCTCCGTGCCGATCACGTCCATCGCCTGGGCCACGTTGTCGGGCCGCGTGCCCACGTAGAGCCCCACGTGCCCGGAGTCCAGGTACTGGCTCGAGTACGAGTAGACGGCGTACGCCAGGCCGCGCTTCTCACGGACCTCCTGGAACAGGCGGGAGGACGTGGAGCCGCCGAGGATGGTGTCGAGCACGCGCAGCGCGAAGCGCCGCTCGTCGCCGCGCGCCAGGCCGGGCGCGCCGAGGGTCAGGTGGTACTGCTCGGTGTCCTTCTCGTGGAAGCACAGCCGAGGGTCGACCCGTGCCGGCGCGGGCTCGGGGGCCGGCGGCCCTCCGTTGCGAGCGGCCACCTCGAGCGCCCCCTCCGCGAGCGCCACGATCCGGTCGTGGTCCACGCTGCCGGCCGCCGCCACCACCAGGTTGTCCGGGGCGTAGCGGGCCCGGTGGTAGGCGGCGATGTCCGCAACAGGCACCGAGGACACCACCTCGGCGCGGCCGATCACGGGCCGCCCCAGCGGGTGGTCCCCGAAGATCGCGGTGGCCAGGACGTCGTGGACCTTGTCCTGCGGCTCGTCCTCGTACATCGCGATCTCCTCGATCACCACCTGGCGCTCGGAGTCGATGTCCGGGTAGGACGGCCTGAGCACCATGTCCTGCAGCACGTCGAACGCGCGGTCCAGGTGACGGTCCAGAAAGCGCGAGTAGACCGACGTGGTCTCCTTGCCCGTGCCCGCGTTGACCTCGGCGCCCATGCCGTCGAACGTCTCGTCGATCTCCAGCGAGCTGAAGCGGTCGGTGCCCTTGAACAGCAGGTGCTCGAGGAAGTGCGAGAGCCCCGCCTGCGCGGGGCTCTCGTCGCGGCTTCCCGTCCTGACCCAGAACCCCAGTGCGATGGAGCGCACGGCGGGAACGTGCTCCGTTACGACCCTGAGGCCCGAATCGAGCTGGGTTATCTGGTGAGGGGCGATCATCGCCCTACGCCCTGCTTCTCAGCGCCGTTCGCGCCGATGCCCGCCATCGCGGCGCCCTCCGCGGTCGCGCCCTCCGCGATCACGTCCGTCGCCCCCGCCGCGGGGGCCCTTGTCGCCCGTGCCGACCGAGGCCAGCTCCTCCGAGCTCTTGCCGGCGATGTCGGGATCGTCGGCCCGCCGGAGCCCGACGCGGCCGCGCTCCTTGTCGACCTCGACCACGCGCACGTCGATCTCGTCGCCGCGGCTGAGCACGTCCTCGACCGTGTCCACCCGCTCGCCGGGCTTCACGTTGGAGATGTGCAGCAGGCCGTCGTTGCCCTTGGACAGCTCGACGAAGGCCCCGAAGGTGGTGGTCTTGACCACCTTGCCGGTGAACTCGTCGCCGACCTCGACCTCCTTGGTCATCGTCGCGGATCCGCTCGATCAGCGCGTCGCCCTGCTCGCCGCTCACGGCGAACACGCGGACGATGCCGTCGTCGTCGATGTCGATCTGGGCCTCGAACTCCTCGGACAGCGCGCGGATGGTCTCGCCGCCCTTGCCGATGACCATGCCGATCTTCTCGGTGTCGATCTCGATCTGGCCGATGCTCGGCGCGTGGCGCGAGAGCTCGGGCCGCGGGCCCTCGATCGCCTCGGCCATCTTGCCGAGGATGTGCGTCGCGGCCCTCGTTGGCCTGCGAGAGCGCGTCGCGCAGGATGTCGAACGTGACGCCCGTGATCTTGATGTCCATCTGCAGGGCGGTGATGCCCTGGGAGGTGCCGGCGACCTTGAAGTCCATGTCGCCCAGGTGGTCCTCCACGCCCGCGATGTCGGAGAGCACGATGTAGTCGTCGCCCTCCTTGATCAGGCCCATCGCGATGCCGGCCACGGGCCGCTTGATCTGCACGCCCGCGTCCATGAGGGCCAGCGAGCTTCCGCACACCGACGCCATCGAGGACGAGCCGTTGGACTCGAGGATGTCCGAGACCACGCGGATCGAGTAGGGGAACTCCTCCGGGTCCGGGACCACCGGCACCAGCGCGCGCTCCGCGAGCGCCCCGTGACCGATGTCACGGCGCTTGGGGCCGCGCATGAAGCCGGCCTCTCCCACCGAGAAGGGCGGGAAGTTGTAGTGGTGCCAGTAGCGCTTGGACGTCTCGAGCCCGAGCGTGTCCAGCCGCATCTCGTCGCGGGTGGTGCCCAGGGCGGCTACGGAGAAGGCCTGCGTCTGGCCGCGGGTGAACACGGCCGAGCCGTGCGTGCGCGGCGCGACGCCGACCTCGATCCAGATGTCGCGGATCTCATCGGCGGCCCGGCCGTCGGGGCGCTTCTTCTCGACGGCGATTCGCTTGCGCACGGTGTCCTTCTCGAGGCTGCCGAAGGCGCGCTCGACGCTGGCGCGGCGCTCGCTGTACTCGGCGTCCTCGGGGGAACCGGACAAGGCCTCGACGGCCTCGTCCTCCAGGACCTTGGTGGCGTCCTGGCGCTCGAGCTTGTCGACCACGGACGTGGCCTCGGAGAGCTTGGCCCCGAACCGCTCGACCAGGTCGGACAGCACCGACTCGTCGACCTGCGGCACCTCGACCTCGATCTTGGGCTTGCCGGCCTTCTCGGCCAGCTCGCGCTGCGCGGCGCAGATCTTCTTGATCTCGCCGTGGGCGATGTCGAGCGCGTCGAGGATCTCGGCCTCCGAGATCTCGTTGGCGCCGGCCTCGACCATGAGGATCGCGTCCTCGGTGCCCGAGACCACGAGGTCGAGCGGGCTCTCGAGCATCCACTCCTCCTCGGGGTTCACGACGAAGTTGCCCTCCTCGTCCTGGCCGACCCGCACCGCGCCGACCGGCGCCGGGAACGGGATGTCGGACACCATCAGCGCCGCGCTGGCGCCGTTCATGGCGAGGATGTCGTAGGGGTGGACGTGGTCGATCGACATCGGGATCGACACCAGCTGCGTCTCGCGCCGCCATCCCTTGGGGAACAGCGGGCGCAGCGGCCGGTCGATCATGCGGGCAGTGAGCGTGCCCTTCTCCCCCGCGCGGCCCTCACGCCGGAAGAAGCTGCCGGGGATCTTGCCCGCGGCGTACATGCGCTCCTCGACGTCGACGGTCAGGGGGAGGAAGTCGACGTCCCTCAGGTTTCCCGCGGTGGCGGTGGAGAGCACCATGGTCTCTCCCGACTGCACGACCACGGCTCCGCTCGCCTGCTTGGCGAGCTTGCCGGTCTCAAAGCTGATCTCGGTATCACCGATCTCGACCGAGACCCGGCTGACTTCAACACTCATACGTTTCCTTTCGCTGCCGCCTCCGGTTGGCGACTCTGTTTTCACGACTTCTCTGAAGAGGTCACGCGGAGCCTAGCAGCGGCCTCACGCCTCACGAAGCCGCGCGTGCAGCCTCCACGGCCGCAGCCAGATCCTCTCCGGGCACACCCGGGTACGGCCGGCCGTCCACGAACTGCGTCGGCGTGGTCGTCACACCCGCCCGGACGCCCGGACGCGAAGTCGCGGTCCACGCGCTCGGCCACCGCGGCGGAGCGGCGATCGTGCTCGAAGCGATCCAGGTCCAGGCCCAGGGCGCGGCAGCGCTCCCACAGGTGCGGATCGTCGAGGCGGCCCTGGTCGGCCAGCAGCGAGTCGTGCATCTCCCAGAACCGTCCCTGCAGCGCCGCCGCCTCCGCGGCGTGCGCCAGCGCCCGGCGCGGGGGTGCTTGGAGGTCACGGGGAAGTGGCGGAAGACCCGCCGCACGCCCATGGCTCGGCCAGCAGGCCGTTGGCCCGCGCGCAGTAGGGGCACTCCAGGTCGGCGTACTCGATCACCACCGGGCCGTCGCCGCGGACGTGGTCGTCCGGGCCCTCGGCGGGCGGCGGGCTCGAGGTGAGGTCAGGCAGCCTGGTCGAGCGCGTCGAAGATGAGGTTGGCGCCCGGAATCTCGAGCGGCGTGGGCGACTCGTACGCCCACTTGACGGTCAGGTCCGGGCCGATCATCACCAGCGCGCGCTGGGAGTGGCCGCGCTCGTCGATGTAGACGCCGTAGGCCTTGGCCACCTCGCCCTTGGGGTGGAAGTCGGCCAGCAGCGGGATCGACACGCCGAGGTGCTCCCTGGAAGGCCTTGTGGGCGAAGGCGGAGTCCACCGAGATGCCCAGCAGCTTGACGCCACGCTCCTCGAGCTCGGGCAGCACCTCCTGGTAGAGGTTGAGCTGGTCGGTGCAGGTCGGGCTGAAGTCCAGCGGGTAGAACACGAGCACCGTGGTCTGGCCGCTCAGGTCGCGACAGCGAGACCTCGCCGCCGTCCTGGTCCGAGAGGGTGAAGTCGGGCGCCCTGGTGCCCGGCTCGATCATCGGCGGAGGCCGAGCTCCTTGATCAGCTCGCGGTAGCGATCGAGGTCGGCGCGCTGGAGGTAGTTCAGCAGGCGCCGGCGCTTGCCCACCAGCATCAGCAGCCCGCGGCGCGAGTGGTGGTCCTTGCGGTGCTCGCGCAGATGCTCGGTCAGCTCGTTGATGCGAGCGGTGAGCAGGGCGATCTGCACCTCGGCGGAGCCGGTGTCCGCGGGGCCGCGGCCGTGCTTGGTGACTATCTCCTGCTTCTGTTCGACGGTCAGGGTCATGCGGCGCAGAAAGCTAGCACTAAGCAGCTTGCACTCTGCTCCTGGCAGATCTCCTCCGCCTGCACGACATCCCGCTTCATCTGCTCGACCAGCGCCTCGACCGAGGCGAACCGCTTCTCGCCCCTCATGCGCTCGAGGAACGCCACCCGCAGCGTCTCTCCGTACAGGTCGCCGTCGAAGTCGATCAGGTAGGCCTCCACCAGCAGGCCCCGGCCGGTCTCGAACGTCGGGCGCACACCCACGTTGACCGCCGCCGGATGGCCGTGGGCCCACGCCGCGTACACCCCGTGGCCGGGGCTGACCAGGCTGTCGTCGGGCACGATGTTGGCGGTCGGCATCCCGAGCTCGCGGCCGCGCTTGTCGCCGTGCACGACCTCGCCCTCGAGCAGGAACGGCCCGCCGAGGAAGCGCGCCGCCGTGGCCACCTCGCCGGCGGCCACGAGCCCCCTGATGTGGCTGGAGGACACCGTCTCGCCGTCGGCCTCGACCAGCGGCACGACCCGCGTCTCGAGCCGCTCGGCCAGCAGCTGCGGGCGTGCCCTGCGCGCCCTTGCCGAACCGGAAGTTCTCGCCCACCGACACGCGCGCCGCACCGAGCTGGCCGACCAGCACGTCGTCCACGAAGGCGTCCGCCGAGCGCGCGGAGAACTCGCGGTCGAACGGGATGACCACCAGCTCCTCGACGCCCAGCCCCGCGATCAGGTCGCGCTTGATCGAGTACGGCATGAGCAGCTTGGGCGTGGCCTCCGGGTGGATCACCGACAGCGGATGGGGATCGAAGGTGAGCACCGTGTCGCTGCCGCGGATGACCTCGCGGTGGCCCACGTGCACGCCGTCGAAGGTGCCGATGGCCACGCTGCGCCGCGGCTCCTCCCCCGGCGGGCGGCTCGGGACATCCGGAAGGCGCGTGACCTTCACGGCGCGAACACTACGACGGGCTGCAGCTCCCGGCCGCGCGGCTCCGCGATCGCCACCAGCTCGTCGGCGAGGGTCAGGCGCACCGCCCCAGGCGTTGCCGCCAGCTCGGGGCCGGGCGCCACGCGGGAGCCGTGGGCCACCCTCGCCGCCTCGTCGTCGTCCAGCCGCCGCTCGGGCAGGAACGCAAGCGCGCGGGCGACGGGCACGATCGCGTTCGGGTCGGCGTCGGCCAGCCGGAACGGCCCGATCGCCGTGCGCTCCAGCTGCTCGCAGTAGGCGTCGCCGAGGTCGGCGATCAGCTGCCGGACGTAGGTGCCCGAGGAGCATTCGATCGTCGAAGGTGGCCAGCTCGCCCTCGCTCTCCACCAGCTCGGCGCGCAGGATCTCGACCGGGCGCGCCTCGCCCTCCTGCGGCTCGCCCCGGCGGGCCTTCTCGTACAGGCGCTCGCCCCCCACCCGCACCGCGGAGTAGGCGGGCGGGCGCTGCAGCAGCGCGCCGGTGGGGAGCTCGAGGCGCTCGGGCACCCGGCCCGTCTGCTCCAGGGCGCCGTCGCGGTCGCCGGTGTCCGAGCGCCACCCCAGCCGCGCGACCGCCCGGTAGGTCTTCGGCAGCCCCAGCAGGAAGCGCTGCGCGCGCGTGGCCCGGCCGACCAGCACCAGCAGCAGGCCGGTGGCGAACGGGTCGAGGGTGCCCGCGTGCCCGACCTTCACGCCCCGCGGAAGCGTTCGGCGCACCCCGGCCACGACGTCGTGCGAGGTCACGCCCGCGGGCTTGTCGAACAGGATGACGCCGGGCGCCGCGCCCCCCGGCGCGCCGCTCACGTCAGCCCGCAGCTGCTCGGCGACCTGCTCGCGCAGGAGGCTCACGAGCTCGTCGAGCGAGAGCTCGGTGGAGGCGCCCGCCGCCTGGCGATGGCCGCCGCCGCCCAGCGAGCGCGCGATCCGGGACACGTCGACCGTGCCGTCGGTGGCACGCAGGCTCACCTTGCGGCGGCCGTGGCGATCGTCGGCGAGGAGCTCGCGCACGAGTGCCGCGACCTTGGTGTCCTCCACGGAGCGCATGTGGTCCACGATGCCCTCGGAGTCGGTCTCCAGGGCGCCGGTGGCCTCGAAGTCCTGGCGCGTGAGGCTGGCCATGGTGATCGCGCCGTCGTCGTAGCGCTGCACGGTCGCCAGCGCGCGCGCCAGCAGCTGGAGGCGCCTGAAGGGAAGGTCCTCGTAGAGCCGCCGGTAGACCTGGTGGGGGTCCACGCCGGCCTCGATCAGGTCGGCCGCCATCCGGTGGGCGGCTGGAGTGGTGTTCTCGTACATGAACTTGCCGGTGTCGGTGACGAGGCCCACGTACAGTGCGTCGGCGATCCGGGGGGTGATCTCGGCGCCCAGCTCCTGCGCCAGGCCGTAGACGATCTCGGCCGTGCACGAGGCATCCGCGGCCACCAGGTTCACGGTGCCGAAGCGCGTGTTGTCGTGGTGGTGGTCCACGTTGAGGATGTGGATCCCGTCGCGGCGCAGGAAGTCGACCGGCATCCGGTCGATGTTGCCGCAGTCGAGGAAGACCACCGTGCGCTCCTCGATGTCGTCGGGCGGCGCGCCCACGAGCCCGTCGAAGACCATGTCCCGGTACTCGTGGGGCAGCGGGAACTCGTCCGGCGACATGTACATGAGCGAGTCCTTGCCCAACTGCTCCAGCACCCAGTGCATGGCGAGCAGCGAGCCCAGGGCGTCGCCGTCGGGGTTCTCGTGGGTGGTCAGTAGCAGCCGGTCGGCCTGGCGCAGCTCTTGAAGCACCTCGTCTACTTCGGTGACCAGCGTCAAGGCCCTTCGCCGTCCTCGAGCAGCTCCTGAATCCGGAATGCCGTGGTCCACGGTCTCGTCGTGGACGAACTCGAGCGTGGGCGTGCGCTTCATCCGCAGCTCGGCGGCGAGCGCCGCCTGGAGGAAGCCGTGGCTGGAGGCCAGCCCCTCGAGCGTCTCGCCGCGTTCGTCCTCGTCGCCGAGCACGCTCACGAACACCTTCGCGTGGCGCAGGTCGGGGCTTGTGTCGACGGCCGTCACTGTCACGAATCCTACGCGCGGGTCCTTCAGCTCAGTCGCGATTCGGGCCGAGAGCACCTCGCGCACCGCCTCGTTTACGCGCCTCATGCGCTCACTGCTCATCGGCGCTCATCCCTCCCGCAGCTCGTTGGTGGCGATCACCGTGCGCTCCCATCGGGTCCAGTCCCCCGAACGGGCGTCGACGAATCGCTGAAGCGCGTCGGCCGTCTCGTCGAGGGAGCGGCGCTCGCGTCCCACCAGGGCGATCTCGAGCGTGGACCGCTGCCACAGGTCGTGGTGCTCGGTCTCCGCCACGGCCGCGCCGAAGCGGCGCTGAAGCGAAGCCTTCAGCGAGCGCAGCTCCCGGCGCTTGCCCTTCAGGTCGCCGTTCTCGGGGAGGTGGAGCTCGAGCTCCAGCAGGCACAGGAAGGCCATGGCCTCACAGCGCGCGCTCCACCTGGCGCGTCTCATAGACCTCGAGCACGTCGCCCTCCTTCACGTCGGCGTAGTTCTCGAGCACGATGCCGCACTCCATGCCCTGGGTGACCTCGCGGACGTCGTCCTTGAAGCGGCGCAGCGACCCGATCCGGCCGTCGTAGATGATCGTGCCGTCGCGCACCAGGCGCACGGTCGCGCCGCGCGTGACGGTGCCGTCGGTGACCATCGAGCCGGCGATCGTGCCGACGCGCGAGGCCTTGAAGGTCTGGCGCACCTCCACGGTGGCCACGGTGGCCTCCACCTCCTCGGGCTCCAGCAGGCCCTCCATCGCCTGGCGGAGCTCCTCGATCACCTTGTAGATGACCGAGTAGGTGCGGATCTCGACGCCCTCGCGGATGGCCACCTGCCGCGCCTCGCCCACCGGGCGGACGTTGAAGCCGATGATCACCGCGTCGGAGGCCGAGGCCAGCATCACGTCGGACTCGTTGATGCCGCCGACCGCGTCGTGGATCAGGTTCACGATGATCTGTGTCTGCGGCAGCTTGGCGATCTCGTCCGCCAGCGCCTCCAGCGATCCCGCCACGTCGGCCTTCACGATCAGGTTGAGCTCGGCGCGCTCGCCCTCCTGGGCGCGCGCCATCACGTCCTCGAGGGACACCCGCACGCCGGCGCGGCGCGCCAGCGCCTCGGTCTTGAGCCGGTTCGCGCGCTCGCCCGCCACCCGGCGCGCCTCGCGCTCGTTGCCCACCACGCGCACGTGCTCGCCCGCCTCGGGGACGCCGTCGAAGCCCAGCACCTCGACCGGCATGCCCGGGGTGGCGCGCTTGACGCGGTCGCCGCGGAAGTCGTGCAGCGCCCGCGCGCGGCCGGGGTGCTCGCCGGCCACCAGCGCGTCGCCGACCTTCATCGTGCCGCGCTGGATCAGCAGGCTCACCACGGGCCCGCGGCCGGGATCGAGCCGCGACTCGATCACGGTGCCCGACGCCTCGGCGCCGGGGTTGGCCTTGAGCTCCTGGATGTCGGCGAGCGTGATCAGCGTCTCCAGCAGGTCGTCGAGGTTCTGGTGGGTCTTGGCGGACACGTCGCAGAACTCGGTGTCCCCGCCCCAGTCGGCCGGCGTGAGCCCCTGCTGGGCCAGCTCGCCGCGGACGCGGTTGGGGTCCGCGCCCTCCTTGTCGATCTTGTTGACCGCGACCATGATCGGCACCTCGGCCGCCTTGGCGTGGTCCACCGCCTCGACCGTCTGAGGCATCACGCCGTCGTCGGCCGCCACGACCACCACCGCGATGTCGGCCACCTGGCCGCCGCGGGCGCGCATGGCGGTGAAGGCCTCGTGGCCCGGGGTGTCCAGGAACGTGACCGTGTGGTCGCCGTGGTGCACCTGGTAGGCGCCGATGTGCTGGGTGATGCCGCCGGCCTCGCCCGCGGCCACCTCGGTCTCGCGGATGGCGTCCAGCAGCGAGGTCTTGCCGTGGTCGACGTGGCCCATGATCGTTACCACCGGCGGGCGGTCGGCCAGGGAGTCGTCGGGGTCGTCGTACGTCGGGCTCGGCCGCCACCTCGTCGGCGGCGTGCTGGATGTCGACCTTCTTGTCGAAGCCGTCGGCCAGCACCTCGATGGCGTCGTCGGACAGCGTCTGGGTGAGCGTGGCCATCTCGCCGAGCTCCATCAGCTTCTTGATCACCTCCGGGGCGGACAGCCCCAGCGACTCCGCGACCTCCTTGACGGTCGCGCCCGACTGGATCGGGGTGATCTGGATGACCACCTCCTTGGCTCGGGCTTAGCCGTGAGGTCGGGCTCCACCCACGGGGTGCGGCGCCGGCGGCCGCGCCGGCGCGGCGGCGTCTGCTGCTGCGGCGGCATGCCCGGTGCGCGCCGCGAGGCCTGCGAGTCGATGACCACGCGGCGGCGGCGCCCTCCTGCGCCGGGCGCGCTCTCGCCGGAACGACCGGCACGGGCCGGGCGCGCGCGCTCGGGAGCGGCCGCCGCGGGCTTGGCCGCGGCCTTGGGCTTGGGCGCCTCGGCGCCGGGCTTCTCGGCCGCGCCGTTGGCGGCCTTCTCGCTCGCCTCGGCCTTGACCTCGGCCTTTCCCTTGCCACCGTCGAAGGCCATGGCGATGTCGTCCTCGTCGACGCTCGAGGCGGCGGCCTTCACGTTCAGGCCGGCCGCCTGAAGGATCGCGAGCACGTCCTTGCTGGACATGCTGCGCTCCTTGGCTATCTCATGGACTCGCTTCTTTGCCATCGCGTGTGAAGTCTAAGCCCGCTACGCGGTGCCCTCGGCACCTTCGGCGGGCGCCTCGGCCGCCTGCGCCGCCGCGGGCGCGACCTCGTCGCCGGGCTGGTCGGCCAGCGCCTGGTGGGCGGGCAGGCCGCAGTAGCGCGAGCCCGTGAGCGAGGCGTTGGGGCAGCGCTTGCCGTTGGCCAGGACGGCGGCGCAGCGGCCGGCCACCTCCTCCTCGTCGTAGCCCATGTCGACCTCCTCCTCGGCGAACTCCGTCTCCGAGCGGATGTCGACCCGCCAGCCGGTCAGGCGCGCGGCGAGGCGGGCGTTGAGCCCGTCCTTGCCGATGGCCAGCGAGAGCTGGTCGTCGGGCACGATCACCGTGGCCTGCTTGCCGTCGTCGTCCACGAGCACCTCGCGCACGCGCGCGGGCGAGAGCGCCTTGGCCACGAACCGGGCGGGCTCCTCGTTGAACGGGATGATGTCGATCTTCTCGCCGCGCAGCTCGGACACGACCATCCGCACGCGCGAGCCGCGGGGCCCGACGCAGGCGCCGACCGGGTCGACGCCGGAGGTGTGCGAGACCACCGCGATCTTCGACCGGTAGCCGGGCTCGCGCGCCACGTTCTCGATCTCGACCAGCCCGTCCGCGATCTCGGGCACCTCGAGCTCGAACAGCTTGCGGATGAGCTCCGGGGAGCGGCGCGAGACGATGATGCTCGGGCCCTTCGCCTGCGAGGAGACGTCGGTGATGATCGCCTTCACGCGCGCGCCGTGGTCGTAGCGCTCGCCGCCCACCTGCTCGGAGCGCGGCAGCAGCGCCTCGACCCGCTCGCGCAGCTGCACGAGCGTGTAGCGCGAGTCGGACTGCTGGACGATGCCGGTGATGAGCTCGCCGACGCGGTCCTGGTACTCGTGGAACATCATGTCCCGCTCCGCCTCGCGGATGCGCTGGAGGATCACCTGCTTGGCGGTCTGCGCGGCGATGCGCCCGAAGTCCTCGGGGGTCACGTCGCGCTCGTCGATCTGGTCGCGGAACTCGGCCAGGCGCTCCTGATCGAGCTCGGGCTCCTCCGGCTCGCGCAACTCGCCCGTCTCGGGGTCGATCGTGGGCTCCTCCTGCTGCTCCTCGGCCTCGGCCAGCAGCTGCTCCTCGAGGTCCGGCGGCAGCAGCAGCTCGAAGACCTTGAAGTCGCCCGTCTCGTGATCGATGTCCACGCGGGCGTACTTGGCCGACCCGGGGTTCTTCTTGTACGCCGAGAGCAGGGCGTCCTCCAGGGCGTCCATCAGCGTGTCGGCGGAGATCCCCTTCTCCTGCTCGAGCACGTGGATTGCGTCGACGATCTCCTTGGACATTCCGCTTATCCCTCTCTCCCCGCCACAAGGTTGCTGCGGCTGATCTCGGTGTACGGGATCGACACGACCCCGGCGTCGGCGGCCACGGTGACCTCGTCGTCGGTGACGCCCGACGAGCTCGCCGGTGAAGCTCTTGTGCCCGTCGCGCGGCTGGCGCGTCCTCACGCGCGCCTGGCGCCCGAGGAAGCGGCGGAAGTGGTCGGGCTTGGTCAGCGGCCGCTCCGGGCCCGGCGAGCTGACCTCGAGCGAGTAGTCGGCGAGCAGGTCGCGCAGCTCCGCGGTGACGCGCTCGCAGAGCGCCAGGTTCACCCCGTCCGGGGTGTCGATCGTGAGCCGCAGCCGCTCGGCGGCGACCCGCTCGCAGGCCAGCAGCTCGACCTCGGGCAGCGGGCCGGCGAGTCGCTTCTCGATGTCCTCTGTGAGCTTGTCCTGGGCGGTCATGGGCGAAAAAAAGGTGGGCTGCGAAGCCCACCTCCAGTCGCGGCCCGAGGGCCACGGAACGTCTGAAAGTCCTAGCGCGCCCAGTATAGACGCCTGTGCAGAGGCCGACGAGGGCGTCAGATGTCCACCACGATCGTGACCGGGCCGTCGTTCACGAGGCTCACCGCCATGTGCTCGCCGAAGCGCCCGCCCGCTGCACCGAGCGCCGCTCGCACGCGCTCGTAAAGAGGCTCGGCCACGTCCGCCGGAGCGGCATCGACGAAGCTCGGCCGGTTGCCCTGCGCCACGTCTCCGAGGAGGGTGAACTGGCTCACGCAGAGCACCTCCCCGCCGGTGTCGGACAGCGATCGGTTCATCCGGCCCGCGTCGTCCTCGAACACCCTCAGCGCCAGGAGCTTGGCGGCCATCCGGTCGGCCTGGGCGGGCGAGTCGTCGCGGTGCACGCCGAGCAGCACCAGCAGCCCGGGGCCGATCGCGGCCACCTCGCTCGCCGTCCACGTGCACCGACCGCCTCCGCCACGCGCTGGACGATCGCCCGCACGCCTGGACCGTACCCTCTCGCGATGGCCGCGGTCGACGTCGTGGACGCCTACATCCAGGAGCTCCCGGGCGACAGCCGCCGGCTCGCGCACGGCGAGTGGGGCTTCACGGTGGGCGCCGACCAGGCCGCCGGCTGGCCGCTGGACGTGGGCGTGCGGCTGGCGGACGGCCTGCTCACCGTCAAGGCGCACGCGCTGACCGAGCCGGACGGAATCGACCCGTGGATGCTCATGTGGTGGAACAGCTCAACGCGCCTCGCCCGCTTCTGCTGCACGCGGTCGCGCGAGGTGTGGGTGCACGCCGACCTGCCGGCCGGCGGCCCTGGACGAGCGCGAGCTCGACCGGCTGCTGGGCCTGGTGGTGGAGGGCGCCGTGGCGGTGCGCGAGTTCCAGCGGGCTCGGCGCGAGCCGGCCGCGGATGGTCAGGGCGCGGGGTGGCTGGAGGCCGCGGAGGGCTGAGGCTGCGGCGGCCGGTGGTTGGCCGTCCCATCCGACGACCGGCGACCGGCGACCGTTCAGGCGGCGCGCAGGCGGTCCCGGAACGCCCGGTAGTCCTTGCGGTCCGGCCGCATGCAGGCGGCCAGCACGGCATGGCGGCGCGCCTCCTGCGGGCGCCCGGTCTTGTAGAGGGCCCTGCCGAGGCAGAAGTGCGCGTAGTCGTTGACCGGGGCGCGCTCGACGACCGCGGCGAACTCCTCGCCCGCCTGCTCGAAGCGGCCCGAGCGGAAGTAGGCGCGGCCCAGCGCCTCGCGGATCGAGGTCTTGTCGGGCTCCAGCGCCCGCGCCCGCTCGAGCGGGATCGTGGCGGCGGCGAAGTCGCCGGCCTCCAGCAGCTCGCTGCCCCGGCGGTAGAGGTCGTAGACGACCTCGCCCCGCTCCTCGGCGCTGCGCGGGTCCTCGGTCATCGCTCGGCCGCTCGGTGGCTGTGCGCAGGCTCTCCACCCGGTCCAGTATCGCAGCGGCCACCACGTCCTTTGGCGCCTCCGCGACCCTGGTCTCGCCCGCTCCCGGTGATGATCGTGACCTCGTTGCGCTCGGAGTCGAAGCCGATCTCCGAGCGCGAGATGTCGTTGAGCACGACGGCATCGAGCCCCTTGCGCTCGAGCTTCTCGCGCGCGCGCTCCACGCCGCCCTCACCGTGCTCGGCGGCGAAGCCCACCAGCGTCTGTCCTGGCCTGCGCGCCGCCGACAGCGCCCTCGAGCACGTCGGCAGTGGGCTCGAGCGACAGCTCCAGGCGATCCCTGCCGCCCTTCTTGATCTTGTCCGCGGCCACGGTCGCAGGCCGGAAGTCGGCCACGGCCGCGGCCATCAGCAGCACGTCGGCCTGCGGGAACTCCACCCGCACGGCCGCCTCCAGCTCCGCCGCCGTGACCACCTCGAGGGCGCGCACGCCGGCGGGCGCCGGCAGCGTCACGTTCGCGGCGATCAGGGTGACGTCGGCGCCTCGCGCCGCGGCCTCCTCGGCCAGCGCCAGCCCCATCCGCCCGGAGGAGCGGTTGCCCACGTAGCGCACGGAGTCGATCGGCTCGCGCGTGCCGCCCGCGGTCACGAGCACGCGCAACCCGTCAAGGGACCGTGGAGCGAAGCGGACGCCGTCCAGCGCCGCGCCCTCGATCGCGCCGAGCAGGTCTCGGCGGCTCGGCCAGCCGGCCTGCTCCCCACTCGCCCTTCGAGGCCAGCCGCCCCGTGCCGGGCTCCACGATGGTCGCCCCCCGCAGCCGCAGCGTCTCGACGTTCGCGCGCGTGGCCGGGTGGTCCCACATGTTCGTGTTCATCGCCGGGGCCACCACCAGCGGCGCGGTGCACGCCAGCGCCGCGCTCGTGAGCAGGTTGTCCGCGTGGCCGCCGGCCAGCTTGGCGATCGTGTTGGCCGACGCGGGCGCGATCGCGAACGCGTCGCAGCGCCGCACGAGCTCCAGGTGCGAGATCGGATCGTGATCGGGCACCGCCTCCCCCGGATAGGCCCCGCGCGCGGGATCCGGCTCGAACTCGTCCACCAGCACCGGCGCCCCGGTGACCCCCTCGAACGTGGCCGCGCCGACGAACCTCAGGCTGGCCGGCGTCTGAACGACCCGGACCGAGTGCCCGCCGCGGTGGCCAGCCGGACCAGCTCGACGGCCTTATAGGCCGCGATCCCCCCGGAAACGCCGAGGAGAAGCCGCATGGCTACGGCACCCGGACCTGCAGCCCGTGACCGAAGGCCGCGTTAGTCCCGGTACCTGTACTTGATCTTGCCCTCAGCGACCTCATCGAGGGCGATCTTCAGGTAGTTCTTGGAGCCGGTCTCGACCATCGGCGGCGGGTACTCGTCGAAGGTCCCCTCGCCGAGGTTGTGGTAGTAGGAGTTGATCTGGCGGGCGCGCTTGGCGGCGACCAACACGCACGCGTAGTGCGAGTCGACCTGCTCCAGCAGCGTGTCCAGGCGGGGCTTGATCAAGGTGTTGCCTGTTCGTCGGGGGCACACATCGTAGCGGCGAGCTGCACGAGCTCCTCGAGCGCCTCTCGACGTCGTCGTTCACCACCACGCGCGCGAACTCCTCCTGGGCGGCCAGCTCGACCTCGGCCGCCTCGAGCCGGCGGGCGATCTGCGACTCGGTGTCCGAGCCCGCGCCCCTCCAGGCGCTTGCGCAGGTCCGCCGGCGAGGGCGGCGCGATGAAGACCTGAGTGGCCTCGGGCAGGGTGCGCCGCACCTGGCGGGCGCCCTGGAGGTCGATCTCGAGCACGATCCCCTCCGCGGGGCGCTCGAGCTCGGAGCGCAGCGTGCCGTAGCGGTTGCCGGCGTACTCGGCGTGCTCGATGAACTCGCCGTCGGCGACGCGCGCCTCGAACTCGGCGGCGTCGAGGAAGTGGTAGTCGCGGCCGTTGACCTCGCCGGGCCGCGGCTCGCGCGTGGTGGCCGAGACGGCCAGCTGCAGCCGCGGGCAGCGCTCGAGGAGGCGCTGGATCAGCGTCCCCTTCCCGACGCCCGAGGGCCCCGTGATGACGAGGACGGGGACCATCGGCCGGCTGGCGCGGTTAGCGCCGGAGGGAGGAGACGAGCTCTCGCGCTGGCGCTCGGAGAGCCCGCCGATGGTCTTGGAGGGCGAGATCCGGCAGGTGGTGAGGATCCGGTTGACCTTCACGCGGCCGTACTTCGGAACGGCCAGCAGGAGGTCGAAAACCTTGGCCGTTTGCAGGTATTCCGGCGGATCGAGCAGCAGTCCGTGGATCTTCACGCGGCCGGCCTTGAGGTCGCGTTTGAGCGTGGCCCGCCGGGTCCGGATCTCGTTCGCTCGCTTCAATGCATCCATCCTCTGAGTCAACGAACGCTCCGGCGTCGGGGCGGAGGCCGTGGCGGGCGATTCGGGCGCGACCGGCATGGGCGGCGACTATACACACGGATTCGCGGCCGTTCTAAGCCCGGATCGCGAAATTCCTGCCGAATTCAGCTAGACCTCGACCTGAGCTTTAGGTTGCTTGACCTAGCCTGACGGTTTCCTGCCTCTTTGCAGGTGCTTTTCCGCAGTTTGCGGGATCGTGACGCACACGTGCTGCGTCATGCGCACCGATTTGGGGCATCAGGCCGGCTCCAACGGCCCCGATCGCGTCGAGCTCGGCCCCGATCCGGCGTCCCGGCGGCCGGGTCGCGGAAGTTCTCGGTGCCGACGGCGATCGCGGTGGCGCCGGCGGCCAGGAAGTCCGCCGCGTCGCGCCCGGAGGCGATCCCGCCCATGCCGATCACGGGCATCGCGACCCGCGCCGCCACCGCGGCCACCTGCTCGAGGGCGATCGCGCGGATCGCGGGGCCCGAGACGCCGCCGGTGCCCCCTCCGAGCCACGGCTCGGCGCTGCCGGGGTGCAGCGCCATGCCCTTCAGCGTGTTCACGAGCGAGACGGCGTCGGCCCCGGCGCCCTCGGCGGCCGCGGCCACCGCGCTGGGGTCGGTGGCGTTCGGCGTGAGCTTCACGATCAGCGGCTTGTCGGTGAGCGGGCGCAGGCGCTCGACCGCGCGCGCGGTCTCGCCCGGGTCGGCGCCCATGATCAGGCCGGTCTCCACGTTCGGGCACGACACGTTGAGCTCGATCAGCGCCACCTCGTCGCGCGCGCCACGGCCTCGACCAGCTCGGCCAGCTCGTCGCGCGAGAAGCCCATCACCGACACCACCACCGGCACCGGCACCTCGGCGATCCGCGGCAGGTCCTCGGCCAGGAAGCCCTCGAGCCCCTTGTTCGGCAGCCCGATCGAGTTGATCATCCCGGCGGGCGTCTCCCACAGCCGCGGCGGCGGGTTGCCCTCGCGCGGCTCCAGGGTGATCGTCTTCGAGACGTAGGCATCGAAGGGGAAGCGCTCGAGCAGGGCGTCGCCGAAGGCGCGGCGGGCCGCGATCACGTCGAAGGTGCCCGAGCCGTTGAGCACCGGCCCGCGCAGCGCCACCCCGCAGAGCTCCAGGCCGGAGCGCTCCCGTACGCCGGGCCGCTCACGGGTGCAGCGCCGAGTCGAGCGCGGCGGCGTCGAAGACCGGCCCGTCGACGCACACGCGCATGTAGCCCGCTGCGGGTCGGCACCACGCAGCCGAAGCAGGCGCCGTAGCCGCACGCCATGCCGGCCTCCAGCGCGAGCTGCGCGGGCGACCTCGCGCTCCTCGCACAGCGCCCGGACCGCCTCCAGCATCGGCGGCGGGCCGCAGGCGTAGACGGTGACCGCCGGGTCGCGGTCGAGCAGCTCGCGCAGGGGCTCGGTGACCAGGCCCTGGCGGCCGGCCGAGCCGTCGTCGGTGACATCAGCGGCGCTCCGCCTGACCGCCGGCCTCGCCGAACAGCGCCGCGGCCCGGCGTGGTCCGCGGAGCGGAAGCCCAGGAGCACCGGCGCGCGCCCGGCAGCTCGTCGTGCAGGGCCAGGATCGGCGCGGTGCCGATGCCACCGCCCACGAGCACCGCGCCGGGTGCCGGGCGCCGGCTCGGCGAAGCCCGCCCCGAGCGGGCCGAGCAGCATCAGCGCCTCGCCCGGCGCCAGCTCGGCCAGGCGGCGGGTGCCCGGGCCCACGTCCTCCAGCAGGAACTGCAGGTCGGCGCCGCCGCCGGCGCCGCGGCCGCACGCGGGCGAAGGAGAACGCCCGCGGCAGGTAGGGCCGCTCGTCCTGCCCCCTCCCCACCGCTCGCCGGCGGCGAGCATGTAGAACTGGCCCGGCCGCGGATCCGCGGGCCCGGCCGGGTCGCGGGCGGAGATCAGGTCGTAGGCGCCGAGCCGGCGATTGGCACCACCTCGCGCACGGCGCGCCGGTGGCGCCGGCGCGGCCGGGCAGCGGCCGCGGCGGCGCTCACTCGGCCTCCACGCGCGGCGGCGGCTGCCCGGTCCGGCGCGTGCAGCTCCTGCAGCGGCACCACCTCGGGCTCCTCCGCGCGCCGCGCGCGGATCGCGCGCTGCGCGGCGCTGGCGCCGCTCATCGTGGTGATGCAGGGGATGCCGCGCGCCACGGCCGCGCGGCGGATCTCCCAGCCGTCGGCGCGGGCGCCGGAGCCGGTCGGCGTGTTGATCACGAGGTCCACGTCGCCCGCGTCGATGCGCTCGACCACGTTGGGCGAGCCCTCGATGATCTTGAGGATCCTCTCCACCGGCACGCCCATCCGGCGGATCGCCTGCGCGGTGCCGCCGGTGGCGAGGATCTTGAAGCCGTCGTCGTGCAGCGAGGCGGCGAGCTGGGTGGCGCTGGGCTTGTCGCCGTCGGTGACCGAGATGAAGACCGTGCCGCCGCGTGGGCAGCTGCGCGCCCGGCGGCCGCCTGCGCCTTGCCGAACGCCGCCGGGTAGTCTGCGGCCACGCCCATCACCTCGCCGGTGGACTTCATCTCCGGGCCCAGCAGCGAGTCCGCGCGCGGGAAGCGCCCGAACGGCAGCACCGCCTCCTTCACCGACACGTGCCCGGGCGAGGCCGGCAGCGCGAGGTCCATGTCGGCCAGGCGCTCGCCCAGCATCAGCCGGCAGGCCACCTTGGCCAGCGGCACGCCGATCGCCTTCGACACGAACGGCACCGTGCGCGACGCGCGCGGGTTGGCCTCGATCACGTACAGCTCCTCGTCGCCGAACACGGCGAACTGGATGTTGAGCAGCCCGACCACGCCCAGCCGCAGCGCGATCCGCTCGGTGGCCTCCTCCACCTGGCGCAGCATCTCCGGGCCCAGCGACATCGCGGGGATCACGCACGCCGAGTCGCCGGAGTGCACCCCGGCCTCCTCGACGTGCTGCATGATCGCCCCGATCCGCACGGTCTCGCCGTCGCAGAGCGCGTCCACGTCGATCTCGATCGCGTTCTCCAGGAAGCGGTCGAGGAAGATCGTGCGCCGGACGGCCCGGTCGGCGCGTGGTGCGCTCCAGGTAGCCGCGCAGCGCGTCGTCGGAGTAGCAGATCTCCATCGCCCGGCCGCCGAGCACGTACGAGGGCCGCACCAGCAGCGGATAGCCCACCGACTCCGCGGCCTCGAGCGCCTCGGCGGGCGAGGTGGCGGTGGCGTACGGCGGGCCCTTGAGCCCGAGCTCGTCGAGGAGCGCGCCGAAGCTCGGGCGGTCCTCGGCCAGGTGGATCGACTCGACGGGCGTGCCGAGCAGCGGCACCCCGGCGTCGGCCAGGCCCTGCGCGAGCTTGAGCGGGGTCTGGCCGCCGAACTGCACGATCACGCCCTCCGGGCGCTCGAGCTCGATCACGCCGAGCACGTCCTCGAGCGTGAGCGGCTCGAAGTAGAGCCGGTCGGAGGTGTCGTAGTCGGTGGAGACCGTCTCGGGGTTGCAGTTGACCATCACCGCGTCGCGGCCCGACTCGCGCACGGTCATCGCGGCGTGCACGCAGCAGTAGTCGAACTCGATCCCCTGGCCGATGCGGTTGGGGCCCGAGCCGAGGATCACGACGCGGGGCGTTGTCGCCGCGCTCACCTCGTGGATCGGGCCTGGCGCTCCCAGCCCGAGTAGAAGTACGGGCGTGGCGGCCTCGAACTCCGCCGCGCAGGTGTCGACCGCCTTGAAGGAGCGCTGCAGCCCGGCCTCGGGGTCCTCGCCGCCGGCGATCGCGGCGATCTCGGCCATGAACCACGGGTCGATCTCGGTGCGCGCGCACAGCTCCTGCCTCCGACACGCCGCGGCGCACGGCCTCGAAGAGGTGCTCGTAGCGGTCGTGCGACGGGGTCTCCAGGCTGCGTCAGCAGCTCCTCGGTGTCCTCGGGCGGCGGCGGCGCCACGTCCAGCTCGCGCGAGCGCATCGCCTTCACGAACGCCTGCTTGAAGGTGCGCCCGATCGCCATCGCCTCGCCCACCGACTGCATGTAGGTGGACAGCGAGCCGTCGGCGCCGGGGAACTTCTCGAAGGCGAACCGCGGCCACTTCACCACCACGTAGTCGATCGTGGGCTCGAAGCTCGCGGGCGTGACCCGCGTGATGTCGTTGTCGATCTCCTCGAGCGCGTAGCCCACCGCCAGCCGCGCGGCGATCTTGGCGATCGGGAAGCCGGTGGCCTTCGACGCGAGCGCGCTCGAGCGCGACACGCGCGGGTTCATCTCGATCACCACGATCTCGTCGGTCTCCGGGTTGACCGCGAACTGGATGTTCGAGCCGCCGGTCTCCACCCCCACCGCGCGGATGACCTTGATCGCCTGGTCGCGCAGCGCCTGGTACTGGCGGTCGGAGAGCGTCTGCTGGGGCGCCACGGTGACCGAGTCGCCGGTGTGCACGCCCATCGGGTCGATGTTCTCGATCGAGCAGACCACCACCACGTTGTCGTTGTGGTCGCGCATCACCTCGAGCTCGAACTCGCCCCAGCCGATCACCGACTCGTCGATCAGCACCTGGCCGATCGGGCTGGCGGCCAGCCCCTCGGCCACCCGCTCGCGGAACTCGGGCTCGGTGCGCGCGATGCCGCCGCCCTCGCCGCCCATCGTGAAGCCGGGGCGCACGATCGCCGGGCAGGCCCAGGTCGGGCAGCGCCTGCTCGGCCTCGCGCATCGACTTCACCACCGCCGAGCGCGGCACCCGCAGGCCCGGCGCGCTCCATCGTCGTGCGGAACAGGTCGCGGTCCTCGGCGCGGCGGATGGCCTCGTAGTCGGCGCCGATCAGCTCCACCCCGAAGCGCGCGAGCGTGCCGTCCTCGGACAGGTCGCGCGCGATGTTCAGCGCCGTGCCGCCGCCGAGGGTGGGCAGCAGCGCGTCGGGGCGCTCGCGCTCGATCACCCGCGTGACCGACTCGGGCAGCAGCGGCTCGATGTAGGTGGCCGTGGCGAACTCCGGGTCGGTCATGATCGTGGCCGGGTTGGAGTTCACGAGCACCACCTCGTAGCCCTCCTCCAGCAGCACCTTGCACGCCTGCGCGCCCGAGTAGTCGAACTCGGCGGCCTGGCCGATCACGATCGGGCCGCAGCCGATCACCAGGATCTTCTGGATGTCGTCACGGCGGGGCATCAGGCGGCCAGGCGCTCCAGGAACCGGTCGAACAGGTGCAGCGCGTCGTGCGGGCCCGGCCCCGCCTCGGGGTGGTACTGCACGGTGCTGCCGGGCACGTCCTTGAGCACCAGGCCCTCCACCGTGCGGTCGTAGAGGTTGAGCTGCGACAGCTCGGCGGCGCCGAAGTCGGTCTCCCAGCGCATCGCCTCGTCGCCCTCGATCGTCCGCTCGCCGCCGGGGCCGAGCACCGCGAAGCCGTGGTTCTGGCTGGTGATCTCGATCCTGCCCGGTCTCCAGGTCCTTCACCGGGTGGTTGGCGCCGCGGTGGCCGAAGGGGAGCTTGAAGGTCTCCAGGCCCACCGCCCGGCACAGCAGCTGGTGGCCGAGGCAGATGCCCCACACCGGCAGCTCGCCCACCACCTCGCGCACCGTGTCCACCACGTAGCCGAGCGCGGCGGGGTCGCCCGGCCCGTTGGCCAGGAAGACGGCGTCGGGGAGTTGGCGCCAGCAGCTCGTCCTTGCCGGCGTGTGGCAGGGGTGCAGCTCCACGGTCGCGCCGCGCTCGCGCAGGTTGCGCACGATCGAGTCCTTGATGCCGGTGTCCAGCGCGGCGATCCGCAGGCCGCTGTCGTCCCGCGAGCGGGCTCGAGGATGACCGGCTCCGCCGGCGTGACCTCCCTCGCCAGGTCGGCGCCGGCCATCGGCGGCTCGGCCATCACCCGCTCGCGCGGCCTCCGCCTCGGTCGAGCTCGCCGGGGAACACGCCGCCGCGCATCGCGCCCTTGTCGCGGATGTGGCGCACCAGCGCGCGGGTGTCGACGCCGGTCAGCGCCGGGATGCCGCAGTCGGCGAGCCAGGTGAGCCAGCCGCCCTCGGCGTGCGGCGGCGTCCTCGCGGTCGACGCCCTCGCGCATGATCACCGCGCGGGCGTGCACGGAGTCGGACTCCATGTGGTCGGCCGCCACGCCGTAGTTGCCGATCAGCGGGTAGGTGAAGACGATGATCTGGCCGCGGTAGCTGGGGTCGGTGACCGACTCCTGGTAGCCGGACATCGCGGTGTTGAAGACGACCTCGCCGGTGGCCGGCACGGGCGCGCCCACCGAGTCGCCGTCGAAGCGGGTGCCGTCCTCGAGCAGCAGGTAGGCGCTCACTTGATCAGCCCCTGGATGGTCTTGAACTCGGGCGTGCCCGCGCCGCCGAGCAGCTCGAACAGCGCCGGTCTCCACGCTGGTCACCACCGCGCCCGCGCCCTCCATCCGGTCGCAGGCCCAGCTCGCGGTTCTCCTCGGTGCGCGAGGTGACGGCGTCGCGCGCCACGTGCACCTCGACCCCGCGGTCGAGCAGGTCGCTCGCGGTCTGCCACACGCACACGTGCGTCTCGATGCCGCACACCAGCGCCTGGTCGCGGCTGCCCAGGTCGAAGCCCTGAGCGCGCACGGCGGAGAAGACGGTCTTCTCGATCGGCTCGACGCCGTGGATGTGCTCGGCCACCTCGGGCACGGTTGGCCCGAGGCCCTTCGGGTACTGCTCGGTGACCACGGTCGGCAGGCCCAGCGTGCGTGCCACTGGGCGAGCATCCCCACGTTGCGGGCCACGCGCTCGAAGTCGAGCACCGCCGGGCGGAAGCCCTCCTGGACGTCCACGATCACCAGCGCCGCCCGGGCGCGGTCCAGCACGGCCATCACGCCACGGCCCCGATCGCGAACGAGCGCTCGCGGAAGGCCACGGCACCGGCGGCGATCGTCATCCGCACGCGGCCGGTCAGCCGCGCGTCCGGCGAAGGCGCAGTTGGCGGAGCGGCTCTCGTAGCCGGCCTCCCCCACCTCCCACTCCGACGCCAGGTCCACCAGGCACAGGTCGGCGGCGCGGCCCTTCTCGAGGCGAGGGCACGGGGAGGCCGAACGGCTCGCCGCCGGCGGTCAGCCGCTCCACCACCAGGCCCAGGTCGAGCACGCCCGGAACCACGAGGTCGGTGTGCAGCGCGGCGAAGGCGGTCTCCAGGCCGGTGACCCCCATCGGCGCCAGCTCGAACGGCTCCTCCTTCTCCTCGCGCGCGTGCGGGCGCGTGGTCGGTGGCGATGCAGTCGAGCGCCCCGGAGCGCAGGCCCGTCGATCAGCGCCTGGCGGTCGGCCTCGGCGCGCAGCGGCGGGTTCATCTTGCGGTGGGTGTCGAGCGACGCGCACGTCCTCGTCGGTGAGCAGCAGGTGGTGCGGGCGTGGCCTCGGCGGTGACCTGCACGCCGGCGGCCTTCGCGCGCTCGAGGATCTCGACGGTCTCGCTGCGCCGAGACGTGCTGCACGTGGATGCGGCCGTCCTCGTAGGCGGCCAGCTCGGTGTCGCGCGCCACCATCATCGACTCCGACACCGACGGGATGCCCGCCATGCCCAGCAGCGCGGAGACCTCGCCCTCGTGCATGACGCCGTCGCCGCGACAGCGACGGGTCCTCCTCGTGCAGCGCGAGCGTGCGCCCGGCCAGGCGCTGGTACTGGAGCGCCTGGCGCATGACCCCGGCGGCGCGGATGGGCAGGCCGTCGTCGGTGAAGCCGGCGGCGCCGGCGTCGGCCAGCTCGGCCATCTCGGTGAGCTGCTCGCCGTTCTGGCCGACGGTGACGGCCGCGGTGAAGCCGGTGGGGATCCGCGCCTCGTGCGCGGGCGCGCTCGCGCAGCGAGCGCAGCACCGGCGCGGAGTCCACCACCGGGTCGGTGTTCGGCATGGCGAGGATCGCGCAGAAGCCGCCGGCCGCCGCCGCGCGGGTGCCGGTCTCGATGTCCTCCTCGTCCTCGCGGCCGGGGGTGCGCAGGTGCACGTGGGGGTCGACGAAGGCCGGGAACGCGTGCAGGCCGTCGGCGTCGACCACCTCGGCATCCGTCGGGCGCCTCGAGCGAGCCCGGGCGCGCCGATCTCCGCGATCTCCCCCTCGCGCACCAGCAGGTCGGCCGGACCCGTCGAGGCCCGTGCGCGGGTCCAGCAGGTGCGCGCCTCGGATGAGCACCGTCGCCGGCGCCACCTCCGCGCGGTCCAGGGCGATCTCGGCCGGCGCGGCGCTCATGCGGGCTGGGGCTCCGTGGTCTCGTCGGCCGCCCGGCCCTCGCGGCCCCTGGCTCCCGGGCCGGGAGCCCCCGCCAGCAGCTCGTAGAGCACCGCCATCCGCACGACGACCCCGGACTCGACCTGGTTGGTGATCAGCGCCTGCGGCGAGTCGATCACCTCGGCCGACAGCTCCAGCCCCGCGGTTGACCGGGCCCGGGTGCATCAGCAGCTGGGCGCTGCCGAGCCGGCGGCCGTCGATCTGGTAGCGGGTCGCGTACTCGCGCAGCGAGGGCACGAACGAGCCCGTCATGCGCTCGCGCTGCATCCGCAGGGCGTAGACCACGTCGGCCTCGCCGAGGTCGTCGAGGTCGTAGCGCACCTCGCAGCCGAGCGACTCGACGCCGCGCGGGATCAGCGTCGGGCGGACCGCAGACGGTGACGTGGCAGCCCATCCGGCCGAAGGCGAGGATGTTCGAGCGCGCCACCCGGCTGTGCAGCACGTCGCCCACGATCCACACCTTCAGCCCCTCGAGGCGCCCCGCGCGCCGGCGCAGCGTGTAGAGGTCGAGCAGCGCCTGGGTGGGGTGCTCGTGCTTGCCGTCGCCGGCGTTGATCACCGAGGCCGAGGTCCAGCGCGCCACCAGCCCGGCGGCGCCCACCTCGGCCGAGCGGAAGACGATGGCCGCCGGGTCGTAGGCGGTGAGCGTCTGCACGGTGTCCTTGAGCGACTCGCCCTTGTCGACCGACGAGCCCTGGGCCTTCACGCGTCACCAGGTCGGCCGAGAGCCGCTTGGCGGCGATCTCGAACGAGGAGCTGGTGCGGGTGGAGGCCTCGTAGAAGAGGTTGATCACCGTGCGGCCGCGCAGCGTCGGGACCTTCTTGATCTCGCGCCCCGACACCTCGGCGAAGCTCTCGGCGCGGCCGAGGATGCGCTCGATGTCGTCGCGGGTCAGGTCGTCGACCGACAGCAGGTGCCGCTTCATCGCCGTCCCCCTTCGTGATCTCGATCTCGGCCGGCTCCTCGATCACCACCTCGTCCTCGCCGTCGAGCTCCTCGACCCGCACGTTCACGCGCTCGCTGCGGGCGGTCGGCAGGTTCTTGCCCACGTAGTCGGGGCGGATCGGCAGCTCGCGGTGGCCGCGGTCGGCCAGCACCGCCAGCTGCACCCGGCGCGGGCGCCCGTAGTCGAACAGGGCGTCGATGGCCGCGCGCACGGTGCGGCCGGTGAAGAGCACGTCGTCCACCAGCACGATCGTGGTCTCCTCGACGGGGAAGTCGACGTGGGAGGCGTGCACCACCGGCTGCGCGGCCGGGTCGCGCATGCCCACGTCGTCGCGGTAGAAGGAGATGTCCACGTCGCCGAGCGGGACCGGCTCGCCGACGAGCTCGGCCACCAGGTCGCGCAGGCGGCCGGCGAGCAGCGCGCCGCGGCGGTGGATGCCCACGATCGCGATCGGCTCGCCTCCGTTCTTCTCGACGATCTCGTGAGCGATGCGCACCAGGGTGCGCCGCACGTCGTCGCGGTCGAGCACGACCTTGTGGGTCATTCGGAAGTCCTTCCTGGCCTCGCGGGACCGGGTTAAAGGAGCTCGTCGAGACTAGCAGGGGCAGCCGGACGCACAGCCGCCGCGGAGGCGCTCGGTCAGTCCTCGCCGCGCACGTGCTCGGGGGGCCCGCGCTCGGGGAACGGGATCTCGACGCGGTCGAAGTCGCGCGGGATGATCGTGCTCTCGAAGGCGGCCCGCGCCTCCTCCTGCAGCGCGCTCACCGGGTAGCGCGACGAGATGTGGGTCAGCGCCAGCAGCTCGACCTCGGCGTCGGCGGCCAGCTCCGCGGCGCCTCGCGCGGTCGAGTGCCGGTCTCCTCCGCGCGCTCGGCGTCCTCCTGCGTGAAGGTGGCCTCGTGCACCAGCAGGTCGGCCTGCGATGGGCCACCGCCCGGGTCATCTCGCACGGGGCGGTGTCGCCCGCGATCACCACGCGGCGGCCGCGGCGCGACTCGCCGAGCACCTGGTCGGGCGTCACGTCCCCGACCGCCTCGCCGCGCTGCAGGCGCCCGAAGTCCGGCCCCTGCTCCACGCCGAGCTCGCGCGCCCGCGCCTCGTCGAAGCGGCCCGGGCGCGCTCGTCCTCGATCAGCGCGTAGCCCAGCGCGGGCACGCCGTGCTCCACCGCGAACGCGGCCATCCGGTAGCCGTCGCGCTCGAGCTCGGTCGCCCGGCTCGAGCTCGTCGAGCTCCACCTCGAACGGGCAGCCGGCCGATCACCGGCGCGAACACGTCGAACAGGCGCCGCAGCCCGGCCGGGCCGAAGACCCGCAGCGGCCGCTCGCGCGCCTGGAGCCCGTAGGTCTTGAGCATCCCGGGGAGGCCGAGCACGTGGTCGGCGTGGAAGTGGGTGATGTAGACCTCGTCGATCTCGAGCAGCCCGACCGAGCGCACGAGCTGGCGCTGGGTGCCCTCGCCGCAGTCGAACAGCAGCTTCTCGCCGCCGCGGCGCAGCAGGGTGGCGGACAGGCCGCGGCGCGCCGTGGGCGCGGACGCGGCGGTGCCGGCGAAGAGCACGTCGAGGTCCATGGCGCGCCTATCTTCGACCGCTGGACGGACCGCGCTCTACGCGCCTCCGAGCTCGACAGCTCGAACGACAGGCGGCCGCCCTCCACCCGCGCGACGCCCATCGTGTGCGCCGGCGCCCTGCGGCGCTCGGTCGGGCTGCCGGGGTTGAAGATCTGGAAGCCGCCGCGGTCCTCGTGCAGCGGCATGTGCGAGTGGCCGAAGACCACGGCGTCGGCGTCGGGGAAGCGCGCGCGCAGGCGCCCGAGCCGGCCGGCGGCGGGCCCGGCGTCGTGCACCATCCCGATCCGCGCGCCCTGCCACTCGACGACCCGCTCGGCCGGCAGCTGCCGCCGCAGCTCCTCGTCGTCGACGTTGCCGTGCACCGCGAGCACGCGGCGGCCCGATCAGCTCCAGCTCGGCGTAGGTGGTCGCGGTCATCACGTCGCCGGCGTGGAGGATCAGCTCGGCGGAGCGCAGGCGCTCCACGCACGCGTCGGGCAGCCGCCGGTCGCCGCGCGGCATGTGGGTGTCGGAGATGACTGCGATCAGGCGTCTAGACTGGCGCACCGGCGCCCGTAGCTCAGTGGATAGAGCGCTGCCCTCCGGAGGCGGAAGTCGGAGGTTCGAATCTTCCCGGGCGCGTCCACGGCGGCAGCGATAGATCCGGGCGGCCGCCGGCGGGCGCCAGGCCGCGAACGGACGGCGGCGCGACCAGACCGGCCGGCGGAGACGGGCATGCGCGACGGACGACGGGATAGGGAGGAGAGTCGCGAGTCGCCCAAGGAGGACCAGGACTGCGACGCCGCGACTCGGGCGTGGGGGGCGTAGAATGGCGGTCTCGAAGGTTGAGCAGAATCTCGACGTGCACACCAGCACATGCCGCGCGGACAGCAGGACACGCGCTCCGGCCAGGATCAGGCAAAGTCGCGCCGGGGGAAGGCGGGGGTCTCGGCGGCGCAGGACACCACAGGGCAGCGATGCCGAGCGCGAATGAGAATGCCGCCGAAGGCTGAACACGCGCAAGCGCCCATGCGACAGCGAGCGCGAGCACCAGAACATCCTGCCGCTGAAGTCAGATGAGGACGTAGGGCGCCGCGGCGAAGCAGGGACCGGTCGGCACCGTGCGGGCGGCTACCGCGACCACCGAGGCGCACAACGCAAGCAGAGCAAGCACAACGATGAAGCGCTGTTGTCACCGCGAGGCGCACGAGCGATCAGGTCGGCGAGAAGATAAGTCGCGGCGTCTATGGCTACGACGGTGCCGGCGCCGCGGCGCCGTAGCGGGGCAGCCGACCCAGAGGCGGAACGCCGACCGCTCGGGTCAGGTTGTTCAACCGACTCTCAAGCCGCGGTGGCGTGATCATCGTGGCGAGGCGATGGATCAACTCAAGGCGGGCTGCTGCGCGAACCTCCGAGGAGCGGAGCGCTCAGCTGACGACCCACTAGCCTCACGTTCTCCTGCGACATCGCCTACTGACACCTGGCTGCTGAGGGGACGCAGGTCGCTGTAGCTCGAGACTCCGGATGCGCGTGCATGACACGTCAGACACGTTAGATGTCAACTGCTGCTGCCTGCGCTCCAGCGCGGTCGCGCGACCGATCAGCCTGCGACCAGCGCGCGGTCCTGCTGACAGGCCGATCACTATCGATGCGCAAAAAAGCTCCGGCACGACGTAGGAAAGGCTGCATTGCACGAATAGCTCCAGCGGAACGAGCACTGGGAGCAAGCGTGCATCTCCGCAGCGACAGACCATGCCAGAAGTACGAAAGGAACAAGCAAGCATTCGCGCCAGGTGTTCCAGAGTCGCAGGGAACTTCGACGGCAGCGATCTGCACGTCAGCGCGAGCGCGACGACAGCGGAAACATCAGCAGTTGCCGCACGTCGGTAGGCGATGGCAGCCGCAACAGAGTATCGACGATGCGATGCTAGCGAAGGTCCGCACGCATATCTCACGTTCTCTGCTAGATCGCCTACTCGACGAGCCGGCGGCTGCGAGGGCTCGTCGGATGATCGTCGTCGAGGCCGAGGGCGCGAAGGGCACCGCGCTCTGCGAGGTGATCCTCCTGCCTGAACAACCGTCCGTGCCTCAACCAAAAGCACTGGACAGGTCGCCTTCGAGTGCGAGTCCGCCTCGCGCGCCTCGGCGCGGATGTATCCGTGGAGGAAGACACGGTCATCGCCGACGGGCTGCACGTCCTTGACGACGAACCGGAACTCTTCCACGCAGCCCGTACTCCGCCATGAAGCGCTGGACCTCGTCGGGGCCGTGGCGCGGCCGAGACTCGGGGAACTTACGGACGGGGTAGTAGTCGCCGTTGGGGTCCCAGACGTCCGCGATTAGGGCGCTGCTGCTGTCTTCACCGCCAGGCGTGGATCTACAAAACAAGGACGCTCTCAATCGTCGCACGATCTCCACGTTCTCCTGCGACATCGCCTACTCCGACAGCCCGGCGGCTGCGAGGGCTTCGGCCGGGTTCAGGAAGCCCTCGGCCCTCACCACCTTGCCGCGTCGAACCGTGAATACCCAACCGGTGGGCGAGTCGACCTCCAGGCCGCTCCGCGACCACGGGCATGGATGTGGCCGATAGCGACGATGCGATCACCCAGATCGCGGTACTCCGTCAACTCTGTCCTGAGCTCCTCGAAGCTCTCCATCGACTCGGCGTACCACCTTCGGAATCCGTCGTGCCCCCGGTACACGTCTTCCTCAGCGCCGCCAATGATCGCCGAGTGAAGCTCGCCCTCCGGATGGACATACGACAGCACTTCCTCCACGTCCCCGCTGTCGATGGCGTCGATGCTTTTGCGGACCAACTCGACGTTCTCCTGCGACATCGCCTACTCCGACAGCCCCACGGCTGCGAGGGCCTCGCGCCTGGTCGCGGAAGATCTCGACCCCGGACGCACACGGCCATCGCGCGAGCGTCGACGAGTGGAAGAGCGCCATCGTCGATCGGCGATGCCGCTCTCGCTGACCGACGCGACCGACGAGGCCTGGACGAGAACGCGATCTCGACCGACGCTCGTCGATCGCGTCGACCTCGAGCGTTCACCCGTCGGCCCAAGTCTCAAGCAAGCTCGTCGAAGTCACTGGCGGATGCTCTCGCGACCCGACGGTGGACGCCGACTGCCGGGGGCTGTCCGGCGGGTCGCGACCGACGTCCGCATCGGGATGCTCCAGTGCGACTCCGCACGCCACCCAGTCGCGGCGGTTGGACGCGTCGCACGACCTGCCGCACCACGCTCCACGTTCTCCTGCGACATCGCCTACTCCGACAGCCCCACGGCTTCGAGGGCGGCATGCCTGGTCCAGGTAGGCATAGACCCGGACGACCTGGCCGTCGCGGATGGTGAAGGCCCACCAGGCGGACAGCTCGAAGCCGGCGCCGCTGCGTCTTTCCGGTCCCCGTGATCCGCATGTTGGCGACGACGTGTTCTCCCGCCGCCGACCAGTTCCTCGCCCTCGTAGCGGAGGTCCTCGAACTCGGAGAGGAACTGCTCGGTTGTACGCAATCACCTCGTCGATGCCGCGATAGACACCGGACTCGGGAAACGACGGGTCTTCATGCCACTCGATCTGAGGGTGGTAGTACTGCCGGGCGGCATCGAGGCCCCCGGCGTTGAACGCTTCGGCCATCCGCCGGACGATCTCCACGTTCTCCTGCGACATCGCCTACTCCGACAGCCCCACGGCTTCGAGGGCCTCGCTCGCTCGGTGTCGGCCGACGTAGCAGGCGGCGATCTTGCCATCGCGGACCGTGAAGACCGGAAGTGCGAAAGTCGACCGTCGACCGCCGCTTCCGCGACCGCTGTTGCGCTGCTCGACGCTCGACATGACGTGGTCGCCGTGATCTTCGGCAGACAGCCTGTTCGAACTCCAGCGATCTCCCAGGCCTCGAGCCAGGCCAGCCGAAACTCACGCAAGCCGTCGATGGCCGCGATAAACCTTCGCTACGTCCGGGCAGGTCGAACCCGGTCATGTCCGAGCGGATGTCTTCACTCGGAGAGCCGGAGACGAGCGACGTCGAAGTCGCGTCGCTCGATGAGCCGTCGTAGAGCGACCGCACGATCTCCACGTTCTCCTGCGACATCGCCTACTCCGACAGCCCCACGGCTTCGAGGGCCTCGGCCGGGGTCGTCGAAGGACTTGAAACGAATCACTCTGTTATCGCGGAAGGTCCATACTTGGCCGGCTTCGCCCTCGATTTCCCGCGTGCTTCCCTTCGGCCGTCCGTGCTGGCGGAGGAGGACGACCACGTCATCCCCTACCTCGATGAACTCCTGGGCCTCCTGCCAGAGCAAGTCCCAGGCTTCGAACGAATCGCGGGTCGCTGCCTCAACGCCCTCGATGCCCGTGATAGGTGTCAACGCCGGTCAGGCCCGACATGCTGGGCGACCATGACCACTCGATTTCGGGATGAAAGACCTCGCGCGGCCGCCCAGAAGTCGCCGCAAGCCATAGCCTCGTAGACCCTCCGCATAGCCTCGACGTTCTTCTGCGACATCGGCTACTCCGACAGCCCGGCGGCTGCGAGGGCTTGCCCACGTCCCACGAACCACTCCACTCGTACGGCCTTAGCGTCCCGGATCGTCCAGACGGCCGCGAAGGTCCGCTCGATGGGAACGCCACTTGCGCGGCCGCGTCCTCGGTACGTGTACACCCCGACCACTCGCTCACCGGCTTCGATCAGCTCGACGAGGTTGGACTCGGCGCTGTTCCAGGTTTCGCGCCACTCCTCGAAGAGACGCTGAAGTCCCTCGTGCCCGCTGTAAGAGGCCCCCTCCCGCGCCTCTTCTGGAAACCCGGTGAGATCCAGTTCCACTTCCGGGTCGTAGAGCGACAGCACGGTAGCGGTGTCACGACGATCCGCTGCCTCCCAGATCTGCCGCACCAGCTCCACGTTCTCTTGCGACATCGCCCGCCGAGTATCCCGCAAGAAGCGCGGTGGTCCACGAGGCGACGGGCGTGGCTGAGGCCTCCCCTGGTGATCCCTGACGGGGCGAACCCCCCGACATCCTTCTCCCTCACGAATGTCCAAGGCCGCGTTTCTGGTCAGATTCCCCACTAGATCGGTCCGGGCACGCCCGTTGCGCTCGCGGTGGCAGAGCGTTACGGTCGCTCAGAATCGAGCGAGGGGGACGCCACGTGCAACGAGTGTTGAGGCTGATCGTGCTGGTGGCGGTAGCCGTAACCGCGACGGGCGCGGGGACGGCTGTCGTCCAGGCAAAGCCTTACGAGCAGGTCCGGTTCGACGAGCAGGGCAGCGACCTCGTCGATGATTTCTGCGGTGACCTGAACGTCAGGATCGACCTTCGCGACCAGGGTGTCATCGTCGGACGGGAGACTGGCAAGAGCCGGCTTCTTCGGTACACCGAGAGTCACCACGGCGGATCGACGATCACCAACCTCGCGACCGGGCGAGCGTTCTCGGTCACCTGGAACTACCTCAACCAGGATGTCCAGGATCACGGACAACGGCGATGGGACCTTCACGATCCTCGCGCCAGATCCCCGGCCCCGAACGCATCTACGGACCCGACGGCCAGCTCCTGAACACCAGCGGGGGCACGTTCCGGTTGCAGACGGTGCTGGACGACGGCGGGACACCGAACGACCTGTCCGACGACACCGTCCTCAGCGAGGAACTCATCAGCGCGCACGGCGGCCAGCCACAGGGCGAGTTCAACTTCTGCGAGAGCTTCCGGACGCTCACCGGCTGACGAGGTCGTTGACGGGCGCTCGCACGCCTCGCACCACCTCCACGTTCTCCGGCGACATCGCCTACCCCGACAGCCCCATGGCTTCGAGGGCGCGTTTGTGGTTGAGGTAGCCGACGAATTTCGTCACCTTGCCGTCTCGGACGTGGGACAACCCCGCGCCCAGCGGGTGCATCTGGGCGAGGTCCAATCCACTCGTCTTGCCGCGCCCGCTGAATCGGAAGAACACGAGCACGCGCTCGTCATCCAGTTCCCGGTATTCGTCCGCCTGCTGATGGAAGTCCTCCCAGGCTGCCAGCCAGTCCCGCCAGCCCTCAGCCAGCCCCGCCAGCCCGCTCCGAGTGCCCGGCAAGGGCCCATCGGTAGTGACGAACTCGATCTCTGGGTCAGCCCACTCGCCCGAGTTGTAGTCGCCGCGCTCCCAAGCCGCGCAGATCGACCGCACCAGGTCAAGATTCTCCTGCGACATCGCCCGCCCAGTATCCGCGGTCGGAACCTGGGCATCAACGCCCCACGCCATATGCGAACATACGTTCGTGTCGATCAAGAGCTTCGTCCTACGCCAACTTCAGGCGCTCCCTCGCCACCAACGACCTCCTCCTGATCAGAGCCGCAGCGGCCGAACTGCCAGCGGTCAACCTGGAGGACGCGCTGCAGATCCTGCCCGTGATCGCCGCCTCGGAGCCCCATCTGTTCGACAGGGCCGGCTGCCGCTGGTTGGCCCGCTTGGCGCTGGAGACCAACGTCGACCTCGAGCAACTCGGGGTCGCGCTCGCGGCACTCGACCGGTTGCCCGACGACCCGGACCGGTCAGTCGAGGTGCTGGCCCGGTTCGCCCGCTGACCCCGCCAGCACGGCCTACGACTTCCTCTTGCCGCCCGTCGCGACGAAGCTCACGCAGCTGCCTTGGTTCTTGAACAGGTCGCCGAAGTTGCGCCAGCCGCCGTGCTTGCACTCGGCCTTCGTTCTCGGGGTAGCGCACTTCACAACGATCTCTTGGGTGCCGCTGGCGCCGCTCCCGCTGAAGATCGGCCATGGGCGGTATGTGTCCGCTCCGATAAAAATGGTCCCACTTCCGTCCCCGCCGATAGAGAAGAAGCCGCCACGAGCGGCGTTGAAGGCCGCGACACCCGCAGCGTTGAGCGGGAAGCTCAGTACGTCGTCAGGCGATCCCTGAGCGGGAAACGGGAACTCTCCAAAGCTAACCCCGCTACCCAAGTCCTCAAGGGCCGCGCTGTGATTCCTGAGGTACGTATCGAATGTCCCTCCTATCCAGGGGTCATTCAGGATCGCCGCAGGAGTCGTGACGTCGTAGAGCGTCAGCGTTCCTCCCAAGAACCGCGCCGGGGAGAACCCAAAACTCTCGTTAAATCGGGTCAGCCTGAGCGTGACGCTGCCCGCTTCGCAGGAAGTGGACACGTCGAAGGTGAAGAAACTGGCGTGGGTCCCCCGGGAGCCGCGCGAGAACCCGGTCTCGTAACTGTTGCGCTGCCATGTGCGATCACGGTGGTACTGACCTTGGTTCCGCAGGCCGCCAGATCCCGGGAAAACGCTTTGCGATGTGGTGAATGTCTGCGTTGCCGCCTCGGCCGCGGAGGGCATGGCGACAGCCATCGCGGCGACGACAGCAACGAGCAGCCTTCTCACGACGTTCCCCTCCCGTTGAGCAGCGTGAGGTGCGTTGCCTACCAGATCGCGGACCACGCGGTCAAGAACAGCCGCCGACGGGTTGCTCCCCGCCCGCGCCGCGGTGTAGGTTCGATCACGTCAATCAAGCGGGGCGGCGCCACGTGAAGGGCCGGGGGCGTGGCACCGGAGTAGAGGCTCCGATGCGCCGCGCAAGTTACATCGCGTCCTGTCCGGCCCTCGCCCTCGGTGCCCTTCAATGAAAGGGGCCGCGATGGCAAGCAAGCTTGAGACCACCGCAACGCCAGGCGTATTTCGCCGGCACGCGAAGGACTGCCCGCGGGCGGGACGGTGTGAGTGCGCGTACGTCATCCGCTTCAGGAACCGCGGCCGTCTTCACATGGAGACGTTCCGCACGCTCGCCGAGGCCCGTGAAGCGAGGCGAGCCCGCGGCTCCCAAGTCGCGAGCGGCGAGTTCTCCCCCGCGGCGCGGGCGACGCTCCACGACTATGCCCGCCAATGGATGGAGCGCTACCAGGGCACGGGCCGGCGCGGCTTTCGGGAGGAAACCAGGGCCGAGTACAGCGCTCTCCTTGAACGGTTCGCGCTGCGGTACTTCCCGCCGAGCCTCCGGTTGTCAGAGATCGCCCCGCGGGATGTCGCCGACTTCGTTGGCTGGTTGGCGAAGCAGCCGACCAGGCGGGGCGGGTCGCTCGCTGATGCGTCGGTTCGTACGGCGTTCAAGCCGCTGTCGGTCTGCCTGGCGACAGCGAGGCGCGAGGGCCTCATCCGACACAACCCCGCGTTCGGCGCGATGCTCCCTCACCGTCCTCGGGTCGAGGAGGATGAAGAAAGGGTGCGCCCGTTCCCGACGGGACCATGGAGCTGGTGGTGGACGTCGTACACCCCCGCCACCGCCTCATGTTCGAGCTGCTTGCGGCGACCGGGATGCGGCGATCAGAGCTACTGGCGCTCGAAGGCCGCCATCTTCACCTTGGCGGCGGAGGCCCGTCTGTGAAGGTCCGCCAGCGGGTGCGGCGGCAAAAGGGCCGTGGACTCGTCATGGGGGCGTTGAAGTCTCGCTACGCCCGCCGGGAACTCCCCCTCCCCCTCGATGTGGCTGATCGGCTCGCGGCCCTCCGATGCCCCACAGACGCGCTTGTGTTCTCGACCAGAGGTCGGCACGCCGTTGGATGCGAACAACCTGCAGGCGCGGGTTCTCTCGCCGGCCTGCTCGGAGGCCGGTGTGGAGTGGGCCGGGTTCCATACCTTCAGGCACACGGTGGCGTCTCGCCTGTTCGCGGAAGGCCGCAATGCCGTCCAGGTGCAGCGATGGCTTGGCCACCACTCCGCCAGCTTCACGCTGGACACCTACGTGCACCTGCTGGATGACGACCTCGGCACGCCGCTCGAGCCGCTCCGGGTACACGCCGGGTACACGAGATGTCCGCAAGCAGCCGTCAACGCATCGGAGCAGCCCAGCGTCGAAATGGTCGTCTAGCAGGGGGAAGGCCTGACAGCCCGAAAACATCCGGTAGCCCGGTTATGCCCTCCGGAGGCAGAAGTCGCAAGTTCGAATCTTGCCGGGCGCGTCTCAGCGTGGTCAACCGCTGCGTAATCTTCGCCGCCCCCCGACCTGGCCGATCAACTTGAGCGTCTACCTGAGCGCCGTCGCCTTTTCCGTGGTGGCCCTAGTGCTCGGCGCGGCGATCTGCCGGCTGCTTCGCGTCGCGGGCTGGCTCGCACCAGCGCTCGGCCTGTCCGCGGCCATGCTGATCGTCCTCGCGACCATCCGCCTGCCGGGCGAGGTCTGGGCCGCGGTCGGTGCGCTTGGCGGCGCGCTGCTCGCGTCCGCCGTGGTGCTCGTACGCAGCGACCTCACCTGGCCGGACGTCCGCTCCGCGCTTGCGCGCGGCCTGCCGGTCGCACTGGTGCTGCTCGCCGCGGGCTCATTGCCGTTCCTCGCCTACGGCCGGATCGGGGAGCTGGGGCCCGGCTTCAACCCGGACCCCTTCTTCCACATGGGGCAGGCCGACCAGTTGCGAGCGATCGGCCTCGACGCGCGGGTCACACGGGCGGCGTACCCCATCGGCCCGCACACCCTGGTCGCTACGCTCAGCGCCGGCCTCGGCGTCGGGATCCAGCCTGCCTTCGTCGGGCTGCTGCTCGCGATCCCCGTACTGGCGGGCCTCACCGCTCTCGCGGGGCTCGAGGACCTGGCGCGCGGACGCCGCCTGGTCGCAGCCTCGCTCGTGGGGCTTCCCTACCTCGCGGCCTCCTATTTCGTGCAGGGGGCATTCAAGGAGCTCATCCTGGCCTGCCTCTATCTCGCGTCGGCACTCACCGTCCGGAGCTCCTGGGAGCGCCGGCTCCCGGCGCGCGGCCCGGTGCTCGCGATCGTGCTCCTCGGCGGCGGCGGCGCTGTGGCCTTCGGGTGGCCGGCATTCGCGTGGCCGGCCGTGATGCTGGCCGTCTTCGCTGTCCTCGCAGGCCGGGCCGGCATCCTCCCTGCCCCGCACCTGCAGCCGCAGGCTCGGCGGCGCCTGGTGATCGGCGTGGGGGCCACCGTCTTGGCAGCGGCGATCATCGTCGCGGGAGCTGTGGCGAGCGGGTTCTTCGACGGCGCCGGCAAGTTCACCTTCACGCAGGGAGCGGGTGGGAACTTCTACGGGCAGATCTCGCCGTTGCAGGCGGTCGGGACCTGGCCCGCGTCTGACTTCCGCGATCGCGCGGAGGGAAACCAGCTTGTGTTCTCCGCCATCGTGGCCTTCGGCGCCGTCGTGGTGGCATGGGGATTGGCGTGGTGCTGGCGCCGCCGGGAGCTGGCGTTGCTCGCGGCCGCCCTCGGCGGCCTCCTGATCTACGCGGTCGCCCGACCTCTGACCCTCGCGTACAACAGTGGAAAGGCGCTCGCCGTGGTCGCGCCTGTGCTGACCCTGGCGGCGCTCCGCGCGCTCTTCGTCGCGAATCCGCGCGCTGAGGGCATCACGTCGGGGCGGTCACTGGCCCGGTTCGCCGTCGCGGTGGCCTTCGTCGGCGCTATGGCGGCCTCGTCGGCGCTCGCGCTGCGGGCCGCCCTGCCGCGCGCCCAAGAGTTCGTTGACGACGTGGCCACTCTGCGCCCGACGCTCCGGGGCGAGCCAACGCTCTACCTCGGGCGCCATGACTGGATGGGCTGGGACCTGCGCGGCTCCGACCTCTCGGGCTTCCAGGCAGTCGCGACGCCGCTGGCCCTACGCCTCCAGGAGCAGGGCACGAAGTCGCCCCGGGTCGCCGGCACGGATGTGGTCGACATCGACTCCCTGCCACCCGAGTCGCTCGACCGATTCCGGTACGTCGTCGCGCCCCGCACCGCCTACCTCTCCGACTTCCCGGCCAACTTCACTCCGGTGAGGCGCACCCGCTGGCACGTGCTGTGGAGGCGCGATGGTGCGACACCCGCGCGCGACGCGATCGACGAGAACTCAGCGCCGGGCGCGGTGCTCTCCTGCACACACCCCCCCGGGCGAGACCTCGTCCGGGGCGGGGGTGTTGCCTTCGTGCGGCCGCGGCCCGTGACCGCGCCGGCGGAGGGCTGGCGCATACCGGGGCTCGGCGAGGCCACGGGCGCCGGCGTCCCTCCAAGCCCTGGCGAGACGCGACCCGGCGGCTCGCTGGTCCAGACACTCGCGCTCGAACCGGGATCCTGGGAGATCGCGCTGGCCTACACGAGCCCGGTGCCGCTGCGCCTGCGAGCGGCCGGTCTGGACGCCGCGCTCCCCGCCTACCACGAGGACCTCTCGCGCCTTGTCGCGGCGGGGCGCATCACCACCTCGATCGGCGGCCCACCAGTTCGCGTCGAGGTCACCGCCGATGACCGTCCTCTGATCAACCGCAGGCTGCAACTCGGCATGCTCGCCGCCACCCGCCTCGACGACCGCGGCCAGGTCGTCCCGCCGGCGCGGGCGTGCGGGCGCTACGTCGACTGGCTGCGGCCGCGGCCCTGACCGGCGCCCCGGCTAACTTCGCCGCCGTGCAAGACGGCCGCACCTACGAGCTCGCCCGCGTCCGCCTCCGCGACGCCCTGGAGACCACGGTCTACGTGGTCCGTCATCCACTGGAAATGACCTCCGTGCGGGTCGTCCATTTCCCCGAGCCCAGCAGGCTGGATCTGTGGTGCGGCTCGGAGGGCCACCCCGAGGCCATCGTCGCGGGCTTCTTCCTGCGCGAGCCGTGGCGGCCGCTGGGCGACCTGCAGCTGGCCGGCCGCGCCGTCCCGACGGAGCCCATCCCCGAGCCGTGGGCGGCCAGGCGCGCGTGCGTGCACATCGATGGCGAGGTGCGCATCGCACGGCGGGAGGAGCTGCCCGCCGAGCCTGCCGGTGACCTGGTGCAGGCCGGCCCGATGCTTGTTTCGGGCGGTCGGTCGCTCGTGAACGACGAGGACCTGGAGGGGTTCTCGGCAGGCGCCGAGCAGTTCGACTCGGACATCACGGATGGCCGCTACCCCCGCTGCGCGCTCGGCATCAACGACCGCGAGCTCATGGCCGTGGCGTGCGACGGCCGCCGCTCGGGCGTCGACGGCGGCCTGACCCTCGACGAGCTGGCGCGGCTGCTGATCGCCTTCGACGCCGACGAGGCGATCAACCTGGACGGCGGCGGCTCGGCGACCCTGGTGCACCGCGGCCACCTGCTGAACCGCCCCTACTCGGACCAGGACCAGCCGGCGCCCGAGTCGCGTCCGATCGTCTCGGCGCTCCTGTTCGAAGAGCGGGGCTGACTACCGCTTCCGCAGCGCTTCGGGCTTGTGGACGGCGGTGCCGCCCGACTTCTCGGACTTCACCAGGTACTGGGGCTCGTCCTTCGATGCCCTGACCTTGCGCCCGCCGGCCTCGGTGTCCGAGGTGATCTTGCGCTCGACGGTCCCCACGGCCTTGCCGCCGTGGCTGTCCCACTCCACCTTGTCGCCCTTGCGGAAGCTCTTTGCCATGGCAACCGCGCTACCCGGGCAGCCGACGCTAAACGCCTGGGATCGAGCGTCTTGGCGCGCTACCCGCCGGCGACCGCGGGCAGGATCGTGACCTCGTCGCCGTCCTCGACGGACGTCTCCAGCCCGTCGAGGAAGCGGATGTCCTCGCCGCCCACGTAGACGTTCACGAACCGCCGCAGGTCGCCGTCCTCGGCGATCCGGTCGCGGAGCCCGTCGAAGCGGTCGTAGAGCCCGTCGAGCACCTCGCCGACCGTGTCCGCCGTCGTCGATCGTGGTCTCGGCCTCGCCGCCGGTCACGGTGCGCAGCTGCGTCGGGATCTTGACGGTCACGCTCATGGGCGCGGCAGTCTACCCACGGTCACCTGGCGGCGGTCAAGAGGCGACCGGCTCGAGACCGAGCGACTCCGAGAACGACTCGGAGGTGGGCTCGATCTCGTGCGTCTCGAAGCTGCCGCGCACCGCGTCGAGGGTCTTGAGGCCCTCGCCGGTGATCACCAGCACGACGCGCTCGTCGGCGCCGATCTCGCCCCGCTCGGCGAGCTTGGCGAGCACCGCCGTGGTCACGCCGCCGGCGGTCTCGGTGAAGACGCCGGTGGTCTCGGCCAGCAGGCGGATGCCGGCGCGGATCTCGTCGTCGGTGACCGCGTCGATGCCGCCGCCCGAGCGCCGCGCCAGGTCCAGCGCGTACGGACCGTCGGCCGGGTTGCCGATGGCCAGCGACTTGGCGATCGTGTCTCGGCTTGACCGGCCGGCAGACGTCGTGGCCCTCGTCGAAGGCCTGCGCCACCGGCGAGCAGCCCTCGGCCTGGGCGCCGTTGAAGGCCGGCAGCTCGCCCTCGACCAGGCCGACCTCGCGCCACTCCTCGAAGCCGCGCGCGATCTTGGTGAACAGCGACCCCGACGCGATCGGGGCCACCACGCGGTCGGGCAGCTCGAACCCGAGCTGCTCGGCGATCTCGAAGGCCAGCGTCTTCGAGCCCTCGGCGTAGTAGGGCCGCACGTTCACGTTCACGAACGCCCAGTCGCGCTCGCCCGAGAGCTCGGTGCAGAGCCGGTTGACGTCGTCGTAGTTGCCGCGCACGGCCACCAGGTTGGTGCCGTAGACGCCGGTCGCGAGGATCTTCTGCTCCTCGAGGTCGGCCGGCACGAAGACGTACGACTCCAGCCCGGCCGCGGCGGCGTGGGCGGCCACCGCGTTGGCGAGGTTGCCGGTGGACGCGCACGCCACCACCTCGTAGCCGAGCTCCACGCGCCTTGGCGAGCGCCACCGTGACCACCCGGTCCTTGAACGAGTGGGTCGGGTTGGCGGCGTCGTTCTTGACCCACACCTCGCCCAGGCCCAGCCGCTCGGCCAGCCGGTCGGCGCGGATCAGCGGCGTGATGCCCGCCGCGAGCGCGGTCTTCGGCGGCGTCTCGAACGGCAGGAAGTCCGCGTAGCGCCAGATGCTGGCCGGCCCGGCCTGGATCCGGCGCCTGGTGCCCTCGGCCTCCAGGCCGGAGAAGTCGTAGGCCACCTCCAGCGGCCCGAAGCACTCGTCGCACACGTAGCGTGCCTCGAGCGGGTACTCGCCCTGCATTCCTTGCACTCAGCGCTTCCACGGTCATGATGACCCGTCCCTTCAAATCGAAGAACCTCCGCCGCTTTCGCTGTGACGGAGGCTCATCGGAAGCGCTTCGTCACATCTTTCAGACCTCGTCAGGCCTGATGGACTTGGCACCTTTCCTCTGCGGCCGGGGCCGCGTCAGATGGTTGCCGGGGCTTCGTCGGGCCATTTCCCTCCACCCCTCTAGATGCGTACGGCTATGTATGCGGCGGACAATAGCGGCCGCGACGACGGATGCAACCCTTACAATCGATGACGATGGCGATCACGGACGACCCCCTCAGTAGCCAGGATGCCCGGCATCCCTCGTCCACGCCTTCGCAGGGCCCCTCGCGTGGGGGTCGACGCTCCCCACGCGCACTCCAGCCCTGAGCCCAACGTAGAGACCATCGAGTCCCACGGGCTCCGGTGGATCAACATCGAGCGCCCGGGGCCGATCGACCGCGCCTGGCTCGAGGAGCACTTCGAGTTCCACCCGCTCGACTACGAGGACGTGCTCTCGCGCAACCAGCGGCCGAAGATCGACGAGTACCCCGACTACCTGTTCATCGTGCTCCACTTCCCGGTGTTCGACAAGGACGGTGGGGCGCCTGAACGCGGCCGAGCTGGACATCTTCGTCGGCCCGGACTTCCTGATCACCCTGCCCAACCGGGCGATCCCGCCGGTCGAGTACCTGTTCGAGCGCTGCGAGGCCTCGGAGGAGCTGCGCGACGCCCTGATGTCGAAGGGGCCGGGCTACCTGCTCTACAAGATCGTCGACGACTCGTTCGACTACTGCTTCCCGATGCTGCGCAAGATGGGCAACAAGCTGGAGCGAATCGAGGAGGACATCTTCCTCGGGCGCTCCGAGGAGGCGGTGCGCGACATCTCCAACGCCAAGCAGGAGATCATCAACTTCCGCAAGGTCATCCGCCCCCAGCGGCCCGTGCTGCGCGACCTCGAGCGCACCAAGCAGCGCTACATGGCCGAGGACATGGACGTGTACTTCGACGACATCGTCGACGCCTCCGAGCGCATCTGGGACATGCTCGAGAACTACAAGGAGGTGGTCGAGGCGCTCGAGGACACCAACGAGTCCGTCCTCGCCCACCGCGTGAACGACGTGCTGCGCGTGCTCACCGCCTTCAGCGTCGTGATCCTGCCGCTCACCCTCATCGCCAGCATCTGGGGCATGAACGTGGGCGTGCCGGGCGAGGGCTCGACGACCGCGTTCTGGCTGATCGTCGGCGTCGATGGTCGTGCTGCTGGCGGGCATGCTCACGTACTTCCGCCGCCGCGGCTGCCTGTAGCCAGGCCGCCGGGCGGTGATACAAACCGCGCCGTGAGCGCCGCCGTCGACCCCGGCATCTTCAAGGCCTACGACGTCCGTGGCCTCTACGGCGAGCAGATCGACGAGGACGTGGCCTACCGCCTGGGGCGCGGCTTCGCCGCGGGTGCTCGCGCGACATGTACTCCACCACGCCCGCCGAGCTGTCGCTGGCCCTCGGGCGCGACATGCGGCTGACGGCGCCGGCGCTGGCGGCAGCGCTACGCGCAGGGCATGGCCGACGAGGGCGCCTCGGTGCTGGACGTGGGGATGGTGGGCACCGAGATGCTCTACTGGACCGTGGGCTCGCGCGAGCTCGACGGCGGGCTCATGTGCACCGCCTCGCACAACCCGAAGGCCTACACGGGGGCCAAGCTGGTCGGCCGCGGCGCGCTGGCGCTGTCCGGCGACGCCGGCATCGGCGAGCTGCGCGAGATCGTGACCGCCGGCGAGCTCCGGGGCCGCCGCCGAGCCGGCGGGCGAGATCTCGCAGCGAGGACGTGGCCGAGCCCTTTCGCGCGGACGCGCTGGCGTTCATCGATCCCTCGGCCGTGAGGCCCATGAGGTGGTGCTCGACGGCGGCAACGGCATGGCCGGCGCCATGTGCGGCCCGATGCTCGACGCGCTGCCGATCGAGCAGGTGCAGACCTACTGGAAGCCCGACGGCGAGTTCCCCGACCACGAGCCCAACCCGCTGCTGGAGGAGAACCGGCGCTTCATCGTCGACAAGGTGGTGTCCGAGGGGGCCGACCTGGGGATCGCCTGGGACGGCGACGCCGACCGCTGCTTCTTCATCGACGACACCGGCGCGTTCGTGGACGGCGACTTCCTCACCGCCCTGCTCGCCGAGTCGGTGCTGGAGCGCGAGCCCGGCGCCTCGATCCTCTACGACGTGCGCGCGTCGCGCGCCGTGCGCGACCTGGTGGCCCGGCGGGCGGCAGCGCGCACGTGAACCGCGTCGGTCACGCCTTCTTCAAGACCCGGATGCGCGACGAGGGCGCCGCGTTCGGCGGCGAGGTGTCGGGCCACTACTACTTCCGCGACTTCTACTGCGCCGACTCGGGCACGCTGCCCGGCGCTGCTGATCCTGGAGCTGCTCTCGCGCAGGCGAGGCGCAAGCTCAGCGAGCTGCTCGCGCCGCTGCGCGAGCGCTACTTCATCTCCGGCGAGATCAACTCGGAGGTCGACGACCAGCAGGGCAAGATGGACGAGATCCGCGAGCGCTTCGCCGACGGCCAGATCAGCGAGCTGGACGGGGTGTCGGTGGACTACGACGACTGGCACTTCAACGTGCGCCCGTCGAACACCGAGCCGCTGCTGCGGCTCAACCTCGAGTCGCTGCGTCTCGCGCGCGCACATGGAGGAGAAGCGCGACGAGGTGCTCGCGCTGATCCGGGCGTGAGCGACGCCGGCGCGGACCCCTTCGCCCCGGCCACGGCCGCCGGGATCCACCGCCTGTCCATCCCCACCCCGTTCGCGGTCGGCCGCGTGAACGTCTACCTGATCGAGGACGAGCCCGCTGACGCTGGTGGACGCCGGGCCCAACTCCGGCACCTCCTTCGACGAGCTGACCCGCGGCATCGCGGCGCTTGGGCACTCGCTCGAGGACATCGAGCTGGTGATCCTCACCCACCAGCACATCGACCACCTGGGCCTGGTCGGGCTGGTGGCCTCGCACTCGGGCGCCGAGGTGGCCGCCCTCGACGTGGCGGTGCCGTTCGTGGAGCGCTTCTCCGAGGAGGCCGAGGCCGACGACGAGTTCGCCCGCGACGTGATGCTGCGCCACGGCATCCCCGAGGACGTGGTGAGCGCGCTGCAGTCGGTCTCGCGCGCCTTCCGGGCGTGGGGCGCGCGCGCCGACGTGACGCGCGTGCTGCACGACGGCGAGACGCTGTCGCTGGCGCGACCGGTCGATGCGACGTGCTCCACCGGCCCGGCCACAGCCCCACCGACACGGTCTTCCTGGACGCGGACCGCGGCATCCTGATCGCGGCCGACCACCTGCTGGCCCACATCTCGTCCAACCCGCTGATCACCCGGCCCGCGCGACGGCTCGACCGGCCGGCCCCAGGCGCTGGTGACCTACCTGGAGTCGCTGGCCGCCACGCGCGAGATGGACGTCGAGCTGGTGCTGCCCGGCCACGGCGACCCGATCACCGACCACCGCTCGCTGATCGACGAGCGCTTCGCGCTGCACCGGCGGCGCGCGGAGAAGCTGCACGGGCTGATCGCCGAGCGCCCGCGCAGCGCCTACGAGCTGGCGCAGGCGCTGTGGGGCAACATCGCCGTGACCCAGGCCTATCTGACGCTCTCGGAGGTGCTGGGCCACACCGACATCCTGCTCGGCGAGGACCGCGTCGCGCGAGGTCGAGCGCGAGGGCGTGGTGCAGTTCGAGGCGGTCGCGTAACCCTGCCGCGCGGCGCGGGGTTTCAGTGCAGCGATGGCGCCCCGCGAGACCACGGCCGTCGCGCGGGCGGAGCAGCTGGCGGAGTCGCCTGCTCCCCGACCGCACGCCCAAGAAGCGGATGCTGGTGATCGTGAATCCGTACGCGACCACGGTCTCGGACCGGCTGCAGCAACCTGGTGGTCTACGCGCTCGAGTCGCGCTACGCGGTCGAGGCCGTGGACACCGAGAAGCCCAACCACGCCACGCAGATCTGCCGCGAGGCGGCCGCGCGAGGGCTACGACGTGGTGGTGGCCTTCGGCGGCGACGGCACCGTGAACGAGGCGGCCAACGGCCTCGCGCGGCTCGGACACTCCGCTCACCTGCCTGCCGGGCGGCGCCACCAACGTCTACTGCCGCACGCTCGGCATCCCCGGCGACGTGGTCGACGCCACCGAGCACCTGCTGCGGCATGGCCGACGACTTCCAGCCCCGGCGCGTGGACCTCGGCCGGGTGAACGAGCGCCTACTTCACCTTCTCCTCGGGCGTGGGACTGGACGCCAGCGTGGTCGAGCGGGTGGACGCGCACCCGCGAACGCAAGGCGCGACTCGGCGAGTACTACTACACCTACGCCGCGATCTCGACGTTCAACGCGCAGGTACCTCGTGCGCCCGCCCCACGTGCGCGTGGAGGTCGACGGGACGGCAGATCGACGGCGTCACGGTGATCGTCCAGAACTCCGACCCCTACACCTACTTCGGCCGCCGCCCGATCCGGATCGGCGAGGGCACCGGCCTCGAGAGCGGACGCTCGGCGCTCACGGTGCTTCAGCCGCGCGACCCCGCTGGAGCTGCCCACCGTGCTCTGGCGCGCGTTCTCCGGCAACGCCGCCACCGTCGCGCGGCACCGGCAGATCGAGGCGTTCCCGGGCGTCGTCGGGAGCGCCGGATCCGGGCGATCGACGACCGTCCGTTCCCCGTGCAGGTGGACGGCGACTTCCTCGGCGAGTTCGACGAGGTCGAGTACGGCATCGAGCCGTTGAGCCTGCGCGTGGTTGCCTGACACCGGTCCGCTGAGTTGCCGCAGTTTGCGGCCTTCCCCTCCATCAGCACCGGGCTGTGGCCACATGGGGCGCAAGTTCTGTCCCTGGGGCGCGTTTCCACCTTCCATGGGGTGCTCGACAGGATGCGCATGACGGGCGTGGCCGGATGGCCGCGGCTCGGCTGGATCGCCCGGGGCACGGGCTTGGGCGCCGGTGTCCCGTCGTTTGGGGGTCCGGCGGCCGCGGCCTACCCGCCCTCGTCGGTACGCGGCGGTCCGCCACGCAGGCCCGCGCTGGCGCCCCAGGCCCACGGCACCTGCCCGGAGTGCGGCAGTGAGCGCATGGTCGCCGGCCCCGCGCGCTGGAGCCACCGCTGCGAGGACTGCGGGCACGGCGGCATGCTGTCCGCCGGTGGCGAGCCCGAAGCCGGCGCCTGAACGCAAACGGGCCCTTGCGCCACCTGGGCCCATGCGCCCAGGTGGGTGCCTGAAACGCAAACCGCGGCTACTCTGGTTAAGGCGAGGCGACCGATTCGGCCCCTGAGCGCGGGCCGTGTTTCTCCTGCAGATGATCGATTTCTACGGCATGACACTCTCGATCCCCGGGTACCGGGCCGGCACCACCCTCCGCGCCGACGCCGCGGGGCTGGTCCTGCGCGCGGAGCAGACCTCGAACGGCCGCGCGGTGGAGCTCCGGCTGATCGCCCCGCGCCTGGCGTCGAGCCCCGGCTTCCGCGAGCGGCTGATGCGGGAGGCCAACCGGGCAGGCTCATTCCACCACCCCAACCTGCTCCCCCCTTACGAGGTCGGCGAGCACGAGGGAGTGCTGGTGCTGGCCACCCGCGCGATCAACGCGGTGTCGCTGGAGCGCGTGTTGACCCACCAGGGCCCGCTCCCCCCTCAGCGCGTGGCCGCGATCCTGCGCCAGGCTGGGCGCGGGCCTGGACTCGGCACACGGCCGCGGTCTGGTGCACCGGGATGTGAACCCCGGCAACGTCCTGATCGTCGCCGACGGCGACTTCGACCGCGTCTACGTGACCGGGTTCGGCCTGACCGAGGTCACCGAGGGCAGCGGGCTGCTCAACGGCGCCGCCCTGACCGCCCCGCCCGCCTACGGCTTCGTGGCTCCTGAGCAGGTCCGCGGCGAAGCCGCAGACGGTCGCGCGGACGTGTACTCGCTGGGGTGCGTGGCCTTCGCGGCCCTGACCGGCCGCCGGCCCTTCGGCGACGAGCCCGAGAAGGACCTCGCGCGCCGGCTCGAGGGGCCCCCGCCCTCCGCCAGAGCCGCAGCTCCGAGCCTTCCCGAGGAGATGGACAAGGCCATCGCCAAGGCGATGGCCGTCTCGCCCGCCGAGCGGTTCCCGACCGCGGGCGAGTTCGCGGCCGCCCTCAGCGCGGGCGTCGAGGGCGCCGCGTCGGCGCCGCGCCGATCCATGGCCGCGGTTGGCAGGCCCGCTCCCGCTCCCGCACCTACTGACGCCAAGCCGAGCGGCCCGGCCGCCGCACCCGCGAAGCCGCCCGAGCGCCCGGCGCCCAAGCCCGCCGTCGCGCCACCCGCGCCCGCGCCCGCGGCCGACTCACCGCGCCCCGCGCCGCCCACACCCACACCCGCGAAGCCACCCCAGAGCCCGGCGCCCAAGCCCGCCGCCGCGCCACCCACGCCCGCCCCGGCGGCCGACTCACCGCGCCCCGCGCCAGCCACACCCGCGCCGGCGAAGCCGCCCCAGAGCCCTGCACCCGAGCCGTCCGCCACCCCGCCCACGCCCACTCCGCCGGCAGCACCCGCCCCTACGGGCGACGCGCCGCGGCCGCCCGCCCCTCCGGCAGGGCCGCCCTCCGCTCCAGAGACCGGGGCCAAGCCCCCAGCGCCCACTCCGCTTGGCGACACGCCGGCCCGGGCGCCCCTGCGCCCGTTCCCGCCGCCTGCCCGACGTGCGCCCCAGGACCCATCCGGAGGCCCGGACGCGCCGAAGCCCGCTCCGTCTGAGAAGGGACCCGATCGGGCGTCCGAGCCGCCCCCGCCACAGCCTCAGCCACCGGCCAAGCGTCCCGATGCCCCCGCCCCGATGCGGTCGCTCGCGGAGCCCTGGAAGCAGCCGCCGGTCAAGCCGCCCGCCAAGCCGCCGGCCTCCGATGCTGCCAAGCCTCAAGGGCCCGCTCCCTCCCCTCCCAACGGCGGAGGGGCCGACGTGCAGCGGCCGCCGAGAGCACCCCTCTCCAACGGCACGCAGGAAGGCCCGGGCGGACAGCATCCGCCCGCCGGCGCCAGGTCCGCCCGCACGGGCAGGGCAGCGGACCGGCGCGCCGAGAAGGACCGCCTCGTGAAGGTCTGGCGTGAGATGGTCGAGAAGGGCACGATGGCCCCCGGCAAGGGAGGCCTGGCGCCACGACCGTTCAAGCGGCCCGGCACCGGCGCGCGGCCCGGCGCTGCGCCGCCCCCGCCCCCCGGAGGCACACCGCAGCAGGGACCGAGCCCTCAGGGCGCGGCACGGCCGGGCGCGCCGAGCCCACAAAGGCCGGCGACGATCAAGAAGCGCCGGCGCTCGCTGCTGGGCCGCAAGCCGCGCTGACCGGCCACCGGCCCGGCGCGCAGGCCGGACCGCCGTGCTCTAGGAGCGCTCGAACTTGGGTGGCTCCGCCGACCTCGCGTCCGCGAAGTTGGCGATGACGCCCACGGGCGTCGCGTCCTGAAGGTCCAAGCGCTTTCGCAGCTCGCGGGCGGGACCGCGCCTGGTGTGGCCGACCGCCGTGACCAGGAGCACTCCTGAGACCTGCGAGACCAGCTCCAGCGCGTCGCTGACGCCATCCACCGCCGGCGTGTCGATGATGACCCTGTCGAAGCGCGACTCCAGCTCCTGAACGACCCAGCCCATCCGCTCGCTCTCCAGGAGCTCCGCCGGATTGGGGGGTATGGGGCCGCTCGGCAACTCGACTAGGCCACGTGACTTCTCCGAGATCGGGTCGGACGCCACCGGGACCTCCACCAGCGCGTCGTCGAGGTCGAAGCCCGCAAGCGCCAGCGAGAGCCCGTCCTCAGAGGCGAACGCAGCCTTGCCGTCCGCCCTGCGCAGGTTGGCATCGACCAGCACCACGCTGTCACCCATGGCGGCCATCGTGACCGCCAGACAGCGGGCGATGGTCGACCTGCCGTCCCCCGCCGCGGGGCTCACGATTGCCAGCGATCGCAGTTCGCGGTCCAGGCTCAGGTACCGCAGGCTCGTGCGCAGGCCCCTGAACGCCTCCGCCTCCGGGGTCTGGCCCGAAGCCGCTCGCAGGAACGCTTCGCGGTCGCGCTTGTTGCGCCGGCCGCTCAGCGACTTGCTGCGCGGAATCCGGGCGATGACCGGCAGCTCGTAGACCTCCTCGAGGTCATCCACAGCGCGCAGGCGCTCGTCGGAACGTCCCAGCAGCCAGCCGAGCGCGAGCGCCACGACCAGGCCGATGCCGGTCCCCGCGGCGATGTAGAGCGCGTCGTCGCTGCCGCCCAGGGTTGCGACCGCCAGGCCCGCGACCAGCAGGCCCACCAGCAGGAGCACCCACCTGCGGTGCCAGATCGTGCGGGCGGTCCGCGTGAGCGCTCCACCACCGGCCTTCTTCTTGCGAGCCTTTGCCGCCTTCGCCTCTGCCTCGCGCGCGCGCTCGGCGTCCTTGCGCGCCTTGGCCGCCTTCGCCTCCGCCTCCTTCTTGGCGCGGTTGGCCTCATCCTCGGCCTTCTTGGATCGCGCGGCGTCCTCCCGGGCCTTCGCGGCAGTCTGCTCGGCCTCCTTGCGCGCTTTCTCGGCGCGCTGCTCGGCCTCCTTGCGGGCGTCCTCGGCGCGCTGCTCGGCCTGCTTGCGCTCATTCTCGGCGCGCTGCTCGGCCTCCTTGCGCGCCTTCTCGGCCTCGGCGCGCGCCTCGACCGCCTTCTGCTCGGCCTCGATGCGGGCGCGCTGAGCGCGCTGCTCCGCCTCGCGGGCCTGCTGCGCCTCCTCGCGTGCAGCGGCCGCTCTCTTATCGGCCTCTGCCTCCCCCTCCTTGGTGCGCTGCTCGGCCTCCCACAGGGCCCGCTGGGCTGCCTCGCTGGCCGCGGCCTCCTTGCGCTCGGCGGCCTCCATGATCCGACGCGCCTCGTCGCGCGCCTGCTCTGCCTCCTTGCGGGCGCCCTCGGCCTCCCCGCGCTCCTTCTCCACCAGCCGCTCCGAGGCGGCGACCTGGGCCTGTGCCTGCGCGAGCTGGCGCTGCGCACGGTCGCGCTCGGCCTCCCGCACGGAGACCTGCGCCTGCTCGAGCTCCTGGCGCGCTCGCTGCTGAGCCTGCTCGCGTTCTGCGATCAGCCGTTCGTACTCGGCCTCGTCAGAGCCAGAGCCGCCGGACCCCTCGGAGCCGTCGCCCGCCCCCGCGGGCGGCTGGGGATCAGGCCCATTGGAAGCCGGACGCGTGACCGGCGCCGGCCTCCGGGCGGACTTCGGAGGGGGCGGGCACACGCAGCGGCTGGCGCGGGCCATCGCCGCTTCTCCGGACTCCGACGCCGGCTGTGTTCCCGTCGCCCGTCGGGGCGTCCGACTCGGACGGCGAGGCCTCGGACTCACGCTTGCGCTTGGCGACTCGGGTCGCCCATATGGGCTTACGACTTGGCATCTTGCCTCTCGGGCGGCAGGGGCACGTCTGTGCGGGCGGAGCGATTGTAGATCCGCAGCCGCAAATCGCGCCCGCTCGGTCACCGGCCGCTGGTCGCGGCCTGCTAATCGGGCCCGATTGAGCCTATGCCGAGCGCTGCACCTGGTCGAGCTCGCCGGCCATGATCTCGGCGTCGGACCCGAGCGGGTCGAGTCCGTGGGCGTGCCGCGCGTAGAACCATCCGAGCAGGGTCAGGATGAGCGGGACGCCGATGATCCAGCAGGCGAGCACCAGGAACCACGTAGTCGTCAACACTTCGTGTTCTCCATGTGAATCCTCCGCTGCCTATGTACAGCCCCCAGCGGACGGCATGTCGTCCCCCAAGCGGACGAATCGCCACTTTGCGGTACTTCCCTGTTACGCGGCGGCCCGAAAGGGGGCTGGTCAGCCGGTGGGTGTTACCCGGTAGGCATCGAAGACCGACTCGATGTTACGCAGCCGCTGGATGCACATCTTGAGCGACTGGGTGTCGCCGACCTCGACCACGAAGCGGTTCTTGACCATCGGGTGCACGACGGTGCACCGCGCCTCGAGGATGTTGATCCCGGTCTCGGCGAACGTGCGCGAGAGGTCCTCGAGCAGGCGGGTGCGATCCCAGCCGTCGATCTCGAGCTCCACGCGAAACGACGTGTTGGCCCCCTCGCCGTCCCAGGAGACGGGCGTGAAGCGCTCGGGGTTCTTCTTGAGCGCCAGGGCGTTGGGGCAGGACTCGTGGTGGATCGTGATGCCCTTGCCCGAGCGAGATGTAGCCCACGATCGGATCGCCCGGCACGGGCCGGCAGCACTTGGCCAGGCGCAGCATCACGTCCTCGATGCCCTCCACGACGATGCCGTAGCCCGATGAGGAGCCCGTGGGCTTGGGCGTCTCCTTCTTCTGCGCCAGCTCTGCGGTGGCGCTGGTGGGCTCGACCGCGGACTCGCCCTGGCGCAGTCGCTGCATGACCTTCTGCGTGACGACCTTGGCCGAGACCTTGGACTGGCCGAGCGCGATGTAGAAGTCGTCGGCCTTGCGGAAGCCCATCTCGCGGATCACGTCGGCCAGCAGCGGCGAGCCGCTGATCTTCTGCGGCGGCAGGCCCTGGCGCTTGAGGCTGTCGGTGAGCGTCTCGCGCCCGACGCGCTCGGAGTCCTCGCGCCGCTCGCGCTTGAACCAGGCGCGGATCTTCGACTGGGCGCGGGTGGTCTTGACCAGCGAGAGCCAGTCGCGGCTGGGTCCGCGCTCCTTCTTGGAGGTGAGGACCTCGCAGATGTCGCCCGAGCGCAGCTCGTAGTGCAGCGGCACGATCTTGCCGTTGACCTTGGCCCCCACGCAGCGGTGGCCCACGTCGGTGTGCACCGCGTAGGCGAAGTCCAGCGGGGTGGCGCCCGCGGCCAGCGAGAGCACCTCGCCCTTGGGGGTGAAGACGAACACCTCGTCCTCGAACAGGTCCGCCTTGAGCGTGCGCGCGAAGTCCTGCGGGTCCTCCAGCTCCTTCTGCCAGTCGACCAGGTGCTTGAGCCACTCCACGCCGTCCTCGGACCGGCCGTTGCCGTCCTTGTACATCCAGTGCGCGGCCACTCCGTACTCGGCCGTGTCGTGCATCTCCTGGGTGCGGATCTGGATCTCGAGCGGCCGCCCCTCGGGCCCGATCACCGTGGTGTGCAGCGCCTGGTACATGTTGAACTTGGGCATTGCCACGAAGTCCTTGAAGCGCCCGGGCAGCGGCTTCCAGAGCGAGTGGATGACGCCGATGGCGCCGTAGCAGTCCTTGACCGACCCAACGCGCACGCGCATGGCCGTGAGGTCGTAGATCTCGTTGAACTCGCGGCCCTTCTTGGTCATCTTCGAGTAGATCGAGTAGAAGTGCTTGGCGCGGCCGGAGATCTGCGCCTCGATCCCGACGGCCTCGAGCTCCTTGCCCAGGTAGTCGCCCGCGCGCGCCACGTAGCCCTCTCGCTCGGTGCGCTGCTGGTTGACCAGGTCCTTGATCTCGTTGTACTTGCGCGGGTGCAGGGTGGCGAAGGCCAGGTCCTCGAGCTCCCACTTGATCGCGTGGATGCCCAGCCGGTGGGCCAGCGGGGCGAAGATCTCCAGCGTCTCCTTGGCCTTCTCCTGCTGCTTGTTCTTGGGCATCGCCTCGATCGTGCGCATGTTGTGCAGCCGATCGGCGAGCTTGATCAGGATGACCCGGATGTCCGCGGCCATCGCGACCATCATCTTGCGGTAGTTCTCGGCCTGGCGGTCGTCGCGGCTCTGGAAGGTGATCCCGGTGAGCTTGGTCACGCCGTCGACCAGCGTGCAGACCTCCTCGCTGAAGTCCGCCTTGACCTCCTCGAGCGACGCGGTGGTGTCCTCGACGGTGTCGTGCAGCAGCGCCGCGCACAGCGTCTCGGTGTCGAGGCGCATGCCGGCGCAGATCTTGGCGACGCCGACCGGGTGCACGATGAAGTCCTCGCCGGAGGCGCGGCGCTGGTCGGCGTGGCGCTCGCACGCGAACACGAACGCGCGCTCGACGGCGTCGCGGTCGACCTTGGGCCCGGCGTCCGACACGTGCTCCTCGACCACGGCGAAGAGGTCGCCCGAGGAGCACGCGCTGGTCCTCGGTGAGCTTGGCTGGCGGAGCCGGCCGGGGCGCTGCCGCGCGCCTCGTCGACCTGGCTGTGGTCGAAGCTCGGCTCCGCGATCGCGGTGGCGCGCGCCGCCGTTGCGGCGCCGCCGAGGCCGCCTGGCGGGAGCCTTGGTCTTCTGCCCGCGCGCCGTTCCGGCCCTTCCCGGAGTCGGCTGCGCGGGGAACCTTCGGCATGGCTCCAGTGTAGTGGCGGTCCCCCGGTCTCCCGGCCGGGTGGGAGGGCTCAGCCGGCCTGCGGCCAGGGCGCCCGCGGTCGCGGCGCCAACGCGGCGCGAGGGCAGCTCCGCGCCCGCCGACAGGTACCGCTCGGCCACCGCGAGCCGTGCCGTGTAGGCGCGCTGCGCGGCGGACCGGTCGAGGTCGGTGCGATGCGCCTCGCGGGCATGGCAGAACGCGCCGCCGGCGTCATAGCGCGCGAGCCCGAGCTCGCCCATCACGCGCACCATGCGCGCGCCCAGGGCCCCGCTGCGCGGATACGCGCCGTCCCCGGCCAGCGCGCGCTCCAGCGCGGCGCCCGACAGCGTGCCGGCCGGCGCCGACCGCTCGCCAGAGCTCCACCAGCGGCTCCCTGAGCGCCAGCTCGGCAGCGCCAGTGGCCGAGGGCGAACTCGCACTCGCGGGCCGCCCCATCGCAGCGTGCGCCAGGCCCTCGCCGGGCGTGCCGGTGAGCAGGCGCAGCCCTCGGGAACGGGCGGCGGGTCCACCGCCAGCAGGTGGGCGAAGGGCTCGGCCACCCGCGCGTCGGATCCGAGGGCGTCCCACGAGATCAGCGGCAGGCCCGCCGGCGCCAGCCCCGCGACCACCGCCTCGAGCGATCGCCGGCGGCGCTCGACGTCGGCGACCACCAGCAGCACGGCCTCGCCGCTACCCAGCAGCTCGCCGGCCACGCCGGCGACGCCTGCGCCGCGGCGGTCGCGAAGCTCGCGCGTGGCTTCGAGGCTCGACGCGGCCCACCACCGCGCGGGCTCGGCCGCGAGCTCACGGTCGAAGTCCTCCCAGAACCGGGCCGGGCCGCACGTCCTGCACCCGCCCGGAACGGGTCGGGCACAGCGACCGCAGGACCACCGACGCCTCGACCACGCCGTTCCAGCGGTTGCGCTCGAGGCCCACGGTCACGTCCTGCGGCTCCGCTCCGGCGGCGGCCAGCTCCTGCTGCGAGGTGCGGAACGCGATGCCGCGAGCCCGAGCGCCGCCGCCGGCCAGCGAGAAGCGGGCGTGCTCGCGGTCCTCGCCGACGGCGGTCACGTGCTCCACGCGCGCGGCGGGCACCAGCAGCGCGGGCGCGGGATTGGCGGCGCCGAAGGGCTCGAGCGCCTCCAGCTCCTCGGCCAGCTCCAGCGTGAGCCCGCCGGTGGGCACGACCGCGTCGACCCGCTGGACGCGCGCGAGGTCGGCCGGCGCCAGCCGCTCGCCGGCATGCGCGGCCAGCGCGCGCGCGGAAGTCGCCAACGCGATCCGCCTCGACCTCGACTCCGGCGGCCATGCTGTGCCCGCCGAAGCGCAGCAGGTGCGACGAACAGGCCGAGAGCCCCTCGTGCAGGTCATACGCGCCGATGCTGCGGCCCGAGCCGCGGCCCGACTCGCCGTCCAGCGCCACCACCACGCACGGCCGGCGGTGGCGCTCGACGAGGCGCGAGGCCACGATGCCCACCACGCCGGGATGCCAGCCCTCGCCCGCCACCACGATCGCGGCGGACGCGAGCTGATCGGCGCAGGCGGCATCGGCCGCGCTCAGGATCCGCGCCTCGGTCTCGCGCCGGTCGTGGTTGAGCCCGTCCAGCTCGCGCGCGATCTGCTCCGCGCGCTCATCGTCCTCGGTGAGCAGCAGCTCGAGCGCGGCGTCGGCCCTGCCGAGGCGCCCGGCGGCGTTGATCCGCGGGCCGAGCCGGAAGCCCGCGGCGCGCGCGTCCACGTCGGCCGGCTCCAGCGACGCGACGCGCATCAGCGCCTGCATGCCCGGGCGCCGGGTGCGCCCGAGCGCCACCAGGCCCTCGCGGGCGATACGGCGGTTCTCGCCGACGAGCGGCACCATGTCGCACACGGTGGCGAGCCCGGCGAGGTCGAGGTCCTCCTCGGCGCCCGCCGGGTCGAGCCCCGCGCGCTCGCGCAGGGCGTGGGAGAGCGTCAGCGCGACGCCCGCGGCGCACAGCTCGGCCCCGCCGGGCTCGCCGAGGGCGGGATGGACGACAGTGCAGTCCGGGCAACTCGGGGCCCGGCCGGTGGTGGTCGGTCACGACCACGTCGAGGCCGAGCTCGCGCGCCAGCGCCACCTCGGCCACCGCCGTCACGCCGCAGTCGACGGTGACCAGCAGCCCGGCTCCCGCCGCAGCCAGCGCTCCGCACGGCCGGCTCGGAGAGCCCGTAGCCCTCGTCGCGGCTGGGCAGCTGCCACAGCGGGTCGGCGCCGAGCGCCCGCAGGCAGCGCACCATGATCGCCGTGGAGCACACGCCGTCCACGTCGTAGTCGCCGAACACCGCGACCCGCGAGCCCCGCTCGACGTGGTCGAGGATCGTGTCGCACGCCGCGGCCACCCCGTGCAGGGCGAACGGATCGCTTCGGTCGGACGCCGCCAGGAAGGCGCGCGCGCGGTCGGGGTCCCCCAGCCCGCGTCGCGTGAGGATCGCCGCGGTGGGCGGCGAGACGCCGAGCTCGTCCGTGAGCCGCGTCGCGGCCGCGACGTCGAACGGGTCGCTGGTCCAGGCGGCGACGGTGGGCACCCGCGGCATCCTGCCCCGTGAAGGGGACGGAACGGGCGTCTTCGCCCGCCATGCGGCAGGCGGGCTGCCTACAGCACTTCCGGGCGGTGCTCGCCCTCGGTGCGCGAGCCGTACCACCACGATGCCGCCAGCGCGACCACCGCGCCCGGGACGGCGACCAGCGCCTGCACCAGCTCGGTGTCGCTCTGGCCCGGCACCTTGAACCCGGACACCACGAAGCCGAACACGGCGGCGCCCACGATCGCCACCAGGAACGCGCCCACGATCCCGCCCCAGAAGCGCTCGGGCACGAAGACGGCGAAGTGCCAGATCGCGATTCCCATCATCACCCAGACCACCATGCTCATCCGCTCATCGCCTCCCGTGCTTCTTGCGCGCGCGCTGGCGCTTGTGGCTTGGGCTTGGGCGTCGAGCCTCCGGTGCTGCTGGTGCGAGGAGGCGGAGCGATCGTCGCCGGCGCCGTCGGGCCCTTCGGCGCGCTCGCCGCCACCGTTGCCGCCGCCGTCGGGCGCGGCGGGCGGTGTGGGCCTCGGCGCCGGACGCGTGGTCGTGCGAGCCGCCTGCCGCCGCGCCGGCTCCGGCGTGGGCGGGGGCTCTGGCGCAGGCTGCTGTGGCTCGGCGGGCCCTGGCGCGGGCGCGGCCTCGCCGCCGCCGCCCGCCGGGGCCGCCACCGGCCGCCTCCGTCGCCGCGACGCGCCGGCCGGAGCGGCCTCGTCGCCCAGGGTGGTGGCGGCGAACGCCGGCACCACGCCGTCGTTCTCCGCCATGATCGCTCTGCGCCGGCGCACGTAGATGGGCTCGCGCTCCTTCCACAGGGTGAGCACCGGCGAGGCGATGAAGATCGACGAGTACGCGCCCGAGAGGATGCCCACGAGCAGGGCGAACGCGAAGTCGCGCAGCGTCTCGCCGCCGAAGAGCATCAGCGCCGACACCGGGAGCAGGGTGCAGAGGCTGGTCACCAGCGAGCGCATCAGCACCTCCGACATCGAGCGGTTCACGATCTGGGAGAAGGTGGCGCGCGGCATCCGCGGCACGTTCTCGCGGATGCGGTCGAACACGATGATCGTGTCGTAGAGCGAGTAGCCCAAGATGGTCAGCAGCGCCGCGACCGTCGACGTGGTCACCTCCCGGCCGACCAGGGCGTACACGCCCGACGTGATCAGGATGTCGTGCGACAGCGCGATCAGCACCGGCACCGCGAACTTGGCCTCGAACCGCAGCGCGATGTAGATCGAGATGAGCAGCAGCGACGCGATGATCGCGATCAGCGCCGTGCGCGCGATCTGCGCGCCGAAGGTCGGCCCGATCGAGTTGGAGGAGAAGTCGGCCCGGTCCACGCCGAACTCCTCGTCGAGCGCGTCGCGCACCTCCGTGACCTCCTGCGGCTCGAGGGTGGGCGTCGCGATCTGGAACACGTTGCTGCCCAGCTCGGGCTCGTCGACCTTCTGGATCTTGGCGTCGTCCAGGCCCAGCGGCGCGAGCGTGTCGCGCACGTCGTCGACGCGACGCGTTCTGCTCGAGCGGCGTCTTGATCCGGGTGCCCGACTCGAAGTCGATGCCGAAGTTGATGCCCAGCCCGGCGATCGCGAGCGCGCCCGCCACCAGGATCAGGCCCGACGCCGAGAAGAAGAACTTCGAGCGCCCGATGAAGTCGAAGTGCGAGCCGAAGCGGCCGCCGCCCTCCCGCGCGCCGATCGCGAACCGCGAGCGGATCAGCCGCGTGCGGCTCATCGAGCCGAGGATCGCCGAGGTGGCGAGCACGGCCGTGAACAGCGAGATGATCGTGCCGACGCCCAGCGTGAACGCGAAGCCCTTCACCCCCGCCGTGGCCAGCGTGAACAGGATGAACGCCACGCCGATCGTGACGACGTTGGCGTCGATGATCGTCCGCAGCGCCTTGGCGTAGCCGCCGGCGATGGCCGCCGGGATCGATCTGCCCGCGCGCGCCTCCTCCTTGATGCGCTCGAAGATGACGATGTTCGCGTCCGCCGCGATGCCCAGCGTGAGGATCAGGCCGGCGATGCCCGGCAGCGTGAGCGTGATCGGGATCAGCTTGACCAGCGCGAACAGGAAGATCGCGTAGATCACGAGCGCCACGGCCGCCACCGCGCCCAGCACGCGGTAGAAGATCAGCAGGAAGATCACCGTGAGCAGCAGGCCCACGCCGCCGGCGAGCAGGCCCTGGTCGAGCGCCTGCTGGCCGAGCGTGGCCGACACCTGCGTCTGGGAGATCAGCTTGAGCTCGATCGGCAGCGCGCCGATGCGCAGGCTCTCGGCCAGGTCCTGGGTCTCCTCCAGGCTGCCGATGCCGTTGATCTGGGCGCCCGTGCGGCCGTCGATGCCCTCGGGGTTCTCGCGGAAGTCGATCGTGGCCAGCGAGACGATCTGGTTGTCCAGGGTGATGGCGAACCGCTGCAGGCCGGCGTCGCGCGGCGTGCCCGGCGGCAGGATGACCTCCGAGCCGCGCTGGGCGATCCGCTTGGTCACGGTGGCGAAGGCCTGCCGGCCCGTCGTCGGTGAACTCCATCGTCACGATGGGCTCCTGGGTCTGCTGGTCGGTGTTCTGCTCCGGGTTCTTGATGTCCGGGCCCGAGAGCTCGGAGTCGTCCTCGAGCACGAAGTAGCGCTGCACCGTCTCGGGCTGGTTCTCGGCGCGGCTCGTCCTCGATCACGACGATGCCCTGCGGGCACCGTGAGCACCTCGCTGCCGGCCGGCGGGCCGGTGTCCTTGTTGGCGCTGTCGTCGTCGGTGGCCGGCTCGGCCTGGCCCACCGGAACCCCGGCCAGCTCCTCGCGGCACTCGCTGTCGTTGGGGATCTGCGCCTGCGTGCGCGTCGGGCCCCGCACGCCCTCGAAGTCGGCCAGCAGCTCCTCGCAGCTGGCGTCGGGCCCGGCGATCAGCTTCTGGTCGGCGCCGAAGAGGTAGAACTTGTCGCCGCGACGTGTCGTTCTGGCGGTCGGCCTCCTCGCCGCGTGAGGTCGCCGTCGTCTGCGTCCGGCGGCACGTCGGTCGGCCTCGGCCTTCGGGCTTCGACTCCGACGCCAGCCTGGACGGCCTGGTAGAGCGCCTTGGAGCCCGCGAACGGCGCGTCGGGGCCGCGCTCGCCCGAGGACGTTGGGCTCCCAGTCGTAGAACTGCAGCTGGGCGGTCGTGCCCACCTGCTCGATCGCGCGGTCGGCGTTGTCCACGTCGGGCAGGCCGATCGAGATCTGGTTGGCGCCCGCGCGCTGGATCTCGGGCTCGGAGACGCCCAGCGCGTCGGTGCGCTTGCGGATCGTCTCGATCGCGTCGTCGATGGTCTCCGGGGTGACCTCGGGGACCTGAGGCGTGGGCCGGCCCTCGTAGACCAGCTCGACGCCGCCGCGCAGGTCGAGGCCGAGCACCGTGGGCTTGGTCGGCGATGACGCAGCGCCGAGCCCGCCAGCAGCACGAGCACGAGCGCGATGATCGACGAGGTTGCGGGTGCGCGAGGTCATCGGGATCGGCCCGTCTAGCGGGGCGTCAGCACGAGCAGCAGGCCGCCGTCGTCGTCGTAGGCCGGGAAGATGTCCGCCTTCGCCGGCTCGGGCCGGTCGCCCTCGGCGTGCACCACGACCGGCTTGTCGAGCACCCGAACGCCCCACTCGAGGGCGGTGCCGATGTGGTCGCTGCCCGTCCTCGAACTCCAGCCCGAGCACCTCGTGCACCGGGCGCCCGATCACGTCGAGGTCGCCGAGCCCGGTGAGCTCGCGCGCGCCGCGCCCGGCGCCGATCAGGCGGCCCTGCTGGTCGCAGAGGAAGAACGCCGCGTTGGGCGCCGGGTAGTAGTCGTCGAGCAGCTCGAAGAGGAAGCCGAAGCCGCACTTCTCGCACCCGCGCGCGCGGTCGCGAAGCCGGCGGTGCGCTCGGTGGAGACGCTGCGGTTGCCGCAGTTGGGGCAGATGAAGTTCGGCACGCGCCGCAGATTAGCCAGCGGCGCTGCGTCAGAACGAGGCGCGGTCCTGAACAGGCTCTCGGCCGCCGCCGGCGGCGCTCGAGCCCCAGGTGCTCGAAGGCCGCCGGGGTGGCCACGCGCCCGCGCGGCGTGCGCATGATCAGGCCCTGCTGGAGCAGGTAGGGCTCGTAGACGTCCTCGACGGTGTCCTGCTCCTCGCCGACCGCCACGGCCAGGGTGGACAGGCCCACCGGCCCGCCGCCGAACTTCTCGCAGATCGTGCGCAGGATCTCGCGGTCGAGGCGGTCGAGGCCCAGGTGCGTCGACCTCGAGCAGGTCGAGCGCCTCCGCGGCCACGCCGGCGTCGATCGCGCCCGGCGCCGCGCACCTCGGCGAAGTCGCGCACGCGCTTGAGCAGCCGGTTGGCCACGCGCGGCGTGCCGCGCGAGCGGGAGGCGATCGCCTCGGCGCCCGCCGTCGTCGATCTCCACGCCGAGGATGCCCGCCGAGCGGCGCACGATCTGCCCAGGTCCCCGGGCCGTAGAGCTCCAGCCGGTGGGTGACCCCGAAGCGGTCGCGCAGCGGCGTGGTGAGCAGCCCGGCGCGGGTGGTGGCGCCGATCAGCGTGAACGTCGGCAGGTCGAGGTTGACCACCCGCGCCCCGGCCCCCTGGCCGACGGTGATCGGCAGCCGGCGGTCCTCCATCGCCGGGTAGAAGGTCTCCTCCAGCGCGCGCGGCAGGCGGTGGATCTCGTCGACGAAGAACACCGAGCGCGGCTCCAGCGAGGACAGGTAGGAGGCCACGTCGCCCTTGCGCTCCAGCGCCGGGCCCGGCGGTGGCCACGAACGTCGGCCTCGAGCTCGTTGGCCACGATCTGCGCCAGCGAGGTCTTGCCCAGGCCCGGGCGGGCCCGCCAGCAGCACGTGGTCGAGCGCCTCGCCGCGCGCGCGGGCGGCCTCGATGAACACGCCGAGCTGGTCCTTGCACCGCCTCCTGGCCGACGAAGTCCTCCAGCCGCTGCGGGCGCAGCGAGCGGTCGAGGTCGTCCTCGGCGGCGCGATCGCCTCCGGCGCCTGCAGGCGCTCGACGCCGGGTGTGCGGATGCCGCTCATCGCGCCGCCTTCAGCGCGCCGGCGATCAGCTCCTCGGGCGTGTCGCCGTCGGCGCCGTCGAGCAGCCCGTCGGCCTCCGCGGGCTCGAAGCCGAGCCCGACCAGGCCCTCGCGCGCGATCGTGCGCGGGTCGTCGGAGGCGCGCGTGATCACGATCTCGTCGCTCACCGCGCCGGCCACCTTCTCCTGCAGCTCCACGATGATCCGCTCGGCCGTGCGCTTGCCGATGCCCGGCACGGCCTGGAAGCGCGCCGAGTCGCCGGTGGCGATGGCGCTCAGCAGCTCGCGCGGCGTGCCGCCGCGAGAGCACGGCCAGCGCCACCTTCGGGCCCCACGTTCTGGACGCCGATCAGCATCAGGAACAGGTCGCGCTCGGCCTCGGTGGCGAAGCCGAACAGGTGCATGCCGTCGTCGCGCAGGATCAGGTGGGCGTGCAGCGACGCCTCGCGGCCGGCGCCGGGCACCGCGCCCAGCGTCTCGGCCGAGACCGCCAGCCGGTAGCCGATGCCGCCCGCGGTCTCGATCACCACCTCGCCCGGGCGGCGCACCGCCACCTCGCCGCTCACCGAGGCGATCACGAGCTCAGCGCCGCCTTGCATCGGGGCGCCGTTGGCGTGGCAGATGGCCACCGCCAGGGCGTCGGCGGCGTGGTCGGGCTCGGGCGGCTCGGGCAGCGACGAGCAGCGCGCCCACCATCTGCTGCACCTGGTCCTTCTCGGCCCGGCCCGGAGCCGCACACGGCCTGCTTGACCTGCTGCGGCGTGTAGGAGAAGCAGGGCAGGCCCGACATGCCGGCCGACAGCAGCACCACGCCGCGCGCCTGGCCGACGGCGAAGGCGCGAGCGCGCGTTCTGGCCGAAGTAGAGCTCCTCGATCGCCACGCGCGTCGGGCGGTGCTCGGCGATCAGGTCGCGACACGCGCGCGTGGATGCGCGCGAGCCGGCGCTCGAGCGGCTCGCCCGAGCCGGTGCCGATCACGCCGCCGTCGAGCGCCGCGAGCGTGCTGCCCGCGCGAGAGCACCACGCCGTAGCCGGTGTGGGCGGTGCCGGGATCGATGCCGAGGACGACCACCACGCGCTTGATTCTGCGGCGGGCGGCGGACGCCTTCAGGATCCGGAGCCGGGCCTGGCGCTCCTCAGGCGGCGGCCACGCGCTCGAGCACCTCGGCGTCCACGTCGAAGTTCGCGTGGACCGCCTGCACGTCGTCGTGCTCCTCGAGCGTCGTCGATCAGCCGCATCAGCCTGCCCGCGTCGGCCTCCTCGACCGGCGTGCGGGTGGTGGGCCGCATGACCAGCTCGGCCGAGTCCAGCTCGACCCCGGCGCCGTCCAGCGCGTCGCGCACCGCGGCGAAGTCCTCGGGCGCCGTCACCACCTCGAACACGTCGCCGTCCAGCGACACGTCCTCGGCGCCCGCGTCGATGGCGCCGATCAGGTCGTCCTCGCGAGTAGCGCGACGCCGTCGACCACCAGCTCGCCCTTCTTCTCGAAGATCCAGGCCACCGAGCCGGGCTCGCCGAGGTTGCCGCCCGCCGTGGAGAACGCGTGCCGCACCTCGGAGCCCGGTGCGGTTGCGGTTGTCGGTGAGCGCCTCGACCAGCACCGCCACGCCGCCCGGGCCGTAGCCCTCGTAGATGCACCGCCTCGAACGCGCCGCGTCCTGGTCGGCGCCGGTGCCCTTCGCGATCGCGCGCTCGATGTTGTCCTTGGGCATCGCTGGCGTCCTTGGCCTTCTGGACCGCGAGCGCGAGCGCGGGGTTGCCGTCGAGGTCTCCCCCGCCCTCGCGCGCGGCCACCTGGATCGCGCGCGTGAGCTTGGTGAAGAGCGCGCCGCGCTTGGCGTCGATCGCCTTCTTCTTGTGCTTGATCGACGCCCATTTGGAGTGGCCGGACATGGACTCTCGAGTCTAGATCCCCGCTGGAGCTAGACGACGAACTTCCCGTCGCGCTGGAGCTCGGTGCCGTCCACCGAGATCGCGCCGCCCTCGCGCAGGTCGCACACCATGTCCCAGTGCACGGCGGAGTCGTTCTTGCCGCCGCTCTCCGGATAGCTCATGCCGATCGCCATGTGCACCGTGCCGCCGATCTTCTCGTCGAGCAGGATCTCCTTGGTGCCGGTGGCGATGCCGTAGTTGGTGCCGATCCCGAGCTCGCCGAGCCGGCGCGCGCCGTCGTCGGTGTCGAGCATCTCGATCAGGAAGTGCCTCGCCGCGCTCGGCGGAGGCGTCCACCACCTTCCCGCCCTCGAACCGGAACCGCACCCCCGAGACCTCGCGGCCGCCGTAGGTGGCGGGAAACGAGAACGCCACCTCGCCCTCCACCGAGTCCTCCACGGGCCCGGTGAAGAACTCGCCGTCGGGCATGTTGTGGTGGCCCGCTGCACGGGATCCAAGTGCGGCCGGCCACGTCCAGCGTGATGTCGGTGCCGGGGCCGGTCACGCGCACCTCCTCCTTGCCCTCCATCCACGCGGCCAGCCGGTTGACCTCGTCGGACTGGCGCTGCCAGGCGGTGACCGGGTCGTCGTCGGTGGCGAGGCACGCCTGCGTAGTAGAAGTCCTCGTAGTCGGAGAGCGACATGCCGGCCTCGCTCGCGTACGCGTGCGTGGGAAAGAGCGTGAGCGCCCAGCGGTGCTCGCCGGCCGCCGATCGCCGCATGGAGGTCTCCATCAGCCCCTTGCGGGCCTTCTGCGAACGGGCCTGCTTCTTGGGGTCGGCCTGGGACAGCGCGCGGGAGTTGGCGTCGGCCATCAGCGCGATCCTCACGTCGGCGTTCTCGGCGGTCCACTCCGAGGTGGGCGGGACCCAGTCCAGCTGCTCGTCGGAGGCCAGCCGGTAGAAGGCGGCCGCCGCCTCGTCGGGGGAGATGTGGAGGATCGGCAGGCCGCCTGCGCGCAGCACCTCCTCGTAGACGGCCTGGATGAGCGGCTCGGCGGTCGTGGTGCCCTGGATGACGCAGACGTCGCCCTTGGTCACCTTCGTCGAGTAGCGCACCAGAATCTGTGCGAGCGCATCGGCCCGCTGATCCCTCACCCTCCGCCTCCGTTTCTCGCGCCGGCCCTGCTGAGCAGCCACTCGTGCAGGCGCGTGTCGCCGTGAATCTCGGGGTGGAACGCCACCGCGAGGATGTCTCCCTCTCGGACGGCCACCGGGTGACCGTCCACCTCCGCCAGCACCTCGACGCCGGGCCCGTGCTCCGCGACCCAGGGCGCCCGGATGAATACTCCCCTAATCGGGCCTCCCAGCGCGGGAAGGGTCACGTCGGCCTCGAAGCTGTCCACCTGGCGGCCCAACGCGTTGCGCTCGGCGCGCAGGTCCAGCAGGCCCAGGTGGTCCCGGTCGAGCACGATCAGCCCGGCGCAGGTGCCGAGCACGGGGGTGCCGCGCGACACCAGCGCGCGCAGAGGCTCGGCCAGCGCCTCGCGCTCGATTCCCAGCGTCATCGTGGTGGACTCCCCGCCGGGGATGACCAGGGCGTCGAGCCCATCCAGGTCGGCTTCGGTCCGGACCTCTCGCGCCACGGCTCCCAGGCGTTCGAGCACGCGCGCGTGCGCCTCGAAGTCGCCCTGGATGGCGAGCACGCCGACCGTGGTGGGCATGGACGCCGGGCTGTGCGCCCTACCACCCGCGGTTCTGGAGGAGGCCGCCCTCCGCCTCGATGGCGTCCATGCCGATTCCGGTCATGGGCGCCCCCAGATCGCGAGAGGCGGCGGCGATCCGCGCGGCGTCCTGGAAGTGAGTCGTGGCCTCCACCACGGCCGCACCGGTGCGCTGCGGGTCCTCCGACTTGAAGATGCCGGAGCCCACGAACACGCCCTCGGCTCCCAGGCGCATCATCAGCGCCGCGTCGGCGGGCGTGGCCACGCCTCCCGCCGAGAACATGACCACGGGCAGGCGACCCTTCTCCGCAACCTCGCGCACCAGGTCCAGCGGTGCCGCCAGGTCCTTGGCCGCCGCGGCCAGCTCGGGCTCGCTCAGGGAGCCCAGCCGCCGGATCTCGCCGCCGATGGCGCGCATGTGGCGCACGGCCTCGACCACGTTGCCGGTGCCGGCCTCGCCCTTGCTGCGGATCATCGCGGCGCCCTCGGCGATCCGCCGCAGCGCCTCGCCCAGCCCGGTGGCGCCGCACACGAACGGCACCTTGAAGCTCCACTTGTCGATGTGGTGCGCCTCGTCGGCGGGCGTGAGCACCTCCGACTCGTCGATGTAGTCCACCTCGAGGGCCTCCAGCACCTCGGCCTCCACGAAGTGGCCGATCCGCGCCTTGGCCATGACCGGGATGGTCACGGCCTGCTGGATCTCCTCGACCTTGGTGGGGTCGGCCATGCGGGCCACGCCGCCGGCGGCTCTGATGTCGGCCGGCACCCGCTCGAGCGCCATGACCGCGACCGCCCCGGCGGCCTCGGCGATGCGCGCCTGCTCCGCGGTCACGACGTCCATGATCACGCCGCCCTTGAGCATCTCGGCGAGGCCTGCCTTGACTCGGAAGGTGCCTGTTTCCTTCACAGGACTGATGGTACTGGCGTGAGTGACGAGCCCGTTCTAGTGCTTAGTGCCTAGTGCTTAGTGCTCGGTGCTCGGTGCTCGGTGCTCGGTGCTCGCGCACCGAAAGGGGACCGTCCGGCCGAAACCCAGGTCCGCCGGCGCCCGGCACCTCCCCGAGCGTCACATTCCCCACGGCCGTGTTGCGAGCGTGACCAGCAGGTAACGGTCGACCGCGACTTTGCCTAACGACCGCCGGACCCGAAATGAAAGGCCCAAAAACGTCCCGCATAGGCACGTTTCGGACCTTTCATCCCACACGACCCAATCCAGCCGTAACGATCACCACAGCCCAGCCGCAAACGCGACGGCAACCCAACAGCACCGCAACAGCCCACACCCCCCTCGCTGCCCGCCGTGGGGCCACCCTCGAGCCCGCCCGCCGGCACAAGCCTCAGGACCGCCGACGAGCCACAGGACCAGACGACCGGCGACCGGCGACCGGCCCTAAGGGCCCGTCCACCCGGCCGCATGACATGGAAACGCCCCGCACGGGTCGATCAGCTTCCCGCGCACGCGCAGGAACTCAGCGATCTGGCGGCGCGCCCGCGCCTCGGACTCGATCACCAGGTCGTGGGGGTCCACGCCGATGCGGGGCGGCGTGTTGGACGTGGGCGGCGCGGGGGTGCCCTCGCACTCCGGCGCGCCGGGCGCGTCGCAGCCCGGCGGGCGCAGCGGGCCGATGTCCCATACCACCAGGGCGTTGCCGTCGTAGGGCAGGCGCCTGATGCGCGGGATCCCGAAGTAGGGGTCCACGTCGGTGTGCCGGCCCGGATCGGTCGCGGGCGTGCGCAGGCGCGAGCCGATCGTGCGCGCCTGCACCTCGGTCGCCACGTTGGCCACCTGGTGGTCGCCGAACGACAGGATCTGCAGCACCTTGTGCTCCGGCGTGTTGCGGTAGGGGTCGTCGGTCATGTGCTGGGCGTAGCCGTTGGGCTCGCCGCGGTCCCACAGCACCTGGATCAGCGACAACAGCAGCGGCCGCTGCAGCGGGTTCGGGTAGCTGGGGTTCAGCACCGCTCCGAAGGGGTCGAAGTCGACGCTGCGGTCGAGCAGGAGGCTGTAGTTGGTGGCGCCCACGTAGAGCACCGAGCGGTTGAAGTCGGGCGCCACCGCCGTCAGGGCGCCGCCGGCGATCCCGCCCTGGCTGTTGCCGTAGTAGAAGAGCCGCTTGGTGTCGATCAGCGGGCGGCTCCCCTGCCGGAATGCCGGGTGCGACGCGAAGCCCGCCGGGTGGATCATCGCCCGCCCGACGAACATGAAGTCGAGGAAGCCCTGCTGGAGGCGGTCGGCCAGCGAGGGGAAGCGCGACAGGTCGGTGAGGATCTGGAGGGCGTTGGGCACGACATCCTCGTCCGCCATCCCGATCCAGTCGGCACCACACACCAGCACGTTGTTCTCGTTGCCCAGTTGCTCGACGTTGTCGGCGCGCACCTCGCCCGCGTCGCCGAACAGGCCGTGCCCGTAGAGCGACGGGCGGGCCGGCGCGGCGCCCGACGCGGACCGCGGCACGTTGCAGATGTACCGCGCGCTGTAGGAGTTGCCGGGCAGCCGCGTGGGCAGCCCATCGGAGCCCAGCCGGTAGCGCGAGCCGGACGGACAGCCCACGGTGTCGAGGAAGCACGGCACGGTCACGGTGCCCTCCACGCGGCGAGCCACGTTGGGCTGCTCGGCGGGGGTGAAGTCGGTGACCGTGTCGACGGTGAACGACGGCGAGCGGCCATCGACCTCCAGGTCGCCCAGGTCGCGGTCGCCCAACTCGGCGAACGCGCGGTCGCGGATGGAGAGCATCCGCCGCGACAGCGACTTGCCGCTGGCCACGGTGAAGTCCCACGCAAGGTTCAGGTCGTGCCGGTGGATGCCCGCCTTGCCAAGCGTGCGGAAGATGCCCTCCATGTGGGGCCGCCTGCGCTCGAACTCCCGCGAGTCTGTCTTGATCCGGTCGCGATACAGGCTGAAGGCGCGCCCCGCGGGCAGCCTGGCCCCATCGGCGCCGCGGAGCCGGCGCAGCGCCACGATGTAGCGCTCTCCCTCGCGGAAGTTCACGCCCGGGCGGATGAGCAGGGCGGTCTGGGCAGGGGTCGAGGCATTGGAGTCGATCTCGGCCCAGATCAGGTGGCGCCGGCGCGTGCGCGCGTTGATCACCACCACCGGCTGGTGGCGGTCATAGGTCCGCTCGAGATCGGTGATCGGCACCGCCCCACTTCGACGCAGCGCCTCCTGGGTGTCGAACCCCGGCACCTTGAGCACGATGCCCTGCCCCGGGCTGAAGCCGTCCGAGCGGTTGTAGTCGGCCGGCTCGATGGGCACCCCGTCCTTGTTGCGCGGCATCATCGATGGCGTGAGCGCCAGCCGGCGGCCGGTCGGGGTGCTCTTGTCCCGGACCGTGAAGTAGTCGTTGGGCCACGGGAACAGGCAGTGCGCCGGGTCGATCGGATCGCAGCCTGGCGGCACAACAGGCGCCGCCACCGGCCGCCCCGCCACAGCAGGCGCCGCGGCCACCAGGGCGGCCAGCGCAACCAGGATCGCGGGGGCCGCGCGTCTCACGGGCCGGTCCACCCGCCCGCGTAGCAGGGCGCCTGCCCGCATACGTCGATCAGCTCGCCGTCGATGAAGCGCGAGAACTGCAGCTGCGCGGCCGGCTCGCGGCCGGTGATCCCGTGCGGGTCCCGCCCCAGCCGCGGCGGCGTGTTTGTGATCGGCGGCGTGCCGGTGCCGTCGCAGCGCGGCTGGCCGGGAGTGCCGCAGCCGGGCGGGCGCAGCGGTCCGATGTCCCAGGCCACCAGCGCGCTTCCCCGGTAGGGGAACTTGCGGATCCGCTCGATGCCGTAGAAGGGCTCCACGTCCGGGCTGCGGCCCGGGTCCAGGCCCGGCAGCCGCACGCGCGCCCCGATCGTGCGCGCCTCGATCTCGGTGGCCACGTTGGCCACCTGGTGGTCGCCGAACGCCATATGCAGGAACACGGTGTGCCGCGGCGTGTTGGGATACGGGTCGTCGGTCATGTGCTGCGCGTAGCCGTTGGGCTCGCCGCGATCCCAGAGCATCTGGATGAGCGCCAGCAGCAACGGCCGCTCCAGCTCGTCGGGGTAGTTGGGATACAGCACGGCCGCGAAGGGGTCGAAGTCGATGCTGCGCGTGAGCAGCAGGCTGTAGTTCATGGCCGGGACGATGAGCACCGACCGCGTGAAGTCCGGAGCCACGGCGGTCAGGGCCCCGCCGGCGATCCCGCCCTGGCTGCCGCCCGAGTAGAACAGCCTGCGGGTGTCGATCAGCGCCTCGCCGGCGTCCTGGAACGCCGGATGGCTCGCGAAGCCGTCCGGGTGGATCATCGTCCGGCCCAGCAGGAGGAAGTTGACCATGGCCTGCTGGAGCCGGTCGGTGAGGGTGGGGAAGCGCGAGAGCTCGCCCAGGATCGACCCCGTGTTCGGGATGTCCGGGCCGGACATCCCGATCCAGTCGCTGGCGCAGAGCACCACCCGGTGCTCGGTGGCGATCGGACCGCGGCTCACGCTGTTGACCTCGCCGGCGCCGCCGAACAGCCCGTGGCCGTAGAGCGAGACGCGGCCGCGCTGCGCGGGGCTCACCGAGCGCGGGATGTTGCAGATGAAGTTGGCCTTGTGCACGTTGCCGGGCGTGCGCACCGGATTGCCGTCCGGCCCGAGCCTGAAGCGCGACCCGGGCGGGCAGCCCGGCTGGTCCAGGTAGCACGGCACGTCAACCGTGCCCTCCACCCGGCGGCGAATCTCGTCGTTCTCCGAGCCCTGGCAGCCGTCGTTGCCGCACGGCGCCAGGTCGGTCACGCGATCCACATTGAACGCCGGCGAGCGACCCTTCACGCGCAGGTCGTCCAGGTCGGTGTCGCCCAGCTGGCGGAAGGCGTCGTCGCGGATGTTGCGCAGCCGCCCGGAGAGCCCGCGGGCACTGGCCACCGTGAAGTCCCAGGCCAGGTAGAGGTCGCTGCGCTCGATCCCCGCCCGGCGCAGCTCCTTGAAGATGCGCTCGTAGCGGGCGTTGCCGCGCCACTTGCCCCGGTGCTTGTGCCGATGGGCATCGCGCAGGCGCCTGAACGCCGGGCCGGGTTCGAGCAGGTTGCCCTGGGCGTCGCGTAGCCGGCGCAGCGCCACGATGTAGCGCCGCCCCTCGCGCAGGTTCTTGGCGGGCCGGATCAGCAGCGCCCTGTCGGCGTCGCTGGAGGCGTTGGAGTCCAGCTCGGCCCAGATCAGCTGGCGCTTGCCGCTGTGCGCGTCGATCACGACGATCGGCGCGCGGCGCGAGTACGAACGGCCCAGGTCGGTGAGCGGCACGGCGCCCGTGCGCTCCAGGGCGGCCGGATCGTCCAGGCCCGGCACCTTCGTGATGATCGTGGAGCCAGGGCTGAACCCGTCCGCGTAGTTGTAGTCCGAGGGCTCGATCGGCACGCCGGCGGCGTTGGACGGCATCAGCTCGCGCGTGAGCCGCACGCGGCGGCCCGTGGGCGTGCTCTTGTCCGGTACGGTGAAGTGGTCGCTCGGGAAGGGGAACAGGCAGCGCGCGGGATCGACCGGGTCGCAGCTCGGCGGGTCGGGTGGAGCGCCCGCGGCGGCCGGCGCGATGCCCAGCGCCATGCCCGCGGCGACTACCGCCAGGAAGGGCCTGAGCGCCCTCACGGCCCCGTCCACCCGGCGGCGTAGCAGGGCCCGGAGCCGCAGCCGTTTATGAACGTTCCGTTGGGCCGCAGGAAGGCCGCGAACTGGGACACCGCGGCACCGGAGAACGCCGTGATCCCGTGCGGGTCCCTGCCGAGCTCAGGCGCGATGTTGGTGGTGGGCGGCGGCGGCACGCCCTGGCAGGTCGTGGGCTGCTCGGGCCGACAGCCCGCCGGCCGCAGCGGCCCGATGTCGAACACCACCAGCCCGTTGCCGCGCCACGGATAGCGGCGCACCCGCTTGATGCCGTAGAAGGGCCGCCGGTCGATGCTGCGTCCCGGGTCCAGCGCGGGCGTGCGCAGGCGCGCGCCGATCACCCTGGCCTCGGTCTCGGTCTGGATGTTGGCCACCTGGTGGTCGCCGAAGGCCATGTGCAGCAGCACCCGGTGCGTGGGTGTGTCCGGCAGCGGGTCGCGGGTCATGTGCCACGCGTAGCCGTTGGCCTCGCCGCGGTCCCACAGCACCTGCACCAGGGAGTTGACCACGGCCTGATCCACCCGGTCCGGGTAGGTCGGATAGATCACCTCCGCAAACGGGCGGAACTGGGTGCTGCGCGTGAGCAGCACCCCGAAGTTCATGCCAGGCACGATCAGCGCGGACTGCCTGAAGTCCGGCGCCACCGCCGTGAGCGCGCCGCCGAGGATGCCGCCCAGGCTCCCGCCCGCGTAGAACAGCTCGTCGCGGTCGATCCGCCCGGCGAACGCGGCGTTGGCGGACAGTCCCTGCGGGTGCAGCATCAGCCGGCCGAGGAACATGAAGTTGAGCAGGCCCTGCTGGTTGCGATCCACAAGCGTCGGGAAGCGCGAGAGGTCGCCCGAGATGCTCAGCGCGTTGGGCACGTCCTCGCTGGACATCCCCTTGAAGTCGGTCCCGCAGATGACCGCATTCGTGGATTGGGCCAGAGCCGGCAGGGTGTCCACGGCCTCGGCGCCGCCGAACAGTCCGTGTCCGAACAGCAGCGGCCGCCCCGGGTTGGCGGCGGTCGCGGTGCTGGGCACGATGCACACGAACGGAGCGCGGGCCACGTTGCCGGGCGTGCGCACCGGCAGCCCGCGGCGGCTGAGCCTGAACCGCGAGCCGGGCACGCAGCCGGGCCGGTTCAGGTAGCAGGGCACGTCGAAGGTGCCGCTGACCCGCCGCAGAGAGCCCGCGGCGCGCACCTCGGTCACCCGGAACGCCGGCGCCCGCCCGCGCACGCGGCGGTCGCTCAGGTTGCGGTCGCCGAGCCCGGCGAAGGCGCGGTCGCGGATGGACAGCAGGCGCTTGGTGAGCGACTTGCGGCTGGCGATCGTGAAGTCCCAGGCCAGATACAGGGTTCGCCTCGAGACCCCGGCTTTGCGCAGGCTCCTGAAGATCCGGTTCATGTGCGCGCGGCGGCGGTTGACCCGCCGAGACGCCGAGGGCAACCCGTCGCGGTACACGCGGAAGGCCCGCCGGGCGCCGATCCGCTCGCCCTCCTTGGTGCGCAGGCCGCGCAGGGCCACGATGTAGCGGCGCCCCTCGCGCCAGTTGGCCGCCGGGTGGACCACCAGCACCCGCTCGTCCTCGCGCTCGGCCACCACGTTGAGCTCGGACCAGATGGCCTGCCGTCGCCCGGTCTTGGCGTCGATGACCACGATCGGCTGCCGCCTGGCCAGCGACCTGCCGATGTTCGTGACCGGGGCGGCACCGGAGCGCGGCAGGCTGAGGCCCGGCACCAGGGTCATGAGCGCCTGGCCGGGGCTGAAGCCGTCGGAGTAGTTGTAGTCGCGCGCGGCGATCGGGACCCCGTCCTTGCTGCGGGGCATCATCGAGTCGCGCAGCGCGAGCCGGCCCTTCTTCATGAAGTAGTCGTTGGGGAACGGCAGCAGGCAGTTGGCGGGGTCGATCGGGTCGCACCCGGTCCTGGTCCCCTGCGCCTGCGCCCCGGGCACGGCGAGAATGGCCGCGGAAATCGCCCCGGCAAGGAGCAGCGAGAGGAGCTTTGCGGTGCGGTGCACCACCGCCGCGACCCTAACTGTCCCCGCATGGGGACTGCAAGGACCTACTTGAGGCGGAAGGCCTTGATGCGATCCGCGTACGCGGACTCGTCCAGGGCGTACACGCCGTAGGCCAGCGCCTGCACGACGCTCAGCAGGGCAACGTGCGAGCGCACGTAGGCCGGGCTGTTGGACGAGTAGAAGAGCTTGTGGTCCGCCAGCTTGGAGACCTCGGACAGCGTGGCGTCCACCACCGCGATCGTCGCTGCGCGGCGGTTGCGGGCGAGCTTGACCGCGCGCACGACCAGCGGATGGGGCCTGCCCGCCGAGAAGCCCACCAGCACGGTCTGCTCGTCGATCCGCCCCAGCTTGGCAAGGCCTTCCTGGCTCGGGCTGGCCACGACCTCGCAGCGCAGGTCGAGCAGCATCAGCAGGTGGCGAAGGTAGCTGGCGAAGAATGCCATCTGGTCGGTCCCGCAGAGCACGATCCGCTCGGCGCGCGAGATCAGCTCAACGGAGGCGTCGACCTCGTCGCGATCGAGCTTCTTGGCCGTCTCCTCCACGTTCACGTGGTCGGCCGCCAGCGCGGCCTCGAACTCGGTCTGGTCGATCGGGAACAGGGGCGGGTTGGCCAGGTCGACAGTGCCCTGCTCGCCGTCGCGGGCGCGGCGGTACTCGTCGCGCGCAGCCGCCTGCAGCTCGGGGAAGCCGTCGAAGCCCAGCGCCTGTGCGAAGCGCACGACGGTGGAGCTGGAGGTGTTCGCTCTGCGGGCCAGCTCCTCGGCCGTGTGGAAGGAGGCCTCGTCGAGGTGGTCGACGATGTACTGGCCCACGTCCTTCTGTGAGCGCGAGAAGTCGTCGAAGCGCGAACGGATCTCCGCGGACAGGGTCAGGGCTGCGGCGCCGGAGGACTTCACGGCCCTCTAGTTCGCCCGCCGGCGTGAAGTTCCTTCAGCGGGCCCTCGGCCCGCCGGGCACGTGGCCCGGCGGGCGGGGTCGGTCTCTACGCCGCGCGGCGCAGGGCCACGAGCTGGTCGCTGTCGGCCAGCTTGCGCAGCGCGCGCTCCTCGATCTGGTTGACCTTCTCGGACGTCAGGCCCAGGCGGCGCCCCGTCTCCCTGACGGGCACCTCCTCGCCGGTGAGCCCAAAGCGAAGCGACAGCACGTCGCGCTCGGGGCTCGGCAGGTCGCGGACGACCTCTAGCACCGCGCGACTCTGCATATCGTCGGCCACGCGCTCCTCAATGCCGGGGGCGTCGTCGGCGATCAGGTCGCCCAGTGCCGTCTCCTCGGAGTCGCCGATCCTGCGGTCGAGGCTCGTGGGCACCTGGTCGGCGCGCCGGATCTCCTCGACCTCGTCGAGCGGCAGGCCGACCGCCGCGGCGATCTCCTCCTCGTCGGGATCGCGGCCGAGCTTGGCGCCGAGCTCACGCTCGGCATCGCGGATCTTCCGCGCCCGCGCTCCGATGTGAACCGGCAGGCGAACCGTGCGGCTGGTGTTGCCCAGCCCGCGTCCGATCGCCTGGCGGATCCACAGCGTCCCGTAGGTCGAGAACTTGAACCCCTTGCGCCAGTCGAACTTCTCCACTGCCCGGATCAGGCCCAGCATGCCCTCCTGGATCAGGTCGCCCAGTGGCAGGCCCTGTCCCTGGTACTTGCGCGCGACGGCCACGACCAGCCGCAGGTTGGAGTTGATCATCCGCTCCTTGGCGGCCAGGTCGCCCTTCTCGATCCGCTTGGCCAGCTCGATCTCCTCCTCCGCCGAGAGCAGGGGATGCCGGCCGGCCTCGCGCATGAACAGGGTCAGCGAGTCGGGGGCGGTGTCCGTCGTGGTGATGCGGTCGTTCGTCTTCGTGATTGCTCCTTCGCCAGTGCGTTTCAAACTGAAACGCAGTATAGCTAATCTTTCGTAAGCTGCCTACCCCCGCTCGGGCAGAATGGGTTACGCACCGCAACTGCCGACGGTTTCCCGCGTTTATGGCTACGCTGCCGGACCCTGAACGAGGACCGACCACGGACGGTCCGCCTCGTGGACCTCCCAGGTCGCCCATGAGCCAAGCCAAGCGTTCAGCCCTCACATCGCCCGTCTCGATGCTCCGCGCCGTGGTGCCCCTGGCCCTCGGCGCCGTGCTCCTGCTCTCGGTCGCGTCCGTGCGGGCCGTACCGCCCGTCGTCGCGGTCGCCGTGAACCCCAGCGTGCCTCAGGCCGGTGAGCCCGTCACGTTCACCGCCACGGCTGGGGACCCGGACGCCGGGGGCACCATCGCGCTGATCGAGTGGGACTTCAACGGGGATGGCGTCTGGGACGCGCAGGGAGCTTCGGCCACCGAGACCTTCGCCACCGGTGGCCCCAAGCGAGTCGCAACCCGCGTGACCGACGGCGCGGGCGAGCAGACCGTGGCCCAGACCGACGTGGCCGTGAACGGCGCCCCCACTGTGGCGGGCATCGACATCAGCCCGCGCGAGCCCCGCAACGGACAGCTGGTCACGTTCTCGAGGCGCGCCAGCGATCCCGACGGGCACGCGCTGACCACGGAGTGGGACACGGACTCCGACGGGGAGTTCGAGGACGTGCCGCGCCGGACCTACAACCGGCCCGGCGAGTACTCGGTGTCCGTGCGAGTGAGCGATGGGCGCGGCGGCCAGGCCACCCGCCGGCGCGTCGTCGAGGTGGTCGCGACCAGCGGCCCCCAGCCGCGCCTGAACACCCGGCCCACCGCCCTGATCTCCCTCTCCCCCAGCCGCCCGACCGCCGGGCAGCTGGTGACCTTCTCGGGCGTGGGATCGTCGGACTCCGACGGCGATGGGCTGAGCTACGCCTGGGAGACCGACGGCGGCAACGCGTTCGACGACGGCAGCGGCCCGACCATCCGGACCACCTTCACCGGGCCGATCCGGCTGCGCGTCACGGACCCGGGGGGGCTGTCGGACGTGGACCAGGTCGTGCCCGTGAGCCTGGACGACGATCCCACCGCGAGGATCTCGCTCATCAGCCCGTTCCCGATCGTGCGCATCGTCAGCAGCCCGCGACGCAAGGGCAGCCGGGTCAAGCGGCTCTACGTGCGCGCGCCGAAGGGCTCAACCGTAAAGGTGTCGTGTAAGGGCAGGAAGAGCTGTCCCAGGCCTTCGTCGTCGACTGCTCGCTCCAAGGGCCGCGTGCTGCGGTTCAGGCGCTTCGAGCGCTACATGCGCAGCGGCGCCAAGATCGGGGTGCGGATCTCCGTGTTCGGGCGAATCGGCAAGTACAGCTCGTTCGTCGTGCGCCGCCGCTACGGCCCCGCGCGCAAAGACATGTGCCTGAACCCGGGCAAGGCGAGCCCGGTGACCTGCCCCTCGGACTGACCCGCCCGGCGGGCGACGGCGCGCCGCTCAGCGGCGGTCGAACTCGATGACCTGCTGGAAGGTCGGCCGGTTGGTCCAGCGTGCGGTGTTGGGAATCAGGTCGGGCCTGAACCCGATGCGCTCGAGCGTGGCGTCGGAGCGCCACGCCTCGGGGTTGGCGCCCTGGGAGGCCGCGAGTCGGGTCGTTGCCTGGCCCAGCGCGCTCCACAGCGACGCCCGGCAGCGCGAGAGCGACCCGCGGCCGCAGTAGCGCAGCCCGAACCGGCCTCGCACCCTGCGGCCCAGCAGCCTGCGCAGGTCCTTGTCCACATAGCCGTACCAACCGGAGCCGAACGACGACCCGTTCACGTCGTCCTTGTATGGCGCCCGGTCGCGCTCGTGCAGCGTCGCCAGCCGCGACAGCAGCCGGCTGCCGAGCACCGGCCGCAGCACCGCGTTGGCCATCGGCTCGAAGGCGGCATCCATGACTGCGGCGCCGGCGTCGTCCACGCGTCCGTCGAGGTCGCGGTCCAGACGCGAGGATCCGCCGGCGCTCCAGCGGTCCAGGATCGCCACCGCCTGCGCGGTGCGCGCATCCGGCGCTCGCGAGCTCCCCAGCACCGCGCGGATCACAGGCCACACCTCGGTCGCCCGCAGGTCGCGCGTGGCCGCGCGGTTCATCACGGACGCCGTGTTCTCGAGCGTCACCTGCCGCGCGAAGCCCTTGAACAGCTCCACGCGGTGCACCGAGCCGTAGGAGTGAACGTCGTCACCCGGCAGCCACCCGGGCGCGGGCTTGTTGTTCCAGTTCAGCAGCAGCCCGCCGCGGGGGTTCACCGCCTGCGGATGCTGGCGCCGCGAGAGGAAGCCCTTCCAGTCATAGCGGCCGGTGCCCAGGCGCGGCAGCAGCTCGTTCACGCCGCGCTCGGCGCGGGGGATCCGCCCGGACGAGAAGTACGCCACGTTGCCGTGCGAGGCGTAGGCCCAGTTGAACGTGAACTCGAACTGATTCACCGAGCGGAAGAAGCCGTCGACGGTTCGGCCGCGATCGAGCGTCATGTCGCGCAGCGCCGCGATCGACGCGATGTCGCGCTTGTAGGTGGAGCGCGCCCGCACGACCGCGTAGCGCTTGCCGCCCACCCGGGCGGTGCCGAACACGGGTCCGTGAACCGTGGTGTAGAAGATCAGCCGCTTGGCGGGCTGGCCGCCGCCGGCTCCGAGCTCACCCGCGTCGAAGCGCTTCATCCGCCGGCAGCGCCCCTTGTAGCGGTAGCGCCGCGTGCCGCAGAGGCGCTCGAGGAACACGTCGCGGTTGTCGTTCTGGGCCGTCGTCAGGCTCCACGAGTACTCGCGCGTGCGCCCGATGAGCACGTACGGGCCGATACCCGGGCCGATGGCGCCCTGGGCCTCCAGCCCCGGGCCGTGCAGGCCGGCCTCCAGCACGATCTGCGGGTAGAAGTAGCCGAGCTGGGGCCCCATGACCGCCTGCGTGTTGGCGCCGGCGGTGCGCGAGTCGCCCACCACCAGGAAGTTGGACGCCTCGGTGCGCTTGGACGGGTCGGGCGTGAGCTTCAGCTTGCCGGCGTCCACGAGCGGCGAGCCCTTGGTCGGGCGTGCCGACTCGCGGCCGTTGCGGTAGCGGCGCCTGATGGTGGTGGCGTGCTCGGGGTCGTCGGCCGACATGAGATCCAGGAAGGCGCGCGCCGCGCGACGGCGTCCGAGGCGCCGGCGCAGCGACGACAGGAATTCGGCGTTCTGTGCCTCCGCGCCGCCGCCGTTGCCGAAGATCGAGCCGATGAAGGCGAAGACGGCGATGGTGTCGTTGCGGGTCCAGCGCGCCGGGGGCGGTCCCGGCCGGGACGCGTACCAGGCGTTGATCCCGGCCCCGTACTCGTCCATGTCGCGCAGGATCTGGCGCCCCTTCTCCCCGTGCGTGCGCACCAGCGCGCGCTGCTCGGAGCTCACGAGCCGCTCCGCCTGGCGGCTGGGCGTGAAGGACCGCAGTCCCGTGACCAGCGAGAAGGCGTCCAGCCCCGGCACCTCCGCCACCGCCGCTCGCGCCGCGCCGCGGCCCTGCTGGAGCAGGAGCCCGCGGTCGGCGGCCGTGATCCAGCCGACGCCGTACCAGACGTCGGCGCGTGTGCGCCCGTAGATGTGTGGAACCCCGTAGGAGTCGCGGCGGATGGTCACACCCGCGCGCGGTGTGGCGTCGACGGTCGTCGCGCCGACCGGCTGCAGGTTCTCCGGCTTGAAGTAGCGCGTGAGATCGGACGCCCCCACGTTGCCTCCGAGCGGCGTGAGCGCGTCGTAGAGGGAGAGCTGGTCGGTCGAGTTGGGCGTCGTGGGGATGCCGCCGTACTGGCCCGCCGGCAGCACGTTGTACGCGCGCTCTGCCGAGGCGGTGGCGGGCAGCGCCAGCGATGCAACGGCTACCAAGACAGCGCGCAGCCCGGTCCCTCCCACTCTCCTCACGGCGCCTGTATATCCGATCCGGCGCGTGGCCGCGCCCAACTGCGTCCTGGGTCGATTAGGCTCGCCCGCGATGAGGCGACCGCTCGTGTGTACCTGGGTGATCGCGGCCGCCGCCCTGCTCATGGCGCTGCCGGCCCCCGCATTCGCGGCCGATCGCTTCCCGCGCGGGTTCCTGTGGGGCACCGCCACGTCGGGCTTCCAGGTGGAGGCCGGCGGCAAACCGTCGAACGCCGACCGCCGCAGCGACTGGTGGGCCTTCAGCAACGATCCCGACCTGATCAGCCGCGACCTCGTGAGCGGCGACCGCGTGGACCGCGGCCCGGGCCAGTGGAAGGTGTGGCGGCGCGACCTGGACCTGGCCCGTAAGAAGCTGAACAACAACGCCGTGCGGATGGGGATCGAGTGGAGCCGCATCTTCCCCCGCTCGACCGCCGGCGTGAAGGTGGGGTCGCGGCGGATCACGCGAGCGCAGCTGCGGCGCCTGGACCGGCTGGCCAGCGGGCGGGCGGTGCGCCACTACCGCCGGGTGCTCCGCGGGGCTCGCGCGCGCGGCCTCAAGACCATGCTCACCCTGCACCACTTCACGCTGCCGCTGTGGATCCACGACCCCGCCGGCGTGCGCGCGGCCTTCGCGGGGCGCGGAGGCGACGACCCGGTGCCGGCGAGCCTACGCCGCGGCGGGTGGATCCAGCGCTCCACGGTCGCCGAGTTCCGCAAGTTCGCCGCCTACGCCGCGTGGAAGTTCGGCGACCACGTGAACCTGTGGGTCACCATGAACGAGCCGCTCGTGCAGATCTCCCAGGGAATGGTGAGCATTCCCGGCGTGACCGGCACCAAGGCGCCGGGGATCCTGTCCTACGCCGCGGCCGTCCAGGCCGTGGAGAACATGGCGCTGGGCAACGCGGCGGCCTACGACGCCATCAACTCGGTCGACCGCCGGGCCCGCGTGGGCTTCGTGCACAACATGGCCGACTGGCGCCCGGCCAATCCCAGCAGCGCCGCTGATCGCCAGAGCGCCGATAACGCCAACTACATCCTCAACCGCCTGTTCCTGAACGCCACCGTCCGGGGCCGCTACGACACCGACGCGGACGGCACGATCGATCCAGGCGAGTCGCGCCCGAGCCTGGCGCGCAAGGCCGACTTCGTGGGCGTCAACTACTACTCGCCCGCATTCGCTTCCAGCCTGGGCGCGTCCGTGAGCACCCGCGTCCCGCTGTTCGACTTCGCGCCGACCATCGCCTACCGCGGCACGGGCAACCCCGCGGGGCCACCCTGCCCGACCCGCTGCACCGAGTTCGGCTGGGTGATCGACGCGACCGGCCTGCGCAACGTGCTGGAGCTGGCCGCCACATACGGCCGACCTCTGTACGTGACGGAGAACGGCATCGACGACGCCAACGACAGCGAGCGGCCGGACTACCTGGTGAGCCACCTGCGCGCGGTGCGCCGGGCGATCACCGGAGGCGCCCGGGTGCGGGGCTACTTCCACTGGTCGCTGACAGACAACTTCGAGTGGTCGGAGGGCTACAAGGCGCGCTTCGGCCTGTACGCCTTCAACCCGCGCACGCTGGCGCGCAGGGCACGGCCGAGCGCGCGTATCTACGCGCGGATCGCGCGGCGCAACGCGTTGCCTTAGTCGGCGGTCGCTGGTCGGGCCTGCTCTGACGCGGGCGTGCGCGTGGTGCATGGCGGGGTCCCACGGCGGGCACCGAGGGGGCCGGTCCCGGCCGGAACCCCCGGGTCCGCGGCGCCCGGGGCGTCCCCGAGCGTCTCGTTCCGCACGGCCGTGTTGCGAGCGTGACCAGGTGGTAACGGTCGACCGTCGCTTCGGCTAACGACCTGCCCGACCCGAAATGAAAGGTCCGAAACGTCGAGGCCCGATCCAGCCGTAACGATCGCAACAGCGCGGCCACGAACGTGACGGCAAAGCCACAGCACCGCAACAGCCCACACACCGTCGGTGCCCGCCGTGGGATCCCGCCCCGGACTGGCGGCGCCGACAACGCCAGACCGCGCCGGCCGCGCCGACAACGAGCGCCCGGAACCGAGTCCGCGCTTAGGAGCCGCCGGTGAACATCTGAGCCCGGCGCAGCGGGACTTAGACCTCACCCCACGCGCACTGCGATGCCCGGGTAGTCCACCACCAGGCCGGCGCGGTCGTAGCCAAGCTCGGCGGCGAACCCGAACGCGGGCGACTCGTAGGCGTAGCGAGCGCCTCCATCGCGGTCGGGGAGCCGGGCGTAGCGCTGCTCGAGGCGCTCGATGCGCAGGTCGGGCGCCCGCACGTAGGCCGCGGGCGCGTCGGACTCCGCGCCCGCGTCCAGCCCGATCCGGTTGACCGGCAGGGCATTGGTGAACGCCGACGCCTCCAGGTCCACGTCCAGGCACCCCTCCACCTGGCCGACCGGAGCGCCGTCGGCGCGCCAGGACCCCGCACCGTCGGCCTCGATCGCGACCTCGCGCCGGCCCAGCTCCGACGCGCTGCGCACCACCGCCGAGCGCGTCCGCCAGCGGTCGTCGAGCTCGATCTCGTAGCTGACCGTCCAAGCCCGCTCGTCCTCGACCGCCGTCACGTGACCCTCCGCCCGCAGGCCGTCGGCACGGAGGGTGAAGAAGACCACCTCGAAGCCGGCCCTGTCCTGCACGTGGCGCCACGCTGCTGTGGCGGGGAGAGCGCCCATCGAGGCGCGAAAGTGTGGCAGGGAGGCCTGGCCGAATGGTCGATGCGCCCCTCGCTGGCCGGCAGCGGGAACGCGCCATCGACCCCCTCGACTGATCTATCGACGGTGCCGGAGCCGGAAAAGGGGGGTGTGCAACCGAAAGGCAAGGGCCAACGAATGAGCCAGACCTCCCCAGCAGAGCCGGGCGCCATGCAGGAGCTCGCAGCCGACCCGTCGTCCCGCAAGCGCTTCCTGAGCATGATGGGTGGAGCCGGCGCCGCCGGCGCGTTCGCGATCTTCCTCGCCGCCTGCGGCGACGATGAGGATGACGAGGCCGCCTCGACCACCGAGTCCGACTCGAAGGCGACCTCCAACAAGGGCGACCTCGAGATCGTGACCTATGCGCTCACACTCGAGTACCTCGAGACCGACTTCTACAACGCCGTGCTCGACTCCGGGGTGATCAAGGACAAGGCCCTCGGCGAGACGGCGATGGCCATCCGCGACAACGAGCAGGAGCATGTCGACGCTCTGGTTATGACCGTCAAGCAGCTCGGCGGCAAGCCGAGCCGCCCCAAGACCACGTTCGACGCCGTCATCGAGGGCGGCCCGGACATGGTGCTGGAGACGGCCGCCACCGTGGAGAACCTGGGCGCTGCCGCCTACCTGGGCCAGGCGCCCCGGATCAAGTCCAAGGAGGTGCTGGCCGCCGCGCTCGCGATCCACAGCGTCGAGGCACGCCACGCCGCCGCCCTGAACCAGGTGGTCGGCAAGACGATCGTGCCCGACGGCGCCTTCGCCAAGCCCGCGTCGATGGCGCAGGTCCTGCCCCAGGTCAAGCCGTTCCTCGCGTAGGACAGCGGGACGCGAAAAGGAGACTCAGATGCCGAATACACATGACAAGCTTGCGGTGCCCGAGCTGGGCGCCGTCGCGATCGATGGGATGACGCGCCAGTCGTTCATCCTCAAGGGGGCCGTGACCGCCGGTGCCGTCTACGGGCTGGCGGCCGTGCAGCCCTTCGTCAGCCAGGCGTTCGCCCAGGGCAGCGACGGGGACGTGGAGATCCTGAACTTCGCGCTTACGCTCGAGTACCTGGAGGCGGCCTTCTACACGCAGGGCCTGAAGCAGGTGAGCGGGCTCAGCGGCGACGCCAAGAAGCTGGCCACCGAGATCCGCGACAACGAGAACGAGCACGTCGACGCCCTCAAGGCGGCTGTCGAGGGCATGGGCGGCAAGGCCGTCAAGGCCCCGGGCGTGGACTTCGGCAGGGCCTTCGCGAGCCAGGACAGCTTCCTCAAGCTCGCGCAGACGCTGGAGGACACGGGCGTGAGCGCCTACAACGGCGCCGGGCCGAGCATCCAGGACAAGAAGGTCCTGGCCTCGGCGGGCTCGATCGTGCAGGTCGAGGCCCGGCACGCGGCGGCCATCCGGTCGCTCAACGGCGAGCCGATCACCGAGACCGCGTTCGACAAGCCTCTCGGCACCGACGAGGTGCTCAAGGCCGTCGACCCGTTCGTTACGGGCTAAGCAGACAGAGGGACGCGCCCGGGGCCGCCGCCAACGTCTCGGCGGCCCCGGAGCGCGAACTTCTACGGGCGAATCCGAACGACCTCGCCGGTCCCGGCCGACGATCCGTTGTTCGACACGTACAGCTCTCCCTTTCGTCCGACGCCGATGCCGGTCGGAGCCGAGAGACCCTCGCTGACCAGCGTCTTGCGGCCACCCTTGCGGTCGATCCGGTGGATCGCTCCCACGGGCGGGCCGGCCAGCAGGCCGTCCTTGGCGAACTCGAGCACGTAGAGGTTGCCCTTACGGTCGAACGCGATGTCGGTCACGTTGGTGAAGCCGGTCGCGTAGACGGTCGAGCCCTTCCTGTCGACCCGGTGAACGCGTGCCGCGCCCTTGACGAACGGGAAGCCCGTGAGCTCACCCACGTAGTAGGCGCCATCGGGGCCCACCGCGACCGACGTCGGAACCGACTGCATCGGCATGTCGTCGCCGCCGCCCGGCGGCGGAACCAGCCGGTCCGGGAACACCGCGAGCGTCGAGATCCGACCCTTGCGCCGCACGCCCAGCAGGTCGTTGCCGCCGGCGTCCGCAACCACGGCGCCCTTCCAGCTGGCAACCACCGAGTTCGGGTTGCTGTCCGGTGGGTCGCCGCCGTCTGGGTTGGCGGTGGCCTCGTAGCCGGCGATGTCGGCGACCTCGCGAACGCCGTGCCGGCCGGCCTTGTACAGCTTGCCGAAGCGCGCGCCCAGGTCGCCGAGGTTCTCTCGCTCGGCCGGGTTGCCGCCCAGGCCAACCACGAAAAGGAGGCCGCGGCGGGTCAGCGCCACGTCCTGCGGACCGGAGGCGTCGTCGCCGGTGCCCTTCGCGGCCGAGGAGGGCAGGCCGCTAAGGACCCTGCGCTGCTTGCCGTGGGAAACCCTGGTGATCGCCCCGCTCTCTCCGAGGCAGATCTCTCCGCCCTCAGGACCCTCGGCAGTGATGCACGGCCCGGCGCCGCCGCGGCCGGCCTCGGCCACGTAGACGTCGCCCCAGGGGGCGACCGTGAGGCCGCGCGGGTTGTCCAGGCCGCTGGCAACGACCTTCCAGCTGGGTCCTTCGTTCCAGCCTCCGTGATGCTTCTTACCCCCCGCGGTCGCGACCGCGGTCAGGGCGCTCAGGGCCAGCAGGGCGGCGAGCGCGGCGATGAAGCCTGCTCGGCGGAATAACGACGTGGGGCGGTGGGCCAACATGGCGAGTCTCCTCCCGAAGACGAGTTGGATGGGCACCAGCCGGAGGCAACCCCTGCCGGGCCCTATGACGGGCGTGACCGTATACGAGTCCCGGTTCACATAAAAGGGGGATCGCGGGGACCGAAGCGGTCGCCATTACGGCGTGTGCGAGGATCTCGCGCGCCGCAACCCACCGACCGAGGAGAGAGATTGAGCTCAGTGCGCGAGGCCGTGTTCGCGATGTTCCGCGAGCGCGGCATGACCACGATCTTCGGCAATCCTGGCTCGACGGAGCTGCCGATGCTCGCGGACTACCCGAGCGACTTCCGGTACGTGCTCGGCCTCCAGGAGGCGACCGCGGTGGGAATGGCCGACGGCTTCGCGCAGGCCAGCGGCGCGCCCGCCCACGTGAACCTGCACACCGCCCCGGGCCTGGGCAACGGCATGGGCGCGATCTTCAACGCGCAGGCCAACAAGTCGCCGCTGCTTGTCACCGCCGGGCAGCAGTCGCGGTCGCTCATCACGCTGCAGGCCAACCTGACCAACCGCGACGCCACACGGGTCCCCCACCCCCTGGTCAAGTGGAGCTACGAGCCACCGCGCGCGCGAGGACGTGCCCCACGCCCTTGCCCGCGCGATCCACATGGCTGCGCTTCCGCCCAAGGGACCGACGTTCGTGTCGGTGCCCGATGGACGACTGGGACGCAGAGGTCGATGCCGGGGCCGCGGCCCACGCGACCTCCCGCGCGGTCGGCGGCCGGGCGGGCGCCGACCCAGCCGCCGTGAGCGAGCCTGGCCGAGCGCCTGCGCGCCGCCGAGCGGCCGGCGCTCGTCGTGGGGCCGGACGTGGATGCGTCCGGGGCCTGGGACGCCGCGGTGGCGCTGGTTGAGGCCCAGCACCTGGCGGTGTGGGCCACGCCCGCCCCGGGCGGCGGGCGGATCGGCTTCCCGGAGGACCACGCCGCGTTCCAGGGCATCCTGCCGCCGGCGATCGGCCCGGCGGGCGAGACGCTGGCGGCCTACGACCTGGTGATCGCGGTGGGCACGTCGGTGTTCCCGTACTACCCGAACATCCCCGGGCCGCTGCTGGCGGAGGGCACCAGCCTGGTGGCCATCACCAACGACCCCGACGAGGCGGCGCGGGCGCCGATGGGCGACGCGATCGTGGCCGACGTGGCGCTCACGCTGGCAGCGCTGGCCGAGGCGGCGGGCGGCTCCGACCGCTCGGCACCGCGATGCGCGGCCCGCGGCCGAGGAGCCCGAGGCCACGAGCCCGCTGAGCCCGACCAACGTGCACGCCGGCGCTGGCCGAGGTGTTCCCCGACGACGGGATCGTCGTGCTCGAGTCGCCCTCGAGCACGCTCGCGTTGCGCAACCAGGTGCGCGCGTCGCGCCCCGGCTCGTACTACTTCGGCGCCGGCGGCGGGCTGGGATTCGCGCTGCCGGCATCGATCGGCGTGCAGCTGGCGCAGCCGTCGCGCCCGGTCGTGTGCATCCTCGGCGAGGGCTCGGCCCAGTACGCGATCCAGGGCCTGTGGTCCGCGGTGGCCTACGACGTGCCCGTCACGTTCCTGATCCTGCGCAACTCCGAGTACGCGATCCTGAAGTGGTTCGCCTCGCTGGAGGACGTGAACGCGGCGCCGGGCCTGGACCTGCCCGCGCTCGACACCGCCGCGCTGGCCACCGGCTACGGGATGAAGGCCGAGCGCGTCGAAGGCCGCGACGAGCTGCGTCGAGGCGCTTCGGGGCGCGATCGCGGCGGAGGAGCCGCGGCTGGTGGAGGTCGGGGTCACGCCCGGCATGGCGCTGGCCTGATGGCCCTGCTCGCGCCGGACCCGGCGCGCATCGGGCATCCCGGGCGGCGCTCCCTCCCCAGACCGCGCGCCCGACAGCCTGGCCGCCGGCACGCCCGAGCCGCTGCGCGGGGACCTGGTCGCGCTGCTCGGGCCCGAGAAGGTGCTGGCCCGCCCGCTGGACCTCATCCGCTACGCCTCCGACGCCAGCCCGTACCGCCTGCTGCCCAAGGCCGTGGTCATGGCCCACGGCGCGGACGACGTGGCGGAGGTGTTCGCCTACGGGCGCCGCACCGGCACCCCCGTGACGCTGCGCGGCGGCGGCTCGAGCCTCAACGGGCAGGCCCAGAGCGACGGCATCCTCGTGGACGTCCGCCGCCACTTCTCCCGCGTCCGGGTCGAGGACGAGGGACGCCGCGCGCGGCTGGGGCCGGGCACCCTGCATGGGCTTCGCCAACCGCGTGCTCGCGCCGCACGGATACGGCCTGGGCCCGGACCCGGCCAGCACCGACATCGCGACCGTCGGCGGGGTGATCGCCAACAACTCGGGCGGCATGCGCTGCGGAACCACGTGGGACTCCTACAGCACCGTCGAGTCGATGACGCTGGTGCTGGCGTCCGGCACGAGCGATCGACACCGCGGCGCCCGGCGCCGAGGAGGAGTTCGCGCGCCTCGAGCCCGAGCTGGCGGCGCGGCCTGCTGGCCATCCGCGACGAGCTGCGCGCCGACGCCGAGCTGTCCGAGCGCGTGCGGCGCAAGTTCGAGATCAAGAACACCACCGGCTACCGCCTGTGCGCGTTCCTGGACGCCGACACGCCGCTCGAGATCCTGCGCCGGCTGGTGGTGGGCTCGGAGGGCACGCTGGCGTTCGTGGCCGAGGCCGTGTTCAAGACACGACCGCAACCGGCGCACACCACCATCGCGTGGCTGCACTTCCCCTCGATCGAGGCGGCGGTGGACGCCCGTGCCGGCGCTGGTCGACGCCGGCTGCCGCGCCGTCGAGCTGATGGTGGCGCCGGCACTGATCGCCGCCAGCCACATCATGCCCGGCACTCCCAAGGAGTGGCAGGAGCTGCCCCCGGAGTCGGCCGCCCTGCTGGTGGAGGTCGGTGGCGGCGACGAGTCGGAGCTGGGCGAGCGCATCGAGGCCGCCGAGGCGGCGCTCGGGGACAGGGAGCTCATCCGCGAGCACGCCTTCGTCCGCGAGCACGAGGGCATCGAGCTGGCCTGGTCGGTGCGCGAGGGGCTGTTCGGGCTGGTGGGCAAGCTGCGGCTGCCGGGAACCGCGCTGATCGTCGAGGACGTGTGCGTGGCGCCCGAGCGGATCGCGGAGTGCGCCAAGGACCTCCAGGCGCTGCTGGGAGAGCACGGGTTCCTGACCGGCGTGGCGGGCCACGCGTCGGCCGGCAACCTCCACTTCCAGCTCACGCCGGCGTTCTCCGACCCGGCCGACATCGAGCGCTACGAGAAGTTCATGGAGGGCCTGGTGGAGCTGATCGTCGATCGCTACGACGGCTCGCTCAAGTCCGAGCACGGCACCGGGCGCAACATGGCGCCGTGGGTCGAGCGCGAGTGGGGCCACAAGGCCACCGAGATGATGTGGCGCGTCAAGGCGCTGGCCGACCCCGACGGCGTCCTCAACCCCGACTCGGTGCTCAGCCGCGACGCCGGCGTGCACCTGAGCAACCTCAAGACCCAGCCGCCGATCGAGGAGGAGGTCACGCGGCTGCGTGGAGTGCGGCTTCTGCGAGCCGGTGTGCCCGAGCCGCCACGCGACCACCACGCCGCGCCAGCGGATCGTGCTGCGGCGCGAGCTCGCCCGCCAGCCGGAGGGCTCGCCGGTCTACGAGGCGCTGCTGGCCGACTTCGAGCACGACGCCATCGAGACCTGCGCCGCCGACGGCACCTGCGCGCTGGCCTGCCCGGTGGCGATCGACACCGGCAAGGTGATGAAGGCGTTCCGCAAGCAGCGAGCGCAGCGACCGCGAGGAGCGCGCCGCGCTGTCGGTGGCCAAGCGCTACGCGGGAGTCGAGCGCGCGGCGCGCGCCGGGCTGCGCGCGGGCGCGGCGGTGCGATCCGCGCTGGGCGCGGGCGCGATCGAGCGGGTGACCGAGGCCGCTGCGCGACCGGGTCGGCGCCGAGCTCGTGCCCACGTGGCCCGGCGATGCCGCCCCGGCGGCGCGCCACGCTCCCGCCGACCGACCGGGAGGGCGCGGCCGCCGTGTACCTGCCGGCGTGCGTGAACCGCATCTTCGGCAACGCCGACGGCGTCCCGGGCCCGTCGCTGCCCGAGGCGCTGGTGGCCGTGTCCGCGCGCGCCGGGCAGCCGGTGTGGATCCCGCCCGACGCCGCGGGCCACTGCTGCGCCACGCCCGTGGAGCTCGAAGGGCTACGCGCGCGGCCAGGAGTACATGGCGCACTGGACCGCCGACGCGCTGGTGCGCTGGACCGACGGCGGCGCACTGCCCGTGGTCATCGACGCCAGCTCCTGCGCCCACGGGCTGCTCCAGGACGTGGCCCCGCTGCTCGGCGAGGACGCTGCGCGAGCGGTTCGAGCAGGTCGAGGTGCTCGACTCGATCGCCTGGGCACACGACCGGCTGCTGCCGAGCCTCGACGTGAGCCACCGCGTCGGCACGGCGGCCGTGCACCCCACCTGCTCGGCCGGGCACATGGGCCTGGCCAAGAAGCTCGAGGGCGTGCGTCGGCGCGCTGGCCGACGAGGTGGTCGTGCCGGTGGGCACCACGTGCTGCGGCATGGCCGGCGACCGCGGGCTGCTGCACCCCGAGCTGCCCGCACTCGGCGCTGCGCGACGTGGCCTCGGAGCTGGACGGCCGCGAGCTCGACGCCTGCGTGTCGAGCAACCGCACGTGCGAGATCGGCCTGCAGCGCGAGACCGGGCGCCCCTACCGCTCGTTCGTGCTCCTGCTGGAGGAGCTCACCCGGCCCGAGGTGAGGTGATGGAAGACCAGTCGCTGTTCGCCACGGCGCTGCTGCCGGTGGCGCTCGGGTTCATCATGGTCAGCCTCGGGCTGGCGCTCACGCTGGACGACTTCCGGCGAGTGTTCACGGCGCCCCGGGGCGTGGCCATCGGGCTGGCCAACCTGCTGGTCATCTCGCCGCTGCTCGCGTTCGGCGTGGCCGAGGTCTACGGGCTGGCCGCGGTGTTCGCGACGGGTCTCGTCCTGCTTGGCGCGTCGCCCGGCGGCACCACGGCCAACATGCTCACGCACCTCGCTCGGGGCAACACGGCGCTGTCTATCTCCATGACGGCCATCTCCAGCGTGGCGGCCGTGATCACCGTGCCCCTCTTCCTGGGCCTGGCCATCAGCCATTTCGGAGCCGACGAGCTGAACAGCGACCCGGAGATGCTGAGCATCGTGGCGCGCGTGTTCAGCATCACGATCGTGCCCCTGGCGATCGGCATGTACATCCGCAGCCGCGCGCCGGAGTGGACCGAGCGCAACGAGTCGCGTGCCAAGACAGCCGCGATGGTGATCTTCCTGGTGGTGGTGGCCGGCGCGATTGCCGAAGAATGGAAGACCGTGACGGACAACTTCGCCGAGCTGGCACTTGCCACCATCACACTCAACGTCCTGGCGATGTCCATCAGCTTCACGATCTCCCGTCTGGCCCGGCTGGACAGCCGCAGCGCCACGGCCATCGCCCTCGAGCTCGGAGTGCACAACGCAACCCTGGCGATCGCCGTGGGCGCGGCCATCGACAGCGAGCTCACGATCCCGGCGGCCGTCTACAGCGCCTTCATGTTCATCACCGCGGGACTGTTCGCGCGGGCGATGCACCGCCGCAACGCCGCGGGCGAGCCGGCGCCGCCGGTCGTGGCGCAAGCCGAGCCGGCCGAGGCCTGAGCCTCCCCCGCCTCACTCCGGCAGCAGCGACGCCGACAGCCGCCGGTCCTTGCCCAGCAGCGCCGCGCGCGTGACGGCGGTCGAGCCGAAGCGGTCGCGCACCTCGTCGAGCGCCCGATCGAGAGCTGCCTCGGCCGGCCCGTCCACCGGCAGCTCGAGCTGCGCGCCGCAGCCGCCGCCGTCGAGGTTGGTCACCGTGATCCCCACGAGGGTCAGCCCGCGATCCCGGATCGTGGGCCTGGCGTCGGCCAGCAGCGCGCGGCCCGCGGTCAAAATCGGGCGGGTGTCGGCCGTCGGGCGGGCCAGCGTGCGCGAGCGGCTGGCGCGCGAGAAGTCCGCGAAGCGCATGCGCAGGATCACCGTGCGGCCGATCCGCTTCTTAGCGCGCATGCGCCGCGTCACTCGATCGACGAGCGCCGTCAGCACCGCCTCGACTGCCGAGGGCGAGCTCGTTGAGAAGTTCCGCGCCGACTGCGAGCCGAACGACCTCCGCGAGCGGCCCGTGCGCACCGGCCGCGGGTCGCGGTTGTGCGCCAGCGCGTGCAGCCGGCGCCCGCCGGCCCGGCCCAGGATGGCCACGAGATCCTGCTCGGACACCCGCGCCGCGTCGCCGATCGTCCTGATGCCGCACGGCTCCAGATTGCGAGCCGTCGCCGGGCCGACACCCCACAGCTTGTCGACGCTCAGCGGGTGCAGGAACTCGAGCTCGCCACCGGAGGGCACCACCAGCAGGCCGTCCGGCTTGCCCTCGTTGCTCGCTACCTTCGCCAGCAGCTTCGTGGTGGCCACGCCCACCGTGATCGGCAGCCCGACCTCGTCGCGCACCCGGCGGCGCAGCCGGGCGGCGATCCGCTCGGGCGAGCCCGAGATGCGGTCCAACCCAGCGACATCCAGGAAGGCCTCGTCGATCGAGATCTTCTCCACCGTCGGAGCGGTGTCGATGAAGATGTCGTACACGGCCCTGCTGGCCTCCAGGTAGGCCTCCCAGCGGGCCTCCACCGCGATCGCCTGCGGGCACAGCCGGCGGGCCGTACGCGCCCCCATGCCCGACCTGAGGCCGAACTTCCGCGCCTCGTAGCTGGCCGCCAGCACCACGCCCGGCCCCACGTACATCGGCCGGCCGCGAAGGCGTGGATCGTCGCGCTGCTCGACCGAGGCGTAGAAGGCATCGAGGTCGGCGTGCATGATCGTGGCCTCTGACCGCACGAACATATGTTCGCATCGAGGACGGCGGCCCTGCAAGGCGACACCCGGAGTGGTCAGGCGGCGCCCGGCGAGACCAGCCCCGCCTCGTAGGCGAAGATCACGGCCTGGACGCGATCGCGCACGCCCAGCTTCATGAGCACCCGCGCGACGTGCGTCTTCACAGTGGCCTCGCTCACGACCAGGTCGGACGCGATCTCGGCGTTGGACCGCCCGCGGGTGAGCAGCACCAGGACCTCGCGCTCGCGCTCGGTGAGCTCCGCGAGCCGGGGCGAGCGGTCCTCATCCGCGACGGGCGAGCGGCGTGCGAACTCGGCGATCACGGCGCGCGTGACGGCCGGGGCGAGCAGCGCCGAGCCGCCGGCGATCACGCGGATCGCGTCCAGCAGCTCCTCGGGGGGCGCGTCCTTGAGCATGAACCCGCTGGCCCCTGCTCGCAGCGCGTCGAACACGTAGTCGTCGAGCCCGAAGGTGGTGAGCATCAGAACGCGCACGTCCTGACCCAGGGCGTCGATGATGCGGCGGGTGGCCTCGATCCCATCGAGCTGCGGCATGCGGATGTCCACCACCGCCACGTCGGGCTTGCTCGCGCGCGCCGCGTCGACCGCCTGCAGTCCGTCGGCGGCCTCGGCCACGACGCTCATGTCGGCCTCGGTCTCGACGATCTTGCGGAGCCCGCCGCGGACGAGGGCCTGATCGTCGGCCAGCAGGACCCTGATCACGGCGCGCCGCCGGCAAGTGGCAGCCGCGCTCGCACGGCGTAGCCGCCGCCACGGCGCCGGCCCGTGGCCAGGTCGCCGCCGAACAGCGCGACCCGCTCGCGCATCCCGACCAGGCCGTGGCCGGGCACCTCGGTCGTCTCCTCGGCGTCCGTTCCGTCGTCGGCAATCTCGATGTCCAGCTCGTTGTCGCCGTATCGGACCGTCACGCGCGCCTGAGCCGGCCCGGCGTGCTTGAGCGCGTTGGTGAGCGCCTCCTGGACGATGCGGTAGGCGGAGAGGTCGATTCCCGGCGCGAGCGGTCGCGGCTGGCCCTCGATCCGCAGGTCGACCGGCATGCCCGCGTCGCGCACCTGTTCGACCAGGTCGTCGAGATAGCGCAGGCTCGGTTGCGGCGCCAGCGCGAGCTCGTCGTCGGATCGGCGCAGCATGCCCAGCAGCCGGCGCATCTCGGCCATCGCCCCGCGGCCGGTGTTCTCGATGGTGGCCAGAACCTCGCTCGTCTGCGGCCGCTCGTCTCCGATTACGCGGCGTTCGGCGCCGGCCTGCACCACCATCATCGAGACGTTGTGGGCCACCACGTCATGGAGCTCGCGCGCGATCCGCGCCCGCTCCTCGGTGACCGCCAGCCTCGCCTTCTCCTCGCGCTCGTGCTCGAGCTCGACCGTGCGAGCCGCGAGCGCGGCGGCCAGCTCCTGACGGCTGCGCACGACCGTTGCCGCACCCCAGACCGCGAACAGGATCCCGCCGATGAACACCGCGTCGCCGGCCACGTCCTCGCCGGTCTCCACCGCCATGGACAGGACCAGTACCGCCATGATCCCCGCGGCTATCCGGCCCTCACGGCGGCTGGTGTATGCGCCGCTCGCGTACGCGGCCACCAGGAGGCCGGCGAACGGCCCGCTTGCGTTGTTGCCGATGTCCCACCCGGCGTCGGGAATCGCGATGGACAACATGACGGCGACGAGGACGATCAGCGGCGATCGGCGACGCCACAGCAGCGGCAACGTGGAGCCGAGCGCGAACATCGCGACGATCGGCCACGGCGCATCGATATCGCTGCTGGTTGCGATCTCGATCACCGCCAGGACGGCGAGGGCCAGCGGCAGGCCAATGTCGGCTACACGGCGTCGTGTCACTTCTCGACCGTACACCCGTGAGTGCAGGGCTTCCTCACCCATTTGGATGAGATGAAAACCGTCCGTTCGGCCGACGACGAGCGCCCGGCCTCGCCGTAGCTTGGCCGCCATGACCACTACAGCGCTTCATCCCATTCAGAACGAGCGGCTGGCCGGCGGGCTGGCCGTTCTCATCACCCTTGGCGCGCTCGCCATCGCGAACTTCGCAGGCGACGGCGAGAACGGCGGCGTCGGTCCCTATCTGGCCTGCGTAGGCGTTTCCGTACTCCTGGCGGCCGTGCTCTTTGGCCGCGTCCTGCCCAACGTGGCCGATCCCCTGCGCGCCGCTTGGATCCTGGCCGCCCTCGCGCTCGTCACCTGTGTCGCCTTCTGGAGCGGCCTGCCGTTCGTGCTGGGCATGGGTGCCGTGTACAGCGGCGGCCGGGCCGGGCGCACCGCACCCGCGGCCATCGGCGCACTGGCGATCGTGCTGGCCGTGGTGGGCTGCGTGATCGGCTGAGGCTGCCCGCCGGGACGAGGTCGGGCTGCGTCGGGCCGGGGCCTGCCCCCGGCCCGACGCATGCAGGCTCGGCTCCGCCTACTCCGTCAGCCCAACGGCCTCGAAGGCCTGCCTGGGGTCGAGGTAGGCGCGCGCCCTCCGCGCCAGCCCGTCCTCGAACTCGAACACGTACCCCGCGGGCGACTCCAGGTCAATCTCGCTCGTCTCGCCACGGGCTCGGATGTTGGCCAACACCAGAATGGTGTCGCCCAGGTCCCGGATCTCGGAGATATCGATCTTGAGGTTCCACACCGAGTGCCACTCGTCCCAGAACTGCCTCATCTCGTCCAGTCCGCGCGACACAGTCTCGGCTCCCTCCATCCGCCTGGCCACCTCGGAGTACCACTCGATCTCCGGATGGACCGCGTTCAGCCAAGCGTCGATGTCGCCGTGATTCCAGCCTTCCAGGCACATACGTACCGCGTCGACGTTCTGCTCGGACATCGCCGGATCAGTATCGCGCCGCTCAGCCGCCGGCCGCAGCCATGCGCGAGATCGGACGCTGCGCTTCGAAGAGAGCGTCGACGACGTCCGCGTAGATGGCACGCCACAGGCGCCGGGCCAGGTCGTCACCGCGGTCGACCACCTGGGCGATGCGCTCGAGCGGGACCTCCAGCAGGATCGATCTGCTCGCGGGCGCGCGAGTTCGCGGGTGTGGGCTGCCCGTCGATGCTGAGGTGCCCCACGATCCGCCCCGGGCCCGCCAGGCGCGCCCGCGCCGCCAGGCCGCCGCGCCGGATCGAGCTCTCCACCGCGCCCCTCAGGACGATCAGCAGCGCCTCCCGTTGCTCGCCCGCGGCGATCACGGTGGCCCCCCGTGGCGCCTCGCAGCCGCTGGAGGTCGCCGAACAGCTCCTCCACCTCGTCGGGGGTGAACTGGCTGAAGAAGAGGACGGTCTCCAGGTACGCCGCCTCGCCGGGCTCACGCTCCACCGTCACGACCGGACCCGAGTCGTCAAGCTCGGCCGGCCGCGCGGAGTGCCCGGCGCGTGAGTCCTCCGTGCAGACCGCAACGAGGCGCTCGTACTGCTCGCGCAACCGGTCGAGCGCGATCCGGCCGAGCCGGCGCAGGACCTCGGGCTGCTCCCCGACGCCCAGCCGGCGGACGTCGGCCGCCTCGAAGGACCAGCCGGACGTGGGCTCCGAGGCCCGCGCCGAGATACCGGCGCTCGCGCTCGGCCAGAACCGCCATCTCGCCGATGAGGGCACCTGCGCCCGCGGGCTCGACCGCGAGTTCTCGCCCGCCCGGAAGTCGCAGCAGGGCTTCCAGGCCGCCGCTCGCAAGGAGGCTGATGCGATCGCCCGGGTCGCCCTCCCGGAACAGGTACTCGCCGGCTGCCAGGCTGAACGGGTAGGAGATCGCGGCCAGGCGGTCGAGCACCGCGGGGTCGGCACCCTCGAACAGGTCCAGCGCCTCCAGCGCCGCTCGGACGTCAGTGTCAGGCATCGAGCTCTCGGATGTCGACGTCCAGATGGTCCTCGCCGGGCGCGGCCACGAGCAGGCAGTACTCCGGGGCCTCTATCCATGCTGACCGATCGTGCGTGAGCGGCTCGGACGCGACGATCAGCGACGTCTGCGGGCTGCCCGGGCCCACGCCCCACTGGCCGGCGTGGTTGCCGTAGCCGGTGCCCGCCGCGTACCACAGCGTCGTGTAGTCGTAGCGCCGCTCGCCGCCGGCGAAGGTCCAGCCCTCGTGGTACCAGCCGTAGTCGAAGGCGAACCGGGTGGCCACGATGCAGTGGCCGTCGGAGATCACGAGGTTCACGGCGGACTGGCGCTGCAGGCCGCGGCGCTCGCGGACCTCGCGAACCAGGCGCAGCGACTTCTCGACCGCCGCGGCCAGCTCCTCCGGGTCGGCCACGGGCGCGCCGGGATCGCGCAGCTGGGACAGGATCAGCGCGTACAGCCACTCGGTGTCGGTGGTCCCCTCCACCATCCGCCCGACGCCCGGATCGACGAGCTCGGACACGTCGGCCCTCATCTCCGAGAAGCGGTCGAGGTCGCCGTTCATCGCGAGCGCGATCGGGAACGCCCTCGTAGCGAAAGGGGTGCACGTTCTGCTCATTCACCACCTCGCGGTCGGTGAGCAGGACGCCGCGGACATGACCCAGGAGCGCCGTGGCCCTCGCCTTGCGGGAGAGGGCGCGCAGGTTGCGGTCGAAGAAGGGCAGGCCCGCCGTCCGGTAGGTCCACGGCAGGTCGGCCGACGGGCTGTCGTCGTCCCAGGCGACCACCCCGAAGCCGGCGAGGTTCATCGCTGACAGGAGCTGAGGGTGCACGGCCTGCTCGACGATCGAGCTGTCGGGCTGGAACAGGATCTCGTCGAGCACGACGTGCTCACCGAGGTAGGCGACGAGGCGGCACATGGCTTGCCGAGTATCGCGTATGGCCGTGGAACAGGCGGGTACGCGAGAATCGCGACCGTGCCCGACTGGTCCAAGAAGAACTTCGCCGACATCGAAGACAGGAGCCCGGAGGACGCCATGCAGTGGCGCTTCGCGCGCCCCCACCTGGGAGCCACCGAACTGGGCGTCAGCCGCTTCACCTACGAGCCGGGCACGCGCTTCCCCTTCGCGCACCGGCATCGCGAGCAGGAGGAGGCGTACGTCGTCGTGGCGGGCTCGGGTCGCGCCAAGCTCGATGACGAGATCGTCGAGCTGGTCCAGTGGGACGTGCTCCGAGTCGCCCCCGCCGTCACCCGGCAGTTCGAGGCGGGGCCGCAGGGAATGAACGTGATCTGCATCGGGGGGTCGAGGCCCGAGGGCGGCGACGGCGAGCGGGTCGAGGGGTTCTGGAGTGGGTTGACCGAGTAGTTCGCCCGCCGGTAGGTTCGCGACATGAGGGGTGGGCTTGTAGCTGTGAGCGGCATCGCAGTCGCTCTGCTGCTCGCCCCGGCCGCTGTTGCTTCGCATGAGCCCGGCGGGGCCCCTCTCGACGAGGACTTCGCCGTCGGGAACTTCTCGATCAGGCAGTCGATCATGGACTGCTGCACGGTGAGCCTCGACGCGCACAGCGGGCCGGCCGGCCAAAACCCGTCGGGTGGCACGTTCCTGAGCGAGAGGGCCTTCAGCGCCACGGGCACGATCACCTGCCTCACGGTCAGGGGCAACAGGGCAGTGGTCGGTGGCACTTACGACGACGGGTTCGGCGGCTTCCTTTTCGAGGTCGAGGACAACGCCTCCACCGGGGCGCCCGACCGGATGACCCGCGAAGGGTTCTTCCCGCCTCGGCCTCCGGGCGGCTTCCCACCGCCGCCTGCCGGCTGTCCCGCGGATCTCGATCTGCCGCTGGAGCCGGTCACGAATGGTGGTCTGGCCGTCCACGACGCAACACCGCCGCCGTCTCTGCCGACCTCCAAGGACCAGTGCAAGAACGGCGGCTGGCGCAACTTCGGAGGAAAGTTCAGGAACCAGGGGCAGTGCGTCGCCTTCGTCTTCGTCCGTGCCCTCAAAGGCTGCGTCGCGGAGCGAAAGGCGATTGGCGGGCAGCGCTTCCGGGCGAAGTACGGAAGCCGCCACGATGTGTTCGCCCTGCTGGGCTGTATCCAGCGGAACAGCTAGGACGTCCCGATGGCTGACAGTTCAGAGCGCGAAGAGCTCGTGTTGGCGAGCAACGTTTGCTTCGGCTGTGGCGAGGAGAATGGCCAGGGCCTGCACGTTTCGATGTACCGGGAGCCGGACGGGTCCTCTCTCGGCGGAGAGTTTCGTCCCGGACCGGACATCGTGGGAATTCCCGGGATAACGCACGGAGGGGCCATCTACACAGCCATGGACTGCATGGCCACCTGGAGCGGGATGGCGCTGAAGCAAACGAAGGCGATGTGGGTCCTCCGATCGGCAAGCACGACCTATCACCGCCCGGCGTTGGAGGGAGATCCGGTCTCGCTATCGGCCTCCATCGAAGACGAGGGCGGCGACTGGGACGCGATCCACGTGCGAGTGGAGGCCCGCAATCCGAAGGACGACCTGTTGGTGGAGGGCCTCTTCAAGGTGATCCCCCTCTCCCCCGAGCGGTTCAAGACCCTTGTCGGAATGGACCTCCCGCTCGGATAGGGCACGCACCTGGGCCTCGAGACCCTCACCCGACCGCGCGAAGGGGATGACCTGCACCAGCGGCGTTCCTTTGGCAAGCGTGTGAACATGCCTGCACTCCCGCTGATGCTGCGGCTATACGCTGGCGGTCGCGGTGGCGAGCGACACGACCCACAGGCCGGAGCGGCTGCAGGTCGCGCGAATCACGAAAGGGAGCCCACGCGTCCGCTGGAGCGTTGTGATCGTTGCCGTGCTGACCGCGCTGGCCTTTGCTCTACGGGTCCGGGAGATGCGGGGAGGCCTCTACGGGGACGAGTTGTACACGCTGACGGAAGTGACCCGGAACGATCTCTTCGGGCTGATCGATGAGCTCACGCACGGACCACCGGGACAGGAGCGGGTCGAGGACAATCCCCCGCTCTACTTCATCCTCGCGTGGCTGAGCGCCAAGGTCGCTGACCCAACAGCCTGGATCCGCCTCCCCTCGCTGCTCGCGGGCACGGCAACGGTGCCCGCGGTTTATCTGCTCGCCCTGCGCACCGTCGGGCGCCGAGCCGGGGTCGTGGCCGCCGGCGTAGTCGCCCTGAGCCCCTTCGCCATGTTCTACGGCAGCGAGGCGCGGCCGTACGCGCTGCTCATGTTCTGCAGCACGCTTTCGACCCTGCTTCTGCTCACCGCCCTCGACCGTCGCCGCGCGATTTGGTGGGCGGCCTACGGTCTGGCGGTATCGGCGCTTATCTACACGCACTACACGGGCGCCGTGATCGTCGGCGTCCACGGCCTGTGGGCGCTGTGGTCTCACCCCCAGCAGCGCCGCCCGCTCCTCGTGACCTACGCGGTCGTGGCGGTCTCCTACCTGCCCTGGGTTCCGTACATCGACGGTGAGCCGGCCGTCGGTTACCTGGCCGAATTCGGAGGGCCCAGCCACTGGGATGCGCTGATCACATGGGTCATGGGTTCGCCGGCGTTCCCGCCTACGGGGGCACCCGGAGCCCTCCCGCTCGTCCTGCTCGGCTGCGGTCTCGGTGTCGCTCTCCTCAGCACGGCCACCACCCGGGCCCGCCCGACGAAGGGCGGCGCAGGCACCCGATGGCGGCACCGGGAGCACGTCCTGGTCGTCGCGCTCGCGGCCGTCGCACCAGTGGCATGCCTGCTGTACGGCATCGGAGGCACAGACCTGTTTTTGGTCCCGCGCAACATGAGCGCGTCGCTGCCGTTCCTGGCCTTGGGGCTCGGCGCGGTCCTGACCCTGCGTAGCGGCATCGCAGCTGCCGTTGCGGTCTCCCTAGCCGGGCTGGGGTTCGCCATCGGGGCCGCGAGAACACTGGAAGAAAGATTCCACCGACCGAACTTCCGTGCAGTGGCCCGAGTGCTGGAAGATCCTGCCAAGCCGCGCGGCCTCATCGTGTACTACGGGAGCATTGAAACGCTCTTGATCCAGGCCGGTGTGAAGCTCCATACCGAGCGACCGCATCGTTCCTTCGGGGTCTCCGCCGGCGAGGGAGCACTCGCGCGAACCTTCACGCTGAAGGGTGAAGCGGCCGTGCGCGCGTTCGTCGTGGCCGACGCCACCGACGGCAAGCTTCCACCCCCCGTTCCGCGGTGGCAGCTCACCGACCACCGCATCTTCCAGGGCTTTGCTCCGGTGAGGGTGCTGGCCTACAAGCGGCTCCGGACCGGAGCTTATGAGCTCGGCTCACGGACGATCCGCCGGCCCACGGGTGGGGCGATCCCGATCGCTTCTCGACCCGATGCAGGAGTGATCGACGTCGCGGAGGTCTCCTCCAGGGCGTTCGTGATGACTGGCTGGGCGAGCTCAGCCGATCACGAGCCGGTCGACCGCGTGCTCGGCTTCATCGGAAGCCGGCTCGTGGCCGCCGGCATTCCCACCGTGAAACGACCCGATGTGGGGGCGCACTTGGCCGCCCCACCCGAGGACCTGGGCTATCAGCTCGCGATCCCGAAGGAACTCGTCCGTCGCCGGGGAACGAAGGTCTCGCTGTTCGCCGTGAGCGATGGAGCTGCTGCGCCGCTGCCGTACGGTTGCAACACGCCGGTGCCGCAGGTCGCCGGATGCTGAACGGCGCTCAGCGCCCTCGAGGCGTCGCCCCTTTCAAACACTCCGGCACCCTTCCGTGACGGATTGGGGACGTGCGGCGAGTGGGCCGGGCTGGACTCGAACCAGCGACCGACGGATTATGAGTCCGCCTCGGGCTTTCATCGTGATCCGTTCTGGTCGCTTGGGACCCCTGCGACGGTCGGCGTGTTCCCCATCGCCTTCGTCCCGTCCGACCTCGTGGAAGCAGCAGCCGGCTGCGCGCGGGGCCGTCTGCCGTCTTACGCTGACGGACGCGACCATGCTCGATTCATTCCTCCTCGCCGTGGGCGCAGCGCTGGCTGTAGCTCTGGAGCTGCTCGAAGCGGCGGCAATCGTGCTCGCGGTCGGTCTCTCACGACGCTGGTCGGACGCACTGATCGGAGCCGGCGCCGCAATCCTCGTCTGCCTCACGGTGGCGATCGTGGCCGGTCCGCTGGTGCTCGAACGGCTGCCCGAGGCGCCGCTGGAGATCGCGATCGGGGTGCTGCTGCTGTTGTTCGGCCTGGAGTGGCTGCGCAAGGGCACGCTGCGGCTGGCCGGCCGCAGGGCCCGTTCGTCCGCGCTGCGTGAGCACCTCGAGACGCGCGAGCAAACCGAGGCGCTGCCCCCGCCCGAGCCCGGCCGGCCCGACTGGGCCGCCCGCGCCGTTGCCTTCAAGGGCGTCTCGCTGGAGGGGGTCGAGGTCATCCTGATCGTCACTGCCCTCGGCCAAGCCGACGGAGCGCGGGTGCCGGTCCTCGTGGGCGCTTCGCTCGCGGTGCTAGCCGTCGCGTGCGCCGGCGCCTGGCTGCGTGAACCGCTCGCCCGGCTCCCCGAGACCGAGCTCAAGTACGGAGTCGGCCTCATGCTGTCGAGCTTCGGCGTCGTGTTCCTAGCCGAAGGCGCCGGCGCGAGCTGGCCCGGTAACGACCTCGCCCTCCTCTACTGCGCCGCCGCCCTTGCACTCGCGACCCAGATCCAAGCCCACACACTTGCACGCGGCACCGCCCCGAAGGCCTGGACATGAACGCGTTGCGCACACTGGTGCTAGGAGAAACCTGGGCCCTGCCGCTCGGGATCGGCGCGCTGGCACTGATCGCGGTCGCCGCCGATCACGCCGACCCACACTGGTGGCCGGACGTGGCTGGGCCACTGCTGCTGGCTGCGACCACGGCCCTCCTCCTGGCCAGCGTCCGGCGCACCTCGCGGCGCTGACCGGCCAACACCACCCGCACCGGCGTGGGCCGGTCGAGCCGCAGCTCCCGGCCCTTATTTTTTGAGGGGTCGCGCAGGGCACGCTCGGATCGCCCGCTCAGTCGTCGTGTTCCTGCTCCCGGCGGGGTGTAGGGACGCCGGCCCGCACGGCTTCGAGTTGTGCGGCGAAGGCGAGCCCGAGGAACAGGGCCACCGAGGTGAGAAACGCCCACAGCAAGACGCCGATCGTGCCGGCAAGCGGCCCGTAGGTCGCGCCGAAGGAGTCGGTGGCGTCGATGTAGACGGCGAGAAGGGCCATGAACGCGAGCCACAGCACGACCGACAAGGCCGCGCCGAACGCAAGCCAGGAAGCTTCAGGCTGGCGCCGTCGAGGCGAGTGCTCGAACAGCAGCGACACGGAGGCCACGGCGAATGCCAGCCCCAGAGGCCACCGAGCGACGCGCCAGGCGGCGTCAAGTCCCTCGCTCCAGTCCACCGAATCTCGGATCGCGACCCCACCCATGAGAAAGACCAGGGAGAGGAGTGAGAGCACCCCGGCAGACATGGCCAGCAGCAGCGCCGTGAGGTACTTGTGCGCGAACGGCCGGTCGCGCTCCACGCCGTAGATGCGGTTCGCGCCGCGCTCCACCTGGGCCATGGCGGTGGTCCCTGCCACCGCAGCGGCAAGCGCGCCCGCCACCAGCGCGGTCTCTCCCGACTCGCGTCGGGCGCTGGCCGAGCCCTGCCGCAGCGCGTCTGTGAGGATTTCCCCTGCGGCGCCCGGCGCTAGAGCCTGCACCGTGTCCCGCACCACGAGCCGAAAGTCGTCTTGGTCCAGCGCGGCGGCAAGCCCCACAACGGCGATCAGCGCCGGCAGCAGGGTCAACGTGATCTGAAAAGCGAGCGCACGCGAGTGGCTAAAACCGTCCGCAGCGCGAAAGCGCGTCACCGCGTCAGCAAACAAGCGCCGCGAACCCGCCCTTCTCAGGGTCTCGACGGCCTCGTCGCCCTCCAGCTCGCCCCGAGTCGCCGGAACGGCTGCGGCCGTCGTCACGGTCGCGCCCCAGCGTCTGACGAGTCCACGCGGAACTCACTACCCGCTCGCGCAGCGACCACACGCGGCAGGGACCCCGCAGGAGGGCGAGATCCCCATGCCCGGTCAAGGTGCAACCGCGAGTCTGGCGCGAAGACCGAGTCAGCCCCGGGCCCTCCCTGGTCCAGGTCGTCGTCCACGGTCGACCAAGCTAGCCGTGGAGGGGGACTTTGCTGCAGCGATTGCTCGTCCCCCGGGTCGAGAGCCAAGGTGCCGGGGCGCGTCGCTTAGGTTCGGCATGCCGAGGGTTACGCGTGCCCCATGTCCAAGAAAGATCCTGATCGTCGCCTCCGAGCCGGTCTCGGGCGCGGTCGACCACGAGCTGCGGGTGCTGGTGTCGCGGGCAGTCCGGCGCGGGTCGATCGCGGCGATGCGTCTCTACTTGGACATCCTTGAGCTGATCGGCAGCGCGGCACGGGCAAACCGGAGGATCCGCACGCCTTCGCAGACGAGCTTGCTGCCCGCCCGGGAAGGCGCCCGGCATCGTGAGTGATTTCAGCGAGCGGGCGCCCACAACGCGTTTGGGGCAAGGGGCTCCCCGGCAGGCGGTGCGTCTCTTAGTCGGGTCAGGTTTCGCCCGGCACGCCCGCCCACAGGGAGGCCCACCTTGACGCGGGCCTCCCTGGCTCTGAGGGCGATCCAAACCCAAGGACCAGGGGCATTCAATCCGATCTAGCGCAGCCATGCGCCCAAAACTGAGCTGGCGTAACGGCGGAGGCCGCCCCGGCTCCCTGCGACCTCGCCTACTCCGACAGCCCCACGGCTGCGAGTGCTCTAGCCGGGTCCAGGTACGCCCGGGCCTTCCGAGCCAGGCTCCCGTCGAACTCGAAGATATAGGCGACTGGCGTCTCGAGGTCGATTCCGCTCGCCTCGCCACGCGTTCGAGTGATCCCGACGGCGAGAACGGTTTCGCCGAGGTCGCGGATGTCCGTCACGTCGATGGTCACATCCCACAGCGCGTGCCACTCGTCCCAGTAGCGGCGCATCCCTGCCGGGCCCCGGTACACCGTCTCGGGACCCTCCAACTGCCTGGCGACCTCGGAGGACCACTCAATCTCCGGGTGCGCTCCCTCTGCCCAGGCATCAAAGTCGCCGCGGTTCCAGCCGTCCAGGCTCCTGCGGACCGCCTCCACGTTCTCCCGGGACATCGCCTACCCCGACAGCCCCACGGCTTCGAGGGCTTCGGCGTGGTCGAAGTAGTAATCGATCTTCACTATCTCGCGGTTTCGGACGGTCCAGATGCTGGTCAGGCTGGTATGCGTCTCAAGACCGCTGACTTGTCCCCGCCCGCCCCAGTCGCCCCGGACTACTACTCGGTCACCCACGGGAAAGGCGTCCCTGACGACACCCGTGGAACCACCCTCCCAGCCCTCTTCGATGTCCGCGAGGTACCGCCTGAACGCCTCCCGCCCGGTGAATGGTGCCGCGTCGGGGAAGACGGACGCGTCGGGGCAGATCGCCACGTCTTCTGCCATGGAAGCGAAGTACCTGTCGCGTTCACCGGCGAGGAAGCCCTCCAGCAACGACCTGACAAGTTCCACGTTCTCCTGCGACATCGCCTACCCCGCCAGCCCCGCGGCTGCGAGGGCGCTCCGGCGGTCGCGGAAGTAATCCCACCTGACGAGCTTTCCACGGCTGAACGTGAAGATGCCGGCGACAGGAATGTCGGTCTCCAGGGTGCTCCCTCGCCCCCGGATGTGGATCGTGCCCACTGCCAGGATCCGGTCTCCGAGGTCGCGCACCTCACGAAAGTCCGGCTCGAACAGTTCGAAGTTCTCGTCGTTGTCGGCAAAGAACCTTCGAAGGCCATCGTGGCCGCGATAGGTGCCTTCCACGGCGCTTCTTGCCGCGATCCAGATCACGTCCTCGTCGACGAGCCGCAGGAACCCCTCGATATCGCCCCGGCTAAGCGCGTCCCTGGCCGCCTCGAACACGCGCACGTTCTCCTGCGACATCGCCTACTCCGCCAGCCCCACGGCTTCGAGGGCCTCGGCCCTGTTTCGGAAGGCCTGTTCTCGCACCACCCGCTCACCCTTGAACGTGAACACGAAGGCGAACGGCTCGTCCACCGCGATCTCGCTGGCGGGACCCGACCCCACTGCCTGAGCGACCGCCACAACCTTGTCCCGGCGTCAATCAGCTCCACCGGGACGACGTCATAGCCGGACAGGGTCTTTTGGTTCTCCTCGTAGATCAGCCGTATGGCCTCGTTGCCATGGTGGGTTCCCAGCAGCAGCGTCTCGAACACCACGTCCGGGTAGACCTCGACCAAGGGCAACCGATGCTGCGGGCCGCCGCTAGCGCTTCTCGTCCGAAGCGACAGTCCGGCATCTGAGAGACTCGCGCCGCCAACGACCACCGGAGAGCTGATGCCCGACGCCAGAGACGTGATCCTCAAGCACATCGCGGCCGTCAACGACCGCGATAGCGACGCTGAGCCGTGGGCCGCCGATGCCGAGCTGGTGGCGCCAGGCGGCCAGGCCAGCGGTCGCGACGACGTCATTGGCTTCTTGAGCGTGTTCCACGAAGCGTTCCCCGACCTCCGCCTTGAGATCAAGCAGCTCCTCACCGACGGGCCAGCCGCAGCGGCCGAAGGGACCATCGCGGGCACCCATGATGGCGTGCTCCACACCCCCAACGGCGATGTCGCGCCGACAGGACGAGCCGTTGAGCTCCGGTGGGCGGCGGTCTATGTCACCGACGGCGACACGCTGAAGTCCGAGCACCTGTTCTTCGACCAGATGGACTTTCTCGGCCAGCTCGGTCTCCTCCCCGATTAGCGGCCGACGCCAACCAGCGCCAGACACGGACGAAGCGCATCGCAGAGTCGCCCGTGACTCGGTCTGAGCGCTGTCGCTTTCCATGCGTAGCGATAGCCGCCGCAGGACCCTAAGCCCGCCTCCCGCACCAGATCGACCTTGAGCGGCGGGATCGGCACCGCGTGGCAAAGTGGAACTTTGAGGAAGGGCAACAGGTGCAAGGTACGATCGGCGCGCCCACGACCGAGGAACGTCGATGTCTGGATCCGCAGGACCGAAATTCGATGCCGAAGGGGTACGCGATCATCTCGGGAACCGCCAGTCTTGGCTGTCGTTCTCGTTCGGCATCGCCGCAATCGTGTTCGTCGCGATCGACCTCTTCGCGGACCACCAGTCGTGGGCAGGAGTTGCGGCGATCATCTGCATCCTGGCCGGGATACTGACGCGGCCGAGCGGTTCTTTGGCCAGCGTGGCCCGGCCTGAGCTCGACCTCAAGCGGCGGAATCGGGATCGCGTGGCAAAGCGGGACTTTGAGGAAGCGCAACCGATGCCAGGAGCGGCGAGCTTTCGTCGCCCGAGCCGGGAGCCTTGGCGGTGGTCGGGTAGGTTGCGCCGAGGCCCATCGAAGTGGCATCAGCCACGTGAAAGGCAGGTTCGCATGTACGTAGTCGTTCGCACCTATTCGGGGCAGGGGGCGTCGGAGCTCTTCGATCTTCTCGGGCAGCGGGAGGAAGATGTGAAGGACCTCATCAGCGGGGTCCCGGGCTTCGTCAACTATGCGGCCGTGCGAAGTGGTGACGGCGGCGTGACCGTGACGGTCTGTGAAGACAAGGCAGGGACCGACGAGTCCTCCCGGCGCGCAGCCGATTGGGTCAAGGAGAACGTCAGCGGCACAGCTAACCCGCCCGAGATCACTGAAGGGGATGCGGTCCTCCACTTCAGCTCCTAGGCGGGGGTAGTCCTGCGACTTAGCGCAGCGATCGGTGTGCACTTACCCGGCTGATCGGTCTTCGCCCACCGCGTCGGAGCGGTGACCGGGCGGCGCTTCTTCGGCTCGAGATCGACCACCAGCGGCGGCAGCGGAATCCCGTGGCAAAGGTCGCCGTAGAGGGAGGCATCGAGGTCGCCACGATTGTGCGCCGCAAACCCCGCCTTGATCCTCTCCACGTTCTCCTGCGACATCGCCTACTCCGACAGCCCCACGGCTGCGAGAGCTTCCGCTTTCTTGCGAAACCACTCGTACCGGACGATCTGGCTGTCTTGCACGGTCACGACCGAGGCGAAGGTCGCTTCGATCGGAAGGCCGCTGCCTGTTCCCTCTCCTCGCCAGCGCCCGACAACGACGACACCGTCTCCCGCATCGATCATCTCAAGAACTTCGGGCCGGACGTCTCCGAAACTCGCTCGCAGCTGGTCGAGAGCGTCGCGGAACTCGTCGATTCCCCGTCTCGTCCCCGGCTCGATGGCATAAGCCGGATTCACCCACTCGACCTCTTGATCGAGCATGGCGAGGAAGGACTCGAAGTCGCCGCGGCCGAGAGCGCTAAAGCCGTCCTGCACGAGCTCCACGTTCTCCTGCGACATCGCCTACTCCGACAGCCCCACCGCTTCGAGGGCACGTTCGTGGTCGAGGTAGCCGACGAACCTCGTCACCTTGCCGTCTCGAACATGGAACAACCCCGCGCCCAGCGGGTGCATCTGGGCGAGGTCCAATCCACTCGTCTTGCCGCGCCCGCTGAATCGGAAGAACACGAGCACACGCTCGTCATCCAGGTCCCGGTATTCGTCCACCTGCTGACTGAAGTCCTCCCACGCTGCCAGCCAGTTCCGCCAGCCCTCAGCCATCCCCGCCAGCCCGCTCGAAGTGCCCGGCGAGGGCCCATCGGTATTGACGAACTCGATCTCTGGGTCAGCCCACTCGCCCGCGCTGTAGTCACCGCGCTCCCAAGCCGCGCAGACCGACCGCACCAGCTCCACGTTTGCCTGCGACATCGCCTACTCCGCCAGCCCGGCGGCTTCAAAGGCTTCCTGGCGGTCGTCGAACACTTGCAGCCTGATGACCTTGCCCTCGGCCAGGGTCCAGACCGCCACATGGCCCGCCTCAACAGAAACACCGCTGGCGCGTCCAATGTCGCGCTCACGGACGACGGCGAGAACCTTGTCACCCACCTCAACCAACTCATCGACCTCATAGTCAACGTCGCCGAAGGCAGAGATCCGGTCACGCCAGCTTTGGCGCACCCCATCATGGCCCCGGTAGATCGGCTCCGAGTCCAGGAATGCCGCCTCCCAACGCGAGAGGTCCCAGACGATCTCCTCGGCGTAGAACTCGAACGGGGTCACGTCGTCGCGGCGGGCGACCGCGTCATAGACCTTGCGCACGATCTCCACGTTCTCCTGCGACATCGCCTACTGCGAGAGCCTCATCGCTTCGAGGGCCTCGTCCGGGTTCGCGTACAGCTGCATCCTGACCACCCATCCGTCCCGGATGGTCCACAGCATTCCGAAGCGCATCTCGACGGGAACTCCGGTGGACTTCGAACGCGCCTGCTGAATGATGATGGAGACGACGCACTCCCCGGCGTCGATGTAATCCTCGATCTCCACCTCCCAGTCGTCCCATGGATCGGACCACTCGGCGAGGAATTCCATCGCGCCGTCGGCTCCGCGATAGATCGCCTGCTGGTCAGGCCAGCCGAGGTTGGACACATCCCAGACGAGATCGGGATGGGCGCGGAATTCACCCGTGGCCAGCCAGTACTCCAAGCCGCGTCGGATCATCTGGACGTTCTCCTGCGACATCGACCGCCCAGTATCCGTGGTCAGGCTCCGAGCATCAATCGCACCGAACTCTCCGACGCTATGCGAACATACGTTCGTGTCGATCAAGGCTTCCTCGTACGCGAACTTCAAGCGCTCCCTCGCCTCCAACGACCTCCTCCTGATCAGGGCCGCGGCTGCCGAACTGCCAGCGGTCAACCTGGAGGACGCGCTGCAGATCCTGCCCGTGATCGCCGCATCGGAGCCCCATCTGTTCGACAGGGCCGGCTGTCGCTGGCTGGCCCGCCTGGCGCTGGAGACCCATGTCGACCTCGAGCAACTTGGGGTCGCGCTCGCAGCCCTCGACCGGCTGCCCGACGACCCGGACCGATCAGTCGAAGTGCTGGCCAGGTTCGCTCGGTAATCCCGTCCAGCGGAACGAGGAAGGGCCGCCGAGACGACGCTCCAGTGGGCTGGAGCGGATCCTCGAACGGCCCTTCGGGGACTGCTGGCGAGGTGGTACCCGCACGGGAAACGCGGAAACCCGAGCGGGTCTACGCCGTCAACTGTCGGGGTAAGGATCCTCGGCGCTATCGCCGCCGCTTTGGGTCGTCCACTCACCGTTGCCGCACTCCGGGCACGGCGGCAAGCTCTGTGTGGATTGAACATCCATCGTGTTTCCGCACTTCGTGCACTGGTAGGTGCCCGCTGACACGTCGCTGCCTGCTGGGACTGGGTCGGCCACTGCGCTCTCCTCGCTCGGGGGTCACGTATCCGTACCCAGACGCAGACGCGACACACCGGCGACACCCATCGCACCGAGCATCAAGCGCCAACAGCCCCCGCACGGGCGGGAGTCTCAGTCCAGCGGGGTCCCCATATCCGCTCCTAAGGGGTGGCAGGGATCCACGTCGAGGCCCCGGAGCAATAGGTAGACCTACCCCCGGCATAGGCCTGGGAGGAGCGGGGCGGTGCGTGTAGCGCGTCCCTGAGTGGATCAGCGATGTACGCCCCGGCACCTGAGGTCCTCGCCTAGTCCGGGAGCCGCCTGCGACGTTGCTGCTGTCTGGCGCGGTCACTCCCGCTCGGCGAGTCCCTTGCCATGGGCAGGCGGTCCTCGCACTCGCTGTACCTCGCGGGGCGTTGTGGTGCCCGCTATCGAGGGGCGCCGCCCATGGGAGCGGGCCGTTGGCTAGCCCTGTGCCGGCCCGCTTGACAGGACGCGACGAGGATCCTGGGGGGACCTGACGTTGCCCAATGCGTTGCCCACTGGGGCGGGCGCCGTGCAGCGGCGGCCAGCGTCTGACGACGTGAAGCTGGTCCTGGAGCGGCTTTGTTCGGAATGGGCCGGGCTGGACTCGAACCAGCGACCTACGGATTATGAGTCCGCTGCTCTGACCAACTGAGCTACCGGCCCTCGCCGCATCGTAGAGCGGAAACCGGGGGCGCCCCCGCCGCCTGGACTGCAAACCGGATGCGATCGGAGCGCTCAGCGCGGCGCGAAAATGAGCGCTGCCGCTACGTTCATCGCCCGCATCCGATCCCTATGTCGCTCACGTCGATGCCGGGTCGAAGTACGAAGCTGCGCTTCCTGGAGGTAGGCGAGGTGATCATGAGCTCGTGGACGCCGCCGCCTGCCGGGCGGCTCAGGTCGAGGCTCACGACGCGACCGTCCGGCAAGCCGCACGGTGCCACGTTGTTCCCGCTCGCTCCCCGAACGTGGCGGGGCTTGCGCTTGCCCTTCTGAAGCCACCAGATGGACTCGCCCTCGCAACACCACTGGGACTCGAAGACCAGCCCCTTTCCGCGTCCGAGGTAGTCCCCGTGGTGGAGGCTCCCGGCGCCGAAGACGTCGTCCAACGGCCTGCGGCCGATGGACGGGCGCACCCGGACCCGTGTCCCCTTGCCGTCGATGCGCGACTCGCAGACGGAGAGACTGCCCGCCGACGGGTCGTTGGCGTTGCCGCAGTCGTGGAGCACGCGCTTCGAGTCATCGGAGATCGCCGGATGACCGTGGAACTTCTTCGATGACCTCCGGGTCACGTTGCGCGGCGCGCTCCATCGGCCGCGCGTCTTGCGGCTCACGAACAGGTCGAAGCGCCCGCCGCTCGACTGCGCCGGGTAGACCACAACGCGGCCGCCGTCACCAACGGCAGAGAAGCCTTCGGCGGTCACAGTGCCGCGCCGAACCGCCTCGCCGTTCTTGAAGTTGCTCGAGACGACCGCGAGACACGGGTTCCCGCCGCAGCCGAAGCGCTCGCTCTGGAGGACGAGCGACTTGCCATCGGGCGACTGATTGAGGAACTGGTCCCCTCCCCCGCGAAAGCGGCGGTCGAGACCGGCCGAGACGTTCTGGGGCTTCGCCCCAGCGCGGGCCTTCACCCGCAGGAGCGGGCCATCGCCGACGCGGTAGGTGATGTGACCGGCCGCAGCGGCGGGACCAGCCGAGAGGGCCAGGGCGATGACGGCCAGCACGAAGGCGGGGGCGGGACGGCCGGGCAGCACGGTCCGGCCAACGTACACCATGAACCCGGAGCGCCGTTAGCCCCACAGGGGTGGTATCTCCAAGCCCAGGTCAGAGCCCGGCGATGGCCGGACTCGCTACGAAGAGGCGCCCTTGACCGCCGCGTCCACGGCGCTCTCGAGCTCGGCAGCGCTGTAGGCGCCCTCCAGGCGCGCGGCCACCTTGCCCTTGCTGTCCACGGCGAACAGCCAGGGCTCTGTGGGCAGCCTCCACTCGAGCACCTGCGGGCGGAATCCCTTGCCGGCGTCGTTGTCCTTGAAGATCTCCTGGTGGATCCAGGTGACCTCGTCGCCGCGCTCGGCCTTGACCTGCTCGGCGATGTCCACCACCGGGCCGCACACGCGGCTCTGGCACAGGGCGGGCGTGGCGAAGAGGAGGATCGCGGGCTTCTTGCCCACCACGTCGGCGAAGCTCTCGTCGTGCATGCTCGACGGCGGCTCGCGCGTGTCGATCTTCGCCAGGTCGCCGGCCACCTCTGACTTGGTCGGCGTGTCGGTCTTCGGCGCCGGGTCGCCGATGTCGGGCACGGGGCCCTTGCTCGACACCACCAGCGGCGGCCCCGCGTTGCCCGCGGCGGCCAGCCGGCCATCGAGGCGCACCACGCCGAGGACCTCGTAGCGGCCCGGGTCCCCGAACCGCAGGTCGGCGACGTACAGCGACTTGGCCGCCGTCGGGATCGGAAGCCACCGAGCGACTCTGGAACTGCGCCTTGACCGCCAGCGACTCGTAGCTGGCCAGGATCGGCCCGCGCGCGGCGCCACCGCCGGCCGGGGCCACGTAGAGGGCCGCCGGGACGTCCTGGATCTGCGCCCGCGAGCGGTCGAAGAGGCCGAAGCCGAAGCGGTTCGAACCGGGCTGGTAGACCGACACCGACGGTGCGAGCACCGGGCCCTCGCCGCCCAGCTCGGCGCGCAGCTGCGCGAGCGTCTTGCCCTTGGCGCTGGGGAAGTCGGCGGCCTTGGCGGGCGGCGGCGGCGCCTCGGCGCCCGAATCGTCGTCCGAGTCCTCGCCGCATGCGGCGGCCGTGAGACGAGGGCCAGGGCAGCGGCGATGGCGGCCCTGGCGAGCGGGCTCCGGTGAGTCACGGAGCGGAAGGCTAGGGGATCGGGCCGGGCGGCCGCTGAGGGCTGTGTCGCATAGGGTCCGCCCGTCCGTCACGCGCACACAGGAGGCCCCCTTGGCATCGAGAGCAGCACTGGTCACCGGCGGTTCCAGCGGCATCGGGCTGGCGATCGCCAGGGCCCTCGGCGAGGACGGTTACGGGGTCACGATCTCGGCGCGGCGCCCGGACAAGCTCGAGGCCGCCGCGGAGGAACTGCGCGGCGCGGGGATCGAGGTCGAGTCGATGGCCGCCAACATGGCCGACGAGGAGGACATCAAGCGCCTGGTCGCCGCCCATCGCGACCGCTTCGGGCGACTCGACGTGCTCGTGAACAACGCCGGCGTTGGGATCGGCGGGGCGATCGCCGACGCCGAGACCAAGAAGCTCGACATGCAGCTGGACGTGAACCTGCGCGCCGTGTACCTGACCACGCGAGAGTGCATCCCCATGCTCAAGGAAGCGGGCGGCGAGCACGGCAAGGCGCTGGTGGCCAACACCGCGTCGATCGCCGGCAAGTACGGGCAGGGCTGGCTGGCCGCCTACTCGGCCACCAAGTTCGGGGTCGTGGGCCTGACCCAGGCGATTCACAAGGAGCACTCGACCGACGGGATCCAGGCCACAGCGCTGTGCCCCGGGTTCGTGGCCACCGCGATGACCGACTGGGTCGACGGTGTGCCAAAGGAGCAGATGATTCAGCCAGAGGACATCGCCGAGGGGGTGCGCTACCTGCTGCGCACCTCACCCGCGTGCCTGGTGCCCGAGCTGCAGTTCATCCGGCCCGGGGATGCGATGTAGCTGCGGTGCTTAGTGCTTAGTGCTTAGTTCTCGGTCGTCGGCGCGCGAGGCCTCGATGTAGGCCAGCTCCTCCACGGCGCGCTCGTACTCGTCCAGGCGCCGGAAGGGCCGCAGCCAGGCCCAGCCTCGTTGCCGGCTGAGCTCCTCGGTCAGGTCGTGCTCGCCCGTGTCCGGGCGCGGATCCGCCAGGCCGTGCTCCTCGAGGACGGCGCGACGGGCCAGACTGTCGCGGTGCTCGGCGATGGCCCGTCGCAGGCTGAAGCCGCCGCGCAGGTGCTCGGTGGCCAGGCTGGCTTCGAGCATGGTCCTGAGCACGCGCACCTCCCGCTCGCTCGCGCGGCGCGGTGAGGCACCCGCGCGCGTGTAGCGGTCCCAGGCGCGGGCGAAGCTCGCGAAGCTGGTGCGGCCACCGTTGCGATGCGCCGCGAGCATCGGGCACACGCCGCCTTCGCGATCGGTGTAGGCGCCCACGATGATCGGGTTGATCTCGATCCCGCGCAGCATCGCGTCGCGGGTCTCCTCGGGCATGAGGTCGATGGCCACGCGCAGCTCGTGCGCCGGCCGGCGCGGGCGTCTCAAGCGCTGCCTTCCGTGTGAAGTCCCATACGATGCCGTCCCCCGCTCGGGGCCCGGAGGGTACGACGGGCCGGGGACGACTTCAAGTACGCAATCTGGCTGAAAGGGGCTGTGCATGCGGTTGGGCCTTCACGTTGGGTACTGGGGGCTCGGGCTGACGGCGGCCCAGCAGCTCGAGATCGTCCAGGAAGCGGAGTCCGCGGGCTTCGACTCGGTCTGGGCCGCCGAGGCCTACGGCTCGGACACCGCCAGCGTGCTCGCCTGGCTGGCCGCCAACACGGAGCGGATCAAGGTGGGCTCGGCGATCTTTCAGATGCCCGCCCGCACGCCCGCGATGACCGCCATGACGGCGGCGACGATCGACAACATCTCCGGCGGGCGGATGCTCCTGGGGATCGGCTCCTCCGGTCCGCAGGTGGCCGAGGGCTGGCATGGCCAGCCGTTCGCCAAGCAGCTTCAGCGCACGCGCGAGTACGTGGCGATCGTGCGCAAGGCGCTCGCGCGCGAGCGGCTCGAGTTCGACGGCGAGCTGTACACGCTGCCGATCCCCAACGGGCCGGGTAAGGCGCTGAAGCTCACGATCGCTCCGGTGCAGGAGCGGATCCCGATCTACGTGGCCGCGATCGGTCCGAAGAACACCCAGCTCACCGGTGAGATCGCCGACGGCTGGCTGCCCACCTTCTTCTCCCCCGAGCACGTGGGCGAGTTCCGCACGCTGCTGGAGGAGGGCGCCGCGCGCAACGGCAACGGCAAGGCGATCGACGACTCGTTCGACATCGCGCCAAACGTGAACGTGGCGATCGACGACGACGTGGACCGCGCCCGGGACTCGATGCGGCCGATCCTGGCCCTGTACGTAGGCGGCATGGGGTCGCGCGACAAGAACTTCTACAACGCGCTGGTGCGGCGATACGGGTTCGACGACGCGGCCGAGGAGGTGCAGAACCTCTACCTCGACGGCAAGAAGGACGAAGCGGCGGCGGCGCTGCCCGCCGAGCTGATCGATCGTGTCGCGCTGTGCGGCCCCAAGGAGGTCGTGGCGGAGCGGCTTGCCGTGTACCGCGACGCGGGAGTCGGCACGCTGGTGTGCTCGCCGATGGCCTTCGAGCCCGAGGGCCGCAAGCGCATCATTCGCGAGCTGGCGGAGATCGCCTGACCGACGCCGCGGCGCGCGGCCGCCGCCGGCGCTTCCTGCTGGCCGCGTTCGGCGATCCCGGGCACGCTTTCCCGGCGATCGCGCTGGGCCGCGCGCTGGTGGCCCGCGGGCACGAGGTGTGCCTGCAGACGTGGGACCGCTGGAGCGACGACGTCGAGCGCGAGGGCATGGCGTTCTCGGCGGCTCCGGAGTACGAGGTGTGGCCGGGCAACCGCAGCCTCAGCCCCTACCAGGCGGCTGTGCGAGCGGCGCACGAGACGGTGCCGCTCATCCGGGAGTTCGATCCCGACGCTGTGGTTGCCGACGTGCTGACCGTGGCCGGTGGGCTGGCCGCGCAGATGGAGCAGCGGCCATGGGCGACGCTCGTGCCCCATGTGCTGCCCACGAGCGAGCGCGGGCTTCCCCCCTACTCCGTGGGGGCGCGGTTGCCGCGGACCGCGGTTGGGCACGGCCTCTGGGGCCTGATGCGACCGCTCCTGGTGGTCGGTGAGGAGCGGGGGCGCGCGGAGCTGAACGGGGCTCGCGAGCGGGTGGGCCTGGCGCCGCTCGCTCAGACCCATGGCGGGATCTCACGGCAGCTTGCGCTCGTCGCGACCTTCCCCCAGCTCGAGTACCCGCGCCGCGAGCGGGCGGAGTGGGCGCGGGTGACCGGGCCGCTGCTGTGGGAGCAGCCGTTCGGCGAGGTGGAGGAGCCCCCCGGAGACGCGCCGCTGGTGCTGGTGGCTCCCAGCACCTCGCAGGATCCGCGCCACCGGATGCTTCGGGCCGCGCTGGAGGGCCTGGCGCGCGAGCCAGTGCGCGTGCTGGCCACCACCAACCGGCGGGAGCCCGAGCGACCGCTGACGGTGCCGGCGAACGCGCGCGTGGTCGACTGGCTGTCCTACGCCCGCACGATGCCGCGCTGCGCCGCGGTGATCTGCCACGCCGGGCACGGAACGGTGGCCCGAGCGCTGGCGAGCGGCACGCCGGTGGTGGGCTGCCCCGCCGCCGGCGACATGGCCGAGAACGCGGCCCGCGTGGCCTGGGCGGGCTGCGGGGTGTCGGTGCCGCGGCGCCTGATCACCTCGCGGGGAATCCGGCTGGCGGTGCGGAAGGTCCTGGCCGATCCGGGCTACGCGGAGCGGGCAGGAGAGCTGGCGGCGTGGGCGCGCCGGCACGACGGCAGCGAGGTGGCGGCGCGGGCGGTGGAGGGGCTGGCCCTCACTCCGACATCGGACTCACGATCTTGATGCGCAGCTGCCGGGGTGGGACTCGAACCCACAACCATCACCTTAACAGGGTGCTGCTCTGCCTAATTGAGCTACCCGGCACTGTTTTGGGGTACAGCTAGGAGGGAAGCGCGACCAGCCCGCTCTCCACCTCCGCTCCGCGTGACAATTAGAGCAGACGAGCACGCACTTCTCCGCCTCCTGCCGAAGCCTGTCGATGCCGTGCGTGTAGCCCCCGAAGCTCAGCGAGAAGCCCTTCGCCCCTGGGTCGACGTGATGGAAGTGGAGCGCCTGCACGCACCGGTCGTACCCACAGAGCACACACCGCCCGCCGGCCTCCTCCACCAGGATCCGCTTGACCTTTCGGCGGCGCTTGGCGACCCGCGCCGACCTGCACTCGAGGCACCGGTAGGTCCCGCGCGTGTCGATCTGGAATCTCGTGACGCCGTGGTCCTTGCAGCGCATCTCAGGATGTCGAGCCGTGTCCGCCCGGCCGAGCCGGCCAGCTCGTAGCCCTGCGGCGCGGACCGTTTGCAGGCCGTGGGCCGCCAGATGCTCTTGACAGTCGTGATGCTCATGCCGAAGCGCTCGGCCAGCTCCGGCAGGGTCGCCTCCTTGGCAACCAGGCGCCGGACCTCGTCGACTAGTGGTCCGACCCCATGCCCTCGAGCCTGGCCGCCTGGCCCGAGGTCTTCAGCATGTGAAGCGTCTTGACCTCGATCTGGCGCACCCGCTCGCGGGTCAGGCCTATGACCTTGCCGATGTCCTCGAGCGTCATCGGCCCCTCGTCGTCCAGGCCGTAGCGAAGCTCGATGACCTTCCGCTCGCGCGGCGGGAGGTTGTCCAGCACCCCCTGCACGTCGGCGTCGCGGATGAGCCTGGCCACCTGTGCATCGGGGCGGTGGTGGTCCTCGTCCTCGATGAAGTCCGCCAGCCGGGCCGGGTCGTCGCCGGCGCCCACGGGCGACTCCAGCGACAGCGGCTCCTGGCCCAGCTTCAGCAGCTCCTCAACCTTCTTCGGCTTCATCTCGACCTTCTCGGCGATCTCCTCGTAGGTCGGCTCGCGCTCGAGCTGCTGCGAGAGCTCGCGCCGCACCTTGGCCACCTTGTTCATCCGCTCGACCATGTGCACCGGGATCCGGATCGTGCGCGACTGGTCCGCCAGCGCGCGCGTCATCGACTGGCGGATCCACCACGTGGCGTAGGTGGAGAACTTGAAGCCGCGCCGCCAGTCGAACTTCTCGCAGGCGCGGATGAGGCCCATGTTGCCCTCCTGGATGAGGTCCAGCAGGGTCAGGCCACGCCCCTGGTAGCGCTTGGCGACCGACACGACGAGCCTCAGGTTGGCCTCGATCAGGTCGTTCTTGGCCGTCATGTCGTTCTGCTCGATGCGCTTGGCCAGGCGGACCTCGTCGGCCTTCGTCAAGAGCTTCACGCGCCCGATGCTCTGCAGGTAGAGCCGCACCGCGTCCTCGGTGCCGCCCTCGGGCGGCGAGGGCTTCAGGCCGGCCGATACCACGCCCCCCTCGTCGAACTCGTGGTAAGGGTCGGCCGTGGCCGGGTCGTCGAGCTCCTCCACGCGCTCCTCCAGCTGCTCCTTGCTCATGGCGCCTGCCCCATGGCCGCGTTCATCTCGGTCCGCACCTGCTGGCGCGCCTCGGCGAGCTCGCCCTGGCGACCCAGATCGCCGTCGCTGCGTGCCCTGCGCACCTCGCGGTCAAGGTGCCGCAATTCCAGTTGCAGGAAGCTCATCCGCAACGCATCTGCCGATGCCGCACCCTCCTCATCGGCCCGGATGGCGATGCCCGCCACCAGCGCCGCCAGCTCGGCATCCTCCTGGGGCAGGCCCTCGAGCGGATCGTCGAAGTGCTCGTGAAGATGATCCCGGGCGCGCCGCATCGCTGCCGACGACAGATGGGCGTCCGAGAGCTCGGCGAGCGCATCGCGCCCCGCCGGGCCCGAGGCCAGGCATAGGGCGAGGTAGGCCTGCTCCGCTCCCACCGCGGCCGCGCCCGCCGCTGGTGCCGCGCCCTGGCCGGCATCCGGCCGCGGACCCTGGGTCGCAGCCGGCTCGGCCCGCGGCGCGCGCTCGGCCGTGGCGGCCACGTAGTCGGCGGGCACGTCGAGGCGATCGGACACGACCCGCACGAGGTGATCGCGGGTGGCGCTGCGCTCGGGGGCAGCGGCTATGAGTGTCTTTGTGGCCATGAGTATCCGGTCCCTACCTTCGGGGCTCTCGATGTCGCCATCGGCAAGCGCCCGGCCGACCTCAAACTCAAGCACAGAGATTGCATCGCCGAGCCGCGTCCGCAGCGCCTCCGCCCCGTCCGCCATCACGAGGTCCGCCGGGTCCTTGCCCTCGGGCATCTCCACAACCCGCAGCCGGATGTCGCGCTCCTCCGCGATCCGCGCGGCCCGGAGCATGGCCTGGCGGCCTGAGCTGTCCGCGTCGAGCGCCAGCAGCACAGCGCCATCCCCACCCACGGCGCGCGCCAGCTCGGCCAGCTGCTCGTGCGTGAGCGCGGTGCCCATGATTCCCACGCTCTCCTCCATCCCGGCGCCATGCAGGGCAAGCACGTCGGTGTAGCCCTCCACCACCACGGCACGGCCGGCCTTGGCGATGGCCGAGCGAGCGCGGTCGATCCCGAACAGCTGTCGCCCCTTGTGGTACAGCTCGTTCTCGGAGGTGTTGATGTACTTGGCGCCCTGCTCGTCGCGCATGGCCCGCGCACCGAAGCCCAGGACCCGGCCGCGGGAATCCGCCAGCGGGAAGGTGATCCGCTCGCGAAAGCGGTCCAGCACGTTGCCGTTACGCGCCCGCTGCGCCAACCCCGCGGCCTGCAGCTCCTCGGCGCTGAACCCGTCGCGCCGCGCCCCCACCAGCACGCGGTCCCACGCCTTGGGCGCGTAGCCCACCCTGAAATCGCGCAGCAGCTCCTCCGACAGCCCGCGGCCGACCAGGTATTTACGCGCGCGGGCTGCCTCGGCCGAATCCCATAGGTAGCTGGAGTAGAAGGAGGCGGTGCGATCCAGCAGCGTCAGCAGGCGTGCGCGCCGGCGCCGGCGCTCCTCCTCGCGCGGGTCCTCGCGCTCGCGGGCCAGCTCCACGCCGTAGCGCTCGGCCAGCTGCTCGACGGCGTCGGGGAAGTCCAGCGCGTCGAGCTCCTGGACCAGCCGGATGGCGTCGCCGCCCTTCTGGCAGCCGAAGCAGTGGTAGAGCCCCTTTTCGGGGTCCACGGAGAACGACGGCGTGCGCTCCTCGTGGAACGGGCACAGGCCCAGGTAGCGGCCGCCGACCCGCCGAAGGTCGGTGTGGCGCGACACCTCGGCCACCATGTCCACCGCCTCTCGCAGGCGCTCGATCGAGTCCTGGGTGTAGCGCGCCATTGCCTCAGAACCCCTGCGGCACGGAGAGGTCGGTGAACGCGCGAATGGCGAAGCGGTCGGTCATGCCCGCCAGGTAGTCCACCACGCGCTCGTGCTCGGCCGCATCGGCGGTCAGGGCCGGCGGCGGGTGTTCCGCGTAGTGCTCGAACAGCGTTCGCAGCATCCGCTCGATGCGCTGGCGCTCGCGCTGAGCGTCGGGGCTGAGGTACACGCGGTCGAACATGAACTCGCGCAGCCGGAGCATCGCGGCGCCCACGTCCTCGCTCTGGACGATGTCGCCCGCCGCCTCCGAGCGCTCCAGCAGGTCCACCACCAGCGTCTCGATCCGCTCCGACCCGGTTCCGCCCAGCGCCGCGACCTCCTCGGCGGGCAGGTCCTCGAACGCGATCACCCCGGCGCGGATGGCGTCGTCGATGTCGTGGTTGATGTAGGCCACCCGGTCCACCACGCGCACGATCCGCCCCTCGAGCGTGTCCGGCCGGTCCGGCCCGGTGTGGTTGAGGATGCCGTCCCTGACCTGCACGGTCAGGTTCAGGCGCTCCAGGTGCTCGACCATGCGCAGCGAGTGGTGGTTGTGGCGAAAGCGCACGCCGTAGCGCTCGGACAGGCACTCGTCGAGCACCGCCTCGCCGATGTGGCCGAACGGCGGGTGGCCCAGGTCGTGGCCCAGGCCGATGGCCTCGGTCAGGTCCTCGTTGAGCCCCAGTGCGCGCGCGACGTTGCGGGCGATCCCGCAGGCTTCGAGCGTGTGGGTCAGGCGGGTGCGGTAATGGTCGCCCTCCGGCGAGATGAAGACCTGCGTCTTGTGCTTGAGCCGCCGGAACGCCTTGGTGTGCACGATCCGGTCGCGGTCGCGCTGGAACGGCGTGCGGTGGTCGGAGTCGGGCTCTGGGCGGTCCCGCTGCGCCGGATAGGAGCGCGCGGCCAGCGGCGACAGGCCGGCCTCCTCCTGGGCGGCCACGCGCTGCGCGAAGGATCCGACCAGCGACTGGCTGGAGCTTCCCGTGGCTGCGGTCATCCGTCGGCGACCGCGGCCTGCGCGGCCGCCACCCGGGCGATCGGCACGCGGTACGGCGAGCAGCTCACGTAGTCGATGCCCGAGCTGTGGAAGAAGCGCACCGAGTCGGGGTCGCCGCCGTGCTCGCCGCAAACCCCCAGCTTGAGGTCCGGGCGCCGGCTGCGACCCAGCCACGCGCCCATCCGCACCAGCTGCCCGACCCCGGGCTCGTCGAGCGTCTCGAAAGGGCTGCGGTCCAGGATCTTGCGGTCGATGTAGCGGGCCAGGAACTTGCCCTCCACGTCGTCGCGGGAGAAGCCCAGCGCCGTCTGGGTCAGGTCGTTGGTGCCGAAGGAGAAGAAGTCCGCCTCGCCCGCGATCCGATCCGCCAAAAAGCATGCCCGCGGGAGCTCGATCATCGTGCCCACGCTCAGCTCCAGGTCCTGCCCACCGTTGCGGTCGATCGTCTGCAGGATCAGCTTGCGCATGAACGAGAGCTCCTTCTCGTAGGCCACGAGGGGCACCATGATCTCCAGGTGCGGGGCGTGGCCGATTCGCTCCCTCACGGCCAGTGCCGCGCGCACGATGGCGGCCACCTGCATCTCGCAGATCTCCGGATGCAGGATGGCCAGCCGGCAGCCGCGCGTGCCGAGCATGGGGTTGGTCTCCTGCAGCGCGCTGATGGCCTTGAGCGTGCGCTCGAGCTCGTCCAGGTCCGGCGTCTGCTCGATCCGGGCCCGCTCGTAGTCGTGCACGGCCTCGTCCAAGCGGCGGCAGGAACTCGTGGAGGGGCGGGTCGAGCAGGCGAATGGTGACCGGCAGGCCCTCCATCGCCTCGAACAGGCCCTCGAAGTCGGCCTGCTGCAGCGGGAGCAGCTCGTCGAGCCGTGCGCGGCGCTCGTCCTCGGACTCGGCCATGATCATCGCCCGCATCTTCGGCTGGCGGTCCGTGGCCATGAACATGTGCTCGGTGCGGCACAGCCCGATTCCCTCCGCACCAAGCTCGCGGGCCTTGCGCGCGTCCTCGGGGGTGTCGGCGTTGGTCCGCACCCGCAGGCGCCGCAGCTCGTCCGCCCAGCTCAGCACGGTGTCGAAGTTCTCGTCCATCTCGGGGTCCACCAGCGGCACGTCGTCCGTGGTCACCGCGCCGGAGGTCCCGTCGATGGCGATCAGATCGCCCTCGTGCAGCACCCTGCCGTCCACGCGCACCTCGCCCTCGGCCACGTCGATCTCCAGCGTCGACGCACCGCAAACGCAGGGCCGCCCCATGCCCCGCGCCACCAGCGCCGCGTGGCTGGCCTTTCCGCCCTCGCTGGTCAGGATCCCGCGCGCCGCGAAGAAACCGGCCACGTCGTCGGCCTCGGTGAACGGACGCACCAGGATCACGTCGCGGTCCTCGTTGTTGGCGCGCACGGCGTCGCCGGCGGTGAACACGATCGCGCCCTTGGCCGCGCCGGGGGACGCGTTCACCCCGCGCGCGATCACGTCGAAGTCGGCCCCGCGCTCGAAGGTCTTATGCAGCAGCGCCTCCAGCGAACCGGCGTCGATCGTGGCCAGCGCCTCGCCTCGGTCCAGCAGCCCCTCGCTCTCAGCGTCCACGGCGAACCGCACCGCCGCCTGAGCGGGCCGCTTGGCGTCGCGGGTCTGGAGCATGTACAGGTGCCCCTCCTCGACCGTGAACTCCGTGTCCTGCATGTCCCGGTAGTGGGCCTCGAGCTCGCGCAGGATCTCAAGCAGCTCGCCGTGGTTGTCGGGCATCTTCTCGGCCATCTCGGAGAGGTCGAGCGGCGTGCGCACGCCTGACACCACGTCCTCGCCCTGCGCGTTCACGAGAAAGTCGCCTGACGGCTCGGGCGCCCCCGTGATCTCGTCACGCGAGAACGCCACCCCCGAGCACGAGCGCTCGCCGCGGTTGCCGAACACCATCTGCTGCACGTTGACCGCCGTGCCCCAGTCGTCGGGGATGCGGTTGATGCGCCGGTACTCCACCGCGCGCTCGCCCAGCCACGAGTCGAACACCGCCCGGATCGACTGCGTCAGCTGCTCGCGCGGATCCTCTGGGAAGTCCTCCCCCGTGGCCTCGCGGTGAAGCGCCTTGTAGTCGTCAACCAGCGCCTTCAGGTGTTCGACTGAGAGCTCGGTGTCCAGCGTCACGCCCGCCTTCTGCTTGCGCTCGGCGATCAGCCCCTCGATCCGCTCGCCGGGCACGCCGCGGCACACGTTGGCGAACATCTGGATGAACCGGCGATAGGAGTCCCAGGCGAAGCGATCGTTGGAGGTCGAGCGCGCCAGGCCCTCCACGGCGGCGTCGTTCAGGCCCAGGTTCAGGACCGTGTCGAGCATGCCGGGCATCGACTCGCGGGCGCCCGAGCGCACCGAGACCAGCAACGGGTCGTCGGGGTCCCCCAGCCGCTTGCCGGCCATGTCCTCCAGCCGGCCGAGGGCCTCGTCGACCTGGGTGGCAAGCCCGTCGGGCTCGACTCGCTCGGCCTCCATGTAGGCCACGCACGCCTGGGTGGTGATCGTGAAGCCCGCCGGAACCCGCTCCGCGCCGAGGATGCGGGTCATCTCGCCGACGTTGGCGCCCTTGCCCCCGAGCAGGTCGCGCATCTCGCGCGATCCCTCAGAGAAGTCATAGACGAGCTTTGTGCCGGCGGCGACGGCCACGAATGGGTGAGTCTATTCCCGCTCGCAACCGCTTCCCGCATTCCGATCCTGGCCGCAGAGCCAGCCCGGATGGGCGATGCTGACGCCCATGGAGCGGTTCGAGGTGGTGCTGGCCCGCCACGGGGAGACGGAGTGGAGCCGCACGCTCAAGCACACCGGTCGCACCGACATCGCGCTGACCGACGCGGGCCGGCGCGAGGCCGAGGGCCTGAGGGAGCGCCTGGCCGCACGCGAGTTCGAGAGGGTGCTGGCCAGCCCGCTGGGCCGAGCCATGGACACGGCGAGGCTGGCGGGCCTGGGCGACCGCGCGGAGCCTCGCGACGAGCTGCTCGAGTTCGACTACGGCGAGTACGAGGGCCTCACGACGGCCGAGATCCGGGAGACGGTGCCCGGCTGGACGGTGTGGACCCACGGCTCGAAGGGCGGCGAGTCCGCGCCGGACGTCGGCGCTCGCCTGGACCCCGTGGTGGCCGAGCTGCGCGAGGCGACCGGCGAGGTGGCGGTCTTCGCCCACGGCCACGTCCTGCGGGTGCTGGCGGCCCGCTGGATCGAGCAGCCCGCCGAGATCGGCGCGCGGCTGGCACTGGGCACCGGGACCCTGAGCGTGCTCGGGTGGGAGCGGGAGACGCCTGTGGTGAGGGTCTGGAACGCGTGAGGGTCGCCGGTCTAGGCGACTCTGCGCAACCTCACATGCGCGTGGTGCTCGAGCGTCTCCCCGATCGCCCGGTCCGCCTGGGCCAGCGCTCTGTCGGGCGCCTCGGGCGTGTCGGTGAGCGGGCGGCCCAGCGCCTCGACCATGAAGCGGTGGCCGGTCTCGTCGAGGGGGAACGAGCCGCTCTCGCAGCTTCCGCACACCACTCCGCCCGCGGCCGGTGAGAAGGCGGTGAGCCCCTCCCCTTCCCCGCAGCGCGCGCACGAGCTCAGCTCGGGCGAGAAGCCGGCGGCCAGCAGCAGCTTCATCCGGAACGCCAGCGCCTGCGCGCGGGTGGCTGAGGCGGGGCGCGCGTCGAGCAGGGCGAGCTCGTTGCAGAGGAGGTTGTAGGCGGCCGGGTTGGGCTCGGCGGAGTCGAACAGGCGCAGGACGGCGTCGCAGGCGGAGGTGGCGCGCTCGAGCGGCGCGCGATGCTCGCGCAGCGAGGCGTGGGCGTTGACGGTGTCCACAGCCGTGACCGTGCACAGCTCACCGCGGCCCTCGTGCAGCACCAGCCGGACCCTGGCGAGCGGCTCCAGCCTGCCACCCAGCCGCGATCGCACGCGCCGCGCGCCCTTGGCCACGGCGCCGATCCGCCCCCGCTCCGCGCTGAGAAGGTGCAGCACCCGATCCGCCTCCCCGTAGCGGATGGAGCGCAGCACGACGGCCTCCGTCTTGAAGGTTCCAGGCACTTCCTACACTTTGGGCCAGATGGCGGACGCGAACGGGGTCACCCTCTACACCACCGAGCCATGCTCGTTCTGCCGGCAGGCGAAGGCGCTGCTGCAGAGCCGCGGCGTGGAGTACTCCGAGGTCAACCTGGCTCGCGACCCCGAGGGCCGCGAGGACCTGGTGGCGCTCACCGGCCAGATGACGTTCCCCCAGATCGTTGTCGGCAGGCGCGCTATCGGAGGCTTTCGCGAGCTGCTGGAGGCCGACCGCGACGGCCAGCTCGAAGCGCTCCTGGCAGCCTGACCGGACCTCACCGGCCTGCCGGCCGCCGAACCCGCGGCCGCGGCTGACAGCGCGGACAGACGTAGGTACCACGGCCCGCCGCGCGCATCTTGCGGATCGGCGTGCCGCAGCGCGGGCACGGCTCGCCCTCGCGGCGGTGGACCAGGAAGCGGTCCTGGAAGCTCCCACGCGCGCCGTCGGCGTGGCGAAAGTCGTCGATGGTGGCGCCGCGGGCGTCGATCCCCGCCTCCAGCGACTCCACCACCGCGTCGCGCAGCGCCGCGAGCTGCGGCCGCTTGAGCGTCCCCACCGGCCGCAGGGGGTGGATGCGGGAGCGAAACAGCGCCTCGTCCGCGTAGATGTTGCCCACGCCCGCGATCCGCTCCTGGGTGAGCAGGAACGCCTTGACCGGCGCGCGCCGCTTGGCCGCCAGCGCCCGCAGCGCCTCCGCGGTGAAGCTCGGCCCGAGCGGCTCCACGCCCAGGCGGGCCGCGAAGTAGTCGTCCAGGGTCGCCTCGCCCAGCAGGACGATCCCGGTCCCGAAGCGGCGCTGGTCTGTGAAGAGCACGCGGCGCCCGTCGTCGAGCGTGAGTCGCGCGCGCAGGTGCGCCCGCTGCGGATCGTCCTCGGCCTCGGCGACGAGCAGCAGGTTGCCGGTCATCCGCAGGTGCATCACCAGGAAGACCTCGTCCTCGAGGCGGGCGATCAGGTACTTGCCCCGCCGCTCGAGGGCCTCGATGGCCCGGCCCGCCACAGCGTCGGCCACCTCATTGGGGTGCGCGGGTGCGCACCAGCGGGCGTCGAGCACCTCCAGCCGCTCCAGCCTGCGGCCCGCCAGGTGAGGCGCGAGCTGGCGGCGGACCGTCTCGACCTCGGGCAGCTCGGGCATGCTGCGGTTCTAGCAGCCGCGTGCCGCCGGGCGGCCGCGGTGAGACCGCGGTGGTGCTGCTCAGCTCGCCGTGGCGCGCGGATGCGAGCGGAAGTACACGTCCTTGAGCCGCTCGCTGGACAGATGGGTGTAGAGCTGGGTGGTGGCCACGTCGGCGTGACCGAGCATCTCCTGCACCGAGCGCAGGTCGCAGCCACCGGCCAGCAGGTGTGTGGCGAAGGTGTGACGCAGCGTGTGCGGGCTCATGCGATCGGCCAGCCCGGCCGTGGTGGCGTGGCGCCGGACGATCTTGTAGAGCCCCTGGCGAGTGAGCGAGGAGCCCCTGAAGTTCACGAACAGCCCCTTCTCGCTGCCGGAGTGCACCAGGGCCGGACGCCCGCGCTCGAGGTAGCGACGCACTGCCTTGACCGCCGAGTTGCCGATCGGCACGACCCGCTCCTTCGAGCCCTTGCCCCGCGCGCGGAGGGTTCCCTCATCGAGGTCCACGTCGTTGACCTGCAGCCCGATCGCCTCGGAGGCCCGCAGGCCGCACGCGTACATCAGCTCCAGCAGGGCCATGTCGCGCAGGTCCGTGGGCTCGGTGCCCTTCGGCTGGGCCAGCAGCTTGTTCACCTGTCCGCGGGTGAGCACCTGCGGCAGCTTTCGCCCACGGCGCGGTGCGGTCACGCTGGCCGTCGGATCGTTCTCGAGGATGCCCTCGCGCCTGAGGTGGCGGTAGAAGGAGCGCAGGCACGCCGCCTTGCGGTGGATCGTGGCCGGTGACGCCGCCCCGCCCTTCGCGCCGTCGAGCGCTGCCAGGAAGTTGCCGATCTGCCGGCCCGTCGCGTCGACCGCCGTGGTGTCGTGCCCTTCGAGGTAGCGGCCGTACTGGAGGAGGTCGGAGCGGTAGGCCTCGAGCGTGTTGCGCGACAACCCGCGCTCGAACTCCAGGTACGCGAGGAAGTCCAGCACCATGTGCTCGAACGAGCTCTTAGCGACCGGCTGCGCGACTGCCGCCATGCGCTGGGGTTCGCCCGCGAGGCCCCCAACCCTTGGCGTGCAAGTTCTCGGTCAGGCCTGGCGATCGAGCAGAAACGAGCGGAACCAGAGCAGCCCGATCAGCGTCTTCGCGTCGCGCAGGGAGGCGATGGTGGCGTCCAGGTCCTCCACCGCCAGCGGGACGATCTCGATCCGCTCCTCCTCCTCGGCCGCCCTCGTCTCGTCGAAGAGGTCCTCGGCCAGGAACAGGTGGTTCTCCTCGGCCAGCAGCCCGGGCGAGTTGTAGAAGCTGACCAGGTGGCTCCACTCGCGGGCGCCCTTGCCGATCTCCTCGGCGAGCTCGCGCTTGGCGGTGGCCAGCAGGTCCTCCCCCTCCACGTCGATCTTGCCGGCCGGCAGCTCCAGGAGCGCCTGCTCCCCCACCGGCTCGCGGGGCTGGCGCACGAGCCAGATCCGCCTCCCGTCGAACGGCAGCACCGTGACCGCCCCGGGGTGGCTCACGATCTCGCGCGTGGCCTCCGCGCCGTCGTCGTAGCGGAAGGTGTCCACGCGGACCCCGCCGATGTGGCCCTGCCAGATCTCCTCGCTGGCGATGCGCTCGAAGGCCACGCGAGCCTCAGTCCTGCGCCGAGGCCTCGACGATGGCGAGCGTCACGTCGAGCATCCGCTCCAGCGCCTCGACCGTGACCGACTCGTCCGGCTGGTGGTTGCGCTCGGTGCCGTTGGCCACGTTGAGCACCGGCAGGCCGGCGGCGATCAGGGCGTTGGCGTCGCTCCCGCCGCCCGTGGGCACGTAGGCGGGCTCGACGCCCAGCGACTCCAGCGCGGCCGCCGCGGCGCGCACCGGGGGCGCGGTGCGGGGCAGACGGTACGCGCGAAACAGCTGCTCCACCACGGTCTCCACGTCGCACTCGGTGTCGGTGGCGGCCTCCGAGCAGGCGTCGGCCATCCGGCCGATCAGCGCACCCGCCCGCTCGTCGTCGAGGCTGCGTGCTTCCAGCTCGACGACGCAGCGCTCGGGCACCACGTTGGCGGCGGTCCCGCCCTGGATCGTGCCCGCGTTGGCCGTGGTCTCGTCGTCGATCCGGCCCAGCTGCATCGCGGCGATGGCGCCGGCGGCCGCGGCGATGGCGCTGTGGCCTTGCTCGGGCCGGATGCCCGCGTGGGCGGCGGCGCCGTGGAAGCGGGCCTCCAGCCGGAAGTAGGTGGGGGCGGCCACGATGAGCTCACCGATCGGGCTGGCGTGGTCGAAGACGAAGCCGAACTCGCTGTGCAGCCTCCCCCGCTCCACCTCCTTGGCCCCCCGCAGTGCCAGCTCCTCGGCGGTGGTGAACAGCAGCTCGACGCCCACCGGCGGCGCGTGGGCGGCCAGCCGCCGGGCGACCGCCAGCAGAACCGCCACCGCGGCCTTGTTGTCGGCGCCCAGGATCGCCTCGTTGGCGTTGGTGAAAACGCCGCCCTCGCGCGCCACGCGCACCGGTGCAGCCAGCGGCACCGTGTCCAGGTGGGCGCAGAGCAGGATCGTGCGGGCGCCCTCCGGGCCGGGCAGTCGCGCCAGCAGGTTGCCGGCATCGGAGCCCGTTGCGGCGGCGCTGCCGTCCTCCTCCACCTCGAGGCCGGCCTCTCGCAGCTCCGCGGTCACGCGGTCGGCCATGGCTCGCTCGCGCAGCGAGGGGCTCTCGATCTCGCACAGCGCGACGAAGTCGTCGGCAAGCCGCCGGCGCTCCTGCTCGGTGGCTCGCGCGGCCGCGAGCGCTGTCACGCCCGCGCTTCGGCGTCCACCGGCCGGTCGGCAGCCCCATCGCCGGGCCGTGCCACGCCTGGCTCGACCTCGGGGGCCCGGCCGCGCACCCGCGCCAGCGCCGCGCCCACGAAGTCGCGGAACAGGGGCTGCGGGCGCAGCGGGCGCGACTTGAACTCGGGGTGGAACTGCGACGCGACGAAGAACGGGTGGTCGGGCAGCTCCACGACCTCCACCAGCCGATCGTCGGGCGAGGTGCCCGAGAAAACCAGCCCGGCGGCCTCGAGCCGGCGCCGGAGGTGGTTGTTGACCTCGTAGCGGTGGCGGTGGCGCTCGTAGATGACCGGCTCGTCGTACACCTGGCGTGCCCGCGTGCCCTCGTGCAGCTTGACCGGGTCGGCGCCCAGACGCATGGTGCCGCCCATGTCGCGAACCTCCTTCTGCTCGGGCAGGAGGTCCACCACCGGGTAGGGGGTCTCGGGGTCGAACTCCGTGGAGTTGGCCCCATCCATGCCCGCCACGTGGCGCGCGAAGTCCGCCACCGCGATCTGCATGCCCAGGCAGATGCCGAGATAGGGCACGTCGTTCTCGCGCGCGTACTGCGCGGCGCGGATCTTGCCCTCGATCCCGCGCACGCCGAAGCCGCCGGGGATGAGGATGCCGTCGCACTCAGCCAGCTCGCCAAGCGCCTCGTCGTCGGTGAGCTGCTCGGAGTCGATCCAGCGCACCTCCACCTTGCCGCCGTGGTGGGCGGCGCCGTGGCCCAGCGCCTCGATGACCGACAGGTAGGCGTCCTCGAGCTTGGTGTACTTGCCCACCAGCCCGATGCGAACGGTGTCCCGGGCGCCGTCGAAGCGCTTGACGAGGCTCTCCCACCCGGACAGGTCGGGGGTCTCCGTCTCGATCCCGAAGTGCTCGAGGACCTGGTCGTCGACCCCCTCGGCGCGGAAGTAGAGCGGCACCTTGTAGATGGAGTCCACGTCGCGGGCCGACACGACCGAGTCGACCGGCAGGTTCACGAACAGGGCGATCTTCTCGCGGATGTCGCGCGACAGGGGCTCGTCGCAGCGGCACATGACCATGTCGGGCTGGATGCCGATCCGCCGCAGCTCCTGCACCGAGTGCTGGGTGGGCTTGGTCTTGAGCTCGCCCGCATGTCCGAGGAACGGGACCAGGGTGAGGTGCAGGAACATGCACCGCTCGCGGCCCTCGTCGACCTGGAACTGGCGCAGGGCCTCGAGGAACGGAAGCGACTCGATGTCGCCCACCGTGCCGCCGATCTCGGTGATCACGATGTCCACGTCGTCGGCCTCGGCCACGCGCCGGATGCGGCTCTTGATCTCGTCGGTGATGTGGGGGATGACCTGCACCGTGCCGCCCAGGTAGTCGCCCCGCCGCTCGCGGCGGATGACGGCGTCGTAGATGGCGCCGGTGGTCACGTTCGACCCGCGCGTGGTGTTCACGTCGGTGAAGCGCTCGTAGTGGCCCAGGTCGAGGTCTGTCTCCGCGCCGTCCTCGGTCACGAACACCTCCCCGTGCTGAAACGGGCTCATGGTGCCCGGGTCGACGTTGATGTAGGGGTCGAACTTCTGGAGCGACACGGACAGGCCGCGCGCCACCAGAAGCTGCCCGATGGACGCCGCCGCGATGCCCTTGCCCAGCGATGACACGACGCCGCCGGTGACGAAGATGAAACGGGTGCGGCTGGGCGACTTCACGCGTTGCTCCCGGCCGAATCGGGGGTCCGCTCGGCCGGGACGGGCGGCGAGCGGAACGGGCCTGACAGCACGGTCGGAAGATAGCGCGCCGCGCAGACGAGCGGATGAGTGATCGGGGGCCTCACGCGGCTGCCAGCAGTTCCTCGGCGTGGCGCCGGGCGCCGTCGTCGGCGGCGTCCGCGCCCAGCATCCGGCACAGCTCCTCCACCACCTCGCCGCCGTCCAGGTGCTCCACACCGGCGGTGGCCACGGGCCCCTCGGCGGTCTTCTCGATCCGGAAGTGCCGCTCGGCCAGCGAGGCGATCTGAGGCAGGTGGGTGATGCACACCACCTGTCGCTCCCCCGCCAGCGCGCGCAGGCGCTCGCCCACGGCGCGGGCCGTCTGCCCGCCCACCCCGGAGTCGACCTCGTCGAACACGAGCGTGCCCGAGCTGCCGGTTCCGGCCACGGTCATGAGCGCCAGCATGACGCGCGAGAGCTCGCCCCCCGACGCGGCGTCGCGCACGGGCGCCGCGGGCACGCCCGGGTTGGGCGCGAGCATCAGCTCGACCCGCTCCGCACCGGTCGGCCCGACCTCCTCGCGCGGCTCGAGCTCGACCGAGAACGACGCGCCCTCCATTGCCAGCGAGGACAGCTCCGCCACGACCGCCTTCGCGAGCTTGGGCGCCGCGGCGGCGCGTGCCTTCGAGAGCTCCGCGGCAACGGTGGCGCGCTCGCGCTCCGCCTCCGCGAGCTGCTGCTGGGCGCGGGCGAGGGTCTCCTCGGCGTTCTCGAGCCGGTCGCGCTCGGCGCGGCAGCGCGCGGCGTGCTCGAGCACCGACGCGATCGTGCCGCCGTGCTTGCGCTTGACGCGGTCGAGCGCGTCCAGGCGCTCCTCGACCGCCTGCAGCCGGCCTGGATCGGCGTCGAGCGCGGCGAGGTAGGCGCGCAGCTCCGCCGCCAGGTCATCCGCTTCGATCCGCAGGCCCGCGAGGCGCTCCAGCAGCGAGTCCAGCGCGGGATCGGCGCCCCGTACCCCCTCGCCCACCCGCTCAGCCTGGGCAAGCAGCAGCGCCGCGCCGGCCTGCTCGGGCGAATCGGGAGCGATGGCCTCGCCGGCCCCGCCGGCGGCGGCGCGCAGCCCGTCGACCTGGCGCAGCCGGTCGCGCTCGCCGGTCAGTGCCAGCTCCTCCTGCTCGTCGGGCGACAGCTCCTCGATCTCGGCGATCTCGAACGACAGCAGGTCGAGGTCCCTGTCGCGGGCGCCCGCGCGCGTGCGCAGCGACTCGAGCTCCCCCGCCCGCTCACGCACCAGCGCGTGGGCCGACGCCATGCGCTCGCGCCGCTGAGCCTGCTTGGGCCCGCAGAACCCGTCCAGCAGCTCCAGCTGCGCCGAGGCCACCGTGAGCCGGCGGTGCTCGTGCTGGCCGAAGAACGCCACCAGCCGCCCGCCCAGGTCGCGCAGGTCCGCCGCCGTGGCCGAGCGCCCGCCCACATACGCGCGCGTGCGCCCCTCGGCGCTGACCCGGCGCGCCAGCACCACCTCGTCCTCGCCCGCGTCCAGGCGCTCCGCCAGGTCGGCCAGCTCGGGATCGTCCAGCAGGCCCGGCGGCAGCTCGAAGACGCCCTCCACGTAGGCCTCGGTCGCGCCCGGTCGCACGATCCCGGCCCGCGGCTTGCCGCCCAGCAGCAGGTCCAGCGCGTGCGCGAGCACCGTCTTGCCGGCGCCGGTCTCGCCGGTGACCGCGTTGAGCCCCGCGCCCGGACGCAGCTCGGCGCGCTCGATCAGCAGCAGGTTCTCTATCCGCAGCTCGAGGAGCACCGCGTCTGTCTAGCAACGGCCGCCGACGGAGCGGGCGGAGGGCGGTCGCCGGTGGCTCGGTCGCTCGGTGCTCAGTGCTCAGTGCTCGGGCACCGAGGGGCCGACCCCGAACACCGCAACGGCCCACCCCCCTCGGTGCCCGCGTAGGCCTCCGCCCGAACCACACACCCCGCCGACGCAAGAACCACCGCGCCCAGGCCCGGTGGACCCGGGCGGCCCTAGTAGCTCAGGCGGCCGAACTTCTCGCGCAGGCGCTTGTAGAAACTGGCGCCGGGCAGCTGGGCCAGCAGCGCCATGTCGTGCACGAAGCCGATCTCGGCCCGCTCCTGAGGGTCGAGCGTGCACGCCGTGCGCCCGTCGGTGGTCAGGTCCACTGGCTCCTCGGCGGAGCGGTTGACCACCTCCAGGACGTCGCCCGGCGCCACCACCAGGGCGCGCGCCGTGAGGGTGTGCGGCGCGATGAACGACACCACGTAGCCGGCCACGCCCCAGGCCAGCACCGGGCCGCCGTTGGCCAGGTTGTAGCCGGTGGACCCCGCCGGCGTGGCCACCACCAGGCCGTCGCAGCGCACCTCACCGAGCTCCTCGCCCTCCACCGAGTAGCCCAGCTCAGCCACACGCATGTCCTGACGCCGGTGGAAGGAGATGTCGTTCACGGCGATCCGCTCGCCACTGGCGGTCTTGGCCACCAGCGCGGGGACATGGAGCACCTCGAACTCGCCCTTGAGCGCCTGCCCGAAGGCCACGTCGAGATCCTCGCGCTCAACGGTGGCCAGGAACCCGATCTCGCCGAAGTTCATGGCGAACACCGGCACCCCGCGCCCCGCGAAGCGGCGCATGGCGGTGAGGATCGTGCCGTCGCCGCCCATCACCACGGCCAGGTCGGTGGGCGCGTCGGGGTCGGCGCCGAGCACCGCGCCGGGCAGCTCCGACAGGCCGTGCTTGTCCACCTCCTCGGCGGGCACGTGCACGTCGATCCCGGCCGCGGACGCCAGCTCCACCAGCCGTCGCAGCGGCGCCGCCGTGGCCTCGGGGTTGCGGCGCGTGAACACCGTGATCGTGCGCGGCGCCTTCACGGCTCCGCCCTTCGCGCGGCGCCATCCAGATCCTCCATCGCACCCGGCCGGCCTCCCTCGGCAAGCCAGACGAAGCTCTCGCGGTTGCCCGCCGGGCCGGGCAGCCCCGACGACGCGAAGCCCATGACCGCCGCGCCCAGCTCGCACGCGGCGTCCGCCACAGCCACCAGAGCGCCCCGTCGCACGTCCGGGTCGCGGACCACGCCGCCCTTGCCCACCTGCTCCCGCCCGGCCTCGAACTGCGGCTTGACCAGCGCCAGGCAGTCGTGAGCGGGCGCGGCACAGGCCAGCACGGCGGGCAGCACCTTGGCCAGCGAGATGAACGACACGTCGGCGGTCACGAGATCGGGGGCGAAGGGAAGCAGGGACGGGTCCAGGGCGCGTGCGTTCACCCGCTCGGCCACCGTGACCCGCGGGTCCTGGCGCAGGCGCCAGTCGAGCTCGCCGTAGGCCACGTCCAGGGCCACCACAGCCGCCGCGCCCCGTTGCAGCAGACAGTCCGTGAAGCCCCCGGTGGAGGCCCCGACGTCAAGGCAGAGGCGCCCCGAGGGATCCACGCCCAGCTCGTCGAGCGCGTTGGCCAGCTTGATCCCGCCGCGCGAGACGTACCGCGGCCGCTCGTCCAGCCCAAGCGCCACGTCATCGCCCACCAGCTGCCCCGGCTTGGCCGCCCGCTCACCGTGCGCGCCGATTCGCACCTCGCCCGCCAGCACCGCGGCGGCGGCACGCGAGCGCGAGGGGAACAGGCCGCGCTCGGCCAGCAGGGTGTCCAGGCGGCGCTTGGGCACCGCGCCAGGGTATCCGCGTAGGCTTGCCGCCTGGCCCCGTCGTCGTCGCCAAGGAGGCAGCCATGGGCATCTACGGTGAGCGCGTTCTCCCCCGCATCATCAACGCGGCCTGCGGCCTGAAGGCCGTCCAACCGTTGCGACAGCGCGCCTGCGCGGGGCTCGAGGGCGAGGTGGTGGAGATCGGCTTCGGCTCGGGGCTCAACATCCCCCATTACCCGGCCGCCGTGAGCCGGGTGGCCGCCGTCGAGCCGGCGGACCTGGGATGGAAGCTGGCCGAGAAGCGCCTGAGGGCGACGCAGGTCCCGGTGGAGCGCTCCGGCCTGGATGGGCAGAAGCTGCCGTTCGCCGACAACAGCTTCGACTCCGCCCTGTCCACCTGGACGCTGTGCACGATCCCAGACGTGGCCGCCGCCCTGCGGGAGGTGCGGAGGGTGCTGAGGCCCGGAGGCACGATGCACTTCGTCGAGCACGGGCTGGCCCCCGACGAGAAGGTGCGCCGCTGGCAGCATCGCCTCGATCCGCTGGAACAGCGGCTGTTCGGCGGCTGCCACCTGACGCGCCAGCCCGTCGAGCTGCTGAAGGCTGCGGGCTTCGAGATCGCCGAGGTCGACGTCTTCTATGAGGATGGCGCGCCAAAGTTCATCGCCGCCGACTCGCTCGGCGTGGCCGTTTCGCCCCCTTAGCCGAAGCGGAGCGGACAGCACTGTGACGACGATCACAGTGGCTGCGCCCCCTGCGCGTACGGTCAAGTCATGAGCTTTACCCGTCTCATCTCCGCCGACGTTCGCTCGGGTCTTCTCGTGGCCGTCGGCACGGCCCTCCTGATCGCGCCCGTGGCCCTCGGCCTGGGCGCCGCGGCATTGGTTGTCGGCGTGGTGACCGCCGCTACTGCCATCAGCCTGGGACTCGCAGGCACCTCCACCAGCGGCCGCGGGACGCTGCCCCTTACCGCCCACTCGGCCTACGACCGCGTGCTCGGTGGCAGCGTGCTCTACGCCGGCTTGGCGTTCGCCGCGGTCGGGAATCTGCCCGCTGCCGCGCTGTTCGCCGGGGTCGGGCTGCTGGTCCTGGCCATCGGAGGCGCGACCCGCTACTCGGCGCCCCGCGCCGCCTAGAGGAAGAACTTACTCACACAGACGACGCACAAGTGCATCACTCCTCCCCTCGGAAACGGCCCGCTTCGGCGGGTCGTTTCCATTTCCGGGCCGTTTGGTAACCCGCCCGGCGGGTAGCGCAGCACCATGGGTACGGGCCACGCGAGGGGCAGGCGGGTGTGAGCGGCGGCGCATGGATCTTCATCGTCGTGCTGCTGGTGGTCCTGGCCGGCGTGATCTACGGCTTCTACACCCGGAGCGGGAGCGGCATCGACGAGCATCCCCACGACGGTGGCGACGGAGCGCCCGGCGCCGAGGGGCGGAGCGAGGTCAGCGGCAAGGACCAGGGCGAGGGGTCGGCCCTGAGCGACCACGGCAACCGCTGACCCCTACGCGGCGAAGTCCGTCCTCAACGCCCTCCCGCGCCTGCGGATCTCACGCAGCTCGCCCTCATCGATCCGATCGAGGTTGCGATAGGGCATCTGCAGCCGATGGTTGGACCCGATGGCGCGCCGGTTGCGATCCAGGAAGTCCCAGTAGAGGGTGCTGAAGGGGCAGGCGTCGTCGCCGGTGCGCTGCTTGGGGTCATAGCGGCAGCCCGAGCAGTAGTCGGACATGCGGTCCACGTAGCGACCGCCCGCCGCGTAGGGCTTGGTGAACATCCGGCCGCCGTCCGCGTGCAGCGCCATCGCGTACACGTTGGGCGCCATGACCCACTCGTAGGCGTCGATGAAGCTCTCGTGGAACCAGTCGAACGCCTGCCGCGGGCTCGACGCCGAAGAGCAGCATCAGGTTTCCGAACAGCATCAGCCGCTGGATGTGATGCGCGTAGGCCGTCTTCTCCAGCCCGCCGACGGGGTCCTCCAGGCAGCGCATGTCCGTGGGCCCGCCCCAGAACAGCCGCGGCAGCGGCGCGTTCGCGTCCAGCGCGTCGTCCGAGTCCCAGCGGTCGGCGTAATGCCAGTAGGTGCCCCACACGTACTCCCGCCAGCCGATGATCTGGCGCACGAAGCCCTCCACGGCGGCCATCGGGGCGCTCCCGTCGGTCCAGCGCCGCCACCGCCGCGTCGACCGGCTCCAGAGGCGCCATCAACCCCAGGTTGAGCGACGACGAGATGTGCGAGTGCCACATGAGCTGCTCGCCGGCCAGCATGGCGTCCTGCCAGCGCCCGAAGTCCGGCAGCCGCTGCTCCACGAACCGGCTCAGCGCTCTCTGCGCCTGGGCGCGCGTGGCCGGCCAGCGGCGGGGGGCGTCGGCGCCGAAGGTCGTCAGGCGCATGCGGTCGAGTATCGGCGCGCACCTCGGCGTCGATCTGGTCTTCGCGCGGGAGGTACGGCCGCGGCGGGCGCGCATCGGCGGGTGGCGGCTCGCGGTTCTCGGCGTCGAAGTTCCAGCGCCCGGCCACCGGCTCGGCGCCGTCCATGAGCACGTCCAGGCGCCGGCGCTGCCAGCGGTAGAAGTCCTCCATCCGCAGCTTGCGTTTGGCGCCCGCCCATTCGGCGAACTCGTCGGGATGGGTGAGGAACAGCGTTTCGTCCACGATCTCCACGCCGTCCAGCCCGCCGAGCGCATCGAGGCCCCGGGCCGAGGTGGGCCGTAGCAACCGCACCGAGTCGGGGCGGCTCGCGTTACGTGTGCGCGCAGGCCGCGCGCCAGGTCGGGCGAGCGCCGGTAGTCCACCTCCATGCCGCGCTCGCGCAGCTCGTCCGCGAAGTGGCGCATGGCGGACAGCAGCAGGTGCAGCTTCTGGCGGTGCCAGCGCCCCGCCACGAGCTTTGCCCGCGACTCGACCATCAGCGCGCGGTCGGCACCCGCCAGCGCGGGGTTGTCGTGGGAGAGCTGGTCGCCCAGCACCCACGCGGTCACTCCCGCCATGCGGAAGGTACGGCCGGGAGCTGACGCGGGCTCAGACCAGAGCGTCGCGCGGGACCAGCACGGCCTCCGCCACCCGCTCGGCCACGGCCGCGGGCGTGAGCCCGACCTCCTCGCGCAGCAGAGCGGGCTTGCCGTGCGTCACGTAGCGGTCCGGCAGCCCGAACCGCAGCACCCGCACGTCGCCCATCAGGTCGCGGTCGGCCAGGTGCTCCACCGCAGCCGCGCCGAACCCACCCGCGAGCACGTTCTCCTCCACCGTGACCAGGACATCGTGGGACGCCGCCAGCGAGGCGATCAGCTCGCCGTCCAGCGGCTTGGCGAAGCGGGCGTCGGCAACGGTCACGTCGAGGCCATGGTCCTCCGCCAGCCGCTCGGCGGCGCCGAGCGCCAGCGGCACGCCGTAGCCGTAGCCGAGGAAGGCCACCCGCTCGCCCTCGCGCAGAAGCTCGCCCGTGCCGATCTCGAGCAGCTCGGGCCGCCGGGGCAGCGGCACTCCCTCGGCCTCCCCGCGCGGGTAGCGCAGCGCGGCCGGGCCCTCGTGATGGATGGCCGTATGCAGCATGTGCACCAGCTGCGCCTCGTCCCTGGGCGCCATGAGCACCATGTGCGGCAGGCAGCGCAGGTAGGAGATGTCGAACGCCCCGTGATGGGTGGGACCGTCATCGCCCACCAGCCCGGCACGGTCCATGGCGAAGACCACGTCGAGCTTCTGCAGGCACACGTCGTGCACGATCTGGTCGAAGCCGCGCTGCAGGAAGGTCGAGTAGATGGCCGCCACCGGCTTGGCCCCCTGGAGCGCCAGGCCGGCCGCGAACAGGACGGCGTGCTGCTCGGCGATGCCCACGTCGTAGTAGCGCTCCGGCAGCTCGCGCTGGAGGATGTCCAGGCCGGTGCCCGAGTTCATGGCGGCCGTGATGCCGATCACGCGCTCGTCGCCCTGGGCCTCCGCAACGAGCGCGTCGCCGAACACCTTGGTGTACTGCGCCGGCGCCGGGTTGGGGTCCTTGGCCGGCTTGGGCGCGGCGGCGGGCTCACCGTTCACGATCGAGGCGGGCTTGGCCGCGTGCCACTTCTCCATGCCCTCCAATCCGCCGTCCTCCGCCGGGGCGAAGCCCTTGCCCTTGACGGTCCGCGCGTGGACCACCACGGGGCGGCCGGCCTCCAGCGCCTCGCCGATCGCCTCGCGCAGCGCACCGACGTCGTGGCCGTCGATCACGCCGATGTAGGCGATGTCGAGCTCCTCGAAGAAGAGGCCCGGCGCCCAGTAGGCCTTGAGCGACTCCTTCACGATCGGCCCGAGCCGCTCGATCCGGTGGCCGATGCCCGCGGGGAGCTTGGTGAGGTTGACCTCGACCTCCTCGCGCGCCCGATGCAGCTTGGGGTTCATGCGGATGCGGTGGAAGTAGCGCGACAGGGCGCCCACGTTGGGGGCGATCGACATGCCGTTGTCGTTCACCACGATCACGATCGGGACGTCCAGCCCGCCCGCGTTGTGGAGCGCCTCGAATGCCACACCGCCCGTGAGAGCACCGTCGCCGATGACCGCCACCACCCGGCCGTCCTCACCGATGCCGCGGCGCATGGCCTCCTTCAGCCCCACGGCGTAGGACACCGAGGTTGAGGCGTGACCGGCGCCCATGATGTCGTGCTCTGACTCGAACACCGAGCAGAACGGGGCCAGGCCCTTGTACTTGCGGATGGTGTCGAGGCGGCCGCGCCGGCCGGTGAGCACCTTGTGCGGGTAGGCCTGGTGGCCGACGTCCCACAGCACCTTGTCGCGCGGCGAGTCGAGCAGGCTGTGGATGGCCACGGCGATCTCACAGGCGCCCAGGTTGGCTCCGAAATGACCGCCGATCTCACCGATCGTGTCGATGATCTCCTCGCGCACCTCCTGGGCCACCTGCGCGAGCTCTTGCTCGTCGAGCGGCTTGAGGTCCTCGGGACCGTCTATGCCATCGAGAAGTCTGGTCATCGTTGCCTGGTCAGGATGTAGTCAGCGATCCATTCGAGCCGCTCGGTTCTCCCGCCCACGCGGGCGAGCGCTGCGCGCGCCTCGGCGTGCGATTCCGCCGCCAGCTCCCTCGCCCGATCGAGACCGAAGGCGCTGACGTAGGTCTGCTTGCCGTGACGCTCGTCCGACCCACTCGGCTTGCCGAGCTCAGCGTCGTCGCCGGTCACGTCGAGGATGTCGTCGACGATCTGGAACAGGACGCCCAACTCGGCCGCAAAGTGGCCGAGCCCGATTGTGGCAGGTCCGCGCGCGCCGCAGACGTGCACCACGCCGGTGACCGAAGCGGCGATCAGCCGACCGGTCTTCAGCTCGTGCAGGCGGCGCAGGCCGGCGACGTCCAGGTTGGCATCCGCGGTCACGTCCAGGAACTGGCCGCCCACCATCCCGCCGACCCCCGCGGCGGCCGTGAGCTCGCGCACCCCGGCCAGCACGTCGGCCGGCTCTCCGGCCTGTTCGGTGAGGGCCAGGCGAAGCGCCTCGGCGAACAGCCCGTCGCCCGCCAGGATGGCCACGTCCTCGCCGAACGCCACGTGGCAGGTGGGCTTGCCGCGGCGCAGATCGTCGTCGTCCATGGCCGGCAGGTCGTCGTGGATCAGCGAGTAGGTGTGGATCATTTCGATGGCCGCCGCGAACGGGAGTACGTCCTCGGGGTCGTGCCCGAGCGCCTCGGCGGTGGCCAGGGCCAGCACCGGGCGGATGCGCTTGCCGCCCGCCAGCAGCGAGTAGCGCATGGCCTCCGCCAGGCGCGCCACGCCCGGCTCGTCGCCGAACCGCAGCTCGGCCAGGTAGGCGTTCATCCGCTCCTGCAGCTCGGTCGGATAGCGGGCGGCGCCCGCGTCACGGCGAGCGGGGGAGCTGGTGCTCACAGCAGCCGCTCCTGGCCCTCCGCGGGATCCTCATCCTGCTCGGTTTCCCGGCCGACCCGATCGAGCTCGGCACCGACCAGCCCGGCGAGCTCCGCGCAGCGCTCCACCACCTCGGCCGCGGCGGCGGAGTCCAGCTCGCCCGCGCGCAGCCGCGCGGCCGAGTCCTCGAGCTCGCGGATCAGCTCGTCCAGGGTCTCGCTCATCCCGCCGCCACCTCCTCGCGGTGAGCCGCACCGAGGATCCCGTTCACGAAGCCCGGCGCGTCGGCGCCGCACAGCTCCTTGGCAGCCTCGATGGCCTCGTCGATGGCCACCTCGGCCGGCACGTCCTCGCGGCTGAGCAGCTCGTGCAGGGCCACCCGCAGGATGTTGCGCTCCAGCGGCGCGATCCGGTCCAGCGCCCACCCCTGGCTGTGGCGGGCGATGAGCCGGTCGATGCGCTCGCGGTCGCCCTCCACCCCGTCGACCAGCTCGCGCGTGAAGATGGTGGCGCGCGGATCCAGGAGATCGCGCGCGGTGCGATCGGTGGCGTCGGCCTGGTAGAGGGCGACGACCGCGGCGCGGCGCTGGTCGGTCCGACGCATGTACTTACGCTCGCGACACGTACTCGCCGGAGCGCGTGTCGACCCGTACCCGGTCGCCAACGTCCACGAACAGAGGCACGCGCACCGTGACGCCGGACTCCAGCGTGGCCGGCTTGTCGCCTCCGCCGGAGGCGGTGTCTCCTCGCAGGCCCGGCTCCGTGTCGGCCACCGCAAGCTCCACCGCGGTGGGCACCTGCACGTCGGTGGGCGCCTCATCGACGTAGAGAACCTCGACCTCCTCGTTCTCCACGATCCACTTAAGCGAGTCGGCGACGCCGTCCTGGGGCACGGTCAGCTGATCGTAGGTCTGGAGGTCCATGAAGTGGGCGTCCGTTCCGTCGGCGTAGAGGTACTGCATGCGCCGCGACTCGGTGCGCACGGGCCGGAACTTCTCCCCCGCCCGGAAGGTCCTGTCGATCACGGCGCCGTCGCCCACGCGCTTGAGCTTGGAGCGAACGAACGCGCCACCCTTGCCGGGCTTCACGTGCTGGAACTCCACGATCTTGAAGACGGTGCCGTCCACGTCGATGTGGGTTCCGTTCTTGAATTGGTTGGTCGTGATCAAGGCGAAGAAGGGTAGTTGCGAACGCTCAGGCGGGGCTGGTTCGGCGCTGCGTACGCTAGTCCGACAGCCCCGCAGCTTCGAGGGCCGCTTCACGGTCTTCCTCGGGCCATACCTCCACGCGGCTCACCCTTCCCCCGGACACCGAGTAGACGTAGGCCGTGCGGAGCTCAACGGTCACCCCACTGTGCCGCCCCCGTCCGTGGTGGGTTGCCAGGACGAAGACACAATCATCCATGTCGCGTGCTTCCTCGATCTCAAAGCGGTAGTCCGAGCCGAACTGCTTGAACCAGTCCCCGAACCACTCGCCGACCGCCGCCTTCCCCGTAGCCGAGGTTCCGAAGGGAACGAACCCCCCGTGGAGGATCAGCTCCACGTCCTCGGCCCAGGTATCCAACACGCCGGCGAAGTCACGCGCGTTCGTACTTTCGAACTGGCTGAGCACAATCTCGAGGTTCTCCTGCGACATCGCTCGCATCAGTATTCCGTAGGCATGAGCGCCATCCGTCATCAGGTGATCGCTGATCGCTGTGCCCATCGCGGGCCGTACACCTGACGTGAATCCGTCATCGACCCGCGCGCCCGGACCGCCGGGCCTGGGCCTGCTCGCGTGGGAGGCCCTGTCCGCCCTCCAGGCGGCGCGTCTCGCGCTCGCCGCACCCTCACTCCGGGGCGCCCCCCGCGGTCATGCCACGGTGCTCGTGCTCCCCGGCTTCGCCGCCGAGGACGCATCCACCCTGCCGCTGCGCGCGTTCCTCTCGCGCCTCGGCCATGACGTGAAGGGCTGGGGGCTCGGCCGCAACGGCGGCGACGTGGAGGCGCTCCTCCCGCAGGTCGCCGAGCTCGCCCTGTCCAGGGTCGACGCGACAGGAGGTCCGGTGCACCTGGTGGGGCAGAGCCTCGGCGGCGTGCTCGCCCGCGAGACCGCGCGCGACCACCCGGACGCCGTCGAGCAGGTCATCACGCTGGGCACGCCGATCGTGGGCGGGCCGGCCCACACCCGTCTTGGCAGGGCCTACGGCGCCGAGCGCATCGCCACGATCCAGGCCGGGATCGAGGAGCGCAACCTGGTGCCGATCGAGGTTCCGGTCACGGCGATCTACAGCCGCCGCGACGGGATCGTGAACTGGCGCGCCTGCATCGACGAGTTCAGCCCAACCGCGACCAACGTGGAGGTGGGCAGCTCTCACCTCGGGATGGGCATCGACCCCCAGGTCTGGCGGCTCGTCGCGGGCTTGCTCGCGCCTTAGATCGCCAACCCCGCCTCCAGCCCCTCCGGCAGCCGTCCCTCCTCGGCGAGCTTGCCGAGGTGGGCGCGCAGGCTCAGCCCCGCCGCCGGCCGCAGCTGTGTAGGGGCGTCGGCCCAGGCGCGGTCGAGCAGCTCGGCCTCGGTGCGCGCTCCGGCCTCGAGCGCGTCCAGCAGCATCCGCTCGCGCTCGGCGCGGTGGGCCAGATACTCGTCGAGCTTGGCAGCCGGGTCCCACGCAAACGGCCCGTGGCCGGGGCACAGGACCTCGAGGTCCAGCGCGCGCAAGCGCCGCAGCGAGTCCAGGTACGCCGACAGCGAGCCCTCGCCCGGCGCGATGAAGACGCTCCCCGTGCCCAGCACCGTGTCGCCGCAGAACGCCACCCCGCCGAGCAGCAGGCACACGTGGTCGGGCGTGTGCCCGGGAGTGGCGATCGCCCGCAGCGGCCCGGCCTCGTCTCCATCGCCGGGCAGCACCACCGGCACGCCACCCGCGCGCTCGGACAGCGGCTGAGCGGCCTCCGCGTGGTCTGAGTGGGAGTGCGTAAGCGCGATCCCCCGCACCCGGCCGCCGGCGGCAGCGAGAACCGCGTCCAGGTGCGCGTCTTCCGCGGGCCCTGGATCCACCACCCAGCCACCCTCCAGCACGTAGGTGTTCGTGCCCTCCAGGGTGAGCGGCGAAGGGTTGGGCGCGCGCACGCGTACTACTCCAGGCGGCTCACGATCCTCGATCTCGGGCGCGATGACGGCCGTATCGTCGCAGGGTGGTCGCCCACGACCGTCCTGGTGGCGGCCCAAGGTCGCCACTACCCTTGCGGACGGACTCGCCTCGCACGCGATTGGCTCAGACAACCTCCCATAGCGCACCACTTCCGTCGCTCCGCCGCGGGCAGCCGGAGCAGTACGCGCTGCTCGGCGCGATCCTGCTGGCGCTCGCGATCGCCGGCTTCGACCTGATCACCGACTCGGCCGTGGGAATCGGCTTCCTCGGCCTGGTTCCGCTGGTGGCCGCGGCCCGCGGGGCGTCGCCCGCCCAGGTCGCCGGCACGGTGGCGCTGGTCACGTCGCTGGTAATCGCCCTCGGCGTGCCCGACGACATCTTCGGCGAGCCACTGCACCTGGCGCTCAGCTTCGGCGTGCTGGCCTTCGGCCTGCTGGCGGTCTACGTGGCCCGGCTGCGAGCCGAGCGCGACCTCGAGCAGCTCCGCCTGGAGGTGCAGTACGGCGTCGCGGCGGTGCTGCAGGAGTCCGGCACGCTCCGCGAGGCCGCGCCGCGCCTGCTCGACGTGATCGGCACCGCCCTGGGATGGCAGGTCGGCGGGCTGTGGGAGGGCCGGCCGCCGCGCAGCCTGCGATGCGTCGAGAGCTGGAGCGCCGAGGGCGTGGACCCGGCCGGCTTCGACGAGCTCAGCCTGAAGTCCGTGTTCCGGCCCGGGGTGGGAATCCCGGGGCGGGTCTGGGAGGAGAACGCGGTCGTGTGGGTGCGGGACATGGCCAACGAGCCAGAGCTGCCGCGCTCCGAAGCGGCCGGGGTGGCGGGCCTGAAGGGCGCCGTGGGCTTTCCGCTGCGGACCTCCGTCGGGATCGTGGGCGTGATGGAGTTCTTCGCGCGCGAGGTGCGCGACCCCGATCCGGGATTGCGTCAGCTGCTGGAGGCACTGGGCAGCCAGGTGGGCGAGTTCGTGGAGTCACAGCTCGCCGAGGAGGCGCTGAGGCGCTCGGAGGCGTTGAAGACCGCGATCCTGCAGTCGGCGCTGGACTGCGTGATCACCATGGACCACGAGGGGCGTGTGCTCGAGTTCAACCCCTCGGCCGAGGCCGTGTTCGGCATCTCCGCGCGGGAGGCGGTGGGCCGCGAGATGGCCCAGTTGATCATTCCGCCCGACCTGCGCGACGCTCACCGCGCCGGCCTGGCGCGCTACCTGGAGAGCGGGGAGAGCGACATCGTCGGGCGGCGGGTGGAGCTCCGCGGCATGCGCTCCGACGGCACCGAGTTCCCCATCGAGCTCGCCATCAGCCGCATCGGCGACGGTCCCACACCCGTCTTCACCGGCTACATCCGCGACATCACGCGCCGCCAGCGCGCCGACGAGGAACGCGAGCGGCTGCTGGAGCTCGAGCGCGTGGCGCGCGCCGACGCCAGCCGCGCGATGGAGCAGCTGTCGGCGATCCTGCGCGGGGTGGCCGATGGGGTGACCGCCCAGGCGCCGGACGGCAGCCTGGTCTTCGCCAACCAGCGCGCGATCGAGGCCCTCGGCTACGCCTCCGTGGAAGAGCTCACGCGCACGCCCGCCGAGGAGGTGCGGGACCGCTTCGAGATGTACGCCGAGGACGGCGCGCCGTTCCCCCCGGACGGCCTGCCCGGGCGGCTTGCGCTGCAGGGCACCGAGGACGCGGAGGCGGTGATCCGCTCCGTGGACACCCGCGACGGCACCGAGCGCTGGAACCGCGTGAAGGCCACGCCGATCCGGGGCGAGGACGGCACGGTGGTCATGGCGATCAACGTGATGGAGGACGTGACCGACCTCAAGCGGGCCGAGCTGGGCCAGCGGCTGCTGGCGGAGGCAGGGCGCGTGATCGGCTCCTCGATGGACCCCGGGCGCATCCTGGGACGCGTCGCGCGCCTGGCGGTCGTCCCGTGGCTGGCCGACTGGTGCAGCATCCACACGCTCGAAGAGGACGGCAGCCTGGCGCTGGCCGCCCACGCCGCGTCCGACGAGGAGAAGGCCGAGGCGCTGCTGGAGCTCCAGCGCAGGTTCCCCGCCCCGCCCGATGCCGAGACCGGGATCCCGAACGTGGTCCGCACGATGACCAGCGAGCTGTACCCCAAGATCACGCCCGAGCTGATCGAGACCCAGGCGCGAACTCCCGAGCACGCCGAGCTCATCCACCGCGCCGGTCCCCACAGCGCCGTCGTGGTGCCGATCACCGCGCGTGGCCGCGCGCTGGGCGCCATCGCCCTGCTGCGCCTCGGCCAGACCCGCAGCTACGGTGACGAGGATCTGGAGATGGCCGAGGAGCTCGGCCGGCGGGTGGGCGTCGCGGTGGACAACGCGCGCCTCTACGCCGAGCGGTCCTACATCGCCCAGACGCTCCAGCAGAGCCTGCTGCCCGCCGAGCTGCCGCAGATCCCCGGCATCGAGACGGGCGCCCGGTTCCGGGCCACCGGCGAGGGCAATGACGTGGGCGGCGACTTCTACGACCTCTTCGAAGCGGCCGGCGGCGGCTGGTCGGTGGTGGTTGGCGATGTGTGCGGCAAGGGCCCGGATGCCGCGGCGGTCACGGCGCTCGCCCGCTACACACTGCGCGCCGCGGCCATGCGCGACCCGGCGCCCACAGCCGGACTGAGGGTCCTCAACGAGGCGCTCCTGCGTCAGCGCAAGGACCTGCGCTTCGCCACGGTGGCCTACGCGTCGGTGGTGCCGGGGCCCGCGGGCGCGCGCGTGTCGCTGGCCAGCGCGGGGCACCCGCTGCCGCTGCTGTTGCGCGCGGACGGCGCCGTGGAGGCGATCGGCAGCCCGGGCACGCTGGTGGGCGTGGTGCCGGACCCCGACCTGGCCGACGCGTCCGCTCACCTGCACGAGGGCGACGCGCTCGTGTTCTACACCGACGGCGTGACCGAGGCCCGCGGCGAGAACGGGATCCTCGGCGAGGCCCGCCTGGGCGAAATCCTGGCGGGCTGTGCCGGCCAGAGCGCCGACGCGATCGCGGCCACGATCGAGCAGGCGGCCGTGGAGCTACAGAGCGGCGAGACCCGAGACGACATCGCCGTGGTGGTGCTACGTAGTGTGGGTAACGGTGCCCACGATGTTGCCAACGCGCGAAAAGCGGGTAGAAATCAGGGCACTCCCGGGTCAGGACAACATTTGGATCAGGTTGAGGGCGCTGCAGCGACCGAGCCCGGCTCGGTGACGTCCGCGTCAAGCGACGCGGGCTTTCGCATGCGCATCGGTGGCGGGCCGCGCGCCGCCGGAAGGGCGCGCAGCGAGCTGTCGCGACTCAGGGCCGACCTCGACCCCCCGCTGCTGGAGACCGTGCGGCTGCTGGTAACGGAGCTCGTGACCAACTCCGTGCGCCACGCGGGCGCCGCGGCGGTCGAGCTGGCGGTGCTGGTGGGCCGCGAGCGCGTGCGAGTGGAGATCGCCAACCCGGGCGCGGCGTTCGAGCCGCAGCCGCCCACCGCGGACCCGGCGACCGAGGGCGGCTGGGGCCTGTTCCTGGTCGACCGCCTGAGCGACGACTGGGGCGTGGCGGCCGACGACGGCGGCCAGCAGCGGGTCTGGTTCGACATCCGGCGCGGCTGAACGCACTCGACAGGCTGTCGAAACGCCGCGGGCGATCTTTGGACGCGGCGCTGTGGGCCGCGGCCCGGAAGGCGGGCATCATCGTCGGTGTGAACCCTCCTCCTCAGGCTCAGCCGCGCGGCAGGTACGTATTGGTGCCCCGCGCGGCTGAGCCGCGGGTTCCCGGCAACCCGGGAGTGCGACGGCGCTACAGCCTCGCGCGCGTTGGCCTGACCGCGCACTCGGCTGTGGGCGAGCACCGCCTGGAGCAGGCGGCGGCCTCGAGCCAGCTCAGGCGAGCCTGAGCTGGGCGTCCTCGGGCGGGGGCCCCGGGTCCTGGCCCAGGAGCGAGCGGAACCGCCGCGCAGCTGTCGGCGCGTCGTCGTCGCGGTTGTTGTTGAAGAACACGTGCACCTCCCGCGCCTGCTCGGCCAGGCCGTGCGCCCGCTCGGCCACCTCCTCCAGCTCGGCGTCGCCGTAGATCCAGCCGAACCGCTCGGCCACCGACTTGCCGTGCAGGTAGCCGTCGACGTTGCGGCCATGGATGCGCACGTAGGCCAGGTCGTCGCGGGTGACGGCGTCGATCGGAGGCATCACGGGCGTCGCGTCGCTGGGCGGCGCGTCCACGCACACGAACGCCACCTCGTGGTCTGAGAACCAGCCCAACGTCTCCGGCGCGCGCTCCTCATCGACCCAGCGGCGGTTGCGCAGCTCGATCGCGGTCCGGCGCGGCCTGAGCACCTCCAGCAGCGGCTCGAGCTCCTCCAGCGAGTTGCGCTTGGGCGAGAAGGCGGGCGTGAGCTGCAGCAGCAGCGCACCCAGGCGGCCCTCGCGCTCCAGCGGCTCGATCGCCGCGAGCGCGTGCTCGGCCAGGGCGCGCTCCAGCTCGGGCGTGAGCTCCACGCGTCCGCGCACGCTCGTGCGCGCGCCGTCGCGCAGCTCCGGCGGCAGCGAGTCCAGCGGCGCCGAGTGGCGGGACAGCAGCCGGTGCAGCTTCACGTCGAAGTTGAAGCCCGCCGGCGTGACCTCGCACCAGCGCCGCACGGTCGGGCGCTCCGGCACCGCGTAGAAGCTCGAGTTGAGCTCCACCCCCTCGAAGCGCTCGGCATACCAGGGCAGCCGCTGGGCCGCAGGCATCCCGGCCGGGTACCAGTCCTTGATGAAGCCCGGGTCGGCCCAGCTGGATGTGCCCACGAGGATGCGGCCGGCCATGGGGTGAAGGTACTAGCGCCTGCCGCGCCCGAAGCTGTTGGGCGCCGGCAACGCCGCGGCCAGGTCGCCCGGCGCCGGCGCGTCACCGGCCGCCGCCGCCGCGGGTATCTCCTCGCCTGAGTCGCTGGACCACGTGCGCCGGGGCTCGATGTGGCGCACCTCGGCCTGGGGCAGGTCGGCGCGCTCGAGGCGGCGCACGTCGTGCACCAGCACGTTGACCACCCCCTCGCGGCGCTCCAGGCGGCCGTCGGCGATGACCAGCGCCTCGCCCCGGACGGCCAGCCGGCAGCGCTCGTGCACCGGCGGGGGCACGATCAGGTTGATCGTGCCGTGCTCGTCCTCCAGCAGCATGAACGTGACTCCCTTGGCGGTGGCCGGGCGCTGGCGGGCCACCACCAGGCCCGCCACCCGCACCTGCGACCCGTGGCGGGCGCGCCCAAGGTCGGCGCTCGAGACCGTCCGCCCGGGCAGGGTGGGGCGCATGAGCTCCAGCGGATGCTCGCGCAGCGTGACGCCCGTCGACCCGTAGTCGGCCAGCAGCCGCTCCCACACGCCGAGCTCGCGCAGCGCCGGCGCGTCATGGGGGTCCAGCGGCAGCGCCAGCTGGGTCCCGTTGGCGCCGTGGCGGCCCAGCGGCACCCCCGGCGCCGCCACCCCCAGCAACCACAGAGCCTGGCGCCGGCGGCCCTCCTCGGGACCGTCCAGCAGCATGTCGCAGGCACCGGCCCAGGCCAGCTTGGAGAGCGTCTCCGCTCCCGCGCCCGACCGCGCGCCCAGGTCCGGGATCGAGTTAAACGACCCACCCCGCTCGCGCTCGGCCACGAGCGCCTTGACCTCCGCCTCCTTCACCCCGTTCACGTAGCCCAGGCCGATCCGCACCGCGCCGCCCGGCTCCACCCGGCACTCGGCGAAGCCCGCGTCCACGCACGGCGGGCGCACCTCGATGTCGCGCCGCTGGGCCTCGTGCACCAGCGCATCGGGCGGGTAGAAGCCCATCGGCTGCTCGTTGAGCAGCGCGCACAGGAACTCGGGGCCGTAGTGCACCCGCAGCCAGGTGGACTGGTAGGCCAGCAGCCCGAACGCCGCCGAGTGGGACTTGGGGAAGCCGAAGCCCGAGAAACCCACGATCTGGTCGTACACCCGCTGGGCCACGTCGCGGTCCACCCCGCGCTCCATCGCCCCCTCCACGAACCTCGACTCATAGGAGCGCATGGCCTCCTCCGAGCGCTTGCGGCTCATCGCCCGCCGCAGCCCCTCGGCCTGGCCGGCGCTGAACCCGGCGAACTCCATGGCCACCTCGATCACCTGGTCCTGGAAGACGATCGCGCCGAGCGTGTCGCGCAGCACCGGCTCGAGCGACGGGTGCTCGTAGGGCACCCGATAGCCGGGATCGGCCCGCAGCGCCTTCTTGCGCTCGATGTAGGGATGCACGGCGCCGCCGAGGATCGGCCCCGGACGCACCAGCGCCACCTGCACGGTCAGGTCGTCGAGGTTCTCGGGGCGGGTGCGCTTGAGCATCTGCATCTGCGCCCGGCTCTCGATCTGGAAGACGCCCATCGTCTCCGCCTCACAGATCTCGTCGTAGACGCGCTGGTCGGCGAAGTCGATCCGCGACAGGTCGATCCGTTCGTTGCGCGTGCGCGCGATCTCCTCCACGCAGCGCTCCACCGCCGACAGCATCCCCAGGCCCAGCAGGTCGAGCTTGAGGAAGCCGGCGTCGGCACAGGAGTCCTTGTCCCACTGCACCATCTGGCGGCCCTCCATCGCGGCCGGCTGGATCGGGCACAGGTCGGTGAGCGGCTGAGTGGAGATGACCATGCCGCCCGGGTGCTGGGACTGGTGGCGCGGCAGCCCGGCCGCTGCGCGTGCCAGCCACGCGAGCGCCTGCCAGCGCGGCGAGCGGCCGCGGGCGGCCTGCACCTCCTCCACGTCGCCCTGGATGTCGTTGCCAGGCAGCCACGGGTCCACCGTGCGGGCCAGCCTCTCGATCTCCCCCGGCGGGAGCCCCAGCGCCTTGGCGAAGTCGCGCACCGCCGAGCGCACCTGGTAGGTGGCGAACGCCGCCACCAGGGCCGAGCGGTCGTGGCCGTAGCGCTCGTGCACGCGCGGGATCAGGACCTCGCGGATGTCGCGCGGGAAGTCCAGGTCGATGTCCGGCAGGTCCGACAGGTCCTCGTTGAGGAACCGGCCCAGGTGGAGCTCGTTGGCCAGCGGGTCGATGTGCGAGAGGCCGGTGAGGTAGCACACGATCGAGGCCACGCTGGACCCGCGGCCGCGGCCGGGTGGAAGGGTCGCGCGCACCGTTGCGGTCCCGCGCACCTCCGCCGCCACCTCGCGCGCCAGCTCGAGCATGTCGCGGTGCAGCAGGAAGAAGCCGGCCAGGCCCAGGTGGTCGATCACGCGCAGCTCCTCCTGCACCCGCGCCTCCGCCCGCGCCCGTCCCTCGCCACCGGGGTAGCGCTCCCCCACCCGCGCCGCGCAGATGGCGGCCAGCTTCATGCCCGCCTCCGGGTCCTCGGAGCCCGGGTAGGTGTAGCCCAGGTCGCTGGTCAGGTCGAAGCTCAGCCGCTCCGCCAGGCGCGCGCTCTCGGCCACCGCGGCGGGGTGATCGGCGAACCGCTCCGCCATGGCCTCGGGCGGGGCCAGCGCATGCGATGAGTTGCCGCGCCGCCAGGGCTCGCACTCGTCGAGGGTGCGGCCGAGGCGCACCGCCACCAGCGCATCCTGGAGCCGGGTGCGAGCGCGGCTATGGGCATGCACGTTGCCGGTGGCCACCGCCGGCACTCCCAGCCGCCCCGCCAGCTCGGCCAGCAGCCGGTTGCGGCGGCGGTCGTTGCGCGCGAACGGCCGCTGCAGCTCGACGCGCAGGCGATCGGCGCCGAAGATCCGCAGCAGCCGCCGGCCGGCGGCCGCCGCGTCGGCGTGGCGGTTGCCCTCCACCGCGCGGGCCAGGGCGCCATGGCGGGCGCAGCCGGAGAGGCACACCAGCCCCTCGGCGTGGCGCTCGAGCGTGTCGTAGGCGGTGACCGGCGGCAGCGGATCGGCCCCCTCCCTGGGCCGCGTGCCGGCGTGCGCCGCGGTGATCAGGCGGCACAGGTTGCGATAACCGGCGCTGCTCTCGCACAGCAGCGTGAGATGCGAGCCGTCCTCCATGGTCAGCTCCGCGCCGGTGATCGGGCGCACCCCCAGCGGCTTCAGCGCCCGGGCGAGCTCCATCGCTCCGTGCAGCCCGTCGTGGTCGGTGATCGCCAGCACCGCGTGCCCCTGCTCGGCCGCCGCTCCCGCAAGCTCCTGGGGCGCCGATGCCCCGTCGAGGAACGAATAGGCGGTGTGGCAGTGGAGCTCGACGTACGGCGGCGACGACACGAACGTATGTTCGCATGCACGCGAAACGGGGTGCAAGCCCCTTCCCGGGGCCTTCGGCTACTCGTAGACCACGAAGTCCGGCCGCGGCCTCAGCGCGAGCACCTCGCGCGGGGTCATCAGTCCGGTGTCCTCGCGGTAGAAGAGCTTGAAGCCGGCCCGGAACCGCTGCGGGACGAGATCGCGGTACTTGGCCACCTTCTGCTCACTGGTTCCGAACCCGTCCACGTTCAGCGTCATGGCGATCCCGCGCGGGCGGGTGAGCAGCTCGGGCCGCTCCACCATCGCCTCGGTGAAGCGGTGCACCAGCAGCAGCTTCTGCGGCAGGTCTCCCCGCCGCACGATGCCCGCCAGCCACGCCGACACCGCGTTCACCTCCTCGGCGTCCACCTCGCCGATCGTCTGGCCTGGCACCTCGCCGGCATCCATCCGCCACTCGGGGTCCAGAGCCAGGCTCACGTCGGGCTCGCGCAGCCACCGCTCCAGCGCCTGCGCCTCGGTGAGGAAGTCGGCCCGGCCCGGCTGGATGTCCAGCAGCAGCAGCGCCCCGGCGCGGCGCGCTGCGCGCAGGTAGCGACGGATCACCTCGTCGTCCTGGCGGGTGCGGTAGAGCCCGTCGTCGCCGGGTGCGTTGGCGGCCACCGTGGCGATCAACTCGAATGCGGGCAGCACCGGCCGCCCCGGCCTGGCATAGGGCCGCGCCTGGCGCTCGAGCTTCTGAGCGGCCTGGTCCGGCGTGCCGATGCCCAGCACGCCCAGCTCCTCGTCCTGTGGGGCGCCGTAGAAGGCCACGACTCGCTTGGCCGGGAAGATCTGGCGGCCGCCGCCGGGGAGCTCCGCGCGCTCGGGCTCGTCGTCGCCCCCACCGTCGTCGTCGGAGCCCGAGCCGAGGGCGCTCGTGAGCAGAACCAGCAGCACGACGACCGCCGCTATCGCCACCAGCCGCCGGCGCCAGAAGATCCGCCGCTGCGCCGCGGCGGCGGCACGCCGGCGCCGCGAGGCCGCGTCGCGCTCGCGCGCTGTCCGCTCTCCGTCCCTCAACCGGCGCAGGATATGCGCGTTTGGGGACGCTAGGGCGCGGCCGGCCGCTAGGGCTGGGCGTCTGGGAAGCCGGCCGGAGCCGGGTCGGCCTCGGCGTCGCTGTCCTCGTCCGCAGCGGCGGCCAGCAGAGGATCGGCGGCCATCATCAGCTTGAGGTCATGCGGCTCGCTGGCGAAGGCCAGTGCTTCGGCCCGCGCGATCGCCCCGTCGCGGACCTTCGACAGCAGGCACTGGTCGAACGAGACCATCCCGTAGTAGTCGCCCTCGCGGATCGCGAGGTCCAGCTCGCTCTGCGAGCCGCCCGAGGCGATGAGGTCGCGGACGCGCCCGGAGTTCACCAGCACCTCGGAGTTGAGCACTCGCCCGCCCTCGCGCCCGGGCACCAGGCGCTGGGAGGTCACGCCCACGAGGGTCCCCGCCAGCATCTGGCGCGCTAGCGAGCTCTGGCGGTCGCCGAAGAGGTCGATGAAGCGCTGCACCGTCTCGGCGGCGTTGAGAGTGTGAAGCGTGCAGATCACGAGGTGCCCGGTCTCCGCGGCGCGCAGGGCAGTCATGGCGGTCTCCTCGTCGCGCACCTCGCCGATCAGGATCACGTCCGGGTCCTGGCGCAGGGCCGCGCGCAGAGCGACGTGGTAGGTGGGCGCGTCAAGGCCGATCTCGCGCTGGCACACGATCGCCGTCTCGTCGCGATGCAGGTACTCGATCGGATCCTCGATCGTGAGGATGTGCACCGGCCGGCGCTGGTTGATCAGGCCGACGACAGCCGCCCCGGTGGTGCTCTTGCCCGCCCCGGTGGGGCCGGTGATGACGACCAGGCCGCGCGGCGCGTCGGCCCAGGAGGCCACGACCTCGGGCAGCCCGAGCTCCTCCGTCCGCGGCGCCACCGGCACCGCCCGGAACACGAACGAGGGCGACCCGCGCTGGGAGAAGGCGGACACGCGGAAGCGGCCGTGGGAGTTGAAGTAGGAGAGGTCGGCGGAGCCCTGGTCGCGGAACTGCCCGCGCTTGTGGTCGGAGGTGAGCACCCGGGAGCAGATGGCCTCGGCGTCCTCGGGCGTGATCGCCCCGTAGCCCTCCAGCTTCTGCAGCCGGCCGGCTACCCGCGCCCGGGGCGGAGCGGGGACCTTGACGTGCAGATCCGACGCGCCGAGATCCACGGCGTGACCCAGCGCGGCATCGAGATCGAAGGCCATCGAATCCCGCATCGACCGCCGCCGGCGCGTCCTTTAGCCTTCTTGCACGCCTACGCCCGCTGCACGAACCACCTCCCCGCTCCCAGGTCCCGCAGCACGGTGACGTTGCGTCCGTCTGCCAGCACCAGTTCGAAGTAGCGCCGCCGCAACGGGCGGCCGGTCCACCAGCGGTCCTCCACCACCCAGTCTTCGCGCACCGACTCCACGGCCACGCCGGCGAAGGCCGCCGGCAGCCCATCCTCGCGCGCGCGTATGGGAGCGGGATGCATGGGCGTGAGCCTGCGCGGCGCCCCGCGATCGCGCGGGCTCACCTGCGGTCCCTCCGCGCCGGAGTCCCGTCGACGAACGGAGCCAGCACCGAGCGGCGCTCGGGAAGCCGGGACTCCGGGTCCACGTCGAGCACCCGCAGCGCGGCGTCGCGGCCCGCGGCCTGGCGCACCTGGCGCACGGCCTCGTCCAGGCGGGCCCTCCGGGCGGCGCCCTCCTCGTCCAGCAGGCGGCCCTGGTCCTGGGCGGGTGGGCCGAAGGCCTCGACCTCGATCGCGATCGAGTCCGCGGGCGCGGGGAGCTCGGCCAGCTTGGGGGCCAGCACCAGCCGGATTCTGCCCGGGTCGGCGCTGGCGTGGCGGAGGGTGACCGCCTCGCGCCAGGTGCCGCCGGACACGAACCGCGCCGACACGGCCACCGCCCGCAGCGAGCGCCCGCGCCGCTCGCGGCGGGCGAGCACGCGCGTGACGAGCAGCTCCAGCGCACGCTCGAGCTGGCCTCCCGACACCGCCTCCGGGAGCTCGATGCGCTCGGACACCGGCTCGGGCGGGCGCCGCGGCTCGAGCGGGGTGTCGCGCCCGCGCGCGAGGTCCAGCGCCAGCAGCCCCGGATGGCCGAAGCGCTCCGCCACCGCGCGCGACGGGAGCGCCGCCAGCTCCCCCAGGGTCCGGATGCCGAGCCGGTCGAGCGTGGCGGGCAGCGCCGCCAGCTCCGGCCGTGAGCGCAGGAGGCCGGCCGGCAGCGGCGCCAGGAAACGCGCCGCCGATCCCTCCTCCACCACCGGCGCCGGCCGGCGCGGGCGCGCCCCGCGGGCGGCGCAGAAGGCGGCGAACCGTGACGGCGCAGCCGCGATCCTGGCGCTGCGGCCCAGCGCCTGGCGGGTGGCGGCCAGCACCCCGGCCAGATCGCCGCCGTGGATGCCGTGCATCCCCACCGCCTCGAAGAATGCGATCCCGGCGCGTTCGGACTCCGGGGATCCCCCCAGAGCCTCGATGCGATCGAGCACGTCCTGCCATAGTGACCGGGCGCCCTCGGGATCCGGTGGAACCAGCCGCAGCTCGGGGCAGCGCGAGAGGGCCTCACCCATGCGCATGCCCACTGCGACACCGAACGCCTCGGCCGCCGCCGAGACCTCTCCGATCAGCTGCTCCCTGCCCGCCTCGGGGGCCAGGGCCACCGGCTCGGACAGCAGCGCGCGCTTGTCCCCGACCGCCGCGAGAAGCGCGAAGCGGGGGATGAGAACGCAGACCACCATCGACCGAACACATGTTCGCATACGGGCCGGTCGAAGCGTCTCCCCGAATCCTGGTCTAACCCTCTAGTTGAGCCTTAGCTTCATGTTCGATCAGCGGGACCCTCACTCCGAGTGTCGGGACTTGCCCCTCAGGCGTCAAGCCGAGGGCGCAACGGCCGATACCCAAGGGAGCCCGATGTCCAAGCGTGCCCTCTCCCTCCTCTGTGTGCTCACGGCCGCCGCGGCGATCGTCACGGCGGAGTCGATCGAGCCCGTGTCCGCCGACGCCGCCCTGCGGGGCGTGATCGTTCAGCTGCCCGACGGGAGCCTCAAGACCGTGACGGTGGACGCCGCGCCCGACGAGCCGCTCTCCGCCTTGGCCGACAGGGTCCCCGGCGTGCCCCTTGCGTGGGCGCGGGGAGTGCCCACCGCTCCGGCCCAGGCCGCCCCGCAGGCCCCGACCCCCGCGCCTGCGGTCCCGCCCGCCCCGGCCGCAGATGCACCCGCGCCCGCACCGCCGGCCGCGCCCGTGCCGCCGGCGGGCCAACAGCTTCCGGTACCCGCACCTGCCCCCGCCCCGGCTCCCGCCGAGGTCGCTCCCGAGCTCGACTGGGAGGAGGAGCAGAAGCCGAGCGCCGACAAGCGCAGCGTCCGCAAGCCCAGGCGCTCCGAGCCCAGCGGCGGCACCAAGGCCCCGCGCGAGGAACGTCGCCCCGACCAGCCCACGCGCCTGCGTAATGGTGATGGTTCGCCGGCGCGGTCGAATCCGGGGTTTGTGGATGCGTTGCCGGGTCCGTCGTTTAGGTCTGGGGTGCCGAATTTCGTGATCCGCAAGTTCCGGGTCCCGATTTTCCTGTTGCCGATCTATCAGGCGGCTGGGATCGAGTATGGGGTGCGGTGGGAGGTGCTGGCCGCGATCAACGAGATCGAGACCGACTACGGGCGCAACCTCAACGTCTCCTCGGCTGGTGCGCTGGGGTGGATGCAGTTCATCCCGTCCTCCTGGCGGGCGTATGGGGTCGATGCGAACAAGGACGGGCGCAAGGACCCCTACAACCCAGTCGACGCGATCTTCGCCGCCGGCCGCTACCTGAAGGCGGCGGGCTATGGCAAGGACGTCCGTAGGGCGATCTTCGCTTACAACCACGCCGACTGGTACGTCGACTCCGTCCTGCTCAGGGCAAGGTTGATCGCCGGGGTCCCCGCCGATTTGGTCGGCTCGCTCACAGGGTTGACCGAGGGCCGGTTCCCCGTCGCCGCCCGCGCGCGCTACGCCGACGACCTCCAAGAAGCCGAAGCCACCAAACGCGTGAAGGCCGGCCAAAACGCCGCCAACCTCGTCGAATCCCAAGACGACCGCCGCTCAATCGAGATCTACACCAAAGCCGGTGCCCCCGCAGTCGCAGTCAACGACGGCCAAATCAAAACGATCGGCCACAACCAAAAACTCGGCCACCACATCACCCTCCAAGACCCCTACGGCAACCGCTACACCTACGCCGGCCTCAAAAACACCGCCACCCACTATCCGGCGCCCCGCGGGGACGTCGACGCCGCGGACACGGACGCCCGCGCCCTGGCGGCCAACTCCATATCGGACCCGGCGCCCACCGGTGCCGCGTCAGGCGGGCGCCAGCCCGAGCAGGCCTCGCCCGAGGGGGTGCCCGGCACGCAGGTGGCGGTCAAGCGGCGGCTGTTCGCGCACCCTGACGCTCCGGGCGCGCGCGAGGCCGGCGGACTCGACCAGGTGATGGAGATGGAGGCCGACGCCGGTGGGCTGACCACCTACGAGGGACGCTTCGCCCGCCCGGTGCGCCTGGACCCAAAGCGCTTTGTGCTGCGCCGGCTCCGGGAAGGCTCGCGGGTGGTGGGCGGCACTCAGCTCGGCACCGTCGGGACGCCTGAGCCGGACAAGGGTGCGCATTTGGTGTTTTCGGTGCGGCCTGCTGGTCGGGGGGCGCCGCGGATCGATCCGAAGCCGATCCTGGATGGGTGGAAGCTGTTGGAGGCAACCGCTGTGTACCGGGCGTCGGGGAAGAACGTGCTCTATGGCGACGACGGCGCGGATGGGTTCTCGATCGGCCAGATCCTGCTGCTGCCGAAGCCGCTGTTGGAGAAGCGGGTGCTCTCGGATGAGCGGATCGAGCTCTATGACTGCGGCCGCGACGACGTGCGCTCGGGCCAGATCGACCGCCGCGTGCTGGCCACGCTGGCCTACCTGGCGGAGTCCGGGTTGCGGCCCTCGGTCACCTCGCTGAAGTGCGGGCATGGCTACTACACCGCCTCGGGCAACGTCTCCCACCACTCCTCCGGGAACGCGGTCGACATCGCAAAGATCAACGGGGTCCCGATCCTCGGCCACCAAGACCCCGGCGGAATCACAGAACAATCCGTCAAATCCCTCCTGCGCCTCCAGGGCACCGTCGCCCCCGACCAGATCATCTCGCTGCTGGAGATGGGCGGCCAGACAATCGCGATGGGCGACCACGCCGACCACATCCACGTCGGCTTCCGCCCCCTCTTTGGCGCCAACAACAAACTCGGCAAACAAGCCCTCGCCGTCCTCAAACCAGGCCAATGGTCAGACCTCATCGACCAACTCCGCAAAATCGACAACCCAACGGTCCCCACCAAACCGTCCAAGTACTCGCTGGTAGTGCCTGGTGGCCCGGCGGATTAGTTCTTAGTGCTTAGTGCTTTGGAGCTCAGTGCTTAGGCTCGCTTTCGAGGTCGCCCTCTAAGCCCTAATCACTAAGCCCCAAGCACTAGCCTTGACCGACCCCACCCTCGCCCTCGCCCTTCTGATCGCCCTGGCGGTCGCGGCGCAGCTGCTGGCCCATCGCGTCGGCATCCCCCAGGTGGTGCCGCTGCTGGCGGTGGGCGTGCTGGCGGGCCCGGAGGTGCTGGACCTGGTCGATCCCGACGACCTGCTGGGCGATCTGCTCACCCCGTTCGTGACCCTGGCCGTGGGCGTGGTCCTGTTCGACGGCGCGCTCGCGCTGCGCCACGAGCGCCTGGCCGACGGAGTGTGGCGCCCGGTGGTGAGGCTCGTGACCGTGGGCGTGCTGGTCAGTTGGGGGGTCATCACACTGGCGGCGCACCTGCTGCTGGACGCGGACTGGGGCGTGGCACTCCTGATCGGGTCGGTGCTGACCCTGTCGGGGCCCACCGTGGTCGGGCCGGTGCTGGAGCACGCGCGGCCCAAGCGCCGGATCGGGACGGTGCTCGAGTGGGAGGGCATCGTGATCGACCCCGTCGGCGCGATCCTCTCGGTGCTGGTGTTTCAGGCGCTGCTGTCGGGCGGCGGCGTGTTCGAGCTGGCCGAGTTCGCCGAGACCGTTGCCGCGGGCCTGGTCGCCGGCGTTGCCGCGGCGGGGCTCGGGATCCTGGTGCTGCGCGGGGCCCGGGTGCCTGTGGCCCAGCACGGCACGGTGCTGCTGGCGCTCGTGCTCCTGGCGGTGGCGGGCGCCGACACCCTGCGTGAGGACGCGGGTCTGGTTGCGGCGATCGCCCTGGGCGTGGTGATGGCGCGTCAGCAGGACCTGGTGCCGAGCGGCCAGGAGGCGGAATTCGCCGCCTTCGGGCGCACGCTCACCGGCCTGCTGATCGGCGTCCTGTTCGTGGCTCTGTCAGCGCGCGTGAGTCTGGACGCCATCGTGGACCTGGGCGCCGCGGCGTTCGGCCTGCTGGCCGTGCTGGTGCTCGTGCAGCGCCCGCTGGCGGTGGCGCTCTCCACCGCCGGCACTGTGCTGGACAACCGCGAGCGCCTGTTCGCCGCCGGGCTGATGCCGCGCGGGATTGTGGTGGCGGCCACCGCCTCCGCCTTCCAGCTGGAGCTGGCCGACGCGGGAGTGGCCGACGCGAGCCTGCTGGTGCCCACCTGCTTCCTGGTGATCGCCGCGACGGTGCTGCTCTACGGCCTGGGTGCGCGTCCGTTGGCGCGCGCGCTCGGGCTCAGGCGCGAGGAGACCGCGGAGGCGATCACCCCACCGTCACCAGCTCCTTCGGGAACGACGTGAACACGTCAGCCCCGACGGCGGTGACCGCCACAAGGTCCTCGATCCGCACCCCCAGCTCGCCCGGCAGGTAGACGCCCGGCTCCACCGACACCACGTTGCCGGCCACCAGCTCGCCGTCCTCGGACTTCTTGGTGAGCCGCGGGCCCTCGTGCACCTCCAGCCCCACGCCGTGCCCCAGGCCGTGGCCGAAGTGCTCCTCGTGGCCGGCGGCGTCGATCAGGTCGCGCGCAACCGCGTCCACCGCGCGGCAGTCGGCACCTGCGCGCACGGCGGCCAGGGCGTCGGCCTGGGCGCCGCGAACCAGCTCGTAGACCTCCTGCGCGCCCTCGCTCGAGCGGCCCGGTGGCGACCGTGCGCGTGCAGTCGGAGCAGTAGCCGTCGAGCCGCGCGCCCCAGTCGATGACCACCAGCACACCGGCCGGGATCTCCACGTCGCGGGGCTCGGCGTGCGGCAGCGCGCCGTGGGCGCCGGCGGCCACGATCGCCGGGAACGACGGGTCCTCCGCCCCGGCCGTGCGCAGCGCCCTGCTCGAGGGTCCAGCGCCACCTCGCGCTCGGTGCGACCCGCCAGGCCGCCCTCGAGCACCTCCTCCAGCACCTCGGTGGCCAGCGCGCGCGGCCCCCGCGATCCGCTCCAGCTCGGCGGCGTCCTTGACCTCGCGCAGCTTCTCGACCGCGTCGCCGGCCGGCACCAGCTCCACCCCATCGGCCAGCTTGCTCCTCGAGCTTGCCGTGGGTCCGCACGCTCAGGTGCCCGTCCTCGAAGCCGGCGCTGCCGGTCAGGCGCTGGGCGAGCTCGCCGGCCAGGTCGCGCCCGGCGGGCAGGCGCTCGAAGCCGTTCACCTGCTCCTCGGCCTGCTCGATGTAGCGGAAGTCGGTGAGGAACAGGCGCTCGTCGGCCGTGACCACGCACGCGCCGTTGGTGCCGGTGAAGCCCGTCAGCCAGCGCACGTTGACCAGGTTGGTGACGAGCAGCGAGTCCAGCTCGCGCTCGCGCATGAGAGCCACCAGGCGGTCCGCGCGAGCGGTGTCGGGGCCGCGCTCACCAGCCCAGCTCCGCCTTGAGCAGCTCCAAGCCCTCGCCGGTAGCCGTCGAGCGCCCTCGCCCTGCACCGAGCCCACGCACAGGTCGCGGATCACCGAATGGCGCCGCCACTCCTCGCGCTCGTCGATCGCGCTCAGGTGCACCTCCACGGCGGGGACGCCCGAGAGCTCCAGGGCGTCGCGAATGGCGTAGGAGTAGTGGGTCCAGGCGCCGGGGTTGAGCAGCACGCCGTCGGCGCGCTCGGCCGCCAGGTGCAGGCCCTCGCAGAAGGTCGCCCTCGTGGTTGGTCTGCCAGAAGGTGGGCTCGAGCTCCAGCTCGCGTGGCGAAGCGCTTGACCCGGACCTCCAGCTCGGGGAGGGCGATCGCGCCGTAGTGCTCGGGGTCGCGGCGGCCGAGCTGGTCGAGGTTCACGCCGTGCATCACGTCCACGCGGTTCCTCATGCGAAGCGGACCTCCTCGACTGCGGCGCGCAGGTCTCCCGGCGCCACGTCGTGGCCGGGCGTGACCTCGCCCGGCGCCTCGACGCAGCACGAACGGCACCCGCCCACCCACGCGCTTCTTGTCGCGCTCGGTGAGCGCCACCACGTCCTCGGTGCCGGCGCCATCGAAGGCCAGCGGCAGCCCGCGGGCGGCCAGCAGCTCGCGCCACCTCCGCGCGCAGGGCCTCCTTGCCGGACAGCCGCAGCGCCACCAGCAGGCCGATGCCAACCGCCTCGCCGTGGCGTAGGCGCGAGTAGCCGGTGGCCGCCTCGATCGCGTGGGCCACGGTGTGCCCGAGGTTGAGCACCTGGCGGCGACCGCCGTCGCGCTCGTCTGCGGCCACCACCGCCAGCTTGGTGCGCAGGCAGCCCATGACGATCTCCTCGTCCGACCTCGGCCCCACCGCGCACCCGCGCCCACAGCGGACCGCCCGCGATCAGCGCCGTCTTGACCACCTCCGCGTACCCGGCCGCCATGCTCCTCGGGCGGCAGGGTGTCGAGGGTGGCCAGGTCGCAGATGACCGCTGTCGGGCTGGTGGTAGACGCCCACGTAGTTCTTGCCCTCGGGCAGGTCCACGCCCGTCTTGCCGCCGTAGGCCGAGTCCACCTGCGCCACGAGGGTGGTGGGCACCTGCACCACGCGCATCCCGCGCTGGTAGACGGCCGCGCAGAAGCCCGCCAGATCGCCCACCACACCGCCGCCCACGGCGGCCAGCACGTCGCCCCGCTCGGCGCCCGCCCGGGCCAGCGCGCGCAGCGCCGTCTCGGCGCTGGCCACGGTCTTCTCCACCTCCCCGGCGGGGATCGTGAGCGTCTCCTCGGCCTCGACGCGGTGGTGACGGACGACGTTCTCGTCGGTGAGCGCGAACCTGCGCCCGTCGCGAGGCTCGAAGAAGCCGTCCGCCAGGAGTCCGCGCCCCAGGTACACCGGGTAGTCGCCGGACGCGGCGGCGGCCCACACCATACGCAGGTCCGTGGCACCCGCCGCGCGGGCGTCGCGCAGCGCCACCAGCGCAGGCTGGGCCCGGCGTGCCACGTCGCGACCCGCCGGCGGGAGCGTTGCGTGCGCGACCGACGCGTAGACCGCCGCGCGATCGGCGTGCAGCTGGCCGAAGCGGCCGCGGTCGCGCGCCAGCGGGCGGCCGCGGCCGGTGGCCCTGCGCCATGCCTCCTCGGGGTCCACCTCCAGGTGCACCACCGTGTGGGCGGCCAGGGCCTCTCGCACCCGCTCCGACCCTGTGGCGCCGCCGCCGAGAGCAACCACTGCGCCGCCGCCGGCAGCGAGCAGTCGCAGCACCGTTTCCTCCTCGCGCGCGCGGAACGCGGCCTCCCCCTCGCGATCGAAGAAGGCCTCGATCGGCTCTCCCAGCTCGGCCTCCAGCGCGCGGTCGGAGTCCAGCGCCTCCACTCTCATCTCGGCGGCCAGGGCACGGGCTCCCGTGGACTTGCCGGCGCCCATGAAGCCCACGAGCACGATGGCTCCCGCGGCCGGCGCAGGACCCTGTCCGGCCCGCTCGGCTCCGCCCGTCAGCGCCTCCATCCGATTCGCTCCTCGTACGCGCGCAGCGCCGCCACCGAGTCGTCCACGTGGTCGCCGCCGAGCTTGTCGCGGTAGGCGTCGGCCAGCACCAGCGCCACCATCGCCTCGGCCACGACCGCCGCGGCCGGCACGGTGCAGGAGTCGGTGCGCTCGCGCAGCGCCTGGGCCGGCTCGCGCGTGGCGATGTCCACGCTGCGCAGCGGCTTGGTCAGCGTGGGCAGCGGCTTCATGGCGGCCCTGACCACCAGCGGGCCGCCGGTGGTCATGCCGCCCTCCAGCCCGCCCGCGCGATTCGTGTCGCGGTAGAAGCCGCGCTCTTCGGAATAGAAGATCTCGTCGTGGGCCTCCGAGCCCACGCGCCCGCCGAGCTCGAAGCCGTGGCCGATGCCCACGCCCTTCATGGCCTGGATCGACATGACGGCCTGCGCTAGGCGCCCGTCCAGGCGCTCGTCCCATGACACGTGCGAGCCGATGCCCGGCACCAGGCCGAAGGCGATGGTCTCGTAGACGCCGCCCAGGGACTCGTTGGCCTTCCGCGCCGAGTCGATCTCGGCCACCATGGCGCCGCTGGCCTCCGCGTCCAGGCAGCGCACGGGCGACTCGTCCACGCCGTCGAAGTCGGCCACTCCCAGGTCGTCGCGCAGCGGCGCCTGCACCGACCCGATCTGCAGCACGTGCGAGCGCACCTCCACGCCCAGCACGCGCAGATAGGCCTTGGCCAGCGCCCCCGCCCCCACCCTGGCGGCGGTCTCGCGCGCGCTGGCTCGCTCCAGCACGTCGCGGACGTCGGTGAAGCCGAACTTCTGGACGCCGGCCAGGTCGGCATGGCCGGGGCGCGGGAGGTGAACCTCCTCCACCCCGCCGTCGACCGGCCACGGGTTCATCCGCTCCTCCCAGTTGGCGTAGTCGCGGTTGGCCATCCGCAGGGCGATCGGCCCGCCGAGGGTGCGCCCGTGGCGCACGCCGGAGGTCACGTCGGCGCGGTCTTTCTCGATCTTCATCCGGCCCCCGCGGCCGTGCCCGAGCTGACGCCGCGCCAGGTCGCGGTCGATGTCCTGGGGCGTCAGCTCCAGGCCCGCGGGCAGGCCCTCGACCACGGCCGTGAGGCCCGGGCCGTGGGACTCACCGGCGGTGGTGAAGCGGATCGGCATGGCGATCCACACCCTACTGGCGGGGTTTGCGGCCCCGCCTGGCCGACGGGCCCGGTCTAGAAGGGCACGTAGTCGGGGCAGGTGCGCGCGCCGGGGTTGGGCACGCACGGGTTCATCGCGTTCACCGGAGCGGTCGCGCCGCCCACGTCGATGCTGGGCATCACACCCGCGCCCCACAGGCAGAAGCCCGGATTCCCGTTGCCGTCGAGGTCGTAGAGCACCTCGTACATCTCGCTGATGTTCGAGTAGTCGTCGTTGTCCTGGTCGTCCTCGCCGTCGAGGAGGCCGTCGCCGTCGACATCGCCGTCGTCGAGGTCGAGCTCGGCGAACGGACGCTCGACGAAGACTCCCGGGCGATAGCCGCAGAAGACCTCCTCCTTCCACGGGTCGACCGCGGGCTCGAAGCGCTTGCTGCTCCAGAAGGACTTCCACCAGGAGTTCGCGCGCGGCCCGCGCACCGACTCGAGCCAGTTGGAGAGCCCGTCGCGGTCGGCGTCGCGCTCATCGTCGCGCCAGGCGGCGTCGCCGTTGAGGTTGAAGGTGTTCGGGAACGCCTGGGTCGGTGCACCCACGCCGTAGGCAGGTCCGCGCCAGGCGGGCACCGACGGAGCCTCGTTGAGCCGGCTGAACTTGGTGCCGTCGCTGTAGCCCAGCGCGGACTGCAGATCGCCGGGACCGGCGTACGCCGGTACGAACGAGCTACCGGTAACGCGCCATGCGCGGAACTCCTCGGTGGCCATCAGGCCGTCGCCGTCGAAGTCGTAGAGGGCGTCCGAGGGGTCGAGCGCGTTGGGATAGGGGCGCTGGCCCGGGTAGGGCACGGCCTTGACGTTCAGGTCCTTGGCGGAGTAGTACTCCCAGCCGTCGGTCATGCCATCGCTGTCGCTGTCCTTGAGGCAGGGATCGGTCTTGATGGCATTCTCCAGCGATGCCGGGAGCAGGTCGTCCCCGTCCAGGTCGGCGCCCGTGCAGGCGCTCTTGCCCCCCGGCCCCTTGTCGGCCACCTTGCTCGGAACGAGCACGGGCGACAGCCGGCGCGAGGTGAACTTGCTGAACTTGCCCCTCACGAGCACGCGGAGCTTGAAGCGGGCGGACTTGGTCCTAAGCAGGCGGCCGGCCGCCACGGGGACCCTCACCACGAGCTTCTTGCTGCTCGCGCGGCGGGGCTTGGCAAACGCGGAGCGCCCGCTGCCCGACCGGAAGATCACGGTGTTGCGGGTCCGGCGCGAGCTGAAGTTGCGGCCGCGGATCGTCACGGTCGAGCCCACGCGGAGGCGCATCGGCGCCACCTTGGTCACGGCCGGTGTCTTGGCGCGCTTCTTCTTGGCGGCGGGGGCCGTCGCGGGCATCGCCAGCGCGAGGCAGGCGGCCACAGAGAGACAGAGGGCGATCAGGCGGCGTACAGGCATTTTCGATTTCCCCTTATCGGCTGTCGGCGGCGGTGCTTGAGCCGGACGGCTTCGTGGTGGTCATGAGGTCGGCGATCAGCGGCGGCTGGAAGCGCCGGCCGGGCGAGCGCGAGCCCACCGCCGGCCGGGCCTTCGGGCTGCTTGCAGCGGCCGTCACGGCGACTGGCCGGATCTCCTCGATGAGGAGCGTGTAGCGAACCCCGTTCTCGTCGACGAACTCCTGCTCGGCTCCGGCACCGATGGTCAGCGTGGCGCACTCGCTCTGGCTGGGCTCGCAGTCGCCCTCGCCGGACGTCCGCAGGCTGGAGTCCACGAGGAACACGGCGTTGCCGCCGTCCGCCTCGGTGCCGAGGAAGATCAGCAGCGGCGACTCGCTGCTTGGGAGCATCTCCAGGCGCCGCAGCCCGGTGTGGGTGCCAAGCCTGCGGTCGTTGCGGCCGAACTTCACGTCGGCCACGTAGGTGAAGGGCATGGGCTTGGGTGCCGGCGTGGTGGAGCCGGGCGAGTCGGGGCTGCCGCCTCCGCCGGTACCGCCGGAGCCGCCCGTTCCGCCGGAGCCGCCCGAGCCGCCCGAGCCGGACGGACCGCCGGCGCCGCTCTGGGCCGTCGAGCCGGAGGACGCCGAGCTGGCGGCCTCGTCGGCCTTGGCGGACAGCACTGCCGCGGGTGGCCGGAAAGGGTCCTTGCGGTCGAAGACGTCGAGCGCCGAGCCGCCTTGGGAGGAGGTCGCGGTCGCGACGGTCAGGTCCTTGAGGCCGGGCACCTGCGCCGCCCGGGGGCTCGCGGCGGCGGGCTTGCCCGGCGCCGGGTCGTCGGCCGGCTTCATGAACACGACCGGGATCGCGACCAGCGCGAGCAGCATGACCGCCGCGACGGGCCACAGGCGCTTGGCGCGGAGGTCGTGAACGAGGTCGAGGAAGAGCGTCTGCATCAGTCGGTCCTCAGGGAGCCGCGACGGCGGTCGGGGGAGTTGGTGTGTTCGGGTCTGCGGGTGCCGTGGGGTCGCTTGCCGGCGTCGTGCCGGGGCCCTGCGGCGTGGCGCCGGCAGTGGCGCCCTGCGCCTTGGGCGCGAGGTAGACGGTGGCCTTGATCTCGGCCTTGAGGCTGGGGAAGAGCTCCGGGTCGCTCGTGAACTTGAGCGAGTCGACGGACATCAGGCGGCCCTGCACCACGATCTCGTCGTTGGCCAGCCGCACGAAGCGCTTGAGGCGGTGGAAGAAGTCGGCCAGGTCGAAGAACCCTCCGCGGAACTCGAGCTCCAGCGGCACGCTGTCCAGGCCGGCCACACCCGATCCGGTGTCGCCGGTGGAGGCGCCGGCGCTCCCGCCGCCCACGGGCAGCCCACCCTGCTTGCTGGCACTCGAAGTCTGGGTGTCCACGCCCGACTGGGCGGCCGCCTGGTTGTTGGAGCTCGAAGCGTTGGCACTGCTGGTGGCGTTGTTGGCGCCCTCGGCCGCTTGACCGGGCGCGCTGCCGGCCTGCTGGCCGCCTGCCGCAGCGGGGGGCTCAGAGCCGCTGCCGCTGCCCTGCTGGGCGGTCGCGGCGGGGGCGGCCGCCTTGTCGCGCTCGCCGGTGGCGATCCGCGTGAAGTTCAGTCCCGTGCCCTTTGCGGCCGCCTCGAGCTGTACGAGCAGGGTGGGCATGTCAACGGTCGACGGCAGCGCCTTGCCCAGACGCACCATCTCGGCGTAGTCAGCCGCGAAGTCGGTGCGGGCTGACCCGAGCTGAGCGCTGGCCTGCTTGGCCGCGTCGAGGCGCTGCTCCTGCTTGGTCAGCGCCTCGGCGGCGGCGGCGGCGTCCTCGCGCTTGGGAGAGAGCACGAGGAACCAGTAGGCCAAGAGCAGCACGAGCGGCGCGAGGACGATCACGATCTTCCTGTCGCGGTCGGTCAGGCTCATGACCCGCCTCCCAGCGCGGCCGGAACGCTCTTGCGGCCCGGGGGAAGCTCATCCGAGCTCGCGGCCTCGAAGGTGATCTTCAGGTCGAAGGCGTAGAGGTTGCCGCAACTGTCCGCGCTCGCCTCGGCGCCGGACTCGTCCCGCTTGGACTCGGTCAGCTCGACCTCAGACACCCGGTGCACCTCGCGCAGGCGAAGCATCATCCGAGCGACCTGGGACTGCCGCCCGGTGCAGCCGGTCAGGCGCATGGCGGGCGTCGCGGCGCCCTCCTCGCCGACCGCGGTGGCGCCCTCGATGTCGCCGGTGACCGACGCATCGGCGGCGCGAAGCCAGCTCCCCTTGGGCAGGATCAGGGACAGCTCTCGCATGAGCCGCTCCCAGTCGAACCGGCCCTTGGCCAGATCGCGCACCGAAGCCATGCGGGTTTGCTTGACCTGTACGAAGTCGCCGAACGGAGAGAGCGCCTTCGACTCGGCCTCGAGGCGGTCGGCCTCCTGCTGCGCCTCGGCGGTCTTCGCCTTACGGTCGTTGACCTGGTTTGTCGTGAGAGCGTAGGAGAAGAGCAGCACGAGCAGAACGCCCAGGACTCCGATCACGGCGTAGGCGGAGCCGGGCCGCTGCCCGGCGATGTGTGCCCGGTGCTGATCCGGAAGAAGGTTGACGGCCTTCATGCCGCACCCCCGAGCGCCAGGCCCGCGGCCACCGTGTAGCGGCGGGGGTCGTCACCCTCCGAGAGGGCCGAGGTGTCGAGCCCGCGCAGCGGCTCGGCCAAGACGACGGGGTAGGTGAAGCGCCCCTCGAGCGTCTCGACGAGCTCTCCGGCGCTGGCGCCGGGCCCGGAGAGTACGACCTCCCCGACCGGCACCGCCTCGGGCTGGGCCATGTAGTAGTCGATCGACAGGCGGATCTCGTCGGCCAGCCGGGAGGCAGCGTCGTCCTGGTCGGCCGTCACCGAGAGCGGGCGCGTGAAGAGACAGGACGAGCCGACCGCGATGGCAAGGTTGGTCACGCCGCCCATATGGCAGAAGACCCGCGCCGTGTCGGGAGTGCCGTCGTCGTCGACGAGCATCCGGACCAGCGCAAAGGCATCGAGGTCGATGCCCTGGGGCTTGAGCCCCGCCGCGCGCGCGGCCTCCACGACCGAGTCGACCATCTTGCGGCGGGCCGCCACGAGTACGACGCGCATCCGCGGCGACCCGTCGGGCGCGGTCGTCTGCCCCGCCACCTGATGGTCGAGGACGGCCTCGTCGAGCGGCATGGCGATGGTCTCCGCGGCCTGGAAGCGAACGGCGATCTCACGCTCGCTGCGGTTCTCGATCGGCGGCAGCTCCACGACGCGCACCACGATCTGCTGGTTGGAGATCCCGAGCCGGACCTTCTTGGGCAGCCCGGACTCGGATACGAAGCTCTTGATGGCGGCGGCCAGCCCCTCGGGGTCCATGACCTCGCCGTCGCGGACGAGGCCATCGGGGAGCTCGGTGCTGACCGCCTGCTCCACGCGCTCGGGGGAGGCTACGACTGCCGCTAGGAAGCGGCCGTCGATGTCCAGGCCGGCGGTGCGGCGGTCGGAGCTGTTTCTGCGAGGGAGGGCCATGGGAGCGAAGGTTCTTCCCCCCTATCGGCAGGGTCGGCTCGGACTTGATCCCTGCGAGAGGCCCGTGGACCGGCTAGAGGAAGCTGCGCGTGTAGAGGTCCACCAGCTCGGGGCCGGCCACGGCGCCCACCAGCCCGCCGAGCGCCAGGAAGGGCGCGAATGGCACGCCCTTCTTGCGCGCGGAGGCCCCGTCGCGAGCGACCATCGCCACCCCCACCACTGCACCCGCACCGAAGGCGATAAGCAGCGCTGGAGCCACGGCCGAGCCCAGGTAGAGCCCCATCACCCCCGCCAGCTTCACGTCGCCCATGCCCATCCCCGCGCGGGAGCACGAGCGCGGCCACCAGCAGGAACACGAACGCGGCCGCGCCGGCGATCAGGAGCTCGGGCAGCTGGTCGGTGCGAACGGCCACCGCAGTTCCGAGGCCCCACACCGCCGGCGGCAGGAGGATTTTGTTGGGCACGATCCGGTGGTCCAGGTCGATGCCGGCCACCGCCACGAGCATCGCCGTGAACGGCAGCAGAGCGATCAGGTCGGCGTTCCAGCCCCTGGCAAGGATCACCGCCGCGAATGAGGCGGCGGTGACCAGCTCCACCAGCGGGTAGCGTGCCGATATCCGCTCGCCGCAGCTGCGACAGCGGCCGCGGAGCGCCAGCCAGGAGAGCAGCGGCACGTTGTCTATGGCCCGGATCTGCGTCTCACAGGCCGGGCAGCGCGACCTCGGCCTGGCCAGCGACTCGCCCCAGCGGCAGCCGGTGGATCACCACGTTCAGGAAGCTGCCGATGATGGCGCCCAGCGGCACGGCGACGATCGTGAGGGCCGCGGCCTCGCCGGTCACGTCAGGGGGTGTTCGGGGGCAGCTCGCGCCAGGTGCTCTGCACGAGCCCGGCCGTGCCGAAGCTGGCCAGCGAGTTGAACGCGTTGCTCGCGTAGGTGATGTTCGAGGTGTTCGTGCCGCTGTTGCCGTTGCTGCCCGCGTCGAGCGTCCGGGCCGTCGATCGTGAGCGCCCACCGACGCCGCCGTTGCCGCCGATGTCGCCCACGACGCCCGTGCGCTCTGCTCGTTGCGCAGGTACAGCAGGCCGTAGAAGGTGACCCCTCCGCGGAGCCGGATGCTGCCCTGGCGCATGATCA
>CAVYMS010000005.1:0-20921 GCA_963769675.1 uncultured Thermoleophilaceae bacterium
TGTGCGTGAGGCGGACAGGGCTGGACGCCGCGCTGGTGGAGACCGCCCGGGCGGCGGGAGCGAAGGTGCGGGAGGGCGTGCGCGCTACGGGCCTGCTGAGCGAGGGAGGGCGGGTTGCCGGGGTGACCGTCAAGGACGACGACGGCGAGCACGAGCTGCGGGCGCCGCTGGTGGTGGGCGCCGACGGGCGCAAGTCCACGGTTGCGCGCCTCACCGGGTCGGAGCGGCCACATCGGTCGAACGAGAACGGACGCGCCTGCTTCTTCGCCTACTTCGAGGAGGGGCGCCCGGAGTGGAACGGGGTGGCCGCGCAGTGGCGGGCGGGTGAGGAGCTCGGCACGGCATTTCCCTGCGACGGCGGTCTCGTGCTCGTGCTCCTGATGCCGCCGCGGGAGCGCGGCGCCGCGTTCAGGGCCGATCCGCAGGCCGAGTACGAGCGCACGCTCGAACGCCTGCCGGAGCTCACCGAGCGCCTGCGCGGCTGCGCGCAGCGGGGCAAGGTCCGCGGAGCCGTGGAGCTCCCGTCCTACTTCCGCCGGTCGGCCGGTCCCGGCTGGGCCCTGGCCGGGGATGCCGGGCACTTCAAGGACCCGGTGACCGCACAGGGGATCCGTGACGCGCTGCGGTTCGGCAGGCGTCTGGGCGAGCTTGCGGCGCCCGTGATCGACGATTCGGCCGCGCTGGATGCGGCGCTCGCGGGGTGGGAGCGCGAGCGCGACAGCGGCTGCCTGGAGACCTACCAGTGGACGAACCTGCTGGCGCGCGGAGAGGAGGTGAGCGCCTTCGAGGCCGAGCTGTACCGGCGCATGAGCCGCGATCCCGCCCTGGGGCGGGAGCTGCTGGACGTGTTCGCCCGCTCCCGGCGCCCGTCCCAGGTGATGACGGTCCGCCGATCGCTGCGCTTCGCCGCCCGCGCGTTCGCGCGCCGGGGCACCGACCGCCGAAAGCTGGCGCGCTGGCTGCGGCGGGAGTTGGAGACCGACGCGCGGCATCGCCTGCAGCGGCTGAGGCCGGCACGCTCCCCATAGGCTTCACCGATGGCCGCAGCCGCCCTACCGCCCGGCCCCCGCCTGCCGCGCTGGCTGCAGACGATCGGGTTCATCTTCGCCCCGGTGCCGTGGATCGAGCGCAACCGGCGCAAGTACGGCGACGTGGTCACCTTCCGCGTCGCTGTTCGACCCCGGCTTCGTGATGGTCTTCCACCCCGACCTGGTGAAGCAGGTGTTCCGCGGCTCGCCCGAGCAGCTGCGCGCGGGCGAGGCGAACGCCGTGCTCGGACCGGTGGTGGGGGAGCGCTCGGTGCTGCTGCTCGACGGCGCCGAGCACATGCGCCAGCGCAAGCTGCTGCTGCCGCCCTTCCACGGCGAGCGCATGCGCGCCTACGAGCGACGATGCGCGAGGCCGCCGACCGCTCGATCGACACCTGGCCCCGCGGCGAGCCGTTCGCGCTGCTGCCGCACATGCAGCAGTCACCCTCGACGTGATCATGCGCGCGGTCTTCGGCGTGGCCGAGGGCGCGCGCAGGGGAGCTGAAGCGCGACGTGCGCGCGATGATCGACCCGGTCGGCAACCGGCGCGGGCGTGATGCTGCTGGCGCTCACCGGCGGCCGCTTCGGCGCCGGCGCGGGCGAGCAGTTCGAGGAGCGCGCGCACGCGGGTGGACGAGCTGATCTACGCGCTGATCGCGCGCGCGCCGCGCCGAGCCCGACCTCGAGGAGCGCGAGGACGTGCTCTCGATGCTCCTGCTCGCCGCGACGAGGAGGGCCGGCCGATGACCGACGACGAGCTGCGCGACGAGCTGGTCACGCTGCTGGTGGCCGGCCACGAGACCACGGCGACCGGGCTGGCGTGGACGTTCGAGCTGCTGCAACCGCAACCCGCGCGTGTCGAGCGGCGAAGGCCGAGCCGGCGGGCGACCGAGTACCTCGACGCGCTCGTGAAGGAGGTGCTGCGCATCCGGCCGGTGATCTCGGGCGTGGGCCGCGTGGTGCGCGGGCGAGCCGTTCGAGCTGGGCGACCACGTGATCCCGCCGGGCATGGAGATCAACCCGTCGATCGCCGCGATCCACCGCCGCGCCGACCGCTACCCCGAGGCCGCGGAGTTCCGGCCCGAGCGCTTCCTCGGCGACGACGCGCCGGACACCTACACGTGGCTGCCCTTCGGCGGCGGCACGCGGCGCTGCCTGGGTGCGAGCTTCGCGCTGATGGAGATGCGGGTGGTGATCCAGCGGGTGCTCGAGCGCACGAGCCTGCGTCCCGCCGGCGCGCAGGCCCGAGCGCGGCGTGCGCCGCGGCATCACCTTCGGGCCCAAGCACGGGGCGCGCGTGATCCAGCCGCGCCGCGCCATCGAGAGTAGCCTCCCGCCCATGGCGAAGACGCTCTACACAGCAGAGGCACAGGTGACCGGCGGCCGCGACGAGGGCCACGGCAGGACATCGGATGGCGCCCTGGAGGTCGATCTGCGCGTGCCGTCGGAGATGGGCGGCGACGGCGGCGGCACCAACCCTGAGCAGCTGTTCGCCGGTCGGCTACGCGTCCTGCTTCGAGAGCGCGCTCAAGGTGATGGCACGCCGCCAGCGCGTGGAGTCAGGCGACGCCACGATCGACTCGAAGGTGCACCTGCATCCGACGCAGGCCGGCGGCTTCGAGCTGTCGGTGGAGCTGGACATCTCGCTGCCCTCGATCGACGATGCCGACGCCGCGGTGGAGCTGGTCAAGGCCGCCCACCAGGTCTGCCCCTACTCCAACGCCACGCGCGGCAACATCGAGGTGCAGGCTCACGGCGAACGGCCAGGCCGTCGACTGAGCTCAGCGGCGCCGCGCGGCGCGCAGCAGCTTCACGTCGCCGCGCGTGTAGGTGCCCTTGGCGGCGTCGCGGTTCTTGGCGGAGACGATCAGCGTCATGCGGCCCGTTGCGCCGAAGGGCTCGCGCTCGGCGGGTCGTGAGCTTGAAGCGCAGCACCTTCGAGCGCCCGGCGCCGATCCGGTAGCGGCGTCCGCGGCGCGGCCCGGGACGTGCGCCGCGGACGCGCGCCATGCCGCGGCAGACCGGCGGCCATCTTCGACAGCCACCGCGGCGGGCACGTCACCCGCAGCGACACCACGCCGCGGCGCGAGGCCCGCGGGCGCGCCAGCGACAGCACGGCCGCGCGCGCCCGTGCCGGTCCGGCGGGCGGCAGCGGCTGCTGGTTCGCCCCCTGCGAGTACTGGTCGGGCTCGCGCAGCGAGTTCTGGAAGCCGGCGTCGGAGTTGGGCTTGTCCTTCGGCCCCTCGCCGGGCCCCTCCTGGCCCACCTGACACGCGCTGGTCGGTGATCGAGCCGAGCACCTTGCGGTAGAGCGTGTGCTCGTAGTCCGCGCCGCCCGGCCGGCACGAGGCTGGGGTCCTGGCCGGTGCGCACGAGCACGATGTCCTGCGACGGGAACACCGTCACGAGCTGGCCGAAGAGACCGGAGAAGTGGTAGACGTCGGCGGGCAGGTCGGGGAACTCGCGCTCGTCGTCCACCGGCCGCTCGGTCACCCGCGGGCCCACGCACGGCTTGTCGCGGTTCAGCCAGATCAGCCAGCCGTAGCAGCCGTTGGTCTTGCGCGGGCTGGATCGCCTCCTCCATGAAGCGCGGTCGACAGCAGCCGCTGGCCGCGCCAGACCCCGCCGCGGCGCATCAGCTCGCCGAGGCGCCCGAAGTCGTCGGGCCGCATGTTCACGCCGTAGAAGCCCTGGATGTGGCCCGCGGGGTCGCGGCCCCAGTGCCAGCGGTCCGCCGTCGATGCCGAGCGGGTCCATCACCTCGCTCCTGGGCGTACGCGCCCGCGTCCTTGCCCGGCCGCCCTGCCGATGGCCTCGGCCAGCAGCGCCACCGGGCTCTGCGCGTACTCGAAGTAGGTCCCGCGCGGGCGCACGACCTCGAGCGTGAGGGCGTCGCGCACGCGGTCGGGCATCGTGAAGACGTTGTAGTCGCGGAACCCGTTCCAGCGCCAGGCCGGAGGTCATCGTGAGCAGGTTGCGCATCGTGATCGCCCCGTGGGGGCGGTCGGCCTCGGTGACCAGCGAGCCCACCGGGTCGTCCGGGCCGATCAGGCCCTGCTGCATCGCGCGGCCGAACAGCAGCGCGGTGATCGACTTGGCCATCGAGTAGCTCTCGTACTTCTGCGTGCGGTTCACCGGCGCGACGCGGTCCTCGCCCACGAGGCAGCCGCGCCGGTACACCCGCACGGCGAAGCTGAGCTGCGTGGAGCCGTAGTCCATCGCGTCCTGCAGCTTGGCCGCGTCCATCCCGGCCTGGGCGGGCGTCGCGCGCTGCCAGTCCTGCCCGGGCTCCGGACACGAGACGGCGGCCCCGGCCGGGCTGGCCGCGGCGCCGAGTACGGCGGCGACAAGGGCTGCACAGATGAGAGGTTCGAGTCGAGCGCATCGCAGGCTTCCTCCCGGGTGGGGCAGGCTACCGGCTCGGCGCTAGGCGTAGCATCGGCGGCGTGGACGAGACCGTCCGTCTGCGCGACGGAGAGAGGGTCTCGCTGAGACCGATCGAGGCGGGGGATCGCGAGCGCCTGCGCCGGGCGTTCGACCGTCTGGGGCCCGAATCGCGCTACCGGCGCTTCTTCTCGCCGGTGGACCATCTCACGGAGTCCCAGCTGGACTTCCTCACGCGCGTGGACCACCACGACCACGAGGCGCTCGTGGCCGTGCACGGCGGAGAGATCCGTGGCGTCGCTCGCTACGTGCGCCCGGAGCCGGGTGCCCCGCGTGCCGAGGTGGCGGTGGTCGTGGGCGACGACTGGCAGGGCCGCGGCCTGGGCACGGAGCTGCTCGACGCGCTGTCGCGCCGCGCCCGGGCCGACGGCGTGCACACCTTCACCGCGGCCGCCCTCGCGAGCAACAACACGATCATCGACCTGCTCGGCGCGCTGGGACCCACGGTGAACAGGCGCGCCGGGGCGGGCCAGGTGGAGCTGGAGATAGAGCTCGAGGGTGAGGACTCGCTGCGCGACCTGATGCGCCACGCCGCCTCGGGCGCCGTGCGCTTCGCGGAGCGGATCAGGTCCTGGAGGCCGGCCTAGAGCGCCCCGCCGGCAGCCGGCGGGGCGGTGGGGTCGCCGCCGTCGTCAGCCGGCGCCTCGCGCGCCAGGTACTCCTCCACGAGCAGCGGGTTCTCGCGGCCGCGCTCGACCACGCGCAGGAGGTCGGACATCGTGGCCACCTCCTCCACCTGCTCCTTGAGGAACCACTGCATGAAGCCCTCGCTCTGATAGTCGCCCTCCTCGCGCGCGACGCCCGCCAGGCCCGCGATCTGGTCGCTCACCTTGCGCTCCTGCTCGAGGGCGATCCTCACCGGCTCCACCACGTCGGCGAACTCACTCCGGGGAGCGGCGGTGGCGGGCATCTTGACGGCCTGGCCGGCATCGAGCAGGTACTGCAGCATCATCATCGCGTGGTTGCGTTCCTCGACGGCCTGTGCGTAGAAGAAGGCGGCGAGGCGGGGGAGGGTCTCGGCGTCGTAGTAGACGGCGACGGCCACGTACTGCTGCGAGGCGGCGAACTCGTTTCCGACCTGCTCGTTCAGGCGCTCGACGAAGGCGGCGGAGGGCATCGCGGCAACGTAACACCCCCCGCCGGGGGAGGGTGGTGACGCGTCAGCGCCGCGCCAGCTGCAGCGTGGCGATGGCGATCATGGCGGCGGAGCCGGCGAACGCGACATACAGCCCCCAGGCCGGGCCCAGCAACTCGTCGTCCAGCAGCTCGCGGAAGTCCGAGACCACGACCATCACGGCCGCGGTGGCCGCGAGCGCGGCCACGATCGGCAGCAGCGCCCCGCGCCCGGAGCGAGCGTGGGCGAACAGCAGCAGTCCGGCGACGGCCGCAAGCACGATCACCACCGCTCCGGCGCGGTCGAGGCCGTAGTCCACGACGAAGATGCTCTTCGCCCACGGCCCGAGCGAGCCGACCACCATCAGGCCGAGCGCAAACGGTGCGAGCCTGAGCGCAGCCGCGCCGTCGGGCGCGTCGCGGCACGCGGCGGTGCCGGTTCTGGCTCCGGCTCCGCTGGGCTCCGGCTCCGGCTCCGGCTCTGGCTCCGGCTCCGGCCCATCCGCCAGGCTCAGGTGGAGCTTGTCCCGCCGGCCCGCGCGCCGCAGCGGCGGCTCGCAGATCACCCCGGCCTCGTCCAGTGCGCGGCCGATCCGGCGGCGGTCCCCCGCGGTCAGCGTTTCCAGGCCCCACGTCTCCTCGATGGCGTCGAGCCCCACGTCCACCGGCCCGTTCTGTGCCAGCCATCGCCGGATCGTCTGCTCGGGTGGTCCTTCGGAGGCGGCCATCGGCCGCCCAGACTAGTTCTCGCCGGCCGCTGGTAGCGTCGATCGGCGTGAGCGCCACCCAGCACCCGGCAACCATCGAGGTGGAGGACCTCGTCAAGGAGTACAAGAAGGGCCCGCGGGCCGTCGACGGGGTGAACCTGCACGTGGATGCCGGCGAGATCTACGGCTTCCTCGGACCCAACGGGGCCGGCAAGTCCACGGCCGTGCACATGCTCACCACGCTGCTGCCGCCGACTTCCGGCACCGCACGCGTGGCGGGCTTCGAGGTGAGCGAGGACGGGGCAAGGGTGCGCGAGAACATCGGCGCCGCGCTGCAGGAGGCCGCGCTGGACAACTACCTCACCGCGCGCGAGCACATGCGCCTTCAGACGGCGCTGCACGGCCTGCCCAAGGCGCAGCGCCGAAGCCGCGGCGACGACCTGATCGAGCGCGTGGGCCTCGCCAACGCCGCCGACCGCAAGGTCGGCGGATACTCCGGCGGCATGCGCCGCAGGCTCGACCTGGCGCTGGCGCTGGTGCACAGCCCGCGGATCCTGTTCCTGGACGAGCCCACCACCGGTCTCGACCCCCAGAGCCGCAGCTCGCTCTGGGATGAGGTCGCCCGCCTGGCCCGTGAGGAGGGGGTGACCGTGTTCCTCACGACCCAGTACCTCGAGGAGGCGGACGTCCTGGCGGACCGCGTGGGCATCATCGACGACGGTCGGCTGGTGGCGGAAGGGACGCCCGCGGCGCTCAAGGCCGAGATCGGCGACCCCAGCGTCGAGGTGGTGCCGGCCGACCCGGCCCGGGCCGACGACGTGTTCCGCGTGCTGCAGCGCTTCGGCGGCGACGACTGCCCCCATCACGAGCAGGAGAGCATCGCGGTGCGGCTCAAGGGCGGGGACGCATCGCTGGCGGACGTGGTGAGGGCCCTGGATGCCGAGAGCGTCGAGGTGGCGCACCTGCAGCTGCACGCGCCAACGCTCGACGACGTGTTCCTCGCCAAGACCGGCCACACGCTCGAGGGCTCCGGCGACGACGAGGCGGAGGACGAGGACGCCGCGGCCACGCCGGCGGCAGCGGCCTAGTGTGAGCTCCGCCACGTGGATCCAGGTATCCGAGCTGGCACGCCGCTCGGTGATGCGCACCCTGCGCCAGCCGGCGCAGGTGGTGCCGTCCGTGATCTTCCCGCTGATCCTGCTGGCGATAAACGCCGGGGGGCTGGAGGCGGCCACCGACCTCCCCGGGTTCCCTGCCGACACCTACGTCACGTTCGCCCTCGCGGTGCCGTTCATCCAGTCGGGCATCTTCGCAGTGGCCAACGGCGGCGCCGATCTCGCAAAGGACATCGAGACCGGCTTCCTCGACCGGCTGGCGCTCACCCCGATGAGCGGCACGGCGCTCGTCGCCGGCCAGCTCGCCGGCGTGCTGGCGCTGGGCGTGCTGCAGGGCCTGGTCTATCTCGGCGCGGGCCTCGCTGCGGGTGCCACGCTCGAGGCCGGGCTGGCGGGGGCCGCCGTGCTGATGGCGCTCGCGGTCGCGATCAGCTTCGGGTTTGGCTGCATCGGGATGTTCGCCGCCTTTCGCCTCGGCAACGGCGAGGCCGTCCAGAGCCTGTTCCCCGTGCTGTTCGTGTTCCTTTTCCTCTCCTCGATGGCGCTGCCGCGCGAGCTGATCGAGCAGGACTGGTTCCGCACGATCGCCACGTGGAACCCGGTCAGCTACCTGCTCGAGGGAATCCGGTCGCTGTTCATCGACGGCTTCGAGGCGGAGCCGCTGCTGCGTGCGTTCGGCGTCGCGGTGGGCATCGGCGTGGTCTTTCTCGCGCTCGCGGTGGGGTCCCTTCGCTCCCGGCTGGTGCGGACGTGAGGACGCGCAGCGTGGCCGGGGCCGTGGCCTGGCGGAACCTGCACAACTTCTTCACGAATCCGGCGCTGCTGGTGCCCGCGCTGCTGTTCCCGCTGTTCTTCTTCACCGCGTTCGCGGGCGGGCTCTCCACGATCGACAGTGCGCCCGGCTTCGATTTCGCGAGCGGCTACACCGCCTTCCAGTTCGTGTTCGTGCTGCTCCAGGCGTCGGCCTTCGGCGGCGTGTTCACGGGCTTCGCGATGGCGCGGGACTTCGAATCGGGCTTCGGCAGGCGAATGATGCTGGCTGCGCCCAACCGGCTCGGGATCCTCGGCGGGTACGCGATCTCGGCGATCGTGCGCGCCGTGTTCGTGTGGGTGCTCCTCACGGTGATCGCCGTGGCTCGCCGGCATGCAGGTCGGCGGTGGAGGCTTGGACCTCGTGGGCCTCTACACGCTGGCGGGGCTCACGAACTTCGCGGCGCTGATGTGGGCGGCCGGCGTGGCCCTGCGGTTCCGCTCGATCCAGGCCGGCCCTCTCATGCAGACGCCCGATCTTCTCGATCCTCTTCCTGGCGCCCGTGTACGTGCCCCTGGACCTCCTGCACGGCTGGGTCAACGCCGTGGCCGGGGTCAACCCGGTGACCGCGATGGTGGAGGGTGGCCGCGACCTGATCTCGGGCGGGAACCCCGACGCGGCGCTCGCGTTCGGCGCGGCGGTGGGGCTCGCCGTGCTCGCCACCGCGTGGGCGGTGCTGGGCCTGCGCCGCGCCGAGGCGGCGGGTGGCTGAGCATGTGCCGTTCGTGACGGACGGCTGTGGGGTAGCGTCCGCGCCATGAGCGAAGAGGCCGGCAGCAACGACCCGCAGGTGGACGACATGGAGAACACCGCCGACGAGCTGGCTCACCACGGCGACAAGCTCCAGGACGACATCGAGAACACGCGCGACGACTGGGAGAGCAAGAAGGAGAGCCAGGCGGTTCCCGGCGCGGTGCCGGACCCCGAGCGAGGAAGCGCCGGCGATACGGCGACGACGACTCGGACGGGGACGACGACTCGGACGAGGACGAGCGACGAGGATGGCTGACGAGACGCACGAGGTCACGAAGGGCGACGGCTTCGCCGTGGCCAACGTCGACTCGATCGGCGAGGGGCCCGGCTTCCGAAAGGTGCGCCGCGCGCTGGAGGTGGCGGAGCTCGGCGTGAACGCGCTGGTGTTCCCGCCAGGCTTCGCGGGCGGCTTTCACTTCCATGAGGACCAGGAGGAGCTGTACTTCGTCCACCAGGGCACGGTTGAGTTCGAGTTCGGAGACGGGTCCAAGCACGTGCTCGGGCCCGGCGGGCTCGCGCGGGTGGACGCGCCCACCCATCGGCGCCTCAGCAACATCGGCGACGAGGACGCCGTACTGCTCGTGACCGGGGCGAAGGGCGGCTACGTGGGCCGCGACGGCCGCCTGCCCGAGGGCGAGGACGCCCCCGTGCGCCGGCCCGGCGACTCCGCCTAGGGCGCGGGCTCGCCCGGCGCCGCCGGCGCGGGGGTGGTGGTCGGCGGCGCCGGCGGGGACTCCGGCGCCGGCTCCTCGGAGGGAGGCGGGGTCGGCGAGGTCTGCTCCTGCGTGTCCTGATTCTGCGTCTCGTCCGGCTGGTCGGGCGCGCCTTCCTGCGGCTCCGCCTCGCTCCCCTGATCGGAAGAGTCCGAACCGCTCTTGCCCGAGCCGCCGAACAGCGTCGTGTTGCGATCCCCCTGGCCGAATGACTGGCCGGCGATGAGCTCGGGCAGGGTGAGCAGCGCCGCGGCGATCACGAACGCGGCCGCCGCCGTGGCCGCGATCGGCTTCACCGCCAGCTTGCGCCGCGAAGGCGCGCGGTAGACATTCATCTCCGGCTCCGGCTCCGGGAGCCTGCGCAGCCGCTCCTCGCGGGCCGCAACCGTCGCGCGAGGAGCCACCGCCCCGCACCCGGGCAACGGTCTGCTCGCGCTTGGCGGCGATCACGGTGGCCGGCTTGTGCAGCATCTCGGAGACCACGGCGACGATGACAGGGGTGACCGCGGCGGCAATCGGGGTGCCGCCCTTCCAGAACAGCGAGGTCACGACCGCCGCGGTGGCCGACGCGATGCTGGCGATGGCCAGCGTGCGCACGGACAAGCTGCGCCCGTCCTCGCGGGAAGCAGTTTGCGAGGACATCGTGGAACAGGCTAGCGAGGGCGAACGCGATCCATGGCGCGATCGCCCGGGTAGGTTGGGCTCGTGAGCGAGGATGTGCGCGAGGCCGACGCGGTGGTGGTGGGTGCGGGCCACAACGGGCTGACGGCCGCCGCCTATCTGGCGCGCGCCGGCCTGTCGGTGCAGGTGCTGGAGCGCCGCGACATCCCCGGCGGCGCCTGTGTGACCGAGGAGCTGTGGCCGGGAGTGCGGGCCTCGCCGGGCGCTTACACGTTCTCCCTGATGCGGCCGGAGATCATTCGCGACCTCGAGCTGGCAAGCCACGGCCTACAGGTCCAGACGCACGAGCCCGGCCTGTTCGCCCCCTTTCCCGACGGCCGCTCGGTGGTCACGTGGTCGTCGCGCAAGCGCACCCATGCGGGCATCGCGCGCGATTGGTCGAGGGCCGACGCCGACGGCTACGCGGCCTTCTCCGAGCGCTGGGAGCGCGCGGCCGAGCGCGCGCGGCCGCTGATGTCGCTGCCGCCCGACCGGGAACGATGGCTGGAGGCGGTGGGCGAGGGCATTCTCGACGGGAGCGTGGCCGCCGAGCTGGCGGGCATCCCGTCCGAGCTCGTGCGGGTGCCCTTCGCGGTGCAGGGCCTGATCGGCACGCTCGCCGGGCCCGAGGACCCCGGGACCGCGTTCGTGGGCTTCTACCACGACCTCGGCGCGGCCGACGGGGTGCCGGGCGCCTGGGGCTACGCCCGCGGCGGCATGGGCGCGGTCACGGCGGCTCTGCGCGCGGCCGCCGAGGCGGCGGGCGCGCGCGTGAGGCTGGAGTGCCCGGTGGAGCGGGTGCTCACCGGAGAGGGCCACCGCGCCGAGGGTGTGGTGACAGCGGCCGGCGAAGAGGTCCGGGCGCGCACCGTGCTGCTCAACTGCGACCCGCTCACCTCCGCGCGGCTCGCCGGCGTCGACCCCCCGCGGGGGTGGCGCCAGGCCGGGCCGGTGGTGAAGGTGATGGTGCTGCTCGACGGGCTGCCGGACTTCCCCTCGTGGCGGGGGCCGGAGCCGTGGCAGGGAGCGATCGACATCGGCTTCACTCTCGACGACCTCACGGCTGCAGCCGACGACGCGCGGGCTGGGCGCCCCGCGGCAGCGCCGTGGATCGAGGCGGCGTGCCAGACGGCCACCGACGACTCGCTGGCGCCCCCGGGTCGCCACGTGCTCTCGATGTTCTGTCAATGCTTTCCGCCCGACACCGACGCCGAGGCCGCCGCCGACACCGCGATCGCCCGCTTCGCCGAGGTGTGCCCCGAGCTGCCCGACCGGGTGGTGGATCGGCTGGCGCTCGGCCCGCGCGAGCTCGAGGCGCGCTTCGGCATCGCCGGCGGCCACATCTTCCACGGCGAGATGCTGCCCGGGCAGCTGCTCGAGCAGCGTCCCGACCGGCGGCGCTTCGGCGGTGTCGAGGGCCTCTATCTCGCCGGGTCGGGGGCCCACCCGGGCGGCGCGGTGAGCGGCGCGCCCGGATTGCTGGCCGCTCGTGCGGTGATCGAGGACCTGGCTACCTGAGCCGTGGCGCGCTGTCTGATCACGCGCCGGCTGCCCGGGGATGCGCCGCGCCGCCTGGACGAAGCCGGGCCACGACGTCGAGGTTCGCGGCCACCGCCTGCCGCCCGCGCACGGGGAGCTCCTGGAGCTCGCACCGCGCTTCCACGCGCTGCTCACGATGCTGACCGACCCGATCGATGAGGCTGTGATCGCGGCCGCACCGGGCCTGCGCGCGATCGCCAACTACGCCGTGGGCACGGACAACGTCGATCTCGATGCCGCGACCACCCGCGGGATTCCGGTGGGCAACACGCCCGACGTGCTCACCGAGACCACCGCCGACCTCGCGCTGGCGCTGATGCTGGCGCTCATGCGGCGCGTGGTCGAGGGCGCGGACGAGGTGCGTGCGGGGGAATGGCTCACGTGGGAGCCGGCGCGGCTGCTGGGGCGCGACCTGCACGGCGCCACCGTGCTGGTGGTGGGTGCCGGGCGCATAGGCGGAGCGGTGGCGCGGCGGCTGGAGGGCTTCGGCTGCCGCGTGCTGGAGGCCGGGCGCGAGGACCCGATCGACCCGCTGCTCCCCGAGGCCGACGTGGTGACGCTGCACTGTCCGCTCACCCCGGAGACGCGCGGACTGATCGGCTCCGAGCAGCTGGAGGCGATGAAGCCGACCGCGTACCTGGTGAACACGGCCCGGGGACCGATCGTGAATACCGCGGCTCTCATGGAGGCGCTGACGGCCGGAGCGATCGCGGGCGCGGCCCTCGACGTGACCGACCCGGAGCCGCTGCCGGCCGAACACCCCCTGCTCGGCACGCCGGGCCTGCTCGTGGTCCCACACATCGCCTCGGCCACGCACACGACCCGCGAGGCGATGGCGGACATGGCGGTGGAGAACCTGCTCGCCGCCCTGGCGGGGGAGCGCATGCCCCACTGCGCCAATCCGGAGGTCTACGACCGTTAGCCCACGACCAGCTGGAAGGCGGTGGAGGACACCCCGAAGCGGGCCGCGCGCTCGGATACCAGCTCGCCGTCCACGTTGAAGTCCACCTCGCCGTCGACCTCCGCCGTGTGACAGCGCACGTGCAACACCCCCCGCTGGGAGGTCACCTTCCCGGAGCGCAGTCCGGCCGCGTGCCGGATCAGCCGCAGGCGCGAGCCCGCGGGAATCACGGTCACGTCGAGGATGCCGTCGGTGGGGTCGGCCTCCGCGATGTCCGAGCCGCCCCCGAAGGCGCCGGAGCTGGCCACGATCACCTGCCAGATCTCGCCGGAGAAGACAGCGCGGTCATCGCAGCGCACCTGGCACCGCCACGGGCCCGCAGTGGCGCCGGCGCGCAGCGCGCCCCACAGGTAGGCGAACCGCCCCAGGCGTCCCTTCAGCGATGCCGCGTGCCGCGCGGCGACCGCCGCCAGCCCGGCGCTGGCCACGTTCACGAACGGCCGCGTGCCCATGTGGCCCAGCTCGAGCGTGCGCATCCGCTCTCCCCGAACGGCGAGGGCGCAGGCTTCGGCCAGCGTGTCGGGCAGGCCCATCGCCCGAGCGAAGTCGTTGGCGGTGCCACACGGCACCACCGCAAGCGGCAGGTCGATCTCGGCGGCAGCGGCCGCGGCCGGCGCCACGCTGCCGTCGCCGCCCGCGACCACGATCCGATCCGCTCCGGACGCGGCGGCACGGAGCGCCTCGTCCTCCGTGACCTCCCGCACCTCCGCGCCCAGATCGCGCAGGCGCGCGGGCACCTCCTCGGAGGCGTCGCCGGAGCCCGATCCGGGGTTTGCCCGCAGCGCGATGAGCACGCGCTACTCGCCGAGCACCTTGAGCACCAGCCGCTTGTCGCGACCGCCGTCGAACTCGCAGTAGAAGATCGCCTGCCACGGCCCCAGGTCCAGTCGTCCCTCGGTCACCGGGACGATCACCTGGTGGTGCACGAGCAGGTTCTTCAGGTGCGCATCGCCGTTGTCCTCGCCGCCGCGGTGGTGGCGGTAGTCGCCCGGGTCGGGCGAGAGCGCCGCCGCCACCTCGTTGGCCGGCCGCTTCCACGAGGGCGGCGCGAGCTTGTCGAGCCACTCCAGCGCGTCCTCCTGGATGCCGGGCTCGTCGTCGTTGATCCAGACGCCCGCTGTGATGTGCATGGCCGACACAAGCGCCATGCCCTCACTGATCCCCGCGGCGTCCACCGCAGCCTGCACTCGGTCGGTGATGCGAACGAACTCGCGGCGCTCGGTGGTGTTGAACGTCTCGTAGGCGGTGTGGGATCTCATCCCGGCATCATGCACTCATGGACCTCGGACTGAGCGGCAGGGTGTGCGTGGTGACCGGCGCCAGCCGCGGCATCGGCGCGGCCACCGCGCGGCTGCTCGCCGAGGAGGGAGCGAGGGTGCTCACCGTGGCTCGCCGCGACGCGGACCTGACCCTGGACGTGACCGGCCCCGAAGCCGCGGACCGCATCGTGGCCGAGTGCGAGGAGCGCCTTGGGCCCATGGAGGTCCTGGTCAACAATGCCGGCACCAGCGAGGCCAGGCCGCTGGACGAGCTCGACGGACGCCGAATGGCAGGCGCAGTGGGAGCTGCACGTGATGGCCCCGATGCGGCTGATGCGCGCCGCGGCTCCGGGCATGGCCGAGCGAGGTGCGGGCAGGATCGTGAACGTGTGCTCGTCGGCGGGGAAGCGGCCGTCACTCACCAACGCCGCCTACTCGGTTACCAAGGCGGCCCAGCTGTCGCTGTCGCGCACCTACGCGGACGCCTTCGCGGGGACGGGCGTGCTGGTCAACGCCGTGGCGCCGGGAGCCGTCGGCACCGGCCTCTGGATGGACGAGGGGGGCCTGGCGGACCAGGTCGCACGGGCGCGGGGCATCTCGCGCGAGGAGGCGATCGAGGCGCAGCGCGCGAAGATCCCGCGCGGGGAGTTCGGGACCGCCGATGAGGTGGCCGGGGTGGTGGTCGTGCTCTGCTCGGCGCTCGCGGCGAACGTGCTGGGCGCAGCGTGGTCGGTGGACGGCGGCGCCGTCCCGGTCATCCTCTGACGACGGGGCGCGTGGCTAGCGGATTCGACCGGACTTCGCGGCCTTGGCGGTGGACCCCGCAGCGGTGCGGGCGTTCACCTTGACCTTCACGGACACCTTCCGGCGCTGGGCCTTGGCCAGCGCGATCTTCGCCAGCGTCGGCTTGGACAGCTTGAGCTTGATCTTCACCCACTGGCCGGCCGCGCCCGGCTTGAGCGCACGCTTGGTCTTGGCGAGGGGCTTCCTGATGCCCTTCGCTGCGATCCGCCCTGCGGCCGAGATCCTGCAGGCCTCGGTGCACCGCACCTTCACGAGCAGCGTCTTGCGCTTCACACGCTGCTGCTTGGCGAGCTTCACGGCCACCTGCAGCGGCGACGTGGAGGCGGGCGGGTCCTCGGTCCCCGGCGGCTCGCCGCCGCTGACGGGGGGCGTCACGGGATCGGGGGGCGGGTCGACCGGCGGCTCGACCGGCGGCTCGCCCAGGTTGGAGACCGTCCACCGGTAACCCACGCTGGCGGCGGCGCCCGCGTAGGCGTTGTCGGTAGTGCCGCCCTCCGGAAAGCTCGCGTCGAAGCGGTAGGTGCGCACCTGGCCGGGGCCCAGGGTGCCGAGTGGCTTCTCGGGCATCGCGCCGAGCGCGCCCGAGTACACGGTGGTCGGCGACGCGGGGGAGGTCACGTCTCTCACCACGAGCTGCAGGCGCTCGGACAGGGCGCCACCTCCCGCGCCGGGGGTGTCGGTGAGGATGTGGCGCTTCAGCGAGAACTGTCCGCTGCCGGTCCCCGCATTGGTCACCGTCACCTGCCCGGAGGCGGTGTCGCCGGGGCCGAGCCCGGCCGCGCTGAGGATTGGCAGGCCTTCCCTGGAGTTCTGCAGGTCGAGGTCGCCGTCGGCGGCCACCACCACGGCGTCGGCCACGGGCGGGTCGGACCGGGCCTCCCCGAGGGCGAGCACGAGAGCGGCCCCCACGAGCGCCACCACCCCCGCCGAGCGCGGCACGCGCCAGCGCATCCGCCCGCGCGTCATGACGTCCCCCGGGCTTCGGGCCGGGCCGGGCGCCAGATGCGGACGAGCTCGAACACCCCGAGCAGCAGCGCGGGAATCGCGATCAGGAACAGGCGCTTGGAGGGGTCGCGCAGGAAGCCGAGGGCGTAGCCCAGCCTCGGGATCCGGTGGGTCACCCTCGCGATCTGCCCGGTGGAGGCCACCTGCCAGCGCTCACTCGTGTCGTTGGCGTCGCCCTGGGTGGTGAAGCGCACCTTGTCCCCGAGCGCCTGCATCGTCTTCACGCGGTGGGTGATCAGGCGGCCCGCGCCGTGGGGCTCCTTGTAGGTGATCACGTCGCCCACGTGGGCGTCCATGGGCGGCATCGGGTCAGCCACCACGACATCGCCGGTGCGGATCGTGGGCTCCATCGAGCCCGACAGCACGGTGAGGCTCTGCCGCCCGGAGACCTGGGCCACCACGAGCGTGACGGCCAGGGTGAGGGCGAAGCCGGCCACAGCCCATCCGGCCACCGTGAGCAGCAGTCGGGCGCCGCGCGAGATCATCGCGCCACCCGGGAGTCCAGCTCCAGCGTGGTCTCGGCCGTGCGGGCCTCGTAGCCGCCGCGGGTGCCGGCCGGCAGGGACAGGCGCAGGCGCAGCGTGGCGGTCTCGCCGGCCTGAAGCCGCAGCGCGGTGCGGGTGTAGCCGCGCAGTCCGGCCAGCGGGCCGTCGTAGAGGTACTCGCCGCGGGCCAGGAGGCGGGCGCGCAGGACGCGGTCGAGATCGCGCTGGTCCGCGCGCAGCCGCGCGCGCACCATCAGCGGCTTGGGGGTCTGGTTGCGCACCCGCACGTCGCCGGAGGCGGCGTCTCCGGGCGTGAGCGCCCGGCCGCGCAGGAACGTCTTGGCATGGGGGCTCACGTCGAGCTCGCCGCTCAGGTTGGCGAGGGCCGAGACGTCGGCCCCGGCGGTGCCCGTCCCGGCTGCGATGCCCCAGCTGCCGGCGGCGATGGCCGCCAGCACGCCGCCCAGGGCCAGACCGGCGAATGCGCCGACCCGGCGGAGCGAGCGGTTGATGGAGGGTTGGGGGCTCACGGCGGGAGGGAAGCGAGGGGTTCTACTACGGCGAGCGGGAGTCGCCTCAGGCGACTCCCGCTTTGCCACAGCGACATGTACTCCTGGGCTCGCTTACTGGTTGCGGGCCTCCCACACGTACTTGTGGGCACCGCTCGCGTGGCCGGTGCCTGTACCGGAGTTCGCGGCGTTGTTGTCCTGCAGGGTGACGCTGAACTTGTAGGTCACGGCGTCGTTGGCATCCCACTTGGTCTTGGCCAGGGGGTTGTCGACGAGGCCGTTGGCGTAGCTGTTGTGGGCGGACTGGAAATCGTCCAGCTCGCCGGAGTAGACACCGGAGTTCGACGCGTCGGCTACGAAGTCGCCGCAGTTCGAGGCGCTGCCCGTGCCGCTCGTGATCACCAGGTTGGTGTAGTCGGCCACGCTGGCGTTCACCGCGTCGGGGTTGTAGAGCTTCACGTTCGAGGGGAGGGTGCCGTTGTAGGTCACCTTGATGCACTTCTCGGCGGACTCGCCGGGCTTGCGGTTGGTGACGTTGTACAGGGCCGACCCCGCGTCGTTGTCGGAGATGGCCACGGTGCCGGCGTCGAAGTTGTTGCCGGGGTTCTCCGTGCTGCTGGAGAACGCCGAGAACGTTCCGAAGGCGACGATGCTCCCCACGACCACGACGGTCAGGGCGGTGAGGAGCAACTTGCGCGTCTTGGTGTGGGTGTTCATGTCGCTGACTCCTTCATTTGTGGCCTCCGCCATTCGGGGGAGACCGGTTCGATAACTGAGGAAGTCGGCCCCCTTGAGCGATCCCTTGAAGGACGTGGACGTTCGTGCGAGGGCTGCTTGTGCGAATTCACACATTGGGCGGGCGATTGCAGGCAGAGGAGGCCGCCTTGCGCGGACGAAACCCGCGGCGATGAGGCTCCATGCCACAGCCCTCTTGGTCGCCGTGCTGGCCATCCCTCCGGCGGCTTACGCCGTGGACCCGGACCGGGGGGGAGGCGCGGCGATACCGCCCACCGGCGGCGCTGCGGCGCCGGACCCAACCGAGCCGGACCCCACGGAGCCCACGGCCCCCCCGCTGGTTCCCCTGGACGCATCGGCGCGGCGGGCCGGCGGAGCCGATGCCGGCGACCGGGCGGCCCGCGCCGCCGGGCCCGCCGCGCGCGCTGCGCAGGACGACGACGGCTACACCGAGGTGCAGGTGCCCATGCCGGAGCCCGGCGGGGCCCCGGACAACTCGGGCTCGGAGTGTGACCGCCGGCTCCGGCCTGCCCGACACCGGCCTGGACCTGTCGCTCGTGCTCGCGGCCGGCATGTCGATGCTTGGCGCCGGCCTTCTGGTGCTGGGCCTCGTGCGACGGCCCGGCTGACCATCCCCGCCTAGGGAGCGGGCGCCAGACCGACCTTGCGGCTGGCCGTGTCCCTGTTGCCCGCGGCGTCGCGTGCCGTGGCGCTGGCCTGGAAGACCACGGTCTTGCCCGCGGCCAGTTGCTCGCGCAGGCTGTCCTGCGCGCTCTGTGGAAGCTCGAGTGTCACGTCCGCCCTGCGGCCCGGAGTCCGGTCCGCCGCGCGGGTGGTCACGGTGCGGCCCCCGGCGGAGGGCATGGTGAGCTCGACCGCGGCGGCGCATTCCTCGCTGCAGAGCACGCGCACCTCCAGCCGGCCCCGCTGGAGCACGTCCTGGCGCCCCGCCACGTGGATCGTGGCCTTCGGCGCCCGATCGTCCGCGCTTCCGGGCACCTGACGCAGCCTGGAGGCGGTCATCGCGCCCCAGTTCAGCTCCAGCCGGGTGGACCCGCCCCTGTAGCCGTCATCGACGGTGGGCCCGTTGCCCGGGATGAAGCTCGCCCCCACCAGATAGCGGCGTGCCTGGCCGGGATGGACGTAGTCGAGCGTGCGTGCCTTCATCGCGGCCACACCGCCCGAGTACACGAGCTCGGGCGCGCCCGAGCCGGTCACGTCGAGCACGGTCACCTGCAGGCGCTGGGAGAGCGATCTCCCGCCCCTGCCGGGCGCGTCGGAGACGTCCGGGGCGCTCAGCGTGAGCAGGCCGCCCGACCCGCCGCGATTGGCCACGGTCACGGTGCCGGAGGCGCTCTGGCCCGGCTCGATCGCGGGAATCTGGAGCACCGTGCCCGCGGGGCCATCGCCGGCGGTGAGCGCGCCCGACAGCCCGGTCACCTCCACACCGGCCTGGGGCGCGGCGTCTGAGCCACCGGTGCCCGAAGCGATGGCCACGGCCACCACCGAGAGCACGGAGGCGGTGGCGGCGTAGAGCACGCGGCCGATGAAGCTTGTCCGTGAGAAACGGACCACATAGACCCCATCGGCCAGATGCGGGCTCGGACTTGAGCGGCCGGGCCCCCGCCTATCGTGACCCGGGTGAGCTCGATCCCCTACAGCATCCGGCGCTCGGAGCGGGCGAGTCGCGCCCGCATCCACGTCTCCGCCGAGGGTGTGGAGGTCGTGGTCCCGCAGCGGCTGCACGTGCGCCACGTGGAGCCGTTCGTGGAGGAGAAGCGCGCCTGGATCGAGCGCACGCTGCGCAAGATGCGCGAGGCGGAGCAGGAGTTCGCCCCGGCGGAGCTCTTCCATGGCGGCGGGGTGCCCTACCTGGGCGAGCGCCTGACCCTGGACGTGCGCGTGGAGCCCGGCCGCGTGCGCGCCCATGTCGCACGGCGAGGTCAGACGCTGGAGGCGCGCGTTCCCGATGCCGGACCGGAAACCCTGCGTGAGGCGCTGGAGAGGTGGTATCGCCGTCGCGCGCGCGTGGAGATAGGGCCGCGACTGGATGCGGCGGCCCTGCGGGCCGGGCGGCGCCATGCGCGGGCTGCAGATCCGCGGCCAGCGCAGCCGCTGGGCCAGTTGCTCGTCAAAGGGGGCGATGAGCTTCAACTGGCGGCTGCTGCTTGCGCCGTCTGAGATCCTTGAGTACGTGGTCGAGCACGAGGTGGCCCACCTCGAGGTTCACGACCACTCGGAGCGCTTCTGGGAGCTGCTGTCGTCGCGGTCGGCGGATTGGCGGGTCCACGAGGCATGGCTGCGCCGTCACGGGCATAGCCTGCGGCTCTAGCAAGCGGAATCAGGGCCGTCACGGGCCTTGATTACTTACGAAAGGTTAGCTACAATTTCCGTCCAAGACGACGAGAGAGGAATCCAGAACTGGCTGACACCAAGACGACAACTCCCGAAGTGACCACCGATTCCCTGCAGATCTTCTTCCGCGAGGCCGCGCGTCATCCCCTGCTCACCGCCGAGGAGGAGATCGAGCTGGCCAAGCGCATCGAGATGGGCGACCTGGCGGCGAAGGACCGCATGATCAACGCAAACCTGCGTCTGGTCGTGTCGATCGCACGCAAGTTCCAGGGGCAGGGGCTTCCCCTCTCCGATCTGATCCAGGAGGGCATGCTCGGCCTGATCCGGGCAGTGGAGAAGTTCGACTGGCGCAAGGGGTTCAAGTTCTCCACATACGGCACCCTGTGGGTGCGGCAGGCCATCGGCCGCGGACTGGCAAACACCAGCCGCACCGTCCGCCTGCCCGTGCACATCGCGAGCCAGGCCCGCAAGATCGGCGACCGCGAGCGCGAAGCTCGGGGCACAGCTGGGCCGGGAGCCCACCGACGAGGAGATCGCCGACTCGCTCGGCATGACCCTCGATGAGGTCCAGGACATCCGTGCCGCGGACCGCAACCCCACGAGCCTGGACAAGGGCGTTGGTGAGGATGGGGATGCCGCGCTCGGAGACCTGATCGCCGATGACGCGGAGACCCCCGACCAGGAGGTCGCCAACGACGACAGCAGGCTCAAGGTCCTGCAGGTGGTCTCCGGGCTTCCCAGCCCCGACCGCGACGTACTCACACTGCGCTACGGCCTCGGCCGCGACGGCGAGGAGGTGGCGCTACGCGAGACCGGGCGCCGGCTCGGGTTCTCCGCCGAGAACGTGCGCCAGATCGAGGACCGGGCCCTGCGCAGGCTGGCTCAAGAGGGCGAGCTGGAAGCGCTGCGCGACGCCGCGTAGCGC
>CAVYMS010000006.1:0-40690 GCA_963769675.1 uncultured Thermoleophilaceae bacterium
GCCACGCGCGCTACGCCTTGGTGGAGTTCTTCTGGCTGTCATCTCCGTGTTCGCCCTGCGCCGCGGCGCAGGCCGCGCGGCCAGGTGTGCAGGCGCACGACCTACAAGCTCGGGCCCCTCAACGGGACGCCGGGGCAGAACCGGATCGGCTTAGCCCCGGGACAGAGGAGGATGGGGAACCGGCCGGTCGTCGGGAAGCCCAAGGTGGATGGCTGGATCGTGCGGATCAAGCCCAATGTGACCTACCTGGACGGCTCGATCCCCTCCTCGGACAGGGTGATGTTCCACCACGGCGTGTGGGTGAACATGTCGGCAACGCCACCTCGCCGCTGCCGGAGCGCTTCTTCGCCGCGGGTGAGGAGAAGACGATCATGAAGCTCCCGAAGGGCTTCGGCTACCACTACAGGGCGAGCGACCGCTGGCTGCTGAACCACATGATCCACAACCTGACCGCCGCGGCGGATGCGGCTGTACATCACCTACACGATCGACTTCATCCCGGACGGCTCGGCCGCGGCGAGGGGGATCCGCCCCGTCCGGCCGATCTGGATGGACGTCGAGAACGGCGCGGCTATCCGGTCTTCGACTCGTTCAAGGGCAGCGGCAAGAACGGCAGGTTCACCTATCCGAGCGACGCGCAAGAACGCCTATCCCAACGGCGACAAGCGCAACACCTGGACGGTTGACCGCGATGGGGTGCTGGTGTCCACCGCGGGCCATGTCCACCAGGGCGGGCTCAACACCGACCTGTGGCTGAGGCGCCGGGGGCGAGCTATAGCGGGCCGCGCTGCGCGAAGCGCGCGACCGCGTTGAGCCGGCGCAAGTGCCGCAAGGCGGCGCCGACGGTGCGCCGCAACAAGGCGCACCTGTTCAAGTCCCGGGCCAAGTACTTCGAGCCCGCGGGCCCGGTGTCCTGGGATGTCGCGATGACAGCGACGCCCGACGACTGGCGCGTGGCCGTCAAGAAGGGCGACACCCTCGAGATCACCACGACCTACGAGACCAAGCTGGCGTCCTGGTACGAGTCGATGGGGATCATGGTGGCCTACATGGCCGAGGGCCGAAAGGGCAAGAACCCCTTCCGCACGAAGGTCAATCACGCGGGCAAGGTCACTCACGGCCACCTCAAGGAGAACAGCGTGCACGGGGGCAAGAAGACCAACCTCCCCGACCCCCGCAAGCTCCCCTCGGGCGTGTTCGCCGGCGGGCCGCTGACTATCAACGGCTTCTCCTACCAGGCCGGTGACCTGCGCCTGCCGGGCGCGGCGAAGAACCCGCCCACCGTCAAGCGCGGTCAGTCGCTCACGTACGTGCTGGGGGCGGGCGACGCGCGGCAGGAGGCCTGGCACTCGCTCAGCTCGTGCAAGGCGCCCTGCAACCGCTCGACCGGCATCGCCTACCCGATTCCGGACGCCAAGTACCAGTTCGACTCGGGGCAGCTGGGCGACCGCACTCCGGCCGTGCGACGGCGCACCTGGCAGACGCCCAAGAGCCTGCCGGTGGGCACCTACACCTACTTCTGCCGAATCCACCCCTTCATGCGCGGCGGATTCCGAGTCAAGAAGTAGCACCACCGCAGGGGGGCTGGCCGCGATAGCTCCGGGTGGGTTCGAACCACCGACCTCTCGATTATGAGTCGAGCGCTCTAACCGCTGAGCTACGGAGCCGGGTGCGCCAAGGGTAGATGGTCGCCGGGCCGGCGACGAGTGCGCGCGGCCCAACCGTCAAGATGGCCGGATGGCCGCCGACTCGCCCGACCCGAGCGGAGACTCGAGGATGCTCGTCTCGGTGCCCAACGTGAGCGAGGGCAGCGACGAGGGCGTGATGGAGAAGGTCGAGCGGGCGTTCGCGCCGGCGCTCTTCCTGGACATCCACGCCGACGCCGACCACGGGCGCGCGGTCTACACCCTGGCGGCGGAGCAGGGCCGGCTGGCCGACGGGCTGGTCTCGGGCGCGGCGGCGGTGATCGAGCACGTCGACCTCACCCGCCACGAGGGACTGCACCCGCACGTGGGCGCGCTGGACGTGATGCCCGTCGTGTACCTCGACGACGCCCAGCGCGGCGCCGCGTGCGCCGAGGTGCTGGCGGCGCCGGGCGGATCGGCGCCGAGCTGGACCTGCCGGTGATCCTCTACGGCGAGCTGGCCACCCGGCCCGAGCACGAGGAGCGCTCCTGGCTGCGCCAGGGCGGCTGGAGGCGGCTGGCGGAGCGGATCGAGTCCGGCGAGGTCAAGCCCGACTTCGGGCCCGGCCCGCGCGCACCCCACGGCCGGCGTGGTGCTGGCCGCCGCACGGCCGCCGCTCGTGGCCTTCAACATCGAGCTCGAGGACGCCGACCTGGACATGGCGAAGGCGATCGCCGCCGAGATCCGCGAGTCGGGCGGGGGGCTACCCGGCGTGCGCGCGATCGGGCTGTAGCTCGAGAGCCGCGGGCGCGCGCAGGTGTCGACCAACGTGCACGACTACCGGGTCACGCCGCTGAGGGCGATCGTGGAGGAGGTGGCCGCTCGCGCGGACATCGCGGAGGCCGAGCTGGTGGGCCTGGCGCCGTCCGCCGCCTTCCAGCGCTTCCCGCCCGAGGTGCACATCCGCGGCTTCTCGCCCGAGCGGCACCTGCTCGAGAACGCGTTACGCTCAATCTCCGATAGCCCAGACCAAGAACAAGCGCCGCCGCAAGCACCGCGGCACCCCGGCGGGCACGATCGAGCGGGCGGGCCGGACGGGCAGCGGCCGGCCACGCCAGGACGCCAAGCAGATATCGCGCGAGCGGCGCGCCGAGCGCCTGAACCGCGAGCCCACGTGGCGCGGCTCGGTCAACCGCGCGGCGATCGCCGCGATCGTGTTCGGCGTGCTGGTGGTCGTGGCCTTCGGCCGCTCGCTGGCCTCGGCGGCGATCCTGGTCGTGTTCATGTTCGTGCTCTACATCCCGCTCGGCTACCTGACCGATCGGGCGATCTACAACTTCCGCAACCGCCGCAAGCCCTCATAGACCGATGGACGTCCGCATGTTCACCGTCGGCCCGGTGCAGGAGAACACGTTCCTGTTTCGCCGCGACGGCTCCGACCGCGCGCTGATCGTCGACCCGGGCGAGGAGGCGCCGCGCCTGCTGGCCGCCATCGAGGAGCTGGGCGTGCAGCTGGAGGGCATCCTGCTGACCCACACCCACTTCGACCACGTGGGCGCGGTGGCGCCGATCGCGAAGGCCACGGGGGCCGAGGTGTGGGTGCCGGAGATCGAACGCCCGGTCCTGGCGGACATCAACGCGTACGTGCCCTGGCCGGACTTCGGGCCGTTCGAGAGCTGGGAGGCCGAGCACACGCTCACTGGAGGCGAGCGGCTGGAGCTGGCGGGCTTCGAGATCGACGTGCTGTTCACGCCCGGCCACAGCCCCGGTCACGTGAGCTTCTCGGTGCCCGACGAGCATGCGCTGTTCTCGGGCGACGTGCTGTTCCAGAGCTCGGTGGGGCGCACCGACCTGCCCGGCGGCGACTGGCCGACGCTGCTGGAGTCGATCCGCTCGCTGGTCGAGGGCCTGCCCGGCGAGACGCGGGTGCACCCGGGGCACATGGGCCTGACCACGCTCGGCGCCGAACGCGCGTCCAACCCGTTCCTGGCCGAGCTGGCCCGGTAGCGATGCCGCAGAAGCTGCAGGCCCCGCGGGGCACGTTCGACGTGCTGCCCGAGGACGGGCAATGGCGCGAGCCTGCTGCGGGAGTCGACGGAGCATGCTGCTCGGCTTGGCCGGCTACAAGCCGTTCGACTCGCCGGTGTTCGAGGACACCGAGCTGTTCGCGCGCGGGGTGGGGGAGTCCACGGACATCGTGCAGAAGGAGATGTTCACGTTCGAGGACAAGGGCGGCCGCTCGCTGACGTTGCGGCCCGAGGGCACGGCCGGCGTTTGCCGCGCCTATGCCGAGCACGGGATGCACAAGCTGCCGCAGCCCGTGAAGCTGCAGTACTGGGGACCGTTCTTCCGCCACGAGGCGCCGCAGGCCGGGCGCTTCCGCCAGTTCACCCAGGTCGGCGCCGAGGCACTGGGCTCCGACGACCCCTCGATCGACGCAGAGCTGATCCTGCTGCTGGGCCGAGCTGCTTGGCGGACGTGGGGGTGGAGTCCCGGCTGCGCCTGTCCAGCCTGGGCAACGCCGACACGCGGCGCGCCTACGGCGAGGAGCTGCGCGCGCACCTGCGCGCGCGCGAGTCCGAGCTGTCGGACGAGGTGCGAGCCCGCATCGACGCCAACCCCCTGCGGGCGTTCGACTCCGACCACGAGGGCACGCGCGCCGTGGTGGCGGACGCCCCCCTGCTCATCGATCGGCTCGACCCCGATGACGCCGAGCACTTCGCCGACGTGCGTGCCCTGCTGGACGAGGCGGGGCAGGCCTACGAGCTGGACCCCACGCTCGTGCGCGGCTTGGACTACTACACGCGCACGGTGTGGGAGTTCGAGAGCCCGTCGCTGGGCGCCCAGAGGGGCGTCGGCGGGGGCGGGCGCTACGACGGCCTGGTGGAGGCACTCGGCGGGCCCCCGACGCCGGGTGTGGGCTGGGCCGCGGGCGTGGAGCGGATCCTGCTGGCGGCCGATCGCGATGCGTTGGGCTCGGAGCACGACAGCCGTGTTCGTGGCGGTTGCGGACCCGGCGCACAGTCGCGCCGCGTTCGCGCTCGCGCGGGAGCTGCGGAACATGGGGGTGGCGGCGCAGGTCGAGCAGGCCGGGCGCTCGCTCAAGGGCCAGCTCAAGCATGCGGACCGCCTGGGCGCCGGCGCCGTGGTGATCGTGGGCGACACGGTCGAGCTGAAGGACATGGAGACCGGGCAGCAGCGGAGGGTCTCCGGCGCGAAGGAGGCGCTGGCGATTCTCACACCCGGACGGGACGCTCGAGATATGAGCCCGGCCTTCGACAACCGCTTCCGCGACGCCTGGGCCGGCTCGGTGCGCGCCGACCGCGTGGGCGAGGAGGTGCGCGTGGCGGGCTGGGTGCACCGGCGGCGCGACCACGGGGGGCTGATCTTCATCGACCTGCGCGACCGCGAGGGGCTGTTGCAGCTGGTGATCCACCCCGAGTCGGGCGCAGCTCACGCCGACGCCCACGCGCTGCGTGCCGAGGACGTGATCTCCGCGACCGGCCAGGTGGTCCGCCGCGAGGAGGGCAGCGTGAACCCCGACCTGGCCACCGGCGAGGTGGAGCTGTCGGTGAGCTCCTTCGAGCTGCTGGCCGACGCGGACACGCCGCCGTTCCAGATCGACGAGGACGACCCGGTGAGCGAGGAGCTGCGGCTGCGCTACCGCTACCTGGACCTGCGCAAGCCCGCGATGGCGGAGGCCCTGGCGCTGCGCCACCGGGTGGTCGCCACGATTCGCAGGCGGCTGGACAACGAGGGCTTTCTGGAGGTCGAGACGCCGGTGCTCACGCGCTCGACGCCCGAGGGCGCGCGGGACTACCTGGTGCCCAGCCGGCTGCAGCCAGGGTCCTGGTACGCGCTGCCGCAGTCGCCGCAGCTGTTCAAGCAGCTGCTGATGATGGGCGGCCTCGAGCGCTACTACCAGATCGCCCGCTGCTTCCGCGACGAGGACTTCCGCGCCGACCGTCAGCCCGAGTTCACCCAGCTGGACATGGAGCTGTCCTTCGTGGAGGAGGACGACGTGATCGCCACCTGCGACCCGCTCGTGCGCGAGCTGCTGGCCCTCGCGGACATCGACCTGCCGGACCCCGTGGAGCGGATCTCCTACGACGATGCTCTGCTGCGCTACGGCACCGACCGTCCCGATCGGCGAGTGCCGATCGAGATCGCCGACCTTGGGGCCGTGTTCGCCGCCTCGGAGTTCAAGGTGTTCGCCGGGGCGCTGGCGGCCGGCGGCGTGGTGCGCGGCCTGGCGGCGCCGGGCGAGTTCCCGCGCGCTCGCTTCGACCGGCTGACCGAGCGCGCCCAGGGGCTGGGCGCCAAGGGGCTCGTGTGGGGCGTGCTGGAGGCCGACGGCTGGCGCTCGCCCGTGGCCAAGTTCCTCTCCCAGGAGGAGATCGACGGGCTGGTGGCCGGCACCGGTGCCAAGGAGGGTGACGCGATCCTGGTGGTTGCGGACGCCCCCGCCGTGGCGGCCCGGGTGCTGGGTGACCTGCGGCTGGAGGTCGGCGAGCCCGAGCCCGGCCACGACCTGGTGTGGATCGTGGACTTCCCTATGTTCGGGCGCGACGAGGACAACGATCGCTGGGATGCCCTGCACCACCCCTTCACCGCGCCCAGCGGCGACCTGGATGGCGACCCGGGGACCTGGCGCAGCCGCGCCTACGACCTGGTCTGGAACGGCTCCGAGATCGGCGGCGGCTCGATTCGCATCAGCACCCCCGAGGTGCAGTCGCGGGTGTTCGCCGCGCTCGGGCTCTCCGAGGCCGAGGCGCGCGAGCGGTTCGGGTTCCTGCTGGACGCGCTGCGCTACGGCACGCCGCCTCACGGCGGGATCGCGTTCGGGCTCGACCGGATCGTGGCGCTGCTGGCGGGCAGGGACTCCATCCGCGACGTGATCGCCTTCCCCAAGGCCGCCAGCGGGGCCGACCCGCTCACAGGCGCGCCGGCGCCGGTGGACGAGCGCCAGCTGCGCGAGCTCGGGCTGCGCCCCCAGCCGGGCGCCGCCGACCGCGGCTGAATGGCCCGCCGCGCCGCCGGGGAACGCTGCTAGCGTCTCCGCCAGGCTCGAGCTTGTTCGCCAGCCGGCCCATACGTTGAGCCAACACCAACGGGATGGGAGCCCGGCTCGGCACGTGCCAGGCGTTCGCCGCCAGGGACGTGCCGGAGGGCACCCACGCTTGCAGTAGCAGGCCCAACTCCCGGCCGGCAGCGGCAAGCTGGAGCCCACCCTTTCTATGCTGAGCCCATGGCGGCTCGCACCGAGACGCACGAGCCCTCCCTGCGCGACCACCTCGAGGCCCCGCGCGGCCGCGGCGCGCTGGCACGGTCGCCCCACTCCGGTGCCGCGGGTGGCGCGGCCTGCGGCGACCTCGTGCGCGTTTCGGTGCGCGCTCGAGGAGGACCGCGTGGCGGAGGCGGGATTCGACGCCAGCGGTTGCGCCGCGGTGCGCGCCGCCGGCAGCGCCGCCGTCGAGCTGGTGCGAGGGCCGGCCGCTGCTGGATGCCGCGCGCATCACGCCCGCGGCCATCTCGGAGCGGCTGGGCACGCTCTCCCCGGCGGCCGCCCACGCGGCCGACCTGACCGCCGATGCGCTGCACCGTGCCATCGGGCTGGCCGCCCGCGACGGTGCGCCGCGGCTGGCGCCGCGGGCCGATCGCACGCTGGTGGCCATGAGCGGCGGGGTGGACAGCGCGGCTGCGGCACAGCTGGCCATCGACGCGGGCCAGGAGGTGGTGGCGGTCACGCTGGAGCTGTGGTCGGATCCCGCCACCGACGGCGAGCGCAGCTGCTGCTCGCCCCAGGCCGTGACCGGCGCCCGGGCCCTGGCTCACTCGATGGGCCTCCCGCACCTGACGCTCGACCTGCGGGAGCGCTTCGCCGCCGACGTGGTGGACGACTTCCTGGCCGGCTACGGCGCGGGCGCCACCCCCAACCCCTGCGTGCGCTGCAACGGCCTGGTGCGCTTCGACGCGATGCTGGAGCTGGCAGCCGCGGCTGGGGGCCCGGACCCTGGCCACCGGGCACTACGCGCGCATCGGCCGCGACGCGGAGGGCCCGCTGGTGCGCGCGGGCGCCGACCCCCGCAAGGACCAGAGCTACATGCTCGCCCGGCTCGGGTCCGACGAACTGGAGCGCCTGCGCTTCCCGGTGGGCGAGCTGGCCAAGCCGCGCGTGCGCGAGCTGGCCCGCGCCGCCGGGCTGGCGGTGGCCGACAAGCGCGAGAGCCAGGACCTCTGCTTCCTGGCCGGCACCGGCCCGCGTGCGTTCATGCGCCGCCACGGCGGCGGCGCGCTGCGCTCCGCGGCCGCCGGTGGCGAGGTGGTGGACCGCGACGGCGCGGTGCTCGGTCGCCACCACGGCCACCATGCGTTCACGGTCGGGCAGCGGCGCGGGATCGGCGTGGCCGCCTCGGAGCCGCTCTACGTGCTGGCCAAGGACGCGGCGCGCAACCGGGTGGTCGTTGGGCCCCGCAGCGCGCTGGGAACCACCAGTGCCAGGGTGGCGCCGGCGCAGCTGCACCGGCCCGGCGCGCGAGCCACGTCGGTGCGCCTGCGCTACCACGCGCCGCAGGTGCCGTGCACGGTGGCGGCGTCGCCGCCCGCCGGCGCGCATGGCTCGCTGGGGCTGGAGCTCGGCCGCGAGGTGGCGGCGCCCGCCCCGGGGCAGACGGCGTGCCTGATGGACGGCGAGCTCGTGGTCGGCTGGGGCACCGTGGCGGTGCCCGATGGCTGACCGCGTGGCCTTCGAGGCGCCGCTGGACGGGGCGTTCGGGCCCGTCGTGCGGCTGGTGGTGGGCGGCGTCGCCGAGCGCGCCGACTTCAGGTTCGAGGACATGGACGACCTGCAGCTGGCGGTCGAGCGCCTGCTGGCCGAGGCGGGCGGCGAGGGCAGGGTCACGCTGACCTTCGAGCTCTCGGAGGGGCGCATCCGGGCCAGGATCGGGCCGCTGCGCGAGCGGGGGCTGGCGCGCGCGCTCCAGGACCCCGAGGACGCGCCCGGCACGTTCACGCTCGGGCGCATCCTGGCGACGGTGGTCGACTCCTACGGGATCGAGATGCCCACCAGCGGCGAGATCGTCGTGCGCCTGGAGAAGCTGGTGGAGGGACACCCGTGAGGGCGGCCGAGGACGGGGGCAAGGCCCTGGCCCGCGACGAGGATCGCGAGCTGCTGCGCCGCCTGCACGAGGACGGCGACGAGGAGGCCCGCGAGCAGCTGGTGGAGCGCCACCTGCCGCTCGTCCGCTCGCTGGCGCGCCGCTACGCGAATCGCGGCGAGTCGCTGGAGGACATCGAGCAGGTGGGCGCCATCGGGCTGCTCAAGGCCATCGACCGCTTCGACCTGGACCGCGACGTCTCCCTGGCCACCTACGCGACCCCCAACGTGGTGGGCGAGATCAAGCGCCACTTCCGCGACCGGGGCTGGGCGATTCGGGTGCCGCGCGCGCTGCAGGAGCTCAACGCGCGCCTGTCGAGCACCATCGACCGGCTGACCGCCCGCCTGGGCCACTCGCCGAGCATCGCCGAGATCGCCGCGGAGCTGGGGGTCACCCCCGAGGAGGTGCTGGAGGCCCTGGACGTGGGGACCGCCTACACGACGCTGTCGCTCTCGAACGCCGGCGGCGAGGACGACGGCGACCCGCTGGAGGCGATCGGCGACGAGGACGAGGGCTTCGGGCGCACGGACGACCGCGCGGCGCTGGCGCCGGCGCTCGCGCACCTGCCCGCGCGCGAGCGCGAGATCCTGCGCATGCGCTTCGAGGAGGAGCTCCCGCAGACGCAGATCGCGGAGCGCGTGGGCCTGTCGCAGATGCACGTGTCGCGGCTGATCAGGAAGGCGCTGGGCACGATGCGCGCCGAGCTCGACTGAAACGCCGCAGGTTCTTCCCGCAGAGTCCGTGCAAGTTGGGGCGGAAGGAGAGGCCGTGGCCCCGCGGCGAAGGTATAGATCCCGCTCAGAAGGGGGAAAGTGCCTTGAACCCATGAGGAGGAGATCTCTTGACTCGCAAGCTCGTTAGTCGCCCTGGCGGCCACGGTCGCCGTTCTCGCAGTCACGGCCTGTGGCAGCGACGACGACGATGACGGGGGCGGCGGGGGCGACGCGAAGCAGGGCGGGTCGATCACGATCGCCCAGACCTCCCAGCCCGACTACCTCGACCCGGCGCTCAGCTACACGGTCAACGGCTGGGAGCCGCAGTGGCTCGTGTACACACCGCCGGTGACCTACCGCAGGGCCGAGGGCGCCAAGGGGGCCGAGCTGATCCCCGGCGCCGCCGAGGCGCTGCCCGAGATCTCGCAGGACGGCAAGACCTACACCTTCACCCTGCGCGAGGGCATCAAGTTCTCCAACGGCAAGGCCATCAAGGCCAGCGACTTCGAGCACACGATCAAGCGCGTGCTCAACCTCGAGTCCGGCGGCGCGCCGTTCTACGAGGGGATCGTGGGCGCCGACGAGTACGTGAAGGCCGGCAAGCCCGACGGCGACATCTCGGGCATCGAGACCGACGACGCCACGGGCAAGGTCACGATCGAGCTCAAGGACGCCCGACGGCACCTTCACCAACGTGCTGGGCATGAACTTCGCGGGCATCGTGCCCAGCGACACGCCGTTCAAGAACCTGTCCAAGGACCCGCCGCCCGGCTACGGGCCCTACGCCTTCACGAAGTCGGTGCCCAACCGCGAGTTCGTGATGGAGCAGGTCAAGGGCTTCGACGCGCCCGACATCCCCAAGGGCAACATCCAGAAGATCACGACCAAGATCGTGAAGTCGGCCGAGCGCCAGACCCAGGACGTGATCAGCGGCGAGCTCGACTACATGCAGGACCCGCCGCCGGCGGACCTGCTGCCCGAGGTGCGCTCCAAGTACAAGGACCGCTACAAGGAGCAGCCACGCCGTCAACACGTACTACTTCTTCATGAACACCGACGGTCGCGCCGTTCGACAAGAAGGAGGTGCGCGAGGCGGTCAACATCGCGATCGACTCGAAGGCGCTGGCGCGGCTGTTCGGCGGCCGGCTCGAGCCGGGCTGCAACTTCCTGCCGGAGGGCGTGCCGGGCTACGAGAAGATCGACCCGTGCCCGTACGGCGACCCCAACGGGCCGGGCGACCCGCAGAAGGCGCGAGCAGATGATCAAGGACGCCGGCGTCGGACGGCGACGCGGTCACCGTCTACACGAACAACGACGAGAACCGGCCCGAGATCGGCCAGTACTACACGGACCTGCTCAACAAGATCGGGCTCAAGGCCAAGCTGAGGACGGTCGACGGCGGCGTCTACTTCGCCACGATCGGCAACGACAAGACCAAGCCGCAGACCGGCTTCTCGAACTGGTTCCAGGACTTCCCGCACCCGGCGAACTTCATGTTCCTCGTGGACGGGGCGACCAACCAGCCGACCAAGAACCAGAACCGCAGCCGCGTCGACGATCCCGTGATCAACAAGGAGATCGCCGAGCTCAAGCAGGAGACCGACGTCGAGAAGGTGGCCGACCGCTGGGCGGCGATCGACAAGCGCGTCGTGGACGAGTCGTACGTGGCGCCGTACGGGCACCGAGAAGGTGGCCACCTTCTTCTCGGAGCGGATGGACTTCGAGAACTGCTCGCGGTTCCACCCGCTCTACCAGAACGACTACTCGAGCTTCTGCCTCAAGTAGCCCACAGCGCACGCCGGGGAGGGCGCTCGAGCGCCCTCCCCGCGCGTGTGGGGCGGTGAGACGTGGCCACCGAACCGGCGACCTCCGGCTTCTCGTTCCAGGGGCCGGCCGCCTTCGAGGAGGCGGCTGAGCGCGAGCGCACGGTCGGGCGCCGGTCCGTGGCGGGTGGCCGTGCGCCGCCTGCGGCGCAACAGGGTGGCGCTCGCGTTCGGTGTCCTGTTCGTGGTGCTGGTGCTCATGGCCGTCGCGGCGCCGGTCTGGGAGAACATCGCCGGCCGCGGGCCGCTGTCGAACAACCTCTCGGGCCAGATCGAGATCGACGGGAAGCCGACCGACGTGGTGGCGCCGGACGGCGTGGCGATCGGGCCGACATGGCAGAAGGAGTACTTCCTGGGCGCCGACAGCAACGGCCGCGACATCATGGTGCGGCTGCTCTACGGCGCCCGCGCCTCGCTGACCATCGGGATCTCGGCCGCCCTGATCACCACGCCTGCTGGCCACGATCCTGGGGTTGCTCGCCGGCTACATGCGCGGCTGGGTGGACGCCACGATTCGCCCCGCGCTGGACGTGATCTGGGCGTTCCCGGTGATCCTGCTGGGCGTGGCGCTGGGCACCGCTCTGGCGCTGGGCGGGCTCAGGCTGGGCCCGATCGAGATCGCGCCCAACTCCAAGCTGATCCCGATCCTGGTGATCGCGGTGGTGTACGTGCCCGTACATGGCCCGGCCGCTGCGCGGCCAGGTGCTGGGGCTGCGCGAGAAGGAGTTCGTGGAGGCCGCCCGCGCCCAGGGCGCGGGACCGCTGCGGGTCATGTTCTCCGAGCTGCTGCCCAACCTGTCGTCCACGATCGTGGTGTTCCTGCCGCTGATGGTGGCCAACGCGATCCTGCTGGAGGCGGCGCTGTCGTTCCTCGGCGCGGGGGTGAACCCACCGGACCCGTCGTGGGGCAACATGATCGGCGCGGGCGTGGAGCGGATCGTGACGGCGCCGCACCAGGCGATCGTGCCCGGCCTGATGCTGGTGCTCACGGTGCTGGCGCTGAACGTGTTCGGCGACGGCGTGCGCGACGCCTTCGACCCCAAGGCCAAGATCCGGGTGGAGCACTGATGGGCCGTTTCATCGTCCGCCGGCTGATCCAGATGGTGGCGCGTGCTGTTCGCGGTCTCGGTGCTCACGTTCCTGATCTTCAACGTGATCCCCAACGGCGACCCCGCCGTGCGCATGGCGGGCAAGACGCCGACGGAGACCCAGATCGAGCAGATCCGCAAGGAGTGGAACTTCGACAAGTCCCTGCCGGTCCAGTACGCGACCACGATGGAGAAGGTCTTCACCGGGGACGCGATCTCGTACTTCACGCAGCTCAACGTGCGCGAGGAGATCGTCAAGGGGATCCCGGCCACGCTCTCGCTCTCCATCGGTGCGGCCATCATCTGGTTCGCGTTCGGGGTGGCGTTCGGGCTGTGGAGCGCGGTGCGGGCGGGCATGGTGTCCGACCGCCTGCTCACCGTCCTCGCGCTCGTCGGGATCTCGGTGCCCGTCTTCTGGCTCGGCGCGCTCATGAACTACTACCTGGGCTTCAAGGCCGGCCTGTTCCCCAACGGCGGTTACGTGCCGCTCACCGAGGACCCGATCGACTGGGCGTACCACCTGATCATGCCCTGGACGGCGCTGGCGCTGCTGTTCATCGGCATCTATTCGCGCGTGCTGCGCTCCAACGTGCTGGACACGATGAACGAGGACTACGTCCGCACGGCCCGGGCCAAGGGCCTCGGCGAGCGGCAGATCCTGCTGCGCCACGTGCTGCGCAACTCGATGATCCCGATCGTGACGCTGTGGGGGCTCGACTTCGGGCTCGTCGTGGGTGGCGGCGCGATCCTCACCGAGACCGTGTTCGACCTCGAGGGCGTGGGCCAGTACGCGGCCGACTCGATCGGTCAGCTCGACGTGCCGCCGGTGCTGGCCACGACCCTGTTCGGGGCGTTCTTCATCGTCTTCCTCAACACGATCGTGGACATCGTCTACGCCGTGCTCGACCCGAGGATCAGGCTGCAGTGAGCGAGCCGATCCTGCGCGTCGAGGAGCTCGAGGTGTCGTTCGCCACCGAGGAGGGGGTGGTGCGCGCCGTGGACGGCGTGTCGTTCGAGCTGCGGCCCGGGGAGATCCTGGCGGTGGTGGGGGAGTCCGGCTCCGGCAAGTCGGTCACGGCCATGACGCTCATGGGCCTGACCCGCTCGCCGAACGCGCGCTTCTCGGGCACCGCCCACTACCGCGACGTGGAGCTGGTGGGGGCGACCGAGGCGCAGCTGCGCTCCGTGCGCGGGGCGGAGATCGCGATGATCTTCCAGGACCCGATGACGTCGCTGAACCCGGTCCACCGGATCGGCGACCAGATCGCGGAGCAGATCCGCGCGCACGAGCAGGTGAGCGAGGCGCAGGCGCGCGAGCGGTCGATCGAGCTGCTGGAACGGGTGGGCATCCCCCGCGCGCGCGATCGCGCCAGGCACTACCCGCACGAGTTCTCGGGCGGCATGCGCCAGCGCGTGATGATCGCCCTGGCGTTGTCGTGCGATCCCAGCGTGCTGATCGCCGACGAGCCCACCACGGCCCTGGACGTCACGATCCAAGCGCAGATCCTGGAGCGCATCCGCGAGCTGCGCGAGGAGACCGGGGCCGGCGTGATCCTCGTGACGCACGACCTGGGCGTGGTGGCCGACGTGGCCGACCGGGTGGCCGTGATGTACGCCGGGCGGATCGTGGAGCAGGGCACGCTGGACGAGGTCTTCTACGACCCGCAGCACCCGTACACGTGGGGCCTGCTGGGCTCGATCGCGCGCGTGGACCGCGAGCGGCCGGATCGGCTGCCGGCGATCGCCGGGATGCCGCCGTCGCTGGCCGACCGCCCCGAGGGGTGCCACTTCCGGCCGCGCTGCCCGCACGCTTTCGACAAGTGCACGCAGGACCCGCAGCTCGAGGCGCGCGCACAGGAGGCGTCCGGGCACGCCGACCGCTGCTGGCTGTGGCCCGGCCGCAAGCGCGAGCTGCGACTGGTGGATGGGCCAGATCGGCCTGGCGGCGCCCGACGGGGCCCCGGCCACATGAGCGACAACGGGGCGCCGCTGCTGGCGGTGGAGCACGTGAAGCTGCACTTCCCGATCAAGTCGGGAGTGCTCGTGGACCGCGAGGTGGCTCGCGTGCACGCGGTCGACGACGTGAGCTTCGAGCTCGAGGGCGGCCAGACGCTGGGGCTCGTGGGCGAGTCCGGCTGCGGCAAGACCACGCTCTCGCGCACGCTCATGCGCCTGATCGACTCCACCGCGGGCTCGATCCGCTTCGGCGGGCGCGAGATCGCCCAGGCCGGGCGGCGCGAGATGCGCCCGCTGCGGCGCGAGATGCAGATGGTGTTCCAGGATCCCTTCGCCTCGCTGAACCCGCGCAAGACCGTGAACCAGATCGTGTCCATGCCGCTGCGCCTGCACGGGACCGGGGAGGACGAGGCGTCCGGGCGGGTGCGCGAGCTGCTGGACCGGGTGGGGCTGGCGCCCGAGCACGCGCGGCGCTACCCGCACGAGTTCTCGGGTGGTCAGCGCCAGCGGATCGGCATCGCCCGGGCGCTGGCATTGGAGCCCAAGCTGGTGGTGCTCGACGAGCCGGTGTCCGCGCTGGACGTGTCGGTGCAGGCGCAGATCGTGAACCTGCTCGAGGACCTGCAGGACGATCTGGGACTGGCCTACCTGTTCGTGGCCCACGACCTGAGCGTGGTGCGGCACGTGTCGGACCGGATCGCCGTCATGTACCTGGGCAAGCTCATGGAGGTCTCGCCGGCCGAGGAGCTCTACCGCAAGCCGATCCACCCCTACACGAGCGCCCTGTTGGGCGCGGTGCCCATCCCGGATCCGCGCGAGAATCGAGAGCGCGAGCGGATCATCCTCTCGGGGGAGCCGCCCAACCCGATCGACCCGCCGAGCGGGTGCGTGTTCCACCCCCGCTGCCCCCGAGCCACGGAGGTGTGCCGGACGGAGGAGCCGCCCTTGGTGGCCTACGCGGGCGGGCACCTGGCGGCTTGCCATCACCCACTCTCGGTCTCGGAGAGCGACATGGCCTCGGCGGAGCGCTCGCCGGCGAGCCCGCTGAGCGCGGGCGACCGGCTGCCCGCCGCCCCGGCCCGACCACGATCGGGTCCCCAAACCTGAGGCCGGAGTCCTTCTCTTTGCAAAGGTTCCTGCAAATAGTTTGCAAGCAAACTGACGCCGTGTCACACTGCCCACGCAAAGTGCACGGCTTTCCGACAGGGAAGCCATGCCAAGAGCGAGCAATCCCTTGCAAGGGAGGTAACGCCCAATGCCTACCCGTCGATAGGCGTCCCATAGCAGTGCAGGCCGAGACCGCGCCCCAGGGTGCGGTCTTGGCGCTTTCGGGGACTCGCGATTGCCCGTCAGGAGGAGCCGGACATGCGTGAAGTCATCGAGATGCTGCGTCGCGAGCCCCGCGCTCGGGTGTTCTTCGCCGTGCTCACGCAGTCCTCACTGGGCACCGGGGCGGGCTACATCGCGCTCCTGCTGATCGCGCAGGAGCGGTTCGACTCTCCGTGGGCGGTGAGCCTGGTGCTGCTGGCCGACGTGGTGCCGGCGATGCTGCTCGGGCCGGTCCTCGGTGCGGCTGCGGACCGCTGGTCGCGGCGTTGGTGCACCGTGATCGCCGACGTGATGAGGGCCGTTGCCTTCGGCGGGGTGGCGCTGGTAGGTAGCTTCGAGGCCACCGTGGCGTTCGCCCTGCTGGCCGGGATCGGGACCGGCACGTTCACGCCGTCGGCGCTCGCCGCGCTCCCGAGCCTCGTGGACGAGCCCCGCCGGGTGCCGGCCACCACATCGCTCTATGGCGCGATCGGTGACCTGGGCTTCACGGCGGGCCCGGCCGTGGCGGCGGTGTTCCTCCTGCTCGGGGGATCGGCCGGGGGCATCATGGTCGTGAACGCGGTCAGCTTCGGGGCCTCGGCGGTGGTGCTCGCTTGCCTGCGCTTCGGCCCCGCGCCCAAGAAGCAACAGCCACCCGGAATCACCGCCTCGCTTGTGCGCGAGGCGCGGGCGGGCGTGCGCGCGGTCGCCCGGCTGACCGCCATCCGAAACGTGCTCCTGGGCTCCACTGCGGCCCTGTTCTGCGGCGGTCTCTTCAATGTGGGCGAGCTCTTCTTCGCCACCGAGGACCTCGGCGCGAGCGAGGCCGGGTTCTCCGCGTTGGTGGCGCTATTCGGTCTGGGGTTCGTCCTCGGCTCGCTCTCTGGCGCGCAGGGCGGGACCCTGCCGGAGCTCAAGCGCGCCTACCTGTTGGGGCTGGCCGTGATGGGCGGTGGCCTTCTAGCCACGGGTCTGGCGCCGGTCTTCGGGGTGGCCTTGGCCACCTTCGCGCTCGCCGGCTTCGGCAACGGGGTGGTGTTGGTCTACGAGCGTCTGCTGATCCAACGCACTGTCGCCGACGAGCTCACCGGCCGGGTGTTCGGCATCAAGGACTCGATGGCATGCTGGGCATTCGCGCTGGCGTTTCTCGCCGCCGGCGGCGCGATCTCGCTGATCGGGACCCGCACGCTGTTGATCGTCGCCGGGGCCGTGGGCGTGGCGGTCTGGGGCGCCTCGACCGTACTCTGCGCGACACCTGGATGACCGACGACGAGGCTGACGCGAGAACGGGCCTAGGTGGCAGTCTCGCACGTCGGCGGGGATGGCCGTGCGGTGGCCAGCACGGCGCGGATGTCGTCCGCGGGCGAGAGGCCGAGCTCGGGGTGGGTGTGCTCCACGACGCGGATCAGCGCCGCCACGACACGCGGGTCGAACTGGGTCCCGGAGTTGGCCCTTAGCTCCGCGACCGCCTCGGCGCGCGTGAGCGCCTTGCGGTACACGCGGTCGCTGGTCATCGCGTTGTAGGCATCGCAGGCGAACACGATCCGCGCGGCGAGCGGGATGTGCTCGCGGGCGACGCCGTCCGGATACCCCTTGCCGTCGTAACGCTCGTGGCACGCCCGCACGATCTCCCCGACGCGACCCAGCAGCCCGCCCACCTGGTCGAGCATGAACTGGGCCTCGATCGTGTGCGTCTTCATGACCGCGAACTCCTCTTCGGTCAGCTTGGAGGGCTTGTTCAGGATCTCCTTCGGGATCGCGATCTTGCCGATGTCGTGCAGCATCGCGGCGAACTCCAGCTCCTGGCGCGCGTTCGGATCGATGCCGAGCTCATCGGCGGTCACGTTCACGAGGTCGACGACCGAGCGGCTGTGCTCGGCCGTGTACTCGTCGTCGAACTGCACGACGTCGGACAGGAGCAGCACCGTGCCCCGATAGGCGCGCTGGAGCTCGAGTGCCTTTCCGTAGTGTGCGGCGCGCTCCCGGGAGAACCTCTGGAGTACCAGCGCCAGAGGGGCGATCGGAAGCAGGGCGAGCGGCTCCGACGTTGCGACGAGCGAGAGCACGAACGCCACGGGCGCGAGTGCGGCGTCGAGCGCAGCTGCGCCTGCGCAGTTGCGCCATATCTCGCCGAAGGGAAGCGTGTCGGCGCCCGGGACCGACTCGAGGAGGCGGTCCCGCAGAGTGGCCCACGAGACCTCACCCGCAACCTGGGCGGCGAAGGCGAGCGCGTAGACACCCGCATCGTTCAGCGAGGGCGTGCCCGGCGCCAGGGCCGCGAGGACGAGCACCGGGCCGATGCAGAACCAGTTGTCCGAGAACGCGCCCGTCCAGCGCTCCCAGTGCCAGCGACCGCGCACGAAGTCCGGAATCTGCGCCAGCAACGCGCCGGCGACCACCAGTAGCGGGCACGAGCGGCAACGGCGCCAGCATCAGAGCGGGCACGAACGCCAGCTGCTCCAGGTTCACGTAGACGTTGCCCAACTCGAACCGGACCCGCGAGATCGCGGCGTAGCCGATCACGAGCCCGGCCAGCTCGAGCACGCCGGCGTCGCGCTGGTCCGGAACCGGACCAGGGCCAGGCCTATGGCCACGGTCACGAAGAGGGCCGCGGAGATGCCGCTGACCATCGCTCGCGCGCGGTCATGCGCCGAGGGCGGCGCTGGCGGGCCTCGCCTACGAGTTGCTCTGCGAGCAGCATCTGCGACCAATAGTCGGCTCGCGCGCGAGGCATCGGCTCGGCGGTCGAACACTGCAGAGGTTCGACCGCCGAAGCTCCATCGCGGTGCGCAACATCGAAACCCGAAAAGGGCCGCAATGCAGCGACTTCCGGCGCGCACAGGTTCGGCGCAAGCGGGCATCTAGACTCCGACGCCATGCGGGCGGCGGAGATCCGCGAGCTGTTCCTGTCCTTCTTCGAGGAGCGGTCGCACCTGCGCGTGCCCTCGGCCTCGCTGGTGCCGGCCAGCTACGACCCCTCGGTGCTGCTCACCACGGCGGGCATGCAGCCCTTCAAGCCGTACTTCCGCGGGGAGGCGGAGCCGCCGTCGCGGCGGCTGACGTCGTGCCAGAAGGTGTTTCGCGCCACCGACATCGAAAACGTGGGGCTGACCGCCCGCCACCTCACCTTCTTCGAGATGCTCGGCAACTTCTCGGTGGGGGACTACTTCAAGCAGGACGCGGTGGAGATGGCCTGGGAGCTCTCTACCAAGGGCTTCGGCTTCGCGCCGGAGTCCGTCTGGATCACCGTGTTCGGAGGCGACGAGGAGCTGGGCCTCGGCGCCGACGAGGAGGCCATCGAGTGCTGGCGCGCCATCGGCATTCCGGACGAGCGCATCGTGCGACTCGGGCGGGAGGACAACTTCTGGCAGTCCGGCCCGACGGGGCCATGCGGCCCGTGCTCGGAGCTGTACCTGGATCGCGGCCCGGCGTTCGGCTCCGACGACGATCGTCCCGGCGACGACACCGAGCGCTACCTGGAGTTCTGGAACCTGGTGTTCATGCAGTACGAGCTGGGCGCCGACTCCTCGCTGGCCGAGCTGCCGCAGAAGAACATCGACACCGGCATGGGGCTCGACCGGATGGCGGCGATCCTGCAGGACGTGCCGTCGGTCTACGAGACCGACTCCTTCAGGCCGCTGGTGGAGTTCGGCGAGCGGCGCTCGGGGCGCAGCTACGCGCAGGACGCCGCCACCACGCGCGCGCTGCGCGTGCTGGCCGACCACGGCCGTGCGGCCGCGTTCCTGCTGGCCGACGGCGTGGTGCCGTCGAACGAGGACCGCGGCTACATCCTGCGCCGGATCCTGCGGCGCGCCATCCGCCAGGGCCGCTCGCTGGGCATCAGCGACCCGTTCGTGGTGGACCTGTGCGCCGTGGTGGTGGAGACGATGGGCGACGTCTACCCGGAGCTCGGAGCCGAGCGCGCCACCATCGACCGCTGGGCGGCTGCCGAGGAGGAGGGCTTCTCGCGCACGCTGGCCCAGGGCGAGCGGCTGCTTGCCGAGCTCGTGGAGCACTCGCGGAGCAAGGGCGCCGGCGCGATCGCCGCCGACGACGCCTTCCGGCTGCACGACACCTTCGGGTTCCCGTTCGAGATGACCCGGGAGATCCTGTCGGAGCAGGGCCTGGGGGTCGACGAGGCGGGCTTCGAGGAGCTCATGGAGGGCGCCCGCGCGACGGCGCGGGCCGCCGCGCGCGACAGCGCGTCCGCACCGGACGCGGACCGGGTGGCCCGGTTCGCGCGCGACGCCGGCTTCACTACCCGGTTCGTGGGCTACGAGTCCACGGAGGCCGACACGGTGGTCAGGGCGGTGGAGCGCCACGAACGGAACCCTGCTCCTAAAGCTCGAGGACAGCCCGTTCTACCCGCAGGGCGGCGGCCAGGTGTCGGACAGCGGGGTGGTGCAGACCGGCTCCGGCCCGGCGCGCGTGGTGGGCGTCTACCGGCTCGGGGGCGACCAGGCGCTGGCCCTGGAGCCGCAGCTGGGCCGCGAGCCGCAGGCGGGCGAGTCGGTACGCGCCCTGGTGGAGCGCGACGTGCGCCTGGCCACCATGCGCAACCACACGGCCACGCACCTGCTCCACGCGGCGCTGCGCGAGCGCCTCGGCGATCACGTGCGCCAGGCCGGCTCCTACGTGGGGCCGGACAAGCTGCGCTTCGACTTCAACCACGGAGAGCGGCTCACGGACGCTGAGCTGCGCGACGTGGAGGACCGAGTGAACGGTTGGATCGTCGCGGGGCTGCCCGTGCGCGCGCTGGAGACCACCCTCGACGAGGCCCGCGCGCTGGGCGCGATGGCGCTGTTCGGGGAGAAGTACGGCGACTGGGTGCGCATGGTCGAGGTGGGGGAGGTGTCGCGCGAGCTGTGCGGCGGCACGCACGTGTCCTCCACGAGCGAGGTCGGCCTGTTCCACGTGACCACCGAGACCTCGAGCGCGTCGAACGTGCGCAGGATCGAGGCCGTCACGGGCGCCGCGGCCGCGGACGTGTTCCGGGAGCGGGGCGAGCGGCTGCGCGAGCTCTCCGCCCGGCTCAAGGCCCCGGAGGACGACCTGCCGAGGGCGCTGGACCGCTCGGAGGAGCGCGCCCGCCGAGGCGGCGGCGGCGACGCCGAGCGCCGGCGCGGCGGCGTCGGACGAGCTGGTCGCGGCGGCTGAGGACGTGGACGGTGTGGCGGTGATCGCCCGGCGCGCGGACGCTCCCGACGCCAAGGCGCTGCTGGCGCTGTCGGACCGCACGCGGCAGAAGCTCGGCGAAGCGGTCGTGGCGCTCGGGACCGCCGTCGACGGCCGCGTGCACCTGGTGGTCAACGTGGCGCCCGCGGTCGTGGAGCGGGGCGTGAAGGCCGGCGAGGTGGTGCGCGCGGCGGCGGCCGTGGTGGGTGGTGGCGGCGGCGGACGCGACACCATGGCCCAGGCCGGCGGACGCGACCCCGAGCGGCTCGACGAGGCGCTGGCCACGGCGCGCTCCGAGATCGACCGCGCGCTGCCGGCTGACCATGCGCATCCTTGCGCTCGACCACGGCGATGCCCGCTGCGGCTGTGCGGTATCGGACCCCACGGGCACGCTGGCCATGCCGCTCCAGACGATCGAGCGGCCCGGACACGCGCCGGGGGCTTGCTCGCCTGGCCGCGTTCGTCGTGCAGCTCGAGGCCGAGCTCGTGGTGGTCGGGCTGCCGCTGACGCTGGCGGGCGAGGAGGGCGAGCAGGCCGCCAAGGCGCGGCGAGCTTCGCCGAGCGCCTGCAGACACGGGTGGCGGTGCCGGTCGAGCTCTACGACGAGCGCCTGACCACGCGGATGGCGGAGGCCACGCCGGGCGCTGCCGACGCCGACTCTCGCGCCGCCGCGCACCTCCTCGAGAGCTACCTGGCGGCGCTCGAAGCGCGCTCCCGCGAATGACCGGAGCGCTCGTCCGAGGAGCGGGAGCGGGCCCGCCTCGAGCGCGAGGCTCGCCGTGCCATGCGCGAAGGCCGTCCGCGGAGCCGTCGGCTCCGCCGGCACAGGCGGCTCGTGCCCGAGCCCCTCCGCCCGAGCCGCCTCCGCCCGAGCCGCCCCGGCCACCCGCTCCCCACCCGAGCGAGCGCGCACCCGCGCCCCAGCGCGGCCGCGCCGCGGCCCCGATCGCGAACGCTCGCAGGGCCGCGCCGCGGCGGCCCGCAGCGCGGCTGCCCGCAGGCTCCTGGAACGCCGCCGCGCGGTGGGCGCCGGCGGGCCGCCCGCGCCGCCGCCCCCCGCCGCGGCGCCGGCGGAGAGCGCCCGCACCGGCGCCGCGGCCTGGCGCTGGCCGCGGTTGGGGGAGTGGTGGCCGTCGTGGTCGCGTATCTGGCGCTCTCGCTGTTCCAGCCGTTCAAGGGGGACGGCGAGGGTGCCGTGCAGGTCCAGATTCCGCGCGGTGCCGGGCTGGGCCAGATCGCCGACCTGCTGGAGGAGCGCGGGGTGATCGCCGACGGGTTCTTCTTCGAGCTGCGCGCCACCCTCCTCGGGCGCCGGGAGGACCTCAAGGCCGGCTCCTTCCGGCTCAGGATGGACATGAGCTACGTGGCCGCCCTGGACGCACTGGCCAAGGCGCCGGCGCCGGACGTGGTGCGGGTGGTGGTGCCCGAGGGCCGGTCGCGGCGGGAGGTCAAGCCCATCGCGGACGGGCTGCAGGGCGACTACCTGGTGGCCACCCGCCGGTCGTCGCTGCTCAATCCCCGCTCCTACGGGGCGCCGGCGGCGCCGGCCTGGAGGGCTTCCTGTTCCCGGCCACCTACGAGCTGCGCAGGGGGCGGCCGGTGGAGGCACTCGTGGAGCAGCAGCTGGCAGCGTTCAAGCGCGAGTTCGGCGAGGTGGACCTGCGCTACGCGCGCCGGCGCAACCTGACCCCCTACGAGGTGCTCATCATCGCCTCGATGGTCGAGCGCGAGGCGCAGATTCCGCGCGAGCGCGCGCTGATCGCATCGGTGATCTACAACCGGCTCCGCCAGGGGATCCCGCTGGGCATCGACGCCACCGTGAGGTTTGCCACCAACAACTGGACCAGGCCGCTGACCCGGTCCCAGCTGGCGATCGACTCGCCCTACAACACGCGCGCGCGCCAGGGCCTGCCGCCCGGGCCGATCGGCAACCCCGGCCTGGCGGCGATCGAGGCCGCCGCCGGCCCGCGCAGCACCGGGTACCTGTTCTATGTGGTCAAGCCGGGCACGTGCGGCGAGCACGAGTTCTCGGAGACCGACGCCGAGTTCCAGCGCGACGTGGACCGCTACAACCGCGAGCGCGACGCGGCGCGGCGGGCGGTCGCCGACCAACTGCTGATGGGCCGCGCGCTGCTCGGCGTGGCGGGCTGGCCGGTGAGCCACAGCCGCTCGCCGGCCATGCACAACGCGGCGCTCGCCGAGCTGGGCCTGGACTGGCTCTACGTGCCGCTGCCGCTCCCCGGCCACCTGTTCGAGCCCACGGTCCGCGCGCTTGGCGGCTCCGGGCTTCCGCGGCCTCAACGTGACGGTGCCGCACAAGGTGGCCGCCCTCCGGGCTAGCCGACCACAGCAGCCCGGCGGCCACGGCGATCGGCGCCGCCAACACGCTGACGCTCGACGGACGGCGCCGTGCACGCCGAGAACACGGACGCCGCGGGCTTCCTCGATGCGCTCGGCGAGGACCCGGCGCGGCATGCGGGCGCTGGTGCTCGGGGCGGGCGGCGCCGCCCGCGCCGTGGTCTGGGCGCTGCGGGAGCGGGCGGGCGCGGGTGAGCGTGCTCAACCGCACTCCTGAGCGCGCCGCGGCGCTGGCGCGCGGACCTGGGCGTCGGTCACGTCCGCCAGGCGCCCGCAGCCGCCGACCTGATCGTGAACTGCACCACCGTGGGCCTCGAGCCCGGCACGGGGGCCGACGATGCGCTCGCTGCCGTGGGCCTTGCGGCGTTGCGACCCGCCCGCTGTGCTCGCGGATCTGGTGTACGCCTCGGGGCCGACCCCTCTGATCCAGTGGGCCGACGCCGGCGGCGCGCGCACTGTCGAGGGGGTCGAGGTGCTGGTCCGCCAGGGCGCCCGGAGCCTGGCAGCTGTGGACCGGGCGCGAACCGCCACTCGAGCGTCGATGCGCCGTGCTGCCGAGAGCGGGTAATGCTCAGGCCCGCTGCTGCCGATACCGGAGTCCATGCCAGTTTCTCGCCCCGTGGTGCTCGCCTTGGCTGGCGCCATCCTGGCGCTGGCGGCCTTCTTCGCGACCTCTGGGGCGCGGAACTCCGATAGCGGCGGCACCGCCGTCGCTCCTCAGGCCGAGTCCGCGCGGCCGGTCGAGCGGGCGGGCTCCAAGTCCCCCGCTGGTCAGGAGACGAAGGCCGAGCCGGCCAGCAGCAGGTCCGCCAACGCCGAGTCCCGCTCCTCCGACCCCACTTCCGAGCCCACGCAGGCCGAGCCGGCCCTGCCGCCCGCGGTCGAGCGCGCGGTGGCCGGGAAGCGCACCGTGGTCCTGTTCTTCCGCCAGCGCGGATCGCCGACGACGACGCCGTCGCGCGCGCCGTGGCCGGCGTTCGTGGTCGCGACGTGGCCGTCTTCACCGCCCCCATCGCGCGTCTCGACGGACTACGCCGCCATCACCACCAGCATCGTCATTTCTCAGGCCCCCGCGGTGGTGATCGTTGGGAGGAACAACAAGGCGCGGCTGATCGAGGGCTTCGTCGACGAGGAGACGCTCGCGCAGGAAGTCGCGGACGCGCGATGAGCGAGGAGACAGGCGAGGGCGTGCCGCATCTGCGTCCCGTCACGGCAGCTGCCCAGGCGGCCGCGGCTCCGGCACCCGACGACGACGGCACCGGACTCACGCCAGCCGCAGCGCCGAGGCGGCGGAGCCGGTTCATCTCCGACGTGATCGCCGAGCTGGGCTTCGTACCGCGCGAACGCGTGGACGCGGCCGTCGAGGAGGGGCGGACCTCCGGCCGCACGCCCGGAGCAGGTGCTGCTGGAGGCGGGCGCGCTCACGGGCGACCAGCTCGCGCGCGCGATCGCCGAGCGCTTCGGGCTGCTGCCACGTCGACCTCCAGATCTACCGCCCCGACCTGTCGGCCGTGAACCTGATCTCGGCGCAGGCCGCGCGCCGCTTCGACGCCGCACCGATCGGCTTCGACGACGACGGGCACCTGCTGGTCGCCATGGCCGATCCGGCGAACGTGCTGGCGCTGGACGACCTGAAGCTGCATCACTGGACACGAGGTGCGCCCGGTGGTGGCGTCGGCGGACGACATCGCCGGCCTGATCCGCCGCATGAGCCGGCTCGACGACGCGGTGGCCGAGGCGGTGGAGGAGGAGGAGGAGGAGGAGGGCGCCTCGATCACCGACATCCGCGAGTCCGCCGAGGACGCGCCGGTGATCAAGCTCGTGAACTCGATCATCGCCCAGGCGGTGGAGGATGGCGCCTCCGACATCCACTTCGAGCCCGACGGTCGCGAGATGCGCGTGCGCTTCCGGGTCGACGGCGTGCTCAGCGAGACCGACCAGCATCCCGCGCCGGATGGTGGCGGGCATGGTCTCGCGAGTGAAGATCATGGCCGACCTGGACATCTCCGAGAAGCGCGTGCCGCAGGACGGCCGCGTGGGCCTGAACGTGGAGGGTCACGCCGTGGACATCCGTGTGGTGACCATGCCGTCGGTGCACGGCGAGGGGATCGTGATGCGCATCCTCGACAAGGCCGCCGCGCTGATGACCCTCGACAAGCTCGGCATGACCGGGGACTCGCCGCGAGCGCTTCGAGTCCGGCTTCCACCAGGCCTACGGCGCCGTGCTGGTCACCGGGCCGACCGGCTCGGGCAAGTCCACCACGCTCTACGCGGCGCTGAACGCGATCAACTCGATCGACAAGAACATCATCACGATCGAGGACCCGGTCGAGTACCAGCTGCCGGGCATCAACCAGCTGCAGGTGAACCTCAAGGCGGGGCTGACCTTCGCCCGCGGTCTGCGCTCGATGCTGCGCGCGGACCCCGACGTGATCATGGTCGGCGAGATCCGCGACGGGGAGACGGCGCGGATCGCCGTCGAGTCGGCGCTCACCGGCCACCTCGTGCTGTCGACGCTGCACACCAACGACGCGCCGTCGGCGATCACGCGCCTGACCGAGATGGGCATCGAGCCGTTCCTCACGGCGTCGGCCGTGGACTGCGTGGTGGCGCAGCGGCTCGTGCGCACGCTCTGCACGTTACTGCAAGGAGCGCGACGCTCGCTGAGCGTGGCGGCCCTGTCGGCTGCCGGGTTTCACGCGGCCTTCGACGTGGAGGCCTACGAGCCCGTCGGCTGCGGGCGCTGCGGGGGCACGGGCTACAAGGGACGCAGCGGCCTCTACGAGGTGATGTCGGTCTCGGAGGAGATCCGCTCGCTGACGATCGAGCGCGGCTCCGCCGACGCGATCATGAAGGTGGCGATCGGCGAGGGAATGCGCCCGCTGCGCGAGGACGGCTTCGACAAGGTCAAGACGGGCGTCACATCGATCGCGGAGGTCGCGCGGGTGTCCTGAGCCCGAGCTCAGGTTTCGCCGTGCACGGCCGATAGGGACACGATGGAACTGGACTTCGCAGAGGTGCTGCTCGAGGTGATGGAGCGCAACGCCTCGGACCTCCACCTGACCGCAGGCTCGCCCCCGATGGTGCGCGAGCGCGGCCAGCTCTCGCCGCTGGACTACCCGCCGCTGGATCCCACCACGGTCCGCGAGGTCGTCTACTCGATCCTCTCCAACGACCAGCGCCAGCGGCTCGAGACCGACTGGCAGATCGACCTGGCCTACTCCATCCCCGGCAAGGCGCGCTTCCGCGTGAACGCCTACTTCCAGCGCGCGTCGATCGGCGCGGCCTTCCGCCTGATCCCGCAGAGCATGCCGGCGCTCTCCGACCTGGGCCTGCCGCCGATCATCGAGGACTTCACCAAGAAGCCGCGCGGATTCGTGCTCGTGACCGGCCCGACCGGCTCAGGCAAGTCGACGACGCTGGCGGCCATGATCGACCTGATCAACGAGCGCCGTCACGAGCACATCATGACCATCGAGGACCCGATCGAGTTCCTCCATCGTCACAAGAACTGCATCGTGAACCAACGTGAGCTGGGCGCGGACGCACAGAGCTTCGCCGCGGCACTGAAGTCCGCCCTGCGCCAGGACCCGGACGTGATCCTCGTCGGCGAGATGCGCGACCTGGAGACCATCGCCACGGCGCTGACCGCCGCGGAGACTGGGCACCTGGTGTTCGCCACCCTGCATACCCAGGACACGGCGCAGACCGTGGACCGCATCGTGGACGTCTTCCCGCCTTCGCAGCAGCAACAGGTGCGGGTCCAGCTGTCGGTGGCGCTCCAGGGGATCGTGACCCAGCAACTGCTTCCCACTGCGGACGGGATGGCGCGCGTGTGCGCCACCGAGGTGCTCGTGCCCACGCCCGCGGTCCGCAACCTCATCCGCGAGGGCAAGACCCACCAGATCTACTCGGCGCTACAGACCGGGGGCAGCCACGGCATGCAGACCATGGATGCAGCACTGGCCGACCTGGTCAGGCGCGACAAGATCACCCGTGAGCTGGCGGAGGCCCGGGCGTCCGCGCCCGAGGAGCTGCGCCGGCTGATGGGCACCGTCAGGGTCGCGTAGGCGATGGCCACCTGGGCCTTCAAGGCGCTCGACCTGGCGGGCGCTTCGACCCGCGGGGAAGTCGATGCCGAGGACAAGCAGACGGTTGCCTCGCAGCTGCGGGCCAAGGGGCTCATCGTCGTGGACATCGAGGAGCGCAAGTCCGCGGACGCCGGCGACCTGCTGGCGCGATTCAGGCGCGTCAAGGCGGAGGACCTCACGATCGCCACTCGCCAGCTCTCGACGATGGTGTCCTCGGGCATGTCGCTGCTGCGGTCGCTGTACGTGATCGAGGAGCAGACCGAGAACGACAAGCTGCGCGACAGCTTCACGGCCGTCCGCAAGGACGTGGAGGCGGGCATCTCCTTCTCGGAGGCCCTGGGCCGCCATCCCGACATCTTCAACGAGCTGTACGTGGCCATGGTGGCCGCCGGCGAGACGGGCGGCATCCTCGAGTCCACCCTGCTGCGCGTGGCCGACCAGCTGGAGAAGGACGACGCGCTTCGCCGTCAGGTGAAGGCGGCCATGATCTACCCGATGCTGATCGGCGGCTTCGCCGCGGCCGTGCTGATCGCGCTCGTGGCGTTCCTGGTGCCGGTGTTCGAGAAGATCTTCAAGGACTTCGGCGGCGAGCTGCCCGCGATTACGAAGTTCACGGTGTTCCTCTCCCACATGATCACGGGGAAGTGGTACGTGGTGATCGCCATCGTGAGCGCCCTCGTGTACGCCTTCCGGAGGTGGAAGTCTTCCGAGATGGGACGGCTGCAGTGGGACACGATCAAGCTCAAGTTCCCCATGAAGATCGGCGACATCGTGCAGAAGGTGGCGCTGGCGCGGTTCTCGCGCACGTTCTCCGGCCTGATCTCGGCGGGTGTGCCGATGCTGGAGGCAATCGAGATCACCGGCCGCACCTCGGGCAACCTGGTGATCGAGCGCGCGATGGACGATGTGCGCGACTCGGTGAAGAAGGGCGGATCGCTCACGGCGCCGATGCGCAACACACCGGAGGCCTTCCCCGTGATGGTCACCCAGATGATCGGCGTGGGCGAGGAGACGGGCGCCCTGGAGACGATGATGAGCAAGATCGCCGACTTCTACGAGGACCAGGTGGCGGCGGCCGTGAAGGCGCTCACCTCGATCCTCGAGCCCGTGATGATCATGGTCGTGGGCGCCATGGTGGGCTTCATCGTGATCGCGATGTACCTGCCGATGTTCAAGGTGTACGACCAGATCAAGTAACTCTGGTCGCCGGCCGCCTGGCTCGACCACCCGCCGTGACAGGCTAGGTCCGGTGACGCACCTGTCCGCGGTCGACCTGACGCAGTTCGACGAGTCCGTCGTGGTCCTGGCCGGCCTGCTCGTGCTGGGGGCGCTCGTGTCCGGCTACGCGCATCGCAGCTTCCTGTCGCTCACAGCGCTGTTCGTGGTGGCCGGATTCGTGCTCGGCGAGGGCGGACTGGAGGTCCTCGACTTCGACCCGGAGTCGGGGTTTGTGAGCTCGCTGGCCGTGGTGGCGCTGATCCTGATCCTGTTCCGGGACGGGCTGGAGGTGGACGCCGAGATGCTCCAGCGCGAGTGGCGCCTGCCGCTGCGCAAGCTCGCGCTGGCGATGCCCCTGACAGCCGGCCTGGTGGCCGTGGCCGCCAAGGCCCTGACCGACCTGACCTGGACCGAGGCGCTGCTCCTGGGCGCCCTGCTGTCGCCGACCGACCCCGTCCTGTCCTCGGCGGTCGTGACCAACCCGAGGGTGCCGCGCAGGGTGCGGCACTCCCTGAACCTGGAGTCGGGCCTGAACGACGGTCTGGCACTGCCCGCCGTCCTGGCGCTCACGGCCTCGCTCACGGCGGGCGGGGATGGATTCGTGTGGTGGGAGTTCGTGCTCCAGGACGTGGGCGTGGGCTTTGTGACCGGCATAGTCGTGGGGCTGGTCGGGACCGTGCTGCTGCCCCGCTCGGGCGTCTTCGGCGACGAGATCAGCCCGCACCAGAAAGCGCTCTACGCGATGGGCGTGGGCTTCGCCGCGTACGGGGTCGCGGTGCTGCCGCCCGAGGGCAACGGCTTCATCGCTGTGTTCGTGTGCGCGATCGTGCTGGGAATCCGCCGTCAGGACCTGCGCGTGTGCTTCGAGAAGCGCTCGGAGGACGTGATCGAGTTGGTCAAGCTCGGGATCTTCGTCGTGTTCGGTTCGCTGCTCACCCTCGACGGCTTGTTCTCCGACGGCGTCGCGGCCGCCGCGATCGCGATTTTCACCCTGTTCCTGGCGCGGCCGATAGCCGTGTTCGTGGCCCTCGCCGGAACCTCGGTCGGCGGTGCCGAAAAGGCCTTCATGGCCTGGTTCGGCCCCCGGGGCGTCGCCACCATGACCTTCTCGTTGATCGTGCTCGGCGCGGGACTAGGGGCGGGGCAGGAGATCTTCAACCTTGCTGCGCTCACCGTGTTCGTGTCCATCGTGGTCCACGGCCTGACCGACACGCCGGGGGCGAACTGGCTCGCGGACCGCGAGGAGGCGCGGGAGGCGGCTGAGCGGGAGCCGGCGCCCGCTACGACGGCGTGACGATCTCCAGCGTTCCCACCGTTCGCCCGGCGCCCTCGCCGGCGGGCGTGAAGCGCACCTCGTAGTCGGCGGCCTCGGGAGCGAACACGTCCAGCCGCGCCGGCGTGAGGGGCTCGGCCGGAGCGCTCAGCCCCAGGCCCGGGATCGTGACCTGGCCGGGCTCCGAGACGGCCACGGTCACCGTGGCCGCCCGGCCCGCCGGAACCCGCCGGAGCCTCGGCTCTCCCGTCGCCGGAAAGCTCGCCGTGGCCGGTTCGCCCCCGGTCGAGGGTGCGGGCGCCTCGGCCGTGTCGGTGGCCGGCTCGTCGCGCGACTCGGGCGGCCGCGACAAAGACGTGGCGATGGCCGCGAGCCCCAGCACGATCGCGAACAGGAGCAGGGCGCGGCGCAGGTGCACCGGCCCGATGCTAGTGGGCCATATCGCACCGTTCCGAGCCTGTTCGCGAGCGGCGAGGCGTCGAGTAAACGGTCCCGCGTCTCAAGGTGGGTCACCACGGGGTCGATGCAGTGATCGCCAGGCTACGAGTTTGGACTCACTCTCCGGGCGAGGCGGGCTGGCACCCAAAACCCAAATCCAGTCACCTCAAGGAGGAGACACATGCGGAAGATCCGCACACGTATTCAGTCCGAGGAGAGCGGCTTTACGCTGATCGAGCTCCTCGTGGTGATCCTGATCATCGGGATCCTGGCCGCGATCGCCCTGCCGGCGTTCCTCGGCCAGCGTCAGAAGGGCCAGGACTCTTCGGCCAAGTCCAACGCTCGCAACCTGGTTTCCCAGGTGGAGTCGTGTTACGCCAACGAGCAGGTCTACGCCAGCTGTGACACGGCGGCCGAGCTCGGCGACACCGGCCTGGCGCTCGGTGCGGCCGACGGTGAGGTCGAGGTGACCGCGGCCGGCGCGGCGGGAACGAACACGTTCACCATCGTCGGTCACTCGAAGTCGGGTAACGACTTCACGATCGCCAAGGGCGCCAACGGCGCCATCTCGAGGACCTGCACCACGGTCAACACCGGCGGCTGCCCCAGCGGCGGCGCCACCGACTGGTAGGCCTCACACCACACGCACCACCGTCGACGGGGCGGGCCCACGGGCCCGCCCCGTCCGCGTTCCAGGCGGAGCGCCCGGCGCCGCGACGCCGGCGCCGGCTTGGACGGATTACCGACAAGTGGCGAGCCGATTCTCCTAAAGGAATCGGGTCGAGGGCCGATCTAGTGGTCAGCCAGGAGACCGGGACTCACTCCGAGGTCGGCTGGCACCCAAAACCCAAATCCAGTCACCTCAAGGAGGAGACACATGCGGAAGATCCGCACACGTATTCAGTCCGAGGAGAGCGGCTTTACGCTGATCGAGCTCCTCGTGGTGATCCTGATCATCGGGATCCTGGCCGCGATCGCCCTGCCGGCGTTCCTCGGCCAGCGTCAGAAGGGCCAGGACTCTTCGGCCAAGTCCAACGCTCGCAACCTGGTTTCCCAGGTGGAGTCGTGTTACGCCAACGAGCAGGTCTACGCCAGCTGTGACACGGCGGCCGAGCTCGGCGACACCGGCCTGGCGCTCGGTGCGGCCGACGGTCAGGTCGAGGTGACCGCGGCCGGCGCGGCGGGAACGAACACGTTCACCATCGTCGCCCACTCGAAGTCGGGTAACGACTTCACGATCGCCAAGGGCGCCAACGGCGCCATCTCGAGGACCTGCACCACGGTCAACACCGGCGGCTGCCCCAGCGGCGGCGCCACCGACTGGTAGGCCTCACACCACACGCACCACCGTCGACGGGGCGGGCCCACGGGCCCGCCCCGTCCGCGTTCTGGACGCGTGTCCCACATCGCGCGGCCAGTGCCGTTGCCGGGCCGCTCAGCTTCGGCGCCCAGTTGCCGATATCTGACCCGTGATCGCTGGACGCACAGAGCACGCGCGCGTGCGTGAAGAGCGTGGCTTCACGCTCTTCGAGCTGTTGACCGCGATCTTCGTACTCCTGGTCGGGGTGCTGGGCACTGTTGCATTGATCGACGGGGCCAACGCCACGACCTCGGTTACCAAGGGCAGGGAGGGCGCCACGAATCTCGGCCGCGAGCTCGTCGAGATCTCCCGCTCGGTGGACTACGACAAGGTCAACCAGGCCGAGCTGGTTGGCGAGCTGCAGGCCAGGCCGGCTCTGGCGGACAGCGACGGGGCGAGCGGCTGGCAGGTTGGCAGGCGCGGGATCCCGTACACGATCACGATCGCGTCCTGCGCGTTCGACGACGCGACCGACGGCGCCGGCGTCCAGTCCGCCGGAGGTTTCTGCGCCGAGTCGACCGCCGCCGGCACCGCGGACAGCAACCCCGACGACTACCGCCGGGTGACCTTCACGATCACCTGGGGCGAGGGCGCGCCGCGCAAACGCCTGTCCCAGACGACGATCCTGACCAACCCGTCGGGCGGACTCGGCCCGCGCATCAACTGCCTGGACCGCGGCACGGCCTGCGGCACCGCGAACAATCCGATCACGGCGCCGGCCACGACGTCGGTCGCGTTCTTTGCCTCCACCACCACCGCGGACGCCGTGCGCTGGTCGGTCGACGACAACGGCGTGAACGGCGACGCGACCAACGGCCCGACAGCCTGGAACTTCACGTGGTCGATCGGGACCGTGGGTACCTTCTCGTGCGCCAGCACGCCGGGCTGGACCCTCGACGGCGACTACCTTGTGAACGCGCAGGCGTTCGATGCGCGCGGCATCCCGGGTGACCTGCGCACCAAGACTGTGACGCTCAACCGCTCGGCGCCCGCGCCTCCGTGCGGACTCGCAGGGGGGCGAAACGGCTCGATCGTGGACCTTCAGTGGCTGAGGAACCCCGAGCGCGACATCACCGGGTATCGCGTCTTCCGCGTGAAGGTGGGCGCCGAGCCGGCCGACGTGCAGGTGTGCGGACCGATCACGACCACGCGCTGCTACGACGCCAACCCGCCCTCGGCGGGCCAGGCCGACCCGATCTCCTACTACGTGCGTGCCTACGACAGCACCACGAGCACCGCCGGGACCACCCTCACCGTGCCCCAGGGTGGCAACACCGCGCCCGACCCGCCGGGCACGCTGACCGCGAGCGTGGTGGACGGCCAGCCCGTGCTCAGCTGGACCGCCGGCAGCGACTCCGACGGCACGGTGCAGTTCTACCGGGTCTACCGCGACAACGATGCGAGCTTCTCCCTGGGCGACCGCTACGACGCCACGGGCGACGCGTCCCTGAGCTACACCGACTCCAAGGCCACTCAGACCGACTACCGCTACTGGGTCACGACGGTCGACGACGACTTCACGGAGTCGGCGCCGATAGGACCGGTGCAGCCGTGAGGCGCCTGCGCGACAGGCTCCGCAGCGAGGCGGGCATGACGCTGCCGGAGCTGATCCTCGTGATGGCGATGCTGATGGGAGTGCTGGGCGGAACGCTCGACACCCTGGACAACTTCGTGCGCACGAACAGGACCAACGAGCGCCAGAACGAGAACCAGGACCGCGCCCGGCAGAGCATCGATCAGATCGCCCGCCAGGTACGCAATTTGGCGAGCCCCACCAACGCCAACGTCAACTCGATCGACAAAGCGACCGATTACGACTTCGTGTTCCAAACGGTGGACCAGGACCTGCGCCGCGTGCGCTACTGCCTCAACTCCTCGACGCCCAGCAACGGCGTCCTCTGGCAGCAGACCCAGGCGTTCCTGGTCAATCAGGCCGATCCAGGCCTGCCGTCCACCGCCGCCTGTCCCGCGAGCGGCTGGAACACCCAGCGCCAGGTGGCGGTCAACGTGACCAACGTGCGCGATGGGCTGGACCGCCCGATCTTCTTCTACGGCGGCCTGACGGGCGGCGACGTGACCCGCGTCACCTCGATTCGCGCGGCGCTGTGGCTGGACGTGAACCCCGGGAAGAACCCGAGGGAGAGCCAGATCGCCACCGGCGACTTCCTGCGCAACCAGAACCAGAAGCCGGCGATCCCGGACTTCAGCCTCGTGCAGAGCCCCGCCGGGTCTCGCAACCTCCTGCTCAACGCCTCCGACGCCACCGACCCGGAGGGCAGGACCCTCGACTACTTCTGGTATCGCGGCACCGGGAGCACGTCCAGCCTGCCCGACTGCCTGACCGACGCGACGCAGACCGGCGGCGGCTTCACCTGCATCGGGCGCGGGTTGACCTACGCATACACCTTCCCGGCCACGTTCACCGGGGTCCAGACGATCACGCTCAAGGTCGTGGACCCCGGCAACCTGTCCGCCGTCCTACAAAAGACCACCACCGCCTTTTGATGAGGGCTCGCCTGGCACAGCAGGAGGGCGTGGCCCTGGTGACCGCGGTGATCGTGATGATGCTGATGATGTCCGTCGGCCTGGCCACCTACTCCACCGTGGACACCCAGAGCCAGCTGTCCCAGAAGGAACGTAGCCAGGAGTCGGCGTTCAACCTCACAGAGGGTGCGCTCCAGCAGCAGGGCTACGTGCTGGGCGCCAACTGGCCCTCGCAGGCGTCCCAGGCCTACCCGACCTGCTCGTTCCCCGGCACGCCGGCCGCCGGGCAGTGCCCGCAGCCCAACAACCTGGCGAACGCCAGCGGCACAGGCTCGTTCACGCAGGCCGACTACAAGGCCGGGGTCAGTTGGGAGACGCAGGTCCGGGACAACCCCGGTGGCAGCACCTTCTACGACTCGGCGGTCACCGGCGCCGCCAACCCGCGCTGGGACGCCAACGGCGATCGCCAGCTCTGGATCCGGGCCACCTCGACCGTGCGCGGGCGCGAGCGCACCCTGGTGGCCCTGCTGCGCCGCGAGCGCCTGAACGAGGGCTTTCCACGCTCGACCATCACCGCGGGCTACTTCAACGTGACCAACAACGGCAACAAGACGATCATCGACACGACCGGCGCCCAGGTGATCGTGCGCTGCCAGAGCCAGGCCTTCCCCACCCCGTGCGCCAGCTACAACGCGAGCAAGGGCCAGGTCTCACCGGCCGACTCGGTGGTGCACGGGCCCAGCACCCCGTCGGCCATGAACACCGCCCAGGTCGATCGCTTCAAGTCGGCGGCGCAGAGCGCCAACCCGCCGACCTACTTCACCTCGTGCCCCGCGAGCCTGACCGGCGCGATCGTGTTCATCGACCTGCCGACCGCCACGGAGTGCCAGTACCAGGGCAACTCGACCTACAACTCGGCCGCCCAGCCCGGCGTGGTGATCATGCGCCAGGGCAGCATCCGGCTCCGCGGAGGGGTCACGTTCTACGGCCTGCTGTACCTGCGCAACGAGCAGGGCAGCACGGGCATCGTTGCCGACATCGGCGGCAACGGCGGCGTGGTGGGCAGCGTGACGATCGACGGCGCGGGCGGGCTGGACGCCGGCAGCAACGGCAACAGCGGCACGAACACGTCGAACATCACCTACGCGAGCAACGCGTTCAACTCGCTGGCCAGCTTCGGCACGGCGGGGCTCGTGCAGAGCACCTGGCGCGAGCTGCCCCCGAACACCCCCTGACGTGACCGGCGAGGCCGCGGCCCTCACGATCTTCGCCGTGCCGCTGGGCGCGGCCATCGGCAGCTTCCTGAACGTGGTGATCCACCGGCTGCCGCTGGGGCAGTCGCTGTCCAGGCCGAGGTCGCGCTGCCCGGCCTGTGAGACGCAGATCCGGGCCATGGACAACGTGCCGCTGCTGTCCTGGCTGGCGCTCAGGGGCCGCTGTCGCAGCTGCGGCGAGCGGATCTCGGCACGCTACCCGCTGGTGGAGCTGGTCACCGCCGCCTCATTCGCGGCGGTGATCCTTGCCAGGGGCTGGAACGCCGACCTGATCGCTCTGCTGCCGTTCACGGCGATGCTCGTGGCGGTGGCCGGGATCGACCTGGACCACCGGATCGTGCCCAACAAGATCCTCCTGCCGGCGGCGGTGTGGGGCCTCGGAACTGCGGTGGCCGTTCGCACCGACCAGCTGCCCGAGCTCCTGATCGCCGGCGCGGCCGCGTTCGTGTTCCTGCTGGTGGCCGCGCTCGTGCATCCCGCCGGGATGGGCATGGGCGACGTGAAGCTGGCGGGGGTGATGGGGCTCTACCTGGGCTCGGCCGTGGCTCCAGCGCTGCTTATCGCCTTCGGTGCGGGTGCAGTGGTGGGGGTGGCGATGGTCGCTCGCGACGGGGCCTCCGCGCGCAAGAAGGGCGTGCCGTTCGCGCCGTTCCTGGCGCTCGGCGGGCTGGTGGGCGCCGTCGCCGGCCCCGAGCTGGTGGATCTCTACACGCGCAGCTTCCTCTAGCCGGTCCACGGGCCTCTCGCAGGGATCAAGTCCGAGCCGACCCTGCCGATAGGGGGGAAGAACCTTCGCTCCCATGGCCCTCCCTCGCAGAAACAGCTCCGACCGCCGCACCGCCGGCCTGGACATCGACGGCCGCTTCCTGGCGGCAGTCGTAGCCTCCCCCGAGCGCGTGGAGCAGGCGGTCAGCACCGAGCTCCCCGAGGGCCTCGTCCGCGACGGCGAGGTCATGGACCCCGAGGGGCTGGCCGCCGCCATCAAGAGCTTCGTATCCGAGTCCGGGCTGCCCAAGAAGGTCCGGCTCGGGATCTCCAACCAGCAGATCGTGGTGCGCGTCGTGGAGCTGCCGCCGATCGAGGACCGCAGCGAGCGCGAGATCGCCGTTCGCTTCCAGGCCGCGGAGACCATCGCGATGCCACTCGACGAGGCCGTCCTCGACCACCAGGTGGCGGGGCAGACGACCGCGCCCGACGGGTCGCCGCGGATGCGCGTCGTACTCGTGGCCGCCCGCCGCACGATGATCGACTCGGTCGTCGAGGCCGCGCGCGCGGCCGGGCTCAAGCCCGAGGGCATCGACCTCGATGCCTTCGCGCTGGTCCGGATGCTCGTCGACGACGACGGCACTCCCGACGACGCGCGCGGGTCTTCTGCCACATGGGCGGCGTGACCAACCTTGCCATCGCGGTCGGCTCGTCCTGTCTGTTCACGCGCCCGCTCTCGGTGACGGCCGACCAGGACGACGCCGCCTCCCAGCTGGCCGACGAGATCCGCCTGTCGATCGACTACTACATGGCCCAGCCCGAGGCGGTGCCGGTCGGGGAGGTCGTGCTCTCCGGGCCCGGCGCCAGCGCCGGAGAGCTCGTCGAGACGCTCGAGGGGCGCTTCACCTGCCCCGTCGTCGTGGCCGAGCCGCTGCGCGGGCTCGACACCTCGGCCCTCTCGCGAGGGTGACGACCCCCGCCGCTACACGGTGGCCGCGGGGCTGGCGCTCGGGAGCGCGGCATGAAGCCCGTCAACCTTCTTCCGGACCAGCACCGGGCACACATCGCCGGGCAGCGGCCCGGCTCCGCCTACGCCGTGATCGGCGTCCTGGGCGTTCTGCTCGTGCTGCTCTTCGCCTACGCTCTCACGACCAACCAGGTCAACGACCGCAAGACGAAGACCGCCGAGGCGCGGCAGGAGGCCGACCGCCTCGAGGCCGAGTCGAAGGCGCTCTCGCCGTTCGGTGACTTCGCCCAGGTCAAGCAGACCCGCATGGCGTCGGTGCGCGATCTGGCCAAGGGGCGCTTCGACTGGGAGCGGCTCATGCGAGAGCTGTCCCTGATCCTGCCCAAGGGCAGCTGGCTTCGCGTCCGCCGATGCGTCGGTCACCGGCGACATCGAGGGCGCCACCGCGGTCGGCGAGGAGGGCGCCGCGACGCCCGCCATGCGCCTGACCGGCTGCACCGGCCGCCAGTCCCAGGTCGCTCGGATGATGCTTCGCCTGCGCGAGGTGCACCGGGTGTCGGAGGTCGAGCTGACCGAGTCCAAGCGGGACGAGTCCGGCGCCGAGGCGAGCGCGGACAGCTGCGGCAACCTCTACGCCTTCGACCTGAAGGTCACCTTCGAGCCCGCGAGCTCGGATGAGCTTCCCCCGGGCCGCAAGAGCGTTCCGGCCGCGCTGGGAGGCGGGTCATGAGCCTGACCGACCGCGACAGGAAGATCGTGATCGTCCTCGCGCCGCTGGTGCTGATGCTGGCCTACTGGTTCCTCGTGCTCTCTCCCAAGCGCGAGGACGCCGCCGCCGCCGGTGAGGCGCTGACCAAGCAGGAGCAGCGACTCGACGCGGCCAAGCAGGCCAGTGCTCAGCTCGGGTCGGCCCGCACCGACTTCGCGGCGGACTACGCCGAGATGGTGCGCCTGGGCAAGGCGCTGCCGTCGACCGTGGACATGCCCAGCCTGCTCGTGCAGCTCGAGACGGCCGCGAAGGGCACGGGTCTGAACTTCACGCGGATCGCCACCGGCGAGCGCGACAAGGCGGCCGCCCCCGCCGCGACCTCCCAGCAGGGCAGCGGCAGCGGCAGCGGCTCTCAGCCCCCCGCGGCCGCCGGCGGCCAGCAGGCCGCCAGCGCGCCCGGTCAGGCCGCCGAGGGCGCCAACAACGCCACCAGCAGCGCCAACGCGTCGAGCGCCAACAACCAGGCGGCCGCCCAGTCGGGCGTGGACGCCCAGACCTCGACCGCCAGCAAGCAGGGCGGGCTGCCCGTGGGCGGCGGGAGCGCGGGCACCTCCACCGGTGACACCGGATCGGGCGTGGCCGGCCTGGACAGCGTGCCGCTGGAGCTCGAGTTCCGCGGCGGGTTCTTCGACCTGGCCGACTTCTTCCACCGCCTCAAGCGCTTCGTGCGGCTGGCCAACGACGAGATCGTCGTGCAGGGCCGCCTGATGTCCGTCGACTCGCTCAAGTTCACGAGCGACCCGGAGCTCTTCCCCAGCCTCAAGGCCGAGATCAAGGCCACCGTCTACCTCGCGCCGAAGACGCAGGGCGCCACGGCCGGCGCCACGCCGCAGGGCCCCGGCACCACGCCGGCGAGCGACCCCGCGGCGCCCGCAGCCCCGAACACGACAACTCCCCCGACCGCCGTCGCGGCTCCCTGAGGATCGACCAATGCAGACGCTCTTCCAGGATCTCGTTCACGACCTCCGCGCCAAGCGCCTGTGGCCCGTGGCCGCGGTCATGCTGCTGGCGCTGGTGGCGATCCCGGTCGTGTTCATGAAGCCGGCCGACACCCGCGCCGAGCAAGCCCGCCACTGCGAGCCCCCAGGCGGCGCAGCTGCCCGGCCTCAAGGATCTGACCGTGGCGACCGCGACCTCCTCCCGCGGCGGCTCGGCGCTCGACGTCTTCGACCGCAAGGACCCCTTCCGGCCGCCCGCGGCGGTGCTGTCCGCCAAGGCCGACGAGGCCGCCAGCTCGGCGACCTCGGGCTCGACCGCTCAGAGCGGCGCCGGCGGACAGTCCGGTGGCGGCGGGTCCGGCGGCTCGGGCTCCGGCGGCACGGGCGGCACGGGCGGGGGCGGCAGCCCCGATTCGCCCGGCTCGACCACGCCGGCGCCCAAGCCCAGCCCCTTCACCTACGTGGCCGACGTGAAGTTCGGCCGCAGCGACCGCAAGCTGGGCGCCTACAAGGGCCTGCGACGCCTGGAGATGCTCCCCAGCACCAAGTCGCCGCTGCTGATCTTCCTCGGCACCGAGGCGGACGGCGGCAACGCGGTCTTCCTCGTGGACTCCAGCCTGCGGACGTCCGGCGAGGGCGACTGCGAGCCCAGCCAGAGCGAGTGCGCCACGCTGACCATCGGTGCCGGCGCCGAGCAGGAGTTCGTCGACGAGAACGGGGTTCGCTACACGCTCCTGATCGAGGAGATCCGGCCAGTCGCCGTGACGGCCGCTGCAAGCAGCCCGAAGGCCCGGCCGGCGGTGGGCTCGCGCTCGCCCGGCCGGCGCTTCCAGCCGCCGCTGATCGCCGACCTCATGACCACCACGAAGCCGTCCGGCTCAAGCACCGCCGCCGACAGCCGATAGGGGAAATCGAGATGCCTGTACGCCGCCTGATCGCCCTCTGCCTCTCCGCGGCCGCCTGCCTCGCGCTGGCCATGCCCGCGACGGCCCCCGCCGCCAAGAAGAAGCGCGCGAAGACACCGACCGTGACCAAGGTGTCGCCGATGCGCCTGCGCGTGGGCTCGACCGTGACGATCCGCGGCCGCAACTTCAGCTCGCGCCGGACCCGCAACACCGTGATCTTCCGCTCCGGCAGCGGGCGCTCCGCGTTCGCCAAGCCCCGGCGCGCGAGCAGCAAGAAGCTCGTGGTGAGGGTCCCCGTGGCGGCCGGCCGCCTGCTCGGGACCAAGTCCGCCCGCTTCAAGCTCCGCGTGCTCGTGCGAGGCAAGTTCAGCAAGTTCACCTCGCGCCGGCTGTCGCCCGTGCTCGTTCCGAGCAAGGTGGCCGACAAGGGGCCGGGGGGCAAGAGCGCCTGCACGGGCGCCGACCTGGATGGGGACGACCTGCTCCCGGCATCGCTGGAGAATGCCATCAAGACCGATCCCTGCCTCAAGGACAGCGACAGCGACGGCATGACCGACGGCTGGGAGTACTACTCCGCCAAGGACCTGAACGTCAAGGCCGTGCCCTACCCGGGCCAGCGGCCCTACCCCAACGCGCTCGACCCCTCGGACGCCCTCTACGACTTCGACGGCGACGGCCTGATGGCCACCGAGGAGTTCCGCGCATGGCGCGTTACCGGTAGCTCGTTCGTACCGGCGTACGCCGGTCCCGGCGATCTGCAGTCCGCGCTGGGCTACAGCGACGGCACCAAGTTCAGCCGGCTCAACGAGGCTCCGTCGGTGCCCGCCTGGCGCGGACCTGCCTACGGCGTGGGTGCACCGACCCAGGCGTTCCCGAAGACCTTCAACCTCAACGGCGAGGCCGCCTGGCGCGACGATGAGCGCGACTGCCGACCGCGACGGGCTCTCCAACTGGCTCGAGTCGGTGCGCGGGCCGCGCGCGAACTCCTGGTGGAAGTCCTTCTGGAGCAGCAAGCGCTTCGAGCCCGCGGTCGACCCGTGGAAGGAGGAGGTCTTCTGCGGCTT
>CAVYMS010000007.1:0-47709 GCA_963769675.1 uncultured Thermoleophilaceae bacterium
ACTTTCTCGACTTTTGGTCGCTATCCGACCACAAGTCGAGTCGATGGTGGGCGGCGCGTCCGTCGGTCGTCGAATCGATGGGTGCCTTCGGCGGCGCGTCACGTTCGTAGCGCTGCTATCGCGCGGTCCGGACCGGCCCCTTTGGTGCCCGAGCACCGAGTACCGGCGTGGCCCACTAGATTCCCCCGCGTGGACGTTGCCAAGGTCAAGGCACAGGCGCGCGCCGGATGGGGTAAGGGCGACTACTCCTGGCTATCCGAGCGGCTGCGGCCCGCCGCCGAGGCACTGGCGGATGCGTGTGCGGCTCGGCAGGACAGGAGGTGCTGGACGTGGCCGCGGGCGACGGGAACTTCGCCGTCGCGTGTGCCCGGGAGGGGGCGAGCGTCGTGGCGTCGGACCTGGTCACCGGAGATGGTGCGGCGCGGGCGGGAGCGGTCCGAGGCCGAGGGCTACGAGATCGACTGGGTTGAGGCCGACGCGGAGGAGCTGCCGTTCGAGGACGCGCGCTTCGACTGCGCCGGGTCCGTATTCGGCGCGATGATCGCGCCGCGGCCGCGGATGGCCGCCGAGGAGCTCTTCCGGGTGGTCCGGCCCGGGAACACGGTGGGCATGACCACCTGGACGCCCGAGAGCAAGGCCATCGAGCTGTTCCAGATCGCCCGCCGGTACCTGCCGTCCGACCCCGAGATTCCGCGCATGGAGGACTGGGGGCGCGAGGACACCGTCCGAGAGCGCTTCGAGGGGCTGGCGAACTCGGTGCAGCTGGAGCGCCGGACGATCGGCTGGTCGGCCGCGTCCCCACAGAAGTTCGTCGAGCTCATGGGACGCAACTCGCCTCCCCAGGCTGCGGCGAGGGAGCACCTGGACGCCGACGAGTACGCCCGGCTGGTCGAGGAGCAGCTCGGGGTGGTCCGTGACTGGGCCGGGGGCGACAGCGCGTTCTCGGTGGAGTTCGAGTACCTGCTGATCGTGGCCCGCAGGCGCGGGTAGCCCTGACCGCGCGGCTGCTGCTGGAGTACGACGGGACGGCGTTCGCCGGCTGGGCGGCCCAGCCGGGCGAGCGAACGGTGGAGGGAGAGGTGCGCCGCGCCCTCGCCGAGCTGCTTCCCGAGCCGGTGGCGCTGACCGTGGCGGGGCGCACCGATGCGGGCGTGCACGCCCGGGGGCAGGTGGCCAGCCACCCGGGATCTCCGGCCCCTGCGGGCGCGCTGAACGCGCTTCTTCCATCCGACGTGCGGGTGCTCGCCAGCGAGGAGGCCCCGGAAGGCTTCGACGCGCGCCGCGATGCCCTGGCGCGCACCTATCGCTACCGGGTCGTGACCGTGGCAAGCGTCTTCGAGACCGATCGCGCGCTGCACTGGAAGTACCCGTGCGAGCGCGGACTGCTCGCCGAATGCGCCGCCCTCCTGCCCGGCCGGCACGACTTCACCGCCTTCACCCGCACCCAGACCTCCCACACCCGGTTCGAGCGCGAGGTGCTCATGGCCGAGTGGCGCGAGAGCGAGGGAGGGGCGCTGGAGCTCTGGATCGAGGCCGAGAGCTTCCTGCGCCACATGGTCCGGATTCTCGTGGGGACGATGCTGGGCGTTGCCGCGGGGCGGATGGGTGTGCCGGAGTTCGCCCGGCTGCTGACCGGCGCGCACCGCAGCCAGGCCGGCGACACCGCTGCGCCCCACGGTCTGTACCTGGAGGCAGTCAGGTACTGAGTCGTCACGTTCGCGCGCAGGGGCGCGACTATCCTGCCAAGCGGTGAAGATCCTCCTCACGAACGACGATGGCATCCAGGCCGTCGGCCTCCACGCCATGCGGCGAGCCCTGCTGGAGCTGCCCGGCGTCGAGCTGGCCACCATCGCACCCGACTCCAACCGCAGCGCCACCGCCCGCAGCATCACCACCCGCGCGCCGCTCTGGGTCGAGGAGGTGGACCTCAGCGACGGCACGGTCGGCTACGCGACCGAGGGCACTCCGGTCGACTGCGTCCGCTTCGCCGCCCTCGGGCTGATCGAGTTCGAGCCCGAGCTGATCGTCTCCGGGATCAATCACGGTTCGAACCTGGGGGACGACATCACCTATTCGGGCACCGTGGCGGCAGCCCTGGAGGGCATCGTGCTCGGGATCCCGGCCATCGCCGTCTCGCAGCAGGCGCTGGCCGGGCGGCTCGACTCCTGGACCGGGCCCCGCCAATGGGAGCCTGAGAACTTCGAGGCGGTCGCGCGGTTCGTGGGACGGATGGTGGAGGAGCTCGAGCACGTGCCAATGCCGGAGGGCACCCTGCTCAACGTGAACTCGCCCGCCGGCGAGATCCGCGGGGCCCGGGCGTGCAAGCTGGGCAAGCGCATCTACCACGACAAGCTGCGCCTGGCCGAGGAGGGCGAGGGCCGCCGGCGCTTCCACATCTACGGTGAGGCGCCGGGCTATCACCACGAGGACGGCACGGACTTCGCCGCCATCGCCGACGGCCAGATCGCCGTCACGCCGCTGCATTTCGACCTGACCGACGAGGCCGGAGTCGAGGAGCTGTCGTCGTTCGAGCTGGACCGCCTGCTGGGTCCGGCCGCCGAGACCGTTGACTGACCCGGGCGCTCGCGCAGCCGAGCTGCGGCGGCAGCTGGACCACCACAACCACCGCTACTACGTCCTCGACGACCCGGAGATCTCCGACTCCGATTACGACGCGCTCATCAACGAGCTCCGCGACCTGGAGGCGGAGCACCCGGACCTGCTCACCCCGGACTCGCCCACCCAGCGCGTGGGCGCCACGCCCCTGGCCCGCTTCGAGCCGGCGCGGCATCTGCAGCCCATGCTCTCGCTGGCCAACGCGCGTGAGGAGGAGGAGCTGCGGGCGTGGCTGGAGCGCTCGGAGCGGCTGCTGAACAAGGAGGGGGTCGAGGACGCCGAGATCAGGTTCGTGACCGAGCCCAAGGTCGATGGCCTGGCCATCTCTCTGCTCTATGAGGACGGCGTTCTGGTGCGGGGTGCCACCCGCGGAGACGGCGAGGTGGGTGAGGACGTGACGCAGAACCTGCGCACGATCAAGGCGATCCCGCTGCGGGTCGAGGGGGCGCCGCGCCTGCTGGAGGTCCGCGGCGAGGCCTACCTGCCCCGCGCCGCCTTCGCCCGCCTCAACGAGGAGCGCGCGGCGGCCGGGGAGCCCACGTTCGCGAACCCCCGCAACTCGGCTGCCGGCTCCATCCGCCAGCTCGACCCGGAGCTGGCCGCGGCGCGCCCGCTGTCGGTGTGGTGCTACTCGGTCGGGGCGCTCGAGGGCATGGAGTTCGAGTCCCACCTGGAGTCCCTGGAGTGGCTGCGCGAGCACGGGTTCAAGGTCAACGGCGACGTGGAGCGCCACGATGCGCTCGATCAGGTCGTGGCGGCGTGCCGCGGCTGGGAGGAGCGCCGCGAGTCGCTGGACTTCGAGATCGACGGGGTGGTGGTCAAGGTCGACGACCTGGCCCTGCAGCGCCTGCTGGGTGTGGTGGGCCGCGAGCCGCGGGGGGCGATCGCGTGGAAGTTCCCGCCCATGACCGCGACCACCACGCTCGAGCGGGTGGCCTGGAACGTGGGCCGGACCGGGCACATGGTGCCGTTCGCCCAGTTGGAGCCGGTGCAGGTGTCTGGCGTGACCGTGAAGCTGGCCACCCTCCACAACGAGGAGGACCTCAAGCGCAAGGACGTGCGCCAGGGCGACGAGGTCATCGTGATGCGTGCGGGCGACGTGATCCCCCAGGTGGTGTCGCCCACCTCGAAGGCCCAGCGCTCACGCAAGCGCGGGCCGGTCCCCGGGCCGCCGTCCAAGTGCCCAGCGTGCGGCACGCCCACGGTCAAGCCCGAGGGCGCGGTATGGACGATCTGCCCCAACCGCGCCTCCTGTCCGGGCCAGCTGTTCCAGGCCGTGAAGCACTTCGTAAGTCGCGGGGCCATGGACATCGAGGGGCTGGGCGAGAAGCAGGCGGAGCGCTTCCTCTCGGGTGGGCTCATCGCCGGGCTGGCGGACATCTACGAGCTCGATGCCGAGCGCCTGCTGGAGCTCGAGGGGTTCGGCGAGATCTCCGCGCGCAACCTGCTGGAGGCGGTCGAGCGGTCCAAGGAGCAGCCCTTCAACCGCGTGCTCTACGGCCTGGGCATCCCGGGCATCGGCTACGTGAACGCGCGCGCGCTCACGCGCCAGTTCCGCACCGTCGATGCGCTGATCGCCGCCTCACCGGAGGAGGTGGCCGAGACGCCCGGGATCGGCCCCGTGCTGGCGGAGACGATCGTGGAGACCTTGAGCGAGGACGTCACGCGCGAGCTGATCGAGCGCCTGCGCCGGCACGGCCTGAACCTCGAAGAGGAGGGCCCGGCCGACCAGGGCGAGACGGGGCCGCTGGCCGGCAAGACGCTGGTGCTCACGGGGACCCTCCCGAGCCTGACCCGCGAGGTTGCCACCGAGAGGATCGAGGCGGCGGGCGGCAAGGTCACCGGATCGGTGTCGAAGAAGACCGACTACCTGGTGGCGGGTGACGATCCGGGCACGAAGCTGGCGAAGGCCGAGAAGGCGGGGACGGAGGTGCTGGACGAGGCGGGGCTGGTGAAGCTGCTGGAGGGATGAGCCGCGGCTCGGCCCAGCGCGGTGGTGGCGACGGGCGTCGCCCCACGGCTGGCCGCGAGGGGGTCGTTTGTGTCGCGGCTGTTGCGTTTGTAACCGGTTGGGTGCGTGGTCGTGGACGCCGGTCGACGATTGTCGCTTTGTCCACCCTATGGGGGGCAAAAAGCGCCAATCGATTGGGGCCTACCGCGTCCGTCACGCAAGCGGCGGTCTCCCGTGACCCGCCTGTCACGCGCGTAACGCCGGGGTTCGCGGGGATCGCCCGACCCGATCCCTTCGGCGCCCGAGCACTGAGCACCGAGCACCGGTTGCCGCGCTCTAGCGCGTCCCGGCGATGCTGTGCAGCATCCGATCCTGCAGCGCCCGCGCTCCGAAGGCGTTCACCCCGTTCATCAGGATCGAGAACACGTAGGTGTCTCCCGAGCGCGCACGGCAGTAGCCGGACACGGCCGAGACGCCGGAGATCGTGCCGGTCTTGCCCCGGCAGCGCCCGCGCGCCGGGCCCCCGCGCATCCGCGGGCGCAGGGTGCCGTCGCGCCCGGCCACCGACAGGGAGGCGAAGAACTCCGGGAACTCGTCGCGCTCGCGCATGGCCAGCAGCAGTCGCCCCACCCGGTACGGCGACGCCCGGTTGGCCCGTGACAGGCCGGAGCCGTCCGCCAGCCGCGACGGCCGGCCGCCGATGCGGCTGGCGAAGCGCGCGGCCAGGCGCGTTCCGCCACCGGTGGTCCCGCGGCCGCCGGTTTGGGCCGCCAGCGCCTTGACCAGCATCTCGGCGAAGAAGTTGTCGGACGGCTTGTTGGTGATGGTCGCCAGGCGGGCCATCGGCGGCGAGGAGACCGCCGCCAGGCGGATCGCGGACGCGGGCGTCCTTCGCGCCCGCGGACGCCGCCCCACCGCGATGTCGCGGCGCTCGAGCGCCGCGTCCAGGCGGGCGGCTGCGAACGCCGGGGGATTGAGCTGCCAGCCGCGTCCGCTCTCGGTGGACAGGCCGCGGTTGTAGGACAGCCCGCTGAGCGGGCCGACCCAGGGCGAGATCCGGTACCCGGAGTCGGGCCCGCCGCGAAGTGAGTCGAAGCGCGACTCGTCGCCGTAGATCCGCCCGGTCACCCGCAGGATCCCGGCTCGCTCGAGCTCGCGCGCGAGCGCCTCCACGCTGGCCCCACCGCGGTATGAGCGGCGGGCGAAGCGGCTGCTGCCAAAGGTCGGGTCGCCGCCGCCCACCAGGTAGAGGTCGCCCCGCCACACGCCGTTCTCGTCCAGGCGTCCGACGCCCCGCACCTCCGTGTCGAGCGTCCCCTCGACGCCGTACCGGGCCAGGGCGGCCGCGGTGGTGAACAGCTTGGTGTTGGAGGCCAGGATCCGCGGGCGGTCGTAGTTGAACCGAAGGACGCTGCGACCCTGGGTGGCGTTGACCACATAGGCACCGGAGGCCCGTCCCGCCGACCGCATGGGCCCCGCCAGGCGGGCCCGCAGCCCGGGCTCGGCGCTGGCCTCGGCCGTGGCTGGAGCGGCCGAGGCCGGGGTGGGGAGGATCGCTACGGCCGCCGCCGCGGCTACCAGGGCGGCGATGCGGTGGCTGGCGGCCATCTCGTGGTGGAACACGGTAGCGCCGCCGTTGGAGCGCTCGCAGCGCCCCCATCCGGCGATTCGCGGATAATGGTGCGGCGTGGGAGACGTCGTCAAGCTCCAGAAGCCGCCTGCAAAGCCTCGCAAGACGGCCGCGAAGTCCGCTCGCCGGCGCCCGCGGCGCTCGCGCACCGCGCTCGTTTTGGGCGGCGGAGGGTTCACGGGTGGCGTGTACGAGATCGGCGCGCTGAGGGCCCTGGACCTGCTCGCGGTCAACCGGACCGTGAACCAGTTCGACGTCTACGTGGGCACCAGCGCCGGCGCCTTCGTGAGCAGCCTCGTGGCCAACGGCGTGACGCCCGAGGAAATGATGCGGGTGGTCAACCAGCAGGTGCCCACGCCGTTCCGGGACATCGACCGCGGCTCGCTGATGCGGCCCAACTACCTCGAGTTCGCCCAGAGCGCCGCCCTGATGCCGCTGCGGCTGTTGGGCCTGGCTCGCAACCTGGTGGGCCAGCTGGGCCAGCTCTCCTTCATCGACCTGGGGGTGCAGCTGGCGGAGGGCCTTCCCTCCGGCATGTACGACGGCGCCGCCATCCAGGAGTACCTGGACTCCGTGCTGGGCGACCCGGACCGCACCAGCGACTTCCGCATGCTGGACAACGAGCTGTTTCTCACCGCCACCGACCTCGACACCTGCGAGCGGATCGTGCTCGGCGGCGAGGGGTGGGACGACATTCCCATCTCGCGCGCCGTGGCCGCTTCCACGGCGCTGCCGATGGTCTACAAGCCCGTGGAGCTCAAGGGCCGCCAGCTCATCGACGGGGGCATCCGCTCCACGACCAACGTGGACATCGCCGTGGAGCGAGGCGCCACGTTCGTGATCGTGGTCAATCCGCTCGTGCCGTACGTGAACGACTTCCAGAAGGTCATTCCCACGATGCTCGGCAGCCGCGTCCGCCGGGTGGCGGACATGGGCTTCCCGCAGATCGGCTACCAGACGTTCAAGCTGCTGGCCCACCAGCGCCTGCACGAGGCGGTCGCGCACTGGCAGGAGAAGTACAAGGGTGTGGACATCATCCTCATCGAGCCCGACCCCAACGACGAGCTCATGTTCGAGACCAACATCATGAACTTCACGAAGCGCGTGGACATCGCCCGACACGGCTTCGAGTCCGTGACCCTGCAGCTGGCGGAGGACTACGACAACCTCAAGTCGGTGTGCGCCAAGCACGGCATCGAGATCTCCGCCACGCGCGTGCGCAAGGTCATGCGCAAGTTCGAGGAGGAGCGCGAGAACACCGCCGCCTGGCGGCGCATCCTCGAGCAGACCACCGGCGCGCTGCTCAGGCAGTCCGGGCAGGGCTGACCCCGACGCGGGAGCGGCCGAGCGGCTAGTCCAGCGCCGCCGCCAGGGCCGCCAGCAGGCGCTCCGTGGCGGCCGAGTCGCGCACGGTCGCGCGCACATGGTCGTCGGCCCCGAGTGGGCCACCGGGCGCGACGATCACGTTCTCGCGCCCGAGGCGGCTGGCCAGCGCCGCGCCGGACATCCCGTGGGCAGCCAGCCACACGAAGTTGGCCTGGCTTGGGTCGGCGCTCACGGGCAGCTCGGCGAGGGCCTCGAGCAGGCGCGTGCGCTCGCGGATGACCGAGGCGCGGCGCCGCTCGATCTCGGCGCCGCCGATCCTCAGCGCCTGCTCGACCGCGGCCTGGGTCAGCGCGTTCACGCCCAGGACCGGCGAGATGGCGTCCAGGACCGCCGTGGACGCGCCGGAGCCCACGCCGTACCCGGCGCGCAGCCCCGACAGGCCGTAGATCTTCGAGAAGGTGCGGATCACCAGCAGCCGCGGGAAGGCATCCGTGAGCCGGATGACGGCGTCCAGGTCCTCCACGTCCTGGAAGTGCACCAGGGCCTCGTCGACCATCAGGTGCGCGCGCTCGGGCAGCTGGGCGGCGATGGAAGCGATCTCCTCGGCCCTCAGGTGCGCGCCGTCCGGGTCGTTGGGGTTGCAGATGACCACCAGCCGGGTCCGGTCGCCGATGGCGTCGCCCAGCCGCTCCACTGACTCGACCGGCACCGGGCGCCCGCCGGCGCGGGTGGCCATCAGCGGATAGAGCGGGTACGAGGGCCACGGCGTGACCAGCTCGTCGCCCGCGCCCAGCAGCGCCAGCGCCGCGGCCTGGAGCAGCTCGGCGGCGCCGTTGCCCACGACGATCCGCTCGGGCTCGACCCCGTGCAGGTCCGAGAGCGCGCGCCGCACCCCCTCCGCGTGGCGGTCGGGGTAGCCGTTGACCCGCCCGCGGGCTGTGTAGATCGAGGCGTTCACGACCTCGGAGTTGGGGAACTCGGGCCACTCCGTGCCCGACAGGTCCAGCTCGGGCACGCGCTCCAGCGCCAGCGCCTTCTCGCGCGCGCGCCGCGCGCGGCGCTCCTTGTTGAGCGCCTCCTCGTCCACGTCCTCGAACTGCCGGTAGTAGTCGAACAGACCCATCACGTGGAGATGTGGGAGGGGGCGGCCGCCGCCGCGCGCATCAGGTGTTGGGGGCCAGGGTCGGCGCCGGGCCCTGGATGACGAGGAACCAGAAGCCGAAGATCACCACGGCCACGCCGACGCTGCCGGCGAAGATCCACTCGATCGCCCCCCGCTCCTGCTGATGGCCGCCGGCCCGGCGGGCGAGCTTCCAAGCGTGATCCACTCGCTTGGCCAGGGCCAGCGTGAGCATCAGCGAGGCCAGGCAGCCGAGGATGATGGTGCAGAACCCGAGCACCACGTTGCCGGTCAGGTACTCGACCTGCGAGCCGATCCACAGCCAGGCAGCGGGCTGGGGCCCGAAGAGGCTGAGGCACAGCAGCGTCTCGACCACGAGGATGCCCGCCGCCAGCGTGCGATCGGCGCGCTGGCGGCGCTCGCTGCCGCGCACGGCGGCGTCCGGCAGGTGCACTGGCGCCGACGAGCCCTTCCGCGGGCCGACGAAGAGCCCACCGGTGTCTGAGGGGTCGTTCCGGGCCATGGACCGACCCTCAAGCTAGACGATCGGTTCCCTGGTGGCTGCGGCCGGGCAGAGCGCGACTACTTGGCGTACAGCGCCTCGATCGCGTCGGCCTGCTTCTCATGCACCACGTTGCGCTTGACCTTGAGCGTGGGCGTGAGCTCGCCGGTCTCCTGCGACAGGTCCTCCGGGAGGATCCGGAACTTCTTGATCTGCTCGACCGGGCCGACCTTGGCGTTGACCTCGTCGACCGCGGCCTGCACCTCGGCGCGCATCTGCTCCGACTCCGGCAGGTCCTCGACCGACAGGTCGTGCTCCTCGGCGAACGCGGGCACCTCCTCGGCGTCGAGGGTGATGAGCGCCACCAGATAGGGCCGGCGGTCGCCGATCACCACCGCCTGTGAGATCCAGCGGTTCTGCTTGAGCCCGTTCTCCAGGTTGGCGGGGGTGATGTTCTTGCCGCCCGCCGTGATGATGATGTCCTTCTTGCGCCCGACGATGTACACGAAGCCGTCGTCGTCGATGCGGCCGAGGTCGCCGGTGTGCAGCCACCCGTCCACGAGGGTCTCGCCGGTGGCCTCCTCGTTCTTGTAGTAGCCCTGGAAGATGTTCGGGCCGCGCAGCAGCAGCTCGCCGTCCTCGGCCACCTTGGCCTCCACCCCCGGGATCGGCTTGCCGACGGACCCGAAGCGGAACTGGCCGGGAACGTTGGAGGTGGCGACCGTGGAGGTCTCCGTCATGCCGTAGCCCTCCATCACGGGGACCCCGCATGCATAGAAGAACTCGAGGATCTCCTGGGAGATGGGAGCCGCTCCGGTCACGCATTGGCGTATACGCCCGCCGAAGATCGCGCGCACGTTCTTGTACAGCGCCTCCTCGGCCTGGTCGAAGCCGGCTTGCAGCTCCGCCGGGACCTCCTCGCCGGCATCCCTGGCCAGGCGCACCTTGAGCCCGACCTGCACGGCCTGCTCCAGCTGCGCCCTGTCGGGGGCGTTGCTGGTGGCCAGCGTGTAGATCTTCTCGAACATGCGCGGCACGCTCGGGAAGTAGGTGGGCTTGACCTCCATCAGGTTGGGCACGATCTTCTGGGCGTCCTTCTCCCAGTAGGCCAGCACTCCGCCGAGGTCGAGGGTGATGAACTGCACGAGCTTCGCGAACGCGTGCGCGAGCGGGAGGAACAGATAGGCGACGTCCTCCTCCTCGAACGCGCCCATCGACTCGGACATCGTGCACACGTCGCGGTAGTTGCCGTGGCTGATGAGGCAGCCCTTGGGCGGACCGGTGGTGCCCGAGGTGTAGATCGTGATGGCGATGTCGTCCTTGGTGACCGCGTTGGTGCGCTCCTCCAGCTCGGAGGCCTCGCGGCCGGCGCCGCGCTCGCGCAGCGTGGACAGCGGGATCGCGTCGCCGATGTCGCCCGAGGGGTCGAAGATCACGATGTGCTGCAGGTGCGGCAGGTCGCCCTGGACCTCGCGCACCTTGGCCAGCTGCTCGGCGTCCTCCACGAACACGGCCTTCGACTCCGAGTGCTGAAGCACGTAGTGGCACTCGTCGGCGGAGTTGGTCTGGTAGATCGAGACCGACACCGTGCCCGCGGCCAGGACCGCGAAGTTGGCGTACGTCCATTCGGGGCGGGTGTGGGAGAGGATCGAGACCTTGTCGCCGTGCTCCAGCCCGAGGTCGATGAGGCCGCGCGCGACCTCGCTCACGACCTGACCCAGCTCGTCGTAGGACACGTCGCGCCACTCGTCGCCCACCTTGTGGCGCAGCGCCGTCCTGCCCGCATGCTTCTCGGCAGCCAGCGCCGCCAGGTCCGCCATGGTCTTCGAGCCGGTGCTCGTGACCGCAGCCGTCACTGCTTCCATCGCTCCTCCTCCGATTCCGCTCAGGCGCGGATTGTATGTGGCTAGGGGAGGAGGGTGCGCGCTACGCCTTGGCCAGCGCGCCCGCGCGGCGCTTGGCGTCCTTCAAAGAGTCGAGGAACAGCGTCTTGTCGATCCTGCCCTGGAAGATCGGCACACCCAGCTCCATGCACTTGGTGATGACCTCTCTCCGGTGCATCCCCGCTTCGCGTCCGAGCTCCGTGGGCGTCAAGTGGATCGCCATCGTTCAGGTCTCTCCTCGCGTAGCCAATGCGGTGACCAGAGAGTAACCGCTCGTCACGACGTTGCAAGCGGGAATGGACGGACGGCTAGACGGGGTTCGGCACGTCGATGAAGCGGTGCTCCACGCCGAAGCGGTCGGCCAGCAGCTGGCCGAGCCTGCGCACTCCCAGCGTCTCCGTCGCGTAGTGGCCGCAGGCCAGGAAGTGCAGACCGGCCTCGCGGGCGTCGGCCATCACGTGCTCCGCCGGCTCGCCGGTGAGCAGCCCGTCAAGGCCCCGCTGCGCGGCCTCGTGGAGATAGGAATGCGCGGCGCCCGAGATCACGCCGAGCGCGTGGACCGATTCGGGGCCCGTGAGCCAGGTGAACGGCTCCTGGCCGAAGGTTGCGCGGCAGCGCTCCAGCAGCTCATCCGCCGCAATGCCCTCGGCCGAGCGTGCCACGAACCCGATCGAGCGCCCGCCCGCCATCGCCGAAGGGCTCGCCCCGATCGAGGCCCAGCGCGGAGCAGATGAGCGCGTTGTTGCCGTGCTCGGGGTGGGCGTCGAGCGGCAGGTGGTAGGCGGCCAGGGACATGTCGGCCGCGAAGAGCGCCTCGAGCCGGCGCTTGGCCGGCGGGGTGAGAGCGCGCGGCTGGAAGTCCCAGAACACGCCGTGGTGGCACAGGACCAGGTCGGCGCCCGCCTCGGCGGCGCGCTCGAACAGCTCCAGACCGGCCGAGACGCCCGTGACCACCACCTCCACGCGGTCCGAGCCGGGCACCTGCAGGCCGTTTGGGCCCATGTCGTCGAAGGTCTCCGGCTCGAGGAGCTCGTCGAGGAACGCGATCAGCTCGGCGCGGTCGGCCACGAGCAACAAGCTACCGTCGGGTCACCCGCGGGGTACACGCTGAGGGTGAGTCGCGGGGGGATTTACTCGGGGCGTATACGGGGTACAGTGGTCGCCGCTACAGCTCACGCGCCACCGTGGAGGTTTGACACAAGATGAGCGCCGCAGGGATAGCGGCAACCAACGCCTCGGTGGCAGCCGATGGTGACCTGGTAGCCGCGGTCAGGCTGGGAGACGATGCCGCATTCGGCGAGCTCTACCGGCGCCACCACCCGGCGGTCAACGGCTTCGTCCGTCGCCTGGTGCGCGACCACGGCCGCTCCGAGGACGTGACCCAGGAGGCGTTCGTGTCCGCGCTGCGCCGGCTGCGTCAGACCGACACGCCCATCGACTTCAAGCCTTGGATCTACGAGATCGCCCGCAACGCGTCGATCGACCTCTACAGGCGCGGCCGCCGCGCGCAGGAGATCTCGGTGGACTTCGACTCCGGCATGGCCTCCGCCGAGGTGGCCCGGCTGCCGGGCCCCGGCGGCGCCGAGAGCGTCGTGCTCGACCGCGAGCGGTTCGATCACCTGCGCGGCGCGCTCGACGAGCTGTCCGACACTCACCACCAGATCATCGTGCTGCGAGAGCTGGAGGGCCTCTCCTACCGCGAGATCGGCGCTCGGATGAACCTGAGCGCCGCGGCCGTGGAGAGCGCCCTGTTCCGTGCTCGCCGCAAGCTCGAGCACGAGTACACCGCGCTGCACACCGGGCGCCGCTGCCGGGCGATCCTCACAGCCATCGCCCGGCTGGCGGAGGGCGTGGAGTCCGAGCGCGACCGCAGGCGGCTGGACCGCCACGCGCGGCGCTGCTCCAACTGCCGCCGCCAGGCCCGAGCGCTCGGCGTCGAGCCGATGCTGGCGCGGCGCACGATCGCCGCCCGCGTGGCCGCCCTGCTTCCGGTGCCGGCGTTCCTTCGCCGGCGGCCCCTCGATGGCTTCGGCGACGTGCCAAACGCCGGCGCCAGCGCCGGGGCCGGCGCGCATGGCGTGGCCGCGCCGCTCATAGCGGTCGGCCCGGTGAGCGTGGAGACGGCCGCGGCGGTGGGTGGCAAGGCCGCCGCGATGATCGCCACGGTGGCGCTGGTGGGCGGAGGCGGCGCAGCAACGCTCGGTGCCAAGGTGCCGCTCCAGCTGCCCATCGGCGGCCCGAGCGCGGTTGAGAAGCGCATCGCCGAGGTTCAGGCCGAGACACCGCCCGTCGCGTCGGACTCGCCGGCGAGCGATCCGGGCGCCGGTCCGGAGCCCATGCTCCCCACGGTCAGCACCGACCCGCCCACCTTCGCATCGCCTGCCGGGCCGCTGATCAGCGACCCGCTGGCGTTCGAGCCCCCGAGCGCGGCGCAGCCTCCCGCTGGGCCGCCGGCCGAGCCGCCTGCCGTGGCAGACGCCGGCTCCCCGCCCCCGGCCGTCGAAGCTGAGCCCCAGGCCCCGGCCGACGACGGCGGCACGCCGTTCGAGGACACCGGCATCCCGGCCGGCAGCTCCGACGACTCGGTGCAGCCTCCGCCGGAGGATCCCCCGCTCGTCGACCCGGAGCCAACTCAACCCGACGCCGGCGGCACCGTCGTGTCCGAGCCGGAGCTGCCGCCCCCGCCGCTCGACCCGGTGATCACCGAGCCCGAGCCGCCCGCGGGCGAGGGCACCGCGCCGACCGACGGCGAGCCCACCACGCCCACCGCCGGTGAGGCCACCGTGCCCGAGCTGCCGGTGGAGCCGACCGCGCCTGAGGCCAGCTCAGGCGGCGCGCCGGCGCAGCTCGACGCCACCGCGCCAGACGCCTGAGCGGGCCGCCGCCGGGGACCGCCCGGGGGTACGCTGAGCCCGATGGCCAAGGCCGGGGCTCGGACACCGAAGCAGAGCGACTCCTTCCTCGAGTCGCTCATGGACACGAGCCTCTACTCGATGGGGGCCTACTTCTCGGACGAGCACCCCGATCTGGTCGACGAGGTGATCGCCCAGAGCGAGGCGATCGAGGCCCAGGGCATCCGCGCCTACTCCGCCGAGAGCGGCCTGAGCGCCGAGGCGTGCTTCGAGACGCTGCTCACGGGGCTGGCGGTGCGCTACTACAACGCGGTCGCCGCCTGAGGCGGGCACGCGAGGGAGGCAATCGGGCTGCCCAGATTTGAACTGGGGACCTCTCCGACCCGAACGGAGCGCGCTACCAGACTGCGCCACAGCCCGTGGCGAGCACAGGGTACAGGCGGGTCAGCCTACGCCGGGTCCTCGGCCAGCGCGCGCCGCAGCGCCTCGTCGACGCCGATCGGGCGTACGTCGAAAAGCTCCGCGCCCGACGGGTCCGTGACCACCGTGGTCACCATCAGGCCCTCCACCAGCGGCCGCGCCACGGCGGCGTCGACCGGCGTTACGAGCCCGATCCAGTGCGACGAGAGCGTTGGTGAGAGGAGCGGGACGGCGATCTTGGGGCGGCGCCGGACGCCCAGGGCGCCGGCCATCCGGTCCAGCATCTCGCCGTAGGACAGGACGTCCGGCCCCCCGATCTGCACCTCGCGATCCGCCGCCTCGGGCGTCTCCGCTGCGAGGGCCAGGTACTCGACCGCGTCGTCCGCCCCGATCGGTTGGGTTGGGGTGGACAGCCAGGCGGGCGCGATCATGGCCGGAAGGCGCTGGACCAGGTAGCGCAGGGTGCGGTAGGACTCGCTGCCGGCGCCCACGACCATCGCGGCACGGAAGTAGGTCAGCGGCGGCCCCTCGGCGCCGAGGATGCGGCTGGTCTCGTGGCGGCTGCGCAGATGCTTGGACGCCGGCTCGCCGAGGCCGCCGAGGTAGATCACTCGCTCCACCCCCTCCTCCTTGGCCATCCGAGCGAAGTTGCTCGCGGCGGTCCGCTCGCGCTGGGTGAAGTCGCCGCTGGAGCCGCGGCCCATTCCGTGCACGAGGTAGTAGGCCACGTCGGCGCCCTCGCCCGCCCCTCTGATCGAGGTCGCGTCGAGCACGTCGCCCTGGTGCAGCTGCACTCCATGGGCTGCCAGGTCCTGGGCGCGGTTGGTGTCTCTGACCAGGCCCGTGACCTCCACACCTCGGCCGGCGAGCGCGCGGGCCAGGCGACCGCCCACGAACCCTGTTGCTCCTGTGACGAGTGCTCTCATGCTGTGAGGTGTACGTGATCGCGCTCCCGAAGGCGCACCGGCCGACCGGCAGGGGACGGTTGCCATACTGCGGCGCGTGAGGGCAAGGGTGGCGGCGCTGGCATTGTTCGCACCGCTCGCCGCCGCGGCGGCGTGCTCGTCGTCGGATGGCGACGAGGCCTCGGCGACCGCCACCGCGGATGCCCGCCCGGCGACCGAGCCGGCCCAGGCCCGCGCGGAGCGCCCGCGGGCGCGGCCCGCCGCCCGGAGGCCGCGGCTGCTGCGGGTGGGCACCTTCTCCCAGCCCACCTACCTCGCCTCACCGCCCGGAGACATGCGGCGCCGGTTCGTGGTGGAGCGCGCCGGGCGGATTCGCATCATGGTGCGGGGAGCCAAGCTCCGGCGCCCGTTCCTCAACGTCGCCGAGCAGGTTCAGACCGGCGGGGAGAGCGGCATGCTCTCGATGGCCTTTCACCCCGGCTATGCCAGCAACCGGCGCTACTTCGTCTACTACGTGGACAACTCGGGTCGCCTGCGGGTCGACGGCTATCGCGCCTCGGCATCGAACCCCAACCGCACGGAGCCGGGCTCGCGCCGCACGATCCTCAACCAGTCCCACCCGCGCTTCAACCACAAGGGCGGCCAGCTGCAGTTCGGCCGTGACGGCAAGCTGTACGTGGGCTTCGGCGACGGCGGCGGTGGAGGCGACCCGGACGAGAACGCCCAGAACGTCGACCGGATGCTCGGCAAGCTGCTGCGGATCGAGCCGTCGGCGGGAGGCGGCTACACGGTGCCCCGCGACAACCCCTTCGTTGGACGCTCCGAGGCGCGGCCGGAGGTCTTTGCGTATGGCCTGCGCAACCCCTACCGCTTCTCCTTCGACCGCCGAACCGGCGCCCTGGCGATCGGCGACGTCGGTCAGGACGAGGTGGAGGAGATCGACTTCCTCCGCGCCTCGGCGAGCGCCCGGCGGCCGCGCGGCGGCGTGAACTTCGGCTGGAACGTGTTCGAGGGTCGCAGCCGGTACGAGTCCGGCAGCGCACCCGGCCACGTGCCACCGGTGATCCAGCGCCGGCACTCGCAGGGCTCGTGCTCGATCACCGGCGGGTACGTGATCCGCGACCGGTCGATGGGCTCGCTGCAGGGTGCCTACGTTTACGGGGACTTCTGCGATCCCAGCGTGCGCGTCGCGCGTCTGCGCTCGGGACGCGCACGGGGCGACCGGCGGCTCGGGCTCCGAGTCGACTCGCTGGCGTCCTTCGGCGAGGATGGGCGCGGGCGGGTGCACCTGCTGTCACTCGAGGGCGGCGTGTACCGGCTGGCGCTCGGCAGGTGAGGACCAAGGCCGCCGCGGCTGCGGCGGTGCTCGCCGTGTCGGTCGTGGGCGCGGCCACCGCCGCCGGCGCCGCGGAGGACCGCGACAACGCGCCGGTTGCCAGTGCCGCCGCCGTCAAGCTCCAGCGCATCGGGCGCTTCAGCCGCCCGACGTACCTGACCTCGCCCCCCGCCGACCGGCGGAGGCAGTTCGTTGTGGAGCAGCGCGGTGTGGTGCGGGTGCTCCGCGACGGCCGGCGGCTGCGCCGCCCGTTCCTGGACATCCGGCGACGGGTTTCGTGCTGCGAGGAGTCGGGCCTGCTGTCGCTGGCGTTCGCGCCCGACTACGCCCGCTCCCGCCGCTTCTACGTGTACTACACCGACCGCTCGGGGGCGGTGGTGGTCGAGCAGTACAGACGCTCGGCCGCCAGCGAGGATCGCGCCGTGGCATCCAGCCGCCGCCGGGTGCTGCGCCAGGAGCATCGCACCCGCAACCACAAGGGCGGCCAGCTCCAGTTCGGGGGCGACGGCATGCTCTACGTGGGACTCGGTGACGGGGGCCCGCAGCGCGACCCCGCGCGCCGCGGCCAGGACCTGCGCACGCTCCTGGGGAAGATCCTGCGCATCGATCCGCGGGCCCGCGGGGGGTACTCCGTGCCGTCCAGCAATCCGTTCGCACGCCGGCGCGGGGTCAGGCGTGAGATCTGGGCCTACGGCGTGCGCAACCCATGGCGCTTCTCCTTCACCCGCCGCGGCAGCCTGGCGCTGGGCGACCTGGGCCAGAACGCGGTGGAGGAGGTGGACTACGTGCTCGGGCGGCGTGGCCGTCCTGCCCGCGGCCCGCTGAACTTCGGGTGGAGCGTGTTCGAGGGTCGCACCCGCTTCCGCGCGGGCGCTGCGCCGGGTCACCTGCCGCCTGTGATCGAGCGCCGCCACGGCGGAAGGGGAGCCTGCGGGGTAATCGGCGGGTATGTGGTGCGCGACCGGTCGCTGCGCGGCCTGGTGGGCCGCTACGTGTACGGCGACTTCTGCGACACGCGCCTGAGGGTCGCGACTCTGCGGCTCGGCCGCGCCCGGGGCGACCGGGTGCTCGGGCCGCGCGTGCGGGGCACCAGCTCCTTCGGCGAGGACGCGCAGCGGCGTCTGTACGTGATGTCGGTGACCGGGCCGGTCTATCGACTCGCCCAGCGCGCCCGGCGGCGTTAGGCTCGCGACCGACGCGCCCACCGAAAGGGAAGGACTCTCCGTGGCAGAGCCGGTCGCCATCCAGGGCAGCAGCTACCAGGGCAAGCTCCGCAACCCGCTCGGGGTGATCGGGCTCACGATCATCACGATCGGGATCTACTACTTCGTCTGGTACTACAGGGTGAACAAGGAGATGGCCGAGATCGGCCAGGCGCGCGGCACCGAGGAGTGCGGCACCAGTCCCGGGACCTCCCTGGCTGCCCTCATCCCGGGCTTCCTCGTGATCATCCCGCCGTACTTCTCCACCTACAAGGCATGCACGCGGCTGACGGCCACGGAGGGCCTCACGGGCGCGCAGGAGGGGATGGAGCCGCCGCTGCTGTGGCTGTTGCTGATCCTGATCGCGCCGGTGGGCCTGTACCTGTTCCAGCGCAACCTCAACCGGGCGCTGGAGGCTCAGGCGGGAGGTGCGAATGCCCTGGTCGAGGGCGCCGTGGCGGAGCCCAGCGCACCCGCGGTGCCGGATGCGCAACGGACGGCTCCCGCGCCGGAGTCTCCAGCGGGACCGCAATCCCCCGCGCAGTAGGCACCTAGCTCAGCGACACCCAGACGGTCTTGTCCTCGAGGTAGGCGTCCAGGCCGGCGCTGCCGTGCTCGCGCCCGATGCCCGAGGCCTTGAAGCCGCCGAAGGGCGCCGCCGCGTCGGACGGCCCCCACGTGTTCACGTACACCGAGCCGGCCTCGAGCAGGGCCGCCAGCCGGTGGGCCTTGGCCACGTCGCGAGTCCACACGCCGGCCGCCAGCCCGTACTCGGTGTCGTTGGCTCGCCGGGCCACATCCTCCAGGTCCTCGTAGGGCAGGGCCACCAGCACGGGCCCGAAGATCTCCTCGCGGGCGATCGTGAGGTCGTCGCTGGTGGCGGTGAAGAGCGTGGGCTCCACGAAGTAGCCGCCGTCCTGCTGCGCGCCGCCGTTGCCGCCGGTGACCAGCTCCGCGCCCTCGGCCGTGCCCTTCTCGATGTAGCCCGTGACGCGCTCGTGCTGCTCGGCCGATACCAGGGGGCCCAGCTGCGTTCCCTCGGCCAGGCCGGGGCCCACGCGCGCCGCCTGCGCGGCGTCGGACAGGGCCGAGACCACCTGGTCGAACTGGTCGGCGTGCACGAACAGGCGCGAGCCCGCGTTGCAGGCCTGTCCGGTGTTGTAGTAGATCGCCTGGAAGCTGCCCTTGATGGCGGCCTCCAGGTCGGCGTCGGGCAGGATGATGTTGGGCGACTTGCCGCCGAGCTCCAGGGTCACGCGCTTGAGCGCGCCCCCGGCCTTGGCTCCGATCTCGCGCCCCACCGCGGTCGAGCCGGTGAACGCGATCTTGTCCACGCCGGGGTGGTCGACCACGGCGGCGCCCGTCTCGCCGTCGCCCGTCACCACGTTGAGCACGCCCGCAGGGATTCCCGCCTCGAGCGCCAGCTCGCCCAGCCGCAGCGCCGTGAGCGGGGTCTGCTCCGCGGGCTTGAGCACGACAGCGCAGCCGGCGGCCAGGGCCGGCGCCACCTTCCACGCGGCCATCAGCAGGGGGAAGTTCCACGGGATGATCTGGCCGCACACGCCCACCGGCTCCCGCCGGGTGTAGGCGTGAATGCCGGGCTGGGAGACCGGGAGGGTCTGGCCGCAGATCTTGGTCGGCCAGCCCGCGAAGTAGCGCAGGTGCTCAACGGTGAGCCGCACGTCGACGACCTTGGCCAGGCCCACTGGCTTGCCGTTGTCCAGCGCCTCCAGCTCCGCCAGCTCGTCGGCGTGGGCCTCCACCTGATCGGCCAGCGCCTGCATGAGCGCGGCTCGGCGCGACGGCAGCAGCGTCCCCCACTTGCCCTGGAGCGCTTCGCGCGCGGCCTGCACGGCGCGGTCCACGTCCGCCGCCCCGCCCTGGGCCACGTCGGCGATCGCCGCCCCGGTGGAGGGGTCGATCGTGGTGAAGGTGCGCCCGTCGGCGGCGTCGGCGCGCTCGCCGGCTATCAGGTGCCGATGGGGCCCCGCCGCGAACTCGCGCGCCGCGGGTGAGAGCTCCTGGGGGAGCGTGGCTGTGCTCATTGGTCCTCCGCTCTGGGTCGGTCGGTGAAGTCTGCCGTCAGGCGTCCGAGCTGGCCGAGGTCCACCACCACGGCGTCCCCGGGCTCGACGGGCACGGGAACGGTGATCGAGCCGGCCAGGATCACGTCGCCGGGCGCGAGGCGCTCACCGGCCGCCGCCAGCGAGTCGGCCACCAGGCGCACTGTGTCGGCCAGGTCGGTCGAGGCCGTGGCGCGCGCTCGCTCCTCGCCGCCCACCGAGATCACCGCCTCGACTTCGGCGGGCGCGCCCGTGGACTCCCGGGGCCCGAGTACGAACGCGCGGTGGAAGACGTTGCGTCCAAGGATGGCCTCCACGTCCTCGAAGGGCAGCGACACGTCCACCACCTCGATTGCGGCGCCAAGCGCCCCGGCGGAGCCGTCGGCGGCCACCTCCACCGCGATCTCGGCCTCCACGGCCGGGCGGGTGGTGCCCTCGAGGTCGTGGGAGGCGGCGGTGCCCACCTGGGTTGCCGAGGTCAGGTGGCCCACGACGGACCCCTCGATGCCCAGGTGCTCCTGGATCTGCGGCACGTTGAAGCCGATCTTCCAGCCCACGCGCTGCGCGCCATCGGCCAGGACCCCGCGCCACTGCTCCAGGTGCGCGTGGGTGCCCGCGAGCACCCGGGGGTCGGACTCCGTGGCGGTGCTCACGGCTCCATCACGATCTTCAGCGCCTCGCGCCGGTCATAGAGCGCGTAGGCCTCCGGCGCCTCCTCGAGCGACATGTGGTGCGTCACGAGCGGCCCCGGATCGAGCTTGCCGGCCTGCATCAGCTCGAGGACCGGGTCCACGTGGGCGATCACGTTGGCGTGGCCGGTCTTCACCGTGAGCGCCTTGATCCACACGACGCCCATGTGCACCTCCATCCGCTCCGCGTATACGCCGATCGCCGACACCGTGCCGGCCTTGCGCGTCAGGCGGCAGGCCATGTCGAAGGCCTTCGGGTGGCCCACCGCGTCCACGGTCAGGTCGGTGCCGCGGCCCTCGGTGAGCTCCTTCACGCGCCCCCGCACGTCGTCGTCCTCGAGGTGCACCGGCGTCGCGCCGAAGGACTCTGCCAGCGCCAGGCGGTCGGGCACGGAGTCCACGGCAATCACGCCGGCGGCGCCCCTGGCGAAGGCTGCCTGCACGGCGCAGAGGCCCACCGGCCCGAGCCCCAGCACCGCGGCCGTGGCCCCCTCCTCGAGCCCGGCCGACTCCACGGCGTGGTAGCCGGTGCCCATCACGTCCCCGGCGAAGAGCGCGGTGTCGCTGGACATGCCCTCGGGCACGCGTCTCAGCGTGAGGTTGGCATTGGGCACCAGCACCTGGTCGGCCTGCGCCCCCTGCAGCGAGCCGAGGGTGGCTCCGTGGCCGAACACCCGCCCGTGGTCGCACTTGTGGAAGTCCCCGCGCCGGCAGAAGAAGCATTCGCCGCAGGCGCTGCAGTAGCAGCCGAGCACCCGGTCGCCGACGTTGACCCGCGATACGTCGGGTCCCGTGGCCAGCACCTCGCCCACGAACTCGTGCCCGATCGTGAAGCCGGGCTCGATCTGGACACGGCCGTGGTAGATGTGCAGGTCCGAGCCGCAGACGCCCGTGGCCTCCACGCGCACCACTGCGTCGTCGCCCGCGGCGATCTCGGGCTCCGGGCGCTCCTCCAGGCGAACCTCGCCCGGCGCTTGGAAGGTCACGGCCCGCACGGCAGGGAGCCTATCGGTGGCCGATTCGCCCGCCCCGTGCGCTCCCGCGGCGGTGGGGAGCCGCACCGGAGGGCTGCGACGATGGGCGCGTGGACCGCCAGAGCATCCGGGGGCTGCGCGGCCAGCCCGGCTATCCCGTGTTCATCTCCGCGGCAACGCTGGCGCGCGTGGCCGATGAGATGTTCTCGGTGGGCGTGGTGCTGCTGGTGCTCGACCGCACGGGCAGCCCGGCGCTGGCCGGCGCCACCGTCGCGGCGGTGACCCTGCCAAGCCTGATCACGGGCCCGCTGCTGGGCGCGTGGATGGACCTCACGGGGCGCCGGCGGTCGCTCATGGTCTGGGACCAGCTGGCGATCGCCGCGAGCGTGCTGGGGATCCTGCTCCTGGCCGGCAAGGTGCCGAACGCGGTGGTGCCGCTGATCGCGCTGCCGGCGGGGCTGACCTACCCGCTGTCGTTCGGCGGCTTCAGCAGCCTGATTCCGGTGCTCGTGCCCGGCCGGCTGCTCACTCCGGCCAACGCGCTGGAGGCATCCAGCTTCAACCTGGCGCTGGTGGTGGGGCCGGCGCTGGCGGGCACCCTGGCGGCGGCGTTCGGGCCCGAGGTGTCGCTGGTGGTGGAGATCGCGCTGACGCTGCTGGCGCTCGGCCTGATCCTCGCGATCCCCGGGTTGGACCGGCCCGTCGCGGCGGCGGACGCGAGGGAGTCGGTGTGGGCGGTGGCGCGCTCGGGCCTGACGCTGCTCGTGAGCGTGCCCCAGCTGCGCGGGGTCACGGCGGCGGGAATGCTGGGCCTGGCGGGCCTGGGCGTGCTCACGGTGGGCTTCCCGATCTTCGCCGTGGAGCACCTGGGCACCGAGCGCAGCGCGGCGGGCTACCTGTGGGCCGCCTTCGCGCTGGGCTCGATGCTGGGCGCGCTGCTGCTCGTGCGCCTGCAGCACCGGTGGCGGCCGGAGGCGATCGTGGTGGGAGCGCTGGCCACGTTCGGGGCGCTGATGCTGTCGTGGCCGCTGCAGGTGGCGCTGCTGCCCATGATGGCGGTCGTGGCGCTGGCGGGACTGGCGGATGGGCCGGGCCTGGCCGCCACGTTCGCGGCCCGTCAGCGCTACGTGCCGGCCGAGCTGATGGGGCAGGTGTTCACCACCGGCGCGGGCTTGAAGGTGGGTGCCTTCGCGCTCGGCTCCGCGGCGTCGGGGCCGCTCGTCCTCGCGGCCGGGTCGGCCGGGGCGCTGCTGGTGGCGGCGGCGATGCAGTTCGTGGCCGCCGGGACGGGGTTGCTCCTGATGCGCGCGGGCTCGCGCGAGCCCGCCACCGCCCTGCGCTGAGGCTGAGGCCTCAGGCCTGCGCGCCGGCCTTGGCCAGCTGGCGCTCGGGCGGCACGCGGTTCACGTCCCACGCCAGGCCCACGGCCTCCAGCCCGCGGATGACCATGGCCGAGATGTCGATCTCCCACGGCCGCAGGCCGTGCCGCGCCGAGGTGGGGAAGGCGTGGTGGTTGTTGTGCCATGACTCGCCGAACGACAGCGGCGCCAGCCACAGAAGGTTGCGCGACTCGTCGTCGGTGTCGAAGCGGCGGCGGCCGAAGAAGTGACACAGGGAGTTGATGCTGTAGGTCACGTGGTGGAGCACGAGCATCCGCACGAGCCCACCCCAGAGCATCCCGGTCAGGCCGGCCACGAGGCTTCCGCCGATCGCCCACCCGAGGCCGAACGGAAGCAGCAGCCCCAGCGTGACCCAGAGCACGAACGTGCGATCCACGAACCGCACCACCGGGTCGGCCATCAGGTCGGGCGCGAAGCGGTCCTTGGCGCCGCGCTGAGTGTGGATGAACAACCAGCCGACGTGTGCATGCCCCAGCCCGCGCAGGGCTCCGCGCCAACCGACGCCGTGGTCCACGTGCGGGCTGTGGGGGTCGCCGTGCTGGTCGGCGAAGGCGTGGTGCTTGCGATGGTCGGCCACCCACGAGATCACGGGGCCCTCGATCGCGGCCGACCCCATGGCGGCGAAGGTGCCCCTGAGCCATGGCTTGGTCTTGAAGCTGCGATGCGTGAGCAGGCGGTGGAAGCCGACCGTGATTCCGAGACCAGTGATGGCGTAGACGATCAGGAAGACCACGAGGTCGTGCCAGCGCAGCGCGCTCTCCCACAGCTGCCACCCCACTATCAGCAGCCCGGCGAAGGGAAGCCCCGTGATGATCCCGGTCACGATCCGGTCACGCGTCTCGTTGGCAACCGGCTGAACGTCGGCGGCGGTCGGCCCGGCCGCCGCATCTTCTCCGCGGTACACGACTTGGAGCGTAGTAGGTTCGCAAGCATGAGATCTGTGGTGCTCACCAGGCACGGCCCGCCCGAGGTGCTGGAGGTCCAGGAGCGCCCCGAGCCCGAGCCGGGGGCGGGCGAGCTGGTTGTGGACGTTCACGCCGCCGGGATCAACTTCGCGGACCTGATGGCGCGCGTGGGCCTGTACCCCGATGCCCCCAAGCCGCCGACCGTCGTGGGCTACGAGGTGGCGGGCACGGTGAGCCGCCTGGGCGACGGCGTCGACGGCCTGTCGGTCGGCGACCGCGTGATGGCCGGAACGCGCTTCGGCGGCTACTCCGAGCGGGTGGCGGCCAAGGTCGCCGACGTGGCCCGGCTGCCCGACGCGCTCTCCTTCGAGCAGGGCGCCGCGATCCCTGTGAACTACCTGACCGCGTACCTGGGCCTGGTCCGGTTCGGCTCGCTGGAGGCCGGGGAGCGCGTGCTGGTCCACGCCGCCGCCGGTGGCGTGGGCATCGCCGCCACTCAGATCGCCAAGGCCCGCGGAGCGGAGGTCTACGGCACAGCCTCGCCGGGCAAGCACGAGGCCATTCGCGGCTTCGGCGTGGACCAGGCCCTGGACTACACGAAGTCCGGCTGGGAGCGGGGGCTGCCGCCGATGGACGTGGTCATGGACGCGCTCGGCGGACCCAGCTTCCGGCGCAGCTACGACATGCTGGGCGCCGGCGGCAGGCTCGTGTGCTTCGGGGCCTCCGCCGTGATGTCGGGGGAGAAGCGCAACCTGGCGGCGGCGGCCAAGGCCGCGCTGCGGATGCCGCGCTTCAACCTGATCAAGCAGATGTCGGCGTCCAAGTCGGTGATCGGGCTGAACGCGCTCACGCTCTGGGATGCCAAGGGCTCCCTGGCGCCCTACATCGGGGAGCTGGAGTCGATGATGGCCGACGGCACGGCGCAGCCGGTGGTGGCCGAGAGCTTCCACTTCGATCGCGCCGCCGAGGCGCATCGCTTCATCGGCGAGCGCCGCAACGTCGGCAAGGTCGTGCTCACCCCCTGAGCACAGGAGAGGAGACGATGGCGAACTCACCAGGCCCCGTGCTCATCACGGGTTGCTCCACGGGCATCGGACGAGCCACGGCCGAGCATCTGGCCGAGCGCGGCCACACGGTCTACGCCACCGCGCGCAGGCCGGAGTCGGTTGCCGACCTTGAGGCCAAGGGCTGCCGCACCCTGTCGCTCGACGTGACCGACGAGCAGTCGATGGCCGCCGCCGTGAGCGCCGTCGAGGAGAAGGAGGGCGCCATCGGCGCGCTGGTGAACAACGCCGGCTACAGCCAGTCGGGCGCCGTCGAGTCGGTGGACCTGGGCGAGGTGCGAGCGCAGTTCGAGACCAACGTGTTCGGCCTGGTCCGCATGTGCCAGCTGGTGCTCCCGGGCATGCGATCGCGCGGGGCCGGGCGGATCGTGAACGTGAGCTCCATGGGCGGCAAGTTCACCTTCCCGGGCGGCGGCGCTTACCACGCCACCAAGTACGCTGTCGAGGCCCTGAGCGACGCCCTGCGGTTCGAGGTGGCCGGTTTCGGCGTGCAGGTGGTGCTGATCGAGCCCGGGCTGATCAAGACCGAGTTCGCCTCGGCGGCGGTGGGTTCGCTCAACCGTGGCACCGCATCCGACGGGCCCTACGCCGACTTCAACCAGGCGGTGGCGGCCGCCACGGCCGGCGCGTACAAGGGTCCCACGGCCAAGCTCGGCGGTGGGCCGGAGACCGTGGCCAAGGCAATCGAGCGGGCGATCACCGCCAGGCGGCCACGGACGCGGTACCCGGTCACCCCCTCGGCGCGGCTGATCATGGGCCAGCGGGCCCTGTTCAGCGACCGGATGTGGGACCGCTTCGTGGGTACGCAGTTCCCGCAGCCGAAGTAGGCTCCGCGATGCCGCCACGACGGCGGCGGAGAGAGGAGAGAGGCGGCAGATGGACCGGTTGAGCTCGATCGACGCGTCGTTCCTGGCCCAGGAGCGCGACGGGTCTCACATGCACATCGGCGGGGTCATGGTCTTCGAGGGCCCGGCGCCCGGGCGCGATGAGTTCGCGGCCAACCTCGAGGCCCGTCTGCATCTGGTGCCGCGCTACCGCCAGAAGCTGTCGTTCCCGCGCTTCGAGATGGGCCGGCCCCTGTGGGTCGACGACCCCAGCTTCAACCTCGGCTACCACGTGCGCCACACCGCTCTGCCCGCGCCGGGGAGCGTGGAGCAGCTGCGGCTGCTGGTGGGCCGCATCTTCTCCCAGCGCCTCGACCGCTCCAAGCCGCTGTGGGAGCTGTGGCTGGTGGAGGGGTTCGAGGACAACAGGTTCGTGATGGTGAACAAGACCCACCACGCCCTCGTGGACGGCGTGTCGGGCGCCGACCTGACCACCGTCCTGTTCGACCTGGCCCGCGAGGGCAGCGAGGTCGTCCCGCCGGAACGCGTCTGGAACCCGGCACCGGAGCCCAGCGACGCCGACGTGGTGGCCAGGGGGATCGGCGACCTGGCCACCACGCCCATCGGGCTCGCGCGCAGAGCCCTGGGCGCCGCCGCGCGGCCCGGCAGGACCGCCGCCGGCGCGCGCGAGGCGGCCGCCGGGGTGGGCGAGGTGCTGTGGGGCACGGTCAACAGCGCGCCGAAGACGCCGCTCAACGGGCCGATCGGCCCTCATCGCAGGGTCACGTGGGCGCGGATCCCGCTGGCTGAGCTCAAGGAGGTCAAGAACGCGCTGGGCGGCACCGTGAACGACGTGTTCCTGGCCACCGTGGCGGGGGCGCTGCGGCGCTGGCTTCAGGCGCGCGGGGTCCGCACCGAGGGCCTCGAGATCCGCTCCGCCGTGCCGGTCTCGGTTCGCGCGGAGGGCGACAACGCCGCCCTGGGCAACCAGATCACCGTGATGGTCGGGAGGCTGCCCACCTACGCCGACGACCCCGCCGAGCGGCTGCGGATCGTCACCGAGTCGATGCGGGGCCTCAAGGAGTCCAAGCAGGCGCTCGGGGCGGAGGTGATCGTGAGCATCGAGGAGTTCGCCCCGCCCACGATCTTCGCGCGCGCCTCGCGGCTGCACTTCTCGACCCGCGCCTACAACCTGCTGACCACCAACGTCCCCGGGCCACAGTTCCCCCTCTACGTGGAGGGACGGGAGCTCCTGGAGCTGATCCCGGTCGCCTTCCTCGCGCCCGACCAGCGGCTCGCGATCGCCTGCATGAGCTACAACGGCACCGTCGCGCTGTCGCTGATGGGTTCCTACGAGGAGGTGCCCGACCTCGAGGACCTGGCCGACTACGTGCTGGAGGAGGTCGCCGCGCTGCGCGAGGCCGCCGGCTCCGGGACAATGACGCCCGCCCCCTGACGGGCGCGCGACCCGAACGAGGAGACAAGGGACTTGCCCTACTTCAAGGATGCGGACGAGGTGTACCAGTACATCGGTGCCCTGTTCACGGACCTGGCCGATGACGACGAGCTCGGGCCGAAGTTCCGCAAGGCCAACACGATCGTGCAGTACCGCTACTCCAACCCGGACTCGCAGATCACGGTGAAGATGATCGACGGCGAGGACGGCCAGGTGGACCTGGGCGACACGTCGCTGGAGCCCGAGGTCGTGATGACGATGGAGGCCGACACAGCCCACCGCTTCTGGCTGGGCAAGGTCAACGTGACCGTTGCGCTGGCGCGCGGCCAGATGAAGGCCAAGGGCCCGGTGGCCAAGATCCTCAAGCTCGTGCCGCTGGTCAAGCCCGTGTTCCCGCGCTACCGGGCGATGCTGTCCGAGGGTGGGCGCTCGGACCTCGTGGACGTCTGAGATGGAGGCCGGCTCGGAGCTCGGCGCCCGGCAGATGTCGGGCTTCAAGGACTTCTACCAGGCGATCCAGGCCACCCGGGTGATCGCCGGCCGCGACCTGCTGAGCAGCACCGGCTTCGAGCTGTCGAAGGAGGGAGGGCACAGGGCGTTCGTGGTCACTGACCAGGTCATCCGCTCCACCGGCCTGATCGACAAGGTCACGGCCGGGGTCGAGGACGGCGGGCTGGAGGTGGCCGGCGTGTTCGACGACGTGCCCCAGGACTCGTCGACCGACGTGTGCGAGCGCTGCGCCGAGGAGGCCAGGGCGGCCGGCGCCGACTCCTTCCTGGCTGTGGGCGGCGGCTCGGTGATGGACACCGCCAAGGTCGCCGACTCCCTCTTCACCCACGGTGGCTCGGCGCGCGAGCAGGAGGGCTTCTTCCTGATGCCGCGCGAGGACGACGGAGCGGGCGCGCCCCTGCCGATCGCGCCGCTGGTGTGCATCCCCACCACCGCCGGCACCGGCTCCGAGGTCTCGATGGGGGCCATCGTGAAGGACCACGAGAACAAGGTGAAGCTCGAGATCGCCGACTTCCCGCTGTTCCCGAGGCTCGCGATCCTCGACCCGGAGTGCACGCGCACCCTGCCGGCGGCGCTGGCAGCGTCGACCGGGATGGACGCCATGACGCACGCCGTCGAGGGCTACGTGTCGGTGGATTGGAGCCCGCACCAGGACGGCCGCTCGCTGGTGGCGCTGCAGATGATCCGCGACAACCTGGAGCGCGCTGTGGCCGACACCTCCGACGAGGCCGCGCGCGGGAACATGCTCGTGGCGGCATCGCTGGCCATCACGATCTCGCTGGGCTCCACCCACTCGATGTCGCACTCGTGCGGCGCCCACTTCGGAGTGCCGCACGGGGTGGCCAACGCGATCAACCTGCCCCACGTGATCCGCTTCAACGCCGAGGGTGGGAGCGACATCGCCGACCGCTACCGCGACCTGGCGGAGGTCTTCGACGTGGAGACCGGCGGCTCGGATGTCGAGGTCGGAGACGCCCTTGCCGCGCACGTGGAGGGCATGGTCGAGCGGATGGGCCTGCCGACCCGCCTGTCCCAGGTGGGCGTGCCCGAGGAGGGCATCCCGGCGCTCGTGGAGGGGGCGATGGGGGACGGGCTGACGCTGATGAACCCGCGCGAGCCCTCGGAGGAGGATTACGGGAGGCTGTTCGCGGGCGCGTTGTGAGGCTTGGCGCGGTCGCCGGTCGCCGGTCGCCGGTCGTCGGTCGTCGGCTCTTCGCTCTTGGCCGTCGGGTGGGTTCGGTCGTTGCCCCACGGCGGGCAGCGAGGGGGGTGTGGTCTGTTGCGGTGCTGTTGCGTTGCCGTCACGTTCGTGGTCGTGCTGTGGTGATCGTTACGGCTGGATTGGGTCGTGTGGGATGAAAGGTCCGAAACGTGCCTATGCGGGACGTTTTGGGCCTTTCATTTCGGGGCGGGAGGGTCGTTAGCCAAAGTCGCGGTCGACCGTCACCTGCTGGTCACGCTCGCAACACGGCGGTGCGGAATGTGACGCCCGGGTGTCGGCGGACCCGGGACCGGCCCCCTCGGCGCCCGAGCGTCGAGCACCGAGCACCTACGCCCGGCGGAGCTAGCGCGCCGTCGGCTCTCGCTCCCGCCGCGCCTCCACCATCTGCTTGAGCGTGGCCTTGCCCGTGTGCGCGGGCTTCCAGCCCAGCAGCTTGCGGGCGCGGTCGGTCTTCATCAGCACCGGCTTGCGGACGCTGTGGATCCAGGAGGCGGCCGCGGGCACCGGCAGGCGCGAGACCACCTCGGCGGTTGCGTCCACGGCCAGGTCGGGGACGGGCACGGAGTACCAGCCCATCGCGGCTGCCAGGTCGGCCATCGTGAGCGTGCCGCGCCCGGCCAGGTTGTAGGGGCCGGGCTCGCCCAGCCCGCGCACGCCCGCGAGGAAGGCCGAGGCCACGTCGTCCTCGTGGACGAACTGGAACCGGGTGCCGGGATCGGGGATCACGGGCTTGAGCACCGGCATGAGCGACAGCAGCGAACGCACGGAGTCGGGCATCGACTCGGACAGCTTCACGTAGGGCAGCTCGTCGAGCACCATCTGCGCCCTGGGCCCGGCCACGATGCAGGGCCGGAAGGCATACGCCACCGTGCCGGCGTGGCGCATGAGAACCTGGCCGAGCACGCCCTCGACCTCAGCCTTCTGCTGCGAGTAGAAGTGCTCGGCCGTGCCGCGCGCGGGCACGTCCTCGGTGAGCCAGTCCGGGTTGTCGTCGTGGAAGCCGTAGGCGGCCACGCTCGAGGCGTAGAGGATGCGGTCGACCCCTGCCTTCGCGGACTCCTCGAACACGCGCCGCGAGCCCTCCACGTTGAGCTCGCGCGTGGCCTCCCCCGCCGAGAGGATCGCGAACGCCAGGTGCACCACGGCGTCCACGTCTTTGACCAGGTCGCGCACGCTCCGGTCGTCCTGCACGTCGCCCTCGCGGTACTCGGTCTTCTTCCACCCCTGCTCCGCGGGATCGAACGGGCGCCGCGCCATTCCCACCACGCGCTTGACGGAGCGGGCTCGCTCCAGGGCGTCGACCACGGCGATACCCAGGTCGCCGGTGGGACCCGTGACCGCGACCTTCAATCCCTGAGACGCCACGGCGCGGTTCTATCCGATCCGCACCGCCGGGTAAAGCCGGGCTAGGAGTCGTACCCGGGCTCGCCCGGCAGGAGCACCTGGGCCACGCCGCCGTCCACCAGCACCCGGGGCTCCACGGGTTGGACGCGGCGGGAGCGGGCGGTGTCCAGCGCATCCTCCACCGAGCTGTGCTCGGCCAGCTGCTCGAGGTGCTTGATGGTGGGGAACACCAGCAGCAGCTCGTCCCGCGCGCCGGCGTCGAGGGCCGCCTGGGGCGTGATCCAGCGGGCGTCCACGCACTCGCTGCCGTCCACCCGCTCCTGCGCGCCATCGGGCGCGCGGGCCACGAAGAAGTGGGTGTCGAAGCGGACCTTGACCTGCGCGGGGGTGATCCAGCGCGAGTAGCGCACCAGCTCGGCGTCGCCGGCCAGCGCGATGCCCGCCTCCTCCTCGAGCTCGCGGCGAGCAGTGCCCAGCTCGTCGCCGTCGTCGCCGTGGGTCGAGCCGCCGGGAAACACCCACGCGCCGCCCATGAATCGCTGCTCCGGATTTCGCTGCACCAGCAGCACCTCCGGACCCTCGGCCGAATCGCGGAGCAGGATCAGCGACGCTGCCTCGCGCGCCTGGGTGGCCTCGCCCGTGTTGAGCTCCTCCCCGGGCGGCGGCTCGTCCACGCGCATCGGCTGAGCGTATTCGATGGACGGCCGCTAGATTTCGCGCCGATGAGCGAGGCAACGGCCGTCAAGCAGTGGATCTGCACCTCGTGCGGGTTCATCTACGACCCCGAGCAGGGCGACCCCGACGGCGGAATCCCGCCGGGCACCGCCTTCGAGGACATCCCGGACGACTGGTTCTGCCCCGTGTGCGGCGCGCGCAAGAAGGACTTCGAGGAGTACGAGGGCTAGCGGGTCGTCTGGGCGGGCGGCAGCGCCATGTTCGCAACGGCCCGGTCGAGCCCGGCCACGAACGCCTCCACCACGCGCGGGTCGAACTGGGAGCCTGCGCAGCGCCACAGCTCCTCCAGCGCAGCCTCGCGCGTCATGGTCGCGCGGTAGACACGGTCGGCCGTCATGGCCTCGTAGGCGTCGGCGACAGCGAGTATCCGGGCCTCCAGCGGGATCGCGTCGCCCGCCAGGCCGAATGGGTAGCCGCGCCCGTCCGGGCGCTCGTGATGGGCCAGGACCCACGACCGCAGGTCCTCGAACACCGGGTTGCCCAGGATCTTCGCGCCGATCTCCGGGTGACGGCGCATCTCGACCCACTCGTGCTCCTCGAGCGGCCCGGCCTTGCAGAGGATCGAGTCGGGAACGGCCACCTTGCCGATGTCGTGGAGCCGGCCGGCGATGCCCACCCGCTCGACCTGCGACGCGGGGAGTCCCAGCTCCTGCGCCGTCATCGCGCTCAGCCGAGCGACCGTCTCGGAGTGATCCGACGTGCCGGTGTCGCGCAGGTCCAGCGCCTCGGCAAGGGACACCAGGGTGGTGAGCTGGGCCGCCCGCGCCTCCGACTCCAGCGGGCCGGGTGAGCCCAGCACCTCGCCGAGCTGGTCGCTGAAGATCACGGAGCGGTCGCGACCCAGGCGCTTGGCTGCGTACAGCGCCCGGTCCGCGACCCTGAGCAGATCCTGCGCCGACCGGGCGTGGTCCGGGAAGCAGGCCACGCCGAAGGAGATCGTCAGGCGCGGCTCGGAGGCGAACCGGTGGGCGATATCAGCGCGGAGCCGCTCGGCCACCAGGTACGCGCCGCGCCGGTCGGTGTCGGGCAGGAGCACCGCGAACTCCTCGCCGCCCGTCCGGGCGACGGTGTCGATCTGGCGCTTGCCTGCGGACAGGGTGGCCCCCACCGCCTCCAGGGCGGTGTCGCCGGCCAGGTGACCGTAGCGGTCGTTGAGCCGCTTGAACTCGTCGAGGTCTCCGGTGACCACCGCGAGCGCCCCGTCGGAGCGACGCGCGCGCAGCACCTCGCGCTGAAGCTCCTCCTCGAAGCCGCGCCGGTTCTGAAGGCCGGTGAGCGGGTCGGTGCGAGCGGCATCTGACAGGCGGTCCACCAGCCGCCTCATCTGACCCCGCGTCAGCGCGATCAGGAACACGACTCCCGCGACCGTCATCAGCGTCTGCACCCAGCGGGTGACGATGATCTCGCTGGGGGACACCTCGACCAGGACCGCCAGGTAGCACGCGCCAATCAGGGCCACGGTCGCCACTTGCCCTCGGCGACGCAGGAAGTGTGCCGCGTACAGCGCGGGCCAGAAGTAGAGCACCTCGATGTCGGCCGCCGGGCCGCCGTGCCCCTCGGCGCTGTTCCAGATCGCCACGCTCACCAGCGGCACCCCCAGGAGAGCCACCCCTGTGAGAGCCCAGTCGAGGTGCCTGCGGCCCGCGAACCGGGCGATGGCCGCGCACACGAGCGTTGCACAGCCGATGGCCGCGAAGCCGGGCTTGTAGGTCTCCGGCGGGACCGGGAGCACGTAGACGGCGAAACACAGCAGCCCGGCGGCCACGTACATCCACGCGAGGATGCGCGCGACGAACTCGGGCGATGTGCCCGCCTCGCGATCCCCGCCTGCCGGGTGGGGGCCGCCGTGACGCTGTATGGGCGCCATGGCCGTACTATCGGCCGCTCGGCGGCCCTACCTGAGGGTCAGGCGGCTCGCTGGAGGACGTGGGTGCCGGCCACCGCCTCGATCGAGGCGGCCGTTACCGCCACCAGGCGGCGCAGCTCCTCCGCGGTGATGGCCAGCGGGGGCATCAGGACGACGGTGTCGCCGAGGGGCCGGACGATCGCGCCGCGGCGGCGGGCCTCGAGCGTGACCCGGTGGCCCATCCGCTCGCCGGCGGGCGCCGTGCGTAGCTCGATGCCGGCCATGAAGCCCAGGTGGCGCACCTCCGAGACCTCCGGCATGTCCTCCACCTCGGCCAGGAGCCGGCCGAGCAGGTCGATCTTGGGGACGAGGCGCTCGAGCGTGCGTTCCTCCTCGAACACGTCCAGGGTGGCCAGCGCGGCTGCGCAGGCCAGCGGGTTGCCGGTGTAGGTGTGGCCGTGGAAGAAGGTGCGGAACTCCTCGTACTCGCCCAAAAAGCCCTCGTAGACCTCCTCGGTGGCCAGCGTGGCCGCCAGCGGCAGGTAGCCGCCGGTGACGCCCTTGGCCAGGCACAGCAGGTCGGGCGCGACGCCCTCGTGCTCGCACGCGAACATGCGCCCTGTGCGGCCGAACCCGGTGGCCACCTCGTCGCAGATCAGCAGCGCGCCGTGGCGGTCGCACAGCCCCCGCACGGCGCGCAGGTAGCCCTCGGGGTGCAGGACCATCCCCGCCGCGCCCTGCACCAGCGGCTCGAGGATCACGGCCGCCACCTGGCCGGGGTTGGCCTCGAACAGCCGCGCCATGTCCGCCGCATCGCCGGGCTCGGCCGTGAGCGTGTCGAACAGCAGCGGCCGGTAGGTGGAGTGGAAGAGGTCGATGCCACCGACCGACACCGAGCCGATGGTGTCGCCGTGGTAGGCGTCGCGCAGCGAGATGAAGCGGGTGCGCTGGGCGTGCTCGCCGCCGCGCTGCTGCCAGAGCTGGAACGCCATCTTGAGCGCGGCCTCGGTGGCGGTGGACCCGCTGTCGGAGAAGAAGCAGCGCTCCAGGCCGGCCGGAGCGATGCCGGTCAGGCGCTCGGCGAGCTCGATTGCGCCCGGATGGGTGAGGCCGAGCATGGTCGAGTGGGCCACGCGGTCCAGCTGCTCTCGGACCGCGGCGTCGATGCGGGGGTGGCGGTGACCGTGGACCGTGCACCAGAGCGAGGAGACCCCGTCGATGTAGCGCCGCCCGGCGGTGTCGATGAGCTCACAGCCCTCCGCGCGCTCGACGATCAGCGGCTCCTCCTGCGCCCACCCCCGCTGCTGGGTGAACGGATGCCAGACGTGGTCGCGATCGGCGGCCACCAGCTGGGCACGAGACGGGGGCACCAACGGCGACCCTAGCTATCGTGCCAGTCGGAATGCCGCCCCTGCCGCTGCTCGTTTTCGTGGTCGGGACGGGCTCGCTGGGCGCCGAGATCGCGGCCGTGCGCCTGCTCTCGCCCTACTTCGGCGCCTCGACGATCGTGTGGGCCAACACCATCGGCGTAGTGCTCGTGGCGCTCTCGATCGGGTACTGGCTGGGGGGCCGGCTGGCCGACCGACACCCCAATCTCCGCGCGCTGTGCCTGCTCACGCTGGCGGCGGCGTCGCTGCTGGCCCTCGTGCCCTTCGCGGCCGACCCGCTGCTGGACGTGGCCGTCGATGCGCTGGACTCGATCTCGGCCGGCGCCTTCCTGGGCTCGCTGGTGGGGGTGCTCGGCCTGGTGGCCCTGCCGGTGCTGTTGCTGGGCATGGTGTCGCCGTGGGCCATCAGGCTGGCGGTGCAGACGGTGGAGGAGGCGGGCGAGGTGGCGGGTCGCCTGTACGCGCTGTCCACGGCGGGGAGCCTGGCCGGCACGCTGCTCTCCGCGCTGCTCTTCATCCCGGCGGTCGGCACCCGGCGCACGTTCCTGATCTTCGCCTTCGCGATCGCGGTGGTGGCGGTGTCGGGCCTGAGGCCCCTGGGGCGCTGGGCCATGGCGCCCGCGGCCATCGCGCTGCTGGCCGCGCTTCCGGTCGGAACGCTCAAGGCGCAGACCGAGGACGGCCGCGTGATCTACGAGACAGACACGGAGTACCAGTACGCGCGGGTGATCGAGCGCGACGACGGCTCGCGGGCGCTCGAGCTCAACGAGGGGCAGGCGCAGCACTCGATCTACGACCCCCGCACGGTGCTCACTGACGACGTATGGGACGGGCACCTGGTGCTGCCGTTCACCGCGCTGGAGGAGCCGCCCCGCCGGGTGGCGATCCTGGGCAACGCCGCGGGCACCACCTCGCGCGCCTACGAGGAGTTCTTCCCGTCGACGCGGGTCGATGGCGTGGAGATCGACTCGGAGCTGTCGGAGATCGGCCGCCGCTACTTCGAGATGGACAACCCGCGGCTGCGCCTGTTCCACGAGGACGCACGCCCCTTCCTGCGCCGAACCGACGAGCGCTACGACGTGATCTCGGTCGACGCCTACCGCCAGCCCTACATCCCCTTCTATCTGGCCACGCGCGAGTTCTTCGAGCTCTGCCGCGACCGGCTGGCGCCCGGCGGCGTGCTGATCGTGAACGCCGGCCACCCCGAGGGCCAGGACGAGCTCGAAGAGGTGCTGACCGCCACCATGCGAGAGGTCTTTAAGTCGGTACTGCGGGACCCGATCGAGGACACCAACACTCTGATCGTGGCCGCGCCGCACCCGCTGTCGGTCCGCCGCCTGCGCGCGGCGGTGCCCAGGCTGCCCGCCGGCCTCCGCGCCACGGCCAACCAGGCAGCGCTGCGGCTGGCACCGCCCCTGGGAGGCGGTGAGGTGTACACCGACGACCGGGCGCCCGTTGAGTGGCTGATCGACAAGTCGATCGTGGACTACGCGGCCGAGGACTGACCGGCCCTCGTCACTAGTTCGCCGCCGACACCGCGACCACCATCGCCTCGTGGGCGCCCAGCGGCGGCAGAGTCACCTCGATTCGCCCGCCGCGAACTGCCACCACCTCGTCGAGTTCGGTGAAGGGACCGGCCACGGGCCTGGCGCCCACAGAGGGAACGCTCCGGGCCACCACGCGGACCCGCCGCGCGGACGCAAGCGCTCGTGGGACGCCTCCTACCTCCAGCCGGATCCGGGTGGGCGGGGCGTCGTCGGAGCCTCCGTCCCTGGTGGCCTCCGCCGGGTCTGCCGCCCCGGGCCCACTCTGGGCGCTGGTGCCGGCGCCGGCCGGGCTGTCCGGGCGGGGCCGCCCCTCGACCTGCTCCCGCTCGGGCACATGCCCCAGCAGCACCTGGGCGGAGCGCTGGCCGGCCGACGCCAGCGCGGCGACCGTGTCGCTGCTGGCAGCGCTGGCCACCCGCGAGGCCGCCCCCGCCGAGTACCAGCGGTGCGCCCACCAGGCCGCGCGCGGCTCGCCCGTTTGCGTGAGCAGCGCGTCCAGCTCGGCCGGCGAGCACTCGGGCTCGGTCCAGCAGCTGCGCGCGGCCCGGTCGGCGCCGCCCTGCTCCAGGGCCTGCAGGTAGGCGACCGTCTCGGCGGGGTAGTAGCGATCGGTCAGCCCCATGTACTCGTTGATGTGGATCTCCCGCAGGCCGAGCGAGCGTAGCGTCGGGTTTCCCAGGAACACCGCGCGCGCCTGGACGAGGTGCTCCACGATCAGGCGCATCGGTTGAAACGGCTCGAGCAGTTCATGCCAGGCGAGGATGGAGACCCTGCAGCGCGCGCGCCGGCAGTGGTCGAGGAAGCGCAGGAGGAACTCGGGCGAGTACTTGTCGATGCTGGGCCCGGCGATCTCGACATCCGGGCCGAGCTCCTCCCGCAGCACGCGGTTGGCCTCCGAGTAGACACGGAAGAAGCGCTGCATCCCGCCCTTCCAGAAGTTGGGCCCGTTGGGCTCGTTCCAGACGTCCCACACCACATTCCGCCCGCGATACCTGCGCGCCAGGTCGCGAACCAGGGCCCGCCAGCCGTTCAGGTCCGCCCACGGCGGCCGGCGGCCGTACCAGTTGTCCTTGGGGTAGCCCCAGAAGTCGCTGATCACCACGTGGTAGACGGCGCCGAAGCTCTGCGCGCGGTCGAGGGTCGCGCGCCGCAGGTCGCTGCGCCACAGGCGCGGGGCGAGCGGGGCCACGCGCGCATCGGCGGGCACGGTCGGGCCGAGCGAGTGGAGGAAGCCGTTCATCGACCCGCGCGTGGCCACCGGCTGGTCCAGCCGCACCGACACGGTGGCGTCGGCGCGAGGCTCGCGCCGGGGCTCCGGAGGACCGTCGTCGTCCTGGCTGCCCAGGCAGCCCGAGAGCGCGATGCAGCACAGCAGCAGCGATGACGGGAGCCGCATCCGCTGCAAGATGGCAGAGCCGCTGTGGATGAGCCGCGGGTACAACGGGTAGGTTCGGTTCGAGAAGAGAGGAGAGCCGGATGAGCTACCGCAAGTACCAGCTGGGCGACTACGACGACATGGTGGCCGCGCACCGCTGGGAGGTGCCCGAGCGCTACAACATCGCCGCCGACGTGTGCGACAAGCACCCTCGCGACAAGCTCGCGATGGTGTGGGAGGACTGGCAGGGCGCCGAGCGCGAGGTCAGCTTCGGTGAGCTGCAGGACCTCTCGAACCGGTTCGCCAACGTGCTGGAGGCACACGGGGTGGAGCGCGGTGACAGGGTTGCGACCCTCCTGCCCTCCCTGCCCGAGACGGCCGCCGTGTTCCTGGGCACCTACAAGCGCGGCGCGATCCTGCTCTCGATGTCGGTCCTCTACGGCGACGACGGCATCCAGCACCGCCTGCGCGACTCGGGGGCCAAGGCGCTGGTCACCGACGCCGCCAACCGCCACCGCATCCCCGAGGGCATGGTCGAGCGGCTGTTCGTGCTGGGCGACGACGGCGAGGGCGAGGCCGGCGACCTGAGCCTGGCATCCGAGCTCGAGCGCGCGGATGCTCGCTACGAGCTCGCCGACACCGCGGCCGACGACCCCGCGCAGCTCTACTACTCCTCAGGCACGACGGGGCTGGCCAAGGGCATCCTCCACGCCCACCGCTACCTGCTGGCGCACGAGGAGTTCGAGTTCTGCCACGACGTGCAGGAGGGCGAGCTGTTCCACGGCATGGGGGAGTGGGCGTGGGCGGCCGGCATCGCGCCGCTGCTCGGACCCTGGCGCTACGGCGCCACCGCGCTCGTGTACGCGCGGAAGGGCGGCTTCGACCCCGAGGAGCAGCTGCGCTTCCTCGCCAAGCACGGAGTGCAGGGCATGTTCACGACCCCAACCGCGCTGCGCGCCATGACCGGGTTGGCCGACGCGGGCTCGCAGTTTCCCCTGCCCGAGCTGCGCAACGTGTGCTCCGCCGGCGAGCCGCTCAACCCCGAGGTCATCCGCTGGTTCCGGGAGCAGTACGGGCTCACGGTGCTGGACTACTACGGGCTGACCGAGAGCTATCCGCTGTGCGGCAACTTCCCGACCGTGGAGGTCCGCGAGGGGTCGATGGGCAGGGCGGTGCCGGGCTGGGACGTGGCGATCCTCGATGAGGACGAGCAGCCGCTGCCCGCCGGCGAGCGCGGTGAGATCTGCCTCCGCGCGCGCTCGAACCCCCACTATCCGCTGGGCTACTGGAACCGTCCCGAGGACACCGAGGAGGTCTTCGGCGGCGACTGGTTCCACACCAAGGACGCGGCCGAGATGGACTCCGACGGTTACGTCTGGTACGCCGGCCGGGCCGACGACGTGATCATCTCCGCCGGCTACCGGATCGGCCCGTTTGAGGTCGAGTCGGCGTGCGTTGAGCACCCCGCGGTGCGCGAGGCGGCGGCCGTGGCCTCACCCGATGCGCGGCGGGGCGATGTGGTCAAGGCCTTCATCGTGCTGGCCGAGGGCCACGACCCCAGCGAGGACACCGCCGGGGAGATCAAGCGCTTCGTGCGCGAGCGCCACTCCGCCTACGCGTACCCGCGCGAGATCGAGTTCGTGGCGGACCTGCCCAAGACGCTGACCGGCAAGATCCGCAGGATCGAGCTGCGCGAGGCCGAGCGCGAGCGCAAGGCGGCGGCGGCCGACGCGACCTGACGGGCGGCGTCAGAGGATCGGGACCAGCGGGATATCCCAGAGGATGGCCGCCGCGGCGAAGGCGGCCAGAGCGAGCACCGCGAGCACGGCCGTGATGGCCTTCTGACGGGGGCTGGCGTTCTCGGCCCGCTCGGCGGCCCTGTCGCCCCAGATGATCGCGCGCTCCAGCAGCCGCTCCGCCCAATCGAACTCGAGCGCGAGGAAGCTCAGCCCGATCAGGATCACGAGGATCCCGGGCCCGGGCACCCCCGGACCCGAGAGCACGATCCCGACCAGCACCACCACCACGCCGATGATGACCACGCCGATGCGGGCCACGATGCCGCGCTGCTCGTGGCGCTCCTTGCGCTCCTGCAGCTTGCGCAGCAGCTCGGGAACGTCCTCGTCCTGGGCCTGCGTGCGCGCCTCGGGTATGCGCTCGCCGGGCTCCTGAGGCTCCTGCGTGCGCTCCTCGGGCTCGGTGCGCTCGGTCATCCGCGGGATTGTGACAACCAGTCGTCCAGTGGCAGCGCGGCTCCCGCCCCGGGAAGGGCGCCCGGCGTGGTGGGCGCCAGGCCGGAGACGCCGACGCCCGCCAGCTGCTGGACCGTCGCTCGGTTGGACGCCTCGATGGCCGGCGGCGTGCGCTGCCACGGCGTCATCACGATCCCGGCCACGCGCAGGCCCACCGCGCGTGCGGCCTCGACGGTCAGCAGGGAGTGGCTGATGGTGCCCAGGCCGGGCCGGGCAGCGATCACGACCGGAAGGTCCAGCTCGACCGCCAGGTCGCGCACGGAGTAGCCGCGCGTGAGCGGCACCAGGAGGCCGCCGACGCCCTCGCAGACCAGTGCGTCCGCCCGCTCGCCCGCGGCCCGCGCATGCTCCACCAGGCGCGCCGGGTCGATCGGCACGGCAGCCAGCTCCGCCGCCCAGTGCGGCGACACCGCGGGCCCGAAGGCGTACGGGGCCACCTCGTTGGGCTGCTGTCCGGTGGCCGCCGCCAGCAGCTCGTGGTCGGGCGGCCATCCGCCGCCGGCCTCGTCCAGGCCGGTGACCGCGGGCTTGAAGGCGGCCACGCGCTCGCCGCGGGCCGCGAGCGCGGCGCAGATCGCGGCCGCCACCACGCTCTTGCCCGCGTCGGTGTCGGTCCCGGTCACGAAGACGCCGCGCACGCCCTCGGCCCCGGGGTGGGTCAGGCCGCGTCGGCCAGGCGGTCGAAGATGCGGCCGGACCCGAGCGCGGGAATCTCGTCGGTGGGCTGCTCGGACGGGCCGCGGTCGGAGGACGGGACGGCCGCTGCCACAGCCCTGGCCGCCTCGCGTAGCTCCGACTTGGTGTGCGACGCCATGACGGTGAGCCGCAGCCGTGACGTGCCGTCCGGCACGGTCGGGGGCCGGACGGCCTGGGCGAACACCCCGCGGTCCAGCGCGCGCTCGCTGGCGGCCACCGCGCGCGCGGCGTCGCCGATCTGAAGCGGCAGGATCTGGGTGTGGCCAGGCGCCGGGCGTAGCCCCTCGGCCGCGAGCGCGTCGCGCAGCACGCCGGCGTTGCGCTGGAGCTTCTCCACCCGCCGCGGCTGCTCGCGCAGCAGCTCGAGGGCGGCCATGCCGGCCGCCACCGCGGGCGGGGGAAGCGCGGTGGAGAAGATGAAGCTGCGGACCGTGTTCACCAGGTAGCGAGCCATCGAGCGGTCGCAGCACACGTACGCGCCGTAGGAGCCGAGCGCCTTGCCGAGCGTGCCCACGATCACGTCCACCTGGTCCTCCACGCCCGCGGCCGCCGCGGCGCCGCGGCCCTCGGGGCCCAGCGCTCCGGTTCCGTGCGCCTCGTCGACCATCACGCGCACGTCGTGGTCGCGGGCCAGCTCCACGATCTCGGGCAGCGGCGCGACGTCGCCGTCCATCGAGAACACGCCGTCGGTGACGATCAGGCTGCCCCGCCCGCCGGCCTGCTCCAGGCCCCAGGCCAGGTGCTCCACGTCGGCGTGGTCGTACACGAAGGTCTCGGCCCCGGCCAGCCGGCAGCCGTCGATGATGCTGGCGTGGTTGAGGGCGTCCGAGAACACGACCTCGCCCTTGCGCGCCAGCGCCTGCACCACGCCGGTGTTGGCCAGGTATCCCGATCCGAACACGAGCGCCGCCTCGGTGCGCTCGAAATCCGCAAGGCGCTCCTCCAGGCGGCGGTGGATGCGCATGGTGCCCGAGATCAGCCGCGACGCGCCGGCACCGGCGCCGTAGCGCATGGCGGCCTCGGCCGCGGCCTCGCGCACGCGCGGGTGATCGGCCAGGCCCAGGTAGTTGTTGGAGCACAGCAGCAGGACCGGCTTGCCGTCGAGGAGCACGCGCGGCCCCTGCGGGCCCGAGATCATGCGCATGCGGCGCAGCAGCCCCTGGTCGCGGATCTCCTCGAGGGCGTTCTCGATGTCGGTCATCGGCCCTGGCCCTCCACCTGGACGAGCTCCAGCCCGCGGTTGGGCGCGCCGTCGGGGCGAGGCGGCACCGCCTTCTTCTTCGCTCTGCGCAGCTGAACGTCGGGGTTCCAGAAGTTGGCGTCGGCCTGGTGGTCGATCAGCTCGTCGACGGGAGTGCGGGGGCTCTCGCCATCGAGCCAGCCGGAGCGGTTGTCGGGCCGCGGGTTGGCGCCGTTGTCGGACTGGCGCGCCACGTTGAGGCCCAGCTCCTCGAACATCGCGCGGTCGTCCTCGGGCTCGGAGCCGAGGGTGGTAAGGAAGTTGCCCATCATCACCCCGTTGAGCCCGGCCTTGACCGCCAGCGGCTGCAGCTCGCCGAGGTTCTCCACGCGCCCGCCGCAGAGCCGGAACAGGGCGGCGGGCAGGATCAGGCGGAAGATCGCGATCCACTTGACCGCCTCCCAGGGGTCCATCCAGTCGCGGTCGCCGAACTTGGTGCCGGGGCGCGGGTTCAGGAGGTTGATCGGCACGCTGGTGGGGTCGATCTTGGCCAGCTCGAAGGCCATCTCCACCCGCTGCTCGCGCGACTCGCCGAGGTTGAGGATGCCGCCGACGCAGGTCTCGAGGCCGGCCTCCTCCACAGCCTGGATCGTCCGCAGGCGACCCTCGTAGCGGACGGTGGTCGACACCTCGTCGTAGTAGCTCTCGGCCGTCTCGACGTTGTGGTGCACGCGCTGGATGCCGGCCTCGCGCAGCTGCTTGGCGCGCTTGACCGACATGTGGCCCACCGACGCGCAGCGCTTGAGGTTGGTGTGCTCGGCCACAAGCTGCGCGCCCTCGAGGATGTTGTCGAAGTCGCGCTTGGAGAGCCCCTGGCCTTGGGTGACCATGCAGAACCTGTGCGCGCCCGCCGCCTCGGCCGCGCGCGCGTGCTCGAGGATCTGGTCGGGCGACATCATCGCGTGCATCGGCGTGTCGGCCTCTGCGAACCGCGACTGGGCGCAGAAGCCGCAGTCCTCGGCGCAGCCGCCGGACTTGGCGTTGACCAGCGAGCACATGTCGGTCGAGTCCCCGAAGCCCTCGACCCGCGCCTCCCACGCCCGTTCCACCAGCGCCTCGATCTCGGCTCGGTCCTCGATCGCACCGAGTGTCAGCGCTTCGTCACGGGTGATGAGCGGCGGCAAGCTCTCGACCTTCCTTGGGGTGGCGGGATCGCGCGTGAAGGTAGGCGCGCGGTCGGACGGAGAGCCCGCCTGGCAAGATCACGGTCGTGGGCCTGCACCCCGCCGAGAACCGCGGTTACCGCGAGCTGTACGCCTTCGCACGGCGGCTGGCCGACCACTGGTCCGCGCTCGCCGGCCGGCTTCCCGCATCGCCGGCCTCCAGCGCGCTGGCCGACGGCGCGCGCACGGCGGAGCGGTTGATCTCCGAGCTCGAGCCGCTCACCGCGGCGCACGGGCTGCACGGACATCCCGCCGCGCAGGGCCTGGGGGCCTCGCTCGGCGTCGGCCGCTCGTTCGTCCGCGACCGCTTCCTCGAGCGCAACCAGGCTGTGCGCTACGCGGTGGCTGACGCAGCGCTGGTGCGGGCGCTGCTGGGTTACCTGGCGGCGGTCAGCAAGGCCGGCGGCAACGCAGACCTGGCCGACTTCTCCGCCCGCTGGGAGCGCGAGCTGGGCACCCTCGACGCAGCCGCGCGATCGGCCGCCGCGGAGCTGGGGTCGGATCCCGACGGAGCGATCGAGCCGGTAGATGCCTCGCCGATCGGCCGTGCGGCGCATGGCATGGGCTATGCCGCCGGCACCGCGGGCGAGTGGTTCGACCGTCAGGCCGCCAAGCGGTTCTGACCGGATCCGCCGCCGGGATCAGGGGCGGAGGTGCTCGACCGTGCAATCGTGGTGGTCGGTCAGGCGGGAAGCGATCAGGGAGCGGTGGCAGGCCTCGGGATCACGCTCGACGCAGAGGAGCGCGGCGACGCCGTCGGACGGCAGGGTCGTGATCAGGGCGGTGAGGTCGCCACGGTCGAGGATCTCGGCCGTGTAGCGCCGGACGTACTCGGGCGCGAGCGCTACGCGGGAGCGCTTGCCGACACCGACGCGGGCGTCCTCGGCGTACTGGAGCTGGCGCAGCTCGGTGGTCGGGGCGAGCTCGGGGTGGTGGCGGTAGGCGAGTGAGGCGGTGGCGAGGGCGTCCTGGAGGCGCCTGGAGTTGGCCCACGCGTAGTCCGGACCGCGGACGCCGCGGCGCTGACGGACGTCCAGGACGAGCCGGACTCCGGCACCGCGCAGGCGCTCGAGGAACGTCTCGCCGGTGAACCCGTAGACGCCGATCGTGGCGATCGCGAGCGGTGGCGTCAGCGCCCCTTCCACTGCGGCGCGCGCTTCTCGCCGAACGCGCGGACGCCTTCGCGGAAGTCCTCGGAGGAGAAACAGGACTCGCGCAGCTCCACCAGCTCCCGTTCCACCTGCTCCGGCAGCGCCCCCGCGTGCTCGCGCAGGGTGCGCAGGATGCGCTTGTTGCCGGCGAGCGACAGCGGGGCGTTGGAGGCGATCTCGGTGGCCATCGAGACCGCCGTGCCCTCGAGCTCGGCGCGATCAACCACATGCGCCAGCAGGCCCATCTCCCGCCCGCGCTCAGCGTCGACGTTGCGGCCCAGGTAGAAGAGCTCGGCGGTGTGCTCGGGACCGCAGGCGTCGACGAAACGCCGCAGGCCGGTGTGGGAGTAGATCAGCCCCAGCTTGGCGGGCGGCATGCCCACCTTCACGCCCTCGGCGGCGATGCGGATGTCGCACGTGAGCGCCAGCTCCAGGCCGCCGCCGATCGCATGGCCGTTCAGCGCTGCCACGACGGGGTAGGGGAACGCGTCCAGCGCCTCGATGGCGGAGTGGAACGGGTGCGCCACCAGCCGCTCCGCGCGCTCCTCGAAGCTCTGGCCCTCCAGGTTGCCCAGGTCGTAGCCGGCGGAGAACACGGGGCCGGTGCCGGTGAGGACCAGGCAGCGGGCGTCCAGGCTCGCCACCGTCTCCGCCAGCGTGTCGAGGATCTCGTGGTCGAGGGCGCCTCGCCGCTCCTCGTTGGAGATCCGCAGCCGGGTGACGTGCTCGCCGGGCTCGTCGCGGATCAGCTTGCCCGACGCCAGCTCCTGCATCGGCTACTCCAGCACGACGAGCGTGTCGCCCTCGCTCACCGACTGGCCCTCGGAGCAGCGGATCTCCTTGACCTTGCCGTCGTCCTCGGCCTCCACGGGCATCTCCATCTTCATGGACTCGATGATCACGACCGTGTCGCCCTCCTCGATCTGCTGGCCGACCTCACATTCGACCTTCCAGACCGTTCCGGTGATGTGCGCCTCGACGTCGGGCAAGGAGCTCTCCCTTCGCGTGCATTTGCAGGGCCAGCGGCGAGGCGGCACGATAGCGCCGCATGAGGCCGGTCACCCGTTACGCGCGCAACGGCGACGTGAGCCTGGCCTACCAGGTGATCGGCGAGGGCGAGCGCGACCTGGTCTTCACCACCGGCTGGTGGCTGGCGTTCGAATCGCTGTGGGAGGACCCCGCGTGCGCCCGGGCGCTGGAGTCGATGGCCAGCTTCGCGCGCGTGATCCTGTGGGACAAGCGCGGCACGGGGATGTCCGATCGCGTCGAGCTGCCGACGCTGGAGGAGCGGATGGAGGACCTGGGCGCCGTCATGGACGCGGCAGGATCCGAGAGCGCCACCCTGTTCGGCTTCTCCGAGGGCGGGTGCATGGGCGCGCTGTTCGCGGCCAGCTATCCGGAGCGCTGCGACGCGCTCGTGCTGTGCGGCAGCTTCGCCCGCCCGGTGCGCGACGGCGACGAGCACTCCTGGATGCCGGCGCGCGAGGTCGCCGAGTCGTTCTTCTCCAAGGAGATGGAGCGCGAGTGGGGCACCGAGGCCCGGCTGCTGCGCCTGTGGGCACCGAGCAGGCGGGACGATCCGCGCCTGCAGGAGTGGTGGATGCGCGCGGGCCGGCTGGGCTCGAGTCCCGCCGCCGGGGTGGCGTGGATGCGGCGGATGCTGGACATCGACATCCGTCACGTGCTGCCGGCGGTGCGCGTGCCCACCCTCGTGATCCACGCCGTGGACGACCGCATCTGCCCGGCCGAGAACTCGCGCTACATGGCCGAGCAGATCCCCGGCGCCCGCCTGCTGGAGTTGCCCGGCGACGATCACCTCTGGTGGCTGGGCCATCCCGACCGGGTCCTGGACGAGGTCGAGAGCCTGGTCACCGGCGCGCCCGCCAGGCGCGAGTCCACCCGCGTGCTCGCCACGGTGCTGTTCACCGACATCGTGGACTCCACCCGGCGCGCGGCCGACCTCGGGGACAGCGGCTGGCGCGACCTGGTGGAGAGCCACGATTCCGCCATGCGGGCCGAGCTGGCCCGTCACGGTGGTCGCGAGGTGAAGACCATGGGCGACGGCTTCCTGGCCACCTTCGATGGGCCCGCGCGCGCGATCCGCTGCGCGTCGTCCATGCGGGATGCCGCGGGCGGCCTGGGCCTGCAGATCCGGGCCGGGCTGCACACCGGCGAGTGCGAGTTGCAGAACGGCGACGTAGCGGGCATCGCGGTGAACATCGGCGCACGCGTCGGGGCGCTCGCGGGCCCGGGGGAGGTGCTGGTGTCCAGCACGGTCAAGGACCTGGTGGCCGGCTCGCGGATCGAGTTCGACGATCGCGGCGCCCACGACCTCAAGGGCGTGCCGGGCGAGTGGCGTCTGTTCGCCGTGCGCTAGGCCCCTCCGGCGCGCGTAACGAACGCGCCGGGCGTGGGTAGGGGAGGCAAATGGGGTCGGAGAAGGCGCAGCCGAAGGGGCAGCTCAAGCCTCAGGTCTACAAGGACCCGCGCCCCGCCGAGCACTTCGACCGCTTCCACGCTCGCACGCGCGCGAAACGCCCCAACTGGATGTACGAAGCCGTGCGGCTGGTGCTCACGCCCTACCTGCTGCTGTTCTTCCGCACGCGCGCGATCGACTCGGACAAGGTGCCCGCGGACGGCCCGGCGATCGTGGCTCCGAACCACTTCTCGTTCCTCGACCACTTCTTCGTGGCCGTGTACCTGCGCCGCAAGGTGCAGTTCATGGCCAAGTCGCAGCTGTTCACGAACCCGCTTCAGATCGTCTACCACAACGGCGGCGTGTTCCCCGTCCGCCGCGGCCACCGCGACGAGGAGGCCTTCGCCACCGCCCACGCGGTGCTCGCGCGCGGCGGCATCGTGGTCATGTACTGCGAGGGCGGCCGGTCGCGCACGGGCGAGCTCGGCGAAGCCAAGCCCGGCATCGGCCGGCTGGCGCTGGAGTCTGGCGCCCCGGTCGTGCCCGTGGGGCTGGTGGGCTCGGACCGCGTCCGCGACTGGAAGCGGCTCCAGTTTCCGAAGGTGTCCGTCCAGTTCGGCGACCCGATCCGCTTCGAGCGCGTTGAGCAGCCCACCCGCGAGCAGTCCCAGGCGGCGTCGGAGGAGATCTTCGTGCGCATCAAGGGGCTCTGGCAGGGCCTGCGCGACAACGGCCGCAGCGCCACCGTGAAGGCCGCTCGGGCCGCACGCCGCGCCGCCGTGGCGGCCGCCCGGCGCCCGGCCGCTCGCTGACGCCATGGACTTCGAGGAGATCCGCTACCAGGTCTCCGACGGCGTCCTGACGATCACGCTCGACCGCCCGGACCGGCTGAACGCCTTCACGCCGACGATGAAGCGGGAGCTGATCGAGGCGATCGACGCTTCGGATGCCGACGACGCCGTCCGCGTGGTCGTGGTGACCGGCGCGGGCCGGGGCTTCTGCGCCGGCGCCGACCTGGCGGGCGGAGGGGATACGTTCGACTGGCGCGAGCGCCGGTCGGGCTCTGAGGTTCCCCGCGACGGCGGTGGCGAGCTCACGCTGCGGCTGTTCGAGTCGACCAAGCCGCTGATCGCGGCGATCAACGGCCCGGCCGTGGGGGTCGGCGCGACGATGACGCTCCCGATGGACATCCGCCTGGCCGCCGCGGATGCTCGCATGGGCTTCGTCTTCGCCCGCCGCGGGATCGTGCCCGAGGCGTGCTCGAGCTGGTTCCTGCCACGCCTGGTCGGCATCGGCCAAGCGATGGAGTGGGTGGCAAGCGGTCGCGTCTTCGATGCCGAGGAGGCGCTGGCGGGCGGGCTCGTGCGCAGCGTGCACCCGTCCGACGAGCTGCTCGACACGGCCTACGCGCTGGCGCGCGAGATCGCCGACAACACCGCGCCGGTCTCCGTGGCCCTGGCGCGACGGCTCATGTGGACGATGCTCGGCGCCGGCCACCCGATGGAGGCCCACAGAGCCGACTCGCGGGCGATGTTCGCGCGGGGGCAGTCAGACGACGCGCGCGAGGGCGTGACCTCCTTCCTCGAGAAGCGCCCGGCGCGTTTCACCGACCGCGTCAGTGACGGCCTGCCGGACGTGTTCCCGGGCGCCGAGGAGCCGGTGTTCGAGTAGGCCGCGGTTCCGGGCGCTGAACGTCCCGAGCGCCT
>CAVYMS010000008.1:0-60535 GCA_963769675.1 uncultured Thermoleophilaceae bacterium
CCACCGCGGACCGGTCGACCGCGCCGGCGCGAATCACATCGGGCCCGAGCCGGGCAGCCACCGCGTCGCGCAGATCGCTCGTGGCCAGCAGCTCGGCGACCACGGCGTCCGTGGACAGCGTGGCGGCCCCCAGCTGAGCCAGCGCCTCCAGCGCCGTCGACTTGCCGGCCCCGAGGCCCCCGGTGAGGCCTATGAACGGAACCCGCGCCGCGGGCGGCACGGGTCTAGGACTCGTCGGGCTCGGTCTCGGCGGCCGCCTCGGACTCCTCCGAGGCGTCAGGTGCCTCCGAGTCGGCGGCGTCCGCTTCCTCCGCGTCGTCGGCGGCGGCGCTGGGCGCGTCCTCGGAGTCGCCGGCGTCGCCGGCCTCGGGCGCGTCGGAGCTCCAGCCGCCCCTCCGCCGGGCATCGGCGGCCGGCTCGGCGGGTGCCTCCTCGGCGGCCTGGACGGCGGCGCGAAGGTCACCCATCCCGCTCACGTCGGGTCCCGCGAAGACATCGTCGGAGAGTCCGAGGTCGCGTACCTCGCCGAGGTCCTCCCCGGCGCTCGGCGGCGCCTCCGCCCCCGCCCGGCGGAGGCTCGTTGCCGGCCACGCGCTTGACGCTCAGCGACAGCCGCCGGCGCTCGGAGTCGATCTCCAGGATCTTGACCTTCACCTCGTTCGCCGGGCTCGACGACCTCGCGCGGGTTCTCGACGTGGTGGTGGGCCAGCTCGGAGATGTGCACGAGCCCCTCGACGCCGTCCATGATCTCGACGAACGCGCCGAACGTCACGACCTTGGTGACCTTGCCCTCCAGCTCGTCGCCGAGGCTGTAGGTGTCGACCACGCGCTGCCACGGGTCCTCCTGGGTCTGCTTGAGGCCGAGCGAGATGCGCTGGCGGTCACGATCGATGTCGAGCACCTTGACCGGCACGGTGTCGCCGATCGAGAGGATCTCGGAGGGGTGGTTCACGTGGCTCCAGGAGAGCTCGGAGATGTGGATCAGGCCGTCGATCCCGTCGAGGTCCACGAAGGCGCCGAAGTCGACGATGTTCGAGATCGCGCCCTCGACCACCTGACCGGGCTGGAGCCGGTCGAGGATCTGCTGGCGCACCTCCTTGCGCTCCTCCTCGAGCACCGCGCGCCGCGACAGCACGACGTTGTTGCGCGAGCGGTTGAGCTCGATGACCTTGCACTCGATCTTCTGGGCGAGGAACTCGTCCAGGTTCTGGACGCGGCGGATGTCCACCAGCGACGCGGGCAGGAAGCCACGCACGCCGAGGTCGATGATCAGGCCGCCCTTCACGACCTCGATCACGGTGCCCTCGACGGGCTCGCCGGACTCGGCCGCGGCCTCTATGCGCCGCCACGCCTTCTCGAAGCGGGCGCGCTTCTTGGACAGCAGCAGGCGGCCGTCCTGGTCCTCCTTGGTGAGGACGAGGGCATCGACCTCCTCGCCCAGCTCGACCTCGTCGGCGGGGTCGACCGACTTCCGGATCGAGAGCTCGTTGGAGAGGATGACCCCCTCGCTCTTGTAGCCGATGTCGACCAGGACCTCGTCCTGGTCGATCCGCACCACGAGGCCGGAGACGACGTCGCCCTCCTCGAACGGGACGAGCGTGGCGTCGTAGTTAGGGACGATCTGGCCGTCGACCTCGAGCAGGAGGCCGTCGGACCCCTCGACCGTCTTCGGGGGCGGTGTGAGCGTCTGGGCTTCGGGCACGGCGACCGCGTAGGGTAGCGGCAAGCCGCCCCCAGGTACCCTGCGGCTGCGAATGCCCCACCGAGCGACCAAGCGCGGCGAGGACCGCACCTCCCTCGCCGGGGAGTACGACGTGCTCATCTGCGGCGCCAGCTTCGCCGGCCTGGCCGCAGCGCGCGAGCTGGCCGGCGCGAAGCGCCCCGACGGCTCGCCCGCGCGCGTGCTGATGATCGACCGCTACGAGATCGGGGAGCGCCAGACCTCGGCCTGCGGCATCCCCACCTCATGGCTCGAGGCGATGGGCCTGATGGGCTCGCCACCGCCAGACCTTTGCCGAGCTTGTGGTCACGACGCCCCACGGAACCTCGCGCTGGCCACTGCCATGGACGTTCTCCACGTTCGACTACCGCGAGCTGTGCGCGCTGCTGTTCGAGCAGTCCGACTGCCGGTTCGAGACCGCCAAGGTCCACGGCCGCAGCGGCCACCTTGTGCATACCGACCGCGGCGACCTGAGCGCCCCCCTGATCGTGGACGCGCTGGGCTGGCGGCGGGTGCTGGCCGGCGACGGCGGGTTCCAGCCGCCCGACGCGCCGCTGTCGCGGGGGCTGGAGGTGCACCCCCACGGCGCCGGCGACGACCTGGCCATCTGGATCGATCGCGACATCGTGCCCGCGGGCTACGGGTGGAGCTTCCCCGCGGAGGACGAGCTCCGGATCGGCGTCGGCTCGTTCGACCCCCGCTTCCACGTGAAGGACAACACCGTGCGGCTGGCCGAGGACCTGGGGTCCGAGGCGGTGCGCTACCAGGGCAACTGGATCCCCCACCGGATCCGGCCCGCGACGGCGGACGAGATCTTCTTCGCCGGCGACTCCGCGGGCCACTGCCTGCCGCTCACCGCCGAGGGCATCCGCACGGCCCTGTACTTCGGCCTGGCGTGCGGCCGCGAGCTGCGGGCCGTGGTGGCAGGCGAGCAGAGCCGCGACGAGGCCCTGCGCCGCTACGGCGATTTCAGCCGCTCACACGAGTGGAAGTTCCGCTGGATGCTGCGCGCGCAGCAGATCGTGCCGCGCGTCTGGCCGCGGGTGCTGAACCGGGTGGTGGCGGCCATGACCAGTCGGCGGCTGGTCGACTGGGCCTTCGGGCACTACCTGCGGATCGCGCCGCCGGAGTTCGCCGGAACGGCGGTCGCTGGCCGCCGGTCGTCCGTCGTGCGGCAACGGCCTCGGGAGCGGAACCGGCGACCGACGACCATCGACCGACGACCGGGCCATCAGTCCCGCACGATGAGGAACACCCCGACGGCCAACAGGGCGATCCCAACCACCCTCCCCGGCGTGAGTCCCTTCTCGGGCAACCCCAGGATGCCCGCGCGGTCGATGGCCACCGACGCGCCCAGCTGACCGGCGATCGTGGCCGCGGTCACGCCACCGGCGCCCAGGGTGCGCACCGCCACCAGCACGGTGGTCACGTACGCCGCCCCCAGCAGCCCGCCGGTCAGGTAGTACCAGCGCAGGTCGGCGGCCTCGCCGAGGTCGCCGAACCCGCCGGCCACGACCGTGATGGACACGAGCACGGCCAGACCGATGGCGAACGAGAGCGAGGCGGCGGCGAAGGTGCCCACCGAGCGCCCGAGGGTCGAGTTGATGGGCGCCTGCATCGCGACCAGGCCGCCGGCCGCCACCGTGGCCATCGCGGGCAGCCACTTCTCCATCGCTACTTGGCCTCCAGCCAGTTGCTGGCCGCCGCCACGTCGACCTCCAGCGGCGGGTCCATCTCGTATGCCCCGGCCATCTCGCGGCGCACGATCTCCGATGCCCGGTCCACCTCGCCCTCCGGGCCCTCGAACAGCAGCTCGTCGTGGATCTGCAGCACCAGCCTGGTCTCAAGCCCGGCGTCCAGCAGCGCCGCCCGGCAGCGCACCATGGCCACCTTGATGATGTCGGCCGCGGTGCCCTGGATGACCATGTTCACCGCCAGCCGCTCACCCAGCAGGCGGGTCTGGCGCTGGCGCGCGCGGAGCTCGGGGATGCGCCGGATGCGGCCGAACTCGGTGGCCACGAAGCCCTCGTTGGTGGCGCGCGCGATGGTGGCTTCGATGAAGCTCTGCACGGCGGGGAAGCGCTCCAGGTAGCGGTCGATGAACTCCTGCGCCTCCTCCTGCGGAATCTGGAGGCGGTCGGCCAGGCCGTAGGCGGACAGGCCGTAGACGATCCCGTAGTTCACCATCTTGGCCTTCGAGCGTGTGCCGGGGTCAGGCTTTCCGCCCAGGATCTGCTCCGCGGTTGCGGTGTGCACGTCCTCGCCGCGGCGAAAGATGTCCTTGAGCACGTCCTCACCCGCGATGTGCGCCAGCAGCCTGAGCTCCACCTGCGAGTAGTCGGCGGAGATCAGCCGGTTGCCGTCCTCGGCGATGAAGCACGCGCGGATCTCGCGCCCGCGCTCGGTGCGGATGGGGATGTTCTGCAGGTTGGGGTTGGTGCTGGACAGGCGGCCGGTGGCAGCGGCGGTCTGATTGAAGGTGGTGCGCAGCCTGCCGTCGGACCCGAGCAGGTCGGGGAAGGCGTCCAGGTAGGTGCTCTTGAGCTTGGTGAGCTCGCGCCATGTCTCGATCAGGGGCACGATCTCGTGCTCGGACCGGATGGCCTGGAGCACGCGGGCGTCGGTCGAGAAGCCGGTCTTGCCGCGCCGCTTCTTGGACAGCCCGAGCTTGTCGAAGAGCACCACCCCGAGCTGCTGTGGCGAGCCGATGGTGAACTCCTCGCCCGCCAGCTCCCAGATCCGGCGCTCGAGCTCCTCCGCCTCGGACCCCAGTCGCGACGCGATCGTCCTGACCGTGGCCACGTCGAGCCGGACGCCGGCGCGCTCCATCTCCACGAGCACCTCAACGAGCGGCAGCTCGATGTCCTCCATCAGGCGGGTGAGGTCCAGCTCCTCCAGCAGCAGCCGCTGGCGCTCGGCCAGCGACCTCGTGACCACGGCCTGCTCCGCCAGGGCGTCGCCGCCGCTGACTTTCGCGCCCAGCCCCGTCTCCTCCACCAGCTCCGCCAGGGGGTATCCGCGCCGCGCGGGGTCCACGAGGTAGGCGGCCACCATCGTGTCGTGCTGGAGCGGCGGGGTCGCCGCCGGCGCCTCCAGCGTCACGAGGGTCTTGAAGTCGTGCGCCACCACGGGCTGCCCACCCCAGCCCCCGAGCAGCTCCTGCATGCCCCCGGGTGCCTCGCCCACCAGCACCTCGTCGCCTCCGGCGTAGGCGGCGAAGCGCAGCGGCTGCTCCTCCTCCATGCCGGGCAGCTGATCCTCGTCGGGCACCGGGCGGTCCGCCGCCAGCGTCGCAAGCGAGCCCTTCAGGTCCGCCAGAGCCGACGCGGTCACCTTTCGCGCCCGCGCGGCCACCCGCGCCGCGGGCTCGGCGCGGGGCGCGGCTGCGTCCTCGTCGCCCAGCGCCTCCTCCAGACGGCGCAACGGATCGCGCAGCTCGAACTCGCGGAAGGTCTCGCGCAGCCGGGAGCGGTCGGGCTCGCCAGCCAGGGCTCCATCGAGCTCCAGCTCGACCGGCACGTCGCGAATCGAGGTGGCCAGCTGCTTGGACACCCGCGCATCCTCGGCGTGGTTCAGCAGATTCTCCTTACGCTTGGCGCCGGAGATCTCGTCGACGCTGGCCAGCACCGTCTCGAGATCGCCGAAGCGCTGCAGGAGCTGAGCCGCCGTCTTGTCACCGATGCCGGGGATCCCCGGGATGTTGTCCGAGGTGTCGCCCTTGAGGCCGTAGAAGTCGGGGATCAGCTCGGGCGGGATGCCGTAGCGGTCCACGACCGCCTCGCGGTCGTAGATCTTGGTGTCGGTGATGCCACGGCCCGTGGCCATGACCCGCACACCGTCCTCCACCAGCTGGAACGTGTCGCGGTCGCCGGTCACGACCATCACGTCGAAGCCCTGCTCCCGCGCGCGCCGGGCCAGCGTGGCGATCACGTCGTCGGCCTCGTAGCCCTCGGCCTTCACGTTGGAGTAGCCGAAGGCTTCGACCAGGGGCGCCATGTGGGGCCACTGCTCGCGCAGCAGGTCGGGCCGCGACTTGCGCCCGGCCTTGTACTCGCCGTACACCTCCTCGCGCCCCGACATGCCCGCGTCCCAGGCCACCACCGTGGGCTTCTGCCCGTACTCCGTCATGAGCTTCACGAGCATCGACGCGAAGCCGAAGATCGCGTTGGTGGGAACGCCGCGGGAGGTGGAGATCGTTTCCGGCAGCGCGAAGAAGGCGCGGTAGACCAGGCTGTTGCCGTCGATCAGGAACAGCTCGGGGCGGTCGTCGGCGGGCACCCCGGCATCCTACGAGGCCGCCGGAGACCCACCATGCCCGCTATATGATCCGCCGCCCTCAGCCATGGCCACTCCAAGCGCACAGTTCTCGCTGACCCTGAGGGTCGAGCTACCGCACGAATCCGGCACGCTCGGAAAGGTCACGGCCGCCATCACGCGCGCAGGCGGGGCCATCGTGGCGGTGGACATGGTCGAGACGCGCGGCCAGAACACGCTGCGCGAGATCACGATCGACTGCGAGAGCCAGGACCATCGCGGCCGGGTCATCAAGGCCGTGCAGGGGGTCCGCGACGCCAAGCTCGTGGAGACCACCGATCGCACCTTCGAGCTGCACCGCGGCGGCAAGCTCTACACGGGGCTGGCGGCGCCCGTAAAGACCCGCGACGACCTCTCGATGGCCTACACGCCCGGCGTGGCACGGATCTGCACGGCCATCGCCGAGAACCGCCAGAAGGCCTTCAAGTACACGATCAAGGCGAACACCGTGGCCGTGGTCACCGACGGCACCGCGGTGCTGGGTCTGGGCGACATCGGTCCTGAGGCGGCCATGCCCGTGATGGAGGGCAAGGCGATGCTGTTCAAGGAGTTCGCCGACGTGGACGCCTTCCCCATCGCGCTGGACACCAAGGACCCCGACCTGATCGTCGAGACCGTGAAGCTCATGGCCCCGACGTTCGGCGGCATCAACCTGGAGGACATCTCCTCGCCGCGCTGCTTCGAGATCGAGCAACGGCTGATCGAGGAGCTGGACATCCCGGTGTTCCACGACGACCAGCACGGCACCGCCATCGTGGTGCTGGCGGCCCTGATCAACGCCTGCCGCCTGACCGGCCGCAACATCGAGGACCTGAGCGTCTCGATGGTCGGCGCCGGGGCCGCGGGGGTGGCGGTGGCCAAGATCCTCATGGAGGGCGGGATCACCGACATCGTGGCCTGCGACCGCTTCGGCGCCATCCACGCCGATCGCCAGGACTACGAGGCGGGTTCGATGAACGCGCCCAAGGTGTGGCTGGCCGAGAACACCAACACCGGCAAACGCTCGGGCTCCCCGGCCGACGTCCTGGAGGGCACCGACCTGTTCATCGGGCTGTCGGGTCCCGGGATCATCTCCGCCCGCGACCTCCAGCGGATGAACCCCGACCCGTTCGTGTTCGCCATGGCCAACCCCAACCCCGAGGTGCGGCCGGAGGAGGCCGCGCCCTACGTGAAGGTCATGGCCACAGGCAGGTCGGACTTCCCCAACCAGATCAACAACGTGCTGGCCTTCCCCGGAATCTTCCGGGGTGCGCTCGACGTGCGCGCCCCCGCCATCACCGAGGAGATGAAGCTGGCCGCCGCCAAGGGCATCGCCGCGACCGTGGGTGACGACGAGCTCGACGTGGACTACATCATTCCCAGCGTGTTCAACCGCGACGTGAGCCGCCGGGTGGCCGGGGCCGTAGCAGAGGAGGCGGAGCGGGCCGGCGCCTCCAGGGAGCTGGCGGAAACCGCCGAGTTCTCGATCCCGACGTGAGGAGCAGCCCGTGAAGGTGACCGTGACCGGGGCGACCGGCACGCTCGGCCGCGAGCTCGTGCAGGAGCTCCAGGGCCGGGGCGACGACGTGACCGCGCTCAGCCGCGATGCCGCCCGCGCGCGCTCGGCCCTGGGCGCCGATGTTCGCGCGCTGGCCTGGGCCGAGCCCAAGCAGGCCCCTCCCCCGGCCGAGTCGCTGGCGGGCCAGGACGCCGTGGTCCATCTGATCGGCGAGCCCGTGGACCAGCGCTGGAGCGACGCGGCCAAGCGCGAGATCCGCGATTCGCGCGTGCTCTCGACGCGCAACCTGGTGGCAGCGTTGCGCGACCTCGACGACCGCCCGGCGACGCTGGTGTGCCAGTCCGCCAGCGGCTGGTACGGCCCCCGCGGCGAGGAGCGCGTGGACGAGTCCGAGCCGGCCGCGGACGACTTCCTTGCCCAGGTCTGCGTCGAGTGGGAGGCCGAGGCGCGCGCCGCGGAGGAGCTGGGCATGCGCGTGGCCCTGACCCGCACCGGGGTTGTGCTGTCCGAGTCGGGTGGGGCGCTGGCCAAGATGCTGCCCCCGTTCAAGCTGGGCGTCGGCGGCCCGGTGGCCGGCGGCGATCAGTACATGCCGTGGATCCACACCGACGACGTGGTGGGCGCGTGGCTGTTCTGCCTCGACTCCGAGACGGCGACCGGCCCGCTCAACTTCTCGGCGCCCGAGCCCGTGACCAACAAGGAGCTGTCGAAGGCTCTGGGCAAGGTGCTCGGCCGCCCGGCGATCGCGCCGGTCCCCGCCTTCGCCATCAAGGCGCTCTACGGCGAGATGTCGTCGATCGTGACCACGGGCGTGCGCGCGGTGCCGGCAAAGCTGCAGAAGCTGGGCTACGAGTTCAAGCAGGCCGACCTGGAGGCCGCGCTGCGCTCGGCGACGGGCAGGTCCTAGCGGTCGCCGCGAGCTCGGCGGCGGGCGCGGCTGAGCGAACCGATGCCGAGGTCGAACAGCAGCAGCAGAGCAACCAGGAAGAGCGCGAAGAAGGCCATCACGATCAGAGTGATCCGGACCATGTCGAACACCAGCTCGGCCTCGGAGGTGAGCGCCATCAGTGTCAGGATCAGCACGTAGACGCCCGCCAGAATCATCGTGACGAAGGCCGCGTCCTGCACCGTCTCGGTGCGCTGGTCGCCGCGCCCGGCCAGCACCCGCGAGGTCACGAACAGCACCAGGTAGAGCACCCCGAACAGGATCAGCGGGCTGTAGTAGCTGCTGCTGAGCCCTTCGGACGGAACGTTGAACTGCGCCAGCAGGCTCATGCCTCGTCCTCGCCCTGCCCCGCGCGCAACTGGGCGACGGTGCGACCGTCGCCGCTGCCGAAGGGCCCCTGGAGCTTCCAGCGCGAGTCCTTCTTTGCCGGCCACGCCAGCCAGATGACCACCGCCAGCACGCTCACCAGCAGGCCGGTGACCAGACCGGCCTTCTCCCCGTAGCCCTTCCGCTCGGACAGGTACTGGGCGATGATGGCCGAGGCCAGCCAGGCGTACAGCAGCCAAAGCGCGTTGGCGCCGATGAGGGCGATGACCGTCATGCGCCCAGGTACGCCTTCTGTACCTCGGGGTTGTCGCGCAGCGCGTGGGCTTCGTCGGTGAGCGCGATCGTGCCGGTTTCCAGCACGTAGCCGCGCTTGCTCACGCCGAGCGCGAAGTTCGCGTTCTGCTCCACCAGCAGGATCGTGGTGCCCTGCTCATTGATCTCGGCGATGGTCTCGTAGATGCGCTCCACCAGGATCGGCGCGATTCCCATCGAGGGCTCGTCGAGCAACAGCAGCTTGGGGTCTGCCATGAGGGCGCGGCCTATTGCGAGCATCTGCTGCTCGCCGCCGGACATCGTTCCGGCCTTCTGGCGCTCGCGCTCCTCGAGGCGCGGGAACAGGTCGAAAACGCGCTTCATATCGTTGTCCACCTTCGCGTCGCGCCGCAGGTAGGCACCCAACTCGAGGTTCTCGCGGACCGTCATGCGCGAGAAGCACTTGCGGCCCTCGGGCGACTGCGAGATCCCCATGCTCACGATGTCCTGCGGCGGCGTCTCGCCGATCTCGTTGCCGTCGAACTTGATCGACCCCTCGCGCGGGGGCGTGAGGCCGGAGATGGACCGCAGGGTGGTGGACTTGCCGGCGCCGTTGGAGCCGATCAGAGTCACGATCTCCCCCTCCTCGACCTTCAGCGAGATCCCCTTCAGGGCCTCGATGTTGCCGTAGAAGGTGTGGATCTCCTCCACCTCGAGCAGAGCGCTCATCCCGTGCTCCCCTGCTTGCCAAGGTAGGCCTCGACCACGCGCTCGTTGTCCCTGATCTCCTGCGGCTTGCCCTCGGCGATCTTCTCCCCGTGGTCGAGCACGGTGATGTGCTCGGACACCCCCATCACGACCTTCATGTCGTGCTCGATGAGCAGGATCGTGAGGTCGCGATCGTCGCGCAGCTGCTCCATGAAGTCGGTCAGGCGGGCGGACTCGTTGGGATTCATGCCCGCGGTTGGCTCGTCCAGCAGCAGGAGCGAGGGGTCGCTGGCCAGCGCGCGGGCAATCTCCACGCGGCGCTGGTCGCCGTAGGCGAGGTTCACCGAGATCTGATCGAACTCGGACTGGCGCAGGCCCACGTAGTCGAGCATCTCGCGTGCGTGCTCGCGCACGGCCACCTCCTCCCTGCGCACGGCGGGCGTGCGCAGGATCGACCCGAACAACCCGCCCTTCATGCGCGCGTGCTGACCGACCATCACGTTCTCGGTGGCGGTCATGGTGGAGAACAGGCGGATGTTCTGGAACGTGCGCGCGACGCCCATCGAGGTGATGATGTCCGGCCGGCGGCCGGTGATGTCGCTGCCGTCGAAGCGGATCCGGCCGATACTGGGCTTGTAGAGGCCCGTGAGCATGTTGAAGAAGGTGGTCTTGCCCGCCCCGTTGGGCCCGATGATGGACACGATCGACCGCGGCTTGATCGAGAAGGAGACGTCGTCGACCGCGACCAACCCGCCGAAGATCTTCGAGACGTCGCTGGCACTCAAGAGCGCGTCGCCGTCGGCGGGACGGCCCTCCGCCTTGTCGTTCCCGGTTTCGGGTGCCTCGCTCATCCGCGCGCCTCGTAGATGGACTCCTCGGTGGCCTCGGTGAGCTCGATCTGGCGCCTGCGCTCGGGTAACAGGCCCTCGGGTCTGAGCACCATCATCACCACCAGGATGAAACCGAACACTCCGAAGGAAACCTGGCTGAACACGAAGTCGAGCCCGATGTCGGCCAACAGCGGGCTCACCTCGCCGTCCAGCACGTCTGGAATCACGCGCGTGTTCACGAACGACAGCAGAACCGCGCCGATCACCACCCCCCAGATGCTCCCAAGCCCGCCCAGGATGACCATCGCGAGTATCACGATCGACAGGCCGAATACGAACGCGTTTGCATTGACGCTGTTGAGAAAAACGGCGAAGAACGCGCCGGAGATCCCCCCGAACGCCGCGCCCACCGAGTAGGCCATCAGCTTGGTACGCACGAGCGGCACTCCCATGCTGGCGGCGGCAACCTCGTCCTCTCGCAGCGCGATCCACGCCCTGCCGAGCCGCGAGTCGCGGAGGCGGAAGTTCACGAACAACGTGACAAGCACGAGCGCGAGCGCGGTCCAGTAGTAGGGCCTGAGGTCCGTCGCGCTGTCGAATTGCTCGAGCAAGGGCAGGTCGAGCTGGTCGATCGGGGAGATCGACTGACGTCCGTTGGACAGCTGATAGCCGCTGATCGTGATCTCGTCGCCGTTGGCCGCGACGCGGCCGATGATCTCGCCGAACGCAAGCGTGACGACAGCGATGTAGTCGCCCCGCAGCCGCAGCGTCGGCAGTCCGATGATCGCACCGGCGACCGCGCAGAAGGCGATCGCGGCGATCACGATCAGCAGGAAGTTGATGTGGATCCCGGGCAGGCCCGACACGAATTCGCTGACGCCGACGTGGATGCCCTCGTCGCCGCCGAACCCCGTGAAGTGGTCGGACGCATACCAGCCCGCGGTGAGCGCGCCGAACGCATAGAACGCGACGTAGCCCAGGTCGAGCAGGCCGGCGAAGCCCACGACGATGTTCAGCCCCAGCGCCATCACCACGTAGGCCAGCGCGATGATGCATGTCGTCCACGAAGCCGTCCAGCGGCGGGCGGAAGATCGGGAACAGCGCCACGGCCAGCAGGACCACAACGGCGGGCAGCCACCTTGCCCACGGGGCCTTGCGGAGTCGGCGGACCGCACTCATCCGGCCTCCCGCGTCTCCTCGCCGATCAGGCCCTGCGGCCGGAAGACCATGATCAGGACCAGGTAGGCGAACACCACGGCGGGCGTCCACTCGTTGCCGATCCGGTTGTCGGAGATCTGCTGGATCACGCCGATGATCAGGCCGCCGAGCACGGCGCCGCGAAGGTTGCCGATGCCGCCCATGACGGCGGCCGTGAAGGCGATCAGTCCGGCGGTGAAGCCCTGGAAGTACCAGACCTGGGTCTGGTAGAGGGCGTAGATCAGGCCGGCGGCGCCCGCCAGCAGCCCGCCGAGCAGGAAGGTCAGAGAGATGGTGGTGTCCACGTTGATCCCCATCAGCCGCGCGGCCTCGGGATCCTGGGCGGTGGCCCGCATGGCCTTGCCGAGTCGGCTGCGGTTCACGAACGCCGTGAGCAACAGCACCAGCGGGATCGTGACCGCCACGGCCAGGATGTCGGCGCGCGAGATCACGACGCCGCCGATGTCGATGATCGACTTCTGCGCGTCGATCAGGTCGGGGATGCTCTTCTGCGAGCCGCCCAGCCAGAGGATGCCGACGTTCTGGAGGATGAACGAGACGCCGACCGCGGTGATCAGCGGCGCGAGCTTCGGCGCCGTGCGTAACGGTCTGTAGGCCACGCGCTCGATCATCACGTTGAGCGACGCCGCTGGCGAGCATCGAGATGATCAGGATCACGAACAGGCCGATCGCCAGGCCGAACGTGCCGGTGGCCAGCGTGAGCCCGAGCGTGCCGTACAGACCGAACGCGACGAACGAGCCGATCATGAACACCTCGCCGTGGGCGAAGTTGATCAGCTCGATGATCCCGTAGACGAGCGTGTAGCCGAGCGCGACCAGCGCCCAGATCGAGCCGTTGGAGATACCGGCGACGAGGTTGTTGCCGATCCGCGAGAGCCCGTCGCCGGCGGCCAGGTCGCTGATCGCGTAGTAGAGCGGGAACGCCACCAGCAGCGCGATCAGCCCGTACTTGGAGATGAACTCCCGGATGGCCTCGCCTCCGCGGGGGCGGGCCTTGGGGCGGCGATCGACGCTGATTCCAAAGTTGTTCGGAGCCCGTCTTCGAACGGCGGGGGGACGGGCCGCGCGGGCCCGTCCCCCGTCCTGTTCGATGTCTAGGCGGTGATCAGCCGCTCTGTGCCTTGATCACCTTGCTGAACGTCGGCAGACCGTCCTTGATCGTGTACAGCCCGTAGTCGGTGAGCGTCGTGTCGCCGTTCTCGTCGATGTCGTACGTACCGAGAACGCTCTCGCGGCCCTTCGTGTTGCCGACCAGCTGCTCGGCCACGGCCTTGCGGTCGTTGGCCTTGTCGCCGACGGCCTTCAGCGTGTCGAGCGCCAGCGCCATCGTCTCGTAGCCGTAGATGGCGTACGGGTCAGGTCGAGGCACTCCCGTACTCCGCCTCGAAGTCCGTGAAGAACTTCTCGGCCTCGGCGTTGCCGCGCTTCTTGAACTCCTCGAGCCCCAGCGTCGCGACGGTGACCTTGGTGCGCGCGCCGACGTCGGCCGGGATGCCACCCTTCTTCGGGTTGGTGAACGCCTCCTCGGCCACGCCGTCCGGCCCGTACAGCTTGGCGTCTGGGCTGGCGGCGGCCACGTCCTTGAACACCTGGACGTAGTTCTCGCCGGTCACGCCGGAGCCGACGAAGCAGTCGCCGGTGACCTTCGCGGCCAGCGAGCGGTAGTTCGGCGCGTTCTTGTCCGTGCCGTCGTTGCCCTCGACCGTGAGGCCCTGCTCCTTCGCCGGCCAGCTCGATGTTGCGAGCCAGGCCCGCGCCGTACGTGGTCTTGTCGTTGAAGATGTGGATGGACTTGCAGCCGTCCTCCTTCATCGTCGTGACCAGCGCCGCGCCCTGGATGTCGTCGGCCGGCACCACTCGCGCGTACGTGCGCGTGCCCGCCGGGTAGTACTTGTCCGGCTCGCCCGGCTCGGAGCCCGGCTTGTCCGTGGTCAGGCCGACGTAGGTGTTCGACGGGCTGATCTGCGGAATGCCGGCCTTGTTGAGGATCGGCAGCGACACCTTCGTGCCGCCCGAGTTGAACTCGCCGAGGTAGAAGATCGTCGACTTGTCCTGAACGGCCTTGCGGGCGTTCTGGGCAGTCTGACCCTCGTCGGCGGTACCGGGGTTCTGAGCGGTCGAGTCGTCCAGCGAGACGTACTTGAGCTTGAACTTGCCGACCTTGTTGCCGGCCTGCTTCAGCGCAAGCTTCTCGCCGTCGATGACGGCCTCGGACTGCTCCTTCGAGGTGCCCTGGAGCGGGAGACTCGAGTAGATCGTGAGGGTCTCCCCTTCGGCGGTCGCTTCCACCGCTTCTCCGCCATCATCGTCGTCGTCGTCGCCACAGGCAGTGATGCCCAGGGCGAGGACGCCGAAGAGGAGGCAGAGGACTGCCATCCACCGTACTCGCAAAACGTTCCCTCCTAAGGAGAATGGGTGATTGCGGCGCATCCTAGTTGGATCCGGACGGTCGCAATGGCAACGGTCAACCATCCCTACCTTCCGGGCATTGGCGCAGGTCGACCACGGCGATCGGCCGGCCGGTCACGTCGCCCGATCTGAGCACCGAGTAGGCGCCCGTCACCCCCGTGCGGCGCGCGAGGCGCCAGCGCGGCCCTCACCACGGCGCGGCGGTCGGGGCCGCCGCGCGTCGATCGGCGCCGAGCACCAGCCTCATCGCGTCGTAGCCGTAGAGCGCCTCGGGCTCGCGCCTGCGCCCCAGCGCGCGCAGGAGCGCGCGCCCTGGCGCGCCGGCGCCGGCTGGTCGGGGAGCAGGCACGACGACCGCCTCGGGCCACGGCGTCCAGCGCCGACCGCGGACGACGCCAGCGCGGCGGAGGCGATCACCGGCGCCGCGCGGCAGCCGGCGGCCAGCTCCGCGAGCAGGCGCGCTGGCCGCCCGGCCGGGGACCCGGCGAGCAGGATCGCCTCCGGGGCCGCGCACGCAGGTCGTCCACGAGCGCCGCGGCGGCCTCGGCGTCGTCGCGCAGCGGCTCGAGACCAGGGGCGAGCGGCCGGCGCGCGCGCAGACGGAACGCCAGCACGCCGGCCAGCTCGCGCTCGGCGAAGCCCTCGGTGTGCAGCACGCGCCACGCCGCGCGAGGCCGCGGCGGCCAGCCTGCGCCGAGCATCGCGTCGGCCACCTCGAGGTCGCTCGGCACCAGCCGCACGAAGCGTCCGCGTCGCCTCCGGGGTAGTAGCGCTCGGGCCCGGCGCGCGGGCGCCCGGGCGGCGGGCTGGTGAGGCTGGTGAGGCCGTCGGCGGGCGAGACCTGGAGCAGGCCCGCCCGGTTGGTCACCGGCAGCGAGACCGCCGACGCGCCGCGGTCGACCTCGCCCAGGTAGGCGATGGCCGTCGGATCGTCGTCCGCGGCGCGCTCGGCACCGGCCTCCACCGTGCCCGGATCCCAGTAGTCGTCGCCCGGGCGGGTGGACGAGCAGCGCGACCAGGCGCACCGCGCTTGCCGGCCGCGCGCCCGCCGGCGTCCCTCAGTGCCCGGCGCGCGCCGGCCAGCGCGGCGTCGCCCGCCGCGCCCGAGATCCCGTGCGCGGGCGCGCCCGCGTAGACCGTGAGCGTGTCCCCGCGGACGCGGGTGCTCTCCGGCTCGTCTCCCCCGCAGCCGAGGGCGGCGACGGCACAAGCGCCGAGATCAGGAGCGGCCGCCGGAGCAAGCGACCGATTCTAGGAAGGCGGACTCAGATACAGATGGTCAGCGTTCGCCCGGGCGCGGCCGGAGCTCCCTTGAGGATCTTGTCCACGAACGGCAGCGCGATGCGCACGCCGGCCGCCGTGACCGTGAGGAGCGCGGTGAAGAGGAACGCGTCGAACGCCTTGATGCCGAAGGACCACGCGACGATCCAGACCACCAGGCCGACGGTGAGCGCGACGAGGACGATCACGCGCGCCCTCGACGGCCTTGCGCAGCTTGGTGACGGCGTTGAAGGCGCCGCGCATGGCCTTCTCGGCGCCGCTGTTCTCGGGCGGCAGCAGGCCGATGCCGCGCGCGAAGGCCGCGCCGTCGTAGGCGGCGGTGTTGCGGGTGATCCTGCCGTCCTCGTCGATCTCGAGGCAGTCGGTGCCGCGCAGCTCGACCCGCCTGCCGGTGGGCTCGATGCCCTGGAACGGCCCGCCCGTGAACGTGCCCGCGGCTCGCCACTGCACCGCGGCGACCTCGTGGTCGGCGGTGATCCGCGATGACCGTGATCTCGAAGTCGGGCATGGCCGCGAAGAGCTCCCTGAAGAGCGCGCGCACCGCGTCGGGGCCGCGGAACACGCCCAGCGGGATGATGTCCTCGACGCCGTCGGGGTGCCAGCAGGCGTGCCATCGCGTCGGGGTCGCGGTCCGGCGACGGCGTCGAAGTAGGTGCGTGCGGCCTCCTCGACCGCCTTGACGCGCGTGGCCGATCGGCGTGGCTTGGCGGGCTTCTTCGCGGCGGCGGGCTTCTGAGCCTCTCGGTCGTCTTCGGCATGCGGCGGCAATCTAGCGCAGGCGCCGGCGTCGAGCTCCGAGACGAGCTCGGCCACCGCCGCGGGCCCGCCTTCGGCGGCCGCGCGCACCACGCGGCTGCCCACGATCACGCCGTCGGCGAGCTCGGCCACCGCACCGGCGCTGCTCGGCCGTGGAGATCCCGAACCCCACCGCCACCGGCACCGCGGTGGCGCCGCGCACGCGCTCCACGGTGTCGGTGAGTCCGGCGGCAGCTCGCCGCGCTCGCCGGTGGTGCCCGGTGAGCGAGACCGTGTAGACGAAGCCGCGCGCGTCCGCGCCGATCGCCTCGACCCGCTCGGGCGTGGTGGTGGGCGCCACCAGGGGCACCAGCGCGAGGCCGTGGGCGTCGCACGCCGCGCGCAGCTCGGCGGTCTCGTCGTGGGGCAGGTCGGGCACGATCAGGCCACTGGCGCCCGCGGCCGCCGCGCGGCGCGCGTACTCCTCCAGCCCCGCGGCAAGCACGACGTTGGCGTAGACCATGAGCACGACCGGAACCGCGGCGGCCGCCGCTCGCACTGGCGCAGCACGTCCGGCGGCGTGACGCCCGCGGCGAGCGCCTCCGTGGCAGCGGCGTGGATCACCGGCCCGTCGGCCAGCGGGTCGGAGAACGGCACGCCCAGCTCGATCAGGTCCGCGCCCGCGTCGGCGGCGGCCTCGCAGGCCGCCAGCGACGTCTCGGGGTCCGGATGGCCGCCCATCAGGTAGGGCATCAGCGCCGCGCGGCCCGTGGCCCGCGAACGCCGCGGCGATCCGGTCCGGTCACCGGGCGAGCACCTCGGCCAGGTCCTTGTCGCCCCGGCCGGAGAGCACCATCACGTCGAGCCCGTCGGCCGGGTTGTCCAGCAGCCACGCGAGCGCGTGCGCGGGCTCGAGCGCGGGGATGATCCCCTCGAGCCGCGCGAGCTCGCGGAAGGCCTCCAGGGCGGCCTCGTCGGGCACGGCCTCGTAGCGCACGCGTCCCTCGTCGCGCAGCCACGCGTGCTCGGGGCCGACGCCGGGGTAGTCGAGCCCGGCGGAGACCGAGTGCGCCTCGAGCACCTGCCCCTCCTCGTCCTGGAGCACCGCCGACATCGCGCCGTGCAGGACGCCCCGCGCGCCGGTGGCGAGCGGCGCCGAGTGGCGGCCGCTCTCCAGCCCCTCGCCCGCCGCCTCGACGCCGATCAGCTCGACCTCCGTCGTCGTGCACGAACGGCGCGAAGGCCCCGATCGCGTTCGAGCCGCCGCCCACGCAGGCCACCACCCGGTCGGGCAGCCGGCCCTCGGCCGACCTGCACCTGCTCGCGCATCTCCTCGCCGATCACGCGCTGGAGGTCGCGCACGAGCGCCGGGTAGGGCGCGGGGCCGACCGCCGAGCCGATGATGTAGTGCGTGTCGGCCACGTTGGCCACCCAGTCGCGGATGGCTGCGCTGACCGCCTCCTTGAGCGTGCGGGCGCCCGCGTCCACCGGCGCGCACCTCCGCGCCCAGCAGGCCCATCCGCTCCACGTTGGGGCGCTGGCGGCGCATGTCCTCGGTGCCCATGTAGACCACGCACTCGAGGTCCAGCAGCGCGCAGGCGGTGGCGGCGGCCACGCCGTGCTGGCCGGCGCCGGTCTCGGCGATCACCCTGCGCTTGCCCATCCGCTTGGCGAGCAGCGCCTGGCCGATCGCGTTGTTGATCTTGTGCGCGCCGGTGTGCAGCAGGTCCTCGCGCTTGAGGTAGACCTGCGAGCCGACGCCCTCCGACAGCCGGGCGCGCGAGGTAGAGCGGCGTCGGCCGCCCCACGTAGTCGCGCAGCAGCGCGTCCAGCTCCGCGCCGAAAGCCGGGGTCCGCGCGCGCCTCCAGCCAGGCGGCCTCGAGCTCGTCGAGCGCCGGGATCAGCGTCTCGGGCACGAAGCGGCCGCCGTAGGGGCCGAAGTCGCGCTCCTGCTCACCCGCCGGCTCGCTCACGCGGTCGCGCGCTCGCCTCGGGGCGGCCACCGCGTGGAAGAACTGCCACCTTCTCGGGGTCCTTGCGCCCCGGCGCGGCCTCGGTGCCGCTGGCGCTGTCGACGGCGAAGGGCTCGGCCGTGCGATCGCCTCCGCCACGTTCGTCGGCGTGATCCCGCCGGACAGCACCAGCGGGACGTCGCCGCGGTGGGCTTCGCGCGAGCTCCCAGCCGAAGGTCTCGCCGGTGCCGCCGAGCATCGCCCGGCACGTTGGCGTCGAGCAGGTGGAAGTCGGTGTGGAACGGCTCGAGGTCGCGGATCGATGCCGCGTCCTTGACCCGTCGCGGCCTTCATCACGCGGCAGCCGGTTCGCCGGGCGGCCTCGCGGCAGTAGGCGGGGCCCTCGTCGCCGTGCAGCTGGAGCAGGCTGAGAGCCGAACCGGTCGGCCGCCAGCGCCACCTCGTCGAGCGTGGCGTTCACGAACACGCCGGCCACCTCCGGCGGCGCCGCAGCGCGGCGCCGATCTCCTCGGCGTCCTCGGGCTCACAGCGCCTCGGGCTCCCGGGCCAGAGGATCAGCCCACCGCCCACGCGCCGAGCGCTGCCGCCTGGCGCGCGTCGTCCGAGCTCGGTGATGCCGCAGATCTTGACCTTGGTCACGCCTCATAGGGTCGCAGCTAGATGGTTGATCCCGAATTCGGGTGCATGGCGCGTCACCCGCGAGCGCGACGAATAAGGGATCAACCATCTGAGAACGGACTACGGCAGATCCGGCAGCAGCCCGCCGCCGTCATCGTCCTGCTGAGGCGCGCTCTGCGTCGCGGCGTTCTTCGGCCGCTTGGCGAGCTTCACGCGGACCGTCTTGTCGTCGCCGCGGTAGTACTCGACCTCCACCTCGTCGCCGGGCTTGTCGTCGGCGATCGCGTCCGCCACGTCGTCGGGGTCCTTGATCTCGCTGCCGTCGACCTCCACGATCAGGTCGCCGCCCGCCGCGATGCCCTCGCCCGTCGGGGTGCGCCCGCCGCGCAGGCCGGCGTCGTCGGCAGGGCCGTTCTCGGCCACCCTCTGGATCAGCGCGCCCTGCTTGACCGGCAGGTTGAGGTCGTCGGCCGATCTGGTCGGTCACGGGCGCCATCTCGACCCCGAGGTAGGCGCGCTGCACCTCGCCGCCCTTCTTGAGGCTGGGGCAGCACCTCCTTGGCGGTGTTGATCGGGACGGCGAAGCCGATGCCCACCGAGCCGCTCGAGCCGCCGGTGGCGATCTGGGAGTTGATGCCGATCACGCGTCCCTGGCCGTCGAGCAGCGGCCCGCCGGAGTTGCCCGGGTTGATCGAGGCGTCGGTCTGGATCACGTTGCGGATCGGGAAGCCGTTGGGCGCCGTCGATCTGGCGCTGGAGCGCCGACACGATCCCCGTGGTCACGGTGCGCGAGAAGCCGAACGGGTTGCCGATCGCGATGGCGGCGTCGCCCACCTGGACCTTCGACGAGTCGCCGAGCGGCAGCGGCACGAGCTCGGCGTCGTCGGGATCGATCTTCAGCACGGCGAGGTCGTTGGAGGGGTCGCGGCCCGCCACCTCGGCGTCGACGAACTCCTCGTCCTCGCCGAAGCGGACCTGCACGTCGTTGGAGCCCTCGACGACGTGGGCGTTGGTGATGATCGTGCCGTCCTGTCGACCACGAAGCCCGAGCCGGTGGCGGTGCCGCCCCCACGTTCCTCGGGCGAGGCCGAACGGCGACTCTCGCGAGCTGACGCCCCGGGCCCGGATGAAGACCACGCCGCGACCCTCGTCCTTGTAGATGTCCGGACACGCTCGCGCGCCATCGCCGTCGCCGTCCGACACGGCCACCGGCTGGGAGGATCCGGCCTGGTGCACGACCTCGCGCGTGGTGTCGCCCGTGTCGATCACGTCGGTGGCGATCGAGCACCGCGCCCAGCACGAGGACGACGAGGCCGCCGAGGAGGCCGGAGAGGAAGTTGGAGCGCGACGAGCTGGAGTTCATGTCGTCGTTCTAGGAACCAGGCTTAACGACGTATAAGGACGGATCGATCGGACGGGCCGCCGAGCGTGGATCCGAGGGTTCAGGCGGTCGCTCGCCGGCCGGAGCCCAAGCGCGGCGGGAGCGCCGCGAAGCCGCGCAAGCGCGCCAATGGGCCGCCGCCCGCGGTGAGCTCGCGGCGCAGCGCCCGCCGCTGCCCGGCTCGGGCGACCGCGCCTCCGCGGGGCGAATCGCGCCCTCGCGCAGCCGCGGCCACGTAGCCGGCGGCGGCGGGCCCCGCCATGCGCGCCAGCCGGCGCTCGAGCTCCAGCAGGGTCGTGCCGGCGGGGAGCGTCCAGCCCAAGCCGCGGCAGCGCGCGCTCCAGCTCGCGCAGATCCGCCTCGGTCTCGGGGCCGCTGTCGCGCCGGCGCAGGCGGAGGCCGCCAGCGAGCGCGGGAACGGCCAGGCCCACCGCGATCGCCGACGACCGGCCACGGCACTCCGCCGCCGCCCGCGCCGCTCCCGCTGCCTCCGGCGCCGTCCGACGCGGCGTCGGACGCCCGGCGCCGCTCCGAGCCGCCGGAGCTGGCGGCGCCCGGCTGCGGCGCCTCGCGCCCGAGCGCATCCAGGCCCTGGCCCGCCCGCTCGGCCGGCGCGGCGGCGGGCGTGGGATCGAAGGTCACCCAGCCGATGCTCGGGGAAGGCCACCTCGACCCAGGAGTGGGCGTCCAGGTCGCGCACCCGGTACTCGCCCGTGTCGCGGTTGAACGAGCCGGGCGAGAAGCCCGACACGACCCGCGCGGGGATGCCGGACATCCTGAGCATCAGCGCCATCGCGCCCGAGAACTGCTGGCAGTAGCCGATCTTGTCCTCGAACAGGAACGCCTCCAGCGGGTACTCCTGGCTCGGCGGCGACTCGCTGTAGGTGAAGCCGCGGCGCAGGTGGTTCTGAATCCGCCGGACGGCGTCGTAGGTGGTGGGCGCGCCGGCGGTCAGCCGCCGCGCGAGGCGATAGGTCTGGCCGTAGGGAGATTCCGCCAGCTCCGCGCTCCTCCCGACGGGCCTGGCGGGGTCGCCCGCGAGCGGCACGGTCACAACGCGGCCGCCGATGCTCCCGGCGGAGGTGCCGGGCCCCGTGTTCAGCGCGTCCTCGCCCGGCGAGGGGAGCGCGACCCGCGTGTACTGAATCAGCGACGCCGCGTAGGGGCCGCTGTCGGCGCGCATCTCGCGCGCCGACGGGTCGGGAACGTAGGCGCGCACCGTGTAGCTGTCGCCGCGCCGCAGCGGCTCGTCCAGCCGGCGCAGCGTGCCGTCCGCGGCGCCGCTGACCTGCTCTCCCGCGCCGGTCACGAGGTAGGGCGTGCCAGCGCCGATCACGAAGTCCGTCTGGAGCGAGCGAACGGTCACGCGGATGCGCTCGTCCCAGCGGCGCTGCGTCCGGGCGGGCAGCTCGGACCTCGGGTCGACACGGTCGTTCACGCCCGAGCGGACCCAGCGCAGGCCGTCGAAGCTGTCCAGCACCTCGGCCTTCCAGTACAGCGGGCTGTCGGCCTCGACGTTGAGCAGAGTGGCGCCCTCGCGCGACCACGTCATCGGCCCGTAGGAGTGGTTCCAGTCGAAGGTGATGTCCTTGCCGCCGAACCAGTTCCAGGACTGGTAGTCGATGACCGGCGTCTCGGCGTCGAGCCGGGCCGCCAGCGGCAGCGCCAGCAACCCGATCGCCAGCACCACGATCGTCGCGGGCGCTGCCTCGCGGACGCTCACGCGCGGCAGCCACAGGTAGGCGGCCACCAGCAGGAACAGGATCAGGCCGCGCACCAGGGGCGCGCCCGGGTCGTTCTCGGTCACCGGGATGCCGTAGGCGGCCAGCAGCGCCACGAGCGCCAGCGCCAGCAGCGGCCCGCGGCCGCGGCGCACCGGCCAGAACGCCAGCGCCGCCGCCACCACCACCAGCAGCGGGGCGCCGAGCAGGATCGACCGCCGGACCCACTCGTCGTCGCCCGCGTAGGGCCAGTCGACGGTGCGGATGCCCGCCAGGCCGCGGTCCAGGTCGCCGGCCAGCTCGCTCCAGGCGCCGGGCAGCAGCTGGCGCGCGGGCAGGCCCATGGCCACCAGCGCCAGCGGCGCCGAAGCCCGCCACCGCGCCCAGCGCGGCCAGGTGCACGGCCGGGCGCGGCAGGCCCGTCCGGCCCAGCGCCACGAGCGTGGCACCCAGCCCCGTGGCGATGACCACCACGGCGGCGGTGCCGTTGACCGGCGCCGGGTCGACCAGCCCGGAGGTCCAGTGCGCGGCGACGAACGCCGCGAGCGCGGCGAAGGCCGCCAGGCGAAGCACCTCGGCCATGACGCCCGCGGCCTGCGCCCTATCGCGCAGGCCGCCCCAGGGGATCCCCACCGCGGCAGCGCTCACCTGGCACCCCCGGAGCCGACCGCGGCCCGCCCGCCGCTCGCGGTCGCGCGCGCCACGCGGCCCAGTCGGCGGCCCGCGCAGCCCGCAACGGTGAAGCCTCGGGCGCCCGGGCCCGGCGGCCGGCGTGACCAGCCAGCCTCCGCCGACGGCGGCGCGGGCCAGGTCGCGGGGCGCATCCGCCCGCGCGCTCACCCAGATCACCGCGCCGGCCCGGCGTGCGCGCGCCAGCGGCGGGCGCGTGCGAGCGCCCTCCACGAGCGCGAGCCGCGCGTGTGCGGCGGGCCACGCCGCCAGGTCGGGGGCCACGAACAGCGGCCTGCGCTCGCCCGGCAGAAGCAGCGCGCAGCCGCCTCGCCGCGCCAGGTGCAGGCACAGGGACGCCGCCGCCCTCACGGCCATGTCCAGCGACTCCTCCGACGGCGGCTGAGAAGCGTCCAGCACCACCAGCGGCGCCGAGTCGCCGTCGGCCGTGAGCCGGCGCTCGAGCATCTCCCCGCTGCGCGCCACGGCCGGCCAGTGGATCCGCGAGGCTGGCGTGCCCTGGCGGTAGGGCCGCAGCCCGTCGAGGTCCAGCTCGGCGGCGGAGCCGTCCATGCGCCCCCGCAGCGCCGCGCGGCCGCCTCCGTCGGGATCGGCGCCGCCGCCCGCCGCGCCGCCCGCGGCCGCCGCGACCACCGGCTCGACGCGCGGCAGCACCAGCAGCTCCTCGTTCTCACCGGTGTGTTCGAGGGTGCGCACGGCCAGGCGCAGCGGGTCGTGGATCGACAGGCGGCCGGGCTCCAGCACGCGCCGCCCGCGGCGCTCGAAGCGCACGTCGATCCGCACCCTGCCCGGCGAGGTGGCGCCCAGCCGAACGGGTTCGTCGAGGAGCGGGTCGTGCAGCTCACCCGCGGGCGGCGGCACCAGCCCGGGGTGCAGCTCGAGTCGCAGTGGATAGGGGTGCTCCTCCTCCACCGTGTGCGGGCCGGGCAGGCGGCGGATCGCCGCCCCATGCGCGGCCAGCGCCACCCACAGCGCCGACCCGAACGCAAGCAGCCCGATGGCGACGCCCGGGACCAGCAGCGACGGAGTGTCGAACAGCAGCCCCGCCAGCACCAGCGCGGCGGCCAGAGCGCCCGCAGCGGCCGCCCGCGTCATGCGCCCTTTGCGCCGTGCTCCCTCACAGGGCCGGCACCCTGTCGAGCGCGTCGCGCACGACGGCCGCGCGATCGTCACCCGCGGCCTCGGGCGCCAGCAGCAACCGGTGGGTGAGCACCGCCGGAGCCAGGGCCTGCACGTCGTCGGGCAGGGCATGGTCGCGGCCCGAGAGCGCGGCCAGCGCCTTGGCGGCGCGGAACAGCATCAGGCCCGCGCGCGGGCTGGCGCCCAGCTCGACCCGGGGGTCGGCGCGGGTTGCGTCCAGAATGGAGACGATGTAGCGCCGCAGGGCATCGCTGCCGTGCACGCCCGCGACCGCGGCCTGGGCCGTGAGCACCTCCGCCACGCCGGTCACGGGCTCCAGGTCGAGCACTCGGTCGCGGTCGGAGTGCTCGGCCAGCATGTCCTTCTCATCGTCGATCGACGGGTAGCCCAGCGACACGCGCACCATGAAGCGGTCCAGCTGGGCCTCCGGCAGCGGGTAGGTGCCCTCGTACTCGATCGGGTTCTGGGTGGCCAGCACGATGAACGGCCGGGCCAGGTCGTGGGTGTGCTTGTCGACGGTCACGTGGCGTTCCTGCATGCACTCGAGCAGGCCCGACTGCGTCTTGGGGGACGCGCGGTTGATCTCGTCGACGAGGACCACGTTTGCGAACACCGGACCGGGCCGGAACTCGAACTTGGCCTCGCGCTGGTTGAAGACGTTGGTGCCGACCACGTCGGCGGGCAGCAGGTCGGCGGTGCACTGAACGCGTGAGAACTCGGCGTCCAGCGACCGGGCCAGCGCTCGCGCCAGCGCCGTCTTGCCGACCCCCGGGTTGTCCTCGATCAGCACGTGGCCCTCGGCCAGGAGCGCGATCAACAGGTCGCGGATCGCCTCCGGCGGCGCCTTGATCGCACGCTCGACGTTGCCCCTCAGGCGCCCCGCCAGCTCGGCGACCGCGGCCGGGTCTAGATGGGGCGCCGTTGCCATCGACACGATGGTAGGGGACCCCGGGGGGCGGGCGGGACACCCGCCGCCCGTCTGGCGCGCGGGCCTTCCCGCTCGCGCTCGCTCAGCCCGATTCGGCGTCGTCGTCGCCGACCAGCAGCCGCACGGCGGCCTCCGGATCGTCCGCGGCCATGACCGACTCGCCCACCAGCACAGCGTCGACCCCCACGCGCTCGAGCTCCTCGATCTGCTCGCGGAAGACGATGCCCGACTCGGACACCACGGTCTTGCCGGCGGGCACGTCGGCCAGCAGGTCGAACGTGCGCGTGATGTCCACCGTGAAGTCCTCGAGGTCGCGGTTGTTGATCCCGATCACGTCCGCGTCCACGTCCAGCGCGACCTCGAGCTCGTCCAGGAGCGAGATCTCCACGACGGCGTCCAGGTCCAGCGCCCGCGCCCCGGCCAGGAGCTCCGCCAGCTGGGCGGGCTCCAGCGCGCCGACCACCAGCAGCACGGCATCGGCGCCGGCGGCCTTGGCCTCGTAGAGCATGTAGGGGTCGATCGTGAAGTCCTTGCGCAGGATCGGCAGCTCGGAGGCCGCGCGCGCGGCACGCAGGTCGTCCAGCGAGCCGCCGAAGTGGGCCTCCTCGGTGAGGATCGAGAGCGCCGCGGCGCCGCCGCGCTCGTAGGCGCCGGCCATCTCGGCGCAGCTCGAGCCGGCTCGGATCTCTCCGGCCGAGGGCGAGCGCCGCTTGTGCTCGGCGATCACCGAGGTGCCGGGGCGCGCCAGGGCCTCGGCGAACGGCCTGTCGTCCACATGCTGGGCCGCCGCCCGCTCCAGCTCGGCCTGCGGCACCTCGCGCCGGCGCCGCTCGAGCGCGCTGCGCGACGCCTCCACCAGCGCCTCCAGCCGCTCGTTCATGCCGCCAGCTCCTGTGTAAGCGCCACGAATCCGTCCAGTACCTGGACAGCGGCGCCCGAATCGATCGACGCCTCAGCAGCCCGCACGCCGGCCTCGATCGTGCCGGCGCCCCCGCCGAGGTAGATGGCCGCCCCGGCGTTGAGCGCGGTCAGGTCGCGCTCGGCACCCTGGCCGCCGCCCTCCAGCACCCGCCGTGCGATGCCGGCGTTCTTCTCGGGCGTGCCCGCGGCCAGCGCCTCCGGGTCGGCGGTGCGCAGACCGACCGACTCGGGCGTGAGCGTGTGGGCCTCGATCGAGCCGTCGCGCAGCTCGATCACGTCTGTGGGCCCGCACACGTCGAGCTCGTCGAGCCCCCCGCTGCTGGACACCACCAGCGCGTGCTCGCAGCCCAGCTCACCGAGGGCCGCGGCTATGACGTCCAGGAAGCGCCGGTCGGAGACGCCCACGAGCTGCCGAGTTGCGCCCGCCGGATTGGTCAGCGGCCCGAGGAAGTTGAAGATCGTGCGCACGGCCAGCTCCTTGCGCACCGGGACCACATGCCGCATGGCGGGATGGTGACTGGGCGCGAACATGAAGCCGAAGCCGAGCTCGTCGATGCAGCGCGCCACCGCCTCGGCGGGCAGGTCGATGCGCGCGCCCAGCGCCTCGAGCACGTCCGCGGAGCCAGACCGGCCCGTGGCCGAGCGGTTGCCGTGCTTGGCCACCCGGCAGCCGGCCCCGGCGGCCACCAGGGCCGCCGTGGTCGACACGTTGAAGGTGGGTCGCCCGCCGCCCGTGCCCGCGGTGTCGACCAGCCCGTCGCCGCGTGGCTCCACCGCCACCGCCAGCTCGCGCATGGTGCGCGCCATGCCGGCCAGCTCCGCAACCGTCTCGCCCTTGGCGCGAAACGCGATCAGCAGCCCCGCGGTCTGAGCCTCGGAGCCCCTTCCCTCCATGACCTCGCGCATGCAGGCGGCGGAGTCGCCCTCCGAGAGCGCCTCGCCACGGCAGAGCCGGTCGATCGCCTCGGTGAGTATCGGGTTGGGCATCAGGTGGACGGTGCGCGGGCGGGCACTGCGAGGAAGTTGCGCAGTATCTCCATTCCCAGCCCGGTGAGCACTGACTCGGGGTGAAACTGCACGCCCTCCGCCGGCAGCTCGCGGTGGCGGATGGCCATGACCGTGTCGCCGGAGTGGGCCGAGCGCTCCAGCTCGGGAGGCAGGTCGGGATCCACGACGAGGGAGTGATAGCGGCCGGCCACCAGTGGCGAGTCCAGGCCGGCGAAGATCGTGCGGCCGTCGTGCTCGACCTCGGCGGTCTTGCCGTGCACCGGCGCCCCGCGCACCACCCGCCCCCCGAACGCCGCGGCCAGAGCCTGGTGACCGAGGCACACGCCCAGCACCGGCACCCCCGCCTCGGCGAACCCGCGGATGGCCGCGGTCGAGACGCCGGCCTCGGACGGCGTACACGGGCCCGGCGACACGAGCACCCGGTCCGGTTCGCGCTCCATCAGCTCGTCGACGCCGGCGGCGTCGTTGCGGATCACGTCCGGCTCGGCGCCCAGCTCGCCCACGTACTGGACCAGGTTGAACGTGAACGAGTCGTAGTTGTCGATCACCAGCACGCGCATACCTCAGGACCAATCCGCCTGGCTGCAGGCCAGCTCGATGGCCCCGAACACGGCCCCGGCCTTGGCCTCGGTCTCACGCACCTCGTAGCCGGCCTCCGAGTCGGCGACGATGCCGCCCCCTGCCTGCACGTGCACGCGCCCGTCCTTTACGAGCGCGGACCTGATGTAGATGCAGGTGTCCAGGTCGCCCGTGTAGGAGAGGTAGCCGACCGACCCGCCGTACGGGCCCCGGCGTACCGGCTCGACCTCGTCGATGATCTGCATCGCCCGGATCTTGGGCGCCCCGGACAGGGTGCCGGCGGGAAGCGACGCTCGCAGCGCGTCCATCGCGGAGACGTCCGGGCGCAGGGTCCCCGACACCGACGAAACGATGTGCAGCACGTGCGAGTAGGTCTCCACGACCATCAGCTCGTCCACGGAGACGCTGCCGAACCGGCACACCCTGCCCAGGTCGTTGCGGGCCAGGTCCACCAGCATCACGTGCTCGGCGCGCTCCTTCTCGTCGGCCAGCAGCTCCTCGGCCCGCTCGATGTCGGCTGCCGCCGTCTCCGCCCGCGGCCGTGTGCCCGCGATCGGCCGCTGCTCGGCGCGGTCCCCCGAGACCTTGATCAGCGCCTCGGGCGAGGCGCCCGCGATCTCGAAGTCCTGAAAGTCCAGGAAGTACATGTACGGGCTGGGGTTGATGGCCCGCAGGCCGCGATAGATGGAGAAGGCCTCGACCGGCGAGTCCGCGCTCCAGCGCTGGCTGGGCACCACCTGGTACGCGTCGCCCGCGCGGATGTAGGACTTGCATCTCTCCACGGCGTCGGCGTATCCGGCCGCCCCCATGTTGCTCTGGAAGGCAGGGGGGTCGCGGCGCTCGGCGTGGGCGCGCGGGACAGGCGCCGCCAGTCGCTCGCGCACGTCGGCGATGGCGCGGACGGCCTGCTCGTAGGCGCCGTCCACGTCGTCCTCGACGAACACGTTGGCCAGCACGGTGATCTCGTGGCGCAGGTGGTCGAAGGCCACGAGCACATCGCTGACCATGAGCGCCATGTCGGGCGTGCCGACCGGGTCCGGGTTGCCGGCGCCCACGGTGGGCTCCGCGCTGCGGACCAGGTCGTAGCCGAACAGGCCCACCGCGCCGCCGGCGAACGGCGGCAGGCCGTCCAGCGGCGCGATCCGGTAGCGCCCCAGCTCCTCGGTCACGGCCGCGTAGGGATCGGCCGCCTGGCGTTCCTCGCCGTCCACGGTGAGCGCGCCGCCCTCCATGCGGATCACCGCTCGCGGGCGGTAGCCGAGGAAGGACCAGCGCCCGAAGCGCTGGCCCTGCTCCGCCGACTCCAGCAGGAACGACGGGCCGTCGCCGCGCAGCTTGAGGTAGGCGGAGACCGGGGTCTCCGTGTCGGCCACGTAGGTGTGGCGCAGCGGCACCAGGCTGTGCTCGCGCGCCAGCTCGCGCGCCTCGGCCAGGGACGGCTGAATCTCGAGGCCGTGCGCCCCGGTTGCCAGCGGAGTCACCCGGCGCGCCGGCGGTTCAGCACCTCGAGGGCCCCGGTGAGGGAAAGCCCGCGCGAGGCCATGAGCACCGACAGGTGGTACAGCACGTCGGCGCCCTCCTCGGCCAGCCGCTCGTCGCTCTCGCCGGCGGCCGCGCGCGCGGCCTCGTCCGCCTCCTCGCGCACCTTGTCGCCGATCCGCGGCGGGTCGGCCAGCAGCTCCGCGGTATAGCTCTGGGCGGGATCCAGCGCGGCCGCCCGCCGGGCGATCGTGCGCTCCAGTGCTGGCAGCGCCTCGTGTGCCTGCGGCTCGAGCTCCCCGCGGTGGAAGCATGTGCGCTCGCCCGTATGGCAGGCGGGGCCGGCGGGGTCGACCAGCGCCAGGAGCGCGTCGCCGTCGCAGTCCACGCGCAGCGCGCGCACCCGCATCGTGTTGCCGGAGGTCTCGCCCTTGCGCCACAGCGTCTCGCGCGAGCGGCTCCAGAAGTGCATCTCGCCCGTGTCGCGGGTGAGCCTCAGCGCCTCCTCGTTCATGTAGGCCAGCGTGAGGACCTCGCCGGTGGCGGCGTCCTGCATCACGCACGGCACCAGGCCGTGCTCGTCGAAGGCGATCGAATCCACAGCCCCGATTGTCCCAGCCTCCGTCATTCGATCCCGAGCCGGTCGAGCAGGGCGTCGTCGCTGCGCCAGCCCTTGCGCACCCGCACCCTCAGGTCCAGGTGCACCGGCCTGCCGAGCGCCGCCTCGATCCCCGGCCGCGCGGCCGTGCCGATCGCCTTGACCATGGCGCCGCCCGCGCCGATCAGGATCGCCGCCTGGGACTTGCTCTCTACCCACGCGGAGGCCTCCACGACCACGAGCCCGTCGGCGCGCTCGGCCAGCTCCGCCACCTCCACCTCCACGGCATGCGGCAGCTCCTGGCGGGTGCGCCGCAGCACCTGCTCGCGCACCAGCTCCGCCACCAGCACCCGCTCCGGCTGGTCGCTGTGATCGTCGGCGGCGTAGAGGAAGGGGCCCTCGGGCAGCAACCCGGACAGGTGCTCCACCAGCGCCGCCACCCCGGTGCCGGCCCGAGCGCTGATCGGGAACAGCTCGCCCGGGACCTCGAGGTCGGCGGCGGCCGTGAGCGCAGCCACCGTCTTCGGGTGGTCCAGGCGGTCGACCTTGTTCAGGGCGGTCACGGCGGGCACGCCCGCCGTGCGTATGGCGCGAGCCACGAAGCGGTCACCCGGCCCCACGCTCTGGGTTCCGTCCAGCACCAGCAGCGCGGCGTCGGCGTCGCCCAGGGCGTGCTCGACCCTGCGCTGCATGCGCTCGGTCATCGGGTCCCGCGGGCGCTGCACGCCGGGCAGGTCCACGAGCACCAGCTGCCAGTCCGCACCGGTGGCCACCCCGCGGATCTCGCGCCGCGTGGTCTGCGGCTTGTCGGACACGATCGCCACCTTCTGGCCGACGATCGTGTTCACCAGCGTCGACTTGCCGGCGTTCGGCCTGCCGGCCAGCGCCACGAAGCCGGCCCGTGTGGCGGTCACCGCAGTCCGGCCAGCACGCGGTCCTGGAGGGCCAGCATCTCGCCGCGGTCGGTCTCGTGGTCGTAGCCGCAGAGGTGCAGCACCCCGTGCACCACGGCCTCGACCAGGTCGGACGTGTGCTCGGGGCAGATCGCCACGTCGCCCAGCTCCCGCGGCCCCGCCGCGGGGCCGGAGCCGTCGACGGGAAAGGACAGGACGTCGGTGGGGCGGTCGCGCCCGCGATGGTCGCGATTCAGGCGCTGGATCTCGGCGGCGTCGACGATGGCCACGGCCAGGTGGCCCTCCTCCACCCCCGCGGCGGCCAGCGCGGCTTGCGCGGGCTCGCGCAGCAACGCCTCGTCGCCGCCGATCACCTCCACCTCCACCCCACCGCCGGGCACGCCGGTGCCGGTCAGGCCTGTTTGCGCCTGGCGGCGCGGAGCTCGGGCGCCTGCTGCTCCGCGTGCTCGTTGTAGGCGGCCACGATCCGCTGGACCAGCTTGTGCCGGACCACGTCCTCGCCGCCGAAGCGCACGAATTCGATGCCCTCGACCTCGGCGAGGATGTCGCCGATCACCACCAGCCCGGAGCGCTGGTCACGCGGCAGGTCGACCTGGGTGATGTCGCCGGTGACCACCATCTTCGAGTTGAAGCCGAGCCGGGTGAGCACCATCTTCATCTGCTCCGGCGAGGTGTTCTGGGCCTCGTCGACGATGATGAAGGCGTCGTTGAGGGTGCGGCCGCGCATGAAAGCGAGCGGCGCCACCTCGATCACGCCCCGCTCCAGGTGGGCGTTCACCTTCTCCGGCTCGAGCATGTCGTAGAGGGCGTCGAACAGCGGCCGCAGGTAGGGGTCGACCTTGGCCATCAGGTCGCCCGGCAGGAAGCCCAGTCGCTCGCCGGCTTCGACCGCCGGCCGCGTAAGCACGATCCGGTTGACCTCGCGCCTGGAGAGTGCGGCCACGGCCATGGCCACCGCCAGGAACGACTTGCCCGTGCCCGCCGGGCCGATGCCCACCGTGATCGTCTCGGTGCGGATGGCGTCCACGTAGCGCTTCTGGTTCACGGTCTTGGGTGCCACCTTGAGCCCGCGGTGGCGCCAGACCACGTCCTCGAGGATCGCGCTGGGGCTCTCGTGTCGCTGTAGCGCGCCGCCGATGGCTTCGATCGTGCCCGGCGCCACGTCGTGGCCCTGGCGCACCAGGTCGGTGAGCTCTCGCACCACGGTCTCGCCCATCGCCACGTCCTGGTCGCCACCGTCGAGCGTGAGCACGTTCCCGCGGAGGTAGATCTGGCAGTCGAGGTGCTCCTCGAGCGTGCGCATGATCAGGTCGCCCGGGCCCGCCAGCTCGGCGGCGACCTCGTTGGAGAGCTCGATCTGCTTGCGCGGCACTACGGAGTTAGCGCCTCCTGCACTGCCGAGCTCACGCGCCGCCCGTCCGCGCGGCCCTTCACCTGGGGCATGATCAGCGCCATGACCTTGCCCATCTCCTTGGGCGAGCTGGCGCCGGACGACGCCACGGCGTCGCCAACGATGGCCTGCAGGTCCTCATCCGAGAGCTGCTCCGGCAGGTAGGCGCCGATCAGCTCGGCCTCGCGCTCCTCGGCGCCGGCGAGGTCGTCGCGCCCGGCGTCGCGATAGGCGGTGGCGGACTCGAGCCTGCGCTTGCGTTCGCGCTGGAGGATCTCGACCTCGTCGGAGGAGCCCTCCTTCTCGCCCTTCTGCAACTCGGACACGATCAGACGGAGCGCGCCGGCGCGCTCGCGATCGCCCGCCTTGAGGGCGGTTGTCACGTCGGACTGCACCTGAGCCAGCACTGCCATAGTCCAAGTGTAGGCCGCATGCCAGAGATCAAAGTCGCCACCTTCGACTGCTACGGCACCCTCGTGGACTGGGAGGGCGGCGCGGCCGCGTTCCTGTACGACCTCGCGCGCCGCAACGGCGACTTCGACCCCGGCCCCGGCAGGGAGCTGCGCGAGCGCTGGGAGGAGATCCAGTTCGAGTGCATCCAGGGGGCCTACCGCTCCTACAGCGACGTGCTCACCGAGTCGCTGCGCACCTGGGTCGCCGAGCGCGGCTATCGCTGGAACACCAAGGACGGCGAGGGCCTCGAGCGGGCGATGCAGACCTGGCAGCCCTTCCCGGACACCATCCCCGCGCTGCAGCGGGCGAAGCAGGCCGGCCTGAGGCTGGTGATCCTCTCGAACACCGACCGGCACATCATGGAGCACACGCTGCGACAGCTCGCGCCGCTGACGTTCGACGCCGTTGTGGTGGCCGAGGACGTGCGCGCGTACAAGCCCGACACGCGCAACTTCACCAAGGCGCTGCAGGCGTGCGGCGCCAGGCCCGAGGAGATCCTGCACGTGGCTTTTGGCTTCAAGTACGACATCGGGCCGGCGCAGGAGGTCGGCATGTCCACCGCGTGGATCAACCGCCATCGCGAGGAGGCACCCGGCGAGGAGCGGCCCGACTACGAGTGGCGCGACCTGTGGGGGCTGGCGGAGCTGGCCGAGGAGCGCGCGGCGGGCGGTTAGTCGCCGGGCACGTGGGCGACGACCCGCGCGGGCGCGGCGCTGGCGCCCTCGATCTTCAGCGGGAAGCAGCTGACCGTGAAGCCGGTGGACGGCAGCGCGCCCAGGTTCATGAGCCGCTCCAGCTGCGAGTAGGGCAGGTCGGCCTGGTGCGCCTCCCAGAAGACCCCCGCCTGGCCTGAGCTCTTGGCGCGCTCGGCCTGCATGTGCAGCGGCGCGTCCCAGCCCCAGGCGTCGATCCCCATGACCCGTACCCCGCGCTCGAACAGCCAGTGGGTGGCCTCGGCCGTGACTCCCGGCCCGCGCGCGATGTAGTCCAGCTCGGCGTAGAAGCGATCGCGCCCGGTCCGCACGAGGACGATGTCGAGCGGCCGCAGGTCGTGGCCGATGCGGGCGAGCTCGGCCTCGGCCTGGGCGGCGGTCACGGCGTCGCCGTCCTCCTTGGCCGTCATGTCGAGCACCACGCCCGGGGCGTGGAACCATTCCAGCGGTAGCTCGTCGATCGTCGCCGCACGCTCGCCGCCGATCTCGGAGTTGTAGTGCCAGGGCGCGTCGACGTGGGTGCTGTTGTGGGTGCCGAAGCGGGTGAACTCCTCGGTGGCCCATCCCTCCCCGTCGCGGAGCAGCTCCGGCGGGACGCCCAGCAGCTGCTCGACCTGGGCGGCACCCGCCTCGTGGCCCGAGAACTCGATGTCCGTGCGCAGCGCTTCCGGCAGGTCCGGCGAGCTCTGCGAGATGGGCGCGGACAGGTCTATCAGCGGCACGGCGGCCATCCTAGACCCGTCCATAGACTCGCCGGATGGAGGTCGGAAACCTCATCCTGATCGCCGGCGCCCTGCTGGGGCTCGGCATCGGCGCCTCCCTGGTGGCCGGGCGGGTGCGCGTGCCCGGGCTGGTGCTCGTGCTGGCGCTGGGGATGGTGATCGGGAGCGACGTGCTCGGGCTGATCGATTTCGGCGGCGACACCGAGGACGTGGAGCTGGCGCAGAGCGTGGGCATCGTGGCCCTGGCCCTGATCCTCTTCGAGGGCGGCCTGGCCGCCGGCTGGAACGAGATCCGGCCGGTCTTCGGGGTGAGCGTGTCGCTGGCCACGGTGGGCACCGTGGCCACCGCGGCCATCGTGGGGCTGAGCGCCTCCTGGCTGCTGGACCTGAGCACGCTCGAGGGGCTGCTGCTTGGCTCGATCGTGGCCGTGAGCGACAGCGCGGCGATCTTCTCCGTGCTGCGCGGGTCGAGTGTCGAGAAGCGCCTGGCGCGCGCGCTGGAGGGCGAGTCCGGCTTCAACGACCCCGTGGCGATCGTGCTTGTGCTGGGCTTCATCGAGTACATCAACGAGCCCGGCTACGGCGCCTGGGACATGGTGCTGCTGGCGGTGGAGGAGCTGGGCATCGGGGCGCTGGTGGGCCTGGCGGTCGGGCGGCTCGCCGTGGCCGGCTTCCGGGAGGCCCAGGTCAGCACCAACGGCCTGTATCCCGTGGCTTCGATCGCCGCGGCAGCGCTGGCCTTCGGTGCCGCCGACGCGCTGCACGGGTCGGGCTTCATGGCGGTCTACCTGGCCGGGCTGAGCCTCGGCAGCGCCGCCATTCCGGGCAGGCGGACGATCGAGGACTTCCACGACGGCCTGGCGTGGATCAGCCAGATCGTGATGTTCCTGACGCTGGGCCTCCTGGTGAACCCGTCGCAGTTCGGCGACATCGTCGGCGAGGCGTTTCTGATCGCCGCCGTGCTGATGTTCGTGGCCCGCCCGCTGGCAACGCTGCTCGCGACCGCCGGCGCGCACATGAACCTGCGCGAGTCCGCGTTCGTGGGCTGGGCCGGGTTGCGCGGGGCGGTCCCGATCGTGCTGGCCACCTTCCCCGTGATCGAGGGGATCGACCAGGCGGGCTCGTTCTTCAACATCGTCTTCTTCGTGGTGCTCACCTCGACGCTCGTGCAGGGGGCGTCGATCGAACCGCTCGCTCGCTGGCTGGGGCTGACCACCGACGAGCCCGCGCTATCCAAGCCGCTGCACGAGGTGGGGACCATCCGGCGGCTGGGCGCCGAGGTGCTCGAGTTCCCCGTGGGCGGGTCCGACGCGCTGGTCGGTTTGATGGTGAACCAGCTCGAGCTCCCGCGGGAGGCGCTGGTGAGCGTGATCGTCCGTGACGACGAGGCGCTGCTGCCGCGGGGCTCCACTGAGGTCGAGGCCGGCGACCGGCTCCACATCCTGGTGCGCGGGCAGGTGCGCGCGGGCGTGGAGGAGCTGTTCAACCGCTGGCGCTCGGGCCCACTCGGCGAGCCGACCCCCGCGCTGGCGCCCAAGGCGGGGCGGGCGCCGATCTTCCACGTGCGTCCGTGGCGCGAATCGATGGGCGACCCCGGCCACCCGGAGCGAATCGACGGCGTCGAGGTGCTGCGATCCCTGCGCACCCGGCGCGAGCAACCGGGCGCGCTGGTGCTGCTCGCGGACGGCAGGCTCGCGATCACCGGCGAGGGCGTGGTGGCGATCGGAGGCGCGCGCCAGCTCTTCCGCTACTGCCGCGAGCGCATCGGCCGGGCCCAGCCGGGCGCGGCGCAGGCGTGGTGGCAGGAGGTGGCGGGCGTGGTGTCGCAGACGACGGTGCGGTAGGGCGGTGGGTCGTCGGCCGCCCCCCTACCCCTCCAGCAGCACCGCCGTCCACCCCTTATCGCTGAGGCGCCGCCGCTCGGCGAGAGCCCCGAACGCCCCAGCCACCTCGTCCGCCTCCTCGTCCAGCAGCCCCGACAGGATCAGCGCGCGCGGCGCCGGCCGGCCGTGGCTGAGCTGAGCCACCCGCAGCAGCAGAGGCCGCATGAGGTTGGCCACCACGACGTCGGCCTCCGGCGGCGGCTCCGAACGCAGGTCCGCCCGCGCCACCTCCGCCAGCTCCACCCCGTTGGCGCGTGCGTTGGCGCGCGTGGCGTCGACCGCCAAGGGATCCGAATCGAGCGCCGTCACGGGCTCGAAGCCCAGCTTGGCCGCGGCGATCGAAAGCACGCCCGAGCCGCAGCCCAGGTCGCACAGGGAGCCAAGGCGGCCGCTGGCCGCAAGCCCCACCAGCAGCTCCAGGCACATCCGCGTGGTCGGGTGGGTGCCCGTGCCGAACGCGCGCCCCGGGTCGATGGCCACGTCAATCACGCCCGGCTCGGTCGCGGCCGGCTCCCACGGCGGGCGCACCCACAGGCGCCCGCCCGCCAGCACCGGCAAGTGGAAGCGCTTCCAGCGTTCCTCCCAGTCGTCAGGCACCTCGGTGCCGCTGACCACCACGCACACGCCGGCCACCTCGGCATCGCCCTCCGCAAGCTCGGGCAGCTCACCCGGCGCGCCGTAGACGGCGAACTCCACGCTGTCGCCGTCGTCGACCTGCTCCACCCCCCCGGGCGCCAGCTCCAGCAGGGCGGCCAGCACGACCTCGGCCGCGGCGGCCGGGGCCCGCACCGCCAGCCGGATCAACGCAGCGCTCGCCGGACCTTGGACAGCAGCGAGTCCGCGGTGACCTCGCGCAGGTTTTCCTCCGTGACGCTGTCGCTCAGCTCCTCCAGCAGCTCGCGCTGGCGCGCGCTGAGGTTGCGCGGCACGACCACGTTGAGCACCACCTGCTGGTCGCCCGAGCGGTTGCGCCCGATCTGCGGCATGCCGCGCCCGCGCAGCGTGACCACCGTGCCTGGCTGCGTGCCCGGCTCGACCTCGATCTCCTCGTCGCCGTCGAGGGTGGCCACGCTCACCGTGGTGCCGAGCGCCGCGGCCGGGGCGGGCACGTCGACCACCGAGATCAGGTCGCTGCCGTCGCGCAGGAAGCGCTCGTCGGGCGTGACCGTGACGAGCACGTACAGGTCGCCGGGAGGGCCACCGCGATCGCCCGCGTGGCCGCGGCCGGTGATCCGCACGCGCTGGTCGTCGGCGATTCCCGCGGGCAGGTTCACGTCGAGCGTGCGGCGCGACGCGCGCCTGCCCTCCCCGCCGCACTCGGTGCACGGCGTGCGGGCCACCTTGCCCTCGCCGCCGCACACATCGCAGGCATGGGCTCGGACCAGCTGGCCGAATGCCGTGCGCGTGGCGGCCCGCAGCTGCCCGGTGCCGCCACAGCGCTCGCAGGTCTCGATCGGCGTTCCGGGCTCGGCGCGGTTGCCGTGGCAGCGCCCGCAGGTGTCCACGGCATCGAAGGCCACTTCGGTCGCGACTCCGCTGGCGGCCTCGGCCAGCGAGATCTCCACCTGCACGCCGATGTCGCCGCCCTGCACCGCGCCGGGTCCGCGGCCCGCGCTGAACGGATCGCCGCCGAAGAACGCCTCGAAGATGTCGGCGAACGAGCTGAACCCGTGCGACTGCGGCGCGTAGCCGCGCGAGTCGAGGCCGTCCCACCCGTAGCGGTCGTAGACCGCCTTGCGCTCGGGGTCCGACAGCACCTCGTAGGCCTCGGCGGCCTCCTTGAACTTCTCCTCGGCCTCCGGGTCGTGCGCGTTCACGTCGGGGTGCAGCTCGCGCGCGAGCGCCCGGAAGGCGCGCTTGACGTCGCGCTCGCCGGCCCCCCGCTCGACCCCGAGCAGCTCGTAGGCGTCGCGCCTCATTCGTCGTAGACCTCGGCCACGAACCGGCTGAGCTCGGCGGCGGCCTGCCGCACCGCGATGATCGTGGTGGGGTAGTCCATCCGCACCGGGCCGAGCACACCGACGGCGCCGAGGTTGCGCCTGGCCAGCCCGTAGTTGGCGGCCACCATGCTCAGGGAGCGGAACTCGGGGGCCGTGTTCTCACGCCCGATCCGGAGGTAGACGCTGGACTCCGACAGGGACGCGCGCATGACCGAGAGGATCGCCACGCGCCGTTCCAGGGCGTCCATCAGCTCGGACAGCTGGGGCAGCTCCTGGAACCGGTGCTCCGACAGCAGACGCGCGGCGCCCTCCACGAACAGCGTGTCGCCCGCGCTGCTCTCGAGCTCGGTGAACGCCGGCATGAGCGTTTGGAGGAACCCGCGCTCGCGCTGCCCAAGCTCGGGTGCCGACAGCCGGGCCTGCAGCATCCGGGACCCGACATCCATGCCACCGAGCGCCTCGTTGAGGTAGCTGGCCGCCCAGTCCACCAGGCCGGCGTCCAGGGGCTCGTCGTAGGAGATCACGCGCTTGGTCACACCGCCGGTGGAGGTGATGACCACCACCATCGCCACCTGCGGCTGCAGCAGCAGGACCTCGACGCGATGCATGGTGGCCGTCTCGATGGGCGGTGCCGACACGAGTGCCAGCAGGTTGGTGACCTGCGACAGCTGCTCGGTGGTGGCGCGCATGGCGTCGTCCACCTCGCGGCGCATGGCGCTGAGCTGCAACGGGCGCCGCACGGCGGGCAGGTCGCCTTTCTCCAGCAGCTCGTCGACGTAGAAGCGATAGCCGGAGTCGGTGGGGACCCGGCCGGCGGAGGTGTGCGGGTGCTCGAGCATGCCGACCTCCTCGAGGCGCGCCAGCTCGGCCCTCACGGTCGAGGGCCCCCAGGGCACGTCCCCCTGATCGGCCAGCCAGCGCGACCCCACGGGTGAGTCGAGCAGCTGGTGGCCCTCCACGACCTTGCGGAGGATGAAGCCCTGGCGCGACGTGATCTGCACGTGACCAAGCCTACGAGGCCACCGGGCCGGCCGTTCCGGCCGGCACCCGCGCGCGCCGCGTCAGAGCGCCAGCTCGGCCTCGGCGTTCCTGATGATCTGGTTGCCGGACTGCTCGGCCACCGTGTCCACCACGGCCCGCCCGCCGTCGAGCTCGCGCACCGTGCCGGTCACCACGATCTCCTGCTCGGGCATGCCCATTCCGCGGAACTGGACCGCGAGCCGCCTGAGCGCCCGCGGCTCGCCGCCCGCGGCGGCGCAGTTGGCGCGAGCCACTTGGGCCATCCCGTAGAGGCCGTGGAGGATGTTGCCGGGCAGCCCCACGGCCTTCGCGAACTCGGGGTCGATGTGGATCGGGTTGAAGTCCCCCGACGCACCCGCGTATCGGTGTGGGAGGTATTTGTCCGGCGTGACGCGCAGCTCGGGGATGGAGTCGCCCTGGTTCATACGCCCCTCACGATGTTGGTCCACGTGGCCCGGACGACCTCGTCGCCGTCCTGGTTGGTCGAGACCGACTCGAACACATAGAAGCCCTTGCCGTCCTTCTCGTAGATCTCCTTGACCTCGGCCGCGGTGGAGATCGTGTCGCCGGAGCAGACGGGCTCGCCCCAGACGAACTCCTGCCCGCCGTGCACCATCATCTGGAGGTTGATGCCCACGTCGGGGTCGAGAATGGCCGGGCCCATGGCCCCCGCCGAGTACACGACGGCGAACATCGGCGGCGCCGGGATGTCGCGATAGCCGGCCGCCTTCGCGGCGTCGCGATCGAAGTACACGGGGCTCTCCTCGCCCACGGCGTAGGCGAACTCGCGGATCTTCTCCCTGCCCACCTCGTAGGCGAACGCGGGATAGGTCTTGCCCTGGGCCTTGGTCTCCACCGGCACGGCGGCGGATTCTATGGGTCGGGCCGCGGGCGCTGCGGCTACGCGACTTCGCGCAGGCCCTGGGCCTCGGCGAGGCTCGCGAGCTTGCGCAGCGCATGCTCCTCGACCTGCCGGGTGCGCTCGCGCGTGAGGCTGAACATGCGGCCCACCTCGTCGAGCGTGCGCGGATGCTCGCCGAACAGCCCGTGGCGCAGCTCCACGACCCGGCGCTCGCGGTAGGAGAGGTTTTCCAGCGCCTCCGCCAGGCGCGTGCGGGTCATGGACTCCACCGCGCTGTCGAACGGGGACTCGGCCCGCTCGTCGGGGATCAGGTGACCCAGCTCCGCAGCGTCCTCCTCCCCGCCGCCCACGGGCTTGTCGAGCGAGACGGGCGCGCGCGAGGCGCGCAGCAGGAACTCGGCCTCGTCGACATCGACCTCGACGCCGGCGGCGGCAAGGATCTCCTCGATCGAGGGGTCGCGGTCGCCCACGGACTCGAGCTTGCGCTGGGCGCCGTCGAGCTTCTGAAGCGTCTGGTTGATGTGGATCGGGATCCGGATCGTGCGCGACTTGTCGGCGATCGCGCGGGAGATCGCCTGGCGGATCCACCACGTGGCGTAGGTCGAGAACTTGAACCCCTTGCGGTAGTCGAACTTCTCGACTGCGCGAACCAGGCCGATCGACCCCTCCTGGATCAGGTCCATGAACGGCAGGCCCTGGTTGCGGTAGCGCTTGGCGATCGAGACCACCAGCCGCAGGTTGGCCTCGGTCATCCGCTCCTTGGCCTCGAGGTCGCCGCGCTCGATGCGCTTGGCAAGCTCGAGCTCCTCGGTCGCCGTGAGCAGGCGCGTCTTGGCGATCCCGTCGAGGAACAGCTGGAGCGAGTCGATGGTCGGGTCAGGGGCGGTCTGAGTAGCCACGGCGGCGAATCTACGGACGCGACCTAAGGCGGGGCTAAAACTCCTTTCGAGGCCGGATTGCGCTCCCAGAGCGGGAACCCGGGTACTTACTGGGAGTCCCCCTCGCCGATCTCGAGCACCGACAGGAACGCCTCCTGGGGCACCTCGATCCGGCCCACCTGCTTCATCCGCTTCTTGCCCGCCTTCTGCTTCTCCAGCAGCTTGCGCTTGCGCGTGACGTCGCCGCCGTAGCACTTGGCGATCACGTCCTTGCGGATCGGCTTGACGGACTCGCGGGCGATGATCTTCGACCCGATCGCCGCCTGGATGGCCACCTCGAACTGCTGGCGCGGGATCTGCTTCTGCAGCCGCTCGGTCAGGCCCCGCCCCGCCGCGTAGGCCTTGTCCTTGTGCACGACCATCGACAGCGCGTCGACCTGGTCGCCGGCCAGCATGATGTCGAGCTTCACGAGGTCGGAGGCGCGCATGCCCGCGCAGCTCGTAGTCCAGCGACGCGTAGCCCTTGGTGCTGCGACTTGAGCTGGTCGAAGAAGTCGAGCACGATCTCGGCCAGCGGCAGGTCGTAGTGCATCTGCACGCGCTGCTCGGAGAGGAAGCGACATGCCGGCGTGGCTTCCGCGGCGCTCCTGGCACAGCTCCATCACCGCGCCCACGTGCTCCTTCGGGCACAGGATCGTGGCGCGGATGTAGGGCTCGCGGATCTCCTCGATGCGCGCGCGGTCGGGCATGTCGGCCGGCGAGTGGACCGCCACGACCGTCGCCGTCGGTCAGCGTGACCTCGTACTCGACGGTCGGCGTGGTGGCCAGCAGGTCGAGGTCGTACTCGCGCTCGAGGCGCTCGCGCACGATGTCCATGTGCAGCAGGCCGAGGAAGCCGCAGCGAAAGCCGAAGCCCAGCGCCTGGCTGGTCTCGGGCTCGTAGGACAGCGCGGCGTCGTTGAGCGCGAGCTTCTCCAGCGCGTCGCGCAGGTCGGCGAAGCGGTCGGTGTCCACCGGGAACAGGCCGCAGAAGACCATCGGCTTGACCTCGCGGTAGCCGGGCAGCGGCTCGGTGGCCGGCGTCGCGCGGCGTCGTCAGGGTGTCGCCCACCCGCAGCAGCGACACGTCCTTGATGCCGGTGATCAGGTATCCGACCTCGCCCGCCCGCAGCGTGGAGACCGGCGTCATCGCGCGGGCCGAAGAAGCCGATGTCGTCGATGTCGGCCTCGGTGCCGGTCTGCATCGCCACGATGGCGTCGCCCTTGCTCAGCTCGCCGTCCACGACGCGGAGGTAGGCCACCACGCCGCGGTACTGGTCGAACTCGGAGTCGAAGATCAGCGCCCGGGGCGGGGCGTCGGTGTCGCCCTCCGGGGGCGGCACGCGCTGGACGATGGCCTCGAGCAGCTCGTTCACCCCGTCCCCGGTCTTGGCCGAGATCCGGATGACCCCCTCGGCCGGCTCGCCCGAGCAGCTCCGCGATCTCGCCGGCCACCCGCTCGGGCTCGGCGCCCGGCAGGTCGATCTTGTTCATCGCGGGAATCAGCTCCAGGCCGGCGTCCACGGCCAGGTAGGTGTTGGCCACCGTCTGAGCCTCGACGCCCTGCGCGGCGTCGACCACCAGCAGGGCTCCGTCGCAGGCCGCCAGCGAGCGCGACACCTCGTAGGTGAAGTCCACGTGCCCGGGCGTGTCGATCAGGTGGAGCCGGTAGGTCTGGCCGTCAGCGGCGGCGTACTCCACGCGCACGGCCTGGGCCTTGATCGTGATTCCGCGCTCGCGCTCGAGGTCCATCGAGTCCAGCAGCTGGGGGCGGTGGTCGCGCGGATCCACGGCGCCGGTGGTCTCCAGGATGCGGTCGGCCAGCGTCGACTTGCCGTGGTCGATGTGGGCGATGATCGAGAAGTTGCGGATGTTGCCCGCGGGGGCGGTCACGCCCTGATTATGGACGCGGCGCGGCGCGCATCCGCGCCGCGGGTCCGGCCTCAGCGGGCGCGGACGGCGCGGAGCAGCACGTCCAGCTGCTCCTGCTTGCGCATGATGATGTGCTCCAGCCGGTGCTCGATGGCCTCGGACGCGGCCTCGCGGCCGGTGGGCTCGATGGCGTCCTGGAGCGCCTGCAGGGTCTCGGCCTCGGACTCCAACAGCCAGTCGATCGCCGCGCGCGGGTCCTCGAGGAAGCGCACCTCCGCCACGTCTGTGACCGGGTCCCCGCCCAGAGCCGCGATCTTCTCGATCAGGTGCCGGACATCGTCGAGCTCCGCCGCGCGCGAACGCGGCAAGCTCGTGACTCAGGCCCTGGTACTCGAACCCGAACAGCGTGCCGGCCGTGAGCGTGTACTGGAGCGCGGAGCGGCTCTGCAGGACCAGCGCGGCGTTGAGGGCCTCGAGCTGGGCCGATCTGTCCATCGTCTCCTCGGGCACGGCTGGGGAGCGTACCCACGCAGCGGGGTCCCGAAGCATTTGGCCGAATCTGCCCGGTGACTGTCATTGCGGACAGGCGCCGGACCGGGGATCATCGGGCATGGAGCGTCCTCGCCGGATCGTCTTGCTGGGCTTCGACGGCGCCCAGTCGCTGGACATCGTCGGCCCGCTGGAGGTGTTCGCCGTTGCCGAGCGCCTGTTCGGTGGCAGCTACTCCACCGAGATCGTGGCGCCCGACGAAGGGCGCTTCACCACCAACAGCGGGATCGCGATCGCGCCCGACAGGGCGATCTCGCGCTGCCGCGGCGCCATCGACACCCTGGTCGTGGCCGGCGGCCTTGGCGTGCACGCCGCCGCGCGCGACGCCGCGCTGGTTCGCTGGGTCGCGCGCGCAGCCGAGCGGTCCCGGCGCGTGACCTCGGTGTGCACGGGCGCCTTCCTGCTGGCCGAGGCCGGGCTGCTGGAGGGCCGCCGCGTGACCACCCACTGGGCGTCGGCCGGGCTGCTGGCCGAGCGCCACCCCTCCCTCGAGGTCGACCCGGACAGCATCTTCGTCCGCGACGGCACCGTCTGGACCTCGGCCGGCGTGACCGCAGGCATGGACATGGCGCTGGCGCTGGTGGACGAGGACCTGGGCGCCCAGGCGGCGCTGGAGGTGGCCCGCTGGCTGGTGGTGTTCGTCCGCCGCCCCGGCGGCCAGTCCCAGTTCAGCTCCCCGCTGGCCACCCAGGCCGCCGAGCGCGAGCCGCTCCGCGAGGTGCAGGAGTGGGTGCGCGCCAACCCCGCCGGCGACTGCTCGGTGGAGGCGCTGGCTGCGCGCGCCTGCATGAGCCCGCGCAACTTCTCGCGCGCGTTCGCGCACGAGGTGGGAGTCACACCCGCCGCCTGGGTCGAGGCCACGCGCGTGGAGCAGGCGCGCCTGCTGCTCGAGGCCACCTCGCGAACACCGCCGCCGTGGCCGCCGACCTGCGGCTTCGGCACGGTGGAGACGCTGCGGCGCGCTTTCAGGCGCCGCACCGGCGTGAGCCCGGGCGCACTACCGCGACCGCTTCCGCACCGACCTGGCCGACGCGGCCTGAATCCCGAGCGAGAGGAACCACAAATGGAAGTCGCCATCCCGATCTACGACCGCTTCACGGCACTGGACGCCGTGGGGCCCTACCAGGTGCTGTCCGGCCTGCCGGGCGCGACCGTGCGCTTCCTGGCCGCCGAGGCCGGGCCCGTGCGTGCGGACAACCGGATGCTGACCCTGGTGGCCGAGGGGCGCTACGAGGACGTCGCCGGCCCCCGACGTGCTGGTGGTGCCGGGCGGCATCGGCACCCGCGCGCTGCTGGAGGACGAGCGGCTGGTGGGTTGGATCCGCTCGGTGCACGAGACGTCGGACTGGACGACCTCGGTCTGCACGGGCTCGCTGCTGCTGGCGGCGGCCGGGGTGCTGGACGGCGTGGAGGCCACCACCCACTGGATGGTGCGCGACGTGCTGGGCGAGCTGGGCGCCACGCCGGTGCCCGACCGGGTGGTGGAGCGCGGCAAGGTCATCACCGCCGCGGGCGTGTCGTCGGGAATCGACATGGCGCTGCGCCTGAGCGAGCTGATCGCCGGGCCGGAGGTCGCTCAGGCGATCCAGCTGGGGATCGAGTACGACCCGCAGCCCCCCTTCGACGCCGGCTCGCCGGAGAAGGCGCCGCCCGAGATCGTGGCCCTCGTGCGGGGCGTGATGGAGAACATGGAGGCGCCGGCCCGCTAGGGCTGCCCCGGGCCGCCGCCCGGCAGCAGGCGCCGGAGCTGGCGCGCCTCGGGCACCCCGAGGGCCCACACGGCCGCAGCGTAGACGGCCACCCCGGCCGCGATCGCCACTCCCGTCGAGGCGATCTGCCCGCCCAGCGAGCGGCCGAGCGCCGTCGTCGAGCCCGTACCAGGAGCCGTACGCGGCGCCCGCCAGCGCCGCGGCCGCCAGCAGCATCCGCAGGCCCGACGCCAGCATCCGGGCACCCTCGATGCCGCCCAGCTCGGCGCGCAGCATCCACCCCTGGGCGACCGTCATCACCAGCGTGCCGGCCACCGTGCCGAGCACGATGCCGGCGATGCCGAATGGCTCGTAGAGCGCCAGTGCCACGAGCGCGTTCACGACCAGGTTGGCGCCGGCCAGCGCCGTGGTGGCCCACGCGCGCTGGAGGCTGAAGAAGGTGCGCGAGAAGAGCAGGCTCACCCCCTGGAAGGGCAGCGACAGCGACCACCAGATCAGCGCGGTCGGTCACCAGGTCGGTGGCCTCGCGCGCCGAACTCGCCGCGCTCGTAGAGCAGCCGCGTGATCGGCTCGGCCAGCACCGCCATCAGCGCGGCGCTGGGGATGAGCAGCAGGCAGATCTGGCGGACCCCGGCGGACATCGTGCGGCGCAGGTCGTCCGTGGCGGTGCGCGCCGCCAAGCGGGCCAGGGTGGGGAACAGCACCGTGGCGATGGAGATCGAGAACAGCCCCTGGGGCAGCTGGTAGATGCGGAAGGCCTTGTCGATCGCGGCGGGCGCCTCCTCGCGCACCAGGGTCCCGAACAGCGAGTTGATCAACAGCGACAGGTTGATCATGCCCAGAGCCAGCGTGACCGGCAGCATCAGCTTGAGCACCTTGCGGACGCGCTCGTTGCGCCAGTCAAGCGTGAGCGTGAAGCGGCCCCCGCGGCCGCGCAGCCACGGCAGCGGCAGGAGGAACTGCACCACCGTGCCGGCCAGCACGCCGACCGCGTAGGCGTAGATCTGGTCCTCCTCGGGGAACAGCGGCGTGAGCCCGACGAGCGCGGCGATGATGACCGCGTTCCAGGCCACCGGCGCGAGCGCGGGCGCGCTGAAGTGCTCGAACGAGTTGAGCATCCCCACCACCAGGCCCGACAGCGCCAGCAGCAACACGATCGGCGCCAGCAGCTGTGCCAGCGACACGGTCAGATCGCGCAGGGCCGGGTCGTCGTCGAAGCCCGGGGCAAAAAGGGACATCGCGGGCTCGGCCAGCAGCACGAAGGCGGCGGTGATGGCCCCGAGGACGAGGGCGATGAGGAACAGGAGGCTCGAAGCCACCCGGAACGCCTCCTTGCGCTCGCCCTTCTCCAAGAGCTCGGTGAACACCGGCACGAACGCGCCCTGGAGTGCCGAGTCGGCGAACAGCGCGCGGATCAGGTTGGGCACCTGGAAGGCGATCGTGAACGCCGACATGGCGCCCGAGACGCCGTACAGGCTGGCGGCCACGACCTCCCGCGCCAGGCCCAGCACGCGCGAGAGTCCGGTGGCGAGCGAGAAGAAGACGGTGCTGCGTGCAAGGCGGCCGCCGCGCTCGCGCGGCGTCTCCGCGATGGGCTCGGGCGCCACGACCCGCGCTACACTACGCCGCTGCCGCCCGGGATCTGGCCCCGTGGCGGCATCTTTGCGCAGATGGCCAACATCGCCTCACAAGAAAAGCGGATCCACCGGGCGGAGCGAGAGCGTGCCGAGAATCGCCGCTACACGTCCTCGGTCAAGACGCACCTGCGGCGCCTCCAGGCGGCCGCGGAGAGCAAGGACGCCGAGGCCACCGAGGCCGAGTTCCGCGCCACGTGCTCGCGCATCGATCGGGCGGTTCGCAGCGGCGCCTTCCACCGCAACGCCGGTGCGCGCAAGAAGGCGCGCGCCGCGCGCATCCGCGCCGGCGTCTAGCCGCGGCCCGTAGCCCGGCCGGCGGGCCCGAACGGGCCGATGCCCCGCTGGTAGGGTCGCGCCGCGATGGAGACGCGGCTGCTGATCGGCGGCGAGCTGGCGCCTGGAGCCGGGCCGACGCTGACCGTGGAGAACCCCGCCACCGAGGAGACGGTCGCGGAGGTGGCCGGCGCGTCGCCGGAGCAGGTGGACGCCGCGATCGCAGCGGCGCGGGAGGCGGCGCGGCCGTGGGGGTCCACGCCGGCGGTGGAGCGGGCGGACCTCCTGCACGAGGTGGCGGCGCGGCTGCGGGCCTCCTCCGACGACCTGGCAAGGGTGATGACGCTGGAGGGCGGCAAGCCCCTGGTGGAGAACGCGGACGAGGTGTCGTGGACGGCCGCGGCGTTCGACTTCTACGCGGAGATCGGCCGCAACTTCGCCGGGCGGGTGATCCCGCCGATCGAGTCCACCCAGCTGGCGCTGGTGGTGAAGGAGCCCGTGGGCGTGGTCGGGGCGATCGTGCCGTGGAACTACCCGCTGCTGCTGCTGTCGTGGAAGCTCGCGCCGGCGCTGGCGGCGGGCAACCCGGTGGTGGCCAAGCCGTCCGAGCTCACACCCATCTCCACCTTGATGCTGGCGGCCTGCGTCGACCACCTGCCGGCGGGAACGGTTTCCCTCCTGGCCGGCGCCGGGGACGTGGGCGAGCGGATCGTGTCCGACGAGCGGGTCGACTGCGTGGCCTTCACGGGGTCGGTGGAGACCGGCAAGCGGATCGCCGTGAAATGCGCCGAGCGCGTGGCGCGGATGAACCTGGAGATGGGCGGCAAGGACCCGTTCATCGTGTGCGCCGATGTCGCGCAGGACGTTCACGTGGCCGCCCGCGGCGGCGCGTGGGCCGCCTACCTCAACGCGGGCCAGGTCTGCACGTCGGCCGAGCGCTTCTACGTGCAACGCGAGGTCTACGACGACTTCGTCTCCGCCTTCGTCGACCACACCCGGACGCTGCGGGTGGGCGACCCGCTGGACCCGTCCACGGACGTGGGCCCGATGGCGTCGGGGCCCCAGCGCGCGAAGGTCGAGGCGCAGGTCGAGGCCGCCGTGAGCGCGGGCGCGGAGCTGGTGGTGGGCGGCGATCGCGCGGGGCAGGACGTGGGCCACTTCTTCTCTCCCGCGGTGGTGACCGGGGCGCCGGCTGAGACCGACCTGCTGCGCGAGGAGACCTTCGGGCCGGTGGCGCCGATCGTGCCGGTGAGCTCGCTGGACGAGGCGATCGAGCTGGCCAACGGGACCCGCTTCGGCCTGGGGGCCAACGTCTACACGCGCGACCTGGCCACGGCCGTGCGCTGCATGCGCGAGATCAGGTCGGGCACGGTCTGGATCAACGACCCGCTGACCGACAACGACGCCGGCCCGTTCGGCGGGTTCAAGCAGTCGGGCCTGGGCCGCGAGCTGGGCCAGGAGGGGCTGGAGGCCTTCCAGGAGACCAAGCACGTGCACATCGAGACCGAGATCGCCCCGAAGGAATGGTGGTACCCGTACGGCGGGTGACCGCGCTCGCTCAGGCAGCTGCGCGCGCGAGCGCCAGGGTGAACGCAGTGTCCTCGTCGAGCGTGCCGCCCCCGCGCAGCTCGATCTCCAGGTCGGCGAACCGGCAGACGGCACGCTCCAGGCGCTCGCGGTCGGTCCGGCGAGCAAGCGCCAGCGCCTTCTTGACTCGCCACGGCGGCGCCTTGAGCTCGCTGGCCAGGTCCTTCTCGGCGACTCCTGACTCCAGCAGCTCGATTACCCCGCGCACCTCGCGGAGGCGGTTGACCACCGGGTAGACCAGCCGCCCGGGGCGCTCGTCGCGGGCGGCCAGCTCCTCGGCGAGCATCAGCGCGGCCTCCACGTCGCCGCCGGTCACGGCGTCGGCCAGGTCGTAGACCTTGGGGATGGTGTCGCCGCCCACCACCCGCTCGACGTCCTCGGCGCCGGCGGCCGTCTCGGGGTGCACCGCAATCGCCAGCTTCTCGATCTCCCGCGCGAGGCGCTGCTGGCCGCTGCCCACGGTGGCGATCATCGCCCTGGCGGCCTCGGAGCCCAGGCTCAGCCCAACCCCCGCCGCCTGGGCGATGACCCACTTGGGCATCTCCCACGGCTTGGGCGCCTCGTAGGGCCGAACCTCGCCCCCCGCGGCCTCGACGCTCTTGGCCAGCCCCTTTGCGGGCTTGCCCCGCACGATCAGCACGAGCACCGTGTCCGGGGGGAGCGCGCCCAGGGCGTCTGTCAGCGGCGCCAGGTCCGGCGCCTTCCACGCCCCCACCTCGTCGGCCAGCAGGTAGCGCGTGCCGGTGGCGAAGCTCAGGGTGGCCAGCGCGGCCGCAAGGTCGCCGGCCGAGTGGGTGCGACCGTCGAAGGCCTCCAGCCCACCTGGGCCGAGCTCGGCCTCGGCACGTCCGCGCAGCCGCGAGCGCCACTCGTCGATGCGGGCGTCGTCGTCGCCGTGAACGAGATAGACGGGCTTGAGCTCGGCCACGCGGCCATCGTATGGACCACCGCCGACGGCGGTGGCCCGAGCCGTCAGCGCGCCCGAGTTGCCTCCAGGACCAGCTCCAGGTGGCGGCGCCAGTCCATCGGGCCGCCGGGGGTCACGTTGCCCATGGTGCTGCAGACCCCGCACATCAGGAGCGCGATGTCCTCGGCCACCAGGTCGTCGCGCAGGACGCCTGCCGCGCGGCCGCGGGCGATCAGCTCCTCGGTGGCCGCTAGCAGCTCCGCACGCGGCTCCTCGGCGTGCGGCCACACGTCCTCCGAGCGCGAGCGCAGGATCGCGTGCTGCACCGCCGCGTCGCGAGAGCTGTCCTCGGCGTTGCGGCGCAGGGTCCCGGCGAACGCCTCCCACGGGTCGGGCTCGTGCTCCAGCGCGTGCCGGGCGTGGTCGCGATAGGTCCGGAACTTCTCGGCCACGATCTCGCCCATCAGCGCATCCTTGGTGGGGAAGTGGCGGTAGACGGTGCCCACCCCGACCTGCGCGCGACGGGCCACCGCCTCCATGTGGGCGTCGACCCCCGTGTCGGCGAACACCGCCTTGGCGGCGGCGAGGATGCGCTGGCGGTTGCGGCGCGCGTCGGCGCGTCGCGGGCGGTCGGCCAAGTGAGGCATCGCCACCGGCATGGCCCGGATGGTAACCGGATCGGAACACAAACGGAACCACTGTTCCGGTATGGTGCTCGCAATCGGAATTCTCGTTCCGGTTCGCACCGCGCCCCGCTCGAAAGGAAACGCCGCCGTGTCCGCCGACCCAACCCCCCGCTCGAAGAACCTGGCACTCGCCCTGCTGGCCACGACCCAGTTCGTGGTGGTGCTGGACGCGGCGATCGTGAACGTGGCGCTGCCATCCATTGGCAGCGCGCTCGACTTCTCGGACGACAACCTGTCCTGGGTCGTGAACGCCTACACGCTCGTGTTTGGCGGCTTCCTTCTGCTGGGCGGGCGGCTCGCCGACCTGCTCGGGCGGCGGCGCATCTTCATCTTCGGACTGATCGTGTTCGGCATCGGCTCCCTCTTCGGGGGGCTCGCTCAGAGCGACATCCAGCTGATCGCGGCGCGGGCGCTCCAGGGCCTGGGCGCGGCCATCATTTCGCCGGCCGCGCTGGCGATCGTGACCACCACCTTCGCCGAAGGGGCCGAGCGCAACAAGGCCCTTGGGGTCTGGGGAGCGGTGGCCGGCGCCGGCGGCGCCGCTGGCGTGCTGCTGGGCGGGGTGCTGACCGAGTACCTCGGCTGGGAGTGGGTGCTGCTCGTGAACGTGCCGATCGCCGTGGTCGCGGCACTGCTGGCCCCGCGGCTGCTCGAGGAGAGCCGCGACAACACCGCCACGTCCTTCGACGTGCCGGGCGCCGTCACGGTCACCGCGGGCCTGGCGATCCTGGTCTACGCGCTGGTGGACGCCGAAGGGGCCGGCTGGGGCTCCACGCAGACGATCGGCCTGCTGGTCCTGAGCGTCGCGCTGCTCGCCCTCTTCATCGCCATCGAGAGCCGCACGAAGAGCCCCCTGATGCCGTTCTCCATCTTCCGGCTGCGGACCCTGCGGGGCTCCAACCTGGTGGGGCTGTGCGTCGGCATGTCGCTGTTCTCGATGTTCTTCTTCATCTCGCTCTACCTGCAGCGGGTGCTCGGCTACGAACCCCTGGAGGCTGGCCTGGCATACCTGCCGCTCAGCGTGCTCATCATCGTGAGCGCGGGCGTGGCCTCGCAGCTGGTCACCCGCATCGGCTTCAAGCCGACGCTGATCACCGGGCTGCTGTTCGTGGTGGCGGGGCTGCTGTGGTTCTCGCAGGTGTCGCCCGACGGGAGCTACGTGGGCGACGTCCTGTTCCCGTCCATGCTGGCCGCGATCGGGCTGGGCTTCTCGTTCGTGTCGGTCACGATCGCGGCGGTCACCGGCATCACCGAGGACGAGGCCGGCCTGGCGTCCGGCCTGATCAACACCTCCCAGCAGGTGGGCGGCGCCCTCGGCCTGGCCATCACCTCCACCGTCGCCATCGCGACCACCAACGACGTGTTCGCCTCCGGCGAGCGCAACGCGGCGATCGCCAACACGGAGGGCTTCCAGGACGCGTTCCTGGCGTGCGCCGGGCTGGCGCTGCTGGGAGTGATCCTGGCGGCCACGCTGATCTCCTCGAAGGACAGCCGCGCCCAGGCCGAGGCCGCACAGACGGGCGAGGCCGGCCCGGTGCCCGCGGCCGGGTAGTCATCTGAGCCGGATGCGCGATCCGGGATGGCTGTGTGTGACTGGCGTTCGCCGGTGACCGCAGCCGTGCTGGTGGCACGGCGAGGAGCCGGCGGGCGCCAGGCGCGCACAGACGCCCGGAGGGGTCACCCAGGCCGGTCGGGCTCGATTCGCGCCACACCCTCGTGAACGACCAGTCGCACGGTGCCGTTGCGGTCGGTCCGCAGCGTACGCACGCCCCCCGCCCGCAGCGCGGCGAGGGTGGCGGGCGCCGGATGGCCGTAGCTATTGGAGCCCACCGAGATCGCGGCGATGCGGGGCCGCAGGCGGGTCAACACGTCGGGCAGGCCCGGGTCCGCGCTGCCGTGGTGGGGCACCTTCATGGCGTCGACCGGCGGCAGCTGCAGCTCGCGCAGCGTCGGGCTCTCGGCATCGGCCGAGAGCAGGAGGTCGAGCCCGCCGGCGCGCACCAGCGCCGTCACGGCGCGCGGGTTGGGGTCCTCGGGCGCCGGCCCAGGCGGACGCGGGGGCGGCGAGATCACACTCACGGCGATCCCTCCGAACCGCAGCTCCAGCGGGGCCTGGGCACGCAGGCGGCGCGACCCGCGGTCCAATAGCTGCCTGACCACCCTGCGGAACGATGGGTCCCGCGATCCGTCGCCGCCGTCGAGCACCACGTCGACCGGGATCCGCTGTGCCACCTCGGCCAGACCGCCGTGGTGGTCGCGCGATGCGTGCGTCATGACCAGCACCGACAGCCTGCGCACGCCCGCCCGCCTGAGCGCTCTGGCCACCCGGGCCTCGGGTGGCCCGCCGTCGAAGAGCACGGCCGTGCCGTCGGGATGCTGGATGAGCGTGGCGTCGCCCTGCCCGACGTCGAGGAAGGACACCGTGACCCGGTCCGGCGCCGCCGGGGTTCGCAGCACCGCGCTCGCCGCAAGCGTGGCGATCACGGCCAGCAGGCCCGCGGCCGCCGCCCGGCGCACGCGCGGGAGCCGCCGCCAGCGCGCCGCGAGCCCCGCCGAGGGAGCCTGAAGCCGTGGGGCACCGCGAAGGGCGGCGACCGCCGCCGCGCCCAGGACCAGATAGGCCACGGCCAGCCCGGCACGCGACTGCACGGGCAGCGCCAATGATCCACCGCGCATGTCGGCGAACGTCCTGGCGAGCGCCGACAGGGCGCGCAGCGCCGGCGCGAGGGCGAGTCCGAGCGGCGCCGCAGCGAGCTCGGCCGCATCGCCAAGCGGGCCCCCGGCCCCGGCGACCTGCCCCGCGGCGGCCCGCAGCATCCCCAGCCACATGATCGGCGCAACCAGCGGCAGCGCCGCGACGTTGGCCGGCAGGCCGGCGACTGGCACGGAGTCGAAGTGGTGGGACACCAGCGGCGCCGTGGCCACGGTGGCGGCCAGCGTGACAGCCACGCCGTCAGCCAGCGGCCGCGGAAGGAACGCGAGCGGGACCCTCAGGGGCGGGGCCAGCGCCAGGATCCCGACCACCGCCGCGAACGACAGCTGCCACCCCGGATCGGCGAGCGCACGCGGGTCGATCGCGAGCGTGACCGCCGCGGCCAGCAGCAGCGCATGGGCGCGCGACGACGGTCGCGCGAGGGCCAGCGCGGCGAGCGAGGCCGCGCCCATGACCGCCGCGCGCTGGAGCGACGGGCCCGCGCCTGCGACCGGTACGTAGAGCGCGATGAGGGCGATCGTGACCGCGATCCGCCCGGCGGATGCCAGGCCCGCGGCGGCCAGCAGGGGCAGCGCCAGCGCGGCCAGCAGCATCACGTTCTGACCACTTACCGCAAGCAGGTGTCCGAGGCCCGCGGCCCTGAAGTCGGCGAGCACCGCCGGGCCGATGGCCTCGTCCTGGCCGAGCACCATGCCGCGCGCCAGGTTCGCCTCGGCTGGGGTCATTCCCGCCCCCACCCCGTGTTCCGCCCGCCGGCGCAGCGTGTCGAGCGCGCCCGCGAGACCGCTCCGGCGGCGGCCGGTGGCGCGCACGCTGCGGGCCACGAGCTCGCCGGCGAGGCCCCTGCGGCGGAGGTGGGCGGCGTAGCCGGAGCGCGCCGGCGGGCTCCGCACCACCCCGGCCAGCCGCACCTCGGCACCGGGGTCTGCGAGGGGTGCCCGCGGACCGGTGTCGCCGTCGCCGCTGCGAGCCATCCGCACGAGCACCCGGGCGCCGCGTCCCGGCCCGCTCTGAAGCCGCGCCTCGAACGAGACCCCGAACCGCCCCGCGCGCGGACGCTCGAGCAGATGCGCCACCGCCTCGACCCGCTGACCGGGGCGCACGCGATCCCGTCCGGAGTCGATCGCGACGAGCCGAGCCTCACCTGCCCAGGCCCCGGCCGCGAGCAGCGCGGCCACCATCAGTGCCAGCCGCGGGGCGCGGGCGGCCGCGAGGGCCGCCACGGAAAAGGCGACGGCCACCAGGCCGACCGCCGCCGGCGCCTGCGCCAGCGCCAGGCCCGCGGCGAGCGAGCCGACGAGCACGTGCCGATGCGCTCCCGCCACCGCGTCGGCGAGGGCCTCCCGCGCGCGGCCGGCCCTCCGGGTCACGGGCGCAGGGCGGCGGAGAGCGCCTCGAAGCGCTTCTCGCCGATGCCGTCCACCTCCCGGAGCTGGGCGAGGGAGCGAAAGCCGCCCGCGCGCTCGCGGTGCTCGACGATCCGCTGGGCCAGCGTCGGACCGATCCCGTCGAGCGTGTCGAGCTGCTCCACCGTGGCGGTTGCCAGGCTGATCTGCGCCGCGCCGGCGGCAGCGGTCCCCGGGGCCGGCGCCCCCGGCTGTCCGGGCGCCACTGTCGCAGCCGGCGCCACTCCCCTTCGAGGCACCACCACCTGCTGGCCGTCCTGGAGCGCCGCGGCCAGGTTGACCGCTGTGAGGTCGGCGCGGCGCGAGGGCCCTCCGGCGCGCTCGAGCGCCGCGGCGACGCGGGCTCCGCGCACCACGCGCATCAACCCCGGACGCCGCACCTCCCCGGCCACGTGCACATACAGAGCGCCCCGCTCGCGCCCCGGCTCGGCGGCCGGCCCCGCGACCCGCACCGCGGGGCCCGGCTCCTGCTCACCGCCACCGAGCGGCACCAGCCGGGCGGCCACCAGCACCAGCGCGGCGGCCGCCACCGCCCACGCCACCAGCTGCCACTTGTCGCGCTCGGCCACCCCGGCGAGGCTAGGTCGGCGCGCGATCGCCCCGTGCGCCGAGCGCTACGAAACGCCACCCGGCGTGTGACGACTTCGCGCCCCGTCAGCGCACGCCGTGGCCGGACTCGCCCGCGAGCGGCTCCTCCGCGGCCGACCGCTTCACGTGTCGCCCTCGATTACCCGGGTGCACAGCGATCCGAAGGCCGAGATGGCCGCATGAAGGTCGTCCTCGGGCGTGTCCTCCCCGCGCGCGTGGCTGACACCTCCCGTCGAGGAGGTGAACACCATGGCCGCGGGGCAGACTCGCGCCACCTGGGCGGCGTCGTGCAGCGCGCCGCTGACCAGCGCCTCGGCGGTGCCACCGGCCGCACCGCACGCCACGCGCGCGAGGTCGACGAGGCTGGGGTCGAACGGCACCGGCTCGATCGACCAGAGGCGGTCCGCCTCCACCATGCAGCTCTCCTGCGCCGCCGCGGCCTCCCACAGCTCGCGCGCGTCGTCCAGCATGCTGGCCAACGCGCCGGCGTCCGCGTGGCGCTGATCGACCAGCAGGTCGGCGCGCCCCGGCACCGCGGTGGCGATTCCCGGATCCAGGTCGATCCGGCCCGCCGTGCAGACCCCGCCGTGACCGCGCGCGATTTCCTGCAGTCCAACGGCGGCGCGGGCCGCGGCCACGCCCGCGTCCGCGCGGCGATCCATCGGCGTGGTGCCCGCATGGGCCGGGCTACCGGCGAAGCTCACGCGATGGCGCTCGACCCCGGCGCAGCCGGACACGGCGGCACATGCCCGGCCCTCGCCCTCCAGCACCGGGCCCTGCTCGATGTGCAGCTCGAGGTAGGCCGCCAGGCGCCCACGGCGCTCGCCGCCCGCCGCGTTCATCTCCTCGATCTCGACGCCATGGGCGGAAAGGGCCGCGGGCAGTGTCACCCCGTCGGCATCGACCAGCCCCGCCGCCGCCTCGGCGTCCAACCTCCCGGCGAACCCCGAGCTGCCCAGCAGGCTGTGGCCGAAGCGCGCGCCCTCCTCGTCGGCCCAGTCCACCAGCGCGACCGTCCGCCATGGCGGCCCGGAGCCCAGCGACCGCAGCACCTCCACGGCGGCCATCACGCCCAGAGCCCCGTCCAGCCAGCCGCCCGCGGGCACCGAGTCCAGGTGCGAGCCGATCGCCACAGTCCCCTCGTCGTCTCCGGCCACCGTGGCCCAGAGGTTGCCCGCGGAGTCGACCTCCACCTGCGCCGGGAGGGGCTCCAGCAACTCGCGCAGGAAGTCGCGCGCCGCGCCCCATTCGGGTGTCCAGCACACGCGCCGCGCGCCCGCGGGCCCGCCGGTGCGACGGTCGAGCTCGCGCAGGTCGGCGATCACGCGGGCGGGATCCACGGTCAGCCCGCCGGACCCCGGCGCAGGGGCTGTGCGAGGCAGTGCGGCCCGCCGCCGCCCATCGTGAACGGCCACAGGTCGGGGTCGTAGACCTGCAGACCCAGGGCACGCAGGCGCTCGTTGAGCGACCCGGCCGCCGCCGTGGAGATCACCCGATCGCTGCCGAGCGCCATCACGTTGGCGCCGAGCCGCATGGCGTCGGCATAGGAGACCGGCAGCAGCTCGAGCGCCTTGGACCGCAGCCAGTCCGCCAGGCCGGGGGGCGCCGCCTCCTCGCAGATGACGGCCAACCCCGGCGCGGCCATGCAGACGATCACGTCGATGTGCACGAAGTGCGGGTCGAACGGCTGCAGGCGCACCTCCCATCCGAGTGCCTCGAGCCAGCCCGCCACCTGGCGCGCGGCCGGCTCCTGGGTGCGCTCCTCGCAGTGGCCGATGAGGGCGCAGCGGGTGGCCGGCAGCACCAGGTCCCCTCCCTCGATCGCCGCCGCCGTGACCATGTGGTCGATCTCGATCCCGGCGCCCTGGTAGAAGCGGATCACCGGCGCGTACTCGCCCCGGCGCCACCACTGGTGCATCTGCGTCACGATCGGCCCGGCAGAGGACCAGACGCTCGAATCGCGCGCGAACACCTGGTAGGCCAGCGCCGGGTCGGGCTCCAGGCGATGGACCGTCACGCCCGCGTCCTCGTAGGCGGCCGCCATCTCCCCGTGCGCGGCGGCGGCATCGGCGGGCGTGAGCGTGCGGCCGCTGGCCAGCGCCGCCTTCGAGATCGCGCTGGTGGGCAGCCAGCGGAAGTGGTCGGGCGGCCCCAGCAGCACGTCGCCCAGAGGCGCGGTCTCGTCCTCTACACCCCAGCTCACGCCACCACTCGGATCGTCCGCAGCCTGCGGTCGCTGGCACCGCGGAGGCTGCCGCCGTGGTCGATCGCGGTCTGGATGTATTCCAGCGTGGCGGCTGTCAGCAGCTCGCCCGGCAGCACGTTGGGTATGCCCGGCGGGTAGGCGGCCAGCGACTCGGCGGCGATCCGCCCCGCCGCGTCCTCCACGGCCACGGCCTCCTGGGGGCCGAGGAACGCCTCGCGCGGGGACATCGCGAGATCCCCCCACGGCGGCGGGGGCGCGAAGTCCTCGCGAGCGTGATCGCCGCTGTCCTCCAGGGCGCCCACCACGTCCTCCAGCGCGGCCAGCAGCCGGCGTCCCTGTGGCGCGGCGGCCTCGGCCATGCCGAACACGCCCACGATCACGTTCTCCCCGGCGAGCTCGAAGACGATGTCGTCGCGCTCGCGCAGGAGATCGGCGAACTCGTAGCCGCTCACGCCCGTGCCGCGGACGTCGATCGCCAGGCGGAGGGGATCGTAGTCGTGCACCCCGGGCGCCCCCAGCAGCCGCTCGTCCAGCACGTCCAGGCCCTGGATCGCGCGCACCGCGGCACGCACGACCTTCATCGCGGCGATCGTCTCGCCCAGCAGCTCGTGCCCGCGCGTGGCCGCGAGCCGGCGGGCGGCGTCGAGGGAGGCGACCAGCAGCGAGTTGGGGCTCGTGGACTCCACGAGCGTGACCGCGCGATCCACGACGCTGGCGTCGATGCGGCCCTCCGCCGCGCGGCCCAGGTGCACCATCGCCGACTGGGTTAGCGAGCCCACGATCTTGTGCGTGCTGGACACCACCATGTCCGCCCCGCACGAGAGCGCGTGCGCCGGGAGCTCCTCGTGGAAGGCCAGGTGCGCCCCCCAGGCCTCGTCCACGATCAGCGGGACCCCGTGCGAGTGCGCGACCTCGGCCAGGGCGGCCACGTCGGCCACCGCGCCGAAGTAGGTGGGTGACACCGCCGTGGCGCCCACCGCGTCCGGGGTGGCCGTCAGGGCGGCGTCGAGGGACTCGGGCGTCAGGCCGTGCGCGATGCCCAGCTCGGGGTCCACCTCCGGTGAGACGAAGGTGGGCGTCAGGCCCGCGAGGATGCAGCCATCCACCGTGCTGGAGTGCGCGTTGCGCTGCACCACGACCCGGTCGCCGGCATGCGCGAGCGTGAGCAGGGCCACGTGGTTGCCCTGCGACGCCCCGTTGATCAGGAACCAGCTGCGCGCCGCCCCCCAGGCCTCGGCCGCCAGGGCCTGCGCCTGCTCGAAGGGCGTGGGCGCCGGGCCGGTGTCGACGCCCCACGTGAGCGCGGGGATGTCCATGGCCAGCGCCCGTTCGCCGATGGCCTCGCGCAGCTCCGGATCGGCGGCCGGGCCCCCCTTGTGGCCGGGCACGTTCAGCCGGCCTGGGTCGCGCGCGACGTAGGCGCACAGGGCCTCCAGGTACGGCGCTCTCGCCTGGTCGGACATCGCGGGGGCGAGTGTATGGCCGGCGGGCTTGGAGTTGGTGGCGCTGGGCTTGGGAGCGTGGAACTCGTCATCGAGGCGACAGGGAGCACCTCTCTGACGAGTTCCACTCTCCCTTCGCCCGCGAGGGACGCAGCTGTGGCGCGGCCTAGTTCTTGGCGGGACGGTCCGACACGGCGGTGGGCGCGTTGGGGTCGGTAGAGGGTGTGGAGGGGTTGTTCCTTCCCTCGTCGCCGCTCTTCCGTGACCCCTTTTCCCCAGCGGGCGTCGTGGCCTCGGTTGGCGCTTCGCTGTGCTTGCGGCCTGCGTCCAGGTCCATCGCGAAGGAGATCCGGGCGCTGGCGGCGAGCGCTCCGGCCAGCATCAGCAGCGAGCCGCCCAGCGCGAGCCAGATGCCGGTGGCATGGTCGACGTCGACTCCTGCCAACGCGACGATGGGCGGGTCGTTGATCAGCTGGGAGACGACGATCACCACGGCCACCCCCGCGATCGCCAACGAGCGGCCGCGCGGGGCATCGGCGATACGCGCGCGACCCGTTAGCTCGCCGGCGAGCTCGAGCACCGCGGCCAGCGCCAGTGCCAGCAGCACGAGGTCCAGCGCCTCGAAGACGGTGAAGCCCGTCACGTCCTCGTACCAGTCGAGCATGAGGCTCACGGCCAAGAGGACCCCGCCGACCGCGCCCAATAGGGGGCCCACCGAAATGCGCGAACCGCTTGACATGCGCGGGACTGTACGACCTCCGACGCGCGTTAGGGCCCATGCGGTTGCATACCGTCACGTATCCCGATACCGTCGGGTATGCGAATGGGAAGCTCAGCCGCAACACCATCGCTGCCGCCCGGGCCCCGCATGCCGCGCCTGGTTCAGATGCTGGGGTGGCGGCTGCGGCCGTGGGCATTCCTGGAGCGCTGCCGCGACCGCTACGGCGACACGTTCACGCTCTACCCGATCCCCCGCGAGACGGCGGTGGTGGTCTCGCACCCGGACGCCGTCCGTCAGGTCTTCACCGGCGATCCCCGGCTGCTGCACGCCGGCGAGGCGAACGTGGTGCTGCTGCCGCTGCTGGGCCGGCACTCGGTGCTGCTGCTGGACGATGGGGCGCACATCGCCCAGCGCAAGCTGTTGCTGCCCCCGTTTCACGGCGAGCGCATCACGCGCTACGCCGAGCTGATCGCGGCCGCCACCGAGCGCGAGCTCGAGCGATGGCCGGCGCGGGAGCCGATCTCGCTGATCTCGCGCATGCAGGCGATCACGCTCGAGGTGATCGTGGAGGCGGTGTTCGGCGTGCGCGACACCGAGCGCCGGGAACAGATGCGCGACCGGCTCCGCGAGACGCTGGAGATGACGGGCGACCCCCGCTCGGTCGCCGCACTCTTGACCATCGGGCCCGAGCGCATGTACCGCTGGCGCTACTTCCAGCGCGAGCTCGATCCCGTGAACGAACTGGTGCTGGACGAGGTGCGCCGCCGGCGTTCGGAGCCCGACCTCGAGCAGCGCGACGACGTGCTCTCGCTGCTGCTCCAGGCGCGCCACGAGGACGGCAGCCCGATGTCCGACGGCGAGCTGCGCGACGAGCTGATGACGCTGCTGGTGGCCGGCCACGAGACCACGGCCACTGCGCTCGCCTGGGCCATCGAGCGCCTGGTTCGCCACCCGGACAAGCTCGCGCGCCTGGCCGAGGAGGCGGCAGGCGGCGATGACGCCTACGCGGACGCCGTGGCCAAGGAGACCCTGCGCCTGCGGCCGGTGATCCCGATGGTCGTGCGTAAGCTCAAGGAGCCGATGGAGATCGGCGGCCGGCTGCTGCCCGCCGGCGTGGCCGTGGCGCCGTCGATCCACCTCATGCACCGCCGGCCCGACGTCTATCCGGACCCGGCCGCCTTCCGGCCCGAGCGCTTTCTCGAGCAGCCGCCCGGCACCTACACTTGGATCCCGTTCGGCGGCGGCGTGCGCCGCTGCCTGGGCGCCGCGTTCGCCCTGCTGGAGATGAGGGTCGTGCTCTCGACGATCGTTACGCGGCTCAGGGTGAGCGCGGCGGACTCGGCGCCTGAGCGGCCCGCGCGGCGCACCCCCATCACGCTCGCGCCCGCCCACGGCGCCACGGTGGTCGTGGAGCCGCTGGACCGCGAGCCGGCTCGCGCCGCCGCGTGACCCAGCTCCGGCTCAGCCGCAAGGAGGCGCAGGCCCGGACCCGCGCCAGGCTCATGGAGTCGGCCGCGCGGGTGATCTCCACCAAGGGATTGGACCGGGCTTCGATCGACGAGATCGCGGCGGACGCCGGGTTCACCAAGGGCGCGTTCTATGCCAACTTCGAGAGCAAGGAAGCGCTGTTTCTGGCCATGCTGGACGAGCGCTTCGAGGAGCGGATCGGCGAGGTCGAGCAGGTGTGGTCCGACGGCGACTCGCCACCCGACCAGGCGCGCCACTCGGCCGCTGACTTCGCGCAGGTGGTGCGCGCCGACCCGGGGGCCCCGCGCCTGTTTCTCGAGTTCTCGGCGGCGGCGTTGCGCGACGACGGCTTCCGGGGCGAGCTGATCGCCCGCTTCGCCGGGCTGCGCGAGCGCCTGGAGCGCATCTACGAGCGCCGCGTCGCCGAGTACGGCCTGGACCTGCCGATCCCGATGGACCGCGTGGTGCGAATGGTCATCGCCATCTGCGACGGGTGGGAGCTGTGGCAACTCCTCGAGCCCGAGGCGGTCGACGAGCGGATGCTCGAGGAGCTGATGGAGGCGTTCGTGATCGGGCTCGGCGTGATGGGCGGCGCGCTGGAGCGGCCGGGGGCCGGCGAGTAGCCCGGCGCCTACCTGGCCACGAAGTTCACCAGCTTGGCCGGCACCACGATGGCCTTCACG
>CAVYMS010000009.1:0-836132 GCA_963769675.1 uncultured Thermoleophilaceae bacterium
CGAGGAGAGCGATGACCGCGATCACCCCGGCCTGGAAGATGAACGCGGCCCTCCAGCTGATCCCGGTGGCGACGAGACCGCCGATCAGCGTCCCGCCGCGGCGCCAGACCGCCCAGCCCGCTGATCACGCCGAAAGCGCGGGCACGAGACGCTCAGATCGCTGAATCTCATGTCGTGAGGATGTAGACGGGCGGGATCAGCAGAGCCGTGCCTATATCCTCGAGTACGGAGTTGCCGATGATCAGCACGCCGAGGTTCGGGGCCAGCGCGCTCACCAGGGCGCCGATCTCGTACAGCACGAGGCCGATGGTGAAGCAGCGCTTGCGGCCCCAACGGTCGCTCAGCTTGCTGCAGGGGATCATCAGGATCGCCATGATCAGCAAGAACAGGGTGATCGCGGCCTGCACGCCGGTCACGGTCGTCGAAGTCCTCGGTGATGTCGTTGATCATCACGTTCATGTTCGAGCCGGCAAAGCTGCAGATGAATTGGGCCAGCGAGCGAGCCAGGAATTTGCGCCGCGAGATTGCTCAGCCTGCAGATGGCGGGGTTCTCAGGCCCCTTTTTCAACCGGCCGTGGACTCGGTGTTCGCCTCGGCTGCGGCGATCGCACGTGCTGCCAGGATCAGCGTGAGGTGGCTGAACGCCTGTGGGAAGTTGCCAAGTTGCCGCTGGCCTTTCGGGTCGTACTCCTCGGCGAGCAATCCGAGATCGTTGGCGGTCGAGATCACTCTCTTGAACAGGCTGCGAGCGTCCTCTTCTCTGCCCATCATTTTATAGACCGTGACGAGCCAAAACGAGCAGGCGAGAAATACGCCTTCCTCTCCGGAGAGCCCCTCCACTTCTTCCTCTGGTTTGTAGCGAAGCAGCAACCCACCCTGGAGAAGCTCGCGCTCCATTGCCCTGATGGTGCCGACAACGCGCGGGTCGGTAGCCGGCAAGAAGCCGCTCAACGGTATGAAGAGGAGGCTCGCGTCCAACCCCGTGCCCCCGTAGTACTGGGTGAAGGTGCGGCGCTCGCTGTCATATCCGCGCTCGCAGACCTCGGCGTGGATCTCGTCGCGGACCTGCTTCCACCGTTCGACGGGCGCCTCGAGCTCGAACCTCGCGGCCAGTCGCACGGCGCGGTCGAACACGACCCACGCCATGACCTTCGAGTACGTGTAGTGCCGCTGCGGGCCGCGCGCCTCCCAGATCCCGTCGTCGGGGTCGCGCCAGATCGTCTCGACGTGCTCGATGATGGCCCGCCAGCGCGGCCATAAGCGCTTCTCGATCCTGCCTAGTAGCTCTGCCCCGGCGAACATCACCGCCGCGACTTCGCCGTAGACGTCGAGCTGGAACTGCTCGGAGGCCGCGTTGCCGACCCGGACGGGTCGGGAGTCCTCATAACCGGAAAGGTGCGGCAGCTCGAACTCGGTCAGCCGCCGCTCGCCGCCGACCCCGTACATGATCTGGATCGCCGCCGGGTCGCCGGTGCCAACACGCAGCAGGAAATCGCGAAACGCCAACGCCTCGTCCGTGTAGCCGCAAGCAGCGCCTCCAGCGCAAGCACCGAGTCGCGCAACCAGCAGTAACGATAGTCCCAGTTGCGAACGCCGCCGATATCCTCTGGCAGCGAGGCTCTCGTCCGGCCGCGATCACCGCCCCCGTCGTCTCCGAGGTCATCGCCTTGAGCGCAATCAGCGACGTCAGGACCTCGTCGCGATACGCGCCCTCATAGCCACAGCGGCCGCTCCACTCCCCCCACCACGCCTCCGTGCGCGCAAGAGCGGAGTCGGCGTCCTCGACGGGCGGACTCTCCTCGTAGGAAAGATGCCAGGTCAGGGTCAGCCGCTCGCGAGCGCCCTCGACCGCGACGAACTCCGCGACAACCGTTCCATCCACTACATCCAGCGGCAGCGGCGTGCTGAGCCGAAACGCATCCGGACCGGCGGTCGCGATCGCACCATCCGCTGCGAGTTCGGTCCAGGGTTTGATCGACCCGTAATCCGGACGCAGTGAAAGCTCCATCCGCATCGGAACGCGACCTCGGAGCCCCTCCACGATTCGCATCACGCGCGGAGGCCCTTGCGCTCGGCGCGGCATGAAATCGATCAGTCGCACTGCGCCCTCCGAGGTTTCGAAGTCGGTCTCGAGCACAAGCGTTCCGGGCCGGTAGCGCCGCGAGATCGCCTGAACCTCACCCGCCGGCGCGATGAGCCAGCGCCCATGCCGCTCATCCCCCAACAGGGCCGAGAAGCACGAGGCGGAATCAAACCGAGGGAGGCACAGCCAATCCACCGCGCCGGTGCGCCCAACAAGCGCGGCGGCCTCCAGATCGCCGATCAAGCCGTAGTCCTCAAGGAGCATCGGTTACCTGCCCATCAAATCGACGCTAGCGTCCGACCGTACGAGGGCGCGCGCGAGCGCACCAAGACCGCCGGCATGGGTCTCGACCGAAAGTGCTCGCAGAGGTAGCTTCACCGTGAAGGGGCTACGGTCGGCACACATGGTCGACGTAGTCGAACAGTTTCCGCCAGAGTTTCATCGGCGGCCGCGCGTGATGTGATGCCGCGAGGATTCCGCTATACACCTGAAGCCGACGCCCGCACTCGAACCGAGGACCCGGTCGCGGAATCCGCAGCAGTCGCTGATTCCACTCGGTGAGCGGAAAACACGGACCACCTAGAGCTAGGCGCAACCGAGGTTCCCGAGGCCGGGACTGTCGCGCCCATTCCACTCCCAGCCCGGACGTACTGCGAGTGCTGCCGCCTATCGGCGATCAAGTGCGGGCGGCGTCGAGTGCTTCTTGAAGTGCGGTCTCGTCGTCGTTGCTTAGCGAGGTCTGGATGACGGTGCCTGGCACTTTGATCTCGGGCAGGACCTTGTCGGCTGACATCTTGCGTACGAGCACGATCATCGCCGCCTTGCCCGGCTCGAGCTCGCTGCCGAGGCGCTTCATGAAATCGTCGTCGACTCCGCTGTCGCTCGCAGCACCACCCGCTGCTCCAGCGGCAGCGCCGACCGCCATGCCGAACAGGGGCACGAGGAAGAGCAGTCCGATCAAACCGCCCCACAAAGCTCCGCCAGCGGCGCCGATTCCCGCTAGCGAGGGCTGGTGCAGCTTCACCTTGCCGTCGCCGCGCCGTTCGAGGACGACGACGTCGTCGATCTCGATCACGTGGGCCTTCGCGGCTTCGCCGACGTTAGAGGCGACTTGCTGCGCGGTGGACAGGTCGTCGTAGGCGATCGCAATCAGGTCACTCACTCGGCATCCTCCTAGGTCGATGGGCGGCGCGGATCCTTTCACGCCGCGCCGGCACATGTCCAACGAGGTCTGAGACGATGGCGCACCGCCGCTACCCACAACTGAAGGGATTAGGAATGAGGCGACCGATGGCGATCATGGGCGCGCCTCGCACTCGCGGCGCTGCCGACCGCGGGGTGCGGAGACGACGACGACGAGGACACAAGCGCAAGCACGCAGACGGAAACCCAGCAGGAGAAGACGAACACGCAGGCGGTAGCGGTGCCCGCCGTTGTGAGCGTGTCGATCGGTGACAACTTCTACAAGCCCAAGGACGTCACGATCCAAGTCGGCCAGTCGATCAAGTGGCGCAATAACGGGTCCGTAGCCCACACGGTCACCTCCGACAGCGACAGCACCGTCAAGTTCGATTCGAAGACCCTGGAAACCGAGGGGCGGTTACGCATTGAAGCCCGCCTCCCGTGGCAAGCTCACCGACGACTGCACGATCCACGGCAAGGAACAATCCGGCACCATCACGGTCACTCGTTGAGGCGGCAGGGCGTTGCGACCGCCTTGGGGCGCCGGATGACGCGTGCCGACCGCGCTTGCGGTAGCGTCGCCGCGATGGTTCTGCTGACTGGATGATGCGCAGCGCCGCAGTTACGGGACGTACTGACACCCTCGCCGCATGGTGCGCTGGGCGTCAGGGCGGGCGCTGGGCGCAGCAGACGGTTCGCGCGGCTTTCCCGACGGTTGCGTCGCTCGCCCATAGGACCCACCCCGGCAGTCGCCTTCCCGCCGACGCCGACCAGTCGAAGCCCTCCGGGAACTGAAGGGCAACCAAGCGAGACCCGTGTTCAGTCGATCGACAAGAGTCCCGACGAGAGCGGTCATCGCGGTGCTTGGGTCGGCTGCGCTGCTGGTCGCCTGCGGCGAGTCCGAGGAGGAGAAGGCCCAGAACAAGGTCTGCGACGCTCGCGCGGACATCGAGCGGCGAGTGGACGACCTTGCCGGGCTCACGATCACGACCGCGAGCATCGACCAGGTGAAGGACAACCTCCAGGCGATCCGGGATGACCTGGAGAAGATCGCCGCCGAGCAAGGCGACGTCGAGCCCGACCGACAACAGGAGGTCGAGGATGCCGGGAAGCGCTTCCGCTCAGAGCTTGAGACCACGGCAAGGGAGGTCGTCTCGGGCGCGACGAGCGGCGAGGAGGCCGGCGCGAGCCTGGGCGCAGCGCTCGACGACCTCGCGAACAGTCGTTCCGCGAGGCGTACGCGCCCGTGGACTGCGACTAAGGCCAGAAGATCCGACTGCTCTCCTTCTGGGGGCTGAAGCTCGGAGAGGTCGAGGGCGACGCACGGGGGCGAGGCGATCGCTCCGCTAGAGGAGCAAGCTCATGCGCGTAGACGATGGCAGGCGGAAGCAGGACTTGCGGCCTCGGTGTCGAAAAACCCTGTGACTCGCATTCAGACCGACTACTCGCTAACGACACGCCGTACGACGTGAAGGAGCCCCCATATGGCCGATGAACGCACAAGCAGCAGGTCCGTGGACCGCCCAAGACGTTCCGGCTGGATCACCTTCGCCGGGGTAACGGTGCTGATCGTGGGCGCGTACAACGCCCTGAGCGGGATCGCGGCGCTGACCGACGACGACACGGTCGCCGCGCAGGTCAACGAGGTCCTCTACGGCATCGACCTTACGGCCTGGGGCTGGTTCTGGCTGATCGTCGGGCTCCTGCAGCTCGTCACAGGTGTGCTCATCCTCAGCCGCAACGAGTGGGGGCTTTGGATGGGCGTGGCCGGCGCGTCCCTGAGCGCGATGATGACCGTGTTCGTCATATTCATCTTTCCTATCTGGGGGCTCGCTGTCCTCGCGCTTGACTTCCTGGTGCTCTACGCGCTGACGACCCGCATCGACGAGTTCCCGGAGTGACGCACTCGACCAATGCCCGGCGCCCTGCGCCCCGGCGCGGCTGTCACCCAGGGTCGATGGCTGCACGTTCGGCGGGACCTGAAGGTCAGTCGCGCCGATACGAGGGCTGACGACGGAGGGCGGCTGAACCCTCATCGAGCCGCTCGAACGGCGCCCGACCCTCAGAGGACGCGGGGAGCCTGTGCCGCCGCCGCATCGATCTGGCGCTTGAAGTCGTCCGCGTCGGCGTCGATCTGCTTCTCGATCAGCTTGTTGGCGCGCTTGGTCGCTTTCTCGAGCTGCTCCTCGATCTTCGACTCGCCAAGCACGATCACGGCGGCGCTGCCCTCGTCGAGCCCGTCGCCAAGGTCCTTGAGGTCGCCGCGCGAGATACCCCGCGTAAGATGACCGGTCAGGCCACCCGCCCCTGCGCCGACGATCGCGCTGCCGATGACCGCGGGCGGGAAGATGATCCCGACCAGCGCCCCCACCGCGGCCCCGGTCCAGGCGCCGTGCTGGGTTGGCTTCTCGGTCTTCGTCACGCGGACCTTGCCGTCGCCTTCCTTGCGGATCACCGCCGAGTCGAACGTCCCGATCGCCCCCGCGGCGTGGAGGTCGAACACGCCCTTGTAGTCGGCCTCCGCGTCCGCGATCACGTCGTAGATGGCGGCGTAGAGAAATACGGGTCTGTCGGACAAGACGCGTCCTTTCGTGAGGTGAAGCCGTGTTCTACCAAGGGTGCGGTCGCACGGCGTCGAAACTCAATGCCGATGTGGCCGCAGAGACCTATAGTCCGCCCGGCGCCTGCAGCGCCGGAACACACCTCAGCGGAAAGGCCATGTCCGATGGTTGAAGTGATCCCAGATATGCCACCCGGGACGCTTGGTTCAGGGTCTCGGGGCGCTTGGCGCGCAGCGACTACGTCGACGAGCCCGTCCCGCCGCTGCAGGAGGCGCACGAAGCCGGCCAGGGGCTACGCGTCCTGCATGCGCATCTGGAGCCAGCCGCCGTGTGGGAGGACCTGAAGCTCGATGTCGACTTGGGGATCAAGCATCGCGACGCCTGGGAGCAGATCGCGGACGTCACCGACCTCAACTGGTTGGGAGGAGAATTCGCCCTGCTGATGATGGGAGAGAAGAAGTGAGCGTTCGCGCCGACAAGCCGGCGGCTTCGGCCGGCCGCCGACGGGTAGTCGCGACGTACTCAAGCGGCGCCGAAGCCGAGCGCGCTGTCGGCTGGCTGAAGCAGAACGGTGTCGCCGCCGAAGGGGTCGCCATCGTGAACTCCGGCCTGAGGCACTCCGCACCCGCAAAGACGACCGTGGCCGACCGAGCAGCGGTCGGCGCCGGGCAGGGTGGGCTCATTGGCCTCCTCACCGGGCTGATCTTCCCCGTCTTCTTTGACGGCCCAGGTTTGGTCGGCCTAGTCGTTTTCATGGTGATCGCCGGCGCCGCCTTGGGTGCTCTCTCCGGCGCTATTTTCGGAGCGCTCGGGCTGGGCGCACTGCGCCGGCGGGGCGGAAGTACCTCCAACGCTCCCGCAACTGTCCAGCGCCACGAGGTGCAGGTGGACGAAGCCTCTGCCGATGAGGCGCGACGGTTGCTCGACGCGATGCCGTCCACGACGACGTGAAGTATGGCTATCTTGCTGTGGTCGCCCTGCTGGCGCTCGGCTTTTTGCTGAGGGCCGCTTTGCCTTTCGAGCGCTAGGCCAGGCTCGGCCGCTTCTAGGGCTATCGCGCGACCGCGGGCCGGATTCTTGACCCGCGACCGCTGACCACAACCGGGGCGTTAGTGCTCAGGCGGAGTTCCAATCCCGCTCTGCCAAGCCTTTGAACTCTTTTGATGCCGTCAGCTTCGCTCAGGTTGGCACCTGAATTGCCACTTCCGCCGAACGCGCGCTCAATCAGCTCAGCCTCTCCGTCGCTCGGTTGCTAGTCGGCATAGATCTCCTGGTCTTGGAGTCGCGGCGGCCCATCCATTCCTGCAGCGTGCGCAGGGGCATTGCGGCCCCTGACATACGGGTCGGGGAAGAGCTGGCTCATCGATCTAGGGCAGCTGCTGCCCGGGGGCGTCCGGGAATCGCGGGGCCAGTCGGTGGGGCAACTGTGGGGCAACACAACACCCCGAACCAGCCACAAGTCGCGGCATCCGCAGCAGTCGCTGATTCCGCTCGGCGAGCGAAAGACCGGACCAGCCACAGCTAGCCGCAATCGAGGAGGCGAATTAGGAGGGAGTCGCTCTATCCAGCTGAGCTATCGGGGCCGGCGGTGAAAGGCTAGTCCCCATGCGGGATCGCGCGTCCGGCGCGCCCGCTACGCCCGGTGTGGGGCAACGGATGGGGCAACAGCCCAGCCGGCGGGGGCGGTTCAGCCCGAAGCTCGACTATCGGGCGAGGAGCGGGTGAAGCGCGGTCTCCGGCTTGTTCAGCGGCTGGAAAGACGGTTGGACACGCGCCCGACTCCCTTTGCGACGCCTTGGAGCGGCTCGACCGTCTCTGCCACTGTCTCTACCGAGTCTTCGAGCTGTTCGACTGTGTCGAGTCCATCCATCAGCCGGGGTAGCGCGGTCCGCAGCACCCGCAGCGACTCGGCCAGGTCTTTTGCTGCGGCTGTGAGGTCTTGGCCGCCCGTGATGAGTTCCTGCGTGTGGGCGTCGAGGACGTCGCCGGTGCGCTTCAGGGCACGTCCCCCGGTGTCGATGGTCTGGGCGGTGGAGTTCAGTTCGCGTGTGGCCGCCAGGAGCTCCTCACCGCCGGCGCCGAGTGTGACCGCGCTGGTATCGACTGTTCGGATGGCGGCTATGAGCGCCTCGAGCTGAGTGAAGAGTGCGTTCAGGCGCTCCTGCGCCTCATCGACAGGGTCCGGGTCTCGGCGGGCACGCTCTGCTACGGCGTTTAGATCCTCCGCCGCGCGAGTGACAATCTGCACGGCGCGCCACGGCGCGAGGACCACATCGGAGGGACCCACTCTCAGCTCTCTTTCTTTTCGAGTTTGGTGGTGTCGCGGGGCTCGAGGAACGGCTCGTCGAGCGGGGCGGCTTCGCCCGCCTCGCGCTGTTGGCTGCGTTGGAGCTCGGAGTTGAACTCGGCGCCGAACAGGATCGCGAGGTTGGTGATCCAGATCCAGAGCAGGAACACGATCACGCCGCCGAGGGACCCGTAGGTCTTGTTGTAGGAGGCAAACGTGGCCACGTAGAGCGCGAACAGCAGCGAAGCGACGATCCAGATGACCAGCGCCACGATCCCGCCCGGGCTCGCGAACTTAAACCCCGGCTGCTTGACGTTGGGTGCCGTCCAGTAGAGAAACGAGAACATCAGCGACACCACGAGCAAGATCAGCGGGATCTTCGCGAAGTCCCAGATCGTGGCCGCGGAGCTCCCGACGCCGATCAACTTGCCGACCTCCTCGGCCAACGGACCGGACACCGTGACCGCGACGGCGACCACCACGAGCATCAGGATCAGCACCAGCGCGATCCCGATCTGCTGCGGCTTGAGCTTCCAGATCGGACGCCCCTCCTCCACGTCGTAGATCGCGTTCGACGCGCGCGCGAACGCTGAGATGTAAGACGACGCGGAGTTCAGCGCCAACACCAAGCCGACGATGAACGCAATCCCGGCCGCGCCGCGGTTGGACTGAAGGTTCTCCACCGAACTGGTCAGGATGTCCTTGGCCGGCCCGGGTGCCAGCGTGCCGATGTTCTCCAGCAGCGGGTCTGTGGCCGAGGGGCCAACCAGCCCGATGATCGACACCAGCGCGATGATCGCCGGGAACACCGCCAGCACCCCGTAGTAGGTCAGCGCCGCCGCCCAGTCGGTCAGGTTGTCCGCCGAAAACGCCTTAAACGTGCGCTTCAGCGTGTCCTTCTTCGACGAGCCGCCCAGGTCCGACGGGCTATCCGGCGCGCGGCCGTCGGGGGCGCCGCGATCCTCACGCTTGGCCCTGACCGTCTCCCGTTCATCTCGATACTCAATCGCCATGTTGCTCCTAGCCCTCGCCCTCGTGCGTGTCACTTGGGGGCGCGACGCTCTCCGGAGCCAGTGGCTCCGCCGCCGCCTGAGCGTTGCGGCGCCTGCGCATCGCGACCGCGGCAGCTCCGGCCCCGGCACTGGCGAGGAGCGCCATGCCCGGCTTGGCCCGGCCCTTGCCCGACGCTTTGCCTGGTCGCGAGATCAGCGCACCGTCTTTGTGTGGCGATGGCACGTCAGGTCGCCCCCTAGCTCGGGACGGCTAGGCCGGCCGAACCTCTTGCGCCTTCTCTTGAGCGTTGCCCTTGAGCTGTTGGGCGTGTTCCTGTCCGGCCTCTTTGGCTGTCTCCTTGGCGCTGTCCGCAGCCTGCTGGGCCACTTCCTTTCCGCGCTCCATCGCCTCCTGGCCCGTCTCCATGGCCTTTTCCTTGACCTGGTCGGCCATCGGGCCGATCTTCTCGTCCTCGACCTTCGTGGACGGCACGAGCATCCCCGCGAGGAAGCCCACGGCCGCGGCCCCGACGGCCAGCCCGAGCGGGTTCTCCTTGGCCGTCCCAGCAGCCTGGCGGGCGCCCTGCTTGACTTCCCCCGAGTCCGGGGTCGAGCCGGTGACCTTCGACGTAACCGACTGCACCTTGTCGCGCGCGCGACCGGGAAGGTCGGCCTTGTAGCCGAGCGCTTCGACGGTGTCGCCCATCTGGCCTCGGGTCTGCTCTATGTCCTGCTTGATTTGGCTCGGGTCTTGGCCCATTCCACATCCTCCTTAGTGCTTTCGAGTGCTTGTTCGGGCACCGGCGGTGCCGCGTCTTGAACCTGCTTCTTGCCGCGAAGGGCGAGCACCCCGGCCACCGCCGAGTAAACGAGGGCGACGATCAGCGCGGCCAGCCAGAACGGCATCGCGGTATCCAGCGCGCCGATCAGACAGGCCGTCAACGCAGCGAAGGCAAAGACGCCGAACAACCCGGCGCCGCCGACCATCCCCGCGCCCACGCCCGCTCGCTTGCCCTTCTCGCTCAACTCGGCCTTCGCCAAGTCGATCTCTTGACGCACCAACTGCGTCGTCTGCTGGGAGAGCTCCTTCGAGAGCTCGCCGGTCGGCCGCTCGCGCAGCTCCTGATTGTTGTTGGGCCCGGTCGCCATCGTTAGGGCGCGGCGTGCTCGGCGTGGACTGCGCCGCCGCCACGTCGGGAATGGCCGGCGTACCAGACGGACGCGCCGTGCGCGGCCGCGACGCCGTTGCCCGACGGCAGGTGACCGCGAAGGCTGAATCGCCCAGCGACGACTTGTAGCGCTCGCTGCTCGACGCCTTTAGCAGCCGAGAGGCCGCGAAGCCGAGTACGAGCCACCGGCGACGACAGCCCAGGGGTTGCTTCGGCCGAAGTCCTCGACGTCGCGCAGGATGCGGTCGCCGTCGGACTCGCTCAGCCACTTACCCGCCCGCTCGGCGCGATCAGCGGCCTGCTCCGCGTACTTGGCAGGAGCGTCCTTGCCCTGCTTGCGCAACTCCTCCGCCACGCTTCGGACGTCGCCGGCGCTCGCCTGAACCCGGTGACCAGCCTCAGTCGAACGCTGATCCACCTGCTCGCGAACCCGGTCACGCGCCTGCTGACCAGCCTCCTTCGCCTTCTCCTGAGCCTGACCTGCGGCCTGCTCAGCCTTCTCTTGCACTTCAGCCACGATCTCTTCTCCTTCTCGATTGATGCTGCGTCTACTCAGACTGGGACTTTGAGGCCGCGCGGGGCCTTGACTCAGGGCCGCGGGACGCCTTGTCCTACGAGCCGTTCCCGAGCGGTGCTAGAAGATCGGATCCGCTGCCTGCACTCGACTTCCGCCGGCTCGGCGATAGCGGATCCGACAGCGGTACCCGTCTGACCGACCGGTAAACGCAATCAGCGATAGCGCTGACACAGCCGGAGGGTCAGTTAGCGCTTCTGGCGTGGGGATGAAGGCAACAACCGTCCGGTTCGGCGAGGACCTGTGGGCGATGCTCGAGCGAGAGTCCACCCGTCTGGGGGTAAGCGCCGCCCAGTTCGTGCGGGAGGCGACGATCATCCGCTTGGCGACGCTCGCGGGCAGCCGCGGCGACCCCGACGCCGAGCTGGCGATCGCCGACATCGCGGCCCGCGCCAAAGGCCGGGCCCGCCCCGACAGCCTCGCGAAGGCGCTCGCCGAGCCCGGACGTCTTGCCGCGCTCCACGACGCCGCCCTGCTCGACAGCGCGCCCGAGGAGCCGTTCGACAGGCTCACGCGACTCGCCGCCAAGGTCGTCAACGCACCCGTCGCGCTCGTCTCGGCGGTCGACCACGACCGGCAGTTCTTCAAGAGCTGCCTCGGGCTGCCGGAGCCGTGGGCCACCCAGCGCGAGACACCGCTCTCGCACTCCTTCTGCCAGCACGTCGTGGCGGCCCGAGAGCCGGTGATAGTCAGCGACGCACGCAAGGACGAGCGCCTGCTCGACAACCTCGCGATCCGAGACCTCGGCGTGATCGCCTACCTCGGCGTACCCCTAATCACGCGCGAGGGCCACGCCGTCGGAACGCTGTGCGTGATCGACCACGAGCCGCGCATCTGGACACGCGACGAGATCAACCTCGTCAAGGACGTCGCGGCCGCCGTCGTAACCGAGATCACGCTACGCGGCGACCAACGCTCCAGACCGTCCACGGCCGCCGGTGCGGTCGAGGAGACGTAGATGCTGAGTACCCCGGATGCCTGGACGCTCGTGGGGCAACACGACACCCACGAACAGCCACAAGTCGCGTGTCCCTTGTAGTCGCCGACTCCGCTCCAACGAGCGGAAAACGCGGTCCAGCCACACTAGCGGCAACGGTGGAGGCGAATTAGGAGGGAGTCGCTCTATCCAGCTGAGCTATCGAAGCCGGCGCGAGAGAGCGTAGTCCTAGAGCGAAATCGCGGGTGCTGTCAGCCGACTGGGGACGCTGTGGGGAGGAGAGCGGCGGCGCGGTCGCTGCAACGAATCCGTGGAACATTGTTCCGTGGTGCGGACGTCGAGCGGACACCAACGAGATGGTGGTGTCCGCTCGCTGGTGTGCGGGTGGCGGCCCTGCGACGATCGGAAGTCAGCGATCGAACGGAGGAGCAGCGGATGCCCGAGGAGCGACACGGCGGTCGTGAGGTGTTGCCGATACCCGACCGGCGCTATCAGGGGCTCGTCACCTACGACGGCGGCGGCTTGGGCAAGGGCGGCACCGCGACCCTCTACCTCGACGGCAGCGCGGTCGGCCAGGGCCGCATCAACGCGACGCAGGCGATGGTGTTCTCAGGAGACGAGACCACCGACCTCGGGAGCGACGCCGCCACCCCCGTCAGCGACGACTACGGGCCAGACGGCAGTAAGTTCACCGGCCGTGTTCGGTGGGTGCAGATCGACATCGACGAAGCCGCCGCCGACGTCGACCACCTGATCAACCCCGACGAGCGGCTCAAGATCGCGATGGCGCGGCAATGACTGGCGGGGCGTGATGCGTGCGACCGCAGTCGTCGGGCTGGCAATGGCGTTCGCGGCGGCTGGCTGCGGTAGCGAGACCATCGACGCCGACGAGGTCGAGGCTGGCATCGAGCAGAGCCTCTCGAGCGCAACCGCCTCCGTGTCGAGCGTCGCGTGCCCCGACGACGTTGAGAAGAAGGAGGGCGCGACCTTCACCTGCGACGCCAAGCTCGAGGGCGGAGGCAAGGCGAAGGTGACGGTCACCCAAACGAGCAACGGAGGGGACTTCACCTACGCCTTCAAGCCGGGCACAGTTGTCCTGACCGACGATGCCGTCGAGCCCGCGCTCGAGAAAGAACTGACCGCGAGCGGCCTGCCCACCGCAAAGGTGGACTGCCCGGACACGATCACGGTGCAGGAAGGCGAGAAGGTCACCTGCACTGCTACCGGCTCCAGCGGGCGACAGAGCAAGCTGACGTTCACCTTCAGCAGTGCCGACGGAACGATCGACGAGTCCTCGGTCAGCGGCTCGGGAACCTGACGGCCTCAATGCCGAGCTGTGATGGTGGCCGAGGTGGACCATCCGCAGGTGAGTCGTCTTCGACATCGCCCCTCATTCCGGCCAATGCGACCGACATGAGCTCCACCGGCACCAGCACCGGGGTGCGCTCGAGTACGGCATAGCACCTAGCGAGGCTCTGAATGGACTGGTCTCTAGCGATCGTGGCGCTGACGCTGCTGGGCGTTGCCGCGATTTCGCGGCGGCTGTCCGGGACGCTGGTGACGCCGGCAATAGTGTTCGTCACGGTCGGGTTGCTGGTGGGGCCCGAGGTGCTCGGGGAGGTCGAACTCGAGAGCTCGAGCGGGACCGTGCGGGCGCTCGCGGAGGCGACACTGGCACTGGTGCTGTTCTGCGACGCGTCGCGCATCGATCTCGGGCTGCTTCGCCGCGAGGTCGGGGTGCCGGTGCGCCTGCTCGGGATCGGATTGCCGCTGACGATCGCCCTCGGCGCGTTCGCGGCGGCCGTGATACTCGACCGGTTGAGCGTCGAAGAGGCAGTAATTCTGGCGATCGTGCTGGCGCCCACCGACGCGGCGCTTGGGCAGGCGGTCGTGACCGAGCCGCGCATCCCGGGCAGGATCCGCCAGAGTCTGAACGTCGAGAGCGGGCTCAACGACGGGATCTGTGTTCCCCTGCTGTTCGCCGGGGTGGCGGTAGCCGACGTGGGATCGGAGATCTCGGACGACCGGAGCGCCGCGACGCTGTTGCTGGAGGAGATCGGCTACGGGGTCGTCGGCGGCGTGCTTGGCGGGCTCGTGGTCGCGGCGATCCTCATACACGGCAGCCGCCGAGGGCTGGTCGCGGGGCCGTGGCGGCAGGTGATCCCGGCCGCGGGCGCGGCGTTCGCCTACGGGACCGCGATTGGGCTACACGGATCGGGTTTCATCGCGGCGTTCGTGGCGGGGATGACGTTCCGGCTGGCGCTCGGGCGCGACCCGGAGGACGTCAACGAACTCAGCGAGCAGGTGGGGAACGTGCTTAACGGCGTCACCTTCGTGCTCTTCGGGGCGATTCTGCTCGGCCCCGCGCTCGGCGAGGTGAGTTGGGAGCTTGCCTTGTACGCAGGTCTCAGCCTCACAGTGGTGCGGATGCTGCCGGTCGCGATCGCGATGCTGGGGTCGCACGCCAGGCCGCCGACGCTCGCATTCCTCGGCTGGTTCGGCCCCCGCGGCCTCGCATCCATCGTGTTCGCGCTAATCGTGATCGAGGAGTCGAACCTGCCCAACGAGCACCTAATCGTGCTCGCGATCTACTTGACCGTAGGGCTCTCGGTCTTCGCCCACGGCCTCAGCGCGGCGCCGCTCGCGAACCGCTACGCCCGCTGGTACGAGCAACACCCGCGCGACAAGGCCCCGCTGCTGGAGAGCGCCCCAGCCGAGGTGCCGCGTTCGCGTACACCAGCCTAACCAGTCCGGTCAACCTGGTCCGCGAGCGCTCGCACGAACGTCCGTCCTCGGAAGAGCCTGACGTCGGCGGGGAGCATTTTGACGTGTTTCGGGACCTGGTAAGCAGCGCGCCGGCCGGCGAGCCGTTGCTGCTTCTTGAGTTCCACGCGATGAGGTCTCAGACCGTCACGTATCGCGCTCCCCAGGAGGAATGTGGCTCCTTCTGATCTCAATCGCCCACTGCGGCGCTCAGGGTGCTGCGCGCGACCTTCGAGGGGCTCGTGTTGCCCAATCCGTGCCCATCTGGCTTCGAGCGTCCCCGGGCGCGCGCTCCGAGAACGCCGAGTCCCGCTCTGCAAGCCGGCTCCAGCGAGTGCCCCGAGCAGGATTCGAACCTGCGGCCTACTCCACGCTAGCCATGTGACCGGGTGCTCACATCCTCGGGGCCTGGAAGGCGACACGGCCTTCCCCCACCATCCTGCGGATGTAAACTCAGGCCGTGGCCAAGGCGCGTTCAAGCCTGCCAATCACGGCCGATGAGGCATCGCGGCGGCTGACCGAGGAGGACTGGCAGGCCGACGTCGAGACCGAAAAAGAGGGTCGAGGTCAGGAGATGCGCGCGGCGATCACGAACGTGGTGGTCGGGCTGAAGAAGGAGTTCTATGGCAAGGGCCCGACCAAGGCGAAGACGTTCATCAACGAGAACTACGTCTTCTGTGTCATGGCTGGCGGCCTGACTCGCAACGAGGAGACTTTGCTGGCCCATGGCGAGCACGACCTCGTTAGGGCGTACCGGCTGCGATTCCAAGAGGTCATGTCTGAGCCCACTGTCCGCGCGATCGAGCGTGTCACGGGCCGGACGGTGATCGGTTATCACAGCCAGATCGTCTTCGACCCCGAGCACGCGTTTGAGATCTTCGTCCTCGACGCCGCACCGCACAGCCCCGAGGCGTGAGCTGGCGAACGCTCCGGCAGCCTCTCCGCGAGCCAAGGACCTGGAGGCGTCCCGCGCGGCCAGGCCTCGGCCTGCATGACGCGGGTCCGTCTCCGGTCCGGGGTAGTTCTGCCCCCCACCTAAGAGCGCAAACTCGCAGTACGCACCTGCCAGCGTGCAAGGCTTGATCGCTTAGAGACGAGCGTTTTGTCCGTCGCATGACGCGTAGCGACGGGGGGGCATGCATAGGTGCGGCAGGTTTCGGCACGCTGGCACTGGGCAACAAGCACGACGGGACAGAGCGGCGAGCTCAGGGCTTAGGGTCTTGGGCGACTGCCCTGTCCCACAGAAGCAGGAAGGACTCGGCCGCCAACGATCTTGGCGGCGCGTTGGATTCCTCGCGGCCCCGGTAACACTCACGAAGGAGTTCAACTCATGGCAGCAACCTCGGGCGCCCCCGGCGCCAGCACACGCAGCGGGCTCAGCAACGCGACCCGGCGTCTCGCCACTGAGACGAAGGCGGCGTTCAAGACGACGGAGTTCTGGGCCATGGTGGCTCTCGTCATCGCCGTCTTGATCGCCGGCAACTCGATTGAGGGCGAGGAAGGCGGAGCCGACCTCTTCGCCGCCGACAAGGTGTGGCTGTACGTGACCATCCTCGGCTCCGCGTACATGATCAGCCGCGGCCTTGCGAAGTCGGGCAGCCGCGAGCCGTATTTCGACGGCGGCACAAACGCCGAGCGGACCGACGACAGCAGCAGCGGTCGTAACCACTAGCGATGTTCCTCTTCACCAAGCGGTCGGGCAGGCGGGCACAGGTCCGCGTCATGCCCGGCTGCTTGGTGACGTCGCTGCTGCTGTCGATCGGGCTGACCGTGCTGATCAACGTGCTGATCCGCCTGTTCTAGAGACGCGTGTGCACCAACAATTTTGAAAGGCCGAACATGACGGATTCAAGAGAGAGCACGGCGGGGGGTCTGGTTGGCAAGCTGGCCGGCCGGGCCAAGGAGACCGCCGGTGAGGTGTTGAGCAACGACGAGCTGGCGCGCGAGGGCCGGCTTCAGCAAGCTCAGGTCGAGGCGGAGGAGGAAGCCGCACGCGAGGCGGCTGAGGCTCGCCAGCGAGAGGCCGAGGCCGAGCATCAGGAGCAGGTAGCGAGCACGCAGGCCGAACGCGACCGCCTGAGCGCGGAGATCAGCGCCGAGGAGCGTGAGGAGGCAGCCGAGCGCGATCGTCGCCAAGCCGAGGCCCGAGCCGAATCCCAGGCTAGCCAGGAGGCAGCCTCCGCAGAGGCGCAAGAGCGTCACCAGGCGGTGGCTGCAGAGCAGGCAAGGCAGCGGGCCGAAGCCGAGGGAGCGCAGGATGCGCGCGTCGCGTCCAGCCTCGAGCGCGAGGCAGAAGCGGCCGAACACAGAGCCGACCAGATCGATCCGGAGGACAACTAGATGACATCGCACACGATTCCGAGGGCGGCGTTCGGCGCGACGCTCAGACTGATCCGGCTTCCCGCCGATTCCGTTCTGATGATCGCGGGAGGTAGCTCCTCGACGGCCACCGTCAAGCTCGCCCTCGACCGCGTTGAGGCCACTGCCCGCGAGCTCGCAGGCAATGCGATCGGAGACCCGGTACTGAAGGCCGATGGCGTCCGGCTCCGCGCTGCGGCCGCTGAACGAGCACGCGCGCTGCGACTGCGCGACGAGGCCGAATACCACGACGAACGAGCGGACGACCGCGTCGCGCAGGCGCGGCAGGCGGCGGCGGAGCGCAGGCGGAGCGCGAGCAAGAAGGCCGAAGGTCAACGAGCCGCTTCCGCTCGCAGGCGCGACGCGGTGAAGGGCCGCGCAGCCCAGACCTCCATAAAGCGCCAAAAGGCTGCTCGACGGGCCGCCGCCGTCGAGAAGGAGGCAGTCGATGGGCGCTCCAAGCGCGCGCGTCTAAACACGCTCGATGTCAAGGCGGAGGCGCTCAAGAAGGAAGAAGAGGCGCTCATCGCGGCCGACGAGAGCCAGCGACTGCGCGAGGCTGCTGCCAAGGCCAAGGCGGAACGCAAGAGCGAGAACAGCCAGGCAACGGATCGGGCTAAGCGACCGTAGCCAGGCTGCGCCCCTGGGCTCGGGGGTCTTGAGCTTGAAGATCGAGTCCCGCGCGCGGGCGGTCGTCACACGCGACAAGCAGTGTCCCTCTCGAGCGCCCCGGCCCGTCTTGAGTCGGCCTGCGAGCGAGCCTCTTGCATGGAACCAGCACTCGGCTCAGCGCGAACGCAGATGGATCGCTTGGCCTGGACGCAGCGCTTTCGGTCAGTCGCGAGATACTGCGCGGGTGCACGTTCTGAAAGGGGAGGCTCGATGGAAGCTAAGTCGAAAGGGATCGCGGTCGGGCCCGGCGAGGGGCAGCACATCCGCAGCCCGATCGGAGGTGACATCACCTTCATCGTCAGGGGCGAGCAATCGAACGGGGCGCTTGCGGCGCTCGAGGCCGTTGCCCCTCCGGGCGAGGGGCCGCCCCTGCACTTCCATGGCCGCGAGGACGAGACCGTCTACATCCTCGAGGGCGACTTTCGCTGGAAGCTTGGCGACGAGCTCTGCATGAGGGGCCCGGGTTCTTTCGTCTTCATCCCGCGGGGGCTCGCGCACACCTGGCAATGCGTCGGCGAGAGGCCGGGCAGGTTTCTTTTCACGTTCGCGCCCGCCGGCATGGAGGGCTTCTTCGACCGGCTCTCGTCGGTCACCGAATTCGATCTCCAAGCATTTCGCGCCGCCGCCGCGGAGCACGGCATGGAGGTCGTCGGGCCGATGCTGGCCGAATCCGACCCGCTCTAGTCGTCGCCTTCCTCTCCCACCTCGTCTACGCAACCACACGAATCGCGACGCGCTCCATTAAGGCCCGCTTTACGACGATCCGGGAACGGAGGTGCGCAGCTCATTCGGGTTCCGCCGGGTCCGCCGTCCGGGTTAAAGCTTCGCCTCTTGGGTAACCTTCGGCGCACGACAGCGGGACCCGCGGCCTAGCCGCCGGTGCTGAAGTCGGTCCTTCGAAGGAGGGACGGGGCGAGCTAGCTAGCTCGCCACCTTGGATCTCCTCATCATCTCAGCCGAAGAGGAGACCCTATGGGACCCATCCGCGTTCATGCCCCACCCGAATCGGAGGACGGTCTCGCTGGCGCCGTTGGTGATTTCAGCGCGCGCGAGCGGCTGATTGACCACTTCCTACCAGCTCGGCGCCTGGCCAGCCGCTATTGCCACTCGGGCGAGGCGCAGAATGATCTCGGAGACCCTCAGCAGTTTTCCCTCGCGTACGACGAGCATGCCGGCGCCATGACCGGTGTGGCCCACAATGTCCTGAGAGACGCCGCGGCAGCCGAGGACGTGGTGCAGGACGTGTTCGTGCATCTGTGGCGCAGGCCCGGCGCATACGATCCAGCGCGAGGCTCCCTCGGGAGCTACCTGACGATGATGGCCCGCAGCAGAGCACTCGACCGGTGGCGAACGCGCAGCGCGCGCGAGTCCGCGTTGGAGCGCTCGAAGGCCGAGCAGCGGGTCCTGGGCCCGGTGGCTGAGGATGCCGCGGCGCCCGTCATCCGGCGTGAGGGCCGAATCCGAGTCCTGCGCGCTCTCGACGCCCTTCCGGGCGAGCAGCGTGAGGCCGTACTGCTCGCGTTCGGGAAGGGCCTGACCGCCCGAGAGATCGCGTCGGTTGCGGGGGTGCCGCTGGGGACCGTGAAAAGCCGGGTGCGACTCGGGCTTCAGAAGGCCCGGGCGGAACTGGCGGCCGCAGCCTGACAGGCGACGGGCTAGCTTGCACCGAGCACCTCGTAGTCGCACCGGCCTCCCGGCGGGGCAACTGTGGGGCAACGCGACGCCACGAACAGCCACAAGTCGCAGCGTCCGCGGCGGTCGCTGACTCCGCTCCTCGAGCGAAGCGCGGGCCAGCCACAGCTAGGCGCAAGAGAAAGGCGAATTAGGAGGGAGTCGCTCTATCCAGCTGGGCTATCGGGGCCGGCGCGAGAGAGCGTAGCCCGCAGGCCCTCCGCCGCCTTGCCGGCCACCCGTCCGAAGCCGATCCGCATCAGCGGGTCGAACAGCCTCAGCGGCCCGCGCAGCCGGACATCGGCGGCGTAGGTGACCTCTGAGCGCTCGCCGCGCTTGGACACCACGATCTCGTCGTCGCTCGTGAAGCCGGTCCCTTCGGCCACGAGGCGGACCCGCCGCGGGCGCTCGTACTCCGTGATCTCGTACACGAGCTCCTGCACGCGCCCGCCGATCTTGAAGTCGAGCGAGAACCTCGAGCCCACTCCGATCGGCCCGCCCTCCTGGAGGTCGCGTCCCTTGACGGCGCCCGGATCCCAGTCCTCGGTGTTCGAGAATCGGGCCAGGTAGTCGAACGTGTCGGCTTGGGAGCGACTCGACGGGACCGTGTCCTTGTAGCGGGCCATGAGTCGAGTACGAGAGCGGTGGACGGCAGGACCAAGAGCGCCGACCGGGTCTCCCGCAACCGGCAGCGCAAAGAACGCGGGATACTGGGCGTGCGATGTCGCAGGAGAACGTGAGGCTGATGTTGGCCCTGTATGACTCGTTCAACCGACGTGACTGGGACGCCTCCCTGGCCCTGGTTGACGAAGCGGTGGAAATCGAATCGCGGCTGGTCGCCATGGAGGGCGGCTACCACGGGCACGAGGGCCTGCGGCGCTGGTGGGACGACTTCCTCGGCGCCTTTCCCGACTACACCCTGGAGATCGAGGAGCTGCGCGACCTCGGAGACGTGACGCTTGGCCATATCCGCGGCCGGGGCCACGCCGCCGACAGCGCAACGCCGCTCGTCGATCCGTTCTGGCATCCCGTGAGGTGGCGGGACGGAACGGTCGTCTGGTGGCGGAACTGTGCGACAGAGGCCGAAGCTCTGGGCTCGGTGGGGCTGTCGGAGTAGGAGACGGCTGCGCTCGCGGCTATCTCAGCGAGGCGCGCTCTGTAAGACTGGTGGCGTGTCGACATACCGCGCGCAGGCCCATATCGATGCGCCGCTGGATCGGGTCTGGGCGCTGGTCGGCAACCCCGCCACCTATCCCGATTGGTGGCCGGTTGCGGTGGAGATCCGAGGTGAGAGGTTCGAGCTCGGCGACCCGTTCACGCAGGTCGTAGGGGTTCCCGGACGACGGTTGGAGTACAGCCGGATCATCGACCGTCGAGAGGACTTCAAGGAGCTGGGATGGCATTGCCCGACGACCGGTGGCTTCCAGCACTGGCTCCTGACCGAAGCCCAGGGCGGGACGTTCGTGGACATGGAGATGGGGATGAACCCGCCGGCCCTCCGATACGGGCTATTCGACAAGACGATCGGGCGCTGGGTCATCAAGCGCTGGGCGGAACAGGCCGTCGACGGGTTGCAAGAGAAGCTGGCTTAGGCTCGACTCGCCGTGGCGCGCTTCACCACCGACGACGGCGTCGAGCTGGAGTACGAGGTCTTAGGGGAGGGCGAGACGACCCTCCTGCAGCTCCCGCAGTGGGCCAATTCCCTCGAGTTCATGCGCTGGACGGAGCCGCTCACATCAGAGGGGATCCGGGTCGCCGCTTACGAGCGCCGCGGTACGGGGCGTTCTGACAGGCCCGAGCCGAGCGGCGACAACTACACCGTCGAGCGCCTGACCGCTGACGCGCTCGGCGTTGCCGACATGCTCCAACCCGGCCCGCTCGTCGTGCTCGCCGCCTTCGAGGCCGCACACCAGGCCGTACGGCTGGCGGCCGACCGCCCTGGGCAGGTAGTCGGTCTCGCGCTCATGGGTCCGATGCTGGCGCCGGTCGCTGACCGCCCGCTGCAGGTGGTGTGGGAAGGCCTGATCGACAGGGGAATGAGCTACGCCCTGCGGTCAGTCGCCGACCTCGCGCTCTCCAACCTGCCGGACGAGGAGCGCGAGCGGTTTGCGCGATCGTTGGAGGGCCACGTCGCCGGCGATGTCCTGCTTGCCATGTGGCGCTCGGTCGACGTGACCGATTCGCGCTCGTTCTTAGGCAGTTTTCACGGCCCCGCGCTGGTGCTCTCCGGGACCGCCGACATTGCGATCCCCCGCGAGTGGTCGGCGCGCACCGCCGAGCGACTGCCCAACGGCCGGCTGATCGAGATCGATGGGGCGGCCACGACGATCCCTGCCACTCACGCGGCCGAGGCGCGCGCTGCGATTCTCGACTTGGTCCGAGGTCTCTGACAGCCAACCGAGGGCCAGGACGCCGCCGCTCGGCGGATAGGGTGCGTGCGTGTCGCAGCTGGCCCTCCAGCACGCGGGCGGGATCGCCTACCGCGAGGCGACCTCCTCACAACCGTTGGACCGCTCGCCGGCGCTGTGCCTGCACGGGTGGCCACAGAGCTCGTACATGTGGCGCCACCTGCTTCCCGCGCTCGCATCCGACGGACGCAGGGCGCTGGCATTGGACCTCCCCGGCTTCGGTGACTCGCCGCCCGACAGGCCGGGGACCTGGGCGCGGCACGTCGAATCCTTGGAAGGCTTCCGCCGCGAGGTCGGGCTCGATCGCGTCGTTCTGATGGTCCACGACACCGGCGGCGCCATCGGCCTGCGCTGGGCATGCGATCACCCGGACGCCGTCTCCGGCCTGGTGATCACCAATACCGGATTCTTCCCGGACTACGAGTGGCATGAGATCGCGAAGGCGATGCGCACCGAGGGCCAGGGTGAGGCGCTCGTGGACAGCCTCTCGCGCGACGGGCTCACCGCGCTTGCTCGAGGCCGCCTCCAGCGGGATCGACGAGCGCGCGATCGACGAGTACTGGAAGGCGTTCGCCACCGCGGGACACCGCCGCGCGATGCTCGAGCTGTATCGCTCATTCGACCTCGACGAGCTCGCGCCCTACGAAGGAAAGCTCGCGGAGCTCGGCGTGCCCACGCTGGTCCTCTGGGGAGAGCAGGACGAATTCCTCCCACGCGACTACGCGCCGCGCTTCACGCGAGAGATTCCCGGCGCGACGCTCGTGCTGGTGGAAACCGCCCGCCACTTCCTCTTCGAGGACGAGCCGCAGCGCTGTGCTCGGGAGGTGGCGGACTTCCTTCGGCAGGCAGGTATCTAAACGAGCCGCGAGGCTGAGCGCTACTCCTCGTCCTCCTCGTCGTCCTCGTACAGCGACTCCTTCGCCAGCTCGGCGCCCTTGCGGCCGAACAGCCGCACCTCCACGTAGTCGCCCGTGTAGGCGTCGAGCGAGACGAGCGTGAAGCGGTCGTCCAGCAGCTCGCACTGGTCGGTGGTGGTGGGCCCGAGCTCGGTGGTGGCCACCGCGCCGTCGGCGACCAGCGCCACGCCCCAGACGAGCGTCACGACCCCGCGCCGGCCCTCCGGCCCGCGCCAGTGGCCGATCTCCTGGTCGGAGAGGTCGAGCGTCCAGTCCGGGTTGGCCTCGGCGGTCTCGTCGGTGTAGTCGACGACGGCCTCGAAGCGCTCCGCCTGCGCGCCCTCGTGCTCGCGCGTGTAGGACACGTAGCCGAACAGCTCGTAGCCCTCGGCGGTCGGCGCCGTGGCGGGCACGTACGTGCGGCCGCCCCAGGTGCGGTCCGGGAACCAGGTGATCTCGCCCGGCTCGCCCAGGTCGTCGTCCGACTCGATCGCCGCGGCGGCCTCGAGGAAGTGCTCGCCCAGCGCCTCGCCCCAGCGCCCGTAGGGCAGCGGCTCCTGTGGCGGCTCGGCGGCGAACATCGGCACGGCGCGGCTGGCGGGCGGCATGCGGCGCGGGAACCTACAGCAGCGCAACCGCCAGCCCCGCGACCACCACGATCGCGGTCGACCAGGCGATGGCGCCGGCCATCAGCGCCGCGGTCCAGCCCGTACTCGTGCGCGACGACGATCGCGTTGATCGCGCTGGCCATCGCCGCCTGGGAGAGATAGGAGTCGGGCACCTCCAGCACCAGCGCGGACAGCGCCGACCACCACGCCGGGCGCCACCAGCAGCCGCAGCGCCAGCGCGGTGCCCACCGCGGCGTCCAGCGGCGGCGGGAACGCGCAGCGCGCCGTCGTCGGCCTCCAGCGCCAGCGTCACGCCGACCACGAAGAAGCCGAGCGGCAGCATCGCGAACACCAGCAGCTGCGACGCATCCACCGCCCAGTCGGGCGCCAGCGCCGCGGGCGCGAGGAACCCGGCGGCGCAGGCCCACAGCGGCGGGTTGCGGGTGAAGAAGGCGCGCGGCGCGCTCGCGCGGCCGGTCGCCCACGGTGCCGAACGCGGCACCGATGCGAGAAGCCGATCGTGAAGATGCCGAGCGTGGTGACCAGCACGTCGTAGGCCACCGCGTTGGGCAGCTCGTCGAGGCCGAACAGCGCGGCGCTGAAGGGCAGGCCCGAGGTAGCCGGTGTTGGCGAAGCCGGCCACCACCATCAGCGCGCCGACGCCCGGTGCGGGGCAGCCGCAGCACCCAGGTGCCGATCGCGTAGGCGGCCGCCAGCGTCACGCGCCAGCGCCGCGTAGGCGAAGCCGATCCCGGCGCCCACCTCGGCGGTCACCTCCAGCGCGGCGATGTTGACGAAGACCACCGGCGGCCCGAGCACCCACAGCATCAGCCACACGACGCGCCGGGCCACGGCGTCGGCGCGCTCGCCCAGCCGGTGCTCGACGCCGAAGCCGACCGCGGTGGCGGCCGCGATCACGGCGGCGACGGCGATCACGCGGTCGCGTGTCGCGCAGGCGCTCGGCGGCGCGCGCTCGGGCGCCAGCACGCACAGCTGCACGCCGGCGCCCATCTCCAGCCCGGCCGGGTGCGCCAGCCGCGGCAGCAGGTCGATCCGCCAGCAGAAGCTCTCGGCGCCGCGCGGCGCGGTGCGCACCCACAGGTTGAACGGCGGCACGCCGCCGAGCGCCGCTCGCCAGCCGCGCGCAGCGCGTCGTGCAGCAGGGCGGCGCCGAGCGGCCCGTCGTCCTCGAACCGCGGGGCGCGGCGCGCGCGGCACGATCTGGAGGTGGAAGGGCACGCGCGAGGCGAACGGGCAGATGAGCCACGGCCTCGGAGTCGACCGCCACCAGCCGCTCGCGGCGCTGGACCTCCTCCTGGACCAGGTCGCCGAGCAGGTTGCGGCCCTGGGTGCGGTCGTGGTAGGCGGTGAAGCGCTCGCGCTCGCGCGCCACGGCGGCGGGCACGAACGGCAGCGCGTAGAGCTGGGCGTGGGTGTGGGGCAGCGACGCCCCGGCCTCCCGGCCCTCGTTCACGATCACGTGCACGTAGCCGGCGCCGGCGTGGACGCGCATCCGCTCGCGCCAGACGCCCATCGCCGTCGGCCAGGCCGTCGGGCCCGAGGTCGAGCAGCGACGACACCGGCTCCGGGCCCGTTGACCACCACCTCGTGCGCGCCGCTGGCCGGCCGGGCGGCGAACAGGTCCGGCTCGCCGCGGCCGCCCGCCGAGCGGATCGGGCTCCTCGGCCTCGCCGGGCGCCAGCGCGGGGAACATGTTCGGCACCACCCGCACCCGCCAGCCCGGGCGAGTCGGGCGCGCCGCCGTCGGGCCGCAGCGGCGAAGACCTCCGGCGGGGTGCGGTCCTCGTGGCCCTCGAGGAACGGGTCCGTCTCGGGATCGATCGGCGGGCGCGGCTCGGACTGCAGCCGATGAACGCCCGGGCGCTCGCCGCGCTCGCCGGCGACGATCACGCGCAGGCCGTGAGATCGGGTCGATCCGCAGCTCAGGCAAGCGGCGTCTCCATCGTCACGTGCTCGATGCCCTCCTCGAGGAACACCTCGCCCTGCCGCCTCGTAGCCCGGCGCGCTCGTAGAGCGCCGCGCGGCACGAGCTGCGCGTGCAGGCGCATCCGTCTCCGCGCCCGCCCGGCAGCGACGCGCGCTCGGCCTCGGCCAGGATCGCGGCGCCGACCCCGCGGCCGCGCAGCGTCGGGCTCCACCGCCATCCGCCCGAGGCGCGGCGCGATCGCCGGCTCCACGATCAGGCGGCAGGTGCCGACCAGGCGCCCGCCGTCGAACGCCACGCACGTGCAGCGCCTCGGCGATCGCGGCCGTCCGCTCGGCCGCCGGGCTCACCCCCTGCTCGTCGACGAACACGCGCTCGCGCAGCCGCAGGGCGGCGTCGAGCTCCTCGCTGGTGCGGGCCTCCGCACCTCCAATGCGACCGCAGCTGCGATTCAGCGAGCGTAACGCTCGATGTCCTCGACGAGCTTCTCGCTCGGTCGCGTACCCGCCCTGCTTCACGTAGGCCAGCTCGCCCTTCGAGTCGTAGAACGCGGTGGCGGGAAACGCCGCCACGGCCTTGATCGGCCGCCGAGACCTTCAGGTCGGGGTCCTTGTAGCTCGGGAAGGGCACCGGGAACGCGCTGCGAGGAACTCCTTGGCGTCGGCGTCGTTGTCGTTGCCGTCGACCCCGAGGAAGGCGACCTCCTTGCCGCGCTTGATCGCCTGGCTCTGGAAGTAGGGGAACTCGGCCCGGCAGGGCGGGCACCAGGAGGCCCACTTGTTCACCACGACCGGGTAGCCCTTCAGCCCTTGCGATGCGCGCCTCGAAGGCGTCCCGGCCGCCGCCGAGCAGCTCGTTCGCCTGGTCGTGCAGCGTCGCGAGCGGCGCGCGGCGCGCCCGCCAGCGCCTGCTCCTGCTTGGCCGCCGAGGGGCGCCGCGCTCTCGGGGTCGTCGCTGCCGCAGCCGGCGACCAGCGCGGCGCAGGCGATCAGCGCGGTCAGGCGGGCGAGCACGGAGCCGAAGGTTGGCAGACGCATGCGGTGGCCGAGTCGCCCGATCGTGTGCTGTAATACGGGCGGACGCGGCGCTGTCGAATGCGCCGCGGCTCACGCCGCTCGACGGGACACGCAAGAGCGGCACACGACGGCGGACCTCGATGCGCTCCGCGTCGGCCCTCACAGTCACCGCGGTCGCAGCCCGTTCCGCTCCGTCTTCCCCACAGAACCAGAGGCCCCATGGCTGAAAGCACTTCCCTGGCTGACTCAGCGCCGGTGTCCCGGCGACGATCTGCGACGCGCCGAGGAGTTCGCGCGCGAGCCGTTCGTGCTCGAGGGCGAGGACGCGGACACGGCGCTGGCGCCGGGCACGGCCCGCCGCCGCGCGCTCGACGCGGCGCTGGCGGAGCTCGACGCCGGGCACGAGGAGCCGTCGGTGGAGTGGCGGCGCGAGTACTCGCTGATGCTCGGCCTCGAGCGGCTGCTCTGCGAGGAGGAGCCGCAGCCTCGTCGACGGCACGACGCTGTCCGCCCACCAGGTCGACGCCCTCTCCGGCACGCTGATCGCGCTCACCGCCGAGGTCGCAGGCCGCCGCCTCGCGCAACGGCAACGCGGCAACGGCCGACCGGCCTCCGATCCGAGGAGCTGCCCACCGGCGAGGTCGAGATCGAGGGCGACGAGGAGCTCTCCGACGACGAGGAGCCGCTCGACTGGGACGCCGCCGAGGAGGCCGAGGAGGAGGCCGCCGCCGACGCCTGCACCGGAGGACCCCAACGCCACGCGCCGGTTCTGGTTCGAGCACGCCACCGGCGCCGGCAAGACGGTCGCGGCGCTCGGCTTCGTGGAGGCCTCGCGCACCGGCGGCGTGCTGATCCTCACCCACCGCCGCAACCTGGTCGACCAGTTCAACGGCGAGCTGTCCGACCGCGGCTACAAGAAGCGCGTGACCGGCCCGCTGCTCGGGCCGCGACAAGGCCGCCAACACCGAGGGCCCGGTCACCGTCGAGACCTACCAGTGGTTCGTGCGCAACGCGGGCAAGATCTCCGACGCCTACACGATCGTGATCTGCGACGAGGCCCACACGGCCCTGGGCGAGAAGACCTCGGCCTCGATCCGCCAGTGGCAGGGCCCGATCTTCGTCGGCATGACGGCCACGGGCGCGCTGATCGCCCGCCACGTCACCGACCTCTTCCCCACCCAGACCTCGCGCTTCGACCTCGCCCAGGCCGCCCGCCGCGGCGTGATCGCGCCGCTGCGCTGCGTGCGCATCCCGCCGGGCGTGGGCGTGCGCTCGATCTCCAAGGTGCCGCTGCGCAAGGGCGAGGTCGACCAGGACTTCGACCAGGAGGAGCTGGCCGCGCTGCTCGACCAGACGCCGTTCAACCTGGCGATCGCCGACCTCTACAAGACCCGCTTCAAGGACCTGCCCGGGCGTGGTCTACTCGGCCGGCGTGCGCCACGCGTACAACGTGGCCGCGGCGTTCAAGCGAGGCGGCATCAAGGCCAAGGCCGTCTCGGGCGAGACGCCCAAGCGCGAGCTCACCCGCGTGCTGGCCGCCTACGAGCGCGGCGAGATCGACGTGCTGTGCAACGCCCAGCTGCTGGCCGAGGGCTGGAACTCGCCGCGCGCCACCGTCTGCATGCACCTGGCGCCCACCGCCTCGCGGCGCATCTACCAGCAGCGCGTCGGCCGCGTGACGCGCCGCCAGCAGGGCAAGGAGGCCGGCATCGTCGTCGACTTCGTGCACCCGGCCACCACCAACGACGACCCGGTGGTCACGCTGCACTCCCTGCTCGACCGCGACGTCTACCGCGGCGGCGCGATCGTGGTCGGCCCCGTGCGCCGCGGCCGCGGCCGCCGGCTGCGCGTGGAGCGGCGCGTGCTGCCGGTCACCGCCGACGAGGAGCGCCGGGCGCAGGTCTTCGAGCGCGAGCTGTGGCGGATCGCCGTCGAGCACCTGCTCTGGGGCGAGCAGCACGCGTGGGCGGCGCTGGCCGGCGCGCGCGTGGCGTCGAACAACTGGCGCCGGGCCAAGGCGATGCTGCACTTCGACAACACCGGCGAGCTGCGCCGCCGCTACCTCATCACCTGCCTGCAGCGCAACCGCAACACCCAGCTGCGCGTGCGCGCGCTCGAGGAGGTCGGCACCCTGCGCGACCCCGAGGCGTTCGACGAGGCCGTGGAGATCGTGGGCGGCTGGTCGCGCGACGAGCGCCGCGAGGGCGTGAAGGTGCTGCTCCAGTCGCTGGCCGAGCGCCCGATCGGCCGCCGCGACCAGGCCAGCCGCTGGATCTGGCACCTGGCCGAGTACCGCCGCGAGGTGCACGAGGAGTACGCGGTGTCGCGCTGGCCGGAGACCAAGCGGCTGCTCGGCCTGCTCGTGAACTCCTCGGGCGGCGCCCACGCGCGCAACGCGCGCCGGCTGGTGCAGGCCACCAAGAAGCAGGACCGCCGGCTCTCGGCCGCGCTGCTGGCCGCCGCCCTGGCGCACACGCCCGAGGCACAGCAGGTGCTGGACGGCGCGCGCATGCGGATGGCGCGCAAGCCCTCGGCGCTGGCGCGCGAGCTGCTGCGCAACTTCCCCAAGGGCCGCCGCCGCCGCGGCGGCAGGCGCCGCCGCGGCCGGGGTCAGAAGCCCGACGAGGCCAAGGCCACCAGCGAGCAGGGCGGCGCGGTCGTGGAGCTCGGGACAGGAGCCCGAGCCCGCCGAGCGCGACGACGCGATGGACGAGCGCCTCGACGACGACCGCGGCGACGCGGAGCAGCGCCCGGCCGCCTAGGTCGTCGGTCGTCGGTCGTCGGTCGCCGGTAGGAGATGCACCTCGCCGGCGCCCAGGGCCACGCGCCCGGCGTCGGTGTCGACCAGCAGCGCGCCTGACTCGTCGACGCCGGCTGCGGTCCCGGAGCCGCCGTCCCAGCGCACGCCTTGCCCGTGCAGCGCGTCGCGCGGGCGCCACGCCGGCAGCACCTCTCCGGGTTCGCGCTCGAGCCACATCCCGAGGGCGGCCAGCAGCGCCTCCAGGGCGGCCTCCACCGGCGGGGCCTCGCCCGGCGCGGCCAGGGCGAGCGAGGTCGCCGTGTCCGCCAGCTCGGGCGGGAAGTCCGTCGTCGACACGTTCAACCCGATGCCCAGCACCGCCCAGCCGTCCTGGGGGCGACCCTCCACCAGGATCCCCGCCAGCTTGCGGCCGTCGACCCAGACGTCGTTCGGCCACTTGATCTCGCAGCGCACCTGCGTCAGCTCCTCCACCGCCTCGCAGACCGCCACGGCGGCGGCCAGCGGCAGCATCGCGTGGCGCTCCTCGAGGTCGCGCACCACGAGCGACATCAACACCGCGGACCCCGCCGGCGCCGTCCACGAGCGTCCCTGGCGCCCGCGCCCGGCGCTCTGCTCGGACGCGGTGACCAGCGTCCCGTGCGGCGCACCCGCCCCGGCCAGCTCCTTGGCCCGCGCGTTGGTCGAGTCCATCAGCCGCGCGTGAACGCGCGGCCGGCCGATCGGCCTCACCGGCGGCTCACCGCGGCCTCAGCCGCACCTCGGAGTCCGGGCGCAGCCCGAGGGTGGCGCCGGCGTCGCCGCGGTTGATGGCGATCGCGAGCGTGCGGTAGGCGTCCTCGTAGACGATCAGCTCGCCGGGCTTCACGTCGGCGAAGGTGGCGGCGTACTTGGCCAGGTAGCGCTCGCCGCCCACCTCGATCTCCACCGTCTGGCCCAGCGTGATGCCCGTGCCCGCCAGGTCCTCGTGCGCCACGTCCAGCGCCGGCGTTGCCGTAGCGGTCGGCGGTGAGCACGTGCGCCACCACGGCGCCGTCCTCCGTGTGCGGCTCGGGCAGCTCCACCGTCACGCAGGCCCTCCGGGTCGAGCGGCACGCCGGCGTCGGCCAGCTCCGCGCCGGCTGCCAGGTGGGCGGCCACCGGCGCGAACACGTCGCGGCCGTGAAACGTGGCCGACACGGGCTCGAGCCGATGCGGCGAGCGCGACACGTCCACCGCCAGGTCCACGCCGCCGGCCTGGTCCCAGGCCAGCGAGAGCAGGCCGTTGTCCGGCCCCACCAGCACCCGCCCGTCGTCGCAGCGCAGGGCCAGCGCGCGCCGCTCGGTGCCCACCTGCGGGTCCACGACCGCCACGTGCACGCCGACCGGCATGTACGGCAGCGTGTTGCGCAGCACCAGCGCGCCGTGGCGCACGTCGTGGCGCGGGATGCCGTGGGTCACGTCGACGATGCGCGCATCGGGGGCGATGCCCCGGATCACGCCGTGGCAGACGCCCACGAAGTCGTCGTCGCGACCGTAGTCGGTGAGCAGGGTGACGATCATCCGGCGTCCTCCACCAGCGCGTCCACCAGACCGTCGATGTCGTGGCGCTCGGCCTCCACGTGCACCTCCAGCCCGAGCTCGCGCGCCGTGGCGCTGGTGACCGGCCCGATCGAGACCACGCGGGCGCCCGCGGGCGCCGCCCCGTTCACGGCGTCCATGAAGAAGCGCACGGTGGAGGACGAGGTGAACGTGATGTGCGTGGCGCGCTCCAGGGCGCCGAGCTGGTCCTCGATCGAGCGGCTCCGCCACGGTCTCGTAGAGCGGCAGCACCTCCACGTCGGCGCCGCGCTCGCGCAGCGCGTCGGGCAGCACGTCGCGCGCCTCGGCCGCGCGCGCGATCAGCACCCGCCTGCCCTCCACCTCGATCGTCTCCAGCTCCTCCACCAGCGACTCCGCCACCGATCGCGGCGGCACCACGTCCGCGCTGATCCCGTGCGCGGCCAGCTCGCGCGCGGTGCCGGGGCCGATCGCGGCGACCGTCACGCCGGCGAGCGCGCGCGCGTCCCCCTCGAGGGCGTCGAAGAACAGGGCCACGCCGTTGGGGCTGGTGAAGCAGACGAGCGCGAAGGAGGCGATCGCCGGGCAGGTCGACCGCGAGCGGCTCGATCCGGATCGACGGGCGCCTCGACCACCTCGGCCCCCAGCGCCGCCAGCCGCGCCGCCAGCCCGCTCGCCTGCGCCCGCGCGCGGGTGACCGCCACCACCTTGCCGTGCAGCGGGCGCTCCTCGATCCACGCGAGCGTCTCGCGCAGCTCCGGCGGCCGGCCCGATCACCGTGATCGCGGGCGCGCGCAGGCCCGCGTCCGTCCACCGGCGTCGGCGATGCTCGCGGAGCGGCGCGCTCACCGTCTCGCTGGCCCGGCAGGGTGCCGCGCTCGACCACCGCCGCGGGCTCGTCGGCGGGCCGCCCCGCCGCGATCAGCCGCTCGGCGATCCGCGGCAGGTTCTTCACGCCCATGTAGAGCACGAGCGTGCCGGGGAACGCGGCGAGCGCGTCCCAGTCGAGCGCGCTCTCCTCCTTCGACGGGTCCTCGTGCCCGGTCACGAAGGCGACGGCCGAGGCCAGGTCGCGGTGGGTGACCGGGATGCCGGCGTAGGCCGGCGCCGCCACGCCGGCGGTCACACCCGGCACCACCTCGAATGCCACGCCCGCCGCGCGCAGCGCCTCGGCCTCCTCGCCGCCGCGGCCGAACACGAACGGGTCGCCGCCCTTGAGGCGCACGACCCGCAGCCCCTTGCGCGCCGAGCTCCACCAGCCGGGCGTTGATGTCCTCCTGGGACATCGCGACGTCGCCCGGCGCCTTGCCGACGTAGATCAGCTCGGCGTCCGCCCGCGCGCCGTCCAGCGCGCCGGCCGGGATCAGCCGGTCGTAGAGGATCGCGTCGGCTGCGGCGATCAGCTCGAGCGAGCGCCGGGTCATCAGCCCGGGGTCGCCCGGGCCCGGCTCCGACGAGGTAGACGATCCCCTCCTTCACCGGCGCCATTCTGCCGTTCCGGAGGCGCGGCCTACGCGGCGGCGCCCTCGGCGGCGGCCAGCAGCTCGGCGGCGCCCGCGGCCAGCATCCGCTCGGCCACCTCGCGGCCCAGGCCGCCGGGTCGGCGGCCTCGCCCTCGAGCGCGTCGCGCACCCAGGCGCTGCCGTCCGGCAGGCCGGCGAACGCCTCCAGCCGCAGCGCGGTCGCCGTCCAGCTCGGCGCGCGCGCCCACCGGCGTGTGGCAGGTCGCGCCCAGCCGCGTGACCACCGCGCGCTCGGCGGTCAGCTCCACCAGCGCGCGGCGATCGGTCAGGCGCTCCGCCGCCGCGCGCGCCGCGTCGTCGTCGGCCCGGGCCTCCAGCGCCAGGCAGCCCTGCCCGGGCGCGGGGGTCATCTCGCGCCTCGGGGATCGGCTCGCCCTCGGACCGCCCCAGGCGCACCAGGCCGGCGGCGGCCAGCACGAGCGCGCCGTACTCGCCGTCCGCCAGCTTGCCGCAGCCGCGTGTCCACGTTGCCGCGCACCTCGCGCACGTCGAGGTCGGGCCGCAGCGCCAGCAGCTGCGAGCGCCGGCGCAGGCTCGCCGTGCCCACCATCGCGCCCTCCGGGAGCGCCGCGATCGAGTCCGCGCCGCAGAGCGCGTCGCGCGGGTCCGCCCGCTCGGGCACGCCGGCGATCGCCAGGCCCGTCGGGCAGCTCGCCGGGCACGTCCTTGGCGGAGTGCACCGCCAGGTCGACCTCGCCGCGCAGCAGCGCGTCCTCGATCTCCTTGACGAAGCGCGCCTTGTCCTGCCCGCTCCCAGGCCGCGGTCGCCGCAGGTGGTGATCTCCACGATCTCCACGCCCGTCTCCGAGCGCGGAGGCCACCAGCGTCGCCTGCGCCACCGCGAGCGCGCTGCCGCGGGTGCCCAGCCGTCACGGCGCGCGCGCTGCGGCGGCGCGACTCGAGGTCGGTGACCTCCGCGGCGGGCCGCTCGCCCTCGAGCGTCGGGCGCCGGCCGCCTCCAGGCCGAACAGCTCGCGCAGCGCCTGCACGTAGCACGTGAGGACTCGTCGGCCTCGGCGGCGCCCTTGAGCCGCAGCGTCGGCTCGTGGAGCATCCGCTCGACGATCGCTCGCGCCATCACCCGCAGCCGCTCGCGGTCGGCCTCCGAGAGCGACTCCCAGCGCGTCTCGTTCTCGGCCAGCACCGCCTCGACGATCTCGTCCCCGCGCTCGCGCAGGGCGGCGATCGTGGGCACCACGTCCAGGCTGGCGAGCCAGCGGTCGAAGCGCTGCACCTCCTCGTCCACGAGCGTGCGGGCGCGCTGTGCCTCGGCCTCGCGCACGCTGCGGCTGCGGGCCGCCGCCCGCTGGAGGTCGTCCATGTCGTAGAGCGCGACTCCCGGCAGGTCGCGCACGCTCGGCGTCGACGTCGCGCGGCACCGCGATGTCGATCAGCACCAGCGGGCGGCCGTCGCGCTCGGCCATGGTCAGCTCCAGCTCGTCGCGGCCGAGGATCTGGTGCGGCGAGGCGGTGCAGCTCACCACGATGTCGGCCTCCGCGAGCTGCTCGGGCAGGTCGTCGAAGCGCACGGCGGAGCCGCCGAAGCGCTGCGCCAGCCCGATCGCGCGGTCGTAGCGGCGGTTGGCCACGAACACGGTGAGCACGCCGCGCTCGCGCAGGGCGCGCGCGGTGAGCTCGCCGTTCTCGCCGGCGCCGATCACCAGCACGCGCCGGCGGCTCAGGTCGCCGAGCATCTGGCCGGCCAGCTCGACCGCCACCGACGAGACCGACACCCGCGAGCGCCCGACGCCGGTCTCGGTGCGCACGCGCTTGCCGGCGCCGAGGGCCTCGCGGAACAGCCTGTTCGTGATCGGGCCCGTGGCGCCCTCCACGAGCGCCAGCTCGTAGGCGCGCTTGACCTGACCCTGGATCTCGGCCTCGCCGACGATCATCGAGTCGAGGCCGCCGGCCACGTTGAACAGGTGCTCCACGGCCTCGCGGTCGCGGAAGGAGTAGAGGCAGTCCGGTGAGCTCGGTGGGGCGGATGTCGGCCTGGCGCGCCAGCACGGTCAGCGCGGCGGTCTCGGCCTCGACGGCGTCCGAGGTCACGAGGTAGAGCTCGGTGCGGTTGCAGGTGGAGATCGCCACCGCCTCCTGCACGGCGGCGTGCGAGCGCAGCTCGCGCCAGCACCGCGGTGGCGCGGCCCTCGGGCAGCGCCAGGCGCTCGCGCAGCGCCAGCGGCGCGGTCTTGTGGGACACGCCGAGGGCCAGCAGCTCGAAGCTCACCGCACCGCCTCGGCCTTCTCGTCGTCGCGCTCGGCGATGTCCAGCAGCTCGTCCACCTGCCGCTCGATCCGGGCGATCTTCGCGCCGATGATGGCCACGTAGACCAGGATCAGCGTCACGAAGACCAGGTAGGCCCCGGCCACGTACTTGCCGGCCTCGTCGAGCGGCAGCGCCGGCATCGGCCTAGGCGGCTTCGAGCCGGGTGCGCAGCCGCTTGAGCTGCATCGACGCGTTCTTCGAGGTGAGCTCGAGCTTCCACAGGGTCACGAACAGGAGCGTCATGGCCAGCAGTGCAGACCAGGAACGTGATCCGCATGTCGCCGGGCAGGCTGCCGCCGGTCTGCGACAGCACGCGCGGGTGGGTGAACGACTCCGCCAGGCGCACCGCCACGAAGTTGATCGGCACGAAGGCGCCGGCCGCGATGGCGAACACCGACGAGTAGCGCGCCTGGCGCTCGGGGTCCTCGATCGAGAACCGCAGCGGGTAGTAGACGCAGTAGAGCAGGAACACCACCAGGAACGACACCAGCACCGGCTCGTCCCACACCCACCAGTGGCCCCAGGAGGCCTTGGCCCAGATCGCGCCGGTGACGAGCACGCCCGACGCCGAGGATGATCGACTGGTGGATGGCCACGTACGAGCGCATGTCCCACGAGCGGTCGCCGGTGCGCAGGTGCTTGATGGCCATGATCCCGCCGGCCACGAAGCCGCACAGCGCGACGATCGCCATCGGCACGTGCACGTAGAAGATCTTCTGGATGAAGCCCTGGTCGGCGTCCAGCGGCGCGTAGAAGAACACCAGCGCGAACGCCACCGCCGGTCGTGAGCACGGTGGCGGCCGCGAGCGGTCGGAAGCCCTTGGAGTACATCGGCCCCACAGTTAGATGGTTGATTCATCCATCTAGTCGTCCAGCAGAAAGTCGAAGACGGCCAGGGCGATCAGCAGGAACACCGCGTCGTAGCCCGCGATGCAGGGCCAGGAAGCGGCCCAGGTCCTCCGGCGCGCCGTCGCCGCGCAGCAGCGGCTCGGTGGCCGATGCGGCGCCGATCAGCAGCGGCACCAGCAGGGGCAGCAGCAGCAGCGGCACGATCAGCTCGCGGGCGCGGGTCTCGGAGGCCAGCGCCGACACCAGCGCCCCCACCGCCGCCAGGCCCACGTCGGCCAGCAGCAGCACCAGCAGCAGCTCGGGCATCGCGTTCAGCAGGTCGGGCCCGAGCAGCAGCAGCCCGAACAGCGGCACCGCCACCAGCTCCAGCGCCACGAGGTAGAGGAACAGCGCCACCGCCTTCGCCACGAACAGGGCGGTGCGGTCCACGGGCGCCAGCAGCAGCGCGTCGATGCCGCCCTCGTCGCGCTCGGCCGCGAACAGCCGCGTTACCCCGATCACGGCCGCCAGCAGCAGCGTGACCCACAGCACCCCGGACGCCAGCTCGCCGTCCAGCGAGTCGCGGTCCAGCCCGAAGTGGAACAGCACGTAGACGGTGACGGTGAACAGCGTCATGGCCGGCACCGACTCCTTGGTGCGCAGCTCCAGGGTCAGGTCCTTGCGCAGGATCGCGCCGGCGGTGCGGATCACGCGTACAGCCCCCGCACCTCTTCGAGCCCGGCGCGGCCGGCCAGCTCCTGGCGCCCGTCGCGCAGGCCCAGCACCACGTCGGCCTCGGCCAGGCCGCCCTCCACGTCGTGGGTCACGAGCACGCGCGTGCGCCCCGACGCGCGCCCGATCAGCGGCTCCAGCAGATCGGCGGCGGCGGGGTCCAGGCCGGCGCGGGGCTCGTCCAGCAGCACCAGCGGCGGGTCGTGCAGCACCGCGCGCGCCGCGGCCACGCGCTGCACCATGCCGCGCGAGAGGTCGCGCAGCGGCTCGTCGGCCCGCGCTCCATGCCCACCGCCGCCAGCAGCTCCGCCACGCGCGCGGCGTCCACCGAGTGCAGCCGCGCGTGGTAGCGCAGGTTCTCCCTGGCGGTCAGGTCGCGGTAGAGCAGCGGCTCGTGGGCCAGGTAGCCCACCCGACCGTGCACCCGCCAGCGCTCGCCCGCCAGGTCCGCGCCGAGCACCCTGGCGCGCCCGGCGTGCGGGCGCAGCAGGCCGGCCAGCACCCGCAGCAGCGTGGTCTTGCCGGCGCCGTTGGCGCCCATGACCGCCAGCGTCTGCCCGCGCTCCAGCCGCACCGACACGTCGCGCAGCGCCACGCGGTCGCCGTAGCGGCGCTCGAGCCCGTCGAGCTCGAGCGCCGGCTCGGCCTCAGCCACGCTCGAGCGTCTCCGCGGCGTGGCGGAGCGTGGGCTCGACCACCGGCCAGGACTGGCCGATCGCCTTGGGGTTGCCCGGGAAGTTCACGATCAGGGTGCGGCCGCGGATGCCGGACACGCCGCGGGTGAGGATGCCGAGCGGCGTGTGCTCGCGCGACTGGGCGCGGATGGTCTCCGCGTAGCCGGGCGCCTCGCGGTCGATGGCGTCCAGGGTGGCCTCGGGCGTCACGTCGTCGTGCGTCAGGCCGGTGCCGCCGGTGGTGAACACGAACCGCACGCCGTCCTCATCGGCCAGCCGCCGCAGCTCCGCCGCTATGGCTTCGCGGTCGTCGGGCAGCGAGGTGCTGCGCAACCTCCATCCCGGCGGCCCGACACAGGTCGGCCAGCGCCGCGCCGGATACGTCCTCGCCCTCGCCCTGCGTCAGGGAGGTGGAGATGGTGAGCACGGCCGCCTTCACGCCGCCGAGGCTATCCCCCAATGAGCTCCTCGGCCGCCGCGCGGTCGTTGAAGAAGCGCCAATCGGACACCAGCCCGTCGGTCAGTCGCGCCACGCACACGAACGGCCAGTTCACCTCCGCGCCACTGGCGCGCCCGACGCCATGGCCGACACCCGTGACCATCGTCCACTCCCCACGCGCCTCCACCGCGGACAGCTCCATGCGGCGCTCGGCGAACACCTCCTCGACCTGTGCCCACCACTGCCTGAGCCCGCGGTGGCCGCGATGCGCCTTGTGCCCCTCGGCGGGAGCGATCAGCGACCGGAACCGGATGCCGGGGTGGCACAGCGACACGATGGCGTCGATGTCGCCCCGGTCCCAGGCCTCGAGCACCTGGCGAACGATCTGGCGCTCGCGCTCGCCGGCGGCTTCAGTCTTGCCGCCGCCAGTCAGCCTTGCCTCCGGTCTTCTCGACCAGCCGCACGGGGCCCACCTCCACGCCGCGCTCGAGCCCCTTGACCATGTCGTACACGGTGAGGGCGGCGACCGCGCACGCGGTCATCGCCTCCATCTCCACGCCCGTCTCGGCGCGAGTGCGCGCATGCGCGGTGAGCTCCACCAGCCCGGCGTCCGCGTCCATGCTCACCTCGACGTCCACGAACGACAGCGGCAGGGGATGGCAGAGCGGGATCAGCTCGGCGGTGCGCTTGGCGGCCTGGATGCCGGCGATCCGCGCGGTGGCCGACACGTCGCCCTTGGGCAGCTCGCCACGCAGCACCGCGGCGGCGGTGGCGGGCGCCATCCTCACGACCGCCGTGGCGGTGGCGCGGCGGTCGCTCGGCTGCTTGTCGCCCACGTCGACCATCCGCGCGCGCCCGGCGTCGTCGAGGTGGGACAGCTCGCTCACCGCGGGCCAATCCTACGGCCCACCGGGCGACCACCGCTCGCCCGCGGTCGCCCGCTCGAAGCCGACCCAGATCACGTTCATGGCGGTCATCACGATCTGCTCCCGGGTGACCTCGGGGTGGTCGAGCCACCACACGGCCAGCCCGGTCAGGCCGGATCGCATGACGGTGGCGGCCATCTCCAGGCCTACGGGATCCCCGGCCTGCTCATCGCCCAGGATCTCGCCCAGCGACACCTGGCTCTCTGCCTGGATGCGACGGTGGATCGCGGCGGCCTCGGGCTCGCCGGTGGTCTCGCGGAAGAACATCCGCGCCGCGTAGGGGTTGGCCTCCACGTAGCTCGCCCAGCCGTCGATGGCGTGCGGGATCCGCTCGGCAGCGGGGCGGTCGCCGGCCAGGTGGGTCCGCCACATCTCCAGCAGCTCGTCGCGCGTGCGCTCCAGCAGCCGCCGGTGCAGGTCGAGCTTGGAGTCGAAGTGGTCGTAGAGCACGGGAGCGGACACGCCCGAGGCGCGCGCGATCTCGTCCATCGGCGTGCCCGCGTAGCCGTGGGCGGCGAACAGCTGCAGCGCGGCCCGCTCGATCACCTCGCGCCGACCGTCGCGAGTCATGCGCTTCCGTGGTGTGGTAGCTTGGCTAACGCTCGTTAGGTTAGCTCACGCAACGGAGGGCGGACGATGGACACCCAGCTCGCAGAGGACCCCGTCTTCAAGATCCGCAGCAGCTTCCAGCTCGACGGCGGAACGCTGATCGTGGACACCTGGATCGATCCGGGGGGAGGGGTCACGCCGCACGTGCATCCCGCGATGGAGGAGCGCTTCGACACGATCGAGGGCACCGCGCAGTTCCTGTCGGGCCGCAGGTGGCACGAGACGCCGGCCGGGCGAGGGGGTCGTCGTGCCGGCCGGAACCCGCCACGCGTTTCGCAACCGTGGCCGGGAGGTGGCCCACATCCGCTGCCACGCGACCCCGCCGCTGAGCCTGCAGGAGTTCCTCACCGACGCCGCGGCCATGAGCCGCGCGGGCAAGCTCAACCGGTTCGGGCTGCCCACCAGCTTCCAGGCGTTGAAGGAGGTGGCGGCGTTCGCCGAGCGCCACCGGGAGATGGTCGTGATGAGCATCCGCCCGCATTCGTCCAGAAGCTCCTGCTGCCGCCGCTGGCGCGGCGCGCGTAGCCGACTCGCCTACCTGAGCGCCGCCGGGCGCTGGTACGTTCCGCGCCATGCTGCGTCCGCTCCCCATCGCCCTCGTGGCGATGGCCGTGATGGGCGCCGGCGCCACCGCGGAGGCAGCCGGGCCCGCACCGCTCTCGAAGGACCGCGACCGCGTGGACATCTCATCCACCCGCGGCAGCGGCGTGTTCGGCACCTGGCTGGTCGACCGCTTCGGCCTGCCCGCCTACCGCTACCGGGTCGACCAGGCACGCGATCCGCGCGCCCGCCGCGCCGAGCTGTCCGGCACGCCTGACCCCACCGACGCCTGGTCCCAGCTCGGCAACGACCACGTGGTGGCCAACGCCTACAACCACGGCTACACGCAGCTGTGGAGCCAGGACCGGATCTACCAGTGGGTGAACCGCTACTCCGCGGCGGATCGCCAGTACGCGGGCGGCTTCGGCTATCTCCGCACGGGAGGGCGGACGATCTCCACGCTCTATCCCGACCGGCCGCGCGGCGCGCGCACCACCCGGACGTTCGGGACGGGATACGCGCGCCGGACCCTGGCGGTGGGCGGGCTGGAGGTGGAGGAGCACACCTACGCGCCGTTTGGCGACGACCCGGTCCTGCTGCACGACGTGACCATCCGCAACCGCACGCGCACACCGCGCCGGGCCAGCTGGTTCGAGTACTGGGGAGTGAATCCCTTGGAGCAGAAGGGCGAGCGCCAGCGCGGGCTGGGGCGACCGTCCCGCTCGCGCCGGACGATTTCGGTCGACCACACGGCCGACGCCCGCGATCGCCGGCCACTGCGCGTGTTCGCCGCCGCGCTACGCGGGCCGGTGGCGGGGCAGGCCACCGACGCCGGGCGCTTCTTCGGCACGGGCGGCCGCGCGAATCCCGACGCGGTGGCAGCCGACCGGCTGGACCCCACGCCCGCCGCCGCGGTTCCCGCCGGCCGCGCCGGGGCGACGATGATGGCGTTCCGAGCGCCGGTCTCGATCCCGCCCCGAGGGGCCGTGACGCTGCGCTACGCCTACGGCGCCGCGCAGCCGGGCCAGGTGGCTTCGATCGTGCGCCGCTGGCGCGCCAGGCGGCGGCCTCTGACAGACAGTCAGCGGCGCTGGCGCAGGTGGCTCCCGCAGGCCGACCTCGGCGAGCGCCGGGGGTGGCTGTCGCGGGAGCTGCAGTGGGCCGCCTACACGCTGCGGTCGGGCGCCACCTACGAGGAGTGCGCGGGCCGCCACATCGTGTCGCAGGGCGGCTACTACCAGTACGGGTCGTTCGGGAGCCAGATCGCTTTCCGCGACCCGTTGCAGCACATGCTCCCTCTCATCTACGCCGCGCCGAGGCTCGCACGCGACGTGCTGCTCTACTCGGCCGCGCAGCAGCCGGCCGGCGGCGGGCCGATCGCGTACGGCACGGACTCCCTCTGTCGCGAGAACGAGGAGCTGCTGCCGTCAAACGACATGGACCTGTGGCTGCTCTGGTCGGCGGCCGAGTACGGGCTGGGCACGCGTGACCTGCGTGTGTTCGACAGGCGCGTGCCCTACCGGGGCGGCGGCCGCGCCACGCTGTGGGCGCACCTCAAGCGCGCCTACGCCCAGCAGGAGTCGCTGCGCGGCCCCAACGGCGGCTACCGCAACACGCTCACCGGCGACTGGTCGGACTTCTCCGGCGTGTTCCTCGGCATGAACGAGTCGACGCTGGTGTCGGCCCAGCTGGCATACGTGTACCCGCGGTTGGCGGAGCTGGCCGACGCCCGCGGGGACCGCGCCTTCGCGCGCACGCTCCGGCGCAGGGGAGCACAGCTGCGGTCCTCACAGCGCCGCGAATGGACGGGCCGCTGGTTCTCGCGCGGGTACGGCGAGGGTCGGCGGATCGGCACCGGCGCCATCTTCGGCGAGCCCCAGCCCTGGAACGTGCTGGCCGGGGTCCCGAGCCGGGCTCAGGCGCGGACGCTGGTTGCCTCCACCCGCCGCTTTCTCACCGGCGTGGGCGCCCCCGCCGGGCTCGGCGGGCCGGCGCGGATCGGCTCGTCGCAGTCGCCCGCCGCCGCGGATCCGGGGGTGACCGAGCGCCGCGGCGGGCCCGGAGTGGGCGGCGGGAACGCCGTGTTCGTGGGCGGCGCCTGGTACGCGGTGAACGGCTGGCTCACCTGGGCGCTGGGCGAGCTCGAGGGCGTGGTGCCGGGCGCCGCGAGATACGCGCTGGACGAGCTCGAGCGCAACACGCTCACCGCCCACGCGCGCGCCTTCCCGGCGCGGTGGAACGGCGTGCTGTCGATCGACGACGCCTGCCACTCCTGGTTCGCTCCCGATCCCGGCGGCTGCGGCATCGGGTTCCAGCCCACCTACGCCGGGCAGATCATGCACCAGCCGGCCTGGACGCTCTACGCGGCCACCCGGCTCGCCGGCATCGTGCCCACGGCCGACGGCTATCGCTTCCGGCCGCGCCTGCCGTTGCGGCGCTTCTCCCTGCGCCTGCCCCGGGTGGGCCTCGACGTCAGGCCGGGGCGGATCCGCGGCTATGTCCGGCCATCCACGCGCGGGCGACTGGTCGTGGAGGTCGAGCGGCCAGGCCCCGGACGGGTTCTCGCCTGGGTCGAAGGCCGTCGCGTCCGCGCCTCGGTGCGCCGAGGCCTCGTGCGGCTGCGCATCCGCGCCCGCGCCGGGCGGGCGAGCGACTTCGCCGTGGTCTCCCGCCCGCGCGGTTAGAACCTAGGCCGGCGCGGCGCTGCGGCGGGCGGCCTCGATCAGGTCGCGAACGGCGGCCTCGTCGCCGCGGCGCAGCAGCTCCACCGGGTCCGGCTCGCCGTTCACGATCGACTCGAAGAACGCCTTGCGGTCCTGGTAGGTGGGCAGCGTGCCCTTGGCCCATCCGCGCACGTCGTTGAGCATGATCGCCAGCTTGGCGTAGGGCTCGCCGTACTCGGAGGCGATCTCGTTGCGGATCCGCTTGGCCAGCGCGGGGCTGGCGCCCGCGGTGGAGATCGCGATGGCCAGCGGGCCGGTCCTGATGATGGCCGGCAGGATGAAGTTGCACAGCGGGGGCACGTCGACCACGTTCACGAGCATCGCCCGCCGCTCGGCGTCCTCGTAGATGCCGATGTTCACCTCGCTGTCGCTGGTGGCGGCGATGACCATGAACGTGCCCTCCAGGTCCGCCGGGGAGTAGGCGCGCCTCTCCCAGGCGATCGATCCCTCGGTGGCCAGCTCCTGCAGCGAGTCGATCGCGTCCGGGGCCACCAGCGTCACGTCGCCGTCGCACGCCAGCAGTCCCTCGACCTTCTCCAGCCCGACGTCGCCGCCGCCCACCACCAGGCAGCGCCGGCCGCTGAGCTTGAGGCAGGCGATGTAGAAGGGCGTGTCGAGCATGCCCTGCACGCAGCTCTGATCGCAGATCCCCCTGCGGAGCTGGCAGACGCACTCCTTGCCGGCGTAGGCCTGGGCGGGCATGGTCACAATCAGTCTACGGGCCGTACTTCTCCGCGAGATGGGCTACTTCGACGACAACTCGATGCTGCGGCGCGTCCACCGTGAGCGCGCTCTGGCGCTCAGCGGCCCGCGGGCCCTGCTGATGCAGGCGGCGCACCCGCTGGCGGTGTCCGGGCTGCTGGCGCATTCGAGCGCCATGGACGAGCCCTACGACCGGCTGGCGCGCACCGCCGAGGTCATGAGCACCATCGGCTTCGGCTCGCGCGCCGACGCCGATCGGATCACGAAGCAGGTGCGCGGCATGCACGCACGCGTGCAGGGCAAGATCAAGCAGCCCGTGGGCAGGTTCCCGGCCGGCACCCCCTATCGCGCGGACCAGCCCGACCTCCTGCTGTGGGTCCTGTTCACGCTGGTGGACTCGGGCATCGTGGTCTACCGCAAGTACGTGGGCTCGATGTCGCGCGCCGAGGAGGCCGCCTACTGGGACGACTACAAGGTCGTGGGCGACCTGTTCGGGCTGCCGCGCTCCGACATGCCGGACTCGCTGGACGACCTGGACTCCTACCGGCGCGAGATGCTCGAGGGCGACACGCTGCTCATCACCCCGTGGGCGCGCGACCGCGCCCGAGAGATCGTGCTCGAGCCGCCGGTGCCGTGGATGGCGCGCCCGCTGCTGGAGACCGCCAACTTCATCACCATCGCGCTGCTACCCGACCGCATCCGCGACGAGTACGGCTTCGCCCCCCTGCCGCCGCCCGCCGTGCGCAAGCTCCTGGTGGCCGGAGGCGCCGAGTACGTGAAGCGGGCGGTGGTGCCGCTCATGCCGGATCGGCTGCGGCTGGTGCCGGCGGCGCGGGCCGCTTAGCGAGGGTTCTAGAACACGCCTTGCGCCCCGGTGCGGGCCCGGTTTAGAGTCGCGCCGCCGGCGCCTGAGGAGCGTCGGCAGCACGAGGAGAGAGGAGCCCGATGTCGTCGTCGCCGAGGTCCCCGCGCAAGCGCATTCGTTCATGTCTTGGAGTTGTGATCGCGATCGTGGCCGGCGCCTTGCCCGCCACCGCGGCCGCCGCGCCCAACTACGTCGCCCTGGGCGACTCGTTCACGGCGGGCCCGTTGATCCCGGCGCAGATCTCCCCGTTTGGCTGCCTCAAGTCCAACCGCAACTACGCGCACTTGGCGGCGCCCAGCATCGGCCTCCCGCTGCGCGACCCCAGCTGCAGCGGCGCCGACACCACCGACATGACGCAGACCCAGAGCGTCGAGGGCCCGGACAACCCGCCCCAGTTCAACTCCCTGGCAGCCGACACGCGAGTGGTCACCGTTGGCATCGGCGGCAACGACATCGGCTTCAGCGGCATCATCGAGGACTGCGCCAGCCCCACGCCGTTCGGCAGCCGCTGCCGCAACGCCTACGTGGTGAACGGCCGCGATGAGATCAGCGAGCGCATCAAGGCGACCGCGCCCAAGATCGCGGCCGTGCTCCAGGGCATCCGCAGCCCGCTCGGCCGCCGCGCGCATCTTCGTCGTGAACTACCTGCCTATCTTCCCCGAGACCGGTGTGGGGTGCTGGCCGCAGATGCCGATCGCCTGGGCCGACGTGTCGTACCTGCGCGCCAAGCAGCGCGAGCTCAACGCGATGCTGGCCGCGCAGGCAGGCGCCAACGGCGCGAGCCTGATCGACGCCTACACGGCGGGCATCGGGCGTGACGCCTGCAAGTCGGCCGTCACGCGTTGGGTCGAGCCCATCGTGCCCGCCACCGCGGCGGCGCCGGTGCACCCGAACCTGCGCGGCATGCAGGGCACCGCGGCGGTCGTCGCCGCGCGGGTCGGCCCGGGGTAGCCGGTCACGCGGGCTACTTCTTGAAGTCCGCCTTCACGACCGACACGCCCGGCACGGTGCCGTCGGCGCGGAGCCGCTTCAGCGACTTACGCCTGTCCTTGAGGTAGCCGTCGAGGAAGTCGAGCGTCGAGCGCAGGGTGGGCTCGAGCCAGGGCGCCTGGAACGGCGTGTGCGGGCCGCGCAGCAGCCTCAGCAGCACCTTGGGAGCGGGTGCGCCGTCGTAGGCCCTCGTGCTGCCCAGGTAGGGCAAGGTGCCGTCATCGTCGCCGTGGACGAGCATCAGCGGCGGCGTGGGCTTCGAGTAGAAGGTGCCGCCGTCGAACGGCGCCTGGATGCCCGAGAACGCCAGGGCCGCGTCGATGCGCTTGTCCAGGCAGCAGCTGTTGGTGGCAACGCCCAGCGTGGTCATGGCGCCCAGCGAATGGCCGGCGGCGGCGACCCTGCGCCTGTCGATGGTCTTCTTCCACTTGCTCGAGCGGGCTAGCGAGAGCATCCGCGTGATCACGAAGCTCACGTCGGCGGGCTGCCTGGCGTATGCGCCGATCTGCGCGCCGCCGGGCGCCCCGCCGTTGGACCGCGGGTAGGTCGGAGCCGCCACCACGTACCCTCGCCGCGCGTAGCGCTCGAGCAGGAACCTGTAGGCGGGCCCGGACGCGCCGACTCCGTGTGAGAACAGGATCAGCGGGAAGCCGTGCCCGTTGCGGACCGCGGCCGCCTTGGCCTTGGTCGCCCCGCCCGGCTTGCCCTTGGCCGGGTAGAGCACCAGCACGGGGAGTGTGCGCGTCGCCGCGCCCGGGTAGCCGGGGCCCGCCTCGGTGCGCCGGCTCTTGTCGACGAACGTGTAGGACCGCTCGCCAACGGCGTAGGGACCGCTCTTTGAGGACGCGGCCGGCGCCGCGGCAGGGCCGATCAGGGCCCCTACCAGAATCGTCGCCAGCACCGTCAGTCCGGAGCGTGTGCCCCGCTGCTTCCCTCGCAATGTGTCTCCCTCTCCCGCGCGCGTGGGCCAGCGGCCGGCGCTTTGGGGGGAAGCTAGCAGTCGCTCAGCCGCGCACCCGCAGCATCTTGCGCGTGAGCGATGCGAACGCGGGGGCGCCGCGCCGCAGTGCCCCCGCCTTGTCGTCCTCGCGCCCGTAGAGCAGGTGCGCCGAGGAGTGCATGGCGCGGCCCAGCGCGCCGTCGTAGGGGTGCCACCAGAAGTTGCGCGTGCGCGACGGCTCCCACGACAGCAGCTTCACGTTCACGCACTCGTAGAAGCCGAACTTGGAGTGCGACCGGCCCAGCCCGGAGTCCTTCACGCCTCCCCACGAGCACGAGCACGCCCCGTGGGAGTACATGTGATCGTTGATCCACACCATGCCTGCCTGGAGCCGCCGGGCGATGCGGTCGCCGCGTTTGCGATCCATCGTCCACACCGAGGCGCCCAGGCCGAACTCCGAGTCGTTGGCCATAGCGATCGCCTCGTCCTCGGACTCCACCGTGATCACCGGCACCACGGGCCCGAAGATCTCCTCGCGCATGATCCGCATGTCGTGGGTCACGCCGGTGAGCACGGCGGGGGCGAACCAGTCGGCCGCCCCGGCACCGGGCGGCTTGACCGGGCCGCCGCAGTGCAGCACGGCGCCGGCCGCCACGGCGTCGTCCACGAGCTCGCGCACCAGTGCCAGCTGCTCCGGCGAGACCATCGGGCCGATCTCGGTGTCCCAGCCCATCGGGTCGCCGACCCGCAGCGCCTTGGCGCCGCGAACCAGGCCCTCCACGAACGGCTCCGCCACGTCGCGCATCACGTACACGCGCTCGATCCCCGAGCAGGTCTGCCCGGAGTTGGCGAAGCCGCCCCAGAGGGCGCCGGACACTGCGTTCGGGAGGTTGGCGTCCGAGAGCACGAGCATGGCGTCCTTGCCGCCCAGCTCCAGCACCGAGCCCTTCATGCGCTCGGCGCAGGCCACGCCCACGCCGCGTCCCACATCCACGGAGCCCGTGAAGAAGATCTTGGCCGCCGAGGACTCCACCAGTGCCTGGCCCACAGCGCCGCCGCCGTGCACGGTCCGCACGAGCCCCTCGGGGACCCCGGCGCGCTCGAAGACCTGCTGGATCCGCTGGCCGATCAGCGGCGTGAGCGACGCGGGCTTGAGCACCACGCCGTTGCCCGCCATCAGGGCGATGGCCACCTCGCCGAAGGGGATCGACCAGGGGTAGTTCCAGGGGGCGATCACGCCCACCACGCCGAGCGGCTCGAAGGCGAAGCGAGCGCGCTTCTGCTTGAGGAAGATCGGCAGCGAGATCTTCTCGTCCGCCAGGATCTCGGGGCCGGCGGAGGCGATCCAGTGCAGCGAGTCGATGGTGGGCAGCAGCTCCATCACGTACGACTCGTTGCGCGGCTTGCCCTGCTCGCGCGTGAGCAGCTCCGAGAGGTCGCCGAGCGAGTCGATGATCACCTGGGCGGCGCGGCGCATGTAGCGCGCCCGGTCGGCCGCCGGGAGCGCCGCCCAGAACGGCTGCACCGCGGCCACGTCGTCCACCACCGCCTGCACCTCCTCGGGTGCAAGCGTGGGTACGGACCCCAGGCGCCGCCCGTCGATCGGGCTGAACGACTCCAGCTGGGCGCGAACGGCGGCTTCCATCACCGCCATTGTGCCCGACCGCGGCCCAGCGTCGCTAGGCCGCGCGGCGAGCGCCGCCGGACAGGCGCGTGTGGGCCACCGGCGCGCCGTCCTCCGAGGTCTGCACCGTGCGACCGAGCCGGCGCATCAGGTGCAGCACGGCGCCGTCGCCCTCGGGCAGCTGCGCGCGCAGCCTGCTCGCTCCCTGGTGCAGCGCCAGCGCGGCCGCCGCCTCCGTGAGCAGCTTGCCCACGCCCAGGCCGCGCCGGGGCTGGTCGACCACCACCGCCACTCCTCCCACGCCGCTGTCGGGCAGGGACAGGCCGATCAGCCCCGCGATCTCCTCGCCGATGTCGGTCACGGTTGTGGCCACCACCACCAGCCGGCGGCGGGGGTCGTAGAAGGTCAGGTGCCCCACCAGCTCGGCCGGCGCGTCCGCCAGCGCCGCACGGAAGGGCCCGTGGAGCACCTCCGGCTCCAGGCGTCCCAGGAACGCGGCCATCCTGACCGCGTCGCTCGGGCGCGCCAGACGCAGCTTCACGATCAGCCCGCCACCGACCGGATGGGTCGTGGCCAGCAGAGTGCCGGGATCGGCGAGTCGCAATGAGCCAGGGTCGCGAGCCATGCCCTCACGGTGGCAGACGGCCCGGCCTTGAGGCCAATGCCGCATAACAAGGCCGAAACATCCGTTGCGGCCGGCGCGACCGTCGCGATCGTGCCAGCTGTTACTTGCCGCCGCGGGCGCGGCGGATCCGATCCAGCCGCTCGCGCATGGCGGCCTCCTCACCGTGCTCGGAGAGCTCCAGGAATCGCTCGCCCTCGGCCTCCGGGCGGCATCAGCTCCTGGCCGGACACCCCCTCCGGGTGATCGTGGGGATAGTCGTAGCCCTCTCCGCGGCCGAGCTGCTCCGCGCCGGGGTAGGCCGCGCTGCGAAGCGGGGCGGGCGGCGAGGGTGCCCCGTGGTCGCGCACCCACTGCCGGGCCCGGCCGAGCGCCCGATAGGACGCGTTGGACTTGGGCGCCAGGGCCAGGTAGACGCAGGCCTGCGCCAGGTTGTGCGCGCACTCCGGAAGGCCCACGTGCTCCACGGCGTGGGCGGCGGCTACGGCCACCGACAGCGCGCGCGGGTCGGCGTTGCCGATGTCCTCGCTGGCCAGGATCACCATCCGGCGCGCGATGAAGCGCGGGTCCTCGCCTCCCTCCAGCATCTCGGCCAGGTACAGCAGGGACGCGTCCGGGTCCGACCCGCGAGTGGCCTTGATCCAGGCCGAGATCGTGTCGTAGTGGCGGTCGCCCCCCTTGTCGTAGAGCACGGCACGCCGCTGCAGCGCGTCCTCGGCACGCTCGATCGTGACCCTGCCGTCGGTGGCCGTGTCGCACGCCAGCTCCAGGGCGGCCAGCGCCGTCCGCGCGTCCCCGCCGGCGCGGGCCGCCAGGAACTCCAGCGCGTCGTCGTCCACCGCCGGCGGCTCGGGCACGCCGCGCTCGTCGCCCAGGGCGCGCCGCAGCAGGGCCAGCACGTCGGCGTCGCCCAGGCCTTGCAGCTCGTACACGCGAGCGCGCGAGAGCAGCGCCGAGTTCACCTCGAAGAAGGGGTTCTCGGTCGTGGCTCCCACGAGCGTGACCAGGCCCTCCTCGACGGCGGGGAGCAACGTGTCCTGCTGCGCCTTGTTGAAGCGGTGGATCTCGTCGAGGAACAGCACCGTGGCCTCGCCGCTGGTGGCCCGCCGGTGCGCGGCCCGCTCGATCACGTCGCGCACCTCCTGCCGCCCCGCGTTCACCGCCGACAGCTCCTCGAACGCGGCGCGGGCGTTGCCGGCGATCAGGCGCGCCAGCGTGGTCTTGCCCGAGCCGGGCGGCCCGTAGAGCACCATCGAATGCGGCCGCCCCTCCTCGATCGCGGCCCGCAGCGCCGACCCGGGCTCCAGCAGGTGCTCCTGTCCGACCAGCTCGTCCAGCGTCGCCGGGCGCATCCGGGCCGCCAGCGGCTGGTCGGGGGCGGGCACCCGGGTCTGGCCGCCGCGCGGCAGGTCCTCCTCGAAGAGCCGCTCCACCACAGCGATTCTGCCAGCGTCAGTGCAGGGCGCGCACGAACGCGGACAGCGCCGCGGCGCTGCGCTCGGGCTCGTCGTCCCAGACGAAATGGCCCACGCCGTCCAGCACCTGCAGCTCGGCGTGCGGGATCTCGCGGTCCAGCCGGTGGCCTCCGGCCAGCGGGGCGAACTGGTCGTCGGAGCCCCACAGCAGCAGGGTCGGCACGCCCAGCGCCGCCAGCTGGCCCTCGTAACGCGCGAGCTTCTCGAAGTCGCCGGAGCGGTACAGGTCGAGCTGGGCCGCGCGTCGCTCGGCGTCCGCGAAGCACCTCCAGTACTCGTCGATCGCGGTGTCGTCGAACGCGCGGCTGGCCCAGCGCATGAGCTCCCCGAAGCTCTCGCGCGTCATTCCGTCCAGGAGCTGCTCGCCCGTGCCCTCGGTGCGCATCCCTCGCGCCATGCCGTGCCACTTGCCGTCGGGGAAGAAGCCGCTCGAGGAGATCACCAGCGCCCGCACCGCGCCCGGGTTCTCGCACGCCCAGCGAAGACCGATCAGCGCCCCCCAGTCGTGCATCACCAGCGCCACGGGACCCAGGGCGAGCCCGGCGTGCAGGCGCATGACCGCCTCGATCTGACGCTCCCAGGTGCCGGGCCGGTCGGGGGGCGAGTCGCCGAAGCCGGGCAGGTCGGGCGCCACGCCGCGCCAGCCGCTCTCGGCCAAGGCGGCCATGGCGGGCTCCCACATCAGCGACGACTGCGGGTACCCGTGGAGCAGCAGCGCGACACGGTCGCCGGACCCGGACTCGCGATAGGCGATGCCGTCGAGAGTCGAGCGCGAAGCCGCCACGCGGCCCGAGGCTACACCTCGGCCGGGGCGCGGTCGGCTGCCGCCAGGCGGCTGAAGAGCCGCTCGAGCGCCGGGCGCATGACCTCGGACTCGAAGTCATCGCGACCGCTTGCCAGCTGCTCCAGCATGAGCCCGGTCAGCGCGGCCACCACCACGCTGGCGTCCAGCTCGGGCTTCTCGGAGCCCACCGCCCGGCAGCCCATCTCGGCCAGCCGCAGGTGGGCCTCCTGCCAGCGCTGCAGCTCGGCCCGCAGGGCCTCCGTGCGCGTGGCCTCCAGCCCGAGCTCGAACAGCGCCACGTGCCGTGCGGGCTCGGCGCGGATGTCCGAGGCGATCTGCGCCGCCACCGCGCCCGCCCAGTCCGCGGCCGGAAGCGAGAGCGGCGCCAGGTCCAGCACCAGCCGCTCGATTCGCTCGGTTTCCTCGCGCGCGGCCAGCACGAAGGTCTGCGCCAGCAGGTCCTCCTTCGAGGCGAAGTAGTAGGTGGTGGCCGACAGCGGCACGCCCGCCGCCTCCGCCACCGCGCGGTGAGTCACCGCGTCGGCCCCACGCGCGCCGATCAGGCCCATCGTGGCGCGCAGGATCTCCTCGCGGCGGCGCTCGCCTTTCTGGTACATTCGTTCCGCCAAATCGGAACAAACGTACCAGACCAGCGGAGGCAGAGCCTTGGCCACGGCCGTCCCCACCACCCAGAGCCCGCTCGACAACATCACCTACCAGGACCTGTACGCGCGCTGGGAGCGCGGCAACTGGCGGGCGATGGAGATCGACTTCAGCCGCGACCGCGAGCAGTGGCTCGCCGACTTCAGCGACCTCGAGCGGCGCGCGGCGGTGTGGAACTACTCGCTGTTCTTCTGGGGCGAGGACGCCGTGGCGGACGGGCTCTCTCCCTACGTGGACGCCGCCCCGCTGGAGGAGCAGAAGTACTTCCTCGCGACCCAGCAGGTCGACGAGGCCCGGCACGCCGTCTTCTTCAACCGCTTCATGAACGAGGTCGTGGGCATCGGCGGGCCGACGGTTGCCGACGGCCTGACCGCCATCAAGCCGGAGCTCACCTGGGGCTTCACCAAGATCTTCGACCGCCTCGTGACGATGTCGGACGAGCTCAGGCGCGACCCCTCGATCCCGCGCCTGGCGGCGGCGGTCACCCTCTACCACGTGGTCATCGAGGCCACGCTCGCGCAGCCCGGCCAGCACTTCATCACCAGCTACCTGACCGACCGCGACCTGCTGCCCGGCTTCCGCGAGGGCATGGAGAACGTGGCGGCCGACGAGCAGCGCCACATCGGCTTCGGGGTCAAGCTGCTCTCCGACCTCAACAAGATGGACTCCGAGGTGCCGGACGCGGTGGCGGACCTGCTGCGCGAGGTCATCCCGTACACGGCGTCGGTGCTGATCCCGCCCGACTGGGACATGCGCTACATCGAGTGCTTCGGCTTCACCCTCGAGGACATCGGCGAGGAGGGCGCCAGCTCGCTGGACACCAAGATGCGCAGCGCCGGGATGCCGATCGAGGAGCTGCCCGGCCCGCCGGTGTTCCCCGTGCCGGGCTCACCGCGCGAGCGCGCCGAGCGGGGCCACAAGATGGTGCGCGCCGGCTACCTCGGGGAGAAGGAGGGCCCGCCGTCCACCGACCCGGCCGACATGCGGCTCCTGTTCGAGACGATCGCCGGCAGCCTGGACAGCTCCGCCGCCAGCGAGGCGGGCGCGATCCAGTGGGACTTCCCCGACGCCCAGCCCTGGCACGTGGTGGTGTCCAACGGCGCCACCCACGCGCAGCCGGGCCTGGCCGAGTCCGCTCGCGTGACGATGCGCTCGAGCTTCGAGGACTTCGTCGACGTGGCGGCGGGGCGCAGGGACCCGCGGCGGCTGGTGGCGCGCGGTCGGCTGCGGCCGCGGGGGGATCTGCGGTGGCTTTGGCGCTCGCGGAGGATGTTCCCGAAGTAGGGGCGGTCGGTCGCCTCTTCCTTGGCTCTGAGGCCACCGGGTTTCCCCCGCGTCGCCCCACTGCGGGCAGCGAGGGGGTCGGTGTGTGTCGCTGCTGTTGCCTTGTAACCCGGTCTGGTCCCCAGCCGCGGGCACGCCCGATGATTGGGGCTTTGTCCACCGTATGCGGCGCAAAGGCACCATCGACCGGCCCTTCTCGCGGCCCGTAACGCAGGGACTGGCCTCGCGTGACGTGCCCGTCACGCGTGTAACGCCGAGGTTGGCCGGAATCGTTCGGCCTGATCCCCTCGGTGCCCGAGCACCCACGCCCCAACCCCTCCAGGCCCTAGCCTTACCCCGATGCCCGAGGCCGCCGATCTGGAGCGCCGCACGACCGAGCTGCTCCAGCGGCTGATCCGCTTCGACACGGTCAACCCGCCCGGCAACGAGCAGGCGGCCCAGGAGTACCTGGCGGGCCTGCTCGGCGAGGCCGGCTTCGAGGTGGAGCTGCTCTCGGCGGTGGAGGGCCGCCCGAACCTCGTCGCCCGCGTGGCCGCCGGCTCCGACGGGCCTGCGCTGTGCCTGCTCGGGCACGTGGACACCGTGCTGGCCGACGCGTCGGAGTGGCAGGTGGACCCGTGGTCGGGCGAGCTGCGCGACGGCTGCGTGTGGGGGCGGGGCGCGCTGGACATGAAGAGCCAGGTGGCGGCCGAGGTGGCCGCGGCGATCGCGCTGGCCGAGGAGGGGTGGAGGCCCGCCGCGGGCGAGCTCAAGCTGGTGCTCACCGCCGACGAGGAGGCGGGCGCCGAGTTCGGAGCCCAGTGGCTGTGCGAGCAGCACCCGGACAAGGTGCGCGCCGACATCGTCGTGAACGAGGGGGCGGGCGAGGTCTTCGAGTACAAGGGCCGGCGCATCTACGGCGTGTGCGTGGCGGAGAAGGGGGTCTTCCGCTTCACGCTGTCCACCCACGGCCGCGCCGGGCACGCATCGATCCCGCGCATCGGCGACAACGCGCTGGTGAAGCTGGGGCCGGTGCTCGAGGCGCTGTCGAGCGCGCAGGTGGTGCCCGAGCACTCGCCGGAGCCCGACGCCTTCCTGGCGGCGCTGGGCGTGGACGCGACCGACCTCGACGGCGGCGCTGGAGGAGGTCGAGGCCGAGGACGCCGATGATCGCCGTGCTGCTCGAGCCCATGCTCGGCGTGACGCTGGCGCCGACCATGGCCAGTGCCTCGGAGAAGATCAACGTGATCCCGTCGCGGGCGCAACTCCACGTGGACTGCCGCGTGCCCCCGGGCCTCGGCGAGGACCACGCTCGCGCGCGCATCGAAGAAGCGGTGGGCCCCGACGGCTACGACGTCGCCTTCGGCGAGACGGTGGTGGGCAACCGCTCGCCGATCGACACGCCGCTCATGGAGTCGATCCGGGGCTTCGTGGAGCGCGAGGACCCGGGCGCCGCGGTGACCCCGGTGGTGCTCCCGGGCTTCAGCGACTCGCGCTGGTTTCGCGCGGCCTTCCCCGACTGCGTGGCCTACGGCTTCTTCCCCCAGAAGGCAATGACCCTGTTCGAGGCCGCGCCGCTCATCCACGGCGCCGACGAGCGCGTGCCCGTGGAGGACCTGGGGCTGGCGGCGCGCTTCTACGCCGGGCTGGTCGAGGAGGTGCTGCGATGAGCGAGGACGAGAAGCTGCGCCTGGGCGGCATGGCGCTGCGCAACGGCCTGCTGGTGCACGGCCCGAGCCACTGGGCGGCGGCTGTGCGCACGCGCGACGGTCGCATCGAGGTGGCCTCGGGGCGCAAGCCGTCGCTGGGCGGCGAGGCCACGGGGGCGATTCCCGGGCTCCGTGGGGTGACCAAGCTGGCCGAGGCCATGGCGGTCATCCCGCTGGTCAAGCGCGCCCTGCCCTCGGCCCGGCTGCCGATGCAGGACGCGCGCACGCTGGGCGCGATGGCCGGCGCGGCGCTGGCGGGCCAGGCCATTCGGTCGGCGGGCGCCCGCACGGTGGCCCGCGAGGCCGCGGTGGGGTTGGTGAGCCTGGCGCCCGCACTGATGGCCCTTCGCAGCGGCGACCTGGCCGCCTACCACGGCGTTGAGCACAAGGCGATCGCCGCGTACGAGCAGGACGGCGACGCCGCCGACGCGGACAAGGAGCACGATCGCTGCGGGTCCAACCTGGTGGCCCCGATGCTCGGCGCCGCCGCCGTGGGCAACGTGGCCGCGCGCCGAGCGGGCATGCGCGGGCCCGCGGCCGAGGCGGTCGTGGCCCTCGGCAGCGCCGCGGTGGCGGTTGAGGTGTTCGCCTGGTCCGAGCGCCACGAGGGCACCACTGTGTCGCGCGCGCTTCGCCGCCCCGGGTACGAGATCCAGCGCCTGGTGGGCACCCGCGAGCCGACGCTCGAACAGCTCGAGGTGGGCCATGCGGCGCTGGGCGAGATCCTGCGTGTCGAAGGGGCTCTGGAAGGTCTGCCGAACGGCGACTAGACAGACGTTCGAATCCCTGGCGGCCCCACCGGACCGTCCCTACATTGAGCCCTGACATGGATGTCCTGAGAAACCGAGCAGCGCGCCGCCTCCTCACCTTCGCAGTAACCGCTCTGCTGGCCGCCGCTCTGACCCCGGCGGGCGCAGCGGCTCAGGCCGGCTCCGCCACCTGCACGGTGCAGGTCGAGCTGTCGCAGGACACGCGCGTGGGCGGGGTCCTGCTCGAGCGGGGCCGCTACGACGTGCTCGTGCGCGACACCGGCCGGCTCGGTTGCCGGCAGGCCCGCGCCCGCTTCACGGAGTTCCTCGGCACGAGCGCGTCGGAGCTGCCCAAGCCCTGGCGGCGCATCGGCGGTGGCGCGGAGTTCGCCCGCGGCGACGGCGAGGCAACCAGCTTCAGCGTCCGGCGCGTCGACGCCCCCGACGGCGGCGAGGGATTCTCGTTCCAGGACCTGGAGGGGTTCGCGGTCATCTGGCTGCCCGTGATCTTCATGGGCCTGATCGCGGTGGTGCTGCTGCTGACCCTTCGCTACATGCCGCGCACCAAGCCGCAGGAGATCAAGCCTCAGTCCTCCGATGCCATCGGCTGGGACGACGTGGCCGGGGTGGAGGAGGCCAAGGACGAGCTGCGCGAGGTGGTGGAGTTCCTGCGCGACCCCAAGCGCTTCCGCAAGCTCGGCGCCAAGGTGCCCAAGGGGATCCTGCTCCACGGCCCGCCCGGCACCGGCAAGACGCTGCTGGCCAAGGCGGTCGCGCACGAGTCCAACGCCAAGTTCTTCGCGCAGTCCGCCTCGTCGTTCGTCGAGATGTTCGCCGGCCTGGGCGCGGCGCGGATCAGGCGCCTGTTTCGCATCGCGCGCAAGCAGGCGCCCGCAATCGTCTTCATCGACGAGCTCGACGCGGTGGGCGCCACCCGCGGCAACGACGTGTCCGGCGAGAAGGACCAGACGCTCAACCAGCTGCTGGTGGAGCTCGACGGCTTCGGGGGCGGCGACGAGCTGGTGGTCATCGGCGCCTCCAACCTGCTCGACAAGCTCGACCCCGCGCTGCTGCGCCCCGGCCGCTTCGACCGCCAGATCTTCGTCGCGCCACCCGACCTGCAGGGGCGCAAGCAGATCCTGGGCGTGCACACGCGCGGCAAGCCGCTCGAGGCCGACATCGACCTCGAGACGGTGGCGCGTCAGACCAGCGGCCTGACCGGCGCCGACCTGGCCAACCTCTGCAACGAGGCGGCCATCTTCGCCGGCCGCGAACGGCGCGGGACCGTGCTCGAGAAGGACTTCCAGGCGGCCCTCGAGCGGATCATGGCGGGCATGCAGTCGCGACGGGTGATCACCACGCACGAGAAGCGCGTCGTGGCCTATCACGAGGCCGGCCACGCGCTGTGCTCGGAGCTGCTGCCGACCGTCGAGAAGGTGCACCGGATCTCGATCATCCCGCGCGGCCGCGCGCTGGGGTACACCCTGAACCTGCCCGAGGAAGATCGCTACCTGAAGACCAAGGAGGAGCTCATGGACTACCTCGTGGTCCTCCTCGGCGGCCGCGTGACCGAGCACCTGATCTTCGGGCAGATCACAACCGGCGCCTCGGATGACCTGCGCAAGGTCCACGAGATCAGCCGGTCGATGGTCACCGACTACGGCATGGCCACGCAGCTCCAGTCGCGCCAGCTTCCGGCGTCCGACTACTCGATGTCGGATGCCACCCGCCGCCTGATCGACGAGGAGCAGCAGTTCATCACCGATCAGGCCCATCGGCGAGCTATGGCGCTGGTGAACGAGCACCGGCCGCTGCTGGAGTCCTTCGCGAGCACGCTGCTCGACAAGGAGGTGCTCGACCGCGCGGATATCGAGCGGCTGGTGGTCCTCCACGAGGGCCGGCTGCCCCACCCCGCCCGCCTCGAGCCGCTGCTGGGCCGCGGCAGCGAGCGGCGCGTGGCCGCCAGCGAGGCGCTGGATCAGCGCCCGGCCGAGCCCGGCTCCTGACCTGATCTAGACTCCGCCGCCGTGTTCGGCGAGATCGACCACATAGGCGTGGCCGTGGAGGACCTGGACGAGGGCATCGCCCTCTACCGGGACCGGCTCGGCATGTCCGAGCAGCATCGCGAGACCGTGGAGGAGTTCGGTGTGGAAGCCGCCCTGCTCGAGATCGGGGATGCCCACGTGGAGCTGCTCATGCCCCTGCAGCCCGACAGCGGCGTGGCCAAGTTCCTGGAGCGCAACGGCCCGGGCATGCACCACGTGGCCTACCGCACCGACGACATCGACGCCGCGCTGGAGCGCCTGCGCCAGAGCGGAATCAGGCTCATCGACGAGCAGCCGCGGACCGGCATCCGGCAGAGCCGCGTGGCGTTCCTGCACCCCAAGTCCACGGGCGGGGTGCTCACAGAGATCGTGCAACCAAAGGACCACTGATGTCGGACCACCGAAGGATGGACGTGGGCTTTCAGGGCGGCCAGGTGCTCGCCGTGAGGGCCCTGAACACCGAGTACGACGCCCTCGAGAAGGCCCTGGGCGACGACAAGGCCAATCGCTGGCACCCGCTGCACACCGACGACTCAGAGATCCTCATCGACCTCTCCCAGGTCGTGTACATCCGGCGCGACAGCGGCGACCAGAAGGTGGGGTTCTAGTGCGCCGTTTAGAGACCGCGTACTAGCCGTCAGCGTGGCGCGCGCGCTGGACCTGGCGCTGCTGCGCCTGCTGCGGACCCGCGGCCACGCGCCGGCCGCCGAGCGCGGCGTGCTGGCGTTCACCCGCTGCGGCGAGCACGGCATGTTGTGGCTGGCCATCGGCGCCGCCGGGGCGCTGCTCGATCGCCCCCGCGAGGCGCTCTACCGCCGCGAGCTGCGCGTGGTGGTCACGGCCTACCTCACCAACATCGCCGTCAAGTACCTCATCCGTCGTCGCCGGCCGGTGCTGGAGGGGCTCCCGCCCCTGTCGACCACGGTCACCAGCCTGTCCTACCCGTCAGCCCACTCCACCACGTCGTTCGCGGCCGCGCGCGTCCTGTCGCGGGCGCTGCCCGCCGCGCCCATCTATGCATGCGCGGGCGCAATGGCGCTGTCGCGCGTATACGCGGGCGTGCACTACCCGACCGACGTCGCCGCCGGCGCCCTGCTCGGGACCGCGATGGCGGAGCTCGTGCCGTGAAGGTCGGCATCGTGGGCCTGCCCAACGCGGGCAAGTCGTCGCTGTTCAACGCGCTCACCCGTGCCGGGGCGGAGGCGGCCAACTACCCGTTCACCACCGTCGAGCCCAACGTGGCGGTGGTTGGGGTGCCCGACGAGCGCCTGGAGCGCGTGGCGGCGACGATCGGCGCCACGCCGATCGTGCACGAGACGATCGAGTTCCACGACATCGCCGGCCTGGTCCGGGGCGCGCACGAGGGCGAGGGCCTGGGCAACCGCTTCCTGGCCAACATCCGCGAGACCGACGCCCTGGTGCACGTGGTCCGGGCCCACGACGACGCCCAGGTGGTGCACCCCGAGGGCCGCGTTGACCCCGCCGCGGACGTCGAGACGATCGAGACGGAGCTGCTCTACGCGGATCTCGAGCAGGCGGAGCGCCGGCTGGAGAAGGTGGGCCGCGAGGCCAAATCGGGCGCAAAGGACAAGATGGCGGAGGCGGCCTGGCTACGCGACCTGGTGACCGCGCTGGGCGAGGGCCGCCCGGCGCGCTCGGTGCCGCCGCCCGACGCCGCCCCCGACGCCATCCGCAGCCTCAGCCCGCTCACCGCCAAGCCCGTTCTCTACCTGGCCAACGTGGGCGAGGGGCAGGCGCTGGAGCCGCCGCCCGGCCTGGCCGAGCACGCCGAGGCGGCGGGCGCGCGGGCCGCCGCGGTGTCGGCGCGCATCGAGGCAGAGCTCTCGGAGCTGGACGCCGACGACGCGCAGGTCATGCGCGACGACCTCGGCGCCGGCGAGTCGGGGCTCGCCACCGTCATCCGCGAGGCGTGGGAGCTGCTGGGGCTGATCTCGTTCTTCACCGCCGGGGAGAGCAAGGAGGGCCGCGCCTGGGCGATCCCGCGCGGCACCAGCGCCCGCGCGGCTGCGGGCCGCATCCACACCGACATCGAGCGTGGCTTCGTGGCGGCCGAGGTGGTCGACTGGAAGGACCTGGTGGACGCGGGCGGCTACGCCGGCGCCAGGGAGAACGCGAAGCTGCGAATCGAGGGCCGCGACTACCAGTTGCGCGACGGCGAGGTCATGACCGTCCGCTTCACACCCTGAGGCGTCAGGACACGCGCACGGCAGGGCCGACAACGGCCCCGGCCCGGACGCGGTAGACGCCCGCGGCGGCCACCCGCACGCTGAAGCGCCCGTCGCGACCGGTCAGCGTGGCGCGCACCTTGCGCCAGCGCTTGCCCTTGCGCACCTCCAGCACCAGCTTGCCGCCGCGCGGGGCCGGGTCAAGCCGGCCCTGGATGCCGAACGGGGGCCCGCGGCGGACCCGGCGAGCGCCGCGCGCCGCCAGCGCTGGCCGCGCCCGGGAGGTGGAGACGGTGGTGAAGCCGGCCCAGGTGTCGTACAGGCCGAGCCGCGCTCGGATCTGCGCCCCGGTGAGTACCCGCGAGCCACGCGTGCCGTACACCCGCGCGCGCACGATCCGCGGCGAGCGCCCGCGCTGGAGCACCCTTATCTTGCGGAACCGCCCGGGCACGCCGAGCTTCGCGCCGAACACCGCCTTGGAGAAGCGAGCGCTCCAGCGGTGCTTGGGCGAGATGTCGTCGTAGGGGTCGCGCACGCTCTTGAGCCACGGGCGCGGCTGCGATCCCAGGAACGAGAGCTCCACGTTCTCGGTGCGCCCGCCGGAGGTGGAGAAGTAGAAGGTCACGGCCGGCTCGCCGTTGTAGGTCAGGATCTGCGAGCCCGTGTCTCGCACGGCGCGGTTGGTGCGCGACGTCTCGCCCTCGATGCCGTAGTAGACCTGCGAGCGGGTGTCGGGGTACTGGTCGAACACATCGCCGCTCTTGGCGGTCGACAGCGCGTAGGTGCGCGCCGCAACGGCCTGGGCTCGCAGCGCGTCGGTGTCCCACGACGAAGGCATCTCGCCCGCCACGACCCCCTGCACGTAGTCGTCGATCGGCAGCGAGTTCACGGCGGTCACGCCGCCGGCGGCGCCCGGGTGCAGCTCGAACGCCCGCCGGTAGAGGCCGCTGTTGATGCCGTTGATGGCCGGCCCCAGCAGCCGCATCACGCGCCCGCGCACCCGCAGGGGGCCGCGGAAAGTACCCACGCGCTTGCCGCCGCCGGTAAGAGAGACGCGCCCGCCGCGGGTCCGCTTGGCCACATAGGTCGTGCGGGAGTTCAGCGTGCGCCCGCCGGGACCGCGGGTGGCGCCGCGGAAGCGCACGTAGGGATCGCTGGCCTGCAGGAGCACCCGGACCGGCCGGCTGGAAGCCTGCCCGAGGCTCGTACCGCGGTAGTAGTGACGCAGGATGCGCTCATAGCCCACGCCCTTCTGGGCGTAGCCGTAGGCCCCGAACTGGGACATGCCGATGCCGTGGCCGAAGCCGGCGCCGCGAACCACCACGCGGCTGGCTGCCTCGGCAGCGGGAGCGGTCACCAGCAGGGCGAGGCCGGTTGTGATCAGCAATCTGCGCACGAAATTCCTCTAACCCCTTCGTCGGCTCAAGGTAGCGGCCGCATGAATGGGACTAATCCCCCACGGCGAACAGCCGCCACTCGCCCGGCACCCCCTTCAGCTCGTGCTCACCACGTTCCTCGAAGCTGATCCCCGAGCCCACCACCAGGTCCTTCACGGTGCTCGAAACCAGCACCTCGCCCGCGTCGGCCTTGGCCATCACCCGGGCGCCGATGTGCACCGCCAGGCCGCCCACGTCGTCGCCCAGGACCTCGACCTCGCCGGTGTGCAGGCCGGCACGAACGTCCACGCCCAGGCTCCGCACCGAGTCACCGATCGACTCGGCGGCGCGGACCGCGCGTGCGGGCCCGTCGAAGGTGGCCAGCACGCCGTCGCCGGTCGACTTCACGGCGCGGCCGCGGTGGCGGTCGATCTCGCGCCGCACCAGCTGGTCGTGGCGCTGCAGGAGGCCGCGCCACTCCGAGTCGCCCATCTCGGCCGCGCGCTCGGTGGAGCCCACGATGTCGGTGAACAGCACGGTGGCCAGCACCCGGTCGGGCTCGCGCTCGTGGCGCGCGCCGGTCAGGAACTCCTCGATCTCACCCAGGACGGCCTCGGAGTCGCCGACCGCGAACATGCTCTCCGAGCCCTCGAGCTCCAGGTAGCGAGCGCCCGGGATGTGCTCGGCCAGGTAGCGGCTGTGCTCGACCCTGATGAAGGTGTCATCGCGCCGGTGCATGATCAACGTGGGCACCCTGATGGTGGGCAGCACATGGCGCACGTCGGTATGCCCGACGGCCGCCATGATCTTGCGGATGGTGCCCGGGCTGGCGGAGTAGCGCTCCATCTTGCCCGCCCACTCGCGGAACGCGGGGTCGTCCGCCTTGCTCGGCGCCAGCGCCTTGGGGATCGTGCCCTCGCCCCAGCGCTCGAAGCTCGCCTCCAGCCGAGCGTCGCGCTCGTCGTCCTTCGGCACCCAGTCGTAGTCGGGCGCCCAGCGTGCGCGTGCGAAGGTCGCGTACAGCACCAGCGAGCTCACCCGGTCGGGGTGGGTGGCCGCGAACAGCATCGCCAGCGGGCCGCCCTCCAGGAATCCCAGCAGGGCCACGCGCTCGCACCCGGCGGCGTCCATCACCGCCAGCACGTCGTCCATCTGGTCCTCGAGCGTGGGCGGCCCATTCATCGGGTCCGACAGCCCGGAGCCGCGGCGATCGAAGCTGATCACACGGGCGAAGTCGCACACCCGCGTCACGAACGCCTGGATCGCCGGCTCCTCGGCGAACACCTCCACCTGACCGATCCAGGTGGGCACGTACAACAGGTCGATCGGCTGGTCGCCCAGCACCATGTAGGCGATGTGGTACTCGCCGCTCTTCGTGTACTGCGTGGCCTCCATCACGGCTGGTTGAGCGTACTCCCCGCATCTGTAGATTCCGTTGAATGGCGCACGCCGATCGGGAATCGACCATCTAAATGGCCATGCGGCGCGCATCGGACGTCTTCGTCGAGTGTCTGGAGGCCGAGGGCGTCAAGCACGTGTTCGGCATCCCCGGCGAGGAGACGCTCGACCTCAACGAGTCGCTGTCGCGCTCGTCGATCGACTTCATCCCGGTCCGCCACGAGCAGGGCGGGGCCTACATGGCCGACGTCTACGGCCGCCTGACGGGCCACGCCGGCGTGTGCCTGGGCACGCTCGGCCCCGGGGCGCTGAACCTGGTGACCGCCGTGGCGGACGCCTACCTGGACCGCGCGCCGCTGGTGGCGCTCACCGGGCAGGGCGACCTGGAGCGGATGCACAAGGAGTCGCACCAGTACATCGACCTGCTGCGCGTCATGCGCCCGATCACCAAGTGGAACGCGCGCCTGTCCGACGCCAACATCATTCCCGAGGTCGTTCGCAAGGCGTTCAAGGTCGCCGAGGGGGAGAAGCCCGGGGCCACGCACATCGAGCTGCCCGAGGACGTGATGGAGGCGCAGATCGACGCCGCGCCGCTGCCCCGCCGCCGCACGCCGCTGGCCGAGCCGCAGGCCCGCGAGCTGCTCAAGGCCGCCGACATCGTGCGCGGCGCGCTCAACCCGGTGGCGCTGGCGGGCAACGGCGTGGTCCGCGGCGGCGCCACCCCGGCGCTGCGCGAGTTCGTGCGTGCCACCGGCATCCCGGTGGCCGAGACGTTCATGGGCAAGGGCCTGATCCCGCCCGACAACGCGAAGGCCCTGGGCTCCGTCGGCCTCCAGTCGGGCGACTACTCCATGGCCGGCTTCGACGAGGCCGACGTGGTGCTCGCCATCGGCTACGACCTGGTCGAGCACTCACCCGAGCACTGGAACTCGGGTCGCGACAAGAAGATCATCTGCATCGACTCGGTCCCGGCCGAGATCGACGAGTACTTCATGCCCGAGGTCGAGCTGCTGGGCGACCTCTACTACATCCTCACCCGCCTGGCCGAGGAGTGCCGCCACGTGCCCCACCAGGGCGGGTCCACGCGGCTGCGAGAGGTGGTCCAGGGCCGCTTCGACGCCGCCAAGGACGACGACCACTTCCCCGTCCAGCCCCCGCGCGCCCTGTATGAGATCCGCCAGGCGATCGGCCGCGAGGACATCCTCATCTCAGACGTGGGCCTGCACAAGCTCTGGATCGGGCGCATGTTCCCCGCCGCCGAGCCGAACACGGTGCTGATCGCCAACGGCCTGGCCGGCATGGGCTTCGCGGTGCCGGCGGCGGTGGCGGCCAAGCTCGTGCACCCGGACCGCCACGTGGTGACCGTGAGCGGCGACGGCGGCTTCCTCATGAACTGCCAGGAGCTGGAGACCGCCGTGCGGCTCAAGACGCCGTTCGTGAACGTGATCTGGGAGAACAGCCAATACGGCTCGATCGTGTGGAAGCAGGACAAGAAGTTCGGCAACCACTTCGGCGTCGACTTCACCAACCCGGACTTCGTGAAGCTGGCCGACAGCTTCGGGATGCCGGCCTGGCGCTGCGCCTCGGCCGCCGAGTTCGGCGAGCGCCTGCGCCAGGCGCTCGCCCTGGACGTGCCGTCGCTGATCGTGCTGCCGATCGACTACTCGATCGACGTGGCGATCTCCGAGGAGCTTGGCGCGGAGACGGTGGCCACATGAGCACGCCCGCGGCCGAGCAGAAGGTCCTCGACGTCGGTCCCGAGCCAGCTCCTGATCGGCGGCGAGTGGCGCGACGGCTCCGAGGGCGCGACCTTCGGCGTGGAGGATCCCTCCACCGGCGAGACGCTCTGCCAGGTGGCCGACGGCACGCCCGCCGACGCGATGGCCGCCCTCGACGCGGCGCATTCGACGCAGGCCGAGTGGGCCGCCACCTCGCCCAACGAGCGCGGCGAGATCCTGTGGCGCGCCTTCGAGATGCTCAACGAGCGCGCCGACGACCTGGCGCTGCTGATGACGCTGGAGATGGGCAAGCCGGTGGCGGAGTCGAAGGCGGAGATCGTCTACGCCGCCGAGTTCTTCCGCTGGTTCTCCGGTGAGGCGCTGCGCATCGACGGCCAGTACAAGGTGGCCGGCACCGGCGCCGGCCGGATGCTCGTGATGCGCCAGCCGATCGGGCCGAGCGTGATGATCACGCCCTGGAACTTCCCGATGGCCATGGGCACGCGCAAGGTCGGGCCGGCGATCGCGGCCGGCTGCACGATGGTCGTGAAGCCCGCGCAGCTCACGCCGCTGTCGATGCTGGCGCTGGCCAAGATCCTCGAGGAGGCCGGGCTGCCGGCGGGCGTGCTCAACCTGATCACCAGCACCTCCTCGGGAGGCACGATGGGCCCGCTGATCGAGGACCCGCGCACGCGCAAGCTCTCCTTCACGGGCTCCACCGAGGTCGGGCGCAAGCTGATCGAGCAGTCCGCCGGGCAGGTGCTCAAGGTGTCGATGGAGCTCGGCGGCAACGCGCCGTTCGTCGTCTTCGAGGACGCCGACCTGGACGCCGCCGTGGAGGGCGCGATGGTGGCCAAGATGCGCAACATCGGCGAGGCCTGCACCGCCGCCAACCGCTTCCACGTGGCCAACTCGGTGGCCGAGGAGTTCACCGCCAAGCTCGCCGAGCGCATGGGCGCGCTCAAGGTCGGGCGCGGCACCGAGGAGGACTCCGAGGTGGGCCCGCTGATCGACGACGACCAGCGGAGCAAGGTCGCCGAGCTGGTGGACGACGCGGTCGGCGAAGGGCGCCAAGGCGCTGGTGGGCGGCGGCGCGCTGGACGGCGCCCGGCTACTTCTACGCGCCCACCGTGCTCGGCGACGTCCCGCCGTCGGCGCGCCTGCTCAAGGAGGAGATCTTCGGCCCGGTGGCGCCGGTGATCGGCTTCGACTCCGAGGACGAGGCCATCGCCGCGGCCAACGACACCGAGTACGGCCTGGTGGCCTACCTCTTCACGAACGACTTCAAGCGCGCGCTGCGCGTGATCGAGGGCCTCGAGACCGGGATGGTCGGCCTCAACCAGGGCATCGTCTCCAACGCCGGCGCCCCCTTCGGCGGCGTCAAGCAGTCGGGCGTCGGCCGCGAGGGCGGCAACGTGGGCATCGACGAGTACCTGGAGACGAAGTACGTGGCGATCAATCTGTAGGGGGGAGTAAGGGAGCGCCCGGAAGTCGGACGGACCCTGGTGATTCTGCTCCCACGTGACTTGGCGCACCCTCCTAGTCGAGTTCAGCGACCAGCCGGGCGACGCGTTCGGCGATGTCGTCGCGGGTCGCTCGGACCTCCTCAATGGGGCGGCCTTTGGGGTCGGCTAGGTCCCAGTCGATGTAGCGCTTTCCGGGGATGAATGGGCATTCATCGCCGCAGCCCATGGTCACGATCACGTCGGCCTGTTGGGCTAGCTCATCGGTGAGCTTCTGCGGTCTGCGGTCGGAGAGGTCAATCCCGACTTCGTTCATCACCTCGACGACCTCGGGATGCACCCGGTCACCCGGGGTGGTGCCCGCGGAGAGGGCGTGGTGACGGCCTTTCGCGGCGCGCTCGAAGAGCGCAGCGCTCATCTGCGAGCGCCCGGCGTTGTGCAAGCAGACGAACAGCGTTGTCGCCATCAGCCTGCCTCAACTGCTGGCTCGCCGGGGTGTTCGTCGCGGACCAGCTGGTACCCGATCGCTCCTGCCGCGGCGCCGATAACCGGGCCCGCGATGTAGATCCAGAAGTCCTGGAACTGGCCCGAGACCAGAGCCGGCCCGAACGATCGCGCCGGGTTCATCGAGGCGCCGGTGAACGGTCCGCCGAACATCGCATCCAGAGCGACGGTGCCGCCGATGGCGATCGCCGCCGGCGCTCCGACTGCACGGGTGTCGGTGGCGACGCTGATGATGACCAGCATCAGAAATGCGCTCATCACCACCTCGAGCAACAGCGCGCGACCCACAGCAATGCTTGGAACGGTGGCGCCGAGGTCGGCCGGCTGGTCGGGCCAGACCACCCACAGCATCAGCGCGGCGACAACAGCGCCCGTCACCTGGGCTGAGATGTAGGCGACGGCTTCGCGTCCAGGGAGGTGACGCGTCAACCAGAAGCTGATGCTGACTGCCGGGTTGAAATGCGCCCCGGAGACGTGGCCGAGGGCGGCGACCATGACCAGGATCACGAGGCCGAACACCAGGCCAACCCCGACGATCCCGAGCCCTCCGCCGCTCTCGAGGTCGGCGATGATCGCCCCGCAGCCGGCGAACGCCAAGGCGAACGTCCCGATCGCCTCGGCGGCGGCGCGGCGGGCCAGCCTGGGCCCGTCGTTCACAGGGTGTCTAGGGGGACGCCGACGATCTTCGACCTGCGCGTCAAGCCGCCGAGGGCGAAGTCACGGATGCCCTCCTCGGTCGCGCCTATCGCGTCGAAGTCGGTGGAGTCGCCAGTCTCCGGAGGTGCCAGGGCTTCGGCCACCGACGGCAAGAGTTCCCGCAGCGTCTCACGAACGGTGTCGGCCGTCTCCGGGTGCTCGCGCACCGTCTCGCGCAGGAACCAGACCCCGTACCCGATGTGCCGAGTCTCGTCGTGGTGGATCTTCGAGTAGCCCTCCACGAAGCCCGGCAGCAGGCCCTCTCGCTTCAGGTGCTCGGTTACAAAGTGGAAGGTGGTGAGCCCCAGTGTGGACTCGAGAATCAGGTGGTAGATCGTGACGAAACGGACCTTCAGCGCCAGGTCGCCGGGAGCGGCCACCAGCCGCTCATGGGCGTCCACCAGCGCCTCGTCGAAGATGTGGCGAAACGCGGGCGAGAGACCCTCCCTGGCGCGCGCGACGTGCGCGGAGATCGCCGCGGGGTCGGCGACCACCTCGTCCTGAAAGCGGGCGTAGAACTGCATGTGTCGTGCCTCGTCGACCTGCTGGGTGGCCAGGAAGGTCGCTTCCTCCTCGCTGCCGTGCGCGCCCACCAGGCCAGAGAACTTGGTCGTGATGCGCTCCTCGGCGACCATCAGCGAGGCGAGCACCCAGTGGATCAGTGAGCGGTCGCTCTCGCCCATCCCCTCCCATTGCTCCCGATCGGGGCCTAGGTCGATGGTGAACGGCGACCACTGCGAGTCCTCCCAGCGGCGGTAGAGGGTCTGCGGGTCGTTGAGCTGGATCTCGTCGGCCGTGGTCACTGATCGCGCCCGGGCTTGCGGGCGCGGATGATCGCCGAGGCCGCGTGCTCGTGGACGCGGTGGGTCTCGTTGATCTCGATGTCGACCAGACCAGCATCGGACAGCGCCTGCTCGAACTCCGTGGCGGTCAGGGCGCCGGCGATGCAGCCGGTCCAGGCCGCCATGTCGGCCTTCGTGGCTTCGTCCATGTCGTCATCGGCGATCACATCGGACACTGCGAAGCGCCCGCCGGGCTTCAGCACCCGGGCTACCTCCTGGGCGACCTTCGTCTTGTCCGCGGCGAGGTTGATCACGCAGTTCGAAATCACGACGTCCACGGTCTCGGCGTCGAGCGGCATGTCCTCGATGTAGCCCTTCACGAACTCGACGTTCTCGACTCCGGCCGCCGCGGCGTTTGCCCGTGCCAGGTCGAGCATCTCGTCGGTCATGTCGAGGCCGATCGCCTTGCCGCTCGGGGCGACGCGCTTGGCGGAGATCAGGACGTCCGCGCCGGCGCCCGAGCCGAGGTCGAGCACGGTCTCGCCGTCGTCCAGGTCAGCAACGGCGGTCGGGACGCCGCAACCGAGTGAGGCCTCGACGGCCGCCGCGGGAGCGGCCTGCGCCTCGCCGTCATAGAGCGCGCTGCCGAAGACCTGCACGCCCTGCTCGTCGGTCAGGGCGACATCGCCTGAGGAACAGCCGCAGCTCGGATCGCCCCGCTCGGCGACAGCCCGCGCCGCCGCGGCATAGCGCTCGCGCACGTTCTCGCGGATGTCCTCGGCGGGCTCGGCCTGGCCGGCCGAGCAGCCACAGCTGCCGCCAGCAGCAGCAGTTCCGCAGCACGCCTCCTTGGCCGAGGGCTCACAGCAACTCCCCTGGGCTTCCGGCGAGCAGCAGCTCGAAGAGGGGGTCTCGGTCAGCTCTGCCATGCGTCCAGCACCTCCAGGGTGGAGTCCTCAGGAATGAAGTAGTACGACCACAGGCCGCGACGCTCGACACCGATCACGCCAGCGTCACGCAGCACCTTCAAGTGCCGGGACACCGCGGGCTGAGACATGTCGAACAGCGGCGTCAGCTCACAAGCGCAGACCGCCTCCGGCGCCGCCTTGCGCAACACGTCTACGATCCGCACCCGCGTCGGGTCCCCAACCGCCTTGCCCACCGCTGCCAGATCGGCGACGCGCTGGTCAGAGAGATCGGACTCGACATACGGAACGCAACACCCTCCGGCCTGTCGGGTCCGCGGTGAAAGCGTCGGAAGCGCGGTCGCCATGGCCACGCAACTAGCATAACCATTTTGTTATCTATGAGGCGGGCGTTTCCGAGTGCAGGGGCCTCTATGACTGCTTCGCGCCGGGAGCATTCGCCTGTCTGGCGGGTCGGCGCTAGAAGGATCGCCTCGGCAAGTAGTTACGGCGGTGCCCCTACGCCCGGCGGTACCTAAGCCACAGCGTGCCGGACGGAAAGGGACGGCACTCCACCAAGCGCAGGTCGAGGGGTTGCCCCGCGCCGGCGGGGAAGAAGGGCTTGCCGCCACCCACGGCGATCGGATTCATCCACATGCAGAACTCGTCGATCAGGTCGACGAGAGCGGCAGCCAGGCCGGGCCACCCACCTCGACGGGTGTCGGACTCCGCCTTGAGACGTTCCACGGTCGGCGTGCCTCGGCACGTGAGTGAGCGTCGCGCCGTTGCTGGCGGCCTCCAGCGAATCGGAGACGACGTAGCGAGGCGTGGCCGCGTACGCGGCCGCGAACTCCGCCTCGACAGGCGGGCGACCTTCCTCCTGCGCAGCCTGCATCCAGTACTCGTCCAGCGTCTCGTACATTCGGCGGCCGTAGACGAACGCGCTTGCCTCCCGGGCCTGCTGGTTGGCCAGCGCGTGCACTTCCTCGTCCGGTGCAGACCAGCCGAAGCCCCCTCGACCGTCGTCCGCATAGCCGTCGAGCGAAACGCCCATGCCGTAGATCAGGTCGCCCATCAGCGGGGGCGGAGCGCCGGGATCACTTGCGGACGCGGAATCGGAGCATGGTGGCCGCGCCCGCCTGCGTGTTGCTGATCGGTTGCAGATCGATCTTGCAGAGGCCTGGGGTCGAGAAGCGGACACCGTCGCCGAGCAGCACCGGCAGGACGTACACGAGGATCTCGTCGACGAGCCCTCGCTGCAGGCACTGGCTGGCCAGGTCGGCGCCGAGGACCTCCAGGTTCTTGCCGCCCGCAGCGTCGCGCGCCGTGGCGACGGCTTCCGCGATGTCGCAGGTGAGGAACGTGACCCCTGGGTCCGGCTCGTCCGGCGGCTCGTGGGTGAGGACGAACCGGGCTCCCCCGTCGTAGTCGGTGTCCTCGTCGGCCATCTCCTTGCCCACCTCGTAGGTGCGCCGGCCGATCAGCATGGCGCCCGTGGCCGCCATTACCTCAGGATCCGCGCCCTCGCGCATGAGGTCGAGGATCCAGTCCATCTCGTGGTCGGGACCGGCGATGAAGCCGTCGAGCGACATCGCCCTGTTCACGACCACTTTGCCATTGCCGGGGCTCGTGTCGCTCACGTGTTCGCTCGGTGCCCCTGCCTACCGGCCGGTGAACTTCGCCGGCCGCCGCTCGACGAAGGACATCATTCCCTCGGCGCCGTCCTCGGTCTGCAGGAGGGCGACCATGTCGTCGTTGAGGCGCGCGGCTGCCGCCTCGTGCCCCTCCGCCAAAGCCCGCTGGGCCGAGGCCAGCGTTGTCCGCACGCCGAGTGGCGCTGAGCGGGTTGCGATGGCCTCGGCGAGCTCGACCGCTCGGTCCAGGTGCGCGCCGGGTTCGGTGATCTCCTGGATCAGGCCGATGCGGTGCGCCTCGGTGGCGTCGTATTCGTCGCCGGTGAGCAGCCAGCGCATGGCATTGCCCCAGCCTGCCTCGCGGGGGAGCCTCATGGTGGCGCCGCCGAAGGGGTAGATGCCGCGCTGGATCTCGAGCTGCGCGAACCGCACGTCGCTGCTCGCCACGCGGATGTCGGCGGCCAGGAGCAGCTCGATGCCGAGGGTCATGCACCAGCCGTGAGCGGCGGCTATGACCGGGGTGGTCCAGGGCCTGCCGTCGTTGCGCCACGGGTCGCGGGCGTCCTCGGGGTAACTGAGATTGCCCTCGGCGAGTGCGGGCCCGACCTCGGCCAGGTCGAGGCCGCCGGTGAAGTGCTCGCCGTGCGCGAAGAGCACGCCGCAGCGCAGGTCGTCGTCGCGCTCGAGCAACTCGTAGGCGCGGCCGAGCCCCTGGAGCAGCTCGATGTTGAAGGCGTTGCGCTTCTCGGGGCGGTTGAGGCCCATGAGCAGCACATGGCCGCGTCGTTCCAGCGTCAGGACGCCGAGGTCTTGGATCGTCGGGTCGGCGCTCATTCCGGCGCCCACGAGGTTACTCGGCAAGCACGGCCCGGCTACTTCAGCGTGCCCATCCGAATGTGGTTGCCGAACGGGTCGCGCAGCCCGCAGTCGGTGCCGTAGTCCCGCTCGGTCGGCTCCTCGGTGAACTCGACGCCCTTTGCACCGAGCTCCTCGTAGGTCTTGTGGATGTCGTCCACGGCGATGATCGCCGCCATCCCCAGCGCCCCTTTGGTCATCAGCTCGCGGATCTGTTCCGCCGTCGCCTCGTCGTGCGCCGGCGGGCCGGGCTTCTCGAGCAGCAGCTGATGGTCGGGCTGGCCGGGGAAGTTCACGGTCAGCCAGCGCATGAAGCCGAGGTCGGCGTCGGTGTTCAACTCGAAGCCGAGCTTGCCGACGTAGAAGTCGAGCGCCTCGTCCTGATCGAGCACGTAAACCTGTGAGTGAGTGATCTTGTTGGGCATGGGCGCGAGGCTAGTCCTCGTCCCGCGGGCTCGGCTTCTCCGAAACTGCTCGGTCTCGTCCAGGCCTTCATGAAGCAGGCCGGGACGGCCCTGAGGTCGGCCGCTCGCCACCGGTAGGTCGTCGGCGGCTCGCCGACGATGTCGGCGAACGTCCGGCTGAAGGTCCCCAGGCTCGTGAAGCCCACGTCCAGGCAGATCTCCGTGACGCTGCGGTCGGTCTCGCGGAGCAGGAACATCGCCCGCTCGACCCGGCGCCGCTGCAGGTAGCGATGCGGCGTCTCGCCGAAGGTCGCGCGAAAGACGCGGATGAAGTGCGCCTCGGAGACGTAGGCGATGCGCGCCAGGGCCGGGACGTCCAGCGGCTTCGCGTACTCGCGGTCCATCGCGTCGCGCGCACGCAGCATGCGGCGGTTCGACTCTTCGACGGCTCGGCTCATGCTGGACTAAGCATGGCGGCCGAGGCGAGTTAGGCTCGGTGCCATGCCCCACGCCGGCCAGGAGATCCACGGCCCCGACGGCTACCTGCTGCGCCTCGTCCAGACCGGCGCCGAGACCGACGGCGAGCTGCTGGAGATGGAGGCGACCTACCCCGGCAACGGCGCCCTCCCGCCCGAGCATCTCCACCCGGCCCAGGACGAGCGGTTCGAGGTGCTCGAGGGAGCGGTCCGGACGATCTTGGACGGCGAGGAGCGCCGCTACGAGACGGGTGAGCAGTTCACCGTGCCCGCGGGCACCAAGCATCAGATGACCGGCGACGGACCGGCGCGAGTTCGCTGGGAGGTCCGGCCCGCCATGCGCACCGCCGAGTTCTTCGAGCGCCTCTACGGTGACGGCGCCGACAGCGCCCAGGCCGCGGAATCGCCGGCGGACTTCCTCGGCGAGTTCAGCGCCGAGATCCGCTTCACCTAGGTAGCCGCGAGAACCCGCCTAGCCGTCGATCGAGGTCTTCAGCAGGGCCTTGCGCACGCTGCGCCTGGCCTTGCCATGGAAGCGCATCACCGTTTCGCCCTCCCCACGGGGCTCCAGAGTGATGGTGATCCGCTCCGTGTGATCGGGCAGGAGCGCCAGAAGGCCAAACGGAAACCCGACGATCGCGACGAGGATCGTCCAGGCGGGCCTGCTGGTGTTCTCGAAGGTCAGCAGGTCCGCCGACTGGGCGCTGAGCTTGAAGTCGCTCTCGTTGAAGCGCGGCGCGAGCCGCGAGAGAGCGAGCGCCCGCACCCGCTCCGGCGGCGCGTGGATGATCAGCGTGTGGGTGAAGGGCAGCACCCCGGGTGGCTCGAACCGCTGCGGTCGCGAACGCTCGGCGACCTGGACCGGCTGTCGCGCAGCCGGGAGGTCGCGGAAGTAGCGCGCCAGCTCGCCCCTCGTTCGGGCCGCCATGACGCCCTCGAGGCGCTCCTCCAGCTCCTCCGTGGTGATCCTGCCGGCCACCGACTCCCCCTTCAGGCGCGCGGCGGCCTCCTCGCGCTCGCGATCGGATGCGCGAAGCTCCCGGTCACCGCCCGCGTCGGTCACGGGCGGATTATTAGCTAGGCAGCGTCGCGAACAGCTTCGGCCGGCGCCCGCGTGAGCGCGCGCAGCCGCACGAGCGTCTCCCGGAACGCGGCGTAGTCCTCCTCGCCGACCTCACCAGCGAACCGGCGCTCGATGTCGGCGAAGATCGCCCTGGCCGCGGCCAGCGAGTCCGCCCCATGGGGCGTGAGCCGGATGATCTTGGCGCGGCCGTCGCCAGGGTCGCCCACGCGCTCGACGAAGCCGAGCTGCTCGAGGTCGCCCACGGCCTCGCCCACGGACTGCTTGGTCAGGCCCGAGCGCTCGGCCAGCTCGGTGAGGCGCGAGCCCTCCTCGTCGATGTTGCCGAACACGCAGCCGTGCGCCGGACGGATCTCGGCGAACCCCTGCTCGCGCAGCCGCACGTGCAGCTCTGCGCGCACGGCGTCCTGGACCCCGCCCAGCAAGGCCACCAGCGGCAGTTCTCGTTCTGTGTCCATGCTCACACTCTGTAAGGTAGCCTTACTATTACGGTACGGACGCCTGACAAGGCTACCTGACTAACTGTACAGCTCGCCGGCAACGCATCGCGACCCGGCGCCGAGCAAGGAGGATCCGAAGTGGAACGCAAGTGGTGGACATTGCTCGCGGTGAGCGTCGCGACGTTCATGTTGCTGCTGGACATCACCGTGGTGAACACGGCGTTGCCGGCGATCGAGGACGACCTCGGCGCCAGCTTCTCCGAGCTGCAGTGGGTGATCGACGGGTACACGCTGGCGCTGGCGGCGCTGGTGCTCACGGCCGGCTCGCTGGCCGACCGGCTGGGGCGGCGGCGGGTGTTCGCCGTCGGCGTCGGGATCTTCTCGGCCGCGTCCCTGGCGGCCGGGCTCGCGCCCGACCCGACCTTCCTGAACATCGCCCGTGCGCTGCAGGGCATCGGCGGAGCCGCGATGTTCGCGGTGTCGCTGGCCCTGGTGGCCCAGGAGTTCGCGCCCGGGCGCGAGCGTGCGACGGCCATGGGCGTCTACGGCGCCACCATCGGCGTCTCCGTGGCCATCGGGCCGCTCGTGGGCGGCGCGCTGGTGGACTCGCTCGGTTGGGAGTGGGTGTTCTTCATCAACGTGCCGGTCGGCATCGCGGCGATCGCGGTGACCTACGCGAAGCTGCGCGAGAGCCGGGACCCGAACGCCACGAAGGTCGACTGGGCCGGCCTCGTGACGTTCAGCTCCTCGCTGTTCTTGGCGGTCTTCGGACTCCTGCGCGGCAACGAGGAGGGCTGGGGGAGCACGCTGATCCTGGCGCTGCTGGGCGCGGCGGTGGCCCTGTTCGTGGCCTTCCTGGTGATCGAGTCACGGGTGAAGCAGCCGATGCTGCCGCTGGAGCTGTTCAAGAAGCCCGCGTTCACGGGCGTTCAGCTGGCGGCGCTGGGCGTGTCCGCCTCGATGTTCGCGCTGTTCCTCTACATCACGTTCTACCTGCAGAACCACCTCGGGCACTCGCCGCTCGAGGCGGGGTTGATCTACCTGCCGTTCACGGTGATCAACTTCTTCGCCGCCGCTGCCGGCGGGGCGCTGCTGGCACGCCTGCCCGCGCGGGTGATCATGTCGGCGGGCCTGGCCCTGAGCGGACTGGGGCTGCTGCTCATGGGCGGGCTCGACCCCACCGACGAGTGGACTGCGCTGCTGGGCGGCTTCCTGCTGGCGGGCGCGGGCACAGGGTTCCTCAACCCCGTGATCGCCGACGTGGCGATGAGCGTGGTGCCCAAGGAGCGCAGCGGTATGGCGGCCGGCATCAACGACACGTTCCGGCAGGTGGGCATCGCCATCGGCATCGCGGCCTGGGGAGCGATCTTCCTCAGCCGCGGAGCGTCCGAGATCGAAGAGGTGGCCGCGGGCACGCCCGCCGCGACGGGAGAACGGCCGCGGCAGCTGATCGAGGCGGCCTCCTCGGGCAACCTCGACACGGCGGTCGCCGCGATTCCCCCCGGCGCCCAGCCGCAGGTGGCCAACGCCGCCGGTGAGGGCTTCATCTCCGGGCTGAACCAGATCTTCATGCTCGGAGGAATCCTGTCCCTGGCCGCGGCGCTGGTGGCGCTGTGGCTGGTGCGGGAGCGAGACATCGAGCGTGAGCCGGTGGAGATCCACGCTCCGTCGCGCGAGCCCGGCGCGATCCCGGAGGGTGCGGCCGCCTAAACGACCCACCACCACGCTGCAAGATCGGAGCCGGCCCCGCCGTATGGGGCCGGCTCTGGTTCGTTTCGGGCCCGAAACCCTCAGCAGAGCTTGACCGCCCCCTTGTACCGACGGGGTCGGTCTGCGGAGCTTGGTCGGTGTTCCGTCTCCGCCCGTCAGTGGCCGCCGCCGCGGCCGCGATCGCAACGCTTGGCATCGCCGCGCCGGCCGCCGACGCGCGCCGCGCCGACGTGGCCGCGCTGCAGGTGGGGCTGCGCAACCTCGGAATGCTCAGCGCCATCCCCGATGGCGTCGCCGGCCCGCAGACGCGGCGCGCCGTGCGCTCGTTCCAGCGCCGCCGGCGCCTCACCGTTGACGGCATCGCAGGGCCCCAGACGCGCCGCGCGCTCGGGCGTTGGGGCCGCCCGCGGCTGGGCAGCCGCGCCGTGACGGTAGGGCGCAGCGGCTGGGACGTGGCCGCGGTGCAGTTCCTCCTGGCGCTACGCGGCTTCTCGCCCGGTGCGATCGACGGCGTGTTCGGCTCCGCGTCGGCGCGCGCCACGCGCGCCTATCAGCGCTCGGCGGGGCTTGGGGCCGACGGCGTTGCGGGCCCCGCCACCATCCGCGCCCTGCGCACCGGTCGCGGCGGAGGCCCCAGCGGCCCGGTGCGCTTCTTCCGCCCCGTCTCGGGCCGGGTCGGCGACGGCTTCGGCTGGTACTCGGGCCGGCGCCACACGGGGCTCGATTTCCCCGTGGCGCACGGCACCCGCGTGGCGGCCGCGGGCCGGGGGGTCACCGTGTTCGCGGGCTTCAACACCGGCGGCTACGGCAACCTCGTGGTGGTCAAGCACCGGCTGGGGTTCACCAGCTGGTACGCGCACCTGTCTCGCATCACCAGCTGGCCGGGCGAGCGAGTGGTGGGGGGCACGCGCGTCGGGCTGGCGGGGTCCACTGGGCGCTCTACCGGGCCCCACCTGCACTTCGAGGTGCGTCGCTACGACGCGCCGATCGACCCCGCGCCATGGATGCTGGCCACCACGGCTCGCGCGTCGGCCTCAGCTTCCGGGCTTCGACCCCGAGGCCATGGCGCGCAGGTCCAGCGCGGCGTCCAGCGTCGCTTCGTCGACGCCAAGCTCCAGGGCCACTTCGCGGATGGTGCGCCTTGAGGCCACCGCCTCCTTCACGATCTCCGTGGCCCGGTCGTAGCCGATGTGCGGATTCAGCGCGGTGGCGATGGCCGGGGTGGACTCGGCGAAGCGCGTGAGCTGCTCCTCGTTCGCCGTCAGGCCGTCCACGCACTTCTCAGCCAGCAGGGCGGCGGCACTGGACAGGATCCCGATCGAGCCCAGCAGGTTGCGCGCGATCAGCGGCACGCGCACGTTGAGCTCGAAGTTGCCCTGGGTGCCCGCGATGGTGATGGCGGCGTCGTTGCCGATCACCTGAGCGCACACCTGCAGCACGACCTCCGGGATCACCGGGTTGACCTTGCCCGGCATGATCGAGGAGCCCTTCTGCAGCTCGGGCAGCGCCAGCTCGCCGAGCCCCGCTCGCGGCCCGGAGCCCATGATCACCAGGTCGTTGGCGATCTTGGTGAGGGAGACGGCCACGACCTTCAGCGCTCCCGATAGCTCCACGAGCGCGTCGCGGTTGGCCTGCGCCTCGAACGGGTCCTCGGGCCCACGGACGTCGAGGCCGGTGCCGGCGCTGAGCTTGTCGCGCACGCCCGCGGCGAAGTCGGGGTGCGTGTTCAGGCCGGTGCCGGTGGCGGTGCCCCCGAGGGGGATCTGAGCCACGCGCGGCAGGGCGCTCTCCACCCGCGCGCGGCCGAGGCGGATCTGCGCGGCGTAGCCGCCGAACTCCTGGCCCAGGGTCACGGGGACGGCGTCCATCATGTGGGTGCGGCCGGCCTTGACCACGTCCGAGTACTCGGACGCCTTGCCCGACAGCGACGCCTCGAGCGCCTCGAGCGCGGGCAGCAACGTGTCGGTGGCCTCGGCCGCGGCAGCCAGGTGCACCGCGGAGGGGAACACGTCGTTGGAGGACTGCCCCATGTTCACGTGGTCGTTGGCGTGCGCGCCGTCGCCGGCCAGGTTGGCCAGCACCTCGTTGGCGTTCATGTTCGAGGACGTGCCCGAGCCGGTCTGGAAGACGTCGATCGGGAACTGGTGGTCATGGTCGCCGGCGGCCACCTCGTCACCCGCCGCGGCGATGCGCTCGGCCAGGTCGGCGTCCAGCAGCCCGAGCTCGGCGTTCGTGCGCGCCGCCGCCGCCTTGATGCGGCCCAGCATCCTGATGACCGGGACCGGGACGCGCTCGCCGGACACCGGGAAGTTCTGAACGGCCTTGCTGGTCTCCGTGCCCCAGAGCTCCTGCTCCTCCTGGACCGCCATCTATCTCCTTCGCTCGCCCATTTTCTGATCTCTACCCCAGGCTAACGGTCGGCGGTCAGCCGTCGGCTCGCCCGGCGCGCTCGCCGCGGCGGAACGCGGCGGTGCCGGTGTCGAGCGCCAGCAGCTCCTGCTCGAGCCGGCGCACCAGCTCGTAGTTCACGCCCTGATCGGCCGGGCCGCTGCGCCGGACGGCGCCCATCAGGTAGCCCAGCTGGGTGGCCTCCGGGCCGTCGGGGCGCGCCTGCGCCGACCGCGCCAGCGTGGCCGCGGCCTCGAGGAATGCGGTGCCCACGTCGCGCAGCTCGCCGCCGTCGCTCTCGCGGGCCAGGCAGGCCGAGAGCCTGGTGCCGTCCAGGCGCACCTCATCCGGAGCGGCGCGCAGGGCGGCGAGCACGGCGCTCTGGCCCTCGCGGCACGCCACGGGGACTCCCGCCCGCTCCTCGCGGCCGCAGCCGGCACTCATCGTGGCGGCGATCAGAAGACAGGACGCGACGAGCAGGACCCGCGGTCGGCGCACCGCGCGATCCTACGCAGGGGCGCCGGGGCCTTCGCGCCATCTCCCGCTCCAATCCACTGCAATTCCCGACGCGAGCGGGCGGGATTTCAAGCCTCGTGTTCTGCTGGATCGCATGGCCGCCGTGATCCGGATCGACCACTCGGCCAGCTTTGGCGCGTCCGGCAGGGAGCCGATGGTCCGCTTCTGCTCGCGGTGTGGCGAGCCCGGTAGCGACATGCCGCGCGGCGAGAACCCGCCGCTGCAGGGGAGGGTGTGTGCGACCTGTGGCATGGGCGTGCTGCTGCGCTGCGCCCACGACGCCGCCCCCGGCCAGGCGCCGTTCCTGATCGTGAAGTCCGACCTGCGGATCGTCGCCATCAGCCAGACCGCCGAATACGCGTTCGGTGAGGAGGCGCTGATCCTGGACACCAAGCTCACCGACCTGCTGACCAGCCCGCTCGGCGAGGTGCGCTTCGGGCGCACCGTCGCCCAGGCCGCCACGCGCAACCGCGAGCCCGCCGTGATCCCGGTGCGATCGGTTGCGCCGGCAGCCGGCCTCCCGGCGATGCTGGCCGCCCGGATCGCCACCTGTGGCCCGCCCCGCGCGGCGCTGGTCACGGTGGAGCCGAGCGAGTTCGGCCGCAGGCGCTAGGCGACCGGCCGGCTCCAACAGCCCGGCCCGCAGGCCTCGTGCAAGAAGCACTGCACGATTTGCCAAAAAACCGACCCTGGGCGAGAAAAGCTTCATGCAGTCGTCCAAGTTCGGCGCCGAACCCGTGCAACTGGCGCACCGCCGCAGTCCGGCGGGCATCCTGGTTGTAAACCCGTCGGCACGGCTCATCGGCAAGGAAGCGAGGCAGGCATGAGCGGGATCAGGACGAACGCCGCAGCGGAGCTCCTGGGGGTCAGCCCGAACACCCTGCGCAGCTGGGAGCGCCGGTTCAACTATCCGCAGCCGCGCCGCACGGCCGGTGGCCACCGCCAGTACGACCTGGTGGAGCTCGAGGCACTGCGCCGCGCGCTGATGGAGACCCACAACATCTCCTCGGCGATCGAGGTCGCTCGCCAGCGTGGCGAGGGCCCCAGCTCGCCGAGCCGCCTGCTGGACAGCTTCGACCACTTCGACGAGGACGGCGCCGACCGCGTGATGGAGGAGAGCCTCGCCGTGCGGTCTGTTGACCGCACCGTCGAAGAGGTGCTCCTGCCCGCGATCGAGCTGGCAGAAGGCCGCGAGGCCCGCGAGGCCGAGTGGGAGCTGGCCTGCCGCTGGGCCACCGGCTGGCTCCACGCGGCGCGCAGGGTGGTCCCGGCCGCCTCGCGCTCCCAGGGCGTGCTGCTGTTCGATAGCTCCGAGCGCCTCGACCACGAGTCGCTGCACGTACAGGGGCTCGAGCTGGCAATCCGCCGCGCCGGCTTTCGGACCCTGCTCCTCTCCTTCGACCTTCCTCCGGAGCGCATCACCCGCGCCATGCGCGCGATCGACCCCACGGCGTTCGTCTTCTGTGGCGGCGAGGCCACGCTCGAGGTGCTGGGCAGGCTCGTCTACACCGTGCGCCAGGTGGGGTCGGCCGCGCCCGTGTTCGAATACCGCGAGGCGATGCCTGTCACGGGCGATCACGCCATCCCCTCGCTGGGGTCCATGCCCACCGAGGCGGCCAACCGCCTCAAGCAGTACGTGGACACCGGGCGCCTGGAGCAGGCCTCTGCGGCGGCGGAGCCTCGCAATGGCCGCGCCAAGGCGGGACCGGGCATCCGGATCGCCGCCAACCGCTGAGCGCGGCCGATCGATCCGCCCGCGGGCCTAGCATCGCGCGGCGATGGCCTCGCTCGAGCTCGGCGACCCGCTGGCCCACCGGGCGCTCCAGGCCCTGCTGAGGGCCGAGACCTCGGTCCGGCGTCGCCTGGCGGCGGACCTTGAGCGCGAGGGCGTGTCGGCCGCGGGGTTCTCGGCGCTGGTGGTGCTCACCACCGCGGGCGGCGGGCTGGAGCTGCGGGCGCTGCGGCGCCGGCTGGGCTGGTCGAAGGCCAACGCCACCGAGGTCTGCGCGACCCTGGAGGGGCGCGGGCTGGTGGCTCGCCGCCGGCTGGCGCACGACAAGCGCGCCGCCGCGGTCGACCTGCTGCCGCGGGGCCGCTCGCTCGTGGAGCGGCTGTTCCCGGGGCACTCCGATCGCGTGACGGACGCGTTCTCCGCGCTCGACGCCGAGGAGAAGCGGTCGCTGGCCGAAATCTGCCGCAAGCTGGCCGCCTGAGCGCAAGGACGCCGCGGAGCCCGTCCTACACTCACGGGCTTGGCCCGCTACGAGCCGGTAGACAGCCAGCAGTCCTTCCCCGCGCTCGAGGAGCAGATCCTCGAGCGCTGGCGCGAGCGCGACGTCTTCCACGAGTCGATCCGCCGCCGGCAGGGCGCGGAGCCGTTCGTGTTCTACGAGGGCCCGCCCACGGCCAACGGGCGCCCGCACGTGGCGCACGTGCTCAGCCGCGCCTTCAAGGACGTGTTCCCGCGTTACCGCACCATGCGCGGCCGCCTGGTGCATCGCAAGGGGGGATGGGACTGCCACGGCCTGCCCGTGGAGCTGGAGATCGAGAAGGAGTTGGGCTTTCAGTCCAAGGACGACATCGAGCGTTTCGGCGTGGCGGAGTTCAACGCCCGCTGCCGCGAGTCGGTGCTGCGCTACATCGACGAGTGGAACCGCCTGACCGAGCGGATCGGTTTCTGGATCGACACCGACGAGGCCTACTTCACGCTGGACGACGACTACATCGAGTCCGTCTGGTGGTCGCTGAAGCAGGTCTGGGACAAGGGGTTGCTGTTCGAGGGCCACAAGGTGGTTCCGTACTGCCCCCGCTGCGGCACCGCGCTGTCGAGCCACGAGGTGGCGCAGGGCTACAAGGACGTGGTCGACCCGTCCGTGTACGTGCGCTTCCCGCTGCGCGAGGACCCGGGTGTGTCGCTGCTGGCCTGGACGACGATGCCGTGGACGCTGGTGCCCCACGCCGCGATCGCGGTCGATCCCGAGGTCACCTACGTACGCGCGCGGCTCGGCGAGGAGACGCTGATCGTGGCCGAGGCGCTGGTGGAGCGGGTGCTGGGTGAGGACGCGGAGGTCGTGGATCGGATGCCCGGCTCGGCGCTGCTGGGCCTGGCCTACGAGCCTCCGTTTCCCTACCTGACCGACTACGGCGAGCGGGGCCACACCGTGCTCGCCGGCGACTTCGTGTCGGTGGAGGACGGCACCGGCGTGGTGCACACAGGCGCCGCCTTCGGTGAGGACGACTACCGGCTGGCCACCGACAACGGCCTGACGATCCACAACCCCGTGCGCCCCGACGGCACCTTCGACGATCGCACCGGCCCGTACGCCGGGATGTACGTGCGCGAGGCGGATCCCTTGATCGTCGAGGCGCTGCGCGAGTCGGGCAGGCTGTTCAAGGCTGGCGAGTACGAGCACGCCTACCCCCACTGCTGGCGCTGCGAGACGCCCCTCATCTACTACGCCAAGTCCAACTGGTACGTGCGCACGACCGCTGCCAAGGACGACCTGCTGGCCTCCAACGAGTCGGTGCGCTGGTACCCCGAGCACATCAAGCACGGCCGGTTCGGCAACTGGCTCGAGAACAACGTGGACTGGGCCCTCTCCCGCGAGCGCTACTGGGGCACGCCCCTCCCGATCTGGCGGTCCGAGGACGGCGAGGACACCATCTGCGTGGGCTCGCGGGAGGAGCTGCAGAAGCTGGGAGCCGAGGTCCCCGACGACCTGCACAGGCCGTTCGTGGACGAGGCAACCTTCGAGCGCGACGGCCGCACCTACCGGCGGGTGCCCGACCTGATCGACGTGTGGTGGGACTCCGGCTGCATGCCGTTCGCGCAGTGGCACTCGCCGTTCGAGAACCGCGAGCGCTTCGAGGAGCGGTTCCCCGCCGACTACATCTGCGAGGCGCTGGACCAGACGCGCGGCTGGTTCTACTCGCTGCTGGCGGTCTCGACGCTGCTGTTCGGCCGCTCCTCGTTCGAGACGGTGCTCTGCCTGGGCCTGATCACCGACGCCGAGGGGCAGAAGATGTCCAAGTCGCGCGGCAACGTGGTGGCCCCGTGGGATGTGCTCGACGCCCACGGCGCGGATGCCCTGCGCTGGTACTACTTCACCTCCAAGCAGCCCTGGGACGGCTACCGCTTCTCGCTCGACGCGGTTGGGGAGTCGGTGCGCCAGTTCATCAAGACGCTGTGGAACACCCACGGCTTCTTCGTCCTCTACGCCAACGTGAACGACGTCGAGCCGGTCCCGCCCGGCGCTGCGGAGCTCACCGGCCTCGACCGCTGGATCCTGTCGCGGCTGCAGGCCACGGCCGAGGTGGCCATCGAGCGGCTGGACGATTACGACACCACAACCGCCGGCCGCGCGATCGCGGCGTTCGTCGAGGACCTCTCCAACTGGTACGTGCGCCGGTCGCGCCGGCGCTTCTGGGACGGCGACCCCGCAGCGTTCGCAACGCTGCGCCACTGCCTGGTGGAGGCGAGCAAGCTGGTGGCACCGCTCACCCCGTTTGTGGCCGACGCCATCTACGACAACCTCGACGGCGCCGAGCCGTCCATCCACCTGTGCGACTACCCGGAGCCCGACCCCGCGCTGAGGGACACCGACCTGGAGTGGGAAATGGGCCTGGCCCGCGAGGCCGTGGGCCTCGGCCGCGAGGCTCGCGCGCACGGGCGGCTCAAGGTGCGCCAGCCGCTGCGCGAGGCGGTGGTGGTGGCGGCCGGGCGCGAGCGCGCCGCGATCGAGCGCTTCGAGTCGGTCGTCCTGGACGAATTGAACGTGAAGCGGGTGCGGTTCGTGTCGGAGGCCGACGAGCTCGGCAGCTTCGAGCTCAAGCCCAACTACCGCGCGCTCGGGCCGCGCTTCGGCAAGCACATGCCCCAGCTCACGGCTGCGATCGCGGGCCTGGACGGGCCGCGCGCAGCGCGCACCCTGCGCGATGGCGGCCAGGTGCACGTGGCGGTGGACGGCAAGGAGCACTCGCTCGGGCCCGAAGACCTGCAGCTGGTCCTACAGCCGCTCGAGGGCTATCAGGTGGAGCGCTCGGGCTCGCACGCGGTGGCGCTCGACCTGGGGCTGGACGACGAGCTCAGCCGCGAGGGGCTGGCGCGCGAGGTGGTCCACGCGGTGCAGAACGCGCGCAAGGAGGCCGGGCTGCGCGTGGAGGACCGCATCGCGCTGGCGCTCGGAGGCGACGATGCCCTGCTGGAAGCCATCCGCGCGCACGAGGAGTACGTGACCGGCGAGACCCTCGCAACGTCGCTGGAGCTGGGCGACGGGGAGAGTGGGGCGGCCACGCAGATCGAGGGCCGCGAGCTGCTCATCGCCGTCAGGCGGGCGTAGCCAGCCGCGCGAGCGCGTCCTCCGGACTCACGCCCATCCGGCGCAGCACGCGCACGAGCGTGAGCTCGGCTTCGCTCACCGTGCGTTCGATTCCGTCGGGTCCCAGGAGCTCGCCGGGCCCGACCTCGAAGCGATTCGCCAGCCTGATGTAGGTGTACAGCGGCGGGCTCGCCCATCCTCGTTCCAGCCGCGAGACGAAGCTGGGGCTGTAGGGCCGCCCATCGGCGCGCTTCAGCTCCCGCGATAGGTCGTAGATCGTGAGGTCGTGCTTCAGCCGGAGCGATCGCACTCGCCTCCCCACGACGATGCCCCACTCGCAGCGGTAGCCGGAGCGCCAGGCCGGAGGTGGCTGAATCTCGTTGAAGGCCAGCGGGACTCTCATCTCTCAGGTAAGGGGCGAGCGGCCGAGTTTCGGCCCCCTTTTGAGCCCCGGCCCGGACCGGCCGCGCAACGAGGTCCGCTCTCGCCGGCAGGCGGAGTGGCCGGTAACCCTCTTCGGCTCGCTGGGGTGTTTCAGACCGTTTGTTGCGTGGGGCGCAACACGCGGTCACCCGGTGGCAGAAAGACGACCAAAGCCCCTAGCGGGCGAAAAGGACTACCGACCGGCCAAGCGCGGGGCCGGCCCGGCGTGGCCTGGGCCACGCCGGTGGCGTCACCCGCTCTGGATCTGGCCGCCCATCGACCAGTCGGATTTGGAGGAGTCCACGAACCGGATCCAGACCTGGTCGGCGGGCATCTTGCCCACCTCGGACAGGACCTCGGTGAGCTTCTCGGCGATCTCTCGCTTCTGCTCGTCCGAGCGGCCCTCGAACCATTCGATCGTCACGTACGGCATGACGGCCGGCCCTACGCCGCGAGCTGCGGCTCGATCTCCTGGAGCAGCCTATTCTTGGGCAGCGCGCCGACGATCTGGTGCGCCACCTCGCCGTTCTTGAACAGCAGCAGCGTGGGGATCGACATCACGTTGAAGCTGGCGGCGGTCTGCGGGTTGTCGTCCACGTTGAGCTTGACCACGCGCAGGTCGTCGCGCTCGCCCGCGAGCTCCTCGAGGTGGGGCTGAACGATCCGGCACGGCCCGCACCAGGGCGCCCAGAAGTCCACCAGCACCGGGTCCGGAGACTCGATCACCTCGGCCTGGAAGTTGGTGTCGGTCACTTCTGTGACTGCTCCTGCCACCTGTGCTCCTTCGTAGTTGGTCGGCCTAATGCTTCAAAAAGTATAGCGTCGGGTCCGCGGTCATCAGCGTCGGCGTCTGCGGTCAGCGGACCCGCCAGCGCAGCATCGGCACCTTCCAGAGCGCCTCGAGGGCGATGCTGGGCACCATCTTCGACTTGCCGGCGGTCCGGGCGCGGAAGATGATCGGCACCTCCTTCACACGGAAGCCGGCGTTGATTGCACGGTAGGTCATCTCGATCTGGAAGCCGTAGCCGTTGGTGTCGAGCCCGGAGAGGTCCAACCCGGTGAGGACGTCGCGGCGAAACACCTTGAACCCCCCCGTGAGGTCGTGCACCGGGCACCCGAGCACGGCCTTGGCGTACAGCGACCCGCCGCGGCTCACGATCCGGCGCCCCACGCCCCAGTCCTGCACGCCGCCGCCGGACACGTAGCGCGAGCCCAGCACAAGGTCGGTGTCCGCCGCCGCCTCGACCAGGCGCGGGATGTCGGCGGGGTCGTGGGAGAAGTCGGAGTCCATCTCCATCACGAGCTCGGCGCCCCCGTCCAGCGCGATGCCGAAGCCGGCCATGTAGGCGGGGCCCAGCCCGGCCTTGCGGGGGCGGTGGAGCACGTCGAGCACGTCGAGCTCGCGGGCCAGGCGGTCCGCCACGTCGCCGGTGCCGTCGGGAGAGTTGTCGTCCACCACGAGGATGCGGTGCTCCATGCCCGTCTCGACCAGCTGCGGCAGCGAGGCGTGCACGATCCGCTCGAGGTTCTCCACCTCGTTGTAGGTCGGCAGCACGAGCCAGACGCCGGACACGGCCGCGTACCCTAGTCGCGGCCATGAAGAACGCCCAGATCGCAGCTCACTTCGAGGAGCTCGGCACCCTCTACGAGCTCGACGGGGCCGTGGTGTACCGGGTGCTGGCGTACCGCAACGCCGCCAAGTCCATCCGCGAGGCCGGCGTGTCGGTCGCGGAGATGTCGGCACAGGGCCGCGCCGAGGAGCTGGACGGGCATCGGCAAGACCATCGCCGAGAAGATCGCCGTGCTGCTGGAGACGGGCTCGATCCCCTCGGCGGACAAGCTCAAGGCCAAGATCCCCGTGGGGCTGGTGCAGATCACGAACCTGCCCGGGCTGGGGCCCAAGCGGGTGCGCCAGCTCCACGACGCGCTGGGCGTGGAGTCGCTGGACGACCTGCGCCAGGCGGCCGAGCAGGGTCGCATCAAGGACGTGCCCGGGTTCGGTGCCAAGGCGGAGGAGAGGGTGCTCTCCGCGCTCGCGGCGGGCGCGGACGGGAACGCGCGCACGCGGCTGCTGCTGTCGCACGCGCTGGTGCTGGGAGAGGACCTGGTGGCCGGCCTGCGCGAACACCCGGCGGCGCTGCGGGTGGAGCTGGCGGGCAGCGCGCGGCGCTGGGCCGACACCTGCAAGGACCTGGACATAGTGGCCGCGACGAGCGACCCCGCGGCGCTGGTGAAGGCGTTCGCGGCGCTGCCCGGCCTGGACGACGTGAGCAGCTCGGGTGACGCCGGGGCGCGGGCGCTCTCCTACCAGGGGCTGCCCATCGAGCTGCGGATCGTGGCCGAGGAGAGCTTCGGCAACCTGCTGCAGCACCTCACGGGGTCGGCGCGCCACAACGAGGCGCTGCGCACCGAGGCCGTCAAGCGCGGCCTGCACGTGAGCGAGTACGGGATCCTCGACGACGCCGACGGCGAGACCCGCCGCAGCGCGGACGAGGCGGAGGTGTACGAGCTCCTGGGCATGGCGTTCGTGGCGCCCGAGCTGCGCGAGAACCGCGGCGAGCTGCAGGCCGCCCGCGCGGGTGAGCTGCCGGAGCTGGTGTCGGTGGACCACATCCGTGGCGACCTGCACTCGCACACCGTGGCCTCCGACGGGCGCAACACGATCGAGGACATGGCCGCGGCGGCCAGGGAGCGCGGCTACGAGTACATCGCCGTGACCGACCACTCGGCCACGCACGGGTTCGGCAACCACGTGACCCCGGACGCGCTGCGCCGCCAGATCGAGCGCGTGGCCGAGGTCGACGCGCAGCTGGACGGCTTCCGCGTGCTCGCCGGGAGCGAGGTGAACGTGATGCCCGACGGCGCGCTGGACTACGAGGACGACCTGCTGGAGCAGCTGGACTGGATCGTGGCCAGCGTGCACACCTCGTTCGGCATGTCCGAGCGCGAGATGACCGACCGCATGGTGGCCGCCATGGAGCATCCGCTGGTGGACGTGATCGGCCATCCCACCGGACGGCTGATCGGCAGGCGCGAGCCCTACGACATCGACCTGGACCGCGTGATCGAGGCGGCCGCCCGGACCGGCACCTTCCTCGAGATCAACGCCAACCCCAACCGCCGGGACCTGGACGACGTGCACGCCAGGGCGGCGGCCGAGGCCGGGGTGCTGATCGCGATCGACTCCGACGCGCACGGCGCGGAGACGCTGGCCAACATGCGCTACGGCGTGGCCACCGCGCGGCGGGCCTGGCTCACGCCGGAGCGGGTGGCCAACACGCGCGGCTGGGACGAGCTCGCCCGGCTGCGCAGGGAGGAGCGCGGCCGCTAGGCGCGCGCGGCCGGCTCCTGCTCTGCTGCCTCGGGCGTCGCGGCTCGATCTTGCGCGCCCATGGGGTCCGCAGCAGCTGCGGCGCCCCGAACGGCGAGCTGCGGTCGAAGAAGAAGCGCACACCGTCGCGATCCTCGATCGCCTGCACGGCGCCCGACTGCTTGCGCCAGGTGAGCGCCACTCCGATGGCGTAGCCGGCCGCGATGGCGGGCACCTGCGGGAACAGGAAGGCCACGGCGCCCGAGCCGATCGTGAACACCGCGAGCGGCCAGAGGCGGTTGAAGAGCACGGCGCCCGGCTCCACCTCGGGCAGGCTGTTCGTGGCGCGCGCACCCGACAGCAGGCGGCTGATGCCCGTGGTCGGTGCCATCCGTCGCCCGAGCCAGAGCCCGCCCGCCGCCGCCAGCGCCCACCAGCCCACCGCCACGGCGATAGCGAAGGTGTCGTCGTCGGCCGCTGCGCTGGCGATCGCCACCACGGCCAGCGCGGTGCCCGCGCCGCCGAACAGCAGCACCGACACGCGCAGGAACTCGGTGAACCTCATGCCTCCGCCAGGTGGGACAGCACGCCGGTGAACCCGGACACGCCGGAGACCACGATGTCGGCGCGGTCGACGATCGCCGCCGGCCCCTCGCCCGACCGCACCCCCACCCGTACCGCGGCTTCCAGGCTCCCCTCGGCCACGAGCTGATCGAGGGCGTCGAAGGCGTCCAGGTCGGTCACGTCGTCGCCGCCGTACAGGGCTGTGGTGGCATCGGAGCCCTCCAGGAGCGCCCTGATCCCCTGACCCTTGTCGACCGGCACCGGCGGCCTGATCTCCAGCACCTTGCGGCCCCAGTGGATGGCGAAGCCCTCGGCCTCCGCCTCCTGGGCCACGCCGGTGAGCCAGGTCTCGGCGGCGTCCTCGTCGGGCGCGCCGCGCCAGTGGAAGGCCTCGATCGGCCCCTTGTCCTCGATCCGGATGCGCAGCAGGCGCAGCTCCCTGCGCTCCTCGCGCGCGCGCACGAAGCGGCGCACCCGGCCCTCCCAGCTGGCGAACGCGGCAACCAGGGTCGGGCGCGGTGGCGCCCGCGGGCATCACCTCGGCCCCGTGCGAGCCCACGTACGCGATTGCGCCCACGCCCACCAGCCGCCTGGCCTCGGACACGGGCCGCCCGGACACGCACGCCACGCAGCGGTAGCGGCGCCCCAGGCGGCTCAGCAGCACGGACACCTCCTCGCGCACGTGCGACTCCTCGGGACGGCGCACGATGGGTGCCAGGGTGCCGTCGATGTCGCAGAAGATGGCCGCCTTTCCGGGGTCCCTGGTGAGGGGAGCCAGGCTCTCCGCGAGCGTCTCTGCGGGGGTGGCGGACACCCTCCGTAGTATGCCTCGCGATGTCGCCCAAGCTCCTCCGGCTGGCCGCGATCGCCACGGCCGCCGGAGCGTTCAGCGGCCTCTTCGGGGTGGGCGGCGGAACCGTGATCGTGCCGCTGCTGATCCTCTGGCTGGGCTATGGCGAGCGCGAGGCCACGGGCACGTCGCTGGCCGCGATCGTGGTCATCGCGGCGGTCGGCGCGCTGGTGCACGGCGCCTACGGCAACGTGGACGTGGTCAAGGGTGTTCTGATCGGGGTGCCGGCCGCGGTGGGGGTGGTGGCGGGCGCGGCCCTGCAGCAACGCGTCCCCGAGCGCGCGGTCAGCGTCTGCTTCGCCGCGCTGCTGCTGACCTCGGCCGTCTTCCTGGTGACCTGAGTGGAAGCGAGCGACGTCATCGGGGTCATCGCCGTAGGGCTCGCCGGCGGTGTGCTGGGCGGGCTCGTGGGCGTGGGCGGCGGCGTGCTGTTCGTGCCCGGCCTGGTCCTGTTCGCGGACCTCTCGCAGCTCGGCGCGGAGGCCACCTCGCTGCTCGCGATCATCTTCGTGGGGGTGGTCGGCACCTGGCGGCAGGAGCGCTACGGCAATCTCCGCCTGCGCGACGGGCTGCTCGTGGGCGTGCTTTCCCCGCTGGGCGTGGTCGGCAGGAGCTGTGGTGGCGAACAACGTGGGCGACCGCGCTCTGGAGCTGTCGTTCGCGGCGCTGCAGGTCGTGATGGCGGCGCAGCTCCTGCGGCGCGCCGCCCGCGATGGGCAGCCCGAGACCGCGAACGGATAGCCTCGCTGGTGTGAACCTCCTGGAGGTGAACACAGGAGAACGGGGGGGCGCCGTATACGTGGCGCTACGGGGAGAGCTCGACCTCTCGACCGTCGACAAGGCGGAGCGGGCGCTGCTGGAAGCCGAGAAGGCATCGCCGCCGCTGATGGTCATCGACCTGTCGGCTCTGACCTTCCTCGACTCCACCGGGCTGCGCACGATCGTGACGGCCGACCTGCGGGCCCGCGAGGGCGACCGCCGGGTGGCGGTGGTCAAGGGCCCGGAGACCGTGCATCGCGTCTTCACCATCACGCGGCTCGACGAGCGGCTGAACATGGTCGACGACGCGGAGTCCGGTCTGGCGCCGGACGCGGGGGCGTAGCATCGCGCCCGTGGCGCAAGACCCGCTGACCCGCCCCGAGATCGCGGCCATCCTCACGCAGGGCGAGGAGCAGGGCTGCATCAACCTGTCCGAGCTCGAGGAGCAGATGCAGGCGCTGGACCTGGCCGACGCGGACGTGGACGCCGTTCACGACGGCGATCGAGGCGCGCGGGATCGACGTGTCGGACGACTGCGGCCGCGCCGACGCCGAGCGCAACACCCGGTTCCAGCCCGACGAGCTGGTGGGCACGACCACCGACGCCCTGCAGCTGTTCCTCAACGAGCTCCGCCGCTATCCGCTGCTCACCAAGGACGAGGAGATCGACCTGGCTCAGCGCATCGAGGGGGGCGACCTGGAGGCCAAGGAGCGGATGATCAACTCCAACCTGCGCCTGGTCGTTTCGATCGCCAAGAAGTACCAGGGCCAGGACCTGTCGCTGCTCGACCTGATCCAGGAGGGCATCTTCGGGCTGATCCGCGCGGTCGAGAAGTTCGACCACCGCAAGGGCTTCAAGTTCTCCACCTACGCCACCTTCTGGGTCCGCCAGGCGATCCAGCGCGGCCTGGCCAACAAGGCCCGCACGATCCGCATCCCGGTGCACATCGGCCAGCGCGAGCGCAAGGTCGCCCGCGCGGAGCGCGAGCTCGGCGCCCGGCTGGGCCGTGACCCGACGGACGAGGAGATCGCGGCCGAGGCCGAGGTGCCGGTGGAGCAGATCGAGGAGGTGCGCGCCGCCGCGCGCGCGGTCACGAGCCTGGACCGGTCGGTGGGCGAGGACGGCGACACGTCGTTCGGGGACCTGCTGCCCAGCGAGGAGCCGGAGCTGGAGGAGGAGATCCAGGTGAGCCTGGCCCAGGAGACGCTGCGCAAGACGGTGTCCGAGCTGCCCGAGGCAGAGCGCAACGTGATCCGGCTCCGCTACGGCATCGACGGGCAGGAGCCCAGCCCGCTGCGCGAGACCGGCCGGCTGCTGGGCCTGTCGGCCGAACGCGTGCGCCAGATCGAGTCCCGAGCGCTACGGCGCCTATCTGAGCGTCGCGAGATCGACGCCCTGCGCGACGCCGCATAGCTTCGGGCGCAACGGGTACTGCTCGCGGCATGCCCAAGAAGATCCTGGCGCTGGCCGCCGAGCCGATATCGGCGGAGATCATCAAGGATGCCGTTGGCGCGACCGTTGCCGAGGGAGCGGAGGTGCTCGTGGTGGCCCCGGCGCTCAATAGCAGGGTGCGCTTCTGGGTCTCCGATCCCGACCCCGCCATCGAGCGTGCCGAGAAGGTCGCGCAGGAGAGCACCGAGCGGCTGAACGAGGAGGGCGTCGACGCGGCCGGAGACACGGGTGAGTCGGATCCGGTGCTGGCGATCCAGGACGCCCTGGCCACCTTCCCCGCGGACGAGATCGTGTTGTGCACCCACCCGAGCGGTGAGCACAACTGGCTCGAGGAGGGCGTGGTGGACGACGTGCGGGAGCGCTTCGGCGACCGCAACGTCACCCACTACGAGGTTTCGCGCTAGCCGTTCTAGTCCACGGCGAGCAGCATGTGCGCGGGCACGTCGTCACCGTTGCGAACCAGCTCCAGGCCGCCCTTCACCGGCACCAGCAGGCCCTGGGCATGCAGGTACATGGTGTCCACCCCGGCGCGCTCGACCTCCCCGGCCGCCAGCTGGGCCAGCAGCTGGCGGTGGGCGATCAGGTTCTCGCCGTCCACCAGCGACGGCCAGCGCGCGCGGCGGAACTCTCGGTCGGAGTAGCCCACCAGCTGCTCGAAGGCGGGGTTGATCTGCTCGAACCGGCCGTCCAGCGCGATCAGGGCCAGCGGCTGGTCGGAGTCGTCGAAGCCGGGGCGCGGCTCGCGGGCCGGCGGCTCGGGCTCGGCCGGCTGAGCGGCGGCGCGGCCCGCGTCCTCGCGCACGTGGTGGCGGCGCTCGGCCTCCAGGTGGGCCTCCTCGGCCAGCGCGAACGCCTGCTCGGCCAGCGCTCGCGCCGACGCGACGTCGTCGCGCGCCTGCTCCAGAGCGGCGCGTAGATCCTGGGCCTGCTCGGCCAGCGCCGCGCGCAGCTCGGCCGCCTCGCGCTCCAGGGACGTTCGGAGCTCGGCAGTTTCCTGCCCCAGCGAGCTGATCTCCCCGGTCTCGCGCTCCACGACGGCGCGCAACTCCTCCTCGGCGCGCTCGAGCTTGCCGACCCGCAGCAGCTGCTCCTCGCCCGGCCCGACGGCCGGTGTGGGCGGCTCCGGCGCTGCCATCGGCGCGGTCGGCTGCTCGTGGACCCACGGGGTCTCGCCGAGCGCCCTGAAGGTGACCACCAGCCCCGCGAGGCGCGAGTCGTCGGATCCGTTCAGCGAGCCGCCGGCGGCCGCCAGCATCGACTCGAGCGCGCTGGCGTTGTGGCGCCGCAGTCGCGTGAGCTTGTCGTCTGAGGCCTCGTCGCCGCTCACCACCTCCAGCAGCCGGCTGAGCTCCAGGCTCTCGCTCAGCCGCACCGGCAGGAACAGCAGCTCCACCGGGAACTCGTTCCCGTCGTCGCGCTTGGCCGAGGCCTCCACGCGGGCCGCCGGGCGGGGACCCTCGCCGGCCTCCAGATGGCGCCGCCACTCGCCGCCCCCGGACGCCAGCACCGCGTCAAAGGCCGAGCGCCCGATCACGTCCTCCGAGCGCCACCCGAACAGCCGGGACGCGGTCGAGCCCCAGCGCGTGACCATCCCACGGGCGTCCGTGAGGACGAAGTCCCCACCGAGCAGCGGCTCGAGCAGCTCCTCGGCAGAAGTCCGCGTCTGGGTGTCCACGACTACCTGAGCCACGGGCTCCATGTCGTCAGTTGCGGCCCCACCCTCCACCCTCGGAGGGGACAGGTACTACCTCCGTCCAGCCAGCGAGGGCGCTCAGCCCACTCGCTCGCCCACGTCCATCTCCGGCGCGCCGACCGGGGGCATCGGCACGTCGGGCGTCCGCACCACGCCGGAGGCCACGATCACGAACGGCAGCCCGGGTGCGAACCGGCGCGGGCGCCCGAGCCGCTCACCGGCGGCCGCGAGGCGCTCGGCCATCTCCAGCAGCGCAAGGACGGTGGCGCAGGTCTCGGCCTGGGGCGCGTCGTCGCCCACCTCGCACGACAGCTTGGCTAGCGCCAGCGACTCGGTGGCCGGCAGGCCGTTGAACATCTGCCCCGCGGCGTTGAGCAGGAAGGCGTACACGCGGTCCAGCAGGGGGTCGCGATCGAGGTTCTCGGCACCAGGGGCCGGGCCCGCGTCCGCCGCGTCCTCGCCGGACAGGATCCGCTCGACCTGGCCGCCGTAGACCAGCGCCAGCTGCTCGGCGTTCAGCCCCACCTGGAGCGCGTAGCGCAGGCTCATGAACGCGGCGAACGCCGTGGGGGCGTAGGGCGCGTCGCTTGCGAACAGCACGTTGCGGGGCGGCACCAGGGCGAAGAGGGCCAACAGGTCGCTGGGCGACCACCACGACGTGTCGAAGAACAGGTTGGGGTGGTCCTCGGTGGCGCGCCAGATCCAGGCCAGGTCGCAGATGCCCGCGTGCGCGAGGATCAGGCGCACATCCGGGTAGCGCCCGCAGATGTCCACGGCGTGACGGCCCAGCGCCGGGATCCCGCGCCCCGCGTGCACCAGCACGGGGAGCCGCCGCTCGTGCGCCAGCGCGAACACGCCGTCCAGCTCCGGTGTGTTCAGGTCGAAGCTCTCGGCCCTCGGGTGGAGCTTGATTCCGGCCGCGCCGGCGGCCAGGCAGCGCTCGGTCTCGGCCAGCGGGTCCGCCGCGGGATCCAGGCGGCAGAACGCGGTCAGGCGGCCGCCGCTCTCCGCGGCATCGGCGATGACCATGTCGTTGGCGGGCGGGTAGCCGTCCGGCTCGTGCATGGGGAACACCACCCCGCGCGCCTCCGCCCCGTCCAGGGTGGCCAGCAGCTCGTCGCGGGTGGAGGTGAACTCGTCCGGGTCGTTCTGCCCGATGTGGGTGTGGGCGTCGAAGACCTCGATCGGCGGAGCCTGCGCGCGCAGGTCGGCCAGCCATCCGGGGAAGGGGTCGCGCACGAAACGCTCGCTACGGCCCGTCGCTGGGTGGCGGGGAGCCGCCGCCCCTGGCCGGCGCCGGCTCGGTGTGCGCCAGCCCGCGCCCCGCGCCGGCGGGTGACCACGCCGGTCCGCCGAACACGTAGCCGAGGCGGTCGTGCCAGTTGTCGGCGCGGCGCACGTCGCGCCACATGGCCTGGTACTCGTGGAACGCGACCTGGAACGGCCTGAACGTGCGGATGTTCTTCGTGAGCCCGTAGCGCACGCGCTCCTCCTCGCCCTGGAAGGAACCGAACATGCGGTCCCAGATGATCAGGATCCCGCCGTAGTTGCGGTCCAGGTACACGTCGTTGGCGCCGTGGTGAACGCGGTGGTGGGAGGGCGTGTTGAACACCAGCTCGATCGGTCGCGGCAGGGTCCCGATCCGCTCGGTGTGGATCCAGAACTGGTACATCAGGCTCACCGCCTGCATGGTCAGGATCATGTACGGCTTGTAGCCCAGCAGCGCGATCGGCATCCAGAACGGGAAGTAGGTCATGGGGACCCACGTCTGGCGCAGCGCGGTCGACAGGTTGAAGTACTGCGAGGAGTGGTGGACCACGTGGCTGGCCCAGAACAGCCGCACCTCGTGGCTGATCCGGTGGAACCAGTAGTAGGCGAAGTCGTCGAGGAAGAACAGCAGCACCCAGGCCCACACGGCCTCCTCGGGAACCCGCAGCGGGGTGAGCTCGTAGAGGCCGGCGAAGATGACCAGCACCACGAACTTCCACCCGGTGTTGATCACTACGTTGCCCAGCCCCATCGACAGGCTCGCGCGCGTGTCCTTGGACTCGTAGCCCTTCAGGTCCTCGCGCGCCGCCACGCGGAAGGAGAGGTACTCGACCCCCAGCAGCAGGACGAACGCCGGGATCGCGTACACGATCAGGTCGACCATGGCGCGATTCTGTCAGGTCGATCGCGCGGCTCGCCGAACCGAATGCGCGCCAGACCCGGTTGGCGTGCCGCGGCTCTCGGGTACGGTGACTACATGTCCGATGTGATCTGGAACGAGCGTCCCGCGCTGCGCGCGCCGGTGCTCGTGGCGGCCTTCCGCGGCTGGAACGACGCGGGCGACGCCGCGTCGGCCGCGGTCGAGTTCATCCGCGCGCGCTTCGAGCCGACCGAGGTGGCGCGCATCGATCCCGACGAGTTCCTGGACTTCACCGCCGTGCGGCCGACAATCCGGCTGGTGGAGGGGCGCACGCGCGAGATCGAATGGCCGGAGACCACCGTGTCCGCGGCGGAGGTGTCGGGCGCCGAGCACGACCTGGCGATCCTCCAGGGCGTCGAGCCGGCGCTGCGCTGGCGCCGCTACAGCCAGGCGATCGTGGAGGTCGCCAGAGAGCTCGACGCGCACATGGTCATCACGCTCGGCTCGCTGCTGGCCGACGTACCCCACACCCGGCCGGTCTCCATCAGCGGCATCGCCTCCGACGCTGCGTTGGTGGACAAGCTGGGCTTCGAGCACACGAGCTACGAGGGGCCGACCGGGATCACGGGTGTGCTCCACCACGAGTGCGCGGCGGCCGAGCTGCCGTCGGTGAGCCTGTGGGCGTCGGTCCCCCACTACGTGGCCGCCGCCCCCAACCCCAAGGTGGCGCTGGCGCTGGTCAGGGCCTTCGAGGGCGCCGCGGGCGTGGCGGTCGACGCCAGCGAACTGGAGAGCGCGGCCGAGGACTACGAGCGCCAGGTGACGGCGGCGGTGGCCAGCGACCCCGAGGTCAAGGCGTTCGTCGAGCGCCTGGAGACAGCCATGGACGAGGTCTCCGAGGACGGTCCCCCAACCAAGCTGCCCTCGGCCGACACGATCGCGAGCGACTTCCAGCGCTTCCTGCGCCAGCGCGGGCCGGAGGGCTGACGCAGCGCCCTCACCGCTCCGCCGCCGGGCAGATGATCCGGTAGTCGCAGAACGAGCAGATCTCCTGCGACGGTGTCGGCTGGAACTCCTGGCGCAGGATGCCCTCGCCGATCTCCGCGACGGTCGCGCGCACCCGATCGAGCTCCTCCTCGGAGTGCGCCACCGGCACCTTCTCCCCGGTCATCACGTACAGGTAGCTCTGTGCCGAGGTCTCGACGTCCCACGACTCGCGGGCGCCCATTTGGTAAAGCGACAGCTGCACGTCCTCGCGCAGCTGCTGCTCGGTGCGCGCCTTGCCGGTCTTGTAGTCGATCAGCTCGTAGCTGCCGTCCGGGCGCCTGTCCACGCGGTCCACGCGGCCCCGCAGCACGTGCCGCCCGAGCTTGAACGAGAAGCTGCGCTCGAACCACACCGGCTTGCCCTCGTCGGCCCGCGCGGTCTCCCAGTAGCGGTCAAGCGCCTCGATCGCGCGCTCGCGGAACTGCAGCTCGTCGTCGCTGTCGCCGAAGCCGCCACGCCGCCACGCGGACTCGAAGTTGTCCAGCAGCTCCTCGCGGGTGCCGCGTCCGTACTGGTGGAAGCGCTCCAGCACCTGGTGCAGGACGATGCCGAAGCGCTGGTGGATCGTGGACTCCTGGGGGATCCGGAAGACGCGCGCGAACTTGTACTTGAGCGGGCAGATTCGGTAGGTCTCGATGTCCGACGCCGACAGCATCAGGCCGTCGCCGCGGCGTGGGATGAAGGGGTCCAACGAGGGCTGGGTGCCCCCGTCACCACCGCTGGGCAGCCGCTCGGGATCGCGCTGCGAATCGCGAAGCCACTCGTCCAGCGCAGACGCGGCCATGATCTCGCGCTGCTCCTCGGTGGCTCCCTGGGCCAGGAGCGAGTTGACCTCTGCGATGGCCTCGTCCAGCGGCTGGCCGGCCTCCGAGCGATCGATGAGCGCCGCCACCTTCACGAGCTCGAGGAAGCGCGCCACCGCATGCGACACGTCCACGGTGGTGTCCAGGCGCATCTCGCCGAGCCGGCCACCCGTCACGGCCACCGTGTCCAGCAGCTGGTCGCGCATGATCCGGAACGTGGAGTGCAGGCCCTCCTCGGGGCCGAACAGCTCCTCCTCGTGCACCTCCTCCTGCGCGCCCACCGCGGCGCGTGCGTCGGCCAGCAGGGGCGACGGCCGCGCCGGCGCGCCGTTTCCGGACTCCGCCCAGGACAGCACCACGTCCTTGCGCGCGCGCGTGATGGCCATGTGCAGCCGTCGCCGCGCGCGATCCTCGGAGTCGCTCGGCTCCGGCAGGCGCTCCTTGAGCAGCTCGGCGGGCACGCCGTCGGACGCGGGTGCGGCATCGCGGCCGTGCAGCCGCGCCGCCGTCAGGCCGAGCACGAAGACGCGATCGAACTCGCGGCCCTTGGCCGCGTCGATCGACATCACCTCGACCGCCGGCTGAGCGTGCGGCACGGCGGCCTCGTCGGCAGGCAGCCCCGAGTCGGCCACGGCCTTGAGGTAGCGGGTGAACTCGCGCGGCCCGGCGTGGGGCTCGCGGCGCATGTACGCGGTGGCCAGCTCGGGTAGCAGGGCCACGTTGCGCAACCTCTCGACCGTGTCGGCCTGCGTGGCGAACACCTGCTGGCGGCGGATGCCCACGCGCTCGATCAGCCGCATGACGAACGCGTCGGGCCGGCGGTCCTCGAAGGCGGCCGCCGCTGGGCGGTACAGCCGCAGGAACGTTTGGGCGCGGTCGCGGCCCTCGGGCGTCAGCTGCGGGCCCTCCAGCGCCAGCGTCACGGCCGCCGGCATGTCGAGCTTGCGCCGGCGCGCGAGCTGGGTCAGGCGCGCGATGTCCACCGAGTGCAGACCCACTGGCGGGCGGGAGAGCGCGCGCACCGCCGCTCCGGAGTCGCTCGGGTCGGCCAGCAGCCGCATCCACGCCAGCACGTCGCGCACCTCGGCGCGCTGGAAGTACGCCGAGGGGCCCGACAGCAGGAACGGGACCGCGCGCTCCTCCAGCGCCGCGGCAACCACGGGGCCGTCCTCGACCGCGGAGCGCACCAGCACCGCGATGCCCGCGGGATCGGCGCCCGCCATGATCGCCCGCTCGGCGTCGGCTGCCACCGCCTGTGCCTGCGCCCGCTCGGACGCGCAGCGCCAGAACCGCACCTCGCCGTCCTCGCGCGCGGGCGCCAGCGGCTTGGCCAGCCGGTCCGCCGCGGGCGCCACCACCGCCTCCGCGGCGGCCAGCACCGGCGCGGCGCAGCGCATGCTGTGCTCCAGCTGCAGGGTCGTCGACTCGGGGAACGCCTGCGCGAAGTCGGCCAGGTTCTTGGCGGCGGCGCCGCGCACGCGGTGGGTGGCCTGGTCGTCGTCCCCGGCGGCCGTGACCTGTCCGTGCTCGGCGCCCAGCAGCCCCAGCAGGGAGGCCTGCGCGAAGTTGGCGTCCTGGAGGTCGTCCACCAGCACGTGCCTGGATCCGCTCGGCCAGCCGCTTTCGCACGTGCGGCCGCTCGTGCAGGAGCCGGGCGGCGCGCACCACCAGGTCGCCGGCGTCCAGCGCGCCGCAGTCGGACAGGAGCCGCTCGTGGTCGGCGTACAGGCGCGCGAACTCGAGCTCGCGCGCCGAGTGTGCGCGCGCGGCGTCGTCGGCCTCGGCCGCCTCCTCGACGCGCCGCTCGGCCAGGTCGCAGAGCTCGTCCGGCCCCACCATCTCGTCCTTGAGCCGGTCGATCCGGGACACGAATCCGGCCAGCAGGGGCGCGGGGTTGCCGCGGATCTCGTGGTGTCGCAGCGAGAGCCCGTCCAAGCGGTCGAGCATCAGCGCCACCCGGTCGGCCGCGCTTACGGAAGCGAAGTCGGGGTCCAGGCCCGCCTCGCTGGCCTCGTCGCGGAGCAGCTGCCGGCAGACCGAGCGGAAGGTGCCCACCCGCAGCTCCTCGTAGGGCGGCTCGACCAGCTCCTCCACCGCGGCCCGCAGGGCGTCGGCCGACCGCTCGGAGAAGGCGATGGCCAGGACCGACCCGGCCGGCATGCCCTGCTCCACGAGCCAGGCGAAGCGGCGCGCCAGCACGGTCGTCTTGCCCGCACCGGCGCCGCCCAGCACCAGCAGTGGGCCGCCCGGGTGGGTGACGGCCGCGCTCTGCGAGGGGGTCAGGCCGTCCAGGGCTGCGGACACCCGCTCAGGATACGTCGCGCTCCCCATCGCCTCCGCGGCCGGCGCTACGGTGCGCTGCGTGCGCCCCGTAGTCGCGTCCGCCTGCTGCCTGGCCGTGCTGGCGCTGGTCCCCGCAACCGCCGGTGCCGTGACCGAGCGGGCGCAGGCGGGGGACGTTGCCGCCACGCTGTCTTATGACCGCAGCGGGCGCGTGATCCGGAACACCGGGATCGTGCTGGCGCGCGCGGGCTCGGTGCTCGTGTCCGAGCGCGGGCCCCGGTTCAGGCGCTGCCGCGAGCGCTGCGAGTACCCGCCGCTCAACGCATTCGTGGGCGAGCCCTCGATCTTCGCCCGCAACCTCGACCCGGATGCAGAGCCGGAGGTTCTCGCCGAGTTCTACTCGGGCGGGGCCAACTGCTGCGCGGTGTCGCGGATTTACGACTTCGACCCCCAGCGCGGCCGCTACGCGCGCATCGAGCGCAACTGGAACACGGGCAACCACCGCGGAGCGCGCGATCTGGATGGCGACGGGCTGGCGGAGATCGTGTCCAGCGACTGGCGTTTCGAGTACCGGTTCGGCTGCGGCGCCTGCACGCCGGAGCCCATCCGCATCCTCCAGCTGCGGGGCGGGCGCCTGCGCTCGGCCACCCGCGGCTTCCGCGCCGAGGTCCGGGCCGACCTCGACGACCACCGGCGGACCTATCGCCGCGTTCGCCGTGACCGACTGCTGGCCCGCGGAGCCCTGGCCGCGGTGATCGCCGATCGCTACCTGCTGGGCGAGTCGCGGATCGCGCGCCGCACGCTGCGGCTGGCGCTCAGCCGCGGGCGCCTGCGCGGCTATCGCGGCGACGGCGTTCCGGACGGCCGCGCCTACGTGCGCTCGCTGCTGCGGTTCCTGGACCGCGCCGGCTACCGGTAGCGGCGCATGCCGAAGGTCGTGGTGTAGGTCGCGCCATGGCGCGGCCGCGCGGTCGGGGTCTGCAGGACCACGCCCACGCCCACCTCGCGGAAGCGGCTCTGGAGGATGTTGGCCCGGTGTCCGCTGCTGCGCATCCACGACAGCCAGATCGCCCGCGGCGTGCTGTTCCAGCCGGCGCCCCAGGCCAGGTTCTCACCCACGAACCAGGCGCGCAGGTCTCCGCGGAAGTAGCCGGCGCTGCGCAGGCGGGACACCACGTTGCCGCCACGGCGCGAGACGTGGCTGAAGTAGCCGCGCTGGACCATGTCGTCGCTGTGGCGCCGGGCCGCCAGGGCCAGTCGCCTGTCGGTCTTGAGCGGGCGCAGGCCGCGCGAGGCCCGGGACTTGTTCATCAGGCACACCGAGGCCGCGGCCAGCTCCTTCATGCTCGCCGCCCCCGAGCGCGCGTCGGCGTTGGCGCAGGGCTTGGCCATGGCCGGCGGGGCGGCCATGAGCAGGCAGGCACAGAGTGCCGCTGCAGCAAGGGATGAGTAACCGGCGAGCCGGGCCATGGCATAACGGTTGTCGAGCGTCCGGGACCGCTGCGCGCTGCTCCAGCAGTGAAAATGGACGGATGCCCGACCCCTTCGAGCACCACTCCGGAGGCTCGAATCTGGACGAATGCCCGACCCCCTGAAGAGCTACCGCGCCAAGCGGGATCTGCAGCGCACGCCCGAGCCCGCGGGCGACCCGGGCGCGAGCGGGCCCGGCGGGCGGTTCGTTATCCAGGAGCATCACGCCACCAACCTGCACTGGGACCTGCGGTTGGAGCGCGACGGCGTGCTCAAGTCGTGGGCTCTGCCCAAGGGGGTGCCGGCACACCCGGACGAGAACCGGCTGGCGGTTCGCACCGAGGACCACCCGCTGGAGTACCTGGAGTTCCACGGCGAGATCCCGGCCGGGACCTATGGCGCCGGGACCATGGAGATCTGGGACTCCGGCACCTACGAATCGGAGAAGTTCCGCTCCGACGAGGTGATCCTGACCCTGGCCGGCGAGCGCGTGAGCGGGCGCTACGCGTTGTTTCAGACCGGTGGCAAGAACTGGATGATCCACCGAATGGATCCGCCGGCCGATCTCTCGGCGGGTCCGATGCCGGAGGCCATCGCGCCGATGCTGGCGCGCGTCGGCGAGCTGCCGGGCGACGACTCCGCCTACGGCTTCGAGGTCAAGTGGGACGGCGTCCGTGCTGTCGCGCACGTGGACGCGGGGCACGTGACGCTCACGGGGCGCAACGGCACCGACTTCACCTCCCGCTACCCCGAAGTCCGCGGGATTGGCGCGGCGCTGGGGTCGCGGCGCGCGATCCTCGACGGCGAGGTGGTGGCCTTCGATTCGGATGGCCGCCCCAGCTTCGAGCGCCTGCAGGCGCGGATGCACCTGGCATCTGCGTCGGCCGTCAGGCGCCGCATGCGCGACGTGCCGGTGGCCTACCTGGTGTTCGACCTCCTCTGGCTCGAGGGCCACTCGACGCTGGAGCTGCCCTACGCCGATCGCCGCCGGCTGCTGGCGGCACTGGAGCTGGACGGCCCCAGCTGGAGGACACCGTCGCACCGCGAGGGCGACGGTGCGGCGCTGCTGGAGGCCAGCGCGGCGCAGGGCCTCGAGGGCATCGTGGCCAAGCGCCTGGACTCCGTGTACGAGCCGGGCCGCCGGTCATCGGCGTGGATCAAGGTCAAGATCCGCCCCTCGCAGGAGGTGGTGGTGGGGGGCTGGCTGCCGGGCGAAGGCAGACGTGCCAGCACGCTCGGCGCGCTGGCCGTGGGCGTCCACCAAGAGGGGCGGCTGGTGTACGCGGGCCGCGTGGGCAGCGGCTTCACCGAGGAGACGCTGGGCACCACCATGCGCGAGCTCCGCCAGCTGGAGCGCGATGACTCCCCCTTCGAGGGGCGCCAGCCGCCCAGGGGCACGAACTTCGTGGAACCCCTGCTGGTGGCACAGGTGCAGTTCGCGGAGTGGACCCGCACCGGCACCCTGCGCGCCCCGTCCTTCAAGGGGCTGCGCCCCGACGTCGATCCCGCGGCGGTCGTACGGGAGGGCTGAGCGCAACCGCGCTTGCCGTGGCGTATGCGCCGGCCCGGGACGGGTACGGTTGGGGAATGGCACGTGCAATCTGGAGCGGGGCGATCTCGTTCGGCCTCGTGAACATCCCGGTGAAGCTCTTCAGCGCGGTATCGCGCAAGACCGTCCGCTTCCACCAACTCGACTCCGAGACGGGCTCGCGGATCCAGCAGAAGCGCGTGAACCCCAAGACGGGCGAGGAGGTGCCCTACGAAAAGCTCGTGAAGGGGTACGAGCTCAGCCCCGACCGCTACGTGGTCATCCAGCCCGAGGAGCTCGAGGCGATCGAGCCCAAGAAGACCCGCACGATCGAGATCTCGGACTTCGTGGAGATGGACCAGATCGACCCGATCTACTACGACCACCCCTACTACCTGATGCCGGGCACCGGGGCCGAGAAGCCCTACGCGCTGCTGCTGCAGGCGCTCAAGGACTCCGAGCGGGTCGCGATCGCGCGCGTGGTCATCCGCTCCAAGGAGAACCTGGTGGCCATCCGCCCCCGTGACGGGGTGCTCACGATGGAGACGCTGCTGTTCGGCGACGAGGTCGTGTCGCCCGACTCGCTGGGCGAGGGTGAGGTCGAGCAGGCCAAGACCACCAAGAAGGAGGTGGACATGGCCATGCAGCTGATCGACTCCCTGTCCGCGGACTTCGACCCGGACAAGTACCGCGACGAGTACCGCGTGGCCGTGCTGGAGATGATCGAGCGCAAGGCCGAGGGCAAGGAGATCGCGGTCCAGGAGGAGGCCGAGGAGCCGGCCGAGGTGCCCGACCTGATGGCGGCGCTGGAGGCTTCGATCGCCAACGCCAAGCGCCAGGGCGGCACGGCCAAGTCGGACGGCGGCGGCGCGACCAAGGCCAAGGCCAAGCCCAAGTCGAAGGCCAAGTCCGCACCCAAGAAGGCCAAGTCCGCCTCCTCCAACGGCTCGAAGTCGCGCGCGTCGAAGAGCAAGCGCTCCACCGCCAAGAAGTAGATGGCGGCCACAGCCGTCGAGGTCCAGGTCGAGGGCCGCCGGCTGCGTCTCTCGAACCTGGAGAAGGTCCTCTACCCCGAGGTCGGCTTCACCAAGGGGCAGGTGATCGACTACTACACGCGCGCGGCGCCCTGGCTGCTGCCGCACCTGCGCGGCCGCGCGCTCACGCTCAAGCGCTACCCCGACGGGGTCGAGGCGGGCCACTTCTACGAGAAGCAGAAGCCCTCGCACGCGCCCGAGTGGGTGCGCTCGGAGCCGATCCAGGCGGGCGACCGGACGATCGACTTCGTGCTCTGCGACGACCTGCCCACCCTCATCTGGCTCGCCAATCTGGCCGACCTGGAGCTGCATCCCTCGCTGGCCCTGGCGGCCGATCCGGACCGCCCCACCGTGGTGGCCTTCGACCTCGATCCGGGCCCGCCTGCAGGTCTGCCCGAGTGCCTGGAGGTGGCCCTGCTGCTGCGCGACCTGCTCGCACAGCTCGAGCTCGACTGCTGCGCCAAGACGTCCGGCTCCAAGGGCATGCAGGTGTACATCCCGCTGAACACCGAGGTCGGCTACGACGACACCAAGCCGTTCGCGCAGGCGGTCGCGAAGCTGCTCCAGACGCGCCACGGCGAGCTCATCACCTCGGTGATGAGCAAGCGCGAACGCCCGGGCAAGGTGTTCATCGACTGGAGCCAGAACGACCGCCACAAGACCACCGTGGGCCCTCTCTCCCTGCGCGCGCGCGAGCGTCCGACCGTGTCCTGCCCGCTCACCTGGGACGAGGTCGAGTCCGGCGCGGTGGACACGCTCGCGCTGGACGCTCCCGCGGTGCTGGAGCGCCTGGCGGAGTCGGGCGACCCGTTCGCCCCGGTGCTCGAGCGCCGGCAGGAGTTGCCCGCCCTCTAGATTCCCTCGTGATGGTCGACTGGAGCATCGCCCGGCAGATCGCGCGGTTCGCGGCGAGGTCAGACGACGTTCCCGACCTGGGCGTGGACATGGCCGCCATGGCCCGCGAGCTCGAGCCGGCGGTGGCCGAGCGGGCCAAGCTCCAGCTCACGGCGCCGCTGCCCCCGGCCGAGGTGCTCGGACGCGCGGCGTGGGCCGAGGCAAGCGTGACCGCCCTGGCGCCGTTGATCGACCCGGTGGCCGAGCGTATGGGAGCGCGCCTCGAGGCCACGACCGGTCCGTTCGCGGGCGCGCTGCGCGCGGGCGCGAGCGTGACGCTGGCGGCGGAGGTGGGCCTGGTCAGCGGCTACATGTCGCAGCGGGTGCTGGGCCAGTACGAGCTCTCCCTGGTCGGCCCCGACGACGCGCCGTCGCGGCTGCTGTTCGTGGCACCCAACCTGTCGGCTGCCGCCATCGAGCTCGAGGCCGACCAGGAGAGCTTCCTGCGCTGGGTCGCCATCCACGAGCTGGTGCACGCCCTGCAGTTCGGGTCGGTCACGTGGCTGCGGGGCCACCTGGGGGAGCTGCTGCGCACCTACCTCGCCACCGTCGACGTCCGGATCGAGCATGGGTCGGCGGGCGGCCTGCCGTCGTTGCCCAACCCGGCCGACCTGACCGCCCGGTTCCGCGAGGGTGGGCTGGCGGCGCTGGTGCAGACTCAGGAGCAGCGCCGGCTGATGGACCGCATCCAGGCCAGCATGGCGATGGTCGAGGGTCACGCCGAGCACCTGATGGACGCGCTGGCTCCCGATCTCGTGCCCGAGCACGAGGGCCTGCGCGAGGCCATGACCCGCCGCCGCGCCAACCGCTCCGCTCCAGAGCGGATCCTCATGCGCCTGCTGGGCATGGACCTGAAGATGCGCCAGTACGAGCTGGGCGCGGAGTTCTGCAGCGCGGTGGCCGCCGAGGGCGGCATCGACCTGGTGAACCGCGCGTGGGCCGACGCCGAGTCGCTGCCCACGCTGGCCGAGCTCGAGCACCCGCCCGCTTGGATCGCGCGGATGGCGGCGCCGGCGTTGAGCGCCTAGTAGGGCGGGCGCTCGTCGGCTGGTCGCTGGTGGCCGGTTGCCGGGCCGGTCCTATGGCTTTGGAGCCGCGGGCGGGCTCGGTCGCCGCCCCACGGCGGGCACCGAGGGGTGTGGTCTGTTGGGCTGCTGTCACATCCGTAACAGGGTTGAGCCCGGTCGGGCCACGGCCGCCGTTTGTCGTTTATGCCCCCTATGAGGGGCCAAACGCGACAACCGATTAGGTCTGACGGCCGCTGTTACGCGGGGGTTGGTCGTCCGTGACGCGCCTGTCACGTAGGTCACGGCACCGCACGCCGGATCGGTCGGGTCCCGCCCCCTTTGGTGCTCGAGCGCCGAGCACCGAGCACCGAGCACGCCGGACCCGCCCTGACGACCGACGACCGACGACCGACGTCGAACGACCGCCCCACCTTCACCGCCCTGTAACCCCAGCGCGGCCGAGGTTTACAAACATGTGTTCGGTGGTATACAACTATCGACCTTAGATCTAATAAGATCCCAGACACGACCTCCCGGCAGACGGGAAGGAGAGCACCCACAGATGGCACAGCAGACCCCCACACAGAGGCGCGCAGCCGCCAAGAAGGCCGCCGCCACCCGCAAGCGCAACGCGACCGCGACGCAGCGGACCACCGCTGGCAAGCGCGCCGCGGCCACCCGTAAGCGCACCACCACCGCCACGCAGCGGACCGCCGCCGGCAAGCGCGCCGCGGCCACCCGCAGCCGCCGCGCCACCGCTCGCAGCGCGAGGACCACGCAGGCTTCCGCCAGTCGGACCGCCCGCTCGGCCGCTCGCACCGTCGAGGCCGGCGCCGAGGCTGGCGCGTTCACCGTCGAGGCGGTCGCCCAGCAGGCTGAGCGTGCCGTGCTGATTCCGGTCGGCGCCGCTCTGGTCGCCCGCGACAGCGTCGTCGAGGCCGCCAAGCCCTACACCAAGCGCGACACCGCGGAGCGGGAGCTCACGAAGCTCCAGCGTCAGGTGCGGACCGACCTCAAGAAGTACGAGCGTCGGGGCAACACCGCCCGCAACCGCGTCGTGCGTGAGGTCAAGCGCACCCGCACCCGCGTCGAGCGCCAGCTGCGCCAGCGTCGCAACCAGGCCACGCGCGTCGTCAAGCGCAACCGCCGCGACGCCGAGCGTCAGGTCAAGTCGGTGCGCCGCGACGTCGAGCGTCAGGTCGGCGAGGTGCAGAAGAACGCCGACAAGCTCGCCAAGCGCGCGCAGGAGCAGGTTTCGACCCTGGCCTAGCGCCACCTTCCCCCCGGGCGGCCGGAGAGACCGCGCCGGGATGAGACTGCCGACCTCATATCTCCGTCGGCAGTAGCAGTATCTCTCCTCCCTCAGCAGACGGGGTTCCCTTCGGGGGACCCCGTTTGCCTTTGGGGGCCCTGGCGCGGGCGGGCTCGCCGCCCGCCTCTGCGAGAATGCGACCCATGGCTACCGAAGCCCAGATCCGCGCCGCTCTGACCAAGGTCATCGACCCCGAGCTGCGCAAGGACATCGTCGAGCTCGGGATGGTGCGTTCCATCGAGACCCGCGACGGCGGCCACGTGCACGTGCGCGTCTCCCTGACCACCGCCGGCTGCCCGATCCGATCCCACTTCGAGCAGGCCGTGGCCGAGAACGTGGGCCCGCTCGAGGGCGTGACCGGGGTCAGCGTGGACTTCGACGTGCTCAGCGCCGACGAGAAGAGCACGTTGCAGCAGCGCCTGGGCCGCGGTGCCCTGCCGCAGGGTGCGCTCGCGCGGGTCAAGAACGTGATCTGCATCGGCTCCGGGAAGGGCGGCGTCGGCAAGTCCACCGTGACGGCCAACCTGGCCTGCGCCCTGCAGGCCGAGGGCAAGCAGGCGGCGGCCATGGACGCCGACGTGTGGGGCTACTCGATCCCGCGCATGCTGGGGGTGCACGGGCGGCCGTCGGTGTCGGCCGAGCGCAAGATCATCCCCCTGGAGGGCCCCGGCGGCGTGGGCGCCATCTCGATCGAGTTCTTCCTCGAGACCCAGGACCAGGCCATCACCTGGCGCGGGCCCATGCTCCATAAGGCGATCCGCCAGTTCCTGGAGGACGTGGACTGGGGCGAGCTCGACTACCTGCTGATCGACCTGCCGCCCGGCACCGGCGATGTGTCGATGACGCTGGCGCAGCTGCTGCCCCAGGCGCAGTTCGTGATCGTGACCACCCCGCAGCCGGCCGCGCAGAAGGTGGCCAAGCGGGCCGCCGACACGGCGCTGCGCTACGACCTGGAGATCACCGGCGTGATCGAGAACATGAGCGGATTCACCACCCCTACCGGCGAGCGCTTCACGATCTTCGGCGAGGGCGGGGGCCAGGAGCTGGCCGACGAGCTGGACGTGCCGTTGCTGGCCAAGGTGCCGCTTCAGGAGGAGCTACGGGTGGCCGCCGACGAGGGCCGGCCGCTGGTGCTGGAGGACCCCGACGCTCCGGCCGCGCAGGCCCTGCGCCACGCCGCCCGCGGCCTCATCGCCGCCACGCCTCAGCAGCTGGCGGTGCTCCAAGAGCCCTCGGGGCCGCCGATGCCCGGCGTGCCCGAGGTCACGGGCACCGCGCTGCCCATGGCCCAGTAGGGCCGCGCGCGCTCAGCCGGCGGCGCTCTTGAAGTACTGCGAGTTGACCTCGGTGAACTTGGTCCACTCGTCGGGGAGCTGGTCCTCGGCGAAGCAGGCGTCCACGGGGCATGCCTCGACGCAGGCGTCGCAGTCGATGCACTCCTCGGGGTCGATGTAGAGCTGCTCGACCTTGTCGTAGTCGGGCTCGTCGGGCGTGGGGTGGATGCAGTCGACCGGGCAGACCTCGACGCACGAGTTGTCCTTCTGGCCGATGCAGGGCTCTGCGATGACGTAAGCCATAGGTTCAGTTCCTTCGCGAGTTCGTGTCCGGTTGGGGCCCGACCGGAGCCGAGCGAGAACGGATTCTACACTCGGCCCGTCTCCCGCCCGCCTCCGGCCCCGCCTGGGGCGGCCGCGAATCGGGTCATCTAGGCTGATCTCGTGATCCTCCTCACGGGCGCCACGGGCACGGTCGGCCGCGCCCTGCTGCGGCGGCTGACCGCCGGCTCCGAGCCGGTGCGCTGCTTGGTGCGCGACCCCAAGCGATTGGGGGCCGACCGCGTGAGGGTGCAGCTGGCGCTGGGCGACCTGGGCGACCCCTCCTCGTTCCGCAACGCCATTCGCGGGGTGGACACCGTGGTGCACCTGGCCGCCGCCATCCGGGACCAGCCGCGCGGATCGATCGAGGAGCTGAACGCGATGGCCACGCTGCGACTGGTCCGGGCGGCGGAGCGCGCGGGAGCGCGGCGATTCCTGTTCGCTTCGGCCATGGGAGCCAGCCTGCAGTCGCCCACCCGCTTCTTCCGCGCCAAGGCGCTGGCACGGCGGGCGGTGGAGCGGTCCCGGATGGACACCGTCGTGTTCTCGCCGTCGATCGTCTACACGCCCGGGGACCAGTGGCTCACGCTGCTCGAGCGCTTCGCACTGTTGCCGGCCATGCCGATCTCGGGCTCCGGACGGTCGCTGTTCCAGCCGATCTGGGCGGAGGACGTGGCGGACTGCCTGGTGGCGGCGCTCGGGCGCCCGCTGGAGCGCCGCGCCGAGTTCGACCTGGCCGGGCCTCAGTCGCTGTCCTACGACGACCTCGTGAGGACCGCCCTGCGCCCCACGGGCCGGCGCCGCCCGCTGGTTCACGTGCCGCTGCCCGTGGTCCGCGGCTCGCTGCGACTGCTGGAGCGCCTGACCGGCGGGGGCGCCTTCGCCACGTGGGAGGAGGCGGAGCTGATGGAGGAGCCGATGACCACCTCGCGCGGCACCGCCGACGCCGAGGCGCTGGGCGTCACCCCGCTGAGGATGAGTGCGGTGCTGGGAACCGCCTAGCGTCGCCACTGCCGACGTAGGCAACCATCCGGCTGGCCAGGTTGGTGAGCCGCCCGAGCTGAGGCGAGCTGCGAACCGGCTCCGCGAGCCGCTCGGCGACCCCGTCCATGACCTCGGGCGCCGCCCGCTCCGCGATGGCCGCCGCCACCAGCGCCGCGTCGCGCACCAGCTCCGGCTCGATGCTCCAGATGGTCTCGAAGGTCCGCTCGGAATCCGCCACCTCGTCCTGTCCGGGCCGCTCCCACGCCGAGAGGAGGGCGGCGAAGCGCGGCGCGTCGCAGATCACCGACCACTCGCGCCCGATCGGGTCGGCGCGTTCGATCGGCACCTCGACCGGAGCTCCGGGCCGGCGACGGAGCTTCGGGAAGTCCGCCATGACGATCGCGCAGTCCGACGTGGCGGTCAGGTCGCGCCAGCGCGCCTCGGCCTGGCGATAGAAACGCTCGCGCTGGAAGCTCGCGAACAGCATCGACCGGTCCGCGGTGGCGCCGCATTCGTCCTCGATCGCGTGGCTCAGGCCGACCAGCGTCGACTTGGGCAGCACGTAGGGCGAGAGGTCGGGCCGGCGCCTGCGCAGCCCGGCGTAGATCGATTCGTCGCCGCCGGCCTCGGCGGCCCCGTTGCCGGCTCCCTTGACGCCCTCGATGGCCGCGCGCAGCTCCATGCCAGACTTGCGGTTGCGGGTGACCCGCTGGATGAGCGCCACGTCGTGCTCGGAGTAGCGCCGGTGCCCGCTCGGCAGCCGCTGGGGGTCCGGGAAGCCGTGCCGCTGCTCCCACATGCGCAGCGTGGGCGCCTCGACGCCGGTGCGCTGAACGACCTCGCGGATCGTCAGCCCGGCTTGGCTCACGCCGCGGCCACGAGCTCCGCGCGGGCCTTCTGGAGCCCCAGCCGCACCCTGCTCTTGACCGTGCCCAGGGGCACGCCGGCGGCGGTCGAGATCTCGCGGGCGGTGAGCCCCTTGCCGAAGGCCAGCAGGACGGCCTCACGCTGCTCGCCCGGGAGGGCGTCAAGCGCGTGCAGCACCCGGCGGCGTGTGTCGCGCCGGATGACCGGGTCGGCGGCGTCTTCGGAGCTGTGCGCGTCCACCGCGTGCTCCGCCTTGGAGCGTTGCACGGCCGCTTCGCGCGCGCTGCGAGTGCGCCAGCGGTCGAGCGCCCGGCTGCGCGCCATCATCGTGAGGTAGCTCGAGAGAGAGCCTCGGGCGGGGTTGAACCCCTCCGGCTTGCGCCACAGGTGCATGAACACATCCTGCACCACGTCCTCGGCGGCTGCGGGGTCGCGCAGGACGCGATTGGCTGCCGCTGACATTGCACCCGCATGATCTCTGTACGCGCGGGCGAACTGCTCGGGATCGCTTAGTTTGGACATTGATACCTCAATACCGCGTTGAAGAAAAGTTAAACGCAGTGTAGAGGAATTGTCGAGCGCGTGCCGGGAACAGTGGAGGAGGCCCGAAACGACGAGAGCCCCGCCGAAGCGGGGCCCTCGCCCGATACTGCGGAAGCGGTCTGGCTCCCTACATCATTCCGTCCATGCCTCCGGGCATCCCGCCGGGCATGCCGCCGCCGTCCTTCTCGGGCATCTCAGCGACGATCGCCTCGGTGGTGAGGATGTTCTTCGCGATCGAGGCCGCGTTCTGCAGCGCCGAGCGCGTAACCATCGCCGGGTCGATCACGCCGGCGGCCACGAGGTCCACGACCTCGCCGGTGTCGGCGTTCAGGCCGTGGCTCTTCTTGGCCTTGCGGACCTCGTTGACCACAACGGAGCCCTCCAGGCCCGCGTTGTGCGCGAGCTGGCGGACAGGTTCCTCGAGCGCGCGGAGGATGATCCGCGCGCCGGTCTGCTCGTCGCCCTCCAGGGCGTCGACCTTTACGGAGTCCGACGCCCGCAGGAGCGCGACGCCGCCGCCCGGCACGATGCCCTCCTCGAGGGCGGCCCGGGTGGCCTGCAGCGCGTCCTCGACGCGGTGCTTCTTCTCTTTCATCTCGGTCTCGGTGGCGGCGCCGACCTTGACCACGGCCACTCCGCCGGCCAGCTTGGCCAGCCGCTCCTGGAGCTTCTCGCGATCGAAGTCCGAGTCGGTGTTCTCGATCTCGTTCTTGATCTGGTTGATGCGGCCCTTGATCGCCTCGCTGTCACCTGACCCGTCGACGATCGTGGTGGTGTCCTTGGTTACGACCACGCGACGGGCGCGACCGAGCTGCGAGAGCTGGGTGTTCTCCAGCTTGAGGCCCATCTCCTCGGTGATGACCTCGCCGCCGCTGAGGATCGCGATGTCCTCGAGCATCCGCTTGCGGCGGTCGCCAAAGCCGGGAGCCTTGACCGCGACGCCCGTGAAGGTGCCGCGGAGCTTGTTCACCACGAGCGTGGCGAGCGCCTCGCCCTCCACGTCCTCGGCGATGATCACGATGGCCTTGCCGGCCTGGATAACCTGCTCGAGCACCGGCAGCACGTCCCGCACCGAGCCGATCTTCTGGTTGGCGATCAGCACGTACGGGTCCTCCAGCACCGCCTCCATACGGTCCTGGTCGGTGACCATGTAGGGCGAGATGTAGCCCTTGTCGAACTGCATGCCCTCGGTGAACTCGAGGTCCATGCCGAACGTCTGGCCCTCCTCGACGTTCACCACGCCGTCCTTGCCGACCTTGTCGATGGCGTCGGCGATCACGTCGCCGATCTCGTCGTCGGCCGCCGAAATGGCCGCCACGCGAGCGATCTGCTCCTTGCCGGAGATCTCGGTGGACTGCTTGCCGATGTTCTCCACGACCTGGTCCACGGCCTTCTCGATGCCGCGCTTGAGGCCCAGCGGGTTGGCGCCGGCGGCCACGTTCTGCAGGCCCGAGCGCACGATCTGCTGCGCCAGGACGGTTGCTGTGGTGGTGCCGTCACCGGCCACGTCGTTGGTCGCCGTGGCGACCTCGCGGACCAGCTGGGCACCCTGGTTGCGGAAGACGTCCTCGACCTCGATCTCCCGAGCGATCGTGACGCCGTCGTTGGTGATGGTCGGGGCGCCGAACTTCTTGTCCAGAACGACGTAGCGTCCCTTCGGGCCGAGCGTGACCTTCACCGCGTCGGCCACTGCGTCGACGCCCTCCTGGAGCGCGGTGCGCGCCTCCTGGGCGTACTTCAGCTCTTTATGAGCCATGTGAAATTCCTCCGTGTCCTCGAAGTTGTCTAGCCGGCGACCTTGGCCAGGACGTCCGACTCGCGAAGCACGAGCAGGTCCTCGCCCTCCACGTTTACCTCTGTGCCGCCGTACTTCGAGTAGAGGACCTCGTCGCCCTCGGCGACGTCGAGCGGGATCCGCTTCTCGCCGTCCTCGTCGTAGCGGCCATCCCCAACGGCGAGCACCTTGCCGCGCTGGGGCTTCTCCTTGGCGGTGTCGGGGAGGACGATGCCGCTTGCGGTCGTCTCCTCCTCCTCGATCGCCTGGACGATCAACCGATCGCCCAATGGCTTGAGCTTCATGTGCGAAACCTCCGTCTGGGACTGACTTTGCGTGGGTCGGCTGGCACTCTAGCAGTGGGAGTGCCAAATCCATCGCCAAGCGGCTGACGCAACCTTGGCCTGCGGATTCGGGGCGGGCGGTGGCTCCGTCCGCATGCCGCGCATAGGTTTGGCGTTCACAATTGGCCCCTCGGAAAGGACCCGCCCGTGTCCCGCCTCCTCGCCCTTGTCTGCATGGCGCTCGCAATGTGTCTCGTGGCCGCCTGCGGCGACGATGACGACGATTCCTCCGGCGCCGACTCCGCCGCTCCGGCCAAGCTCGCCGTGAAGGTCACAGAGGTCGGCAAGGGCTCGCGGCTGAGCGTGCCCAAGTCCGTCAAGGCCGGACCGACGACGTTGTCGCTCCGAAACACCGGCAAGGCGCCGCACGACGCCCAGCTCATCCGCGTCGAGGGCGACCAGACCGCGGCCCAGGTCCTGAAGGCGATCGACGCCAGCGGCGACGGCAAGCCCCTTCCCGAGTGGCTGCGGGCGGCCGGCGGCGTGGGCACCGTCGCGCCGGGCAAGTCCGGCACGGCGACGGACCTGCTCTCGCCCGGCAAGCACTTCGTGCTCGACACCGAGCCCGACCAACCGAACGGGGGCACGGCGGAGTTTGAGGTCACCGGCGAGGCGAGAGACGAGCTGCCCAGCGCGCCGGTCACGATCTCCGCCAAGGAGTACGGGTTCGTTGCCGAAGGGCTCAAGGCGGGCACCGCCAAGGTCACGTTCGACAACGTGGGCAAGGAGCCCCATCACGTGATCGCGGTCCCCTACGCCAAGGGGGCCACGCTGGCCGAGGTGCGCAAGGCGTTCTCCCAGGACGAGGGAGAGGAGCCCTCGGGGCCACCGCCTGTGAACTTCGACCAGGTCACCGGCACCGCCGTGATCGACGGCGGCACCAAGCAGGTGGCGCAGCTGGAGTTGCGCAAGGGCAAGTACGCCCTCGCCTGCTTCATCGCCGATCGCGCGGGCGGCCCGCCGCACGTGGCCAAGGGCATGCTGCAGGAGGTGGAGGTGGAGTAGCGCCCGGCCCGGGGAGCCGCTGCCGCGCTATGGCCGCGTCGGGGCCGGCCGCCGGCGGGTGTAGACGAACCACAGCCCCAGCACCGGCACCACGAGCAGGGCGAAGAGCGCGCTATAGCGCAAAGGCCGCTGGAAGCTGCTGGTGGCCGCTCGCTCGATGATCGACTCGACCTTCGTCTGAATGGCTTCGAGGTTTTCCGCTTGCGCGGGGCCGGCGCTGGCTGCCACGCTCGCGAAGGCCGGGTCCAGGTCGGGCAGCTGGCCCTGGGGCGTGCCGCCGTAGGCCTTGATGAGCTCGTCGGCCAGGTCGTTCTTGCTGTCGTTGGGGAGCTGGGACGTGTAGATCGCGATGGCCACCTTCGGCACGGCCTGCCCCGGAGCCTTGTCCAGGTCGTCGACGAAGATCGGCGTGAGCACGAGAAGGCCCAGGATCAGGCCCGCGTCGCGGGCGGCCACGGTGGTGCCGGCCCGCGCGGTGGCGGGGCCCTCGCCGGTCAGCGCGGAGTCGGAGAGGGTTGTGAATGCGAGCCCGATGCCCGCACCGCAGAGAGCCAGCGCCAGGATGACCCAGCCCAGCTGGCGGTAGTCCAGGAGCGAGATGCCGAACAACCCGACCGCCAGCAGGATGGCGCCGGCGCTGCCCAGCGCGATCGGCGAACGGCCCCGGGCCACGCGCTCAACGAGGACCGTGCCCAGGGGCAGCGCGCTCACCACCGCAGCTGCGCCCAGCGGCTCGAGCTGCCACACGTCGATCAACAGGATCACCACGAGAAACAGGGCGCCGATGAGCCCGGCGGAGAGCAGCAGCAGCGCCAGGTTGGCCAGGCCGGGACGCACGGCGCGCGGGTCCTGCGCTTCGCTGCCCTCCGGCTCCAGCGCGGGCAGGCGGGCCGCGATGAGGGCCGCGATTGCCAGTGCGGCGGCGGGCGCCTGGGCCAGGAAGATCGCGCGCCAGTCGAAGATCTGCGTGAGGGCGCCTCCGGCGGCGGGGCCGATGGCGGCGCCCACGGCTGCCGCGGCCGCCCACCGGGCCGTGGGCGACTCCCCGGGCCGCGCCGCCGCCGCCAGCAGCGGCAGCGAGGCGCACAGCAAAACGGCGCCGCCGATGCCCTGGACGGCGCGCAGCGCCACCAGGGGCTTGAGGTCGTCGGCCAGGCCGCACCCGATGGAGGCCAGCCCGAACAGGGCCAGCCCCGCCACCAGCGCGCGCGACGCGCTGATCCTGCGCGCGAAGGGGAGGTAGGCCAGCACGCCCACGATCAGCGCGACGTTGTAGGAGATGATCACCCAAGTGACGCGCGAGATGGTGGTGTCCAGCTCGCCCACGATCTGCGGCAGGGCCAGCACGACGATCGAGGCGTCGGCGAACGCCAGCCCCACGGCGAACGCCACGAGCGCTCGCGCCGGCGACCGGTCTGCGCGTTTCAACGAGCCCGCCTCCACAGTGCCGCCGGCAGACTCAGTTCTGGTGCGGACCGGGCTGCATCCGCTGGGCGATCTCCGGCGGGCGGTCGGAGATCTGGGAGAAGTGAACGACGGTGACCACGTCGTCCTCCTCTACCTTGCGGCCGTAGATCTGCTCCAGGAAGTGGACGGTCTCGTCCAGGCGCCGGAACTCGGGGTTGTCGTGCTCGATGTCGCGGGGTGAGAGGTCGCGGACGCGCTTGACCTCCACGCCGTCGATCACGGCCTCGAAGATCCGCTCGCGGGGCGAGTGCTGGAACCCCACGGTGACCAGCACCACCTCGCCCTTGCGGTACTTCTTGCTCTTGTCGCCGATCCTGATCGTGGCCGTCTTGCGGCCGCGCTTGAGCTGGTCGGTGAACACCGCCGAGTAGAAGTTCAGGACGAACACGGCGCAGCAGTCTACGGCTCGCCCATCGCCAGCGCCTTCGCCGCGATCTCGCGCTCACCCTTGTAGGAGAGCGCCCGGGCCGCCTCCTCCAGCGGCATCCAGGCGGCCGACTCCACCTCGTCGTCGTGGTCGTCGACGCTTCCCGAGCGGTAGGCGAACAGGAAGAACGCGACCGACTTGAGCACCCGCTCTCCGCCAAGCGTGTACCAGTAACGGACCTCCCCGAGCTCGCCCATCGGCTCCGCCACCACGCCCGCCTCCTCCCGCACCTCGCGCGTGGCCGCCTGCTCGAGCGTCTCGTCGGCGTCCGGATGGCCCTTCGGCAGCGCCAGGACGCCGCGGCGCGGGCTGACCACGGCGATCTCGCGCCGCCCGCCCGCCGAGCGCACCACCACGCCGCCCGCGGACTGCTCCCGTTTCAGGACTCGCCCTCCACCAGGGGCACGAAGCGCACCTGGGCGATCGTCTCCTCGCGCCCCTCGCGGATCCTCACCAGCCGCTCGCCCGCCCCGCGCTCGACCGGGCACACCAGCGGCGCACCCGCCGCCAGCTGGTCCATGAGCGCGGCGGGTGGCCCCTCCGCCGCGGCGGCGGTCACGGAAATCGCGTCGAACGGCGCGCGGTCGGGGACCCCGGCGGAGCCGTCGCCCGTGCGGATCTCCACGTTGCGGATGGCCAGCTCGGCCAGCGTCTCGGCAGCTCGCTCGGCCAGCGCCGGGTGGCGCTCGATCGTGACCACGTGCGAGCACAGTCGCGCGAGCACTGCGGCGGCGTAGCCGGAGCCCGTGCCCACCTCGAGCACCCGCTCGGGGCCCTCCAACCCGAGCAGCTCCGCCATTCGCGCCACGATCCAGGGCTGGGACACGGTCTGACCCTCGCCGATCGGCAGCGCGCCGTCGCGATAGGCGCGCGACCACTGCGCCTGGGGCACGAACCGCTCGCGCGGGACCTCGCCCATGGCCTCCAGCACGCGCTCGTCCTCGATTCCGCGCCGGCGCAGCTGGCGCTCGACCATCCGCCCTCGGCGGCGTGCGAGCTCAGTGGATGAAGGCTCTGAGCCGCCCCGGCTCATGGACCGTGACCTTCCCGCGGCCCAGGGCCACGACTCCCTCGCGCTCCAGCGTGGCCAGGAATCGGCTGGCGCTCTCGCGCGACGTGCCGGCCAGCTGGGCGATCTCGGCCTGGGTCGCCTTGATCAGCACCTCGGTCTCGCCCGCGCCCTCGGCCTGGCGGGCGATCGCCTGTGTCAGCAGCGCGCTGGCCACCCGGCCGGCGACGGTCTGGAAGCTCTGCTGGAGCAGGCGCTCGTTTGCGCGCCGCACCCGCTCGGCCAGGGCGCCCAGCATCTTGAAAGCGATGTCCGGGGTGGACCGCAGGACCCGCTGCATGTCGCCGCTGAGCACGGCCACGAGGGTGGTGGGCTCCAGCGCCTCCGCGGTGGCCGAGCGGGTCTCGCCGCCGAACATGGCCAGCTCGCCGAAGATCGCTCCCTGCCGCAGCTCCGCCAGCGCCAGGGTGCGGCCGTCCATGTGCTCGCGGCGAATGCTCACCGACCCGCTGCGCACGACGTAGCACGTGTCGCCATCGTCGCCCTCGCGGAAGATCACCTCGCCGCGCTCGAACGAGCGCGGCACCGCCACCTGCGAGACCTCCATGAGCTCGCGCTCCTCCAGCTCGGAGAAGACCTCGGCGTGGGCGAGCAGGGTCGCTGTGTCCTGCCCTTCCTGCATAGGCGCATAATCACATAAGGATGGCGGTGACCCGCGAAGCGGTCAGTCCGGAGGACGTGGAGCGCGCGGCGCGCGCGCTGGAGGGCCGGGTGCGCCACACGCCCGTGCTACCCGCCGGGGAGCTGTCGCGCCGGGTGGGCGGACGGGTGTCGCTCAAGGCCGAGAACCTGCAGCTCACGGGCTCGTTCAAAGCCCGCGGCGCCTTCAACGCGCTGCTCGCCATGCCCGAGGGCGGACGCGGTGGGCGGCTGGTGGCCGCCAGCGCGGGGAACCACGCCCAGGCCGTGGCGTTCGCCGCCCGCGCCGCCGGCGCCACGGCCAAGCTGGTCATGCCGGCCGCCGCGCCGGTGGCCAAGGTGGCCGCCGTGCGCCAGTACGGCGGCGAGGTGCTGCTGGTGGACGGCGCGATCGACGAGGCCGCGGAGGTCGCGCGCAGCATCGCGGCCGAGGAGGGCCGCGCGCTGGTGCATGCCTTCGACGACCCGGTGGTCGTGGCCGGCCAGGGCACCGTGGGCCTGGAGCTGGCCGCCCAGGCGCCGGGCACGCGGCTGGTGGTCGTGCCGCTCGGCGGCGGCGGGCTCATCAGCGGTATGGCGATCGCCGCCCGGCCACTCATCGACGGCCTGCGCGTGGTGGGCGTTCAGTCCGACGCGTGCGCTCCGTACCCGCCGTCGCTGGAGGCGCACGAGCCGGTGCCGGCCCGCGGCGTGAACACGATCTGCGACGGGATCGCGGTCAAGCGGCCGGGCGAGGTCACGCTGCCGCTGGTGGACCGCCACGTGGACCAGGTGGTGACCGTGAGCGACGACGAGGTGGCTGAGGCCATGGTCCTGCTGCTGGACCGCTCAAAGCTCGTGGTCGAGGGCGCTGGCGCGGTGGGCGTGGCCGCGCTGCTGGCCGGAAAGGTCGAGCTGCCGCGCGACGGCGAAACCTGTGTGGTCCTGTCAGGCGGCAACGTGGACGCATCGCTGTTGGCCGAGTGCATCCGCATGGGGGAGACCTCTGCCGGCCGGCGGATGGTGCTGGCCACCACGGTGCCCGACCGTCCAGGCGCGCTGGCGCGGCTGCTGGCGCTGGTGGCCGAACACGACGGCAACGTGGTGGAGGTGGAGCACCTGCGCGACGGCATCGATCTGCACGTGCGCGAGACGGCGATCCAGCTGGTGATGCAGACGCGCGGCCCGGACCACTCGGCCGAGCTCGCGCGGGTCGTGGCGGAGGAGGGCTTCCCGGTGCGGATGGAGCGAGAGGGGTAGCGCGAGTCTCAGTGCGACGGGCGCCTGCGTGACCCATGTCTCGCAACCGGGCCGCGAAGTGGGTCTAGGCTCGGCCATCCAAGCCGCCGTCCGGCGGACAGGCTCGCATCCCATCCACGAGGAGGACCCATGAGCACCCCGAGCGCACTGGCCCGCGATGAGCTCCCCACATTCTCCGGGCAGTTGATCGGCCGCGATGACGACGGCTACGAGGAGGCACGCAGCGTCTACAACGCGATGATCGACAAACGGCCCGCCCTGATCGCGCGGGTGGCCGACGCAGACGACGTGGCAGCGGCGATCCGCTTCGCGCGCGACCACGACATGCGCGTGGCCGTGCGCGGCGGCGCGCACAACGGCGCCGGCCTCGGAACGGTGGACGACGGGCTGGTGATCGACCTGTCGCTGCTGCGCGGGGTGGACGTGGATCCGGGGGCCCGCACCGCACGCGTGGGCGGCGGCTGCACCTGGGGCGAGGTGGACGTGGCCACCGGCGAGCACGGCCTGGCCACGCCGAGCGGGATCATCTCGACCACGGGCGTGGGTGGGCTCACACTGGGCGGAGGTCTCGGCCACCTGACCCGCGGGTTCGGGCTCGCGATCGACAACCTGCTGGAGGCCGACGTGGTTCTGGCCAACGGCGAGCTGGTGCGCGCGAGCGCGGACGAGAACCCCGACCTCTTCTGGGCGATCCGCGGCGGCGGCGGGAACTTCGGCGTCGTGGTCTCCTTCCTGTTCCGCCTGCACGAGGTGGGCACGGTGATCGCCGGCCCGACCTTCTGGCCGGTCGAGTCGACCGCCGAGGTGCTCAGGGCCTATCGCGAGTTCCTGCCCGGGGCGCCCCGCGAGTTGGGCGGGTTCTTCATGGTCGGCGCGGTCCCGCCCGCCGAGCCGTTCCCCGAGGAGCTCCACCTCAAGCACGTATGCGGGGTCGTGTGGTGCCACACCGGCAGCGAGGACGAGGCGGCCAGGGATATGAAGCCGCTGCTGGACGCGCTGCCCGAGCCGCTCCTGCACGGCCCCGCGCCGATGCCGCACGCCGCGCTCCAGGGCGCCTTCGACGGCGTCTACCCCGCGGGCGACCAGTGGTACTGGCGGGCGGATTTCGTGGACGAGGTGCCCGACGAGGCCGTGGAGATCCACGCTCGCTTCGCCGCGCGCCTGCCCAGCTGGAAGTCGACGATGCACCTCTACCCGATCAATGGCGCCGCCCACGATGTCGGCGCGGGCGACACCGCCTGGCGCTACCGCCACGCCAACTACGGGGCGGTGTTCGCCGGGGTGGACTCCGACCCGGCGAACGTGGACGCGATCCGGCGCTGGAGCATCGAGTACCAGGAAGCGCTGCACCCCCACTCGGCGGGCGGGGCCTACGTGAACATGATGATGGACGAAGGCCAGGACCGCGTGCGGGCGAGCTACGGGGACAACTACGACCGGCTCGCGCAGATCAAGGCCCAGTACGACCCGGAGAACTTCTTCCGAATCAACCAGAACATCGAGCCCGCCGCGTAGCGCTCTCGGTACCGCGCGCGAGGCCGTCGCTAGGACAGGGCGGCCTCGCGGCGCCGGCGCCGGGCGACGCGCTCGCCGGCCCAGGTCAGGACGGCCAGCAAGCCGAGCGGAATCGCCACACCCAGCACCCGCACGGCGATCTCCACAGACTCCTCCAGCGAGCCGAGCGCGTCGTCCAGCGCGCCGCCCAGGCCGTCGTCTGAATCGCCGGAGCCGCCCTGACCGCCATTGCGCTCCAGGGTCACGCTCACCGCCGCGTAGTCGGTGCGGGCACGCAGCTCACGCACCTGGCCGCGCAGCCCGCGCACCTCGCGGGCGTTCAGGTCCAGCCGCCGGCGCAGGGCCTCGGCCTCGCTGTCCGAGCCGGCGCGCTCGAGCCGGCGCAGAAGGCTGCGGCGTTCCGCGCGCGCTCCCTCCAGGCGCTCGGCGGCGGAGGTGAACTCGCGCGTGATGTCGGCGCCGGACTGCGAGCGCGAGCGCACCTCGCCGAGCTCGGCGAGATCACGCAGCGCGGGCTGCAGGCTCCGCGCCGGGATACGCAGCTCGAAGCTGCCGTCCGGCGCGTCGTCGCCGGTGGCGAAGGACGAGCTGAGCACGAAGCCGCGGTAGCGGTCGGTGACCGTCGCGACACCTTCGGCCACGCGGTCGAGGCGGTCGGCCGGAGCGGCCAGGACCAGGGAGGCCAGGCGCTCGACCCGTCGCCGCTCGCCTGGCGCGAAGTCGCCGCCGCTGCGTGGGGGCACGGCCTGCACGGAGCCCCCGCCGCCCGCGGCATCCGCGCCGCCGCCGGGCGCGTCCTCCGTCTGCACCGACTGGGCGCGGCCGCGGGATCGTCCGATCCGCCGTCGGAGCCCACCACCGCGATGGCCACCACGGCCGCGCATGCCAGCGACGCGGCGCCGGCGAGCGCAGCCTTCGGAGGCCGGCGCAGGGCGGGCGGCGCCAGGCGCGGCCGGCGGCGCGGGAAGCCGGCCCGCACGCGCTCGGTGAGCTCTCGCTCGAGCCGGGCAGACGGGCGCGGCGCGTCCGCGCGCAGGGCGGTGGCGAGCTCCTCGAACTCGCGCTCGATGGCCTCGTCGGTGATGGTCGCCTCAGGCTCGTTCATGGCAGGCCTCCCTCAGCTTGGTCAGGGTGCGGTGCAGTCGCGTGCCGGCGTTGGACTCGGACACGCCCAGCACGCCGGCGATCTCGGCGTTGCTCAGCCCGCCCATGAACTTGAGCGCCACCAGGTCCCGCTCGCGCGGCTCGAGCCCGGCCAGGGCGGCGCGAACCACCTCGCGGCGGATCGCCAGCTCGGCGGCGTCCTCCACGGATCCCGCGGACTCGTCCTCCAGGTCGTCGATCGGCGCCGCGGTGCGCCTGCGCCGCCGCAACTCGTCGAGCGCCGCGTTGCGGGCGATCCCGAACACCCACGCCTCGGGCGTGCCGCGGCGGGCGCGGAAGCTGCGCCGGCGGCGATAGGCGCGCTCGAACGCCTGGGCGGTCACGTCCTCCGCGGCGCCGCGGTCGCGCAGCAGCGAGGCCACGTACGCGTAGACGCGGGGGAAGGTGCGCTCGTACAGGGCCTCGAATGAGTCCGTGGATATGTCGCCGGCCCCGCTTGGCACGCGCTCCGCCACCACTCCGTTCACGCTCCCACTACGTGCGAGCGCAGGATCCGTCACAGGGTGGCGCATCCGCGCCCACAGTTCGCCAACATGAGCGCGATGCCCCGCCCACGGCACCTGTGGCTCGCCATGCCCGCGCTCGTGCTGGCGTTGCTGGTCCCCGCGGGTGCCCAGGCCGCCTCGAAGAAGCTCTGGGCGACCGTGAACGTGTGCGACACCGAGCGGTCCTCCGGCGTCATCGGGATCCGCGCGAGCATGCCCGGCAACGGGCGCCGCGAGCGCCTGTACATGCGCTTCAAGGTGCAGTGGTTCAGCTTCGCCCGCAACCGCTGGCTGGACAGCACCAGCCGCACGGGCTGGCGCTACGTGGGCAGTGCGCGCTACAGGTCCACCCAGGCGGGCTACAGCTTCAAGTTCGCCGACCCCCCCGAGGGGCAGTCGTTCAGGTTGCGCGGCGAGGTGTCCTTCCAGTGGCGGGCGCGACGCAAGAACAGCAAGCGCTACCGGGTGGTGGAGCGCGCCGAGCGAACGACCCGGCGGGGCATCAAGGGCGTGGAGGGCGGCGACCCGAGGGGTCGCTCCGACGCCGCCTGCGTGATCAGGCGCTGAACAGCCGCGGGTCGTTGGTGATCACGGCGTCCACGCCGAGCGCCTCTAGGCTCTCGATCTCGTCGGCGTCGTCCACGGTCCACACGTACAGCTGGCCGCCCGCCTCGTGGATCCGGCGCACCAGCAGCGGGCTCACCAGCAGGCGGTGGGCCATGAGCGCCTCGCAGTCGCCGGCGCGCATGGCGCGCGCCGCCTTGCTCGGCAGTCCAGCGCGGACCCACCGCAGCGCGGCGTAGGCGGGCAGCGCCCAGACCAGGCTCTTGGTGTAGTCGCGGCGGGCGCGCGGCACCGACCAGCCGCGACGGGTGCCAGGAGCCAACTCGCCCACGGTCCGCAGGCTGTCCGGGTAGGTGGAGGAGATCAGTGAGCGGTCGCTGAGGCCGCGCTCGCGGAGCCCGTCCACCACCGCGCGCTCGTAGCCGGGCAGCTTGAGGTCCACGTCCAGCTCCACGGCGCCGTAGGCCTCGCCCGCGAAGTGGTCCAGGCCCTCGGCCAGCGTCAGCGGCGTGCGCGAGCGGGCGTCCTCGTAGTCGTGCGCCAGCACCAGTGTGCCGTCGCGCAGCGGCAGGACGTCGAACTCGATCATGTCCACCCCGCACTGCAGCGCCGCCTCGAAGCTCTCGATCGTGTTGCCCGGAGCCACGTGGTCGGCGCCCTTGTGACCGACGCGGATCAGGCCTGGCATCCGGGGCACCAGAAGGTCGTGCGGTTGTCATCGCCCTGGCCGCGCCCGCGAATGAGCGCACCGCAGCGTGGGCAGGGCAGCCCCGCCCGGTCGTACACGGCACGCTTCTCGCGCGGGCCCTTGCGTGCCGACTCCTGCATCGCCGGCCGCAGTGCGCGCACGATGGCCAGCGCCTCCTCGTCGGAGACCGAGTTCAGGCGACGCCACGGGTCGATGCCCGCGGCAAAGCAGCCCTCGGCCTTCCACAAGTTCCCGATGCCGGCGATGTTGCGCTGGTCGAGCAGGGCGTCGCCCACCCCGCGTGTGGGATCGTCCTCGCGCAGACGCTGGAGGAAGGCGCCCTCGTCGAGCTCCTCGGCCAGGATGTCCGGTCCAAGGGCGGCCAGGCGCTGGTCGAAACGGGTGCGCGACTCGGTCATCAGCTCCAGCACCGGCCCGTCGAACTGCACCACGTCGTGACCCTCCGTGCGGATCACCAGCCAGGCGCGGCGCGGAGAGCGCCGCCACCGCCGGCCGCGCTCGTAGATACCCCACTTCCCGCCCATCCGCAGGTGCGAGTGCAGCGTCAGGTCGCCCTCGAAGCGCAGGAACAGGTGCTTGCCGTGCGCGTCCACGGACCGCACCGACCTGCCGGCCAGGCGCTCGGGCCACCGATCGAGCGCGTGACGCGGGTGCGGTGTCTCGATGCCCGTGATCTCACGGCCGAGCAGCGCGGCGCCGATCCGGTTGGCCGCGTAGCGGATGGTGTCGCCCTCGGGCATGGGTTCTGAGGGTACGGAGGGGCGGGGGCGGCGGTCGTTGGTCGGCGGTTGTTGGTTGGTCGTTGGCGCCGCGGCTGGCCTCGGCGGGTGTGTGGGGCGGGGAGTCGTCCCACGTCGGGCAGCGAGGGGGGTGTTCTGTTGCGGTGCTGTTGCGTTCGTGACCGGGCTGTTGTGATCGTTACGCCGGGATCGGCTCGCGGAGGATGACTGGTCCAAAGCGTCCCTATACGGGACGTTCTGGACCTTTCATTTCGCGGCGAGCGGGGCGTTAGCCACAGCCGCGGTGCACCGTTACCTGCTCGTCACGCTCGCTACACGGCCGTGCGCGTCCGGGCCGAGCACCGACCGACGACTAACGACCGACGACTGAACGACCGACGACCGACGACCGACGACCGCAGTTCTACTGCCGCCACTCGGTGAGCCCGAGCGGATACGGCAGCGCCTCGTCGACCGTGCGGCAGGCGAAGTACACGGCGGCGAAGATCAGGAGGACCGAGACGAGGCCTCCGGTCGAGAATGCCGCGACGCCGAGGATCGCCGCCGCCGTGCCCCGCCACCAGACGCGCCAGTTGGGCTCCCACGCAGGCGGGCGCTCTGGGCGCTCGTCGCGGGTGTCAACGAGCATCATGCGCTCAAGGTTAGGCGGCGCGGGCCCTGGCGGAAGCCGATCTGCACGAGCAGCGTCTCGAGCTCCGACCCCACGACCGGCTCGCCGTCGAAGCGCTCGAGCCCCAGCCGCCGCAGGCGCCCGCGGCGCACGTGATCGGCCAGCGCCTCCAGGGCCTCGGCCACCCACGGCTCGGGTTGCCCGGAGGCGTCGAACGCGTCGCGCAGCGGCACCAGGCCCTTGCCCCCACGCTCGACGTAGAGCACGGGCTCGGCGTCCAGGGTCACCACGTAGGCGCCCGGCACGCGGCTGGGGCGCCGGCCGCCGGACTCGCTGCCCTCGCGTCGCGGCCAGGGCAGGGTGGCGCCAAATGGGTTGGCCGGATCGGTGGCCGCCAGCACCAGCGCACCCGCGGGCTCGTCGGCGCGCAGGCCGCGCAGCCGTTCGATCGCCGCCGGGAGCGCGAACTGCGCGCCTCCGAGTCCTTCCACGAAGTAGCCGCGGCGGGCGGTGCCGAGCGTCTCGAGGTTGGCCAGCTCGCTATAGAGAGAGGCGAAGCCACCGGGGATGCCCTCGGCAAGGACGGTCTCCCGCGTGACGATGCCGTAGCGCTCCAGCAGCACCTCCGACACGGCTCGCATGCGCGGCCCGTGCTGGGGGGCGTCGGCGAACAGGCGCGCCGTGAGCGACCACCGGCCCTGCACCTGGGGAGCGCCCGGCCGCCTGCGGCGAGCGAAGCGCCGCCCGGCGTCGCGCTGCTCGCGGGCCAGCGCCAACCGCGGCGCCCTGAGTGGCGCGAACGCGTCGTTGGAGACCTCGCCGACCCACACCAGATCCCAGAGCGCCTCCTGGAGCTCGATCGGGTCGGTGCCGTCCACGTCGGCCAGCAGGTCCGACCAGAACGACGCGCCCGCCTCCAGGCGTGCCCGGATGGCGTCGTGCAACGGCTCGGCCGGCCGTTCGGCCTTGACCGGCGGAGCACCCAGCCAGCGCGCGTCCTCACGGAACAGCAGGGCTACCTTGCCGGAGCTGCGACCGAGCGACCCGGCGCCCACCCACACCAGCTCCCCGGATGCGCAGAGCTGGTCGATCCAGGCAGGCGAGTACGCGCCGGCGCGCCGCGGCAGCACATCCCGCTCCCATACCTCGGGCGCCAGCGCCACGCCCTGGAGCGACACCAGCACCTCGCGCAGCCGGTCCACGCCGGCGCCGCCGGGTGGCGACGCGTCGATGCCCTGCCACGCCGGCAGGAACCGGGCCAGTGCGCGCTGCTCGGCGGGCTCGACCTCCTTGCGCAGCGCCGCCAGCGAGGCTCGCCGCAGGCGCCGCAGCACCTCCGGGTCACACCACTCGCGCTCCGCGCCGCCGGGGCGAAGCTCGCCCTGCACCAGATCTCCGGCGCGTTCCAGCTCCCGCAGCACCGGGCCGGGGTCCAGCGCGTAGCGGTCGCCCAGCTCGCGGGTGGCGAACGGTCCGTGGGTGCGCGCGAAGCGGCGCACGAGCCGGCCCATCGGGTCCTCCTGCTCCTCCAGGAACGCCGCCGGCAGGCCGCCCGGCGGCACGGCGCCGAAGGCGTCGCGGTACAGCCCGGCGTCCTCGGAGGCGATCCAGCGCTCCTCCCCTCCAATCCGCATCGAGACCGCCCGCCGCTCGGCCTCCAGGTCGTTGAGCATGCGCTTGGCGGACACCGCGGCCAGGCAACGCGCCTGCGCCTCGTCGGTGGTCAGGTCGCCCACCGCCCTGAGCACGTCGTGCAGGCCGTCGGAGTTGGCCGCGCGGGTCCGCTCGGACAACCGCTGCAGATCGGCCTCGACCTCCGCCAGCGCGTCCGGGTCGATCAGGTCGCGCAGCTCCTCCTGACCGAGCAGCTCGCGGAGCAGGTCGCGGTCCAGTGAAAGGGCCGCGGCGCGGCGCTCCGCGTTGGGCGTGTCGCCCTCGTACATGTAGGTGGCCACGTAGTCGAACAGCAGGGAGGAGGCGAACGGCGATGCGCGCTGGGTCTCGACCTCCACCAGCGACAGCTCCCGGCGGTGCAGGCCGCGCAGCAGCTCCTCGAGCGCGGGAAGGTCGAGCACGTCGCGCAGGCACTCGCGGTAGGTCTCGAGCACGATCGGGAACTGCCCGTAGCCCTTGGCCACCTCCAGCAGCGACTGCGCCTTGAGCCGCTGTTGCCACAGCGGCGTGCGCTTGCCCGGGTAGGCGCGCGGCAGCAGCAGCGCGCGGGCGGCGTTCTCGCGGAAGCGGGCGCCGTAGAGAGCGGAGGACGACAGCTCCCGCACCACCAGCTCCTCCAGCTCGTCGGGCTCCACCATCACAAGCTCCGCGCCGGGCGGCTCGTCGGCGTCGGGCAGGTGCACCACGATGCCGTCGTCCGACCAGATGGCGTCGGACTCCAGGCCGAAGCGATCACGGATGCGCGCCGACAGCGCAAGCCCCCACGCCGCGTGCACGCGGCCTCCGAACGGCGACAGCACGCACAGCCGCCAGTCGCCGATCTCGTCCCGGAAGCGCTCGATCACGATCGTCCGGTCCGAGGGCACCACGCGCGTGGCCTCGCGCTGCTCGCGCAGGTAAGAGACGAGGTTGCGCGCGGCGCGCTCGTCCAGGTCGTACTCCTGCGCCAGCTCGGCGGGCTCGCGGTCGACCGCGGTGCGCGCGAACTCCCCGATCGCGCGCCCCAGCTCCACCGGACGGCCCACGCCGTCGCCGCGCCAGAACGGCAGCGCCCCCGGGGCCCCGGGGGCGGGGGAGACGATCACGCGGTCGCGGGTGATCTCCTCGATCCGCCAGGTGGACGCGCCGAGCATGAAGGTCTGGCCGGGCCGGGCCTCGTAGACCATCTCCTCGTCCAGCTCGCCCACCCGGCGCCCGTCGGGAAGGTGCACGCCGAACAGCCCACGGTCGGGGATCGTGCCCGCGTTGGTGACCGCCAGCTGCAGCGCGCCCTTGCGCGCGCGGACGGTGTCCTCGACCCGGTCCCACACGATCCGCGGCCGCAGCTCGGCGAACTCCTCGGACGGGTAGCGCCCGTCGAGCATGTCCAGCACGCTGTCCAGCAGCTCGCGCGAAAGGTCGGCGTAGGGGTAGGCGCGCCGGACCAGGTCATGCAGCTCGGGCACGCGCCAGTCGTCGCCGGTGGCGACCATCGCCACGATCTGCTGGGCCAGCACGTCCAGCGCGTTGCGGGGCACCACCGTGGTCTCGATCTCGCCGTCGCGCATCCGGCGCGCCACCACCGCGCACTCCAGGAGGTCGGCTCTGAACTTGGGGAAGATCCGGCCCTTGGACACGTCGCCCACGTTGTGGCCGGCGCGCCCGATGCGCTGCAGCCCGGCCGTGACCGACTTGGGCGACTCCACCTGCAGCACCAGGTCCACCGCGCCCATATCGATGCCCAGCTCCAGCGACGACGTGGCCACCAGACACGGCAGCTCACCCGACTTCAGCAGGTCCTCCACCACCAGCCGCTCCTCGCGCGCCAGCGAGCCGTGGTGGGCGCGCGCGATCTCGGCGGGCCTTCCCTCCTCGCCGGCCAGCTCGTTCAGGCGTACCGCCAGCCGCTCGGCGCCGCGACGGCTGTTCACGAACACGATGGTCGAGCGGTGCTCCCGCACCAGCTCCAGCAGCTCGGGGTAGATCGCGGGCCAGATCGAGCGCCGGGTGGCGCCGGACTCCTCGGGCTCGCCGCGGCCGACGCCCACCAGGTCGCCACCGCCCGCCGAGGTGCCGGTGCCCCCGGCTGCGGGATCCTGCGCGTCAGGGACGCCCGGCTCGCGCATGTCGTCCACCGGCACCCGGATCTCCAGGTCCAGCGGCTTGCGCACGCCCGTGTCCACCACCCTGCAGTCACGCCCGGTGCCCACGAGGAAGCGCCCGACCTCCTCCAGCGGACGCTGCGTGGCCGAAAGGCCGATTCGCTGCACCGCGTGCTCGGAGGCGTGCTCGAGGCGCTCGAGTGTGAGGGCCAGATGGGCGCCGCGCTTGGTGCGCGCCACCGCGTGGATCTCGTCGACGATGCACCACTCGACGCCGGCCAGGATCTCCCGGGCCCGGGAGGTGAGCATGAGGTAGAGCGACTCGGGCGTGGTGATGAGCACGTCGGGCGGGTGGCGCAGCATCGCCTGGCGGTCCTTCTGCGGGGTGTCGCCGGTGCGGATTCCCACCGTGATGTCGCCCCCGATGCCCTTGAGCGGGGCGCGCAGGTTCTTCTCCACGTCGTAGGAGAGCGCCTTGAGCGGGGACACGTACACGAGCCGCGTGCGCCGCTCCGCCGCCGGCTCGGCCACCAGGCGGTCCAGGCCCCAGAGGAACGCGGCCAGCGTCTTGCCGGACCCGGTGGGAGCCGACACGATCACGTGCTCGCCCCCGGCGATCGCGGGCCAGGCCTGGACCTGCGCCTCGGTCGGCTCGGCGAACGCGCGGCCGAACCACTCCTTGACCTGCGGGGTGAACGATGCGAGGGGGTCGGCCGCCATGCGACCCCCGAGCGTACCGCGAGGGGCTAGGCGGCCTTCTTCTCCGCGGTGGCGATCGCCGCGTCCATCTCGTCCCCTGGATCCACCAGGACCCGGCCGTGCCCAACCGCCAGCCGGCCGGGGTCGAGCGCCCGCAGCGCGCGGGCGCTGGCCAGCGCCGTGGGCAGGTGCCATGTGGCCAGGGCGGGCAGCGGGAACGCCGGCCGCAGCACGCCGCACACGGCCACGCCACCCAGCGTCTGGAAGGCGTCGCCGGCGATCAACGTGCGGTCGCGGGTGTCCAGGAGGGCGGCGTGGCCGGGCGTGTGACCCGGGGCCGCCACCACCTCCAGGGAGCCCACGCGGTCGCCGGCGACCAGCTCGCGGTCAGGCGTCGTGGAGACGTCCGGGAAGCTCCCGCGCAGCTTGGCCTCGGCCTCGCCGGGGTCGAGCGACATGTCGCCCGCCAGCAGCCGCGCGTCACGCTGGGAGATAGAGACCTCGACGCCCGGCAGCTCCTCGCGCAGCGCGTCGACAGAACCCACGTGGTCGCCGTGGGCGTGGGTCAGGACGATGCGAACGATCTCCCCGCCGGCGTCGTGGGCGGCTCCCAGCAGAGCCTTGGCCGATCGCGGCAGACCGGTGTCCACCAGGGTGAAGCCGTCGTCCTCGCGGACCAGGAAGCAGTTGACGATCCCGAAGCGCGTGACCTGGATCAGGTGCTCGTCATGACGCAGGGCGCCCACGGACCGATGCTATTCGCCCGCCAGCGCCAGCGCCCGCGCCCGCTCGAACACCGCGTCCATCATCTCCTCGGTCAGGCGGCCGGTGAACGTGTTCTGCTGGCTCGGGTGGTAGCAGCCCAGCAGCGTGCGGCCGTCGGCCAGCTCGTGCTCGGCCGCGTGGCCGAAGCGCGGCTTTGGCGGCGGATGCGGGCCGGTCAGGCGCAGCGCCGCGTCCCACGCGAACCCGCCCAGGCACACGATCACGCGCACCGGCAGCAGCTCCAGCTCGCGCGCGGCGAAGGGCAGGCACTCGTCGCGCTCGGACGGCAGCGGCTTGTTGGCCGGCGGTGCGCAGCGGACGGCGGCGGTCACGAACGCGTCGTTCAGCTCCAGGCCGTCGCCGCGGTGCTCGGAGGCCGGGCGGTTGGCCAAGCCCGCGCGGTGCAGGGCGCCGAACAGCCAGTCCCCCGAGCGGTCGCCGGTGAACACGCGGCCGGTGCGGTTGCCGCCGTGCGCGGCGGGCGCGAGGCCCAGCACGTAGACGCGCGCACGCGCGTCGCCGAAGCCCGCCACTGGGCGGCCCCAGTAGGTCTCGTCGCGGTAGGCGGCGCGCTTCTCGCGGGCCACTCGCTCGCGCCACTCCACCAGGCGCGGGCAGCGGCGGCAGCGCTCGACCTCCGCCTCGAGGGCCGTCAGGCCTTGAGCCTGCGTCCGCTTCGAAACAGCCACAGCGCCCATAGGTAGGCGGGCACGGCCAGCGCGGCCGTGACCCCCAGCGACAGCCACACGCTCACGTCGCTCTGGCCGAGGAAGCCGAAGCGCACCGCCTGCACGAGGTAGAAGACCGGGTTGACGTGGGACAGCTCCTCCCACGGCGACGGCAGGAGCTCGACCGAGTAGAAGACCCCGCCGACGAAGGCCAGCGGCAGGATCACGATGTTCGCGATGAAAGTCGTGTGGTCCCAGCTCTCGGCATAGATGCCAACCACCGTTCCGAGCGCCGCGAACCCCACCAGCCCCAGCGCCACGGCGGCGATCAGCGCTGCGGGCCGCTCCACGGGTACGCCGGTCACGGCGATGCACAGCACCAGCAGCGCCAGCCCGATCGCGAACGCCCGGTAGATGCCGCCCAGCACGAAGCCCAGCGTCATCTGCCAGGGGTGCATCGGGGCGCTGAGCACGTCGTTCACGTAGCGGTCGGAGCGCGCCTGGAAGATCGTGGATGCGTTGTTGGCATACGCGGCCTGCACCATCGCCATCGCGATCAGGCCGGGCACGATGAACACCTCGTACTTGAAGTCGCCCACGCTCTCGATCCGCCCGCCCAGCGAGAGCCCGAAGACCACGATGAAGAGCAGCGAGGCCACGACCGGAGCCAGGATCGTCTGGGTCCAGAGCTTGGACACCCGCAGCGTCTCCCGGCGCGCGAGCCAGGCCAGTCCGGTGGCGCCGTTCACGAGAGCTCCATTGCCTTCACGTACACGCCGGCCAGGGTGCTCGCTCCGTAGTGGTCGCGGAGGCCGTCGGCGCTGTCGCGCGCGATCAGGCGGCCGCCGCGGATGAGCGCGATCTCCTCGCACAGCGCCTCGGCCTCCTCGAGGTAGTGCGTGGTCAGCAGGATCGTGGTGCCCTCGCTGTGCAGCCGCCGGATGTAGCTCCAGAGCTCCAGCCGCAGCTCGTAGTCCACGCCGGCGGTGGGCTCATCGAGGATCACCAGCCGCGGCCGGTGCATGAGCGCCCGCGCCAGCAGCAGCCGGCGGCGCTGGCCGCCGGAGAGCTTCGGTGCCCGCACGTCTGCCTTCGCTCCGAGATCGAAGATCTCGATCATCTCGTCGGCCCGGTCGCGCGCGGCCGCGCCGGTCATCCCGAAGTAGCCGCCGTGGTAGACCAGCGTCTCGCGCACGCTCAGGAAGCGGTCCAGGTTGATGTCCTGCTCCGCCAGGCCGATCCAGCTGCGCGCCAGCAGCGACGCCGCCGGCTCGCCGAACACCAGCACGTCGCCGTCCGTCACGCGGATCAGGTTGCAGATCGCACTGATCGCGGTGGTCTTGCCCGCGCCGTTGGGCCCGAGCAGGCCGAAGAACGCTCCGTCGGGAACCGTCAGGTCAAGCGCCTCGAGCGCGAGCGTCCCGTCGTCGTAGCGCTTGGTCAGGCCGCGCAGCTCGAGCGCCGGTGGGTCGTCGCGGTACACCCAGGTGAGGCTACCGATGGGGTGTAGGCCGGCCTCGGGCTGCTAGCCCAGCGCGCGGCCGTACTGGCGCTCGTAGTACTCGCGGTACTCGCCCGAGCGGATCGGCTCCCACCAGGGCTCGTTGTCGCGGTACCAGTCCACCGTCCGCTCGAGCCCCTCGGCGAAGTGCGTCTGAGCCTCCCAGCCCAGTTCGCGCACCTTGTCGGAGGCCAGCGAGTAGCGGCGGTCGTGCCCGGGGCGGTCCTTCACGTACTCGATCAGCGACTCGTCGCGGCCGGTCAGGTCCAGGATCCGCCTGACCACCTCGATGTTCTCGCACTCGTCTGGGCCGCCGACGTTGTAGGCGTTGCCGGGCTCGCCGCGCTGGAGCACCAGGTGGATTGCGCGCGCGAAGTCCTCCACGAACAGCCAGTTGCGCACCTGCAGGCCGTCGCCGTACACCGGCAGCGGGTCGCCGTGCAGGGCGTTGAGGATGCACAGCGGAATCAGCTTCTCGGGGTACTGGCGCGGCCCGTAGTTGTTCGACCCGCGGCAGATGACCGCCTCGATGCCGTGGGTGTGCGCGTGGGCGGACACCAGCAGGTCGCCGCCCGCCTTGGTCGCGCTGTAGGGGGAGGAGGGATCCAGCGGCGAGGTCTCGGTGAAACTGCCGGAGTCGATCGAGCCGTACACCTCGTCGGTCGAGACCTGGAGGTAGCGCGACACACCCAGCTCGCGCGCGGCGTCCAGCAGCACCCCGGTGCCGATCACGTGCGCCACCGCGAACGGGTCCTGGCCCACGATCGAGCGGTCCACGTGGGACTCGGCCGCGAAGTTGACCACGGCGTCGCAGCCCTCCATTGCCTCGCGCACCGCGGCGGGATCCTCGATGGCGCCCACCACCAGCGGCACGTCCTCGGCCAGGTTCTCGCGCCGCCCCGCGTAGGTGAGCTTGTCCAGCACGACCACCTCGTGGTCCTCGCCGGCCACGCGGACGTAGGTCGAGCCGATGAACCCGGCGCCGCCGGTCACGAGCAGCTTCATTCGGCAGCCTCCGCCAGGTAGCCGCGAAGGCCCTCGCGCCACTCGGGGAGGTAGATGGCGTCCTCCCATTGGGTCGTCAGCACGGAGTGCTCGGGCCGCGGCGCGGGCCGGCCGATCTCGGCCGTGGTGGTGGACATCACCCGGCAGTCGACGCCGGCGTCCTCGAAGATCGCCATGGCGAAGTCGTACCAGGTGCAACTGCCTCCGGACGCCATGTGGTGCAGGCCGAAGGCGCGTGTGGACAGCAGGCGCACCATCCCCTCGGCCAGGTGGGCGGTCCAGGTGGGGCAGCCGGTCTGGTCGCGAACGACGGCCACCTGGTCCTCGCGCCGGCCGAGCTCGAGCATGGTGCGCACGAAGTTCTTGCCCGCCGCGCCGAAGAGCCAGGAGGTGCGAACGATGAAGTGGTTGGGCGTTGCGGCCGCGGTCTCGATCTCGCCCGCGAGCTTGGAGGCGCCGTAGCTGGACTGCGGCGCGGGATCGTCCGACTCCACGTAGGCCTGGCCCTTCGTGCCGTCGAAGACGTAGTCGGTCGAGGGGTAGAGCACCGTCGCGCGGGCCTCGGCGGCCGCCTTGGCCACGTTGCGGGCTCCGTCGGCGTTCACCCTCAGCGCGGCGTCGCGCTCGCTCTCGGCCCCATCGACGTTCGTATACGCAGCGCAGTTCACGACCGCGTCCGGCTGCTCGGAGCGCACGGCCTCGAGCACCGCGCCGGCGTCGGTCACGTCGGTCTCGGAGCGATCGCGGCGCGCGACCTCGTGGTTTGCGAGCGCGGCGGCACGCACGAGGTCCTCGCCGAGCATGCCCGCCGCCCCGAAGACGAGCAGCTTCACCGCCAAAGCAATAGCACGCGGCGGCTTCGGACCCGTGATCTACCATCCCGCGGTGCTTCGCCAAGCCCTCGCGAGGGTCGCCGCCGGCGCCGCGCTGGTGCTCCCCGCGCCGCTGCTGGCGGGCGAGTGGCCGGACCCGTCGGTGCTGCGCGTGGGGCATGAGCACGTGGCCGTGACCACCACCGACGACTGGGCGCCCATCTTCCGCGTGGCGCGGTCCTCGAACCTGCGCGGCTGGCGCCTGACCGGCGCGGTCTTCCAGACCCGCCCGCGCTGGGCGCGCAGCGACTTCTGGGCTCCCGAGCTGGCGCGCATCGGCGGCCGCTACGCCGTCTTCTACAGCGCCCTGCCACACCGGCGCCGGCGCTCCTGGATGTGCCTGGGCGTGGCCACCGCGGCCACCCCCGACGGCCCCTGGCGCGACGCCGGGCGCCCGCTGCGCTGCTCGCGCTACGGGTCCATCGACCCCCATCCCGTCCGCGACGAGCGCGGCCGGCTGTACCTGCTCTTCAAGGAGGACGGCAATCAGTTCGAGCGGCCCACGCCGATCCTGGCGCAGCGACTGCGTGAGGACGGGCGCAAGCTGCTGGGCCGCCCGCGCGAGCTGTTTCGCGCCGACCGGCGCTGGGAGGGCACGGTGGTGGAGGCGCCACAGGTGGTGCGCTCGCGCGGCTGGTTCCACCTGCTGTACGCGGGCAACTTCTGCTGCTCGCCCGACTGCGACTATGCCGTGGGCGCGGCGCGGTCGCGCCGGCTGCTGGGCCCGTGGCGCAAGCGCAGCAAGCCGATCCTGCGCGGCGGCAACGGCTGGAACTGTCCCGGCCACGCCACGGTGGTGGGCGACGGGGCGGGAGGCCGCCTGGCCCTGTTCCACGCATTCCGCGACGGCGCGGGCCGCATCGCCGGGCGCCAGATGCTGGCGGCGCAGTTCAGGATCGGCGCCGACGGCTGGCCGCGCATCGGCCCCGGGCGCCGGGTCCCGGCGCCGAGGCCGGGCGCGCCGGGACTCGCCTTCTCAGAGGCGTTCGCGGGACCGCTTGCCATCGACTGGGAGTGGCGATTGGCCAACCCGCCGCGAATCGAGACGGGCGACGGCCTGCGGCTCACCGCCGCGGCCGCGAACGGTGATCGTCTGGACGGCGCCGTGCTCGGCCGCCGAGTGGGTACCGAGCGCTACACGGCAGTTGCGGTGCTCGACCGCGACTCCCTGGCGCCCGGCGCGCAGGGCGGGGTCGCCAGCTTCCGGGACGGCTACGAGGTCATTGGGTTATCGGCAGGACGCGACCGGGCCACCGTGTGGCGGCGCAAGGCCGGGCGGCTCAAGCGGCTGGCCTCGACGGCCGTGCCCGCCGTGCCGCGACTGCACCTGCGGATGGTGGCGCGCGGCAACCGCTTCCTGTTCGAGTTGTCGGGCGACGGCGTGACCTGGCAGCCGGTCACTCGGGGCTTCATCCGCGGCCCGATCGAGGAGTCGGCGCGGCCGGCCCTGACCGTTGGCGGCGCCACCGGTGCTCAGGCGCGGTTCGAGTCCGTGGCTGTTACTGAGGATTGAGGCTCAGGGCTTTGGCCCGCGCTGCACGAATGCCACGCACTGGCCCTGGTTCTTGAACATGCCCGCGAACGTCCGCCACCCGCCGCCCTTGCATTGGTCCTTCGACGTCGGAAGGGCAGGGGTGCACGGATCCGGCTGACTGAGGGTTTCGAGCAGGGGCTCGCCGGGATCGAGGCGACCGTTCCCGTTCGTGTCCTGGTAGAGATTGAAGGTGGTGGCGCCGATGCCGGGCGGGAAGCTGACGCCGATCGTGAACCGCGGTACGGAGAGCGGGCCGGGCTGCGGGTTGAACAGGCCGTTCGCGTCCCTGATGCTCAGGAGGACGCCGCTGAACGGCTGCACCTGGATCTGGAAGCCACTCGCAGGCGCGCCCACGGTCGTGCTGTCGCAGAACGGCGTGACCGTGAGGATCTGCGCCTGTGCGGTCGCACTGGGCACTGCGAGGGCCAGGCTCGTGAGGGCCGCGATGCCGAGGAGCTTCGCCCTCCTGCTCACTGCACCGTCAATCTGAGGCATGACCGCCCCTCCCTTTCGAGCTCGGCCGATACTACATCCGGGCGATGCTCTCGTGGAAGGGGCTAGAGGATCGCGATCTCCGAGCTGTCGCCCACCACGAAGCGGTAGGCCTTGGGCAGGGCGGGGCCACGGCCGATCTTCACGTTGCGGCCGATCAGGCTGGCCTCGATCCGGTACTCCAGGTCGCGCACCGTCGACTGGGCGAGCACGATCGAGTGCTCCAGCTCGGCCCGGTCGATCGTCACGCCCTCGCCGATCGCCGTGTAGGGGCCGATGTAGGCGTCTCGGATGTGCGCGCCGGCGCCGATCACCGCAGGGCCGCGGACGGTCGAGCGCTCCAGCCGCGCATCGGCGTGGATGGCCACCCGCCCCTCCACCCGCGACTCGATCAGCTCGCCCTCCAGGCTCTCCTCGATGTCGTCCAGGATCAGCCGGTTGGCCTCCAGCATGTCCTGCACCTGGCCGGTGTCCTTCCACCAGCCGTGCACGATGTGCGGGTCCACGCGGCTGCCCCCGTCCACCAGTGACTGGATTGCGTCGGTGATCTCCAGCTCCCCGCGCGCCGAGGGCGCGATCGAGCGCGCCGCCTCGAAGATCGCGGGGGTGAACATGTACACGCCCACCAGGGCCAGGTTGGTCGCGGGGTCGCTGGGCTTCTCCACCAGCCGCGAGACCTGACCGTCCTGCAGCTCCGCCACCCCGTAGTGCTCGGGGTCGGGCACCGGCGTGAGCAGGATCAGCGCGTCGGGAGACTCCGATCGGAACGTGTCCACCAGCTCCGAGATGCCGTCGCGCAAAAGGTTGTCCCCGAGGTACATCACGAACGGCGAGCCCCCGATGAATCCCTCGGCCGTGAGCACCGCGTGCGCCAGGCCCAGCGGCTCGTCCTGCTCGATGTAGGTGATGCGCACGCCGAAGGCCGAGCCGTCGCCCGCCGCGGCCCGGATCTCGTCGCCGGTCTCGGGGGCGATGATGATGCCCACCTCTTCGATCCCGGCCGTGGCCATGGCCTCGATGCCGTAGAAGAGCACGGGCTTGTTGGCCACCGGAACCAGCTGCTTGGCGCTGGTGTGGGTGATCGGGCGCAGGCGCGTGCCCTTGCCCCCGGAGAGGATCAGGCCCTTAATAGGTGCCGCCCAGCTTGCGGTGGTCCCACGTCACGGTGCGGGTGGGCTTGAACCTGAGCCCGACCCGCTTTTCCGCCTGCTTGAGCACCATCTCGCGCGCCTCGGGGGCGAGCTCGCCCCCCGGGCCGTAGCGCTCGAACAGGGCGATGCCGTGGTCGGCAACCCCATCGGGGTCGCGCTGGAGCTCCACGTCGCACTCCATCATCACGCCCCTCAGCTCCGCGTAGTCCACCCCGTCGTCGATCGAGATCGTGGCGTGCGGGTCGCGTTCCAGGTTCTTTGCCTTCTGCGAGGCCGCGTAGGTCCAGCCGCGCAGCTCCGGGCCCTCGTCGACCACGTACCAGAGCGGCATGATGTGGGGACGGCCGTTGGGGCCGATCGTGCACACCTGGACGATGCGCTGCTCGTCGAGGAACGCGTCCAGCTCCTCGCCGGTCATCTTGATCAGGTCGCGCCGCGAAGCCATGCAGCGCGGGAAGCTACCGGCAACCGGCCGGCGTGGCTCTAGCGGCGCACCGTGCCCGCCAGCGCCTCGGCTGCGGCCAGCACGGCCTCGCGAGCGTCCTCGGGCTCGAGCACCGCGGCGTCGCCCGCCTCCTTGAGGATCTCCGACGTCAGGTACTCGTGGCCGCCGAAGGCCACCTCCACGATCACCGCGCCGTCGCTGAGCTCCTGTGCCACCCGCCGGTCCTCGCGCGCCCAGCGGGCGCGCTCCGGCGAGATCCACACCCGCGCGGTCTCGGCGGTGGGCACCTCGCCGGTGGTTGGCCAGCCGCCCATCTCGGGCTCCACGCCCTCCCTGGGCTCGAAGGTGTCATCGAGCACGGTGGCCGAGCGGATGCGGTCGAGCCTGAAGGAGCGGGTCCCGTCCTTGGAGGTGTCGAAGGAGTGCACGTACCAGCCCTCGGCACCGTTGATCAGGTGGTAGGGCTCGATCGTGCGCGAGGTGAACTCGTCCTCTTCCTCCTTGTAGTGCTCGATCTCCAGCAGCCGGCGCTCGGAGATGGCGCTGTTCACCACCCGGGCGATGTCCGAGTCGTCGCCCTTGGCGGTGGTGATCTGCAGCCCGTCGGTGGCGGGGTCGCGCCCCAGCGCGTCCACGATCTTGTCCCGCGCGGATGAGAGCGAGCCCTCGGGCAGGTGCTCGCCCACCAGGTCGATGGCGGCCACCAGCGCCTTGGCCTCCAGCGGCAGCAGCCGCGCCGGCCGGGCGAAGTTGTCGCCGTAGGGCTCGGGGTCCACCTCGATCTGGCCGCCCTGGACCTCGGCGTAGAGCACGTAGCTGCCGCCGCCGAAGTTCACGACGTTGAGCACGTCGATGTCTTGGCGCAGCTCCGTCTCGGTGACCTGCAGCGTCTGGCACAGCTCGGCCAGCTCCAGCTTGGCGCCGCGCCGCGCCGCCTCGATCAGGATGCCGGCGAGGGTGACCAGGCGCGCGAAGCGCTCCGGGCGGATGGTGCTCTCGCGCTTGCCGTCGCCGTTGGGCTCCTCCTTGCGCCGGCGCTTGACCTGGCGCGCCAGCTCGATGGGCTCGGAGTGGCGCTCGACCACCGTGCGCACGCGCGCCTCAGCCTCCTCGACCAGCTCCGGCGGCTCGAGGATGCGCGCCCGCGTGCCCAGGCCGAGCACCCAGGAGATCAGCTGGCGCGGCTCGCCGTACGCGGTCTCGAAGATCACGCCGTCGTCCGCCTGCTCCACGGCGCCGACGTCGGGACCCAGGTGCCGGCGCACCAGCCACTCGATGCGGTCCGACAGCCAGATCCGCGCGACGCCCTGCTGCTCGCCGAGCTGCCAGTCGGCGCGGGTGGCATACGAGCGCGGGTCGAAGTCGTCGGGGCGCTGGAAGTCGTGCTCGGCCTTGGAGCTGTACCCCACCTTTCCGCGCATCCGCGACAGGCGGAACACCCGCACCGCGTCGCGCTCGTGGGAGTGCCCGACGAGGTAGAACTGGCCGCCGCGGAAGAGCAGGTGGTAGGGGTCCACCTTGCGCTTCTCCTGGGCGTCGCGGCCCATCGTGTAGTAGTCGAACACGATCGTCTTGCGGCGGAAGATCGCCGTCTCGACCTTCGACAGCCGCTGTGAGAGCTCGCGCCCGCCCGAGCTGGCCGTCATCGCCAGCCGCACCGTCTGGTGCTCCGGGGCCGACAGCGGCGACGGCTTGCCCCACGAGAGCTGCTGCAGCGCCAGGCGCAGCGGCTCGGCGTAGGCGAACTCTCCGTCCAGGAGCGCCAGCGCCGTGCGCAGCGCGCTGAGCTCGGTGTCGGAGAACTTGATGGCCGGCAGGTAGAAGTTCTCGGGCGGCAGCGTGTAGGTCTCGGCCTCGAACGAGCCCTCGCTCTGCTTCTCCACCTTCAGCTCGATGCCCAGGGACGACAGCTCCGCGCGGTCGGCGTAGAAGCGGCGGTTGAACGCCTCGTCGCTGGTCATCTGCGCGTAGCCCTCCACGTCCTGGCGGATCTCCAGCGCGGAGACCGGACGGCGCTCGCCCATCAGGAACGAGATCAGCGACAGCTGACGGATGAGCTTTTCGGTGTCCTTGGCCATGGGCGGCCCAGGATACGCACGGTAGGTGGCCCCGATGGCGTGTTGCGCGGGGCTGGGACTCGCATTTTGCGGGCTTGAGGCGCTCAGGTGCGGCTTGGAACGCGGTTACGTCCCATGTGTCTCCTAGCCTTGGACCGTCCTGCTTCCACCGAGGAGGGATCGCCCATGGCCATCGAGTTCTACAGCGTCAAGCATCGCAAGAAGGTGCAGGTCGACGAGAGCGAGGTGCAGGGGAAGACCTATGAGCGCGAGACGTCGAAGGGAAAGCAGACCAGGTACGCGTTCCAGGCCGAGACGACCGTAGACGGCGACAAGGTCAAGCTGACCAAGTTCGTCGGCAAGGACGCCTACGACAAGCTCGGCTGACGCCGGCGTCTGAGCCTAGGCGGCTTCGGACACGTCCCCGCGCCCCTGGCGCGGGGTGAAGTAGGCCGCGCCTGACAGCGCGCGGTCGAATGCTGACCAGCTCTCGCCCTCGGCGAGGCTCTTCTCGATCCGGTCGAAGCTGCCGAGCGTGCCGCCGAGGTTGTCGATCATGTGCACGAGCGTGGCCTCGCGCGTGCAGGGGGTCACGGGGCTCCCGTGCTCGAGCTTGCCGTGGTGGCTGAGCACGATGTGCAGCACCGCCTGCGCCGTCTCGGGCGCAAAGCCGTCGATGGAGTCGATCTCGCGCCGCACCCGGTAGTAGCCCAGCGGGATCTCGCCCTGGAGCTTGCCGGCGTCGGACAGCTCGATCGCCCCGCCCGTCTGCTCGTAGGCCTCGATCTTGCCGATGTCGTGCAGCAGCGCCCCGGTGACCGCCACGTCGCGGTCGATGCCGGGGAACGTGGCCGCCATGGCGCTCACGCCCTGGGCCACCGAGAGCGAGTGCTCGAGCAGCCCGTGGCGGTAGGCCTGGTGGTAGACCTTGGCCGCGGGCGCGACCCGCCAGCGGGCGCCGGTGTCGCAGCCCTCGCCCAGAAGGCGCGACAGCAGCTGGGACAGGTGCGGGTCCTGAACCGTGGCGATCAGCTCGTCAAGCGCCGCGGCCATCTGAGCGGCCGGCTGGGGTGGTCCCTCGAGCAGGTCGGCGGGGTCGAACTCGTCGGGCTCCGCCGCGCGCAGCGAGCGCACCGTGACCGAAGACCCGTAGCGGGCGTCGGCCGCGTAGCGGCCGGTCACGTGCACCGCGGAGCCGGGCTTGGCGCAGGCGGCGATCTCGTCGACGGACTCCCACGCCACACCCTCCACGGCACCGGTCACGTCGCCGAGCTGGAGCTTCAGGAACGGCTCTCCATTGCGCTTCTGGCGCCGCTGCAGCGCACGCACCTCGAACACGCAGTCCACGTGCGCGCCGTCCGCGAGATCGCGCACGAAGGTCTTCGCGGCTGTCAGCGTGGGCTGGTCCAAGAGAGTCACGACGGTAGATGCAGTCGCGGACGGGATAGGTTCCTGACATGGGTGTCCTGGTGGCCGGCGGAACGGGTGCGCTGGGCAGTGCCGTGGTCGAGGAGCTGATCGCTTCCGGGCGCTCCGTGACGGTGGTCGACAGGCGGGGTGAGGCCCCAGCCGGGGCGGAGTTCGTGACCGCAGACCTGCTCGATCCAGACGGTGCCGCGGAGGTCGTGAACGCGGTCCCGGAGCTGGAGGCGGTCGTGAACCTGGTGGGTGGCTTCGCGTCCGGGCCGAAGGTCGAGGAGGTCGAGCTCGAGGAGTTCGAGCGGATTCTGCGGCTCAACCTCGTTCCCGCGTTCAACCTCGCGCGCGCGGGGATGCCGCGGATGGCCGAGCGCGGCACGGGCTCGTTCGTGTGCGTGTCCGCGCGCGCGGCCCTAAGCCCGTTCTCGGGCGCCACGGCCTACGTGACGGCCAAGGCGGCGGTGCTCGCGTTCGTGAAGGCACTCGACGCGGAGTACGCCGGTGTGGGCGTGCGGGCCAACGCGGTCCTGCCGAGCGTGATCGACACCCCCGCCAACCGCGAGTCGATGCCCGACGCCGACTGGTCGAAGTGGGTGGCCCCGGCCGACATCGCGCGCGTGATCGCGTTCCTGGTGTCGGACGAGTCGGCGGTCATGAGCGGGGCCGCCGTGCCGGTCTACGGGCAGGCCTGAGGGTCGCGACTCAGTTGCGCGCTTGGGCGACGGGCTGGGGCTCGCTTGCCGCGCCCTGACCGCCGTAGAAGGCGAGCGCGCGCTTGCCCAGGTCCTTGGTCGACCCGCCGTTCTGCACCGAGCTGATCGGGGCGCCGATGAACGGGATCAGCCGGCCGGCGCCGCGCCTGGCCATCCGCTTGGCCGCGTAGCGCATGAGCTTGGTGCCAAAGCGACTCTGCCCCGACTTCGCCAGCTGGGCCTCCACGACCGACTGGGCCATGGTCTTGCCCATCCCGTCGAGCGAGGCGCGCGCGTCGGCGGGGGTGGGGTAGATGTCCCACAGCGCCAGCAGCTCGGCCGGGCGCATCGGGTGGCGCGGGTCGTAGCCGTAGGCGGCGGCGATGAAGAACACCATCCGGGCCTGGATCCACGCCAGGCCCACCAGGTTGGCGGCGCTGGTTGTGACGCCGCCGATGCCGAGCGCCAGGCCCTCCACGCGCGAGAGCCTCACGTTCTTCTTGAACGCCTCCTTCGCCAGCGACTCCGGCGAGTGGCCGACGCCCGCGACCTGCACCCACCGCTCCGCCGGCTCGGCGAAGCGCTCCGCCGCGGCCAGCGCGATGTACTCGGGCGCGCGCTCGGGCTTGGCGGCGATCCGTTTCCACAGGGGGTCGGGAAGGCTCGCGATCCGCTCCATGTCGGTGTGCTCGGACATGGCCGCGAACGATAGGGACGCTGCGCGGCAGGGGCCGCCGGCGCCCTCGTTCGGGCGCCGGCGGCTGCCGGTAATCGCTACGGGGTGGTTGCGGCGGAGTTGGAGACCTCTGCCACGCGGTGGGCCTGGATCTTGCGGTTCTGGACCGTGATATCGCCGGCGGCCGTGCCGCCCTCGCACGTCATCTCGATCGTGCCTGCCGCGGCGAACGTGTGCACGAGCTGCATGTCCACCCGGGCCACGTCGGTGGCACCGCCGGCGGCGCCGAGTCCCTCAGTGGCCTGGTCGAAGCTGGAGCCTGCCCGCACGAAGCAGTCCTCCTGACGCGCGCTGGCCTCGGTGTTCGTCACGGTCGTTGCACCGTGGATGACGTAGCTGCCGGCGGGGACGTTCAGGCTCAGGACGGTGCGCTGAGTCCCGCTGCCGGCCGGGAGGCTGAACGACTGATCGCGGTAGGCCTGGCTCACCCGGCCCGCCACCGTCGCGCTGGCCACTCCCTCGAGCGTGGTCTCGTCGAAGTTCGCGCCGGTGATCGGGCGGCAACCCGCATCGCCCTGCTCGCAGAGCTTGCCGCCGGCGATGGAGTCGGTCCGGATCTCGGCGCGGCCGACCGCGTTCGTGCCGACCTCGGTCTTGCCGGCCCCGCCGTTCACGATCTCCTCCTGGCCGATCGTGTTGGGGCCGGGCGGGCCGCTGACGGCGTATGCCCCGCCACCCATCGCCACGAACAGAGCGATGGCCCCGAGGATGGTGCCCGGCGCAGGCCGGTGCCTAAGGATGCGTCGCATGTGAGAGCTTCCCTTCCGTGCTTCGGGTCACCCGGCGGACGTTCGGCCCACCCAGGTGCTTCCACTACCCCGAACACGGCTATAAGCCCGAGTTTCGGTCAGGGCGCGAACTCTCATGTGCAAGCCGCGCGGCTACCATGCCCGAGCCCGGCGAGGTAGCTCAGTTGGTAGAGCACACGACTGAAAATCGTGGTGTCCCCGGTTCGATTCCGGGCCTCGCCATTTAGCGCGACGCCCACTCCCAGAGCGGGTTCGGGATCCAGGGGCGGCGAGCAACGCTGCCAGGCCGGGGGGCCTGGGCAACCAATGCGGCAAGCCGTGCCGCGGCGAGGCGCCCTACCGCTTGCGCTTGCCCGTCGCGACGAAGCTCACGCAGGCACCCTGGTTCTTGAACCGGTCGCCGTAGTTGCGCCAGCCGCCGTTCTTGCACTGGTCCTTCGACGTGGGTAGCGGTGGCGCGTCACGGACAACGACGTCCCCGGTGGTGACAACCAACTGATTCGAGAACGACGCAGTCGAGCAGTCTGGCGGGGGTGGAGGTGTCTGGGAGTCCACGCGAATGGCGACGTTTGCCGTATCGGCTCCCGAGTTCGGCGGACCGCCATCCACCACCGTCAACAGCACCGCGGCAGGGAAGCCGAAATACGTTCCAACCGCGCCGATCGCAGCCCGATTACCCGAAACCGCGAGGCACGTCACGTTCCCCGTGAAGGTCATGGCGCCGACGCGCTCGCCAGTGGTCAAGTTGATGACCTCGCCGGTGGGGTTCTCTCCCTCCGGACCGCTCGCGGCGTTGAAGTTGAAGCCAAAGACATGGAAGGGGATCTGCGACCCCGGAACGGGGATCGTTACGTGCCCATCGCCGACCGCTGTGTCCTGCGTCGGCGTCTGGGCGGCGGCAGCCGGACCGGCGGACAGCGCTGCGACCGCGAGCCCCACGACTACCGGCAGCAGCAATCTTCCCATCGGGCACCCCTTCCAGTCGCTTAGGCGGTTAGGCCTGGCTCGGTCGGCCGCGCGGGAGCGGGTGCGACCACCGCCGCTTGGCTGCGTAGGTAGATCAGCACGGCGATGATGAATAGCGCGAGCCCGAGTGGTCCGAAGGGCGGGGGGTGCGCGGTAATCAGGAACCCGGCTAGGCCTAGCAGGACGGCGACCGAGCGCGGTGCGCCGGCATGGCGATGGAGCGCAATCCCGCCAGCGATCGCAGCCGTGATGAAGGCAACGCTGCCGAGGCTGGAGAGGACGCTGAAGCCGCGGATCAGAATGTTGTCGGTGAACTCGTTCGCGACCGCTGCGCCCGCCGCCTGCTCGCTCGGCACCATCCCGTTCACGTCGTGGACGAGGATGCCGGTGCCCACGCCCAAGAGCACCTCATACGCGCCGTAGAACACGACGAACGGCACGAGGGCGATCCGGGCCACTTGCGCTGCGGTGCCCTCGACACCACGCAGCAGCAGATAGAGCGCCACCGCGATCAGCGGGATAAAGATCATCATGCCGAGGTGGACCGTGAGCCAGGCCGTCACCTGATCCTGCACGTCCGCGTAGGTGATGGCCTCGCCATCCCCCGTGGGGTGGAACATGAGCAGCACCGCCCAAGCGAGCGGCACACCGATCAAGAAAGCGACCAGCCCGGGGCTAAGTCGCGGGGGACGGGACGTGTGGCTGGCCGCGCTCAAGGCAGCAGACCTCCTTGTGGGGGGCTGCCGCGGGCGAGTCCGGAGAGGCAACCCCCCTTTTGCTGGCGCGACTATCTCAGACCCCGATGCCCATTGCCACCCTTCCGGAGTCGCGCCGTCGCTCACCCAGCCGAGAGGGCCTCCAGGTCGGGCAGCGCGCTGATTGGCTCTAGACTCGCGGAATCGCCACTAGGCGCCACGACAAGCCCAGTTCTGACAATCGTGGTGTCGCCAGTTCGATTCCGGCCCTCGCCATTCGGTGCCGATAGAGGGCCGTGTCAAGGGGATTGGGTCCGGAGAGCGGAGCCCCGAGCTCACGCGGCTGTTCGACATCTACGACGCGTTCGTCCACGGCCGGCTCGAGTGCATACCCGAGTACTTCGATCCGCAGGGCTTCTACAAGACCAGCGGCGTGTTCCCCGGGATGCTCGATCGCTACGTCGGCCACGAGGAGATCGCGGAGTTCTGGCACGCCGCAACCGAACCGTGGGGGTCACTCGAGATCGAGATCGGCCAGACGATGGCCCGAGGAGATGTCGTGGTCGCGCAGATCTGGCTCAACGGGCGTGGCCGCGAGAGCGGGGTCGAGGTCAAGGGGGTCGAAGCCGGGCACGTGGTCCGCTTCCGCGAGTTGAAGATCATCGAGTTCCGGGCATTCGCGACTTGGGACCTCGCCCTCGAGCAGCTGTAGGGGGATCATCGCTGTCGAACTACTCACCGCCGATCACGTCAGCGCCGTGCGACCGCCGCAGCCGTGCGGGATACTGGGGTGTGTGATGCCGAGCTGGTGGCAGAAGGCGCCGTGGGCTGACCGCGAACGGCCTGGTGTTCAGATGTTCTGGGTGAGCGCGCTCGTCTCGGCCTTGGCGATCATCTTCGTCCTGTTGGACAGGCTCTTCTAGAGAAACGGCTCCGCTGGGCGCGGCGAGATTCCGCGCGTCAAGCCCCTCGTCTGGAACCGCTTGAACGTGGCGACGCGGCAGGTGGCCGGCGCCGAGTGGTGATTCCTAGCCAGCGTTTCGGACCTGCGCCACGAACTTGTTGAGCAGGCGTGCGAGCTCGTCGGGTTCGCTCAGCATCGGCAAATGGCCTGAGGCGATCTCCGGGACGTCCTCAGCGCCAAGGTTGCTCGCCATCTTTCGCTGGAGGGGCACGCCGAACTCCTTGTCCTCGGTCAGGCAGATGTACATCCTCGACACCTGGGGAACCGGCGCCCGAGTGCGCTCGATGTAGACCGACCGGCTCTCAGGGACGAATCGCCGCACCACTTCGTCGGCCTGCTCGGTCGACAGGTCGCTGCAGAGCCCCGCGCGGATCGCCGAGGCCGGCGGCTTCGTCCCCGCGACGCGCATGAGGACGGTGGTCAGCAGTCGCTTGCCCAGCGGGAGCGACGAGACGAAGGAGCCGCCGTCCCTGGGAATTGCCGCGCCGACACCGACGAAACCGGCGAGACGGCCGGAGAGCTCGCTGGCCAGCTTGAGCGCAAGCACTCCACCGAGCGAGTGCGCGACGAGCACGAGCCGGTCGGCGTGGAACTGATCGAGCTCGCCGCTCAGGTGGCGAACGTAGTGATCGAGGTCCAAGCCTTTGGTGTCGTTTCCTTCGCCCCTGCCCGGGAGGTCGACGAAGAGGTGAGGGAAGTCGAGGCTGGGATCCACCGCGTCCCAGATCCACGAGCCGAGGCCGGCGCCGGGAACGAACACGGCGCCGATCTCGCGGGTCATCGGTCTCTGCTTCGAATGACTCGGTCAGGGTACGCGGCGGGGCCAGCAGCTTTGACACCCGCGCGACGGCCCGTCAGTTTGCCCGCATGGACACGACCTGGGATTGCATCGTGGTGGGCGGCGGGGCCGCCGGCCTGAGCGCCGCGCTGGTGCTCGGCCGCGCTCGGCGCAGGACGCTGGTGGTCGACGCCGGCGAGCAGAGCAACAGCGTCGCTCATGGAATCGGTGGACTGCTGGGCCACGATCAGGAGCCTCCGGCCGCGCTCTACGCCGGCGGCCGGCAGGAGCTCACGTCCTACCCCAGCGTCGAGTTCCGCTCGGGCCGGGTCGTCGGCGGCGAGCGCGCTGACCAGGGCTTCACGATCGAGCTCGACGACGGTGGGAGGGAGCGCGCGCGTCGCCTGCTGCTCGCGACGGGCATGGACTACAGCTATCCGGACCTGTCCGGCGTCGCGGAGCGGTGGGGCCGCTCGGTGTTCCACTGTCCCTTCTGCCACGGCTGGGAGGTCCGCGAGCAGCCACTGGGCGTGCTGGACGGGGGCGCCTCGGGCACCCACAGAGCCCTCCTCCTGCGCGCGTGGAGCGACGACGTGACCCTGATCACCAACGGACCGGCCGAGCTGGACGCCGATGACGCCCAGCGGTTGCAGGCGGCCGGCGTGACCGTGGACGAACGGCGCGTCGCCGGGCTGGCGGGGCCGGAGCCGGAGTTGACCGCCGTCACGTTCGACGACGGCAGCGAACGCGCCTGTGGCGGGCTGCTGGTGCCCGTGACCCTGCATCAGCGCTCCGATCTGGCGCACGGGCTGGGCGTGGAGTCGGCGGAGCCCGGCCCACTCTCCGCGGACTCCATCGAGGTCGACCCGACCCTCCACACCAGCGTTCCCGGGGTCCTGGCGGCGGGGGACGTGCAGCTTGGGATGCCCTCGGTGGCCAACGCGATCGCCGCCGGCTCGATGGCTGCCGCCGCGATCGTCGGGGACCTCATGGGCGTGGGCGGGTCCTGAACCGAGCCAGGACCTAGGGGCCGAGCGCCTCCACCCAATCCAGGCGCTGGCCGCACAGCGAGCGCGCATCGCGAGGATTCACCAAGTCCACCATCGGGCGCTCGTTGGCCTGGGACAGGGCCAGCGGCCCGATGGGGAAGGGACTGCCCGCCCCGCCCGGGCCCAGGCCTCCCTCCTCGTACCGAAGGGTCAGGCGATGTGCTCCTGCGGCCAGCCGAGCCGTGCCGATCGGCACGTACTGCCCGCCATGAGCAAGCTCGTGCCGGCGGGACCCGACGCTCCGCCCGTCGACGAGGATCTCGACCCGACCTCGGAAGCCGCCGCCGACCCAGACCAGCCTGCGACCGGCGGCGGCGAGCGTGACCGTGGTCTCCAGCGTTCCCGATCGCGTGGGCAGCAGCGCGCCGCTGCCGTCGGGGCCCAGATCGAACCCCGGTGTCCGTCGCGCGTCGGCAACCGCGCACGATGCTCACCGGCGCGCGCCTGACCGTGGCAAGCGCGGTGATGCCTCGCGTGCGCGCGAGTCGCAGCACCGCCGGGCACGGCGGAACTCCGCCCGGATCCGTGTTGGTGCCGAGCGGCAGCCGCGCGAGGATCGCGGGGCCCGTTTCCGGGCGCCGCCAGGCCTGGTACCAGCGTCCCCGCCACACTGACCGGTAGGAGCTGGGCGGCCGGCTCGCGGCGGGTGATGTGCGTGTGACCAGGGCGCGGTAGATGAGCACCGAGTCGAGAGCGAAGGCGTCGAGGTCGGCAACCTGCCCCTTGTCCAGCGACCCGCCGCGTCTGAGCTCAACGGTTCGGCGCCGCAGCTCCGAGGCGCCTTCGGGGTCCGCGGCACGCAGGAAATGGCGCACCCCGTACGGCTCGTACTCGGTGGTGAGCGTGGGTCCCCCGGTGCCCACCCTCTGCGCGGCGTCCTCGAGCTCCAGCAGCCTCTCCCTTGGACCGAGGTTGACCCCTCGGTAGCCAAGGACGTTCGACCACACCACCCCGCCGAGGAGGGCGGCGGCCAGGACCGCGGCCGCCACGTGGCCTGCCCGGGATCGGAGGTGCCAGGTCCCCACGAAAGCAGCGAGCAGGAAGGCCGGCGCCGCGGTGGCCAGGGCCTTGGCGTTGAACCACGGCGAATCCTGCGCTGCGACCACGAGCGGACCGACGGCCCCGGCCACCAGATACGTCAGGAGCGCGAGCTCGCGCGAGCGGCGCGCCCAGAGCCGGGCGGCGCCGTACGCCAGCATCAGCGCTGAGGCCACCACGAGCAGATAGGTCACGAGCTCCGCGTCCGGGCGAAGGCGAAAATCCTCGACGGGCCAGATCCCGAACGCCTGCAGGGGGCTCAGCGGCTCGAAGAGATTCGCCAGGCGAAACGCGAGCGTGTCCGTGGACGACGCCGGCGCGGAGAGAAAGCCGAAGGCGAGCAACTGAGGCAGGGACAACGGGATCGCCACCGCGGCGAACCAGAGCGACTGCCTCATGGCGATGCGCGTCCCTTGCCGCGCGATGAGCGCGATGAGCGCGATCACGAGGACCGGCCCCACCCAGACACCGCCGCCGACGCTGAGGATCGCCAGCATGGCCGCGCTGACCACGGCGAGCGGCAAAACGCCTGCTCGCCCACCAGCCTCGATCGCGCCCGGCACCAGCACAGCCATCAGCGCCAGACACCAGGCCGCGGCCATCTCCTTGATGCCACCCCAGAGGTAGAAGCCGTACAGCAGCGCCGGTTGCGCCGCGACGAACACGATCAGGGCTCGCGCGCGCGTGGAATCGACGGCAAGCCTCGCGAGCTCGTACAGGGTCAGGGCCAGGAGGCCGGCGAACAGGGCGAGGTAGGGCTGATACAGCCACGCGATGTCCGTCCCGAGGAGCTCGTGTCCCAGGCCAAGCGGCGCGAACACCGCGGCCGGATAGTCGCTCGAGAGATAGAAGTCGAGCATCGCCTCGTACGTGGATGGCGCCAACCCGTCCAGGTCGTAGCCGTGTTCGAAGATCCGGTCGGTGATGCCCAGCCAGCTGGCCGTGTCATCGAGCTTCACGTAGCCGCCGAACGTCGCATCTCCCGACAGGACGACCGGCGCCGCGAACACGCACATGACCGCCATCGCCGAGAACGTGCCCCAGGGATCGGGGCGCCGGCGGAGCAGACGACCGCCGCCGATCATCAGGCCGGCCGCCGCCAGCGCGAGTACGACCGGAACCGCGATGTCTGTGCCGCCGGCGCTGATCAGCAAGATCTGCATCAGCACGATCAGCGCGGCCATGCCCAACCCGGGCAGGAGAAGCACCGGTAGCTGACGACCCGTCAGCTGCTCGATGAGCAGGCCGAGGCCGGTGGCCACCACCGCGAGCAGCGCCGGGAAGGCGAGCCAGGCAACGAGGAGGCTCACGTCATTCCCCCTGCCGGTGGCATCGCCCGGCAGGCGACAGCACTAGTTCAGCGGACCTGCTGAATCTCGCCGGAGGCGGCCAGATCGAGTGCCCGGCCAGGAGACGGATCGTAGACCTCTATCTGGTATCTCCCGCGCGGGTAGGCCACGTATACGCTGGACGGCCGCCGCGAGTTGACCAGCACGACGCCGCCGTTGGCGATGTTCCGTCGGCGAGCTCCGGGCCGGCGAGAGGCGGCCTGGACCCGCGCGTAGCCGTTCGGGAGGTCGTAGGTGGCCACTGTCAGGAAGTTCGGTCGCGGGTCGCCGGCGTCGACCCCTTGGGGCAGGTATCGAACGAACGTGCCCTGGGGCGTCTTGGTGAGCTCGTAGGAGAAGCCGGCCCTCTCGCCCGCCCAGAAGATGGGCTGGTCCGAACTGGCGGCTTCCTCCTGTAGGTCCGCGACGGACGCGGAGGCAGCCTGACCCTCGTCCGCGCTGTCGTCCTCCTTGAGAAGCAGCCAGGCGACGACGGCAACGGCGATGACCACGAGGACCACGGCCCCGAACTGGAGAACGGAACGACGGGTGGGGCTGTCGCTGGCGAAGTTCGACATGAGTGGCTCCTAACGCGGGTCGGCAGCCTGTCCTGATCCCCTTAGGGACGGCAAGAAAGTTTGCATAATTTGCAGAGCCGGTGTATTGATATCTCAAGCACTCGGCAGGGGGCCTCTTTGATTCAGCATGCTTTCGTGCGCCTGAACCGGCGCATTCTCATACTTGCAGTCGCTTCGGCTTTGGTCGCAGGCGTTGGTCAGACGGCACGGGACGCGAGCGCGGGCTCGTCTTCCGGGTCCGTGATCATCATCAAGGGCCCAGCCGGTCCTCCCGGGCCCGCCGGCCCGGTTGGCCCGCGCGGACCGACCGGACCCGCCGGACCTAAGGGCGACAAGGGGCCGAAGGGCGATCAGGGCTCCAAGGGCGACAAGGGGCCCAAGGGCGACCAGGGTCCGAAGGGCGACAAGGGTCCGAAGGGGAATCCTGGGCCGACCGGGCCGACCGGGCCGACAGGTGCAACGGGTGCAACAGGTCCGGCTGGTCCGACGGGTCCCGCGGGTCCTGCCGGTCCGACAGGCCCCACTGGCGCGACTGGCCCGCAGGGCGCGACTGGCGCTACCGGTGCAACGGGCGCGACTGGTCCGCAGGGCGCGACTGGCGCTACCGGTGCAACGGGCGCTACCGGTGCAACTGGCGCAACGGGCGCGACTGGCCCGCAGGGTGAGACCGGCGCGACCGGCGCGCAGGGCGAGACTGGTCCTACCGGTCCGGCTGGGCCTCAGGGTCCGACCGGTCCGACGGGCGCGACTGGCCCGCAGGGCGAGACCGGTGCCACTGGCGCGACCGGCGCGCAGGGTGAGACTGGTGCGACCGGCGCGACTGGCGCGCAGGGTGAGACTGGCGCGACGGGTGCAACTGGGGCGACCGGCCCGCAGGGCGAGACTGGCGCGACGGGTGCAACTGGGCGACCGGCCCGCAGGGCGAGACCGGCGCGACGGGTGCAACTGGGGCGACCGGCCCGCAGGGTGAGACCGGCGCGACCGGTGCTACTGGCGCGACTGGTGCGCAGGGTGAGACTGGCGCGACCGGCGCCACTGGTGCGCAGGGCGAGACTGGTCCTACCGGTCCGGCTGGGCCTCAGGGTCCGACCGGTCCGACGGGCGCGACTGGCCCGCAGGGCGAGACCGGTGCTACGGGTCCGCAGGGCGAGACCGGCGCAACCGGTGCCACCGGCGCGCAGGGCGAGACTGGTGCCACTGGCGCGACTGGCGCGCAGGGTGAGACCGGCGCGACCGGTGCGCAGGGCGAGACTGGTGCTACGGGTGCGACCGGCGCCACAGGTGCGCAGGGTGAGACTGGCGCGACTGGTGCGCAGGGCGAGACTGGTCCGACTGGTCCGGCTGGGCCGCAGGGCGCGACTGGCCGCGGCAGGGCGCAACTGGTCCGCAGGGCGAGACCGGCGCGACGGGTGCAACTGGGGCGACTGGCGCGCAGGGCGAGACCGGCGCGACGGGTGCAACTGGCGCGACCGGCCCGCAGGGTGAGACTGGTGCTACGGGTGCAACCGGCGCGACTGGCGCGCAGGGCGAGACCGGCGCGACTGGTGCCACTGGCGCGACTGGTGCGCAGGGCGAGACTGGTCCTACCGGTCCGGCTGGGCCTCAGGGTCCGACCGGTCCGACGGGCGCGACTGGCCCGCAGGGTGAGACCGGTGCCACTGGCGCGACCGGCGCGCAGGGCGAGACTGGCGCGACCGGTGCCACTGGCGCTACCGGTCCGCAGGGCGAGACCGGTGCGACTGGCGCGACTGGTCCGCAGGGCGAGACTGGCGCGACTGGTGCCACTGGCGCGACTGGCGCGCAGGGCGAGACTGGTGCAACCGGTGCGACTGGCGCCCAGGGCGAGACTGGTCCCACTGGTCCGGCTGGGCCTCAGGGTCCGACCGGCCCGCAGGGCGCAACTGGTCCGCAGGGCGAGACCGGCGCCACTGGCGCGCAGGGTGAGGCTGGCGCGACCGGTGCAACTGGCGCGACTGGCCCGCAGGGTGCGACCGGTGCGACCGGTGCGACCGGTGCAACTGGCGCACAGGGTGAGACTGGTGCGACTGGCGCGACCGGCGCGACTGGTGCGCAGGGCGAGACCGGTGCGACCGGGCCGCAGGGCGAGACCGGCGCCACTGGTGCGACTGGCGCCACTGGCGCGCAGGGCGAGACCGGCCCCACGGGCCCCATCGGGCCTGCGGGTCCCGCCGGCCCGACCGGACCGGCCGGCGCGACCGGGCCAACGGGCCCCACGGGTCCGAATGGCGAGAACGGCGCCGAGGGTCCGACAGGACCGCAGGGGCCCACCGGCCCAGCTGGTCCGACCGGCGCAACCGGCCCGACGGGCGCAACCGGACCGACGGGAGCCACAGGCCCGACGGGACCGGCCGGCGCGGGCGCGAACATGATCGTTCGGACCGGCACAGCCCTGGACGGGGCGATCGCCCAAGTCCTCTGCAACGCGGGCGAGAAGGCCGTGGGTGGCGGCGCATCTACCAGCGACGCCGATCTGCAGATCGAGAACAGCCAGCCGCTTGAGGCCGTGAACGATCCTGCGGAGGCCGGTGACATTCCGGTTGGCTGGCGCGCGAACCACAACGACAACGGTCAGACCGACACCACGACGGTCTACGTGATCTGCGTGTCATAGCGCTCGGCGACGAGCACCACGAACGACACCTGCAGTCCACCGGCTACTCGCCGAGCAGCCGGTGGACCTGCTCGATCACCACGGAGCCGTCGCCTACGGCTGAGGCCACCCGGCGGTTGGACCCGTCGCGCGTGTCGCCGATCGCGAAGACGCTCGGGAGGCTGGTTTCCAGCGTGAGCGGCGGGCGGTCGAGCGACCATGCCTCCATCGGGCAGCATCGCACGCCCGTGAGCACGTAGCCCCAGTCGTCGCGAATGATCTCCGCCGGGAGCCACGACGTGTGCGGCTCGGCGCCGATGAGGATGAACAGGGCGGCGGCCGGCTCGGCCTCCACCTCGCCCGTGCTCGGCGTCGCGCAGCAGCACCGACTCCAGCAGTGCGTCTCCCGTGACATCCGGCGACCTCCGTGCGCGCGCGGACGTGAACGTTGTCGGCGGCGTCGATCTGCGGCCGCAGGTAGCTCGACATGCTCGCCACGAGCGAGTCGGCGCGGATCACGATCGTCACCCGCTCGACGTGGCGCGCCAGGTGCAGGGCGGCCTGCCCCGCGGAGTTGCCCCCACCGACCACCAGCGCTCGCTCGCCCGCCAGGCCGCGCGACTCCGCCACCGACCGGCGCCGTAGAAGACGCCCGTGCCGATGAGCTCGTCGAGCTGCGGGTATCTCCAGGCGACGGTAGGAGATGCCCGTGGCCAGCACCACCGCGCGCGCGCTGGCCTCCGTGCCGTCGGAGAGCTGTGAGGACGTGGCGGTCCTCGTCGCGGCGCCAGCGCGGTCACAGAGCGCTGGTGCAGGAAGCTCGCGCCAAAGCTCCACGCCTGCTGGTAGGCCCGCTGCGCCAGCTCGGCTCCGCTCACGCCGCGAGCGAAGCCGAGGTAGTTGCGGATGAGCGAGCTGGAGCCGGCCTGGCCGCCGATCGAGTCGCGCTCGACGACGAGCGTGTCGAGACCCTCCGACGACGCGTAGACGGCCGCGCCGAGCCCGGCCGGTCCCGCGCCGACCACCGCGACGTCGAAGTCGCGGTGGTCGCCAAGGCTCGTGTTCACGCCGTAGGCGCCCGCCAGCTCGGCGTTGGTCGGGATCCACCAGCACGCCCCCTCCGAAGCGGATCACGACCGGCTCGCGGGTGCCCTCGTGGCCGACGTCGGCCAGCAGCCGCCGTCCCTCCTCGGAGTCGTAGGTGTGCACGCTGTGCGGCACCCCGTTGCGCGCGAGCAGCCGACGCAGCTCGTGACCGCGCACGGTCCTCGGCTCGCAGATGAGCGCCAGCTCCTGCGGCATCGAGGAGCTGGCCCGGTCCCACTCGTGCAGGAACTCGGTGATCGTGCGATGGAAGAACTCGTCGGCGCGGCGCCAGGGCTTGAGGACGTAGTAGTCCATTCGCCCGACCGCCATCGATCGCAGCATCGCCTCGGCGGTCTCGCGCTCGCCCCAGGCGCCGAAGTCCACGAGCAGGGCACGCTTGGCCTCCGGGTAGAGCGTCTTGGCACGCGTGAGCAGCTCCTCGCCGGTGAGCTCGGGCATCCACTGGTCGCCAGCACGAGCGCCACCTGCTCGGCCCGGCTGCGCATCCGCTCGAGTCGCTCGAGCGCCCTGCGGCCGAGCCCTCGCAGGTCACCCGGTAGTCGCTGCCGTAGCGCCGCTCGAGCTCGGTGCGGATCAGGGCGCGGCGCGTCGTCGTCGTCCTCGACGACGAGCACCACCGGTCGGGCGGCCCTAGGCTCCAGGGGCGAGTCGGCCATCGCGCTCAGCCTACGACGGCGGCGCCCCGGCGAAGGTCCGCGACCCATCCGATACTCCCTCTACCGCAACTTCGAGGCGCCGATCGAGCGTTACGGGTACAGCACCCGGCGGCCCCGGACATAGCCGTGACCCACGCGTGGCAGTCCCCCGGGGTCGCCGGGTCTTTCTTCGCCGCGTGACCGATACTCCGAGGCATGGCCGCCGACTTCGCCGTACGTCGCGCCACGATGGACGACGCGGAGTCGATCGGCGCCGCTCCTCCACGACTTCAACACCGAGTTCGGCGACCACACGCCCGGACCCGAGGCGCTGGCGGCCCGCTTCAGGACACTGCTGTCCGGGCGCGACACCGCGGTGCTGCTGGCGGGAGGGACCCCGCACGGGCTGGCGGTCCTGCGCTTTCGCCCCGCGATCTGGACCGAGGCGCTCGAGTGCTACCTGGCCGAGCTGTACGTGGTGCCCGATCAGCGGGGACGAGGGCCTAGGCCGGGCTCTGCTCGACGCCGCGCTCGAGCTCGCGCGCGAGCGCGGCGCAGACCGAATCGAGCTGGGCACGAGCGAGGACGACGCGGCGGCTCGGGCGCTGTACGAGAGCGCCGGGTTCACCAATCGCGAACAGGGCCCGGACGGGCCCGGTCATGTTCGTCTACGAGCGGGAGCTCTGACGTGGGCGCCCTCGTCGAGGCGCCCGGCCTCGATCGACGACCACTCACCCGGCGAGCGCTCGGTTGACGTCCCCGCACCCGCTGGGGGGTTTCGGACATGAAGTTGCGTGGGGCGCAACACGCGGTCATGGGGTGACCGGTTCTGTACCAAAGCCGCGAGCGTCCGTGAGGGGCACCCACACGGTGCCGAGGCGTTCGGCTTAGCCCCAGGTGCCCGGCGCGTTACGCTGGTAAGCCTGGCGTGGGTCTTCGGCCTGCGGCGGCTTTTCCTCGGCGGCGACGGTCGGGTGGAGCTCGGAGCGTTGGAGGTCACCCGGCACGCGCACCTTCACGACCTCCCAGGAGCCTTCGCGTTCGCGCACGATGCGTTTGAAGCCGTCGCGGTCGGGCGCGTCGCGATTGAGCTCACCGGCCAGGGCCTTCGCCTCATCGCGGGTCACGACGGAAAGGCTACTCTCGCGCGGCCCTCAGCTGAACAGGTACCCGACCACGAACCCCGCGACGGTGGCCTGGCCACCGCGCGGTTGACCTCGTCGAAGGCGTGCGGCACGATCGCGATCGAGATGACGGCCAGCACGGCGCCGGCTGCGACGGCCTGCGAGGTGCCGACCAGCTCGCCGCTCGCGTCCGCAAGCACCGTGCCGCCCAGCACGGTGGCGAACGCCAGCGCGAGGCCGATGACGGTGAGCAGGCGTGACGCGAAGCGGCGGGTGTGGCCGCCCGCGACGATCGGCTGGGCGGCGCCGTAGGCCTCCACCACGTTGCCCACGAGGATGCCGGCCAGCAGCGCCAGGCCGATCTCGCCCTCGGCGATCGTCAGGCCGAGCGCGATCGACTCGGGAACGCCGTCCACGAACAGGCCCACCACGATCGACTCGCCGCGAGCGGCCTCGGAGTGCTCGTGCTCGGCATCTCCATCTGGCTGCCCGGCGGCTGCGGCGTGGCCCGAGCGGCGCATGGCCATCATGTCGGCGTCGCGACCGAGCCACCAGTCGGCGGCCACGTAGACCAGCGTGCCCGCGATCAGCCCGAGCGCCGTGAGGGCGGTGCCGGCCTCGCGCGTCGGCCTCTGGCACCAGCTCGAGCGCGACCGCCGAGAACAGGATGCCGCCGCCGAAGGCGGTCAGGGTCGCGGCGACGCGCGCGGGCAGCTGGAACAGCGCCGCCGCCACGGCACCGGCCACGAGGCTCGCGCCCACGGCGAGGCCCCATCCGACGGACTCGCCGAGGTTGTCCACGCGCTACGCGCCCTTCGGGACGCCGGCGCCCAGCTCCGCGAGCGCAGGCAGGAACGCCTCGGCGAAGGTGGGGAAGGGCTGGATCACGTCGCCGATCACGTCGAGCGGCAGGCGGGCCCGGATCGCGACCGTGGCCTGTTGCAGCCACTCGCCGGCCTCCGGGCCGAGCGCGTGGGCGCCGGTGAGCCGCTCGCCGTCCGAGACAAGCGTGAGGAAGCCCGGCCGCTGGTCGTACGCCCGCGAGTAGGTGGACGCGCGCGGCACCTCGGCGAGCTGGACGGTGGCCATCTGCTCGCCGTCGGCCTCCCCGACCGATGCGGCCTGCGGATCGGTGAACACCACCCGCGGGACGGCGGAGTGGTCGGCCTCGCGCGGCTGGCCGAGGATGTTCGAGGCGGCCACGCGGCCGTGGTACTTGCTCACGTAGGTGAGCGGCCAGATGCCCGTCACGTCGCCGATGGCCCACAGGCCGTCGGCGACGTTCATGCGCGCGTCGACCTCGATGCCGTGCCGCCCGGGCTCGATGCCCACGCTCTCCAGGCCGAGCCCGTGCGTGCGGGGGCGTCTGACCGTGGCCACCAGGAGACGGTCGCCGCGCAGATCGGCGCGGCCTTCGAACTCCAGCACGTACTCGCCGCCGTCGCGCCGGGCGGCGGTGGCGTGCTCGCCCAGGCAGATCTCGATGCCCTCCGCGCTCAGCGCCTCGCCCGAGCGCGCGGCCGAGCGGCTCCGGCTCGCGGGCCAGGACGTGGTCGGCGCCCTCGACGAGAGCGACAGACGCTCCCAGGCGCGAGACGGCCTGGGCCATCTCGACCCCGACCGGTCCGCCGCCCAGCACGAGCAGCCGCTGCCGGCACCTCGTTGATGGCCGTGACCTCGCGGTTGGTCCACACGCCGTCGAGCTCGTCGAGCCCGGGCACCGGCGGGATCACCGGCACCGAGCCGGTGGCGATGACCACGTGCTCGACGCGGTGCTCTTCGCCGCCCACGCTCACACGGCCCGGCCCGGTAGGCGCGCGTCGCCACGCAGCACCGCTATGCCCTGGTCCTCCATGGACCGGGCCTTCCGCCGTCGTCGTAGTCGGACACCATGAAGTCACGCCAGGCGAACGCCGGCTCGGGCCGCACGCCGCCGCTCACCGCCTCGGCTGCGCCCGGCGCGTCGCGTGCGGCCTGCAGGGCCTCGCCGGGACGCAGGAGCGTCTTGGACGGCATGCAGGCCCAGTAGTCGCACTCGCCGCCCACGAGCTCGCGCTCGACGATCGCCACCCGCAGCCCGCCGCGCGCCAGGTGGCCCAGCGCAGTGCTGGCCGCCCGGGCCGGCGCCGATCACGATCGCGTCGTACTAGTCGCTCATCGGCCTCCTCGGTGGCCTGCAACTCGAGCCCCGAGGCGGCGGACGGCCTCGTCGGGGTCGCTGTAGCTGCGGACCTTCGCGATCAGGTCGCCGCGGAAGTCGAACACGAACCCCGGCGACGAGGTCCACGTCCACTCCGCTGGCCCGGCCCGTCCCGCTGACTCGGCCGGTGGCGACCACCCGTCGCCGCCCTCGCCGACCCGCAGAGGCGCGATCCGGAAGCCGGTCCAGTCCTCGTCCATGTCGCGAACGAAACGGCGGATGGCCTCGTGGCCGCTGGTAGCTGGTGCCCTCGAGCTGGGCACGGAACGGCACCATCTCGCAGTCGGGATCGCAGTCCGCCACCAGTCGGTCGGCGGAGCGATCGTTGAACGCATCCATCGAGCGCAGCACTGATTCCACGTGGTCGCCGCCATGCAGCCGCAGTATCCGTCCTTCGCCGCCTGCACATCAATGGTGGCCGAGATCGGGCCCGAGGCGCTGGTCAGGCTGGGCTGACGCTCACACCAGCAGCCGGGTGCCGCGAGCCGCCACAGCTCCGTCGGCGCGGTGGGCGTGCAGCAGCAGCGCCTGGTGGGCGAACATGGCGCACCAGGTGTTCGCCACGTCCTGGTCGAGTGCGAACAGCACCGCTCCGTCGGGCCCGACGTGTCGCAGCAGCGCACCGGCCAGGGCGTCGAGCCGCTGCGTCCATCCCTCCTCCTCGAGGCGCCCCGCCGCCCGCAGGAGCGCGCCGGCTCGCAGTGCCTGGGCCAGCACGTCGGAGCGCACTTCCGCCGAGCCCCTTGCCGCGGGCAACGACCCGTCGGGCGCCTGCAGGGCCAGCAGGGACCGGTAGATCGCCTCGGCCGGCCCGAGCGCCTCCTCGCCGAGGGCCGGGGACAGGGTCAGCAGCCCCTCGACGCCGTATAGGAGCGGGTGCAGCTCCTCGCACGGCCACCCCGACTGCATCGCCGCCGCCCAGTGCGCGACCGTGACTCGGCAGGCGCCGGCCAGCCGCGCGTCGGCGACTCCGGCCGGCAGCCCGAGGATGGCTGCGGCGGCCTTCACGTGGTGGGGTCCGGGACGGGTGGACCAGCGGTCCGGCAGCTCGCCGTCGCCGCCATCCTGCGGTGCGTGGGACGCCAGCGGCGCCGACGGCCCGCAGGCCTCCGTGAGCCGGGCGCCCAGGCCGGCAAGCAGCGCGCGCGTGTCCTCTCCCTGGAGTGGTCGGCGAAGCAGCCCACGCCGCGGGCCGCCATCGCCAGGTCGAACGAGAACGCGGCGCGGTTGCGCCAGTCGTCGGGTGCGGAGGAGAGGTAGAGCCGCGTAGGGGGGAGCTCTCCGCCGGCCGTGACATCGCGCAGCCAGTCGAGCGCCGCCCGCCCGCGCTCGACGGCGACGGAGCCGGCGCCGCCCTCGGCCAGCCAGGCGAGCGTCGTCAGGTAGTAGCCCGTGATCTCCAGGTACACGAACTCGGCCTGGCCGCGCGCGTCGAGCCACCCGGCCACCCCTCCCTGGTGAGCACCGCCGGCGAGCTGGGCACCGGAGCCGAGCAGCCAGCCCTCGATGCCCCGTGCGGCCTCCTCGAGCTCAGCCGAGCGCGGGCTCACGGGAGGCGCGGTCGTCCGGCAGGAGCACGTCCGCCAGCACGGAGGCGATCCTCTCCCCGGCCCTGCCGTCGCCATAGAGGTCTCGCGGAGTCGCCATCTCGGCGTGGTGCATCGGATCGTCGAACAGGCGGATGGCGGCGTCCACGATCGCGCCCTCGTCCGGGCCCACGATGCTGGCCGCGCCTGCCGCCAGCGACTCCTGGCGCTCCGTCCGCTCGCTGACAACCAGCACCGGCTTGCCGAGCGCCGGGCCCTCCTCTTGGAGCCCGCCCGAGTCGGTGAGGATCAGGAACGAGTCCGACAGCATCTGCACGAACTCGACGTAGGAGCAGGGCGGGAGCAGCTCGAGGTTCGCCGGGCGATCCGCGCCGAGCACCGCCTCGGCCGCGCGGGCGATCGCGGGCGCCGGGTGGACCACGAACTGGAACAGCGCGTCGGGGTAGATCTCGGCGAGCCGCCTGACCGCGCGGACGATCGCCTCGACGCCGGCGGGGATGCTCTCCCGCCGATGGGCGGTGATCACGACTCGCCGCCGCCCGTCGCTCGGCTGCGCCCGCGCCCGGGGCTGGGCCAAGGCCCAATGCAGAGTGTCGATCCCCGTGTTCCCGGTGACCCATACGTGCTCCGCCGGGATGCCCTCCCCAAGCAGGTTCTGGGCGGCCAGCTCACTGGGCGCGAAGTGCAGGTCCGATACCGCCGCGACGATCCGGCGGTTGGCCTCCTCGGGCCAGGGCGCGTAGTTGTCGCCGGTGCGCAGGCCGGCCTCCACGTGCGCGACCTTCGCCGAGGCGTAGAACGCGGCCAGCGCTCCCGCCATCGTCGTGGCGGTGTCGCCCTGCACCAGCACGAGCGCGGGACGGATGCGCCGGCACAGCTCCGTCATCCAGCCTGCGATCTCCCAGGCCACATCGTCAGGCCGCTGGTCGGAGCGCATCGAGGCCAGGTCGTGATCGGGGGTCACGCCGAAGGTGGAGAGGGCATCGTCGAGCAACTCGGCATGCTGCCCCGACGAGCAGACCTGGACCCCCAGCGGCAGGTCCAGCGCGCGCAGCGCGCGGACGACGGGGACCATCTTGATCGCCTCGGGTCGCGTTCCCACGACCGCGAGCACCTGTGGCGGGCGCCTAAACCGCTGCGCCACGATCGGCTGCCTCGCGCGAGTGCACGGCGGCGAAGCCGCGTGGGTTTCCGGTCCGCTGTTTTGCCGCCGTGGAGCCAGCCACGAGTCCCCCTGCCTGGGGACTCCATCAGAACACAGCTTGGGGCCGTGTGCAAACAGGTTCGGGTGACGCCGCGGGCGCGGACCCGGGGTAGGCTGGCTGCGTGCGGGAGGTCCATCTGTTCGAGCCCTCCGGCTACGCCGGGGTCTTCCAGCACGCCTGCCGGCTCGCCGAGCTGCTGCACCCCCGTGGCGTGCGCGTCGTCCTCCATACGGGGCACCATCACGAGGAGGTGTCGGCGAACGAGTTCGAGCTCTGCCCGTGCTCGTGGTGGCCGCGCGACCGGGCCCGCAGCGGCCGGCGGTCGGCCCTGATCACCACGCGCTTCCTGACCCGCACGCTGCCTCATCTGCTCCGCGCTGTCGGGCGCGGCCGCCTGCTGCACCTGGAGGGGATCTCGGCCGGGGGGCCGCTCACGCTCCTGACCCTGGTCTCGGCGCGCCTGGCGGGGAGGCGGGTGGTCCACTCCCCGCATGACACGTTCTCGCGCCGGGGCCGGCTGGACGCGCTGCTGCTGCGCGCCGCGCTGCGGGTGCCGCACGCGGTGATCGTGCACTCGGAGGCCGACGCGGAGCTTTTGCGCGCCCGCGGCGTGCGGGCGCACATGGCGCCGCTGGTTCAGCTCGTGCCGCCTCCAACCGCCGACGAGCGCCGGCGCTGGCGGGACGAGTGGCACGCGGGCGACCACGAGGTGGTGCTGTTCGCGGGCTGCATCCGGCCGGAGAAGCGGCTCGACGTGCTCGTGCGCAGCGCCGCCACCTGGCCGCCCTCACGCAAGCTGGCCGTGGTGGGCGAAGACCGCGGCGCCTGGCCGGGCTGCGCCGATCTGGCCCGCCGGCTGGGCGTGGACGTGGCGGCCAGGATCGAGTTCGTGGGGCTGCGCGAGTTCACCGCGGCCCTGTGCGCCGCCGACCTGGTGGTCGCACCCCATGAGAAGGCCAGCCAGAGCGGCGTGCTCTCGCTGGCCAGCCAGCTGGGCGTGCCCACCGTGGCCGCCCGGGTGGGGGGCCTGGCGGAGCTGGCCTCGCGCACCTTCACGGCGGGCGACGTGGACGACCTGACGCACGCCGTCGACGCCCAGCTGCAGCACGGCCGCGCGGCCGACCCGGCGGTCGACGAGGAGCAAGCGGCCGTGGCCCATCTGGCGGCGTATGCCGCTTGCGCCCCTCAGGCGGCGCCGGTACTGTCGAAGGAGGGGTCCTGGGCGTGACTGCGACGGGCGAGCGCGTGGGGTACGACACGACAGACACATCCGCCGCGCCAGCCGACCCCGGTGCCATTCGGGCGATCGCACGACGCTGGCCGCTGGTGCTCGTGGTGACGCTCGCGGCCGTGGCGGCCGCCGTACTCGTGTCGTCGCTGCGCGACGACTCCTACTCGGCCGACGTGAGGATGCTCATAACTCCGATCGCTCAGCAGGACGAGCGCTTCCTGGGCACGGACCTGATCCGTGACTCCGGGGACGCGGCGCGCACCGCGGCGACCGTGGCGGAGAGCCTGGACTCGCGCGAGATCGACGGCGTGACCGCGCGCCGCCTCGGCGACGACTGGACGGCGAGCGAGGTGCACGACGCCGTGACCGTGAAGGCCCTCGTGGACGCCAACGTGGTGGAGGTCACCGCGCGCGCCACGTCCGGCGACCTGGCCGCGCGGGTGGCGACCACCTACGCGCAGGCCACGCTCGACGTGCGCTGGACCACGATCGCGGCTCAGCTCGACCAGCGACTCGCCGCCCTGGAGCAGCTGCAGGGCAGCACGTCGGATGAGGGTGGCATCGGCCGCGACCGCGAGGTGCTGGCAACGGTCCGTCGCGCGGGGGAGGACCCCACGATTGCCCTCCAGCCCACTGCGCCTGACGTCTCGGAGACGGGTGTGTCGACTCCCGTGCTCGCCGTCCTGGCGCTGCTGGGCGGCTTGGTGCTGGGCGGCCTGGCGGCCCTGGCCATGAGTCGCGCCGGCGGCGGCCGGGCTGCCGCGGCGGGCCCCGGATCGCCAGCCGGCCCGGAGGCGACGGGCGACGGGGACGCCGCGCGGAGTCCGGCCCGCAGGGCCGATCTCGTGTCGAAGGCCCATTAGTGGGCAACTGAGCGGTCGGCGAGCGCCAGGCGTGCACACCGAGCGGCAGGCGCTCATGGGGATGCCGTTGGATCCGTTGACCCTGGACGAGGCGGTCGCGCGGGTGATGCAGGGCCTCGAGCGCGGGCGCGGCGGCACCGTGCTCACGCCGAACCTGGACGTGCTGCGCCAGTTCCAGCGCTCCCAGGACCTCCGGCGAGCGTTCGGCGACGTGGACCTGCTGGTGGCAGACGGCGTGCCGCTCGTGTGGGCGTCGCGGATCCAGGGCCGGCCGCTGCCGCAGCGGATCACCGGGAGCGACATGCTCTGGGCCATCGCGCGCGAGGCGGCGAAGCGGGAGGCACTCCTCTTCCTGGCGGGCGGGCGCCCCGGCGTGGCGCAGCGCGCGGCCGATGAGCTGCGCCGCGTGCACCCCGGGCTGCGCACCGTCGCGCGTCCCTGTTGGGTCCAACCGGGTCCACTGGCCCCCCAGCTCTCGGAGGTGGCCGAGGCCATCGCCGCCGCCGAGCCCGACCTGGTCTACGTCGGGTTGCCGTTCGCGAGCCAGGTGGAGCTGATGGGGATGCTGCGGGCGACCCTGCCGGCCGGCTGGGTCCTGGGGGTCGGCTCCTGCTTCGACCTGGTCACGGGCGACCGGCCGCGCGCGCCCGAGTGGCTGCAGCGGGCGGGTCTGGAGTGGGCCCATCGCCTGCTCTACGAGCCCGGTGTCTGGCGCCGCTACCTGGTCGACGGCCTGCCCTTCGCGGCTCGGCTCGGGATGCACGCGGCGCGGGAGCGGGCGGGGCGACCGGCCCCGCAGGGATAGCGCGTGCGCGCTGCATCGCTCACCTCGGCCTCGGACCCGGCGGCGTCACCGCGACCGGGCGCCCTGAGCGCCCGCGGCCTGGTGGGCGCTGCGTCGTGGATGAGCGGCGCGAACCTCATCGCCCAGGCCTTCGCCTACCTGGCGCTGCTGGTCCTGGCCCGGCTGGTGCCGCCGAGCAGCTTCGGCATCGTCGCGGCGGGCACCGCGCTCGTGTGGATGACGATCGTCGTGCTCGAGTCGGGAACGCGCGGCAGCGTGATCGTCCGGCCGCGTCTGACGCATCGGTCGCTGCGCCTGGCGTTCAAGCGCTGCCTGCTGGTGTCGGTCGTCCTGGCCGCGGCCATGGCGGCGGCCGCCCCGCTGCTCGTCGACGGGGCGGCGCGCGGCGGCGATTCCGCGGTGCTCGCCGTGCTGGCGGTGAGCCTGCCGCTGTACGCCGTCGCGCTGATCCCCATGGCCGTGCTGGAGCGAGCGATGCAGTTCGCGGCACTGGCACGCGTGACGGCCGTGTCCAACGTGGGCTCGGCGGGCGTGGCGATCCTCGCCGGGCTCCTGGGAGCGGGGGTGTGGGCGCTCGTGGCGCGTCAGCTGCTGTGGTTCGCGCTGCTGGCAGGCCTGGCCGTGGCGCTGGCGCGGCCCTTCCTCCCGCGCGCGGCCGCGGAGCCCGACGGAGATCCCGAGGCATCGAGGCCGGTGGGCGACCGCTGGTTCCTGATCTTCGGCGCGACCCTGCTGCTGACCATGAACCTGGACTACCTGGTGATCGGCGCGGTCGACGGCGTTGGGGCGCTGGGGCTCTACGCGCTCGCCTTCATGATCGCGTTCGCTCCGCTGCAGAAGTTCTCGGGCGAGGTGGGCCGCGTGCTGTTCGCGGCGGCCGCCGCGACCGACCGCGGGTCCAGCGGCGCACGGACCGTGCAGGCCGTGCGGGCGATGGCGGTGCTGCTGCTGCCGCTCACCCCGATCGCGGTGGTGCTGGCCCCCACGGCGCTCCCGGGGCTGCTGGGCGAGGAGTGGGAGGGCATGGTCACCCCGTTCCAGATCCTGGTGGTGGTGGGGATCTGCCAGGCGATCGTGAACTGCGTGGGGGAGACGCTGGCCGGTGTCGGCCAGATCGCCTTCCGGGCCAAGGTCAACGTGGCCTGGTGCGCTGCGACGCTCGTCGCGCTCCTGGTGCTGGTCCCGGCCGATGGGATTCGCGGCGCCGCGCTGGCGCACCTCGTGGTGTTCGTGCCCTACTTCGCCATCTACGCGACCACCGGCGCCCTCCGCGCCGGTACGACAACGCGCGAGCTGTGGGGCGTGCTTCGCCCCACGGTCCTGGCCGTGATCTGCCAGTCCGCGGTGACCGCCGCGGTGGCGCTGTTGCTCCGGGACGCCGCCGGCGACGCTGCCGCGCTCGCCGGAGCGGTGGCCGGACTTGCCGTGGTGCTGGTGCTCCTCACACGCGACCGCGAGGGCGCCGCGCGGGAGCTGGTGGCGCTGGTGCGCGGGCTCGGCGGCGGGAGGTAGGGCGTGTCGCTGCCGTCATTCGGCGTGTCGGCGGGCGTCGCGGCTCCCGCTCAGGCTGGCCCCCCCGCGGCGCTTGTGACCGGGCTGGCGCTGGCGGGCGCGCTTGCGTTCGGTGCGGCGGTGTCCGTGGAGCCGGTCGTGGCGCTTGCGCTGGTCACGGTCGTGCCGCTTGCGCTGGCGGCCCCGGTGGCGAGCCTGGGCCTGCTGTTGGTCCTGACCGTCGTGGTGCCGTTCGACCTCCAGAACAGGGTCGCCTTCATCGGCGGCGAGGGCGTTCCGGGCCTGCTCGTGGTGGACCTCCTGCTGCTGGTGTGCCTGCTTCGGGTGGCGGTGCTCGTGGCCACGCGAAGGCTCGACGCCCAGGCGCCGCTGCTGGCGGCGGTCGGCTTCGGGCTGGTCCTGGCGGCGCTGCTGGTGGGTGGCGTGGCCGGCGGCGCGGGCGTGAGCGACGCAGGCCACGAGGCGCGCCGGCTGGCGATGGGCGCCGGGGCATTCATCGTGGCCTGGCCGCTCCTCGAGGACCAGGGGTCGCGCGAGCGCCTGAAGGCGGTGCTGGTGGTCCTGGGGCTGTGCCTGGGGGCGTGGGGCCTGGCCCAGTGGCTCTTCGCGATCGACTTCACCGCGGGCGCCGACGTGGGCATCCGGCCGGGAGTCGAGGAGACCTCGGGGGGACGGGGGTCGCTGCAGGGTGGCCTCTACGGGTACCCGGTGGCGGTCATCTTCGCCTTCGCGGCGCTGGTGTCGGGCTGGATGCGGTCGCTGGAGGCCCGCTGCCTGGTGACGCTGGTCCTGCTGCTGAACGCCGTCTGCCTGCTGCTCACCTACGAGCGCACGTTCTGGGCCGCGGCGTTCGTCGGCTGCCTCGTGGTGGCGCTGCGCTCGGGCCCGGCGGCCCGCCGCGCGGCCCCGGCTTGGATGGCGGCCGGCGCGGTCGTGGTCCTCACGGCGCTCGTGCTGCTGGGCGAGAGCCGAACGGCGACCGAGCGGCTGTTCTCGGTGGCCGAGTACAGCTCGCACGACTCGTTCGAGTCCCGTCAGGTGGAGAGCCGCGCGGTGGCGGCGGCGATCTCCGAGCGGCCGCTCACGGGCTCCGGCCTGGGCGCCACCATCACCTGGGGCAAGGAGGGCGTCTTTCGGACCGAGACCACGCCCTTCTCCCATAACGGCTATCTCTGGCTGGCCTGGAAGGTTGGGCTGCCGCTGGCGGCGCTGCTGGTGGGCGCCCTCATGATTGCGGCCTTTAGGCCGGTGCCCCGAGGCGACGACGGCTGGCTGCGCACGCTGCGGGTGAGCAGCCAGGCCAGCCTGCTCGCGCTGCTGGTGATCGGCCTGACCTTCCCGCCGTTCAACGCCTTCGGCATCACCGCTGCGATGGGGGTCATGGTCGCGGCGTGCCTGGTGCGGCCGGAGGCGAGGGCGTGAGCGCGCGCTTCGGCCACCGCGGCCGCCAGGGATCGGTTGTACTCGATGTCCCACACCAGGCTGAAGGCCGGCAGCGCCAGCCGATCCGCGCGCGCGCGGTGGAGCGCGCGACCCGCAGCTATCGCCGCCGACTCGACCGCCCGCCCGGCACGGGGACGGGCGCACGCGTGCCGGGCCGCGCGCAGCAGCCAGTGCCGGTCCGCCAGCTGGCTGCGGACGGCCGCCAGCCTGCCCGACCCGGGCTGTCGCCGGTCGATCTCCACGTCGTAGCGCGCGCCCGCGGCCGGGATCCGCAGCCAGGCATCCAGTGAGTGATGTGCGTCGTGCCAGACCACCGCGCCGCTGTCGAACGCAATCCGGCAGCCGTGGCGCCACAGGCGGTAGCCGAGCTCCATGTCCTCCTGCCTGGCCAGCGCCGCGTCGAAGCCCCCCACGGCCTCGAAGTCCGCCCGCCGCACCGCCACGTTGCCCGTATACACGTGGGCCCAGGACGGCGCGGCCTGGCCGCCGGCCAGGCGCTCGTGCTCCCGGGCCAGGCGATCGGCCTGCCACAGGTCCCACACCGGAAGGCGGGCGTCCGGAGGGGCGAGCAGGGCCCCGATCGACACCACCGGCTCCGGGCTGTCGGCCAGCACTTGGCGATGGCGCTCGATGAGCTCGGGATGGGCCAGCACATCGTCGTCGAGGAACAGGATGTGGGGCGCCCCGGACCCCTCGAGCACGCGGTTGCGGCTGGCCGCCGGACCGATCGGCGAGTCGTTGCGCAGCACCACCAGATCCGCGCCAGGCGGGCCCGAGAGCGACCCCCCGGCCGGCTCGCGGCTGCCGTCGTCCACGACGACCACCCGGAAGCCGGGCTGCGTCTGACGTTCCAGGGTTCTCAGGCACGCCGCCAGCTTGTCGGGCCGGTCGCGCGTGGCGATGACCACGTCGAAGTCGGCGGGAGGCGGTTCCTGGCGTCCCACTGGTCGCGCGACCCTAAAGGACCCGGCCGCGGGCCCGGACGTTGCGCGGGCTCGAGTTCGATTAGATCAACGGCGATGGACCGCGCCCTCGAGCAACGACTGCGCAGCGGGTACGCGGCGTTCGCCGCGGGTGACCTCGACGCGGCCATGGAGAGCCTGGCCCCCGACGTGTCGTTCGTGAACCCCGAGTACGCGCTCGAGGGCGGCGTGCGCGAGGGGTTCGAGGGCGTGCGGGGCGGGCTCCAGGCGCTACTCGACCAGTTCGAGTTCGAGTCGGTGGAGGTGGAGGAGATCCTTCAGGGCGAGAACGCCGTGATGCTGGTGGTGCACATCCGCGCCAAGGGCCGCGGGAGCGGAGTTCCGCTCGACCAGCGCTTCGCGCACGTGTGGACGAGCCTCGAGGACGGGCGCGGGGTCACCTTCCAGTGGTTCGTGAGCCGTGAGGAAGGCCTGACGGCGGCCGGCCTGAGTTAGCGGCTCAGCGCGGCCAGGCCCTGAGGTAGGGCAGCGGGTCGATCGGGTGGCCGCCCGTGTACCACCCGCCGCCGGTCCAGATCTCGAAGTGCAGGTGCGGGCCCGAGGAGGCACCCGAGCTACCGACCGCGCCGATGCGCTGACCCGTGCGCACGGACTGGCCCTCGCGCACGGTCGACCGAGCCCGAGAGCAGGTGCATGAACACGTAGTCGCGGTCCTCGTCGCCGCTGTCCAGGACCACGTAGTGCCCCGCGCCGCGGGCCTGGTACTGGACCGCCTCGATCGTGCCGGCGCGCGGCGCCACCAGCGGGGTGCCGCTGGCCGCGGCCAGGTCCTGGCCCTGGTGGCGTGTGGCCGCTGCGCGGCGACCCGAAGCGCGAGCCTGAGCCGCCGTAGGTGAAGCTGCCGACGATGGGGAAGCGGTGGTGCAGGAAGGCCAGCTCGTGCGTGGAGCTCGTGCCGGCCCGGATGCGCAGCCGGCGCTTGCGAGAGTCCCGTGCGGCCACGCGGACCGTGTAGGCGCCCTGGTCCAGGGCGCGCCCGTCGATCACGCCGGTGAGCGTCACCGCGATGGTGCGCCCGCGCGGCTGGGGCCCCGAGCCGGATCGTGCCGGCCGGCGTGCGGGCGCCGCGCGGCGTCAGGTAGACGCGCACGTCGCGCAGCGGCGAGCGGCCGTCGATCCGGAACCGGACCGACGCGGGCCGGCCGTGGAGGTAGAGGCGTGAGCGGCTCACGGAGAAGCCCACGAGCTGGTGGCGCCGATGCCCGGGCGCGGTTGCGCCGCTTGGCCGCCGCTCGGCGCCGCGCCTCGCGTGCGGTCGTAGCTGGGCGCCTCCGCCGGCGCCCGGCTCCACGCGCGGCTCGCTGCCCGCGGGCGGGGCGATCGACCCTCCACCGCCGTCAGCTGCCGACGCGGGGGCGAGCGCCAAGAACATTGCCGGCACGGCCAGGGCGACTGGCAGTGACCTGAGCATCCACTGCAACCTCGGCGGGAAGCGATCCCGGCTTGAGGCCGTGCGCTCAACCGTGCAGGCGCTTGAGCAGCTCGAGCGCGCCGTTCTTGTTCAGCGGCTCGTTGAGGTTCCCGCATTTGGGGGACTGCACGCATGACGGGCACCCCGACCGGCACGGACATTCGCCGATCAGCCGCAGGGCGTCGGCCACCAGCCGCTCGAAGCGCTCGAAGCCCATGCGCGTGATGCCCACTCCGCCGGGGTGGCCGTCGTAGATGAAGATCGTGGGACGCCCGGTCTGCGAGTGGAAGGCGGTGGACAGCCCACCGATGTCCCAGCGGTCGCACATCGCGATCAGCGGCAGCACGGCGATCTGCCCGTGCTCGGCGGCGTGGAGCGAGCCCTGGAGCACGTCGAGCGGGAAGTCCTCGGCCAGGCCTGCTCCGGGAACTCGTACCAGAGGGCCTGGGTGGCGAAGTGCTGCTCGGGCATGTCGAGCGCGACCAGGTCCAGCACCTCGTGGTCGGCCACCCGCTTGCGCTGGAACGCGGTGACCTGCTCGGTGACCGAGACGGTGCCGAACGACAGCGGCACGCCGGCCACCTCGCGCGTCTCGGCCACGCTCTCGATGTAGGTGTCGATCTCCTTCTTGGGCTGGGTGTAGAAGTCGCCGGCGAACGGGCGCACGAGCGCGCGGCGCGAGTCGGTGTCCAGCACGTCGACCTCGTAGGAGCGGCCCATGTGCAGGTAGACGGCGCCCGGGTGCAGCGCCGAGTGGGCGCGCGCCGTCTCCACGGAGCCGATCACCTCGCCGGCCTCGGACTCCACCACCGCCACCGAGTCCGGCGAGGACGAGCGCAGGGCGATCCTGGCCGCCGGGAAGCCTTCGCCGCGCGGTAGGTAGCGGCCCGACTTCTCGCGCAGCTGCCCGAGCGACACCAGCCTGCGCGCGGCGCTGCTCCCAGCGGTCGCCAAGGAACTCCTCGTCGCCCGGCGACAGCGGCAGCTCGTAGGCCGCCGCGCAGAGGTGCGCCAGGTGGATCTCCTCGGACTCGTGGTCCAGGATCGCCGACTCCACCGGCCGGTCCAGGAACTCCTCGGGGTGGCGGCAGAAGAACTGGTCCAGCGCGTCGGCGCCGGCCACGTACAGGGCCAGGCCGGTCGCGCGGCGCCCTGCGCGGCCCCACATCTGGCGCAGGCTCGCGACGGTGCCGGGGAAGGTCACGCAGATGGCCGCGTCCAGGCTGCCCACGTCGATGCCGAGCTCCAGCGCGTCGGTGGCCACCACGGCCATGCAGCTCGCCCGCCATCAGGCGGGCCTCGATCTCGCGCCGCTGGGAGGGCGTGTAGCCGGCGCGGTAGGGCGCGATCAGCTCGGCCAGGTCGGCGCGGCCGCGCTCTTCGAGCCGCAGCCGCGCGAAGCGCAGGATCAGCTCCACGCCGCGGCGCGAGCGCAGGAAGCAGATCGTGCGCACCTCCTTCTCCACCAGGTCGGCCAGCAGCTCGGCCGCCTCGGCCGAGCGGGGACGCCCTGGCCCCGGTGCGCTCGTCCACCAGCGGCGGGTTCCACATGGCGATCCGGCGCTCGGCCCGCGGGGCGCCGTCGCGGTCGACCAGCGCCACGTCGCAGCCGGTCAGTCGCTCCGCCAGCTCCACCGGGTTGGCGATCGTGGCGCTGGCCAGCACGAACCGGGGCTCGGTGCCGTAGGCCAGCGCCAGCCGCCGCAGCCGGCGGAGCACGTTGGCCACGTGCGACCCGAACACCCCGCGGTACACGTGCGCCTCGTCGACCACGATCCAGGCGAGGTTGGCCAGCAGGTCGCCCCAGCGCGCGTGGTTGGGCAGCACGCCCACGTGCAGCATGTCCGGGTTGGTCAGGATCAGGTTGGAGCGCTGCCGGATGGCGCCGCGCTCCTCCCGCGGCGTGTCGCCGTCGTAGATCGCGGGCCGCAGCGCCTTCAGGCCCAGGCCGTGCAGCGCCCGCGCCTGGTCCTGGGCCAGCGCCTTGGTGGGATACAGGTAGAGGGCGCGGGCCGAGGGGTCGTGGCAGAGCGTGTCCAGCACGGGCAGGTTGAACGCCAGCGACTTGCCGCTGGCGGTACCCGTGGTCACGATCGTGTGGCCCTTGAGCGCCGAGGCCAGCGCGTCGGCCTGGTGGGCGAACAGGGACTCGATGCCCACGCGATCGAGCGCCTCGCGGAGGGAGGGGTGCAGCTCCTCGGGCAGCGGCTCGGTGAGCGCCGCCTGGGCCCGCTCGCGTGAGCGGGCCACCAGCTGCTCGCCCTCGCCGCGCTCCAGCAGCGCCTCCCAGGGCATCTCCGTGCGGGTCGTGGCCACCGGTTCGCCATAGTACGCGCGGCGTGACGCGCGCCTTCGACCTCGCCGACTTCCCGCTCCAGGAGCTGATCGAGCGCAAGCGAGCGCCGCTCTCGGTGGTGCTGCCGGCGCGGGAGGTCGCCGACACCGTGGGGTCGATCGTGGAGCGGATCCTGGCCCTCGACGGGCTGGTTGACCAGGTCCTGGTGGTCGACGCCGCGTCGGCCGACGGCAGCGCCGAGGTCGCGCGGGCGGCGGGCGCGGAGGTGCGCCAGCAGGACGACCTGCTGCCCGGTCAGGGGCCGGTGCTGGGCAAGGGCGACGCCATGTGGCGGGCGCTCGCCGCCGTCGACGGGCGAGCACGTGGTCTACATCGACGCGGATACCCGAGACTTCGACGCCTGCGTTCGTCCACGGGCTGGCCGGGCCGCTGATCGCGGCCGACGGCGTGCAGTTCGTGAAGGCCTCCTACCGGCGCCCGTTCAGCCGTGGCGGGAGGCGTGCTGCCGGACGGCGGAGGCCGCGTGAGCCAGCTCACTGCGCGGCCGCTGCTGGCGGCCTTCTACCCGGACCTGGCCGAGCTGGAGCAGCCGCTGGCGGGGGAGGTGGCGGCGCCGCGCGAGCTGCTGGAGCGGATCCCCTTCGCCACCGGATACGGGGTGGAGATGGCGATGCTGCTGGAGCGTACGCGCGCTGGCCGGGGCCGGGGCCATCGCTCAGGTCGACGTGGGCGAGCGGCGCAACTTCCACCAGCCGCTGGACGCCCTGCGGCCGATGGCGGACACGGTGCTGGCGGTGGTGGCCGAGCGGCTCCGGCGCGAGGGCCGGCTGTCGGGCGACGCGGCGCACGGGGGAGATCGTGGAGCGCCCGCCGTTCGCGTCGCTGCGAGAGCACGCCTGATGGCCCTGCGCTGCGTGTACACGGACCTGGACGGCACGCTGCTCGGCGCGGGCGCGTCCCTGTTCCGCGACGGCGAGGGCAACTTCACGCTGCTGCCGGCGCGCGCCCTCGAGGCCTGCCACCGCGCCGGCGTGGAGGTGGTGATCAAGTCCGGCCGGCGCAAGGCCCAGGTGATGGAGGACGCCAGGCTGCTGGGCCAGAGCTCCTACATCTACGAGGTGGGGTCGGGGGTCGTGATCGACGGCGAGGAGCACTTCCTCACGGGCAGGTTCGCCGCCACCGAGGGCAGCACACCGCACGAGCTGATCGAGGCCTCGGGCGCGCCGGGCCTGCTCATGCGCGAGCTCGCCGGCCGGCTCGAGCCGCACGAGCCCTGGAGCCGCGACCGCCACGTGTCGCACCTGTTCCGCGGCGAGGTGGACGTGGACCAGGCGGCGGCGCTGCTCGAGCGCGAGGGCCACGGCGACCTGCGACTGATCGACAACGGCGAGGCCGCCGAGGGCGGGCGCACCTACCACCTGATTCCCGCCACCGCGTCGAAGGAGGCGGCGGTGCGGCTGCACATGAGCGCGCGCGGCTACGCCGCCGAGGAGTGCATCGCGGTGGGCGACTCGCCCGAGGACCTGGCGGTGGCGCCCCTGGTGCGCCGCTTCTACCTGGTGGCCAACGCGGACCACGGCGGCGGCGGTCCCAACGTGACGCGGACGGAGTCCGGCTGGGGCGAGGGCTTCTACGAGGCGGTCGTGGCGGAGCTCGTCGGCGAGGGTTAGAGTCGCGCCGTGACGGACCAGGCGCGACTCGCCGAGGAGATCGTGGACGCGGTCAACGACCTGGCCGGTCGCCACGAGGGCCACCGCGCGCTGCACGCCAAGGGCACGCTGCTCACCGGCACCTTCACCGGCACCGCCGACGGGCGCCGCGCTCACGACCGCCGAGCACCTCCAGGGCGCAGCCGGTGCGGGTGACCGCGCGCTTCTCCAACGCCGCAGGCGACCCCGGCCCGTCCCGACCACGGCACGGATGGACGCGGCCTGGCCGTGAAGGCCTACCTGTCGGATGGCACCACCACCGACCTGGTGGCCGTGTCCGATGCCCGTGTTCGTCGTGCGCACGCCCGAGGACTTCCTGGCCTTCACGCGCGCGCGGGTGCCCGACCCGGAGACCGGCCAGCCCGACATGGCCAAGCTCGGCCCGTTCCTCGAGGCGCACCCGGAGGCGATGCCCGCGATCCAGGCCGCGCTCGGCGCCGCGCACTCCCGAGAGCTACGCGACGGTGCGTCTACTACGGCGTCCACGCCTTCCGCTGGACCAACGCCGGCAGGCGAGCTGGCGCTGGGTGCGCTTCTCGTGGCGCCCGGACGCGGGCGAGAGCGCGCTCGAGGACGAGGAGGCGGCCAAGGCGCTGGGCGAGCATTACCTGCAGGAGGAGGTGCTGGCCCGCTCGCGCGGACGGCGGCGTGCGCTTCGCGCTGGAGCTGCAGCTGGGCGAGGAGGGCGATCCCACCGACGACCCCACCGCCGCGTGGCCGGAGGAGCGCGAGCGCGTGGTGGTGGGGCACCTGGAGCTCACCGGGCCCGACACCGAGCGCGAGCGCGACGGCGACGTGCTGGTGTTCGACCCCATGCGCCTGACCGCGGGCATCGAGCCCTCGGACGACCAGATCCTGCACGTGCGCTCGCACGCCTACGCCGAGTCGGTGCTGCGGCGCTCGGGCGTGGCGCGGGCCTGACGGCAGGAGCGCCCAGGCCGCAGGCCGACCGAGGCCCTCACCTCAGCGTTACGAAGGAGACCTCGGGCGGTGCGCCCAGACGCAGCCTGGGCGCCTGGTTGCGCTCCACGCCCACGCCGCGACTCACGTAGATGCGACGCCCTCCAGGGCATGCAGGCCGCCTGCGCCGACGGCCCGTGGCACGTTGGATGCGGTCGTGAGCGGGCCGATCAGGGGCAGTTGCACCTGTCCCCCGTGGGTGTGGCCCGCCACCGTGAGGTCCACCCGCGTGCCTCGGGTCAGGCCGAAGACGGCGTCGGGGCGGTGAGCCAACAGGATTCTCACGTCACGGTCGCCCGGCCTGCGTTCCAGCCGGGTGGTCAGTCCGGCCGCGGAGCGAGATCTGTAGTCGAGCGCGACGCCGCCGATGGTCAGCCAGCGGCCCCGCACCGTCGTCGCCGCAGTGCTGTTCACCAGGACCCGGATGCTCGTTGTTCGGGTCACCGCGCGCAGCTCGTCGACGGTCTCCACGTCGCCCTGCACCGCGTAGACGCCGCCCGGCGCGCGGAGCGGCCTGAGGAGCCGCTGGATCCGCGGCCGCTCCTGCTGCAGGACCTGGCTCGGGCCCTGGTGGTTCGAAGTCTCGAAGTCCAGCTCCGGCACGCGGCCTAAAGCTAGCGGCCCGCCAGCGCCCGTCCCGCCGCCTCGAGCTCAGCCAACGTCGTGGCGTGGTGACGGTCGCCAGGTCGAGGATCCGCTCCTCGAACCCGTCGAGGTCCACACGAGCCGGCCACGGCGTGGCAGGCCACGCCCGCCTGCCGGCAGCGGGTGGCCACCTCGCCGGCCGCCTTGCCCTGGAGCGTCTGGCGGTCGATCCGCCCCTCGCCGCACACCACCAGCCGCGCCGCGCGCATGAGCGGGTCGAAGCCGATCGCGTCCAGCACCCGCGGCGCGCCGGGCACCAGCCGCGCCCGGCGGTGTGCCCACAGCCCGCCCGCGAGACCGCCGGCCGCGCCGGTCATGGGCACGCCGCGGGGATCCCGGGCGCCGCGGCGGCCAGGCGCGCCAGCCGCCGCTCGAGCTCGGCCACCGCCGCCGGGTCGGCCCCCTTCTGCGGGGCGAACGTGCGCGGGGCGTCCTCCCAGGCGGTGCGCACGTCGCACAGCACCTCGAGCCGCGGGCTCACGCCGGCCTCGGCCAGGGCATCGAGCGCGCCGGCGCCGCCGTCGGTGGTGGCCGACCCGCCCACGGTCACCAGCACCGTGTCCGCGCCGTCGCGCGCACGCGGCCGCGATGAGCTCGCCGGTGCCGCGGGTCGACGCGGCGCAGCGGGTCGCGCTCGCGCTCCTCGACGAGCCCGAGCCCGCTCGCCTGGGCGCTCTCCACCACGGCCGTGACCGCGTCGAGCATCAGGTACTCGGCATCGCACCGGCCTGCCCAGCGGGTCGCTCACCTCGGCCGTGCGGCGCTCGCCCGCCCAGCGCGGCGGCCAGGACCTCCAGGGTGCCCTCGCCGCCGTCGGCCACGGGCAGCTCCACCGCGTCAGCGTCCTCCCGCGCGCAGGCCCGGCGGCCACCGCGGCCGCCACCTCCTGCGCCGAGAACGTGCCCTTGAAGCTGTCGGGCGCGACCAGGACCGGGAAGGCTCACGCACGCCTGCCGCGGTGCGCTCAAGCCAGCGCGTCCCGGAACGCGCGCTCGGCGTCCTCGCCGTGCACCGCGAAGACCACCCGCTGCAGCGCGGCCGGCTCGTGAGCGCGGGCGGCGCCGACCATCAACGCCGCGGCCTCGTCCAACGGGAAGCCGCCGACGCCGGTGCCGAAGGCCACCAGCGCCAGGGACCGGCAGCCCAGCCGGAATCCGCCAGCTGCGAGGGTCGAGCGGGTGGCGCGCTCGATGACCTCGGCCGAGGTCGGGCCGCCGAGCTCCATGGTGGCCGCGTGGATCACGTAGCGGGCGGGCATCTCGCCGGCGGAGGTCTCCACCGCCTCCCCCAGCCCGATGGGCGACCGCTCGCGCGACTCCTCCTGCACGACCGGACCGCCGGCGCGCGAGATGGCCGCCGCCACGCCGCCGCCGTGCAGGAGCTCGGTGTTGGCGGCGTTGGCGATCGCGTCGACCTCGAGCGTGGTCACGTCCGCTTGAAGGACCTCGAACTCCACGAGCGCATGCTGCCCGATAGCGAGCGATCAGTGGGGCTTTGTGCGTGGTATGCACGGAAAAAGCCCCACTCGTCATCGTCGGCCCTACCCAGCCGCCGTAAGCGCCGGGCGACCGCGGCGCCACGCGGAGAGCTACCCGACCACCCGCACGCTCACCCGCCGCGCCCGCGACCGCAGCCCCGCCGCGTCCCGGGCCCGCAGGGCGACTCGAAGCGGTGACCCGCCGATCCGCTCGCAGCGCGCCGCGCACCGCCGAGCGCACCCGGCGCGTCAGCGCCAGCCGCAGCACCGGCGCCGCCCGCCCCCGGGCCGCGACCCGGCGCGTGCCTCGCAACCGCAGCGAGCGCCCGCCGATCGTCAGGCGCGCGGCGCCGGTCACCGAGCAGCGCTCGGCGCACGCGGCACGGACCGCCACCGCGCGCCGCGCGAGCGCCCGCTGCCGCCGCGTGACCCGGACGCGCACCGACGGTCGTGTGCGATCGCGGCACGGCAGCTCGCGGCGCGACTCGATCAGCCGGTACACGGCGCCGCTGAGCGAGGCGGCGTACACGCAGCCGGCGGCGTCCTCGCCGAAGCTCGTGAGCACCGGGACGCTCGCGCCCGACCGCGCGGTCGTCCGTAGCGCTGCGGCAGCGCCAGGCGGGCCGAGCGCAGCGGTGGCGCGCAGGTGTCGCCGTACACGAACCGGCCCGCCAGCGACGGCAGTGAGCGATCGCGCACCACGTGGCCGGCGATGATCGAGCAGACGCCGTCCCGCGCCGGGAAGCGCTCGAGCACCGGCCGCACGTTGCCGGCCGGCGCAGGGCCCGTACTGCGAGCGGTAGATGTTGGCCTCGAACTGCGGCCAGCCGAAGTTGGCGCCGCGCCCCCGGCCGCCGCGCCGCGGCAGGTAGTCGATCTCCTCCACGGCGTTCTGGCCCACGTCGCCGATCACGAGGTCGCCGGAGCGGCGGTCGAAGGAGAAGCGGAACGGGTTGCGCAGCCCGTGCGACCAGATCTCGGGGAGCGCGCCAGCCGTGGCGGTGAAGGGGTTGCCGCGGGGAACGCGGTAGGCGGCCGAGCCCGACGCGCGCGGGTCGATTCGCAGCAGCTTGCCGAGCAGCGAGGACAGCCGCTGGGAGTTCTGAACCTGTCGTTGGCGCCGCCGCCGTCGCCGGTGCCCGCGTAGAGGAAGCCGTCGGGCCCGAACTGCAGCTGGCCGCCGTTGTGGTTGCCGGCGTCGCGGTGGGGGATGTCGAGCAGCGTGCGCGCCGTCCGCGGGTCGGCCACGTCGCGACTGGACGCGGAGCGGCGGTACTCCTCGATCCGGATGTCGCCCTCGGAGTCGGTGTAGTAGACGTAGAAGCGGCGCGTGGTGGCGTAGTCGGGCGGGAAGGCCACCGACAGCAGCCCGCGCTCGCCGCCGCTGCGCACGCGGTCGGTGATGTCCAGAGAACGGCCGTTCGCGCACGCCGCCGCGACGCACGACGCGGATCGTGCCGCCCTGCTCCACGACCATCAGCCGGCTCGTGGTCGTCCGGCGGCGCCGCCACGTGCATGGGTTGGTCGAAGGAGCCGACTCGCTGCAGCGACACGGCGGCCGAGGCCGGGGCCGGCCAGCGCGAGGCAGCAGAGGAGGGCGAGGATTACGAGACACGCGGCGAGAACCCCGCCTCAGGCCCGCAGTTGCGCGATCGAGCACTCGCGCGGCGGCTTGTCCTCGCGCCAGCGCAGGAGCTTGGCGCCGTGGCGGATCCGCTGGCCGGTGATGTGGTCGAAGGCGATCTCGACACACGAGCTCGGGTCGCAGCCCCTCCCACACGAGCTCCTCGTCGGACTTCCAGCGGCTGGGCCCGCCCGAGCCGCGCTCGTGGGTGCGGTAGGGCTCCAGCATCTCGAGCAGCTCGCGCTTCTGCTTGGCGCGGAAGCCGGAGGTGTGGCCCACGATGTGCAGCTCGCCGTCGTCGTCGTAGAGGCCGAGGATCAGCGAGCCGACCGTGTTCTCCTCCTTGCCCATCCGGAAGGCGGCAACCACCACGTCGGCGGTGCGCACGCGCTTGATCTTGACCATGCCCTTGCGCTCGCCCGGCAGGTACGGCGCGTCGGCCTGCTTGGCGATCGCGCCCTCGGAGTGGCCCTGCAGCCACTCCCCGGCGGCCTCCGGCGTCGTCGGTCATGGGGGTGACCTCGTCGTGGCCCAGCCCCAGCGCGCCGAGCCGCTCGCGCCGCTCGTCGTAGGGAAGCTCCAGCAGCGACTCGTCCTCGGAGGCCAGCAGGTCGAAGGCCACGTAGGCGGCGGGGGTCTCCTTGGCCAGGCGCTCCACGCGCGATGCGGCGGGATGGATGCGCTGACTGAGCTTGTCGAACTCCTGCACCCCGTCGACCACCACGATCACCTCGCCGTCGAGGACGGCCCGCTGCGGCGCCATCGCCCTGACCTGGTCCACGACCTCGGGGAAGTAGCGATTCATCTCCTTGCCGGTGCGGCTCTGAAGATGCACGTCGTCGCCATCGCGGAACACGAGCGTGCGAAAGCCGTCCCACTTGGGCTCGTAGCGCCAGCCATCGCCCTCGGGCAGCTCCTTGGCCGAGCGCGCGAGCTGCGGGGCGAACGGCGGCTTCAGCGGCAGGCTCACTTGGCGTCCACGGCGCGAAGCCTAAAGGCTTCGACCGGCCGCTCCCTGCCCTTCACGCTCAGCGCGCCCCAGCGGCTCGGCGTCGGCACCGGCCAGGCGGTGCAGCGTCTCGGCGCTGATGGCCACGCCGCCCACCGGAGCGGCCGCCTCCAGCCGCGCCGCCACGTTCACGGCGTCGCCGATCACCGTGTAGCTGCGACCGCCGTGGGCGCCCAGCACGCCCGTCATCGCCTCGCCGGTGTTCACCCCGATCCGGAAGCGCGGCCAGCCGGGGTTGCCGCCGGCGACGACCTCGGTCGCGTCGCGGATGGCCAGCGCGGCCCGGGCGGCGCGACCGGGGTGGTCGTCCTGGTCGCCGCGGCGGTTGAACGACGCCATGATCGCGTCGCCCATCACGCGGTCGATCTCGCCGCCCTCGCCCTCCACCACGGGCGGGATGGCGGCCTCGAAGTACGCGTTGAGCATGCTCGACACCTCGCGCGGGTCGCGCTGCTCTGAGAAGGCGGTGAAGCCGGCCAGGTCGGCGAACACCACGCTCACCTCGCGCTTGCCGGCCACGGTGTCCTCGAGGTAGAGGTCGCTGAAGCGCTCCTCCCGCCACTCGCGCCTGGCCGTGACGACCACGATGGCGAAGGACGTGAACATGAGCAGGTGCCACTCCCACCACGTGGCCTGCCAGTTGCGGGCGAACGCCACGGCCACCATGGCCTCGGCCAGCAGCAGGAAGCCCAGGGCCACCGCCAGCAGCAGCGGGGAGGGTCGCCGGCCGTAGAAGCTCAGGTAGCGCCATGTGGCCCAGGCGTAGAGCGCGACGGCGGGCACCCCCAGCACCACCAGCGCTCCCGATCCGGACTCGACCGGGGTGGGGTCGTCCAGCGGGGGCACCTCCGCCAGCGACAGCCCGCCCCAGACGGCCATGGCCACGAGCAGTCCCACCCGCAGGATCCGGGCGGTGCGCAGCGCCGCCGGTCCCTGCTCGTCGCGCGTGGACAGCGCCGCGAATCCGGCGCCCAGCAGCAGCCCGACGGGCGTGGCAAGCACGAAGCCCTGGTTCGGGCCGTCCAGCAGGACCCCCGGCGTGGCGAGCGCGTGCAGCGCCAGGAAGCCGCCGCCGGAGAGGAAGGCCAGCGAGATGAGCATCAGGCGCGCGTCGCCGCGGCGGCTGGCGGCCTCGCCGGTGGCCAGCGCCAGCGACGCGCCCGCCAGCGCGCCGGCCACCACCAGCCAGAAGTGCGCCGGGTGGTCCTCCCACCGCACGTCCAGGCCCGGGCTGGCCAGCAGCAGCGCGAATCCGCCCAGCGGAAGCAGGGCGATGGCGAGCCACCCGTCGCGGAGGTCCCGCGTCACCGCTCGATCGTAAAGCCGGCGCGAGGCACGGGATAGGATGGCCTCATGTCGCACGAGCAGGCGACCGTCGCCGAGGAGGAGTACCTGCAGATCATCTTCTGGCTGCAGGAGGCCGGTCTGCCGATGACCGGCGCCAATGTGGCGCGCGCCATGCAGGTCTCCGCCCCCACGGTGCACGAGATGATCGGCCGGCTCGAGGCCGACGGGTACGTGACCCGCGCCGACGACAAGAGCCTGGCCTTCACCGACACGGGCCGCTCCCACGCCGAGGACATCGTGCGCCGCCATCGCCTCATCGAGCGCTTCCTCACCGACGTGTTCGACATCCCGTGGGATCAGGTGCACGAGGAGGCCGAGCGACTGGAGCACTGGATGTCACCCGTCGTGGAGGAGCGCATGCTCAAGGCCATCGGGGACTCCGACACCTGCCCGCACGGACACCCGATCTTCACCGAGCGGCGCGAGCCGGGGGTGCCCCTGGCCGATGTGGAGGAGGGCGCCAAGGTGCGCGTCCTGCGGTTCGAGAACGAGGCCGAGGACCTGCTGCACTACCTCATGGAGTCGGGCCTGACCCCCGGCCTGGAGGGCACGTTGGCCGACGCCGGTGAGGAGAAGGTCACGATCGACTCCAACGGCAACAGCTTCTCGGTGACCCGCAGCGTGGCGGAGACGGTGTCGGTGGTGGCCGATCCCTCGCCCCCGCCGCGCACGGCGCTGCCGGAGCAGCTGGTGCTCGCCAAGGAGCACTGGGGCCGCTAACGCCGGCTCAGGCCGCCTCGAGCGGCGGCAGCGCCGCGTGCCGGGCGCGCAGGTCGAAGAACAGCAGCGTGGACACCAGCGCCACGAAGGGCACGGACACGACCTCGGCGGCGATGCCGCCCGCCAGCGCCACCACCTCGCGATCGGCCGACTCGGCCGCCGCCTCCAGAGGCGTGAGGATGAGCAAGCCCGGCACCGCCGCCACCAGGTTCAGCAGCAGCACGATCCCGAACGTTCGCCACCAGAAGTCCTGCACCAGGGAACCGCTGCGGCGCAGCGCGCCGACCGTGCGGTCGCCGTCCACCACCACCGTCTGCGGAACGAAGTACCAGCGGATCAGCAGGTAGACGCCGGGCAGGATCAGCGCCAGCAGGCCCAGGAGGATGCCCGCCGCGGCCAGCAGGAGGGCTGCCAGCAGCGGCGTGAAGGCGTCGAGCGCCGCCTGCAGCGCGGTGCTCGCGCGCGGCTCCGAGCCGTTCGCGAGCGCGGTGAGCGCGTGGATGGTGGCGGCCGTGACCAGCGGCGTGGTCACGAAGAAGGTGAGGATGGTGGGAATGGCCCTCTCCGCCACCGACGTGTTGTCGTCGTACGCGGCGGTGAGCTGCTCGAGCCCCAGGCCGGAGACCACGAGCTGGAACGGCACCACGATCGCGGCCGCCATGAGCAGCAGCAGCGGCAGGTGCGCGGCGTACAGGCGCAGGCCGTCGCGCAGGAGCGCGCCAACGTCGCGCGGCTGGCCGAGGTCGAGCCCCGGCCCGTCGTTCACGCCGCGGCGCCGGCCAGCTCGCGGTAGGCGCCGGCCAGCCGACCCACGGCGTCGTCGATCTGGTCGGCCTTGACCCCCGAGTAGGCGATTCGCAGCGAGCTCTCGCCGCCCTCGAGCAGGAAGTCCGTGCCCTTCACGAACACCACTCCGCGACCGGTGGCCAGCTCCTCAAGCCTGGCCACGTCCGCGCCCTCGGGCAGGTCGACCCACAGGAAGTAGCCGCCCTCGGGCACCACGAAGCGGGCGTCGGGCAGCTCGCGCTCGAGCGCCGCGCAGAGTACGTCGCGGCGCTCGCGCAGCGCCTCCTTGACCGTCTCGATCGAGCGCGCGATGGCGCCGGAGCGGCAGAACTCGGACACGATCGCCTGCGACACCATGCTCGGGGAGATGTAGGTGCTGGTGGCCAGCCGGCGGACCTCGCCGATCAGGGCCTCCGGGCCGGCCAGGTAGCCCACGCGGATCCCCGGGCAGACCGTCTTCGAGAACGACGAGGCGTACACCACGTTCTCGCCCTCGTCCATGGAGAGCATGGTGGGCAGCTGCTTGCCGGCGAAGCGCAGCTCCACGTAGGGGTCGTCCTCGAACACGAGAAACCCGTGCCGGGCGGCCAGCTCGATCAGGCGCTCGCGCTTCTCCAGCGACAGGGTGCAGCCGGCGGGGTTGTGGAAGTTGGGGATGATGTGCGCGAGCTTGGGCCGCGCGCCGCCCTCGAGCGCCGCCTCCAGCGCGCTCACGTCGATGCCGTCGGACTCCAGCGGGATGGCCAGCAGCTCGGCTCCCATCTGCCTCAGGGCGAGCAGGGTGCGGTCATAGGTCGGTGCCTCGACCACAACCAGGTCGCCGGGCTCCACGACCGCCTGGAACAGGAAGGCGTCCGCCTGCATCGATCCGTTGGTGGTCACCACCTGCGTGGGTGGCAGGCCCTGGCGCTCGGCGATCCACTCCACGAGCGGCATGTAGCCGGCCGACGTTCCGTACGAGAACGCGCCTCCCGGGTCCTGCTGGAAGGCGCGGTCGGCGGCCTGGCGGAGGTCGTCCACGGCGATGATGTCCAGCGACGGTGCCCCGCGGGCCAGCGATATGGAATCGGCGGCTGCCACGGCGGCCACGATAGCGCGGGCTGGGCAGTCGGGACCTACGCCTCCCGGGCGTACACGATCACGTTGTCGCGGTAGCCGCGGCCCTCGGTGTAGGGGCCTCCGCAGGTCACGAGCACGAGCACGGGGCGGCGCCCGCCGCCGTACACGCTGCCGGTCGGGAAGCGCGCCTTCTGCACCTGCGCCGTGCCCACCACCCGGTACCTGTGCACCTGGCCGGCCCGGTCGGTCACGGCTATTGCGGTGCCGCGCGCTAGGCCGGCGATGCGGGCGAACAGGCCCGGGCCGCGGCGCGTGTCCAGGTGGCCGACGATCACGGCGCGGCCCTTCTCGCCCGGCCGGGGGCCGCCGCTGTACCAGCCGGCACGCCCCACGTCGGGCACCACGATGCCGCCACGGCGCAGGCCCACCGCTTGGACCGTGGTTTGAACGCGCGCGGCGGGAATCGAGATCCGGCGGGGCGGGGCGGGGCGGGCGCCGCCGTTCGCGGGTGCAGCGGCCCCGAGCGCCCGCGAGGACTTGCCCAGCGTCGGCTGCTCGGCGGCGCGCGCCAAGAGGCCGGCCGAGCCCCCGCCCTCGTCGTCGCCGATCAGGGGGGCCAGCGCAAGCACGGCCGCCGCCGCAGCGGTCGCGGGCACCAGCGTGGCCAGGACGAATCCCACCCTGGATCGGCCCTTCGGCGCAGGGGCGCCCTTCTTCTCGCCGGTCGCGGGCCCGGCTGCGCGTGGGCGGGGGGGCAGCAGGTCGCCCCGCTTGGTTGCGGGCGGCCCGCCCGCGGGGCGGAGGCCGCGTGGGGTGGGGCGCCCGGCGCGCGGGGCTGGGCGCTTGGCTCGCGGCTCGGCTCGCGGGGCCGAAGCCCGCGCGGCGCGCTTTGCCGGCGGGGCCGAAGCCCACGCGGGGGCGGACCACGACGCAGGTTTCGCAGGAGGTTGGGGCGGGGGTGGCGGCGCGGCGGGCGCTGGTGCGCGCGCCGCATTCCGGCGGCGCGGGTCCGCCCGGTGCCGAGCCTTCGCGGCCGCCACGGCCAGCTCGCGGGCCCTCGGCTCCAGGCGGGCTCTCAGTCCGGGGCGCCGGCGGCGTGCGGGTGGCTGCTCAGGCAATGCCACGGCTGCGGCGCGCCGACGCGCGCTTATAGCCGAGGCCGCCCAGCGTGCCGGCGATGAGGGCGGCGGCCAGCGCCGCAAGCCAGGGCTGATCCTCGTCCGCCAGCCCGCCCAGGCCCGTGGCGGGCGCCAGCGCCGGCGCGGCGACGGTGTCCTGTAGCACCACGAACCGCGTGCGCTCGCCGGCGCTGCCGAGCAGGTAGGCGCTCGAGGCCGTGCCCGCGGCCAGGTTCACGCCGCCGCGCTCCGCGACCATGTCGCCGCCGGGCTGCGCCGCCTCGATGCCGTAGTCGCCCGGCCTGACGGTGGCGTAGTCGCTGGCCTCGCCTCGGCCGACCTCGCCGAGCGACTTCGATCCGGCGGTGAAGCCGGCCTCGTCGAGCTCGGGCACCACGTGCACGGCCCGAACGCGGGCGCTGCCCGCTCGAGCCGGGCCGTCGGAGAACGTGCGCAGAACGATTCGCTTCCCCACCGTGCTTGCCACGACGGTGTAGCGGCGGTCCTCGAGGGTGGGCGTGACGAGGGCCAGGCGCTTGCCCCCGGCGATCAGCGCAAGGCTCACCTTTCCGTCCGGGGTGCGTGCGTACATCGAGGCCTGTCCGAAGCCCACGTTGCCGAGCGCCGTTCCGCCAACTTGGAGGTAGGCCTTGGGCCCGCCGGGTACTGCATGCAGGAAACGAACCTCCGCCGCGGCGGCCGGTTGAGCCACGACAATTGCCATCGAAACAGCGACAGCGGCGCAGAGAACGCCGCGACGCACTGATCTGCCCCCAAGCGCTCGCACGAAAGCAACATAACTCGTGGATCAGCGGATAGCCACTTCCCTCGACGAACTCGGCGCCGAAGACCGGGCGATCGTCGAGTTGGCCGAGGTGCGGGGCATCGGCGACGCCGAGATCGCCGGCTATCTCGGGGTGGATGCGCACGAGGCCAAGCGCCGTCGCAGGGCCGCGCTGGGGCGGTTGGCCGAAGGACTGGGCGTCAGCCAGGAGGAGGCCAGGGCCGCGCTCGCCAGCGCACTGCCACCAGGCGAGGCCAATGGCGCGCGCAGGCGGCCCGGCCGGGCTCAGCGCCCGGTGGACCGCGTGGCCGACCGAGCCCGAGCCTCGCGCCGGCGCTCGCGCCGGCCCGTGGTCGACGGAGGGCGCGCCGACCTGCGCCCACGCGCGCGGGCGCCCGTCCAGCCCGCGCCCGAGCCGAGTCCGCCGGGCCGGCGGCGGCGAGGGCGCCGGGGGCCCGCGGTCGTGCTCCTGGCCGTGCTGCTCATCGCGGGCATCGTGGCCGCCTGGCTTTCGACCGGGGACTCCGATCCAGGGCAGCCTGCCGGCGCGGCCGTGGCGGGGCCTGCGCCGGCGCCACCGCCCGAGTTGCAGCTCGAGCCGCTTCCGGGCGCCTCCGGCACGGCCACGGCGCGGCTGTCAGACGACGGTCGGCGGCTCGCGGTGGTCGCCGCGGAGCTCCCCGACCCGGGCGAGGACCGCTACGCGGTGTGGCTGTACGGGTCGCTCACCCGCACCCGGCTGCTGGCCTCCGCCGCTGACGGCGACTTCGAGGTGCGCGCGCCCCTACCGCGCGAGTGGCGCGACTACCGGCTGGTCGACGTGTCGCTCGAGCCGCCCGACGGGGTGCGGGGCCACAGCGGGCAGAGTGTGCTGCGGGCGGAGGTGGCGGAGTTGGAGCGGGCGGTGGACAGGCGGTAGGGCTGGTCGTCGGTCGTCGGTCGTCGGTCGTCGGGCCTCGGCGCTCTGGCCTTGCGTCGGCCGGGCGGTTTGGTTCGGGCGGGGGCCTACGGCGGGCACCGAGGGTGGGTGTTCTGTTGCGGTGCTGTTGCGTGCTGTTGCGTTCGCGACCGGGCCGTAGCGAGCGTTACGGCTGGCTCGGGTCGCGGAGGGTGAGTGGTCCAAAGCGTCCCTATACGCGACGTTTTGGACCTTTCATTTCGCGGCGCGCTGGGCGTTAGCCAAGGCGGCGGTCGACCGTTACCTGTTCGTCACGCTCGCTACACGGCGGTGCGCGTCTGGGGCCGGCCGTTTCGGAGCACCGAGCACCGAGCACCGAGGCCCGAGCGCTAGGCCCCGAGCACCTGCGAAGCGATCTCCGACACCTCGGTCGGCGTGCGGCCGACCCGCACTCCCTTCGCCTCGAACGCTTCGGCCTTCGCGGCCGCCGTGCCCTTCGAGCCGGACACGATCGCGCCGGCGTGGCCCATCGTCTTGCCGGGCGGGGCGGTGAAGCCGGCGATGTAGGCCACCACCGGCTTGGTCACATGCTCGGCGATGTAGTCGGCGGCCTGTTCCTCCGCGTCGCCTCCGATCTCGCCGCTGAGCACGATCAGCTCGGTCTGGTCGTCGGCCTCGAACAGCTCGAGGATGTCGATGAAGCTCGAGCCGGGCACCGGGTCGCCGCCGATCCCCACGATCGACGAGTTGCCGAAGCCGCGCTGGGCCAGCTCGTAGCCGATTTGGTAGGTGAGCGTCCCTGAGCGCGAGACCACTCCCACGTTGCCCTCCTTGAAGAAGGACGCGGGAATGATGCCCACGTTGGCCTTGCCCGGGGAGAGGATCCCGGGGCAGTTGGGCCCCACCAGCCGCGAGGAGCCCCGCGCGAGGTGGTTGTAGACCAGCAGCTCGTCGTGGGCGGGGATGCCCTCGGTAATCGCGACGATGAGTTCGATGCCCGCGTCCGCCGCCTCCAGGATCGAGTCGGCGGCGAACCGCGGCGGCACGAAGATCATCGCCGTGTTGGCGCTGGTCTCCTCGACCGCCGAGTGGAAGGTGTTGAACACCGGGATCCCCTCCACGTCCTGGCCGCCCTTGCCCGGCGTCACGCCGGACACCACCGCGGTGCCGTAGCGCCTGTTGTTCAGTGAGTGGAACGTGCCCTCGCTACCGGTGATTCCCGACACGCACAGCTTCGTACCCTGGTCGACCAGCACCGCCACGGGTCAGCCGCCCTTCGCCAGCTCGACGACCCGCTGGGCCGCGCCGAGCATGGTCGACTCGGTCTCCACGTTGGGCAGGTCGGCCTGGGCCAGCAGCTCGCGGCCCTCTTTGTCGTTCGTGCCGTCCAGGCGCACGACGAAGGGAACCTCGGGCTTGATCTGATCGAACGCCTCGATCAGGCCGCGCGCCACCTCGTCGCAGCGAGTGATGCCGCCGAAGATGTTGAACAGCACGGCCTTGACCTTGTCGTCGGAGAGGATGACCTCCACCGCCTGGGTGATGGCCTCGGCCTTGGAGCCGCCGCCCGCGTCGAGGAAGTTGGCGGGTGAGCCGCCGGCCTGCGCCACAACGTCGAGCGTGGACATCACGAGCCCGGCGCCGTTGCCGAGGATCCCGATGTCGCCGTCGAGCTTCACGTAGGTGAGCCCGCGCTCGTGGGCCATCTGCTCCTGCGGGTCCTCCGCGGCCTCGTTGCGGAACTCAGCGGTATCGGGGTGGCGGTAGAGGGCGTTGCCGTCGATCGTGACCTTGGCGTCCAGCGCCACGACCTCGCGGGCCTTGGTCACCAGCAGCGGGTTCACCTCCACGAGCATGGCGTCCTCGGCGACGAACGCGTCGTAGAGCCGCGACAGGAGCGCGCCCGACCGGCCGCACCACATCGGGCGCGATCCCGGCCTCGAACGCCAGCCGCCGCCCGTGGAAGTCCTGGAAGCCGATGAGCGGATCCACGTGCACCATCCGCATGGCCTCGGGGTCCTCGTCGGCGATCGCCTCCACATCCATGCCACCCATCCGCGAGAGCATCGCCATGGGCTTCTTGGCCGAGCGGTCGAAGACGAACGCTGCGTAGTACTCCTCGTCGATCTCGCTGGCGGCCTCCACGTACAGCTCGTGCACGGTGAAGCCGCGGATGTCCATGCCCGAGGATCGCGGAGGCGTGCTCCTCGGCCTCCCCGCGGTTGCCGGCCACCTTGATGCCGCCCGCCTTGCCGCGGCCGCCGATGAGCACCTGCGCCTTGATCACGCACGGGTAGCCAAGCTCCTCGGCCGCCGCCACGGCCTCCTCGACCGTCGTGGCGGGCCGCCCCTCGGGCACCGGCACACCGTGCTTGGCGAAGAGCTTCTTGCCCTGATATTCGAGCAGGTCCATGGAGCGGCCGGGCAGCCTACCGGACGCCGCCTCGACGTAGAATGGCGCGTCGCGCTCGCCCGGGCGCCCCCAATACGAAAAGACGGAGACCTGTGCCGCTACCGAAGGATGTGCAGTTCGTCACGTTCGACTGCTACGGAACGCTGATCGACTGGGAGACCGGCGTATACGACGCGTTCCAAAAGGAGGCCGACCGCGACGGATTCACGATCGACCGCGATGCGCTCGTGCCGCGCTTCATCGAGATCCAGCGCGAGATCCAGAGCGGCTCGTACGAGCTCTACGCCGAGGTCCTGCGGCGCACCGCGGTCCGCGTGGCGGGCGAGCTGGGGTGGGAGCTGGAGTCCTCGCGGGCGCAGTTCCTGCCGGACAGCGTGCCGCGGTGGATGCCGTTCCGGGAGACGAACGCGCAGCTCGAGCGGTTCGCCAAGAAGTTCGAGCTGGGAATCCTGTCGAATATCGACGACAAGCTGCTCGGGCGCCACCCGGCGCCACTTCCGCAGCGACTTCGACCTGGTGGTCACCGCCCAGCAGGTGCGCAGCTACAAGCCCGACCCGGCCCACTTCAAGGAGTGCGCGCGGCGGATCGAGAAGCGCAAGCGCAACTGGGTGCACGTGGCCAGCGGCTACCCGACCGACATCGAGCCGTGCCTGAAGTCCAAGGTGGCCGTCATCTGGGTCAACCGCCACGGCGCGCAGCTCGAGCAGGGTGAGAAGAAGCCCACGGCCGAGGTCAAGACGCTCCGCGACGCCGCCAAGCTGCTGAAAGCCCTGTAACGGGGCGTCCGTGCGCGCGGTCTCGGTGCACGAGGACGCGGTGGTGGTCACGAGCCTCTACTGGCAGACCACGGCCACGGCGATCCGGGCAGGCGAGGAGGCGATGCTCATCGACTCGCCCTATTTCCCGGATGAGCTGGAGCTGCTGCCCACCGTGCTCGCCCAGTCCGGCTTCGAGCCGGCCGCGCTGCTGGCCACCCACGGCGACTTCGACCACCTGCTCGGCCGGATGGCGTTCCCGGACCTGTCGCTGGGAGTGGCCGAGAGCACGATGCTCCGCTTCCGGGAGAAGCCCGGCGAGGCGCAGCGCGACCTGCGCGACCACGACTCGGAGGTCTACGTCGAGCGCCCCCGCCCGCTGGCGCTCGGCCAGACCCAGTCGCTGCCGGTGCCGGGCAAGCTCGGGCTGGGAGAGCAGGAGCTGGAGCTGCATCCGGCCGAGGGCCACACCCAGGATGGGATGGCGGTGCTCGCGCCCTGGCTGGGGGTGCTGTGCGTGGGCGATTACCTCAGCGACGTGGAGATCCCGTGGCTCTCTGAGTCCGGCTCGATCGCGGACTACCGCTCGACGCTCGCGCGGCTGGCGCCGCTGATCGAGCAAGCGGAGGTGGTCGTGCCCGGGCCACGGCTCGCCGCACTCGCGCGAGCGTGCCCTGGAGCTGCTCGACGAGGACGTGGCCTACCTGGACGCGCTGGAGGCAGGCGGCCAGGTCAAGCTCCCGGCCGGGCGCGACACCAAGGGGCAACGCTCGATCCACGCCGAGAACCTGACCCGCCGCGGCTGACGCCTCGGCGGTTCGGTAACAGCGGCTGTTACCGAACCGCAGGGTTTCTGAAAGGGGGTGCGCGCATGCTGGCCACCGTCAGTCACCAATCCACCCAGGAGGTCGGTCATGTCGCAGCTCAGTCATCCAGGAATCTCACTTCCCGTCCACGTCTCGAGGCGTTTCGTAGTGCTGGGGGCGATGCTGGCCCTGGTCGCGACCGCCGCGGTCGTGCTGATCCTGGCGATCGGCAACGACTCGTCCACCGACGGCACCGCGGCCGACGCCCAGAACCGGCCGGGCCTGAGGCCCGGTGGCGGCCCCGAGGAGAGCGGCGTGGCCGCAAGCGTTGGGTCGCGTCCCTCGGCCGGGCCCAGCGAGAGCGCCACGGCGTCGTCCCTGGCAGGGTCGGCGGGCACCGTCGACCGTGGCGGAGTCCCTGGCGCAGCCGACGGGCACAGTCTCGCCGTCCGCGAGCGCGCCGCCGGTAGCGGCGGGCCGGACGAGAGCGCCACCGCCGCCTCAGTCTCGGGCCGCTAGGCCGACCCGGCCCGGTCGGGCTCGCCCGCGCCGCACCCTCCGCGGCGTGGGCGAGTCCCGTTCTGCTTCGGCTCCCAGACGTGGCGCGGGATGCCCCTTGAGTGTGAAAAGGCCGCGCGGCTAGGATCGACGTGGCTCTTCCGCCCGCCGTTGGCTGAGCCCTCGTCCACGATCAATGGAGGCGCCAGTGACGGTCGACCGGCTCTCGCGACGCAAGTTCCTGTACGGAGCCGGAGGCCTTTCGGCCGCGGTGCTGCTCACACCCGAGGCCCTCGCGGGCCGTCGGGGTCGCCCGCGCCCGACGCTCGCTGGCGGCAGGTTCGCCGAGGGAGTCCTCTCGGGCGATCCCACGCCGCGCGGGATCACGCTGTGGACGCGCCTCTCCGAGGTGGAGGGCACGGGCACGGTGGAGGTCCAGGTGGCTCGCGACCGCGGGTTCCGCAGGGTCGTGGCCCGGGAGCTCGTCAAGACCACAGACGGCGGTCGCCACTACGCGAAGGCGCGGGTGACCGGCCTCGATCCCTACGAGCAGTACTACTACCGCTTCGCCACGCGCGACGAGGCCAGTCCGGTCGGGCGCTTCAGGACGGCGCTGCCGGCCGACTCCCGCCAGCCCGTGCGGTTCGCCTTCTTCTCCTGCCAGGACTTCACGTTCGGCTACTACAACGCCCACGCCCTGCTCGCCGAGGAGGACGTGGACTTCGTGGTGAACTTGGGCGACTACATCTACGCCGAGGCCTACTACGCACCGGCGTGCCGGGAACGGCGTGCGCACCGATCCGGTTGGCGAGGCAATCACCCTCGACCAGTACCGCGCCAAGTACGCGCTCTATCGCAGCGACCCAAATCTGCGGCGCGTCCACGCGCGCTTCCCCATGATCTCGATCTGGGACGATCACGAGGTCGTGGACAACTACGCGGGCGGCGCCGGCCCAACCGGCGGCTTGGAGCCGGCCAAGCGGTACTCGCTCGCCCGCAAGCGCGCCGGGATATCAGGCCTACTTCGAGTCGATGCCCACCTTCGGCGCCAGCCTCAACCGGCGCAGGGGCGACCGGATCTACCGGGGGTTGCGCTTCGGGCGCAACATGGACCTGCTGATGCTCGACCAGCGCCAGTATCGCGACGACCAGCCGTGCAACGACCTGCTGCTCACGCCCGGCTGCCCCGAGCTACCGAGGAAGCGCGACTTCCTCGGGCGCACGCAGATGAGGTGGGCCAAGAAGCGGCTCGATCGCTCCCCGGCCGCCTGGAAGGTGATCGCCAACCAGCTGATGGTGCAGCGGCTCCGTTCTTCACCAAGGATCTGTACTTGGTCGTGGACTCCTGGCAGGGCTACCCGACGGAACGCAACGAGCTGCTGGGGCACATCAAGCGCAAGAAGATCGAGGACACCGTCTTCATCACCGGCGATATCCACACGTTCTTCGCCGGCGACGTGAAGGCGCGGGACAGCGATCGGCGCCCAGTGGCCACGGAATTCGTGGGCGGCGCGATCAGCTCGCGCGGGATCGGCGCCGGTGGCGGCGGGCCGGTGCAGGACTCGGAGACGCCGGGCATCACGGCAGCGAACCGCGGCTGGCTCGCCGCCGCCGACTACGTGCACTACGGCTACGGGATCGCGCGCGCCTCGCGCGGCAGCTTCAGGTGCTCGTTCCGCCGCGTGGAGAGCGTGAAGACGCCCACCAGCAGGGCGCTGCCGACGGGCCGCTACCGGTGGCGGCTGGGCCGCGGCGAGCCGAGCCTGCTGGACTGACGCGCCAGGGCCCTACGCGTTGTTTCGAACGTGCCAGTTGACCGTCATCGCCGCGACGGTCGTGCCGCTCTCGTCCGCGAGCTCGACTGCCACCGGGAACTCCACCCGGCCCTCGGCATCCAGGCGCCGGAGTAGCTCGTCCTTGGGCTCGGACAACGAGGCGGTGGCCGTGATCGGTCCGCGGGCGAGCTTCAGGTAGTCGATGCTCGCCGACTTGGCGAGCGGCGTGATGCCGCCCATCCGCTCGGCGAACGCGCCCACGAACGCACCGCCAGAGGCGGCCTCGGCCGCGGAGAACAGCGCCCCCGCGTGCTGGGAGCCCACGTGGTTGCTCAGGTGCTGGGCCTCGGGAAGGCGCACGACGGCCCGCCCGTCCGCGATCTCGACCACCTCGAGGTCGAGGTGGCGGTTGAAGGGGATGGCCTCGGAGAGGCCGGCGCGCAGGGCGTCGTAGTCCACGGCGAGGACCCTACCGAGCGCTAATCCACCACGAGCCCGGGCTCGGGTCGCCCACCCGACCCAGCGACCACGGCCGCCGGCACTTGGACGCGCGACAGCAGCAGCGCCGAGCACATCAGCCCCCCGCAGAGCACGAAGCCCAGCGCGCCGAAGTCGGCGATCGCGAGCACCAGACCTCCCCCCGCCGCGCCCACCGTGTAGCCGAGCTGGGCGCTCGCGGTGCGGGCTCCCATCATCGCCCCGGGGCGGCCGGGAAGGAGCGAGAGCCCAAGCGTGCTCGAGCCGGTCGAGCGGACGCCCGCGAACACCGCCGTCATGCAGAAGATCCCGAGCGTGACCCAAACGGTCGGGGTCACGTTGAGGAGCGCGGCCAGCGTCACCGCCATCCCGATCGCGGCCGATCACGATCAGCGGCCGGATGTGGAAGCGGTCGATGAGGCGCGCGGTGTTCAGCGACGTGATCAGGAACACCACCGAGCCCGTCGCCAGCAGCAGTCCGGTGGCGGCCTCGGACGACGTCGTAGGTCTCGATGTAGAACGCGCCGGCGTAGGTGAGCTCCGCGGTCCATGCGCAGTAGGCCACCAGCTCGGCGAACGGACCAGCGCCGGGCCGAGGGGTCTCGAAAGACGGCGCCGAGCCCCTCCCGGATCGAGCGCACCCTCGCCCTCGGCCGCCACCGTGTCCGGCGGCGCGCGGCGCGGCCAGCCCGGCCGCAAGGGCGAGGAGCGAGATCGCACCCGGCACGAGTAGGAGAGCCGCCACGAGCCCGCGTCGGCCAGCAGGCCGATGATCGGGTTGCCCACGATCCACGCCAGCGACTGCGCGCCCACCACCCAGCCCATCGCCCAGGGCGCCTCGTCGTCGGCGAACGACGCCGCCACGCCTGCGAACCCTGCCGAGAGCAGGCAGGCCACGCCCGCGCCGGTCACGGCGTGAGCCGCGTAGAAGAGCGCCAGCGAGGGCGCCGCCGCGGTCAGCCCGGCGCCCGCGACCGCGATTGCCGCCCCGCGCACGATCAGCGGCTGGACCCCGATCCGGTCGATCAACGGGCCCGATCGCCAGCGACACGGCCACCGCCGTGCCCGCCAGGACCGACCGCGCCAGCCCCACTGCGCTCACCGAGCCACCCAGGTCGCGCCCGATCTCCACCACCAACGGCGCCAGCACCACGATCGATGCCTGCGTGGCCGCCGTGGCGAGCACCAGCGGCAGGAGACGCCGCCACGGTCGCCTGCCGGCCATCGATCGATCCTACCCCCGGCCGCGCGGCGGGCGGTTACGGTCCCGGGCGTGAGTTGGGAGCCAGAGCTCGAGGAGCTGCGCCGGCGCGAGGCGCTCGCCCGCGAGATGGGTGGCGAGGAGCGGGTGGCGCGCCAGCACGCGAGCGGACGGCTCACCGTCCGGGAGCGCGTCGAGCGGCTCTTCGACGCGGACAGCTTCCACGAGACCGGTGCGATCGCGGGCCGCGGCGAGTACGACGACGCCGGCGAGCTGACCGGCTTCCTGGCGGCCAACATGGTGGTGGGCCAGGGCCGGATCGACGGACGCCGCGCGGTCGTGCAGGGCGATGACTTCACCGTCCGCGGCGGTGCCGCGGACGCCGCGATCTGGCAGAAGATGGTCTACGCCGAGCGGATGGCGCACGACCTGCGGCTGCCGCTCGTGCGCCTGGTGGACGGCACGGGAGGCGGCGGCAGCGTGAAGTCGCTGGAGTCGATGGGCTTCACCTACGTGCCGTTCGTGCCCGGGTTTGAGCTCACGGTGGCCAACCTGTCACGCGTGCCCGTGGTCGCCGCGGCGCTCGGGCCCGTGGCCGGGCTCGGCGCGGCGCGCGTGGTGGCGTCGCACTTCGCCGTGATCGTGAAGGGCACGAGCCAGCTGTTCGTGGCGGGTCCGCCGGTGGTGGCCGCCGCCATGGGGGAGACCCCCGACAAGGAGGAGCTCGGAGGCGCCCGGGCGCAGGCCCGCGCGGGCGCCGTGGACAATGTGGCCGCCGACGAGGACGACGCCCTGGCCCAGCTGCGCACCTTTCTCTCCTACCTGCCGGGCAGCGTCTGGGAGGCGCCTCCCGTTACGAGCAGCGCCGACCCCGCGGACCGCCGCGAGGAGGAGCTGCTGGCGAATCGTGCCGCGCGAGAGCCGCAGCCCCTACGAGGCGCGCCGGATCCTCGACCTGGTGCTGGACTCGGAGTCGCGATTCGAGCTCGGGCGCGTCGTACGGCCGCTCGCTGATCACCGCGTTCGGGCGTCTGGGGGGACGGCCCGTGGGCGTGCTGGCCAGCGACCCGAAGCACTACGGCGGCGGACTGACCGCGGAGGCGTCGGAGAAGGCGGCCCGGTTCGTGGACATGTGCGACCAGTTCCACCTGCCGCTGGTGAACATGGTCGACCAGCCCGGCTTCGTGATCGGCACCGACGCGGAGCGCAAGGGCACCATCCGGCGCGGCACCCGCGCGATGTTCTCGATCTACCAGGCAAGCGTGCCGGCGGTGTCGGTGATCGTGCGCAAGGCCTTCGGCGTGGCGGGCGCCGCGCACGGCGACCACTCGCGCCTGAACCTGCGCTACGCGTGGCCGTCGGGCGATTGGGGCTCGCTGCCGATCGAGGGCGGCATCGAGGCGGCGTACAGGCGAGAGCTGGAGGCTGCAGACGACCCGGCCGCGCTGCGTGCCGAGATCGAGGAACGCCTGAACGCCGTGCGCTCGCCGTTCCGCACCGCGGAGCGGTTCGGCATCGAGGAGATCATCGACCCGCGCGACACCCGCCCGCTGCTGTGCGACTGGGCCGAGCGCGCCCACGAGCTGATCGCGCACGACGTGGCGGCCGGCCCGAAGGCACGCGGCCTGCGTCCCTAGGACGGCGCGAGCCGCACCGCCCCGTCGGCGGCCAGCGTCCAGTGCGGGTTGTGGGCCACCTCCCAGGGATGGCCGTCCGGATCGGTGAAGGCGCCCGAGTAGCCGCCCCAGAAGGTCGCGTCGCCGGCCCGAACGATCTCGGCTCCGGCCCTCTCCGCCTCCGCCAGCACCGCATCCACCGCGGCGGGCGAGGCCACATTGTGGGCCAGGGTGACACCGCCCCAGCCGCCGCCGTCCTCAACCCCCGAGTCGGCGGCCAGGCGCTCCCGGTCCCACAGCGCCACGACCATGCCACCGGCCTGGAAGAACACGACATCGTCGTCCGGTCCGGCGCCGGTGGTCCAGCCCAGGCCTTCGTAGAAGGTGCGCGACCGCGACAGGTCGCGCACCCCGAGGGTCACGACGCTCAGCCGCTGCTCCATCAGCGCGGTGCCCCGACTACGCCCGGCCCTCCGCGCCCGCCGGCTCGCGCTCCACGTCGATGCGCGGCAGGGTGCGATCGAGCCAGTCCGGGATCCACCAGTTGCGGCTGCCCAGCAGCTGCATCACGGCTGGCACGAGCACCATTCGCACGACGGTGGCGTCCAGGAAGATCGACGTGGCCAGGCCGATCCCGAACAGCTTCAGGAACGTGTCCGGGGCCGCGAGGAAGGCCAGGAACACCACGACCATGATGGCCGCGGCCGCCGTGATCACCCGTGCCGTCTTGGCCAGGCCGTCGGCCACCGCGCGGCTGGTGTTGCCGTGCTTGAGGAATTCCTCGCGGATGCGCGAGATCAGGAAGACCTCGTAGTCCATCGAGAGGCCGAACAGGATCGCGAACATCATCACCGGCAGGAACGGCGCGATCGGCACCTCCTGGTCGAGCCCGATCAGCCCGCCCAGCGTCCCGCCCTTGGACACCACCGTCATCACGCCGTAGCCGGCGCCGACGGACAGCAGGTTCATGATCCCCGCCTTGAGCGAGATCAGGGGCGATCGGAAGGCCACCAGCAGCAGCAGGAACGACAGGCCCACGACCCCCGCGACGAAGACGGGAACGCGGTCGGTGATGTAGTCGCTCTGATCCCTCAGCGCCGCGGTCACGCCCCCGACGCTGGCGCTGATACCGGCCGCGCCGAGTGTCTCGGGGACGATGTCGTCGCGCAAGCGGCTCACCAGCTCCTCCGTCTCCTTGTCCTGAGGAGAGGTGGTGGGGATCACCGTCACGATCGCGGCATCGCCGGCCTGGTTGACCTGCGCGGGCGGCACGAAGTCGACCCCGGGGTCGCTGCGCACCCGGTCCGCGAACGCCTCGATGTCGGCCCTCCCGCCCCGCTCGCGCAGTTCCGCGGCGATCACGAGCGGGCCGTTGGTGCCCGGCCCGAAGCCCTCCGCGTTCAGGTCGTATGCCTGTCGGGTCATGGTGTCGGGCGGGTCGTTGCCGGCGTCGGGGAAGCCCAGGCGCATCCCCGTGGCGGGGACGGCCAGCGCCAGCAGCAGCACGGTGGCGGTGATCGCGGCGATCCAGGGGCGCCGCTGGACGGCGTGGCTCCAGCGCGCGGCGGGCGACTCCGAGTTGCCCTCCGTCTTGAGCGTCCGCCCGAGGAACGGGAAGCCGGAAGCGATCGACCTTCGGTCCCAGGTAGGAGAGGAGCGCCGGCAGCAGGGTGATCGACGCCAGCATCACGACCAGGACCGCGAGCGAGGCCGACAGGGCCACGCCGTACATGTAGGGCAGTCCGGTGAAGAACAGGCCGAGGACCGCGATCACCACGGTGCCGCCGGCGATGATCACGCTGCGGCCGGCGGTCGTGACCGCTTCGACGACGGCGTCGTGGCGGTCCTTGCCGTCGTGCAGAGCCGAGCGGAACCGCGTCAGTACGAGCAGCGCGTAGTCGATCCCCACGCCGATGCCGATCAGGCCCGACACGGCGGTGGTCCAGTCGGGCACATCGATCACGTTGGCCAGCAGCACGATCAGGCCGCCCGATGAGATGCCCAGCCCCACCAGGGCGATCACCAGCGGCAGGCCGGCGGCCACGACGGAGCCGAACGCGATCAGGAGCACGATCGCGGCGCCCAGGAAGCCGATGCCCTCGGGGCTCGCGGCCTCCTGCGCGGCGTAGATCGGGTCCCCGCCCAGCTTGATCTGGAGCCCGTCGCCGCTGTTGTCCTCCGCGGCGGCGATCAGCTTCTCGCCGTCCTCCTTGGGCACGTCCCAGCCCGGGACGGTGAGCGGCAGGGTGCTGGACCCGATCGTGCCGTCCTCGGAGACGCGGGTCGGGGTCTGCGCCGCCACGTTGTCGACCTTCCGCGCCTCGGCGAAGAAGGCGTTCACGCGCTCCCTGGCATTGGCGCCACGCGCGCCCGCCTCGTCCTCCCAGACCACGTAGATCTCCTGGCCCGAGTAGCCCTCGAAGCGATCCTCGGTGATCTCGCTGGCGGCCTTGGACTCCGATCCCGGCGTGTTGTAGTCGGCGTTGTACTCGCCCGCCAGGGACGATCCCACGCCGATGATCACGATCGTCGCGACGATCCAGGCCAGGACCATGCGGCCGCGGCGGCGGTAGGCGATGTCGGCGATTCGGGCCAGGCGACGCGTCATCTCTTGAGCTTCCCTTCTCTTGTCATTGGAGTCGTGATGCCCCTGGGACCGTGGGCGGGGACGTAACTCATCGGCCCCGCATCCTCCCAGGGAGGCACCGCCGGCTCGGATTCGGCTGCCCGGCCAAGGGGGGTGCGGCTAACCGCACCCCTATTGCCATACGGCCACGATCGCGCCAACGGCCACCAGCTTGATCAGCCAGTCGCCCGCGTGGATGGCGGCCAGGCGCCAGGGCCGCTCAGCGCGGCCAGCCGGTCGCCAACAGCGCCGTAGTAGGCGGCCCCGATGGCGAATGCGGCCACGGCGGCCAGCGAGCACGGCCAGGATGTAGACCTCAGGCATCGGTCTCGCCTCCCTCGAGCTCGGACTTGAGCGCGACGAGGCGCTCGCGCCACCACGCCTTCATCTCGTCGGCGGTGTCGGCGTCCGGCAGCCGCTCGTGGGAGAGCGCGACCCTGCTCTTGGACTCGCCCGCGTCCTCGAAGCCCGACGATCAGGCGCGTTGATCCGTCCTCCCAGTCGTAGCGGGCCGATCTTCGGAGCCGTGGCGGTCCGCACGCTCATGTCCGCTCCCGGCAGCCATCGCTCTCGTAGCGGACGGCTCCTCGAACGCGTCGAACAGCCGCGCCACGGGCACCGCGATCGTCTTCGAGGCGCCCACCGCGAAGCCGTCCGCATGTTCGCCCGGGGCGCGCAGCCCGCGCGCCCGCTCGTAGCCGACCGTGATCGACTGCGCGTACCAGCCGTCCACGCCGTGCTCCTCCCTCAGCCAACGGGCGATCTCCGTGTGGGTGCGCCTGGTCGCGCCCCATGCGTCGAGGGTCCTCGAACCAGGCCTGCCAGCCGCGTCCGGTCGCCTCGGTCACGCGCTCGTCGGCGACCGGCGGCTGGAAGTCCGCCACGGCGGCCTCCGGGGTGTCGCCGCCCTGGATCAGCATCCTCCGGGCGGCCGTGTAGCTCTCGCCGGTCTTGGCCATCCGCTCGCGCACGCGGCGCTTGAAGGTCCTCTGCTTGGTCATGTCGGATGCTCCTCTGCGGCGGATGGCACCGGGACTCACGCTCCCGAGGCCCCGCCGAAAAGGGGCTCGACGACCATCCCGATGGCTCGGAGCCACCTTTACCTCCGCGGGCCGGCGGCGTGAGCGCCGGGTTGGAGGTCGGGCGCGGGAACAGCGCCTAGAAACGACTATATGCCCCTTAGACCGCGGCGCGCGCGAGAACTCATCGCACCGGCGCGAAGAATCTTGGTCTAGTCGTCGCCGTCAGGCGAGGAGATCGTGGCGATCGGGTCGCCGGCCGAGATCGGCTTGCCCTCCTCGATGGGCAGCTCGGCGATGGTGCCGGCCTTGTGGGCGGTGATCTCGTTCTCCATCTTCATCGCCTCGATGATGCAGAGCAGCTGGCCCTCCTCGACGGCGTCGCCCTGCTTGACCACGACCTTCCACATGTTGCCCTGCAGCGGCGAGGTGATCTGGTCGGGGCCGCCCGCGGCCGAGCTGGTGCGCTCGCGAGCGCTTGGGCGGCTTGCGCGCGGCCGGGGCCGCCCCGTTCCCGCCGCCGCCGGCGAACGCCTCGCCGATGACCTTCACGTCGAAGCGGCGCCCCGACACCTCCACCGCGTAGTCGCGCTCGACCTTGGGCTCGTCGTCCTCGTCGGCCTGGGCGTCCGGCTTCGGGAAGGCCAGCGCCTTGAGCCAGTCCTTGTCCTCCACCAGGTCGCGGCAGGTCTCGCCCGCGCGCCACTGGTCGGTGTCCAGCAGCGCCGAGTGGAACGGGATCAGTGTCTTCAGCCCGCCGATCTCGTACTCGGACAGCGCCCTGAGCATCCGCTTGGTGGACGCCTCGCGGTCCACGTCCCAGACGATCAGCTTCGCGATCATCGGGTCGTACAGCGGGAGCACCTCGTAGCCGGCCTCGGCGCCGGAGTCCACGCGCACGCCGGGGCCGCTCGGCGGCACGTATGAGGTGACCTTGCCGGGCGCGGGCGCGAACTTCTTGGACGCGTCCTCGGCGTTGATCCGGCACTCGATCGCGTGCCCGCGAATCTCGATGTCCTCCTGGGCGAAGGGCAGCTCGTCGCCCGCGGCGATCCGCAGCTGCTCGCGCACGATGTCGATGCCGGTGACCATCTCGGTCACGCAGTGCTCGACCTGCACGCGGGTGTTCATCTCGAGGAAGAAGTACTCGCCGTCCTGGAGCAGGCCCTCGATCGTGCCCGCGGAGCGGTAGCCCACGGCCTTGGCGGCGTCGGTGCCGATCTTGCCGATCTTCTCGCGCAGCTCGGGGTCGACGGCGGGTGCCGGGCTCTCCTCGATCAGCTTCTGGTGGCGGCGCTGAACCGAGCAGTCGCGCTCGAACAGGTGCACCACGTTGCCGTGCGAGTCCGCCAGCACCTGCACCTCCACGTGGCGCGGGTCGGGCAGGTAGCGCTCGATGTAGACGGTGGAGTCCGAGAAGAACTTCTCGCCCTCGCGCGCGGCGCCCTCGAAGGCGTCCGCCAGCTCGTCCTCGGACAGCGCCACGCGGAAGCCCTTGCCGCCGCCGCCGCCGGCCGCCTTGATCGCCACCGGGTAGCCGACGTCGGCCTCCACGATCGCCTTGGCGTCCTCCACCGACTCGACCGGGTCGGTGGTGCCGGGCACGATCGGCACCCCGGCGTCCTTCATCAGCTCGCGGGCGCGCGTCTTCGAGCCCATGGCGTCGATGGCGTCGGCAGGCGGGCCCACGAACACGATGCCCGCCTCGTCGCAGGCGCGCGCGAAGGCCGAGTTCTCCGCCAGGAAGCCGTAGCCGGGGTGGATGGCCTCGGCGCCGGCCTGCTTGGCCGCCTCGATGATCTTCTCGACCACCAGGTAGCTCTCGGCGGCCGGCCCAGGGCCCAGCAGATACGCCTCGTCGGCGCGCCGGACGTGCGGGCGCGTCGCGGTCGGGCTCGGAGTACACGGCCACCGTGCCGACCCCGAGCTCCTCCAGCGTGCGCATCACCCGGATGGCGATCTCACCTCGGTTGGCGACCAGGACCTTCGAGAACATGCGGCGCGGAAGGGTACCGGGCGCGCAGGCGGGCCGGGAGCGGACCGCCGCCCATCCTTCTGACCAGCTGCCCATACTCCCGCTGTGAGGCGCACCTTCGTGACCGGCGCCGTGCTCGCGGCTGCGGTCCCGCTCTGCGGGCTCGCCGCCGCCCCGCCCGCCGCGGCGATCGACTTCTGCGCGCCCTCCGAACGTGAATGCTCGCGATTCGTGGTGCCGCTGGACCGCTCGGGGGCGGTGCCCGGGCGCGTGGGCCTCCAGGTGGAGGTCAGCCGGCCCCGCAGGCCCAGGCGCCCGCCGATCTTCTTCCTGGCCGGCGGTCCCGGCCAGTCGGCCACCCGTGCCTTCGATTCGGAGACCATCGCCGACCTCATGGGCGCCGAGCGCCGGAACCGCACCGTGGTGGTCATGGACCAGCGCGGAACCGGGGACTCGGACGTGCTGCGCTGCCCGCGTCTGGAGCGGGCCGGGGTCCTGGCCGGCCCCGAGGCCGCGGCCGCGTGTGCGCGCTCCCTGGGGGCACGGCGGGCGTTCTACACGACGCGCGAGGCGGTGGCCGACATCGAGGCCGTCCGGGCGGAGCTGGGAGCGCCGCGGATAGCGATCTACGGGGCGTCGTACGGGACCAAGGTCGCGCTGACCTACGCGCTGACCCACCCGACCAGGGTCGAGCGACTGGCGCTCGACTCGGTGCTGGAGGAGTCCGGTCCCGACCCGCTCTACAGGGAGAGCTTCGCCGCAGCGCCGCGTGTACTGAGCGCGCTGTGCCGCGGCGGCGCCTGCCGTCGGAGCTCTCGCCGGCCCGCGCGCGACCTGGCCCGGTTGGCGGCTCGGCTGGAGCGCCGGCCACTGCGTGGGCGGGTGTTCGACGGCCGCGGCCGCGGTCGCCGGGTGGCTCTCGACGGGTTCGGGCTGTTCTCGGTGCTCGTGGCCGGGGACTTCGACCCGACGCTCAGGGCGGAGTTTCCCGCCGACGTGCGCAACGCCCTCCGCGGTGACCCCGCGCCGCTGCTGCGCGCCGCGGTTCGCGCCGCGGCGCTGGAATCGGAGACCGGCGATCCGCGCAGCCTGAGCATCGCGGCCTACGCCGCGGCCACCTGCGAGGAGTCGCCGTTGCCGTGGTCGCCAAGCGCCGGACCGGGTGAGCGCCGGCGCCAGGCGCAAGCGCTGATCGGGGCCCTGCCCACGTCCGCGTTCGCACCGTTCGGGCGCAGAGCCGCGCTCGGCAGCGACGTCTTGCGGTTGTGTCAGGGCTGGCCACACGGCGTGGCGCCGCCGGCTGTTACCGGCCCGCTGCCGCGCGTGCCGCTGCTGCTGCTCGAAGGCGAGGGCGATGTCCGGACCCCGGTCGAGAGCGCGAGGCGGGTGGCGGCGCGGGTCCCGGGCGCTCAGCTATTGGTGGTCCGCGACGGGGGTCATGGTGCGCTGGGCTCGGAGGGCTCCGGATGCGTCGACCGCAACTTCCGCCGCTTCCTGGCCGGTGTGCGATCGCTGCGCTGCGCCCGCGGGCGGCGGACCGTCCGGCCAACGCGCCCTGCGCCGCTGAGCCTGAGAGAGGTCCGGCCCGCCGGCGGAAGGGGCGGGCGGGTCGCGCGTGTGATCTCCGCGGTGCGTCTGACCTTCGCCGACACGAACCGCACCCTCGAAGCTGCCGCACTCGATGCGCTCGAGCAGCTGTTGTTCGACTTCGACGGGCCGCGGGTGGTCCTTCGCGCGGGAGGTTTGAGGGGCGGGTATCTCGCGGTCGACCTTGAGCGCGCTCGCGTGACGATCCGGCGGCTGCAGTTCGTGCCCGGCGTGCGGCTCAGCGGCACGATCGTCTCCCCGACCCCACGCCGCGCGCGCGGCCGAGTGCGCGTCCAGGCTCGCGGCGCAAGTGGCACGCTCCATTTGAGGGGCAACCGGCTCGTCGGCCGGCTGGGCGGCACCCCCGTCAGCATCAACGCCGATCCACCCGCGGCCCGCGATGCGCTCGCGTCGGCCTCCGCGAATCGGCGCCGTCCCCGCCTGCGCTGACTCCGGACTTCTAGCCCGCGATCATGCCCGCACCGACCGTGTCGTTGGTCGCCTCGTCGATGAGGACGAAGCTGCCGGTGGGGCGGTTGCGCGCGTAGGGATCGGCCACGAGCGGCGCGCTCAGGCGCAGGCTCACCCGGCCGATGTCGTTGAGCGCGAGCTCCTTGGCGCGCTCGGGCTCCAGCGTGTGCACGTCCACGCGGTGCTCGACCTCGTCGACCACCGCGCGGGCGGTGCGGGTGGTGTGCTTGATCGCGTAGCGCGCGCCGGCGCGTCAGCGGCTCGTCGGCCATCCAGCACACGTCGGCGGTCAGCTCGCGGACGGGCTCGGGTGCGTCTCGGGCCGGCAGAGCATGTCGCCGCGCCCCAGGTCCAGGTCGTCCTCCAGCAGCAGCGTGACCGACATCGGCGGGTAGGCCTGGTCGAGCTCGCCGTCGAAGGTGTCGATCGCCGCGATCCGGGTGCGCCGCCCGGAGGGCAGCGCCACCACCTCGTCGCCCGGGGCCAGCACGCCGCCGGCCACCTGGCCGGCGTAGCCGCGGTAGTCGGGGCGCTCGGACGGGTGCGGGCGGATGACCCACTGCACCGGGAAGCGGGCGTCGTCGAAGTCGCGGTCCGACGCCACCTCCACGTGCTCGAGGTGGTGCAGCAGCGTCGGCCCCTGGTACCAGGGCATTTCCGCGGAGCGGTCGACGACGTTGTCGCCGAGCAGCGCGCTCACCGGGATGAAGCTGGTCTCCAGGAAGTCCAGGCCGCCGGCGAAGTCGGTGAACTCGTCGCGGATGCGCCTCGAAGACGCTCCTCGCTCCAGTCCACGAGGTCCATCTTGTTCACGCACACCACCAGGTGCGGGATCCGCAGCAGCGAGGCGATGAAGGCGTGGCGCTTGCTCTGCTCCACGACGCCGGCGCGGGCGTCGACGAGCACCAGCGACAGGTCGGCGGTGGACGCGCCCGTGACCATGTTGCGCGTGTACTGCTCGTGGCCGGGCGTGTCGGCGATGATGAACTTGCGCGCGGCGTCTGGAAGTAGCGGTAGGCCACGTCGATCGTGATGCCCTGCTCGCGCTCGGCGCGCAGGCCGTCGGTGAGCAGCGCCAGGTTCACGTAGCCGTCGCCGCGGCGCTCGGAGACCTCCTCGACGTGCGCGAGCTGGTCCTGCGAGCACCTGCTTGGAGTCGAACAGCAGCCGGCCGATCAGCGTGCACTTGCCGTCGTCGACGGAGCCGGAGGTGGCGAGCCGGAGCAGGCTGGGCGCCAGTCCTCGACGGCGCGACGGCCGGTGCCGCTCAACGACGGCCACTAGAAGTAGCCCTCACGCTTCCGGTCCTCCATCGCCGCCTCGGTCACGCGGTCGTCCGCGCGGGTCTCGCCGCGCTCGGTGATGCGGGTGGCGGCGATCTCGGCCACCACCTCGTCGAGCGTGGCCGCGGTGGAGCGCACGCCGCCGGTGCAGCTCATGTCGCCCACGGTCCGGTAGCGCACCGACTCCTCGAACGGCTCCTCGCCGTCGATGAGCTCCACGATGCGGGGAGAGGGCGTAGAGCATCCCGTCGCGCTCGAAGACCTCGCGCTCGTGCGCGAAGTAGATCGACGGCACCTCCAGCTCCTCCTCGGCGATGTAGCTCCACACGTCCAGCTCGGTCCAGTTGGAGAGCGGGAACACGCGCACGTGCTCGCCGTGGCGGATGCGCCCGTTGTAGAGGTTCCACAGCTCGGGCCGCTGGGCCTTGGGGTCCCACTGGCCGAAGTCGTCGCGGAACGACAGCATCCGCTCCTTCGCGCGCGCGCGCTCCTCGTCGCGGCGCGCGCCGCCGAAGGCGGCGTCGAAGCCGTGCTCCTCGATCGCGTCGAGCAGCGTGACCGTCTGCAGCCGGTTGCGCGAGGCGCGCGGCCCGCTCTCCTCGGTCACGCGGCCGGAGTCGATCGAGTCCTGCACCGAGGCCACGATCAGCCGCTCGCCCAGCTCGGCGACGCGGCGGTCGCGGAACTCGATCGCCTCGGGGAAGTTGTGGCCGGTGTCCACGTGCATCACCGGGAACGGGAAGCCGCCGGGGCGGAAGGCCTTCTCGGCCAGCCGCAGCAGCACGATCGAGTCCTTGCCGCCGCAGAACAGCAGCACGGGGCGCTCGAGCTCGGCCGCCACCTCGCGGAACAGGTGGATGGCCTCGGACTCCAGCGCGCGCAGGTGGGACAGCTCGAGGTGCTGCGCGGCGTGTGACGGTGACGCTCATGACACGTGCAGGCCGCACTCGGTCTTGTCCGAGCCGGCCCAGCGGCCCTCGCGGCCGGAGCCCGGCTGGGTGCAGGGCGCGCAGCCGATCGACGCGTAGCCCTGGTCGTGCAGCGGGTTGTAGGGCAGGTCGTGCTCGGCGATGTAGGCCCACACGTCCTTCTCGGTCCAGTCGACCAGCGGGTTGAACTTCCAGATCTCGCGCGCTCGTCGTCCCAGCTGCGCTCCTCGGCGGCCGGCGCGCGGTGGGCGCCTGCTCGCGGCGCAGGCCGGTGATCCAGGCGTCGAGCCCGTCCAGGGCGCTGTTCAGCGCCTCGACCTTGCGCGGAGCCGCAGCAGTTCTCGGCCGTCCAGGGCGCGTGCCGGGCTGGCGGCGTCGAAGACCTCGACCTTCAGGCCGAAGCGCTGCTCGAACTCGCGCCAGGTGGCGTAGGTCTCGGGGAACAGCACGCCGGTGTCGATCGTGAACACCCGCGGGTCGGGCACCATCTGGAGCAGCATGTGGAGGAGCACCGTCTCCTCCTTCTGGAAGGAGGACGCGAGCGCGATCCGCGGGTGGTGCTCCTCGAGCGCCTGCTCGAGCGCCGACGGGCCGCCCGGTCGGGGGCTAGACCGCGCACTCGCCCTCGCCCCGGATCACCTGGTAGAGGTCGTTGCGGCTCCAGTCGATGAAGAAGTCCATGTTCTCGACGGTGAACTCGACCGGCATCGACAGGTCCTTGACCAGCTCGTCGAAGCGGGCGGTGCCCACGCGCTCGGCGAAGTCGTTGAACGCCTCCTCGCCCTCGCGCTCGTCGTCGTAGAAGCGCAGCCAGCGCTCCACGGCGTCGGGCACGCGCTTGGAGGGCAGCCGCGACTTCAGCCGCGCGCCGTAGATCGACCTCGCCGCCCTCGTAGCGCGCCGCCGATGTGCGGGATGTACGCGGGGATCGTGGTCTCGCCGACCTTGATCGACGCGCCGTAGAAGCCGATGTTGGCGATGTGGTGCTGGCTGCAGCCGTTGGGGCAGCCGGACATCTTGATGTGGATCCGCTTGGTCAGCGGGTCCTCGATGTCCATCTGCTGGACGCGCTCCTGGATCGCCGCGGTTGAGCCCCATCGAGCTCGTGATGCCGAGCTTGCAGGAGTCGGTGCCGGGGCAGCTGACCACGTCGATGATCTCGTCGGCGCCGGCGTCGCCGAGGCCCAGCTCGGACAGCTGCTGCCAGACCTCGTAGACCGACTCGTCGCGCACCCAGCGCAGCACCAGGTTCTGCTCCACCGTCGTGCGCGCGTAGCCGCCCGAGTAGTCGCGCATGATCTGGCCGAGGCCGCGGAACTGCTCGGGGGTGAGGTCGCCGCGGGTGACCTTGACCTGCACGGTGGAGAAGCCGTCCTGGCGCTGCGGCTCCACGTTCGACGCGCGGAAGCGGTCGAACTCGGTGCCGTCGCCGTTGGGCGACGCGTACGAGCCGCCGGCCGCGGGCGCGTTGGCCTCCTCGTCGTGCAGGAGCAGGAGGGCGGTGGGGTCGAAGTCGCGCTCGCCGACCCAGTCGCCCTTGAGCTCCTCCTCGACCTGGGTGCGGAACTCGTCGATGCCGATCTTGTCGATCAGCACCTTGATCCGGGCGCGGGCGCGGTTGACGCGCAGCCAGTCCTGGCGGTCGAAGATCCGGAACACGGCCTCGGAGACCTTCAGGTAGTCGCCGTTGTCGAGCTCCACGAACTCGTACAGCGTGGGGGCCACGCGCGGCATGATCGACGTGCCGCCGCCCACGCGGACCTCGACGCCCCGCACGCCGTCGCGCTCGCGCGGGATGAAGGCGATGTCGTGGATGCCGGTGATCGCGCGGTCCTCGTCGGTGGCGGTGAAGGCCGTCTTGACCTTGCGCGGCATCAGCTGGGTGGTGGGGTGGCGCACGAAGTAGCGCACGTACGCGCCCGCGTAGGGGGTGATGTCGAACAGCTCGTCCTCGCAGACGCCGGCCCATGGGTCGCCGGTCACGTTGCGGACGGTGTTGCCGCAGCCCTCGCGGCTGGACAGCCCGGAGTCGGAGATCTTGCGGATCAGCTCGGCCATCTCGCGCAGCGGGATGTGGTGGATCTGGATGTTCTGCCGGGTGGTGATGTGGCCCTTGTTCAGCGGCGCGTACTCCTCGACCACGTCCGCGAACATGTCCATCTGCTCGGGCGTGACGCCGCCCATCGGCAGCTTGATGCGGCACATCTGGACGTCGGCCTGGCGCTGGCCGTAGACGCCCTGCTTGAGCCGGAAGCCGATGAACTCGGTCTCCTCGGTCTCGCCGCCGAGGAACTTCTCGGCCTCGTTGTCGAAGTCGTCGAACTCGTGCTCGAGGATCGGGATCACGTGCCCCGGCACGTTCTCGATGATCTCCGGGTTGTTCAGCGAGCCCTTGCGGCCCGACGGCGTGGTGGTCGGCTCCATCGCGTCAAAGTAGCAAAACCCGATCGGGGTTTAGATTATTCAGCGGATGGGTCTGGAATGCCCTGAGCGCCTGCGCGCAGCGATCGAGAAGGTCCGCACCGAGGACGCCGAGCTCCTCGACCGGCTCGGCCGGTGAATGCGCAGGACCGGCGGATCGAGTACCTGAGCGTCGCGGATCTGCTGGAGATCGCCACCGGCGTGGTGGGCGAGATCGCGGTGCGTGACCTGGGCCTGCTCGCCTCCGCCGCGGGCCGGCCCGAGAGCACCGTGTTCGGTGAGGACGCATACCCCTCGTTCGCCGACAAGGCCGCGGCCCTCATGCACTCCCTGGCACGCAACTACCCGCTGGTGGACGGCAACAAGCGGCTGGCGTGGGCGGCGACTCGAATCGTCTGCCTGCTCAACGGCAACGACCTTGCGTTCACGGTCGACGACGCGGAGGCACTCGTCATGGCGGTGGCTCGGGGAGAGCTCGACGTGCCCGAGGTCGCCATGTCGCTCGAGAAGCACCTCCGCTGACGCCCTGTCTATTGGGATGAGGCGATGCCCGCCGCGGCGTACGCGTCCGCGCGATCGCTGAACAGCTTGGCGTGAGCCACGAGCCCGTCCCGGATGGTCCAGATGGCGGCCGAGTTGTGCTCCTCGAGCTCGATCCCGCTGGCGCGCCCGCGCGCCCGGCTGCGCATCAGGACCAGGAACCGCTCCGGGTCCAGCTCGATCACGCGCTCGATCTCGACCTGCCAGCGCTCCCAGTCACGGTCGACCTCCGACGAGAAGCGGCGCAGCTCCTCGTGGCCGCGGTAGACGTCGGGGTTGAGGATCGCGGTCGCTGGCGTCGAACACAGCGTCGGGGTGGTAGAGGCCGATCATGCTCGTCGACGTCGCGCGCGTTCCAGGCGTCGAACATCTGGCGGATGACTTCGCGCGGGTCGGGGGCTGCTACCGGCCCCACGGCTCGCCGTCGGCCCACGGCCCGGGAGCCACGGTCGTGACCGGCGCCCTCGCGCAGCCCCGACGCGCAGCCACGGGCTCATCCGCGGCCCCGCGCTCTGCGGGCGCCGGTGCGGTGTCGCGCAGGAACTGCTCGATGGCCGCGGCGATGGCGGCCGCCTCCTCGGGCGACGCCGCCGCCTGGCGCATCTCGATCCGCGGACGCGGCGGGCGCTGTCTGCCGTTCGAGCTCACCGCCGGGAGGCTACCGTTGCCGCCCGTGCCCGAGATCCCCGTCTTCGACCACGACGCCGTGCTGGCCGCCGTCGACCCGCTCGAGGCGATCGAGCGGGTGCGCCAGGGCTTCGTGGAGTACGCCAGCGGCGAGTGGACGATGCCGCCGAAGGTCTACCTGGACGCGTCGCCCAACGGCGACTTCCGAGCGATGCCGGCCATGGGCGCGGGCCTGGCGATCCTCAAGTGGGTCACGTCGTTCCCCGCCAACCCGGCGGCGGGCCTGCCGGTGGTGATGGGGGTGATCTGCGTCTCGAGCGCCGCCGACGGCGAGCCGCTGGCGCTCGTGGACGTGCGCTCGGTCACGGCTCTGCGCACCGGCGCCGTCGCGGCGGTGGCCGCCCAGGAGCTGGCGCGCGAGGACGCGCGCTCGGTGGGGATCGTCGGCTGCGGCCTGCACGGCGCGTGGGCCGCTCGCTGCCTGGCCGCGGCCGAGTACGGGCCGGGCGTGTGCTTCGACCCCGACCCCGAGGCCGCCGGCGCGCTGGCCGGCGAGCTGGGCTGGGAGGCGGGATCGCGCGAGGACGCGCTGGCCTGCGACGTGGTGACCTGCGTGACGCCCGGCGCGGAGCCGGTCGTGGCCGCCGCCGACCTGCGGCCGGGGCTGCACCTGAACATGCTCGGCGCCGACGGGCCCGGCAAGGCCGAGGCGGAGCTGGAGGCGGTGGCCGCCTGCGAGCTGTTCTGCGACGAGTGGCACCAGGCCAGCCACGGCGGCGAGCTCACGGGAGCCGTGGACGCCGGCCTGGTGGCCGGGAGCTGGTCACCGAGCTGGGCGAGGTCCTCACGGGCCGGGCGGCCGGGCGCAGCTCGCCCGACGCGGTCACGCTGTTCGACTCCACCGGGCTCGCGATCCAGGACGTGGCCATCTGCCTCGCGGTGCTGGAGGCGCACCGGGCGGGGGTGGTGTCGCCGGGCGCAGCGCGGCTGTAGGGTCGGCCAGCGATGGAGGAGGTCGGACCGCGAGCACTCGCGAAGATCACGCGACGGCTGATCCCGTTCCTGTTCGGGATCTACGTGATCGCCTATCTGGACCGGGTGAACGTGAGCTTCGCCCAGCTGCAGCTCGAGGACGACCTCGGCTTCAGCGACACCATCTTCGGCCTCGGCGCCGGCATCTTCTCGCTGGGCTACGTGATCTTCGGGGTGCCGAGCAACCTGGCGCTGGCCCGCTTCGGCGCGCGGCGCTGGCTGGCCGCGATCATGATGGTCTGGGGCGTGCTTTCGGCCTCGACGATGTTCATCGAGGGCGCGGCCGGGTTCTACATGCTGCGCTTCCTCCTCGGGGCGGCCGAGGCCGGCTTCTTCCCCGGGATCATCCTGTACCTGACCTGGTGGTTCCCGGAGCGCGAGCGCACCCGGGCGCTGGCGCTCTTCCTCACCGCCATCTCCGCCGCGTACGTGATCGGCGGCCCGGTGTCCGGTGGCCTGCTCGAGCTCGACGGCGTGCTGGGCCTCGACGGCTGGCAGTGGCTGTTCCTGGTGGAGGGCCTGCCCGCGATCGGACTCGGCTTCTACACCCTGCGCTTCCTGGACGAGGGCCCCGCGGAGGCGGAGTGGCTCGAGCCGGACGAGCGCGAGTTCCTGGTGCGCGAGATCGCGGCCGAGCAGGCTCAGATGCAATCGCCGGGGACCGGTGGCATCCGCGACGCGCTGCTAAACGGCCAGGTGTGGCTGCTGGCGATCATCTACTTCCTGATCCTGGCTGCCGCCTTCGGGCTCACGTTCTTCGTTCCGGACCTGGTCCAGGAGCGCACCGGCTACAGCGACTTCGAGGTGGGCGCGCTGTCGGCGGTCCCGTACGGCATAGCCACGGTGGCGATGCTCGTGGTGGCCAGGCGCGCCGACCGCGCCACCAGCAGGCGGCCGTACATCGCGGGGCTGATCGTGGTGGGGGCGGCGGGGACCGCCCTGACCGCGTATGCCCAATCGCCCCTTCTGCTCACGGTCGGTATCTCGCTCGGAGCCGTCGGGCTCCTCGGCGTGATCCCGGTGTTCTGGGCGCTGCCGACGTCGTTTCTCACCGGCGCCGGCGCGGCGGCGGGCATCGCGCTGGTGGCCGCGATCGGCAACCTCGGCGGGTTCGCCGGGCCGGCCTTCACGGGCGCAAGCGAGGACTCGACCGGCGGATTCGAGATGCCGCTCGTCGTGCTCTCCTGCCTGCTCCTGGTCGCCGCGCTGCTGACGCTGCTGGCTCGCGAGGGACCCCGTGTCGAGGTCCCGGAGCCGGCGGTGGCGCCGGAATAGTGGGTACCTCCGCGGGCATCCTGCCCGCGTCTTGATGGCGTTCTCGGCCTCCGGCCTCGTTACAGGGGGATGTTCCCGTGCTTGCGCTTGGGGCTGGGCACGCGCTTGGTCTCCAGCGTCTCGAGCGCCCGGATCAGCTTCGGCCGTGTCTCGTGCGGCACGATCACGTCGTCGATGTAGCCGCGCTCGGCGGCCGAGTAGGGGTTGGCGAAGCGGGCCTTGTAGTCGTCCATGAGCTTCTGGCGCCGCTCGTCGGGCGTGGGTGAGCTCTGGATGTCGCGGCGGTAGATGATGTTCACCGCGCCCTCCGGCCCCATGACCGCCACCTCCGCCTGCGGCCACGCGAAGTTGAAGTCGGCGAGCATGTGCTTGGAGTTCATGACGTCGTAGGCGCCGCCGTAGGCCTTGCGCGTGACGATCGTGAGCTTGGGCACCGTGGCCTCTGTGAAGGCGTAGAGCAGCTTGGCGCCGTGGCGGATGATGCCGCCCCACTCCTGGCTCGTTCCCGGCAGGAAGCCGGGCACGTCGCAGAAGGTGAGCAGCGGGATGTTGAAGGCGTCGCAGAAGCGCACGAACCGCGCCGCCTTCTCGCTGGCGTCGATGTCCAGCACCCCGGCCATCTGCGACGGCTGGTTGCCCACGATCCCGATCGGCCTTCCACCCAGTCGCGACAGCCCGATGATGATGTTCTTGGCGAAGTGCTCCTGCACCTCGAAGAAGTCGCCGTCGTCGACGATGCGGGTCACCACGTCGCGCATGTCGTAGGGCTTGTTGGGGCTGTCCGGCACGATCGAGTCGAGCTCGGGGTCCATCCGGTCGTGGGGGTCGCCGCTGTCCATCCGCGGCGGCAGCTCCAGGTTGTTCTGGGGCAGGTAGGACATGAAGTAGCGCACGTCCTCCAGGCACGCCTCCTCATCCTCGGCGGCGAAGTGCGCCACTCCCGACTTGGAGTTGTGGGTCATCGCGCCGCCGAGCTCCTCGAACTCCACCTCCTCGCCGGTCACGGTCTTGATCACGTCGGGTCCCGTGATGAACATGTGCGAGGTCTCCTTGACCATGAAGATGAAGTCCGTCATGGCCGGTGAGTACACGGCGCCGCCGGCGCAGGGGCCCATGATCAGCGAGATCTGCGGGATCACCCCGGAGCACTGCACGTTGCGCACGAACACGTCGCCGTAGGCGCCCAGCGACACCACGCCCTCCTGGATCCGCGCGCCGCCCGAGTCGTTGATGCCGATCACGGGGCAGCCGATCCTGGCGGCCAGGTCCATGATCTTGCACATCTTCTCCGCCATCACCTCGCCCAGCGAGCCGCCGAAGACCGTGAAGTCCTGGGAGAACACGCACACCGGGCGGCCGTCGATGGTCCCGTGGCCGGTGACCACCGCGTCGCCCCAGGGCCGGTTCTTCTGCATGTCGAACTCGGCGGTCCGGTGGCGCACGAAGGTGTCCAGCTCCTCGAAGGACCCTTCGTCCAGCAGCTTCAGGATCCGCTCCCGGGCGGTCAGCTTGCCCTTGTCGTGCTGCTTCTCCTCCGCCTTGGGATTGGTGTGGATCGCCTGCTCGCGCAGCTCTTGGAGCCGGGCCAGCTTCTCCGCGTAGGTGTCTGGGGACTGCTGCCGCATGGGGCGCGGCATTGTAAGCGGCAGGCCCTATCCGGGGGGCGTTTCGCCCTCCCAGTAGTCCACCGCGTCGGCGCTGCGGAAGAAGGCCCGCAGGCCTCCGCCGCGCGGGAGCCGCTCGCCCACGCCCACCTTGCCGGCGTCGGGGTAGACGACCACGTCCGGGCGGCCGTGGCTGCTGATGGCCAGGAAGGTCACGGGCGCGTCCGAGCGGTTGATGAGCTGGTGGGCGCCGCGCTCGCCGAGCGGGAAATGGACGATCTCGCCCTCCTCGAGCTCGCGGGTGCCGTCCGGCGTGCGCAGCTCGGGCGTCCCGCTCAGCACGATCGCGAGCTCCTCGTCGGCGTAGTGGAAGTGGTACGGGTAGGCGGCCTCCCCGGCGGGCAGCTCCCAGAGGCTGCAGCCCACGAGCTCGGTGCCCAGCTCGTATCCGATCCTGGCTCGCCGGCTCTTGAAGCCGTCCGGACGCTCGCCCGGCTCGAACGCGGGTCGGTTGATGTTGGGCACGCTGGCGCCCTACCCGCGCGAGAAGGGGCGGTGGTGGGCCGACCCGAGGCTGTCGAGCGCGGCCTCGAAGACGGCCCGGACGCGCTCGGAGTCGGGCGCTGAAGCGTCGGCTTCGGCCTCCGCGGGCTCGGTGTCCGGCGGTGCTGCGGGCTCCGGCGGCGAATCTTCTCGACTTCTGGTCGCTATTCGACCAAAACTCGAGTCGATCGTGGGATCCGGTTCGCCGGACGCTGAAGGCTCGGGTTCGGGCGCGGACTCAGGTTCGGGCGCCGCTCAGGCTCGGGCGCGGCCAGGGCGCCGGCCGGGGTGGCCGGGGCCGGCCTCGGCTCCTCGGCAACGACGGGTTCCGGGCTGGGGGAGTCGCCGCGGGCGGCAGACTCGGGCGCCGCCGCGGCGGTCACGGAACAGCCAGCGGGCGAAGAAGCCGCGGCGCTTGGGCGCCGCCTGTGTGACGACCGGCTCGGAATTGGGCTCCTCGGCCGGTGCCCAGGGCTCGCCCGGGCGGCTGCTCCTGGGCTCGCGTCGCGGAGCCTGCGCCGAGGGCTCTCGGCGCTTCGACTCCGGCTCGAGCCGAGGCTTCGGCCTCTGGCTCCGCGATCTCAGGCTCCGGCTCGGGCGGAGCTTCCGCCTCCGGCTCCGCGACCTCCGGCTCGATCCGCCAGAACGGGCACCTCCTCCTCGACCTCCGCGGTGAGGATCACGCGCGTGCCCCAGCCGGAGGCCTCGATCGCCACGGTGCCGCTGGCCAGATCGCCCTCCCAGGCCACCGAGCTCTCGGGGTCGAGCCGGCTGATGCGGATGTTGCCCAGCTCGCCGATGTGGCGGGCCAGGCGCTCGACCTCGCTCACCTCGGTCCACAGCTCGGGTGGAGACTTCACGAGGGTGCGCTTGACCACGAGATCGCCCATTGGGCGTCCGTTCGCTTGACGGGCCGGGACTCCTCCCGGGCGAAACGACCCGCCCGCGCACGCCACATCGACTCTCCCTGCAAGTCTGCAGGCCACCGTGAGCCAGGCGTACGACCCGGACAACCTGCTCGACCGCAACACGCCGCGGGAGACGATGGAGTTGCACTACGAGCACATGCAGCCGCCGGGAGGCCGCGATCCTCGCGCCCCGGCTCGGTCGCGACGGTGGCGACGTGCTGTCGGTGGGCTGCGGTTGGCACCCCGGCCGCCACCTGTTCCCGAGTCCCGCGTGGCGCATGACCGGTGTCGAGCTCGAGCCGGCCATGCCCGAAGCCCTGGTGGCCAACGGCACGCTCGACGCCGGCCTGGCGGGCCGGGCCGGGGAGCTGGCGCTGGAGCCCGCGTCGTTCGACGTCGTGCTCTACCGGCTGGTGATGCACCACATCGCATACCAGGGCGCGCTGGCGCCGGTGTTCGAGGAGGCCGCCACGCTGCTGCGGCCGGGCGGCGCCCTGGTGGCCGTGGAGCCGGGTCCGTGGCACCCGGTCGGCCTGGGCCTGACGCTCGCCAACCGCCTGGGGCTGGGCACCGCCGTCCACGGCACCCCCGACGACATCCCGCTCTCGCCCGTGCGGCTCAAGGCCGAGGCGCGCAGCGCCGGGCTCTCGCCCGAGCTGCACGCCGTGACCTACACGTGGCGGCGCATGCCACGGGCCCTCCAGCGGGTCGCTGTGGCCGCTGGACTCGGGCCTCGGGGATCGCCCGCGCTGCCGCGCCGGTGGGACACACGCTGATGCTCATCGCCCGCCGCGCCCACGAGCCCCCCGGTCGCCCGTGATCGCCGACGACCTGCGCGAGATCCTGGGCGATCGGCTGCCCGACGACCACGCCGGCCAGGCGATCGCCCAGGACATGGTCGCGCTCGCCCTACGGGACGCGGCCTCGCCGGCGGTGCTCGACGTGGGCTGCGGCGCGGGGCGTCCGTGGACCTCTTCCGCGGCCTCGCGCCCGGTGGGCGCTGGGTGGGAGTCGATGTGGCCGACTCGCCGGAGGTCCGCCAGCGCACCCGCACGGACGCCGACTTCCACACATTCGACGGAGTGAACCTGCCGTTCGGGGACGAGAGCTTCGACCTGGTCTACTGCACGCAGGTGCTCGAGCACGTGCGCCGGCCCGCTCCGCTGCTTGCCGACATGTCGCGCGTGCTGCGGCCGGGGGGATGGCTCGCCGGATCCACGTCGGCGATGGAGCCCTTCCACTCCCGCAGCACCTTCAACTACACCCCGCACGGCCTGGCCCTCCTCCTGGAGGAGGCGGGGCTCGAAGGTGTGCAGCTGCGCCCCTCGATCGACGCGCTCACGCTGATCGCGCGTCGGGGCCTGGGCGGGCCCGCGTTCTTTGACCGCTGGTGGACGACCGAGTCGCCCCTCAACCGGGCGATCGGGCTGTTCGGCCGCGTCCGCGGGCTGGACGTGCGGGGCGTCAACGCCGCCAAGCTGCTGTTCGCCGGGCACGTGGCGTTCGCCGCCCGCAAGCCGGGCTGACGCAGCTAGGCCTCCGAGTACTCCCCGAACTCCTCGCGCATCACGCCGCACACCTCGCCGATGCTGGCGCGGTCCTTGAGCGCGGCGCGGATCGGCCCGAGCAGGTTGCCGTCGCCCTGGCAGGTCTGGCGCAGCTCGTCGAGCCTGGCGTCCACCGCGTCCTGGTCGCGGTCGGACTTGAACGCCTTCAGGCGCTCCACCTGCTGGCGCTCGGACTCGGGGTCCACGCGCAGGATCTCGACCTCGTCGACCGAGTCGGTCACGTAGTCGTTGACCCCCACCACGATGTCCTGCTTGATCCGGTAGCGCTCCTCGTACCCCCAGGCCGACTCCTCGACCTCCGCTCGGATGAACGGGATGCACTGCACCGACCCGCCCAGCTCGTCGACCTTGTCGATCAGGCCCTGCGCGCCGGTCTCGATCTGGTCGGTCAGGTTCTCCACGAAGTAGGAGCCGGCGAACGGGTCCACGGTGTCGGTGGCGCCGGACTCGTGGGCGAGGATCTGCTGGGTGCGCAGCGCGATCCGGGCGGCGCGCTCGGTGGGCAGCGCCAGCGCCTCGTCGAAGCCGTTGGTGTGCAGCGACTGGGTTCCGCCGCACACCGCCGCGAAGCCCTGCAGCGCCACGCGGACGATGTTGTTCTCGGGTTGCTGGGCGGCCAGCGTCACGCCGCCGGTCTGGGTGTGGAAGCGGATGGTCTGGGACTTGGGGTTCTGCGAGCCGAACCGCTCGCGCATGATCCGCGCCCACATGCGGCGGGCGGCGCGGAACTTGGCCACCTCCTGGAACACGTTGTTGTGGCCGTTGAAGAAGAAGGCCAGCCGCGGCCCGAACTCGTCCACGTCCAGCCCCGCGTCGATGGCCGCCTGCACGTAGGCAACCGCGTTGGCGAGCGTGAAGCCCACCTCCTGCACCGCCGAGCAGCCCTTCTCGCGCATGTGGTAGCCGGAGATGGAGATCGTGTTCCACCTCGGCACCCGCTCGCGGCAGTAGGCGAACAGGTCGGTGGTCAGGCGCATCGCCGGCACCGGCGGATAGATGAAGTTCCCGCGCGCGATGTACTCCTTGAGGATGTCGTTCTGGGTCGTGCCCCGCAGCGCCTGCGACTCGACGCCCTGCTCCTCGCCGACCAGCTCGTAGAGCAGCAGCAGGACCGCCGCCGGCGCGTTGATGGTCATCGAGGTCGAGACCTCGTCCAGGGGGATGCCGTCGAACACGCGCCGCATGTCGTCGATCGTGTCGATGGCCACGCCCGTGCGGCCGACCTCGCCCTCGCACAACGGGTCGTCGGAGTCGCGGCCGAGCTGCGTGGGCAGGTCGAACGCCATCGACAGCCCGGTGGACCCGTGCTCGATCAGGTAGTGGAAGCGCTCGTTGGTCTCCTTCGCGCTCGCGTACCCGGCGTACTGGCGCATCGTCCACTGCCGCGAGCGGTACATGTCGGGGTGGATCCCGCGCGTGAAGGGGTACTCACCGGGCTCGCCGAGCCGGTCCGGCAGGTCCGCCGGCAGGTCCTCCTCCGTGTAGAGCCGGTCGATCTCGATGCCGGAGTCGGTGAACCGGCGCGGGTCGTCGGGTCCGACGATCGGGGCGATCGTGGGCTTCTGCTCGGGCCGCGTGGCCATCGGGGGAGGATACGCGCGGGAGCGCCGGGGCCGGCGGCGTAGCATTGGCGGCGTGGAGGTCACCGTGCGCCTGTTCGCGATGCTCCGCGAGCGCGCCGGGGCCGGCGAGGTGGTGCTCGAGCTGCCCGAGGGCGCGCGCGTGGCGGATGCGCTCGAGCGCCTGGACGCAGCTGGCCGCCGGGCTGCCGCTGGTGATGGCGGTGAACCGCGAGTACGCGGAGCGAGGACCGGGTGCTCGACCCCGGCGACGAGCTGGCGCTGATCCCGCCGGTGAGCGGCGGCGAGCGGCTGGCCGTGCACGCCCGCGTGACCGACGCGCCGCTGTCGCTGGAGGCCGTGGCCGCGGCGGTGCGCGACCCGCGCGCCGGCGCGGTGGTGACCTTCCAGGGAGTCACGCGCGAGGTCGAGCTGCTCGAGTACGAGGCCTACGTGGAGATGGCGGAGGAGTCGATGGCGGCGATCGTGGGCGACCGCCATCGAGCGCCACGGGCTATGCGCGGCGGCCGCCGAGCACCGCGTGGGCCAGGTGCCGCTGTCGGAGCCGAGCGTGGTGGTCGCGGCCTCCTCGCCCCACCGCGACGCCGCCTTCGCGGGCGCCCGGGAGATCATCGACGCCGATCAAGGCCCAGGCCCCGATCTGGAAGCTGGAGGTCGACGGCGCCGAGCGGCGCTGGGTCGAGGGCTCGCGCCCGGGCTGAGAGCGGCCGGCCCACGGGCCGGGCCCTGCGTCTCAGGGCGCGAACTCGGCGCTCCGCCGGACGCCGCCCGGATCCCGCGCCGCCGCCGGGCCCGAACTCGCTCCCGGCGGGCGCCTTCGCACCGGCGGCGCAGCGGCGGCCGCGGCCGCCTCGGGCGCGAACTCGTTCGCGGGGCTCGGCGCGGGCGCCGGCTCGGGCTTGGGGGCCGGGCCGGCGCCGGGCGCCGGAGCCGGCGCGGCGGTCGTGCGCTGCGGCTCGGGCTCAGGCTCGGGCGCCGGCGGAGCCGGCTCCTCCCGCGCGGGGCGCACCTCGGCGGCGGGCGCGGCACCTGCCTCGGCGGCACGCTCGCTGAGGTGCTCGACGGTGGCGGCGCCGCCACCGGCCAGGGCGGCCGCGGAGGCGGCGACCGCTGCGGCCTTGCCGCCCACCGTGACGTCCGCGGCCTGCTGGGCCCTGTCGCCGAGACGCGATGGCCCGCTCGTGAACCGTGCTCGCCGCCCACTCGAGCGCGCCTCGCACCGGCCCGGCGTCGGCGGCGGTGGGAGACAGGACGCCGATCGGCACCAGCGCGCCGAGACGATCGGGCACCGCCCGGTACTCGCGCAGGCGCGCGCGGCAGGCGAGGCAGGTGCGCAGGTGCGGCCGCAGCGCGGCCAGGTCGGCCGGGCGACGCCTCGCCGTCGGCCAGAGCGGAGAGCCGCGGCGCGAGGCGCTCGCACTCTGTGCCGGACTCGATGCCCGCCAGCCGCTCGAGGAAGGCCCGCCGGCCCTCGGCCAGGCAGCGGTTGACCTTCGTGTAGGTCCAGCCCGTCTCCGCGCAGATCTCGCGGTAGCTGTAGCCCTCGGCCCTGAGCAGCAGGCAGCGCACCTCCTGCGGCTTCAGGCGCCCGAGCGCCTGCGCGCCCATGCGCAGCCGCTCGAAGCGCTCGGCGCGCTCATGGGTCTCGGCCTGCGCCGGCGGAGGCTCGGGCAGGTCGGCAGGCGCGCCCGCCGGCGTCACACGGCGGCGCTGGCGGCGGATGGCCAGGGCCTCGCGCTTGGTGACCGTGCGCAGCCAGCGGCACAGCTCGTCGTCGGTGCCGCTCGGCTCGTGGGTCAGGAGGATCTCCGTGGCCCGCTGGTAGGCGTCCTCGGCGTCCTGGGGCTCGCTGGAGTAGCGACGTGCTGTGGCCAGCATGTCCTGGCCGAAGCGCTCGAGCAGCGCGAGCTTGCCGGTGTGGACCGGCCCTCGTGCGCCCCGCCGCTTGCCACGCATCCGCTGTCTTCCCGCCCTTCGCGTCGATCCTCGCCGAACGCAGGTGCCCGGCGCCAGAGGGAACCCGATCGCGACCGCCCCCTCCTGCCACAGAGCCGAGGGCGACGGGGTTCGCCCCCCTTCTGCCCCCAGTTGCGACGGAATGGTCGAGATTTGTCCCGATTTGCGGGCATTAACGCCCATCCGGGCAAGATCGTCCGCTCCACCGCGCTACATTCACCGCTTCCGGCTGTTGCAGTCGGTGAGGTCGCCCCCTAGGTAGTCGCGATGCGGAACGGGCTGGCACGAGAGCTCCAGGAGGTCAAGCCGGCGGCGCCGGTTGCTCTGCCGACCCGCGACGTGCGCGCCGGCACGCTCCCCCTCCTCGGAGGGTTGCTCCAGTTCGAGACGGTGCGGCGCGCTGCGCGCGTTGCCGTCCTGATGAGCCTGGACGTGGCGGGCCTCTTCCTGGCCATCTGGACCGCGCTGGCCATCAAGGCCGCCGTCGTCAATCCGATCCGAGGTGGACCTGACGTTCGGCGCGGCGACCGACGTGGCGCCGCTGGCGTGCCTGGTGATGCTGCTGCTGTTCGCCCGCTCGGGCCTCTACCGCGATCGCCAGCAGCGGCCGGGCTTCGCGCGCGTGATCTCGTCGCTGTTCCAGGTGACCCTGGTGATCCTCGTATACGCGGTGATCGAGGGAGAGGAGTTTTCCTCCTACTACATCTTCTACGGCTCGCTGTTCTTCGCGCTGGCCTACGTGTCCACGTTCCGGTGGCTGTACGAGCGGGCCAGCCGGGCGGTGCTGCGCGCGGCGGGCTACCGCCGGCGCGCGGTGCTGGTGGGCTCGGCCGCCACATGTGGACGCGGTCTCGCGTCGCTCTGCGCGACAGCACGGACATCGATCCGTTCGGCTTCGTGTCCCTGGGCAAGGGCAAGTCGGAGGGTCTCAGGGACTTCGGGTCGCTCGAGAACCTCGAGCGCCACTTCGACTCGATCGACGAGGTCCTGATCGCCGACCCCGAGTTCCCGCAGGACGAGGCGGTTGAGCTCGTGGACCGCTGCCACCGCCAGGGCGTGCGGGTGCGGGTGGCCCCCTCCACGATGGAGATCTTGATGGACCGGGTGGAGTTCGTGCCGGGGCAGTCGCTGCCGCTGTTCGAGCTCAAGCCGCCGGTGTTCGAGGGCGTGGACTTCATCGTCAAGCGCACCTTCGACGTCGTCGGCGCCGCCCTGATGCTCGTGGCCTGTCGCCGCTGCTGGCCCTGATCACGGTGGCGATCAGGCTCGATTCGCGCGGGCCCGATCCTCTATCGCTCGTACAGGCCGGGCATCGGGGGCGCGTCGTTCCCGTGCCTGAAGTTCCGCACGATGAGCGACGGGGCCGACTCGATGCAGGGCGCCCTGGAGACGCACAACGAGCAGGGGGGCGCGCTGTTCAAGATCCGCGAGGACCCACGGGTCACGCGTGTGGGCGCCGTGCTTCGCCGGTGGTCGCTCGATGAACTGCCCCAACTGCTGAACGTGATGCGCGGCCAGATGTCCCTGGTTGGCCCGCGGCCGTTGCCCGAGCGGGACTATCAGCGCCTGGAGGACTGGCACCGCAAGCGCTACCTGGTGCTGCCCGGGATGACCGGCCTGTGGCAGGTCTCCGGCCGGTCGGAGCTCGGGTTCGACGAGCTGGTGCGACTCGACTTCCTCTATCTGGAGCGGTGGTCGGTGTTCCTGGACCTCTCGATCCTGTTGAAGACCGTGCCGGCAGTGATCCGCTCGCGCGGCGCCTGGTAGCGGCTAGCCGACGGCGCCGACGGGCGTCAACCGCCCGAGCAGCGAGGGCCGCCCGACCGCCACGATGCGCGAGCGCATGTCGATCGCGAGCGCGGCGTCGTGCGGACCGCCCTCTGCCTCGGGGAACGCAACCGCGCCGCCCGCCTCGAGCACGATCAGCTGGCCGGCGGCGCAGTCCACCGACCGGGTCGGTGCCAGGCTCACGGCTCCGTCGAAGCGCCCCGCCGCCACGTGGCACAGCGACAGCGCCACCGAGCCGAGCCCGCGCAGGCGCCTGGCGCCGCTGTCGATCAGCGCGGAGGCGTGGGCGGCCACGAGCCGCGGGTCCGCGGACTCGATGCCCACGATCTCGAGCGCCTCGCGAGCCGGGGGCCGGGGGAGCTCGCGGCCGTCCAGCCACGCTCCTCTGCCGCGCTCGGCGGTGAACTCCTCGCCGCCGCCGAGGTCGCGCACGTAGGCGTGGCGCACGTCTTGCATCCGCGGCCCGTCCGCCACGGCGATCGACAGCGAGAAGGCGGGCGAGCCGCGGGCCGCGTTGCGCGAGCCGTCGATCGGGTCGATGACCACGTGGACCGGGCCGCCGCCGTGCAGGTCCACCCGGCCGCGCTCCTCCGAGATCGCCGTCAGGCCTGCGCCGAGCGCCTCCAGCTCGGCGAAGACCACGTCCTCCACCGCGCGGTCGATCGCGAGCGCCACGTCGCCCCCCGCGCCGGGCCCGGCGGTGGCGCGGCGATCGGGCGCGCTCTCCAGCGCCCTCAGGGCGCCGGCAGCGGCCCGCCTGCAGAGTGCGCTCCAGTCGATCGCCCCGGCGGGGTCCGCGGATGCAGGCATCGGGCGAGGATACGGCGGGCGCACTAGATGGTTGATTCCTTATTCGTGCACTCGCGGATGACGCGCCATACCGGCGCTGGTTCGTCACCCGAGCCCTCGCAGGTAGCGCTGCTACCTGCTTCGGACTCGTGCGCCGCCCAGCTTGGTCTGGCGCGCCCCCACGAGCACCCGAATTCGGAATCAACCATCTAGCGTCCGCGGCCGTGGGCAGCCGCTACGACGACGAGATCTGGGCCCTGGTGCCCGCCGACTCGCCGGCGCCGCCGGCGGCATCCGTGGACGCTGGCCCGTGGGCTCGGCGCCGTGCAGGACGCGCTCGACCTGGGCTGCGGGGACGGCCGGCTCAGCGCGGAGATCAGGGCCGAGACCCTGACGGTTGCAGACGTGTCTCCCGTCGCACTGGACCGGGCCCGGCAGCGGCTGCCGGCCGCGCACGCGGTGGAGCTCGAGCTCGACGCGCCGCTGCCATTCGGCGACAACGCCTTCGACCTGGTGCTTTGCGCCGACACGATCGAGCACGTGCGCGACGTGCAGCTCCTGCTCTCCGAGGCACGACGCGTGCTGCGCCCCGCGGGGCAGACTGGCGGTCACGACCCCGGGGCACGGTCGCCGCACCGCCGTGGCCGTGCTGACGCGCGGGTTCGAGCGCAGCTTCCCGCCCCTCTCGCCCCACCTGCGCTTCTTCACCAAGCGCTCGTTGCGGCAGCTGCTGGACGAGATGGGCTTCGAGGTGGTTTCGCTGCGGTCGCGGTCCGGCGTGCTGATGGCCGTGGCGCGCCGCTGAGTCCTGGCTTACCCCTGGATGGCCTGCGCGGCGCTGAGCTGCAGGTCGGCCGCCTGCTGTGGACCGGGGCGCGACCTTCAGGGCGGCGGTGGCCGTGTCATAGGCGCGCGCCGGCAGGTCCAGGACGTTGAGCTCGTAGCGGCCGAGCCGGAGCCAGGGCTCCGGATCGAGCGAATGCTCGATCACCGCTTCCTCCAGGAGGCGGTATGCGCGCACGTTGTCGCCGCGCGCGGCCCAGACCGCGGCCTGCGTCCACAGGGGTTCGGGCGAGTAGGGGTCGACCTCGCGCGCGCGGTCGGCCAGGTCATCGGCCTCGTCCAGGTCGCCCCGGTCCAGCGCTACCTGGGCGTCGTCGACGGCGCGCTGCGCGCGCTCGGGCTGCCACACCGCCCATGCAAGCAGCGCCGCGGTGATCAGCACGGACGCCGCGGCGACCATGCGAACGGGACTCGGGCGGGCGGGGTCGCCGCCGGCGGGCGAAGCGGCGGATTCGTCGCGGCGCCCGAGAGGGCCGAGGCCGGCCACGAAGCCGGCCGCGACCAGGGCGGCGACCGTGGGCCCTGGCACGAACCAGATCCAGTCGAGCAGCGAGTGTGCGCCGTACACCACGACGCACAGCGCCAGCGCACAGGCGGCGACCCGGTTGGTGTCCCAGCCCGGTCGTGGGCGCGTTTGCGGCACCAGCCCGGTGGCGCGTGCGGCCGCCGCGAGCCACGCGGCCAGGAGCGCGAGCATGACCGCCAGGCCCACGAGCCCCAGGTCGGCCATCGTCTGTGCCACGTAGCCGTGGGCGTGCCGGGCCGGTACGCCGCTGTCCACGTGCGGGAGGCTCGCCAAGGCGAACGCGCCTGCGCCCGCGCCGGCCACGGGCCGTTCCTCCAGCACGTCCCAGCTCTGCTCCCAGTAGGCGCTGCGCGAGCTCGACAGGCTGCCCAGACGCGCGCCTCCGGCCGGCGGCGCGGAGTCGCCCGTGAGGTCGTCGACGCGGTCGGACACGGCCCCGCCCAGCCCGCGGTCGCTCACGGCCACCGCGCCCACGGCCACCAGCGCCGCGACCGAGCACGCCGCCGCCACGGCCATCCCGGCGCGCACGCGTGCACCCGGCCCCGGCCGGCGGCGGGCGTGGGCAACTCCCAGGGCCAGGCCCGCGGCGAACAGGGCCACGCACATGGCCAGGATCAACAGGCCGAGCTCGCCGGCCACTTCCTCGCGCAGCTGCAACGGCTGGGGCCCCCGCGCCGTGAAGGCCTCCTTGGACAGCGCCCACGCCGCCACCGGCGCCACGCCGAGGGCGGACACGGCGATCGCCACGACGCTGCGCAGCCGCAGCGGCACAACGACCAGCCACACCAGGGCGGCCAGCACCAGGCCGGCCAGCGCGCTGCGCGACTGGGTGAGCAGGACCGTGAGCACGAGGACCCCGATGGCCACCAGCCCGAGCGCCCGCGACGTGGACGTCCCGTCGCGCCTGGTGGCGAGCCAGAGCGCCGCGGGCGTGCCCAGGGCGGCCATGGCGCCGAGCGCGTTCCAGTACTCCAGCGGCTCGCTCAACCTGGAGTTGATGATGTCCTCGGCCAGGGCCCCCGGCCAGACACGCGTGAGCAGTGCCCAGCCGGCCACCGCAAGGGAGGCCGTGAGTACGCCGCCGAGGACCACCGGCGCCGCGCTCGGTCGCAGCCGCGCCGCCGCGACCGCGGTAGCGAACGCGGCAAGGTAGGCGAAGGTGCGGGCGGTCTCCTCCAGGCTCAGGTCCGGGCCGATGGACCATGAGAGCGAGAGCCCCGTGAGACAGGCCAGCGCCGCGAAGAGCCCGAGCACCACCAGCCCGTGGGCACGTCCGGGGCGCCCATAGAGCACGGCCGCCGCGAGACCGGCGCCGGCCACGAGCACGATGACGATCTCGACCGTGGTGGTGCGCCCCAGGTCGGCGCCACCTCTCGCGCCGAAGGCGACGGCGGCTAGCGCCGCGCCTAGGGCGACGCTAGCTGCTCGCGCGCGAGAACCGGCCACGGCGCAGCGCGGCGGCCACACCCGGCTTGCGCCGGCTGACGAGCAGGAGCGTGCCCGCTATGCCAAGCAGGCCGAGCGCGATGAGGGCCAGCAGCACCGGTGTCGGCATGCCGTTGGCGGTCTCGGAGGCCTCCAGCACCCCGGCGGAGCGCGGGCTCACGCGACGCTCGCCCAGCGCCAGCTCGGTGGCGGCGCGACGGCGCTCGGCCGCGGCCCGCTCGGCCGCGGTCTTGGGTCCGCCCTTGCTCCCGGTCGTGCCTGCCGCGGCTCCCCCGGAACCGCCGTCCCCGCCGCCGCCGCTGGCAGCGCTTGCCTTCACGCCCCCGCCGATCGAAGCGGCGATGACGGCCCGGCAATCGCTGTACTCATCGAGGTCGGCCGGGATCTTGCCGAGCGCGCCGCGCCGGTCGGCCTTTGAGTGCTTTCCGTCGATCGTGCCGTCGGCGGCGCAGTCGCGGATCACCGCCATCGGGTCCGCCGCGGCCGTGGCAGGCAGCGACAGGACCGCAAATGCGGCCGCGAGCACGCTGAGATGTCTCACTCGTCTGGTCATGCAGGAAACGCCTTGCTCGTGCGGATTGCCCCAATGCACGAGCGGAATGCGGTGAACCAGCTTCGGCAGGCTAGCAACTGGATTCGCCACGTTCGGGCCGGATCATTCATCTGTCCGCTCCGACCGCTGCGAGGGCCTCCCCGGCGGCGGCGGCCCATGCGGCGGGCGTGAGCTCGCGCGCCGCCGCGGCCCCGGCCGTGCCGAGGCTGTCGCGCAGGCCTGGCTCGGTCGCGGCGGTTCGCAGCCGTGCGGCCAGGCCGCTCGCATCGCCGGCCGGGAACGCAAGGCCTGTGTGGCCGTCGCGCAGAAGGCCACCGGCGGCTGCGCCGACGGCATCGCTGGCTATGACCATGGTCCCCTGGAGCATTGCCTCGTTCACGACCAACCCCCAGGGCTCGGTGAAAGTTGCGGTTCGAATCGATGGCACCACGAGGATGTCGGCCGCCGCATACAGAGCCGGCAGCTCGGATTCGGCAACGTAGCCAAGCGAGCGGACGCCGGTACCCGCCGCCTCCACGAGTCCCTCGAGGGGGCCGCGACCGGCCACCGCCAGCCCTGCGCCCTGACCCAGGGCGGCGATCCGCCAGGCGTCGAGCAGCACCCGCAGGCCCTTCTCCTCCTCCAGCCTGCCCACGTACAGGACCAGCAGCTGCGCGTCGCCGGCGCCGGCCCTGGTGCGCGCCGCGTCCCTGGCCACATCGGACACCTCCGAGCCGAAATGCTCCACGTCGACGGCCTGAGGCGCCACGAACACGTTCCCGCGCGTGCCGCGGGCCTCTTCCACGTGCCGGCTCACGTGGTCCCCGTAGGTGAGCACCGCGTCGGCGTTGCGGTAGAGGAAGCGGGTGGCCGGCAGCGACAGCGCGTGGGCCGGGGTGCGGGGGTGCGCCCAGATCGTGGCCCACAGAAGGAACGGGATGCCCCGCATGCGAGCGGCGGCGAAGCTCGCCGGCAGCGCCACCCGGCCGCCAAGGCCGCAGATGACCGCGCGGTAGCGACCCGAGCCCGCGGCGCGCGCCGCCCCGGCCTGAGTGGTCCGGTGCACGGCCAGCCCCTGAACCGGAGGCCCCGCGCCGGCGAAGGCCAGCACCTCGGCCCCCTGGGCCTCGGCCAACAGGCGAAACGGCTCGCGGCGGTAGGGCGAAACGACGTTGGTCACGACGCAGACCGGGCGTGGGTCACCGGGCACGCCGGAGACAGTAGTGCGAGATGCCAGCGCCTACGCTCCCGTCCGTGCCCGGCCGCCCCGACATCGCGCTCGTCTCGCTGCGCACCACCATCGGCCTCCAGCGCGTCGACGAGGCCTTCGTCGAGCACGTCCGCGCGGCCGGCGCCAGCTGCGAGCTGCTGCCGATCCATCTGGGTGCCTCGGCGCACCTGCGGCGCTCGATGGCGCTCACGGACCTGGTGGAGGCGCTAGCGGCCCGGCGCTCGGCCCGTGGCGCCCAGGCGCGCGCCACGGTTTACTCCACGATCACCGCGGCCCTGCTGCAGCCGCCCCGCACTCCCTCGGCGATCCGCTTCGACGCGATCGCTGCGCTCAACCGGCCCGGCGCCGGGGGCGCCTGGCAGCGGCGGCGCGAGCGGCCGGTCCTCGGGCGCTCGACGTTGTTGCTGCCATCCAGCGAGGCCGCCGGAGCCGCGGCGCGCTCGGTGCTGGGAGGATCCGGCCCGCCGGCGGTGGTCGTGCCGCCACCGGTGGCGCCCCCGCCTGCCGATGCGAGGCCGCCCGGGGACCGTTCGCCGACCGCCGTGGCGTATGCAGGCAATCCCGCCAAGCGCGGCCTGGACGTCCTGTGCGGCGCCTGGATGCAAGCCGCCCCGGCCGGCGCGACCCTCGCGATCGGGGGGGCCGACCGCGACAAGTGCCTGCGCTGGCTGGCCCGCACCGGAACGCCCGAGCCGCCCGGGCGTGGAATGGGTCGGCCGGCTGGACCCGGCGCGCTGGCGGGCGCTGGTGGCCTCGGCGCGTGCGTATGTGAACTCGTCGCGGCAGGAGGAGTGGGGGTTGGCGCAGATGGAGGCGCTGGCCGCGGGTACTCCGCTCGTGACCGTGCCCACGCCCGGACCCAACGTCGCTCTGCCGCTTGCGCGTCGGCTGGCCCCGGCGCTGGTGGCCGCCGACAGCACCCCCGCCGCGCTCGCGGGGGCGCTACGCGCGGGCCTGGCATTGAGCGAGGCCGACCGCAAGCGCTACCGGGTGGAGGCCGCGCGCCTGCTCGAGCCCTACGCCGAGGAGCGCGTTCGCGCGGTGATAGCCGACGAGGTCCTGCCGCGGCTCCTGGGCGGCAGCTCGTCGTAGGCCTCGCTCCAGCGCTCGGCGAACGCCTGATAGCCGTAGCGCTCGACCGCCAGGCTGCGCAGCGCGGCCGCGTCGAAATGACGATCGAGAGCTCGCCCGATGGCGTCCGCCAGCGCCCGCGGGTCGCGTGCGGGCACCAGCTCACCGGCCGCGGGGACCAGCACCTCCGGCACGCCGCCCACGCGCGTGGCCACGGCGGGCAGCCCGCTGGCCATCGCCTCGATCAGCACGCAGCCGAACGTCTCGTGGGTGCTGGGCAGCACGAACAGGTCGGCCGCGCGCATCAGCGCCGCCACCTCCTGCTTGGGCAGCTCGCCTCGGAAGGTCACCCGCTCGGCCAGGCCCAGGTCTCGCGCCCGCGCCTCCAGCCGCGCGCGCAGCTCGCCGTCGCCCACCACGTCCAGGCGCTGGCCGTCGCCGAGCAACCCGAGCGCGTCGAGCAGGTAGGCGTGCCCCTTCTTGTCGGTCAGCGTGCCGACGGTCAGCAGGCGCGCCGGACCGCCCCCCGCGCGCGCTTGGTCCTGCGGCGGCGCGAACACTTCCGTGTCCACGACGTTGGGCAACACGCGCATCCGGGCCCGGGGCGCGATCGCGCGCAGGTGGCCCGCCAGCTCCTGGCTGACCGGGGCCACGAGGTCGGCGCCCTCGAACGCGAGCCGCGCCAGCAGCCGCTCGTAGCCCGTGACCATGCCGCGCTGGAAGCCCGTGAAGTGTTCGGTGATGACCACGGGCGCGCGGCTGACGGCGCCCAGCAGCAGCGCCGGGAGCCCCGCCGAGTAGACGTGCGCGTGGACGATCCCGGGCCGCCAGCCCTCCAGCCGCAGCCGGCGCAGGGCGGCCAGCATGCCGATCGCCTGGCAGGCCAGCGCCAGCGGCCGCAGGCGCGGGCGCCGGTAGCGCACGCGCATGGTGCGCAGCCCGTCCTCCTGGCCGTCGGCCAGGTCGAAGATGCGAAACGGGGGCGACGGTGTGGCCAGCGACGCCAGCACCACCACGTCGTGCCGGAGCGCGAGCGCGCGTGCGTGCTCGCGGCAGAAGATCCCGAACACCGGCCGCTCGGGCCACGGGTACCACTTGGGCACCACGAGCACGCGCAGGCGCGGCGTCATCGTGGCAGCCGCCTGATCCTGCCCAGGGAGCGCTGCGCCTCGTGGGTGGGCACGTATGGGCGCCTGGCGAGGAAGCTGCGCGCCTCCTCGATCGCCTCCGCGTGGGCGTAGGCGCTGGCGACGCGCCGCTGCTCGTGGCGGACCGCCAATGCGTCGACGATCCCGAGCCGCCAGGCGCGCTCCCGCGCGAGCGCGCCCCAGTGGTTGTCCAGGCCCCAGCCGAACCGCAGGTCGGGAAACGGCGTCAGCTCCTCGGCAACGGCACGGCGAAAGACGGTCAGCGGGCCAATTTCCACGTACTCGGTGCGCCGCGCGAGTGACCAGGGCTGTCGCCGGGTCACTCGCCAGCCCGCGTGACTGCGCCTGGTCTGCGCGGGCTGCGCCAGGTCCAGCGGCATCCGCTCGCACACGGCCAGCATCCGATCGAGGAAGCGCGCGGGCAGGCCGATGTCGTCATCGGCCACCACCAGCCAGTCGAACTCGGCCAGGGGCGGCGCCGCGGCCAGCAGGGCGTTCAGGTTCTGGAACTTCCCGCCGGTCATCCCCCGCGCGAGCGTGTGCGTGGCCAGGCTCGGTTCCTCGGCGCCGGTGGAGCCCAGCGCGAAGCTCACCTGATGGCGGTCCGAGCGCAGCCGGCCGAGCGCCTCTCCCAGCAGCGAGCCGGGCCGATAGATGGACAGCACCAGCACCCGCAGCGGCTCCTGCCTGCCGGCCGCGCGGTCCAGGCGCGGCCCCATTAGCGTGAGCGCGCGAGCGGCATCTATGCTCGCGTCGGCGAGCCTGGCGGTCACCGCCAGCCGCCTGCCCGCGATCGTGCCGGACTCGCCCGAGAGGAAGGTGTGGGGATCGGGCAGGCCCTCCCCGGCGCCGCGCGAGCCGCTCACCGGCCCCGCAGCGCCTCGACCAGGCGCCCGGTGGAGTGGGCGCCCATCACGAGCCCCTGCGGGCAGCGCCGCCGGGTGGCATGCCAGCCCGCTCCGGCCAGGTTGCGCAGCTCTGTGGGCAGGGTTGGCGACGTTCCCTTGCGGCGGTCGCTGCGCCGCGCTGCGCGGCCGCGGCGGTACTCCGACCGCGCCAGCGAGCGCAGCCGCGCGTCGTCGCCATGGCGCCGGTGCTCCAGCCCGGCGGCCGCCACGTAGGCCACCCTGCCCCCGGCGGCGTGCAGGCGCATGAGCCACTCCTCCTCGTCGCCGTAGATGGGCACCGACTCGTCGAAATGGCCGACTCGCTCCAGAGCGCTGCGGCGCACCGCCATGTTCGCGCTCCAGACGAACCGGGTCTCGCGGTCCTCGGGGCCCAGGTCGAGCGTCGTGATCGGCGGTGCCTCGCGCCCGCACGTGCGTGGAGCCGGCCCTTCCAGGCTGGCCGTGATCGGGCCGCCCAGGGCCTCCGCCCAGTCGTGGCGGTCCGCGCCGGCCAGGAGCGCCGCCAGCCACCCTCGCGGCGCGCGGACATCGTCGTCAACGAGCGCCACCAGCGGCGCTTCGGATGCCGCGATGCCGGTGTTGCGTGCGGCGTTGGGGCCCCGCGGCTCGGCGTGCCGAGCCAGGCGCGCACCCACGCGTTCCGCCACACCGGGAGTGTCATCCGAGGAACCGTCGTCCACCACGATCACCTCGAACGGGACGTCCACCTGCTGCGTGCTCAGCGACGCGAGAGTCACGGCCAGATAGCCCGCCCGATCGCGCGTCGGGACGACCACGGAGACGGCGGGCGCGGACATCGAGCCGGTAGGTTAGCCACGCCTCCAGTGACCGAAGCCGCGCCTCCCCGCGTCCTGCTGCTGCACAACCGCTACCGCGTCGTGGGGGGCGAGGAACGTTCCGTCGAGCTGCACCAGCGGGCGCTCGAACGCGCCGGGATCGACCACGCGCTGCTGGAGCGGCGCTCCGCCGACGCGACGCCCGCGCGCGCCGCGACGGCGCTGCTGCGCGGCGGTTCGGGCGAGGACGAAATCGCGGCGGCGGTGCGCGCGCTCGGGGCCACCGTGGTGCACGCCCACAACCTGTTGCCGCTGATCGGTCCCCGCGGGCTGGAGGCCGCGCGTGCCAGCGGGAGCCCGCGTGGTGGCGCACCTCCACAACGTGCGCCTGTTTTGCGCCACAGGCTTCGGCGAGCGTGAGGGGCGGCCGTGCGCGCGCTGCCGCGGTCGCCGCACGCTCCCGGGCCTGGTGCTGAACTGCCGCGGCTCGCTGCCGGAGGCGGCCGTGTACGCGACGGCGCTGTCGGCCCACCAGCCGGCGATGCTCGCGGCCGTGGACCGGTTCGTGGCGCCCAGCAGGTTCGCCGCCGACCGCGTCGTGCGGCTCGGCCTGCCGCGCGAGCGCGTGGAGTCGCTGGCGCACTACCTGCCAGAGGAGTCGTTCGCGGCGGACACCCGCGCGGCCCGCGGCTCCTACGCGCTCGTGGCGTCCCGGCTGTCCCCCGAGAAGGGAATCGACACGGCCATCCGCGCGGCCGCCGCGGCGGGCATCCCGCTGCGGATCGCCGGCGAGGGGTCGGCGGCAGCGGACCTCCGCGCCCAGGCGGAGCGCAGCGGCGCCGATGTGCGATTCGAGGGCAGGGCCGGGCGCCGGGAGCTGGCCGCACTGCTGGCGGGGGCCGCCGCCGTCCTGATGCCCTCGCGCTACCACGAGTTCTTCGGCTACTCGGCGCTCGAGGCGATGGCGCAGGGCGTGCCCGTGGTGGCCACCGCGATGGGCGGGCTGCCGGAGCTGCTGGGCGCCGGGCGCTGCGTGCCAGGCGGCGACGAGGACGCATTCAGCGCGCGCCTCGGCGCGCTCTGGGCCGACCCCGAGCTGCGCGAAGCCGACGGCGCGGCGCTGCTCGAGCGCGCGCGGGAGCGACACTCCGAGGACCGCTTCCTGCGCGATCTCATGGCCCTCTACGCCGGGCTCTGAACGGGCTCGCGGGACCGCCGCGGGATCAGCCCGACCGCGGGCGCAGCTGAGCTCGCCACCACGCCAGCGTGTCGCGCACGGTGTCGGCCAGCTCGATCTCGGGCTGCCAGCCGACGGCGTCGGTGAGCCGCTGATGGGAGCCGCGCAGGTCGCGCGCGTCGTGGGCGCGCAGACGGGCGGGGTCGACCTCGTGGCGGATCGGCACCGTGGCCTCGCGCCCAAGGGCGTCGATCAGCTCTGCGACAGAGGCCGAGCGCCCGCTGCACACGTTGTAGGCATCCGGCTCGGCATCGAGCGCCAGCACGTAGGCCCGCACCACGTCGCGCACATCGGAGAAGTCCCGGGCCGCCGACACGTCGCCGGTGCGCAGGAGGGCCTCCGGCTCGCCGCCGGCCTCCGCCTGGGCCACCTGCTTCGCCAGGGAGCTCAGCACGTACTCGTCGGACTGGCCGGGTCCCGCGTGGTTGAAGGGACGCAGGCGCACGACCCGGAGGTCGTGCGTGTCGGCGTACTGACGGCCGAGCATGTCCGTGGCGGCCTTGGACACCGCGTACGGGTTGGCCGGCGCGAGCGGCGCCGACTCGTCGACCGGCAGCCGAGCCGGCTCGCCGTACACCTGGCCGCTCCCCACCAGCGCCACCGCCGCCTGCGGGGCCTCGTGACGCACGGCCTCGAGCAGGTTCAGGGTCATCTGGATGTTGGTGAGCACAGCATCGTCGGGGCGCTCCCAGGACAGCCTCGGGGAGCTGAACGCGGCCAGGTGGAGCACGGCCGCAGGCTGAAGCTCGGCCACGGACCGGCGCACCGCGGCGGCGTCGCGGAGGTCCAGCTCCGAGCTGGGCGGGGCCTTGGGCGTACGGCCTTCGGCCTGGAGCAACTCGACCAGGTGGCGCCCGGCGAACCCGGCGCCGCCTGTGACCAGGTGCACGCCCACCTGGGTGGCCGCCGGGGCGGAGCCCTCGTCGGCCTGGTCGGATCGCGCGGATGCACTGCTCGGCACGCGGGCAGTCTAAGGGGCCTATCGCCCGGCCCCCGCAGGTCCCCTTACCGGCCTACGCGCGGGACGCGCGGCGCTCGGCCAGGTACTGACGGGCGAACCCGAGGATGAAGCGGGGGTTGGTCTCCAGGTAGCGGGGGAACAGCCGTCGCGGTTCCTGCGTGAGCCGGTACACCCACTCGAGCCCGCGTCGCTGCATCCATTCCGGCGCCTGGGACACCCGGCCCGCGTGGAAGTCGAAAGCCGCGCCCACGGCGCACATGACGGGCGCTTCGATGCGCTCGCGCATGCGCACCATCCACTTCTCCTGCTTGGGGACGCCGATCCCGACCCAGACCACGTCGGGCCGGGCTTGCTCGATGCTGCGAAGCGACCTGTTCGTCCTCGGCCTCGGTGAGCGGCCGGAACGGGGGCGAATGGGCGCCCACGATCTGGAGGCCCGGGTAGCGGCCGCGAAGGTTCTTCACCAGGTCGGCCAGGGCCTGCTCGTCGCGGCCCCCGTAGAGCCACACCCGGTGGCCCTTCTCCGCGGCGCGGGCGCAGTAGCGGCTCATCAGCTCGGGCCCGTACACGCGGTCGGTCAGGTTCTCGCCCAGCATGTTGGCCGCCCACACGATCGGCATCCCGTCGGGCACCGTCATCACCGACTTCGTGAGCGCCGTGTGCATGTCCGGGTCGTCTTGGGCGACGATCAGCGAGTGCACCGACGACGCACATATCCAGCCCCGCTCGCGGTCCTCGATCATCGAGTCCATCACGTCCATGGCGCCGTCGTAGTCGGTCATGGCCATGGGGATGCCGAGCACACGGCGGCGCCTGACGGTGGCCACCGGGCGCGGAGCGGGGGGCGCGTATGTGGGCGGTGCCTTCATTTCGATGCTCCTCAGGCATGTGGTCGGCACGCGGCCATCAGGCCATGAGCCGCACCCTCCCCCCGCGCAAGAGCGCGGTCGAGTGTAGAGAACAGTCCTGACGAGAGATCGGAGCGGTGGCGAACGCGCGCCGCCAAGGCCCGCAACCAGCGCGGGTTTCGCCGCCACCCCGCCTGCGACACTCGCCCGCGATCATGGCCGCGCCGCGCCATCGCCGGAGGCTGCCTTGACCCAGGGCCGGGCCCGGCTGCTGGCCTCCGGCTCCCTGTTCGCACAGCTCTCCCAGGTGGCCGGGCTGGTGGCGATCTTCGCGGTGATCACCGTGCTGGCGCGTCGGCTCTCGCTGGCCGAGGTGGGCGTCTACGGCCTGCTCGAGCTCCCTGGCCGGCTATCTGCTGATCGTCCAGAACGCCGGCGCGGGCGCCGCGGTGCGCGCCATGGCGGTCGCCGACTCGGCCGAGCGCCGGGACGAGGCCTTCTCCACCGCGGTCGTCCTCTACGCGGTCGCGGGCGTCGCGTGCGGCGCGCTGGTGGCGGCGCTGGGAGTGGCGGCCACGGCGCTGATCGACCTGCCCGGATGGGCTGGCCGACCAGGCCCGCGACGGGTCGCTGCTGCTCGGGAGCGGTGACCGCGGTCGGCTGGCCGGCCACGGTCTGGCGCGATGCCCTGCGCTCGGTCGAGCGCTACGTGCGCGTGGCCGTGGCGGAGATGGTCGCGGTGGCGGCCTGGACGGCGCTGGTGATCGGGCTGGCGCTCTCGGACGCGTCGCTGGCCGTGCTGGTGGGCGCCAGCGGGGCGATCCCGCTGCTGGCGGGGCTGGCGTGCGCGGTGGCCGCCCGTCTGGCCCGGATTCCGCACCGGATCCGCCCCGGGCTGGCCAGCCGCCGCGCCGCAGGGGACCTGGGCGGCCTGGCCGCCGTGCTGACGCTGGCGGAGGCGGCGATCACCGCCGTCTACGTGGTGGACAGGGCGATCCTGGGCGCGCTGGCCTCGGCGCCGGCGGTGGGCCTGTTCGAAGGGCCCGTTCGCGCCCACAACCTGCTGCGCTCGCTCAACTCGGCGGTCACGGTCACGGTGCTGCCGGCGTCGTCACATCTCGAGGCTGAGGGCGACCGCCGCCGCCTGGGCGAGCTGCTGGTGCGCGGCTCGCGATACACGCTGGCGCTGATCGCTCCGATCGCGGTGGCGGGCGCGGTGCTGGCCGCGCCGCTGCTGGAGGCGTGGCTGGGGCCCGCCTACCGGGCCGGCGGGGCTGCCATGGCCATCCTGCTCCTGCACTGGCTGGTCAACGGCTGCAGCGGGGTGGCCACCGCGATGCTCGTCGGAGTCGGCCGCGCGGGACCGTGGCGCGCTGGGCCGTGGCCGTGGCGGTCGCCAACGTGGCGCTGGCCCTGGCGCTGGTGCCGTGGCTGGAGGTCGACGGCGCGGCCCTGGCCACCGCGATCCCCTTCGCGGCCGCCTTCCCGTACCTGATGGGCTCCGCGCTGCGAGCCACCGCCACGCCCGCCGCGGAGCTGTGGACACGGGCGTTTTTGCCGGCACTGGCGCCTGGCCGCTGCGCTGGGTTTGGCGCTGGGCGCGGTGCGCCTGGCGGCCGAGCCGGAGGGGGCCGTCGTGTTCGCGCTGGGCGCCGCCGGCGTGGTCGCCTATTGGGGCGCCTACCACCGGCTCGTGCTGGGGCCGGGCGAGCGGGAGCTGGTTCGCGGCCTGGTGCGGCCGGCTCAGGGCTCGGATGGGCCGGTGGACGCCGGCTGAGGGGCTTGGACGCGCCCGGTCGTCGGGCTTAGGGCCCGGCGGGCGTCGGGCGGGGTCGGGTCTTGCGTGGCGGGCGTGGTTCGGGCGGGGCCTACGGCGGGCAGGAGGGTGTGTGTTCTGTTGCGGGCTGTCGCCTGTGACCGGGCTGTTGTGATCGTTACGTGGCTCGGGTCGCGGAGATGAGGGGTCAACGCGTCTATGCGGGACGTTTCGGACCTTTCATTTCGGGGCGGGCGGGTCGTTAGCCAAGGCCGCGGTCGACCGTTACCTGGTCGTCACGCTCGCTACACGGCCGTGCGCGTTCGTGCCGGCCGTGCCCGAGCCCGAGCACCGAGCGCCGAGCACCGAGCACCGATGGCCGGCGCGCCGCCTAAGCGGCCAGCTCGGGCTCGGCGCGGTCGGCGATCAGCCGCGCGATCGCCAGCGAGGACGTGGCGGCGGGGGAGGGGGCGTTGCGCACGTGGATCGCGCGCCTGGTCTCGTGCACCACGAAGTCGTCCACCAGCGCGCCGTCGCGCGCCAGCGCCTGCGCCCGCACGCCGGCGAAGGCGAACTCCACGTCGTCCGGGCGCAGGTCGGGCACGTAGTCGGCGGCCGCGCGCACGAATGCGCGCCGGCTCGACGCATGGCGCAGCTCGGTGAGCCCGGTGCGCCAGAAGCGCCGGAACATGCGCCAGCTGCCCGGCCAGGCCAGCGTGGCGCCCAGGTCGCGGGGACGCAGCTTGGCGAGCGAGTAGGCGTCGCGCGCGGGCGAGAGCAGGGCCGTTGGCCCCACCAGCACGTCGCCGCTCGTGTGGCGGGTCAGGTGCACCCCGAGGAACGGCAGGCTCGGGTCGGGCACCGGGTAGATCAGCGAGCGCACCAGCTCGCGACGCTCGGGGCGCAGCCGCAGGTAGGCGCCGCGAAACGGCACGATCCGCGGCTCGGGCGAGGCACCGGCCATGACCGCCAGCCGATCCGACCAGCGCGCCGGCGCAGAACACGGCGAACCGCGCCCGCGTCTGGCCGCGCGCGTGGCTCAGCGCCAGCCGGCCGCCGTTCTCCGACACGCCCGTCCACGCCGGCTCCGGTGGCCACCGTCACGCCGCGCTCCTCGAGCTGGCGCGCCAGCGCCCGCGCCACGCCCGGAAAGTCGGCGATGCCCGTGTTGGGAGAGTGCAGCGCCGCCACCCCGCGGCAGTGCGGCTCCACCTCGTGCAGCTCGTCCACGTTGAGCCGCCGCAGCCCCGGCACCCCGTTCTCGCGCCCGCGGCGCTCGAGCTCGTCCAGGCCCGCGAGCTCGGACTCGTCCCGCGCCACGATCACCTTGCCGCAGCGAGCGTGATCGATCCCGTTCTCCTCGCAGAACTCGTACATCTCCGCCGCGCCCTCCACGCACAGCTTGGCCTTGAGCGAGCCGGGCGCGTAGTAGATCCCCGCATGGATCACGCCGCTGTTGTGGCCCGTCTGATGGAACCCCACGTGGGGCTCGCGCTCGAGCACGGTGACCGACAGCTGCGGATGGCGGGTGAGCAGCTCGCGTGCCACCGCCAGCCCGATGATCCCGCCGCCGATCACGGCGAGGTCGCACTCGCCCGCGGGGTCCGTCACGCTGCTCGCTCAGCCGGCCTGCTTCTGGGGCACGCCGCTGGCCAGGAGCTCGAGGTCGGAGTCGACCATGATCGCGACGAGCTCGGCGAAGCTCGTGCGGGGCTCCCACCCGAGCTTCTCGCGCGCCTTGGAGGCGTCGCCGATCAGGTGCTCGACCTCGGCGGGCCGCAGGAAGCGGGGGTCGATCTTCACGTGGTTGTCCGGGTCGAGCCCGACGTGCTCGAACGCCACGTCCACCAGCTCCCGCACGCTGTGCGTCTCCCCGGTGGCGATCACGTAGTCGTCGGGCTCGTCCTGCTGCAGCATCAGCCACATGGCCTCGACGTAGTCCTTCGCGTAGCCCCAGTCGCGCTCGGCGTCGAGGTTGCCCAGCGGCAGCTCATCGGCAAGCCCGAGCTTGATGGAGGCCGCGCCGTGCGTGACCTTGCGGGTCACGAACTCCAGCCCCCGGCGCTCGCGACTCGTGGTTGAAGAGGATGCCGGAGCACGCGAACAGGTCGTAGCTCTCGCGGTAGTTGACCGTGATGAAGTGCCCGTAGGCCTTGGCCACCCCGTAGGGGCTGCGCGGGTAGAAGGGAGTGGTCTCGGTCTGCGGCACCTCGAGGACCTGGCCGAACATCTCGGACGAGGACGCCTGGTAGAAGCGGGCCTCGGGCACCACCTCGCGCATGGCCTCCAGCATCCGCGTGGCGCCCACGCCGCTGAACTCGGCGGTCAGCACCGGCTGGTTCCACGATGCCGCCACGAAGGACATGGCCGCCAGGTTGTAGATCTCCTGCGGCTCGCAGTCGCGGAGCACGTCGGTCAGCGAGCGCTGGTCCAGCAGGTCGCCCGTGTGGAGAGTGATTGCGTCGCGGCAGCCCTGCAGGCGCTGGAAGGTCTCGGTCGAGGAGCGCCGGACCATGCCGTGCACCTCGTAGCCCTTCTCCAGCAGGAACTCGGCCAGGTAGCTGCCGTCCTGGCCGGTCACGCCCGTGATCAGTGCGCGTCTGTTCTCCGCCACGCGCGGCAGGCTACCGATCCGTCGGTGGGCCCGATCCAGCGGCATCGCGGCGGGCCTGCTCCGCCAGCCGCTCCTGGCCCGCGCGCAGCTCCTCCAACTCGGCGCGCAGCTCCTCGATCGAGCGCACCAGCTCCCGGTCGACCCGCTGCTGGTAGGTCGTGTAGGGCTTCAGGGCCCGCAGCATCAGCCGCCGGAGCGCCCCTCGCGGCGCCGAGGTGGGCGCGGCGGAGGCCTCGGCCCCGGCGGCGATGCGCCGCGCCGCGGACGCGGCCCCGTCCGTCGGCCGCTCGCCCCGGGCGCGCTCGCCCCACCGCTCGTGGATGCGCGCAAGGCGCCGGGCCATGTCGGCTCCGGCGGCCTCCGGGGAGTGCGCGCGTTGCAGGTCCTCCTTGCCGCAGAGTGCCCGCCGCTGGCCGGCGTCGGGGTCGTCGGCCACCTCGCGCAGCGCGCGCGCCGCGTGGTCGAGGTCGGGCTCGGCCCACGTTCCATCCGCCGGGTAGGGATCGGCGCCGGGGCCGATCGGGACCAGCGTGTGGTCCACCAGCCAGCTGTTGCGCGCCGTCATGAACTCGAGATTGCCCGAGTAGCCGGTGGCCACCACCGGCTTGCCCAAGGCCATCGCCTCGGCCAGGGGGAGGCCAAATCCCTCCGCCCGGTGCAGCGACACGTAGGAGTCGCAGGCCGCGATCAGGGCGTCGCGCTCGGCGCGCGGAAGGGACCGGTCGATGACGTGCACGTCCGCACGGTCGGCCACGGCGTCCAGCAGCTCCGCGTGCCGGTCGGGGTGGCGCTCCTGGCCGATGCACTTGAGCACCAGCGACGGTCCCTCCCCCGGCTCGAACGCGCGCTGGAACGCCGCCACGGCGCCCAGCGGGTTCTTGCGCTGGAAGCCGCTGTTGTAGTCGAAGGCCGTGAGGAACACGAAGCCCTCGGGGAGCCCCAGTCGCTCGCGCGACAGCGGTGCGGGCGACGGCCGCTCCACCGGCGTCGTCACCTTGACCACCGGCACCGGGGACACGGCCGAGAGCGAGGCGGCCACGTAGTCCGATCCGGCCCACACCTCGTCGAGATGCCGGAACGCGCCGAGCCACCGCTCCGGGAAGGCCGACACCTCCCACCACCACAGGCCGATCGAGTGGCGCCCGGAGAAGAAGTCGGGGCCCGCCTTGTCCGCGAACGCGTCGAGCCCGTCGGCGTTCACGCAGATCAGGTTCACGGGGTGCCCGGCCTCCCTCGCCGCCTCGGGGCCCGGGAGCTCGTCGGCGTGACTGGTCAGCGGCACGGGCGTGACCCGCACCCCCTGCGACTCCAGTGCGCCCGCCACGCCGCGGACGACCTCGCCGATTCCCATCACCGAGCGGAAGTAGCCGGCCAGGTTCACCCCGAGCGGGGTGCCCGTCACAGGTTCTCCGCGATTCGCGGCGTCTCGCGCTTGAACACCCACAGCCCCAGCACGAACAGCGCCACCGTGATCCCGACCGGCAGCAGCAGCCTCACGTCGGGGCCGATCGCCTCGGCCGCCGTGGGAGCGCTGGGGTCGATCACGGCGTGGCGCGCCTGGGTGAGCACAACCGCGATCGGGTTGGCCAGGAAGGCGCGCTCGTACTCGTCAGGCACCGTGCTCAGCACGTACAGCACGGGCGTGGCGTAGAAGAGGATCTGCAGCACCACGTCCCAGATCGGGCTGATGTCCCGATAGCGCGGGTAGAGGGCGGCCAGGAGCATCGCCAGCCCCACCGCGAGTACCGCCAGGAAGATCACCAGCAGCGGCAGCTGCAGCCAGCTCAGCCGCGGCTCGACGCCCGAGACCATCGCGAAGAAGAAAACCGCGATCAGGTTCAACCCCAGGTTGAAAAGGGCCGTGAGCGCCACCGACAGCGGGATCACCAGGCGCGGGAACTGCATCTTGCGCAGCAGGTTCTGGTGCTTGATCAACGACGTCACGCCCCCACCAGTGGTCTCCCCGAAGTAGTTCATGAGCATGATGCTCGTGAGCAGGTAGACCGGGTAATGCTTCACGCCCTCGCCGAACTTGATCACCTGCGTGAAGACCACGTAGAGCACGCCGAAGAGCATCAGCGGCCGCATTAGGCCCCACAGGTAGCCCAGAAAGGAGCCGAAGAAGTTGAGCTTGAAGTCCGTGACCGCCAGGAGGTAGGTCAGGCTCGCGAAGCGCCGGAGATCGGTGCCGAGCGCCGAGGGCGCGCTGAGTACCTGCGCCGCGCCGCTCATGCCGACCTGATCTCCAGCTCGTGCGGGATGTCCACGGCGCCGCCGCTCGCGTACGTCGAAGCCACGACGAGCATGGCCGCGTCGTGGGCCTGCACCACGCCCGCCGCGCCCAGCTGGGGGATGCTCACGGCCGCGCTCAGGTCGTAGCGGCCGGAGGCCAACAGGTTGTCGAACGCGAAGGCGACCACCGCTCGCCCACCGGCCTCGAAGCTCCCAGTGGCCCAGTGTGCCGCGCTGTGGGCGGCGAACACGGGATGGCGCGCCTCGTTGCGGAACTCGATGCCGAACAGGGGGTCGTCCACGGCCTCGGCGAACTCGACCTCCAGCACCGCGCGACAGCGCTGCCCCTGCTGCTGGGTCACGATCCGGCGGCCGTCGGCGTCCTCGCACCAGACGTCCGACGATCTGGAACGGCTTGCCGGGCGCCTGCTCGCGCGCGACGTCCTCGCGCCGCGCCAGGTTCACCTCGCTGTAGGCGCGCGACACCTCCTCGGCGGTGCCGGCGGTGGCGATCCGGCCCCGCTCGAGGAGCAGCGCGCGATCGCAGAACCGCTCGACGCTGGCCATGTCGTGCGTGACCAGCACGATCGTCCGGCCCTCGGCCTTCATGCGGTCGAACTCGCCGAAGCACTTCTCCTGGAACGACGCGTCGCCCACCGCCAGAACCTCGTCCACCAGCAGCACGTCGGCGTCCACCTGCACCGCGATCGCAAACGCGAGCCGCACGGCCATGCCCGACGAGTAGTTCTTCAGGCTCACGTCGACGAAGTCCTCGAGCTCGGCGAAGGCGATGATGTCGTCGAAGCGCTCCCGGGCCTCCCGCCTCGACAGGCCGAGCATGACGGCGTTGATGATCACGTTCTCGCGCGCGGGCAGGTCCATGCTGAAGCCCACGCCGAGCTCGATGAAGGGCGAAACCCGGCCGCGGATCCCCACCGTGCCGGAATCGATGCCATAGATGCCCGCGAGGCACTTGAGCAGGGTGCTCTTGCCGCTGCCGTTGCGGCCGACGATGCCGAAGAACTCGCCCTCGCCGACCTCGAAGGTCACGTCGCGCAGGGCGTGGAGCTCGTCGTAGCCGCGGCTCTGGAACGGGTTGAGGGCGCGCTGCTTGAGCGTGTGGTACTGCCGATGGGGACGGCGAAAGCCCTTGTGGACTCCGGCTACCGAAATGGCCGGGAGGACGCTCATGGCGCGCGGCGCTCGCTCGGCCACCTTATGCGAGGCCGTGGCAGTCAAGTGGGCGAACGCTAGCAATCGGAGAGGTCCCTCAGCTCGCCTATATTTCCCCGGTGCAGGTCATCCCGACCACGCCGGCCGAGCCCTCCCCGCCGTCGCGGTCGAGCCACCACGCGCCGGTTCCGCGCGACGCTCTGAGTCGCGGCTCGGCCGCCGTTTGCATCCCGGTCTTCGGCGCCGACCACCTGTTCGCACAGTGTCTGCGCAGCGTCTTGAAGCACACGCCGCCGGAGGTGGCCGGTGCTCGTGGCCGACGACGCAAGCCTGGACCCCGCCTGCGCGCGTCTGGTGGAGGAGGTCAACGCGGCCAATCCCGAGCGCCCCCCGGTCGCCTATCACCGTCAGCCCGAGAACGTGGGCTTCGTCCACAACGTGAACGACGCGCTGCGCATGCTCGCGCCGGCCGACGTGATCGTGCTCAACAGCGACTGCGTGGTGGCCAAGGGCTGGTACGAGGGCATGCGCCGCGCCGCGATGTCGGACACGCGCGTGGCGACGGTGTCCTCGCTCACCAACCACGGCACGATCGTGTCGGTGCCGGAGCGCAACCGGCCGGCGCCGAGCCTGCCGCAGAACTGGTCGCTCGACGACGCCGCAGCCGCGGTGCGCGCGTCCAGCCCCGGGCTGCACCCGGCGCTCCCCGCAGCCATCGGGCACTGCGTCTACATTCGCCGTCGCGCGCTCGATCTGGTCGGCGACTTCGATGAGGCGTTCGCGCCGGGCTACGAGGAGGAGGTGGACTTCTCCCAGCGCTGCGCGCGCCAGGGCCTGTCGCACGTGCTGGCGGACGACGTGCTCGTCCTCCACCACGGCAGCGGGTCGTTCAGCGCGGCGGCCGCGGAGCTCAAGGAGGAGCACCATCGGCTGATCCAATCGCGCTACCCCTACTGGGACGGGTGGGTGGCCGAGGTGGAGGAGGCGCAGGACACGCCGCTCGCACGGTCGCTGTCGGCCGCGCGGCGCGTGCTGCGCGGACCCACGATCACCATCGACGGGCGCATCCTCACGGAGTTCATGACCGGCACCCAGCTGCACGCGCTGGAGGTCATCGCGGGCGTCCATGACGCCCGCCCCGCCGAGATCCGCGTGATCGTGCCCGGCGGTGTTGGGCGATTACGCGGCCGACGTGCTCGGCGGCCTGGAGCGCGTGCGCCTGGTCACCGAGGACGAGGCGCGCCGCGGAGCCCCCGACGGACGTGGCCCACCGGCCCTGGCAGCTGTCGTCGTTCGAAGACCTGCGGCTGCTCATGGCCGTGGGGGAGCGGCTGGTGATCACCCACCAGGACCTCATCTCCTTCCACAACCCCGCCTACCACGACGATCTCTCCGACTGGCAGGCGCACCGCTCGCTCACCCGGCTGGCGCTGGCCGCCGCGGACCGGGTGGCCTTCTTCTCGCGCCACGCGCGCTCGGAGGCGCTGCGCGAGCAGCTCGTGGAGCCGGCGCGAGCGCGGGTGGTGCTGCTGGGCACCGATCACAGGCTCACCTCCCTGCGCCCCGACCCGGCGCCGCCGACTCGGAGCGGAGCGAGTGGGCGAGCGGCCCTTCCTGCTCTGCCTCGGCACCGACTTCCTGCACAAGAACCGCGTGTTCGCGATCCGCCTGCTCGAGGCGCTGCGCAGCGAGCACGGATGGGAGGGCTCGCTGGTGCTCGCCGGGCCCAAGGTCGCCAAGGGCAGCTCCGCGGGCGAGGAGGCGGCCGAGCTTGCCAGGCGACCGGAGCTGGCTGAGCACGTGGTGGACCTGGCGGCGGTGGACGAGGCGGGCAAGCGATGGCTCCTGGAGCGAACCGCGGCAGTGGTCTACCCGACCACCAGCGAGGGGTTCGGACTCGTGCCGTTCGAGGCCGGCGAGGCGGGGGTGCCGTGCCTGTTCGCCGCCGAGACGGCCCTCGGAGAGCTGCTGCCGGCCGACGCCGCCGTGCTGGTGCCCTGGGACGCGCCCGCGAGCGCACGGCAGTGCATCGCGCTGCTGTCGGACTCCGCCGCGCGCGCCGAGCACGTGGCCATGCTGCGCGCCGCCGGCGCGATGCTCACCTGGCGGCGCACGGCGCAACGAGCTCAGCGACCTGTACGCGGACGCGATCGCGTCGCCGGCACGCGACTCGCGCTCGCTCGTGGCCGACTTCGCCGAGCTGTCGTCCAGGGTCGCTCGGCGCTGTCTGCCGACGCCCCGAGTCGCGAGTACGCGATGGCCCTGGTGGGCCCCGACGCGGCGCTCCCGCCCGACATGGTCAGGCCGCTGCTGGCCATATCCACGCGCCCGCTGCTGCGCAAGCTCGTGTTCGGCGCCGCTGCGCGCCATGTACTCGGTCATGCGGCTGATGGGCCGCCAGGGCGGCGACGGCTCGGAGCGGGGCTCGTGAGCACGGCCGCCCACGACCCGGTGCGCTGGTTCACCGAGCACTACGACCAGGCGGCCGACGAGATCCTGGCCTTCCTGGGCGGCGACGGGATCTCGCTGGAGGGCAAGCGGGTGGCCGACGTGGGCTGTGGCGACGGGATCATCGACCTCGGGCTGGCCGTCAAGGGCCGTCCCGAGGAGCTGGTCGGCTACGACCTGATGGACATCGACCCGGCAGCCCTCCTGCGCGCTGCGCAGGCCGCCGAAGTCGTGGACGAGCTGCCGCTCCTGCCTGCGCTTCGAACGCTCGGAGCCCGTGGGCATCCCCGCCGAGTCGGACTACTTCGACGTGGTCACCACCTGGTCGGTGTTCGAGCACGTGGACGATCCGGTGGGCCTGCTCGGCGAGGTCAGCCGGGTGCTCAAGCCGGACGGCTTTCTGTTCCTCCAGCTCTGGCCCTTCTACGACTCCGAGCACGGCGGCCACCTGTGGCCTCACTACGAGGGCCCCTACCCGCACCACCTGCACAAGGACGAGGAGATCCTGTCCGACGTGGAGGGCGAGCGCGCCACCGATCCGCGCCGGAGCGCCGACGACGAGTACCGCTCGCTCAACCGCCTGGGGCTGGACGACCTGCACCGCGCGCTGCTGGCCAACGGGCTGGCGTGGGAAAGCTGAAGCTCCTGACCGGCACGGTGCACGTGCCGCGCGAGCTGGCGCACCGCCCTCTCAGCCAGATCGGCGTCGGCGGCGTGGAGCTGCTGGCGGTGCACGCATGAGGCGCTCCGCTCGGAGCGCGCTGCGGCGAGTCGCAGGCGCACGGCGCGGTCGGGCCGCGCGCCCCGCGCGCCCGCACCCCCGCCGCCGGCGCAGGCCCGCGGGCGCCGGCCATCCCTTCGAGGAACTGGCCGCCGCCGATCACAGGGACGAGCTGCTCATGCGCCGGCTGATCGCCTGGACCCTCGACCCCGACTCGTCGCTGCGTCGACGTCGGCGCGCACCAGGGTGCGGTGCTGGGCGAGATCCTTCGTGCAGCGCCCCAGGGCCGCCACATCGCCTACGAGCCGCTGCCCCACCTGGCCGAGAAGCTGCGTCAGGACTTCCCACAGGTCGAGGTCCGCAACGCCGCGCTGGCCGACCGCACCGGCGAGGCCTCGTTCGCGCACGTGCGCGCGGCCGAGGGCTGGAGCGGGCTGATCTTCCGCGACCTGCCGGGCGGCATCGAGCCCGACCTGGTGGAGCTGACCACCCGGCTCGGAGGTCTGGACGACGCCCTCGATCCGGATTTCGCCCCCAGGCTGATCAAGATCGACGTGGAGGGCGCCGAGGAGGGGGTGCTGCGTGGGGCCATGCGCACGCTGACCCGCCACAAGCCGACGGTCCTGTTCGAGCATGGCCTCGGGCTCCGCCAACGCGTACGGCACGGAGCCCGGCGTGGTCTACGGCCTGCTGGTCGACGACGCGGGCCTGCGGGTGTTCGACCTGGACGGCGACGGTCCCTACTCGCTCGGCGAGTTCGAGCGGGCCTACTTCGCGGCCGAGCGCGTCAACTGGGTCGCGCACCGCTGAGCGGCCGCGTCAGGTCGAGCACACCCGCGCCGGGCCCGGTGCGAAGATGCGCGCCACCCACGGCACGGGGTTGCCGTCGTCGGGCACGCTCACCGAGCGTCGCGAGCGGGGCGGGACCACGCCCAATGCCGGCCCGGTGGAGAAGGTTTGGGAGAACCGCCGCAGCCGCACGCCCGCCGTGCGACTGCCCGGGTTGGACACCACCAGGCCGCGCCCGGCCGGCAGGCGCACGTCCAGCGCTGCCGGCGTCCGGATGGGTGCGAACTCGATGCAGCCACCGCGGGCGCGGGCCCGGCCCATGATCGAGAGCACCACCTCGGGTGCGCTGCGCCCGGCCGGCTCTCCCGCTGGCGCGGGCCGCACGCCGATCTCCTCGGCCACCCACAGCCGGGTGTCGATGGTGGTCGCCTGCGACTGATCTCGCAGCGTCGCCGTCAGGCCACCCGGAAGCGCCGAGCCGAGGTCGCGGACCGCTTCGAGGTATTGGCCGGCGGTCACCTGGGGCGCGTATCTGGGCTGCGGACGGTGCGCGGGGTCGATCTCGCCCCTCCCGACCTCGAGCGCAGCAAGGGCGGGAACGGTGTTGTCCGCCGCGCTGCGCAGGAAGCGCCCGTCCGTTTCGCAGCTCGTCGAAGTTGCCGACCACGGCCACGCCCGCCAGGACGGCCACGATCGCCAGCGCCGCCGGTCGCCGTAGGGTGTCCGCCCATCTCCTTCCGGTGGCGGCAGGGAGCTCGCACAGCACGAGCAGGACGAAGACGACGCTGGGATAGATGTAGCGGCTGCTGGCCGGATAGCCGATGTCCGCGCGCGAGAGGGCCGTCAGGCCCCAGAAGGACAGCAGCGCCACGAGCGCGGCGGTCAAGCCAGGGGGAGAGCCCGGAGCGAAGCACTCGTGCCAGCACGGCGATCCCGAGCAGCACGACGGCGATCTGCCTGAAGGGTCTCACCCAGCCCCGTGAGCCCGGCCCCCGCCGCCACCGCCATGTCCCAGCATGTAGCCGGGAACGTCGGGCAGGTTCGACAGGCTGAAGCTGGTCTGCGGCGAGGGGTTGTCCTGGCCGAAGGTCAGGTACCAGATCGCGAACAGGCCCAGGGGCAGGGCGGCGATCCACGCCCGGCGCCGCACGGACGGGTCGAGCACCAGCCGGGTGAGGATGCCCAGCGCCACCGGCACGCCCAACGCGAAGCTCATGAGGGCGGTGGCCACGAGTGCCGAAGCGGCGACGTCGCGGGCCCGGCCGGGGCGGTCGATCAGCAGCCAGGCACCCAGTCCCGGCGACCAGCGGGAACGAGGTAGACCAGGTTGATCGGCCACAGCAGCACCTCCCAAGCGGCTCCCCAGGAACAGGACCACCACACCCAGGGCGGCGGCGGGCCAGGCACCGACGCGCGGCAGCGCGATCTGGAACAGCAATCCCACGCAGATCAGATGGAGCACCAGGGCGGCCACCCGGTAGGGCCAGTACGACTCGATCCCGGCGGTCACGAACAGCGCCTTGTAGATCAGCGTGGGCACGAACACCAGGTGACCGTTGTGGGGCGTCAGCAGGCTGTCCAGGCTCACGTCGCGGCGTTCGAAGACGAAGCCCCAGTCGTCGTAGAAGAAGATCGTCTCGCGCCCGAGGTAGAGGATCACCACAGCGGCCACCAGGCCGGCCAGCGCCAGCACGGCCCCGGCCAGGCGCGAGTCGGCCGGCGGTGGCTCCGGATCCGGACCGGCCGAGCACCGGCGGCGGGTTCGATCGACGGCTAGCGGTGTACGACACGCGACCTCAGGAGGTGGGATCGGCTCGGCGTGCGAGGCCCAGGATCGAGACCCCGAACGGGAGGTTCCAGCGCTCGACGAGCCTCGCTTCGGCGGCGAAGACCCGGGCCAGAACGGCGTTGACCCTTCCCGGTTGGGTGAGGGTGAAGTCCGACTTCAGCTCCTGCGCGTCACGGCGGCCCCTGCGCAGGATGCGCACGGCGGCGATCGGTGGGAACAGCAGGGTGTTGAAGTAGGACAGGCGCAGGAGCTCCAAGCCCGCACCCTGCATGCGCGTCTCAACCTGGCCGGCCCGGTAGCGGCGCTTGTGGTGGCTGATCTCGTCCTGGGGCCCCCACAGCGACTGGAACGCGGGCACCGTCACCAGGAAGGTGCCGCCGGGCCTCAGCACCCGGTGGATCTCCGCGAGCATCGCGGAGTCATCGTCGATGTGCTCGATCACGTCGAGCGCGGTCACCAGGTCGAACGTCCCGGAGTCGAACGGCAGGCTGCCGTTCTCGAGCAGGCGTACGCTTTCGATCCCCCGTCCCTGGCAGAAGCGGACGGCGTCCTCGTCGGCGTCCACGCCATCGACCGTGCCGTAGCGGTCCAGCTGCTGCAGCATCGCGCCGGTGCCGCAGCCCACGTCGAGGACCCGCTTGGCGGGGTCGCCCACCGGCACGTGCCGGTCCAGGAGGCCGAGCAGGATCGCGCGCCTGCCCAGAAACCACCAGTGGCGATCTTCGACCGCCCGATACTCGGCGTAGTAGTGCTGCTCCACGGCTTACCGAGCGGTCGGCAGCACTTCCACGGCCTCGCTGGAGCGATCGCGCGCTTCGGCGGCCGCCTGGCCACTCCTGCCGGGCAGGTAGATGCTCCGCATCATCCGCACGATCTCCCTGAGGGTGCGACGCACGTCACTCGCCTGGACGGTGGTCTCGCCCGCGACGCGCGGGTAGTGACGAACACCCTTCTCCACGATCCGGAAGTTCCACTTCCTGCGCCTTGGCGACCAGCTCGGTGTCGACGAAGAAGTTCTCGCACTCGATCGTGATCTTGTCGAGGACCTCCCGGCGGAACAGCTTGAACGCGCAGTCAACGTCGCGGACCCGCACGCGGAAGAGCACCCGGACGATGCGGTTGTAGGTCCAGGAGACCATCGAGCGCAGCACCGAGTCGTAGCGGTACACACGGAAGCCGATGACCACGTCGTGATCGGCGGCCAGCGGCAGGAAGTACTCGAGCTCGGCCAGGTCGAACTGCCTGTCCGAGTCGGAGTAGAAGACGAGGTCGTGGGACGCGTGCTCGAAGCCCGTGCGAATGGCGGCGCCGTAGCCCAGGTTGCGCGTGTGGCGCAGCAGCCTCACCCGCGGATGGTGCTCGTGGACGAGGTCGGTCCCGACTTCGGCGGTGCGGTCGCTGCTGCCGTCGTCCACCAGGATGACCTCGTACTCCTCGGTCATCGCGGGCAGGACCTCAAGGGCCCGCTCGACCATCGGAGCGATGTTGTCCTCCTCGTTGTAGGCGGGCAGGACGACTGACAGGCCGGCGACTGAAGGCATCCGCGGATCCTAGATCGCCCGGCGGAGCACGAGGTTCACGAAGCGCCCGTCACAGGACTCGCAAGCGGCGATCACGCCGTCGTCCGACGTGGGCGAGGGGCGCCCATCCTCGCCCAGGAGCGAGATTGCGAAGCCGGCGTCGCGGTATGTCCGAAGCACGTCGCGCGGTGCGATGCCGCGCTCCGCAGGTCCGTCGAGCCAGAACTCCGCGAGGATGACGGCGTCTGGGCTGCGCGACAGAGTGGCCCGCAGTCCGAGGATGGCCTCGTGCTCCGAGCCCTGCGTATCGACCTTCACGACGTCCACGACCAGGTTCCCGAGCAGGTCGTCAAGGGGCGCGGCGGGCACAAGCCGCAGGGGCTCGGCCCCAGCGGCGACTCCGACACGGTGGTCACCGCGGTTGTCGGCGTTGAGTCGCAGAGGGAGCATGTCCCGTGCCGACCACGCGGCGATCGGGAGAACGCGCACGTTCTCGAGGCCGTTGAGCCACAGGTTCGCCCGCAGCAGCGCCACATTGGCGGGCTCCGGCTCGACCGCCACCACCAGCCCTTCGGAGCCCGCCATGCGGGCAGCCAGCGCGGTCATGTACCCCACGTTGGCGCCCACGTCGAGCACCACAGATCCTGGCCGGATCGTCTCGCGTAGAAGGGTGGCCTCGGGCAGCTCCCAGTGGCCGTCGCGCTGAATCAGGGGAGTCATGACCTTGTCGTCGGCGTGCAGCAGCAAGCGCCCGACGTCGGTCTCGGCCACCACCGTGTGGTCGGCGCGAAGGGCTTCGAGCGACATCGGGTCGAGCGGTGAGAGCGCGCTCAGCTGCCGCAGCGCGCCCGATAGGGCTTCGTCGACCAGGCGCTGGCGCGCGGTGAGCGGACGGGTCAGCCGACGCAGCGCGGATCGGGCCAGTCGTCCGGGAGGGCCAAAGCGAGACGTGGCCTTCCAGGACCGCTCGGCCTCGGCGAAGTGCCCGTCGAGGGAACGATGCAGGTCTTGGAGGGGGGAGCTCATCTGACGAGAGGCGACGTTACCCCTCGGCTTGGCCACAGGTTTGCCGGCCACCGGCGGTCAGCGCCCGCCCGCCCCCGGCGCCCGCACCGCCAGCGACAGCTCGAACCGCGCCGCCGGGTCGTCCAGGTCTTCGCCGAACAGCTCGCGCAGCTGGTCGAGCCGGTAGCGCACCGTCTGCGCGTGCACGTGCAGCGCGCGGGCCGTGGCCGGCACGTTGCCCTGATGGTCCAGCCACGCCGCGAGCGTCTCGGTCAGCCGCGCGCGGGAGCGATCCGTGCGCGCCGCCAGCGGCGCCAGCCGGCGCTCGGCGAGCTCCACCAAGAGTGCGTCGTCGGCGTGCACGATGGCCTCGGCCAGCCGCTCCTCCGCCAGCACCAGCCCGGCCTCTCCGGCCCCCAGGCGCAGCGCCTCCGTCGCCCGGCGCAGGCTGCGCCATGCCTCGGCGCCCGCCACCGTGGGGCCAAGCGCGGCCTCGTGGCCCCGCACGGCACGCTCGATCTCGGCTCTCCTGCCGGGAGCGGCGGCGTCCGGCACCAGGGCGCAGGGGATGCCGTCCTCGGTGCCCGCCACCAGCGTGCCCGCCGGCAGCCGGCGCCCGACGGGCTGCTCGGAGTCGTCGTGCCACACCAGCGCCGCCAGCCGGCGCGGCAGCTCCCAGCCGGCCTCGCGCGCGGCCGCCTCCACCGCGGCGGCGTCGGCGGGCGGGGACTGCGCCAGCAGGGCCACCAGGGCGCGCCGTCGCCGCGCGGCCTCGCCCGCGGCGGCGGAGCGCTCCTCCACGAAGCCGGCGGCCGAGCGGGCCGACAGCTCGTCGATGAACGCGAAGAAGCCCTCGGCCAGCAGCGACAGCGTCTCGGTGTCGAAGCCGGCCTCGCGGCCGGCCGCCGCGGTCCGGCGCCACGCCACCCGCGCGCCCACGCGGTAGGCGGCCAGCAGCGACTCCATGCTGCGCCCCTCGCGCGCCTCGCCGCGGCCCAGCGCCGCGTAGATGTCCGGGTGGGCGTCGTCCTCGCGGCGGCGCACGCCCTCCACGTCGTCCAGGAAGTCCGTGAGCGCGCGCTCCACGCCGCGCTGGATCGCCGCTCCGAACGCCCCCTCCAGCGGCCGCGAGTAGGCGGGCACGGAGTCGCGGATGGCCAGGATCATCGCGTCCGCGGTGCCCGCCGCCGAGGGACGCAGCGCGCGAGCCACGTCCGCGGGCAGATCCAGCCACGGGCGTTCGGTCAGATCACCCCGAGTTTGTGCCTGAGCCACAGTTCTCGACCCCCTGTCTTGGCTGGGATGCCAAGACTTCGCCCTCACTCATAAAGAGGATACGGGCCTCGCGAAACCTTGAAGGAGCGCACCGTGAACGCAGCGACAGAAGCAGCCACCCAGGCGGCGCAGGAGGCCATCGACGGGGCCGGAGCCGAGCCCGCGGCCTTCTCGCTCGCACTCTCCGACGACCAGCGCGACATCCGCGACTGGGTCCACGGCTTCGCCGAGAAGGTGGTGCGCCCGGCCGCGGCCGAGTGGGACGAGCGCGAGGAGACGCCCTGGCCGGTGATCCAGGAGGCCGCCAAGATCGGCCTCTACGGGTTCGAGTCGCTGGCCCAGTTCTGGGCCGACCCGACGGGCATCCAGCTGCCGATCGTGAACGAGGAGCTGTTCTGGGGCGACGCCGGCATCGGCATGTCCATCATGGGCACCACGCTGGCCGTGGCCGGGATCTTCAGTGCCGGCACGCCCGAGCAGATGGGCGAGTGGGTGCCGCAGTGCTACGGCACCGAGGACGAGCCGCAGGTGGGGTCGTTCTGCGTGTCGGAGCCCAACGCGGGCTCGGACGTGTCCTCGCTGCGCACGCGCGCCAAGTACGACGAGGCCAAGGACGAGTGGGTCCTCAACGGCCAGAAGGCGTGGGCCACCAACGGCGGCATCGCCAACGTGCACGTGGTCGTGGCCTCGGTCGATCCGGAGCTGGGCTCGCGCGGGCAGGCGGCGTTCGTGATCCCGCCGCAGACCAAGGGTCTGGAGCAGGGCACCAAGGTCAAGAAGCACGGCATCCGCGCGTCGCACACCGCCGACGTGTTCCTCGACGACTGCCGCGTGCCCGGTGCCTGCCTGCTCGGCGGCAAGGAGAAGCTGGACGAGCGCCTCGCTCGCGCCCGGGAGGGCAAGCGCTCCAAGAGCCAGGCCGCCATGCAGACCTTCGAGGCCAGCCGGCCGACGGTGGGTGCCCAGGCGATCGGAATCGCCCGCGCCGCGTACGAGTACGCGCTCGACTACGCGAAGGAGCGCGAGCAGTTCGGCCGCAAGATCGTCGAGAACCAGGCGATCGCGTTCACGCTGGCCGACATGAAGCTGGAGATCGACGCCGCGCGGCTGCTGGTCTGGCGGGCGTCATGGATGGGCAAGGCGGGGCACAAGTTCACCAACGCCGAGGGCTCGATGTCCAAGCTCAAGGCCGGCGAGGTGGCGGTCTGGGTCACCGAGCGCGCGATCCAGATCCTGGGCGGCAACGGCTACACGCGCGAGTTCCCGGTGGAGCGGATGCACCGCGACGCCAAGATCTACACGATCTTCGAGGGCACCTCGGAGATCCAGCGACTCGTGATCGCGCGAGCGATCTCTGGGATCCAGGTGCGATAGAAGATGGCGGTCGTGGCGCCACCGCAGCAGCTCGAGCTCCAGGAGACGACCCTGCACGGCCACCGCGTGGCCTACCGCCACGGCGGCGAGGGCCCGGTGATCGTTCTCCTGCACGGCATCACCTCCACCTCGGCCACCTGGGAGAAGGTGCTGCCCTATCTGGCCACCCGGTTCACCGTGATCGCCCCCGACCTGATCGGCCACGGCGACTCCGCCAAGCCGCGCGGCGACTACTCGCTCGGCGCGTATGCCAGCGGCGTCCGCGACCTGGTGGTGTCGCTGGGCTACGACAGCGCGACCTTCGTCGGGCACTCGCTCGGCGGCGGCGTGGCGATGCAGCTGTCCTACCAGTTCCCCGAGCGCTGCGAACGACTGGTGCTGGTGGACAGCGGCGGCCTCGGCCGCGAGGTCAGCGGGCTGTTGCGGGCGGCCACGCTGCCGGGCTCGGAGTGGGTGCTGCCGCTGCTGGCCAGCGGCCGCATCCTCGGCGCCGGCCGGGCCGTGGGCGGCCTTCTCGACCGCCTCGGACTCCGCGCGGGCACCGACATCGAGGAGATGGCCCGCGGCCATGCCACCCTCTACGACCGCGAGGCGCGCGAGGCGTTCGTCCACACCCTGCGAACGATCGTCGAGCCGGGCGGCCAGCGCGTCGATGCCAGCGACCGCCTCTACCTGGCGGAGAACGTGCCGTTCATGCTCGTCTGGGGCGAGGACGACAGCATGATCCCGCTGGCCCACGGACAGCGCGCCCACGAGTTGGTTCCCTCCAGCCGCCTCGAGGTCTTCCCGGGCGCCGGCCACTTCCCGCACGTGGACGAGCCGCAGCGATTCATCGACGTGCTGGTGGACTTCATGGACACCACCGACCCGGCCGAAGTGGAGCCGGAGCGGTGGCGGGCGCTGCTGCGGGACTGAGGCGCTAAGGCGCGCGGCTGTCCGCGCGGGCGCGCACCCGCCCGGTGGCCCCCCCGGTGGCCCCCGCGGTGGCCGCGCGGCTCTGGTAGTCGCCACGGCTCAGGTGGTGCTCGAGGAACACGTAGAGGACTATGAACAGGTAGCGGCTGCCCATCTCGCGGAGGTCGAGCTTGGACGTGCCTCCGGAGCGGCCGCGCCAAGAGGTGGGCAGGATCGCGTAGCTGTGGCCTCGCGTGATCGCCTTCAGGGGCAGCTCCACGGTTAGGTTGAAGTGGTTGGAGAGCAGCGGCTGGACGCCTTCGATGACCTCGCGGCGGTAGGCCTTGAAGGCGTTGGTGGTGTCGCTGTAGCGATGCCGGAACAGGACCCGGATCCCCCAGTTCACGATCCGGTTGATCGCGAGCTTGACGCGTGGGTAGTCGGTGATCGTGGCACCGGGCATGAACCGCGACCCGAAGGCGCAGTCATACCCCTCTTCCAGCAGGCGGTGGTAGAGGACGAGGTCGGACGGATCGTCGGAGCCGTCCGCCATCATGATCGCCACAGCGTCGCCCTCGAACGCCTCCAGGCCCGCCCGCACGGCGAACCCGAAGCCGTTGTTGAGCGTGCGCAGGCAGCGAACATGCGGGTTGGTGGAGCCCACCGACTCCACGACGGCGGCGGTGCGGTCGGAGCTTGCGTCGTCGACCACGATCAGCTCGTAGTCGATCTCCTTGCGCTCGAGGTGGGATGTGATCTCGAGCAGCGTGTCCTCGATGGTCTCCGCCTCGTTGCGGGCCGGGATGACGACCGAGAGCATCAAGAAACCGGCTCCCAGGCTTCCACGTTCTGAGCGTGGATCTCCTTCAGGATGCCCTCCACGTCGTAGTCCATCGACCACTGCGGGTAGTCGGCCTCGAACGGCCGCAGGTCTGAGATCCACCAGCGGTGGTCGCCCTTGCGCGACTCCTCGCTGAGGTCCCACGACAGCTCGCGCGCGGCGATCCGCTCGCACATCTCGATGGCCTCGAGCATCGAGCAGTTGCTCCGCCTCCCGCCACCGATGTTGTAGACGGCTGCGCTGCCCGGGGCGCGCTTGAACTCGGCAAACGCGCGCACCAGGTCGGCGCTGTGGACGTTGTCGCGGACCTGCAGGCCGCGGTATCCGAACACGGTGTAGTGCTCTCCCGTGACGGTGCAGCGCATGAGGTACGACAGGAAGCCGTGCAGCATGGCTCCAGCGTGGTTTGGGCCGGTCAGGCAGCCGCCGCGAAAGCACACGGTGGGCATCCCGAAGTAGCGCCCGTACTCCTGAACCATCAGGTCGGCGGCGGCCTTCGAGACGCCGAACAGGGAATGCATGGAGGAGTCGATGGTCATCGAGGTGTCGATGCCGTCGAAGTACCGGTGATCCTCGGGCAGCTCCAGCCGGGCGCCGCGCTCCTCCAGCGGCAGCCCGTTGGGCGTGTCGCCATAGACCTTGTTCGTGGACAGGAACACGAACGGCGCGTCGGGCGTGTGATCGCGCGCCGCCTCGAGGAGGTTCAGGGTGCCGTTGGCGTTCACGCCGAAGTCGGTCTGGGGGTCGGAGGCCGCCCAGTCGTGCGAAGGCTGGGCCGCGGCGTGGACGATCAGCTCGATCTGGCCCGCGTTGTCGGCGAACACCTTGCGGACCCGGTCTACGTCGCGGATGTCGACCTCAAGCGACGAGAACTCGGGGAATCGGTCCGCCAGGCGGTCGGTGACCGGCCGAGTGGACGCGCCCGGTCCGAAGAACTGCGCGCGCATATCGTTCTCGAGGCCGATCACGCGGTAACCCTCCTGCACGAAGTGCTCGACGGTCTGTGAGCCCACGAGGCCGCCCGAGCCGGTCACGATGACCACTGCCATCCTGCTATCCAATCAGGGCGGCCCGGACGGCGGCCTCATTCTGCTCGATCCACTCCAGGGTGTCGGCCAGGATGTGGCGCGCGTCGCGCCGCGGCCGCCAGTCCGTGTGCTCGAACAGGCGCCCGCAGTCCGACAGGTAGATCCGCACATCGCCTGGACGCTCCTCGGCCGTCTCAGCCACGGGTGGGCTGTTTCCGGTCAGCTCGCGGCACAGGTCCGTGGTCTCGCGCAGCGACAGGCTCACCTCGCGACCGCCGCCCACGTTGGCGGTCACCCCTGCCCAATGATCGGGCTCCGCCAGTTGCCCCTCGATCAGGTCCACCAAGTCATCCACGTGCAGAAGGTCCCGCACCTGCTTGCCCGCGCCGCCATAGCCGATGTAGCGCAGGTCGTGTTTGAAGTAGTGGCTCATCAGCCAGAAGCTGAAGACGCCCTGATCGACCTTGCCCATCTGCCAAGGGCCTGCGATCACGCCGCTGCGATCGACCACGGTCCGCAGGCCGAACGCGGCTGCGTACTCGGTGACCAGCAGCTCGGCGGCCAGCTTCGTGGCTCCGTAGAGCGTCCGCGCGCCCTCGAGCGGGAACGACTCTGAGACCCCGGCGGCGCTCAGGCCCGTGAGCGACTGCTCCCCGGTGAGCTCAAAGCGCGTTGCCTCCTCAATGTGGACCCCGGCGTCGAGCAGCTCGAACGGATAGACCCTGCTGGTGGAGAGGAACACGAACTGGGCGTCGTCGCGCCGCGCGAGCTCCAGGCAGTGGTAGGCGCCGAGCAGATTGCTGTGCAGCGCGTATGCGGTGTTGCCGTCGTCCCCGGCCAGCGCAGAGGGCTCGGCCGAGCACTCCACCAGCGCGTCGTGCTCCTCCAGCGCCAGTAGATCGCCCGGTTCGCGCACGTCACCGTGCACGAACTCGACCCCCGCTTCCCGCAGGCGCGGGACGTTGAGCTCGGAGCCGCGCCGCCGAAGGTTGTCGAACGCCACGATCCGCCACCCTGGGTGGCGCCCGGCGAGTGCCACGCACAGGTTCGCGCCCACGAAACCCGCTCCGCCGGTGACGAGGACGCTCAGATCCGCGGCGGACTCAGCGTGTGGCGTCACTACCCGACCTCGGCCACCAGGTCCGCCACCGAGTCCACGATCCGCGACGCCCGGAACGGGTAGCGCTCCGCCTCGGAGCGGTCGGCCGTGACCCCGGTGAGCACGAGGACCGTCTCCAGCCCGGCCTCGAGGCCCGAGACCACGTCGGTGTCCATCCGGTCGCCGATCATCGCGGTGTGCTCGGAGTGGGCGTCGATCGCGTTCAGCGCCGAGCGCATCATCAACGGGTTGGGCTTGCCCACGTAGTAGGGGTCGTGGCCGGTGGCGCGGCTGATCAGCGCCGCCACGGCGCCCGTGGCCGGCAGCGGGCCCTCGCGGGTGGGGCCGGTGGGGTCGGGGTTGGTGGCGATGAAGCGCGATCCGCTGGCCACCAGCCGGATGGCCTGCGTGATCCGCTCGAAGCTGTAGGTGCGCGTCTCGCCCAGCACGACGTAGTCGGGGTCGCGCTCGTTGAGCGTGTAGCCCGCCTCGTGGAGGGCGGTGGTCAGGCCCGACTCGCCGATCACGAACGCCGACCCGCCCGGCCGTTGATCCGCCAGGAACTGCGCCGTGGCCAGAGCCGAGGTCCAGATCGACTCCTCCGGGACCTCGAGCCCGCTGGTGCGCAGCCGCGCCGCCAGGTCGCGGCGGGTGTAGATGGAGTTGTTTGTGAGCACCAGGAACGGGATGCCGTTGCGCTTCAGGGCGTCCAGGAAGTCGCTGGCACCCGGGATCGCCTGCTCCTCGTGCACCAGCACGCCGTCCATGTCCATCAGCCAGGACTTGATCTCTCGTCGCGTCACGGGGGAGCAGCTTAGGCGGGCGCGGGTGCCATAGATTCCCGCGCCGTGGCGATCGACCTGCTCACGGGCTTCCCGGGCTTCATCGGCAAGCGGCTGGCGCGGCGGCTGCTGGACGACGATCCCGAGCGCACGATCGTCGCGCTCGTGGAGCCCCGGATGCTGGACGCCGGCGCGGGCCGCCGCGGCCGAGATCGCGCCCGACCGGATCGAGATCGTGGGCGGGGACATCGCCGAGCGCGGGCTCGGGCTGTCCGACACCGACTACGAGCGCCTGCGGGCCGAGGTCGCGCGGGTGTTCCACCTGGCGGCCATCTACGACCTGGCGGTGCCGGAGGAGCTGGCGCAGCGGGTGAACGTGGACGGCACCGGCAACGTGCTGGAGCTGTGCGCGGCCGCCGAGCGGCTCGAGCGGCTGGCGTACGTGAGCACCGCCTACGTGGCCGGGCTGCGCACCGGGGTCGTCTACGAGCACGAGCTGGTCATGGGCCAGCGCTTCAAGAACCACTACGAGTCGACCAAGTTCCAGGCCGAGGTCTGGGCGCGCGCAGTTCCTCAACCGCGCTGCCGATGACCATCCTGCGCCCGGCGATCGTGGTGGGCGACTCGCGGACCGGGGAGACGCAGAAGTTCGACGGCCCCTACTACCTCCTGCGGGCGGTGGCCCGGGCCCACAGCACCGGCCAGCCGCTCATGCACTTCGGCCGCTCGCGGGCGCCCTTCAACGTCGTGCCGGTGGACTACGTGGTGGAGGCCATCGCTTCGGCAGCGGCGGCGCCCGAGGCGGAGGGCGAGACCTTCCACCTGGTCGATCCCGAGCCGCTGACCTCGGGCGAGCTGCTGGGCGAGCTCGCGCAGCGCTACGGGGCCGACCCGCCCAAGGGCAGCATCCCGCCCTTGGTGGCGGACGCCGCCCTGCGCGTGCCGGCTGTGCGGGCCAGGATGGGCGGCACGCCGCGCGAGTCGCTCCCCTACCTCAACCACCCGGTGGTGTTCGACATGCGGCGCACACGCGACGTGCTCGGTCCGCGCGGACTCACCCCGCCGCGGTTCACCGACTACGCCGACAGCATGGTGGGCTTCTTCAAGGCCCACGAGTCCGACCCGGCGCTGGCGCCCAAGGCGGCGTAGCTCGGGTGGCTGCCACGGCTCAGCTCCTGGGGACGCCCTTCGTGGCGGTCGTCACCGGCGCGTCCAGCGGCATCGGCGAGGCCACCGCGCGCCGGCTGGCGCGCGAGCCGGGCGCGCAGCTGGTGCTGGTGGCGCGGCGCGAGGACCGGCTGCAGGCCCTGGCCGGCGAGCTCACGAACGCCACCTTCGTTGCGGCGGACCTGACCGATGCCGACGCCCCCAGGCGGGTGCTGGAGCACGTGCAGGAGCATCACGGACGGCTCAACCTGCTGGTCAACAACGCGGGCGCGGCCTGGCGCGCGACCTTCGCCGACGGCGGCCACGAGAACGTGAAGCGCACGATGGACGTGAACTTCGACGCCGTCGTGCGGATCACCGAGGAGCTGCTGCCGCTGCTGCGCAGCTCGGCGCCGAGCGCGATCGTGAACGTGTCGAGCACGGCCGGGCGGGTGGCCAGGGGCGGCTCCGGCGCCTACTCGGCCAGCAAGTTCGCCCTCGCGGGCTGGACCGACGCGCTCCACCTGGAGGAGGCGCCCAACGGCGTGCACGTGGGGATGGTGCTGCCGGGCTTCATCGCCACCGAGGGATTCCCCCAGCGCGAGCTGGTGGACAAGCGCGCCACGCGCTGGACGGTCTCGACGCCCGAGGCGGGTGCCGAGGCCATCGTGGACGCGGGCCTGCGGGGCCGGGCCGAGCGCTACGTGCCGCGCGCCTACGGGCTGCTGGCGGCGCTGCGCGTGGTGGCACCGCGGCTGGTGCGGCGGGCGCTGAGCGGCGGCAGCGCCCAGGTGCTGGTCACGCGCACCGGCCCCGACGAGCGGGGCTGAGCGCGCGGCGGCCTCAGCCGGCCGCGGCCTCCCAGCGCGCGTACAGCTCCTCGAGCCGGCGCCGGGCGTCGGCGTGGCGCGCCGAGGATGCCGCCGAGCGGTCCGGGTCGGCCCACGCGCCCGGGTCGGCCAGGTCGTCCTCCAGCGCGCGCAGCGCGGACTCGGCGGCCTCGATCTCGCGCTCCAGGCGGCGCTGGTCGCGCTGGGCGTTCTTGGACGGGCCGCTGCGAGCCTGCCGGCGGGGGCGAGCTGCCGCCTTGCGCTTCTTCGGCTCCACCGGAGCGGACTGGCCGTTCTCGGACGCCAGCCGCGCCTCGCGCGCCTCCACGTACTCGGTCCAGCCGCCCTCGAAGCTGCGCAGCCGGCCGCTCGTCGATGGCCACGGTGCGGGTTCCCACCGCGTCCAGCAGCGCGCGGTCGTGCGACACCAGCAGCAGCGACCCGGAATAGCCGGTGAGGGCGTCCTCGAGCGCCTCGCGGCTCTCCACGTCCAGGTGGTTGGTGGGCTCGTCGAGCACCAGCATGTTCGCCCCGGAGTGCACCAGCAGCGCCAGCGACAGCCGTCGCAGCTCGCCCCCCGACAGGCCGTCGACCGGCTTCTCGGCGTCTTCGCCGGAGAACAGGAACCGGCCCAGCAGCGCGCGCGCCTTGCCCGGCGTCAGGCCGGTGGCGCGCTGCACCGCGTCCAGCACGGTGCCATGGCCCGGCAGCTCCTCGGCGTGCTGGGAGACGTAGCCGACGGTCACGTTGTGGCCCGTGCGCAGCTTGCCCTTCGGGAGCGCGAGCGCGCCGGTCAGCGTCTGCACCAGGGTCGTCTTGCCCGAGCCGTTGGCGCCCACCAGCGTCACGTGCTCGCCGCGCTCGACCCACAGGTCGGCGTCGTCGAGCAGCACCCGCCCGGGCACCTCGATCCGCCCGCCCTCGAGCTCGAACACGACCCGGCCCGAGCGCTCGGGCTGGGCGAACGAGAACGCCAGCGACCTGCCCTCGCCCGGGTCGCGCTGCACGCGCTCCATCTTCTCCAACCGCTTCACGCGCGACTGGGCCTGACGCGCCTTGCTCGCCTTCGCGCGGAACCGCTCGACGAAGCGCTCCAGGCGCGCTATCTCGGCCTCCTGGCGCTCGACCGCGCGGCCCAGCGCGAGCTCGCGCGCCGCCTTCTCCTTGCGCCACGCGTGCCACGGGCCGGCGAAGAAGCGGCCGCGGCCCGCTTCCAGCTCCAGCACCGAGGTGCCCACCGCCTCGAGGAACCAGCGGTCGTGGGCCACCAGCACGATCGCCGCGTCCAGCGCGACGAGGTGCTGCTCGAGCCATTCCAGCGACGGGATGTCCAGGTGGTTGGTGGGCTCGTCCAGCAGCAGCAGGTCGGGCACCCCTGACAGCGCCCGTGCCAGCGAGGCGCGCGTGAGCTCCCCGCCCGAGAACGTCGACAGCGCCCGGTCCAGGTCGTCGTCGCCGAAGCCCAGGCCGCGCACGGTGACCAGCGCCGCGTCGCGCCAGCGATAGCCGCCGCGCACCTCGAACCGCTCCTGCGCGGCGCCGTAGGCGCGCATGGTGGCCTCGTCGTGCGCGCCGGCCGCCATCTCGCCCTCCAGGCGCTCCAGCTCGCGCTCCAGCGCCACGGTGTCCGGCGCCCCGGAGAGCACGTACTCCCGCAGGCTCAGCCCGCGCTCGCGCGGCGGGCGCTGGTCGTGCAGCGCGACGCGAGTGCCCTTGGCGAACGTGAGCGCGCCGCCATCGATCGACCCGTCGCCCGCCAGCATCCGCAGCAGCGTGGTCTTGCCGGACCCGTTGCGCCCCGACAGGGTCATCCGGTCGCGGCGCTCGAGCTTGAACGAGACACGGCGAAGCAGCGGGCTGCCCGCCACGTCCTTCGCCAGATCGGATGCGATGACCACCGCCATGAGCGGCGGTCAATGCTAGGGCCGCGTGGCGGCCCCCGGGCCTGCCTATGCGGTCAGGGGCCGGTGTACCCGTTCGAGTAGCAGGGACTGCCGGGACACGGGTCCGTCTCGAGCCTGCCGCCCGGCAGCAGGAACTGGTCCTTCATGTCGCGGGCGATCTGGGTCCGGCGCGGGTACTCGTGCGGATCCTGGCCCTCCCGCGGGGGCAGGTTCTCCACCGGCGGGGGCGGGGTGCCCTGCGGGTTGGCCGCGCTGAACGGCCCGGCGTCGAACACGAACAGGCCCGAGCCCTCGAACGGGTAGCGGCGGATGGGCTTGATCGCGTAGAAGGGCTCGACGTCGGTGCTGCGCCCCGGGTCCACGCTGGGCACGTGCACGCGGGCGCCGATGGTCCGCGCCGCGATGTCGGCCGTGATCGGCGCCACCTGATGGTCGCCCAGCGCCACGTGGTAGAGCACCTGGTGCCGCGGCGTGTCCCGGTAGGTGCGATCGGTCAGGTGGGACTGGTAGCCGTTGGGGTCGCCGCGGTCCCAGGTGTTGCTCAGCAGCGAGTAGATGATCGCTCGGTCGAGCGAGTTCGTGTAGGCGTTGTTCACGAGCGAGCGGAACGGGTCGAAGTCCACCGAGCGCTGAATCAGGATCGAGTAGTTGATGCCGGGCACGCCGAGCACCGCCCGCGTGAGGTCCGGGGCGACGGCCGTGAGGACGCCGCCCTCGATCCCGCCCTGGCTGTTGCCGTCGTAGAAGAGGCTCGGCCGGCCGCGGCCGAAGTCCTTGATCAGAGACCTGCCGCCCAGCTGGAACGCCGGGTGGGAGCCAAGCCCCTGCGGGTGGATCATCGCCCTGCCCAGGTACAGGTAGTCCAGCACGCCCTGCTGGAGGCGATCGACGATCGGCGGGAAGTTCGAGAAGTCCTGCGAGGCCTTCAGCGCCTGGCCGATGTCCTGGTCGTCGCCCGGCGCGGCCGGTGCGTCGGAGAGCCCGATCCAATAGGTGCCGCAGACCACGAACTTCTTCTGCGCGGCCAGCGTCTTCAGCTGGCCCTGCGCGCTCGAGCCGCTGTCCAGCGGGTTGCCCAGCAGGCCGTGCCCGTAGATCAGCGCCCGGCCCTCGCCGGCCGCCAGGCCGCGCGGGATCACGCAGCGGAACTGCGCGTCGATCACGTTCCCGGGCTTCTGCACGGGCAGGCCGTCGGAGCCGAGGTTGAAGAGACTGCCGGCGGGGCACCCCTGGCGCTGCAGGTAGCACGGCACGCGCACGGTGCCGCTCACCACGCGCTCGATCTCGGGGTCCTGAGCCGGAGTGGGGTTGGTCACCGAGGTCACCGCGAACTGCGGCGAGGCGCCCTGCACCCGCAGGTCGTCAAGGTCTCGGTCGCCCAGCTGGGCGAACGCGTCGTCGCGGATGCGCAGCATCCGCCCGGCGGTGCTGCGGTTGCTGGCCACGGTGAAGTCCCAGGCCAGGTAGAGGTCGTCGCGGCGGATGTCGGCCTTGCGCAGCGTCTTGAAGATCGACTCCATCGCGGGCGTCGCGCCTCGACCGCGCGGGAGTCGGTGCGCCGTCCGTCGCGATAGGCGCGGAACACGGGCGGCGCCGGGAATGGTCGCTCCGGTCGCGGTCTTGAGGTTGCGCAGCGCCACCACGTAGCGGGCGCCCTCGTCCAGGTTCTTGGCGGGGTGGATCAGCAGCGCGGTGGTCTCCGGGGTGGTGCCGCCGGCGTCCAGCTCCACCCAGATCAGCTGGCGCCGATGCGTGCGGGTGTCGATCAGCACCGCCGGCTGGCGGCGGTCATAGGTGCGTGCCAGGTCGGTGAGGGGCACGAAGCCGGTCCGCTCGACGGCGGCCTGGCTGTCGAGCCCCGGCACCTTCAGCGTGATCTGCTGGTTGGGGCTGAAGCCGTCGTTGCGGTTGAACTCGGTGGGATCGATGCGCACGCCCGAGGTGTTGGCGGGCATCGAGTCGCGGCTCAGGTTCAGCCGCAGGCCGGTGGGCGTCGTGCGGTCGCGCTTGGTGAAGTAGTCGTTGGGGAACGGGAGCAGGCAGCTGCCGCCGCCGATCGGGTCGCAGCGGTCGGCGTTCGGCGCGTCCACGTGCACGACCGGCTTGTGTCCCCGGCCGCCCGCCGAGGCGGACTCGGCCAGCATCGAGGTGGCTCCCAGCGCGGCCAGCGACGCACACGCACAGGCGGATCCGAACAGCTGCTTCCCTCACCGGCTCTCCTCCTCGTTCGAGCGCGGCGAGCCTACCTCAAGCAGGGGTGGCGCGAGCCGGTTCGCCGCCTCCTCAGAACATCGCGCGACGCCCACGTCCATGCGGTGCTCCTCCGGTCGAAGTTAGGGTGGCCCGGTGGCCTCCGCCTCGACTCTGGAGGAGCTCCCTCGCGAGCTCTCGGGCGCTGCTCGACGAGGTCCGTGTGGGGCACCTCGGGCGCGATCGACGACCGCGGCGCGCCGCGGGTGCTGCCGGTGACCTTCGCGGTGCCGACGGTCGCGTCTGGAGCGCGGTGGACTCCAAGCCCAAGCGCCGCCCGGGCGAGGAGCTGGCGCGCGTGCGGTGGCTGCGCGAGCGCCCGCGGCGCCGCGCTCACCGTGGACCGCTACGACGACGACTGGAGCCGCCTGGCCTGGGTGCAGCTGCTGGGCGACGGTCGAGGTGGTCGACGCCGGCGGACACGACGCCGCGCTCGCGGCGCTCGCCGAGCGCTACCCGCAGTACCGCGCCGAGCCGCCGCCCGGCCCGCTGCTGTGCCTGGGGTCGACCGGGCGCTGTGGTGGTCGGCGGCCGGCGCGGCGTGACCCGGCCGCGGTCAGTCGCGGGCCGGCAGCTTGCGCGCGTGCCGGCCCATGCCCCTGCCATGGGTCGCCGGCCTCCTCCAGGCGGTCGGCGACGTTGCGGATCGTCCAGCGGTCGGGTCGCAGGTTGCGATCCGAGAGCTCCTCCCACCGCACGGGCACCGCCACCGGCGCGCGGTCGCGCGGGCGCACGCCGTACGGGGCCACCGCGTGCTGCGCGTAGGCGTTGCGGTTCACGTCCACGTAGATCTTGTCGCCGCGATCGACCTTCTTCCACTCGAGCGTGAGCCGCCTGGGGTCGTCGGCCACCATCTCCTCGGCCAGCGCCCGCGCGAAGCCGTGGACGTCGCGAGAAGCCCGGCGCCGCGGCGCAGCGGGCAGACCACGTGCACCCCGCGCGAGCCCGTGACCATCGCGTAGGGCACGAGCCCGGCGTCGCGCAGCCGCTCGCCGGCCTCGCGCGCGGCCGCGCGCACGTCGGCGAAGCCGCCGCCCGAGGGGTCGAAGTCCAGGATCAGGCGATCCGGCTCGCGCGGCCTGTCCGCGCGCGAGAGCCACACGTGGGGGGTCACCACGTTCTGGCCCGCCAGGTACACGAGCGTGGCCGCCTCCGATGGCGATCGCGTGCGTCACGGTGCCGCCGCGCTTCGGCACGGTCGCCCTGGCCACCCAGTCCGGGAAGTAGCCGGGCACCGCCTTCATGAAGAAGCCCTTGCCCTCGACGCCGTCGGGGAACGCCTGCAGCGCCAGCGGACGACCCTCCACGTAGGGCAGCATCAGCGGCGCCGACCCGCTCGTAGTGCTCGGCCAGCTCGCGCTTGGTGACCTTCGGCTTGGGAACAGCACCTTGTCGGGTGGGTGAGCTTCACCCGGCGGCGGCCGACGCGGCGTGCTCGGTCATCGCGCGCTCACTCGGCGTGCTCCGCTGCCACCTGCTCGACCGTCCGACCGGACAGGACCGACTCCGGCTGGGTGCTCACCGGCCGCCGCCGCGCGTCGGCCTCCTCGTCGCGGCGCTTGACCAGCAGCCATTGCGGCTTGTCGCCCGCCGCGGGTGCGCTGCAGCGTGTAGCCGCCGCGCAGCTTCTGACCCTCCAGCCATACCGACACATGACCGCGCTCCAGCGCCTCGCTCATCGGTAGTCGTCGCCAAGCGGGCGGTAGGTGCCGGTGTCCCACACGATCACCGACCCCGCGCCGTAGAGGCCCTTGCCGATCACGCCCTCGAAGTCGCCGTAGTCGAGCGGGTGGTCCTCCACCTGGACCGCCAGTCGCTTCTCGCGCGGGTCGGTGGATGGCCCCTTCGGCACGGCCCACGAGGCCAGCACGCCGTCCACCTCCAGGCGCAGGTCGTAGTGCAGGTTGCGGGCGGCGTGCTTCTGGATCACGAAGATCGGGTCGGACGCCGCGCCGGCGGCGCCGCTCGCCCGCCGGCTCGCCGGAGCGCGAGAGGTCGCGCTTGGCCCGGTAGCGGTCCAGCTTGCGCGGCGCCATGCACGGTGTTCTACCGATGCCGACGCGCGCGGGGCCGTCGGTAACCTCGAGCCGGATGGAGTCAGCCGCCGCCCACAGCCCACTCGTGTTCGACGCCACCGAGGCCGACTTCCAGCAGCGCGTGGTGGAGCGCTCGCGCGCGGTGCCCGGTGGTGGTGGACTTCTGGGCCGAGTGGTGCGCGCCCTGCCGTCAGCTCGGGCCCGGCGCTGGAGCGGGCGGTCACGGCGCGCGGCGGCAAGGTCGAGCTGGCCAAGGTCGACGTGGACTCCAACCAGGCGCTCGCCGCCCAGTTCCGCGTACAGGGCATCCCTGCCGTCAAGGCGTTCCGCGACGGCGCGCTGGCGCGGAGTTCACCGGGCGCGATCCCGCCCGCCCAGATCGAGGCGTTCCTGGACACGCTGGTGCCGTCCGAGGCGGAGGAGCTGGCGGCCGCTGCGGCCGAGCAGGGCGACGAGGAGGGGCTGCGGCGCGCGCTGGAGCTGGACCCGAGCCGGGCCGAGGCCGCCGTGGCCCTCGGCGCGCTGCTGCTCGGCGGGGCGAGCCGGAGGAGGCACTCGCCGTCGGCCGAGCCGGTTCGCGGCGACGGACTTCGTCGCCGGCGGGCCTGGCCGCCGGGCACGGCTGGAGCTCGGCGATGACGACGCCCCGACGGAGGCCTTCGCGGCCTGGGACGACGGCGACTTCGAGCGCGCGCTCGAGCTGCTGCAGGAGGCGGTGGGGGAGGCCGGCGACCCCGACCGCCGCGACTCGCTGCGGGCCGTGATGGTGGGCCTGTTCACCGAGCTCGGCGCCGACCACCCGCTGGCGCGCGAGCACCGCCGGCGGCTGGCGGCGGCGCTGAGCTAGGCAGCAGGACCCGGCGTAGTCGAGGTGCGGGCCGCGACGCGCCCGGCGGCGCTTGTCTTTACGATGCGCCGCCAATTGACTCGCTTCTCAGAGCTGTTCGCGGGGTCGCGGCGCGGGCGACGCGACCGGCGAGGGCGCGGACCACGTCTACCGAGTCCAGGCCGCGATCGCTGATGCGCGAGCTCGTGCTCGGCGTGGCTGCACCTGGCAGTCCTGTGGGCGTTCGCATTCGCGCAGCCGCGTGTTCGACCTTCTCTCCGATTCGCCCGAGTTCTTCGTCGCGCGGGGGAACACGAGGGCGGACATCCTCGTCGTTCGCCCTCGGGGATGACGCTCGTGCCGCCAACGATCCTGGTGGGCGTCGAGTCGCCTCTTCGCGCGACTGCCGCGCGTGCGACGCGCGCTGCATCTCACGTTCGTGGCGAGCGCTGGCCGGCTGCACTCGCGCTACAGCTGTTCGACGACGCTTTCGGTGGGCCGACGGCGGTTCTGCTCGATCGCTGCGGCGGCGGCCGGCGTGGCCGTCGGGGATCGCCTACGCGCGCGCTCGCCCCGCCCGCGAGCTGCTCACGGTCCTGAGCCCTGCCCCGATCGTTTTCCTGGTGCTCTTTCTCCTGGTCTCGCCGGTGTCGCAGGTTGATCCTCGATCAGGAGGTCGAGGCGGCGCCGTCGAACGTGCGCTCGGACATTCCCGGTCGTGCTCGTGGTGCTCGACGAGTTCGACTCCAACATGCTGATGAACGCCCGCCAGCGGATCGACAGGACCCGCTACCCGAACTTCGCCGCGTTGGCGCGCACGACCGCGACCTGGTACCGCAACGCCACGACGGTGGGCAGATTCGACCACGGACGCGGTGCCGGCGACTGCTGTCATCAAGGCGTCCGCGCGAGGACGCGCTGCCGGTTGCCGCGCGACTACCCCAACAGCATCTTCACGCTGCTCGGCAACAGCCACTCGATGCACGTGCAGGAGACCGTGACCGAGGTTTGCCCGATGCGGCTGTGCGGCGGGCGGCAAGCGCGACGGTCGCGGGGAGCGCCTGAACTCGCTCGGGTCCGACCTCGAGTCGTGGTTTCCCTGCACCTGCTCGTGCCGGAGGGGCATGCAGGCGGGACCTTCCCGGCGGTCGACCGGGCGTTCGGGGACTTTCGCGACGGAGGCTCGCTGACGATGCCGAGACGATCCAGGGACGAGGAGCAGCGGTTCGCATTCACCGAGGCCAGGGCCAGCAGCGTGGATGCGCTGCTGCGCGGGCATCCAGCCCGCGGGCAGGCGACCGACCTTCCACTTTCTGCACGCGGCCTTCCCGCATCTGCCGTGGCGGTACCTGCCGTCGGGCCAGGAGTACCTCTCGCGGGGGCCGGACGCCCCAGGGCTCGAAGACGAGAGGTGGTCACGGTCGCCGTTTCCGTGGCGGCTCGGGATGCAGCGCCACCTGCTCCAGGTGGGCTACACAGACCGTGTGGTCGGGAGGATCGTCAGGCGATTGCGCCAGACGGACCTCTTCGACCGCTCTCTGATCGTGTTCACCGCCGACCACGGGGTCAGCTTCCGTCCCGGACGGTCGCGCCGGAGCGTCGAGCGCGGAACCGTCAGCGACATCGCGGCGGTGCCGCTGTTCATCAAGTACCCGGAACAGCGCCGCAGGCGCGTCGATGACTCGAGGGTGCGCAGCGTCGACGTGCTGCCGACGATCGCGGAGGAGTTGGGCAGCCGGCCGAACTGGAAGGTCGCCGGGCGCCCGATTCGTCGTGGCGGCCCAAGCGGAGGCGCGATCGAGGTGTTCGATGGGCCCACTGATGAGTTCGTCTCGCTCCCATTCACGGAGTTCGTGCGGCGAGCGCTCGGCCGGCCTCCGACGCATGGTGGATGCCTTCGGGGCCGACGACTCGGGCGGGGGGCTGTACGCGAGCGGGCCCGACCGGGACCTGCTGGGACAGCCCGCGGGCCGGACACGGGTCATCCGTGGCCTGGCCGGACGGGTGGACCTGGACAGCACCGAGCTACTGGCCGGCTTCAATCGAGGCGCTCCCACGGTCCCGAGCTTCGTGACCGGGCGGCTGAATGGCGATGCGGCCGGGAGGGCGCGAGGCTGGCGGTGTCCGTGAACGGAACCATCCGCGGCGTGTCGCTGGCCTTCAAGTACAGGAACGGCGTCCGGATAGCGGCGATGGTGCCGCCCGGGTCGTTCAGGAATGGATCGAACGTGGTGGACGTGTTCTCGATCGAGGGGACCGGAGCCGGAAGGCGGTTGACCCGGCTCGACACCGAGCGGTCGAGCGGCTACCAACTGGTCGAGCGGTCGGGCCGGACGCAACTCACGACCCGGGCTCAGCGGTTTCCAGTCGTGCGCGGTCGGCTCGACGGTTTCGCCGACCAGGTCGAGTTCAGGCAGGGCGCTCGGACGTTCCGCGTGGGCGGCTGGGCCCTCGATCGGAGGGCGAGAAGCCCCGTCGACACGATCGTCGTCTTCAACGAGTCGCGCTTCCTGACCTACGGGAGCCCGACCCTGCGGCGTCCCGACGTGTCGCAGAACGTGCGCGGGCTCGTCGGCGTGAACCTGGGATTCCGGCTGACGCCGACCGCAAGGGGGGTCGATCCGTCGAAGGTGCGGGTATTCGCGATCTCGGGCGCCGAGGCGTCGGAGCTGCGCGTGGTCGGACCCCCGTCGCCGTCGCCCTGACACCTCGCGCGGTTCCTCGTTGACAGGGCTGTTTGAAACGGCGCGGATACGTTCTGGCTGTGCAGGGGGATTGACCCGGCGCCGCCCTCATGGCGGCCGGATCCGACCGGTCATGCCGGTTGCGATGCCCCGGAGTTCCGACCGAAGGAGCAGCGCAGCCATGAAGTTGCCCTCACCCACCCTCGTGATCGCCGCGGTGGCCCTGTTCGTCGGCCTCGGTGGCGGTGCCGTTGCTGCGACCTCGATCAGCGGCAAGCAGATCAAGAACAGCAGCATCACCGGCAAGGACATCAAGAACGACTCGCTCACCGCGAAGGACTTCAAGGGCTCCGTGAAGGGGGCCAAGGGGTCGCGGGGCGCCACCGGCCCGGTGGGTCCTCGCGGGCCGGCGGGAGTCTCCGGGGCGGGTGGGTCCTCCGGGTCACCCGGGTCAGGCGGGTCTGGAGGCCCGCTGACGCTGACCTACCGCAGCAGCACCGTCGATGTCCCCGCCGGGGAGGCACGCAACACGCTTGCGGAATGCCCAGCCGGACAGATCCCGACAGGCGGCGGGGTGGGAGACCTGGTCCCGATAGGCGGCGGGGTGGGGGGCTTCACCCGGACCGGCCTCGTAGTCGTCACTTCGCGACCTGACTACGACGTGCGCGGCTGGATCGGGGAAATTCAGAACGACACCACGCGGACGGAGGTGTTGCGCGTACACGTGACCTGCGTGGCCGGCACCGCCGTGCCGGACCCCGAGTGAGCCTAGTGGCGGCGGCTGCGGCGCCTCTCAGCCGCAGCCCGTGTTGTTCCCGCAGCTCGAGCACGTGTAGCACGAGCCGGTGCGCTGCATCATGCCGCCGCACTGGCCGCACGCCGGCCCCAGGTCGAAGCCCGTGAGCTGGGCCGGGATGCACCGGCGGCTCGTCGGTCATCGCCTCAGCGGCGGCACGCGTGGTGCCCGGCTGTTGGATCTCCGGCTCGGCGACCGCGCCGCCGTTGCCGGAGTGCCCGTTGCCGCCGTTGGTCCCGCCGTTCGCGGGCCCGGCGGTGTCGCCGCGCATGAGCGCCTCCTGCTCGGACTTGCGGGCCCTGACCTCGGGGGTGAGGATGCCCAGCTCCTCCTGCAGGTCCACGTCGAGGAACCGCGACGCCAGCCAGCGCATGATGTAGTCGGGCATCGACTTGGCGAACGGGATCTCCGGGTTGGTGGTGATCCCCTCCGGGTCGAAGCGCATGTAGGAGAACTTGCGCACCAGCGTCTCGAGCGGCACGCCGTACTGCAGCGCGATCGAGATCGACGTGGCGAACGCGTTCATCATGCCGCGCAGCGTCGAGCCCTCCTTGCCGATGTCGGTGAGGAAGATCTCGCCGACCGTGCCGTCCTCGTACATGCCGGCCGTGATGTAGCCCTCGTGCCCGGCGATCGAGAACTTGTGCGTGATCGACATGCGCTCGCGCGGCATCCGCCGGCGCAGCGGGCGCGGCTCGGCCTCCGCCGGCGCGGCGTCGTCTTCCTTGGCGTCCTGCGCCTCGGTGCGCAGCGCCTGGGCCGTCTTGGAGCCGTCGCGGTAGATGGCCAGCGCCTTGAGCCCGAGCTTCCAACCCTGCATGTAGGTGTCGGCCACGTCCTCGACGGTGGCCTCGGCGGGCAGGTTCACCGTCTTGGAGATGGCGCCCGAGATGAACGGCTGCGCCGCGGCCATCATCTTGATGTGGCCCATGTGTGAGATCGCGCGCTCGCCCACGGCCACGTCGAACACCGGCAGGTGCTCGTCCTTGAGCCCGGGCGCGCCGACGATCGTGCCGTTCTCGTTGATGTGCGCCTCGATCTGGTCGATCTGCTCGGCGCGTGTAGCCGAGCCGCTCCAGCGCCGGCGGCACCGTGCGGTTGACGATCGTCATCTGGCCGCCGCCCACCAGCTCCTTGAACTTGACCAGCGAGAAGTCGGGCTCGATGCCGGTGGTGTCGCAGTCCATGAGGAACGAGATGGTCCCGTGGGGGCGAGCACGGTGGCCTGGGCGTTGCGGTAGCCGTAGACCTGTCCGAGCTCGACCGCCTCGTCCCACGACCGCTTGGCCGCGGCCGCCAGCCGCTCCTCCACGAGCGACTCGCTGAGCTCGTAGGAGGCGTCGCGGTGCTTGCGCATGACGTGCAGGTGCGGGTCGCGGTTCTCGGCGAAGCGCTCGTACGGGCCGACCGCAGCGGCCACCTCGGACGACTTGCGGTACGCGCGGCCGGTCATCAGCGCGGTGATGGCGCCGGCCATGGCGCGGCCCTCGTCGGAGTCGTACGGCAGGCCGTTGGACATGAGCAGCGCGCCGAGGTTGGCGTAGCCCAGGCCCGAGCTGGCGGAACGCGCGGGCGTTGGCGCCGATGCCCTCGGTCGGGTAGCTCGACGGACCGACCACGATCTCCTGCGCGAGGATCATCACGTCGACCGCGTGCTCGAACGCCGTCGGTGTCGAAGGTGCCGTCGTCGCGGCGGAACTTCATGAGGTTGAGCGACGCGAGGTTGCAGGCCGAGTCGTCCACGTGCATGTACTCCGAGCACGGGTTGGACGCGTTGATCCGCCCCGAGTTCGGGCACGTGTGCCACTCGTTGATCGTGGTGTCGTACTGCACGCCCGGATCGGCGCAGCGCCACGCGGCGTCGGCGATCTGCTCCAGCACCTCGGCGGCCTTGTGGGTGCCCACCGGCTCGCCGCTGGCGCGTGCGAGCGTCTGCCACTCCTCGCCGCGCTCGGCGCGCTGCATGAACTCGTCGGACACGCGCACCGAGTTGTTGGCGTTCTGGTACTGGATCGAGGTGAAGCCCTCGCCGTCGATCGACATGTCGAAGCCGGCGTCGCGCAGGGCGGCCGCCTTCTCCTCCTCGCGCGCCTTGCACCAGATGAAGTCGAGGACGTCCGGGTGGTCGATGTCCAGCACCACCATCTTGGCCGCCCGCCGCGTCTTGCCGCCGGACTTGATCGTGCCGGCCCACGAGTCGGCGCCGCGCATGAAGGAGACCGGGCCGCTGGCGGTGCCGCCCTTGGACAGGTGCTCCATCGAGCCGCGGATGTTGGACAGGTTGATGCCCGAGCCGGAGCCGCCGCGGAAGATCTTGCCCTCCTTGGTGTTCCAGTCGAGGATCGACTCCATGGTGTCCTCGACGCTGAGGATGAAGCAGGCCGAGCACTGCGGGCTGTCCTCGAAGCCGACGTTGAACCACACGGGCGAGTTGAACGCCGCGATCTGGTGGAGCAGGATGTGCGTGAGCTCGGCCTCGAAGGCGTCGCCGTCCTCCGTCGGTGGAGAAGTAGCCGAGCTCGCGGCCCCAGCCGGCGATGGTGCCGGCCACGCGACCGATCATCTGCTTGACCGAGTGCTCGCGCTCGTCGGAGCCGAGGCGACCGCGGAAGTACTTCTGGGAGACGATGTTGGTCGCGTTCTGCGACCACGCCGTTGGGGAACTCGACGCCGCGCTGCTCGAAGGCCGGGTCCTGCGGGTCGCCGATGACGGCGTCGCGGATCTCCCACTCGACCGCGTCGAACGGATGCTTGCCGGCCTCCGTGAACCGCCGCCCGATGGTCACTCCGTCGGTGCTCGGGCTGCTCTCCACTGCGGCGGTACGGCTAGTCGGCATGAGCTCTCCTCTCACTGCTGTTCGTCAAAGGGGGGAACGGTCCATGATTGCTCCTCCCCCAGGACGGAACCGCGACGCTCGAGCGAGCGCGCAGGGACTGTCTGACGGCGGCATCGGAGCACCCCGTACATTGTCGCAGCCGAGACGCTCGAAGTTGCGCCCCGGAGTCCGCAAATCACGCCCGCGGGATCGGCGGGCGATGGCGCCGGATGCCGCTCCGAGGGTCCTTTTCAGCGCAGGGAGGAGAGCGTGCGCTCGAGCCCGTCGGGCACCGACACCTGCGCGGTCCAGCCGAGCTCCTCGCGCGCGCGGGTCGCGTCGAGGGCGATGTGGCGCACCTCGCCCAGGCGCTCCGGCTCGTGGTGTGCCTCGAACGGCGCATCGGACTGCTCGGACAGGGCCTCGACCAGATCGAGCACGGTGGTCTGCACCCCGGTGCCCACGTTCACGGCGGCCGTCCACGTCGGACTCGGCGGCCAGCAGGTTGGCCTCCACCACGTCGCCCACGTACACGTAGTCGCGCGTCTGCAGACCGTCGCCGAACACGGTCGGCCGGCCGCCGTCGAGCACCTTGCCGCAGTAGATGGCGATCACCCCGGCCTCACCGAGCGGGTCCTGGCGCGGGCCGTAGACGTTGCCGTAGCGCAGCGAGACCGTCGAGAGGCCGTGCAGGCGGTGAAACAGCAGGCAGTACTGCTCGGCGCAGAACTTGGACAGGCCGTAGGGCGCCTCGGGGGCCACGGGGTGGTCCTCCGGAGCCGGGATGGTCTTGCCCTCGCCGTAGATGGCGCCGCCGGTGGAGGTGTTCACCACCCGGCGCACGCCGGCCTCGCGCGCGGCGTCCAGCACGTTGATGGTGCCCTCCACATTGATACGCGAGTCCAGCGCCGGGTCCGCGGCGGAGCGGCGAACGTCGATCTGGGCGGCCAGGTGGAAGATCGCCTCCGGCTGGGCGCCCGACACGGCCTCGACCACCGCGGGCTTGTCGCGGACGTCGAGCTCGATGAGGTTGGCCCCGGCCTCGATCGCGCCCTCGAGGTTCTCGCGCCGGCCCGTCGAGAGGTCGTCGAGCACGGTCACCTCGTCGCCCCGGGCGACCAGGGCGTCGACAAGGTTCGAGCCGATGAATCCGGATCCGCCGGTTACGAGGGTGCGCACGCGGCCGCGCATGCTAGATGGCTGGTCGGCGCCCCGGCTCCGCCAGAGCCCTTGGTAGCGTCGCCGGGGTGCCCGGGCTCTTCGTCACCTTCGAGGGAATCGACCGCTCGGGCAAGACCACGCAGGCGCGGATGCTGCTCGAGGCCCTGGGCGACGAGGCGCTCGGCGTGCGCGAACCGGGCGGCACGCCCGCAGGGGAGCGCGTGCGCGACTTGCTCAAGGAGCCTGACGTGCGAGCTGTCGGCTGTCGCCGAGGCGCTGCTGTTCGCGGCGGCCAGGGCGGAGCTGGTCTCGCAGGTCATCGCTCCCGCGCTCGAGTCCGGGCGAATCGTGGTCTCGGACCGCTTCCTCGACTCCTCGCTGGCCTACCAGGGCGCGGCCCGGGGGCTCGGGCATGGAGGAGGTCGAGCGCATCAACCGGTTCGCCACCGGCGGGTTGGAGCCCGACCTGACGCTGCTGCTGGAGCTCGACCCCGCGGCGGCGACGGCGCGGGGCGCGGAGGCCGACCGGTTCGAGAGCGAGGGCGCGAGCCTGCAGCAGGAGGTGGGCGACGCCTACGCGCGGATGGCCGCCGCCGCTCCGGGGCGCTGGCGCCGGATCGTCGCCGACCGCCCGCCGCAGGAAGTGCACGCCGACGTGCTGGCGGCGGTGGCGGGCGCCCGGTCGGCGGTCGCGGCCGGGGGTGGCGCGTGAGCGAGCGGCCGCCACTGGCGGGCACCGAGGACCAGCCGCAGGCGCGGATGGCGCTTGCGGCCGCGCTCGAGACCGGGCCCTCGCACGCGTATCTCTTCCACGGACCCGCAGGCGTCGGCAAGCGCACTGCCGCGCGCGCCTTCGCGGCCGAGCTGCTGGCCGAGGGCCAGCCCGACCCCGAGGGCGTGCGGCGGCGCGTGGGGGCCGGGTCGCACCCGGACCTCACCTGGGTGCGGCCCACCGGCGCCCACGTGATGCGCACCGAGGACGTGGCCGACCCGGTGGTGGCGGCGTCCTCGCGGACTCCGTTCGAGGCGTCCCGGCGGGTGTTCGTGCTGGAGCGCGTGGACACGATGAACGACGAGGTGGCCAACCGCCTGCTCAAGACCCTGGAGGAACCGGCGCGGTTCGTGCACCTGATCCTGTTGACCGACGCGCTCGGGCAGGTGCTGCCCACGGTGGTCTCGCGCTGCCAGCCGGTGCGCTTCGACCCGCTGCCGTCCGAGCGGATAGCGGCAGAGCTCGAGCGCTCCGGCGTGGGGGCCGCGCAGGCGGCCGCGTGCGCGCGGCTCGCGCTCGGCAACCTCGAGCGGGCCCGCTGGCTGGCCTCGGAGGACGGCGTGGCATTGCGAGCCGACGTGGACCGGATCCTGGCCGCGGCGCTCGCGGGCGGATCCGGCGAGGTGGGCAACCCGCCGTGGAAGGGGCTGCTCGACCGCGCCGGTGCGCGCAGCGCCGAGGCCGAGGAGCGCGTTGCCGCAGAGCGCGACGCGCGGCTGGAGAGTGAGCCCAAGGGCCGCGACCGGGGAGCCCTGGAGCGCGCCTTCGACGAGGCCGCCCGCCGCGACGGTCGCCGCGCCAAGACCGAGGTGCTGGACCTGGGCCTGACGCTGGCCGCGCTCGGCTTCCGGGACCTCGTGTGCCTGGCCGAGGGCGCCGAGCTGGCGGCGCTCGACCCCGACCGAGCCGACGCTCTGGCCCCCAACGCCCGGTCGCGCGATCCGCGCCGCCTGCGCGCGGCGGCCGAGCGCTGCGAGGAGACCCGACTGGCGCTCGACGTGAACGTGAGCGAGGACCTGGCGCTGGAGGCCCTCGGCTACCGGCTGGCCGGGCTCGTGGGCTCCACCTGAGCAGCGGGCCGCTCGAGCACGGCGTGGGCGCCCCGGCGGCGCACGAGGCGCCGCGGCGGCACCGCGGACACCGTGTCGATCACGCGGCCCCGCGCGTCCAGGAACACGATGTCGACCGCGAAGCGCATGCCGAAGGTGTGCACGGCGCGACAGCGGGGGATGAGCAGGCCGATCTCGCCGGGTGCCTCGTCGAGCAGCGCCAGCCCGAGCAGCCGCGAGCGCAGCGTGCATGCCACGAGCGCCCTGCCGCCTGGGACGGGGACCGTGTCGAGCCGCCGTAAGCGCCACGGGAGCATGGCCGGACCAGGGCGCCCGGGGGGCGATTTCGCCCCCGTGGCTGGCGCTACGCTTGCACCGCCGTGCCGCGAGGCCGGCACCCGCCGCCGTAGCTCAGTTGGTAGAGCACGTCTCTCGTAAAGACGGGGTCATCGGTTCGAGTCCGATCGGCGGCTTGCTCGGCGAGCAACGCCCTCCGGTGCGCGGGGTGGCCGCGGCGCCGGCCGTCCTAGCGCGCCCAGCGCGCCCGGGCGCTAGCGGACGAAGTCCCCACCTTGCCCATGAGGGCGGAGCGGACACGAACGGTGCCGCCGCGCCCCCTCAGCACACCGCGGCGCAGCGCCAGGCGAATCACGCCGACGTCGTCGGGCAGGCCAGTCACATTCAGGCCGCGCCGCGTCACCGAGACGGCCACCCGGTTGAAGCGCGTGCGCCTCCCGGCGAGCCCGAAGCTCACGTCCGGCAGTCCGGCCCTTCCCAGCTTCAGACTGCCGAGCGCGCGCCCGCGAGCAATCCGCAGCCGAAGGGATCGCGGCAAGGCGATCCGCACGCTGCGAAGGCCCGTTAGGGCGGAGACCGCGATCGCCGCCCGCCGATCCTGGCCGCCGGCCACGCGTAGGGCCAGCTGGCACGGGGCCAGCACGATCCGCGCGGAGGCGGTCGAGCGCCCGGAGCTCACGGTCAGGTCGTGGGGTCCGTCGGCCATCGCCGAGAGGGCGGACGGACTGACGTTCACATGGCGGCCGGTGCCGACCGTCTTCCCGTCGATCGCCACCGCCAGGCCGCGCCTGGCGCGAAGCGCCAGCGGTGCGCGGGGGGTGACAGGGCGACCGTGTCCGACGGTCACCCGGCGCCCGCCGACAATGAGCTGACGGGGCGCGGAGATTGTGCGGCATGCCCAGCGATCGACGAAGGCACCGCGCTGGGACGCGAGGCTACGCGCCGCCACCGGAGCCGACTCGGGCGAGGTCACGGTACGGCTGCCCGAGGCATCCGAGGCCTGCACCTGGCACGCGAAGCGCCCGCCGACGTCACGGTTGCCCAGGGGCAGGGCGTCGCCGGTGGCGCCGGCCACCTCGCGGCCATCGCGAAGCCAGCGAAAGCGGAGCGTGGCGTCGTTCGAGAAGCCGGTGGGGGAGCAGGCCAGCTCGCCGCCGGCAACCTGACGACCCCGCACGGACGCCGTCCCGCTCGGGCCTGAAGGGCGGCCGCCCACGCCCTCGCCGTTGACTCCGACCGAGATCACCGGCTGGGCCGCGTTGCCGGTGATGAAGAAGAGCGAGGCCTCCTTCTCGCCGACCGCCGTGGGCTTGAAGTGAACCACCGCCTGGCACGTGGCGCCCGGGTCGACCACCCCACCGCTGCAGGTGTCGCCGGCCACGAAGAACACGTCGGGCCGCCCGGTGATGAACAGCAGCTGCTGTACCTGCATAGGTGCGTCGCCGTCGTTGGTCACCACCACGGCCATCGTCCGCTCCTGGCCGATCCCGACCTTGCCGAAGGTCGCCTGAGCGGGTGAGATGGCGGCGTGCGGTCCAATCAGCGCCGTGGCGCCGAGCGGCACCAGGAGCGGACTGGACGCGCTGTCGCTGGTCACCTCGAGCTGGGCTTGGAAGGTGCCCGGGCCCGGAGGGGTAAAGCCGATGCCGATGCCGCAGCTCGACCCCGCGTTGTAGGTCTGGCTCACGCAGTTGTGGCCGTAGACGATGGAGAATCGCGCGGCGTCGGGACCGGTGATGACGGCGGAGGTCACCTGCACGCCGGCGTCGCTCGACACATCGAGGTTGATGCCCTGCTGCTGTCCCCCGTAGAACCAGGGCTGGGGGTTGAAGGTGAGCGGATTGGGGTTGGCGGTCAGCGTGCCCGTGATCCCGGTGCCAGTGAGCGGCACGTCGACGGTGCCGGTGTCGTCGACGAGCGTGAGGGTCGCGCTCTTGGCGCCACGGCTCGTGGGGTCGAACTCGACGACGGCCTGGCACGCGTCGCCGTCGGCGATCGTCGCGCCGACGCAGTTGGCGCCGGCGATGTCGAACTGTGAGGGATCGTCTCCCCCGAGGGTCAGGCTCGACACGGTGACGTCGGACCCGCCGCCGTTGGTGAACGAGACCGGCGTGCTCTGGTGGAACCCGCCGTGCAGTCCCTGGTCCGAGAAGGCCACCGTGGCGGGCGACGGCGACAGGTCTGAGTCCGCCATCGCCACTGGCGCGCCGGCGGCGAATGCAGCTAGGGCCACGCACCCGATTACCGCGGCGCGCACGGCCCGGTCGTGAAGCGAGGCCAGGGCGGGATGGGACGCGCGAGAGTTCACGAGGTCCCACGTCGGCAGGCGGTGTCCTCGACTTAGACGCCGCGACGAATCTTGCGGCCCGGGGCGTTGGCGCCGCTCAATCGGCGGTGGCGTCGTACACGGAGAGAGACCCTCGGGCCGCACCCCCGGGACTCGGGGCAGGGAGGATGCACGGGCCGAGCGTCTGGCCGATACCGGTGAGCGCGTACCGGAAGCTGAACCCGTCCCCGGATTCCGGTGGGTGGTCGGGGCCGCCGTCGACAACCGTGACGCAGGCGGCCGCAGTGAAGGTCTGCCCGCCCCCGAAGACGGTGCCCTCGGCCACCACGGCGGCCCGGTTGTCCCGTACCTCCACGCTCGTGGCCGTGCCGGCGAACCTTCCGCGCACGGCCACCGGTCCGCCGGGGTTCTCGCCGCTCGGCCCGCTCCGCGCGTTTATCTCCAACGGCCTGAATTCTTCGGCCATCTCCCCAATCCCGATCACGAGGTCACCGTCGGGGGTCACGGTGCGGAACGCCCTCGTTTGCGCGCACACCGGTGCACGGCCCGCGTCCCCGCCGCACATCCGGAAGCTGTACGGGGTGTCCACGGCGAGCCTGGACACGGTGGCGGCGAACGGTCCGCTCACGTTCGCGGGCCAGTCCTTGCGCGGTGTCTCGACCCTGCGCGACGGGTGGGCCGCCGGCCAGTACTGGAAGAAGCTGTAGGCGGCGCTCGAACCCGTGCTCCCGCGGGCCTGGAGCTTGGCCGACGTCACGGTGACGTCGGTGGCCGGCTCGGTGGAGCCGAAGCACCCAGCCAAGGTCAGCGTGGAGACGACGACGGCCGCCAGCGACAGCCTTCGCGATCGCATCGACCGACAGTAACCGGTCCGCGGCGGCGCTTCAGCCGGTAAGCGTGGCCACGTGCCCGACGGAGGGATCGACCTTGCCATCGACCAGGTCGAGGTAGGTGCTCTTCAGGTGCTCGGGGCCGCTGCCGCGCTCTACTCGCAGCCAGCCGGACAGCCACTCCCCGAATGCGCCCAGAGATTCGCCGATGCGCTTCTGCAGCCCGTCGGCGCCCCAGTCCTCCGTTCGCTTGCCGGCCTGGGCCGGGGCGAAGAAGAGCTCGGGCGCCGGGCCGGCCAGGTCGCCCGGGTCGCCGAGGCTGTCCCAATGGGAGGCGCCCACGATCAGGTCGGCCGCCAGCTCCTCGCCCAGGTGCTCGTGCAGCGCGGCCCGAACCGCGGGGTCGCCCGCCAGGTCCACGTACACCGATCGCCCCCGCGGGAGGGAGTCCGCCGCGTCGTAGGTCAGCACGCTGTCGTACACGTCCGAGCCCCTCCACGAAGGCGGCGTTCGCCGGAGAGGTCAGCCCGACCACGCTCGCCTGGCCGCGGCGCGACAGCAGAAAGGCCGTTCCGAGGGCAGTCTTGCTGGACGCGCTGGACAGCACGACCGTGGAGTCCTCCAGCAGGCCGCGGTCGTCCAGCAGGTCGTCGATCAGGAACGAGGTGGCGAAGAGCGGCCGGAAGAGCGTCTGGCGGTCCTCTTCAGGCGAGCCCGCGCCGCCGGGCCTCGCGCGCGCGTAGGCGTTGTAGACCGCCGGCAGGTCCGCACGGTGGGCCGAGCCCTCGGTGAAGCCGTGGCCGCCGACCGCGTCCGCGGTGAGCACCACGTGCGTCGACGGAGGCAGGTAGCCGTAGAAGCGATCGCCCTCGCTCAGATCGGGATGGCCGGACCCCACCACGCGTGCGAAGCCCCACACCGGGAACCGCCCCCAGCCGTCGGGCGCGGGGAAGAAGCGCCAGTAGGACATGACCTCGCCCATGGCGGCGTAGGTCACGTTGTTGGCGGTCAGGCCGAAGGACTCGACCTCGAGCAGAACCTGGCCGGAGCCGGGCTCTCCCGCCGGGAGGTCGTCGAACCGGCACTCGCGAATGTCGTCTCTGCTCACGAGGAAGTCCATCCGGCCGGACCCTACCCCGCCGGCGCCGGCCGGTAGCGTCCGCGCCGTGGCCGGCGAGATCACCATCGAGCGCGACGGCGGCGTGGCCACGCTCACGCTCGACGCCCCGGCGCGCCGCAACGCCCTCACGCGCGACATGGCCCGCGAGCTGGTCGAGGCCTGCGAGCGCCTGGACGCCGACGCCGAGGTGGGCGCGGTCGTGGTGCGCGGCGCCGGTGGCTTCTTCTGCGCGGGAGGGGACCGCGACACGCTGGCGGAAGCGGGGCGCGACCCGGCGTCCCCGGAGGCCTACGCCGGCCTCGGCGACGTGTACCGCTCCTTCGCGCGGGTCGGCGAGCTCGAGCCGCCCACGATCGCCGCGGTCAGGGGCGGAGCCGTGGGGGCGGGGGTGAACCTGGCCTTCGCAACCGACGTCAGGGTGGTGGCCCGGGACGCCGCCATCGTCTCCGGCTTCCTGCAGATCGGCCTGCACCCGGGCGGCGGGCACGGGGTGCTCCTGGGCCGCACCGGGCAGCGCGAGGCGACGGCGGCCATGGCGCTGTTCGGCGAGCGGATCGACGGCGCCCGCGCGGCGGAGCTGGGGCTGGCGTGGTCCGCGGTGGACGACAACGAGGTCGAGGGCGTGGCCCACGCGCTGGCCACGCGAGCGGCGGCCGACCCCGAGCTGGCGCGCCGGACCGCGCGCTCGCTGCGCATGGAGCTGGGGCCGCCGCCGCTGCCGTGGCCGGCGGCGCTGGAGCTCGAGCGCGCCTCGCAGATGTGGTCCATGCGCCGCAAGCATCTGGCCGACGGCTGAGCCCGTCGCCCACCGGCACACCATCTACGCTGAGCCGGTGGCCCAGGACCCGCCCGCGGCGCAGCTCGGCCGCCGATCGGTCGCGCTCCGGGTCGGAGGCATCGCGCTCGTCGCGGCGGTCTTCCTCGCGCTGGTGCTAAGCGGCGCCGCGCCGTCGTCGGACCGCCTGCGCGAGTGGGGCGACGAGCTTCCCGCCGCGCCGTTCGTGTGGCCGTTCATCTTCGCGGCCATCAACTTCCTGGTGCTGTGGCCGGTCCTGGCGGGCGTGACCGGTGCGCTGTTCGGCACCCTGGTGGGCACGCCGGTGGCGATCGCCGGGGTCCTGCTGGCCAGCACGCTGCAGTTCAGCCTGGCTCGCCACGGCGCGGGAGGACACCTCCGGGAGCGGGTGCACGCGCGCCTGCCGGGCATCGGCGAGCGGCTCGAGCGCCACGGCTTCCTGACCGTCTTCTACAGCCGCATCGTCCCGGCGGTGCCCTGGGGCCCGGTGAACTACGCGGCCGGGCTCGGTCGCGTCCGCCTCCGCGACGTGCTGCTGGGCACGCTGGTGGGCGGCAGCCCCAAGGTCTTCGCCTACGTGGCCCTGGGCGGCAGCTTCGACGACCTCTCGCGCCCGGAGGCCATCGTCGCGCTGTCGCTGCTCGTGCTGCTGGGCATCACCGGGGCGCTCGTGGCCCGGCGCCAGCTCCGCGCACGATGACGCTACTTCACCGGCGTCCGCCTGTTCTCGCTGTTCGAGCTGGCCCTGTTCGCGACGCTGCTCACGTTCGCGATCGGCGGCTGGAGCGAGGACGCCGAGACGGTGCTGGGCTGGTCGCACGGGATCGGCTGGATCCTGCTCTGCATCGCGGTGGCAATCGGCTGCCGGCGCAAGGTGTTCCCATGGCCGCTGCTGGCGGCCACCGTTTCGCCGCTCGGCCCGGTTGGCAGCACGGCCGGCCTGGAGTACCTGAGCCGCCGGCGGGGGTAGCCTCACGCGGCCGAGCGATGTTCCCGCTGACCGTTCCCAACGTCCTCACCCTGCTCCGGATCCTGTTGGTGCCGGTGCTGGTGGTCGCCCTCACCGAGGAGATCCCTAACGGCTCGACGATCGCGGCAGCCGTGTTCGTGATCGCGGCCCTCACCGACGGCCTGGACGGCTACATCGCTCGCTCCCGGCAGTCGATCACCACCTTCGGCAAGGTGATGGACCCCATCGCAGACAAGCTGCTCATCGCCGCCGCCCTGCTGGCGCTGGTGAGCCTCGATCGCGTCGCGGCCTGGGTGGCGATGGTGATCATCGCCAGGGAGTTCGCCGTCAGCGGCCTGCGGATCGCGGCGGGCCAGCAGGGGGTCGTGATCCCAGCCAGCCTCCTGGGGAAGGTCAAGACCATCGTCCAGTCCGCCGCCGTGCTGGCGCTCATCGCCGCGCCGGACTCGGGCGCCGCGTGGGTGCAGGCGCTCGTGTACGGGATGGTGCTGGCCACGGTGGTGTCGGGCGCCGACTACTTCCTGAGCTTCCGCCGCTACGTGGGAGCCACCTCGCGATCCGGCTCAGTGGAGGCCAACCCGTGACCCAGCGCGACGAAGGCAGAGGCCTTCCGCGCCCTCCACGAGGGCGAGCCGTTCGTGATCCCCAACCCGTGGGACGCGGGCTCGGCCGTGGCGCTGGCCAAGCTGGGCTTCAAGGCGCTGGCCAGCACCAGCGGAGGGTTCGCCCGGACCCTGGGCAGGTCCGACGGCGAGGTCAGCCTCGACGAGGCGGTCGAGCACGCCGGCGCGCTCGATCGGGCCACGGACCTTCCCGTGTCGATGGACCTGGAGAACGGATACGGGCCGGAGCCGGCCGATGCGGCGGACGCGATCGCCCGCGCCGCCGGCTCGGGAGCGGTCGGGCGCCTCGATCGAGGACTGGGATCCGGCCGGCGGGTTCATCTACGAACTGGACCGCGCGGTCGAGCGGGTCGCGGCCGCCGTCGAGGCGGCCCGCGCCCTGGACTTCCCGTTCACGCTGACCGCCCGCGCCGAGAATCACTTCCGGGGCAACCCCGACCTCGAGGACACGATCGCCCGCCTGCGTGCCTACGAGGCCGCCGGCGCCGACGTGCTCTACGCGCCCGCGCTGCGATCCGACGAGGACATCCGGGCGGTCTGCGCAGCCGTCTCGGGGCCGGTCAACGTGCTCGCCTTCCCCGACATGACGATGGAGCGGCTGGCCGCTGCGGGGGCGCAGCGCGTGAGCGTAGGCAGCTGGCTGTCCAACGTGGCCTACAGCGCCGCGGTGTCGGCGGCCAAGACGATCCGCGACGAACGGCGACTTCTCGGCGCTCGGTCCTCGCCGGTAGGGGAGAGGCGTCGCGGTCAGCGCTCGGCCGAGGCGTGCTCGGCCATCTCGGCGATCCGCTCCAGCAACTCCTCGCGGGTCGCGCCGCGCAGGTAGAGCGCGCGGTCCATCAGCCGGCCGTACACCTCGAACACGGCACCGAGCAGGTCAGCGGTCGAGACCGACTCTCCGCCGCGCGCTCGGTGGCCAGCGCGGTCGCGCGATCGACCACCCGCTGCACCACGTCGCCCTCCGGCAGCGCCGTGCCGCTGGGTTGCTCGCGACACCGGCTCGGAGCCGGTCATCAGGGGCGCCTCGCCGACGCCGAGCGCCTGCAGCGCGGCACCGACACGCGCCCGTGCAGGCGCAGCACCCGCAGCCAGCGCTCGGCCTGATCTTCGGCCGAGTGCGCGAAGGGCATGGCAGTCCCGGCCAGAGTCGCAACCAGGACCGCGTCCTGGCTCATGGGGATGGTCTCGTGCGCGTTCATGGCCTTGCGAGTTCCTTGCCTCGAGTCACTCCATCGGACAGAAGGCCGCAGAACACAAGCCCCCTGCACGCAGGCTGGCCATCTGATCGCGCAAAGTGCGGATTTTCGCGCGCGCGTGGAGGAGATCAGGCGGAGCGCGAGGCTGCCCTCGAGCCACTGGCGCATCGTCATCTGAGGCTCGCCCGCGCCCCGATCGGCGAGCTCCGACGCCAGCTCTTCGACCAGCCCGTGGCGCTCGGCCACGACGTTGTGGCGGTGGATCGTCTCCAGGTTCTCCTGGCGGGCGAGAAGGAACGTGTCGGGCCCGAGGTCGTCGAACTCGTCGACGGCCGTCGCGGATCATCTCGCGCACGCAGTCCTCCACGAAGCGCGGGTGCATGTGGGCCTTCTCCACCACCTCGACCTCGTCGGAGCGCTTCATCAGCTCGTAGATCTCAGAGCTCATCGAGCGCCTCCACGATCTCCAGCAGGCGGCTGGCCTCGATGCCCTGGTCGCAGGCCTCGGTGCAGCCCACGTGCAGGCGCCCGATGCCGCGCTGGTTGTGGGTGGCCACCGGCACGCTGGCGAAGATCCGCTCGATCTCGTCGTCGGTGAAGCCGTCGGCAGCCAGGCGCTCGCGCGAGCGGCCGGCCACCAGCTCCTGGGCGCACGGGCAGGCGGTCATCCCCTGGGCCTCCACGCCGATCAGCCGGCGCGTGCCGCGCTCGGACGCGACCGCTGAGCCCAGCAGCGTGTAGATCTCCTGGGTCGGCACGCCCGACGACCGGCGCCGGCCGCGTCTCCGGGTAATGCGCCGCGATCGTGACCTCCGCCCGCAGGCCGTCCTGGCGGTCGCGCACGCGCTCGGCGATGTGCTGGGCCAGCGTCTCGGCCTTGAAGGCCTCGGCCAGGATCACCTCGTCGATGGCCTCGTTGATGACCTCCTCGAAGCGCGACATGTGCGCGCCCTTCTGGCGCGGGCCGAGATCCACGAAGCACTCGAGCTGCGGCGTGGAAGAGTTGCTCGGTCCCGTTCGACCGGATCCGAACGACCTTGTCGACGTTCGTCACGCCCACGCGCGAGAGGCTCATGTGCGTCGTGGGGCGGCGCGCCTGGACGTCGTCGTGCGGTGCCGTGGTCACGTCGGTCATCGACGAGTGACGATACCGGCCCGCTGAGTGCGCCTTTTCGCACCCAGCGGCGCTACTATTGCCGCGGCTCGAAGCTGGGAGGCTCGTAGATGGCCTCCAACTAACGGCTCAGCCCCTCGCGGTTACCGCCGCGGACGCGACAACCGAATAGCAGCACCGGCGGAGGGCTCGAGGCGCCCGACCCACCCGTCGGCAAGCGTCCCGAGGAGTGAGGGTTGAGAGAGAAAGACGAGGGAGTGGCAGGAGCAGTTCTTCTCGTGGAGCCGCCCGAGGCGCCGTTTCTCGAGGTCGAGGAGCTGCGAGCGCTCGTGTCCGACGGTCGCGAGCGCGGCTATCTGACGTTCGAGGAGATCGCGGCGTGCCTCGAGGAGGTGGAGGTCACCAAGGAGCAGGTGCGCGACCTGCACGCGCATCTCGTGGAGAACGGGGTGGAGCTGGTGGCCGCGGACGGCGTCAAGCCGTCCGCCGTGCCCCCAGATGGGCAGACCGACTCCGCCGACGGCCCGCCGGCTCCGCGCCAAGAAGCCGGAGATCGACCTCACGGTCGAGCCGAGCCTCGACTCGCTGCGGCTCTACCTGCGATCGATCGGTCAGGTGGAGCTGCTCACGGCCGACGAGGAGGTGTCGCTGGCCAAGCGCATCGAGCGCGGCGACATGACCGCCAAGCAGCACATGGTGGAGGCCAACCTGCGACTGGTGGTGTCGATCGCGAAGGGCTACCTGGGACGCGGCCTGTCGTTCCTCGACCTGATCCAGGAGGGCTCGCTCGGGCTCGATCCGCGCGGTCGAGAAGTTCGACTACCGCCGCGGCTACAAGTTCTCGACCTACGCCACGTGGTGGATCCGCCAGGCGGTCACGCGCGCGATCGCCGACAAGGCGCGCACGATCCGCATCCCCGTGCACATGGTCGAGAAGCTGAACAAGGTCGTGCACGTCGAGCGCCAGCTGGTCCAGGAGTTCGGCCGCGAGCCGAGCCCGGACGAGATCGCGCTCGAGCTGCAGTGGACCGCGCGCGAGGTCAAGGACATCCTGCGGATCGCGCAGCTGCCGGTGTCGCTGGAGAAGCCGATCGGCGAGGAGGAGGACTCCGAGCTGGGCGACTTCGTGGAGGACGACGGCGCCGAGTCGCCGTTCGAGATGGCGTCCGAGAACCTGCGCCGCGAGAACGTGCGCAAGGCCCTCGACGCGCTACCGCAGCGCGAGCGCGAGGTCATCGAGATGCGCTACGGGCTCAAGGGCCACCAGGCGCGCACGCTCGAGGAGGTCGGCCGGGCGTTCGGAGTCACCCGCGAGCGCATCCGCCAGATCGAGAACAACACGCTGAAGAAGCTGGAGCTGCTGCCCGAGGCGCAGCGGCTGCGCGACGCTTCGTAGCCGTGATCCGCCTCGATGGAGCATTCGTCCGGTCCTGGCCGGATCAATGCTCCATTCGATCGCCTTCTAGACTCTCGTGCCGCGTCTCGGGGGGATACCCAAGCGGTCAACGGGGATGCGCTGTAAACGCATTGGCTCTGCCTTCGCAGGTTCGAATCCTGCTCCCCCCACTTGCAGGAAGCCGGCGTCGGAACGCACCCGCGCTACGCTGCCGGGCACGCCCTCTTAGCTCAGTTGGTAGAGCACTTCCATGGTAAGGAAGGGGTCTCCGGTTCGAGTCCGGAAGAGGGCTTCAGTCCGCGCTCCTTTTCGGCCGCGGACTAGGGTTGCGTCGCGTGTGGGGAGTCGACCGACCACTGCGACGCGGATCGTTCAGGTTCGCCGGCCGCCGGTACCGGTACCTGCGGCATCCGCATAACGACGCCTCGAACAACGAGCGCACGGTCGAGGTGCCGATCGCCGCCCGGTTCTTGGACCGCCACCGCGGCGGGCGCGTGCTCGAGCTCGGCAACGTGCTCGGGTACTACGAGCAGCCGTGGCATGAGGTGCTCGACAAGTACGAGCAGGCGCCGTGGGTTCTCAACGAGGACGTCGGCGAGTTCGTACCGGACGGGCGGTATGACGCGGTTGTGAGCGTGTCGACGCTCGAGCATGTGGGTTTCGACGAGGACGTGCGGGACCCGGACAAGCCGGTGCGGGCGCTGGAGCGGATGGTGTCCTGGCTGAACCCGGGCGGCCGGTGCCTGGTGACCGTGCCGCTCGGCTACAACGCGAGTTTCGATGAGCGGCTGTGGTCCGGGGCGCTGCGGTTCGACGAGCTGCGGTTCATGCGGCGCATGAGCCGCGCGAACCGGTGGCGTGAGGCGACCGCGGAGGATGTGCGCGACGTCCGGTACGGGGAGCCGTTCATCTGCGCCAACGCGATCGCCGTGGGCTCTCGTTCCGCGCCGTAGAGTCGTCTCGTGTCCGCACGCCGCCTGCTGACGGTCGCAGCATTCGCGCTCGCCGCGCTCGCGCCCGCGCCCCCCGCGCAGGCCGCCGACGTGATCCCCAAGCCGGCGTCGCTGGAGCTGCGCGGCAAGGGCTTCCGGCTCGGCCCCGACACGCGGATCATCGTCACGCACCGATCGCCCCGCGCGCTCGCCGTCGGTGTTCGCTTGGCTCGCTTCCTGCGCCGCTCCACGGGCTACCGACTTGCCTGTACGCCGCCCGGCTCTGCCCCCGACCTCACCGGCGATCGTCCTCGCCCGCACCCGATCGCGCTCCCTCGGGCGCGAGGGCTACCGGCTGCGGGTGACCCGCGAAGCCGTGCGCCTCTCGGCCCGAACCGGCGAGGGGTTGTTCCGCGGCGTGCAGACCCTGCGCCAGCTGCTGCCCGCGAAGGTCGAGAGCCGATCCGTGCGACGGGGCCCGTGGCGGGTGCCGGGCGTCCGGGTGGTCGACCGGCCGCGCTTCGCCTGGCGCGGCGCGCATCTCGACGTCGCCCGGCACTTCTTCTCGGTGGCCGAGGTCAAGCGCTACGTGGACCTGATCGCCCAGTACAAGGTCAACGTCCTGCACCTTCACCTCAGCGACGACCAGGGCTGGCGCCTGGCGATCAAGAGCTGGCCCCGGCTGGCGACCTACGGCGGGAGCACCGAGATCGGCGGCGGCCCGGGCGGCTTCTACACGCAGCGCGACCTGCGGGAGATCGTGCGCTACGCCGCCGCCCGCTACATCACGCTCGTGCCGGAGATCGACACGCCGGGTCACACCAACGCGGCTCTGGCTGCCTACCCCCAGCTCAACTGCGACGGCCGGGCGCCGCCGCTCTACACGCGGATCGGGGTCGGCTTCAGCTCGCTGTGCGTGGACAAGCCGATCACCTACGAGTTCCTCGAGGACGTGGTGCGCGAGCTCGCCGCGGCTCACCCCGGGGCGCTACCTGCACCTCGGGAGGCGACGAGGCGTACTCGACGCCCCGCGACGCCTACGTTCGCTTCCTCAGGCGCGTGAGCCAGATCGTCCGCCGCGCCGGGCAAGCGGCTGATGGGCTGGGAGGAGATCGCGCGAGCGCCCCTTCCCGCCAAGTCGATCGCCCAGCACTGGAGCACCGCCACCGGCTCTGCGGCGGGCACCGAGCTCGCACGGCAGGCGGTGTCCCGCGGCGCCCGGCTGGTGATGTCGCCGGCCAACCGCGCCTACCTGGACATGAAGTACCGCGCGAGCACCCCGCTCGGGCTCGCCTGGGCCGGCTTCGTGGAGGTCCGAGACGCCTACGACTGGGACCCGGCCAGGCTCATCGACGGCGTGCGCGAGCGCAACGTCGCCGGCGTCGAGTCGGCGCTGTGGAGCGAGACGCATCGAGGACATCGACGACGCCGAGTACATGAGCTTCCCGCGGCTGCCGGGGATCGCCGAGATCGGGTGGTCGCGCAGAGCCGGCCGCAGCTGGCGCGAGTACCGCCGCCGGCTCGCCGCTCAGGGCCCGCGCTGGAGGGCGCAGGGCGTGCGCTACTACCGCTCGCCGCAGGTGCCGTGGGGAAGGTGAGCGGTCGACCGCGCGCGGCACGATTTGTGGCCTAGATGCCAAAAGTCGGGCACCGGCCTGGGCCGTTCACCACAAGATCCGCTCTCGATCTGCGGCCTAGGCTCAAACCATCGCTGAGCGAGGCGCCCGCCCCAAGGTCCCGGCAGCACAGCGCGCGGTCCTCCGCGCCATGCGCTCCATGTTCACCCCGCTGCTGCCGGACGACTACCTGGAGCTCATCAACCCGCTGTGGTCCACTCAGGAGCTGCGGGGGCGAATCGAGGAGGTGCGCGCGCGAGACTCCCGACGCCGCCACGATCGTCATCAAGCCCGGCTGGGAGTGGGAGGGCCATCGAGCCCGGTCAGTACCTGCGGATCGGCGTGGTCGTGGACGGCATCCACCACTGGCGCGCCTACTCGCTGACCTCCGATCCGGGTCGTCCCGACGGCACCATCAGCATCACGCCGAAGCTGGTGGAGGCGGGCAAGGTCTCGCCCCACCTGGTGCGCCACGCGCGGCCGGGGACCATCGTCCGCCTGGGCGGCGTGGAGGGCACCTTCGTGCTGCCCGACCCGCTGCCGGACCGGTTGCTCTTCATCAGCGCCGGCAGCGGCATCACCCCGATCATGAGCATGCTGCGATCGCTGGCCAGGCGCCGCTCCTCGGCCGAGGCGGTGGTCCGTGCATTCCGCCCGCACGCAGCGAGCAGGTGATCTTCGGAGCCGAGCTGCGGAGCCTGGCAGCTCGGCTTCCGGGCTTTCGCCTGCACGAGCAGCACACGTCGGAGGCCGGCCGCATCGGGCCCGGCGACCTGAGCGCCCTGTGCCCGGACTGGAGCGAGCGCGAGGCATTCGTGAGCGGCCCCGCCGCCATGCTCGACGCGATGCACGACCACTGGGGGGAGCACGGCGACCCGAGCCGCCTGCACATGGAGCGCTTCCAGCCGATCATCGGCTCGGAGGACGCCGAGCACGGCGACGGCGGCACGATCCGCTTCACCACCAGCGGCGTGCAGGCCTCGAGCGACGGCGACACCCCGATCCTCGTGGCCGGCGAGGAGGCCGGCGCCACGCTGCCCTACGGCTGTCGCATGGGCATCTGCCACACCTGCGTCGGCCGGCTCTGCTCCGGGCCGCGTCCGCGACCTGCGCACCGGCAAGGTCTCGGGCTCCGAGGGAGAGTCGGTGCGCACCTGCGTGAACGCCCCCGAAGGCCCCGTCGAGATCGCCCTGTGAACGAGAACGAGAGGACCCAATGCGCAACGATGATCGAGAGCCCGCTCGCGCGGCTGACACCCGAGCAGATCGACGCGCTCGGGCAAGGAGTTCGACGCGATCCACGACGAGGTGTTCGCCGAGCTCGGCGAGCGCGACCGGCGCTACATCACGAGCATGATCGAGATGCACCGCCGGCTGGTGGTGCTCGGCCGGATCCTGCTGCTGGGCTCACACCGCCGCCCCGCGTGGATCCTCGGCACGTCGATGCTCTCGGCGGCCAAGATCCTCGAGAACATGGAGATCGGCCACAACGTGATGCACGGCCAGTGGGACTGGATGAACGATCCCCAGATCAACTCATCGACCTGGGACTGGGACTCGGCGTCGACCGCCGAGGCGTGGAAGCACTCCCACAACTACGTCCACCACACCTACACGAACATCCGTGGCAAGGACCACGACCTGGGCTACGAGATCATGCGGATCGACCCGCACCAGAAGTGGAATCCGGTCTACCTCGCGCAGCCCTTCTACAACCTGGTGCTCGCGGCTCTGTTCGAGTGGGGGGTGGCCACGCACGACCTGGACTTCGACGCCATCAAGCGCGGCGAGAAGTCCAAGGAGCAGGTGCGGCGCGAGCTGCAGGGGCATGGCCCGAAAGGCGCGCCTGCAGATCACCAAGGACTACATCGTCTTCCCGGTGCTCAGCGGGTTGGCCGCCACGGCCGCGGAGGCAGGCGTCGCAGCGGTCAGGGCCCGCCGGCAGGGCAAGCGGCGCGAGCGCCGGCTCAGTCCTGCGCGAGGCCCTGGAGGGAGGTGCCTTCCAGCGCACGTTCAAGGCCACGCTCAAGGCCGACGTGACGGCCAACGTGGTGCGCAACGTGTGGGCCTACGGGATCATCTTCTGCGGCCACTTCCCGGACCAGACCTACACGTTCGGCCAGGAGGAGGTGGCGGATGAGACGCGCGGCGGCTTCTATGTGCGCCAGCTGCTCGGCGCGGCCAACATCGAGGGCAGCCCGCTGTTCCACGTGGCCAGCGGCAACCTCGGCTACCAGGTCGAGCACCACCTCTACCCGGACATGCCGAGCACCCGCTACGCGGAGATCGCCCCGCGCGTGAAGGAGATCTGCGAGCGATACGAGCTGCCCTACAACACGGGGCCGTTCCTCACGCAGCTGGCGATGGTGCAGCGCACGATCCTGCGGCTGGCGTTCCCGGGCGGCAAGCCGCGACCCAAGCCGGGCCCGTACCGCGGCGCCGGTGCGCCCGAGCCCGTGACCAACGGATCCGTCCCGGCCGGCCCACCGGCCCGCACGGCTCAGGCCCCGAGCAGCCAGGCGACGGCGTCCGCGTCTCGATGCCCAACGACGAGGGTGCGGCCTGAGCGCGCGCTAGCGGCTCGGGCAGCTCCCGCAGCACCGCTACGTCGTTCAGCGTCTCGCGCTCGAGCATGAGCGCGTGGATCAGCGCGCGGCGACGCGAACTCGCGCACCAGGACGAGCGCGTCCTGACAGGTCGCGGCGTAGCGGGGAAGCTCTGATGTGGGTAGGTCGAGGCCGGCGGCGTCCAAGCCGATTCCTTTCGCGAGTCCTCTGCCATTGGAACACGGGTTCTCGATCACGTCGATTCGAACAGTCGTCCAACGGCGACCGGGCTCCCGGCGGTTGACATCCGAGCCGCCCACCGCATAGCGTCGCCCGCGCATGGCCCCCTCGCGCTCGGCGGTCCGCATCTCGCTCGCGGCCGCCCTCGTCCTGCTCGCCCTCGCTCCTGTCGCCACGGCCGAGGCCGCCTCCAAGAGCTCCGACGCCGCCCGAACGTGGTCGTGATCATGTCCGACGATCAGGACTTCCGCTCCATGGGCGCGATGCCGAAGGTGCGGCGGCTGATCGCGTCGCGCGGCACCACGTTCGCCACCTCGATCTCGAGCTATCCGCTCTGCTGCCCGTCGCGCGCGACCTACTACACGGGGCGCTACGCGCACAACCACGGGGTGAAGTGGAACAACTGGCCCGAGGGCGGCTACTACAGGTTCAACGGCCGCCACACCCTCCCGGTCTGGCTGCGGCGTTCCGGCTACCGGACGATCCACATCGGCAAGTACCTGAACGAGTACGGCGAGCGCAATCCGACGCGAGGTGCCGCGCGGGTGGTCGGACTGGCATGGCGGGGTCGATCCATTCACGTACCGCTACTACGGGTTCAAGCTCAACCACAACGGGCGCGTGAAGACCTACGGGACGCGCGCGTCCGACTACCAGGTGGACGTCGAGACGCGGCTGGCCGAGCGGGCGATCGTCAGGGCGTCGCGGAGCCGCAGGCCGTTCTTCCTCAACCTGGCGCCGATCGCGCCGCACACCGACTCGATCACGGCACGGCGCGAGGGCACGCCCGCCATCCCGGCGCCCAGGCACGCCCGGCGGTACGCGAACGCGTCCGCTTCCCCGGTACCCGAACTTCAACGAGGCCGACCTCACCGACAAGCCGGTGTTCATCCAACAGGCGCTTCGGGCAGCTGCTGTCGGCCGCCGACATCGAGGCGCTCGAGCAGCACTACCGCGGCCGCATGGGCTCGCTGCTGTCGGTCGATGACATGGTCGAGCGCGTCGTCCGGACGCTCAAGCGCACCGGCGAGTACCGCAACACCGTGATCGTCTACACCTCCGACAACGGCTGGATCCTGGGCGAGCACCGCCTGCGCGACCCGCTCACAGAGGACGGCCGCGCGACCGGGGTCAAGTACCTGCCCTACGAGGGGTCCTCGCGCGTCCCGTTGCTCATCGCCGGCGGCCCCTTCCCGAAGAAGCGGACCGTGAAAGGCGTGGTCGTGAACGCCGACCTGACGCCCACGATCCTCAAGCTCGCCGGCGCCAAGGCCACCCGCTCGATCGACGGCCGGTCGCTGGTCGCGGCCGCCCGGTCGCCCAAGCTGCTGGCGGGTCGTGGCGTGCTGCTCGAGACCTTCACGAACTCGCGCGCCCCGACCTACACGTCGATCCGGACTCAGCGCTACCGCTACGACCTCCATGACGGTGGCGACGAGGGCCTCTACGACCTCAGGACAGATCCCTGGGAGCTCACGAGCTTCCACGCCGACGCGCGCTACGCGCGCATCAAGGCGATCCTGCGCTCCAAGCTGGCGATCCTGCGCACCTGCGACGGCCGCAACTGCAGGATCGACGTCGGCCGGCTGCCCGAGCCCGGCTAGCGGCCGACCGCCCTCTAGCGCGCTGCCAGCACCTCGCGGGCCGCGCGCTCGCCCGGAGCGCACCGCGCCGTCCATGTAGCCGTTCCAGTAGGTCGCGGTCTCGGTGCCGGCCCAGTGGACCCGCCCGGCCGGCTTGCGGATCGCCGGCCCGTAGTCCGACAGGACCCCCGGAGCGGTCCAGCCGGTGGGGCAGCCGCGGGTCCAGGCGTAGTCCGCCCAATCGGCCTCGACGTAGTCGGACGGCGTCACGCATCCGCGGCCCGAAGAGGGTCGCGAACTGGTCGAGGACCGCCCGCCGTCGCGCGGCGGCGCTGCGGGCGCCCCACACTCGCGCGTTGCGGCCGCCGATGAAGCCGAACAGCACACCGGGGCGACCGTCGGGCGGGCTGTTGTCGAACGTCGTGGTGCTCGGTCCCACGTCGGTCACCGCCTGGCCCGACAGCCCCGACGCGCGCCAGAACGGCGTGGGGTAGATCGCCTCGGCCTTGATCAGGGCGCCCGCTGGGTAGCGCTGGAGCAGCTGCGCTCGCGCGCTCGGCAGGCCGGGCCGGAACTCGATCTGAGCCGCCAGCACCGGCGGAACGCCACGATCACTCGTCGCGCCTCCACGGTGACCCGGTCCGACTCCACGATCACGCGCCCGCCGCGCTGGCGGATCCGGCGCACCGGCGAGTCGCGGATCACGCGCTTGCCGAGCCTCCGCGCCATGCGCTGGGCGATCAGCTGCGACCCACCCGTAAAGCGGCTCTCCTGCGCGCCGCCCGGCCACCGAGATCAGCCGCACGATGCTGCCGGGATTGCGCTCGTTCCCGGCGGCGGCGATGTAGAAGAGGACGAACAGCAGCGACAGGTCACGCGGCTCGGCTCCCCAGATCGCCTGCGTCGCGGTGTCCAGGACGGCCTTGCCGGTGGCGCTCGTCAGGTTGGCCTGCTTCCAGGTCTCGAAGGTCTGCGAGTCCCACTCCGCCGCGCGCGGCGCTCTCCACGGGGCCGCCACCGGAACCTGGGCCGCCAGGGCGTCCAGGGCGAGCACCTTCGGGATGTCGACGTTCACCCCGGGCTCGTCCGGCAGCCCGGGCACGGACGGGTAGAGGCCGCGCCGGCCGTCGAGGAACTGCACGTTGCTGCCCGTCGTTGTAGGTCTTGAAGGTGCCCACGCCCATGGCGCGCGCCAGTGCCAGCACTCGATCCTGGGTGGGGCCCACGTACTCGCCGCCCGAGCTCGGTGATCTCTCCGCCCGCAAGGCGGTGGTTGAGCAGACGACCGCCCACCCGCTCCCGGGCCTCCAGCACCATCACCGAGCGACCCGAGCGGGCGAGTGTCCGCGCCGCGGTCAGGCCGGCCAGGCCCGCGCCCACGATCGCCACGTCCACGCGGCGCCGCGGCGCGCACGCTTGGCCCGTGCGCTCGGCCCCGGCGCGAGCACGGCGGCGCCCGCCAATGCGCCGCCCGCAAGCACGCCCCTGCGCGTCACGCCACCCGCCTCGGGCTCGCCTGTCTCGAACTCGGATGGTGCGTCGTTCACGATCTCTCCTGGGTCGGATCCAGGCCGAGCCTACCGTCGCGACCAGGGGCGCTATCCTCCTCGCTGAACCTCGCGGCCGCGGGGTTTTCCTTTGCCCCGGCCGCCTCATCCACCGAATCAGCAGGAGCCATGGCTCGCGGAGACGTACGAATCGCCGTCACCCTTGAGTGCCAGGAGTGCAAGCGGCGCAACTATCAGACGCAGAAGTCCAAGCGCAACAACCCGGACCGCATCGAGCTGCGCAAGCACTGCCGCTGGTGCGGCAAGCACACGCCCCACAAGGAGACGCGCTGAGCGCCCGCGCGCGCGGGCGCGTCTAGAGGACGCCGTGGCACGTAACCGCCAACGCGCGAAGGAGCGCCAGGCCCGCCGCAAGGCGGAGCGCCAGGGCGCGCCCGGCACCGATCGCCAGCGCGGCAGACGGCGGCCAGAGCCCCGACGCCGCGTCACGCCCGAGCCGCGCCGAGCCGGCGCCCGCCCAGGAGCCGGCCGATCCGGGTAACGGCCTCACCCCCGAGGAGATCCAGCCTCCAGACCGGCGCTCCGCCGGAGGACGTCGGCCGCTCCGACGAGGTGCTCGAGTACGAGCAGGACCTCGACGCCGAGGAGGACGAGGACCACTTCGACCCGGCGGAGGACCAGCCGGAGGAGGACCTCGAGCCGGTCTCCGAGGGGCCGCGCGGCCACCGCGGCGAGGTGGCGGAGCACAAGGACCGCCCGCGTTTCGTACAGTTCCTCTACGCAGTGGTCGCGGAGCTGCGGCGCGTCCAATGGCCGGACCGCCAGGCGCTCACCACCCTCACCGGAGTCGTCCTCGGCTTCGTCCTGATCGCCGGGGGGTACCTGGGCCTCCTCGACGCGATCTTCTCCCGCGTGATCCAAGCAATCCTCTAGGGAAAGAAACGAAAATGTTCCGCTGGTACGCCGTGAACACCTACTCCGGCCACGAGAAGAAGGTCAAGCAGAACCTCGAGCACCGGGTCCAGAGCATGGGCCAGGTCACCGCCGTGACGCCAGGTGGTGATCCCCACCGAGCAGGTGCAGGAGATGAAGGACGGCCAGAAGATCACCAAGGAGCAGCGCACGATGCCCGGCTACCTGCTGGTGAACATGAACCTGACCGACGACTCGTGGGGGCTCGTGAAGAACACGCCGGGCGTCACCGGCTTCGTCGGCGCGTCGCAGAAGCCGGTGCCGCTGAGCCAGGTGGAGATCGACCGCCTGCTCAACCGCGAGACCGCCGAGCGCCCGCGCACCCGCGCGCAGTTCTCGATCGGCGAGTCCGTGAAGGTCGTGTCCGGCCCGCTCTCGGACTTCTCCGGCGAGATCTCCGAGATCAACGACGATGCCGCCAAGCTCAAGGTGCTGGTATCCATCTTCGGCCGCGAGACCCCGGTCGAGGTCGGCTTCGACCAGGTGAAGAAGATCTGATGGCCAAAAAAGGTCCTCACACTCATCAAGCTCCAGGTGCCCGGCGGCGCCGCCAACCCGGCGCCGCCGGTCGGCCCCGCCCTGGGCCAGCACGGCGTGAACATCATGGAGTTCTGCAAGGCGTTCAACGCGCAGACCCAGGGCGAGAACGGCACGATCATCCCGGTCGAGATCACGGTCTTCGAGGACCGCTCGTTCACCTTCATCACCAAGACCCCGCCGGCCGCGGTGCTCATCAAGCAGGCGATCGGGCTGGACAAGGGCTCGGGCGAGCCCAACCGCAACAAGGTCGGCACGATCACGCGAGGCTCAGGTGCGCCAGATCGCCGAGCGCAAGATGCCCGACCTGAACGCCAACGACCTCGACCAGGCCTCCAAGATCATCGAGGGCACCGCGCGCTCGATGGGCGTCGAGGTGGCCTAGCCATGGCCCACGGCAAGCGCTACCGCGACAACCTCGAGAAGGTCGACCGCGAGGCGCCAGTACGGGCCGCGCGAGGCGGTCGCGCTCATCAAGAGCTTCGAGGGCGCGAAGTTCGACGAGACGGTGGAGGTGCACATCCGCACCGGCCTCAACGTCCGCCACGCCGAGGAGCAGCTGCGCGGCACGATCTCGATGCCCAACGGCCTGGGCAAGGAGCTGACCGTGGCCGTGTTCGCCAAGGGCGACAAGGCGCGCGAGGCGCAGGAGGCCGGCGCCGACCACGTGGGCGACGACGACCTGGCGGCCAAGGTCGAGGAGGGCTTCACCGACTTCGACGTGGCCATCGCCACGCCGGACATGATGCCCGTGGTCGGCAAGCTCGGCCGGGTGCTCGGCCCCCAGGGCAAGATGCCCAACCCCAAGGTCGGCACGGTGACCAACGACGTCGGCAAGGCCGTCTCGGAGTCCAAGGCCGGCAAGCTCGAGTACCGCACCGACCGCCACGCGATCGTCCACCTGCCGATCGGCAAGGCCGGCTTCGAGGAGCAGCGCGCTGCTGGAGAACTACACGGCTCTGATCGAGGAGATCAACCGCGCCAAGCCGGCCGCGGCCAAGGGCCGCTACATCCACTCGATCGTGCTCACCACGTCGATGGGCCCGGGCGTGAAGGTGGACCCGGGCGCCCGCGTGGGCACCGAGGAGCCCGCCTCTGTAGCCTGACCCGCCAAGACTTTCCGGCCCCAGACCACCGGCGGGCGCGTCCGTAAGCCCGGTGCAGGCGAGGAGCGAAGCGCAGCAACACCTTCGAGCCCGCCTGCCCTGTCGGCGGGCTCTTTGCATTCCAGAGTGGAGATCCAGTGAACAAGGAACAGAAGGCGGCGGTCATCGACGAGGTGGCCGCTCAGATCGAAGGGTCCGAGGCCGTGTTCGCGGTCGACTACCGCGGCATCTCCGTTCAGCAGGTCGCCGAGCTGCGCCAGCGCCTGGGCGAGGCCGACGCCACCCTGCGGGTGGTCAAGAACACCCTCACCGAGCGCGCGGCGGACAAGGCCGGGCGCCGAGGCACTGAAGGAGCTGCTCGAGGGCCCGACCGCGTTCACGTTCGTGCGCGGGGACGCCGCGCTGGCCGCCAAGGCCATCGCCACGTTCCGCCGCGAGCACGAGGTGCCCGAGTTCAAGGGCGGCACCATGGACGGCGCAGCAGGTGACGGTCGAGGAGATCGAGGCCATCGCCAAGCTCCCCGGCCGCGATGCGCTCAACGGCCAGCTGGTCGGCGTGCTGGCCGTCGCCGGTCACCGGGCCTCGTGCGGGGCCTCAACGCGCTGATCGGCGGCCTGGCGCTCCAGCTCGGGCAGATCGCCGAGCAGGGGCTGGTGAGCGGCGACGCCCCCGCCGAGGCTCCGCCCGCCACGGAGGAGGAGGCACCGGCCGAGGACGCCGCCGCCGAAGAGACTTCGGGCGACGAGCCCGCAGAGAACGACGAAAGCGACGCGCCCTCTGAGGGCGACGAGGAAGCGAAGGAGAACTAGATGGCAACCACCACGGACAAGTGGATCGAGGAGCTCAAGGGCATCTCGGTGCTCGAGCTCTCTGAGCGCATCAAGGCGCTCGAGGAGGCGTTCGGCGTCTCCGCGACGGCGGTCGCGGCCGCCGCGCCCGCGGCGGCGGGCGGCCGGCGACGGAGCGGCTGCCGAGGAGGAGTCCAGCACGGTCGACGTCGTGCTGACCGGTGCGGGCGACAAGAAGATCCAGGTGATCAAGGTCGTTCGGGCCGCCACCGGCCTGGGCCTCAAGGAGGCGAAGGCGCTGGTGGACGAGGCGCCCAAGCCGGTCAAGGAGGGCGTCGAGCGCGAGGAGGCCGACAAGCTCAAGGCCGACATCGAGGAGGCCGGCGGCAGCGTCGAGGTCTCGTAGCTCCGAGTCGGGACCCGCGAAGCCTCAGGTACGGAGTCGAGTACCTGGGGCTTCAGTCGTCCTCGGGCGACGGGCCCTACAGGACCGTCGAGAACACCAGCTCCCAGAACGCGGCACCCAGAGCGGCGGCGCTGAAGCCCCAGAGCAGGGCCCAGCCCACGCGCTCGTGCGGCTTCATCGCCGGCCTGGCGATGCCGAAGATGAGCGCCAGCTCGATCACGACGCACAGGGCGACGAACAGGATGAAGCTGAACTCGCCGGTGAACGCCCCGACGAGGAGCAGCAGGACGGGGGCCACGATCGACGCCCCCACGGCGGAGACCACGAACACCACCAGTTCGTTGAACGGGTCCCTGCTGGATGCGCCGGCGCGGATCGAACGCCGCGCCGAGCGAGCCCTGGGTGCCGGAGGCCTCCATCGGCCGGCGATCTTCGCAAACCGCTGCTGAGGCGCGCTACCCTGGGAGCCGGCCTATAGCCGCAGCCGTCCCTCTGGAGCAGCCCCGCCACATATCCGCGGGGCCTCGGGACGGGGTCCGTGATGGCCGCGCCCGCGCGCTCTGCATGCGCCGCGGCAACCGTCCCCTGGAGGGGGCGGATCTCGGTTTGCTATCTTTGCGGGTCGCGCTTTGCGCCCCGCTCGCACCCCCGCCGAACCCATCTCGAAGGAGTCGCTCGTCTTGGCACGAGTTGATGCCGCCCGTCTCCGCCGCAGTTTCTCGCGGCTGGAGAACCGCCTCGAAGTCCCCAACCTCATCGACATCCAGCGCCGCTCGTTCGAGTGGCTGGTCGACACGGAGAAGGGCGGCCTTCGGGAGACCATCGACGATGTCTCCCCGATCGAGGACTACACGGGCAACCTCGCGGTCGTGTTCGAGGAGATCACCTTCGACGATCCGGTCGCGACGATCCCCGAGTGCCGCGAGAAGGACCTCACCTACGCGCGCCCGCTGACCGTCAAGGTCGCGTTCCAGAACCGCGAGACGGGCGAGATCCGCGAGCAGTCGGTCTTCATGGGCGACTTCCCGTGGATGACGGACTGGGGCACGTTCATCATCAACGGCACCGAGCGCGTGGTCGTCACGCAGCTCGTGCGCTCCCCGGGCGCCTACGTGATGGAGCCCAAGGACCGCGAGAAGCAGGTCTTCGTGGCCAACCTCATGCCGGCGCGAGGCTCCTGGCTCGAGCTCGAGATCGACAAGAAGGGCAAGGTCTTCGTCCGCATCGACCGCAAGCGCAAGCTGCCGGTCTCGGTGCTGCTGCGCGCGATGGGCGAGGTGCTGCGCGAGGGCACGGAGGCGGAGAAGACGCGCGGGGTCAAGAAGGGCATGGCGCCCGGCTGGACCGGCACCGACGAGGACATCCTCGCGCTGTTCGACAACTCGCTCTACATCCGCAACACGATCGAGGCGGACACGGAGGTCACGAAGTCCGAGGAGGGCGCGCTCATCGAGCTGTTCAAGAAGCAGCGCCCGGGCGAGCCGCCGTCGGTCGACGCCGCCAAGAACCTGCTCAACCAGCTGTTCTTCGATCCCAAGCGCTACGACCTCACGCGCGTGGGCCGCTACAAGCTCAACTCGCGCCTGCACATCGACGAGTCGCTGGAGACCCGCACGCTCACCCCGCGCGACATCGTCGAGCTGATCAAGGAGCTCGTGGGCGCTGCCCAAGCTGCTCGGCATCCCGGAGACGGGCGAGTACGACGGCGAGCCGATCAAGGACTACGCGGCCGAGGCGCAGACGCTTCCCCGCGAGCCGGTCGAGGAGCGCCTCGACGAGTACGAGCACTTCGGCAACCGCCGCCTGCGCACGGTCGGCGAGCTGATCCAGGAGGCGTTCCGGATCGGCCTCTACCGCATGGAGCGCGTCGTCCGCGAGCGCCTCACCACCGAGGACTCGGACACGATCACGCCGCAGACCATCATCAACATCCGCCCGGTGGTGGCGGCCCAGAAGGAGTTCTTCGGGTCCTCGCAGCTGTCGCAGTTCATGGACCAGACCAACTCGCTGTCGGGCCTCACGCACCGCCGCCGGCCTCAGCGCGCTCGGCGCCGGCGGGCTCACGCGCGAGCGCGCGCCCATCGAGGTGCGCGACGTGCACCCGACCCACTACGGCCGGATGTGCCCGATCGAGACCCCTGAGGGCCCGAACATCGGCCTGATCGGCACGCTCTCCTCCTACGCCGAGGTGTCCGAGCACGGCTTCGTGACCACCCCGTACCGGCTCGGTCGAGGACGGCGTGGTCAACGGACAAGATCGTCCACCTCGACGCCACGCAGGAGGAGGACAAGGTCATCGCGCAGGCCAACGCGGAGCTGGACGAGAAGTCCGGCAAGCTGCGCGGCCCCGGCGTGACCTGCCGCTCGCGCGACGGCGAGCTGGTGCTGGCCGCGCCCAAGGACGTGGACCTGATGGACGTGTCGCCCGACCAGATCTGGTCGGTGTCCGCCGCCCTGATCCCGTTCCTCGAGCACGACGACGCCAACCGCGCCCTGATGGGCTCGAACATGATGCGCCAGGCGGTGCCGCTGCTCAAGACCGAGGCGCCGCTGATCGGCACGGGCATGGAGACCCGCGCGGCGGTCGACACGGGCGACGTGGTGCTGGCCGAGGCCTCCGGCGAGGTCACCTTCGTCGACGCCGAGCGCATCACCGTGGACAAGGCCGAGTACCCGCTCCACAAGTACATGCGCTCGAACCAGGGCACGATCATCCACCAGAAGCCGCTGGTCTCGGTGGGCGACAAGGTCAAGGCCGGCGACGTGCTGGCCGACGGCTCCTCGACCGACGAGGGCGAGCTGGCCCTGGGCAAGAACTGCCTCGTGGCCTTCATGTCCTGGGAGGGCTACAACTTCGAGGACGCCATCATCATCTCCGAGCGCCTGGTCAAGGACGACGAGCTCACCTCGATCCACATCGAGGAGTACGAGGTCGACGCCCGCACCACCAAGCTGGGCGACGAGGAGATCACGCGCGACATCCCCAACCGCTCGGAGGAGTCGCTGCGCAACCTCGACGACCGCGGCATCGTCCGCATCGGCGCCGAGGTCGGCTCGGGCGACCTGCTGGTCGGCAAGGTCACGCCCAAGGGCGAGACCGAGCTCACCGCGGAGGAGAAGCTGATCCGCGCGATCTTCAAGGAGAAGGCGCGCGAGGTCCGCGACACCTCGCTCAAGGTGCCCCACGGCGAGGGCGGCGTGGTGATCGACGTGAAGACCTTCTCGCGCGACGAGGAGGACGACCTGCCGCCGGGCGTCAACGACCTCGTGCGCGTGTATGTGGCCAAGAAGCGCAAGATCGCCGAGGGCGACAAGCTCGCCGGCCGCCACGGCAACAAGGGCGTGATCTCGAAGATCGTGCCCGAGGCCGACATGCCCCACCTCGAGGACGGCACGCCCATCGACGTGATCCTCAACCCGCTCGGCGTGCCGAGCCGCATGAACATCGGCCAGATCCTGGAGACCCACCTCGGGTGGGTCGCCGGCAACGGCTGGTACGACGACGGCTCGGAGGCCTACAAGCACGCCAAGCGGCAACGGCGGCCGCGTGAACGTGGCCACGCCGGTGTTCGACGGCGCCACGGTGGCCGACGTCGACGAGGCGCTCGTGAAGTGGCAGGACGAGCACGCCGAGCGCGGCATCAAGTTCGACATCGACAAGGGCGAGCGGCCCGGCTGGCGCTCCTCGGGCAAGGTCGCGCTCTACAACGGGCGCAGCGGCGAGCCGTACGAGGAGAAGGTCACCGTCGGCTACATGTACATCCTCAAGCTGCTGCACCTCGTGGACGACAAGATCCACGCGCGCAGCACGGGCCCCTACTCGCTGGTCACCCAGCAGCCGCTGGGCGGCAAGGCGCAGTTCGGCGGCCAGCGCTTCGGCGAGATGGAGGTCTGGGCGCTCGAGGCCTACGGCGCGGCCTACACGCTGCAGGAGATGCTCACGATCAAGTCCGACGACACGGTCGGGCGCGTGAAGGCCTACGAGGCGATCGTGAAGGGCGAGAACATCGCCGAGCCCTCGATCCCCGAGTCGTTCAAGGTGCTGCTCAAGGAGATGCAGTCCCTGGCGCTCGACGTGGACGTCCGCTCCGAGGAGGGCGGCGGCGTGGAGATGCGCGACGAGGACGACGACCTGCTGCGGGCCGCCGAGGAGCTCGGCATCGACCTCTCGGGCGTGCGCGCCACCGACGGCGACGCCGCGGACGAGTCCGAGGAGAAGGTCGAGGCCGAGGGCGACGGCGGCCAGACCCACGAGACGCCGGCGGAACAGGATGCGGAGTACGTCGAGAAGGAAAGTGGTTAGTGCTGTAGTGCTAGAGAGACCCGAGCACCGAGCACTGAGCACCCAGCACTAGCACTCAGCAGAACGAAAGAGCCCTAAGCACATGATCGACATAAACAACTTCGACAAGATCAGCATCGGCCTCGCCTCCTCCAAGCAGATTCGGAGCTGGAGCAGCGGCGAGGTCACCAAGCCGGAGACCATCAACTACCGGACGCTCAAGCCGGAGAAGGACGGTCTCTTCTGCGAGCGCATCTTCGGTCCCACCAAGGACTGGGAGTGCTACTGCGGCAAGTACAAGCGCGTCCGCTACAAGGGCATCGTCTGCGAGCGCTGCGGCGTGGAGGTCACGCGCTCCAAGGTGCGGCGCGAGCGCATGGGCCACGTGGACCTGGCGGCGCCCGTCTCCCACATCTGGTTCTTCAAGGGCGTGCCGTCGCGGATCGGCTACCTGATCGACATGGCGCCGAAGGAGCTCGAGAAGGTCCTCTACTTCGCGGCGTCGATGGTCACGTGGGTCGACGACGAGGCGCGCGAGAAGGACGTGCCCAAGCTGGAGAAGGAAGTCCAGAAGGTCATCGACTCCTACGAGGCCGAGAAGGAGGGCCAGGTGCTCGAGCTGCGCGAGTCGCTCGACCGCCGGCTGGAGTACCTGCGCACCGGCAAGCAGACGAGCTTCTCCGACGAGGACCACCTGTGGGCCGACGCGCTCGACCTGAACATCAAGAAGCTCTCCGACGACGACCGCGAGAAGCTCGAGAAGGAGCTCACCAAGACGTTCGAGTCGGACATCTCCGACACCGAGGCCTACATCGAGGACGCGGCCGAGCGCATGCGCCAGACCTGGGAGCTGTTCCAGGAGATGAAGCCCAAGGACGTGATCGCGGACGAGACGCTGTTCCGCGAGCTCAAGGACCGCTTCGGCTCCCCGTACGGCTTCGGCGAGTACTTCCGCGGCGGCATGGGCGCCGAGTCCGTGCGCGACCTGCTCCAGCAGGTGGACCTCGACGCCGAGCAGGCCGAGCTGGAGGACCAGGTCAAGACCGCCAAGGGCCAGAAGCAGAGCCGCGCGGTCAAGCGGCTCAAGGTCGTGTCGGCGTTCATCCACTCCGACAACAAGCCCGAGGACATGGTCCTCGAGGCCGTGCCGGTCATCCCGCCGGAGCTGCGGCCCATGGTGCAGCTGGACGGCGGCCGCTTCGCCACCTCGGACCTCAACGATCTCTACCGCCGGGTCATCAACCGCAACAACCGCCTCAAGCGCCTGCTCGACCTGGGCGCGCCCGAGATCATCGTGAACAACGAGAAGCGGATGCTCCAGGAGGCCGTCGACGCGCTGTTCGACAACGGCCGCCGCGGGCGCCCCGTCACGGGCCCCGGCAATCGGCCCCTCAAGTCGCTCAGCGACATGCTCAAGGGCAAGCAGGGCCGCTTCCGCCAGAACCTGCTCGGCAAGCGCGTGGACTACTCGGGACGCTCGGTCATCGTGGCCGGCCCGAGCCTGCGCCTGCACCAGTGCGGCCTGCCCAAGCTCATGGCCCTCGAGCTGTTCAAGCCGTTCATCATGGCCCGGCTCGTCGAGCGCAAGTCGGTCCAGAACATCAAGGCCGCCAAGAAGATGGTCGACTCGATGATCCCCGAGGTCTGGGACGTGCTCGAGGAGGTCATCAAGGACCATCCGGTGCTGCTCAACCGCGCGCCCACGCTCCACCGCCTGGGCCTCCAGGCCTTCGAGCCGGTGCTGGTGGAGGGCAAGGCGATCCAGGTGCACCCGCTGGTGTGCCACGCCTTCAACGCCGACTTCGACGGCGACCAGATGGCCGTGCACCTGCCGCTGTCCGCCGAGGCTCAGGCCGAGGCGCGGCTGCTCATGCTGTCGGCCAACAACATCCTGTCCCCGGCGCACGGCGCACCGCTGGCCACGCCGACGCAGGACATGGTGCTGGGCGCCTACTACCTGACCTACGGCCCGAACGCGGAGGCCCTCGAGGCACTCGAGGAGAAGCTGCAGGCGGGCAAGTGGGACGAGAAGAAGGACGGCGTGCGCCCGCACGTGTTCCGCTCCGCGCAGGAGGCCGAGCTCTCCTACGAGCACAACATGGTCAAGCTGCACGACCTGGCCGAGTACCGGCGCGTGCACGGCCAGGGCCACGTGCTCACCACCGTCGGCCGGATCATCTTCAACGAGCGCATCGAGCGCGCGCTCGAGGAGGTGCTCGAGGACCGTACGACCCGGCCACCAGCTACACGTTCGTGAACCAGGCGCTGAAGAAGCGCGACATGGGCGCGGTCGATCGAGGGCCTGGTCGAGCAGCACGGCCCGCACGCCACGGCTCAGGTGCTCGACGCGTTCAAGGACCTCGGGTTCCACTTCGCCAGCCAGGCGGGCATCACGATCTCCAAGAACGACGTGGTGATCCCACCGACCAAGGAGAAGATCCTCGAGCGCTACGAGGGCGAGGTCGGCGAGATCCTCGACCAGTACGACACCGGGCTCATCTCCCAGGAGGAGCGCCACGAGGCCGTGGTCGAGAAGTGGAACGCGGCCACCGACGAGGTGGGGCAGGCCATGCAGGACAACCTGCACGAGCTCAACCCCATCTTCATGATGGCCAACTCGGGCGCGCGCGGGTCGTTCAAGCAGATCCGCCAGCTGGCCGGCATGCGTGGCCTGATGGCCAACCCGAAGGGCGAGATCATCGAGCGCCCGATCAAGGCCAACTTCATGGAGGGCCTGACGGTGCTCGAGTACTTCATCTCGACCCACGGCGCCCGCAAGGGCCTGGCCGACACCGCGCTCCGCACCGCCGACTCCGGCTACCTGACCCGCCGCCTGGTGGACGTCGCGCAGGACGTGATCGTGCGCCAGGAGGACTGCGGCACCAAGGAGTACATCGAGATGCCGATGCGCGGGCGACGACGGCCGGCCCAACCGCAACCTGCTGGGCCGCTTCACGGCCAAGGAGGTCAAGACCAAGCGCAGCCGGTCACTGCTGCCCAAGGACCACCTGGTCACCAAGCAGGACATCGAGGTGCTGGCCGAGGGCCTCGAGGAGGACGACGCCATCGTCCCGATGCGCTCGGTGCTCAAGTGCGAGGCCGACACGGGCATCTGCCAGCACTGCTACGGCCTGGCGCCCGCCACCGGCAAGCTGGTGGCCATCGGCGACGCGGTGGGCATCATCGCGGCCCAGTCGATCGGCGAGCCGGGCACGCAGCTCACGCTGCGCACGTTCCACACCGGCGGTGTCGCGGGCCTGGACATCACCCAGGGCCTCCCGCGCGTGGTGGAGCTGTTCGAGGCGCGCAAGCCGAAGGGCCTGGCCAAGCTGGCCGAGGAGGACGGCAAGGCCTCCATCGAGCGCACCGAGAAGGCGCTCAAGGTGATCGTCACCGACGACGCCGGCGAGGAGCACTCGTACTCGTTCCCGGTCCGGACGCGGCTGTTCGTGGACGACGGGGACAAGGTCAAGGCGGGCGACCAGCTCAACGAGGGCTCGATCTACCCGCACGAGCTGCTGGACATCCGCGGCCGCACGGACACCGAGGTGTACCTCGTCCAGGAGGTCCAGAAGGTCTACCGCTCACAGGGCGTGGACATCCAGGACAAGCACATCGAGATCATCGTCCGGCAGATGCTCAAGAAGGTCCGGGTCGACCAGAAGGGCGACTCCACCTACCTGCCCGGCGCGTTCATCGACCGCTTCGAGCTGGCGGCCGCCAACGCGGCGCTCAAGAAGGCCAAGAAGGAGCAGGCGCAGTTCGAGCCGATCATCCTCGGCATCACCAAGGCCTCGCTGGCCACCGACTCGTTCCTGTCGGCGGCCTCCTTCCAGGAGACCACCAAGGTGCTCACCGACGCCGCGCTCGAGGGCAAGACGGACAAGCTGCTCGGGCTCAAGGAGAACGTGATCATCGGCAAGCTGATCCCGGCCGCCACCGGGCTCAAGCGCTACCGCCGCCTGGAGATCGAGCCGACCGAGCCCATCCGGCGGCACACGCCGGAGGAGATCGGGCTGCTCGACGAGGGCGAGCTGGCGGCCGAGCTGGGGCTCACCGAGGACGGCGAGCTCGAGGGCTTCGGCTTCGGGGACTCCGACGGCGGCAACGGCGGCGGGGCTCGTTCGGCGACGAGCTGGCGGACCTGCCGGCGCCGGCGGACAGCGACGACAAGTAGCGGTTGTCGATCCGAGTGGCCGAGCCCTTGACTTCAAGGGTGCTTGAACATGCATGCTGAGAGCGTGCGTGCGCTCGAGATCCGCGACCTGTACAAGCGCTACCCGACCGGGACGGATGCGCTGCGGGGGGTCTCGCTCGACATCGAGGCCGGTGACTTCTTCGGCCTGCTCGGCCCCAACGGGGCCGGCAAGTCCACGTTGATCCACTGCTCGACGGGCCTGGCTCAGACCACGGCGGGGTCGATCCGCGTGTTCGGGCACGACGCCATCGACCATTACGAGGAGGCGCGGGTGGCCGTGGGCCTGGCGCCGCAGGACCTCAACCTGGACTGGTTCCTGACCTGCGCGGAGACGCTGGACTACCACGCCGGCTACTTCGGGATGCCCAAGCGCGAGCGGCGCGAGCGCACGCAGGAGCTGCTGGAGGCCTTCTCACTGACCGACAAGAAGGACGAGCGCACCCGGACGCTCTCGGGGGGCATGAAGCGGCGCCTGGTGCTGGCGCGCGCGTTGATGCACCGGCCGCGGCTGCTGATCCTCGACGAGCCGACGGCGGGGGTCGACGTCGAGCTCCGCCTGGAGCTGTGGCAGTACGTGCAGCGCATCAACGCCGAGGGCACGACGATCCTGCTCACCACGCACTACCTCGAGGAGGCGGAGCAGCTCTGCGACCGCATCGCCTTCATCAACGACGGCGAGATCGTGGCGCAGGGCTCCAGCGGAGAGCTGGCGGCCCAAGTACGGGGTGGCCAGCCTCGAGGACGCCTACCTCGAGCTGGTGGGCCGCAAGGAGCTCTCGCGCGCGCAACTGGGCGAGGTGGCCAGTTGAGCGCGTCCCAGATCCGCTTCTTCGCGCTGGTCAGGCGCGAGGTCACCCGCTTCACCAAGATCAAGCGCCAGACGCTGGGCGCGCCGCTGTTGGAGACGTTCCTCTACATCTCGGTCTTCGGCGCGGCGCTCGGCTCGCGGATCGACGAGCTCCACGGCATCGACTACGTGGTGTTCATCATCCCCGGGCTGATCATGATGGCCTGGGCCATCAACGCCTTCTCGAACAACTCCTCGTCGATCCTCCAGCAGAAGTTCCAGCGCGCCATCGACGACCAGCTGAGCTCGCCCGCGTCGCCGGCCCAGCTGCTGCTCGCGTTCTCGCTCGGGGGGTTCCTGCGCGGGATGATCGTGGCCGTCCTCACCTTCACGGCCGCCTCGTTCCTCGTGGACATCGGGGTCGAGCACGTCTTGGTGCTGATCCCCTCGCTGTTCCTGGTCGGGTTCTTCTTCTCCCAGCTCGGAGTGCTGGTGGGCGTCAGGGCGGAGCAGTTCGACGACGTCTCGTTCGCCCAGACCTTCGTGCTCCAGCCGCTGATCTTCCTGGGCGGGGTCTTCTACTCCGCGTCGCTGCTGGACGAGCCCTTCCAGACGCTCACCCACTTCAACCCGGTCTACTACATGATCAACCTGGTCCGCTACGGCTTCCTGGGCTACACCGAGGCCAACATCGCCCTCTCCCTGGGCGTCCTGGCGCTGGCCACGGCAGCCCTGTTCGCGACCAACCTGCGCCTGTTCCAGACCGGCTACAAGCTGCGCGCCTAGCGGGCAACCTCGTCGGCCCAGGCCAGCAGCCGCTTCACGTGCTCGTCGGTCATGCCCATGGCGGGCTCGGTGCGCACCAGCAGGGTGGGAATCGCGCGGGCGCGCCCGGCCGCCCAGCGCTCGCACTCGTCGTCCAGGTTGTCGTCGATCCAGGCCGCGGGCCGGTCGCCCGCGTACTCGTCGATGGCATCCAGCTTCCAGTGCGCCGATCCGAACACCGCCCGGCCGTCGAAGGTCAGCACCGGCAGGTCGCGGAACGGCAGGCCGAGGATGAAGGGCAGGTACTCGTTCGCCTTCTCCTCCCACCCCGTCGCCCACACCAGCTCGAATCGCTCCGCCAGCTGTTCGAGCCTGGCTCCGCAGGCGCCAGGGATGCAATGCGCTATACCGTCTACCCAGTGGAAGCGGCCCGGGGGCTCCAGTCCATGCTCGAACCCGAACAGGCTGATGACCCCGTCCACGTCCACGAACAGCACGGGATCGGCGGTCACGTTTGGCGCACGGGGGGTAGCGGGTAGGGCAACTTTGTCCGCTTAGGGGTGTAGGGGGTTAAGCGGGCAGGCCGTACAGCCGATAGCGCGAATAACGAGTGGGAAGCCTAAGAGCCCGCTCGGCAGCATCTTCCTCTTCTAACTCGCATGACCATCCAACTTGGCATCCTGCTGGCGCTTCTGTGCGCCCTGACCACGAACTTGGGCTTCCTGCTCAAGCATCGCGGGGCCTGCGCGGCGCCGGAGGTCGACTTCCGCCGGCCCGTCCGCAGCGCGGCGGGACTGTTCCGGTCCAAGTGGTTCGCCATCGGCATGGCGGTGGCCCTGGGCGCCTGGATCCTGCACGTTGGCGCGCTGGCGCTGGCGCCCCTCTCCCTCGTCCAGGCCGTGATCTCCGGCGGCCTCGTCTTCCTCACGGTGCTCGCCGATCGCTTCTTCGGCTTCGAGGTGGGCGCCCGCCAGTGGGTCGGCGTCGGCCTCACGGCGGTGGGCCTCTCGCTGCTGGCCGTGACCCTGCCGCACAGCGGCGACGCGCACTCCACCTACTCGGTGGGCGGCATGATCGCCTTCGAGGCGGGGCTGCTCACGATCGGCTGCCTGCTGGTGCTCTCACCCAAGTTCGGCGCCTCGCACGAGCATCACGGCGTGCTCATGGGCGCCGCGGCCGGGATTCTCTTCGGCGTCTCCGACGTGGCCATCAAGGCCCTCACCGGGAGCGTCGGCAGCGAGGGCATCCTCGGGCTCGCGTCGCCATGGCTGCTCACCTGCATCCTGGCGTCGGTCATCGCCTTCTACGCCTCCGCTCGCGGCCTCCAGCAGGGTGAGGCGGTGCCCGTGATCACGCTCACCAGCGCCGCGGCCAACATCTCCGCGATCACCGGCGGCATCGTCGTGTTCGGCGATCCCATGCCGGGCGACCCGCTCGGTATCGCCCTTCAGACGGCGGCCTTCGTGATGGTCATCGTGGCGGCCGCCCTCACGCCGGCGCCGCTGCGCGCCGCCGCGCAGGCCCGCTAGGCGCGCGGTTGTCGAGTCCGTAACCGCGAGGATCGCCTTGGCCAGACCGCCGGGGTCGTCGGACATCGGCACGTGTCCGAGCCGAGACAGCTCCACCAGCTCGGCAGACCGCACCTGTCTCCGTCCAGCGAACGCCCTGGCGCCGCGGCAGCACGCGGTCCTTCGTTCCCCACAGCACCGTGAAGGGGCAGGCGATCCGATCGAGGCCCTCGGGCTGGTGGCCCTCGCGCAGCCAGCTCAGCGTCTGCGGAAAGCTCTCGGACCCGGCCATCATCCTGACTTGGTAGACCGCCGACTCCGGGTCGATGCGCTCTGGCCGCGACGCCACCGCGCCGAAGGCCAGGCGCCGCCCGACGGCGTTGGCGCAGATGCGCTCGGCGTACGGCTCCAGCCGTAGCGCGGTCTCGTGGAGGAGTTCAGGACCGTGGTGGCGTAGCGCATCTCGCGCGGGGTCCACAGGCCGGCCGGGCAGATGGCCGCCACCGACCGCGCCCTGCCGCGGGCTGCCAGCTCCGCGGTGATCCAGCCGCCCAGCGAGTTGCCCACCAGGTGCGCCCGCGCTATTCCCGCGGCGTCCATCGCGTCCTCGACCGAGTCCACCAACGCGGGCACGGTGGGCTGCCCCACGAGCGCCGGCGACTCGCCGAACCCGGGCAGGCTCAGCGACAGCACGTCGTGGCGGGCCTCCAGCGTGGGCAGCACGGGCTCCCAGACCTGCCAGGTGGACCCGATCCCGTGAATCGCCACGAGGGGCTCGCCGCTTCCCGCCCGCGCGATGATGAAGTACCAGCTCTCGCCACGGCACGAGCGTAACGCTCGCGACCGGGGCCGTGCCGGGAGGGATGGGCACGTGCGTAGGCGCCCATGGCGCTGCGGGACCGCTGCTAGCATGCCCCGCCGCATGCCAAGCATCAATCAGCTCGTCCGCAAGGGCCGCAAGGCGCCGAAGAAGAAGGTCGCCACCCCGGGGCTCAAGTCCGGACAGGGACGCAAGAAGCGGATCGCCGCTCCCGCAGCGCCGTGGCGTCTGCACCCGCGTCTACACCACCACTCCCAAGAAGCCGAACTCCGCGCTGCGAAAGGTCGCGCGCGTGCGGCTGACCAACGGGATGGAGGTCACCTCCTACATCCCGGGCGAGGGCCACAACCTCCAGGAGCACTCGGTGGTCCTGGTTCGCGGCGGTCGCGTCAAGGACCTCCCGGGCGTGCGCTACAAGGTCGTCCGCGGGACGCTCGACGCCGCCGGCGTGAGCGACCGCAAGAAGGCGCGCTCCCAGTACGGCGCGAAGGCCCGCTAGCCCATGCCGCGCCGCGCCGCCGCCGGGATCCGGCCCATCGACCCCGACTCCATGCACGGGTCCAAGCTCGTCCAGCAGGTCATCAACAAGGTGATGGTGGACGGCAAGAAGTCCACGGCCGAGAAGATCGTCTACGACGCCCTCGACGTCCTGTCGCGCAAGACCAACGAGGAGCCGGTGGCCGCGCTGGAGACCTCCATCAAGAGCCTCACGCCGGTGCTCGAGGTGCGCTCGCGCCGGGTCGGCGGCGCCACCTACCAGGTGCCGGTCGAGGTGCCCGCCAACCGCGCGCGCACGCTCGCGGTGCGCTGGCTCGTGGAGTTCGCGCGCAAGCGGCGCGAGAAGTCGATGTCGGAGCGGCTCGCCAACGAGCTGATCGACGCCCAGTCCCAGCAGGGCCTGGCGTTCAAGCGCAAGGACGACATCTACCGCATGGCGCAGGCCAACAAGGCCTTCGCCCACTACCGCTGGTAGCCCGGCGGTCGCAGTACGGCGACTGACGTCGGTCTGCGGCGTCCTCGGTCGCTCGCGTGCGGAGCACGCGTCGCTCCCTGCGTCCTTGCAGCCCTTGTCCCTCGCCGCCCTGCGCTCGCCGGGTGGCGCGCTTAGGAGCCGGCCGCCGGCGCCCGGCCGCGGGTACATCAGGCCGGCCGCCAGCACGCACAGGCCGCCGGCGGCGATCTCCAGGTAGAGGCCGGGGCCGATGACGGCGCGGGCCTCTTCGTAGCGCAGGCCGACCACGCCCGTCTCGTCGGCCTGGTCGAGGTCGCGCACCAGGGCGAGGACCACGGCGAGCACGCCCATCGCTATCAGCGCCAGCGCGGCCGGGCGGTTGGCGCCGCGCGCGGCGACCAGGGCAGCACCACTGCGGCGACGCCGAGCACGATCAGCGCGCCGCCGTGCTGCTCCAGGCCGGTGGTCTCGCAGCCGTCGCTGAGGTCGGCCCCCGCCTGCTCGACGCAGCTGCCGCTGGCCACGTCGATGGACACGATCGTGGAGAACTCCGCCACGACAGCAGCACGCCGCCGATCAACCCGAGGACGAGCGCCGAGCAGCGCGACGATTCGCCCCGCGCCGCGGGCGCTGGGGGCGGAGCTGGACGTGGCCTCCATCTGGTCGCAGCGTATCCGGCGGGAGGCGGCGACGCCGCCACCCGGCTCGACGGCCGATTCCCGGCGCGCGAAACGGGGCGGAAAACGGCCGTGAACGGCGAATTCCCTCTGCTACCATCGTGCGTCGCTCGCGGGACCCCTTCGGTCCCCGCGCAGCGCACGCCCGTCCGATGGAGACCCTCGTTACATAGGACCCACCCGGGCGAGAACGCTGCGCAGCACCGGGCCCGCCAAGGGCCTTTTTTCTGCCCTCACCGCAACCATCCACCAGGACGCCACATGCCACGCAAAGTTCCACTCGAGAAGACGCGCAACATCGGGATCATGGCCCACATCGACGCGGGCAAGACGACCACGACCGAGCGCATCCTCTTCTACACCGGGCCGGACCCACAAGATGGGCGAGGTGCACGAGGGCGCGGCGGTCATGGACTGGATGGAGCAGGAGCAGGAGCGCGGGATCACCATCACCTCCGCCGCCACCACGGCCTCCTGGAACGACCACCGCATCAACATCATCGACACGCCCGGCCACGTGGACTTCACGGTCGAGGTCGAGCGCTCGCTGCGCGTCCTGGACGGCGCCATCGCCCTGTTCGACTCCGTCGCGGGCGTCGAGCCGCAGTCCGAGACCGTCTGGCGCCAGGCCGACAAGTACCGCGTGCCGCGCATCGCCTACATCAACAAGATGGACCGCACCGGCGCGGACTTCGACGGCTCGGTCGAGACGATGAAGGACCGCCTCGGCGCCGACGGCAAGACCGAGGGCGCCGGCACGGCCATCCCGATCCAGCTCCCGATCGGAGCGGAGGGCGACTTCCGGGGCGTGGTCGACCTGGTGACCATGAAGGCCATCGTCTACAAGGACGACCTGGGCCAGGAGTGGGGCGAGGAGGACATCCCCGCCGACATGGCCGACGCGGCCCACGAGGCCCGCACCCACCTGGTCGAGGCGCTCGCCGACTACGACGAGCAGCTCATGGAGGACTACCTGGAGGAGAAGCCGATCGAGCCGGATCGCCTGCGCGAGGACATCCGCAAGGCCACGCTGGGCATCTCGATCTTCCCCGTGATGTGCGGCTCCTCGTTCAAGAACAAGGGCGTGCAGCCGCTGCTCGACGCGGTGGTCGACTACCTGCCGAGCCCGCTCGACGTGCCGCCGGTCGACGGCCTCGAGCCGGCCCAGAAGGGCGGCGACGGCGAGCCCACCGCGGCCACCCGCCCCGCGGACGACGACAGCCCGTTCGCGGCGCTGGCGTTCAAGGTCATGTCCGACCCGTTCGTGGGCAAGCTCACCTACTTCCGCGTGTACTCCGGCTCGCTGGACGCGGGCGGCCGGATCCTCAACGCCAGCACCGGCCGCACCGAGCGCGTGGGCCGCATCCTGATGATGCACGCCAACCACCGCGAGGAGGAGGAGACCATCTACGCCGGCGACATCGCCGCGGGGGTGGGCCTGAAGCAGACCTCGACGGGCGACACCCTGTGCGCGCCGGACTCGCCGATCGTGCTGGAGACGATCCAGTTCCCGGATCCGGTGGTGCACGTCTCGATCGAGCCGAAGACCAAGGCCGACCAGGAGAAGATGGGCGTGGCGCTGGCGCGGCTCGGCGAGGAGGACCCCACCTTCCACATCCGCACCGACGAGGAGACCGGCCAGACCGTGATCTCCGGAATGGGCGAGCTGCACCTCGAGGTCATCGTCGACCGCATGAAGCGCGAGTTCAACGTGGAGGCCGGCGTCGGCCGGCCCCAGGTGGCCTACCGCGAGACCGTGCGCGGCGAGGCGACGAAGATCGAGGGCAAGTTCATCCGCCAGACGGGCGGCTCGGGCCAGTACGGCGTGGTCTACATCGACATGGAGCCGGCGCCCGGCGAGGGCTTCGACTTCGTGAACAAGATCAAGGGCGGCTCGGTGCCGTCGGAGTTCATCCCCGCCGTGGAGAAGGGCATCGAGGAGGCGCTGGAGTCCGGAGTCAAGGCCGGCTTCCCGATGGTCGACGTGCGCGTGACGCTCACGGACGGCAAGTACCACGACACCGACTCCTCGGAGATCGCCTTCAAGGTCGCGGGCTCGCTGGCGGCCAAGGAGGCCGCCAGGCGCGCCAAGCCGGTGCTGCTCGAGCCGATCATGGCCGTCGAGGTCACGACTCCGGACGAGTTCCTCGGCACCGTGATCGGCGACCTCAGCGGCCGGCGCGGCCGCGTCGAGGGCCAGGAGGAGCGCGGCAACGTCAAGGTCGTCACGGCCAGCGTGCCACTGTCCTCGATGTTCGGGTACGCCACCGACCTGCGGTCCAACACGCAGGGCCGGGCCAACTACTCGATGCAGTTCGACCGCTACGAGGAGGTCCCCGGCAGCATCGCCGAGGAGATCGTCGAGCACCGCACGGGCGAGCCGGTCGGCGCCAGCGCGTAAGGAGTATGTTTCCGAGGTTCGCCTTCGCCCAGCGCGGGGTCGGCCTCAAGGACTTTCGGAAAGGAGCAGTTCCCAGTGGCGAAGGAGAAGTTCGAGCGCGATAAGCCGCACTGCAACGTCGGCACCATCGGTCACATCGACCACGGCAAGACCACGCTGACCGCTGCGATCACCAAGGTCCTGGCGGACGCGCAGGGCGGCGAGGCCAAGAGCTTCGAGGAGATCGACAACGCTCCCGAGGAGAAGGAGCGCGGCATCACGATCGCGACCTCCCACGTGGAGTACCAGACCGAGAACCGCCACTACGCGCACGTGGACTGCCCCGGGCACGCCGACTACATCAAGAACATGATCACCGGCGCCGCGCAGATGGACGGCGCGATCCTGGTGGTCTCCGCGGCCGACGGCCCCATGCCCCAGACCCGCGAGCACATCCTGCTCGCGCGCCAGGTGGGCGTGCCCTACATCGTGGTGTTCCTCAACAAGGTCGACATGGTCGACGACGAGGAGCTGCTCGAGCTGGTCGAGGAGGAGGTCAAGGACCTCCTGAACGACTACGACTTCCCGGGCGAGGAGATCCCCTTCATCAAGGGCTCGGCGCTCAAGGCGCTCGAGGGCGACGAGGAGCACAAGGCCAAGATCATCGAGCTGGCCGAGGCGCTGGACAGCTACATCCCGCAGCCCGAGCGCCCGCTGGACAAGCCGTTCCTGATGCCGGTCGAGGACGTGTTCTCGATCACCGGCCGCGGCACGGTGGCCACCGGGCCGCATCGAGCAGGGCATCGTGAAGACGGGCGAGGAGGTCGAGATCGTGGGCATCCACGAGAAGACCGAGAAGACCGTGATCACGGGCGTCGAGATGTTCCGCAAGATTCTCGACGAGGGTCAGGCCGGCGACAACGTGGGCTGCCTGCTGCGCGGCACCAAGCGCGAGGAGATCGAGCGCGGCCAGGTGCTCTGCAAGCCGGGCTCGATCACGCCGCACACCAAGTTCAAGGCCGAGGTGTACTGCCTGAAGAAGGAGGAGGGCGGGCGCCACACGCCGTTCTTCAACGGCTACCGCCCGCAGTTCTACTTCCGCACCACCGACGTGACCGGCGTCGCCAACCTGCCCGGAGGGCGTCGAGATGGTCATGCCGGGCGACAACGTCCAGATGACGGTCGAGCTGATCCAGCCGATCGCCATGGACCAGGGCCTGCGCTTCGCGATCCGCGAGGGCGGCCGCACGGTCGGCTCGGGGGTGGTCTCCGAGATCGTCGAGTAACCGCCCATAGCGAGCCCCTCCCGCCGCGGGAGGAGGCAGCTCGCGACAGGCACACGGCGGGCCCGCCGCACCCGGGGCCCGCCGTCCGCACGTCTAGACCCATGGCAACGCTCACCCAGAACAAGATCAGGATCCGGCTCAAGGCCTACGACCACTCGGCGATCGAGACGGCCGCGCGCGAGATCGTGGAGACGGCTCAGCGCACCGGGGCGAGCGTGTCGGGGCCGGTGCCGCTGCCCACCGAGAAGAACGTCTACTGCGTGATCCGGTCCCCGTTCAAGGACAAGGACTCGCGCGAGCACTTCGAGATCCGCACCCACAAGCGGCTGATCGACATCCTCCAGCCCACGCCCAAGACGGTCGACTCGCTCCAGCGGCTCGACCACCTGCCGGCCGGGGTGGACATCCAGATCCAGCTGATCTGACGCGCGATGTTGCTCGGACGCAAGCTGGGAATGACGCAGGTCTTCGATCCCGAGGACGGGCACGTGGAACGCGTGACCGTGGTCGAGGCGGGCCCCTGCTGGGTCACCGCCATCCGGCGCGAGGACCGCGACGGCTACGACGCCGTGCAGGTGGGCTTCGGCGCGGCCAGCGAGAAGTCCCTCACCCGCGCGCGGCTCGGGCACCTGAAGAAGGCCGACGCGCCGCCGCTGAGGCGGGTCGCCGAGTTTCGCGGCGAGGCCGGCGAGCTGCAGGTGGGCGAGCAGATCAAGGTCGGCGACGTCTTCGAGAAGGGCCAGACGGTCAAGGTCTCGGGCGTCTCCAAGGGCAAGGGCTTCCAGGGCACCATCAAGCGCCACAACTTCTCGCGCGGCCCCGCGTCGCACGGCTCGCACAACGTGCGCGCGCCGGGCTCCATCGGCGCCTCGGCCACCCCGTCGCGGGTCTTCAAGGGCATCCGCGGGCCGGGCCAGATGGGCAACAAGCGGGTCACCCAGCGCGGCCTGGAGGTCGTGGACGTGCGGGCGGACGAGAACCTGGTGCTGCTGCGCGGCTCGGTGCCCGGCCCCAAGGGCTCGATCGTCGAGATCCGGAGGGACGGCTGATGGCGGCGCCCCAGGCCCCCTACATCGGCTCGAAGACCGGCAAGGTCGCGCTCGACGAGGCCGTGTTCGGCGAGACCTTCCACGAGCCGCTGGTGCACCGCGCGGTGGTCGCCGAGCTGAACGCCAAGCGCAGGGGCACGGCCTCCACCCGCACGCGCGGCGAGGTGGCCATGACCGGCGCCAAGGCCTGGCGCCAGAAGGGCACGGGCCGCGCCCGCGCGGGCGCGCTGTCGGCGCCGCAGCGCACCGGCGGCGGCATCACCTTCGGCCCCAAGCCGCGCCGCTACATCGTCAAGGTCAACCGCAAGGAGCGCCGCCGCGCGCTGCGCGCCGCTCTCTCGGTGCACGCCCAGCGCGGAACGCTGGCCGCCGTGGACCCCGGCGCCTTCTCCGAGCCCTCCACCAAGGGGGCGGCCGAGGCCCTGGCCGGCTTCGGCGAAGGGCGCGCTCTGGTGGTGCTCACCGATGGCGAGGAGAACGCCGTGCTCTCGTTTCGCAACATCAGCGGGGTCACGGTGCGCCACGCCGCCGACGTGGGCGTGGCCGACGTGATCGGCGCCGCACGGCTCGTGGCGTCCGAGTCCGCGCTCGAATACCTGACCGAGATCGCAGCCGCTCCGGCTCGCCAGGCGGTGAGCGCGTGAACGCCCGCAGCGTCGTGATCAGCCCGGTGATCTCGGAGAAGAGCTACGCGCTGCTGGCCGCCAACAAGTACACGTTCCGCGTGCACGACGCCGCGAGCAAGACCCAGGTGCGCCAGGCGGTGGAGCAGATCTTCGGAGTGCGCGTGCAGGGGGTGCGCACCCAGAACGTCAAGCCCAAGCCCAAGCGCCGCGGCTTGACCGCCGGCAAGCGGCGGCAGTGGAAGAAGGCCGTGGTCACGCTCCACCCCGACGACACCATCGAACTGTTTGAGGGCCAGGAGATCGACTGATGGCCATCAAGAAGCACAAGCCCACCAGCCCCGGCCGCCGGTTCGCCACCTACTCGGACCACGCCGAGGTGACCAAGACGGAGCCCGAGAAGAAGCTGACCGAGGGGCTCACCAAGTCGGGCGGGCGCAACGCGCACGGTCGCGTGACGTCGCGTCATCGTGGCGGCGGGGCCAAGCGCAAGTACCGCAGGATCGACTTCAAGCGGGTCAAGGACGGCGTGCCGGCCACGGTCGCGGCCATCGAGTACGACCCCAACCGCACCTCCTACATCGCCCTGCTCCACTACGCCGACGGCGAGAAGGCCTACATCCTGGCGCCGGCGCGGCTCAAGGTCGGCGACACGCGTGCAGTCCGGCGAGGGCGCGGACATCACGGTGGGCAACTGCCTGGCGCTGGCCAACATCCCCACCGGCACCACGGTCCACAACGTGGAGCTCACGATGGGGCGCGGGGGCCAGATGGGCAGGTCGGCCGGCACGGCCATCCAGCTCGTGGCCAAGGAGGGCGACTACGCCACCCTCCGCCTCCCGTCCGGCGAGATGCGCATGGTCCGCCTCGAGTGCCGTGCCTCGATCGGCGCCATCGGCAACTCCGAGCACCAGAACATCGACCTCGGCAAGGCGGGGCGGTCGCGACACAAGGGCCGCCGCCCGCAGACCCGCGGCACGGCGATGAACCCGGTGGACCACCCGCACGGCGGCGGCGAGGGCTCCACCACGGCCGGCCGCCATCCGGTCACCCCCTGGGGCGTGCCCACGCTGGGCTACCGCACCCGCAAGAAGAACAAGCGGTCCGACCGCTACATCGTGCGCGGCCGCCGACGCGGGAAGAAGGGTGGCCGATGAGCCGCTCCTCCAAGAAGGGCCCGTGGGTCGAGGAGCGCCTGATGGCGCGCATCGAGCGCATGAACGAGTCGGGCGACAAGCAGATGGTCAAGACCTGGTCGCGCGCCTCCACGATCTTCCCGGAGATGGTGGGCCACACGATCGCCGTGCACGACGGCCGCAAGCACGTGCCCGTCTTCGTCTCCGAGTCGATGGTGGGGCACAAGCTCGGCGAGTTCGCGCCCACGCGCATGTTCCGCGGCCACGCCGGCAGCGACCGGGTGAGGATGCGCTGATGGCCGAGCCGACCAAGTACGCGGGCATGACCGTTGACCAGCTCTCCTCCGAGCTGGAGGAGCGCGGCCTGCCCAAGAGCGGCCGCAAGGACGACCTGATCGCCCGCCTGCTGGACGACGACGCCGGGCAGGGCGGAACCGCGCCCGAGGCGGAGCCGGCCACCGAGACGGCTGCCGCCGAGGCGGTGGAGGCCGCCGACGAGGAGCAGGTCGAGGATGAGCAGAAGCCCAAGCGAGGCCGGCGCCGCGGCGCGGCCGAGACGGCGCCCGCGGAGGCCAAGCGCTCCGAGCCGGCCCGCGAGGCGCCGCGCGACGCCAGGGGCGCCCTGGCGGTCCGCGCCCGCGCCAAGTACGTGCGCAGCGCGCCCCGCAAGGCCCGGCTGGTCATGGACCACATCCGCGGCAAGGAGGTCGGCGACGCGCGCGCGATCCTCAAGCACACCCCGCGCGCTGTGGCGGCCGACATCTCCAAGCTTCTGGAGTCCGCCGTGGCCAACGCGGAGAACAACTTCGAGCTCGATCCGGGCGATCTGAAGGTCGGCACGGCCTACGTAGACGAGGGGCCGACGATCAAGCGCTACCGGCCCCGCGCGCTCGGCCGCGCCACGCGGATCAACAAGCGCACGAGCCACATGACCATCACCCTGACCGAGGCCGGGGTGCAGGGACGCGACGCGAGGAAAGCGGGGTAGACGATGGGTCAGAAGGTCCACCCCGAGTCCATGCGGGTCGGGTACATCCACGACTGGAAGTCCACGTGGTTCTCCGAGAAGGAGTTCGCCGACTACCTGCTCGAGGACATCCACATCCGTCAGCACATCGACAACAAGCTGTCGCACGCGGGCCTGTCGGACATCACGATCAAGAAGAACAAGGGCGAGGTGGAGGTCAACATCCACACGGCCCGGCCAGGCATCGTGATCGGCAAGTCCGGCAGCGAGGTGGACGCCCTGCGCAAGGAGCTCCACCGGATGACCGGCAAGGCCGTGAAGGTCAACATCCTCGAGATCAAGCGCCCGGAGCTGGACGCCAAGCTGGTGGCGCAGTCCATCGCCGAGCAGCTGGTCAACCGCGTGGCCTTCCGGCGGGCGATGAAGCGCTCGCTGACGTCGGCCATGCGCTCGGGCGCCAAGGGCGTGCGGGTCCAGGTGTCGGGGCGGTTGGGCGGCGCTGAGATGGCGCGCACCGAGGGCTACTCCGACGGCCGCGTGCCGCTGCACACGATCCGCGCGGACATCGACTACGGCTTCTTCGAGGCCAAGACCACCTTCGGCCGCATCGGCGTGAAGGTGTGGATCAACAAGGGCGAGATCATGCCCAAGGGCTTCGCCCAGGACCTCACCGAGCTCGACGCGCCCCAGCAGGCGCGCGGCGGCGGCCCGGGCGGCGGCGGACCCGGCGGTCGCGGTGGCGGCGGACGCGGGCGTGGCGGACCGCGTGGCGGCGGCGGTGGGCGCTGATGCTCCAGCCCAAGCGCGTCAAGCACCGCAAGCAGCATCGCGGCCGCAGGGCCGGCTTCGCCAAGGGCGGCACCGAGGTGGAGTTCGGCGAGTACGGCCTCAAGGCCCTCGATCGCGGCTGGGTCACCAACCGCCAGATCGAGGCCGCCCGGATCGCCATGACGCGCAAGATCAAGCGCGGCGGCAAGGTCTGGATCAACGTCTTCCCGGACAAGCCGGTGACCCAGAAGCCCGCCGAGACCCGCATGGGCTCGGGCAAGGGCTCGCCCGAGGGGTGGGTGGCCGTGGTCAAGCCGGGCCGCGTGATGTTCGAGCTGTCGGGCGTGCCGGAGCCGCTGGCCCGGGAGGCCATGCGCCTGGCCGGCCACAAGCTGCCGGTCAAGACCAAGTTCATCCTCCGCGAGGGGGCGGGCCAGCAGTGAAGGCGGTCGAGGTGCACAATCTGGACGACCCGCAGCTCGTGGAGTTCGTCGACCGGTCGCGCCAGGAGCTCTTCAACCTGCGCTTTCAGCACGCGACCGGGCAGCTCGAGAACACCGCAGGGCTACAGAACGCGAAGCGTGACCTCGCACGAGGCATGACGATCGCCGGACAGCGCGGCCTCGACGTTGACGGCCGAGCTGAGGAAGCAGCGCGACGATGGCTGACGAAGAGAAGAACGACAAGAACGGCGCGGAGGCCGAGGCCGAGCAGCAGGAGGCGCCCGAGGAGGCGGCTCCCGCCGAGCCCGTGGCCGAGGATCCGCCCGCGGAGGAGGCCGAGGCCCGGGCCGAGCCGAGGCTGATGCGCCCGAGGCCGACGCCCCGGAGCCAGAGGCCGAGCCGAGCCCGAGCCTGAGCCGGAGCCCGAGCCCGAACCTGAGCCCGAGCCCGCCGCGGAGGAGGCCCCGGCCGAGCCGGCCGCCGCCGCGGAGGAGGCGAGCCCGAGGCGCCGCTGTCGCCCAAGGAGCGCCGCCGCCGCGAGCGCTCCGCGCACTCCGGCGAGGCGCGCCCGCAGCGCTCCGTGGACGAGCGCTCCGCCGAGCGGATCGCCAAGCGCCGGGCCAACGCCGAGCAGCGCCGCCGATGGCGGGGCAAGCAGCGTGAGAAGCGTGCCGGCCGGGCGGCGCGGGAGGGCACGCCGCCGGCCGAGCGCACGGGCACCGGCAGCGCCCGCGAGCGCCAGGGCATCGTGGTCTCCGACAAGGCCGACAAGACGATCACGGTGCGGATCGACATCGCGCGCCAGCACCGGACCTACGGCAAGATCGTGCGCACCTCCTCCACCCTGCACGCCCACGACGAGGCCAACGAGGCCAGCGCGGGCGACACGGTCAAGGTGGTCGAGAGCCGCCCGCTGTCGCGCACCAAGCGCTGGCGCCTGGTCGAGATCCTGGAGCGAGCCAGATGAGCGAGGCGCTCCGATGATCCAGCAGGAGACCCGCCTGCGCGTGGCCGACAACACCGGCGCGCGCGAGATCCTCTGCATCCGCGTGTCGGGCGGGTCGAAGCGTCGCTACGCCGGCGTGGGCGACGTGATCACCGCCACGGTCAAGCAGGCCATCCCGCACGGCTCGGTCAAGAAGGGTGAGGTCGTCAAGGCGGTCGTGGTGCGCACCCGCAAGCAGTTCGGCCGCGACGACGGCACCTACATCGCGTTCGACGAGAACGCCGCGGTGCTCATCGACCAGGCCAACAACCCGCGCGGCACGCGCATCTTCGGCCCCGTGGCGCGCGAGCTGCGCGACCGTAACTTCATGAAGATCGTCTCCCTCGCCCCGGAGGTGTTGTGACCGTGGCCGCGCGAATGAAGATCCGCCGCGACGACACGGTCAGGGTCATCTCCGGCAAGGACCGCGGCAAGACGGGGCGGGTGCTTCGCACCGAGCCCGCGCGTCAGCGCGTGTACGTGGAGGGCATGAACATCCAGAAGCGCCACCAGGCCCCGCGGACGCTGCGCGACACCCAGCGCGCCCAGGAGCTGGGCGGCGTGATCGAGGTCGAGGGCCCGATCCACGTGTCCAACGTGATGCTGCTGGATCCCAAGAGCAACGCCCCCACCCGCGTGGGCATCAAGCGCGAGGGCGGCCGCCGCGTGCGCGTGGCCAAGCGATCCGGCACGGAGCTCGACGACTGATGGCCGCGACCGAGGCCAAGGCCAAGCCGCGCCTGCGCACGCGCTACGAGGAGGAGATCTCCCCCGCGCTCACGAGCCGCTTCGGCTACGAGAACCCGATGCAGGTGCCGCGGGTGGACAAGGTGACCCTGAACATGGGCGTCGGCGAGGCCAAGCAGGACTCGAAGATGCTCGACGCCGCGGTCGAGCAGCTGGCCACCATCGCCGGCCAGAAGCCCAACGTGCGCAGGGCCCGCAAGTCGATCGCCAACTTCAAGCTGCGCGACGGCATGCCCGTGGGCGTGTCCGTGACCCTGCGCGGGGCGCGGATGTACGAGTTCCTCGACCGGCTGATGTCGATCGCGATTCCTCGGATCCGCGACTTCCGCGGTCTGAACCCGCGCTCGTTCGACGGTCGCGGCAATTGGAGCCTGGGGATCCGCGAGCAGATCATCTTCCCCGAGATCGACTACGACTCGGTCGACCAGGTCCGGGGGCTGGACATCACGATCACCACCTCCGCTCCCACCGACGAGGAGGCGTTCGCGCTGCTCGACGCCATGGGCATGCCCTTCCAGGAGGCGGGGCGCCCCGGCCAGGAGGAGACGGCCGACGCCGCCGAGGAGGAGCGCCACGCCGAGGAGGCCCGCCTCAAGGCCGAGGCAGAGCAGGCCGCTCTGGAGCAGCTCAAGGAGGAGAACCCCGAGGCATACGCCAAGCCCGAGCGCCCCGAGGAGGGCGAGGAGGGCGAGACTTCCGAGGAGACCGAGGACTAGATGGCCAAGACTTCACAGCGCGTGCGCCAGCAGCGCCCGCCCAAGTTCAAGACCCGCGGATACAACCGCTGCCGCAAGTGCGGCCGCCCGCGCGCATACCTGCGCAAGTTCGGCCTGTGCCGGATCTGCCTGCGCGACCACGCCCACGAGGGCCACATCCCCGGCCTGACCAAGTCGAGCTGGTAGAGCCGTGAGCGCCACCGATCCAGTCTCCGATCTGCTCACGCGCGTCCGCAACGGGCTGCAGGCCGACCACGACGCCGTGGAGATCCCGGCGTCCCGGCTCAAGGTCGAGGTGGCGCGCATCCTCACCGAGCAGGGCTACGTGGAGAGCTACGACGTTCAGCCGGGCCGGGTCGGGCAGACCCTGCGCGTCACGCTCAAGTACACCGAGGATCGCAAGCCGGTGATCGAGGGCATGCAGCGTGTGTCCCGGCCGGGCCGGCGCACCTACGTGTCCGCCGGAGAGGTGCCCCGGGTGCAGGGCGGCATGGGCACCACGATCGTCTCCACCTCGCGCGGCGTGATGACGGGCCACGACGCCCGCCGCGCCGGCGTGGGCGGCGAGCTGGTGGCCAAGGTCTGGTAGCTCATGAGCCGCATCGGAAGACAGCCCATTTCCCTGCCCGAGGGCGTGATGGTCTCGGTCGAGCCCGAGCTCGTGCGGGTCAACGGCCCCAAGGGCGAGCTGACCCAGCGCGTGAGCCGCGAGATGTCGGTGGAGAAGACCGACACCGAGGTGCTGGTCAAGCGCCCGTCCGACCGCGGCGAGCACCGCGCGCTGCACGGCCTGACTCGCAGCCTCATCTTCAACATGGTCCAGGGCGTGACAGAGGGCTACGAGAAGCGCCTGGAGATCCAGGGCGTGGGCTACCGCGCCCAGCAGAAGGGCAAGAACCTGGAGTTGGCGCTGGGCTACTCGCATCCGGTGCCGATCGCGGCGCCCGACGGGATCGAGTTCGAGGTGCCCTCGCCCACCGAGATCGTGGTGCGCGGCATCTCCAAGCAGCTGGTCGGCGAGACCGCCGCCAGGATCCGCAAGCAGCGCCCGCCCGAGCCCTACAAGGGCAAGGGCATCCGCTACAAGGGCGAGTACGTGGCCAGGAAGGTCGGCAAGCGCGCATGACCGTCACCACCAAGGCAGGCGCCAGGCTGCGCCGCCGCCGGCGCGTGCGCGCCAAGGTCCGCGGCAGCGCCGAGCGCCCGCGCCTGTCTGTGTTCCGCTCCAACCGCGGCATGGCGGCCCAGCTCATCGACGACGACCGCGGCCACACCCTGGCCGCCGTGTCATGGACAGAGCCCGACCTGCGCGAGCTGGCCCGCATGGAGCAGGCGGAGAAGGCCGGCGAGCTGCTGGCGGGCCGGGCCAAGGAAGCCGGCGTCAGCGCGTGCGTGTTCGACCGCGGCGGCTACCGCTTCCACGGCCGGGTCAAGGCGCTGGCCGACGGAGCCCGCGGTGCCGGGCTGACCTTCTGAGCTAACCCACTAGATACCCTCGACGGAGATCCGATGGCACGAGAGAGCAACAGACAGCAGGGCCGCGGCGGCCGCGACAGCGACCTTCAGGAGCGCGTGGTCGAGATCAACCGCGTGGCCAAGGTCGTCAAGGGCGGGCGCCGGTTCTCGTTCACCGCGCTGGTGGTCGTCGGCGATGAGAAGTCCAAGGTCGGCGTGGGCTACGGCAAGGCCAACGAGGTCCCCGTGGCGATCCAGAAGGGTGTCGAGCGCGCCCGGCGCAACCTCATGGAGGTGCCGATGCACGGCTCCACCATCACCCACCAGACCGTTGGCGTGCACTCCGCGTCGCGGGTGCTGCTCAAGCCGGCTTCGCCCGGCACCGGCGTGATCGCCGGCGGCGGCGTGCGCGCCGTGCTCGAGCTGGCGGGCATCCACGACGTGCTCTCCAAGTCGCTCGGCAGCCAGAATCCGATCAACCTCGTGAAGGCCACCATGGCCGGCCTCCAGTCGCTGCGCCGGCCCGAGGACGTGGCAGCGCTGCGCGGCCTCACGGTCGCCCAGGTGCTCGGACTCGACGACCGCGACGGCGGCCCCGCGGCCCCGGCAGCCGAGGAGAAGGAGGTGCCCGCCTGATGGCGGCGGCCCTCACCATCAAGCAGGTCAGGTCGCCCAACGGCTCCAACAAGCAGCAGCGCGACTCGCTGCGCACGCTCGGCCTGGGACGCATCGGGCGTCAGGTCCAGCGTCCCGACGACCCCTCCGTGCGCGGCCTGATCCGGTCGGTGTCGCACCTCGTAGAGGTCAGCTGATGGCCGCCGCGCGCAAGCCGGCCGGCGACGACGCCGAGATCGGGCTGCACAACCTCAAGCCGGCCGCGGGCTCGCGGCACCGGCGCAAGCGCGTGGGCCGCGGCGAGGGCTCGGGCATGGGCAAGACCTCGGGGCGCGGACACAAGGGCGCCGGGTCGCGCTCGGGCGCCAAGAGCCGGCCGGGATTCGAGGGCGGCCAGATGCCCATCCACATGCGGATGCGCAAGCTGCGCGGCCCGCACATGAAGAAGTCGATGCCATTCGAGCGGTTCCGCACGCACACCCAGCCGGTGAACGTGGGCACCCTCGAGGACCACTTCGACAAGGGCGCGGAGGTCACCCCCGACGCGCTTGCCGGGGTTGGGCTTGCCACTCGCAAGGGCACCCCCGTGAAGATCCTCGCCCAGGGCGACCTGACCAAGGCGCTCACGGTGCACGCGCACGCCTTCTCCGCAAAGGCACGGGAGAAGATCGAGGCCGCGGGCGGCACGGCCCAGGTCATCGAGCGCTAGGCAGCCGTGCTCAAGACCTTCCTGAACTCGTTCCGGGTGGCCGAGATCCGGAAGAAGCTGGCCTTCACGGCCGCGATGCTGCTGCTCTACCGCGTCGGGGCCTACATCCCCGCGCCCGGCATCAACGTCGACGCGGTCAAGGACATCTCGGAGAACTTCACGGGGTCCAACGTGCTGGGCTTCCTCAACCTCTTCTCGGGCGGCAGCCTCCAGCGCTTCGCGATCTTCGCGCTGGGGATCATGCCCTACATCACCGCCTCGATCATCCTGCAGCTGATGACGGTGGTGGTCCCGTCGCTGGAGAAGCTCCGCAAGGAGGGCGAGGTCGGTCAGCAGAAGATCACCCAGTACACCCGCTACCTCACGGTCGGGCTGGCCTTCGGTCAGTCGATCGGATACGTGTTCCTCTTCCGCAGCTTCTCCACCGGAAGCGCCGACGTGGTCGACAACTTCACCTTCGGCCGCGTCTTCGTGATCGTCACCACGCTCACCGCGGGCTGCGTGCTGCTCATGTGGCTGGGCGAGCTGATCACCCAGCGCGGCATCGGCAACGGCATCTCGCTCATGATCTTCGCGAGCATCGTGGCCGGGCCTGCCCAACGGGATCTCCGCCTGGTGGACCAACCCCGATCAGGTGTTCAAGGTGATGATGCCCTTCCTGGGCGCTGGCGATCATCGCCGCGATCGTGTTCGTCCAGGAGGGCCAGCGGCGGATCCCGGTGCAGTACGCCAAGCGCGTCGTGGGCCGCCGGATGTCCGGCGGCGGCTCGACCTACCTGCCGCTGCGGGTGAACATGGCCGGCGTGATCCCGGTGATCTTCGCGGCGTCGCTGATGGCGTTCCCGCCCACGATCGGCGAGCTCTCGCAGGCCAGACTGGGCGCGCGACTTCTCGGCCTTCTTCAGCCCCAACGGCTGGGCCTACATCGTCGGCGAGTCGATCTTCATCATCCTGTTCACCTACTTCTACACGGCCGTCACGTTCAACCCGGTCGAGCAGGCGGACAACCTCAAGAAGTACGGCGGCTTCATCCCGGGGGTCAGACCCGGCCGGCCGACGGCCGAGTACCTGGACCGCATCCTCGCCCGGCTGACCTTCCCGGGCGCGCTCTACCTGGCGGCCGTGGCGGCGCTGCCCACGATCCTCATCAACCAGACCAGCGCCAACTTCTTCTTCGGCGGCACCTCCATCCTGATCGTGGTGGGCGTGGCGCTGGACACGATGAAGCAGCTGGAGGCGCAGCTGATGATGCGCAACTACGAGGGGTTCCTGAAGTAAGGACGCCCGTTCAGGGTCGGGTGCTCGGGATTGGTGCTCAGTGCTCGGTTCGCTCCGAGCAGCGAGCACTGAGCACCGAGCACTGAGCACTCGCAGTAGCCTTACCGCGCACGTGACGGAGCTCAACCTCATCCTGCTCGGCCCCCCCGGCGCCGGCAAGGGCACGCAGGCCGAGCGGCTCGTCGCCGACTTCGGCCTGCCCTACTACGCCACCGGCGACATCCTGCGCGCCGCCGTGAAGGAGGAGAGCGAGCTCGGCCAGGAGGCCAAGGCCTACATGGACCGCGGCGACCTCGTGCCCGATGACCTGATCTGCCGGGTGGTGGTGGAGCGGGTGGACAGCGCCGAGGCGCGCGACGGCTTCCTGCTGGACGGCTTCCCGCGCACGATCCCGCAGGCCGACGCGCTGGCCGAGGCGCTGGAGAAGCTCGGACCGCCGCCTGACGGCCACGCTGCTGATCGACGTGTCGGACGAGGAGGTCATCCGCCGGCTCTCGGGCCGCCGGGTGTGCAAGGAGAACGGCCACACCTATCACCTGATCTTCGACCCGCCGAAGAACGAGGGGTTCTGCGACCAGGACGGCTCGCCGCTCGTGCAGCGCGACGACGATCGCGAGGAGACGGTGCGGCACCGGCTGAAGGTGTTCCACGACCAGACCAAGCCGCTGATCGAGCACTACGAGAAGCGCGGCCTGCTGCGCCGCTTCGACGGCTCGCGCTCCCCCGACGAGGTACATGGCCACATCCGGGCGACCCTTGCCACACTGCGTCTGGAAGAGGAGCTCTGACGCGACCAGCCGTGGCGATCATCAAGAAGACACCCGAGGAGATCGAGCTGATCGCGGCCTCCGGGCGCATCCTCGCTCGCTGTCACCGGCTGCTCCGGGGCAAGGTCCGCGCCGGGGTGACCACCGCGGAGCTCGACACGGCTGCCGAGCGGTTCATCCGCTCCCAGGGCGCCGAGCCGGTATTCAAGGGCTACCGCGGGTTTCCGGGCTCCATCTGCGCGTCGCCCAACTCCATGGTCGTCCACGGGATTCCCGGCCCGTATGCCCTCACGCGTGGCGACGTGCTCTCGCTGGACATCGGAGTGGTGCTCGACGGGTGGGTCGCCGACGCCGCCGTGACGCTGCCCGTGGGGCCGGTGAGCGCCGTGGCGCGAGGCCTGCTGACCACCACGGAGGCAGCTCTGTACGACGGTCTGGAGCAGTGCCGGCCCGGAAATCGCCTCGGCGACGTGTCGCACGCCATCCAGGAGCGGGTTGAGGGCGCCGGGCTGTCGATCATCCGCTCGCTCGTGGGACACGGAGTCGGCCGCGACATGCACGAGGACCCGCAGATCCCCAACTTCGGCAAGCCCGGCACCGGCCCCGAGCTCGAGGAGGGCATGGTGCTGGCCATCGAGCCGATGGTGAACGCCGGCGGCCACGAGATCCGCATGGGCGGGGATGGCTGGGCGGTCTACTCCCAGGACGGCTCGCTGGCGGCCCATTTCGAGCACACGGTGGCCGTGACGTCCGACGGGGCCCGCATCCTCACCCCCTGGCACGAGGGCGGCGAGGCCGCCCAGGCCGTGGCGGCTGAGGCGGCCACGGGCGCCTGAGCGCGGCCGCCGCGTCCCAATCGGGATTGCTATCTTTCCCGGTTGGCGTTTCGCCGTCTCCTGGGCGCTACGCCGTTTCTCTCTTATAGGAAGGTAGAACCACGGAGCCATGAAGGTCCGAGCCTCGGTCAAGCCCATGTGCGAGAAGTGCAAGGTCATCCGCCGCAACGGGGCGGTCCTGGTGATCTGCCAGAACCCACGCCACAAGCAGCGGCAGGGCTGACGCGGGCATGGCACGCATCTCAGGAATCAACATCCCCCTCAACAAGAGGGTCGAGATAGGGCTCACCTACATCTACGGCATCGGCCGCTCCCAGGCAGGCACGGCGCTCGCCAAGGCCGGAGTGGACCCGAACACCTACGTCAAGGACCTGACCGACGACGAGGTGCTCAAGCTGCGCCAGGTCATCGACGACGACCTGACCGTGGAGGGCGACCTGCGCCGCGAGCGGTCGACGAACACCAAGCGGCTCATGGAGATCGGGGCCTATCGCGGGCTTCGGCATCGCCGCGGCCTGCCTGTGAACGGACAGCGCACCAAGACCAACGGCCGCACCCGGAAGGGCCCCAAGCGGATGCAGGTGGCCGGCAAGAAGAAGGTGTCCAAGTAGTGGCCGCTCAACGCCCCAGCCGCGCGCGCGGCCGCCGCAAGCCGAAGAAGAACGTGCCCGTTCGGACAGGCGCACATCAAGACCAGCTTCAACAACACGATCGTGTCGCTCACCGATCGCGAGGGCAACGTGATCGCGTGGGAGTCCGCCGGAGGCGCCGGCTTCAAGGGCTCGCGCAAGTCCACGCCGTTCGCCGCTCAGGTCACCGCAGATGCCGCCGCCAAGAAGGGCATCGAGCAGGGCCTCGAGAAGGTCGAGGTCTTCGTCAAGGGCCCGGGCTCCGGGCGCGACACCGCAATCCGCTCGCTGCAGGCCGCCGGCCTGGAGGTCACCGGGATCCGCGACATGACGCCGCAGGCCCACAACGGCTGCCGCCCTCGCAAGCGGCGGAGGGTGTAAGCGATGGCGCGCGACACCAGCCCTCAGTGCAAGCAGTGCCGCCGGGAGGGCCAGAAGCTGTTCCTCAAGGGCGAGCGCTGCCTGACCGACAAGTGCGGGATCGAGCGGCGCAACTACCCGCCGGGCGATCACGGCCGCGGCCGCGCGCGCCAGTCCGAGTACCGGGTGCAGCTGCGCGAGAAGCAGAAGGCGCGGCGCTACTACGGCGTGCTCGAGAAGCAGTTCCGCAACTACTACGCGCGCGCTTCCAGCCAGTCCGGCGTCACCGGCGAGAACCTGCTGCGGATGCTCGAGTCCCGCCTGGACAACGTGCTGGTCAGGCTCGGATTCGCCGCTTCGAGGCGCCAGGCGCGCCAGCTGATTCGCCATGGCCACTGGGCCGTGAACGGCCGGCGGGTCGACATCCCCTCTTACCAGGTGCGGCCCGAGGACGTGATCACCCTCAAGCAGGGCTCGAAGGCCGACCAGGCGATCCGCGACGCCACCGAGCTCGTCTCGGTGGTCCCGGCGTGGCTCCAGGCGGACCACGACGGCCTCACGGCCAAGGTGCTCCGCCATCCCGAGCGCGACGAGATCGCCGCGCCGGTGCAGGAGCAGTTGATCGTCGAGCTGTACTCCAAGTAGTTAGACCAAGTCGCGCGCGCCGCGGGCCGCGGATGTGCGCGCACCAACGCGAAGGACACCACCCATGATCGAGTTCCAGACCCCCCAGATCTCCGCCGAGAACGTGCAGGACAATCGCGGCACGTTCACCATCGAGCCGCTCGACCGCGGCTTCGGCTACACCTTCGGCAACTCGCTGCGGCGGGTGCTGCTGTCGTCGCTCGCCGGCGCCGCGGTGACCAGCGTGCGGATCGAGGGCGTCGCACACGAGTTCTCCACCATCAACGGGGTGAAGGAGGACGTGACCGACATCGTCCTCAACCTCAAGGAGATCGTCTGCCGGATGCACTCCGAGGCTGCCGAGGTCGAGGCCCCGCTGGTGGTCACGGGCCCCGGGGAGGTCACGGCCGGGGACATCGACCTGCCGTCGGGCGTCGAGATCCTCAACCCGGACACCCACATCGCCACGCTCGAGAAGCGGACCAAGCTCGAGATCTACCTCACGGTCGGACACGGCCGCGGCTACTCGCCGGCGGAGGACAACAAGACGCCCGATCAGCCGATCGGCGTGATCCCGATCGACTCGATCTTCTCGCCGGTCAAGCGCGTGGCCTACGCGGTCGAGTCCGCCCGCGTCGGTCAGCGCACCGACTACGACAAGCTCACGATGGACATCGAGACCGACGGCTCGGTCGATCCCCACGCCGCGCTGCGCGAGGCGGCGGAGATACTGATCAAGTACCTCGCCATCTTCAGCGAGCCGGAGCGCGTCGAGGCTCTCCGCGAGGCCGGGGCCTCGCTGGTGGGCGCGGGTGTGGTCGGCGCCGGCAGGCGGTGACCTCGGCGGCCTGAGCGGCGCGGCGATCCCCAGCGCCGACGGCATGGACGACATCCTGATCGAGGAGCTCGAGCTGGGGGTGCGCTCCTACAACTGCCTCAAGCGGGCCGGCGTCCAGACGGTCGGCGACCTGGTGCAGAAGAGCGAGTCCGAGCTCAACGCCATCCCCAACTTCGGCCGCAAGTCGATCGAGGAGGTCAAGGAGACCCTCGACGCTCGCGGGCTGGCGCTGCGGGCCTGAGCGTTCCGAGCATCTAGGATCCGCACGCCATGCGCCACGGAAAGCAGAGGGGCAAGCTCAGCCGCGACCCGGCGCACCGCAAGGCGCTGATGATGAACCTGTCGCGCGAGGTCATCGACCACGAGCGCATCAAGACCACCGAGGCCAAGGCCAAGGCGGTCAAGCCCGAGCTCGAGCGGCTGATCACCCTCGCCAAGCGCGGCGACACGCACGCGCGCCGGCAGGCGATGGCGCGACTCGGCCAGGACAAGTTCATCGTCTACAAGCTGTTCGAGGAGATCGGGCCGCGCTACGCGGAGCGCCCCGGCGGCTACACCCGGATCCTCAAGCTGGGGCCGCGGAGGTCGGACGCCACGGAGATGGTCTTTCTCGAGCTGGTGTAGGGGCGCGGCGTAGTCCTGACTTTTGGTCGCTATCCGACCACAAGTCGAGTGGATCGTGGGCGGCGCGTCCGTGGGTGGCGAATCGGTGGTTGCCTTCAGCGAGCGCGTCACGTTCGTAGCGCTGCTATCGCGCGGTCGCGGACCGGCCCCTTTGGTGCCCGAGCACCGAGTACCGGCGTGGCCCACTAGATTCCCCCGCGTGGACGTCGCGAAGATCAAGGCACAGGCGCGCGCCGGCTGGGGTAAGGGCGACTACTCCTGGCTCTCCGAGATGCTGAGGCCCGCAGCCGAGGCGCTGGCGGACGCGTGCGCGGTCTCGGCTGGACAGGAGGTGCTGGACGTGGCCGCGGGCGACGGGAACTTCGCGATCGCGTGCGCCCGCGGAGGGCGCGAGCGTCGTGGCGTCGGACCTGTCGCCGGAGATGGTGCGGCGCGGGCCGCGAGCGGTCCGAGGCCGAGGGCTACGAGATCGAATGGGTCGAGGCCGACGCGGAGGAGCTGCCGTTCGAGGACGCCCGCTTCGACTGCGCCGGGTCCGTGTTCGGCGCGATGATCGCGCCGCGGCCGCGGGTGGCCGCCGAGGAGCTCTTCCGGGTGGTCCGGCCCGGGAACACGGTGGGCATGACCGCCTGGACGCCCGAGAGCAGGGCCGTGCGAGCTGTTCCAGATCGCCCGGCGCTACCTGCCGTCGGACCCCGAGGCACCGCGCATGGAGGAGTGGGGCCGCGAGGACACGGTCCGAGAGCGCTTCGACGGGCTGGCGAACTCGGTGCAGCTGGAGCGCCGGACGCTCGCCTGGTCGGCGCGACTCGCCACAGCAGTTCGTGGAGCTCATGGAACGCCACTCGCCTCCACAGGCTGGCGGCCAAGGAGCATCTGGACCCCGACGACTACGCCCGGCTGGTCGAGGAGCAGCTCGAGGTCGTTCGTGGCTGGGCCGGCGGCCGACGGCGCGTTCTCGGTGGAGTTCGAGTACCTGCTGATCGTGGCCCGCAGGCGCGGGTAGCCCTGACCGCGCGGCTGCTGCTGGAGTACGACGGCACGGCGTTCGCCGGCTGGGCGGCCAGCCGGGCGAGCGCACGGTCGAGGGCGAGCTGAGCAGGCGCTCGGCAGGGGCTGCTGCCCGAGCCGGTGGCGCTGACCGTGGCGGGGCGCACCGACGCCGGCGTGCACGCCCGGGGCCAGGTGGCCAGCCACCCGGGCGACCCGGCCCCTGCCGGCGCGCTGAACGCGCTGCTGCCACCCGACGTGCGGGTGCTCGCCAGCGAGGCGGCCCCGGACGGCTTCGACGCGCGCCGTGATGCCGCTGGCGCGCACCTATCGCTACCGGGTCGTGCACCGGTCGCGAGCGTCTTCGAGCGCGATCGCGCGCTGCACTGGAAGTACCCGCTCGACCGCGAGCTGCTCGACGCCTGCGCCGCCCTGCTGCCGGGCCGGCACGACTTCACCGCCTTCACGCCGCACCCAGACCACCCACAGCGCGGTTCGAGCGCGAGGTGCTCGATGGCCGAGTGGCGCGACGAGCGAGGGCGGGCGTGCTCGAGTTCTGGATCGAGGCCGACAGCTTCATGCGCCACATGGTCCGGACCCTCGTGGGGACGATGCTGGGCGTCGCCGCGGGGCGGATGGAGTCGGCGGAGTTCGCCCGGCTGCTGACGGGCGCGCCCGCGCAGCCGAGGCCGGCGACACCGCTGCGCCGCCACGGGCTGTACCTGGAGTCAGTTCGGTACTGAGCCGTCACGATCGCGCGCACGGGCGCGACTATCCTGCGCGAGCCGGTGAAGATCCTCCTCACCAACGACGACGGCATCCACGCCATCGGCCTGCACGCCATGCGGCGCGCGCTGCTGGAGCTGCCCGGCGTCGAGCTGGCGATCATCGCCCCGGACTCCAACCGCAGCGCCACCGCCCGCAGCATCACCACGCGCGCGCCGCTGTGGGTCGAGGAGGTCGACCTCGGCGACGGCACGGTCGGCTACGCCACCGACGGCACCCCGGTCGACTGCGTCCGCTTCGCCGCGCTCGGGCTGATCGAGTTCGAGCCCGAGCTGATCGTCTCCGGGCATCAACCACGGCTCGAACCTGGGCGACGACATCACCTACTCGGGCACGGTGGCGGCCGCGCTGGAGGGCATCGTGCTCGGGATCCCGGCCATCGCCGTCTCGCAGCAGGCCCGGCCGGGCGGCTGGACTTCTGGACCGGGCGCGCAGTGGCAGGCCGAGCACTTCGAGGAGGCCGCGCGGTTCGTGGCGCGGATGGTCGAGGAGCTGGAGCACGTGCCGATGCCCGAGGGCACGCTGCTCAACGTGAACTGCCCGGCCGGCGAGATCCGCGGCGCCCGGGCGTGCAAGCTCGGCAAGCGCATCTACCGCGACCAGCTGCGACTGGCCGAGGAGGGCGAGGGCCGCCGGCGCTACCGCATCTACGGCGACGAGCCGGGCTACCACCACGAGGACGGCACCGACTTCGCCGCGATCGCCGACGGCCAGATCGCGGTCACGCCGCTGCACTTCGACCTGACGGACGAGGCCGGGGTGGAGGAGCTGTCGGCGTTCGACCTGGATCGCCTGCTGGGTCCGGCCGCCGCGACCGTTGACTGACCCGCGGCGCTCGCGCCGCCGAGCTGCGGCGGCAGCTCGAGCACCACAACCACCGCTACTACGTCCTCGACGACCCGGAGATCTCGGACGCCGACTACGACGCGCTGCTGAACGAGCTGCGCGACCTCGAGGCGGAGCATCCCGGACCTGCTCACGCCGGACTCGCCGACCCAGCGCGTGGGCGCCACGCCGCTCGCCCGCTTCGAGCCGGCGCGCCACCTCCAGCCGATGCTCTCGCTGGCCAACGCGCGCAACGAGGACGAGCTGCGCGCCTGGCTGGAGCGCTCGGAGCGGCTGCTGAACAAGGAGGGGGTCGAGGACGCCGAGATCGAGTTCGTCACCGAGCCGAAGGTCGACGGCCTGGCGATCTCGCTCGTCTACGAGGACGGCGTGCTGGTGCGCGGCGCCACGCGCGGCGACGGCGAGGTCGGCGAGGACGTGACGCAGAACCTGCGCACGATCAAGGCGATCCCGCTGCGGGTGGAGGGCGCGCCGCCGCTGCTCGAGGTGCGCGGCGAGGCCTACCTGCCGCGCGCGGCCTTCGCCGCGCTGAACGAGGAGCGCGCCGCGGCCGGCGAGCCCACGTTCGCCAACCCGCGCAACTCGGCCGCCGGCTCGATCCGCCAGCTCGATCCCGGAGCTGGCCGCGGCGCGCCCGCTGTCGATGTGGTGCTACTCGGTCGGGGCGCTCGAGGGCCTCGAGTTCGAGACGCCAGCTCGAGTCGCTCGAGTGGCTGCGCGAGCACGGCTTCAAGGTGAACCCCGACGTCGAGCGCCACGACGACGCTCGACCAGGTGGTGGCCGCGTGCCGGGCGTGGGAGGAGCGCCGCGAGGCGCTCGACTTCGAGATCGACGGCGTGGTGGTGAAGGTCGACGACCTCGACCTGCAGCGCCGCGCTCGGCGTGGTGGGCCGCGAGCCGCGCGGCGCGATCGCCTGGAAGTTCGCGCCGATGACCGCCACCACCACGCTCGAGCGGGTGGCGTGGAACGTCGGCCGGACCGGGCACATGGTGCCCTTCGCCGAGCTCGAGCCGGTGCAGGTCTCGGGCGTGACGGTCAAGCTCGCCACGCTCCACAACGAGGAGGACCTCAAGCGCAAGGACGTGCGCGAGGGCGACGAGGTGATCGTGATGCGGGCGGGCGACGTGATCCCGCAGGTGGTCTCGCCGACCTCGAAGGCGCAGCGCTCGAAGAAGCGCGGGCCGGTGCCGCGAGCCGCCCGCCGAGTGCCCCGCCTGCGGCACGCCCACGGTCAAGCCCGAGGGCGGCGTCTGGACGATCTGCCCCAACCGCGCGTCCTGCCCGGGCCAGCTCTTCCAGGCGGTCAAGCACTTCGTGAGCCGCGGGGCGATGGACATCGAGGGGCTCGGCGAGAAGCAGGCGTACCGCTTCCTCGCCGACGGCCTGATCGGCGAGCGTGGCCGACATCTACGAGCTGGAGGCCGAGCAGCTGACGGCCTCGAGGGCTTCGGCGAGGTCTCCGCCCGCAACCTGCTCGCAGGCGATCGAGCGCTCCAAGGAGCAGCCGTTCCACCGCGTGCTCTACGGCCTGGGCATCCCGGGCATCGGCTACGTGAACGCGCGCGCGCTCACCGGCCAGTTCCGCTCGATGGACGCGCTGATGGCCGCCACGCCCGAGGAGATCGAGAAGACGCCGGGCATCGGCCCGGTCCTGGCCGACGACGATCGCCGAGACGCTCTCCGAGGACGCACGCGGGAGCTGATCGAGCGCCTGCGCGGCCACGGCTGAAGCTCGAGGAGGAGGGCCCGGCCGCCCGGGGAGCCGACGGGCCGCTGACGGGCAAGACGCTCGTGCTCACCGGCACCCTGCCGAACCTAGCCGCGACGAGGCGCCACGGAGCGGATCGAGGCGGCGGGCGGCAAGGTGACCGGCTCGGTGTCGAAGAAGACCGACTACGTGGTGGCGGGCGAGGATCCGGGCTCCAAGCTCGCGAAGGCCGAGAAGCTGGGGACGAGGTGCTGGACGAGGCGGGGCTGGCTGAAGCTCGCTGGAATGCCGTAAGCCGGCTGGGCCGCGGCTCTGCATCGCACGCCAGCGATCGCCTGCAGCATCCGGTCCTGCAGCGCGCCGGCGCGCCGAAGGCGTTCACGCCGTTCATCAGGATCGAGAAGACGTAGGTGTCGCCCGAGCGGGCGCGGCAGTAGCCCGACACGGCGGAGACGCCGGAGATCGTGCCGGTCTTGCCCCGGCAGCGCCCGCGGGCCGGGCCGCGGCGCATGCGCGGTCGCAGCGTGCCGTCGCGACCGGCGATCGACAGCGAGTCGAAGAACGCGGGGAACTCGTCGCCGCTCGCGCATGGCCAGCAGGAGGCGCCCGACCCGGTAGGGCGACGCCCGGTTGCCGCGCGAGAGGCCCGAGCCGTCGGCGAGCCGCGAGGGCCGGCCGCCGAGCCGGCTGGCGAAGCGCGCTGCCAGCCGCGTCGCCGCCGGCGGTGGTGCCGCGCCCGCCGGCCTGCGCCGCCAGCGCCTTGACGCAGCATCTCGGCGAAGAAGTTGTCCGACGGCTTGTTGGTGAGCGTGGCCAGCCGCGCCATGGGGGGCGACTCGACGGCGGCCAGCCGCATCGGCAGACTCCGGCGGCGGCGCCGGCCCGCGCCGGCCGCCCGCACCGGGATGTCGCGGCGCTCGAGCGCTGCGTCGAGCCGGGCGGCGGCGAACGCCGGCGGGTTGAGCTGGAAGCCGCGGCCGCTCTCGGTGGCGAGCCCGCGGTTGTAGGAGAGCGCCGCTGAGCGGGCCCACCCACGGGCGAGATCGCCGTAGCCGGAGTCGGGGCCGCCGCGAAGCGAGTCGAAGCGCGACTCGTCGCCGAAGACGCGGCCGGTGACGCGCAGGATGCCGGCTCGCTCGAGCTGGCCGCGCCAGGGCCTCGACGCTGGCCCCGCCGCCGGTAGACGCGGCGGGCGAACCGGCCGCTGCCGAAGGTGGGGTCGCCGCCGCCCACGAGGTAGAGGTCGCCGCGCTCCAGCGTGCCGTCTCGGCTCGAGGTCGCCGTCGTCCGCGCACCTCGGTGTCCAGGCGTGCCGCCGGCGCCGAAGCGCGCGAGGGCGGCCGCGGTGGTGAAGAGCTTGGTGTTCGAGGCCAGGATGCGCGGGCTGGTCGTAGCTCCAGCGGAAGACGACTGCGCCCGGTCGTCGGCGTTCGACCACGTACGCGCCGGAGGCCCGGCCGGCGGCGCGCATGGGCCCGGCGAGCCTGGCGCCGCAGCCGCGGTTCGGCGCTGGCCTGGGCCTCCGGCGGGCGCGGCCGAGGCCGGGCAGGCCGGCACCGCCGCGGCAGGCCGCCGCGGCGGCCAGGGCGGCGATGCGGTGGCTGGCGGCGCATCTCGAGGTGGAACACGGTAGCGGCGTGGGCTGGAGCGCTCGCGGCGCGCCCATCCGGCGGTTGGCGGATAATGGGCCGGCAGATGGGAGAGGTCGTCAAGCTCCAGAAGCCGCCCGCCAAGCGGCGCAAGACGCCCGCGAAGGCCGAGTCGGCGCCGTCCGCGCCGCTCGCGCACCGCACTCGTGCTGGGCGGCGGCGGCTTCACCGGCGGCGTGTACGAGATCGGCGCGCTGCGCGCGCTCGACCTGCTGGCGGTCAACCGCACGGTCAACCAGTTCGACGTCTACGTGGGCACCAGCGCCGGCGTCGTTCGTGAGCAGCCTCGTGGCCAACGGGGTCACGCCCGAGGAGATGATGCGGGTCGTCAACCAGCAGGTGCCCACGCCGTTCCGGGACATCGACCGCGGCTCGCTGATGCGGCCCAACTACCTCGAGTTCGCCCAGAGCGCGGCGCTGATGCCGCTCCGCCTGCTGGGCCTGGCGCGCAACCTGGTGGGCCAGCTCGGGCCAGCTCTCGGTCATCGACCTCGGCGGTGCAGCTCGCCGAGGGGCTGCCCTCCGGCATGTACGACGGCGCCGCGATCGAGGAGTACCTGGAGTCCGTGCTCGGCGACCCGGACCGCACCAACGACTTCCGCATGCTGGACAACGAGCTGTACCTCACCGCCACCGACCTCGACACCTGCGAGCGGATCGTGCTCGGCGGCGAGGACTGGGACGACGTCCCGATCTCACGTGCGGTGGCGGCGTCGACGGCGCTGCCGATGGTCTACAAGCCGGTGGAGATCAAGGGCCGCCAGCTGATCGACGGCGGGATCCGGTCGACCACGAACGTGGACATCGCCGTCGAGCGCGGCGCCACGTTCGTGATCGTCGTGAACCCGCTCGTGCCCTACGTGAACGACTTCCAGAAGGTCATCCCCACGATGCTCGGCAGCCGCGTGCGGCGGGTGGCGGACATGGGCTTCCCCCAGATCGGCTACCAGACCTTCAAGCTGCTGGCGCATCAGCGCCTGCACGAGGCGGTGGCCCACTGGCAGGAGAAGTACCCGGGCGTGGACATCATCCTGATCGAGCCCGACCCCAACGACGAGCTGATGTTCGAGACGAACATCATGAACTTCACCAAGCGCGTGGAGATCGCCCGTCACGGCTTCGAGTCGGTCACGCTCCAGCTGGCGGAGGACTACGACAACTTCAAGTCGGTGTGCGCCAAGCACGGCATCGAGATCTCGGCCACCCGCGTGCGCAAGGTCATGCGCAAGTTCGAGGAGGAGCGCGAGAACACCGCCGCCTGGCGGCGCATCCTCGAGCAGACCACGGGCGCGCTGCTCAGACAGTCCGGGCAGGGCTGACCGGAGCGGCCCGGTCGGCCGCTACCCCAGCGCCTTGCCCAGCGCCGCCAGCAGTCGCTCGGTGGCCGCGGAGTCGCGCACCGTGGCGCGCACGTGGTCGTCGGCGCCCAGGGGGCCGCCCGGGGCGACGATCACGTTCTCACGCGCGAGCCGGCTCGTCAGGGCGGCACCCGACATGCCGTGGGCGGCCAGCCACACGAAGTTGGCCTGGCTGGGGTCGGCGTCGACCGGCAGCCCTTCGAGGGCCTCGAGCAGGCGGGTTCGCTCGCGGATGACCGACGCGCGCCGGCGCTCGATCTCGGCGCCGCCGATTCGCAGCGCCTGCTCCACGGCTGCCTGGGTGAGCGCGTTGACGCCCAGCACCGGCGAGATCGCGTCCAGGACGTTCGTGGATGCCGCGGAGCCCACGCCGTAGCCCGCACGCAGCCCGGAGAGGCCGTAGATCTTGGAGAAGGTGCGGATGACCAGCACCCGGGGGAAGGCGTCCGTGAGGCGGATCACGGCGTCCAGGTCCTCCACGTCCTGAAAGTGCACCAGCGCCTCGTCGACAATCAGGTGCACACGCTCGGGCAGGCTCGCCGCGATGGAGGCGATCGCGTCGGCTGGGAGGTGTGCGCCGTCCGGGTCGTTGGGGTTGCAGATGACCACCAGGCGGGTCCGCTCCCCGATGGCCTCGCCCAGGCGCTCGACCGAGTCCACGGGCACCGGTCGCCCGCCGGCGCGGGAGGCCATGAGGGGATAGAGCGGGTACGACGGCCACGGCGTCACGAGCTCGTCACCGGGGCCCAGCAGCGCCAGCGCCGCCGCCTGCAGCAGCTCGGCGGCCCCGTTGCCCATGACGATCCGCTCAGGCTCGACCTGGTGCAGCTCCGACAGCGCGCGCCGGACGCCCTCGGCGTGGCGGTCGGGATAGCCGTTCACGCGCCCGCGCGCCGTGTAGATGGAGGCGTTCACGACCTCGGAGTTGGGGAACTCGGGCCACTCGGTGCCCGGACAGGTCGAGCTCGGGCACCCGCTCCAGCGCCAGCGCCTTCTCGCGCGCGCGCCGCGCCCGGCGCTCCTTGTTCAGCGCCTCCTCGTCCACGTCCTCGAACTGCCGGTAGTAGTCGAAGAGGCCCATCACGCGGAGAGTGGGAGGGGGCGGCCGTGGCCGCGCGCATCAGGTGTTGGGGGCCAGGGTCGGCGCCGGGCCCTGGATCACGAGGAACCAGAAACCGAAGACAACCACGGCCACGCCGACGCTGCCGGCGAATATCCACTCGAGCGCGCCCCGCTCCTGGGGATAGCCGCCGGCACGGCGGGCGAGCTTCCAGGCGTGGTCGAGCCGCTTGGCCATGGCCAGCGTGAACATCAGCGAGGCCAGGCAGCCGATGATGATGGTGCAGAAGCCGAGCACCACGTTGTCGGTGATGTACTCGACCTGCGACCCGATCCACAGCCAGGCTGCGGGCTGGGGGCCGAAGAGGCTCAGGCACAGCACCGTCTCGACCGCGAGGATGGCCGCGGCCAGGGTGCGATCGGCGCGCTGGCGGCGCTCGCTGCCACGCACCGGGGCGTCGCGGCAGGCGCACGGGGGCCGACGCGCCCTTGCGCGGGCCGACGAAGAGCCCACCGGTGTCTGAGGGGTCGTTCCGGGCCATGGACCGACCCTCAAGCTAGACGATCGGTTCCTGGTGGCTGCCGCCGGGCAGCGCCGCTACTTGGCGTACAGCTCCTCGATCGCGTCGGCGTGCTTCTCGTGGACCACGTTGCGCTTGACCTTGAGCGTGGGTGTCAGCTCGCCGCTCTCCTGGGACAGGTCCTCCTCCAGGATCCGGAACTTCTTGATCTGCTCGACGGGCCCGACCTTGGCGTTCACCTCGTCCACGGCCGCCTGGACCTCGGCCCGCATGGCCTCCGACTCGGGCAGGTCCTCCACCGACAGCCCGTGCTGCTCCGCGAAGGCGGGCGCCTCCTCCGCGTCCAGCGTGATGAGAGCCACGAGGTAGGGGCGGCGGTCGCCGATGACCACCGCCTGGGAGATCCAGCGGTTCTGCTTGAGCCCGTTCTCGAGGTTGGCGGGCGTGATGTTCTTGCCGCCGGCCGTGATGATGATGTCCTTCTTGCGGCCCACGATGTAGACGAAGCCGTCCTCATCGATGCGGCCCAGGTCGCCGGTGTGCAGCCACCCGTCCACCAGCGTCTCGCCGGTGGCCTCCTCGTTCTTGTAGTAGCCCTGGAAGATGTTGGCCCCGCGCAGCAGCAGCTCGCCGTCGTCCGCCACCTTGGCCTCGACGCCGGTGATGGGCTTGCCGACCGAGCCGAAGCGGAAGTCGTCCGGCGTGTTGGAGGTGGCGACCGTGGATGTCTCGGTCATCCCGTAGCCCTCCATCACGGGCACACCGCACGCATAGAAGAACTCCAGGATCTCCTGGGAGATCGGCGCCGCGCCGGTCACGCACTGGCGTATACGCCCACCGAAGATCGCGCGCACGTTCTTGTACAGCGCCTCCTCTGCCTTGTCGAAGCCGGCCTGGAGCTCCGCCGAGACCTCCTCGCCCGCGTCCTGGGCCAGGCGCACCTTCAGGCCCATCTGCACCGCCTGGTCGAGCTGATCCTTGTCCGGCGCGGCGCTGGTGGCCAGCGTGTAGATCTTCTCGAACATCGCGCGGCACGCTGGGGAAGTAGGTGGGCTTGACCTCCATCAGGTTGGGCACGATCTTCGGGGCGTCCTTCTCCCAGTAGGCCAACGTCCCGCCGAGGTCGATGCGACGAACTGGACCAGCTTCGCGAACGCGTGCGCGAGCGGGAGGAAGAGGTACGTCACGTCGTCGTCCTCGAACGAGCCCATCGACTCGGACATCGTGCAGACGTCGCGGTAGTTGCCGTGGCTGAGCAGGCAGCCCTTGGGCGGGCCCGTGGTGCCTGACGTGTAGATGGTGATGGCGATGTCGTCCTTGGTGACCGCGTTCGTGCGCTCCTCGAGCTCGGAGGCCTCGCGGCCCGCGCCACGCGCGCGCAGCTCCTCGAGGGAGATCGGCGTCGCCCACGTCGCCCGACGGGTCGAAGATCACGATGTGCTCCAGGTGCGGCAGGTCGGCCTGGACCTGGCGGACCTTGGCCAAGCTGCTCGGCGTCCTCGACGAAGACGGCCTTCGACTCCGAGTGCTCCAGGACGTAGCGGCATTCCTCGGCGGAGTTGGTCTGGTAGATCGAGACGGACACGGTGCCCGCGGCCGAGGATGGCCAGGTTCGCGTAGGTCCACTCGGGACGCGTGTGAGAGAGGATCGAGACCTTGTCGCCGTGTTCGAGGCCGAGGTCGATGAGACCGCGGGCGACCTCGCTCGACCACGACTCCCAGCTCGTCGTAGGAGACGTCGCGCCATTCGTCGCCCACCTTGTGACGAAGCGCGGTCCTACCCGCGTGCTTCTCGGCGGCGATCGCGGCCAGGTCCGCCATCGTCTTCGAGCCGGTGCTCGAGACTGCGGCCGTCACTGCTTCCATGCTCCTCCTCGAAGTTCGCTCTCGCGCGAGTCTATTTGGCCGCGGGAGGAGGGGTGCGGCTACCCGGCCTTCAGGCCTTGGCCAGCGCGCCAGCGCGGCGCTTCGCGTGCTTCAGGGAGTTCAGGAACAGCGTCTTGTCGATCCTGCCCTGGAAGATCGGCAACACCCAGCTCCATGCACTTGGTGATGACCTCTCTCCGGTGCATGCCCGCTTCGCGTCCGAGCTCCGTGGGCGTCAGGTGATCGCGGTCATTGTTCCAGGTCCTCCTCGCGAGAGATGGGGCATCAAGAGCAGAAATGGCTTGATGATGTTTCAGTGGTTGTGAATACCGATGATAAGATTCGGTCTCGGGCACGTCGATGAAGCGGCGCTCGACGCCGAAGCGCTCGGCCAGGAAGATCGCCAGGCGGCGCACGCCGAGCGTCTCGGTGGCGTAATGGCCGTAGACCAGGAAGCCTAGCCCTCCCTCGCCAGCGTTGGCCATCATGTCCGCCGCCGACCCATGAAGAAGCCCATCGAGCCGCGCTCCGCGGCCTGGGAGGCAAGTGCGCGCGCCGAACTACGCCGAGGGCATGCACGGGGTCGGTACTCGATCCAGGCGAAGGGGGCTGTTCCGAAGGTCGCTGCAGCGATCGATGGCCATCCGCCGCGACGCCTCGTGAGAGTCGTTCTACGCCTGATCGGCGGCTGTCAACGAGGCCAACGGCTGGCCCGGTCGAGGCCGAGCGTGAGCAGATCAGCGGGTTGTTCCGGCGCCGGGTGGGCGTCGAGGGGCAGGTGGTAGCGGCCAGCGACATATCGGCGTCGAAGAGCGCCTGGCCGCCGCTTGAGCGGCACGGGCGAGCGAGCGCGACTGGGAAGTTCCAGAACAGGCCGTGGTGGCAGAGCACGAGGTCAGCGCCCGCCGTGGGCTGCTTCGAACAGCTCCAGCCCGGCCAGCACGCTGGTCACCACGATACTCGACCGTCGGCGCCGGGACCTGGCAGGCCGTTCGGGCCGAGGTCGTCGAAGCTCTCGCTCGAGCAGGTCGAGGAAGGCGATGAGCTGGGCGCGGTCCGCCACGCGCCGTAACGCTACGGCGCACCACGCCCTGGGTACCTGGCGCGGGTGAGTCGAGGATCGACCCAGGGCGTATCCGGGGTACAGTGGTCGACGCCGCACAGGTCACATGCCATGGTGGAAGGTTCATACAAGATGAGCGCCGCAGGGACAGCGGTAATGAACGCCTCGGTGGTCATCGACGGTCACCTGGTGGCCGTGGTCAGGCTGGGCATGAACGGCGGCCTTCGGCGAGCTCTACCGGCGCCATTACCGAAGGTCAAGGGCCTTCGTCCGCGGGCTGCGCGCGACCATGGTCGCGCCGAGGATGCCAACCCAGGAGGCGTTCGTGTCCGTGTTCGCAGGCTGCGCCTGACCGACGCGCCCATCGACTTCAAGCGCGGATCTTCGAAGATCGCCCGCAACGGGTCGATCGACCTCGACCTGGCGCGGGCGCCGCACGCAGGAGATCGGCGGACTTCGACTCCGGCATGGCCTCTGCTGAGGTGGCGGTTGCGGCCTGCTGGGGCCGAGCCGTACTCGATGCCAGCGGTCGTACCACCTGCGGGCGCGCTCGACGAGCCGTCCTACAACCACCACCAGATCATCGTCCTGCGCCAGCCGAGGGGCTCGTTATCGCGAAGATCGGTGTCTGGATCAACCTCAGCGCCAAGGGAGGAAGAGCCAGATGTCCGCGCACGCCGCAGCCAGCATGAGCAGACCGAGCTGCACACGCTGTCGTTGCCTGCGCCTACTTCGGACGCCATTGTACGGCTGGCCGAGGGCGTGGTCAGAACTGCGACTGGGCGCGGGTGGACCGCTGTACTGCTGGCGCTGCTCGGGCTTGCCGCGCGAGGCCTGGTCGCTGGGCGTGGAGCCGATGCTGACGCGACGACGATCGCCGGCGGCGCGCGGCTGTGGCGCTGCCGCTGCCTTCCTTTCTTCGCCGGCGTCCTTCCACAACCTCGGGAACCTCCCTGAGCGCGAGCGCCGGCGCCTGGCGGCATGGCGTCGCCGTGCTGCGGCGGCGGTACTGGAACTGGTCCAGCGTCGAAACGGCTGCCGGTTGGCGGCAAGGCGGCGGCCATGATCGCCACGGTCGCGCTGGTGGTCGCGGTCGCGCCACGCTCGGCGCCCAAGATGCCGCTGAACCTGCCCGTCGGCAAGAGCACGTCGAGAAGCCAATAGCCGAGGCCCAGGCCAAGGCAGGCTCAGCCCGACGCCGACGGCCGGCGCGGGCCAGACGCCGACCAGACCAATGCTCCGTCGTGGCAAGGACCCGCCGCACGTTCAGGTCCCGCTGACCTTCGCCGTCCGGAGCCACCGCAGTTGCGGCGGACCTCGTGCCGAGCTGCTGTTCGGCCGCAGCAGCGTCGCAGCGACCTCCGCCGTCCGGCCACCGGCGCCGACCGAGCCGGCCGCCAGGGAGTCGGGCAGAGCCACAGGCGCCGCCGCCGGACAATGACGGCATCCCGTTCACCGAAGAGCCTATCCGCTGGAGCCGGTACCGTCAGCCGATCCGAGCCGGTGTCTCGATCGACCCCGACGGCCGTGGGCGGAGAAGCGGTCGCCGTGCGGACCGCCGCTGCCTCCGAGGCCGTCGACCGATCCCCGCCGGTGGTCGAGCCGACGCCCGAGCTCTCGCTCCCGCGGACACGGGTGGGAGAGTTGCCGATCGACGCGCCGCGATCGAGGCCCAGAGGACATCCCCGCCACGACGGGAGGGCCACGGCGTGCCGGCGTCCAGCAGCGACGGCAAGCCGCGCCGAGCACCGTACCCGCAGCTCACGCCTGAGCGGGCGGCCGTCGGCATCTACCCGGGCATGCCAACCCATGGCCAGGGCCGGACCGCGAGCAGCCGCGAAGAGGGCGACTCCTCCTCGAGTCCCTCGTGGACACGAGCCTGTACTCGATGGGCGTTCTCGACCAGCGACCCCGACCTGGTCGACGAGGTGATCGAGCAGAGCGAGGCCATCGAGCAGCGCGGTACCGTGCCTATTCGCAGGGGACGGGCTGAGCGCGGAGGCCTGCTTCTAGACGCTGCTCACGGGCCTGGCCGTGCGCTACTACAACGCCGTGGCCGCCGAGCGCGGCGGCGAGCTGGATCGGCTTGCCCAGGATTAACTGGGATGGCCGACCCGACGGAGCGCGTTACCACCTACGCCACAGCCCGTGGCAGCCAGGGGATGCGGCCCTGCTGACCAGAGTCCTCGGCCAGCGCGGCGCAGCGCCTCGTCGACCCGATGGGCCACGTCGAACAGCTCGGCGCCGGACGGGTCGGTGACCATCGTCTCCACGGTCGAGGCCCTCCACCAGCGGCCGCGCGACGCCGGCGTCGACCGGCGTGACGAGCCCGATCCACAGCGAGGAAGCCACGGTGAGAGCACGGGAACCGGCAGCCGGGCGGCGCCGGATGCCGAGCGCCACGGCCATCCGTCGAGCATGTCGGCGTAGGACAGGACGTCGGGCCCCCCGATCTGCACCTCGCGCCCCGCCGCCTCGAAGCCGGCGGCCGGCGCAGGTACTCGCCGACGTCGTCCGCCCCGATCGGCTGGGTGACGGTCGCCAGCCAGCTGGGCGCGATCATCGCCGGCAGGCGCTCGACGAGGTAGCGCAGGGTCCGGTAGGACTCGCTCAGCGGCCGACCACCATCGCGGCGCGGAAGTAGGTGAGCGGCGGCCCTCGGCGCCGAGGATGCGACTGGTCGTCATGGCGGCTGCGCAGGTGCTTGAGCTCGGGTCTCGCCGAGGCCGCCGAGGTAGATCACCGCTCGACGCCCTCCTCCTTGGCCATCCGGGCGAAGTTGCTCGCGGCGGCGCGCCGTCGCGCTGGGTGAAGTCGCCGTTGGAGCCGCGGCCGATTCCGTGCACGAGGTAGTAGGCCACGTCGGCGCCGCCGCCCGCCCCCGAGTGGAGGCCGGCGTCGAGCACGTCGCCCTCGTGCAACTCCAGCCCCTTCGCGCTTAGTTCCGTGCCGCCCGGCGTCGCGGACCAGGCACCTGACCTCGGCGCCGCGCCCGGAAGCGCCCGAGCCAGGCGTCCACGACGAACCCGTGGCTCCTGTGACCAGTGCTCGACGTTGTGATGCACCGGGATGCGTTGCGGAAGGCGCACCGGCGGGCCTGCTCAAGGCGGGCCAGCTGGCGGCGCGTGAGGGCAGGGTGGTGGGCGGCACTGCTGCCCCGCTGCCGTGGTCGCGGGCGCGCTCGTCTTCCGATGGCGACGGCGGCTCCGCGGCCGCCACCAGCGACCCTGGCCGGCGACCACCGGCAGCGGCGGGAGCGGAGCGGCGAGGGCGCCGGCCGGCGCCCGACTGCTGCGCGAGGGCTCCGCAGCCCACGTACCTGACGTCCCGCCGGTGACACACGGCGTCGGTCGTGGTCGAGCGCGCGGGCAGGATCCGGATCCTGGTGGGCGGGCAAAGCTGCGGAGGCCGTTCCTCAACGTGGCGGAGCAGGTGCAGACCGGCGGCGAGCGGCATGCTCTCGATGGCCTTCCACCCCGACTACGCGCGCAACCGGCGCTATTTCGTCTACTACGTCGACAACTCCGGGCGCCTGCGGGTCGACGGCTACCGGCCTCGACGGCGGACCCGAGCCGCACGGAGCCCGGCTCGCGCCGGACGATCATCAACCAGCCCCACCCGCGCTTCAACCACAAGGGCGGCCAGCTGCAGTTCGGCCGCGACGGCAAGCTCTACGTGGGCTTCGGCGACGGCGGCGGGGGCGGCGACCCGGACGAGAACGCCCAGAACCCCAACCGGCTGCTCGGAAAGCTCCTGCGCATTGAGCCCGGGCGAACGGCGGTACACGGTGCCGCGCGACAACCCCTTCGTCGGCGGCGGCGGGCGGCCGGAGGTGTTCGCCTATGGGCTGCGCAACCCCTACCGCTTCTCGTTCGACCGCAAGACGGGCTCGTTGACGATCGGCGACGTGGGGCAGGACGATGTTGAGGAGATCGACTTCATTCGCGCCTCGGCTCGGGCGCGGCGACCCCGCGGCGGCGTGAACTTCGGCTGGAACGTGTTCGAGGGCCGGCGCCGGGTCGACTCCGGCAGCGCACCGGGTCACGCGCCGCCAGTGATCCAGCGCACGCACTCACAGGGCTCCTGCTCGATCACCGGCGGATACGTGATCCGCGACCGGTCCATGGGCTCGCTGCAGGGCGCCTACGTCTACGGCGACGTCTGTGACTCCGGGGTACGCGTGGCGCGCCTGCGGCCTGGGCGCGCCAGGGGCGACCGCCGGCTCGGCGTTCGCGTGGGCTCGCTCGTGTCGTTCGGGGAGGACGGGCGCGGGCGGGTGCACCTGATGTCCCTAGACGGCGGCGTGTACCGGCTGGCGCTCGGCAGGTGACGCGGGCCGCTGCCTGGCTGGCTGTCCTGGGCCTGGGCGCTTCGGGCCTGGCGACCGCGGCGGACGCAACGCAGGACGAGAGCGGCCCGCCCGTGGCCAGCGCCGCGGCCGTGAAGCTCGAGCGGGTTGGGCGTTTTTCCCGGCCCACCTACCTGACGTCGCCCCCCGGTGATCGCCGGCGGCAGTTCGTGGTGGAGCAGCGTGGAGTGGTGAGGGTGCTCCGTGACGGCCGGCGGCTGCGGCGCCCGTTCCTGGACATCCGGCGGCGGGTGTCGTGCTGCGAGGAGTTCGGCCTGCTGTCGCTGGCGTTCGCGCCCGACTACGCGCGCTCCCGGCGGTTCTACGTGTACTTCACAGACCGCTCGGGCGCGGTGGTGGTCGAGCAGTACCGCCGTTCCGCCGCCAACGAGGAGCGCGCCGTGGCGTCCAGCCGCCGGCCGGTGCTGCGCCAGGTGCATCGGACCCGCAACCACAAGGGCGGGCAGCTCCAGTTCGGGGGTGACGGCATGCTCTACGTGGGCCTTGGCGACGGCGGCCCTCAGCGCGACCCCGCCCGGCGTGGGCAGGACCTGCGCACGCTGCTGGGGAAGATCCTGCGCATCGATCCCCGGGCAAACGGCGGGTACGCGGTGCCGCGCAGCAACCCGTTCGCTCGCCGAAGCGGGGTCAGGCGCGAGATCTGGGCCTACGGGCTGCGCAACCCCTGGCGCTTCTCGTTCACCCGACGGGGGAGCCTGGCGCTGGGCGACCTCGGCCAGAACGCCGTGGAGGAGGTGGACTACGTGCTCGGCCGGCGCGGGCGCCCGGCCCGTGGCCCCCTGAACTTCGGCTGGAGCGTGTTCGAGGGGCGCAGCCGCTTCCGGCCGGGCGCCGCCCCGGGACACCTGCCGCCCGTGATCGAGCGTCGCCACGCCGGCTCCGCCGCCTGCGGCGTGATCGGCGGGTACGTGGTCCGCGACCGGGCCCTGCGCGGCCTGGTCGGGCGCTACGTCTACGGCGACTTCTGCGATACCCGCCTGCGAGTCGCGAGCCTGCGGCTGGGCCGCGCACGCGGCGACCGCGCGCTGGGCCCGCGGGTGCGGGTCACCAGCTCCTTCGGCGAGGACGCCCAGGGCCGCGTATACGTGATGTCGGTGGCCGGCCCGGTCTACCGGCTGGCCCCGCGCGCTCCGCGGCGTTAGGCTCGCGACCGCCGCGCCCCCTCACGAAAGGACTCTCCATGGCCGAGCCGGTCGCCATCCAGGGCAGCAGCCATCAGGGCAAGATCCGCAACCCCCTCGGGGTCATCGGGCTGTCGATCATCACGCTCGGGATCTATTACTTGGTCTGGTACTACAAGGTGAACAAGGAGATGGCCGAGATCGGCCAGGCTCGGGGCACGGAGGAGTGCGGAACCAGCCCCGGCACCTCGCTCGCGGCGATGATCCCGGGCTTCATCCTGATCATCCCGCCGTACTTCTCGCTCTACAAGGCGTGCACCCGGCTCACGGCCACGGAGGGCATCACCGGCGCTCAGGAGGGAATGGAGCCGCCGCTGCTCTGGTTGCTGCTGATCCTGGTCGGCCCGGTCGGCCTGTACCTCTTCCAGCGCAACCTGAACCGGTCGCTGGAGGCGCAGGCGGGCGGCGCGAACGCCCTTGTCGAGGGTGCCACCGCAGCACCGGCGGCGCCCGAGATGCCTGCCTCCCAACCACAGCCGCAGTCGCCCGGGCCAGAGTCGCCGTCCGGCCCGCAGTCGCCCGCTCAGTAGCCGGCTTGGTGACCTCAGGTCATTAGGAGAGCGACACCCACACCGTCTTGTCCTCGAGGTAGGCGTCCAGCCCTGCGGTGCCGTGCTCGCGTCCGATGCCCGAGGCCTTGAAGCCGCCGAACGGCGCGGCCGGGTCGGACGGGCCCCACACGTTCACGTACACCGAGCCGGCCTTGAGCATGGCCGCAAGGCTGTGCGCCTTGGCCACGTCCCGGGTCCATACGCCCGCCGCCAGCCCGTACTCGGTGTCGTTCGCGCGCCGCGCCACGTCCTCCAGGTCCTCGTAGGGAAGAGCCACGAGCACCGGGCCGAAGATCTCCTCGCGCGCGATCGTGAGGTCGTCGCTCGTGGTCGTGAACAGGGTGGGCTCCACGAACCAGCCGCCGCCGCGGTCGGTGCCGCCGTTGCCGCCCGTGACCAGCTCCGCGCCCTCGGCGGTGCCCTTCTGGATGTAGGACGTGACGCGCTCGTGCTGCTCGGCGGACACGAGCGGCCCCAGCTGGGTGCCCTCCGCCAGGCCGGGGCCCACGCGGGCCTTCTGAGCCGTTTCGGACAGGGCCGAGACCACCTCGTCGAACTGGTCCACGTGCACGAATAGCCGGGAGCCGGCGTTGCAGGCCTGTCCGGTGTTGTAGTAGATGGCCTGGAAGCTGCCCTTGATGGCGGCGTCCAGGTCGGCGTCGGGCAGGATGATGTTGGGCGACTTGCCGCCCAGCTCCAGCGTCACGCGCTTGAGCGCGCGCCCGGCCTTCGAGCCGATCTCGCGTCCCACGGCGGTCGAGCCCGTGAACGCGATCTTGTCCACGCCGGGGTGGTCGACCACCGCGGCGCCCGTCTCGCCGTCGCCCGTGACCACGTTGAGCACCCCGGCCGGGATGCCCGCCTCGAGCGCGAGCTCGCCCATGCGCAGGGCCGTGAGCGGCGTCTGCTCCGCCGGCTTGAGCACCACCGTGCACCCCGCCGCCAGGGCGGGCGCCACCTTCCATGCGGCCATCAGCAGGGGGAAGTTCCACGGGATGATCTGGCCGCACACGCCCACCGGCTCGCGGCGCGTGTACACGTGCATGCCGGGCTGAGACACGGGCAGGGTCTGGCCGGCGATCTTCGTGGGCCACCCCGCGAAGTAGCGCAGGTGCTCGACCGCCAGGCGCACGTCCACGACCTTGGCCAACCCGACCGGCTTGCCGTTGTCCAGCGACTCCAGCTCGGCCAGTTCGTCGGCGTGGTCCTCCAGCCGGTCGGCCAGCGCCAGCATCAGCGCCGACCGGCGCGACGGGACCAGGGTTCCCCACTTGCCCTCCAGCGCGCCGCGGGCAGCGCCCACGGCGCGATCCACGTCCGCCGCCCCGCCCTGCGCCACCTCGGCGATGGCCGCGCCGGTGGACGGGTCGAAGGTGGTGAAGGTGCGACCGTCGGCGGCGTCGCTGCGCTCGCCGGCGATCAGGTGCCGATGGGGGCCAGCGGCGAACTCGCGCGCCGCTGGAGACAGTTGCTCGGGGAGCGTGGCTGTGCTCATTCGTCCTCCGTTCTGGAGCGGTCGGAAAAGTCTGCGGTCAGGCGGCCCAGCTGTCCGAGGTCCACGACCACGGCATCCCCGGGCTCGACGGGCACGGGGACGGTGATCGAGCCGGCGAGGATCACGTCGCCCGGCTCGAGGCGCTCGCCCGCGGCCGCCAGGGAGTCGGCCACCAGCCGGACGATGCCACCGAGGTCGGTGCTCGTGGACGCGCGCGCTCGCTCCTCGCCGCCGACCGAGATGACCGCCTCGACCTCGGCGGGCGCACCGGCGGACTCGCGTGGCCCGAGCACGAACGCGCGGTGGAAGACGTTGCGCTCGAGGATCGCCTGCACGTCCTCGAACGGGAGCGAGACGTCGACCACCTCGATCGCGGCGCCCAGCGGGCCGGCCGAGCCGTCGGCGGCCACCTCGACCGCGATCTCGGCCTCAACCGCGGGGCGAGCGGTGCCCTCCAGGCCGTGGGAGCTCGCGCTCTCGGCCTGGGTGGCCGAGGTCAGATGGCCGACGACGCAGCCGCCGATGCCGAGCTGCTCCTGGACCTGGGGGACGTTGAAGCCGATCTTCCAGCCCACGCGCTCGGCGCCGCCCGCCAGCAGGCCGCGCCAGTGGTCGAGGTGCGCCCGCGTGCCCGCGAGCACCCGCTCGTCGGACTCGGTGGCGGTGGTCACGGCTCCATCACGATCTTCAGCGCCTCGCGCCGGTCATACAGGGCATAGGCCTCGGGCGCGTCCTCGAGCGACATGTGGTGGGTCACCAGCGGCGCCGGGTCGAGCTTGCCGGCCTGCATGAGCTCGAGGACCGGGTCCACGTGAGCGATCACGTTCGCGTGGCCGGTGGTGATCGTGAGCGCTTTGATCCACACGACGCCCATGTGCACCTCCATCCGCTCCGCGTAAACGCCGATGGCCGACACCGTGCCCGCCTTGCGCGTCAGGCGGCAGGCCATGTCGAACGCCTTGGGGTGTCCCACCGCGTCCACGGTCACGTCGGTGCCGCGGCCCTCGGTGAGCTCCTTGACGCGTCCGCGGACATCGTCCTCGGTCAGGTGCACCGGCGTTGCGCCGAATGACTCGGCCAGGGCCAGCCGGTCCGGCACGGAGTCCACGGCCACCACGCCCGCCGCGCCCCTGGCGAAGGCGGCCTGCACGGCGCACAGCCCCACCGGCCCCAGTCCCAGCACCGCGGCGGTGGCTCCCTCCTCGAGCGCCGTGGACTCCACCGCGTGGAAGCCCGTGCCCATCACGTCGCCGGCGAACAGGGCGGTGTCGCTGGACATGCCGTCGGGCACGCGCCGCAGGGTGAGGTTGGCGTTTGGCACCAGCACCTGGTCGGCCTGCGCGCCCTGCAGCGAGCCGAGGGTGGCCCCGTGGCCGAACACCCGTCCGTGGTCGCACTTGTGGAAGTCGCCGCGGCGGCAGTAGAAGCACTTGCCGCAGGCGCTGCAGTAGCAGCCGAGCACCTGGTCGCCCACGCCCACGCGTGAAACGTCGGGCCCGGCGGCCACCACCTCGCCGACGAACTCGTGCCCGATCGTGAACCCGGGCTCGATCTGGACCCGGCCGTGGTAGATGTGCAGGTCCGAGCCGCAGACGCCCGTGGCCTCCACCCGCACGACGGCGTCGTCACCGGCGTGGATCTCGGGCTCTGGGCGCTCCTCCAGGCGAACCTCGCCCGGCGCTTGGAAGGTCACGGCCCGCACGGCCGGGAGCCTATCGGTGGCCGGTTTGCGCCTCCGCGCCCCTGAGGCGTCAAGAACGAGGCTGCGACGATGACCGGATGGACCGGGAGAGCATCCGAGGGCTGCGCGGGCAGCCCGGCTACCCCGTGTTCGTCTCCGCGGCGACGCTGGCGCGAGTGGCCGACGAGATGTTCTCCGTGGGCGTCGTGCTGCTGGTGCTCGAGCGCACGGACAGCCCCGCCCTGGCCGGGGCCACCGTGGCGGCCGTGACCCTGCCGAGCCTGATCACGGGCCCGCTGCTGGGCGCGTGGATGGACCTGACCGGGCGCCGCCGGTCGCTCATGGTGTGGGACCAGCTGGCCATCGCGGCCAGCGTGCTCGGGATCCTGCTGCTGGCGGGCAACGTGCCGGACCCGTTCGTGCCGCTGATAGCGCTCCTGGCCGGGCTGACCTACCCGCTCTCGTTCGGCGGCTTCAGCAGCCTGATCCCGGTGATCGTGCCGGACCGGCTGCTCACGCCGGCCAACGCGCTCGAGGCATCGAGCTTCAACCTGGCGCTGGTCGTCGGGCCCGCGCTCGCGGGGACTTTGGCCGCGGCGTTCGGGCCGGAGGCGGCGCTGGTCACGGAGATCGCGTTGACGCTGGCGGCGCTGTGCCTGATCCTCGCGATCCCGGGCCTGGACCGCCCGGTTGCCGCGGGCGAGGCGGGGCGCTCGGTCTGGGCCGTGGCGCGCTCGGGCCTGACGCTGCTGGTGAGCGTGCCGCAACTGCGCGGGGTCACCGCCGCCGGGATGCTGGGCCTGGCGGGCCTGGGGCTGCTCACGGTGGGGTTCCCGATCTTCGCCGTGGAGCACCTGGGCGCGGAGCGCAGCGCGGCCGGCTACCTGTGGGCGGCCTTTGCGATGGGCTCGATGCTCGGCGCGCTGCTGCTCGTGCGCCTGCAGCACAGGTGGCGACCCGAGGCGATCGTGGTCGGCGCCCTCGCCACGTTCGGCGCGCTCATGCTGTCCTGGCCGCTGCAGGCGGCGCTCCTGCCGATGCTCGCCGTGGTGGCGCTGGCCGGCCTGGCCGACGGCCCGGCCCTGACCGCCACCTTCGCCGCTCGCCAGCGCTACGTGCCCGCGGAGCTGATGGGCCAGGTGTTCACCACCGGCGCCGGCCTGAAGGTGGGTGCCTTCGCGCTTGGCTCGGCGGCGTCGGGGCCCCTGGTGCTGGCGGCCGGCTCGGCGGGTGCCCTGGCGGTGGCGGCGGCGATGCAGTTCGTCGCGGCCGCGACGGGCCTGCTGCTCATGCGGTCGGGCGCGCGCGAGCCCGCCCCGGCGCTGCGCTAGGCGCCGGCGCCCGCCTTGGCCAGCTGGCGCTCGGGCGGCACGCGGTTCACGTCCCACGCCAGGCCCACGGCCTCGAGCCCGCGGATGACCATGGCCGAGATGTCGATCTCCCACGGCCGCAGGCCGTGCCGGGCCGAGGTGGGGAAGGCGTGGTGGTTGTTGTGCCACGACTCGCCGAAGGTGAGCGGCGCCAGCCACAGCAGGTTGCGCGACTCGTCGTCGGTGTCGAACCGGCGGCGGCCGAAGAAGTGGCACAGGGAGTTGATGCTGTAGGTCGCGTGGTGGAGCACGAGCATTCGCACGAGCCCTCCCCAGAGCATCCCCGTGAGGCCGGCGACGAGGCTTCCGCCGATGGCCCATCCGAGGCCAAACGGCAGCAGCAGGCCCAGGGTGACCCACAGCACGAATGTGCGGTCCACGAATCGCACCACCGGGTCCGCCAGCAGGTCGGGCGCGTAGCGGTCCTTCGCGCCGCGCTGGGTGTGTATGAACAGCCAGCCGACGTGGGCGTGGGCCAGGCCCCGCAGAGCTCCCCGCCACCCGACCCCGTGGTCAACGTGCGGGCTGTGGGGGTCGCCGTGCTGATCGGCGAAGGCGTGGTGCTTGCGGTGGTCGGCGACCCAGGAGATCACCGGACCCTCGATCGCGGCCGAGCCCATGGCGGCGAGCGTGCCCCGCAGCCAGGGCTTGGTCTTGAAGCTTCGGTGGGTCAGGAGGCGGTGAAAGCCCACCGTGATCCCAAGGCCGGTGATCGCGTAGACGATCAAGAACACCACCAGGTCGTGCCAGCGCAGCGCGCTCTCCCACAGCTGCCACCCCACCACGACGAGGCCCAGGAAGGGGAGCGCAGTCACCGTCCCGGTGATGATCCGGTCGCGGGTCTCGTTGGCAACCGGCTGAACATCGGCGGCGGTCGGCCCGGGCGCCGCGTCTTCTTCTCGGTACACGGCGCGGAGCGTAGTAGGTTCGGCACCCGTGAGATCAGTGGTGCTCACCAAGCACGGGCCGCCCGAGGTGCTGGAGGTCCAGGAGCGCCCCGAGCCGGAGGCCGGCCCGGGCGAGCTCGTGATCGACGTCCACGCCGCCGGGATCAACTTCGCCGACCTGATGGCGCGGGTCGGCCTGTACCCCGACGCGCCCAAGCCGCCGACGGTCGTGGGCTACGAGGTGGCCGGGATCGTGAGCCGCCTCGGCGACGGGGTCGAGGGGCTGTCCGTGGGCGACCGCGTGATGGCCGGCACGCGCTTCGGCGGCTACTCCGAACGGGTGGCGGCCAAGGCCGACGACGTGGCCGCCCTGCCCGACGAGCTCTCGTTCGAGCAGGGCGCGGCCGTCCCCGTGAACTACGTGACCGCATACCTGGGGCTCATCCGGTTCGGCTCGCTGGAGCCGGGCGAGCGGGTGTTGGTGCATGCCGCCGCGGGCGGCGTGGGCATAGCCGCCACCCAGATCGCCAAGGCCCGCGGCGCCGAGGTCTACGGCACGGCCTCGCCCGGCAAGCACGATGCGATCCGCGGCTTCGGGGTCGAGCACGCTCTCGACTACACCAAGCCCGGCTGGGAGAAGGGGCTGCCGCCGATGGACCTGGTCATGGATGCGATCGGCGGCCCGAGCTTCAGGCGCAGCTACGACATGATGGGCGCCGGCGGCCGGCTGGTGTGCTTCGGCGCTTCCGCGGTCATGTCCGGCGAAAAGCGCAACCTGGCCGCCGCCGCCAAGGCGGCGCTGCGGATGCCGCGCTTCAACCTGATCAAGCAGATGTCGGCGTCCAAGTCGGTGATCGGGCTGAACACGCTCACGCTGTGGGACGAGAAGGGCTCGCTCGGCGACTACATCGGAGAGCTCGAGCGGATGATGGCCGACGGGACCGCGAAGCCGATCGTGGCCGAGAGCTTCCACTTCGACCGCGCGGCCGAGGCACACCGCTTCATCGGCGAGCGCCGCAACGTCGGCAAGGTCGTGCTGACCCCCTGAGGGCAGGAGACGATGGCGAACCCACCCGACCCAGTGCTGATCACGGGCTGCTCGACGGGTATCGGGCGCGCGACCGCCGAGCACCTTGCCGGGCGCGGCCACACGGTGTACGCCACGGCTCGCAGGCCCGAGTCGATTCAGGACCTGGAGGCCAAGGGCTGTCGCACGCTGGCGCTGGACGTGACAGACGAGCAGTCGATGGCCGGGGCGGTGAAGGCCGTGGAGGACGCCGAGGGATCTCGTGGGCGCCCTGGTGAACAACGCGGGCTACAGCCAGTCGGGAGCCGTCGAGTCGGTGGACCTGGGCGAGGTGCGGTCCCAGTTCGAGACCAACGTGTTCGGTCTGGTCCGGATGTGCCAGCTGGTGCTTCCGGGCATGCGGGCGCGCGGGTCGGGTCGCATCGTGAACGTGGGGTCCATGGGCGGCAAGCTCACCTTTCCGGGAGGCGGCGTCTACCACGCCACCAAGTACGCGGTCGAGGCGCTGAGCGACGCCCTGCGGTTCGAGGTCGCCGGCTTCGGCGTGCAGGTGGTCCTCATCGAGCCGGGGCTGATCAAGACGGAGTTCGCCTCCGCGGCGGTGGGCTCTCTGAACAGGGGCACGGCGGCCGACGGCCCCTACGCCGACTTCAACCAGGCGGTCGCGGCCTCCACGGCGGGCGCGTACGAGGGCCCCACGGCCAGGCTCGGCGGCGGGCCGGAGACCGTGGCCAAGGCCATCGAGAAGGCGATCACCGCCAGGCGACCCCGGACGCGCTACCCGGTCACCCCCTCCGCGCGGTTGATCATGGGCCAGCGCGCGCTGTTCAGCGATCGGATGTGGGATCGCTTCGTAGGAACGCAGTTTCCCCAGCCGAAGTAGTGTCCAGGGGGCCGTCCCGACGGCGGCGCAGCGAGGGGAGGAGCACATGGACCGGCTGAGCTCGATCGACGCGTCGTTCCTGGCCCAAGAGCGCGACGGGTCTCACATGCACATTGGCGGGGTCATGGTCTTCGAGGGCCCTGCCCCCCGGCGCGAGGACTTCGAGGCCAACCTCGAGGCCCGGCTGCACCTGGTGCCGCGCTACCGGCAGAAGCTCTCGTTCCCGCGCTTCGAGATGGGCCGGCCATTGTGGGTGGACGACCCCAGCTTCAACCTGGGCTACCACGTTCGCCACACGGCGCTGCCCGCCCCGGGGAGCGTGGAGCAGCTGCGCCTGCTCGTGGGCCGCATCTTCTCCCAGCGCCTCGACCGCTCCAAGCCGCTGTGGGAGCTGTGGATCGTGGAGGGGTTCGAGAGCGACAAGTTCGTGATGGTCAACAAGACCCACCACGCGCTGGTGGACGGAGTGTCGGGGGCCGACCTGACCACCGTGCTCTTCGACATGGCGAAGGAGGGCACGGACGTCGCCCCGCCCGACCGCGCCTGGAACCCCGCGCCTGAGCCCAGCGAGGCCGACCTTGTGGCCAAGGGCGTCGGCGAGCTGGCCGCCACCCCGTTCGGGCTGGCCCGCCGGGCGCTCGGCGCCGCGGCGCGCCCGGGCAGGACGGTGGCCGGCGCGCGCGAGGCGGCCGCCGGGGTGGGCGAGGTGCTCTGGGGCACGGTGAACAGCGCCCCCAAGACGCCGCTGAACGGGCCGATCGGCCCGCATCGCAGGGTCACCTGGGCGCGGATCCCGCTGGCCGAGATGAAGGAGGTCAAGAACGCCCTCGGCGGCACGGTCAACGACGTGTTCCTGGCCACCATCGCGGGCGCCCTGCAGCGCTGGCTCAGGGCGCGCGGCGTGCGCACCGAGGGCCTGGAGATCCGCTCCGCCGTGCCGGTCTCGGTGCGCGCCGAGGGTGACAACGCGGCACTTGGCAACCAGATCACGGTGATGGTCGGCCGGCTGCCCACCTACGCGGACGACCCCGTCGAGCGGCTTCGGATCGTCTCCGAGTCGATGCGGGGCCTGAAGGAGTCCAAGCAGGCCCTCGGCGCGGAGGTGATCGTGAGCATCGAGGAGTTCGCGCCGCCCACGATCTTCGCGCGCGCCTCCCGGCTGCACTTCTCGACGCGCGCCTACAACCTGCTGACCACCAACGTGCCGGGGCCCCAGTTTCCCCTGTACGTGGAGGGCCGGGAGCTGCTGGAGCTCATCCCGGTCGCCTTCCTGGCACCCGACCAGCGGCTCGCGGTGGCCTGCATGAGCTACAACGGCACGGTTGCCCTGTCGCTCATGGGCGACTACGAAGAGGTGCCCGACCTGGAGGACCTGGCCGGCTACGTGATCGAAGAGGTCGCGGCGCTGCGCGAGGCCGCCGGCTCCGGGAAAATGACGCCCGCCCCCTGAGGGCGCGCACTACTCAGACGAGGAGACTGCCGACTTGCCCTACTTCAAGGATGCGGACGAGGTGTACCAGTACATCGGAGGGCTGTTCACGGACCTGGCCGACGACGACGAGCTCGGGCCAAAGTTCCGCAAGGCGAACACGATCGTGCAGTACCGCTACTCCAACCCGGACTCTCAGATCACGGTGAAGATGATCGACGGGGAAGACGGCCAGGTGGACCTCGGCGACACCACGCTGGAGCCGGAGGTCGTGATGACGATGGAGGCCGACACCGCCCACAGGTTCTGGCTCGGCAAGGTGAACGTGACGGTCGCCCTGGCGCGCGGCCAGATGAAGGCCAAGGGGCCGGTTGCGAAGATCCTCAAGCTCGTGCCGCTCGTCAAGCCCGTGTTCCCGCGCTACCGCGCGAGGCTCGAGCAGGACGGCAGGTCCGACCTCGTGGAGGCCTAGGCTGGCGATGGAGGCCGGATCGGAGCTCGGCGCCCGGCAGATGTCGGGCTTCAAGGACTTCTACCAGGCCGCCCAATCCACGCGGGTGATCGCCGGTCGCGACCTGCTGGGCAGCACGGGGTTCGAGCTGTCCAAGGAGGGCGCCCACCGGGTGTTCATCGTCACCGACCCGGCTATCCGCGCCACAGGCCTGATCGACACGGTCACCGCCGGGGTCGAGGACGGCGGCGTTGCGGTCGCGGGCGTGTTCGACGACGTCCCTCAGGACTCTTCGACCGACGTCTGCGAGCGCTGCGCCGAGGAGGCCAGGGCGGCGGGCGCCGACTCGTTCCTGGCCGTTGGCGGCGGCTCGGTGATGGACACCGCCAAGATCGCGGACTCCCTGTTCACCCACGGCGGCACGGCGCGCGAGCAGGAGGGCTTCTTCCTGATGCCGCGCGAGGACGACGGCATGGGCGCGCCGCTGCCGATCGCCCCTCTGGTGTGCATTCCCACCACCGCCGGGACGGGCTCGGAGGTCTCGATGGGGGCCATCGTCAAGGACCACGAGAACAAGGTGAAGCTCGAGATCGCCGACTTCCCGCTGTTCCCCAGGCTCGCGATCCTCGACCCCGACACTACGCGCACCTTGCCGAGCGCCCTGGCCGCGTCCACCGGCATGGACGCGATGACGCACGCGATCGAGGGCTACGTGTCGCTGGACTGGAGCCCACACCAGGACGGTCGCTCCCTGGTGGCTCTGAAGATGATCCGCGAGAACCTCGAGCGCGCCGTGAGCGATACCTCCGACGACGACGCCCGGGGCAACATGCTGGTGGCGGCGTCGCTGGCCATCACGATCTCACTGGGCTCCACGCACTCCATGTCGCACTCCTGCGGCGCGCACTTCGGCGTTCCGCACGGGGTGGCCAACGCGATCAACCTGCCGCACGTGATCCGCTTCAACGCGGCGGGAGGCAGCGACATCGCCGGCCGCTACCGCGACCTGGCGGAGGTCCTCGGCGTGGAGAGCGGTGGCTCGGACGCCGACGTGGGGGACGCCGTGGCCGGACGCATCGAGGGCATGGTCGAGCGAATGGGCCTGCCCACCCGGCTGTCGCAGGTGGGCGTGCCCGAGGATGGCGTCCCGGCGCTGGTGGAGGGCGCGATGGGCGACGGCCTGACCCTGCTCAACCCGCGCGAGCCCACGGAGGACGACTACGCGCGGCTGTTCAAGGCGGCGTTGTGAGGCCTAGCGCGCCGTCGGCTCGCGCTCTCGCCGCGCCTCGACCATCTGCTTGAGCGTGGCCTTGCCCGTGTGCTGGGGCTTCCACCCCAGCAGCCGGCGCGCACGGTCGGTCTTCATGAGCACCGGCTTGCGCACGCTGTGGATCCACGAGGCGGCCGCCGGCACCGGCAGCCGCGAGACCACCTCCGCGGTCGCGTCCACCGCCAGGTCGGGCACGGGCACCGAGTACCAGCCCATCGCGTCGGCCAGGTCGGCGACGGTGAGGGTGCCGCGCCCGGCCAGGTTGTACGGGCCGGGCTCGCCCTTGCCACGCACGCCCGCGAGGAAGGCCGAGGCCACGTCGTCCTCGTGGACGAACTGGAAGCGCGTGCCGGGATCCGGGATCACGGGCTTGAGCACCGGCATGAGCGACAGCAGCGATCGCACGGAGTCCGGCATCGAGTCCGACAGCTTCACGTAGGGCAGCTCGTCCAGCACCATCTGCGCCCTCGGCCCGGCCACGATGCAGGGGCGGAACGCGTAGGCCACCGTCCCGGCGTGGCGCAGCAGCACCTGGCCCAGCACGCCCTCCACCTCGGCCTTCTGCTGTGAGTAGAAGTGCTCCGGAGTGCCACGTGCCGGCACGTCCTCGGTCAGCCAGTCCGGGTTGTCGTCGTGGAAGCCGTAGGCGGCGACGCTGGAGGCGTAGAGGATGCGGTCGGCGCCGGCCTTCGCGGACTCCTCGAACACTCGCCGCGATCCCTCCACGTTGAGCTCGCGCGTGGCCTCCCCCGCCGAGAGGATGGCGAACGCCAGGTGAATCACTGCGTCGGCGCCCTTGACCAACTCGCGCACGCTGCGGGCGTCCTGCACGTCCCCCTCGCGGTATTCCGTTTTCTTCCACCCCAGATCGGCCGGGTCGAACGGTCGCCGTGCCATCCCCACCACGCCCTTCACCGACCGGGCCCGCTCCAGGGCATCGACCACCGCGATCCCCAGGTCGCCGGTTGGACCCGTGACCGCCACGTTCAGCCCCTGGGTCGCCATGCCGCGGTTCTATCCGATCGGAACGTCCGGGTAAAGCGAGTGGTCAGGCGTCGTAGCCGTCCTCGCCCGGAAGGAGCACCTGCGCGACCCCTCCCTCAACGAGCACCCGCGGCTCCACGGGCTGGACGCGACGAGCCCGGGCGGTATCCAGGGCGTCGTCCACCGAGCTGTGCTCGGCGAGCTGCTCGAGGTGCTTGATGGTCGGGAAGACCAGCATCAGCTCATCCCGCGCACCAGCGTCGAGCGCCGCCTGCGGCGTGATCCAGCGGGCGCCGACGCACTCGCTGCCGTCCACCCGTGGCTGTGCGCCCTCCGGCGCGCGGGCCACGAAGAAGTGCGTGTCGAAGCGGACCTTCACCTGCGCGGGGGTGATCCACCGCGAGTAGCGCACGAGCTCCGCGTCGCCGGCGAGCGCGATGCCGGCCTCCTCCTCCAGCTCGCGGCGGGCGGTGTGCAGCTCGTCCCCGTCGTCCGCATGGGTCGAGCCGCCCGGGAACACCCAGGCGCCGCCCATGAATCGCTGCTCGGGGTTGCGCTGCACCAGCAGCACCTCCGGGCCGTCCTCCGAGTCGCGCAGCAGGATCAGCGACGCCGCCTCGCGTGCGTCGGTGGCCTCGCCGGTATTCAGCTCCTCTCCCGGCGGCGGCTCGTCCACGCGCATCGGCTGAGCGTATTGGATGAGCGGTCGCTAGATTTCGCGACCGATGAGCGAGGCCACGGCGGTAAAGCAGTGGATCTGCACCTCCTGCGGGTTCATCTACGACCCGGAGCAGGGCGACCCCGATGGCGGCATCCCGCCGGGCACCGCGTTCGAGGCCATCCCGGACGACTGGTTCTGCCCCGTGTGCGGCGCGCGCAAGAAGGACTTCGAGGAGTACGAGGGCTAGAGCTGCCTTCGGCTACGCCGGGCGGCCGATGTTGGCCACGGCCCGGTCCAGGCCGGCCATGAATGCTTCCACCACGCGCGGGTCGAACTGCGACCCCGCGCATCAGCCGCAGCTCTTCGAGCGCGGCTTCGCGCGTGATGGGTGGCCGGTAGACGCGCTCGGCGGTCATGGCCTCGTAGGCGTCGGCTACCGCGAGGATGCGGGCCTCCAGCGGGATCTCGCCGGCCACCAGCCCGAACGGATAGCCGCTGCCGTCGGGGCGCTCGTGATGGGCCAGGACCCACGACCGCAGGTCATCGAACACCGGATTGCCCAGGATCTGGGCGCCGATCTCGGGGTGCCGGCGCATCTCCACCCACTCGTGCTCCTCGAGCGGCCCCGCCTTGCGGAGGATCGAGTCGGGCACGGCCACCTTGCCGATGTCGTGGAGCCTGCCTGCGATCCCCACCCGCTCGACGCGTGAGGGCGGGAGCCCCAGCTCCTGAGCGGTCATGGCGCTCAGCCGCGCCACCGTCTCGGAGTGGTCGGAGGTGCCCGTGTCGCGAAGGTCGAGCGCCTCGGCGAGCGACACCAGGGTGGTGAGCTGGGCCTCCCTGGCCTCGGACTCGAGCGCTCCCGGTGAGCCCAGCACCTCGCCGAGCTGGTCGCTGAAGATGACGGTGCGATCGCGGCCAAGGCGCTTGGCGGCGTACAGCGCCCGGTCCGCGGTCTTCAGGAGGCTCTGCGCCGAGCGCGCGTGGTCGGGAAAGCAGGCCACCCCGAACGAGATCGTGAGCCGCGGCGCTTGAGCGAACCGGCGGTCGATGTCCATCCGCAGGCGCTCGGCGAGCGCGTAGGCGCCGCGCCTGTCGGTGTCGGGCAGCAGCAACGCGAACTCCTCGCCCCCGGTCCTGGCCACCGTGTCGATGTCGCGCTTGCCCGCCGCCAGCGTGCTCCCCACGCCCTCCAGGGCGGCGTCGCCGGCCAGGTGGCCGTAGCGGTCGTTGAGCCGCTTGAACTCGTCGAGGTCGCCCATCACGACGGCGATCCTGCCTTCGGTGCGACGCGCCCGCAGCACCTCGCGCTCGATCTCCTCCTCGAAGCCGCGCCGGTTCTGAAGGCCCGTCAGCGGGTCCGTGCGGGCAGCGTCGGACAGGCGCTCCACCAGCTGCCTCATGCGTGCCTGCAGGAGCGCCACCACGAGCACCACGCCGGCGAGCGTGGTCATGAGCTGGACCCAGCGGGTCAGGATCATGTGGTCCGGGGCCACGGTGATCAGCAGCATCAGGTAGCACGCGCCGATCCAGGCCACCATCGCCACCTGCCCGCGTCGCCCGAGGAAGTGGGCGGCGAACAGCGCGGGCCACAGGTAGAGCACTTCGATGTCGGCCGCCGGGCCGCCGTTGGCCTCGGCGCTGGCCCATAGGGCGGCCGTGACCAGCGGCACCCCGGCCGCGCCCATGACCGTCAGGACCCACGGCCGGCGCTCCACATCGGCGAACCTGGCCACGCCGGCGCAGGCGAACGCCGCGCACCCGATGGCGGTGAACCCGGGCTTGTAGAGTCTCGGACGGGACCGGCAGCACGTACACGGCCAGGCTCAGCAGCCCGGACGCCAGGTACATGCCCGCGACGATGCGTGCGATCAGCGCAGGCGAGGTGCCCGAGTCGCGATCGCGGCTGATCGCACGCGCGGTCCCGTGACCCAGCAGGGGCGCCATGCCGCTGGTATCGGCGCGGCGGCCCCGCTACCTGAGGGTCAGGCGGCCCGCGGGAGCACGCGTGCGCCGGCCACCGCTTCGATGGCCGCCGCCGTAATGGCCACCAGGCGGCGCAGCTCGCCGGGAGCGATGGCCAGCGGGGGCATGAGCACCACGGTGTCGCCGAGCGGCCGGACGATCGCGCCACGGCGGCGGGCCTCGATGGTGACCCTGTGACCCATGCGATCCCCCGCCGATGCCGGCTGCAGCTCGATCCCGGTCATGAAGCCGCACCGGCGAACCTCGCGCACCTCCGGCATGGACTCTACGCCCGCCAGTAGGTCGCCCAGCAGCTCGATCTTCGGGCGGAGCCGCTCCAGCGTGCGCTCCTCCTCGAACACGTCCAAGCGTGGCGAGCGCCGCGGCGCAGGCCAGGGGGTTGCCGGTGTAGGTGTGCCCGTGGAAGAAGGTGCGGAACTCCTCGTAGCTCGCCGAGGAAGCCCTTGTAGACCTCCTCGGTGGCGAGCGTGGCGGCCAGCGGCAGGTAGCCGCCGGTGATGCCCTTGGCCAGGCACAGCAGGTCCGGTGCGACCTCCTCGTGCTCGCAGGCGAACATGCGCCCGGTGCGGCCGAAGCCGGTGGCCACCTCGTCGCAGATGAGCAGGGCGCCGTGGCGGTCGCACAGCTCCCGCACGGCGCGCAGGTAGCCCGGCGGGTGCACGAGCATGCCCGCGGCACCCTGGACCAGCGGCTCGAGGATGACCGCGGCCACCTGCGCCCGGATGCGCCTCGAGCAGCCGCTCCATGTTCGCCGCGTCGCCGGGCTCGGCCGTGAGCTTGTCGAACAGCAGCGGCCGGTAGGCGGCGTGGAAGAGGTCGATGCCGCCGACGGACACCGAGCCGATGGTGTCGCCGTGGTAGGCGTCGCGCAGCGAGACGAAGCGCGTGCGCTGGGCGTGCTCGCCGCCGCGCTGCTGCCAGAGCTGGAACGCCATCTTCAGCGCGATCTCGGTGGCGGTGGACCCGCTGTCGGAGAAGAAGAAGCGCGTCAGGCCGGCGGGGGCGATGCCCGACCAGGCGCTCGGCCAGGCGATCGCGCCCGGGTGGGTGAGGCCGAGCATGGTGGAGTGGGCGACGCGGTCCAGCTGCTCGCGGACCGCGGCGTCGATGCTCGGGTGGCGATGGCCGTGGACGTTGCACCACAGCGACGAGACGCCGTCGAGGTAGCGCCGGCCGGCGGTGTCGATCGAGCTCGGCACCCCTCGGCGCGCTCCACGATCAACGGCTCCTCCTGCGTCCAGCCGCGCTGCTGGGTGAATGGGTGCCAGACGTGGTCGCGGTCGGCGGCGACCAGCTGAGCATGAGACCGAGGCACCGGCAGCGACCCTAGCTATCGTGCCAGTCGGAATGCCGCCCCTGCCGCTGCTCGTTTTCGTGGTCGGGACGGGCTCGCTGGGCGCCGAGATCGCGGCCGTGCGCCTGCTCTCGCCCTACTTCGGTGCCTCGACCATCGTGTGGGCGAACACGATCGGCGTGGTGCTGGTGGCGCTCTCGGTCGGCTACTGGCTGGGAGGCCGGCTGGCGGACCGCCATCCGAACATGCGCGCGCTCTGCCTGCTCACGCTGGCGGCCGCGTCGCTGCTGGCGGTGGTGCCCTTCGCCGCCGACCCGCTGCTCGATGTGGCGGTCGACGCGCTGGACTCGATCTCGGCCGGGGCGTTCGTGGGCTCGCTGATCGGCGTGCTCGGCCTCGTGGCCGTGCCCGTGCTGCTGCTGGGCATGGTCTCGCCGTGGGCCATCAGGCTGGCGGTGCAGACGGTGGAGGAGGCCGGCGAGGTGGCCGGTCGCCTCTATGCCCTGTCCACAGCCGGCAGCCTCGCCGGCACGCTGCCCTCGGCCCTGCTGTCATCCCCGCGGTGGGCACGCGGCGGACTTTCCTCATCTTCGCCTTCGCGATCGCGGTGGTGGCGGTGTCGGGCCTGCGGCCGCTGGGCGCTGGCGCTGGCGCCGGCGGCGATCGCGCTCCTCGCGGCGCTCCCCGTGGGCACGCTCAAGGCGCAGACCGACGAGGGCCGCGTGATCTACGAGACCGACACGGAGTACCAGTACGCGCGCGTGATCGAGCGCGACGACGGCTCGCGGGCACTGGAGCTCAACGAGGGGCAGGCCCAGCACTCGATCTACGACCCGACACGGTCGCTCACCGAGGACGTCTGGGACGGCCACCTGGTGCTGCCGTTCACAGCGCTGGCGAAGCCGCCGCAGCGCGTGGCGATCCTGGGCAACGCGGCGGGCACCACCTCGCGCGCCTACGAGGGCTTCTTCCCCTCCACACGGGTGGACGGCGTGGAGATCGACTCGCGAGCTCTCGGACATCGGCCGGCGCTTCTTCGAGATGGACAACCCGCGGCTGCGGCTGTTCCACGAGGACGCGCGGCCGTTCCTTCGCCGCACCGACGCGCACTACGACGTGATCTCGGTCGACGCCTACCGCCAGCCCTACATCCCGTTCTACCTGGCCACGCGCGAGTTCTTCGCGCTCTGCGCGCGACCGCCTGACCCCGGGCGGCGTCCTGATCGTGAACGCCGGCCATCCCGTGGGCTCCGACGAGCTCGAGCAGGTGCTTACCGCCACCATGCGGAGCGCGTTCCCTCGGTGCTGCGCGACCCGATCGCGCCCACCAACACGCTGATCGTGGCCCGCGGCGGCCGGTCGGCCGGCCGCCTGCGGCGGACCGCCCCCACGCTGCCGACGGGCTGCGGCCGACCGCGTCAGCGCCGCCCTGCGGCTCTCGCGCGCCCGCTGTCCGGCGGCGGCGTCTACACCGACGACCGCGCGCCGGTGGAGTGGCTCATCGATCAGTCGATCGTGGACTACGCGGCGGAGGACTGAGGCCGCGGCCTAGCCGCGCGCGGTCACCGTGACCAGAAGCGCCTCGTGGGCCCCAAGTGGGCGGCAGCGTCACCCCGAGGCCCCCGCCGCGCGCCTCGGCCCCACCTCGTCGAGGTGCGTCCGGGGGCGGGGCACCGGCCTGGCGCCCACGGATGGGACCCGTCGGGCCACCACGCGCAGGCGGCCGGCGGCCCTGAGGCTCTGTGGCAAACCGGTGAGCTCCAGGCGGACGCGGGAGGGGGCGGCATCGTCGGAGCCCCCGTCCGTGGCCGCCTCCGCGGGGCTCGCGGCCCTGGTCCCGCTCTGCGCGCTCGTGCCCGCGCCGGTGCTCCCGGGCCGGGGGGCGGCGGGGCCGCCCGCCCTGAGCGGAACATGGCCGAGCAGGACCTGAGCCGAGCCCCGGCGGCCGACGCCAGCGCTACCACCGTGTCGGTGCTCGAAGTGCTGGCCACGCGCGCGGCGGCGCCCTCCGCGTACCAGCGGTGCACCCACCAGGCGGATCGAGGCGTCCCGTCGGGTGCCAGCGTCCCGGTGAGCTCGGGCCGGCAGGCACTCGGGCTCGGTCCAGCAGCTGCGCGCCGCCCGGTCTGCGCTGCCCCGCTCGAGAGCCTCCAGGTACGAGACGGTCTCGGCCGGGAAGTAGCGGTCCGACAGCCCCATGTACTCGTTGATGTGGATCTCGCGCAGCCCCAGCGACCGAAAGCGCGGGTTCTGGACGAAGCCGGCGCGCGCCTCGACCAGGTGCTCGACGATCGAACGCATGGGCTGATAGGGCTCGAGCAGCTCGTGCCATACGAGGATCGAGACCCTGCAGCGCTTGCGCGGCAGTAGTCCAGGAAGCGCAGCAGGTACTCGGGCGAGTACTTGTCGATGCTCGGCCCCGCGATCTCGACGTCGGGCCCGAGCTCTTCCCGCAGCACCCGGTTGGCCTCCGAGTAGACACGGAAGAAGCGCTGCTGCCCGCCGGCCCAGAAGTTGGGCCCGTTCGGCTCGTTCCAGATGTCCCAGACCACGTTCCGGCCGCGGTACTTGCGCGCCAGGTCACGGACCATCGCCCGCCATCCCTTCAGGTCTTCCCACGGCGGCCGGCGGCCGTACCAGTTGTCCTTCGGATAGCCCCCCAGAAGTCGCTGATCACCACGTGGTACAGGGCGCCGAGCCGCTCGGCGCGATCCAGCGGGGCGCGCCGCAAGTCGCTGCGCCACAGCCGCGGCTGCAGCGGCGCGATGCGAGCGTCCGCCGGCGCCGTGGGGCCCAGGGAGTGCAGGAAGCCGTTCATCGACCCGCGCGTCGTGACGGGCTCGTCCAGCCGGACCGACACGGTGGCGTCCGCCCGCGGCTCGGGCGCGCGCGGCCTTGTCTCGCGTTCCTCCCCGCCGCCGCCCAGGCAACCCGCCAGCGCGAGGGGGCACAGCAGCAGCGCGAGCGGCACGAGGCGCACGCGCTGGAAGATGGCAGAGGCGGCGTTGATGCTCGGCGCGCGGACGGGTACGTTCGTACTGAGGAGAGGAGACCGGATGGGCTATCGCAAGTACTCGTTCGGCGCCTACGAGGAGATGCGGGACAACCATCCTGGGAGGTCCCCGAGCGCTACAACATCGCGGCCGACGTGTGCGACAGCACCCGCGCGACAAGCTCGCGATGATCTGGGACGACTCGCGGGCGCGAGCGCAAGGTCGAGGGGGCGAGCTCCAGGACCCCTCGGCCGGTTCGCCAACGTGCTCGAGGCCCACGGCGTCGAGCGCGGTGACCGCGTGGCGACGCTGCTGCCCTCGCTGCCCGAGACGGCCGCGGTGTTCCTCGGGGCCTACCGGTCGGGGCCATCCTGCTGTCGATGTCCGTGCTCTACGGCGACGAGGGGATCGCCCACCGCCTGCGCGACTCCGGGGCCAAGGTGCTCGTGACCGACACCGCCAACCGCCACCGCATCCCGGCGGGCATGGTCGAGCGCTGTTCGTGTTGGTCGACGACGAGGACGGCGAGGCCGGCGACATCGACCTGGAGGCGGTGCTCGAGCGCGCGAGCGACCCTACGAGGGGCCGGACACCTCAGCGGAGGACCCGGCCCAGCTCTACTACTCCTCCGGCACCACCGGCACGGCCAAGGGCATCCTGCACGCCCACCGCTACCTGCTCGCGCACGAGGAGTTCGAGTTCTGCCACGACGTGCACGACGAAGAGCTCTTCCACGGCATGGGGGAGTGGGCGTGGGCGGCCGGCATCGCGCCGCTGCTCGGCCCCTGGCGCTACGGCGCCCGTCCAGCTCGTCTACGCCCGCAAGGGGGGCTTCGACCCCGAGGAGCAGCTCGCCTTCCTCTCCAAGCACGGGGTGCAGAACGTCTTCACCACCCCCACCGCGCTGCGGTCCATGACCGGCCTGAGCGACGCCGCCGAGAAGTACCCGCTGGAGCGGCTGCGCGCGATCTGCTCGGCTGGCGAGCCCCTCAACCCCGAGGTCATCCGCTGGTTCCGCGGCGAGTACGGGCTGACCGTGCTCGACTACTACGGGCTGACCGAGTCCTACCCCCTGTGCGGGAACTTCCCGAGCGTCGAGGTGCGGGAGGGCTCGATGGGCCTGCCCATGCCGGGGTGGGACGTCGCGCTGCTCGACGAGGACGAGAAGCCGGTGGCCGTGGCGAGCGCGGCGAGATCTGCCTGCGCGCGCGGTCGAACCCGCACTACCCGCTCGGCTACTGGAACCGTCCGGAGGACACCGAGGAGGACTTCGGCGGCGACTGGTTCCACACCAAGGACGCCGCCGAGCAGGACGAGGACGGCTACATCTGGTACGCCGGCCGTGCCGACGACGTGATCATCTCCGCCGGCTACCGCATCGGCCCGTTCGAGGTCGAGTCGGCGTGCGTGGAGCATCCGGCGGTCAAGGAGGCCGCCGCGGTCGGCCTCGCCCGACGAGCGCCGCGGCGACGTGGTCAAGGCGTTCGTGGTGCTCGCCGAGGGCCACGAGCAGAGCGAGGGGTGGCGGAGGAGATCAAGCGCTTCGTGCGCGACCGCCACTCGGCCTACGCCTACCCGCGCGAGATCGAGTTCGTCGACGACCTGCCGAAGACCCTCACCGGCAAGATCCGGCGCATCGAGCTCCGCGAGGCCGAGCGCGAGCGAAAGCTCGGGGCCCGCCGAGCCGGCCTCGGGTGTAGGCCAGGTCGGGCGCCTGGCCGGCCCGAGGAAGCTGGCGCGTCTAGATCCAGCGCTCCAGCGGAAGGCCCTCCGCCGCCAGACCGAGCTCGGCGGCTGGGACGTGGCGGGAAGCACCAGCACGGTTCGCCCGAGCGCTCGAGGGTCTCTCGGTTCGAGCGCTCGAGAAGGCTCGGCTCGGTGGGCCACGGCGTCAGGACGAGGCCGGACGCAACGCGCAGGCCGACCGAGCGCGCGGCCTCCACGGTGAGCAGCGTGTGGTTGAGGGTCCCGAGGCCGGGGCGGGCGGCCACCAGGCGGCAGCGCGAGCGCTGCGGCGAGGTCGCGCACGGAGTAACCCCTCTCCGAGGGGCACGAGCAATCCGCCGACGCCCTCGCACACCAGCACGTCGGCGCGGGCGGCCGCGGCGCGCGCGGCCGACAGCAGCGACGCGGCTTCGATCCGCTCGCCGGCCCGCGCGGCGGCCAGGTGGGGGGAGACGGCCGGCCCGTAGCGGTGGGGCGCGACCTCGTCGGGCGACTGCCCGGCGTTCGCCGCGGCGGCCAGGAGCTCGTGGTCGTGCGCCCAGCCCTCGGGCGCCGGCTCGTCGAGCCCGGTCACCGCAGGCTTGAACGCGGCCACCCGCTTCCCGCGGGCGGCGAGCGCCGCGCACACCGCGGCGGCCAGCACGGACTTGCCGGCGCCGGTGTCGGTGCCGGTGACGAAGACGCCACGCACGCGTCGTCCCGCGGGTTCGTCAGGCCGCGTCGGCAGGCGGTCGCCGATCGGGCCTTGGCCCACGCCGGGACTCTTGTTCGCGGGCGCTTCGCCGGGCCGCGCTCGCCGGCGGCATCGCCGCCGCCACGGCCATCGCGGCCTATCGGAGCTCGGTCTTGGTGTGGGACGCCATCACGGCCAGGCGCAGCCGCGACGTGCCGTCCGGCACGGTCGGGGGCCGGATGGCCTGCGCGAACACCCCCTGCTCGAGCGCCCGCTCGCAGGCCGCCATGGCGCGACCGCGTCGCCGATGCGCAGCGGCACGATCTGGGTGTCGCCGGCCGCGGGCGCAGCCCCTCGGCCGCGAGCGCCTCGCGCAGCACGCGCGCGTTGCGCTGCAGGCGCTCCACCCGCCGCGGCTGCTCCTGCAACAGCTCGAGCGCTGTCAGCGCCGCCGCGACCGACGGAGGCGCCGGAGCCGTCGAGAAGATCAGCGTGCGCGCGGTGTTGACGAGGTAGCGTCCCATGTCCTCGCTGCAGCAGACGTAGGCGCCGTAGCTTCCGAGCGCCTTGCCGAGCGTGCCGACGACGACGTCGACCTCGCCGCTGAGCCCGGCAGCGGCCACCGACCCCCTGCCGGCGGGACCCAGGACCCCGGTTGCGTGAGCTTCGTCCACCAGCACGCGCGCGTCGTAACGGCGCGCCAGGTCGACGATGTCGACGAGTGGGGCCACGTCGCCGTCCATCGAGAAGACGCCGTCGGTGACGATCAGGCTGCCGCGGCCGCCGGCCTCGTTGAGCCCCCATTCGAGATGCTCGACGTCGAGGTGGTCGTAGACGAAGGTGTCGGCCTGGGCGAGGCGGCAACCGTCGACGATGCTGGCGTGGTTGAGCTCGTCGGAGAACACGACGTCGCCACGGCGCGCAAGCGCGGCGACGACCCCGGTGTTGGCGAGGTAGCCGGACCCGAACAGCACGCAGCTTTCGGTGCGCTTGAACTCCGCCAGGCGTTCCTCGAGCCGGTGGTGGAGCGTCATGTTGCCCGAGATCAGCCTCGAGGCGCCGGCGCCGACGCCATAGCGCATCGCCGCCCGCGCCGCCGCCTCGCGCACCCGAGGGTGGTCCGCCAGGCCGAGGTAGTTGTTGGAGCACAGCAGCAGCACGCGCTTGCCGTCCAGGAGCACGCGGGGCCCCTGCGGGCCGGAAACCATCCTCATGCGGCGGTAGAGCCCCCGGTCTTCCAGCTCCTCCAAGTGGTCGAGAATCTCGCTCATCGCTCGCCCCCGACCAGGCCTGTCAGTCGCCCCAGCCGGCGACTTCAGCGCCGTCGACCGCGGCCACCCGCTCCCTCTCGGGATACGGCGGCGGCTTGGCTGCCTTGCGGTGCAGGCGCAGCTGGGTCGACGGGTCCCAGAAGTTGGCCTCCGAGCGACTGTCGATGAAGTCCTCGATCGGCGTCGCCGGCGACTCGCCCTCCAACCAGCCGGAGCGGTTGTCGGGGCGGGGATTGGCGCCGTTGTCGCTCTGGCGCGCGACGTTGAGGCCGAGCTGCTCGAACATCGCGCGGTCCTCTTCCGGCTCGCTTCCGAGCGTTGTGAGGAAGTTGCCCATCATGACGCCGTTGAGGCCGGCCTTCACGGCCAGCGGCTGCAGGTCTCCGAGGTTCTCGACCCTGCCGCCGCAGAGCCGGAACAGCGCGGCCGGCAGGATCAGGCGGAAGATGGCGATGAACTTGACCGCGTCCCAGGGATCGATCAGGTCACGGTCTCCGAACTTGGTGCCCGAGCGCGGGTTGAGCAGGTTGATGGGAACGCTGGTGGGATCCAGCTGCGCCAGCTCGAAGGCCATCTCGACGCGCTGGCGGGGTGACTCGCCGAGGTTGAGGATGCCGCCGACGCAGGTCTCCAGCCCAGCTTCCTTGACCGCTTCGATCGTGCGCACCCGGCCCTCGTATTTGACCGTGGTGGTGACCTCGTCGTAGTAGCTGCGAGACGTCTCGACGTTGTGATGGACGCGCTGGATGCCGGCTTCCTTGAGCTTGATCGCCCGCTCCAGGGACATGTGGCCGATCGAGGCGCAACGCTTGAGGTTGGTCTGCTCGGCGACCAGTCGCGCGCCCTCGACGATGTTCTCGAAGTCGCGCTTGGAAAGCCCCTGGCCCTGGGTCACCATGCAGAAGCGGTGCGCGCCGCCGGCCTCGGCCGCCTTGGCGTGCTCGAGGATCTGGTCCGGCTCCATCATTGCGTGCATCGGCGTGGCGGCGTCGGCGAACCGCGACTGCGCGCAGAAGCCGCAATCCTCGGCGCAGCCACCGCTCTTGGCGTTGACCAGCGAGCACATGTCGGTCGAGTCGCCGAATCCGTCCTGGCGCACGCTCCATGCGATCTCGACGAGCCGCTCGATGTCGGCGTGGTCCGTGAGCTCTCCGAGCTCGAGGGCTTCCTCGAAGGTGATCAACGGCGGCAAGCTCTCGAACCTTTCTCGGGGTACGAGTTGCGCTCAAGCTAGGCCCGCGGTCGGACGGAGAGATGGCTGATTCCTTATTCCCGCACCTACGGATGGCCCGCCATGTCGGCGCCGGGGCGCCGCACGCGTCCTTGCGGGTAGCGCTGCTACCCGCTTCGGACGTGGTGCGGCGCCCGGCTGACCTGGCGGGCTCCCGCAGGCACGTGAATTCGGAATCAACCACCCCCCGCCTGCAAAGATCACCGCCATGCCCCTCCACCCGGCCGAGAACCGTGGCTACCGCGAGCTGTATGCCTTCGCCCGCCGGAACGTCAGGCCGACCACTGGTCCGCGCTGGCCGCCCGGCTGCCGCCATCGCCCGCGTCGAGCGCGCTGGCCGACGGGGCGCGTTCGGTGGAGCGGATGATCGAGGAGCTCGAGCCGCTCACCGCCACGCACGGGCTGCACGGACAGCCGGCGGCGCAGGGCCTGGGGGCTTCTCTCGGCGTGGGGCGGTCCTTCGTCCGCGACCGCTTCCTCGAGCGCAACCAGGCCGTGCGCTACGCCGTGGCCGACGCCGCGCTGGTGCGCGCGCTGCTGGGCTACCTGGCGGCGGTGAGCGCCGCCAGCGGCAATGCCGACCTGGCCGGCTTCTCCGCTCGCTGGGAGGGCGAGCTGGGCACGCTCGACGCGGCCGCGCGAGCGGCCTCTGCAGAGCTGGGGTCAGACCCGGACGGCGCGATCGAGCCCGTGGACGCCTCGCCCATCGGGCGCGCTGCGCATGGGGTGGGCCAGGTCGCCGGCACGGCCGGCGAGTGGTTCGACCGCCAGGCCGCGAAGCGGCACTGACCCCGCGTCCGATTTCAGCCGCCGCCCGCAATCTACGGCTGCGACGTGCACCGCGCATGAAGCGAGACGTGACGGCTTCACGAGGGCCGCGACCGGGCGGCGTGCACCGCGGCGGCTCGGATTCCGGCCCGGATCGCGCGCTCGGTGACCTGGCCGTAGCCGAGTAGGAGCGGCGGCCGGTCGCGCGGGTCGATCCGGCAGCTGTCGAGGATGGCGAGTGCGATGCCGCGCCGCCGGGCCTCGTCGCGGATCGCGTGCTCGTCGTCCCCGTGTGGGAGTTCGACGATGGCGTGCAGGCCGGCGGCGACGCCGCGGACGGTGGCCTCTGGGGTCGCGTCGGTGAGCGCGGCGACGATGGCGTCGCGGCGTGAGCGGTAGCGGGCGCGCATGCGGCGCAGGTGACGGTCGAGCTCGCCGCGCGCTAGGAAGTCGGCGAACGCGAACTGGTCGATCCGTGGGCTGCCTTGATCGGCCAGGCGACTCCCCACCGCCTGAGGCATCACGCCGGCGCCTCTGGGGCGAATCCGCCGGCCGTGGTCAGGGGCGGAGGTGCTCGACCGTGCAATCGCGGTGGTCGGCCAGGCGGGAAGCGATCAACGAGCGGTGGCAGGCCTCGGGATCGCGCTCGACGCAGAGGAGCGCGGCGACGCCGTCGGACGGCAGGGTCGTGATGAGGGCAGCGAGGTCGGCATGGTCGAGGATCTCGGTCGTGTAGCGGCGGACGTACTCGGGCGCGAGCGCCACGCGGGACCGCTTGCCGACGCCCAGGCGGGCGTCCTCGGCGTACTGGAGCTGGCGCAGCTCGGTCGTCGGGGCGAGCTCGGGATGGTGGCGGTAGGCGAGCGAGGCGGTGGCCAGGGCGTCCTGGAGGCGCCTGGCGTTGGCCCACGCGTACTCCGGACCGCGGACGCCGCGGCGCTGGCGGACGTCCAGGACGAGCCGGACGCCGGCACCGCGCAGGCGCTCGAGGAACGTCTCGCCGGTGAACCCGTAGACACCGATCGTGGCGATCGCGTGCGGTGGTGTTAGCGCCCCTTCCACTGCGGCGCGCGCTTCTCGCCGAACGCGCGAACTCCCTCCCGGAAGTCCTCGGAGGAGAAGCAGGACTCGCGCAGCTCCACCAGCTCCCGCTCCACCTGCTCCGGCAGCGCGCCCGCGTGCTCGCGCAGGATGCGCAGGATGCGCTTGTTGCCGGCCACCGACAGTGGCGCGTTGGAAGCGATCTCGGTCGCCATGGACACCGCGGCGCCCTCCAGCTCGGCGGGGTCGACCACGTGCGCCAGTAGGCCGATCTCACGCCCTCGCTCGGCATCGACGTTGCGGCCCACGTAGAACAGCTCGGCGGTGTGCTCGGGCCCGCAGGCGTCCAGGAACCGGCGCAGGCCGGTGTGCGAGTAGATGAGCCCGAGCTTGGCGGGCGGCATGCCCACCTTCACGCCCTGCGCGGCGATGCGGATGTCGCAGGTCAGCGCCAGCTCCAGGCCGCCGCCGATCGCGTGCCCGTTCAGCGCCGCGATGACCGGGTAGGGACAGGCGTCGAGCGCCTCGATCGCGGAGTGGAACGGGTGCGCCACCAGCCGCTCGGCCCGCTCCTCGAAGCTCTGACCCTCGAGGTTGCCCAGGTCGTACCCCGCTGAGAACACGGGCCCTGTGCCGGTGAGGACCAGGCAGCGGGCGTCGACGGTCGCGACGGTCTCCGCCAGCGTGTCCAGGATCTCGTGGTCGAGGGCGCCTCGCCGCTCCTCGTTGGAGATCCGCAGCCGGGTGACGCCGTCGCCGGGCTCGTCGCGGATCAGCTTGCCCGACGCCAGCTCCTGCATCGGCTACTCCAGCACGACCAGCGTGTCGCCTTCGCTCACGGACTGGCCCTCGGAGCAGCGGATCTCCTTGACCTTGCCGTCGTCCTCGGCCTCAACGGGCATCTCCATCTTCATCGACTCGATGATCACGACGGTGTCGCCCTCCTCGATCTGCTGGCCGACCTCACACTCGACCTTCCAGACCGTTCCGGTGATGTGGGCCTCGACGTCGGGCAAGGAGATCTCCTTTGCGTGTGTTGCAGGGCCAGCGGCGAGGCGGCACGATAGCGGCGCATGAGGCCGGTCACCCGTTACGCGCGCAACGGCGACGTGAGCCTCGCTTACCAGGTGATCGGCGAGGGCGAGCGCGACCTGGTCTTCACCACGGGCTGGTGGCTGGCGTTCGAGTCGCTGTGGGAAGACCCGGCCTGCGCCCGGGCGCTGGAGTCCATGGCCAGCTTCGCGCGCGTGATCCTGTGGGACAAGCGGGGCACGGGGATGTCCGATCGCGTCGAGCTGCCGACGCTGGAGGAGCGGATGGAGGACCTGGGTGCCGTGATGGACGCGGCCGGGTCGGACAGCGCCACCCTGTTCGGCTTCTCCGAGGGCGGGTGCATGGGCGCGCTGTTCGCCGCCAGCTATCCGGAGCGCTGCGACGCGCTGGTGCTGTGCGGCAGCTTCGCCCGCCCGGTGCGCGACGGCGATGAGCAGTCCTGGATGCCCTCGCGCGAGGTCGCGGAGTCCTTCTTCTCCAAGGAGATGGAGCGCGAGTGGGGCGCCGAGACGCGGCTGTTGCGCCTGTGGGCGCCGAGCCGCGCGAGCGACCCGCGCCTGCAGGAGTGGTGGATGCGCGCCGGCCGGCTGGGCGCCAGCCCGGCCGCCGGAGTGGCGTGGATGCGGAGGATGCTGGACATCGACATCCGCCACGTGCTGCCGGCCGTTCGCGTGCCCACGCTCGTGATCCACGCCGTGGACGACCGCATCTGCCCGGTCGAGGCCTCGCGCTACATCGCCGCGTCGATACCGGGCGCGCGCCTGCTGGAGCTGCCCGGCGACGACCACCTGTGGTGGCTGGGCCATCCCGACCGGATCCTCGACGAGGTCGAGAGCCTGGTCACCGGAGCGCCCGCCCGGCGGGAGGCGACCCGCGTGCTGGCCACCGTGCTGTTCACCGACATCGTGGGCTCCACCCGCCGCGCGGCCGACCTGGGTGACAGCGGCTGGCGCGACCTGGTGGAGAGCCACGATGCCGCCATGCGCGGTCAGCTCCAGCGCCACGGTGGCCGCGAGGTCAAGACGATGGGTGACGGCTTCCTGGCCACGTTCGACGGCCCGGCGCGCGCGATCCGCTGCGCTACGTCCATGCGCGACTCGGCCCGTGACCTGGGCGTGGAGATCCGCGCCGGGCTGCACACGGGCGAGTGCGAGGTCCAGAACGGCGACCTGGCGGGCATCGCAGTGAACATCGGCGCGCGCGTGGGCGCGCTGGCGAGCCCGGGGGAGGTGCTGGTGTCGAGCACGGTCAAGGACCTGGTGGCGGGCTCGAGGATCGAGTTCGACGATCGCGGCTCCCACGAGCTCAAGGGCGTGCCGGGGGAGTGGCGCCTGTTCTCCGTGGGTGAGGGCGCGTAACGAACCCGCCGGGCGCGGGTAGGGGAGGCAAATGGGGACGGAGAAGGCGCACCCGAAGGGGCAGCTCAAGCCCCAGGTCTACAAGGACCCGCGGCCCGCCGACCACTTCGACCGCTTTCACGCGCGCACGCGCGCGAAGCGGCCCAACTGGATGTACGAGGCGGTGCGGCTGGTGCTCACGCCCTACCTGCTGCTGTTCTTCCGCACTCGCGCGATCGACTCGGACAAGGTGCCGGCCGATGGCCCGGCGATCGTGGCGCCCAACCACTTCTCGTTCCTCGACCACTTCTTCGTGGCTGTGTACCTGCGCCGCAAGGTCCAGTTCATGGCCAAGTCGCAGCTGTTCAAGAACCCGCTGCAGATCGTCTACCACAACGGCGGGGTGTTCCCCGTGCGCCGCGGCCATCGCGACGAGGAGGCGTTCGCCACCGCCCACGCGGTGCTCGCGCGCGGCGGCATCGTGGTCATGTACTGCGAGGGCGGCCGCTCGCGCACCGGGGAGCTGGGCGAGGCCAAGCCCGGGATCGGACGGCTGGCGCTGGAGTCCGGAGCGCCGGTGGTGCCCGTCGGGCTGGTGGGCTCGGATCGCGTGCGCGACTGGAAGCGGCTCCAGTTCCCCAAGGTGTCGGTGCAGTTCGGCGACCCGATTCGCTTCGAGCGCGTGGAGCAGCCCACCCGCGAGCAGTCCCAGGCGGCGTCGGAGGAGATCTTCGTGCGCATCAAGGCGCTCTGGGGCGGGTTGCGTGAGAACGGCCGCAGCGCGACCGTGAAGGCCGCGCGGGCGGCCAGGCGCGCCGCCGTGGCCGCCGGCAGGCGCCCGGCGCGGCCGTAGACAGCGATGGGCTTCGAGGAGATCCGCTACGAGGTCTCCGACGGCGTCCTGACGATCACGCTCGACCGCCCGGACCGGCTGAACGCGTTCACGCCGACGATGAAGCGGGAGCTGATCGAGGCGATCGACGCTTCGGACGCCGACGACGGCGTGCGCGTGGTCGTGGTGACCGGCGAGGGCAGGGGCTTCTGCGCCGGCGCCGACCTGGCGGGCGGAGGGGACACGTTCGACTGGCGCGAGCGCCGGTCGGGCTCTGAGGTTCCACGCGACGGCGGCGGTGAGCTCACGCTGCGCCTGTTCGAGTCGACCAAGCCCCTGATCGCTGCGATCAACGGCCCGGCCGTGGGCGTCGGCGCGACCATGACGCTCCCGATGGACATCCGCCTGGCCGCCGCGGACGCGCGCATGGGCTTCGTCTTCACCCGCCGCGGGATCGTGCCCGAGGCGTGCTCGAGCTGGTTCCTGCCACGCCTGGTCGGCATCGGCCAAGCGATGGAGTGGGTGGCAAGCGGCCGCGTCTTTGGCGCCGAGGAGGCGCTGGCGGGCGGGCTCGTGCGCAGCGTCCACCCGTCCGACGAGCTTCTCGACGCGGCCTACGACCTGGCGCGTGAGATCGCCGACAACACCGCGCCGGTGTCCGTGGCGCTGGCACGGCGGCTGATGTGGACGATGCTCGGCGCCGGCCACCCGATGGAGGCCCACCGGGCCGACTCGCGCGCGATGTTCGCGCGCGGGCAGTCCGACGACGCGCGCGAGGGCGTGACCTCCTTCCTCGAGAAGCGCCCGGCGCGTTTCACCGACCGCGTGAGCGACGGCCTGCCGGACGTGTTCCCCGGCGCCGAGGCGCCGGTGTTCGAGTAGGCCGCGGTTCGGCGCTACGTCCCGAGCGCCTACTCGTAAACCGAGTCCAACCGCCGCCACGCCGCCATGTCGTGCCCCGGGATCGACCACCGCGTCCGGCGTCTGCTCGATGTAGAGCTGGATCTCTCTCAGCGAGCGCACGAAGCGGTGCTCGTCGGCCATCTTGAACGGCAGGTGGCTTTCCTCGATCGTCCGCATCGTGTAGGCGGCGTCGCCGCAGATCAGCGCCTCGCGGCCGTCCAGTCGCAGCACGACCGCGCAGTGACCATGGGTGTGGCCGGGGGTGAAGACCAGGCGCACGCTGCCGTCGCCGAACAGGTCGAGCGAGCGTCCGAAGGTGGCGAACGAGCCGGCCGTGGCGCCGGCCAGGTCCACCAGGCGGTAGTCGAAGGCGTGGTCGAACTGCCGCCGCAGGTAGCCGTCGATCTCCCTGCCGCTTGGACGCGGCCTCCCACTCCTGGGCGCTCACCACGAAGCGGGCGTCCGGGAACTCGGCGATGCCGCTGGCGTGGTCGGAGTGCAGGTGGGTCATGACGACCGTCTTCGACGTCGCCCGGCGGTCGACCCCGCGCCTGCGCAGCTGCTCGGGCACTGCGTCCGCGGCGTCCATGCGCACCTCCTTGAACAGCAGCCCGCCGAACCGTCCCATGGCCTGCTTGGGCTCCACGGCCACGGACGGGTGGAAGCCCGTGTCGATGAGGATCGGCCCGGCCGACGGGTGCTCCACGAGGAAGGCGATCACCGGCACCTGCATCCAGCGGTCGCGAGGCACCCGCAGGCCCGATCGCCTTGAGCGGGGCCAGCCGTCCCTCCTCGCGGTGGAACATCGCCGGCGGCCCGATCATCGTGGCGCAGAGCAGCGGGTGCAGCCGCACCGTGGCGCCGTCGGTGCCCCCGGGCAGCGGCAGCGAGGCCGGGCGCGGCTCGGCGGCGGTGGCCATCGGCGCCAGCCTATGCGTTCGTGGAGGGCCGCCCGTCGCGGAGCCCGGTCCAGAACTCGATCGACTGGCGCTCGTGGGCGATGCCGGCCTCGAGCGTGAGCCAGGGCCCGCGCGGCTCGCCGCCCGGATCCGCGCGCCGGATCTCCTCGTACTCGGCGAGCTTGCGCTCGTGCATCTCGAGCTGGGCGTCGGCCACCCGGCGCCGGGTCGGCCCCGAAGAAGAGCTTGAGCAGGCCCAGGTCGCGCAGCTCGGACAGCCGCTCGGCGGGCTCGGAGCGCCACTCCTCCAGCGCGCGCCGGCCCTCGTCGGTGAGCGAGTAGTGGCGCCGCCGGCGCCCGCCCTCCTCGCGGCGCTCGGCGAGGTAGCCCGGCGTCGGCCAGGCGCTGCGGGCTCGGAGTACAGCTGTGCGTGCTGGAGCGACCAGAAGTTGCCGAGCGAGGCGGCCACCGCCTGCTTGAGGTCGTACGGGGTGGACTCGCCGGCCAGGTCGAGCAGGCCGAGCACGATGAACGAGGTGGGGGTGAGCCGGGTCTCTTGCAATGGTCCAAAGTAGACGGTATGGTCTGGCCCGTCCAGTCGAGACCATCTTACGGAGGCCCGCCGATGCCGACGACCCAGACCCGCACCGAGACCAAGCCCGCCACCGGCCCGGCCCTCGGCTTCACCAGCCAGGAGGAGGAGCTGGCCGGCCGCGAGCTCGCCGCTTGCCGGCGAGCTGCCCGAGTGGCTGGGGGGCACGCTCGTGCGGGTCACGCCGGCCCTGCTCGACCCGGGCGGAAAGGCGCTGCGGCACTGGTTCGACGGCCTGGCGATGCTCAACGCCTTCACGATCGCCGACGGCGGCGTGTCGTACGGCAGCCGGTTCATCCAGAGCCGCGACTACCGCAACGTGCGCGAGCACGGCGAGATCCGCGGCCGCACCTTCGGCAGCGACCCGTGCCGGACGATCTTCCAGCGGGTGTCGTCGGTCTTCAACCCCGGCATGACCGACAACACCAACGTGAACGTGACCCGGCTCGGCGAGCGCTGGATCGCCATGACCGAGACGCCGCTGGCGATCGAGTTCGACCCGGCGACCCTCGACACCATCGGCCCGCTGCAGTGGGCGGGCAAGCAGAGCCAGGGCACGGCCCATCCCGCAGTACGACTTCGAGCGCCGCGAGGCGGTGAGCTACTCGGTCCGCTTCGGCCCGCGCAGCACGCTACCGGCTGCACGTCACGCCCGACGGCGATCGCGAGCCGCACGAGGTGGCCAGCGTGCCGGCGCGCGAGCCGGCGTACATGCACTCGTTCGCGCTCACCGACCGCTACGCGATCCTGTTCGACCAGCCGTTCACGGTCAACCCGCTCAAGCTGGCGTTCGGCAAGCGGTCGTTCATCGAGAACTACGAGTGGAAGCCCGAGCGCGGCACGCGCTTCCTGGTGATCGACCGCCAGACCGGCGAGCTGCGGTCCACCGTCGGAGGCCGACGCCTTCTTCGTCTTCCACTCGGTGAACGCGTTCGAGGACGACGGCGAGCTGGTGGTGGACCTGATCGCCTACGAGGACGCGTCGATCATCGACGACCTCTACCTGGCCAACCTGCGGGCCGGCACGGATGCGGTCGGCCAGCGGCAAGCTGCGCCGTTACCGGCTGCCGCTGGACGGCGGGCCGGCGCGGCGCGAGGACCTCAGCGACGAGTCGATCGAGCTGCCGCGCATCAACTACCGGGCCCGCAGCGGGCGCGACTACCGCTACGTCTACGGCGCCGGCCAGCGGGGCGGCTTCCTCGACCAGCTGCGTCAAGGTCGACGTGCGAGCGAGCGCACCGCGAGTCACTGGCACGAGCCGGGCAGCTATCCCGGGCGAGCCGGTGTTCGTGGCGCGCCCGGGCGGCCGGGACGAGGACGACGGCGTGCTGCTGTCGGTGGTCCTCGACGCGCGCGGCCGAGCGCTCGTTCCTGCTGGTGCTCGATGCGCGCGACCTGTCCGAGCTCGCTCGCGCCGAGGCTCCCCATCACATACCGTTCGGCTTCCACGGCGACTTCCAGAGAGGGTGATTCGCGATGTGCGGCTGCAACGGTGCCACCCACTTCGAGCGCCCGTCGCGGACCGCGGCGCCGACTCGGGTTGACGACGAAATGCGGACCTCGCAGGCCGAGCGCGACGCCGTCGTGGAGAGCCTTCGTGCCCACGCGGGCGAGGGCCGGCTGGAGGTCGACGAGCTCGAGGAGCGCGTCGAGCGGGCGCTGGGCGCCCGGACGCGCGGCGAGCTCGCGGCGCTGGAGGCCGACCTGCCATCGCGCGGGCTCGCGCGCCGCCGCAGCCGGCGCGCGACGGGCCTCCGTGCCGGCGTTCTGTCGCTGGGGCTGCTGCTTCCGCTGACCGGCCTCGTGATCCTGCTCGCGGCGCCTGCGGCCCTGAGCTGGGTCGGCTGGACGGCGCTCGGGCTGTGGTTCTTCGCGGGCCCGCCTGCGGGCGCTGGGGATGGGCTCGTGCTCTGGCCGGCGGCGCCGGCACCGTCGCGCCGCGCCGGCCTGAGCGCGTGCGGCCGGCCGCGGCGCGCCGGTAGGCTCCCGCCGCGATGGCCTCCAAGCTCTTCGCTCCCGACCTGCTGGCGGGCAAGGTCGCGCTGGTGTCCGGCGGCGGCAGCGGGCTCGGGCGGGCCACGGCGGTCGAGCTCGCCGAGTGCGGGGCGCAGGTGGTCATCTGCGGCCGGCGACTCGAGCCGCTGGAGGAGACCGTGGCGGCTGTGCGCGGACGGCCGCTGCGAGGCGCGCGAGTGCGACATCCGCGAGGAGGATCAGGTCGAGCGAGCTGGTCGACTTCGTGCTCGAGCGCCACGGGCGCATCGACGCGCTGGTGAACAACGCGGGCGGTCAGTTCCTCACGCCGGCCGAGGACATCACGCCCAAGGGCTTTCGCACCGTGATCCGCCTGAACGTGGAGGGCACCTGGCTGATGAGCCACGCGGTGGCCACCAAGGCGATGATCCCGGGCGGCGGCGGCAAGATCGTGAACGTGACGCTCTCGCCGCACAACGGCATGCCGGGGATGGCGCACTCCTCGGCGGCGCGGGCCGCGGTGGAGAACCTGACCCGCGCGCTGTCGATCGAGTGGGCGCGGTTCGGGGTGACCCTGACCGCGATCGCGGCGGGGCACTTCGCCACCGAGACGCTGCGCACGAAGTACCCCGAGGCGGTGGTCAAGGGGGTGGCGGGCACCGTGCCGCTCGGGCGACTGGGCACCGAGGAGGAGTTCGCCTGGATGGTCGCCTTCCTGGTGTCGCCCGGCGGCGACTACCTCTCGGGCACGGTCCTCACGATCGACGGCGCCCGCGACAACTGGTTCGGCCCCTGGCCCCCGGCGGGGCTGGCCGACCAGGGCGGCAAGCCGCTGGCGGAGGAGCGCAGGCCGAAGGGCTGAGGCGGGGCGGGGCCCCGGCGGCCCGCCGGCCGGACGGCCGGGCCGTGGCGGAGGCACCGAGGGGGCGAACCAGGGTTGATTGGGGCCTTTTCCACCCTATGCGGCGCAAAGGCCCCACGCATCGGGACGGAGTGGCGGGGCAGATCGCCGACGGCCAGCATGGCGTGGCGGGTCGCCGGCAGCTTCTGGCAGCCGGCTTGAGCGCTCGATCCATCGACCGCTCTCTGGAGGCCGGTCGCCTTCGGCGGCTGTTCCGCGGCGTGTACGCGGTTGGGCACACAGCGCTCAGCCGCGTGGCCTGGTGGCAGGCGGCCCTCCTCGCATGCGGTGAAGGAGCGGTGCTCAGCCATCACAGCGCGGCGCAGCTGTGGGACCTGCGCCGCGGCGAGCTCTTCCCCATCTCGGTGATTGTCTCGGGCGATCGAGGCCGCAAGCACCCACGGATCCATGCGCGGCGAATGCCCGTCGACCCCACCGACCACATGCAAGCTCGACGGCCTGGCGGTCACGACCCCAGCCCGGACGATCGTCGACCTGGCCGGCGAGCTCGGGCCCAAGGCGCTCCGCGAGCTCGTCGAGCGCGCCCAGGACCTGCGCCGCTTCAACCCGCGCGAGATCCGGGCGATCCTCCAGCGCCAACAGCGCCGCCGCCCAGGCGGCCGCGCACTGCTCGACTTCATCGACCTGCTCGAGCCCGACCGCGACGGCGCGCGCTCGCGCCTGGAGCGGCTCTTCCTCCCGCTCGTTCGCCGAGCGCGCCTGCCCAAGCCGGAGGTGAACGTGGTGGTCGAGGGCGCCCGGCGCGACTTCGTCTGGCGCGACCGGCGGCTGGTCGTCGAGGTCGACGGCTACGCCTACCACTCCTCGCGGCGGGCGATCCGGCGGGACCACCTGCGCGACCGCCGACTCGTAACGGCCGGCTGGCGCCCGGCCCGGTTCACCTACGAGGACGTGGCGCTGGACGCGGAGGCGACCACGGAGGAGCTGAGGTCGCTGCTACCCAACATGGCGCGGGCCCACTCATATGAGTGATCCGATCCGTAGCGGGCCGCGAGAGGTGCAGAAGAGGCACCCAACCAATCACCGGAGGTTCCGACCCGTATGTCCGATCTGATCAAGCTCGACCTCGTCGATGTCGACGGGGCCATCCGTGAAGCCGAGTCCAGCGTCGAGGGCGATTCGCGCGCCGACTTCTTCCGCAAGGCCGCAGTCGGCGGCGCCGCCGTCGTGGGCGGGGGAACGTTGCTGGGCCTGCTGCCCGAGCTGGCGGACGCCAAGCCGTCCAAGAGGCAGGACGTGGCGATCCTCAACTACGCGCTCACGCTCGAGTACCTCGAGAACGAGTTCTACAAGGAGGGTCTGCGCACGGCCGGCCTGACCGGCGACCTCTTGACGGCTGCGAGGATCGTGCAGGGCCACGAGGCCACGCACGTGGCCGCGCTCAAGAAGGCGCTTGGACGCAAGGCCGTGAAGAAGCCGGCGTTCGACTTCGGGGCGACCACCTCCAACTCGGCCGACTTCCTCAAGACGGCGGTCGTGCTGGAGGACACCGGCGTGAGCGCCTACGCCGGACAGGGCCCACGGGTCAAGCAGAAGGCCGTCGTGCAGGTAGCACTGGCCATCCACTCCGTGGAGGCGCGGCATGCCGCGTACCTGCGCGGGCTCAACGACCAGAACTTCGCGCCCCGGGCTTTCGACAAGCCCGCGACGATGAAGGCCGTGCTCAAGAAGGCGAAGCCCTTCCTGGCGTAGCTAGCTGAAGCGTGGTGGTCCGCGGGCGCCGAGCCCGCGGACCACGCTCGCTCAACCGCTCAGGTGGTCATGCCGGTGAACTGTCCACCGGTCACGTTGAGCACCTGGCCGTGGACGTAGTTGGACCACGGGGAGCAGAGGAAGAACACGCCGCCGGCGGCCTCCTCCGGGGTGGCGGGGCGGCCGAGCGGGATCAGCATCGCCGCCATCTGGCGCATCTGCTCGGGGATGCCGAGCTTGATCTCCTGGCCGTCCTTGTCGAAGCTGCCGGCCTCCTCCTTGGACGCCGTCAGGCGCGTCTCGACGAACCCGAACGCGACCGCGTTCACGTTGATCTTGAACTGGCCCCACTCCTTGGCCAGCGTCTTGGTCAGGCCCACCACGCCGGACTTGCCGGACGAGTAGTTGGCCTGCCCGGCGTTGCCCATCGTGCCGGAGATCGAGGAGATGTTCACGACCTTGCGGAACACCTCGCGGCCCTCCTCGCGCTCCTTCTTGGCCGGCTCGCGCAGGTGCGGCGCGGCGGCGCGGAGCACGCGGAAGGGCACGACGTTGTGGATGTCGAGCATCGCCTGGAACTGCTCGTCGGACATCTTGTGGATCGGGCCGTCCCAGGTGTAGCCGGCGTTGTTCACCACGATGTCGATCTGCCCGAAGGAGTCGACGGCCGTCTGCACCAGCTTGTCCGGCACGCCGTCCTTGGTCAGGTCGCCGGCGAAGGAGACCGTCTCGCCGCCGATCTCGCTCCGAGGCCTCCTCGGCCACGTCGCCGTCGAGGTCGTTGATGAGGACCTTGGCGCCCTGCTCCGCCAGCAGCTCGGCCGTCGCGCGCCCGATGCCGCGCGCCGAGCCGGTCACGATGGCGGCCTTACCGTCCAGAACTCCCACAGATGCTCCCTTTCGTCGCTCTCGAGTGCGGGCATCATGACGAGTGCCTCGCGCGATGGCCGCCCGGCGCGGTTAGTGTTCCTGCGATCGCGCCGATCTGTTGGGGCAATGCCTGCGGTGGAGCGTGCAACCCGGGGAGGCGACCTTGCCAACGATCCTTGTCCATCACGACGTCGACGACACCGAGCATTGGCTCGCGTCGCCCAAGCGCGAAGAGTTCTTCGGGCCGCTCGGAATCACGAACATCCGGAAGTTCACCAACCCCCAGAATCCCACCCAGGTCGGGCTGATGCTGGACGTGCCCGACCTCGAGGCCCTCACGGCCGCGCTCGAGACCCCCGAGGCCGCCGCGACGATGCGGACGACGGCGTGCACCCCGACTCCGTGGTCCTTCTCGTCGAGTCCTAGCCGCGGACGACGCTCGAGCCCGACCAACTACAGCCCCAGCTGCCTGCCCAGGATCTCCTTCATGATCTCGTCGGTGCCGCCGCCGATCGGCCCCAGGCGCATGTCCCGCGCCACGCGCTCGATCTCGTACTCCTTCATGTAGCCGGCGCCGCCGTGGATCTGCAGCGACTCGTCGGCCACCTCGAACGCGGCCCGCTGGCTCTGGAGCTTGGCCATCGTGACCTCGCGGATGGCGTCGTGGCCCTGTGAGAAGAGCCACAGCGCGTGGTAGGTCATGGCGCTCGCCGGTCTCCAGCTTGACCGCCATCTCCGCGACCTTGTGGCGGATCGCCTGGAAGTGGCCGATCGGGCGGCCGAACGCCTGGCGCTCCAGCGCGAACTCGACCGTCCGCTCGATCACCCGGCGCATCGATCCCACCGCGCCGATGGCCATGAGCAGCCGCTCCCACTGGAAGTTGGCCATGATCAGGTAGAAGCCCTTGTTCTCCTCGCCCAGCAGGTTCTCGTCGGGCACGAATACGTCCTGGAACGCGAGCTCGGCGGTGTCGGAGGCGTGCCAGCCCATCTTCTCGAGCTTCTTGGAGACGCTGAAGCCCTCCATGCCGCGCTCGATCAGCAGGAACGACAGACCGGAGTGGCCGCCGTCGGCCGTGGTCTTCACGGCGGTGACCACGAAGTCGGCGCGCGCGCCGTTGGTGATGAAGGTCTTCGAGCCGTTGACCAGGTAGCCGCCGTCGACCTTCTTCGCCTGGGTGCGGATGCCGGCCACGTCGGACCCCGCGCCCGGCTCGGTGATGCCCAGGGCGGCGATCCGCTCGCCGCGCACGGCGGGGGTCAGGAAGCGCTGCTTCTGCTCCTCGGTCCCGAACTTCCACACCGGCGGGCGTGGCGATGCTCACGTGGGCGCCGATCCCGGCCGCAACGCCGCCCGAGCCGCAGCCGCCCAGCTCCTCGGCGAACACCGCGTCGTGCACGTAGTCGCCGCCCTCGCCGCCGTACTCCTCCGGGTACTTCAGCCCCAGGAACCCGGCGGACGCCAGCTTGCCGAACACCTCGTCCGGAAACCAGCGCGCGTCCTCCCACTCGGTGGCGTGCGGGCGCAGCTCCTTGGCCACGAAGCGGCGGATGGACTCACGGAGGTCCTCGTGCTCCTCGGTGAAGGGCGGGACGGGCTTGGCCGGTGCGCGGCGGCCGTGCCGCGCTCACAGCATCGTGTGACCACGCCCGGCGTGATCGAAGCCCAGCAGGTCGCCGCTCGGGTTCTTCGGGCCGCCGTGGTGGTAGGCGCGGACCTCGCGGATCAGGCCGTCGCGGAACTCGAACCACTCCGTGCCGCGGTCGATCCTGCGCTCGTCCGAGCCGGGCGCCCGCCAGGTCATGGTCCACTCGATGACCACCCGCTCGCCGTCCTCGATTGCGTCCTCGATGTTCCACTGGCCGTCCAGGTTCTCGACGGCCCAGTGGGTGTGCTCCCCGATCGTGCGACCGCCCTCGTGGGGCCCCAGGCGGGTGTAGTAGTGGGTGGCGTCGTCGGTGAAGTGGGCGGACACGCGCTCGGCGTCGCCGGTGTTCAGCGCCTCGTAGTAGGAGCGCACGTGGTCGAGCGGCGAGTGCGGCACGTCAGCTCCGGCTGCAGCGCACCTGGTAGATCGACGTGAAGCCGTTCTCGAACCCGTTGCGCGCCGCGCGCAGGTACAGCCGCCAGACACGCACGCGCTCGGCGCCGGCCAGCCGCTCGGCCTGCGCGCAGCTGCGCGTCCAGGTTGCGCGCCCAGTGGCGCAGGGTCTCCGCGTAGTCGTCGCGGAAGTCCTCCACGTGGTGGGTCTCGAAGCCGGCGCGCTCGAGCGCCAGCAGCACGCGCGACAGCTGCAGCGGCTCGCCGTCGGGGAACACGTAGCGATCCGAGAACGGGCCCGCCGGCGCGTCGCTGTGGCGCAGCCTGGCGATGCCGTGGTTGAGCAGCTTGCCGCCCGGCTCGACGAGCGAGGCCAGCGCCGACGCGTACACGTCGATCTGCTCCTCGCCGACGTGCTCAACCATGCCGATGCTGGCGATGGCGTCGAAGCGCTCACCGCCGAGCTCGCGGTAGTCCTGGACCCGGATCTCCACCCGGTCGGCCACCCCGGCCTCCTCGACCCGCCGCCGGGCGCCCTCGGCCTGGGGCTCGGAGAGCGTGATGCCCGACCACGCGCGCCCCGTGCTCGCGCGCCGCGTGGATCGCGAAGCTGCCCCACCCACAGCCCACGTCGAGCACCCGCGTGTCGCGCTCGAGGCCGAGCTTCATGCACACGAGCTCGTTCTTGGCCGCCTGCGCCTCCTCCAGGGTGGCGGCGCCACGGGAGAAGATCGCGCAGCTGTAGGTCATCGACTCGCCCAGGAAGAGGCGGAAGAAGTCGTTGGACACGTCGTAGTGGTGGCGGACGGCCGCGCCGGTCGCGATCGATGCTGTGCCGCCGCCCGCGGGGCCGCAGCTCGGCGGCGGGGGCGCGCGGCGGCAGAGCGGGGCCGACGGCGCGCAGCGCGGCGCTGGCCAGGCGGAGCCGGTCCTCGAGGGCGATCGGCGGCGGATTCCAGCCGTCCAGCAGGCGCATGACCGCGTCCAGATCGTCGACCTCCAGGCCGCCCGTGGCGTACGCGCGGCCGAGCCCAAGCTGGCCGGGCGCGCGCAGGATGTGGGCGATGGCCGCCGGCGAGCGCACGGCGAAGCTCGGCCCTCCGTTGTCGGAGGGCAGCCGAGTGCCGTCCCAGAACTCGATCTCGAACGGGCGCGACGGGATGGTTCGGGCGAGCTCGCGTCGAAGCGGCCCGGTGTCCCTCAGGGCCATGGCGGCAGGCTATCGCGGCGGAGGCGGGCCATCATCGGCGCCGGGGCGAGACGCCAGGTAGTCGTTGGCCAGGCGCTTGGGCGCGCGGCACAGCCAGGCCTCGACGATCACCTCGTCCAGGTCCTCGGCGCCGATGGCGCCCAGGCGAACGAGCACCGCGGCGTAGCCGTCGAAGTGCGGGGTCGTGAAGAACACGCCCGGGTCGTCGGCCAGGAGCGCCTCCTTGGCAACGAGGTGCTCGACCCAGGCGCCGAGGATCTCGCCGTCGGGCGCGGCGTCGCCCAGCGCCTCGAGGTCGGCTCGGCGCAGCGGGCGCTCCCACACGAACATCTTCTTGCGGACGCACCACTGGGGCAGCCCGCGGGAGACCCGCTCGCTGGCCTCCGGCAGGGCGAGAGCGATACGGCGGACGTCGTCCCAGTTCGCCATTCAGGTCAATCGATCAGGGCGCCCGCGCTCACGTTGAGCGTGGCCGCGGTCATGCTGCGCGCCCAGTCCGAGGCGGCGAAGGCGGCCGCATGGCCCACGTCCTCCAGGGTCGCGGCGCGGCCGGTAAGGGTGCCGGCGTTCATCCCTTCCGTGATCTCGTCGCGCCCCTCGAAGTCCTCCGGGAACGACTCGGGCACGCCGCCGGTGGTCAGCGTGACCATCCGGATCCCGTGCGGCCCGAGCTCCACGGAGACCTGTCGCCGCATGGTCTCGATCGCGTCGAAGGCCACCTGCGTGCCGCCCAGGTAGTAGTCGCGCAGCGGCGCGCTGCGGTCGCCCGGCCCGCCGAAGGCCAGGATCACGCCGGAGCGCTTGGGGATCATGTGACGCGCCGCGGCGCGGACGGTCAGGAAGGTGGTGCGCGCCGCGGTCTCGACCGGCGCCATGAAGTCGTCCACGGCCATCTCCGCGAGCGCGGTGCCGTGGGTGTACGGATGCGCGATCAGGTTGAAGGAGATGTCGATCCCACCCGCGGCCTCCGCCACCGCGTCGGCGTGGCGGTCCACCGATCGCGTCGTCCAGAGCGTCGACCTCCGCGGTCTCGGCCGTGCCGCCGGCCGCGCGGATGTCGTCCGCTACGGCATCGAGGGTGGCGAGCGTGCGCCCGGCCAAGTGCACCGTGGCTCCCTCGCGCCCGAACGCCCGCGCCGCCGCGCCGCCGATCGAGCCGCCTCCGCCATAGACGATTGCGACCTTGCTCTCGAGCAGCATTCGATTCCTTCCTGTCCGGATCTCAGTGCAGACCGCGTCGGCCCGTGTGATTCATCGCACACCTGCACCCCCCGGCGTGGGCTGGACTTGGCGCGCTCCCGTGCATACGGTCACGGAAACGAACGAGGGGAGAGATCGTCCATGTCCGCACCCACCGCTTCAGACACCGAGCTCAAGGCACGCCACCGCAAGATGTGGGCGTCGGGCGACTACCCGACGATGGTCGAGACGTTCCTGTTGCCACTCGGGCCGACGCTCGTCGAGGCCTGCGGGATCGGGCCCGGGATGAAGGTGCTGGACGTGGCCGCCGGGACCGGCAACGCGTCGCTGCCGGCGGCGAAAGCCGGTGCGGACGTGACCGCCAGCGATCTCACGCCCGAGCTGCTGGACGCGGGCCGCGCCCGCGCCGAGGCCGAGGGCCTGACGCTGGAGTGGGCCGAGGCCGACGCCGAGCACCTGCCGTTCGAGGACGGGTCCTTCGACGTGGTCATGTCCTCGATCGGGGCGATGTTCGCGCCCCATCACCAGGAGGTTGCCGACGAGCTGGTGCGCGTGTGCCGCCCGGGCGGCACGGTCGGGATGCTCAGCTGGACGCCCGAGGGCATGATCGGCGCCCTGTTCCGCGCGATGGGACCGTTCGCGCCGCCGCCTCCGCCCGGCGCCCAGCCGCCGCCGCTGTGGGGCAGCGAGGAGCACGTGGCCGAGCTGTTCGGCGACCGCGTCGAGCTCGGCACCAGCGAGCGCGAGATGCTGGAGGTGACCGCGTTCGAGCGCCCGCGCGACTACGGCGAGCACTTCAAGGCCTACTACGGGCCCACGATCGCGGCTCGCGGGAATGCGGCCAAGGACGGGCGCGAGCAGGAATTCGACGACACGGTGGACGCCTTCTGCGACGAGTGGAACCTGGGCACGCCCGAGCGGGCGCGGTTCGAGCAGGAGTACCTGGTGACGGTGGGCCGTCGGTTGTAGCGAGCAAGGGAACGCCGTGAGGGCGTCCGGCCCTCACCTCTGAGAGCGTCGTTCGCCCTCCGGGCTCACATTTATAGCCCGTACGAGCGGCCGATCACGTCCAGCATGATCTCGTCGGTGCCGGCGCCGATGCGGTTCAGGCGCATGTCGCGCCAGACGCGCTCGACTCCGTACTCCTTCATGTAGCCGGCACCGCCGTGGATCTGGATGCACTCGTCGGCCACCTCCACGGCGATCCGCGACGCGTACAGCTTGGCCATCGAGATCTCGCGCACCGGGTACTCGCCGTTCTGGAATCGCCAGGCGGTGGTGTAGGTGAGCTGGCGGGCCGACTCGATCTTGGTGGCCATCTCGGCGAACTTGTGGCGGATGACCTGGAACTTGCCGATCTGGCGGCCGAAGGCGTTGCGCTCCAGCGCGTACTGAAGGGTGCGGTCGAAGCAGCGCTGGGCGCCCGCGACGCAGCCGGCGGCGCCGATCAGGCGCTCGCCCTGGAGCTCCCACATGATGTGGTAGAAGCCCTTGCCCTCCTCGCCGAGCACGGCGTCGGCGGGCACGCGCACGTCCTGGAAGGCCAGCAGCGCGGTGTCTGAGGCGTGCATGCCGAGCTTCTCGAGGCGCTTCTCGCGGATCACGCCCGGGCGCGTCCATGGGCACGAGGAAGAGCGTGAAGCCGTCGTAGCCCTTGTCGGGGTCGGTCTTGGTCACGAGCACGATGAAGTGCGCCCGGTGGCCGTTGGTGATGTAGGTCTTGGAGCCGTTGATGACCCAGTCGTCGCCGTCGCGGACCGCGCGCGTCTTGATGCCCGCCACGTCTGACCCGGCGTCCGGCTCGGTGATGCCCAGGCAGGAGATCTTCTCGCCCTTGATCGCGGGCACCAGGTACTCCTGCTTCTGCTCCTCGGTGCCGAACAGGAACACCGGCGGCGTGGCCATGTCGGTGTGCACCGCGACGCCCATCGCGAGCCCGCCCGAGTTGGACTTGGTGATCTCCTCGGCCAGCACGAGGTTGCACGGGTAGTCGCCGCCCTGACCGCCGTACTCCTCGGGGTAGGAGAGGCCGAGGAAGCCGAGCTCGCCCATGCGCTCGAAGACCCAGTCGTCGAAGGTCTCCTCCTCCCAGCGCGCGGCGTGGGGGGCCAGCTCCTTCTCCACGAACGAGCCGATCGACTCGCGCAGCCGGTCGTGCTCCTCGTTGAAGATGAAGTGCTTCTTGCGCGAGCCGAAGTCCGGCTTGATGACCTTCTCGGCGGTGGCCATTGGGCGGCGAATCTCCCCTCGTCGAGCGTGCGGGCGCTGTCACCGGCCAAGGTACCAGAGGTAGGTAGTGGCACTTCCTACTGACCGCCTGCCCGGTGCTCCGGCGCTTCCCCGCGGTGCGCCAGCCCAATAGCGTCGCGGTGGACCGAACGACCGGCGGGTCTTCGTGGCCAGCCGCAGCGACGGCAGCTGCAGCTGCTCGATCCCGGCCGTCCGACCTAGCGGGAGAGGAGCCGGATGAGCGAGCGCAGCTTCGACGTGGTGGTGCTTGGGCGCGGGCCCGGCCGGCGAGGTGTGCGCCGGGCGGCTGGCCGACGCCGGGCTGAGCGTGGCGCTGGTGGAGCGCGAGCTGGTGGGAGGCGAGTGCTCCTTCTATGCCTGCATGCCGTCGAAGGCCCTGCTGCGGCCCGGCGAGGCGCTGCGCGAGGTTCGCCGCGTGCCCGGCGCTGCCGAGGCGGTGACCGGCGAGCTCGACGTGAGCGCCGCCCTGGCTCGCCGCGACGAGGTGATCCACGATCGCGACGACTCGTCCCAGCTCCCGTGGCTCGAGACGCGCGGGATCGAGCTGATCCGCGAGCACGGCAGGCTCGACGGCCAGCGCCGGGTGCGCGCGGGAGACGACGTGCTCGTGGCCGAACGAGCTGTGGTGGTCGCCACCGGCACCGGCGCGCTCATCCCTCCGATCGAGGGTCTGCGCGAGGCGGAGCCATGGACGAACCGCGAGATCACGACAGCGCAGGAGGCGCCCCGGCGGCTGGCTCTGCTGGGCGCCGGGGTGGTCGGGGTGGAGATGGCCCAGGCCTGGCGCAGCCTCGGGCTCGCAGGTCACCCTGATCGAGGCAGCCGATCGGGTGATCGCTCGCGAGGAGCCGTTCGCCGAGCGACCAGGTGGCCGCCTCGCTGGCCGAGCAGGGCGTGGACCTGCGGCTGGGAGCCAAGGCCAGCGAAGGTCAGCCGGGCCGAGGGAGAGGTCACGATCGAGCTGGAGGAGGGTCCCGAGGTCGTGGCCGACGAGCTGGTCGTGGCGATCGGGCGGCGCCCCCATACCGACGACCTGGGGGTCGACAGTCCGTGGGCCTGGAGCCGGGTGAGGCGATCGAGGTCGACGAGAGCCTGCGCGCGACCGGCGTCGAGCGGCGAGCTGGCTCTACGCCATCGGGGACGTGAACGGACGCGTCCTGCTGACCCACATGGGCAAGTACCAGGCGCGGATCGCGGCCGACGCGATCCTCGGCAAGGAGGCCCGCGTGGTCAGCGACGGGCCCGGCTCGCCGCGGGTGATCTTCACCGACCCGCAGGTGGCGGCGGTGGGGCACACCCTGCAGAGCGCCCAGGAAGCGGGGCTCGACGTCCGCGCGGTCGACGTCGCCACCTCGGGCAACGCCGGCGCCAGCTTCTACGGCCGCGACGCCCCGGGGACGGTCAGGCTCGTGGTCGACGAGTCGCGCGGCGTCTTCGTCGGCGCCACCTTCACGGGCACCGAGATCGCGGACTTCCTCCACGCCGCCACGGTCGCGGTGGTCGGCGAGGTGCCGCTCGAGCGGCTGGCCCATGCGGTGCCGTCGTTTCCCGACGCGCAGCGAGGTGTGGCTGAACCTGCTGGAAGGCCTGGGGCTCTGACCGGGTTACGGGTCGCTTACGGTCGCCCCTGTGGCGCGCGTGGACGCTGTGCTGCGGCGGGTGGACAACTCACCCGAGCTGGCGGACCCGATCGCGTTCGACGGGTTGGAGGTGGACCCGACGGGCCGTCGCGTGACCGTGCGCGGCGAGGAGGCGGCGCTGACCCAGCGCGAGTACGAGCGGAGGCCCACGGCGGCGAGATCTGGATCCCCGATTCGCCGTTCGGCGCGCGGGTGCGCTTCAGCATCCCGCGGGCGACTGCCGATCCCGCCGCCGGGTAGGCTCGACCCCGTGGACGTCGTTGTCGCCGGTGGTCACGGCCAGATCGGGTTGAGGCTGCTGCGTCTGTTGGCGAGCCGCGGCGATCGAGCCCGCGGGATCATTCGGAACCCCAACCATGCCGCGGAGCTGGAGGCAGCGGGCGCGGAAGCGGTCGTGCTGGATATGGAGTCGCACGACGATCTGGCGCCCGCGGTGGAGGGCGCCGACGCCGTGGTGTTCGCCGCGGGGGCCGGTCCGGGCAGCGGGGCCGAGAGAAAGCGCACGGTGGACCTCGGCGCGGCGGTCAAGCTGATGGATGCCGGGGTGCGGCGGTACGTGATCGTCAGCGCGATCGGAGCCGACCGGCCCGAGAACGTGCCGGAGCAGATGCGCCCCTACTACGACGCCAAGGTCGAGGCGGACCGCCGCCTGGCCGAGAGCGGACTGGACTTCACGATCGTGCGGCCGGGGATGCTCACGGACGACCCCGGCACCGGCATGGTCGACGCGGGGCCAGAGGTCAGCCGCGCCGAGATCCCGCGCGACGATGTCGCGGCCGTCCTGGCCGAGGTGCTGGTGGCTCCCAACACGGTCGGGAAGGCGTTCAACCTGGTCGCCGGCGACACGCCCGTGGAAGCGGCTGTCCGCTCAGTTTGAGCGTGGACCTCTCGAGCGATCGCGCCCAGGAGGTACTGCGCCGCGCCCGCTCGGTCCCCCGCGGTCGGGTCACTACCTACGGCGACCTGTCTCCTCGGGCGCCCCGCTTCGCCGGCGCGGTCCTCTTCGCCTGCGACCTGCCGGAGGTTCCCTGGCAGCGGATCGTGCGCGCCGACGGGTCGCTGGCCAAGGGGGATCGCCAGCGCCGGCTGCTGGAGGCGGAGGAGGTGCCGTTCGCGGGGGCGCGGGTGGACATGCGCGCGGCCTGGGTCGAGCCCGCTTGAACGGCCGGGCTATCGCGGCGTGAGCCGCAGGATCTTGTCCCCGTTCCCGCCGTTGCTGGTGGACACGTAGAGGTTGTTGTCCGGGCCTTGCGTGACCGCCCGCAGCCGGCCCTGGTTGGTGAGCGCGCTGCCCACGTCCTGGAGTGCGCCCGAGCTGGAGAGGCGGAACGTTCGCAGCGACTGCCCGCGTAGGGTCGCCACGACCAGCACCCCATTCCACGGGCCCCAGCGCGAGCCGCTCACGAACGTCGCGCCGGAGGGGGCGAAGGGGGGCGAGCCCGAGCTTACGAGCGCGCGGACCGCGTTCGGGAACTTGTTGCGGTCGGTCATCGGGACGCCCTCGTAGTAGCCCGGGGCGCGGTCGGGGTAGCGCGGATCCCAGCCGAAGTTACCGGTGCTCAGGCGGTTGATCTCATCGTCGCGGTCGGGGCCGTGCTCGGTGGAGATCCCGAGGCCGTCCGAGGCGCGGAAGGCGATGCCCTGCACGTTGCGATGGCCGGTCGACCAGATTCGCGGGTCGTGGAAGCCGCCGGGGTTGCCGGGCACGCCGTTGCCGTTGCGATCGACCCGCAGCACCTTGCCGGCCAGCGAGCGCAGGTCCTGGGGCGCGGTCCCGAGCGCTGCGTCACCCGTGCCCACGTAGAGGCGGCCGTCGGGGCCGAAGCGCGGACGGCACCCTGAGTGGCGCCCGAGTTGCGCGGTGCTCACATTCACCGGTATGCCGGTCACGATGTCGGTGCGGCTCCCGGCCGCCGTGTAGTTCTCGTTGACCCTCCAGCGCATCACGCGCACGTCGTTGCCCGGGTTGGGCTGAATCGACACCATGCACACATAGATGAGGCGGTTGGTGGCGAACTGCGGGTCGATGGCCATGCCCATCAGGCCCGCCTCGCCCTGGCGCACGACGTCGATCGGCGCCGCCAGGAGTCGCTTCTGCCCGCCGACGAACGCGCTGATCCGGCCGGGGCGCTCGGTGTAGAGCATGGTGCCGTCCGGGGTGAAGCCGACGTCCCAGACGTGATCGAGCCCGGTCACGACCGGCGTAACGGTCATGGACGGGTTCTGAATGCAGCCGGTGAAGCCCAGGCAGGCGGCCAAGACGGCGGCGAGCGCGAGCGGACCGCGCCGGCGTCCCTGCCGCTTCTTCCATGATCGCCGCCTCACCCTGCACCACAGTACCCGCGTTCACTCCGCGGCCACACCACTTGAACTAGGGTAGAAAGTAGGACTTCCCACTTGCCGCGGGATCCAGGACTTGGCCTACGAGAAGATCTCCTACGACGTGGCGGACGCCGTCGCCACCATCACGCTCGACGATCCCGACACGCGAAACGCGCTCGGGCAGGCCACGCTCAAGGAGCTGATCCACGCCTTCGAGACGGCCCGCGACGACGAGGCCGTCCGCTGCGTGGTGCTCACCTCGTCGCACGAGAAGGTCTTCTCGGCGGGCGGCAACCTGGACCAGTTCGCGGGCGACGTGCCGCCCGTGCACAAGCACTTCGGCACGGCCGAGTTCCCGCGGCTGTTCACCCTCATCGGCCAGCTCGGCAAGCCGGTGATCTGCGCGGCCAACGGGCACGTGCTGGCGGGTGCGCTCGGGCTGGCGCTCGCGTGCGACCTGGTGGTGGCCAGGGACGGCGTCACGTTCGGCACGCCCGAGATCGACGTGGGCGTGTTCCCGTTCATGATCATGGCGCTGATCTACCGCAACGTCGGGCGCAAGAAGACCAACGAGATGCTGCTGCTGGGCGAGCGCATCAGCGCTCAGGAGGCACTCGAAGCGGGCATCGCCAACAGGGTGGTATCGGCTGACGAGTTCGACGCCGCCGTGACCGACTGGGCGAACAAGCTGGCCGCCAAGTCGCCGGTGATGATGCGATTGGGCAAGGATGCGATGTTCCGCCAGATGGACATGCCCCTTGCCGACGCCCTTGAGTACCTGCGCCACAACCTGAGCCTGGCGCTGTCCACCGAGGACATCGTGGAGGGCGTCACGGCCTTCTTCGAGAAGCGCGAGCCGCAGTGGAAGGGCAGATGAGCGCCGCGCCCGTGGCCCTGCGCTGCCGCACCTCGGACCGCAGTCTCGCGGCGGTTCGGGGCGTCGACGCGCTGGCGCCGCTGGTGGCCAAGCGCCTGGGTCGCGAGCCGCGCGCGGTGGGCCAGCCGGGGGAGCCGCGCACGGCGCCGTACGACGCGGACCTGCGCGAGTCCCGCGGGTGCCTCCTGGAGGCGGGAGGCCAGGTGGACGACGCCCTGGCGGCGGGCGACGTGCCGGTGCTGCTGGCCCCCGAGTGCTCGATCGCTCTCACGACCCTGCCCGCCGTGGCCGGCCACCGCCCCGACGCCAAGGTGCTGTGGCTGGACGCGCACGGCGACTTCAACACCCCCGCAACCACCGCCAGCGGGTACCTCGGCGGCATGGGCCTGGCCGGCGCGTGTGGCCTGTGGGACGCCGGCCTGGGAAAGGACGCGATCCCGCCCGAGCGCGTCGTCCTGGCGGGGGTGCGGGAGCTCGACGGCCCGGAGCGGGAGGCGCTCGAGCGCAGCGAGGTGACCGTGATCGGCGCCAGCCCGGTGGAGACCCTGGTGGCGGTCACGAACGCGCTGGACTCCGCCCCGGTGTACGTGCACCTGGACCTGGATGTCCTCGACCCGGATGACTTCCCGGCCCAGTTTCCCGCCCCCGGAGGGCTGCGGCCCGACAAGCTGCTGGACGTGTTCGAGGCCGTGACGGCCGACTGCGAGCTGGTGGGGCTCGAGGTCACGGCGTTCCACGCGCCCGAGGACGAGCTGGAGCGCCAGGCCGACGCCTCGGTGGTGCTCGGTGCGATCGAGCCGCTGCTCGAGGCCATCCCGGAGGGAGAGCGTGTCCGCGGCTGAGCCCACCGCCAAGGCGCCCGACGGAGCGGCGCCGGTGGCGGCCGACACGCTGGTGGCCCGACCGCCGCTGCGTTCGCTGGTCGACGACCTGCACGCGCGGCGCGAGCGCGCCCGCGCGGGCGGCGGGCCCGAGAAGGTGGCCCGCCAGCATGAGCAGGACAAGCTCACCGCGCGCGAGCGGCTGGCGCTGCTCATCGATGAGGGCACCTTCATGGAGCTGGGCATTCACGGCCGCCCGCACTTCTCGCAGCGCTCGATGGCCGACCGCGAGGCGCCCGCCGACGGCGTGATCACCGGGTACGGCCGGATCGACGGCCGCCTGGTGGCGGTCTGCGCCTACGACTTCACCGTCATGGCCGGCTCGATGGGCATGACGGGCGAGCTCAAGGTCACGCGGCTGCGCGAGCTGGCGCTGGGCAAGCGGATCCCGTTCATCTGGCTGCTCGACTCCGCCGGCGCGCGGATCCAGGAGGCCGCCGGCTCGCTGTTCGCCGGCTCGGGCCACCTGTTCCGCGAGGAGGTCACGATGAGCGGGGTCATCCCGCAGATCGCCGCGCTGATGGGCCCCTGCGCGGCCGGCACCGCATACATCCCCGGGCTGGCTGACTTCGTGCCGATGGTCAAGGGCCGCGGGTCGATGGCCCTCGCCGGCCCGCACCTCACGCGCGCGGTCACGGGCGAGGACGTGACGCAGGAGGAGCTCGGGGGCTCGGGCGTGCACACCAAGGTCTCGGGCGTCGGCGACCTCGAGGTCAAGTCCGACGAGGAGTGCATCCAGGCGATCAAGGACTACCTGTCCTTCTTCCCGCAGAACTGCGAGCAGCCGCCGCCCATCCGCGAGGCGTCCGACCCGGTCGATCGCGCCGACGAGGAGCTGCTCGACGTCCTTCCCGACTCGCCGCGCAAGCCGTACGACATGTACGACGTGATCCGCCGCATCGTGGACGACGGCTTCTACTTCGACATGAAGCCCCGCTTCGCCCGCACGATCATCACGTGCTTCGCGCGCATGGGCGGCCGCCCGGTGGGGATCGTGGCCAACCAGCCCCGCCAGCTCGGCGGGATCCTCGAGAACGACTCGGCCGACAAGGCTGCGCGGTTCATCAACCTCTGCGACGCCTTTGGCATCCCGCTGCTGTTCCTCCAGGACGTGCCCGGCTTCATGGTGGGCACCAAGGTCGAGCAGGCGGGAATCATCCGCCACGGCGCCAAGATGCTCTACGCCGTGTCGCGCGCGACCGTGCCCAAGGTGACCGTGGTGGTGCGCAAGGCCTACGGCGCGGGCTACTACGTGATGTGCGGCAAGGCCTACGAGCCTGACCTGATCGTGGCGTGGCCAAGCGCCGAGATCTCCGTGATGGGCCCCGAGGGCGCGGTGAACATCATCTTCCGCAAGCAGATCGAGGCCGCCGACGACCCCGACGCCACCCGCGCCGAGATGATCGAGGGCATCCGCAAGACGATCGACCCCTACATCGCAGCGGGCAACGCGATGATCGATGACGTGATCGACCCTCGGGAAACGCGGCCAACGGTGATCCGCGCCCTGGAGATGGCGGCCACGAAGAGGGTTGAGAGGCCGTGGCGGAAGCACGGGGTGATGCCGGTTTGAAGTGCTTAGTGCTTAGTGCTCAGTGCTTAGAGATGTGGCCGAGAAGCCCGTTGAGCATCCGTGCCACCTCCGCGGCCCTCGACAGGGCATCGCTGGGTAGGGGGAGGCCTCTCGCTCCTGCCGTGTCGATCCAGTGCTGCAGTTCGCAGGCTGACCCGCGCGCCATGAACAGGAACCGACGCTGGTCCGCATGCGTGTCACCACTAAGCACTAATGACTAAGCACTAAGCCTAAGCACTAATGACTAAGCACTAAGCACTTGAGCTCCTTCCAAGACCCCGTGATCATCACGTGCAGCATCTCCGGCGCGGTGGCCAACCGCGACCAGTGCCCGGCGATTCCCTACACGCCCGAGGAGTACGCGGCCGAGGCGCGGCGGATCGTGGACGAGGGCGGCGTGATGATCCACATCCACGCGCGCACCCCCGACGGAGTTCCCAGCTACGAGATCGAGGACTTCCGCGCGATCACCGAGGCGATCCAGGCCGAGGTGGACGATGTGATCATCAATTACTCGACCGGCGCGATCGGCGTGCCGATCGAGAAGCGGATCTCCTACCTGCGCGCGCTCAAGCCCGACGTGGCGGCGCTGAACATGAGCTCGATGAACTACGCGAAGTACTCGAGCAAGCGCAAGGAGTTCGTGTTCAAGGCGGTGTTCGAGAACTCGTTCGACACCATCACCGCGTTCCTCACCGAGATGAACGAGCTGGGCATCCGCGCCGAGCACGAGTGCTTCGACACGGGGCACGTGGCCAACCTCGACCCCCTGCTGGACATGGGGCTGCTGCGCGAGCCGCTCCAGATCTCCTGTGTGATGGGGGTGACCGGCGGCGTGCGCCCCAACGCACGCAACCTCGCCCACATGGCCGAGCAGGTGCCGGGCGGCCCCGAGGGCCGCAACAACTGGGGCGTGATCGGCATCAGCCGCCAGCAGTGGATGCTGGTGGCGGCGGCGCTCACGCTGGGCGGCAACGTGCGCGTGGGGCTGGAGGACAACTTCTACCTGCCGGACGGCACGATGGCCCGCTCCAACGGCGACCTGATCGCAAAGGCCCGGCAGCTGACCGAGGACGTGGGCCGCCGGTCCGCCACGGTGGCCGAGGCGCGCGAGCTGCTCGGCGTGCCCAAGCGCGTTCAGGCATGAGCGGCGCCCTCTCCGGCGTCAGGGTGCTGGACCTGTCCAGGCTGCTGCCGGGCGGCTTCTGCTCGCTGCTCCTTGCCGACTTCGGCGCCGAGGTGCTCAAGGTCGAGGACACGGGCATGGGCGACTACATCCGCTGGGCGCCGCCCTATCACGAGGGCGCGGAGGACTCCGCCAAGTCGGCCCTCTTCCTCTCGCTCAACCGCGGCAAGCGCTCGATCCGGATCGACCTCAAGGACGAGCGCGGGCGGGAGGTGCTGCTGCGCCTCGCGCGCGAGTACGACGTGCTGCTGGAGTCGTTTCGGCCCGGGGTGCTCGACCGGCTGGGCGTGGGCTACGAGCGCCTCCGCGAGGAGAACCCCGCGCTGGTCTTCTGCGCGATCACGGGCTACGGGCAGGACGGGCCCTACAGCGATCGCTCGGGTCACGACATGAACTACCTCGGGCTCGTGGGCCTGCTGGGACTGACCGGCGAGGACGGCGGTCCGCCGATCCAGTCGGCGGGCCAGATCGCCGACCTGGGGGGCGGCGCGCTGATGGCCGCGTTCGGGATCATGGCCGCGCTGCGGGAGCGCGACCGCTCGGGCCAGGGTCAGCTGGTGGACATCTCGATGGCCGACGGAGCGCTGTCCTGGCTGGCGATGGTGGCCGCGCGGCACTTCGCCGACGGCCAGGTGCCCAGGCGCGGCGGCCTCGACCTGGCCGGCGCGTACGCGTGCTATCGCCCCTACCCGTGCAGCGACGGCTGGGTGACCCTGGGTGCGCTGGAGCCCAAGTTCTGGCAGGCGTGGTGCCGCGGCGTGGAGCGAGATGACCTGATCGAGCGGCAGTTCGATCCGCCCGGCTCGCCGGCGCACGCCGAGGTCGAGCGCATCTTCATGGAGCGCACGCGCGAGCAGTGGCAGCAGTTCGCATCGGAGGTGGACTGCTGCCTCGAGCCGGTGCTGGACCTGGACGAGGCCCTGGAGTCCGAGCTCGTGCGCGCGCGGGAGATGGTGGTGGAGGTCGACCAGCCGGGTGCCGAGGCGCCGGTGCGGCTGCTGGGCTCGCCGGTCAAGATGAGCCGCACGCCCGCCGATCCGGCGCGGCCGGGCCCGGCGCTCGGGGAGCACACCGCCGCGGTGCTGGCCGAGCTGGGCTACTCCGAGGAGGAGGCGACAGCGCTGCAGGAGTCGGGCGCGGTTGCCGGTCCCCCGGCGGGCGCGCGCGGCGGCTCGTTCATGGCATGAGCGCCAACGGCATGCTCAGGATGGGCGAGCTGGCCGAGGCCAGCGGCGTGAGCGCGGGCACGATCAAGCACTACCTGCGCGAGGGCCTTCTGCCCGAGCCCGTGAAGACGTCGCGCAACATGGCCTGGTACCCGCCGGAGTTCGTCGAGCGGATCCGGCTGATCAAGCAGCTCCAGGAGGAGCGCTTCATGCCGCTCAAGGCGATCAAGAGCGTGCTGGACGAGGACCCAGAGCGGGCGCGGGCGCTCGTGGAGCTCGAGGATCGGATCCTCGAGCGCGCGCTGGGCGGCGACCGCGACCGCGTCAGCGCCACCGAGGTCAGGCGCCGCTACGACATGCCGCGGGAGGTGCTGGACCGGCTCGCCGAGATCGGCCTGCTCAGCCCGGACCGCCGCGGGTACTCGCGGCTCGACGTGCGGGTGATCGAGGCCATCGGCCGCTTCCGCGCGGGCGGTTACGACGAGCAGATCGGCTTCACCGTGTACGACACGCTCCGCTACAAACGCGCGCTGGAGGCGCTGGTGGAGGAGGAGGTGCAGGTCGTGCTGGAGCGGCTGGCCGGCGAGCTCGAGCCCGACCGGGTCGTGGATCTGATCGAGGCCGGGGCGGAGCCTCTGCGCGACTTCATCGCCGCCCTGCACTCCAAGCTGCTGGTGGAGGAGCTCAAGCGCCACCGCGAGTCGCGCGGCTAGCGCCCTCGCGCTACCACCAGACCTCGTGTTCCTCCATCACTCCGTAGCCCTCGGCCAGTTCTCCGCCGCCGGGCAGCGACCCGGAGAAGGTTCCGAAGGGCTGGCGGTAGCGCGAGCGCATGAGCAGCAGGTTGCGGTTCTCCTCGCGCGCCGACCACTCGCTGAAGCGCAGGTCGCCGACGCCGGATAGGTCGGGCTCGAATTCCACCGGTCCGGCCTCGCGCGGCTCGCCGTCGATCCAGATCGTGCGCTCGCTGTGCTGCGGCGAGTCGTGCACGCCGGCGACGAGATTCCAGCCCGCGGTGCGGCCGTCCGTCAGGCGCCCGACGCCCGCCGACCACCGCCACGCGGTGTGGCGCGGGTGGTAGCCGGCGGACTCGTCGATGAACCCGGCGGGGCCCTCGATGCGATGGCGGGCGCCGTCGAGGGTCACCGTGCCCTCCACGCCGACGTTCGCGCGCTTGGCTGTCCAGATGTAGGAGTCGCCTGCCGGCGACGCCGTCTCGACGGCCGGGGTCACGTCCAGCGCCAGCTCGATCGCCACGCCCCGGGCGCTGACGCTCACGTCGCCCGCATCCATGGTCACCCCGCCGCGCCCAACCGTGGAGCGCTCGCGCAGTGCGTCGCCCGGCAGAGCCACCGCCCACCACCGTTGCGGGATGCCGCCGATCCTGGCGTCGCCGACGCACAGCATCAGCTCGGCGGTGTAGACGCCGACGTAGCGCCACCGCTTGAGCGGCCTGGTGCCCATGCGCGAAGGCATGCGCGCGGGCGGCAGTGCCAGGCCCAGGCGCCGCACCGCCGCCCCGCGGGCGGGCAATCCGTCCATCGCCGGAGCGTATCCTCGGCCGATGGCCGCCGCCGCTCCCGCACCGCTTCCCCACAGCGCCACCCGGCGGATCGTGGCCGACGCGCGCAACGAGCTGCGCCTGCGCGGGCGGTTCCCTCCGGGCGACACGTCGTTCAGCGCCGCGCGCACGCACCGGATGTCCAGCGACCCGCTGCCCGTGCTGCTGTCCTGCTACGAGCGCTACGGGCCGGTGTTCAGCGTGCGGATCCTGCACGGCACCCAGGTCTTCCTGCTCGGGCCCCGAGGCCAACCACCACGTGCTGCTGGCCAACGCCGGGCAACTTCCGCTGGCGCGAGGGCGGCTTCGGCGAGCTGGAGCCGCTGCTGGGCGCCGGGATGCTCACGATCGACGGCGACTACCACCGCCGCGCCCGGCGGATCATGCTGCCGGCCTTCCACCACGAGCGCATCGCCACCGCCGCCGACACGATGTGGGAGGAGGTGGAGCGGGCGCTGGAGGACTGGCGGCCGGGCCAGGTCCTCGACGTGTACGCGTGGGCGCGCGAGCTGGCCATGCGGATCGCGATGCGGGCGCTGCTGGGCCTGGACCCCGACGATCGCGGCACGCGGCGCCCTGGCGGCGCGCGAGTTCGAGCGCGCGCTCTCCTTCTACGGCACCGACTACGCGCTGCGGATCCTGCGCGGCCCCGGCTCGCCCTGGTGGCGGCTGCAGCGGGCCCGTGAGGTCCTCGACCGGATCATCTTCGGCGAGATCGAGCGCCGCCGGCGCGAGCGGCCAGGAGCACGCCGAGGACATCCTCGGGATGCTCATGGCGGCCACGGACGAGGATGGCTCCGGGCTGTCCGACCGCGAGGTGCGCGACCAGGCCGTCACGCTCATGTTCGCGGGCCACGACACGTCGACCTCGACGATCTCGTTCATGCTCTACGAGCTCGCGCGCCACCCGGCGGAGCTCGCCGCGCTGCTGGCCGAGCAGGACGAGGTGCTGGACGGCCCGCCCACGCCGGCGCAGCTGGCCGGCGGCCTGCCGCGCCTGGAGATGGCCCTGGACGAGACGCTGCGCCTGTACCCGCCCGCGTGGATCGGGCCGCGCCTGGCGCTGGACGACTTCGAGGTGGGAGGCGTATCGGTGCCCGGCGGCAGCTTCGTGAACTACTGCTCGTGGGCGAGTCACCGGCTGCCGGATGTGTTCCCGGAGCCCGAGGCGTTCGCCTCCGAGCGGTTCGCGCCGGAGGCCAAGGCCGCGTTGCCCAAGGGCGCCTACGTGCCCGTTCGGGGGCGGGTCGCGCACCTGCATCGGCATGCGCTTCGGGCAGATGGAGGTCAAGGCGGTGATCACGGCCGTGCTGCGCCGGTTCCGGCTGGAGCTGCTTCCCGGCCGCACGATGACCGTGCGCCAGATGCCCACGCTGAGCCCGCGCGGGGGGCTGCGGATGACCGTGCGCGAGCGCGGTGTGCCCGTTGCAAGCGCCGGCTGTCCCATCACCTGGCGCCGATACACTGGCCTGACTGACCAGTCAATCTGGCGGGGAGGAGGATCATGCGCGCAGCCGCGGTGCAGCTCAACTCGACCGAGGACAAGGACCGCAACCTGGCCTCTGCGGACCGGCTCACGCGCGCCGCCGCGGCCGACGGCGCCGACCTGATCGTGCTGCCCGAGAAGTTCAACCTGCTCGGTCGCCACGAGGCCTACCGCGCGGGCGCGGAGACCCTCGACGGCCCGACGATGACGTGGGCGCGCGCCGTGGCCGCCGAGCTGGGCGTGGACCTGGTGGCCGGCTCGTTCGTCGAGCGCCGCGAGGACACCGACATGCTCGGCAACACGTCCGTGCACGTCGGCCCCGACGGCGAGGTCCGCGGCGTCTACCGCAAGATCCACATGTTCGACGTGTCGGTCGAGGGCAAGGCCTACCGCGAGTCGGAGACCCAGGAGGCGGGCGACGAGATCGTGACCAGCGAGGCTCGCGACGCGCGACTGGGCCTCAGCGTCTGTTACGACCTGCGCTTCCCGGAGCTGTTCCGCATCCTCGCCGTCCGCGGGCGCGCGCATCCTCGTGCTGCCCGGCGGCGTTCACGGTGCCCACCGGCCGCGGCGCACTGGGACACGCTGATCCGGGCCCGGGCCATCGAGAACCAGGCGTTCGTGGTGGCCGCCGACCAGATCGGCGACCACCCGCCCGACAACTCGAGCTTCGGCGGCTCCCAGATCGTGGACCCGTGGGGCGACGTGCTGGCGCGCGCGCCGGACGAGGAGTGCTTCGTGGCGGCCGACCTGGACCTGGCGCGCCAGGACGAGGTCCGCGAGTCGCTGCCGAGCCTGGCCAACCGCGTGCCGTCGGCGTACCGCTGGCCCGAGGAGGCGCGGGTCTGATGGCCGCCACCCCGCGCGCGGGCGCGGTCGACAAGCGCCGCGTGATCCTCGACGCCGCGATCACGGTGTTCGCGCGCCAGGGCTTCCACCACTGCCGCGTGTCCGACGTGGCCGACGAGGCGGGCGTGGCCTACGGCCTCGTCTACCACTACTTCGACTCCAAGGAGCAGATCCTCAACGAGCTCTTCCTCGAGCGCTGGCAGGTCATGCTCGACGCGATCACGGAGATCGACCGCCGCCAGGAGGTGCCCGCCCGCGACAAGCTCTACATGGTCGCCGGCTTCATCATCGACTCCTACCGCCACGAGCCGGACCTGATGAAGGTGATCATCGTCGAGGTCACCCGCGCGGCCAACTCGTTCGGCCGCCTCCACCTGGACAAGATCCGCGAGGCCTACGCCGGCATCGCCGAGATCGTGGAGTCGCGCGCGCCAGGACGGCACGTTCAAGTCCGACATCTCGCTCGGAGTTCGCCGCCATGTGCTTCTACGGAGCGATCGAGCAGCTGCTGTCCGGCTGGATCTTCGACCTGCTGCCGCAGACCGACGAGGAGTTCGAGCGCGCCAAGGGACTGGTGGTCGAGGCCATCTGCGGCGGGTTGGAGGCCCCGGCCGCGGGTACTCCCGCCGTCTCTGGTTGAATCACGCCCGATGCAGAACGAGCTCGTAAAACGCCTGGTCTGGAGCGGCATGCTGGCGGGAGTCGGCGCCCTGGCCACGATCGTCGCCAACCGCGTGGCCACCGCCATCTGGATCCGCGTCTTCGACGAGGACCCGCCGGACTACTGATGGAGGCCTCCCAGGCGAGCCGCAGGCCCCGCGCCGCAGGAGCCGCTCGGCGGGCAGTCGCCCGCCGACGCCCAGGCGGCAGCGGAGCACGACGCGTTCGCGGAGCGCCCCGAGGTCTACGTGGGCGCGGCGTTCGCCGGCGGCCTCGTCCTCGCCGGCGTGCTCAGGTGGCTCGGCCGATGACTCCGCCCGGCCCCAACGGCGCGGACAAGACCCTCGGCGAGATCGTCGCCGACGTCTCCGAGAAGGCGTCCCTGCTCGTCCGCGAGGAGATCGAGCTCGCCAAGGCCGAGGTCACGCGACAAGGCCAAGACGCTCGCGCGAGGGCGCCGGCGTCGGCGCGGCGGCGGGCGTCTTCCTCGTCTTCGCCGTGGTCATGGCGCTGTTCGCGTTCGCCTTCCTGATCAACGACGTGCTGGACACCGCCGTCGGTGTGGCCCGGCTTCGCCATCGTCACCGCTCATCCTGATCCTCCTCGGCGCCATCGCGGGCCTGCTGGCCAAGCGCTGGCTCGCGCCGGCGCCGCCCACGCCGGACCTGGCCATCGAGGAGGCCAAGATCACCCGCCAGACGCTCGAGCACCAGAGCATCGAGCGCGACCAGCTCGAGCGCTCCACCGAACGCGCCCGCGAGGAGGCCACGTCCTGATGTCGAGCCTGCCGGCCAACCGCAGCCCCGAGCAGATCCGCAGCTCGATCGAGGACACCCGCCAGGAGCTGGCGTTCTCGGTCAACGACCTGCGCTCCAAGGTCGGCGAGCTCACCAACTGGCGCCGCCAGCTGGCCGAGAACCGCGAGGCGGCGCTGATCGGAGCGGCGGTGGCTGGCTTCGTCATCGGCGGCGGCGTCGCCGCCACCGTCTCGCTTGCTGCGCCGCCGGCGCTGACGATCGGCCGGGACCAGCGACCGCCGGCTACGCCGGCGCGGGCTCCGGCTCCGGCCCTCGGGCGGCGCCGTGGGCGGCTCGTCGTCGTGCGGGCGCGGCTGGATGCCGCGTAGGTCGGCCCACTCGCGCACGGCGATCTGGATCGAGGCGGCCACCGGCACGGCGACCAGCGCGCCCAGCACGCCGAGCAGCGTGCTCCCGAACAGCACGGACACGATCACGAGGAACGGGTTGATGTCCACCGCCCGCTTCTGGATCTGCGGCTGGACGAGGTTGTTCTCGAGCTGCTGGTAGACGATCGACCAGACGATCCAGATGATCGTGACGGTGGGGAAGTCGTTGAAGACGGTGACGACGGCCACCAGCACGGCGCCGATCGTGGCGCCGACCAGCGGGATCAGGTCGAGGAAGAAGATCAGGACGGCCAGCGGCGCCGCGAACGGGCACGCCGAGGATCGACAGCACGATGTAGGAGAGGACCCCCGCGAGCGTCGCCTGGAAGATCGCGCCCGGCCACGTAGTTGCCCACGCGCCTTGGCGGAGCGCTGCGAGCACCCGCTCGATGCGCTCGGCCCGTTCGCTCGGGCAGGTAGCGCAGCCCGTGCGTCGATCCAGCTTCGCCCGCCTCCCGAGCATGAACGCGGTGAGGATCAGGATCGTGACCAGGGCGAAGATCGAGTTCACGATCCCGAAGCCCGACGTCGCGCAGGGTGCCGGCGGCGCCGCCGAGCTTGCCCGGGCAGCTTGCCCGCCTCCTCCTCGAGCTTCGCGGTGATGTCGTAGTCGCGATCGAGCTCGCGCAGGCGCTCGTTCTCGTTCACGAACTCGGTCACGTCGCGCGCGTACTGGGGCGCGTTGTCGGCCAGGTTGTTGCCCTCGGTGACGAGCGGCGGGACGATCAGCGCGCCGAGGGCGAACGGGAACGCCAGCATGCCCAGGTAGACGATCGTGATCGCGAAGCCCCGCCTCATCCGGCGCTGCAGGAAGTTGACCGGCCCCGACAGCGCCACCGCGAGGAACGTGGCGGTGAGCAGCCAGCCGATCGGCCTGCGCAGCAGGTACAGCAGGTAGAGCGCCACCACCACGGCGACGACGATCAGCACCGTGCGGACCACCACGCGGGCAGCGGGCATCTCGGACGCCGGCTGGGCCATCGCAGCGGGATTGATGGGTACGGCGCCGGACGGCGCGCGCGTCAGCGCAGGTGGTGCTTGGGGATCGCCCCGATCCCGAGCATGCCCGGGCCGGCGTGGGCCGAGAGCACGGGCCCGACCTCGCTCACGAACACCGGCTCGCAGCCGAACACCTCGCGGCCGCGCTCGACCAGCCGCGCGGCCTGGTCCTCGCGCCGAGATGTGCTGGACGACCCAGGCGTCGGCGCCGGACTCGTGGCGCTGGCGGCCGTAGTCCACCAGCCGCTCGAACGCGCGCGCGCTGGTCCGCACGCGCTCGACGGGCGTCAGCTCGCTCTCGACCGTGAGGATCGGCTTGACCTTCAGCGTCGATCCGATCCAGGCGCTGGCCGCGCCGATCCGCCCGCCGCGCCTGAGGAACTCGAGCGTGTCGACGGCGAACCAGATCTTGAGGTCGGCGCGCGCCTCCTGCGCGCGCCGCTCGACCCCTTCGCGCGTCCTCTCCGGCGCGCCGCGGCCGCGGCGGCGGCGAGCACCACCAGCCCGAGCCCGCCGGCGGTGGTCTGCGAGTCCACCACGCGCACCCGCTCGCCGCCCTTGCCGTCGCGCTCGAGCTGCTCGGCCGCCTGGCGGGCCGAGTCCGCCGTGCCGGAGATGCCGGCCGAGATGTGCACGGAGACCACGTCGCTGCCCGTCGCCAGGATCGGCTCGAAGACGCCGATGAAGTCGCCGATCGACGGCTGGGAGGTCGTCGGCAGGGACTCCGCGCGAGCGCAGCTCCTCGAAGAAGGCGGGGTAGTCGGTGATCTCCGACTCGCGCTCGGTCCGGTCGGGGCCGAACACGATGTAGAGCGGGACCGACCGGATCCCGTGCCGCTCCACCAGGTCCGGCGGCAGGTAGGCGGTGGTGTCCGTGACGACGGCGACCGGCGGCATCCGCGCGGCAGCCTACCCCGATCGCCCGCCGGATCTAGACTCGCCGCGCCCGTGGCCAAGACCCTCCTCACCGGCGCGACCGGCTTCATCGGCTCCCACCTGGCCCGCGCGCTCGTCGGAGCGCGGGGACGACCTGCGGCTCACGGTCCGCGAGAGCTCCGACACGCGCGCGATCGACGACCTCGACGCCGAGCGGGTCCGCTGCGACGTCGCCGACCGGCGCGCGGTCCGGCGCGCGATGAAGGGCGTGGACCGGGTCTTCCACGCGGCCGGCATGACGTCGGTGCGGCCCGCCGACGCCGAGCGGCTGTTCGAGGTCAACGTGGGCGACACCCGCACGGTGCTCGAGGAGTGCCTGCGCGCCGAGGTCGAGCGCGTGGTGCTCACCTCCAGCGCGGCCACGGTCGGGCCCCGCGCCCGAGCGGGGCGACGGCCGACGAGACCCAGCTCTTCACCGCCGGGCACCTCGGCATCCCGTACGTGAACTCGGTGCACGAGGCGGAGGCCGAGGCCATGCGGCTGGCGGCCAAGGGCCTGCCGCTGGTGTGCGTGAACCCCACGATCGTGCTCGGCCCGGGCGACCTGCACGTGACCTCGACCCGGCTCGTGCGCAGCTTCCTGCTCGGGCGGGTTCCGGCCTACGCCGACGGCGGCGCTCAACGTGGTCGACGTCCGCGACGTGGCCGCCGGCCACCTGCTGGCCGACGAGCGCGGCCAGCTGGGGGAGCGCTACATCCTCGGCGGGCGCAACTTCACCTTCGACCGCCTGTTCGCCGACCTCGGGCGCCTCAGCGGGGTGGACCCGCCGCTCAAGGTGCCGCGCGGGCTGGCCGTGGCCGCCGCCGGCGTGCTGCGGATCGGCCCCGGGCAGACCACGCTGAGCCCGCAGGAGGTGCTGGCGGGCAGCCAGTTCTGGACCTACCGCTCGACGAAGGCCAAGCGCGAGCTGGGGTGGAAGGCGCGGCCGCACGAGGAGACGCTCGAGGCCACGGTCGAGTGGTACCTGGAGCACGAGCACGACCGCTTCGTGCGCTCCCGGCACCGCCAGCAGGTTCCAGTACCGGGTGGCGGGCGCGGCGATCGCGGTGGGCGAGCAGGCGGCCGGCAGCGCCGGCGGCTGCTGCGCGGGCTCGGCATCGGGCGGCGCTGACGAGGGTCGACCTCTATCGGGCGCAGTGGCAACGCTCTACCGCTGCAAGGCGCCCACCGACCTCGTCTGCCGCTGCGGCAAGGTGGCGCGCCGGCTGCGCTCCGCCGGGATCGAGTTCGACGAGGTGCGCGTGCCGTTCCTCAAGCGCGACCGCCCGGAGGTCGAGGAGCTGACCGGCCAGCGCTGGGTGCCGGTCCTCGTCCACGGCGACCAGGTCGTGCACGAGTCCCACCGCATCCTCGAGTACCTCGACCACCTGACCGAGCCGGCGACCGTGCCCGCCGAGGCGGAGCCGGCCTGATGGCCCGCCGGCTGCCCGGGGGCGGCGGGTCGCGCGCCAAGGCCGCGCACAGCCGGCAAGGCGCGCCTGGCCGCTGGTGCTCGATGGCCTACGAGCGCTGGCAGGCGCTGCTCCGACGAGGAGAAGGAGCGCTATCGGCGCCAGGCGCGCGAGTACGCGGACCGCGGCCGCAGGGCCGTCGACGATGCGCGCAAGCGGCGCGGCTCGGGGCCCCGCCGCCCGTTCAGCTGAGCGTCAGCCGTTCAGCTTGTTCTCGAGCGGGATCGGGCCCTGGTTGGCCGGGGCCTGCTCCGACCGGCGCGGGCTCGTCATCGTCGTCGGGCATCTCGACGCCGAGCCGCTCGGCCAGCTCGCCGGACTCGTACATCTCCATCACGATGTCGCAGCCGCCCACCAGCTCGCCGTCGATGAACAGCTGCGGGATCGTGGGCCAGCCCGAGAGCGCCGGACAGCTCCTCGCGGATGCGCGGGTCGGGCAGGATGTCGAGCGCGGCGTAGCGCACGCCGAGCGCGTTGAGCGCGCCGGACGTGCGCATCGAGAAGCCGCAGCGCGGCTCCTCGGGCGTGCCCTTCATGAACAGCATCACCTGGTTCTCGGCGATCGCGTTCTCGATGAAGTCGTGGATCTCGGCGTTGGTCACTGAGGTCCTTCCGGAGTCGAGGTCTTGATCGAGAGGGCGTGGATCGCCCCGCCCACCTCGTCGCCGAACACGCCGTAGACGAGCTTGTGCTGCTCGATGCGGCTGAGGCCCTCGAAGCGGTCGGACACCACCTCCGCGCGGAAGTGGTCGCCTCCGCCGGTGAGGTCCTCGACGCTCACCTGGGCGCCCGGGAGGGCGATCCCGGATACGGCTCTCGAGCTCGGTGCTGGTCGGCATCTCAGCGACCCAATGCTACATTTCGTGAAGCATGGTCACGCTCACCGACATCGCGGCCGAGAAGGTGCGCGGATTCCTCGCCCCGCAGGAGACCGAGGGCGAGGTCGGGCTCCGCGTCGGCGTGCGCGGCGGGGGCTGCTCGGGCTTCCAGTACGCCCTCGCGCTCGACGAGAAGCGCGACGACGACCTGGTGTTCGACTACGACGGCATCCGCCTGATCGTGGACCCCGCCAGCATGCGCTACGTCGACGGCTCCCAGGTGGACTACACCGAGAGCCTCATGGGCGCCGGCTTCGAGGTGAACAACCCGAACGTCGTGGCCTCCTGTGGCTGCGGCTCCTCGTTCCGCATCGCTGACGAAGAGCCGAGCTGCACGTCGTCAGCTAGTCGGGCTCGTTGTCGAGCGAGCGCCAGAGGTAGAGGCTCGCCAGCGAGCGGTGCGGCCGCCACGGCTGCGCGAGCTCGCGCAGCTGCGCGGCGTCGGGTAGCTCGTCCAGGCCGTAGGCCAGCTGAACCGCGCGCCTGACGCCCAGGTCGCCCACCGGCAGCATGTCCTGGCGGCCCAGGTGGAAGATCAGGAACATGTCGGCCGTCCACTGGCCGAGGCCCTTGACGGCGGTGAGCTGCTCGGCCACCTCCTCGTCCGGCAGCTCGCCGAGGCGGTCGAGCTCGAGCTCGCCGTCGACCACGTGCCGTGCCAGCGAGTGCAGGTAGGAGGCCTTCGCGCGCGAGAGGCCCACGCCGCGCAGCTCTTCCTGGTCGACGGCCAGCAGCTGCTCGGGCGCGGGCGCCTGGCCACCGAACAGGGCGGTCAGCCGCTCGTAGATCGTGCGGGCGGCCTTCGTCGAGAGCTGCTGCCCCACGATCGCCCGCAGCAGCGCGCCGTAGGCCTCGGCCGGGCGCCCCCGCGAGCGCTCCTCCTCGTCGAGCTCGCCGTGCTCGTCGACCAGCGCGCCCATCACCGGGTCGGCCGACCGCAGGTGCTCCATCGCGTCGGCGCCCGCCGCGACGGGCACCTGGCGGCTGCCGGCGCTAGGCCGCGGCACGCCGCGTGCCGTGGAAGGGGTCCTCCAGCTCGCCGAGCGGCGTGGAGGGCTCGTCGCCGAACAGCCACTCGCGCGCGATCCGGTGCCAGTTGGCGGTGGCGCCCAGCTGGCCGAGCACGCCGAGCACCAGCGCCTCCATCCGCCGCGCCAGCATCGCGTCCGGCGGCATGGTCTCGCGCTTCATCAGCTCCCAGTGCTCCGAGCGCGGGTCGCCGAAGTCGATCAGCACCTGGCCCACCAGCTCGCGGTCGACGGTCACGTCGCGGTCCTCGATGTACCAGCGCGTGACGTCACGGAAGTGGTCGAGCACGGCGTCGGCCGGGAGGCCTGGGTCGTCGGCGGAGAAGAAGCCCATTCGCGCGAGGTGCGCGTGCAGTCCCTCGGCGTCGCCCTCCATGCCCAGCCGGATGGCCTCGACCTCCAGGTCCAGGTGCTCGCGCCCGAGCTTCTTGGTCATGCCGAAGTCGAGGAACGCCACGCGGCCGTCGGGCATCAGCTTGTAGTTGCCGGGATGTGGGTCGCCTGAGAAGTGCCCGTTGCGGTAGAGCGAGCCGAAGAAGAACCGGAACACGATCTCGCCGAAGCGGTCGCGCTCGGCGCCGGGCAGCTCCCTGACCTCCTCGAAGCTCAGGCCCTCGACCCACTCGGTCACGAGGATCCGCTCGCGCGACAGCGACGTGACCACGTCCGGCACCACCACGAACGGGTGCTCCGCGCCACGCGCGGGCGAAGGCGCGCTGGGCCTGGGCCTCCTGCTCGTAGTCCAGCTCGTCGGAGACGCGCTCGCGGATCTCGGCGGTCATGGCCTTGGAGTCCATGCCGGGCGCGATCCGCTTGGCCACGCGCATGAGCAGCCCGAGGTTCTGCAGGTCCGAGCGCACGGCCTGCGCCACGCCCGGGTACTGCACCTTCACGGCCACGTCGCGGCCGTCGTGCAGGCGCGCGCGGTAGACCTGCCCGATCGAGGCGGCGGCGATCGCCTCCTCGTCGAACTCGGCGAACTCGTCCGCCAGCGGCTCGTCGAGCTCTGACTCGATCACCTTGCGCATGTCCTTGAAGGACACGCGCGGCGCGGAGTCGCGCAGCTCGGCCAGCTTCTCCTGGATCCGCTGCTGGAACTCCTCCGGGAAGGCGCCCGTGTCGATGAACGAGGCCACCTGCCCGACCTTCATCGCCGCGCCCTTCATGTTGCCCAGCACCTCGAGGATCTGCTCGGCCGCCTCGGCCTGGCGACGCGACGCGGCCTCGCGCCTGGCCTCCTCGCCACGGGTCAGGTTGGCGGCCTTGGTGGCGTAGTTGCGCGCCGTCTGGCCGCCGGCCAGCCCGGCGACCTTTGCGGTGCGGCGAACGCGACCGGTCGGGATCGAGCTGTCCTTCTCACGCGCCACGCGTCAAGGGTACGCTGCGCGCCGTGCGCTTGGTCACCTTCGACGGCGGCAAGGGCCCACAGGCGGGGGTGCTCGAAGACGGTCGGGTCACGCCTGCTCTCCGAGCCCGGGTGAGGGTGGCCTGGGAGCCCTGCTCCGAGGCGGGCGGCCGCTTCCGGGCGATGCCCGCGGGGCGGCTGTCGACCTCGCGAGCGGTGGCGCTGCTGCCGCCCGTCACCGACCCGGGCAAGATCGTCTGCATCGGGCTCAACTACCGCTCGCACGCCGAGGAGGCCGGGCTCGACCCGCCCGCCACGCCCACGTTCTTCGCCAAGTTCGCAAACGCGCTGGCCGCCCCGGGAGCCGAGGTGGCGCTGCCGCGGCAGAGCTCGAAGGTGGACTACGAGGCCGAGGTGGCGTTCGTGATCGCCGACCGCTGCAAGGACGTGCCCGAGGGTGAGGCCCTGGAGCACGTGGCCGGCTACATGCTGCTCAACGACCTGTCGGCCCGCGACCTGCAGTTCAGCACCCCGCAGTGGATGCCCGGCAAGGTGTTCGACGGCTCGGCCCCATGCGGCCCCGCGCTCGTGACGCCCGACGAGGCCGGCCCGCACGACGCGATCGAGATCGCCCTCACGCTCAACGGCGAGGAGATGCAGCGAGCGACCACCGCCGACCTGGTGCACTCGGTGCCCGCCCTGGTCGCGCACCTGTCGTCGCTGATGACGCTCGAGGCCGGCGACATCGTTTCCACCGGCACGCCCGCAGGCGTCGGCAGCCGCGCGACCCGCGTGTGTGGCTCAAGGCCGGCGACGAGGTCGTGATCAGCTCGCCGCAGCTCGGCGAGCTCGCCACCGGGTTCACCTCGGTCGCTGGTAGAGCGTGATGACGGCTCCGCCCCGCGGTCGCGGGAATCGGCCGATCGACCGAAATCGCCTCCTCAGCAGAGCCTCGCCTGCCGTGTCCGGGACAATAAAGTTGCTTTCGTCAGCGACCAAGAACTGGGCTCGGTCAGCGCGCGTGGAGTCAGACGGCAGGATGACGAAGGTGGGCTCACCGGGCAGCAGCCAGCGCAGGACATCGGGATACGAGCGATACATGACTATCTCGACCGGGTTCCCACGGGCTCGCTCGCGTATGGCGTCGCGGACCTTCGGCCATTGCGAGCCCGCCTGGGTACCGGTGACGTACTGCGCGTCGTCTGGTCCGGGATAGAGCGCCGTATCGGGGTGGGCGAGTAGACGGGCGTCGCGCACCACGGCCTGCGCGAGGAACGCCACCGCACCAAGAGAACAGACGAGGGCCGCCTGTCGTGGTCGCATCGCTCGTGCGACGGCTTGCCCTGCCCTCACGAGTCCGAATGACGCGAAGACGAGCGTCGGCGGGACGATGTACATCACGTGCCGGGGAAAGGGAAGTGTTCCGAACGTGAGCGCCACCGCAAGGGGCAGGGCGATCCAGGCGGCCAGCAACGCCGTCAGCCGTGGGTTGAAACGCCACCCGAATCCGAAGCCGATGGCGGCCGCCGCGCCGAGCGGGATGGTCAGATAGCCCCTGAGGCCCGTCTTGTAGGCCAGCCAGGCCTGGTCGGTGAACCTGAACGGGTCCTCCAGGACCTGATCGAGTGGCCGGACGCCGGCGAACCCCACACCTCCCTCGCCGACCCGGTTGAAGGCGGTGTACTCGGACCAGTGCGCCGAGGACCGCAGCACCAGCGCGGCGATCACCACCGGGACGGCGGCGATGGCGACGCCTGCAAGCCACCTGCCGAGACGCGCCCGGCGGCCCTCGCGGGCCCAGTCCATCAGGAGCAGGCTGACCGGGAGGAGGGCGACTGCCGGCAACGTGTTGCGTTTGGTCAGGATGCCTGCAGCCAGAACCAGCCCGAGGATGAGTCCGAGCGCGGGACGGGGTTGCCGGGCCAACTCGATCTGGGTAAGGAGCGCGGCGGCCATGATCAGCGTGACCAACGGCTCGTAGATCCCGATGGCGTGGTGCACGACGAAGAACGGAACGACCACGCTGAGCCCTGCGGCCACCCAGCCCACGGCGGCACCGCCGAGACGTCTACCGATGAGCCCGACCACCCCGACCGTCAGCAGACCCGCCGTCACCGACACCAGGCGCCCGGCAGGGAGTGGATCGACCCCCAGCTTGATCCAGATGATGCTCAGCCAGATCTGAAGCGGCTCCCGCCCGATCGTGAGCGACACGAACAGCTCGTCGACCGAGTGCGCCCCCCGAGCGGCAAAGCCGGCGTACGTTCCCTCATCGAAGAAGTACGGGAAACGGTGTGCGAACCAGAGCCGCGTGGCTAGGTAGGACACGACGATCGCCCCGACGCCAAGGCCAATCCGCGCTCGAGAGCTCATCCCTTGCAAGCGACCTCGTGCGCTTATCGCCGACAAGCCCGGGAGGCTAGACCAGACGCCTCACGCATGAAGCCGGTCGTTTTCGCCGGGCCTACGCCGTGGCGAGGTCGGCTGCGACCACCTCAACCGGCTCCCCGATGGCATCGCCCAGCAGGTCGGCGCTGCGCTGGGCGGCCCAGATGGCCACGCTCAGGTCCCGGCCTGGGGCATCCGCCTCCACCTCGAGCCGCACCCCGCCCTTGACGCGCCTCAACGCGACCCGGGCCACGGCCTGGTCGCGGCTGCGCTCCAGCTGCTCGGCCAGGCGGATGATCCCGCACAGGACCTTCAGGCGGGTGCCGTCGCCCTTGCGCTGCAGGGCGCCGAGCGCCGAGGGGTCGGGCTCGCCCTTGCGATGCCAGCGGGCGATGAGCGCGATCAGCTCCAGCTCGCGCGGGGCGAAGCCCGGCAGGCCCGAGTTGAGGATCAGGTAGGCGGAGTGGCGATGGTGGTCGTCGTAGTCGATCGTCACGCCGATGTCGTGCAGCAGGCATGCCGCCCACAGCAGCTCGCGCTCCTCGCCCCCCAGCGCGTGTAGGCCGTCCTCGGCCAGGGCGTCGAACACCTCCAGCGAGAGCCGGGCCACGTGCTGCACGTGCACGTCGTCCGTGCGGAAGCGGCGCGCCAGGTTCTCCACGGCCTCGCGCCGCACGTCGTCGAGCAGCGGCGGGTCGCGGCCCTCCAGGAGGCGCTCGAAGAAGACCCCCTCGCGCAGGCCGGCCTCGGTGACCTCCAGCTCCTCGAACCCGCCGTGGTCCATGGCCGTCTCCAGCACCACGGCGCCGCCGAGGATCACGTCGGCGCGGTCGGGCTTGATGCCGCGCACGGACCCGCGCTTGGACGCCGGGCGGTCGGCCAGCAGCTCGATCAGCTCGCCCAGGGCGTCGCGCGTGAGCACGAACCCCTGCACATCGGCCTCGATCGGGCCCATGCGCTTCTGCGCGGCGGCGGCCAGGTTGCGGATCGTGCCCCCGAGGCCCGCCAGCCGGAGGCCGTCGCCGGCCTGCCACCACTCGAACTCGTCCAAGCGTGCGGGTCACGTGGCGCCGCAGCGCCTTGAGCTGCTTGGGGCCGGCCTCCTCGTCCGGCAGGTAGGCCTCGCTGACGCGGACCGCTCCCAGCCGCACCGACTCCGCCTCGCGCAGCCGGCGGTCGGCGATGCGGATGATCTGGACGCTGCCGCCGCCCACGTCGATCCCGAAGCCGTCCGTGACCGTGGTCGAGTTCGCGATCGCCAGGTAGCCGTACCAGGCCTCCTCCGCGCCGCTGATCACGCGCACGCGCAGGCCGGTGCGGTGCTCGGATCTCCCGCAGCAGGTCGTCGCGGTTGGCGGCGTCGCGGATCGCGCTGGTGGCCACCGGGTCCACGCGCGTCGACCCCCGACGCTTCCAGGAAGGAGGCGAACACGGCCGCGGTGTGGATCGCGCGATCCATCGGCCCGGGCTTGAGCACGCCCTCCTCGCCCATGCCGGCGCTGACGCGCGTGGCCTCGCGGATCTCGTCGGCCAGGCTCCACCAGCTGCCCGGCTCGTACTGGAACACCACCAGCCGGAATGAGTTCGATCCCATGTCGATGACGGCCAGGCGCTCCATCGACCGGGATGATCGCCGTTGTGGCGGCGGAGGCACTCGCGGCAGGGCCGCGGGGGAGGCCCTGACCGCGTCGCCGTCCCTATAATCGCCCGCCGCCGTCCGCCGGGCCCCCGGCCCGACCTCTCTCAAAATGGCCACCTCCGCGGGAACACCCGAGCATCCCCTGCGAGTCGCGATCGTCGGCTCCGGCCCCTCCGGCTTCTACGCCGCGGGCCACCTGCTGAACGCCAAGGAGGTGACGGTGGAGGTCGACATGTTCGACCTGCTGCCCACGCCGTTCGGCCTCGTGCGGGCCGGCGTGGCGCCCGACCACCCCAAGATCAAGTCGGTCACGCGCGTGTACGAGAAGACCGCGGCCAAGCCCGGGTTCCGGTTCTTCGGCAACGTGGACGTGGGCCAGGACGTGACCCACGCCGAGCTGCGGGAGCGCTACCACGCGGTGATCTACGCGGTGGGGGCGCAGACCGATCGCAGCATGGGGATCTCGGGCGAGGACCTGCCCGGCAGCTGGGCGGCCACCGAGTTCGTGGCCTGGTACAACGGCCATCCGGACTTCCGCGACCTGGAGTTCGACCTCAGTTGCAAGCGCGCCGCCGTGATCGGCAACGGCAACGTGGCCATGGACGTGGCGCGGATGCTCGTGCTCCCGCGCGCCGAGCTCGAGGTCACCGACACCGCCGACCACGCGATCGAGGTGATGGCCGAGAGCGCCGTGGAGGAGGTGGTGATCATCGGCCGCCGCGGCCCCGCGCAGGCCGCCTTCACCAACCCGGAGCTGCTCGAGCTGGGCGAGCTCACCGACGCCGACGTGATCGTGGACCCGGCCGACGTGGTGCTCGACAGCCACAGCGCGCGCTCGATCGAGGGCGAGGGCGAGATCACCCCGCGGCGCAACGTGGAGATCCTCACCGGCTACTCCGAGCGCGAGCCCGAGGGCAAGCGCAAGCGCGTGGTGCTGCGCTTCCTGCGCTCGCCCGTGGAGATCAAGGGCGACGGCCGGGTGGAGGGAATCGAGCTGGTGCGAAACGAGCTCCAGCACGGCGGCGACGGATCGCTGCGCGCCCACGCGACCGGCGAGCACGAGACGCTCGAGGTGGGCCTGGTGTTCCGATCGATCGGCTACCGCGGGGTGCCGATCGAGGGCGTGCCCTTCGACGAGTGGCACGGCACCATCCCCAACGAGGAGGGCCGCGTGCTCGACCCCCACGCGCAGCGCCCGATCCCCGGCGAGTACGTGGTCGGCTGGATCAAGCGCGGCCCCTCGGGCGTGATCGGCACCAACAAGCGCGACGCCCAGGAGACCGTGGACCACGTGCTCGAGGACCTGGCCGAGAGCCGCCTGCCCGAGCCCGCCGACACGGACCCCGACGCGATCGAGGCGCTGGTGGCCGAGCGCAAGCCCGAGTACGTGTCCTACTCGGGCTGGGAGGCCATCGACGCCGTCGAGAAGGCCGCCGGCGAGCCGCTCGGCCGGCCGCGCGTGAAGCTCACGCGGGTGGCCGAGATGCTGGACGCGGCCAGGTCTTCGGCCAGGACCTAGGAGCCGACCGGCCGCAGCGCCGGCACCGACTCGCCGTCCAGCGCGTCCAGCGCCCGCTCGACCGGCGCCGAGATGCAGGTGAAGATCGGCGTCTCCGACTCCGTGTATGAGCTCGACTCGGTGGCGCGCAGCTCCTGCACGAGGTCGAGGAACTCGCCCGGCTCGTCGGCGTTGAAGGACACCACGAACTCCTGGTCGTCCAGCCCGTACGAGTAGGCCGTGTTGATCTCGATCCCGGTGTAGCGGCGGCCCGTCTCGATGTGGCCGCGCATGATCCGCATGCGCTCCTCGGCGGGCAGCAGGTACCACTCGCGCTTCTTCCACATCGGGTAGACGATCAGGTAGCGCGCGTCCGAGCCGGGACGCGGCTCCAGCGGCTGGGGCTCGTCGGAGTAGACCGACTCCTTGGTCATCGCCAGATAGGAGTGCGAGATCTCGGCGAACCGCATCAGCCCGCTCTGGTTGAGCAGCACGTGCAGGTCGTGGATGCGGCTCAGGTCGGGGGCCAGCGCGCGCACCATCAGGTCGCAGTCGCCGCGCGTGCCCACCAGCGAGTAGGCCCTGAGCAGGTGGTCCTCGCCGAAGTCCGAGCAGGCGGCGGCGAACTCGCGCTTGTCGCGCGCGCGCTCGTCCGGGCTGCGGCGGCGCCACTCCGGAAGGACCCGTATGAACGTGAACTTGACGAAGTTGCGCCGGGCCACGCCCAAAGTGTGGCGCATCGGAGCGGTGCTCTACGATTGCGCCGTGCGCGTAGGGATCGTTTCCCCGTACTCGTACACGTATCCAGGTGGAGTCGGCCGCCACGTAGAGGCCCTCGCGGACGAGCTGACTCAGCCGGGGTCACGACGTTCGGCTGCTGGCCCCGTACGACCCCGACGACCGCCTGGCGCGTGTCATGCATCGCGGCGCTCGGCCGGAGCGTCGGCCCATGCCCGAGAACCTGGTGTCGCTGGGCCGCACGGTCGGCCTGCCGATGAACGGCGCGGTGTCCAACCTGGCGTGTCTCGAGCGAGGCGGTGGGCGCGCTGGGACGCGAGCTGCGCCACGGCGGCTACGACGTGGTCCACGTGCACGAGCCCAACGCGCCGTTCGTCGAGCTGGTTCGCCACCGAGGCCGCCCGCGTCCCGCTGGTGGGCACCTTCCACTGCTACTCGCGCAACCGGCTCTCGAACGGGTTCGCCGCGAACGTGGCCGGCGCGCGCCGGCTCTACAACAAGCTGCACGTGCGGATCGCCGTGTCCGAGGCGGCGCGCTGGACCTGCGAGCGCTTCTACGGCGGCCGCTACCGGATCGTCCCCAACGGCGTGGACCTCGTCCGCCGCGCGCCCGTCGGCCGTGCGCGGCGGCGACACGCTGGAGCTCCTCTACGTCGGTCGCGCGGAGGCCCGCAAGGGACTGCCCGTGCTCCTGCGCGCCTTCGAGGCCCTGCGCAGCGCCGGGGTGCGCGCCCGGCTCACCGTGGCGGGGGCCACCGAGGAGGAGGTGCGGCCGCTGCTCCTGGACCCGGAGGGCGTGCGGGTCGCCGGCCGCGTGACCGAGGAGGAGAAGTGGCGGCTCCTGGGAGCCGCCGACCTGCTGTGCGCCCCGTCGCTGGGCGGCGAGAGCTTCGGCATGGTGCTCACGGAGGCCTTCGCCTCGACCACCCCCGTCGTGGCGTCCGACATCGCGGGCTACCGCGACGTCGTGCGCGACGGGACCGACGGCCTGCTGGTGCCCGCGGCCGACCCGGCCGCCCTGGGCGAGGCGCTGCGCGACCTGGCGCTCGACCCCGCCCGGCGCGAGGCGCATGGCCGCCGAGGCCGCCCGGCGCGCCGAGCGGTTCTCGTGGCCGCACGTGACCGACGAGGTCCTGGAGGCCTACGCCGACGCCGTGGAGGTTCCCGCGCCTCGAGCGCCGCGGCCAGCGCGCTCGCGCCCGGCTGGGAATCGCGCCGGCCGACGGGGGACCGCCGGCCGGCCCCGCCCGGCTGCCGTCGATCGAGCCCGAGGAGCCCGGCTCGCGCCGGCGGACCGCCGTGCGCGTGGCCCGCAAGGCCGCCGTGCTCGGCGCCGGCGCCGGCGCCATCGGCCTGACCGCGCTGGCCCTGCGAGCACATCGGCCTGGAGTCGATCGGCCGCGCGGTGGTGGCCGCCACCCCCGTGTGGGTGCTCGCCGCCTTCGCCCTGATGTGCGCCTCGATGCTCATCCGCGCCGAGGCGTGGCACGCGATCCTGCGGGCCGCCCTGCCGGGCACCCGCGTTCGCCGCCGCGACACCGCGCGCGCGACGATGATCGGGGTGCTCATGTCGGCCACCCTGCCGGCCCGCCTGGGCGAGCCGTCGCGCGCGCTGATCCTCGCGCGCCGCGTCGGGCGCGTCCGCGACCGGCTGCCGGTGGTGCTGGGCACGCTGGTCTCCCAGACACTGCTCAACATCCTGGCCCTGACGGTGCTCGGCGGCATGATGTTCGCCACCGTGGGCATCTTCCGCGGCGGCGAGGACGCGCTGGTGTTCGCCACGATCGCGCCGATCGTCCTGATCGCGCTGCTGCTGGCCGCTCCCTGCGCTGCTGCGCCGCGGCAAGCCGTCGCGCTACGCGCGGGTGCAGCAGGCGGTGGCGGTCGCGCGCTCGGCGATGGTGCAGGTCAGGCGGGGCCTCGCCGTGTTCCGCCAGCCCCGGCTCGGGGGCTGGGCGGCGCTGATGCAGCTGTCCGCCTGGGCGGTGCAGCTGCTGGCGTGCTACGTGCTGCTCGTGGCACTGGGGCTCGACGAGCCAGGCCGGCATCGGAGCCGCGGCGGCCGTGCTGTTCGCGGTCAACGTCACGGCCGCGCTGCCCGCCACCCCGTCCAACCTCGGCGTGTTCCAGGCGGCCTGCGTGGCGGTGCTGTCCGCCTACGGAGTGGGCAAGACCGACGCGCTGGCCTACGGGATCATCCTGCAGGCGGTGGAGATCGCGACCGCGCTGGCCATGGGCATGCCGGCGCTGGTGCGCGAGGGCATGACCTGGAAGGACCTGCGCCTGCGCGCGCTTCACGCCACGCCCGGTCGAGCTGCGCGGCTCGCGCCGGCGGCGCGCGCCGGCCGAGGTCGAGGGCTAGCAGTCGCAGTGCCGGCAGGGGCCGGGCCGCCGCGGCGGCGCGTCGGCCCTCCCCGTCGCCGCGCTGGCGGCCGTCGCTGGCACTCGCGGTCGCCGCGCCCGCGCAGGCGCTATCGATTCGCCGGCCAGCGCTGGCCCAACCGCGAGATCACCGTCTCCAACGGCGCGCCCGCGTACGACGGGCGGTGGCCACCGCCATCCGGGTCTGGAACCGAGCTCGGGTGGGAGTGCGGCTGGTCCGCGCACTCCGACGCCCGCGCGCGGGTGCTGATCCGCTACGGGCGGGGGCGGGGCGGTGGCCTCTCGGGCTGCGAGGGGATCAACGGCGCGGCCGTCATCGGCTACCCGGGGCCGTGGCTATGCGGCCACGGTGACCTCGGTGCGCCGCAACTGCCGCAGCGAGCGACTGCGCACCGCGACCGCCGTGCACGAGCTCGGGCACGTGCTGGGCCTGGGCCACGACGACCGCCGGTGCGCGGCCATGAACTCGCGCGTGAGCCTGGACGGCAGGCCCGCCATGTGCCGGGCGCGCGGCCGCGGCCGACCATCCGCCGCAGCCTGCTGTCGAGCGACGACATCCGCGGCGCCCGGGCGCTGTACCGGCGGCGGGCGCCGACCGTGGTCTCGGCGTCTTCGCCTCCTTCAACCCGGGCGACGGCACGAGCCTGCGCTGGCGGGCGACGACGATCCGCTTCCGGGCCGCGTTTCGCAACCGCAAGCTCGGCTACCGGTGGCGGTTCGGCGATCCGGACAGCGGCGCCGCCGACACGGCAACCGGGCTCGACGGCGCGCACCGCTTCGACGAGCCGCGGCACCTACACGGTGACCCTCTCGGTGAGCGACGGCGGCAGGGTGATCGCCCGCAGGTCACAGCGGCTGACGCTCTTCTAGCGGCTTCCCGGCCAACCTTCACACAACCTTGTCAAGGTTGGCCGTTCTTCGCTAGCCTCTGACGACCGCATGGCCCGCGATTTCCTACAGACGGTGGCCCGCCGCGTCGTGGTCTTCGACGGCGGCATGGGCGCCACGCTCGAGCAGTTCGACCTGACCCAGGAGGACTACGGGGGCCTGCAGGGCAAGTGCCACGAGGCGCTGGTGCTCAACCGCCCCGATGTGATCGAGGGCGTGCACAGCTCGTTCGTGGAGGCGGGCGCCGACGTCGTCGAGACCGACACGTTCCAGGCCAGCCGCCTGAAGCTCGAGGAGTGGGGCCTGGGCGAGCACACGGTCGAGATCAACACAAAGGCGGCGGAGATCGCGCGCAAGGCGGTCGGCGAGGACCGCTTCGTGGCCGGCTCGATCGGCCCCACCGGCCACCTGCCCGCGTCCGACGACCCCACGCTGGGCAGGATCACCTTCCCCGAGCTGGTCGAGGTGTTCACCGAGCAGGCCGAGGGGCTGGTGCGCGGCGGCTCGGACCTGATCATCATCGAGACGGCGCAGGACATCCTCGAGGTCAAGGCGGCGATCTTCGGCGCCCGCGAGGCGTTCAAGACCACGGGCACGCACGCTGCCGATCCAGTGCTCGGTGTCGCTGCTGCCCAACGGCGGCAAGATGCTGCTGGGCACGGACATCGAGTCGGTGCTCACGACCCTCACGGCGCTCGAGGTGGACGTGATCGGGCTCAACTGCTCCACCGGGCCCGAGGACATGCGCGACGCCATCCGCTACCTGGGCGAGCAACAGCCCGGTGCCGGTGCATTGCATCCCCAACGCCGGCCTGCCGATTCAGGGCCCCGACGGCGAGACGATCTTCCCCGAGGAGCCCGAGCCGCTGGCCACCACGCTCACCGAGTTCGTGGAGAAGAACGGTGTGACGATCGTGGGCGGCTGCTGCGGCACCACGCCCGACCACATCCGCGCGATCGTGGAGCGGGTCGGCGGGCGGGAGGCCGGTCCGCGCCCCGAGCCCGGGCCGCCGCGGGTGTCCAGCATGATGACCGCCACCCCGCTGGCGCAGGAGCCGGCGCCCACGATCGTCGGCGAGCGGGTGAACTCGCAGGGCTCGCGGCGCGCCAAGGAGCTGCTGCTCTCGGACGACTACGACGGCCTGCTGCAGATCGCCACCAACCAGGTCGAGGGCGGGGCGCACGTGCTGGACCTGTGCGTGGCCCTCACCGAGCGCGAGGACGAGGACGAGCAGATGCGAGAGCTGGCCAAGCGGGTCTCGCTCTCCCTGCCGGCCCCGATCCAGATCGACTCGACCGAGCCCGACGTGATGAAGCGCGCGCTGGAGCAGACGCCCGGCAGGGCCATCGTGAACTCGGTGAACCTGGAGGCCGGCCGCGACAAGCTCGACACGGTGCTCCCGCTCGTCCGCGCCCACGGCGCGGCGATCATCGCGCTGACGATCGACGAGGTCGGCATGGCCAAGACCCGCGAGCGAAAGCTCGAGGTGGCCAACCGCCTGCACGAGCTGATCTGCGGCGAGCACGGGCTCGACCCCGAGCTGCTCATCTTCGACGCCCTGACCTTCACGCTGACCACCGGCGATGAGGAGTGGCGGCCGTCGGCCATCGAGACGATCGAGGGCATCCGGCTGATCAAGAAGGAGATCCCCGGCGTCAAGACCTCGCTGGGCGTGTCCAACGTGTCCTTCGGCGTGTCGCCCAACGCCCGCCGCGTGCTCAACTCGGTGTTCCTGCACCACTGCGTCGAGGCCGGCCTGGACCTGGCGATGGTGCACCCCGCCGAGGTCACGCCCTACCCCGAGATCCCGGACAACGAGCGCGAGCTCACCGACGACCTGGTCTTCGACCGGCGCGAGGACGCGCTGGAGCGCTTCATCGGTCACTTCGAGTCCAAGGGCGAGGAGGCCGAGGACGAGGCCGCCGACCCCACGGCGGACATGGAGCCCGAGGAGGCCCTGCACTGGCACATCCTGCGCCGCAAGAAGGAGGGCGTGGAGGAGTGGATCGACCGCTCGAACGAGAAGATCGGCGCGGTCCCGACCCTCAACGAGGTGCTGCTGCCCGCGATGAAGGAGGTGGGCGACAAGTTCGGCGCCGGCGAGCTGATCCTGCCGTTCGTGCTCCAGTCGGCCGAGGTCATGAAGCGCGCGGTCGCACAGCTGGAGAAGTACCTCGACCGGATCGAGGGACACACCAAGGGCAAGGTGGTGATCGCCACCGTGTTCGGCGACGTCCACGACATCGGCAAGTCGCTGGTGAACACCATCCTCACCAACAACGGCTACACGGTGATCGACCTCGGCAAGCAGGTGCCCGTGGACACGATCATCAACGCCGCGGTGGACAACGAGGCGGACGCCATCGGCCTGTCGGCGCTGCTGGTGTCGACCTCCAAGCAGATGCCGATCTGCGTGCAGGAGCTGCACTCGCGCGGTCTCGAGTTCCCGGTGCTGGTGGGCGGGGCCGCCATCAACCGCGACTTCGGCCGCCGGATGCTCTACCCGGGCGGCAAGGAATCGGACGACGTCTACGAGCCCGGCGTCTTCTACTGCAAGGACGCCTTCCAGGGCCTCGACACCATGGACGCGCTGGTCGACGACGACGCGCGCGACGCGCTGGTCGAGAAGATCAGCGACGCAGGCCAAGGAGCTGCGCGAGAAGCCCGTGGTCGTGGACGACGGGCCGCCCGTGACCGACGACAGCATGCGCTCATCCGCGCGGACGGACACGCCGGTGCCCGAGCCGCCGTTCTGGGGCGCGCGCGAGATCGAGGTCGACCTGGATGACGTCTACCCCCACCTGGATCGCCACGTGCTGTTCAAGCTGCACTGGGGCGGGCGCGGCGTGAAGGGCGAGGAGTGGGAGCGCCTGGTGGGCGGACGACTTCCAGCCGCGACTGGAGCGCATGTGGCGCGAGCAGACCTATCTGCACCCGCGCGCCAAGCTCGGCTACTTCCCGTGCAACGCGGACGGCAACGAGCTGGTGGTCTTCGACCCCGAGGACCGCGATCGCGAGCTGTCGCGCCTGACCTTCCCGCGCCAGCCGCGACACGACCGGATCTGCCTGGCCGACTTCTTCCGCCCGATCGACTCGGGCGAGCGCGACGTGGTGGCGCTGCAGGGCGTGACGGTGGGCGCCGACGTGACCGAGCTGATGGCGCGCCTCGAGACGGACGGCGAGTTCGCGGAGCAGCTGTTCGTGCACGGGCTGGGCGTCCAGTCGGCCGAGGGCCTGGCCGAGTGGCTGCACTCGCACGCCCGCGCCGAGCTGGGCATAGCGGCCGACCAGGGCCGGCGCTACTCGTGGGGCTATCCCGCGTGCCCCGACCAGTCCGAGCACACGAAGGTGTGGGAGCTGCTGGGCCTGGACTCGATCGGCATGTACCTGTCCGACGGCTTCGCGGTCATGCCCGAGCAGTCGACGGTGGCCATCGTGGCCCACCATCCCCAGGCCGTGTACTTCGGGATGAAGTCGGGCTTCATCCCGAAGACGCGCCGGCGCCGGACGAGGTCATCGCCGGCACGGAGCGCGGCGGAGAGCTGCCGGCCGACAGCGAGGTGCCCGCCGAGCAGTCGCCCGGCGGCGTGCCCGCGTAGCTCCCAGGCGGCCCGCTCCGCTGACCGCGCGAATGCGCGGAGATTCGCCCGAAATCGCGCATTAGCAGGGACTTCACGGTTCCGCTGGCGAGATCGCAAAACCGCGCGTACGTTGGCAAGACCGGGAGGAGGGCCGCCGGATGCGGCCCAGTTCCGGCATCCCACGACAACACGCGCCCGGCCCGCCTCCCCGCCCCGGAGCAGCCGGCTCGAGACCAGGAGCGATGCCCTGTGCTGCACGGACGGATCCCCCTCACCATCCTCGCCACCGCGCTCCTGAGCGCCGTGATGGCGCTGCCGGCTCAGGCCGCGCCGGTGTTCCCCGACCTCCAGACCTTCGAGCCGCGCGAGTTGCAGTTCCAGGAGCGCGACACGCTCGAGGAGACCGAGCCATGCCCGCCGGCCGACGCCGGCCTGCCGCCCGCCCGGCCCGAGGCACAACCTGCTGCGCTTCACCAACACGGTGTTCAACGGCGGCGAGGGCAAGCTCGAGGTCTTCGGCACCGTGACCAACCCGGGCCAGCCGGGCTCCGAGGGGCCGCGCGTTCCAGCGCATCTTCGATGAGAACGGCTCGGAGTCCTCGACCCAGGACATCGGCCGCTTCTACTGGCACGCCGCCCACTCGCACTACCACTTCGACGACTGGGGCAGCTACCAGCTGTGGACCAAGGCCGACTACGACGCCTGGCGCGCCCACGACCCGAGCGCACCCGGGTCACGAGGACGAGGCCATCGCGCCGCGGCGTGAAGACCACGAGCTGCGTGATGGACGAGGAGTTCATCGGCGGGCCGGCCAACACGCCGTTCCCCGGCCGCTACCCGTCCGGCGGCTGCACGCCGAACGCCGGCGGCCTGATGAAGCAGGGCCTGTCCCCGGGCTGGGGCGACACCTACGACTACTACCGCGCGGAGCAGTGGATCGACCTCGGTCCGGCCGGCTCGCCCGGCAGCGAGCTGGACCCCGGCCAGGTACGTGCTGCGCTCGGTCACCGACCCCAAGAACGTGATCTACGAGAGCGCCAACAAGGCCGACAACGATCGCGTGAGACGATCTACAACGACGACAGCGCTCCCGGCAGGCGCTCGGCAACGAGGCCACCTACGAGATCCTGATCGACAGCGCCGGCCGGATCGTCGACCGCGACAGGCGCCCCGACCGGCACCGTCGCGATCAACGACGTCGACGAGTCGCACTCCTTCCCGGGCGGTCAACGTGAAGGTCGATCGGCCGCGACGACGTGAGCGACGTGACGCTCCTTCCGCGTCGGCAACAGCGCCGCCGAGGCGGCCAGCGCCGCGTCGCGCGACTACCGCGGCACCGGCTCCACGCCTGACGCGTTCAGGTGGATCCTCGAGGCCGGGGCCGGGCACCAAGACCGTGCTTCATCCAGTTGCGTGACGACAGCGGCAAGACCACGATGATCACCGACACGATCGAGCTCGAGGCCGGAGGCTCCGGCGACTCGGACTACTCGAACGAGGTGCTCGCGGACTCGCCCGCCGGCTACTGGCGGCTCGGCGAGACCAGCGGCACGTTCGCGGCCAACTCGGCCACGGCCGGCACGGCCAACACGGGCACCTACGCAGCGCGGCGCCGCAGCTGGGCGTCGACGAGCCTGGTGCCGTCGGAGACCAACACGGGCGACCCGCTTCAATGCCGCCGCGAGCAGCACGTTGCGGTGCCGCACTCCGGCTCGCTGAACCCCGGCTCCGGGCTGACCGTGGAGGCGTGGATCAAGCCCGACTCGATCCCCGCCGGCTTCGCCACGGTGGCCGCCAAGCCGGGCGCCTACGCGCTGCAGTTCACCGCCGGGCGGCTGGAGTTCAAGGTCGAAGGCGACTCCACCCCGGCCGCCGCAGTGGCTCCCGCCGGGGCGATCCAGGCCGGCCAGACCTACCACGTGGTGGGCACCTACGACCGCATCGAACGTGAGGCTGTACGTGGAGGGCCGGCTGGTGTCCAGCAGTGCCGCTCACCGAGGAGCCGGCCACCAGCCCGGACAGCTTCCACATCGCCGCCTGGCGCGGCGAGACGGAGTTCCTCTCGGGCACGATCGATGACGTGGCGGTGTACCCGGACGCCCTGTCCGCGGCCCGCGTCGCCGCCCACCGCGAGGCCGCGGAGCTGCCGCCTCCGCCCCCGCCGCCCCCGGTGACGGTGAACGCGCCGAGCGGGCTGAAGGCGGTCGCGAAGTCGACCTCGACGATCCAGCTCGACTGGACGGACAACTCCAACAACGAGTCCGAGTTCGTGATCCAGCGCTCCACGAGCCCGTCCTTCGCCTCGGCGAAGACGTTCTCCACCGAGGCCAATGACATCCAGTTGGTGGACACCGGGCTGAGCCCGAACACGACCTACTACTACCGGGTCAGGGCCCACCTGGCGGCGGCGCTGAAGAACTCCGCCTGGTCGAACGTGGCCACCGCGAGGACCGCGGGCGACGGCGGTGGCGGCGGTGGCGACCCGCCGAACCCGCCGAAGCCGCCGGACCCCATCCCGCCCACCCAGCCGCCGGTGTTCCCGGCGGCCAAGGTGAGCTTCGCGGGCGCCAAGTCCGCGATCCGGACCGACCGCAAGGGCCGGCTGACGTACACCTTCCGGGTCTCCGGCGGGACGTCGGGCATGGCCAAGTTCATCACCAGGAAGACCGTGCGCACGAGCTCGAAGTCCAAGCGCAAGCGCCACGTGACGTTCCTGGCGAAGGCGTTCAAGGTCCCGGGCTCGGGCAAGGTCGTGCTCAAGCTCAAGCTCTCGAAGAAGGGCTTCGCGATCCTCAAGCGCAACAAGACCGTGTACCTGAAGGTCAGGGTCGGCGCCTACGGGAAGGGCCCCGCGAAGATCGCCGAGAAGCGGCTGACCCTCAAGGCGCCCAAGCCCAAGCGGTAGAGGGAGCGCGGGGCCGGCCCACCCAGGCCGGCCCCGCGGAACAGTTCGCCGGTCACGCGGCTCCGTCGTGGGCGACCGCCCCGGATGGGGTGTTGAGAGCCGCCGATCCCGCCGGAGGGCGGGGTTTCGACCGGTCGAAGGGGGTGCCCCCTACCGAATGGACAGGGGGCACCCCCGAAATCTTCGACACCTGGCTAAAGACCCTCCGCCGGCGCGCTCCTACCTTGATCGGGATCCCTGACCCCGAGGAGGAATCTCCATGAGATCCAGTCTCTCCAGGGTGGGCCCGGTCGCGCTCGTCACGTTGCTCGCGCTGCTGGTCCTGCCCGCCTCAGCCCTGGCTACCGCCGACGACCTGAACCAGGCCGTCGAGGGAACCCTGGGCGACACGGTGCCGATCAACACCATGTGGGTGGTAATCGCCGCGGTGTTCGTGCTGTTGATGCAGGCAGGCTTCGCGATGCTCGAGATCGGGTTCTCGCGCGGCAAGAACGCCGGGCACCGGCGTGGCCAAGATCCTGACCAACCTCTCGATCGCGGCCATCTGTTACTGGGCGGTCGGCTTCGCCTTCGCGTTCGGAAGCTCCGACGTGCTCGGCGCCGGCTCGATCATCGGCAGCAACGGCTTCTTCCTGGAGCTGTCGGGCGGGCTCGACCCTGAGACGGGCGGCCATGTGGGCCTCCCGGTCATGGCCGTGTCGAACGCGACGGTGGAGGCGAAGTTCCTGTTCCAGTTCGCCTTCTGCGCCGTGTCCCTGGCCATCGTCTGGGGCTCGACCCTGGAGCGGATCAAGTACTCCGCCTACGTGATCTACGCGATCGTGTTCGCGTCGATCATCTACCCGATCGGCTCGCACTGGGTCTTCGGCGGCGGCTGGCTGCAGAACGGCGAGACCGCGCTGCTGCCGACCGGCATGCAGGACTTCGCCGGCTCGACGGCGGTGCACCTCATCGGTGCCACCGGCGCGCTGGCGGCGCTGCTGCTGCTCGGCCCGCGCAAGGGCAAGTACGGGCCCGACGGCAAGCCGCGGGTGATCCCGGGGCACTCCATGCCGCTCGTGGGCCTGGGCGTCATCATCCTGTTCTTCGGCTGGTTCGGCTTCAACCCGGGCTCCACGCTCGGCGCGACCGACGGCCGGCTGGCAGAGGTGGCGGTGGTGACCCTGCTGGGAGCCGCCGGCGGCGTGATCGGCGCCTTCGTGGCCTCGCAGCTCAAGCTGAAGACGATCGACATCGGCATGGTCGGCAACGGCATGATCGCCGGCCTGGTGGCCATCACGGCGCCCTCGGGCTACGTGGAGGCGTGGGCCGGTCCGCCGATCGGCTTCATCGCCGGCCTGATCGTGGTGTACGGGGTGATCGCGATCGACAAGCGCATCGACGACCCGATCGGGGCCACGTCCGCGCACGGCCTGGCGGGAGTCTGGGGCACGGTCGCCTGCGGCCTGTTCACCTCGCCGCGGCTGGCCGAGTACAACGCCTTCGGGGATCCCGACGGCGGCCTGTTCTACTCGTGGCGAGGCGACGCAGCTGATCGCTCAGGTCGTTGGCCTGTTGATCATCTTCGCGTTCGTGTTCGCGCCTCAGCCTCGCGCACGTTCGCGCTCATCAAGGCGACGATCGGGCTGCGCGTGACCGAGGAGGAGGAAGACGCCGGGCTGGACATCGTCGAGCACGGCATGTACGGCTATCCGGAGCAGTTCATCCCGGAGGCCGAGATCGGGGCCGCTTCGACCGGTCCCGCCTCCGTCACCGGCGCCAAGGCGCCCGTCACCGCGGCGGCCGCAGTCGCGCCGCGGCCTGAGGAGGTGTCCCCATGAAGAAGATCGAGGCGTTCGTCCGCCACGAGTCATTCGAGCCGATCCGCATGGAGCTGCTCGACCGTGGCTTCCCGAGCCTCTCGATCGCGGAGTACAAGGGCTCGGGCAGGCAGAAGGGCATCACGGAGCAGTACCGCGGCTCCGAGCTGCACATCCACCTACGGCCCAAGCTCAAGCTGGAGATCGTGGTGGAGGACAAGGACGCGAACGTGATCGTGGAGACGATCCTCAAGCACGCTCGCACCGGCCAGGTTGGAGACGGCAAGATCTTCGTCCTGCCGGTGGAGGATGCGATCCGCATCCGCACCGGCGAGGACGGGGAGACCGTGCTCCAGGCCCACGAGTCCGAGGAGATCCCGGCCGGGGCCTGATCGATGCCGATGTCGGCCCCCGAATCGCTCCCAAGCCCGCGCGGCGCCCACCTGGAGATGGTGGGCGCCGTGCTGGCGGGAGACGGACTGGAGCGGGTGGCCGAGATCGCCGCCTCGCACGCGGGGGCGCCCGTCGCGGTGATCGTGCCGCGGCTGGGCGCCCCCGTGGAGGCGTGGGCGCCGCTGGAGCGCTACGTGGCCAAGCGGCTGGCGGGCGGACGCCCGGATCGCCCGGCGGAGGTCACGGCGGAGGTGCCGATCGCCTCCGGCAGCCAGGAGCTGGGCGCGGTGCTGATGCTGGGACGCGGCGGCGCCGACGCCGGCGAGTACCTGCACGTGGCCGCCGTGGCGGCGCTCACCGAGGTCGCGGTGGCCGAGGCCCGCGACGAGACCGAACAGAACCTGCGCGGCTCCTTCCTCGAGGAGCTGCTCACCCGCGACGACCTCGACCCCGGGGACATCGTCCGCCGCGCCGCGCGGCTGGGGTGCGACCTGCGCGAGGGGGCGGTGGCCCTCTGCGCCGATCCCGGCGAGCGCGCGCCGGGCCGCCTGCTGGCGGCCATCTCGGCCGAGCGCCCGGGCGCCCTGGCCCAGACGGTGGGCGGCCGCGTCTACGCGCTGCTGCCGGGCACGGTCGAGGACGCCCGCACCGTGGCCAATCGGCTCGGCCGCCAGGCGCAGGTGGGGCTGTCCTCCCACTACTCCGACCCGGCCGACGTCCGGCGCGCGCTGGAGGAGGCCGAGCTCGTGCTCGGGCGTCATGGCCGCCGGCGGAGGCCCGCCCGGCGAGCAGATGGAGGGCGGCACCTACAGGCTGTTGTTCCGGGTGCTGGCCTCCCACCCGGAGGAGGTGCGCAGCTTCTACGCGGACACGATCGCGCCGCTCGTGCGCTACGACGAGCAGTACTCGACCGACCTGGTCGGCACGCTCGAGGCCTACCTCGGCGAGAACTGCAACATGAACGCCACGGCGGCGGCCATCCACGCGCACCGGCACACCGTGAGCTACCGCCTGGAGCGGGTGAAGGAGCTGTCCGGACTCGACCCGTTCACCAGCGAGGACCGCGAGCGGCTGGGGCTGGGGCTCAAGGCGTACCGGATCATCGAGCCGCGGCTGCCGCGGTAGGGCCGGGTCGCGCCCCGGTGCGCGGTCGGGGAGATTGCGCGGCGCGCCGCAGGTCGCGGGTCCACGGCGTGTGCCCGAGGGCGACTTCGTGCTGACGTCTAACCGCTCGGGTCGCGCACTCGAAGGCTCGCGCCGAGATCGCCCTGGCCACCTGAGCGTCAAGCCCGGATCGGTCGAGGTGCGCTCGACGTGACGCCGCATGGCGGTCTCGTGACCGCCTGTCCGTGACCTACGGCTGCCGGACCACCCGACGACCCAATCGGTGGTCGTGCGAACACCTCTTTCGGACAGCGAGTGCAGGACCGACTGACCGCGCGGCTGTGCTGAGCTCGTCCGGCTCGGGTTCTCGAACTGACAGCGTACGGCCGCCGAGTTCTGGCAGTGGTCGCCCGAAACACGCGGCGCAGTCGCGCAGTCGCCTCCCCACCGGAGGCTCGACCCAAAGCAATGGCAAGGATCCGGCAGCAGAACGTGACCGCGGCCCAGTGGAGCCCCAACGGCTCCGCGATCGGCGCCGCTCGACCTCAGCCAGCCCTCGAACAACCCGTTCGGGGCCAACGTCTTCTCCGCTGGCCGTGCAGCGCCAGCGGCTGCCGAAGGACGTGTACCGCAAGCTTCAGCGCACGCTGGACAAGGGCGAGGCGCTCGACTCGTCGCTGGCCGACGCGGTGGCCAACGCGATGAAGGAGTGGGCGCTCGAGAACGGCGCCACCCACTACACGCACATGTTCCAGCCGCTGACCGGCCTGACGGCCGAGAAGCACGACTCCTTCTTCGGGCCCGGCCGGGGAGGGCACGGCGCTCGCTGAGTTCTCGGGCAAGGAGCTGATCCAGGGCGAGCCGGACGCCTCGTCCTTCCCCACGGGCGGCGTCCGCGCCACCTTCGAGGCGCGCGGCTACACCGCCTGGGACCCCACCAGCCCCGCGTTCATCCTGGAGAACCCCAACGGCGCGCTGCTCTGCATCCCCACGGCGTTCGCGTCGTGGACCGGCGAGGCGCTGGACGCCAAGATCCCGCTGCTGCGCTCGATGGACGCCCTGTCGCACTCGGCCGTCCGGGCGCTGAAGCTGCTGGGCGACCAGGAGTCCGAGCGCGTGTTCACCACCGTCGGGCCCGAGCAGGAGTACTTCCTGATCGACGAGCAGTACTACTTCGAGCGTCCCGACCTGATCAACACCGGTCGCACCCTGTTCGGCGCCAAGCCGCCGAAGGGCCACGAGCTCGACGACCACTACTTCGGGTCGATCCCCGAGCGCGTGCTGGCCTGCATGATGGAGACCGAGTACGAGCTGGCCAAGCTCGGCGTGCCCGTCAAGACGCGCCACAACGAGGTCGCGCCGGCGCAGTACGAGATCGCGCCGGTGTTCGAGAACTCCAACGTGGGCTCGGACCACCAGCAGCTCACGATGCAGGTCATGCAGAGCACCGCGCGCAAGTACGGGCTGGTCTGCCTGCTGCACGAGAAGCCGTTCGCGGGCGTGAACGGATCCGGCAAGCACAACAACTGGTCGATGGGCACCGACGCAGGCGCCAACCTCATGGAGCCCGGCGACACCCCGGCGGAGAACCTGAGCTTCCTGTTCTTCTGCGCCGCGGTGATCCAGGCCGTGAACAAGCACCAGGGCCTGCTGCGGGCGTCGGTCGCCGAGATCGGGCAGGACCACCGGCTCGGGCGCCAACGAGGCGCCGCCCGCGATCATCTCGATCTTCCTCGGCGCGGAGCTGGAGAAGGTGTTCGACACGATCGCCGCGGGCGAGGGCGACCCGCAACACCCCGGGCGCGTCGATGGGCCTGGGCACGCCCGTGCTGCCCCAGCTGCCGATGCACGGCGGCGACCGCAACCGCACCTCGCCGTTCGCGTTCACCGGCAACAAGTTCGAGTTCCGCGCCCTGGGCTCCAGCATGTCGCTGGCCTTCCCCAACAGCGTGCTGAACACGATCGTCGCCGAGGCCATCGACGACCTGGCGGACAAGCTCGAGGCGGCCGAGCGGCGACCTCGGAGCCAAGGTCACGGCGGTGGTCAAGGAGAGCTACAGCGCCAACAAGGGCATCTGCTTCAGCGGCGACAACTACACCGACGAGTGGCACGCCGAGGCCGAGAAGCGCGGACTGAAGAACCTGCGCACCACGCCGGACGCGCTGCCGGAGGTGCTCACAGAGCCCACGGTGGCCGCCTTCGAGAAGTACGGCGTGCTGTCCAAGCGCGAGCTGGAGTCGCGCTTCGAGGTGTGGGTGGAGCAGTACGTGACCCGCGCCAACATCGAGGCGGAGACCACCAGCTCGATGGCCCGCACGATGCTGCTGCCGGCCGCGCTGCGGCATCTGGCGCTCGTGGACGCGGCGGGCATGGATGCACTGGCCGCGGAGACCCGCAGCCTGGTGGACGAGTTCGCGCAGGCCATCGGGGAGCTGGAGACCGCCAATCATCTACCCCGACGACACCGAGGGCCTGGAGCTCGCGGTGTACGCGCGCGACCACCAGATGACTGCGATGGCCAGGGTGCGGGAGCTGGGGGACCGGCTCGAGAAGGTGGTGGCCGACGACCTGTGGCCGCTTCCGAAGTACGAGGAGATGCTCTTCATCAAGTAGTGGTTTCTTGCGCCCCGGCGCCGGCCGCGTGCCGGGGTGCGGGGACTCGCCATCGAGGCGACAGGGAGCACCTCTCTGGCGAGTCGTCCCGCCCCGGCGCCGGCCAAGGCCGCGGTCCGGGATTCGCCATCGAGGCGACAGGGAGCACCCTCTGGCGAATCCCGTCCCACGCCCTCGGCCTCGAGGTGCCCGACTGCTGTTCGCCGTTCGGGAGTAGAGAGATACTTTGGGCTATGGGTGCCGGGCTTTGTGATCGTTGCAGGCACCAGCGGGTCGTTCGGACCACGCGGGGGAGTTCGTTCTCGTTGTGTGAGCGGTCGCGGAGCGATCCGGACTATCCGCGCTACCCGCGCCTGCCGGTGACCAAGTGCGCCGGGTTCGAGCCCCGGCCGCTCGGCTCTGAGGGCGCTACTCGATGACCACGGACTTGCCGTCGGGTCCGACGCTCACGTTGGGGGTGGAGCGCGTCGACCGTGCCGGTGAACGAGCCTGTGGGGGCCTGGCCGCCCGGGCCAACAGCCTTGGCCTTGCCGCTCAGCGACGCCGCCACGGTGTAGGTCACGTCGTACTTGCCGGGCCGCACCGCGGTCACGCCCCAGCGGAAGGTCCTCTCCTGGCCCGGGCGCAGCGGGCCCAGTGCCCAGGTGTTGACGTAGGCCGTCTCGCCGCCCTTGGGCTCGGCCGCCCTGGCCTCGGGGAGCCCGCCGACGTTCACCGGCTCGCCGTTGGCAACGAAGACCGGCCGCTTGGGATCGGACAGGTCGGGGTTGTCGACCTTGGTGTCGAAGCCCTGCACGCTGACGGCCACGTTGGGCACGGTCTTGCTCGACTCGCGGTTGCGGACCGTGATGACCAGCTCGGAGCTCTTGGCGACCTCCTGCTTGGACGGGAACGAGGCCCTGGTGACCTCCACGCGGAAGTCGCCCTCGGGCTCACCCTCGTCTTGGCGCTCCCCACCCCCGCATGCGGCTACGGCGACGGTGCACAAGCCCGCGAGCGCGAGCTGCAGTCTCCTCCGCTCCAAAGCCGGCGCAACATACCACGGTGGTCACCTTGCAAACGACGGTTGCCCCTTGGCGTCGACGCGGCTCATGGCGTAGTGTTCGCGCCTCAGAGGAAGGGCGCAGCGCGTCTGATGGAGAGGGAGCAAGAGTGGTCAGAGCAGTAGCCGACCGGGCGTTTCTACCGACAAAGAACCTGCTCGAGCAGGTCGGCGAGATGATGATCCTGACGGGCAAGACGATCGTGTCCGCGATCCGCCCGCCGTACCCGTACGGCACCGAGTTCGTCCAGCAGTTCCTCTTCGCCCTCCGCCTCTGCTGGTTCCCCCTAACCGTCTCGACGATCGCCTTCGGCTACGGAGCGCCGGGGCTGCAGGCCGGGAACTTCCTGATCCTCTTCGGTGCACTGGACCGCCTGGGCGGCTTCTTCGTGCTGGCCTCCATCCGCGAGTTCGCCCCGTTCGTGACGGCCATCATCCTGGCCGGCGTCGGCGGGACGGCGATCACCGCGGACCTCGGCGCGCGCAAGATCCGCGAGGAGCTCGACGCCCTCCAGGTGCTCGGCGTGGACCCGATCAAGAACCTGGTGGTGCCGCGCTTCCTGGCGCTGATGATCGTCACCGGGCTGTTCAACATCTACGCGCTCATCTTCGGAATCTTCGGCGGGGTGCTCGCCACCCTCACCTTCCACGCCCCCTTAGGACCGTTCTTCGCCACGCTCCTCACGAACGCGTCCACCACGGACCTGTGGGGCTCAGTGGTTAAGACGCTGTTGTTCGGCGCGATCATCGCCGTGGTGTCCTGTTACAAGGGGATGACCGCCTCGGGCGGCGCGGAGGGGGTCGGCCGAGCGGTGAACCAGGGGGTCGTGATCGCCTTCCTGGGCATCTTCGCCTTCAACTACGTGTTCACGCAGACGCTGCTGGCCACCCACCCCGAGATCTCGGTGGTCAAGTAGATGGGCCGTACCTGGCTGGCGGTCCCCAAGGACTGGATCGCCAACTTCGGGGACATCGCCAAGTTCATGGCGAGGGTCATGGGCGAGGTCTACTCCGGCCGGGTGCTCAAGTTCTTCGGCGAGGCGCTGCGTCAGGCCGGCATCCTGATCCTGGGCTCGGCCATCGTGATCTGGGGCCTGGCGTTCATCCTGGGCCTCACGTGCGGGATCGAGGGCGCCTACTCCGGGCGGTCGGTGGGCGCGCCGGGAGCGGCCGGCTCCTTCTCCGCCTGGTGCGACCTGCGCGAGCTGGCGCCGTATGCCTTCGGCTACATGATGTCCGCCAAGGTCGGCACCGGCCTGGTGGCCGAGATCGGCGCCATGCGCATCTCCGACGAGGTCGACGCGCTCGAGGTGATGGGCATCAGCTCCCTCACCTTCCTCTGCTCCACCCGCCTGCTGGCGGCGTGGATGGTGCTCCCGTTCATGTACATCGCCGCCGTGGGCGCGGCCTTCTTCGCCTCCTACCTGGCGGTGGTGCAGCAGATAGCCGAGGTGTCATCGGGTGGCTACTTCCTGGTGTTCTGGTCGTTCCAGAATCCACCGGACCTGTTCTATTCCCTGATCAAGGGGATGTTCATGGCCACGGCGATCGTGCTGGTGGGGTGCTACTACGGCTACACCGCCAGCGGCGGGCCCGTTGGGGTGGGCACGGCCACGGCCAAGTCGATGGTGCTGAACACGGTGCTGGTGCACCTGATCGGCATGGCGGGCACGCAGGTCTTCTGGGGTTCGAATCCGAGAGCGCCGATCGGCGGCTAGTGAGGGGGAGACGTGGCTGACGAGAGGTACAACGACCCGAGGTACGACGACCAGGCCCACAATCGGCCCCCGGGCGAGACGCCGCCGGAGGGACAGCAACCCTACGAGGGGCAGCAGCCCGCCTATCAGGAGCAGCCCGCCTACCAGGACCAGCAGGGCTATCAGGAGCAGCAGCCCGCCTACGAGGAGCAGCCGGCCTACCAGGAGCAGGGCGCCGCGCCCGCGCGCGAGGAGAATGTGCCGAGCAACATCGTGGATCAGACGCGCGAAGGCGAGGAGCCCTACCAGTGGCACTCGGGCCTGACGCGCGACCACGGCTCCACCGACGCCATCGAGTTCATCGACGTGCATAAGGCCTTTGGCCGCAACACGATCCTGAACGGGCTGAACCTGGGCATCCCGGACAACCAGATCTCGATGATCCTCGGCCCGTCGGGCACCGGCAAGTCGGTCTGCATCAAGCACATGGTGGGCCTGCTCTACCCGGATGAGGGCGACGTGCTCGTGCACGGCGAGTCCGTCCCGAACATGGTGGACGACGAGCTGTTCGAGATGCGCAAGAAGTTCGGCGTGCTGTTCCAGGACGGCGCGCTCTTCGGCTCGATGGACGTGCTGGACAACGTGGCCTTCCCGCTGCGCCAGCACACCGACAAGTCGGACGAGGAGATCCTCGAGATCTGTCACCGGAGGCTGCGCGAGGTGGGGCTCCAGGGCGCGATGGACAAGATGCCCAACGAGCTGTCAGGCGGAATGCGCAAGCGGGCCGGCTTCGCGCGCGCGCTGGTGCTCGACCCGGACATCGTGCTCTTCGACGAGCCCGATTCGGGGCTCGACCCCGTGCGCACCGCCCTGCTGTGCGAGCTGATCCAGGAGGTGCACGCCGAGAACGGCGGCGCCTACGTGGTCATCACTCACGACATCATGTCCGCGCGCCGCGTGGCCGACTACATCGCGGTGCTCTGGAAGGGCCGGATCGTGGAGTCGGGCCCCGCGAGCGAGCTGTTCGACTCGCCGAACCAGTTCGTGCGCCAGTTCCTGAGCGGAGAGGCTCGGGGACCGCTGGGCATGGAGTAGTCGGCCCCGCACCGCCATCGCCATTGTTGAGTTGCTCCTAAGGGCCGCCCCCGGCCACAGGCAGCCTTGTAATACTGCCGCGAGCCGAGGCCCGGGGAGGGCCGCGGCTGGGGTGGAGGGCTGCACTTGACACCGCCAGACACGGCAACCAGCGCGCGGCCGCGACGGAGCTCCGTCGGTCGCTTCGCCGCGATCGCGGGGATCGTGGCAGTGGCCGTGCTCGTGGGGCTCATGATGTTCGGCGGCGACGGCGGCTACAAGGTCACGGCCGCAGTTCGAGAACGGCGGCCAGCTCGTGAAGGGCAACCTCGTGACGGTCGGTGGCCGGACGGTGGGCACGGTCAGCGAGATCTCCCTGAACGATCAGGGTCAGGCCGAGGTCGAGATGAACGTGGAGGACGAGGACATCACCCCGCTCCACCAGGGCACCAAGGCCACCATCCGGGCCTCCTCGCTGTCGGGCATCGCCAACCGCTACGTAACGCTCAACCCCGGCCCCAACGACAACGAGGAGGTCGAAGAGGGCGGAGTGATCGGCGGGGACGATACGGCCGCTCCGGTGGACCTCGACCAGCTCTTCAACACGCTCGACGCCAAGACGCGCCGCGGCCTCCAACGGGTGATCGAGGGCCAGGGCACCTACTTCGGCGGTCGCTCCAAGGAGTACGAGCAGGCGCTCAAGTACCTGGCGCCCACGTTCTCCACGACCTCGCAGCTGACCAAGGAGCTGACGCTTGACAGCGAGCTCTTCAACCGCTTCCTGGTGGACACCTCGCGCGCGGTCGGAGCCATCTCCGAGCGCAGCACCGAGCTGGAGCAGCTGGTGGGCAACGCGGGCGCCACGGCCGAGGCCATCGGCAGCGAGAGCGCCGCGCTGGACCGGGCGCTCGCCGTGCTTCCCGACACGCTGCGCAAGGGCAACACGACGCTGGTGAACCTGCGCGGAGCGCTCGACGACCTTGACCCGCTGGTGGCGGCGTCCAAGCCCGCGACCAAGGACCTCGATGTCTTCTTCCGCCGGCTGCGCCCACTGGTGGCGGACGCCGAGCCCACGATCCGAGACCTGCGCCAGCTCATCCGCCTGAAGGGGCGCAACAACGACCTGATCGACTTCCAGCGGGGCACGCCAGGCGTGAGGCGACGCACGCGCGTCACGTTCCCCGACACCGTGATCGCGTTCTCGCAGTCGCTGCCCGTCGTGAACTCGCTGCGGCAGTACACGCCCGACCTGGCCAGCTGGCTCACGAAGTTCGGCTCCGGTGCAGCCAACTACGACGCCAACGGCCACTTCGCGCGCGTGCAGCCCATCTTCAGCCCGTTCAGCTTCAACGACTCCACCGACACCCTCACCAAGCTGCCGGCCAATAGCTTCGAAGCCTTCGAGGAGCTGCAGCTCAAGCGCTGTCCGGGCGGGGCGATGCAGCCGACCCCCGACGGCTCGGCGCCCTGGGAGGTCCCACCGATCGAACCGGGCACCGAGCGGGAGAACCCGGCCGACTGCGACGTAGAAAGCTCACCGCAAGGCTGATGAGGCGGCTGATCGCGACACTCGTGCTCGGGGCGGCCCTTCCGCTCGTGGTCGTGTTCGGGCTCGGCGCCGACGGCGACGGCGGCGGCTACGAGGTGCGGGCCGTCTTCGACAACGCCACCGGCCTGGTGCCGGGCGAGGACGTGCGCGTGGCGGGCGCCAAGGTGGGCGTGGTCGAGACGCTGGACGTGGTGGACCGCAAGAAGGCCGCCGTGATCCTGAAGATCGACGACGCTCGCTTCGTTCCGTTCCGCAGGGACGCCAAATGCACCCTGCGCTCGCTGGCCGTGATCCCCGAGCGCTTCGTGGAGTGCGAGCCCGGCACCGCGCGATCGCCTGAGCTGCAGGAGATCAAGGAGGGCGACGGCCAGGGCCAGCGGCTGCTGCCCGTCGAGCGCACGAGCTCCCCGGTGGACACCGACCTGGTGAACAACATCATGCGCCGGCCATTCCGGGAGCGGTTCTCGATCCTGCTGGCCGAGTTCGGCACCGGGCTGGCGGGCCGCGGCGAGGACCTCAACGAAGTCATCCACCGCGCGAATCCGGCGCTTCGCGAGACGGACAAGGTGCTGGCGATCCTCGCGCGGCAGAACCGCGTGCTTGCCGACCTCGCGCGCGACTCCGACACCGCGCTCGCGCCGCTGGCGCGCGAGCGGCGGCGCGTGACGGGCTTCATCGAACAGGCCAACGCAACCGGCGAGGCCACAGCCGAGCGCCGCGCGGATATCGAGGCCGGGATCCGCAAGCTGCCCGGCTTCCTGCGTGAGCTGCGGCCGCTGATGACGGACCTGGGGGGCTTCGCCGACCAGGCGGCGCCGGTGGCGCGCGACCTCAACCGCGCCGGGCCCGACGTGAGCCGCATGATCGAGGCGCTCGGCCCGTTCGCGGCCGCGTCACGGCCGGCGGTCGACTCGCTGGGCGAGACCGCCAAGGTCGGGCGGCCCATCCTGGTGCAGGCCCGACCGCTGGTGAAGGACCTGCGCGGCCTGGCCTCCAACGCCCGCCCGCTCAGCCTCGACCTCGACCGGGTGACCAAGAGCGTGGACGAGACCGGCGGCATCGAGCGGCTGATGGACGTCATCTACTACTCCATGCTGGCGTCGAACGGCTACGACGGCCTGGGTCACTACCTGCGAGCCGGCCTGATCGCCAACCTCTGCACGCAGTACAGCTCGGAGCTGAGCGCCGCCTGCAGCGCCAAGTTCAACCGCGAGGCCGAGGGCGCCTCGGCCTCCCGGCCCGGAACTGGCGACTCGGCGGCCGAGGGCGACGAGAAGCCGGCGTCGGACAAGGGCAGCGTCCCGCCGCAGGGCGACATCGTCGGCGGCCTGCTGGGCCCGGGCCAGACGCCCGAGGCCAAGCGCAACGCCGAGGGCATCCGCAAGCGGGCCGACGAGGGCTCGCCCGCGCTGCAGGGCAACGAGGAGCCGATGCTCGACTACCTGCTGGGGAGCGACCGGTGAGCCGCCGATCCGGCATCCAGCCGCTCACCGCGAGCCCGGTGCTGGTCGGCGCCGTGACGCTGCTGGTGTCGATCGTGGCGGTGTTCCTCTCCTACAACGCCAACGCCGGCCTGCCGTTCGTGCCCACGTACGACCTCAGGGCCGAGCTGCCGAACGCCGCGAACCTGGTGAAGGGCAACGAGGTGCGCATCGGCGGCGCACGCGTGGGCGTGATCGAGGAGATCACCCCCGTGCCGTCCGAGACCGGCAGCTCGACCGCCCTGCTCAACCTCAAGCTGGACAAGCAGGTCGAGCCGGTGCCGGTGGACTCCACGCTGATCGTCCGCCCACGTTCCGCGCTGGGGCTCAAGTACGTGGAGCTCACCCCCGGGCCGTCGCGGGCCGGCTTCGAGGCGGGCGCGACCATCCCGATCGGCCAGGCCACCCCCGAGCCGGTGGAGCTGGACGAGTTCTTCAACACCTTCGACGCCGACACGCGGCGCGGGGCCCAGCAGAGCCTCAACGGCTTCGGCACCGGCTTCGCGGGCCGCGGGCGAGACCTCAACGAGGCGCTCGAGGAGTTCAACCCGCTGCTGGAGGACCTGGAGCCGGTGGCAGCCAACCTGGCGGACCCGCGGACGCAGCTGGTCCGGTTCTTCCCCTCGCTGCGCAACACCGCCGGCGAGGTGGCGCCCGTCGCCGACCGAGCAGGCGGCCCTGTTCGCCAATCTGGACACCACGTTCACCGCACTGGCGGGCATCGCGCGGCCCTTCCTCCAGGAGTTCATCTCCGAGGGCCCGCCCACGCTCGACACGGGCGTGGCGGAGTTCCCGAAGCAACGGCCCTTCCTGCGCAACACCGCCGCCTTCCTGCGCGAGCTGCGGCCAGGGGTGCGTGTGCTGCCCGCGGCGGCTCCGTCGCTGGCCGACGCGTTCGAGGCCGGGACCCGCACGCTCCCGCGCACGCCGGCGCTCAACCGCCGTGTCACGCGCGTCTTCAGGACGATCGACGAGGACATCCTCGAGCGCCCCGGCCGTGCCCCGGGCGTCGAGCGCCTGCGCCTCACGGTCACCTCGTTGCGCCCGACGCTCGCCTTCGTCGCGCCCGCCCAGACGGTGTGCAACTACGCCACGCTCTTCTTCCGCAACGCCGCCAGCCACCTCTCCGAGGGCGACGCCAACGGCACCTTCCAGCGGTTCAGCATCATCACGCCGCCGCAGGGCCCCAACAACGAGGGTGGCCCCGCGAGCGCACCGGCGAACGGCCCCGCGCGCGACAACTACCTGCACCGCAACGCCTACCCGAACACCGCTGCGCCGGGTCAGCCGCGCGAGTGCGAGGCCGGCAATGAGACGTTCCGGCCCGGGCGCCAAGAGCTGAGCAACGTGCCGGGCAACCAGGGCACCTTCACCAGCGGGCAGAAGGGCATCAACTCGCAGAGCGAAGGTGGCTCGGAGTGAGGCGCCACGGACATGGCCGCCTCTCGCGCCTGCAGACGGGCATGCTCGCGCTGCTCGTGCTGGCGGTGGCCACCTACTTCGCGTTCGCGCGCGACATCCCGTTCACCAAGCCCTACGAGGTCAAGGCCATGTTCGACAACACCAGCACGCTCGGCCTGAACTCGCCGGTGCGAATCGCGGGCGTGAACGTGGGCAAGGTCGCCAAGGTCGAGCCGGCGGGCGACGACTCCACGATGTCGGTGGTGACCCTTAAGATCGAGAAGAAGGGCCTGCCGATCCACGACGACGCCGAGCTCAAGGTCCGCCCGCGCATCTTCTTCGGCGGCAACTACTTCGTGGACGTCAGGCCGGGCACGCCCGGCGGCGACGAGCTGGACTCCGGGGACACGATCCCGGCCACCCAGACCTCCGCGCCGGTGGGCTTGGACGAGGTGCTCAGCGGATTGCGCTCGGACACCCGCAAGGACCTCCAGAAGCTGCTCGACGGCTACGGCGAGGCGATCTCGGGCCAGCCCAAGCCCGGTGAGGACGACGACCAGGACCCGGAGACCAAGGGCGAGATCGCCGCCAAGTCGCTCAACGACTCCCTCGAGGACGCCCCCGAGGCCCTGCGCACCACCGCGATCGTGAACCAGGCGCTCCTGGGCACCGAGCGGCGGGACGTCTCCAAGCTGATCGCGGGCGGCCAGAAGGTCGCGGCCGCCCTGGCCAGCAGGGAGACCCAGCTCAAGGACCTGATCTCCAACTTCAACACCACCACCGGCGCCCTGGCCTCCGAGCAGGCCAACCTGCGCCGAACCATCAGGCTGCTGCCGGAGGTGCTCGACGCCGCCAACCCGGCCTTCGACAACCTCAACGCGTCGTTCCCGCCCACGCGCGCGTGGGCGCGTGAGATCATCCCGGGCGTCCGCGAGACCGCGGCCACGATCGAGTCTTCGTTCCCGTGGATCGCCCAGACGCGGGAGCTGCTGTCCCCGCCCGAGCTCCAGGGCCTCGTCCGCGACCTCCAGCCGGCCACCCGGGACATCACCCGCGTGAACTCCCAGCTGCTGCAGCTTCCTGCCCCAGCAGCAGGGGGTCAACCGCTGCCTGCTCAACACGCTGCTGCCGACGGGCCACGTGGAGATCCAGGACGGGAACCTCACGACCGGGATCGAGAACTACAAGGAGCTGTTCCAGTCCTTCGTCGGGCTCTCCGGCGAGTCGCAGAACTTCGACGGCAACGGCACATACACGCGCTTCCAGACCGGAGGCGGCAGCCAGACCGTCTCCACCGGCAACATCCGGGCCCTCGGCGGTCCGCTGTTCGCCAACGCCTTCCGAACACCGTCCGGCACCCGCCCGGCACGCCCCGCGCGCAAGCCGCCGTTCAACCGGACGGCCCGCTGCCGCGACCAGGGCGTGCCCGACCTGAACGGCGCCCGCATCGGAGGCGGACCGTGAAGCGCGCCATCTCCAAGCACCTGCGCGACTTCCTCGCGATCCTGTTCATGATCGTCGTGGCCGCCGGCGTGGCCGGGTACATCCTGTCCAATCAGCGCTTTTACCTGCCGGCCTGGGTCCCGGTCGTGGGCACCGACTTCTACGAGATCTCGGCCGAGCTCGAGACCGCCCAGGCGGTGGTGCCGGGCCAGGGCCAGACGGTGAACGTGGCCGGCGTGAAGGTGGGCGAGATCGGCACGGTCGAGCTCGAGGACGGCGTGGCCGTGGTGGACATGAAGATCAAGCGCAAGTACGCCCCGGTCTATAAGGACGCGACGATTCTGCTGCGGCCAAAGACGCCGCTCAAGGACATGTTCCTGGAGCTCGACCCGGGCAACCCCAAGGCGGGCGAGATCAAGGAGGGCGGCCGCGTGCGGTCGGGCAACACGCTGCCTGACGTGAACATCGACGAGTTCCTCGCCGCGCTGGACACCGACACGATGGCCTACCTGCGGATCCTGCTCAGCTCGGGCGCCGAGGCCTTTGAAAGGGACGCGCCTGCTCAGCTGCGGGAGACGCTCAAGCGCTTCGAGCCCACCGCCCGGGACGCGCGCAAGGTCAACGCCCAGCTGTCGAAGCGCCGCACCAACATCCGTCGCGTGATCCACAACTTCCAGGAGCTCTCCACCGAGCTGGGCTCCAAGGACCGCCAGCTGGCCGCGTTCATCGACTCGGCCAACGCCAACTTCGAGGCCATCGCCAACCAGGAGCGCAGCCTGCGCGAGTCGGTGCGGCTGCTGCCCGACACGCTCGCCCAGACGCGCGACACGCTGGGAACCGTAAGCCAGGCGGCCGCCGACCTGGGGCCCGCGTTCCAGAAGCTGCGCCCCGGCGCGCGAGCGCTGGCGCCCACGCTGCGACAGGTCCGCCCGTTCAACCGCGAGACCACCCCCATCATCCGCAACGAGCTGCGGCCGTTCGCCCGCGACTCGCGCCAGGCGGTGCGCGACACCAAGGAGGCGGCCGAGGACCTCGTGGTGGCCACGCCGCGCCTGACCAGGACCGTCGGAGTCATCAACTCGATCTTCAACACGCTGGCCTACAACCCCAGGGGCAGCGAGGAGGGCTACCTCTTCTGGTCGGCCTGGCTCGCGCACGCCGGCGCGACGCTGTGGGGCACCCAGGACGCGCACGGGCCGGTGCGGCGCGGGCTCGTGTTCATCGGGTGCAGGGCGCTCACGAACGTCCTCCCGGCCGCACAGCGACGCCGGCCGGCGCTGGACCTGCGGATCCAGCTGCTCAACCCGCCGAAGCCCGAGCAGGTCTGTCCGGGGTCGGGAGGCTAGGCATGGTCAAGGAAGCCCCCAGCGCAGGCCGGATGATCGCGATGATCGCGTTCGCGCTCTCGTGCGTGGGCATCCTGCTGTACCTGTGGCTGGTGTTCGGCGGCTCGATCCCGCTGCGGCCCGAGGGCTATCGGTTCCAGGTCAAGTTCCCGGAGGCGACCCAGCTCGCGCAGGAGGCCGACGTGCGCATCTCGGGCGTCAACGTGGGCAAGGTCAAGCTGAAGGAGCCGGATCAGGAGTCGGGGCTCACCGAGACCCAGATCGAGATCGACGAGCGCTATGCCCCGCTGCCGCAGGACACCAAGGCGGTGCTGCGCCAGAAGAGCCTCCTGGGCGAGACCTACGTGGAGCTCAGCCCGGGTCGCCGCGAGGGCGAGATGATGCGCGACGGCGGTCGTCTGCCCGCCGGAGCGGTGTCGCCCACTGTCGAGATCGACGAGATCTTCAGGACCTTCGGTCCCAAGACCCGGCGCGCGTTCAGGACCTGGCTCTCCGAGCAGGGCCGGGCCGTCGACGCGGGCGGACAGAACCTGAACAATGCCCTGGCCACCCTCACGCCGTTCGCCCAGGACGTGGGCGACGTGCTGAAGATCCTCGACGAGCAGGAGCAGGCCACGCGCGGCCTGGTCCGCGACACCGGCGCGGTCTTCAACGCCCTGAGCGCCCGCCGCGGCCAGCTGCGCTCCCTGGTCAGCACCTCCAACCGCGTCTTCGAGACCACGGCCAACCGCGACCGCCAGCTGGCCGATGCCTTCGTCGCATTCCCCACCTTCCTGCGCGAGGGGCGCACCACGACGCGCCGGCTCTCGCGTTTCGCGGCCGACACCAACCCGCTGATCACCCAGCTTCGTCCCGCCGCGCGGGAGTTGTCGCCCACGCTCGTGAGCCTTGCCAACGTGGCCCCGGACCTCGAGGGAGCGATCCGCGACCTGGCGCCGCTCGAGCGCACCTCGCGCCGGGGCCTGCCCGCCTTCGAGCAGATCCTCGACGACGTGAGGCCGGTGCTTGAGACGGCCGGCGCGTACTTCCGCGCCTTCCAGCCGATCACCGACTACCTCGGCCAGTACAAGCGCGAGATCACGGCGTTCCTGGCCAACAGCACGGCCGCGGTCCAGGCCGGCGATTCGTCGGGCAAGTACCTGCGTACCACCAACCCGGTGAGCCCCGAGAGCCTGGCCGCCTACTCGCGGCGACTCCCCACCAACCGCTCCAACCCCTACGCCGAGCCGGGCGCCAACGACCAGATCGCCCGCGGCCTGCCGGTGTTCGGCACCTACCTCTGCCAGTCCGGCGGCTCGCCGCAGGTGCCGGCTCCGTCCGCACTGCTGCCGGCCCAGCTCCAGGGACTGATCCAGCAGTTCGTGTTCACCGCGACCGGGCCCACCGCGCCGCCGTGCCGCGAGCAGGCGCCCCTCGGCCGCCTGGTCGGCCAGCCCGGCAAGTACCCGCAGATCGGGACGCTGCCCTCGCCCGACGAGTGATCGGCTGCGCCAGTGGGAGACGCCGGAGCGCTCTCCTAAGGATCGATTCCGATGGCAACGTGCGTCCGGGGGCGCCGAGGGCCAAGCGGGGCGGCGACGGCGTGGCTTCCGCATGGCAGCGCCATGGGGAACACGCGACGGTGCCGCATCCGCGCCGGCCATTCGGCGTCATCCGGGCGTGCGGGGCCAGCGGAATCGGTCCCTAAGCTGAGCGCGTGAGGAGAGAGGCAGGACACCGACTCGCCGCGCTCATGCGTGCGGTCGTGCGCCGCCCGCTGGTGCCGCTGGTGGTGGTGGCCGTGCTGGCGCTCGCCGGCGCCGCGCTGGCGCTGCGCCTGGAGCCGCGCGCCGGCACCGACACCCTGGTCTCGAGCTCGTCCGACACCTACCGCGCCACCGAGCGCTTCAAGCGCGACTTCGGCGACGACGCGGTGGTGGTGCTGGTCAAGGGCGACCTGCAGAGGACCATGCTCACTAGCGACCTGCAGCGGCTGATCCGGCTCGAGGGGTGCCTGTCCGGCAAGGTCCCCGAGGAGGGGCTGCGGACCCTGCCGCCAGGCTGCCGGGGGCTCGCGGAGCTGCGCGCGGCCAGGGTCGTGTTCGGGCCGGGCACGTTCATGAACACGGCCGTGACCCAGATCAGGGAGGAGCTCGCCCGGCGCAGCCGCAAGGCGGAGGCCGACGCGAAGAAGGCGGCCACCGCCGCGCGCAAGCTCTCGGCCGGCCGCGGGGACCCACCGGAGGAGCAGAACCGCCTGGCCGCGCGCGCCAGCCAGCTGGTCCAGGGCCGGTTCGAGACCCGCCTCCTGCGCCTGGGGCTGCAGTACGGGATCACGGGCCTGCCCGACCTGTCAAATCCCGACTTCGTGAGTTCGGTGGTGTTCGATGCGGAGGCCGGCGTCGGCCAGCCCAAGTCGCGCTTCGCCTACCTGTTCCCGAGCCCGGACGCGGCCCTGGTCCAGGTGCGGCTGCGCCCGGGGCTCAGCGACTCCGAGCGCGGGCGCGCCATCGACCTGATCCGCGAGGTCAGCGGCGACCCGCGCCTGGTGCCCGAGAACGGCGCGCGGTACGTCGTCACGGGGGTGCCCGTGGTGGTCGAGGGGCTGGCCGACGAGGTGCGCGGGGCGATCTCGCTGCTGCTCGTGGCCGCGGTGCTCGTGATGGCGGGGACGCTGGCGCTCGTGTTCCGCGCGCGCCTGCGGCTGCTGCCCCTGGCCCTGGGGCTGGCGGCGGTGGCGATGACCTTCGGCGCCCTTTCGCTGGCCGGCGGGGACCTGACGATGGCCACGATCGCCGCGCTGCCGGTGCTGATCGGCCTGGCGGTGGACTACGCGATCCAGTTCCAGGCGCGCCACGACGAGCTGCGCCGGCGCGACGGGCTCAGCGCGGCCGACGCCGCCGCGCGCGCCGCGGCGGTGGGCGGCCCCACCATCGCCACGGCCGGCATCGCCACCGCCGTGGGCTTCCTGGTGCTGCTGCTCTCCCCGGTGCCCATGGTCCGCGGCTTCGGCGTGCTCATCGTGGTCGGCATCGTGCTGGCGCTGCTGTGCGCGATCACCGCCGGGTTCGCGGCGCTGGTGCGCTTCGACGCCCCCCGCCTAAAGCCGGCCGATCTGCCGCCGCTGTTTCCACGCGTGCGCGCGCGAGCGCGCCACGCACGGGTGGCGCTCGGACGCTCGGGAGCGGGCCGGTCGGCCGCGCGGGCGCGGCGAACGGCCGGCCGGCGCGCGTCAACAGGGGCCGAGCGCGCGCTGGCCTACGCGGTCACCCGGCCGCGCAGGGTGCTGGCCGTGGCGCTGGCGGTGGCGGTCGTGGGGTGGGCGCTGGACACCCAGAGCGAGGTGGTCTCCGACGTGCGCGAGCTCGTGCCGCGCGACCTCCAGGCGCTCCAGGACGTGAACGAGCTGGAGGAGGCCACCGGCGTCGCCGGCGAGATCGACGTGACGGTCCGGGCCGACGACGTGACCAGCCCGGCGGTGCTCGCCTGGATGACCGACTTCCAGCGCCGCACCCTCACGGCCGGCGGCTTCGAGCAGGGCGAGACCTGCCGCCAGCCGAAGCGGCCGCCCCGGCTGTGCCCGGCGCTGTCGCTGCCGGACATCTTGCGCACGGTCAACCTGCGCGACGAGCGCCGGGTCGACGCGCTGATCGACTCGGTGCCGCCGTACTTCTCGCAGGGCGTGCTGAGCGCCGACCGCAAGACCGCGAACCTGGCCTTCGGCGTCCGGATCGAGTCGCTCGAGGACCAGAAGAAGGTGATCGACTCGATCGAGGAGCGCCTGGACCCGCCCGACGGCGTGACCGCCACGGTGGTCGGCCTGCCGGTGCTGGCGTCGGACGCCAACGCGAGCCTGTCGTCGCCGCTGCGCCGCAACCTGATGTTCCTGGCGGCCCTCGTCGCGGTGTTCCTCGTGCTGCTGGCCGTTCGGCGCAGCCGCCGGGAGGCCGCGGTGCCGCTGATCCCGATCGCCCTCGCCACCGGCTGGTCCGCGGGCGTCCTGTTCCTGCTGGGGCTGCTGCCGGGCCCGCTGTCGGTCGAGCTCAACCCGATGTCGGTCACGCTCGGCGCGCTCGTGATCGCCATCTCCACCGAGTTCAGCGTGCTGCTCTCGGCGCGCTACCGCCAGGAGCGCGAGGCCGGCGCGCCGCCGGCCCGCGCGATGGAGCTCACCTACACCTCCACCGGCGCGGCGGTGCTGGCCTCGGGCGCCACGGCGATCGCCGGCTTCGCGGTGCTGATCGCCTCCGACATCCGGATGCTGCGCGACTTCGGGGTGCTCACGGTGGTCGACCTCAGCGTGTCCCTGCTGGGCGTGATGCTGGTGCTGCCGGCGGCGCTGGTGTGGGCGGAGCAGCACGGCCCCTTCGGCCTGCGCGACCTCAACCCGCTGCCCTTCCTGCGCGAGCTGTGGGCGGCCGTAGGGTCGATCCGGCTGCCCCGCCCGCGGCTCGGGCGCCTGCGCCGGCGCCCGATCCGCTTCCTGCGCCGCGATGCCTGAGGACCGCTTCGGAGACCTCGGCCGCCCCGACGGGCGCAGCGCCGCCGAGCGGTTCGAGGAGGAGGACCGGCTGCGCCCGGAGCCCGACATGCCTCAGCGGCCGCCCGAGGTGCCGCGGCCCGGCAACCAGTACGCCTGGGTCGCGGGAATCGTGGTGCTCATGGGCATCGGGGTGCTGCTGTTCACCACCACGCTGCCCGAACACGGCGCGGGCCTGCGGGGCCCCGGCACGGGCAAGGTGGTGCCCGACTTCGCCGCCCCGCTGGCCACGGGCGACCTGGAGGGCGACGCCAACGTCCGCGGCAAGGGCAACGACCAGGCCGCCGGCCCGGTGCCGGCCTGCCAGGTGCGCTCGGAGGAGGTCTTCAACGTGTGCGAGCTGCGCCGCCGGCCGCTGGTGCTCACCTTCGTGGTCGACTCGCGGCGCCGACTGCGAGCCGCAGGTGGACCGCGTCGAGCGGATCCGGCGCGAGTTTCCCGGCGTGAACTTCGCGGCGGTCGTCGGGCGGCGACGAGCGCGAGGAGGTGGAGCAGATCGTGCGCCGGCGCGGGTGGGGGATGCCCGTGGCCGTGGACGAGGACGACGCGGTGGTGAACCTCTACGGCGTGGGCGGTGTGCCCGACCACCGTGTTCTCCGCAGCGGGCGGCAGGGTGCGCGAGACCAAGCTGGGCAACCTCACCGAGGACGAGCTGCGCGCCGAGGTCAGCAAGCTGCAGCGGGCTGACGGTGCCCGACCCCGACCTGGAGCAGGGCTGGGTCGACGCCGAGCTGGCGGAGGAGTTCCCCGAGCTCGCGCTCTGGCTCACGCGCGTGGAGGCCGGCTCGGGCCGCAGCTCCCGCCAGGTGCGCGAGCGGCTCAAGGGGCTCGCCAACCGGATCACCGGCGGCCACGTGATCCACATGCGCCAGGACCCCGTGCCCTGGGCCTACCGCGTGTTCTGGCGCCAGGTGGGCATCGACCCCGACACCGACCGCACCCCGGTCGAGCAGCTCGCGCTCGACCGGCTCAGGCGGGGCGGCCTGCGCAGCCGCAACCTGCTCGACGACGCGATCACGATCGCCACGCTGGAGACCGGCGTGCCGGTCGTGGCGTTCGACGCCGACAAGGTCGGCCGCGCCGTCGGCCTGCGCCTGACCGGCGGCGGCGAGCGGCTCGGGCGGCTCGGGGCCGCCGCTGTCATCGCGCCAGATCGTGATCGCCGACGAGGACCACGCCGCTGGCCGTGCTCTCCGGCGAGGTGGCCGAGGAGCGCGGCGTGACGCCGGAGACCGCGCGCATGGTGCTGGCCTCGCTTCAGGTGAAGGGCGTGCCCCTGATCAGCGTCGAGGAGGCGCTCTGGACGGTGGTCGAGATCCTCGCGGTTGGGGGCTGACCGCCCTGGCCCGCTGGTAGCCTTCCAGGACCTCGAACGTTGGGAGAGGGAGACTTGCCGGACGTCCTGGAGCCGCCCGAGCGGCTCACACAGCACCGCAGGGTCCGCCTTCGGCGCCGCCGCCGCTTGCGCCCCGGACGCAGGCCCGACGAGCGGCCCGCGCGGCGGACGCTGCTCGACCAGGTCGAGCGCCTCGAGCGCGAGCTGTGCTCGCTGTTCATGTCCACCTGGCCGCGCAAGGGCTTCGACTGCTCGCGTGGCGGCCCCCGGGCGGCCCGCGGATGCTCACCCTGGCCGAGCTCGAGGTGCTGCGCGACGACCTCTCGCGCCGGGTCGAGGACGCCCGCCGCTCGCTGCCGCGACCGCACCTACGTCGAGGAGAAGCACCGCCGCCGCATCGAGGAGATGCTGCTCGAGCCCGAGAAGCACAAGTGGGTGCTCGAGCAACGAGGACATCGGCGAGCCCGGCTGCAAGCACTGGCACGTGCGGCCGCGCTGGGGGCTGCTCGGGATGCTCATGAACTGGTGGCGGGTGCGGATCTCCACCGGCTGCCCGTTAGCCACCGGACATCCGCCCCGTAGCTCGAGCGGATCGGAAGCTGAGATGGGAAAGCGCACCCGCAAGCGCGCGCTGGAGGGCACGCTCGCCCCGCGGCCGGCAGCACCCGCGCCGAGCGCGACGCCGCCCGCCGCGAGCGCGCGCGCCAGGCGCGCCGGACGCCGGCGCGTCGCAGCCGCGCTCGCGGCCGCGGCCCGGGACGCACGTCGATCGACGATCGCCCGCCGCCGCTGTGGGGCTCGTTCCCGCTCACCGAGCTGGTCATCCTCGCCGGCATCGTGCTGATGGTCTGGGGCTTCCTGTCCGGCCCGGGCCGCGACGGCAACGCGCGGATCGCCGCCGGCCTGGCGATCGCCTCCCTGGCCGGGCTGGAGCTGGCGATCCGCGAGCACGTGACCGGCTTTCGCTCGCACACCACGATGCTCGCGGGCGCGGCCGCGCTGGCCGCGGTGGCGCTGCTCGGCGTGGGCGCGGGGCTGAACGTCCTGCCGGTGCTGCTGGCGGCGGGGCTGGCGGCCTTCGGCGGCGTCGTTCTACGGGCTGCGCGAGCTGTTCAAGCGCCGCTCCGGCGGGCTCAGCTTCCGGTGAGGGCGTGCTGCGCACGGGGGGCACGGGTGCCCTCCTCATCCTGATCATGCTCGGCGGCGGGATCGTGCTGTGGGTCGGCGTGCCCGTGGCATGGCTCTACATCGGCTCGCAGGTCCAGGCGTCCACGGAGTCGCTGGGCACGGCGCATGGCGGTGATGATGGTCGGGGTGATCGTGAGCATCGCGCGTGATCGTCGCGGGCGCTCGGGTGGCTCAACCGCAAGCACGCGCGAGCTGCGCGAGGCGCGCGGCCTCGAGGACCACGGCCAGACGGCGCTCGAGGCGGTGATGACCGTGAGCGCCGGGGTCGCGATCGTGGGCTTCGGCGTCTGGTTCTTCCTCTTCAGCGGCTCCAGCCCGGCCCCGGTCGAGCCTCGGAATCTGATGGAGGCCGGCCCGCGCGGCGCCTGCGCATCGCGGGAATCCACCACATCACCCTGATCTGCAAGAGCCTCGAGCGCTCGACGCGCCTTCTACCGCAACCTGCTCGGCATGCGGATGGTCAAGCAGACCGTCAACGAGGACGACCAGGAGCGCGCGCCACCTCTTCTTCGGCGACGAGCGAGGGCAGCCCGGGCACGCTGATCACCTGCCTCGAGTACCCGCAGCTGGAGCCGGGCACGGTGGGCGTGGGCTCCACCCACCACTTCGCCCTCGCGGTCGAGGACGAGGAGGAGCTGGCGGGCTGGCGCGACTACCTGACGGCCCAGGGCGTGGCCTGCACGGAGGTGATGGACCGGACCTTCTTCCAGTCCATCTACCTGCGCGACCCGACGGCCACATCGTCGAGCTGGCCACCAAGGGGCCGGGCATCACGCCCGACGCCTGAGAGCCTGACCGCCCGTCAGGCGATCGCGAACTCGGGGACCGCCTCCTTCGGGCCGAGCATGGCCGCGAGCGCCAGGCGCTGGCGCTCGGTGAGGGTCCCGACCTCCTTGTTCTCCGGAACGCCGATCGACAGCAGCAGCCGCCGGCAGCGCGCGCGTCCCCATCGCTTCTGGCTCATCAGGAGGTCGCTGATCGACATGCTCTGCGCCTGCCAGGGGCACTCAGGATCACCTCTGCGGCGGCAGGTCGCCCGCGGCGATCTGGCGCTTCATCTCGGCCCGCGCCAGGCGCACGCGGTTGGCGTCCCGCAGCGCCCGGAGATGCTGCTGCTCAGCGTCCAGCGTGGCAGTTTCGCCCATGAAGATCCTCCCCGCACAGAGTGCAGTCCCGATTTCAGCAGTGCAGTTCCCCGGTCGACCGCGTCCCGTCGTCTCGATCTTCTGCGACCGAGACCGGTTCGGGCGCGACCGCGGTCAAATAAAGCCGAGGTCCCGCCGGGCGTCAACCGCCGTCTGCGCCGACCCACTCGCTAAGAGCGGCCTTTTCCGAGCGGACGGCGCTTGTCCAATTTTGGACAAGCTCGGCGGTCCGCGGTCGGGCTCAGGTCGAGGTCGCCTTCGCGCGCTCGCGGTAGGCGCGCCTTGTGCAGGTTGCCGCAGGTCGCCATCGAGCACCACCGGCCCGGCGGTTCTTCGACTTGTCGTAGAAGGCCCACCGGCAGCCGTCGTCCGGCGCACGCCTTGAGCCGGTCCCAGGTGCCGTCGGCCTGCGGCGGGGCCACGATGGCCAGCAGCCACGCCAGGCCGGCGTCGGCCCCCTTCGCGCCGGGGGTCAGGCGTGGGGCCGGCCGGCGTGAAGGTGGCCCGCAGCGGCGCCCGCGCCGGCGGCCCGCTCCAGCCGGTCGTGGGCAGCGGCGTCGCTCTCGCCGCCGTTGTGGGTGGACAGCACCGCCCGCAGGCCCTCGCGGACCTCGAGCGCGCGGCGCAGGTCGGCGTCGGTGACCTCGGCGCCCGGCTCGACCAGGTCGTGCGACAGCCAGCCAGTCGCGCAGGTCCTCGGGGCGGTCGAGCTCCTCGTCGCCTCGTCCAGGTTCGCCGTGTTCACGAACTGCTGCACCACCGCAGGGCGCCGGGCGCTCGCTTATCGGGCTCGGTCTCGAGCTCACGGAATCGCCCTCCCAGCCGTTTCAGCGGTGTGGGTGAAAGCACCATCGCTAATGGAGGCTATCAGAAATGTAACTAGCTATCCGCGTTAGCCGGTGCTACACTGTATCCAATGAAAGCAGATCGACGGTTACAAGAGGAGGAGCATCATGGCCGAGGCAATCACCATCCGGGCAGCAGGAACGAGGACAGGCCGGCGATCGGCCGCCTGGCGCAGCTCGACGAGCGCCCACTCCCCCAGGGGACACTCTGCTCGCGTTCGTGGACGGGGAGCTGGCCGCGGCGCGGCCGCTGACCGGCGGGAACGCGGTGGCCGACCCGTTCCGCCGCACCGCGGCGCTCCTGGAGATGCTCGGACACGCTGGGCGGTGAAGGCGGCATGAGCACGCTCATCAACTGGGAGGTGGCCACGGCGCGCCATGCAGGAGCTGGAGTGCTCGCGCCCGCGGTTCGCCTGGCGCATCCGGTCGCGAAGGCGCCGCAGGCTTCCGGCGTCGTCAGTGACCTAGGCGACGCCGCAGGAGCGCTGCGACGTCGTCGGCCAGCCGCGACCGCACCGCCTGCGAAGGCCGCCAGGGCGCGGTCGAGGTGCTCGCGCTCGTGGGTGGCCATGACGCTGGTGCGCAGCAGCGCCCCGCCGCGCTGCACCGCCGGGTAGAGCGCCACGTTGGCGTAGACGCCCTCGTCGTACAGCGCCTTCCAGAACAGCACCGCCTGCCAGTCGTCGCCGATCGTGACCGGGACGATGGGGGTCAGCACGTCTGAGCCGTCGGGCATCGGCGTGGGCTGCACCACGTCGAAGCCCAGCTCGTCGAGGCCCGCGCTGCAGGTAGCGGGCGTTGTCGAGCACCCGCGCCAGCAGCTCGCGGCCCTCGTCCGAGCGGATGACCCGCAGCGCGCCCAGCGCGGCGCCCACGGCCGCCGGCACCGCCGAGGCGGTGAACATGAACGCCCGCGCCTGGACGCGCAGGAAGTCGATCACCTCGGCCGGGCCGGCGATGAAGCCGCCGCAGGAGGCCAGCGACTTCGAGAACGTGCCCATCCGCAGGTCCACGTCGTCGGCCACGCCGTAGGCCTCGCAGGCGCCGGTGCCGGTGGCGCCCAGCACGCCCACGCCGTGCGCCTCGTCGACCAGCAGGCGCGCGCCGTGCTCGCGGCAGAGCGCCACGACGTCGGGCAGCGGGGCCAGGTCGCCCTCCATCGAGAACACGCCGTCCACCACCACGAGCACGCCGCCGCCGTCGTCGGCGGAGCGCTCGAGCATCTTCTCCAGCTTGTCGAGCCGGTTGTGGCGGAACGGCCGGATGCGGGCCCGCGACATCATCACCGCGTCGAGGATCGAGGCGTGGTCGCCCGAGTCGCAGATCACCGTGTCGCCCGGGCTCGAGCAGCGTGGCGATGCAGCCCACGTTGGCCTGGTAGCCGGTGGTGAACACCAGCGCGTCCTCGGTGCCCATCCAGTCGGCCAGCTCGCGCTCGAGCTCGAGGTGCAGCGGGGTGGTGCCGTTCATGAAGCGCGAGCCCGGTGAGGCCCGTGCCGTAGGGCTCGAGCGCGTCCCGGGCGGCCTGCTTCACGCGCGGGTGGGTGGTCAGGCCGAGGTAGTTGTTGGAGCCGAGCGTGATCCGCTCGCGGCCCTCCATCTGCACGACCGGGCCGGGCTCGCCGTCGACCTCGCGGAAGTAGGGCAGCAGGTCGTGCTCGCGGGCCGCGTGCAGCTGCTCGAGGCGCTCGTGGGTGCGGGCCTTCTCGAAAGATGGTCGGATCGGCGAGCCTGGAGTTGGGTTCGATCATCTAGGGTGCGCCGTCGTGTCGGTCGAGGTGAGACCCGTGCGCTCGCGGCGTGACCGCCGGGCGTTCATCGAGCTTCCGTTCCGCCTGCATGCTAACGCCGAGCAGTGGGTTCCCCCGCTGCGGATCGAGCGCAGGCTGTTCCTCAGCCCGCGCTTCAACAAGTGGTTCAACCACGCCGAGGCCGAGCTGTTCCTGGCGCGCCGCGACGGCCGGGTGGTGGGCCGGATCAGCGCCCAGATCGACCGCAACTTCAACGAGTACCAGGGCAACGACTGGGGCATGTTCGGCTTCCTCGAGCTCGAGGACGACCCGGAGGTCCTGACCGCCCTGCTCGACGCCGCGGCCGGCGTGGCTGAGCGAGCGCGGCCGCGACCGGATGATCGGCCCGATGGACTTCACGATGAACGACGAGTGCGGGCGTGCTGATCGAGGGCCACGACCGCGAGCCGTTCATCAAGCAGCCCTGGCACCCGCCCTACTACCAGCGCCTGTGCGAGGAGGCGGGGCTGAGCAAGGCGGTCGACCTGTGGATGTGGGAGCTGCACATCACCGACCGCTCGAAGGTCGTGCCGGCGCTGGTGGAGATGGCCGAGAAGCTCGAGCCCGAGCACGGCATCCGCATCCGGAAGATGTCGCGCCGCCGGCTGCGCCGGGAGCTGGACCTCTTCGGCGAGACCTACAACGAGGCCTGGAAGGACAACTTGGGCTTCGTTCCCTACACCGAGGAGGACCTCGACACCTACGCCCAGGACCTCCAGCTGGTGTTCGACAAGCACTGGTTCATGGTCGCCGAGAAGATCGACACCGGCGAGAGCGTGGGCGTGGCGATCACCGTGCCCGACATCAACCAGGTGCTGAAGAAGATGAACGGCCGGCTGCTGCCGTTCGGCTGGTGGCACTTCCTGCGCCGCGGCGAGATCATCGACCGCGTCCGCGTCGGCTTCCTCGGCGTGAAGCCCGAGTACCAGCACACCGGCGTGGCCGCCGGCCTCTACATCGAGCACTTCGACATGGCCGATCGTGACGCCCCAGACGTGGGGCGAGATGGGCTGGATCCTGGAGACCAACGACGCGATGAACCGCGGCATGGAGGGCATGGGCGGCCGGGTCGTCAAGCGGTACCGGGTGTACGAGCGCCGGCTCTGGCAGCGCCTGAGATCAGCACTGAGCGCGGCGTCCGTCCCGGGAGTACACTCGCCCACTCGTGCCCGAGCCCGCCGACAGCGCTCAAGGCCGCCCCGAGCCCGTGGACGGGGAGCTCGTCCCGGCCGAGGGGCGCGGCGTGGCCGAGGTCCGCCACCTGCCGGTGCCGGTCGAGCGCGAGGCGCCGAGCTCGACCGCCCGCGCCCGATCTCCGCGCCCGCCACGGTGGCCGCCGCAACCGGCGGCTTCGTGCTCGGCGTGGCCACCTTCGTGCTCATCCGGGTGCTCCGGCGCCCCTCGCGGCGCGCGGGCTCGCGCGGCGGCGCAGCCGGCTCGCCGCCCAGCGGCGCGGGGTCGACGTGCAGGCCACGCGCTCGTTCCTGGTCGACGTCCACCTCCTGAAGCGCTGATCGCAGCGGCGCCGCAGCCGCTCGGCCAGGCCGCGACGTTGGAGTGCCACGTGGTGCCCGCCGGCCCGTTCCGCATGCCCGGCGGCGGCCGCGACGGGGTGATGCGCCGCCGCGACGGCGGGCTCACGCGCTTCCTCCACGTGGACGGACGAGCCGGTCATCGTGCGCGCCTGGCCCGCGGCGGCGGGGTCCGCATCCGCGCCGAGGGCCGCCGACCGCGAGGCGGCCGCGAGCGCGGTGGAGCGGATGCGCTTCGCGCTCGGCATCGACCACGACCTCGAGCCGTTCCTCGCGCCGCTTCTGGCGCGATCCGCTGCTCGGCCCGATCGTGCGCCGCAAGCCGTGGCTGCGCCCGCGGCGGCGCCCGGAGCCCTTCGAGGCGCTGGCGTGGGCGATCTGCGAGCAGCTCATCGACGGCGCGCGCGCCGTGTCGATCCAGCGCCGGCTCATCGCTCGCCACGGCCGCCGCAGCGCCTGCGGCAGCCTGCCGCGACGTGCCGAGCGCCCGGCGAGCTGCGGCCGCCTGGCGCCCGCCGAGCTCGAGGCCTGCGGCCTGTCGCCTCGGCGCGCGATCACGCTGGTGAAGGCCGCGCGCGAGGTGGCCAGCGGCCGCGCCGACCTGCGCGAGCACGAGCCGGCGTGGCGGCGGCTGCGGGCAATTCTCGGGCATCGGGCCCTGGACGGTCGAGTGCCTGGCCCTGCACGGCCAGGGCCGCGACGACCAGCTGCCCGCGGGCGACCTCGCCTACCTCAAGCTCGTCGGCCGCCTGCAGCGGCTGCGGCCGCCGCGCCACCGAGGACGAGGTGCGCGAGTTCTTCGCTCCCTACGCGCCGTTCGCCGGGCTCGCCGGCACGCACCTGTGCACCGCGATGGCCAGCGGCGCGATCAGGCCCGCTGACTCAGTGCGTAGCATTGGCGGCATGGACACCGAGGTGAACAAGACCGACGAGGAGTGGCGCGAGGAGCTGTCGCCCGATCGCTACCACGTGCTGCGCGAGAAGGGCACCGAGCCGCCGTTCACGGGCGCGTACACGCACCGCAAGGAGACGGGCATCTACAACTGCGGCGCGTGCGGCAACGAGCTGTTCAGCTCCGACACCAAGTTCGACTCCGGCACCGGCTGGCCGAGCTTCACCGAGCCCGCCGTGGCGAGAACGTGCGCCTGGAGGAGGACAACAGCCTCTTCATGAAGCGCACCGAGGTGCTGTGCGCGCGCTGCGGCTCGCACCTGGGCCACGTGTTCCCCGACGGGCCCGGGCCCGGGGGTCAGCGCTACTGCATCAACTCGCTGTCGCTGGACCTCGACGCTGAGGGCAAGGACCAGCCCGACGAGGGCTGACCGCGCTCACCCGCCCGCCGGCTAGAGCCCGGCGCCGGGCAGGTACTCGTTGGTGAACGACCCGCCGGCGTCGGGAAGCTCCTTGAGGATCCGGTTCTCGCGCATCCAGGCGGCGAACTCCTGCCACTCCTGCGGGATCCTGGTAGCCGTAGGGCTTGCCGTCTGGCGGCAGGAACAGGGGCAGGGTCACCCGTACCGCGGCACGCTGGAGCTTGGCGTCCAGGTCGGGGTTGGCCTTCAGCAGGCCTTCGATGGCGTCGCCGGGATCGTCCGCCAGCTCTTTCGTGCCCCTGGCCAGCGCGCCGATGAAGGCGCGGATCCGGCCCGCGTTGCGCTCCAGCGCGTCCTCGTTGGCGACGAGCACGAGCTCGTTGTAGGTCGGCACCCCGGCACGCTCGACGCGGATGATGCGCGGGCGGCGCTTCTTGAGCCGTAGCTCGGTGCCCTCGTAGTTCCAGAACGCGCCGAGGGTGGCGTCGACCTTGCGGGTGAGCAGCGCCGCGGAGAAGCCGAAGCCCACGTTGCGCTCCTTGACGGTGTCGGGATCGACGTCCGCGTCCAGCAGGATCGTGCGCAGGAAGGCCGATTGGTAGTCGATCCCCGCCGTGCCGACGGTCTTGCCCCTCAGGTCCCGGGGGGAGCGGATCCCGGCTCGCGGCAGCGAGATGATCGACGTGAGCGGCTTGCGCACCAGCGCGGCCACCGACACCACGCGCAGCCCCTGGTCGCGGGCGCGGAGCACCTCCGGCTCGTACGACACCGCCAGGTCCACCCGGCCGGCGGCCACCTGCTTGATCGGCGCGGCCGGGTCGGTCGGCTGGCGGATGTTCACCTTCAGGCCCGCGTCCGCGAACTGCCCGCCGGCCTGCGCCGCGTATATCCCGGCGTGGTCGGCGTTGGGGAAGTAGTCCAGCAGCAGGCTCAGGTCCCTGGAGCCGGAGGGCGCCAGCGACTCCTCCTTCTCGCCGCAGGCCGCCGCGAACGTGACGGCCGCCAGCGAGATGAGGGCGATCAGCGGGCGGCGGGCGCGGGTCATGCGGTCCTTTCGTCGGAACGGTTCCAGGGGCAGGCCACGCGCTCGGCCAGCGTGACCAGGGCGAACAGGATCACGGCCATGGCGGTCAGGATCAGGATCCCCGCGTACACGCGCGGGGTCTGGAGCTGCGTGTTGCCCAGCAGGACCAGGCGACCGAGGCCCTCGTCGGCGCCCGCCCATTCGCCGAACACCGCGCCGATCACCGAGACGGTCGCGGCGATCCGCAGGCCGCTGAAGAGGCTCGGCAGCGCGGCCGGCAGCTCCACCGTGCGCAGCGTCCGCAGGCGCGAGGCTCCGAAGGAGCGCATCAGCTTGAGCTGCTCGGGGTCGGTGGCGCGCAGCCCGTCCAGGGCAGCGACCGTGATGGGGAAGAAGCAGATGAGCGCCACGATGGCCAGCTTCGGGCCGATGCCGTAGTCGAACGCCAGCACGAAGATCGGCGCGAGCACGACGATGGGGATGGCCTGCGAGGCCACGAGCAGGGGGTAGGCGGCGTCACGCAGCGCACGGCTCAGGTGCATGGCCAGCGCGGCGCCCACACCGGCGACGATCGGCGATGGCCAGACCCAGGAGCACCTCGTACGCCGTGACCCAGGCGTTGTCGAGCAGCAGCGAGCGATCGTCGCGCAGGGCGGTGAGGGTCTCGCCCGGCGAGGCCAGGGTCAGGTCGTCGACCGAGTCCAGCGACGCGACCCATGCCCAGGCGGCCACCAGCAGCGCGATGAGCGCCGCCGCGAGCAGCACGCGCCTCATGCGAGGGCCTCCAGGGCGCGCTCGCGCAGGCGCGCCACGCGCGGATCGGTCACTGCCGCCCGACGGTCTCGAGGGCGGGGCAGGGCCACGTCGAGCTCGGCCACCACCCGGCCGGGGCGGGGGCTGAGCACGGCCACGCGATCGGCGAGGAAGATCGCCTCCTCCACGTCGTGGGTCACGAGGATCACGGTGCGGGGAGCGGCGGCCAGAGCGTCCGCGAGCCAGGCCTGCATTTCCGCGCGGGTGATTGCGTCAAGAGCGGCGAAGGGCTCGTCCAGGAGCAGCACGGGCCGACCGGGCAACAGCGTGCGCATGAAGGCCACCCGCTGGCGCATGCCCCCGGACAGGGCGGCTGGTCGCGCGCGGGCGAACTCGGACAGTCCGAAGCGCTCGAAGAGCGGCTCGGCACGGCGTCGCGCGGCGCCCGATTTGACCCCCTCGCACTCCAGCGCGAGGGCCGCGTTTCCGAGCGCGTCGCGCCACGGCAGCAAGAGGTCCGTCTGTGGCATGAACCCGCATGCAGAGCGGCGTTGCGGGCCGGCGTATACGCCTCCGACGGCCACTTTTCCGGCGTCCGGCTCCTGCAGTCCGGCCACCAGCTCGAGCAATGTGGACTTGCCGCAGCCCGAGGCTCCGACCACCCCCAGCACCTCGCCCGGGGCCACCTCCAGGTCGAGTCCCTCGAGGGCCGTCACGGCGCCCTGACGGCCGTCGAAGCGCCGCCCGACGCCCTCGAGCCTCACTCCGCCGCTTCGAGATGAAAGGGGCTCCGTGACCGGAGCCTCGACCGTCGTGTGCATCCGCTCCCTCCGCGGGCATTACCCCACAGGTTCGAAGGGTCAGCGCCGGGCGGCCGGGGGCCAGGGCGCTATCTCAGCCCGCTTCCCGCGAGCCCCCCTGTTGTACGGCCGGGGAGTCTAGCCGAGGCCCGAGCCGCCACACCGGCCGCCAGGCGGGCGTTGTCGCGCAGCTTCGACCGCGAACCCGGTGCGTTGACTTGCGTTTTTCGCCTGGTCGCCCAGGCTGCGCAAGGTTGGGTGTTTATCTCCGTGCACATCCGCGGTATAAGGCTGATGTGGGAGCCTTCCTGGCAGGGGGTGCCGCAAGGCGGAGATTGCGACGGTCAGCAGCGATCGCGCTGATGGCCTCTGCCGCGGTGCCCGCGACTGGAACCGCCGATGTCGGCGTCGCCGGCGCGCTGCCAAAGCCCGCCTCGGCGGTCGTAGCAAAGGTGGCGCCGCTCCCCCCGTCCCGAAGCCTGCGGTGCCCGCGCCCCCCGCCGCGAGGCCCGCCGCTCCGGCGCCCGCCCCAGCGGCCCAGACGTCCGCACCGCCCGCTGCGGCGCTCCAGACTCCGGCCGCGCCCGCTCCGGCGGTCCAGAAGCCTGCCGCTCCCGCTCCGGCCGTCCCCAAGCCGGCTGCGCCCGCTTCGGCAGTCGAGAAGCCTGCCGCCCCCGCCCAGACTCCGCCGGCGGCTCCGAAGCCCCCAGCGCCCCCAGCCGCGCCGATCGCCGTCGCCCCGAAGGCGCCGCCGGTCGAGCAGGCCGTGGACGAGGTAGTGCAGGCGGTCCAGGCACCCACCCCGCCGGCGCCTCCCACGCCCCCCGCACCGAAGCCCCCCGTCGCGGTGGTCGAGCGCGCCACGGAGTCGCTGTCCGGCGCCGTGCGGGACCGCAGCGGCGGCGGAGACACCCCCGCCCTTCCGCGGGTCGAGATTCCCACTGCAGAGCGGATTACAGACAACGTAAACGCACTCGGATCGCTCGATCGCGGCGACGATCAGCTCCCTGCCACCCCCGTCGTGCGAGATGCGATCGACCGCCTCCGCAGCGCAACGGCACCGGCCGCTGACCTCGCCGGCCGCGTCCCGCCGGCCGGCCAGGAGCGCCTGGCGTCGATCACGGATCTGACCCGTCCCGCCACGCCGGTCGATCTGAGCCGCCTGGCTCCGGTCGAGGCGACCCGCCCGGTCGCGCCGGTCGATCTGAGCGGGCTGGTCCCGCCCGTCGACGTGCAGCGCCTGCTCCCCCCGCCGGCCGACGCAACCGCGGACCGTCTCACCGACTCGCTCGCCGCGCTGCTCGAGTCCACGACCACCGGGCTCGACGAGACGGCCGGCGGCGCGCTCGACACGGCCGAGACGCTGAGCACCCCCGTCCGCAGGCCCCCTGCGGAAGCGCTCCCCGCCGCGCCCACGGGCCTCCCGGTCGCGCCGGCGCTGGACGGCGCGACAGCGGGTCTCGGACTCGCGGCGCGTCGCCGAGCGCGACGGACGGCCAGGCGGCCCGCAGCGCGCAGCCCGCTGGCCGGCGGCCGGAGCGTTTACGCCGCCGCTGACGGCGGTTCCTTCGTCGAGGGTTCTTCGCGACTGCCGCCGCAGCCGGTGCTGCGATCCCTCGGCCGGCGAGACGCACCTGTACGACAATGGCGAGGGCCCGGCGCCCAGGACCCCGGACGTCCCCGCGCCCTCCAGCGCCGTCGCCTCGGCGACCAGCGCGTTCTTCTCGTGGGCCTCGCCGTGCTCCTCGGCGCGATGCTCTCCTCTTCGCGGGCCAGACCCGCAGGTTCTTCGCAGCGCCGGCCTTCCTGCGGCCGGTGCCATTCATCTCGTTGCTCGAGCGCCCTGGCTAGGCGAAGTCGCCTCTAGTCAGGGCCGTGCCGGGGGCCCCCAACCCGAACCCCGGCAGCTGCAGTTCAAGAGCAACGAAAGGAAGTGGTGATGAGACGTATCACCCTGATCATGGCGACGGTGCTCGCCATGGCCCTGGGTGCCACGCCGGCCTCCGCTCTCCCGGTCCTCGACCAGGAGAACAAGTCGGTAGTGGTGCAGGGCAACGACACGGCCACCGGAGGCAGTAGTTCAGCCACCGGCGGTAACGGCGGCAACGCCAGCACCGGCAACACGCAGGTCCTGAATGGCAACTCGCTTGCCCTCTCGGGAACAGGTAACGCAGAGTCCGAGGGTGGCGACACCGCAGCGAAGAGCGGTGACGCCTCTGGCGGCGACGGAGGGAATGCGAAGTCCTCCGGCGGCGACGCAGACGCCTCGGACACGGTTCACAGCAACCAGGGCAACGGCTCTGGTGGCTACGGCAAGGGCTCGGAGCAGGAGAACGAGTCCAAGGTCGAGCAGGGCGATGACGAGGCCACGGGGGGCAACTCCGAGGCCACGGGCGGTAACGGCGGCGACGCCGATACCGGCAACAAGCAGGTCGGCAACGGCAACTCGATTGCCGTGTCGCCGACCGACGGTGTCGGGCCCCGCGTCGCGACCCAGCCGGGCAGGCCGTCCGGCGAGACCGAGTCCAAGGGTGGCGACACCTACGCCAAGAGCGGCGATGCGCTACGGTGGGGATGGCGGCGACGCCAAGTCCTACGGTGGCGACGCCGACGCGTCGGACCAGCGTCGTAGGTCAACCAGGGCAACAAGAGCTCTGGCGGCGGCTACGGCAAGGGCTCGGATCAGGACAACGAGTCCGAGGTCGAGCAGGGCGATGACGAGGCCACGGGGGGCAACTCCCAGGCCACGGGCGGTAACGGCGGCGACGCCGATACCGGCAACACCCAGTTCCTGAACGGGAACTCGGCGTGGGCGCTCGTCGCTGTTCGGCAGCGGCCGAGTCCGAGGGTGGCGACACCTACGCCAAGAGCGGCGATGCCTACGGTGGGGATGGCGGCGACGCCAAGTCCTACGGTGGCGACGCCGACGCCTCGGACCGCGCCAAGGTCCACCAGTACAACGAGTCCAAGCACGAGTACGGCAAGGACCGTGATCGCGGGAAGGACCGCGATTACGGCAAGGGCCGGTGCAAGGACAAGGACCACGACCACGGCAAGGACAAGGGCCGTGGCTGGAAGAAGGACCGCGATTACGGCAAGGGCCGTGACCGGTGCAAGGACAAGGACCACGACCACGGCAAGGACAAGGACCGTGGCTGGAAGAAGGACCGCGATTACGGCAAGGACGACGACCGTGACTACGGCAAGGACAAGGACCGCGACTACGGCAAGGACAAGGGCCGTGGTTGGGACAAGGGCTCGGAGCAGAAGAACGAGTCCGAGGTCAAGCAGGGCAACGACACGGCCACCGGGGGCAACTCCGAGGCCAAGGGCGGTGACGGCGGGAACGCCGAGCACCGGCAACACCCAGTTCCTGAACGGGAACTCGGTGGCGCTGTCGTTGTTCGGCGGTGCCGAGTCCGAGGGTGGCGACACCTACGCCAAGAGCGGCGATGCCTACGGTGGGGATGGCGGCGACGCCAAGTCCTACGGTGGCGACGCCGACGCCTCGGACCGCGCGAAGGTCCGTCAGCACAACGAGTCCAAGCACAGCGACCACGGCAAGGGCCGTGACCGCTGCAAGGACAAGGACCACGACCACGGCAAGGACAAGGGCCGTGGCAAGCACGACGATCACGACTACGGCAAGGACAAGGACCGTGGTCGGGACAAGGACAGGACCGCGATTACGACAAGGACGACGACCGCGGCTACGACAAGGGCTCGGAGCAGAAGAACGAGTCCGAGGTCGAGCAGGGCGACGACGAGGCCACGGGGGGCAACTCCCAGGCCACGGGTGGTAACGGCGGAGACGCCGATACCGGCAACAAGCAGTTCCTGAACGGGAACTCGCTTGCGCTGTCGCTGTCCGATGGGTTCAACGGGCCCGTCGGCATCGTCCCGTTCCCGCCGCGTGGCGGCGGCGTCGAGTCCGAGGGTGGCGACACCTACGCCAAGAGCGGCGACGCGCACGGTGGGGATGGCGGCGACGCCAAGTCCTACGGTGGCGACGCCGACGCCTCGGACCGCGTGAAGGTCACCCAGCTCAACGGGGGAGGTGGGTCCTTCTAGCCAGAACCTGCGCCGCTGACGCGGCGCACCGATCCCCGGGCAGGGGAACGCGGGTCACATAGGGCCGCCGGTCGGCAGCGTCCGGCCGGCGGCCCGCCCGCAGCGCTCGCGCCGGCATCGCCCTCGTGGCCGCCGGCGCGCCGCGCTGCCCGGGCTCAGACCGAGGACACGGGGCGCAGATCGGCGATGGCGTTCACGAAGCCCTCGAGTTGCTTGGTGGTCCAGCACTCGAAGACGCCGGTGCAGTGGGGCTCGTACGCCGCCATCACCGAGTCGCCGTAGTTCCAGTAGAGCTTCGGCTCGGGGTTCATCCAGAACGTGCGGCCGGCGCGTTCTGCCACGTGAGCGAACGCGTTGGCATGGGGCTCGCGGCCGTTGGTACGGGCGTCGCCCAGCACGATCACCGACGAGCGCGGGTCCAGGTCGTCGACCACCTGCTCGAGGAACTCCATCCACACGCGGCCGTAGTCGGTGTAGCCGGACACGTCCGCCACGCCCGCGTCGCTGGCGATCGCCCGCGACACCGCCTGGAAGGAGCGCTCGCGCTCGAACACGTCGGTGACCTCTGAGATCCGCTCGACGAACACGAACGAGCGCAGCTTGCGAAACGAGTCATGCAGCGCGTGCAGGACCGATAGGAAGAAGACGCTGGCGCTGGTCACGCTCGTCGAGACGTCGCAGAGCACGAACAGCTCCGGCCTCCGCGGGCGACGCGGCCGGTAGCGCAGCTCCAAGGGCACCCCTCCGGTGCCCAGCGACAGGCGCATCGTGCGGCGCACGTCGATGGCCGCTGAGCGGCTGCGGCCGCGGGTCTCTCGCCCCTGGGTGGCCAGCCGCCGCCGCAGCTGGGCCACCACGCGGTGGACTGCGGCCAGGTCCTGGGCCGCCCCGGTGGGCAGCGCGCGGTCGAACTCCCGCAGCGGCTTGGCCGGGGGGAGGGACCGCGTGCGCTCGATCAGGGCGCGCTCCAGCTCACGGCGGATGTGACCCTCGAACTCCCTCAGCCGGTCGCGCGGGACGCTCTCGGGGTCCGGAAGCTCGGCTGCCTGCCCCTCGCCTCGGAGGCCCAGCGTGCGGCGGATCCGCTGCACGTCAACGCCGATCACCCCCGAGCCCTCGCCCTGGCGCCCGAACGCCGCGATCGCGAGCCGCGCCAGGTCGCGCAGCTCCCCGTCGGTGGCGTCCGGCTCCCGCAGCGCGTCGCGTATCCGCTCCCGCAGCGCATCCAGGTCCATCCGCTCGCCGCCCGGCTCGTTGCGGTCGTCCTCGGTTATCCCGCGCTCGACGGCCTCCCGCTCGGCCGCGCGGAAGAAGAACCTGTCGAACACGATCTCCAGCACCCGCCGGTCCTCCTGCGACTTGGCCAGGGTGGCGGACAGGGCTTCGCGAAAGTCAGTCCGATCGGTCCAGCTCACCGCTCTCAGGGCGGCGAAGGAGTCCAGCAGCTCGGACGTGCCCACCGCCATGCCCTCGCGCCGCAGCTCGTCTGCGAACTCGAGCAGGCGGGGCGCCATCCCGGCCGGGCCGGCCGCCGGCGGCATGCCGCCGTAGAGGCCGGCCCGAGGCGCGCGGGGAAGGCCCCCGTCAGCCGGTTCGGCGGGACCCGATGAGGCCATCGGTGAGCTTCACGCCGACGCGCTCGGCCACCAGGTCGAGGTCGGTCCGGTGCTTGACGATGATGCTCATGGTGCGCTGGAGCACCTCGCCGTCCACGTCCTCGGCCCCCAGCAGCAGCAGGGCGCGGGCCCAGTCGATCGACTCGGCGATCGACGGCGGCTTCTTCAGGTCGAGGTTGCGGACCATGTGCACGACCTCCACGAGCTTGCGCGCCATCTCCTCGGGCAGCTCCGGGGTGTGCAGCCGCACGATCTCCAGCTCGCGGTCCACGTCCGGGTAGTCCAGCCACAGGTACAGGCAGCGGCGCTTGAGGGCCTCGGTCAGCTCGCGCGAGTTGTTGGAGGTGAGCAGCACCAGCGGGTGGGTGCGCGCCTCCACCACGCCGAGCTCGGGGATCGACACCTGGAAGTCGGACAGGACCTCCAGCAGCATCGCCTCGAACTCCTGGTCGGTCTTGTCGATCTCGTCGATCAGGAGCACCACCGGCTCCTCATCGGAGATCGCGCTGAGGAGCGGCCGCGGCAGAAGGAACTCCTGCCCGAAGATGTCGTCGCGGACCTCCTGCCAGCCGGCGTCCGAGGCCTCCACCTGGATCCGCAGCAGCTGCTTGCGGTAGTTCCACTCGTACAGCGCCTTGGCCTCGTCGAGGCCCTCGTAGCACTGGAGGCGAATCAGCTTGCGGCCCGTCGCGCGGCTCAGCGCCTTGGCCAGCTCGGTCTTGCCCACCCCGGCGGGGCCCTCGACCAGCACCGGCTTGCCGAGCTCGGCCGCCAGGTAGGACACCAGGGCGGTGGAGTCTCCCGCCAGGTACCCCGCCTGCTCCAGGCCCTCGCGCACCTCGTCGATGGAGCCGAACGCCACGCTCACCGCAGGAAGGATACTTTCGCGGCCTTGACGGCCCTCCTGACCATCCTTGGACAGATCGGCATCCCCGACCCCGGCCAGCCGGCTGACGAGGAGCTGCAGCGGCTGCTCAACGCCTTCTACGTGCTCGTGGGCCTGGGTTTCCTGATCGCCGTGGCGGGCCACCTGTTCCAGTCCCGGGCCCTGGTGATCGTGGGCATCGCGATGTTCTTCCTGGGCACCGCGGTGTTCATGGCGGCCGTCGGCGCGTACGGCTGAGCGCGCGGGTCAGCGCAGCTCGCCGGGGAAGCCCTGCCGCCAGCTCGGGTGGCCGGGCTGCCAGCCGAACGCGGCCTTGAACCGGGCGTTCGAGGCGCCGCGCAGGGTCGTGGCCATCTCCACCAGCATCTTCGGCGCCGCGAGCGAGGCGATCCAGCGCGGCACCCGCCGCGGCCGCTTGGCGCCCAGGGCCTCGGCGTAGACGGGCAGCCACTCGCGCGCGGGCGCCGGCTCGTCGTCGACCACGTTGAAGATCCCCGGCGGCCCGCCCTCCACGGCGGCCACCGTGGCCGCGGCGGCGTCGTCGACGTGGATGAAGCTGAACACGCCGGAGCCCTTGCCGACCACCGGCTGGCGTCGCCGGCGGACATCGTCAGCGCTGGCGCCGTCCGCGGCGTAGTAGGTGCCCGGACCGTAGAACCAGCCATAGCGGAGCACCACGCCCTCGATGCCCGCCGTGCCGGTGACCTGGGCCTCCATGTCCATCAGCGCGCGGACCGCACCGCCGAACGGCTCCGGAGCGTCGGTGAATGCCCGTCCGTCCTCGTCCTTGACCGCGTCTCCCTCGGGTGCGTAGAGGAAGGCGATGCTCTGGGCGACCATCCGCCTGGCGCCCGCCGCCTGCGCCGCCGCCACCAGGATCCGCGTGCCCTCCGTGCGCAGGCGATCGGTGCCCGCGTAGGCCTCGTCCATCTTGCGCAGGTTCAGGCGCCTGGGCAGCGCGGTGAGCTGATGAACCACGATCTCGGGCTCGGCTGTCACGAGCAGCCGCATGCACGCGGTCGGAGTCGAAAACGTCCGCCACCACCACTTCGGCCCCCGCGCGCCGGAGCTCCTCGCCGCGCTCCTCCGAGCGGGTCAGGCCGGTGACCTGGTGACCGCCCGCCACCAATCGCGGCACCAGCGGCCGCCCGATCGCCCCGCTGGCCCCGGCCACGAACACCCTCATGGCCGCTCGTCCCTGAGCGCCGTCGTGAGCATCCAGCCCAGCAGCGCCGTCGTGACCGCCAGGGACACCAGGTTCACCGGGCCGAGCGCCTCGGGATCGGCATCGCCCACGTCGATCAGGTGATTGACCGCGTGGAACAGGTACTGCAGCAGGGCGAACGCCAGCACCGGCACGCGCCAGGAGCGCCGGCTGACCGCCAGCACCGCCACCGCCCCGAGCGCGAGGTAGAAGGTGGCCACGTCGCGGATGTAGTGGTCGTTCTGCGGCGGGTATGGGCCGATCTCCTCGAAGAACGTGCCGGGCGCCGCCGCCATCAGCACCCCCAGCAGCAGGTGCACCGCGCCGAAGACGGTGAGCAGCGGCACGAGCGCGCCCGTCGCGGTGGACCGGTTGCTCTCCACCCGGCGCAAGCTATCGCCACCGGCACCGAGCCGCCACGCGGCCTCAGTCGTCCAGCGCGAGCTTCATGAACAGGCTGCGCGAGCCCTCGCCGCCGCCGCTCTCGAAGCCCAGCGACTCGTACAGCGTTCGCGGCGGCGCGTTGTCCTCCACCACGTCGAGCACCATCCGCACGCAGCCGCGGTCGCGGGCGCGCGCGATGGCGGCCTCGGCCAGTGCCCGCCCCGCGCCCGTGCCCCGCTCGGCGTCGCGCACGTACAGGTCCTCCAGGCAGCAGTCCTCCCCGTCGCGCCAGATTCCGTAGCGGTAGCGCAGCTGGCACACGCCCACCGGCTCCTCGTCGCCGGCCAGTAGGAACTCCGTGTCGGGGTCGTCCAGGAGCCGCGCGACACCCGCGTGGAAGCGGTCATCCGGCGGGTCGCCGCGCCCCCACCAGTCGCGGAACGCGATCATCAGCTCGGCCACCACGGCGGCGTCGCGGGGCCCTGCGCGCCACACCCGGATCACGGCCTCGAGGCTACCTGCCGACTATCCTCGGTGCCTCGATCGTCCGACCCGCAAGGAGACGCGTGTGCCCGAACTAGCCGAGGTTCAGTCGGGGCTCGAGGGCGTAGTCGCCTTCGCCACCGAGATCGCCGAGCCCGACAAGGAGGGCGGGGCGCTCCGGTATCGCGGAGTCGACATCGAGGACCTGACCGGGCAAGGTGCCGTTCGAGCAGGTCTGGGGCCTGCTGGTGGACGGCTCGTTCGCGCCCGGCCTGCCGCCGGCGATCCCGCACCCGCTGTCCGTGCGCACCGGAGACCCGCGCGTGGACCTGCAGGCGGCGCTGGCGATGCTGGGGCCGGAGTGGGGGCTCCAGGCGGTCATCGACATCAGCGACGAGCAGGCGCGCGCCGACCTGGCGCGCGTGTCGGTCATGGCGCTCTCCTTCGTGGCCCAGTCGGCGCGCGGCATCGGGCAGCCGCCGGTGCCGCAGATCGAGGTCGACAAGGCCCGATCGATCCCGGAGCGGTTCCTGACCCGCTGGCGCGGCGAGGCGAACCCCGATCACGTGAAGGCCATCGACGCGTACTGGATCTCCGCGGCGGAGCACGGCATGAACGCGTCGACCTTCACGGCGCGCGTCATCACCTCCACCGGCGCCGACGTGGCGGCGGCACTCTCGGCCGGGGTCGGGGCGCTGTCGGGCCCGCTCCACGGAGGCGCCCCGTCGCCGGGTGCTCACGATGCTGGACGCCGTGCGAGGAGCAGGGCGACGCCGAGGCGTGGGTCAAGGACTGGCTGGACCGCGGCGAGCGGCTGATGGGCTTCGGGCACCGCGTGTACCGGGCCGAGGACCCGCGCGCTCGCGTGCTGCGGCGCACGGCGAAGGAGATCGGGGCTCCGCGGGTGGAGGTGGCCGAGGCGCTCGAGCAGGCCGCCCTGGCCGAGCTCCAGGCGCGCAAGCCGGACCGCGTGCTGGCCACGAACGTGGAGTTCTGGTCCGCGGTGGTGCTCGACTTCGCCGACGTCCCGCCCGAGCTGTTCACGCCCCTCTTCGCCTGCGCGCGGGTGGGCGGCTGGTCCGCCCACGTGCTCGAGCAGAAGCGCGAGGGCCGCCTGATCCGGCCGACGGCCGTGTACACGGGCCCCGGCCCGAGGCCGATCGACGAAGTGGACTGATGGAGGCCGCGACCACAACGCAGGACACCCCTCCGATCGAGGGAGTCTCCTCGTTCGCGAAGTCGCTGTTCCTGGGGGAGATCCACGAGGACCTCGTCTTCCCGTTCCCCAAGCCCGACGAGTCCGAGCAGGAGCGCATCCGCGGCCTCTGCACCGCGGTGCGCGAGATCGCCGCCGAGATGATCGACCCGCGGGAGATCGAGGAGCGGCGGCTGGATCGGCGACGACGTGATCGCCGCGCTGGGCGAGCGCGGCCTGATGGGTCTCTACGTGCCCGAGGAGTACGGCGGACAGGGTCTCTCCCAGACCGGCTACTGCCGGGTGTCCGAGGTGTTCGCGCAGATCGACCCGGTGCTGTCGGTGATCCTGGGCGTGCACCAGTCGATCGGGATGAAGGGCATCGTGCTGTTCGGCAACGACGAGCAGAAGTCGCGCCTGCTGCCCGACCTGGCCGCCGGGTCGCAAGCTGGCCGGGTTCGCCCTGACCGAGCCCGGCGCCGGCTCCGACGTGCACGGCATGGACAGCCGCGCCGAGCGCGAGGCCGACGGCGCGTGGCGGCTCAACGGCCACAAGCACTACATCGGCAACGGCGAGAAGGGCTCGGTGTTCGTGACCTTCGCCGCCACCGAGGTGGACGGCAGGCAGCGCCACACGGCCTTCATCGTCGAGAAGGGGATGGAGGGCTTCGAGGTCGGGCGCCGCTTCGACACGATGGGCCTGCGCGGCAACGACCTGCGCGAGCTGTTCTTCAACGACGTGCGCGTGCCGCCCGAGAACGTGCTCGGGCGAGCCCGGGGAGGGCTTCCGGATCGCCATGCACATCCTCAACAACGGCCGGATGAGCCTCGGCACGGGCTCAGTCGGCGGGGCCAAGTTCCTGCTCGACCTGTCCATCGACCACGTGAAGGAGCGCAAGCAGTTCGGCCGCCCGCTGGCCGACTTCGAGCTGGTGCAGGACAAGGTCGGCTGGATGGTCTCCTACCTGTTCGGGCTCGAGTCGATGGCGTACCTGACCTGCGGGCTGGTGGACGCGGGCGTGCCGGACTACTCGCTGGAGTCGGCGATCGTGAAGGTGTCCGGCACCGAGTTCCTCTGGTACGCGGCCAACCGCGCGCTCCAGCTCAAGGGCGGCGCGGGCTACATGCGCGACGAGCCCTACGAGAAGGCTGCTGCGCGACACCCGGATCTTCCCGATCTTCGAGGGCGCCAACGACGTGATGCGGGCGTTCATCGCGCTGTCGGGCATCAAGCCGGTGGGAGAGCGGCTGAGCGAGCATGGGCGAGCCTGAACCTGGGCGACCCGGTCGGCTCGATCGGCGTGCTCGCCGAGTACGTGACCGGCCGGATCCAGCGCGAGGTCCGGCCCGAGCGCGTCACGCTCGCCCACGACGAGCTGTCGGCCCTCGCCGACCCGCTCACCGACCAGGTCAAGCGGCTGGCCTCGGCATCGGAGTCCGTGCTGCGCGAGCACAAGGGCGAGATCGTGGAGCGCCAGTTCCACCAGAAGCGGCTGGCCGACGCCGTGGCCGACGTGTACGCCCAGATCGCGGTGCTGTCCCGCGTGACCGCGATCTTCGACGAGCACGGCGTCGAGCCCTCGGGCCAGGAGCGCTACATCGCCCAGACGTTCTGCACGCGCGCGGCGCAGCGGGTGAACGCCCAGCTCGACCAGATCGAGTCCAACGACGACGAGCGCATGACCGCGATCGCCAAGCTCGCCTACCGCGCGGCGAGTACGGCTACGCGTTCTTCGAGGACTGAGGCGCACAGACGGAGGCCGGCCGCCCGGGGGCGGCCGGCCGTCCTGCTCGACAGGAGGGAGTCTGTGAGCCGCGCGTCTCCGCGCGCCGAGTGCCCGTGACCGGACAACTCGTGGCAGCTATCGGCCGCATGGCCCTGTCGCTTTAGCGGGCCCAAGCCGGCTTGCAGCCTCAGCTCGGATACCCCGTCGTGCATACTCGATCGGTGGCCGGCGCCGCAGCCGCTCAGCTCGATGCCCGCACCAAGCGTCTCGTGCTGGTGGCGTGCGTGCTGGGCACCACGGTCGTGACCGTGGACTCCACCGTCGTCAACGTCGCGCTGCCCGCCATCCGCGACGACCTCGGCGGCGGCTTCGCCGGGCAGCAGTGGACCGCCAACGCCTACCTGGTCACGCTGGCCTCGCTGATCCTGGTGGGCGGCTCGCTCGGGGACATCTTCGGCGAGCGCCGGATCTTCACGCTCGGGGTCGCCGGCTTCGGCGTCACCTCGGTCCTGTGCGCGGTGGCGCCCGACGATCGAGCTGCTGGTGGTCGCGCGGGCGCTCCAGGGGGTGGCGGGCGCGCTGCTCACCCCGGCGGCGCTGGCGGTGATCGTGGCGGTGTTCGACGAGGACGAGCGCGGCAAGGCGGTCGGCGCCTGGACGGCCTGGGGAGCGATCGGCACGGTGCTCGGCCCGCTCGTGGGCGGCCAGCTGGTGGACGCCGCGTCGTGGCGGTGGATCTTCGCGATCAACGTGCCGCTGGTGCTCGGCCACCCTGTGTGCTCATCGCCCGGGTGATCCCGGAGAGCCGCGGCGCGCCGGAGGGCACCCGCGTCGACGTGGCCGGCGGAGCGCTCTGCGCCGGTCGGCCTGGCCGCGCTCACGTTCGGGCTGATCCGCCAGCCCGAGGGCGGGTTCGGCGACCCCACGGTGTTCGGCACCATCGGCGGCGGTCTCGCGCTGCTGGTCGCATTCATCGTGGTCGAGCGCCGCAGCTCGCATCCCGATGCTCAAGCTGGACCTGTTCAAGCGCCACAACTTCACCGTCGGCAACATCGAGACGCTGTCGATGTACGCCGGGCTGTCGCTGCTGTTCTTCTTCCTGGTGCTGTTCCTGCAGAACGCGGCGGGCTACAGCGCCACCCAGGCCGGGCTGGCGGGCCTCCCGGTCACGATCGTCATGTTCCTCGCCTCCACCCGCTTCGGTGCCATGGCCGACCGCTACGGCCCGCGGCTGTTCATGGGCGTCGGCCCGATCATCGCCTCCGTGGGCTTGGCCCTGCTGACCCAGGTCGAGGCCGATCTCGACTACGCGACCGACCTGCTGCCGCCGCTGCTGATCTTCTCGGTCGGGCTGTCGATGACGGTCGCTCCGCTCACGGCAACCGTCCTGGCCGACGCCGACGAGCACAACGCCGGCCTGGCCAGCGGCATCAACAACGCCATCGCGCGCGTGGCCGGGCTGCTGGGGATCGCGATCGTGGGAGCGATCGTGGCCGCCCAGTACGGCGACGACGCCGACGCGTCGGTGGGCGCCTTCCACCTGGCCATGGCCATCTCGGCCGGCCTGGTGGCCTTCGGCGGCGTGCTCGGCCTGCTCGGGCATCCGCAACCCCCAGCGCAAGGTCGACGCCTGTGACTGCCCGGGCGGGCAGCTGTCAGGGGCGCCGCGGGATGCGGCGCGGCGGCGTCGCGCCGGGGGTCCGGGGGAGCCGGAGCCCGCCGGGGCGGGGGTGTCGGGGGCTGGGGGGCCTAGGGGCGTCCGGCCGCCGGTCGTTGGTCGTCGGCTCTGCGGTCGCCGGGTGGTTGGCTCGTCGCCCCACTGCGGGCAGCGAGGGGGTTGGGTGTGTCGCCGCTGACTGACAAAGCCCCAATGACCTGGGCTCACCGCGGCCCGTCACGCGGGCGGTGGTCGCCCTTGGCGGACCCGTCACGCTTGTAACGCCGAGGTTGGCCGGGATCGCCCGACCCGATCCCCTTCGGTGCCCGAGCACCGAGGCCGCCTAGTTGTCCCCGTCCTCTCGCCGCCGCTCCGCCGGCAGGCGTACCGTGGCCGCGTCGTCGGCGCGGATCGGCTCCGTGGCGGCCTCGGGTGGGGCGGGTGGCGGCTGGACCGGGGGCGGGGGCAGGTCGTCCATCGGCCGCTTGGCGCGCTCGCGCAGCCCGGCGGCCGCCATCAGGGCCGCGCAGGCCAGGGCCAGCACGCTCTGGCCTAGCGGGCGATCGAACAGCCGCACAACGATCAGCAGCCCTGCCCACACGCCCGCGGCCAGGATCACGCTGCCGTCGCCGAACGGCAGGTGGAACTCGCGCCGGTCGGCGCGCTGCTTGAGCAGGGTCAGAACGGCCAGGCCGGTGAGCGCCATCGCGGCCTCCACGAACGAGAACGGGCCGAAGGTGCTCACGATCAGCAGCACGGCCGCGATCCCGGCCACACGCTGCTCGGCGTTCAGGCGCCGCCAGGCCTCAGCCATCTTCCAGGGCCTGGCGGCCGCCGTACCCGGACTCGGGCTCGTGCCAGAACTCGATCCGGTCCTCGCCCTCCTCCCAGCACAGATACACCTCGCGGTCGTCCCGCAGGGCCGGGAAGTCCACCAGGCCGCGGTCCAGGTCGCGCAGCACGATGTCCATCTCCCGTAACTCGATCAGCGCCGAGCGCATGGAGAGAAAGGCGTCGGAGACCACCCTGCCCGCCTCGCCGCCGCCATTGCCGGGACCGGCCTCGGCCAGGGCGGCGCGAGCCTCCTCGTCGCCCAACCCGGTGCGCGCCTCGCGGAGCTGCGCGAGGCGCTGCTCGACCCAGGGGATCGCGGCGTTGGCCTGCTCGACTGTGTAGTGGCGTTCGTGGAGCACGCTCAGGCGGTGGCTGCGCTCAAGCGGGAGCCGGCGCGGCCGCAGCGCGCTCGATCCGCTCGCCCAGCAGGGCGGCGTCGTGCCCCGTGACCGTCCGCAGCTGTCCCTGGAACGCCAGGTGCCAATGCTCGGCGGGCCACTTGGCCACGTGCTCCAGCGCGGGTGCAACGTCCACCGCGGGCACGAACCGGTCCTCCTCCAGGACGCGCACCGGCTCGGTCTGGAATCGCCATGGGTATGCGTCGGGCTTGCCCGGCTTGACGGGCCAGACGGGCTCGCGCGACTCGAACATCTCCGACGTGACCCGGACGATGCCGCCGAAGGCCTGCACGCCCGTCACGTAGAGCACGATCTCGTCCCCGGGCTCGATCTGTTCCGCCATCCCGCGTCGCTTCTCCTTCGCCCCGATCACGGAGAAGCCGTGCTCGCGCGTCGCGCGGAAGTTCTCCAGGGAGCCGGTGAGGATCCAGGTCTTGGGCGCTGTCGCCACGCGCCGAAGGGTACGCCACAATTCCCTGCATGCCCGAAGACGAGAACCTGATCGGCCCCGGCGACACCGCCTACCGGCTCGAGCTCACGCCCGCCCAGCTCAAGATCACGCACACCGCGCTCAAGTCGCTGCTGGACGACTTCGGCCACGAGGAGCACGACGTCCATCGCATCGTGCGCGAGGTGCTGGACAAGCTTCCCGACGAGCACGCCATCCGCGCTATCGACCTGAAGCGCGACGGCACGTAACGGAGCCGCCGCTAGTCGATCGGGATGTCTTCCACTCGCGCGCGGCGCTGCGGGCGCTCCAAGCGCTCGAGGTACCAGTCGATCAGGGAGCGCAGCGTGAGCAGCGCCTCCCGGATCAGCGCGGTCATCCGCTCCTGGAGCTCGGCCGGCGCGGCTCGGCGCAGGGCATCGAGCAGCACGAAGAGGGCCGAGAAGTCCAGGCCCGCGCCGCGCGGCGGGGGTGGCGGCGCCCCTCCGTTGCGGAAATAGGGCTCGTCGTCCCAGGCCGGGTCGCGGTCGTGGGTGTCAGGGGGTGGTGGCTTGGGGTGCTCCATCGCGGGACCTCCGGAAGTGGACCTCGAGTGCGCCGTCGCTGAAGCTGGCGCCTTCGGTGGTGTAGCCGGCCAGCGCGGGCGGCAGGATGATAGTGCGCTTCTGGCCTGCGACCTTCACGATCACCTCGCTGGCGATCTTCTTCAACTCGATGTCGCCGCGCTCCGCGAACGGGAGTGGCAGCCGCAGGGTGGCGTGCCCGCCCTCGGCCGAGAGCTCCTGCGACAGCGTCTCGTGCAGCACGGACTCGGCGGCCGTCTGCCCGTAGAGCGCGTCGCCGAGCTCGTCGAGCATCGCGTCGCCGATCACCTCGCGCGGGAAGTGGGGGGCGGTCAGGATCGGCACGGGCGAGAACGCCGAGCGCACCAGCTCCATCTGCTCCTGCTGAACCTGGCGCCAGGCGGCGAAGTAGCCCTGGCCGGCGGCCTCGGGCAGCACGCGGTTGACCACCACGGCGTCGGTCAGGTAGCCGTAGAGGTTGAGGTAGGTGAAGGTGCGCATGGCCTCGCGCACGACCATCCGGTCCGGGTTCATGACCAGCCGGATCGAAGTGTGCTCGCGATCGCGCAGGATGCCGTTCATGGCGACGAGGTTGCGCACCAGCCGCTCGACGTCGTCGAACACGGCGTCGCCTGGAATCGGGAGGTCCAGCATCCCGGCGAACGGCCGCGCGGCGGCCACCATGCGCCCCTGCACGGGGAACACCTTCTCCAGCCACCACGTGCATACGTCCGGGAACGAGAGCAGCCGCAGGGTCTCGCCGGTGGGAGCGCAGTCCACCACGATCGCGTCGAACTGCCCCTCCTCGTGGTGGCGCTTGATCTGCAGCAGGGAGAACAGCTCGTCCATGCCGGGCGGGACGGTCAGTTCCTCCGCCGAGATGGGGTCCACGCCGCGGTCGGCCAGCAGCTCGCCGAGCCAGCCGGACACGGCGTCCCAGTTGAGCTCCATCTCCTCCTGGGCCTGGACCTCCTGGCCCCAGAGCAGGTCCCCCACCGGCGTGGGAGCTCCCCCGAGCGGGCACTCCAGCGAGTCGGAGAGGCTGTGCGCCGGATCGGTGGAGAGCACCACCGTGCGCAGTCCCGCGGCCGCGCACCGGCGCCCGGTGGCCGCGGCCACGCTGGTCTTGCCCACCCCGCCCTTGCCCGTCACGAGGATGGTCCGCGGCGCCATCGGGCGATGTTATTGCGGCGTCGGCCCCCGGCAGGGTCGCGGGGGCGACCGCGCAGGGGTCAGTCTGGAGGGAAGGAGCCCACCTGGCCGCTCACACGCGCGCGCAGGTCGCGTCCCGTGCGCAGCTCCTTGGCCGCCAGGCGGATCGAGTAGACGCCCGTGGCACGCGGGCGCCAGGCAAACGAGCGCCGGCCGCGGCGGAAGGTGGCCACCCGGTCCAACGCCAGGCGCCCGCCGCGGGTGATCGTGATCTGGACCGCCGACAGCTTGGACAGCGAGAACCGCACCCGCGTCCGCTCCCCGCGCGTGACCAGGTCCGGCCCGAGCAGCTCCAGCTCGGGCGGCTCGGTGGCGTAGAGGGCGAAGCGGTCGGCGGTGTCGCAGTAGACGGAGGCCCGCAACCGGTCGCAGAGGCTCTGCAGGAACTCGCGCAGCAGCTCGTGGTAGGCGGCCGTGGAGTCGCGGCCGCGATAGGAGTACTTCGACCACTCCCCGGTGTCGTGGCGCGGCACCTCGGCGCGTGCCTCCGGCTCGGCGTCCTCGTAGAGCTCGCGGGCATTGGCGTCGCCGGTGATGCGCGCGTAGTCCAGCAGGCCGATCACCGACTGCAGGAAGGCGTTGAGGATGTAGAGCCGGGGCGCGAACGAGTACTGCAGGTAGTGAGTGCCGCCCAGCGGGCCCCGCGTTGCGATCCCGACCGGAGGGGCGGTCCTGAACGCACCCAGCGCCTCGCGGGCATACCCCAGCAGGCGAGAGTCGCCCAGCAGTTGTGCGGAGCGTCCCAGCGCCTGGACCCCGGTGGCCTGGGCCATGCCCGACACCCAGGGCGGGCGCCCGCCGCCGAAGTCGAAGTAGTACTCCCACGCGCGGAAGCCGCCGCGGCGCGCCGACACCTTGGCCATCTCGTCGAGCAGCCGCGCCAGCCCGCCACGCTCGCACGGCGCGCCGGTGTCGCGGACGCAGGCCGCGTGCATCAGGTTGGCCTTCTTGAAGTTCACGAGTGGCTGCAGCTGAAGGCCGCGCCCGCGGTAGTACTCGAACACCAGCTGCGAGCCCCGGAACGTCAGGCGATCGTGGTCGCGCGGGAAGGGCCGACGGGGCCAGAACTCCACGTTGCGCTTGAGGATCAGGAACACCGCCTTCATCCGCGAGGACGTGAGCTCGTCGCGCAGCGCGATTTCCTCGACCGTGGCCAGCACCGCGCCCAGCTCGCGCCCGCGGGCGCCGTCGAGCAGCTTGCGGGTCCGGCGCGCCCGCGCGTAGAGATCGCGGTAGGACACGTAGGCGGCGCGCGAGATGCCGCCCGGCGCCCGAGCTGCCGTGAGCGCCGCGGCCACCGCCCGGCGGGCGCGCCGATCGCGGGCCCGCTGGCGCTTGCTCGCCGAAACGCCGGCGCGTACCGGTGCCGCCCGCCGCGGCTCCGGGCCCAGGCCGGCAGCGGGGCCCACGGGCACGAAGCGCTGTGACCCGCCCGGTGCATCGCTCGCCCGGGCGGGTGGGGTGGCCAGGAGTCCAACCAGCAGGGCGGCGCCGGCCGTCAGAGAGATCAGGCTGCGGCTCATCGGGACCCCAAACGCGCGCGGCCCGCGCAAGTTGCGTAGCGGTGGCGGTCCCTCGCTAGTGTCCGCCCCTATCCCGCTGCCATGAGCACCAAGCACTCGATCTCCCACCTTCGACGCTCGCTCGCGCTGCTCCTGCCGGTGCTTGCCGCAATGTTCGCGGTGGCCTGTGGGGGTGACGACGGGCAGGGCAACCAGGAGGACGCGGACCGCCTGCTGGACCGCGCCTTCCGCCAGACGCCCACCAGCGCGGACGTGAAGATCGACGCGCGGCTGCCGGAAGGAGCGCTGCAGGGATTCCAGGGCCCTGTTCGCATCGAGGCCTCCGGTCCCTACATCGCTCGTAAGGGCAAGCTCCCCAAGCTCGACATCGACCTCAGGATCCGGCCCCAGGGGGCCGGCCAGACGATCGAGGCGGGCTTCGTGTCGACCGGCGACCGCTCCTTCGTCAAGTTCGCCGGCCAGTACTACGAGCAGCCTCGGGCCGCGGTGGCGCGCGCCAATCGCCTGGCCGAGAGGCGCAAGAGCCGCGGGGGCTCGCTCGGCGACCTGGGACTTCGGCCGCGCGACTGGGTCACGGGCGCGGAGGTGGAGGGCGACGAGCGAGTCGACGGCGTGGACACCACCCACGTGCGCGGCACGCTGGACGTGCGGCGCCTGGCGGGCGACCTCAACGAGCTCGCCAAGCGCTCGGCCGGCGCGCTGGGCGGCGCGGGTGCCACGCCCACCCTGGGTCTCTCCAAGAAGGACATCGAGAGCCTGGCCGGCGCCGTGGAGGATCCGACGTTCGACGTCTACGTGGGCAAGGACGACAACCTGGTCCGGCGCGTCGCGGCCGAGCTCAAGGTGAAGGTGCCCGAGGAGGACCGCGAGCAGCTCAAGGGCATCGAGGAGGGGACGCTGCGCTTCACCGTCGACCTCGCCGACGTCAACGGCGACCAGGAGGTCGAGGCGCCCGCTCGCTCTCGGCCCATCGCGTCGCTGATCACCCAGCTCGGGAGCCTGCTCGGCGGCGGAACCGCGGCACCCGAGACACAGCCCGATTCGGGTTCCGGGAATGGCAGCAGCACGGCGCCGGACTCGGGGGGCGCCGGCCCGTCCGAGGCCGCCGAGGCCTTCAAGGAGTTCGCGGACTGCCTGGACGACACCAAGCCCGACGACGCCCAGGCCAGGGCGCGCTGCGCCGAGTTGCTGCGCTGAGCGTGCCGAACCCCCACGTGGGTACCGTCCTCAGGGAGTGGCCATGGAGTCCATAGCCCCCTGGGCGGCGCTGGTCGCGGCGCTGCTGTTCTTCCTCTGGCTGGACCTCCACTTCTTCGCCCGCGGGCGCGAGCCCGACTTCCGCGAGGCGGTCATCTGGTCGATCGGCTGGCTCGTGCTCAGCCTGGGCGCGGGAGTGCTGGTGTTCGCCTTCCAGGGGAGCGAGGACGCGGTGCTCTACACCACCGTCTACCTCATCGAGCGCTCGCTGTCGCTGGACAACCTGTTCGTCTTCATCCTGATCTTCGCGTACTTCGGGGTGCCCTTCGAACGGCGCGCGCGGCTCCTGTTCTGGGGCATCGTGGCGGCGCTGGTGCTGCGCGGCGCCTTCATCCTGCTCGGCATCACGATCCTCGAGCAGTTCCACTTCGTGGTCTACCTGCTGGGCGCAGCGCTGCTGGTGCTGGCCTACCGGATCTTCCAGGGGGTCGACGAGAACGTGGACCCGGACCGCAACCTCATGGTCCGCCTCGTCCGGCGCTTCTACCCCGTGACCGACGACTTCCGGGAGGGCCACTGGTTCATCCGGGAGGACGGCAAGCGCTACGCCACGCCGCTGTTCCTGTGCCTCGTGGCCGTCGTGTTCGCCGACATCGCCTTCGCGATCGACTCGATCCCGGCCGCGTTCGCCATCACGCGCGACCCGTTCCTGATCTGGATGGGCAACGTGTTCGCCCTGCTGGGGCTGCGGGCGCTGTTCGTGCTGGTGGAGGGCCTGATCGCCCGCTTCCGCTACCTCGACGAGACGATCGCCGTGGTGCTGGCGGTGGTCGGGGTCAAGCTGCTGATCGAGGACTTGGTGAAGATCGGGCCCGTGGTGAGCCTGCTGATCGTGGCCTTCCTGTTCGTGGTCGGCATCGTGGCGTCGCTGGTGGCCGACCGGCGCGATCCGCAATCGGAGGAGAAGCAAAAGGAGCGCGCCAAGCGCACCGAGCCCGAGGAGGGCAACGGCGGCGCGGAGGATGAGCCCGCCGAGCCCGAGCGGGCGGGCAAGAGCTAGCCCGGCTGCAGCGGCTCGACCGCGCTTACGACGGCGCCCACCTCGATCTCGCCGCCTTCGAGGATGTCCGCGCGCAGCCCGCCTCTGTGCACCAGTGCGCGCAGCATGCCCGGAGAGGTCAGGCGCTCCAGGTGCGCGCAGGGCTCGCACAGCCGCCGCCCGGCGCACGTGACCGAGCCCACACGGAACGTGTGGCCCATCAGTGCGTTCAGCCGCACGCCGCGCGTGACCACGTTGCGCCGCGCGTCGGCGGGCGACAGGCCCACCGCGTCCAGCACCTCGGCCTCGATCAAGGTCAGCTCCCGCCCGTCGCCTCCCTTGGGGGAGAAGGTGCCGGCGCCGGCCGCGTAGCGGTCGCCCTCGAGCCCGCTCCCGGCCACGGCCACCGCGCGCTGCGACCTCGCGCCCGGGCGCCTCCGCCGCCGGTGCGATCACGATGGCCTCCACCGTGCCGGCCTCCGGTCCCGGCGCGCCATGCGGCGCTTCCCCGATCCCGATGGCGGCGTCGAGCGCCGCCAGCACCGCCGCCTCCTCGATCGCGCCGGCCGGCACGCCCTCCAGCGGGTCCCACAGCAGCGCGGGTGGCACCCCGAACATGACGACCCACCGTGGGTCCGGCTCGCCCAGGCGCGCCAGGAACGAGCCGCCCCATTGGAAGGCCGCCGGGTCGCGGACCGGGGCCAGACCCAGGTTGCGGCGCGCGAGCCACGATCGTGGGTCGCCGTCCGGCGGGGAGCCGCCCAGGATGTGGCCGAGGCAGGCCGAGAGAGAGCGGTCGGGCTCCATCAGGCGCCCCGCGGCCTCACGCGAAGTAGAAGACCAGCCCGAGCACGGCGTAGAGCGCCAGCAGCTGCACGCCCTCGAACCAGTTCGACTCGCCGTCCTGGGCGATGAAGTTGGCGATCAGCACGGCGAACACCAGGCCGCCGAGCTCGTAGCCGTTGAACACCAGCGCCATCGGCTCGGGCCCGATCACGAACGAGAGCAGCACCAGCACCGGCGCCACGAACAGCGCGATCTGGGCGCTGGAGCCGATCGCGATCGACACCGCCAGGTCCATCTTGTCCTTGGCCGCGACCAGCACGGCCACCCAGTGCTCGGCCGCGTTGCCCACGATGGCCACCACGAACACGCCCACGAAGAACTCGGACAGCCCGATCTCCTCCGAGGCCTCCGTGATCGAGCCCACCAGCACCTCGCTCATCAGGCCCACCAGCAGCGCCGCGACGGCCAGCAGCACCAGCGACTTGCGGATCGACCAGCCGCCCTCGTGCTCCTCCTCGCCCTCGAACGGGTTGAACACCTTGCGGTGGGTCTTGAGCGAGAACACCAGCCCGGCGGCGTAGCTGGCCATCAGGATGAGCGCCACGCCGAAGGAGAGCTTCTCTAGGTCGGAGCCGAAGTTCACGCGCTCGTCGCCCACATCGGGCAGCCCGCCGCCGTGCACGAGCTGAAACACGGCCGGCAGGATCAGCGCGGTGAGCGCCAGCAGCAGCATGGCCGACTGGGCGTTGGCCGCGGTGCGGTTGAAGGTCTGCTTCTCGCGCCCGAGGCCGCCCACCAGCATCGCCGCGCCCAAGCACCAGCAGGATGTTGCCCATGATCGAGCCGACGATCGAAGCCTTCACGACCTCCTGCAGCCCCTCCTTGAGCGCGAAGAACGCGATGATCAGCTCGGGCGCGTTGCCGAAGGTCACGTTCAGGAAGCCGCCGATGCCCGGTCCCGGTCTTGGCGGCGATGTGCTCGGTGGCCTCGCCCATCACGGCCGCGGTGGGAATCACGCCGAGCGCGGCCGCGCCGAAGATGAGCACGGGCGCAGCGTGCGCGAGCTCGAGCGCGACGGCAACCGGTATGAAGACGCCTAGGGCGTATACGGGGCGCAATTAGGGCGGCGGGCCGTCAGGCCTCGTCAGGGTCTTCGTCGGCGGGGGGCGTGTCGTCCTCGTCATCATCTGGCGGCGCGTCGTCGTCCGCCTCGGGGTCCTGCAGCGAGCGCGGCTGGCGCCCGTCGCCCCCGTGCCAGGTGGCCTGGAAGTTCTCCAGCAGCTCGTCGCGCTGGGCCTCGTCCACCGGCGAGTCGTCGGACACGAGCACCCAGTCGGCGCCCTCGAACTCCTCCAGGGCGAAGATCTCGTTGTCCATCGAGGAGGAGTCGTCCACCACGACGAGGACCTCGGTCTGGGGGTTGAAGTAGGTGCCGGGACGCACCAGCAACTCGTCGATCTCGTAGCGGCGATCGTCGGCCATCGCCCTACATATATCCGATGGCGAGCGGCCCAAGCGGCTACTTACGAGCTGGTCAGCTCGCGCAACCGGCGTTCGACCTCCACCTCCACGTCCAATGGCGCCTCGCCGCGCCTCATCCGGCGCTCATTGCGAGCCACCACCAGCTGCCGGACCTCGTCGCGCAGGCCCTCGTCCACACCTGCGGGGGCCAGCAAGGTCGCCATCTCGGCGTCGATGTCCAGCGGCGGCTCGCCGCGCGCCTCGCGGCGGGCGGACTTGGCCTCCAGCATCTGCCGGATCTCCTCGCGGGCCTCGGCGTCCGCCGCCGGGCTGCCAGGAGGCGGCCCGGGGCGCAGGTCGGGCTCGTCCAGGGCGAGGCCGGTGCGGCCGAGGCTGCGATAGATGCTGCCGCTGCCGATGAAGCTGAGCGCGGCGAACACGATCGCCACGAGCACGAGCACGATCAGGACGGTGCCGAACAGCTCCACGGCCTACAGTCTGACCGCATGTGGCGCCGCCTTCGACGCAAGACGATGGCGCCCAGCCGTCCCGTGCTGTACCCGGACCAGGTGGGCCTGGCGCTGTTCTCGGCCCTGGTGATCCTGGGCGGAGTGTTCGTGATCGTGAAGTACGCGTTCTGAGGGGGCGCCGGGCGGTGGTCGTCGGTCGTCGGTTCTCCGGCTCTGTGGCGGCCGGGCAGGCTCGTTCGTTGCCCCACGGCGGGCACCGAGGGGTGTGTTCTGTTGCGGTGCTGTTGCGTTCGTGACCGGGCTGTTGTGAGGGTCACGGCTGGCTGGGCTGGCGGAGAATGAGTGGTCCAAAGCGTCCCCATGCGGGACGTTTCGGACCTTTCAATTCGCGGCGGGGGGTCGTTAGCCAAGCGGTGGTCGACCGTCACCTGCTCGTCACGCTCGCTACACGGCGGTGCGGAACGTGACGCGCGGGAGGAGACCCTGCGGCCGGCGGACCCGGATCCGGCCGGGACCGCCCCCCTTCGGTGCCCGAGCACCGAGCACCCGCTGGAACCCCCGCGGGGCTTGGGGTACCATTGCCGCACCTTCGTTGACTGACGAATCAATCGGGCCCTGAGCGGCCCCCCGCCAAGGAGCGCACACTCACGTGGTCGATTTCACCCTCACCGACGAGCAGAAGGACATCCGCGACCTCGCGCACGACTTCTCCGAGAAGGAGATCCGCCCGGTCGCCTGGGAGTACGACAAGGACTCCACCTGGCCCGACAAGATCGTCGAGAAGGCCTGGGAAGTCGGCCTGATGAACAGCCACATCGAGGAGGAGTACGGCGGCCCCGGGCTCGACTACCTCACGGGCTGCCTGATCGAGGAGGAGCTGGGCTGGGGCTGCTCCGGCATTGGCACGTCCCTCATGTGCAACGGCCTGGCCACCGCCCCGATTGCCATCGGCGGGTCCGACGAGGTCAAGAAGAATTACCTCGGCCGGCTCACCGAGGCACCGCTGCTGGCGTCCTTCTGCCTCACCGAGCCCGACGCCGGCTCGGACGTGTCCGGAATGAAGACCAATGCCGTCAAGAAGGGCGACAAGTACGTCATCAACGGCTCGAAGTGCTTCATCACCAACGGCTCGCACGCCAACTACTACACGGTGTATGCGAAGACCGACAAGGAGGCCGGCCACCGGGGCATCTCCGCCTTCGTCGTCGATCGCGACCTCGACGGGGTCACGGTTGACAAGAAGGAGGACAAGCTTGGCCAGCGCGCGTCCAACACGGCCACGATCTCCTTCAACGACGTCGAGATCCCCGCGGAGAACCTGCTCGGCGAGGAGAACAAGGGCTTCAAGCTCGCGATGATGACGCTCGACCGCACGCGGCCGGGCGTGTCGGCCATGGCGGTGGGAATCGGTCGCGCGGCGTTCGAGTTCGCCTCCGACTACGCCAAGGAGCGCGTGCAGTTCGGCGTCCCGATCGCCATGCACCAGGCGATCCAGTTCATGATCGCCGACATGGCCACCAAGGTCGAGGCCGCGCGCCTGCTGGTCCACAAGTCGGGCGTGCTGCTCGATCAGGGCAAGCGCAACACCCTGGCCAGCTCGCACGCCAAGCGCTTCGCCGCGGACTCCGCCATGGAGATCGCCGTGGACGCCGTGCAGGTCTACGGGGGCTACGGCTTCATCAAGGAGTACCCCGTCGAGAAGCTCTTCCGCGACGCGAAGATCATGCAGCTCTACGAGGGCACCTCGCAGATCCAGCGCCTGGTGATCGCCCGCGAGACGCTGATGCCGCGCCGGGTGGAGGAGCCGCAGGCCGCCACCGCTGTCGCGTAGCGCCCGGCCTACGCCACGTTTGCGAGGGGCCGCCGCGGGCGGCCCCTCGTCGTTTCGGGCCCGTCGCTCAGAGCAGCCAGACCGCGACCGCAACGGTCCCGGCGCTCATGCAGGTGAACGACGCCACCGAGAGGCCCCGGTAGGCGTCGTTGTCGGTCGCCTCGGGGCGGAAGGCCACGACCACGAAGAGCGTGGGATTGACCCAGGCCCCGGTCACCAGCAGCGCCTGCCACACCGGCGCCAGCCCTGGTGCGGCCAGGCCGGCCGCGATCAGGATCGTGCCCATGATGATGTAGTCGAGGTGCGCCTGCCTGAGCCGTGGGATGGCCCGCACGCCCGCGCGCTTGAGTGCGTCGGGACGTTCCAGCGAAAGGACGATCACCCAGCCGGACAGGGCGCCGAACGCGAGCTCGACCGCGCCGGCCTGCACGACCCACGAGACGGCGGCCACGGGCATCAGCCGAGGCGGGCTCGTGCGCCGCTCGATCTCACGAATCGACACTATCCAACGTCGGCTGGCGCGCCTGCCAGGATCCAGGGCCAGATGCCGCCCCGGGGCTCCAAGCGCCAGCGCAGCCCGGCGTCCGACCGCAGCCGCCGGGCCGTCCGGCAGACGGTCGAGCAGGCGGGCGGGATCGATGCCGCCCGTCCCGACGCCGGCGCCACAACCCGCTCCAAGGGGTCCGACCCCTTCAGCGGGGAGATGCGCCGCCGGGAGGTGCTGCCGCTGCTGGTGCTGCACCTGATCGCGGAGGGCCCCTCCTACGGCAATCAGCTGATGGAGCGCATCGGGGGCATGACCGAGGGTGTGCTGTCGGTGAACCCCAACACCATGTACCCGCTGCTGCGGCGGCTGGAGGAGCAGGGCCTGATCGAGGGCCAGTGGGAGCACCCCGAGCGCCGGACCCGCCGCTTCTACTCGTTGACCAAGGCCGGCCGCAAGGAGCACACGCGGCTGCTGGACGAGGTGCGGCCGTTCCTGGAGTCGGTCGGCCGCTCGATCGACGAGATCCTGCGCGAGGTCTACGGATAGTGCCAACGGTGAGGGCCGGCGCCGCGCTCCCGCTCGCGCCGGAGGCGGCCACCGCCATGTGGCGCGACCCGCGCCGTTGGGCGGCGTTCGTGGAGGGCTTCCAGCGCGTGGAGGAGCAGAGCCCGAACTGGCCCGAGGAGGGCTCCAAGGTCATCTGGGTCTCCGGCCCCGGCGGCCGCGGGCAGGTCACGGAGAAGGTCAAGTCCGCGGCCCCCACCGCCTTCGGCACGCTCGTCTACGAGGAGCGGCTGGTGGGCACCCAGACGTTCCGCGCGGCGGGCGACGGGGACGGCAGCCGCGTGGAGGTCACGCTCGAGTACGAGCTCACCAGCGACAGCCCGCTCAAGCATGTGACCGACCTCCTGTTCATCCGCCGCGCTCTGCGCGACGCGCTGGGGCGCACCATGCGCCGCTTCGCCGTGGAGGCCGACGACGAAGCCGGGCTGAGGTAGTAGCGTCCCCGCCATGGCAAAGGAACCGCGGGTGCTCACAGGCAAGGTCGTGGCCATCACCGGGGCTGCGCGCGGGATCGGGCTGGCCACCGCGCGAGCCTGCGCCGCCCGCGGCATGAAGGTCGCAATCGGCGACCTCGACGAGGCCGAGGCCGCTCGTGTCGCCGAGGGCGTGCCCGGGGCCATCGGCCTGCCGCTGGACGTGACCGATCGCGGCTCCTTCGAGCGCTTCGTGGATGCCACCGACGAGCGGCTGGGCAACGTGGACGTGCTGGTGAACAACGCCGGGATCATGCAGCTCGGCCGGTTCGTCGATGAGGACGACGCCACGGCCCAGCGCCAGGTGGACATCAACGTGCACGGCGTCATGTACGGCATGAAGATCGTGCTGCCACGCTTCCAGGCGCGCAACACCGGCCACCTGGTCAACATCGCCTCCTCGGCGGGCAAGGGCGGCTTTCCCGGCGGCGCCACCTACTGCGGCACCAAGCACTTCGTGGTCGGGGTCACCGAGGCGGTGCGCGCCGAGCTACGCGACACCCCCATCGAGTTCTCTTGCGTGATGCCCGGTGTGGTGAACACCGAGCTGGCGTCGGGCCTGCAGTCGGCGCGCGGCGTGAAGAACGTGGAGCCCGAGGACGTGGCGGCCGAGATCGTGTCGGCGCTGGAGCACCCGCGCTTCGACGTCTTCGTCCCGCGCGTGGCCGGCGGCATCACCAAGGTCATGGGGGTGTTGCCCCGGTCGGCCCGCGAGGGTGTGGCCCGAGCGCTCAAGGCCGACAGGGTGCTGGCGGGCGCCGATACCGCAGGCGCGCCGCGCCTACGAGCTGCGGGCGTCGCAGTCGGAGCCCGGGCTGGAGGGCGGCGAGCCCCAGAAGCAGCTGACGCCCTCCTCCGACCAATAGGTAGCCTCCGCCGGCCTCCACAGGAAGGGACCAATGTTCGTATTCAAAGCCGCGGTAGTCGGCGCCGGCACCATGGGCGGCGAGATCGCCCAGGTCATCGCCACCACCGGCGTGCCCGTTGTGCTCAAGGACGTGAAGCAGGAGTTCGTGGACACCGGCCTGGCCAAGGCCCGGCAGGTCACCGAGGCCCAGCTGGGCGGCCTCGTGAAGAAGGAGAAGATCTCCCAGGCCGACGCCGACGCCCAGCTTGAAGCGATCCTGGGCCGCATCACCGGCACGACCGGCTACGAGGACTTCGGCGACGTGGACTTCGTCGTGGAGGCCGTGCCCGAGCGGATCGAGGTCAAGCAGTCGGTCTTCGCCGAGCTCGACGGGGTCACGCCCGGCCACGCGATCCTGGCGTCCAACACCTCGTCGCTCTCGATCAGCGAGATGGCCGAGGCCACCGGCCGGCCGGAGAAGGTGGTGGGCTTCCACTTCTTCTACCCGGCGTCGGTCATGCGCCTGATCGAGGTCGTGGAGGGCGAGGAGACCTCCGACGAGACGCTGCAGGCGGCCACCAACTTCGCGCAGCAGATCCGCAAGACGGCCATCCGCTGCGGTGAGGCCCCGGGCTTCGTGGTCAACCGCATCCTCAACTCGGCGGTCTCTGAGATCTGGCGCGTGACGCACGACGAGGGCCTCGATCCCAAGGAGGTCGACAAGGTCGTGCAGGAGGCCAAGGCGGCGCCCATGGGGCCGTTCTTCCTCGGCGACCTGGTGGGCCTGGACATCGTGCTCCACGTGGCCGAGCACCTGCAGGAAAGCTACGGCGACCGGTTCTACGTGTCGCCCGAGATGAAGGAGCTGGTCGCGGCCGGCGACCTCGGCCAGAAGAGCGGGAAGGGGTTCTATGAGCACAACTGACACCACCGACGCCACGCAGACGCTGGTCGAGCGCTTCTCGCTCAAGGCGCTCGTGGAAGCCTGCCTGGTCCTCGAGGAGGGCGAGGCCAGCGTGAAGGACATCGAGATCGGGATGATGATGGGCGCGGGCATCCTGCCCGGACCCTTCACGCGTGCCGACGAGCAGGGCCTGGACTCGGTGCTCGAGGCGCTCGAGCGAGCCGCGTCCGAGTGGGGCGAGGGCTTCCAGGCGCCGCTGGTGCTGCGCCGGCTGGTGGCCCAGGGCAGGCTCGGCAAGAAGTCCGGACAGGGCTTCTTCCCCTACATGCAGCCGGACGACGGCCAGTCGCGCGAAACCGTTGCGCTGGAGACCCGCGGCGACGTGGGCATCGTGTGGCTCAACCGCCCGCCCGCCAACCCGCTCTCACCGCAGGTCATCCGCGAGCTCACCGAGCTGTGGGGACAGGTCGATGGCAAGCTGCGGGCGGTGGTGTTCGCCAGCTCGAACATCTTCACGTTCTCCGCGGGCGCCGACATCAAGGAGTTCACGAAGATGGCGCCCGACAAGGAGGGCAAGGAGCTCATCGACGCCGGTCACGGCTTCATGCGCTCGATGGAGCGCTCCTCGACCGTGACCATCGCGGCCGTGAACTCGCTGGCCTTCGGCGGTGGCTGCGAGCTGGCGATGGCGTGCGACTTCCGCATCGCCGCGGAGTCCGCCTCCTTCGGCCAGCCGGAGATCAACCTGGGGATCATCCCCGGCTTCGGCGGCACCCAGCGGCTGCCGCGGCTGGTGGGCGAGGCCAAGGCGCTCGAGATGAACCTGGCGGGCGAGCCCATCGACGCCTACGAGGCGCTCGACGCCGGGCTCGTGACCCGGGTCGTCCCCGACCACGAGCTGTTCGACACGGCGCTCTCATGGGCGCGCAAGCTGTCCGGTCAGGCGCCGCTGGCAGTCGGGCAGATCAAGGAAGTGTCGGCCGCGGGCGACCTGGACGAGGGCATCGAGGCCGAGAAGCAGGGCTTCGCCACCGCGTTCGCTTCCGAGGACGCCAAGGAGGGCATCGGCGCCTTCCTCGGCAAGCGCCAGCCGTCGTTCAAGGGCAAGTAACAGGCCCGAGCCCCGTGCTCGGCGTGGAGACCAGGGAGGGCGCGCGTCACCTCGGCGCCCTGCTGCGCGAAGCGCGCTCGGCGGTGGTGCTCACGGGCGCAGGCATCTCCGTGCCGTCGGGCATCCCCGACTTCCGTACGCCCGGCAAGGGCCTGTGGGAGAAGGTCGATCCCATGGAGGTCGCGCACATCGATGCGTTCCGTCGCGACCCGGACCGGTTCTGGAGCTTCTACGGGCAACGGTTCGCGTCGCTCGTGGACAAGCGGCCCAACCGCGCGCACGAGGCCCTGGCCGAGCTCGAGCGGCGCGGACTGGTGCGCGCCGTGGTGACCCAGAACATCGACCGGCTGCACCGCATGGCCGGCACGGAGCGGCTGGTGGAGGTGCACGGGTCGATCGAGTGGAGCTGCTGCCCGATGTGCGGCGGCCGCGTGGCCCTCGACCGGGTGGTGGCGATGCTCGAGACCGAGCCGCACGTCGCGCCCGAGTGTCAGGCTTGTGTTTCGCCGCTCAAGCCGGACGTGGTGCTGTTCGGCGAACTGCTGCCGGAGCGGGCGCTGGCCGACGCCCAGGCGCTGGCCGCCGAGGCAGACCTGCTGGTGTGCGTGGGCTCGTCGCTCACCGTGCACCCCGTGGCCGCGTTGCCCGAGGTCACGCGCCGTGCGGGCGGCAAGCTGGCGCTGGTCACCGAGGGTGGGACGCCCTACGACGACGTGGCGGAGGTCAAGCTGGCTGGCGACGTGGTTGCCGAGCTCGAGGCCGTGCTGGCCGCGGCGACCGACGGCGGCTGACGTCAGTCGCTAGTCGAAGGAGCGCGAGAGGTGGGCGAACCTGGGGTCCTCGCCGCCCACCTCGCGCCCGTTGATCCACGCTCTGCCGCGACCTCCGGAGGAGGGAAGGTTGCGTCGAGCCTCCATGACCCGGGAAATCCGCTGATCGCGACCACGCGCAGAGCTGCGGTCGCGGGGAAGGCTGTACACCGGTTCCTGCATGTAGGGCATCTTCCGATACTCCATGGCCCGCTCCTATCGACAGTTGGCCAGAATTGCCCGCCCGGCGTTCGACGGGATGTCGGAGCGCAAGTTAGCGCGGTGCGACGGAACGGCGTGAAGAACGCGTGACCAGTGGAGGATCGATGTAGCTTCGGCCTCAGAAGGCGCTGCCGAGCCGCCGGGACCGCAGCGCCGACTCCATGCGGTCGACCGCTCCGTTCAGTCGCTCCAGCTGCTCGGCGGACAGCTCGCCCCGGAGCGAGGCGTTGGCGGCGTCCCCCACCGGGCCGCGGTCGGCCTCCAGCGCCGCCCGCCGCTCGGGCGGCATGTCCGCGATCTCAGCCAGCAGGCTCTCGAGGGCCACGCGCGCCTGCAGCGCCGCCGCACGCGAGCGGTCGGCGTCCATGTCGGCGCGGGCCCTGAGCACCAGGTCCTCGCAGACCAGAACGGCCTCCCGGCCCCCGAGCAGCGCGGCGAAGCGCTCCTCCGGCGCCTCCATCGAGCGGCGCGTGCGCCGCCCCTCGCGCGGCAGCTCCCAGGCCTCGGCGAAGCGTCCCTCGGCCACGGCCTCGCCGGAGCCGTAGCCCAGCCGGACCACCAGCGCCGCCTCGGGCGAGACTTCGCGGGCCTGCGGGTCGGCGCGCGCGGCCCGGTGCGCGTGCAGGGCGCGGTTGACCACCGCCACGGCGCCGTCGACATCGGCCGTGGCCAGGTCGTCGTTGGAGCGTCGCTCCGAGAGCCACGCCGCGCCGGCCTCGCGGTCGGCCAGCGGCTCGGGCTCGATCACGGTCACCCGGCTCGTGGGCACGGGCTCGGGGTCGGCCTGCTCCACCACCGCGCCCCGGCGGCCGCGCAGGAGCCGGCGCTCGGGCGCGCCGAGGGTCCCGATGACCATGATGCGCTGCGGCCCGCCGCCGGCCTCGGAGCGCACGATGAAGCGCCCGTCAGGGGGACCGAGTAGGAAGCCGAACTCGAGCTGTACGAAGGCGAACGGTGAGGAGGCGGCGGGAGGCGAGGCCTACTCGCCCTGGTGCGCGTCCGATGCGCGCTTCTTCTTCTTGACCGGAATCGAGTACTTGGACGGTTTGGTGGGGACCGTTGGGTTGTCGATTTTGCGGAGTTGGTCGATGAGGTCTGACCATTGGCCTGGTTTGAGGACGGCGAGGGCTTGTTTGCCGAGTTTGTTGTTGGCGCCAAAGAGGGGGCGGAAGCCGACGTGGATGTGGTCGGCGTGGTCTGCCCATCGCGATTGTCTGGCCGCCCATCTCCAGCAGCGAGATGATCTGGTCGGGGGCGACGGTGCCTTGCAGGCGCAGGAGGGATTTGACGGATTGTTCTGTGATTCCGCCGGGGTCTTGGTGGCCGAGGATCGGGACCCCGTTGATCTTTGCGATGTCGACCGCGTTCCCGGAGGAGTGGTGCGACACGTTGCCCGAGGCGGTGTAGTAGCCATGCCCGCACTTCAGCGAGGTGACCGAGGGCCGCAACCCGGACTCCGCCAGGTAGGCAAGCGTGGCCAGCACGCGGCGGTCGATCTGGCCCGAGCGCACGTCGTCGCGGCCGCAGTCATAGAGCTCGATCCGCTCATCCGAGAGCACCCGCTTCTCCAACAGCGGCTTCGGCAGCAGCAGGATCTGGCCGATCGAGAACCCATCCGCCCCGTCGTCGCCATAGAGCACGTTCTTACCCGACGCCCGGTACACAGCCGTTGCCTCCAACAGCTTCCACCCATCCAGGATCGGCTTCGGATCGATCCGCGGCGCCCCCCGACCAGCAGGCCGCACCGAAAACACAAGATGCGCAGCCTTACCGGCCACAGGCGCACCCACCCGACCCAGCACCGTCCCGCCGATCACGCGCGAGCCGACCTTCAGTCGCCGCAGTCGCACCTTGTCGGGGTCGGCGTCGGTGCCGAACGGCTTGGCGAACAGGGCTCCGTATGACTCCCAGCCGCCCTCCTTGCGCGCGCGGGCGTCGAGCATCTGCTCGAGCCCGCCCTGCTCGCGGGCGCCCGCAGCGTTGGGGTGCGCGAACAGGCGGTCCTTGACCGGGATCGAGGCGCCGGGCTTGTCGGCGTCGCCGTCGGTCCGCGGAGCGGAGTCGGAGTCGTCCACGTCGGGCTGGCGCCCCGCCGACGCGGGGGCGGTGGGCCGATCCTCGTCGCCGGCGTTGGCCTTCAGGGCCTTGGCGGAGAGCTTGGGATCTGACGCGTCGTCGCGTGGGACGGGGTGGTGGGTGGCGGTGTTTTTGAGGCCGGCGTAGGTGTAGCGGTTGCCGTAGGGGTCTTGGAGGGTGATGTGGTGGCCGAGTTTTTGGTTGTGGCCGATCGTTTTGATTTGGCCGTCGTTGACTGCGACTGCGGGGGCACCGGCTTTGGTGTAGATCTCGATTGAGCGGCGGTCGTCTTGGGATTCGACGAGGTTGGCGGCGTTTTGGCCGGCCTTCACGCGTTTGGTGGCTTCGGCTTCTTGGAGGTCGTCGGCGTAGCGGGCCCTGGCGGCGACGGGGAACCGGCCCTCGGTCAACCCTGTGAGCGAGCCGACCAAATCGGCGGGGACCCCGGCGATCAACCTTGCCCTGAGCAGGACGGAGTCGACGTACCAGTCGGCGTGGTTGTAGGCGAAGATCGCGCGGCGGACGTCCTTGTCATAGCCCGCCGCCTTCAGATAGCGGCCGGCGGCGAAGATCGCGTCGACTGGGTTGTAGGGGTCCTTGCGACCGTCCTTGTTCGCATCGACCCCATACGCCCGCCAGGAGGACGGGATGAACTGCATCCACCCCAGCGCACCAGCCGAGGAGACGTTGAGGTTGCGCCCGTAGTCGGTCTCGATCTCGTTGATCGCGGCCAACACCTCCCACCGCACCCCATACTCGATCCCAGCCGCCTGATAGATCGGCAACAGGAAAATCGGGACCCGGAACTTGCGGATCACGAAATTCGGGACCCCAGACCTAAACGACGGACCCGGCAACGCATCCACAAACCCCGGATTCGACCGCGCCGGCGAACCATCACCATTACGCAGGCGCTCACGGCGCGAGGGCTTCTTCCGACGCTCTACCTGAGGTTTAGGCTTGCTGCCTCTCCTCCTCGTCGTCAGCGTCGCGGCGCTCCTTGCCGGGCTTGACCGGCTTCTTCTCGCCGCCACCGGGCTGCTCGGCTCCCGCGCCGGGCTTGGGGGCCGGCTCGGTCGGGGGAGCGGGTGCTGGGGTGGGCGCGGGCGTGGTTGTGGTGGCCGGGGGAGTGACCGGGGTGCCGGGCGGAACGATCACGCCGGGCAGCTTCACGAAGTTGCCGATCGCCTCGTTGGGGGTGCCCGGCGGCACGTCCACCGTGATCTTCACGACCTCGCCGCTCGGGAGCTTGACGAGGACCGTCCGCAGCTCGGCGGAGGCGGGAAGCGTGAAGGCGGTGAGCGCGGCGGCGGCCAGCAGACCTGCGCAGAGCAGGATGTGGAGAAGCCGCTTTCTCATCCCTGTGCTCAGTTTCCTCCCCCAAAGCCCCGGTAATGGGGCACCGATCGAACGCGCGCAAGCTATCAGAAGCACCTGCAGCTGCGCGTAACCTAACGAGCGGGTTTTTCCCCCGCAAGCGGTAGGGCGCCTCCCTGCAAGATGTCTGTCGCGCCGTGAACCTCGACCTCATATTCACCCGCGCGAGCGGCGCCGGCCCGGTGGGTCGCGGCGCCGCTGAGCACCTCCTTGGGTGCGCTAAGGTGCCCTCGCGATGAGCCGAGGCGCCCGACCGCACCTTCGTGGACCGCCTCTCCCGCCAGGGCGAGGAGGCCCTCGGGCGCATCGCCGAGGAGCTCATCGCCAACCCAGTGGTCAACCGCGCGATCACCGGCGCGTTCGAGGCTCGCGACCGCGCCGTCCAGGCCCAGGAGGCGGCGATGGGCGCGCTCAACATCCCGTCGGCGGCCGACGTCGAGCGCCTGACGCGCAGGCTGCGCTCGGTGTCCCAGCGGCTCGAGGGCATCGAGGACGCGCTCGACCGGCTCGAGGTCAAGGCCGGCAAGGCGGTCGAGGCGGCCGGCTCCGAGGACTCCGACGCCCTGGCCGCGCGACTCGACGAGATCGCCCGCGACCTCTCCGCCCTGCGCGAGGCAGTGGCCCCCGGCGGCGATCCCGTGCCGCGCGCGCAGGAACGCCTGACGGTCACCGAGGCGCAGGGGAACTGAGCGCCGCGAAGCCCGTCTCGCCGAGCCGCACGCCGGCCGCCTGAAGCTCGTCCGACGTCCATCCGCCGCCGGTCGCCGCCGGCCAGCAGGTCGCTCACGCACAGCAGCACCGCCGCCCGCGCGCCCCTGCGCGCCGCCACGGCCAGCAGCGCGGCCGCCTCCATCTCGACCACCTCGGCGCCGGCGCGCAGCCAGCGGTCGCGCTCGTCCTCGCGCGGGTCGTAGAAGAGGTCGGTGGACACGACCGTGACGGCGCGGGCGCCGGCGGCGTCGAGGCCGGCCGACAGCTCGGGGTCAGGTCGCAGCGGCGGACTCCGCGCCGAGCGCCGCGCTGGTGCCGTCGGCTGCCATCACCTCGCGCGCGAAGACCAGCTGGCCGAGCTCGAAGCCCGTCGGCGAGCGCACCGCAGGTGCCGATCCGGATGAACGTGTCGCGCGCCGAGGTCGATCAGCTCCTCGACCACGATCGCTGCGCTCGGGCCCGCCCATCCCGGTGGACTGCACCGTGAGCGGCTGCCCGTCCGGCGCCGTGCCGGTGTAGCCCCAGAGGCCGCGCGCGTGGTTGAGCATCCGCGGCTCGTCGAGCACGGCCTGGGCCACCGCCAGCGCGCGGTGCGGGTCGCCCGGCAGGAGCACCCGCTCGGCGACCGGTGCGCTGGGGCGGAGGTGGATCGGCGCGGTCGTCACGCGCGCGCACCGTAGAGAGATGGGCCCCTAGACTCCACCCGGCATGGCAGAGCGGCGCGACATCCCGGACGCCCTGCGCGAGGCCGTCGACCGCACGGTGCGCGCGACCGTGGACACGCGCGTGCGCGCACAGGACGCCGTCGACGAGCTCACCGACACCGTCGACCAGGTCGTGAAGGGCGCGGAGAAGAACATCACCCGCAGCCGGCGCACCATGCGCGCGGCGGTGGAGGAGCGGCTCCCCGCGACCCAGGACGACCTGAAGGCGATCCGCGCCAGCCTGCGCCGGATCGAGAAGCGCCTCGACGCGCTGGAGGCGCCGAGCCGGCGGGCCAAGCCTCGCGCCGGCAGCCGCCAAGAAGCCCAAGGCCAAGCCCAAGTCCGCGAAGGCCAAGAGCAAGCCCAAGCGCTGAGATGGTGGCCCAAGCGCGCTGAGTGGCGGGCCGCCGCGTCCTGATCACCGGGGTGGGCAGCGCGATCGGCTCGGGCCTCGCCCGCCGCCTCGAGGCCGATCCCGCGGTCGAGCACGTCGCCGGCCTCGACGTCCGCCGTCCGAGCGCGCCGCTCGCGCGCACCGAGTTCATCGAGGCGGACATCCGCGACCCGGAGGTCGCGGCGCTCGTCCCGCTCGAGGAGGTCGACACCGTGGTGCACAACCAGATCGTGCGCCGGCCCGGGCCCGGGCATGTCCACGCGCACGATGCACGACATCAACGTGATCGGCACGCTGCAGCTGCTCGCCGCGTGCGAGCGCTCGCCGTCGATCCGGACGATCGTCATCCGCGGCTCCGCCGGCATCTACGGCTCGGAGCCGCACGCCCCGCAGTTCTTCGGCGAGGAGATGGCGCGGCTGTTCCCGCTGCGCACCCGCTTCCAGCGCGACGTCGGCGAGATCGAGAACTACTTCGAGACCTACGCGCGCCGCCACCCCGACGTGGTCTGCACGATGCTGCGCTACCAGCCGGCGATCGGCCCGGGCCTCGACACCCAGGTCACCCGCTACCTGTCGCTGCCCGTCGTGCCGACCTACCTCGGCTTCGACCCGCGCGTCCAGCTCGTGCACGAGGAGGACGGGCTCGACGCGCTCATCGCGGCGGTCCGCCGCCCGGTCCGCGGCGCCGTGAACGTGGCCAGCCCGGGCACCATCGGCCTGACGCGGATGATCCGGCTGGCGCGCCGGCCCGCCGCTGCCGGTCCCCGGCCCGCTGTTCGGCTCGGTGACCGACGGCATGCGGCGCGCCGGGCTGGCCGGGCTGTCGCCCGACTTCCGCCGGCTGCTGCGCTACGGCCGCGGCGTGGACACCACGCGGCTGGTCGAGGAGGTGGGCTTCACGCCCGCGCTTCACGCACCGCGTCCGCGGTGGAGGACTGGGTGGGCGGCGCGCGCGTGAGCGAGTCGGGCGCCGAGCGGACCCGCTCGCTCTGGCCGGCACCTTCCTGCGCGTGCTGCGCGAGGGGCTCGACGCCGGGCCTGGAGCTGCCCGAGGCGGCCGCGCGCGCGGCCGCGGCGCTGCCCCGCGGCGCGGCGGAGCGGGTGCGGTTCGCGCTGCGGCGCCTGGAGGGCGACTACGGCGAGGACGAGTGGGGCTTCGACGAGGAGTTCGCCCGGGCGGTCGAGCCGCTGTTCGACTTCCTCTACGACCGCTGGTGGCGGGTGCGGGCGAGCGGGGTCGAGAACGTGCCCGCGCACGGCCGCGCGCTGCTGGCCGCCAACCACGCCGGGATCCTGCCGTGGGACGCGACGATGATGTCGGTCGCGATCCTGCGCGAGCATCCGCTGCCGCGCTACCCGCGCTTCCTCGTGCTCAACTGGGCGTTCGAGCTGCCGTACGTGTCGATGGCCATGCGCAGGGTCGGCGGGGTGGCGGCCTCGCCGCACAACGCGCTGCGGCTGCTGGAGCAGGACGAGCTCGTGGCCGTGTTCCCCGAGGGCGTGAAGGGCACCGGCAAGCCGTTCTCGGAGCGCTACCGCCTGCAGCGCTTCGGGCGCGGCGGCTTCGTGGAGCTGGCGCTGCGCACCGGCGCGCCGATCGTGCCGGTGGCCGTGGTGGGCAGCGAGGAGATCTACCCCAAGCTCGGCGACTCGGCGCTGCTCGCCCGGCATGATCGGCGCGCCCTTCTTCCCGCTCACGCCCACGTTCCCCTGGCTCGGCCCGCTCGGCGCGATCCCGCTGCCGTCGAAGTGGCGGATCGAGTTCTGCGAGCCGATCGAGACGGCGTCGCTCGGGCCCGACGCCGCCGCCGACCGCGCGCTGGTGCTCGAGCTCTCCGAGCGCGTGCGCGACACGATCCAGCGCAAGGTGCTACGAGAACGTGGTGAGGCGCGGGAACGCGTTCGTCTAGCCACGCACGCGCGCGCGTGGAATAGGGTTCTCGCGCCATGAGCTTCAAGTCCAGCGACGAGTTCCGGACGGTCATGGACCAGATCTTCGAGATGATGAGCACCGACCCCGAGATGGGACCGAAGCTGCGCGACGCCGCAGACGCCGCAGCGCTTCGAGTTCCCCGACATGGACCTGGTCGTGAACATCACGGACGCCGACGAGGTGCAGGACGGCAAGCACCTGCGCTGGGACTGGTCCGACGACGTGCGACTGGGACGCCCGAGGTGGAGATGGACGATGGACTCCGACGTGGCCAACCGCTACTTCCAGGGCAAGGAGAACGTGGCGATGGCGATCGCCCGCCGCCGCATCAAGACCTCGGGCAACGTGAAGAAGGCGCTGGCGCTGATGCCGATCACCAAGCCCGTGTTCGCGCAGTACCGCGCGATGGTCGAGAGCGAGTACCCGCACCTGGTGGAGTAGGCCGCTGGGGCAGTGCATCGCGACACCGCGTCGCGCGCCTCGTAACGCCCGGCGACCTGCGCCGACCGGCGCCTAGAAGTGCACGCCCTTCAGCAGGTACGCCATCGCCACGGCCTCCGTCGACATCTCCTCCTCCTTGGGCTGCGCCCCGTCGGCGGCCTTGTCCCCGGCCGGCAGCGCCTCCTTGCGGCCCTTGGCCGCCTTGGAGTCGGGGAACAGGTTGTAGGCGGTGTTGAGCACGATGTCCACGGTCTCCGGCGATAGCGAGTAGAGCACCTCGCCGAAGGTGCCCAGCCGCGAGGCCTTGCGCTTGGGCTTGTCGATCATCGCGTCGGTGAGCATCAGCGCGGCCTCGTCGGGCGTGAGCGTGGGGAACGCCTTGTACATGTCGGTGGGCGCGATCATCGGCGTGCGCACGAGCGGCATGTAGATGGTCGTGAACTTCACGTTGTCGGCCATGCACTCGGGCGCGGCGCAGCGCGAGAACGCGTCGAGCGCCGACTTCGACGCCACGTAGGCGGAGAAGCGCGGCGTGTTGGTCTGCACGCCGATCGACGACACGTTGATGATGTGGCCCGTCTTGCGCTCGCGCATCCCGGGCAGCAGCGCCATGATCAGCTTGAGCGCCCCGAAGTAGTTGAGCTGCATCGTGCGCTCGTAGTCGTGGAAGCGGTCGTAGGAGCGCGCGACGCTGCGGCGGATCGAGCGGCCGGCGTTGTTCACCAGCACGTCCACGCCGCCGTGCTCGTCGATCACCTCCTGCGCCATCCGCTCGATGTCCTCGAGGTCCGACAGGTCGGCGGGGTGCACGTGGGCCGTGCCGCCCGCCTCCTCCACCCGCTTCGCGACCTCCTCCAGCTTCTCGCGCGTGCGCGAGACGAGGATCACGGTGCCGCCCGCCTCGCCGACCTTGATGGCGGTCTCCAGCCCGATGCCCGACGAGGCGCCGGTGATGAGCACGCGCTTGTCCTTGATCGCGGTGGCCAGCGAGCGGTCGCGGAACAGGTCGGGGTCGAGGTTGCGCTCCCAGTAGTCCCACAGCTTGGGCGCGTAGGTGTCCAGCGGCGGCACGGCGATGCCGGTGCCCGACAGCGCGCGCTGGGTGTCGCGCGCGTCGAAGGTGCAGGCGAAGTCGCGCACCTCCATGGCCGCGGGCGGGATGCCCAGGTCGCTGTAGAGCTGGTTGCGGATGCGCTTGACCGTCGGCAGCGCCATCACGCCGGAGCGGACCGGCTTGGGCACCGCGTTGGTCAGGTTCTGGTCGACGCGCATGGCGAACTGCGGCGCGTGGGCGGCCTTGGCGAAGGTGTTCAGCGCCTGGCCCACGGTCATCGGCTCGGGGTCGACCAGGTGGAACGTGTCGCCCGGAAGGTCCTCGTCGGGCAGGTGGGCGATGTGGTCCATGGCCTGCGCCACGAAGTCGACCGGCACGATGGTGGTCTGACCGCCCTCGGGGCCGGCCAGCGGGAACCACGCGGGCAGCGCGTTGCGCAGCCGCTGGAGCAGCTTGAAGAAGTAGTAGGGGCCGTCGATCTTGTCCATCTCGCCGGTCTGCGGAGTGGCCGACCACGATCCCGGGCCGGAAGACCAGCGTCTTGGCCTCCACGCCGGCGCGCACCATCCGCTCGGACTCGTACTTGGTGCGGTGGTAGTGGTGCGGGAGCTTCTGGTCCTCGTCGAACATGTCCTCCTGGAACACGCCGCGGTAGGAGCCGGCGACCGCGATCGAGCTCGTGTGGTGGAAGCGGCCGACGTCGTGGGAGTTGGCGAACTCGATCACGTGCTTGGTGCCGTCCACGTTGGCGCGCACCGAGGCCTCCTCGTCGGCCTCGATGTCGTAGACGGCGGCCAGGTGGAACAGGTGGTCGATCTTCTCGTCGAAGCCCTCGACGCCGAGGCCGGGCGCGGACAGGTCGCCGGGCACCGGCACGATGCGGCCCTCGGGCGCGTCGAGGCGCTGCGATCAGGTCGTCGACCTTGCCGCGCGAGCCCTCGCGGACGAGCACGTAGATGGTGCCGTCGCGCTTGAGCAGCTCCTCGACGAGGTGCCTGCCGATGAAGCCCGTCGCGCCGGTAACGAAGTAGTTCAAGTCGCCTCTCCCTTGTCCCTCGGAATCAGGCCGCGAGTCTATCCGGGGGCCGTTGACTCGCGCACGCGAACGCGGGACACTCGATCGACAGCCTGAGAGCCGGACGGAAGCGACGCCGGCTCACGACGCGGGCCGCTTCGCCCGCGCACAGCGGCGGGGTCCATGAGGCTCCGCCGTTGTAGCGTCAGGGCTTCGCGTGACCGACCACGGGCTCACCCTCAAGGAAGCGGCGGAGCGCGCGGGTGTCTCGCCCGGCACGTTGCGGCGCTGGGCCTCGCAGGGCCTGATCCCCCAGGTCTCGGGCGCGCGGGCAAACGGCTGGACGGTGGCCGCCGCGGCCCAGGCCCGGGTCGTGGCGCGGCTGCGCGACCGCGGCCACTCGCTCGACGAGATCCGCAAGCGCAACGCGCGACGGGCGCCTGGCCTACGGCTTCGTGGAGGAGATGTTCCCGCTGGACCGCGGCGGGCGCTCGCTGGCCGAGGCGGCGGAGGCGACCGGGCTCGAGCCCGCGCTGATCGAGCGCTTCTGGACCAGCCTCGGCCTCCCGGCGCAGACGCTCGAGAGCCTGACCGACGAGGACGTGCAGGCGCTCCAGTACGCGGCGTCGGTGCTCTCCTCCGGCTTCCCGCTGGTCGCGTTCCTCCAGCTCGCGCGCGTGTACGGGCAGGCGCTGGCCCAGATCGCCGACGCCGAGGTGCGGCTGTTCCACATCTACGTGCACGAGCCGCTGATGCGCGAGGGCGTGCCCGGCATGGAGATGGCGGAGGAGATGGAGCACCTGGCGCGCGACCTCCTGCCGCTGACCTCGCCGCTGATGGACTACGTGCACCAGCGCTTCCTGCAGCACTACATCGAGCAGGACGTGGTCGGCCACATGGAGATCGAGCTGGAGGGCGACCTCGGCCGGCTGCGCGTGGCGATCGCCTTCTGCGACCTGGCCGGCTACACGCGCTACACCGAGGAGGAGGGCGAGGAGGAGGCGCTGTCGTTCGTCGAGCGGTTCGTCGAGGCCGTGACCGACACGCTGCCCGACGACGCGCGGGTGATCAAGACGATCGGCGACGAGGTGATGATCGTCGGCCAGGACGTGCAGGCGCTCACCGACTGGGCCGTCGGCTTCCAGCACCTCTTCGGGGAGCGCCCCGAGCCGCGCATCGGCATCCACTACGGCGTGACGCTCTACCGCGACGGCGACTACTTCGGCCGCGAGGTGAACCTGGCCTCGCGCGTGGTCGCGCGCGCGCGCGGAGGCGAGGTGGTGGTCACCGACGCGGTCGTCGAGCGCGTGGCCGAGAGCGAGCACCTGGTGTTCGAGGGAGTGGGCCAGGTCAAGCTCAAGGGCTTCGACGAGCCGCGCCAGCTCTGCCGGGCCACCATGCCCGGCAGGTAGCGTGCCGAGCCGCCGCGCTGCGACGCCGCCGCGCCAGCGGGCTGGTCACGGCCGGGGCGCCGCTGCTGGTGCTGCTCTCCGGCGGCGCGGACTCGGTGTGCCTGCTCGACGTGGCGCGTGCGGCTCGGCGCGCGCGTGAGCGCCCTGCACGTGAACTACGGCCTGCGCGCCGCGCGCCGGCGACGACGAGGCGCACTGCCGCGAGCTGTGCGCGCGCCTCGGCGTGGCCCTGGCGGTCGAGCGCGCGCGGCTGCCCGCGACGGGCAACCTGCAGGCCGCGGCGCGCGACGCGCGCTACCGGCTGGCCGAGCGGCACGCCGCGGGCGACTACGCCGCCGCCCACACCGCGTCCGACCAGGCCGAGACCGTGCTCTACCGGCTGGCGGTCTCGCCCGGGCGCCGGGCGCTGCTGGGCATGGACGCCGCGGCGCGGGCGCCTGGTGCGGCCGCTGCTCGAGGCCACCCGCGAGGAGACGCGCGCGCACTGCCGCGCGCGCGGCCTCGACCTGGCGCGAGGACGAGTCGAACGCCGACCCGCGCTTCGCGCGCGCGCGCGTGCGCGCAGAGCGTGCTGCCGGCGCTGCGCGCGCTCTCGCCGGCCGCCGAGCGCACCATCGCGGAGACGGCGCGGCTGCTGCGCGACGAGGCCGAGGTGCTCGACGGCGCCACCGACGGAGGCGCTGGCCGAGCTCGGCGGCGGGCCCGCGGTGGCGCTCGAGGGGCTGCGCGCGCTGCCGCCGGCGCTCGCGCGGCTGGCGCTGCGCGAGCTGGCGGAGGACGCGGCCGGGGCGCCGCGCTCCCTGTCGCGCGCGGAGGCCGACGCCGTGCTGGGGCTGGGCGAGGCCGCGGCGGCACCACCGCGCTCGACCTCGGCGGCGGCCTGCGGGCGGTGGTCGAGTACGGCACGCTGCGCTTCCGCCTCGGGGAGGAGGCGCCGGCGCCCGAGCCCGTCGCGCTGCCCGCTGCCGGGCGTCGCGCGGCTCGGCGACTGGGAGGTCGAGGCGGGGCCGGCCGCCGGGCGAGGTCAGCGTGGCCGCGGCGCGCTCGGAGAAGGGCTGGTGGTGCGCACCTGGCGCGACGGCGACCGCATGCGGCCGGTCGGCCTCGGCGGCGGCAAGTCGCTCCAGGACCTGTTCACCGACCGCAAGGTGCCGCGCGAGCTGCGCCGCTCCCTGCCGGTGGTCGAGTCGGGCGGGCAGATCGTCTGGGTGGCCGGCGTGGCCCTCGACGAGCGCTTCGCCGCGGGCCCCGGCGAGGCGAGATGCCGTCGGTCTCTCCGCCCGTAGACTCCCGCGCGCGTGACCGACCCCGCGATCGGCGAGATCCTCGTCCAGCAGGACGACCTGGCGCACCGCGTGGAGGAGCTCGGCGAGCAGATCTCCGCCGAGTACGAGGGCCGCAGCCTGCTGCTGGTCGGGGTCCTGAAGGGGGCCATGTTCTTCCTCTCCGACCTGATGCGCCGCCTGACCGTGCGAGGTGGAGGTCGACTTCATGGCCGTCGCGTCCTACGGGTCGTCCACCGAGCTCGAGCGGCGTGGTGCAGGATCCTCAAGGACCTGGACGCATCGATCGAGGGCCGCGACGTGCTGATCGTGGAGGACATCGTGGACTCCGGGCTCACGCTGTCCTACCTGCTGCGCACGCTCAAGGCGCGCGAGCCGCTCTCGCTCGAGGTGTGCGCGCTGCTCACCAAGCCCGGACCGGCGCAAGGTGGACCTGCCGATCCGCTACGTGGGCTTCGAGATCCCCAACCGCTTCGCGATCGGCTACGGGCTCGACCTCGAGGAGCGCTACCGCAACCTTCCCTACGTCGCGGTGCTGGCCGACGAAGCCGTCTGAAACCGGGCTGGGCGGGCTCAGACAGGCGTCCGGAGCGGCGCTACACCCTTGCTAGGCTGTCGTTTCACCGGGCTTCCGGCCCTTTTTTCTCCCCATGAGCAGATTCTTCAAGAGCGCGGCGTTCCCGATCCTGATCGTCGTCGTGCTGGCGTTCTTCGCGCAGAAGCTGATCAGCCCCAACGACGGCAAGCCGGACCCCAACTACAGCGAGTTCCTGACCCAGGTCGACCGCGGCCAGGTCAAGGACGTCCGCTGAACACCAAGAACAACAGGATCGACGTCGAGCTCAAGCCCGGCTCCGGCGCGGAGAAGCGCAAGTACCAGACCGCCTACCCGGACAACACCGAGCAGAACCTGGTCAACACGCTGCGCGCGGAGAACGTGCCGATCGACGTGAAGGCCAAGTCGGGCAGCGGCTGGATCACCGCGCTCACCTACATCCTGCCGTTCGTGATCTTCCTGCTGTTCTGGCTGTTCATCATCAATCAGATGCAGGGCGGCGGGTCGAAGGTCATGTCCTTCGGCAAGTCGCGCGCCAAGCGCATGGCGGTGGACGCGCCCAAGATCACCTTCCGCGACGTGGCCGGCGTGGACGAGGCGGTCGAGGAGCTGCACGAGATCAAGGAGTTCCTCGAGAACCCCAAGAAGTTCCAGGCCCTGGGCGCGCGGATCCCGAAGGGCGTGCTGCTCTACGGCCCGCCGGGCACCGGCAAGACGCTGCTGGCGCGCGCCGTCGCCGGCGAGGCCGGCGTGCCCTTCTTCTCGATCTCCGGCTCGGACTTCGTGGAGATGTTCGTGGGCGTGGGCGCCTCGCGCGTGCGTGACCTCTTCGAGCAGGCCAAGCAGAACAGCCCCTGCATCATCTTCATGGACGAGATCGACGCCGTCGGGCGCCACCGCGGCGCCGGTCTGGGCGGCGGCCACGACGAGCGCGAGCAGACGCTCAACCAGCTGCTGGTCGAGATGGACGGCTTCACGATGACCGACAACATCATCCTCATCGCGGCCACCAACCGGCCCGACATCCTCGACCCCGCGCTGCTGCGCCCCGGCCGCTTCGACCGCCAGATCGTGGTCGACCGCCCCGACCGCAAGGGCCGCGCCAAGATCCTCGAGGTCCACACGCGCGGCAAGCCGCTGGCCAAGGAGATCGACCTGGACAACCTGGCGGCCCAGACCCCGGGCTTCACGGGCGCCGACCTCCAGAACCTGGTGAACGAGGCCGCGCTGCTGGCCGCCCGCCAGGGCAAGCGCGAGATCGACCACCTCCAGCTCGAGGAGGGGATCATGCGCGTGATCGCCGGCCCCGAGAAGAAGACGCGCGTGATGAGCGAGAAGGAGCGCCGCATCACGGCCTTCCACGAGATGGGGCACGCGATCGTCGCCCACTTCCTCGAGAACACCGACCCCGTGCACAAGATCTCCGTGATCTCGCGCGGGCAGGCGCTGGGCTACACGATCTCGCTGCCCACCGAGGACAAGTTCCTGACCACGCGCGCGGAGCTGCAGGACACCATGGCCATGACGCTCGGCGGCCGCGCCGCGGAGGAGCTCAAGTTCGGCGAGGTCACCACCGGCGCGTCGAACGACATCGAGAAGGTCACGGCCACCGCCAAGCAGATGGTCATGCGCTTCGGCATGTCGGAGAAGCTCGGCCCGCGCGTGTTCGGCCACGACCACGGGCAGCCGTTCCTTGGGCGCGAGTTCTCCAGCGAGCCCGACTACTCCGACGACGTGGCGCGCGAGATCGACGACGAGATCCGGCGCGTGGTCGAGGAGGCCCACCAGGCCGCCCGCGACGTGCTGTCGCAGCACATGGGCGACCTCGACACCACCTCCGAGATCCTGCTCCGGCGCGAGACGATCGAGCGCGAGGAGTTCATCCAGCTGCTGGACGGCAAGCCCGAGGAGGAGGTCTTCGGGCCCGACGAGCCGGTGCTGCCCCAGGGCACCCCGCCGGCCGAGCCGGAGGCGCCGGCGCGCAAGCCGGAGCGCAAGCCATCGCCGCTGCCGCGGCCGGGACTGGCCGGAGGCACCGCGGACATGCGCGGCCTCGAGGCGCCCGAGAAGCCCGACCTGCCGTAGCCCCGGGCGTTGCAGGCCGCGGGTCCTGTCTCCGGTGGCCTTCGTCGAACCGGACGCTCCGGCTCGACACGCCGCCCTTCCGGCTACCGCCTCTCGGGCGGCTCGCTCGCGCTCCGCGTCCGCTTCGAGAAGGCCCACCGTCGCCACCCGCGGGTGATACGCCGACGACTGACGACCAACGACCGACGACCCGTAAGCACTAAGCACTAAGCACTGGCTGGTACCTGATGCCCCGTTTCACCCTGATGGGAATAGTGAACGTGACGCCCGACTCGTTCTCGGACGGCGGGCTGTTCCTCGATCCGGATTCGGCGGTCGCTCACGGGATCCGGCTCGCCGGCGAGGGCGCGGGGGTGCTCGACGTCGGTGGCGAGTCCACGCGGCCGGGCGCCGACCCGGTGTCCGAGGAGGAGGAGCTGGCGCGGGTGATACCCGTGGTGGAGGGGCTCGCGGCCGAGAACACCGATTGGGAGATCTCGATCGACACCACCAAGCTGGCGGTGGCCGAGGCGGCTCTGGAGGCCGGCGCGGGGATCGTGAATGACGTGTCGGCGTTCCGGTTCGAGCCCGCGATGGCAGGTCTCGTGGCCGACCGCGGCGCCGGCTGCTGCCTCATGCACATGCAGGGCGAGCCGCGCACGATGCAGGAGGAGCCGCGCTACGACGACGTGGTGTCCGACGTGAAGGCCTTCCTGGAGGAGCGGCTGGCCTTCGCGGTCGGCGAGGGGGTGCCGGAGGACTCGATCTGGCTCGACCCCGGATTCGGCTTCGGCAAGACGGTGGACCACAACCTGGAGCTGCTCGACCGGCTCGACGAGCTGGTGGCGATCGGCCGGCCGGTGGTGGTCGGCACGTCGCGCAAGAGCTTCATCGGCAAGCTGGCCGGCGGCCGGCCGGAGGGCGAGCGCCTGGCCGGGCACGATCGCGACCAACGTGATCGCGCTGGAGCGCGGCGCGCGCGTCTTCCGCGTGCACGACGCCGGGTCGGTTGCGGACGCGCTGACGGTGGCCGCTGCTACGGTCGCGCGCTCGGCGGAGGAGAGGCTGACCTGATGGAGGGAAGGGACCCGGGCGAAGGGCTGGACTCCGACGACGCGCTCGGAGGCGGCGACGGTGCGGCGGTCACGGTCGAGATCAGCGGCCTGTCGCTGTACACCCGCCACGGGGTCACCGAGGCCGAGCGCGAGCTGGGCCAGCGGCTGGTGCTGGACGTGACCTTCGAGCTCGCCGACTGCGACGCCCTGGTCACCGACCGCGTCGAGGACACCGTCGACTACGCCGCCGCCTGCGAGCAGGTGGCGCTGGCCGCCCAGGAGCGCTCCTATCGCACGCTCGAGCGCCTGTGCGCGGCGATCGCCGACCGCCTGATGGAACGCTACGGCGCCGACTCGGTGCGGGTGCGGGCCGCCAAGCCCGAGCCGCCCATGCCGCTCCCGGTCGACGAGGTGGCGGTCGAGGTCTGGCGCGAGCGCTGACCCTCGCGGCCTGACCGATGAGGGGCTACCTCGGCCTCGGCTCCAATCAGGGCGACCGGCTGGCCGCGCTGCGCGCCGCGCGCGAGCGGCTCGACGCGCACGGGGTCGGCGGTGGTGGCCTCCTCGTCGGCGTACGAGACCGCGCCCCAGGGCGAGGTCACGCGACCAGCCCGACTTCCTGAACGCCTGCGTGGCGGTGGAGACCGACCTCGAGCCCGAGCCGCTGCTGGACGTGTGCAAGCTGGTCGAGCGCGAGCTGGGGCGCCGGCCCGGCGGGCCGCGGCACGGGCCGCGGCCGATCGACGTGGATCTGCTGCTGCTCGGCGATCGCGAGCTGCGCAGCGAACGGCTGACGCTGCCCCATCCCGAGGTCGCGGCTCGCCGCTTCGTGCTGGAGCCGCTGCTGGAGCTGGACCCCGACCTGACGCTGCCCGATGGGACCCGCCTGGCCTCGCTGTTGGACGCGGTGCGTGAACAGCGCGTTCAGCGACTCCCCCCGATCGGGGGGTTCTGAGCCGTCGAGGCGTAGGAGGTCGGGCGGGCCTGCGCGAAGGTGTGGGCATGGCCTTCACCGAGACAGCCACCTTCAGGGGCGACGACGTGCCGTGTCTCGTCGAGGCATCGCTGGCCTGCAGCGTGTGCCTGTCGGGCGAGGTGGGCTGGTCCCTGCGCGGCGGCGTGTGGGACACCGAGGTGGAGTGCCGCTGTGAGCGCTGCGGGCACGTGCGCACGGTCTCGCTCACCGGCGAGCAGGCCCTGCGCCTCTCGCTCGAGGCGCAGCGATCCTGACGCGCCCGCGCCGCGTCGGGTAGACCTCGGAGGGTGAGCGCCGCTCGCCCCAGGCAGCGAATGGAGCAGCTCGACGTGGTCGTCGAGCTGCTGTCGGGCATCGACGGCGACGGAGCGGCGCGCGGCGCCTTCTACGACCGCCTCTGCGAGGCCGTCTGCCGGCTGACCTCGATGGAGCGGGCCGGGCTGCTCCTCTACGACGACGTGCGCAAGCTGGTGCTGCCGGTCGGCAGCCATGGGGTCGAGCCCGGCCTGCTCACGGACGTGTACGGGACGCTCGAGGAGACGCCGATCGCCCAGCGCGCCCTGGCCGAGGACCGGGTCGAGCTCGTGCACTCGCTGGCCGGCGAGGTCCCGGCCCGCTACGCCGGCCTCGGCGGGATCGCCACCCTCACCTGCATCCCGGTGGCGGCGGGAGGGCGGTGGCTGGGAGTCGTGTTCGCCGACCGCGGCGGCGGGCGCTTCGACCTCACCCGCGCCGAGCGCGACACCATGTGGACGCTCGGCAAGACCGCCGCCCTGGCGGCCAGCGCGCGGATCGCCACCAGCGAGGGCGAGCGCGCCCGGCGCCTGGACGAGCGCATCGGGCTCGCCCGGGAGGTGCATGAGCGCGTGATGCAGCGCCTGTTCGGCGTGTCCCTGGTTCTGGGGGCCGAGCGCGAGCTCGACGAGTCGCGAGCGCCGCCGCGCCGCGGAGGAGATCCAGGCCGCGGTCTCGGACCTGCGCAGCGCGCTGGCCAGGCCCATCTCGGGCTCGGCGGCGGACACCGGCGCGACCCTTCGCGAGGAGCTCGAGCGGCTGGCCGCCCACTACGAGTCGGAGCTCGAGATCACCTGGGACGCCGGCACCGAGGTGCCCGCCCAGGTGGAGTCGCTGGCCCAGTCGGTGCTGGCCGAGGCGCTGCGAAACGCCCACAAGCACGCCCGCCCGGAGCACGTGAGCGTGGTCGTGGCGGCCGCCGACGGGGCCTTCACGCTCGAGGTGCGAAACGACGGCGCGCAGTCGGCGCCGCGCGGCCCGGGCGCCGGCATGGGCCTCAAGCTGGCGGCGCTGGACGCGCTCCAGCGCGGCGGGGTGCTGGAGTTCGGACCCGGGGAGGCCGGCGAGTGGCGCGTTCGGCTGGTGGTGCCGCAGCCGTGAGCGGGCGCGGGTCGCCTGCGGGTGCTGGTGGTGGACGACCACGACGTGGTGCACTGGGGGTTCCGCCTGCTGCTCACCGAGCAGCCGTGGGTGGAGCGCTGCCTCACCGCCCGCGACCCGGAGGAGGCGCGCGCGCTCGCGCGCCGCTACGAGCCCCACGTGGCGCTGGTGGACCTGTTCCTCGGCGACCGCTCGGGCGCGGAGCTGTGCGAGTCGCTGCGGCGCGAGTCGCCCTCCACGCGGGTGCTGCTGATCTCCGGCGCCGGCTGGATCTCGCCCCAGGCGGCGAAGGCTGCGGGCGCGTCGGGGTTCGTCTCCAAGGACTGGAGCGCCGACGCCGTGGCGGCCGCGGTGCAGGCTGTGGGCAGCGGGCGCACGGTGTTCGCGCCCAGCCCCGAGGAGCCGGCGTCGCCGCTCTCCCCGCGCGAGCGCGAGGTGCTTCGCCTGCTGGCCTCCGGCGCCACCAACCCGGAGATCGCCGCAGCGGCTGCACCTGTCCACCCACACCGTCAAGGAGCACACGAGCGCCGTCTACCGCAAGCTCGGCGTGCGCAATCGCGCCGAGGCGGTGCAGCGCGCGGAGCGCCTGGGTCTCAGCGGCTGAGATGGTTGTTCCATCTACTAGCGATGCGGTCGATCCAGGCCGCCAGCCGCGGGCGGCCCTCCACCGACTGGTGCTCGTCGAGGATCACGTGGAAGGCCTCGTCGTCCGCGGGATCGCGGCCGGCGGCGTACTTGAGGAACGGGTAGGCGGCGCAGTCGGCGGCCGAGAAGCCGCCCAGCAGGAAGTCGCGGCCGTCGAGCAGCCACTCGAACAGGTCCAGGTGCGCCGCCATCTCGGCCGCATGCTCCGGCGCGCTGCCGACGGGTCGGCCTCGATCGCGTTCGGGGCGAGCTTCCAGACGCGGTCGAACCAGTCGAGGAACACGTCGAGCTCGGCCCGCCGTGCGCCGGTCGGTCGGGAACAGCGGCGGGTCGGGGTGGCGCTGCTCGAGGTGGCGCAGGATCGCCAGCGAGTCCGCCACCACCGTGCCGTCCTCCTCGAGCACCGGCACCAGCTCCTGGCCGCTCAGCCTCGACCACCGGCGAGCGGTCGGCGTAGTCGATCCAGACGGGCTCGGCCTCCAGCCCCTTCTCGGCCAGGGCAAGCAGCACTCGCTCGCAGTTGGTGGAGAAGGGCGCTCGGTAGAGGCGGATCATGGCCGCGCGAGTCTGCCGGTCACGGCGGCGCGGGGCCAGTCGAATCCCTGACGCCCGCCATAAGCGGCGATAATCGCACCGATGCTGCTCGCGGTCGACGTCGGCAACACCCAGACCCACGTCGGGCTGTTCCGCGACGACGACCTGGTCGAGAACTGGCGCATCCACACCGCCCGCACGGCCACCGCGGACGAGCTGGCGCTGGTGCTGAACGCGCTGCTGCGGCTGCGCGACCTGCGCGCTCAGCGACGTGGACGCGACGATGGTGTCCTGCGTGGTGCCGGCGCTCGCGCAGGAGTACGACCAGGTGCGGCTGCGCTATCTGGACGGCCGCGGCGCGCTGGTGGGTCCGGCCATGAAGACCGGCATGCCCATCCGGATCGACAACCCGCGCGAGCTGGGCGCCGACCGGCTGGTCAACGCGATCGCCGCGTACGAGCGCGTCGGCGGGCGCGTGCATCGCGGTCGACTTCGGCACCGCGCTCAACTACGACGTCGTCTCCTCCGAGGGCGAGTACCTCGGCGGCGTGATCTCGCCCGGGGTCGAGATCTCACTCGAGGCCCTCAGCCAGCGCGCCGCCGCCCTGCCCGAAGGTGCGGCTGGCGCTCCCCGCGTGCCGCCATCGGCCGCGGGACCATCGAGGCGATCCAGTCGGGCGTGGTCTTCGGCTACGCCGGCCAGGTCGACGGCCTGGTGGCGCGCCTGCGCGAGGAGCTCGGCGAGGAGGCGACGGCCATCGCCACCGGCGGCTTCGCCGGCACGATCGTGCCCCACTGCGAGCAGATCGACGAGATCGACGAGCTGCTCACGCTCAAGGGCCTGCGGATCATCTGGGAGCGCAACCGGCGTAGCGGTCACGCCGAGGCGTCACTGGGCGCGTGCCGCCACAATGTGCGCATGGGACTGATGGCGCGAATGTTCGGCTCGGCGCGCGGGGCCCCGTCCACGCCCCCGTCGTACTCGAACGAGGCCGTGATCGGGCGCATCGAGCGCGAGGAGGGGGTCGATCGCGACACCGCCCGCGCCTGGTTCGACGAGATGCTCATGTTCCTCGACCTGTGCGCCGCCTCGGACGAGGTGCTCTCGCCGTCGCAGGACGTGGACAAGGCCTGGCACGCCTTCCTCCTCCACACGCGCGACTACGAGTCCTACTGCCGCGAGCGCTTCGGGCGCACGATCCATCACCAGCCCGGCGCCCCCGACCCCGCGGCGTACCGGCGCGCTATCGACCGCCGGCGCGAGTACGAGGGCCGGTCGACGCTACGACCCGCTGATCTGGCCGGCCGCCACGGGCGCCGGCGTGGCTGCCGTCGAAGGCCGAGAGGAACGACGAGGCAGCGAGCAACTCCGGTGGCTCGGCCGCGGCCTGCGGCGGCGCCGGCTTCGGCGGCGGCGAGGTCGACTCCGGGCGGCTCGGGCGGCGGGGGCGGCTGGTTCGGCGGCGGCTCCGACGGCGGGCGGCGGCTCCGACGGCGGCGGCTCGAGCTGCGGCGGAGGCGGCGGCTGCGGGGGCGGCGGCTCCTGATGCGCGCCCTGACCGACAGCTGGCGCTTGGCCGGCCACGAGCTGCCGAACCGATTGGTGCTGGCGCCGCTGGCCGGCATCGGCAACTGGTTCGTGCGCCTGCAGGCGCGCCGCCACGGGGCGGGTCTGGTGGTGTCCGAGATGGTCTCGTCCTTCGGCCTCAAGCACGGCAACGAGCGCACCATCCGCGAGTTCCTGCGCATCCATCCCGACGAGCACCCGGTCTCGATGCAGCTCTTCGGCCACGACGCCGACGTCATGCGCGAGGCCGCGGAGATCGTGGCCGAGCGCGGGCGCCGACGTGATCGACCTGAACATGGGCTGCCCGGTGCGCAAGGTGTGCAAGACGGGCGCCGGGCGCCGCCCTGCTCGACGACCCCGACAAGGCGGTCGCGATCGCGAGGGCGGCGGCGCGAGGGCAGCGGCCTGCCCGTCACGGTCAAGCTCCGCCCCGGACAGCGGCCCGGCGACCGCGCGGGGGTCGAGCTGGCGCGCCGGCTCGTGGACGAGGCGGGCGTGGCCGGGCATCTCCTTCCACCCCCGCCACGCCTCGCAGCAGCACAAGGGGCGGCCCGACTACGCGCTCGCCGCGGAGGTGGTCGACGTCGGTGGACGTGCCGGTCATCGTCTCCGGTGGCCTGCTCTCGGACGACAAGCCCGCCGAGGCCCTCGAGCGCAGCGGTGCCGAGGCGGTGATGCTGGCCCGCGGCTCGCTGGGCAACCCGTGGCGGTTCGAGCGCCTGCTGGGCCTGCGCGAGGGCGAGCCGTCGCGCCAGGAGGTCATCGACGAGCTGCGGTGGGTGGTCGACCGCTGCGAGGAGCACCTGGGCGAGCGAGCGCGCGGGCCGCTACCTGCGCAAGTTCTACCCCTGGTACGTGGAGCGCCTGGAGCTCACGAAGGCGGCCGGCCACGAGCTGTCCACGGCTCCCACCACCGCCGCTGCGCGGCGGCTGCTCGCCGAGCTCGAGGCCTGCCCGAGGCCGCGGTCGCCTGAGGCTCCGCGTCCGCGCGGCGGGTCCCAAAACGGGCTCGGGCGGCGCGGACGGGTTGCTACACTGCCGCGTCCCTCCGGGCAGTCACGGGGGGTTTTCTATGCCACGAGAGACACTTCTCACACCCGAGGGGCTCGAAGAGCTCAAGGCCAAGATCGAGCACCTGTCGGTGCGACGCCGGCGCGAGGTGGCCGCGCGCATCAAGGAGGCGCGCGAGTTCGGCGACATCTCCGAGAACTCGGAGTACGACGACGCCAAGAACGAGCAGGCCATGCTCGAGAAGCAGATCGCCGACCTCGAGGACAAGCTGCGCAACGCGCGGCTGATCGACGCTAAGGACGTGGACACCGAGTCGGTCACCGTGGGCGTGACCGTCCACGTGAAGGACCAGAAGACCGACAAGTCCACCAAGTTCCGGATCGTGGGCTCCGCCGAGGCCAACCCCTCCGAGCAGAAGCTCTCCAACGAGTCGCCGGTGGGCAAGGCCCTGATCGGCCACAAGCGCGGCGAGATCGTCTCCGTGCCGGTGCCGCGCGGCCCCGCGCGCAAGCTCAAGATCACCAAGATCGAAGCGGCCTAAGCCTTCCCGTCCCGTCCCGGCTTGGCGGCATAGGGTTCGCGGCGATGACCGACGACCGGCGGGAGAAGCTCGAGCGCCTGCGCGCAGACGGAGTCGACCCGTTCCCGCACACCTACGCGGGCGTTCGGCCGGCCGCCGACGTGCACGCCGGCCACGACGACGCTCGACGCGGGGGAGGAGACCGACGCGGCGTACCGCGTGGCCGGCAGGCTGGCGGCGCGCCGCGGCCACGGCGGGGCGGCGTTCCTCGACGTGGTCGACCGCTCGGGGCGGATCCAGGTCCAGGCGCGCCGGGACGTGCTTGGCGACGAGTCCTTCGACCGGCTGCTGTCGCTCGACCTGGGCGACGTGATCGGCGTCGACGGGACGGCCTTCAAGTCTCGCCGCGGGGAGCTCACGCTGCGGGCCACCGACTGGGCGCTGCTGGCCAAGTCACTGCTGGCGCCGCCGGAGAAGTTCCACGGCCTGGAGGACACCGAGACCCGCTACCGCCGCCGCGAGCTCGACCTGATGGCCAACGAGGAGGCGCGCGAGCTGTTCATCCTGCGCTCGAAGGTGGTGGCGGCGGTGCGCCGCTGGCTCGACGAGCGCGGCTTCCTGGAGGTCGAGACGCCGGTGCTGCAGCCGCTCTACGGCGGAGCCCTTGCGCGGCCCTTCACCACCCACCACAACGAGCTCGACCGCGACCTCTACCTGCGGATCGCCACCGAGCTCTACCTCAAGCGTCTGATCGTCGGCGGGCTGGAGCGCGTCTACGAGCTGGGCAAGGACTTCCGCAACGAGGGCGTCTCGCACAAGCACAACCCCGAGTTCACGATGCTCGAGTGGTACGAGGCCTACGCGGACTACGGCACGATCGCCGCCGAGCTCGAGCAGCTCGTGTCGTTCGTCGCGGCCGAGATCGGCTACGCCGGGGAGATCGACTTCTCGCCGCCGTGGCGCCGGGTGACCCTGCGGGACGCGATCCTCGAGCGCACCGGCATCGACGTGCTGGGCGCGCGCGACCGCGAGGCGCTGCTGGCCGCCGCGCGCGACAAGGACGTCGCCCTGGACCCGGACGCCGGCTGGCCCAAGCTGGTCGACGACCTGCTCTCCAAGCACGTGGAGCCGGAGCTGATGGCGCCGACCTTCGTGCTCGACTACCCGGTGGAGCTGTCGCCGTTCGCCAAGGCCCACCGCAGCGAGCCGGGTCTGGTCGAGCGCTTCGAATGCTTCGCCGGCGGCATGGAGTTCGCCAACGCCTTCACCGAGCTCAACGACCCGGACGATCAGCGTGCGCGATTCGAGGATCAGGCCCGCCAGACGGCCGCGGGCGACGACGAGACCCAGCCCTACGACGAGGACTACGTGCGCGCGCTGGAGCATGGGATGCCGCCGACCGGCGGCATCGGCGTGGGCATCGACAGGCTCGTGATGCTCCTGTCCGGACGCACGTCAATCCGCGAGGTCGTGCTCTTCCCTGCCATGCGCGACCGCTGAGCGCCCGCCAGGCCCTTTCCGATCCCGCTCGCAGCGGCTTTTCAGGCTGTCCTGAGCCGCGCGGGGCGACCGAGGGGCGTTGTTAGACTGATGCGGGTCGCGAGAAGAGATCCGGACTTCATCCCGAAGCCCTAGATGCCGAGTACATTGGGAAGGAGACGCCGGACCAGTCTCCGACCCCGCAAGACCCCGACAGAGAAGGACCCAGGGATGTTCGAGCGCTTCACAGAACGGGCCCGCCAGGTGGTTGTCCTGGCCCAAGAGGAAGCCCGGATCCTGAAGCACAACTACATCGGGACCGAGCACATCCTTCTCGGCCTGCTGCGCGAGGAGGAGGGCTTGGCGGCCCGCGTCCTCGAGTCGCTCGACATCACGGTCGAGCGCGTGCGCGCGCAGGTCGTCCGGATCGTCGGGTCGGGCGAGGAGGTCACCTCGGGTCAGATCCCGTTCACGCCGCGCGCGAAGAAGGTGCTCGAGCTGGCGCTGCGCGAGGCGCTGTCCCTCGGCCACAACTACATCGGCACCGAGCACATCCTGCTCGGGCTGGTGCGCGAGAACGAGGGCGTGGCCGCCCGCATCCTGCTCGACTTCGACGCCGACTCGGAGAAGATCCGCAACGAGGTCATCCGCATGCTCTCCGGTCCCGGCGGGCGCCAGCGCTCGGCCGGCCAGGGCGCGGCTCAGGGCGAGGGCAAGAAGAGCTCCAAGCTGCTCGACCAGTTCGGGCGCAACCTCACCAAGCTCGCTTCGGAGGGCAAGCTCGACCCCGTCGTTGGGCGCGAGACCGAGGTCGAGCGGATCATGCAGATCCTCTCCCGCCGCCAGAAGAACAACCCCGTCCTGATCGGCGAGCCCGGCGTGGGCAAGACCGCCGTGGTCGAGGGCCTGGCACAGCGCATCACCAGCGGCGAGGTCCCCGAGCTGCTCAAGAACAAGCAGATCTACACCCTCGACCTCGCGGCCCTCGTGGCCGGCTCAAAGTACCGGGGCGAGTTCGAGGAGCGCCTGAAGAAGGTCATGAAGGAGATCATGCAGCGCGGCGACATCATCCTGTTCATCGACGAGCTGCACAATCTCGTCGGTGCCGGCGCTGCCGAGGGCGCCATCGACGCCGCGAGCATCCTCAAGCCCGCGCTCGCGCGCGGCGAGCTCCAGACCATTGGCGCCACCACGCTCGACGAGTACCGCAAGTACCTGGAGCGCGACTCCGCGCTCGAGCGGCGCTTCCAGCAGATCCGCGTGGACCAGCCCAGCAAGGAGGAGACGGTTCAGATCCTCAAGGGCCTGCGCGACCGCTACGAGGCCCACCACCACGTCGGCATCACCGACGAGGCGCTGGCCGCTGCGGCCGAGCTGGCCGACCGCTACATCTCTGACCGCTTCCTGCCCGACAAGGCGATCGACCTGATCGACGAGGCGGCTTCGCGCGCGCGCATCAAGTCGATGACCGCCCCGCCCGTGTACCGCGAGCTCGAGGAGGAGATCGAGACCACGCGGCGCGACAAGGAGGCGGCCATCGAGGCGCAGGAGTTCGAGAAGGCGGCCAACCTGCGCGACTCGGAGCGCCAGCTGACCAACAAGAAGCGCGACCTCGAGGAGCAGTGGCGTTCCGGCGAGTCCGGCGAGCGCCCGGAGATCGGCGAGGAGGAGATCGCCGACATCGTCTCGATGTGGACGGGCATCCCGGTCGTCAAGCTCACCGAGGCCGAGACCCAGAAGCTCATGCGCATGGAGGACGAGCTCCACAAGCGCGTGATCGGCCAGCACGCCGCCATCGAGGCCGTGTCCAAGGCCATCCGCCGCTCACGCGCGGGCCTCAAGGACCCCAAGCGCCCGACCGGCTCATTCATCTTCCTCGGCCCCTCGGGCGTCGGCAAGACCGAGCTCGGACGCACGCTTGCCGAGTTCCTCTTCGGCGACGAGGAGGCCATGGTGCGCATCGACATGTCCGAGTACATGGAGAAGCACTCCGTGTCACGGCTGGTCGGCTCGCCCCCCGGCTACATCGGCTACGACGAGGGCGGCCAGCTGACCGAGGCGGTGCGGCGCAAGCCCTACAGCGTGCTGTTGCTCGACGAGATCGAGAAGGCGCACCCGGACGTGTTCAACATCCTGCTGCAGATCCTCGAGGACGGCCGCCTGACCGACAGCCAAGGCCGCACCGTCGACTTCCGCAACGCGATCGTGATCATGACCTCCAACGTCGGCGCGGCCGAGATCGCTAAGAACACGGGCATCGGCTTCACCGTGGGCGACGAAACGGGCGTCTCGTACGACGACATGAAGACGCGCATCATGAGCGAGCTCAAGAAGGTCTTCCGGCCCGAGTTCCTCAACCGGATCGACGAGGTCATCGTCTTCCACAAGCTCGCGAAGAACGAGATCAAGGAGATCGTCGACCTGCTGCTCAAGCGCATCCGCGTGTCGCTCGCGGAGCAGGAGCTGTCGCTGAACCTTTCCGACGACGCGGCCGACCTGCTGGTCGAGAAGGGCTGGGACCCGTCGATGGGCGCGCGCCCGCTGCGGCGTGCGATCCAGCGCTACATCGAGGACCCGCTGGCCGACGAGGTGCTGGCCCAGAGCATGGAGCCGGGCTCCACCGTCGAGGTCGACCGAGCGCCCGAGGGCGACGAGAACGAGGTCAAGATCACGATCGCCAAGCCGGCGCGCAAGCGCGAGGCGGTCGGCGTGGGCGCCAAGGGCGCCGGCTCGGACGACGAGCCGTCGGGCGACGGCGAGCCCGAGGGCTCGCCGAGCCTGCCCGAGGATCCCGACGTGCTGCCGGACGTGCCCGACGCACCGCCGCCGGTGGACGACGCCGGCGACGAGCCCGCTAAGTAGCGGCCCAGGCCGGCGGCCGCAGCAGCGGGCGAAGCCTCGAGTACCGCTAGCAGTACCTGAGGCTTCGGAGTCGGCCGGTCAGATGCCGCGTTTGCGTTCGCATTTGGCGCGGTCCTTGCCCGATCCGCCGGCGCATTTGTCTTTGCCGCTGTTGCCGTTGATGCGGTCCTTGGAGCTGCCGCCGTCGATGGCGTCGTTGCCGGAGCCGCCGGAGAGGCTGTCCTTTCCGGATTGGCCCTTGATGCGGTCGGCAGATGAGCCGCCGTCGATGCGGTCGTTCCCGGAGCCGCCGCGTGGCTTTGTCCTTTCCGGACTGGCCGTAGATGCGGTCGTTGCCGGACTCGCCGGCGATCGAGTCGTTGCCGGTGCCGGCGCAGATGCGGTCGTTCCCACGCCCGCCCTTGATCACGTCGTTGCCGCCGAGGGAGACGATCACGTCGGCGCGGCGGGTGCCGCGCAACCGGTCCTTGCGCGAGGTCCCCACGATCGTCGCGCGCTTGCCCGCACACCTGGGCACAGTGAACCGGCCACCACCACCCGGGCCGCCGCCCGGACCGCCACCGGGGCCGCCACCCGGACCGCCACCGCCCGGACCGCCGCCTGAGTCGGCGGGGTCGCCCTCCAGGCGCGCGACCAGCATGTTGTCGGCGGCTTCGCCGGCTACCAGGATCCTGCCGTTTGCCTGCAGCGCCGTCGCGTAGCCGTAGGCGTCACCGGGGAAGTCGATCGTCTGCTTGCCGTCGGAGCTGAAGGTAGTGTCGAGCGAGCCGCCGGGCTGAAGCCGCATGATCGCAACGTCGTCTCCGGCGCCGCTCGTGTCGCCGGCGACGACGATCTTGCCGTTTGCCTGCAGCGCTGCGGCATTGCCGAAGTCGTCGGCGCCGAAGTCGACCCCGATCGTGCCGTCGCCGTCGAAGCCGGTGTCGGGTGACCCGTCGGGGTTCAGGCGCGTGACGACGAAGTTGCTGCCTAGGGTGCCGGAGCCGGCGACGACGATCTTCTGGTCTGGCTGCACCAGCACCTCAGAGGCGCCGTCGCGCTCGCTGGCGTAGTCGATCGTCTTCCTGCCGTCGCCGTCGAAGCTGGAGTCCGGCGACCCGTTGGAGTCCAGGCGCACCAAGGCGACGTTCCTGCCCACGCTCGTGTGGCCGGCGACGACGAGCCTGCCGTTGGCCTGCAACGCGACGCCGGAGGGGTAGTCGTCGCCGCCGAAGTCGAACCCGATCGTGCCGTCCCCGTCGAAGCCCGTGTCGGGCGACCCGTCGGGGTTCAGGCGCGTGACGACGATATCGTTGGCGCCCCCTTGGCCGGCTACGACGATCTTGCCGTCGGGCTGCACCAACACGTCCCTCGCTTCGGAGCCGTTGTCGAGCAGCAGCAGGCCTTCGTCGCCGAAGGTGGTGTCGTCCGAGCCGTCGGGGTTGAGCCGGATAGCGATTCCCGCCATGGTGCCGCCACTGTCGATGGTTCCCCTCCCTACGACGACGATCTTCCCGTCGGGCTGCAGGGCGGCGGCGCTGCCTCGGTCCTGGCCTCCGACCAGGTATTCGCGCGTGCCGTCGCCGTCGAAGCTGGTGTCCAGCGAGCCGTCGGGGTTCAGGCGGGTGACGAGGATGTCGGTGCTGGCGCGACCCGTGCCGGTGAGCACGATCTTGCCGTCAGGCTGCACCAGCACGTCCGCCGCAAAGTCAGAGCCGCCGAGGTCGATGGTCCTGCGGCCGTCGCCATCGAAGCTGGTGTCGAAATCGCCGGGGGCGGCGAGGGCCGTTGCGGCCCCGAGCGCGAGCGTTGTGACGGCGAGCGCGAGTGCCTTTCGCGCTCGAGGCCTATGTCCACGATGCTGCTTGCTCAATGTGTTCTCCCGTGTCGGTTAGATGCCGCGTTTGCGTTCGCATTTGGCGCGGTCTTTGCCTGACCCGCCGACGCATTTGTCCTTGCCGCTGTTGCCGTTGATGCGGTCTTTGGAGGAGCCGCCGTCGATGGTGTCGTTGCCGGTGCCGCCGGAGAGGCTGTCCTTTCCGGATTGGCCCTTGATGCGGTCGGCAGACGACCCGCCGTCGATGCGGTCGTTCCCGGAGCCGCCGCTGGCTTTGTCCTTGCCGGACTGACCGTAGATGCGGTCGTTGCCGGATTCGCCGGCGATCGAGTCGTTGCCGGTGCCGGCGCAGATGCGGTCGTTGCTGCGGCCGCCCTTGATGATGTCGTTGCCTCCCAGCGCAACGATCACATCGGCGCGGCGGGTCCCCCGCAGGCGGTCCTTACGCGAAGTGCCCACGATCGTCGCGCGCTTGCCCGCGCACCTGGGCACGGTGAACCCGCCACCGCCGCCACCCGGTCCGCCGCCGGGGCCGCCACCACCCTGGCCGCCACCGCCGGCCCCACCGTCGCCCGTACCGCCACCGCCGGGGCCCCCGCCCGTATCGAGCGGGTCGCCTTCCAGGCGCGCCAGGAAGACGTTGTCTTCCTGTGGCGAGGGGAACGTGTCGACGTACCCCGCGACCACGATCGCCCCGTTCGCTTGAATGGCGACCGCGTTACCAGCGGTCTCCCCTTCCGGAGCGCCCACGGTCACGCTGCCGTCGCCGCCGCCGAACGTGTCATCGGGCGAGCCGCCGGGCTGGATGCGCGCGACCCCGGTGTCTGTCGGCCCGAAGCCCGCGACCACGAACTTCCCGTTGGCCAGCAGCGCCAAGTCGTAGATCCGAGAGATTCCGGGAACGAGGGCGGTGCCACCGGCGAAGCTCCTGTCGAAGCTGCCATCCGGTTCCAGGCGCACGACGGGTGCCACGCCTCCAGCTGGCTCGCGATAGCCGGCCACGACGATCTTGCCGTCGGGCTGCACCAGCACAGCCTCCCCGGAGTCACTGGCGTTGAGGTTGATCGTCCTACGGCCCTCGCCGTCGAAGCTGCCGTCGGGGGAGCCGTTGGAGTTGAGCCTGGCAACCACGATGTCTCCGCCGCCGGTGGCGTTCGTGGTGCCTGTCACCACGACCTTGCCGTCGTCCTGAAGCGCCACGGCGCCCGCCAGGTCCCTGCCCCCGAAGTCGAGCACCGTGGTGCCGCCGATCCCGAAGCTCGGGTCCGGGGTCCCGTTCACGCCCAGGCGAGTGACGTGAATGTTCTGAGCGTTGGGGGCAGTGTTGCCGCCCTGTGCAGCGAGGATGATCTTTCCGTCCGGCTGCACGAGGACGTCGGCCGCGCCGTCCTGGCCCCCATACTCGATCGTCTGCAGGCCGTTGAGGCCGAAGTTGGCATCCAGGCCGCCGTCCGGGTTCAGTCGCACGACCGCGACCCTGTCCGACTGCGAGGTATACCCGGCGGCCACGATCTTGCCGTCGGCCTGACGCGCAACGCCATTGGCGATGTCGAGGCCGCCGAAGTTGATGCCGATCGTGCCGTCGCCGTCGAAGCCTGTGTCCGGGGACCCGTCCGGATTCACCCTGCTGATAGCGAAGTCGCTCTGCGCATTGCCACCCCCGACGGAGACGATCTTCCCGTCGGGCTGCACGAGCACGTCGTTTGCCTCGTCGCTGAGTCCGCCGTAGTCGATGGTCACCCGGCCGTCTCCGTCGAAGCTCGTGTCCAGATCGCCGGGGGCGGCGACCGCGACGGCTGCTCCCACGGCCAGCAGCGTGCTTGCAAGCCCCAGGGCCCGCCCGCCCCGTCCGATGGATCCGAGCCACCAAAGCCGCACCAGTTACTCCCCCCGCCTGAATGATGGCTCCATCGCGAAGGGTGTCTCCCTCACCCAGCGTCGGCGTTCCCTGCCTGTCCCGCGTGCAAGCCCGGTCGGCCGGGAGTATCCATAATGGTCACCTTCGATGCAACCCCTAAGGGGAGGCGAGCATGACCCAAGTTGAGATCAAGGCCCGCGAGAACGGTCCCTATCGGGTGACAGGTCCGGTACGGCTGATCGACGCCGACGGCAATGAGTACGACCTGGGAGGGCACGGCGAGGTGATCGCGCTGTGTCGCTGCGGCGGGTCGAAGACCAAGCCGTTCTGCGACAAGACGCACTCGAAGATCGGCTTCCAGGCGGCCGAGCGGGCGGTCCGGGAGGAGGGCTGAGGCTCAGGCCGCAGCGGCGGAGACGAAGCGCTCCAGACGCGCGGCCGACGGCGCGTCGCCGACCGGTAGGTCGGGCGGGCTGTGCTCGGCGATCCAGGCCGAGGCGATCCGTACCTCGTCGACCTCCTCGGCCGGCACCGCGGTTGCCCGCCCGGCCTGCTTGGGCGCGGCTGCCAGCACGGCCTCTGTCCGGCGGGCCAGCTCGTCGGGGCCGCCCTCCAGCGGCCCCCAGTCCACGACCCTGCCGGCCACGAGCCAGAACGCGTCGAAGGCGGGCTTGGTGGGGTGGCGGGCCAGCACCAGGCGCGGCTCGGCCTGGATGGCGCTGCAGCACTCCGTCGAGGCGATCCAGCAGGGCGGCGAGCCGATCCCGCCTGCGCACCAGCGCGGCGGCCGCCTCGTAGCGTTGCTCTCGGGAAGCCGCGGCGATGCGCTCGTCGATCTCCTCGAGCAGCGCCGCGGCTGCGCCCTCGGGAGCCTCGAACAGGCCCATTGCCCGGTCCACCTGGCGGCGGTAGGCGTTGGGGTCCAGGTCGCCGAGGCAGGGAGAGCAGCAGCGGCCCATCTGGCCGTAGATCGAGGGTGAGTCGCGCCGGCGCAGCGAGCGCCCGCAGTGGCGCAGGCGAAACAGCGAGGTCAGGTGGTCGGCCAGCTCGGCCGCGAGCTTGCGCCCGCGCACGGGCCCGACGTTGATCGCGCGGCCCGCTGCCGGCTGCGCGGAGGCCTCGAGCACCGGGTACTCCACGTCCAGCCGGCAGCGCACGTACGCCCACCGGTCGGTTCGCTTCAGCGCCTTGTTGCCCGGGGGGCGCCACTGCTTAATCAGGCGGTTCTCCAGCACCAGGGCCCCCAGCTCGGAGCTCGTGGGGCGGTAGTCCACGACCTCCGCCCTCTCCGTCCAGCCCGCGGGCGCGCAGAAGTGCGACCGCGCCCGCGTGCGCAGCGACACCGACTTGCCCACGTACAGGGGCCGCCCGCGCACGTCGCGGAACACGTACACGCCGGGGTCGTCCGGAAGATGGGAGAGGTCGGGCCGGTCCGACGGCGGGCGGCGCCGGACCTCGCGGCGCGGGCCCTGCCTGCGGCTGCGGTTCGGGCCGAGCGCCTCCACGGCGTCGCGGACGGTGGCCGAGAGCATGCACAGCTTGGGGAACAGCGCGCACAGCACCCGCGCGCACGTGAGGGCGTCCGGCAGGGCGCGGTGGGCCACCTCGACCTCGATTCCGAGCGCGTCGGCGAGCGAGGCCAGCCCGCGCCGGCGCACCAGGGGCGCACAGCGGCGCGCCAGCGCCACGGTGCAGATCACGGGCGGATCGGGCCACTCCAGGTCGCAGCGCTCGAAGGCCTGGCGCAGGACCCGCTGGTCGAACGAGGCGTTGTGGGCCACCAGGACGCGCCCGCGCATCAGCCGCCCCAGCTCGGGCAGCACGTCCGCGGGCGCGGGCGCGCCGTCGACCATCCCCTGGGTGATCCCGGTGAAGCGCTCGATCCCGCGCGACAGCGGGCGCTCCACGCGCACAAGCGACTCCCACGTGTCGTGCACCTCGCCGGCGCCCACCAGCGCCGTGCCGACCTCGGTGAGTTCGCAGTCATCGCCGCCGCGGCCGTTGGTCTCGGTGTCCACCGCCAGGTACTCGGCGGCGGCCGCGGGCTGGTCGAGCAGGTCCATCGCGGCCATGCAACGCCTGCGCGCGGACGGACTGCAACGGCCCGTGCGCGGACCGGGGGGCGAGAGGCGTCCACCTGCGCCCTTAGCGTGGGTGGATGCCTCGTTCGGCCTCGACATTCGTGTGCTCCGCCTGCGGGCACGAGTCCGCCAAGTGGCACGGCCGCTGTCCAGCCTGCGAGGAGTGGAGCACTCTGGTGGAGGAGGCACGCAGCACCCCCGCTCGGTCGCGTCCGTCCGGCCGGGCTCTCACCCCCGTGGCGCTCAGGGACGTGCGCGCTCCGCGCGTGGCACGGCTGCAGACCGGAATCGGCGAGCTCGACCGCGTGCTCGGCGGCGGCCTGGTGCCCGGCTCGCTGGTGCTGCTGGGCGGCTCTCCCGGCATCGGCAAGTCCACCATCACGGCCGGTGCGCTGGGCAACCTGGCAGCCGCGGGGCACGAGGTGCTGTACGTGTCGGGCGAGGAGTCCGCGGCGCAGGTGCGCCTGCGCGCGGAGCGGCTGGGCGCGGGAGCCCTGGACGTCCCGATCGTGGCGGACACCGACCTCGAGGCGGTGGTCGCGACGATCGAGGCGGAGCGGCCCGCCGTCTGCGTGGTGGACTCCGTTCAGGTCATGCACGTCGGCGCGCTCACGGGCGCACCGGGGTCGGTGGGCCAGGTGCGCGAGGTGGCCGGGCGGCTGATGCGGGTGGCCAAGCAGCGCGGCACCGCGGTGATCCTGGTCGGGCACGTGACCAAGGAGGGCGCTCTGGCGGGCCCGCGCGTGCTCGAGCACCTCGTGGACTGCGTGCTCTCCTTCGAGGGCGAGCGCGAGCGCACCTACCGCACCCTCCGGGCGCTGAAGAACCGCTTCGGGTCCACCAACGAGGCCGGCGTCTTCGAGATGCGCGACGAGGGCCTGGTGGAGGTCGAGGACGCCTCCGCCCGGTTCGTCGCCGATGCCACCCGGGCCCCAGGCTCGGTGGTGCTGTGCGCCATGGAGGGCTCGCGGCCGCTGCTCGTGGAGGTCCAGGCGCTGGTGGCGCCCACGGAGCTGGTCCCGCCCCGGCGGATGGCCAACGGGGTCGACCGCAACCGGCTCGCGCTGGTGCTCGCCGTCCTGGCCCGCCATGCGGGCGTGTCCCTGAGCGGCAGCGACGTCTTCGTGTCGGTGGCCGGCGGGGTGCGTGTCGATGAGCCCGGGGCCGACCTGGCGGTGGCGCTGGCGGTTGCCTCGGCGGCCCGCGGGGTACCGGCCGGTTGCGGTGACCGGCCGCTCGCGGCCTTCGGGGAGCTCGGTCTCACGGGGGAGGTGCGCCACGCCGCCCACCCCGATCGCCGCCTGGCCGAGGCGGCCAAGTTCGGGCTCGCCGGGGTGATTCACCCGGGCGAAGGAGTGCCCGACCTGCGCTCGGCGATCACGGGCGCCCTGGGCGACGCGCCTGCGGCCCTCGCCGCCTGAGAGGAGCCGACTGGAGGCAGCTGGCGCACGAATACGCTCGATTCCGCCCGATTCCGCCCTGCAGAGCGGAAAAGAGGCCCGTTGCCGTACAATCGACCCGGATGGCCTACACCGGGGGTGATGTCGCAGAGTTGGAGGCCCGTCAGGAACCCCGGTTGGTGAGGGCCCTGGAGATGATCGCTCCGGGCACCGCCGTCCGCGAGGGCGTCGACGCGATCGTCCAGGCCCGAACGGGCGCTCTGATCTGCATCGGTGACAGCGAGGAGCTGTCATTTCTCTACTCGGGTGGGCTCAAGCTCGAGGTGGACTACACCCCGGCGCTGCTGTTCCAGATCGCAAAGATGGACGGCGCCATCATCCTGTCTTCCAACGCCACGAAGATCGGCTGGGCCAACGTCCAGCTCATGCCGGACCCCACGATCCTCTCGCTGGAGACCGGCACCCGCCATCGCACCGCGGAGCGCGTCTCCAAGCAGACCGACGCCCTGGTGATCGCCGTCTCCCAGAGCCGCAGCGTGGTGTCGCTCTACCTCGACGGAGCCAAGTACATCCTCGAGGACATCCCGGTGGTCCTGGCCAAGGCCAACCAGGCCCTCGCCACGCTCGACAAGTACCGCAGCCGCCTGGACCAGGTCTCCACCCGGCTCACGGCGCTTGAGTTCGAGGGCGGCGTGACCCTCCACGACGTGCTCACCGTCCTGCAGCGCGGCGAGCTGGTCACGCGCATGGCGGTCGAGATCGAGCGCCACATCGTCGAGCTCGGCGCCGAGGGGCGCCTGATCGAGATGCAGCTGGAGGAGACGATCGTGGGCGTGGCGGCCGACAAGGCCGCGCTGGTGCACGACTACATGGTCGAACCCAGCGAGGAGAGCTTCGCGAACGTGCTCGACTCGCTCGCCAGGCTGGCGCACCAGGACCTGCTCGACTTCGGACGGCTGGCCGAGCTGCTCGGCTACGACCGCAAGCTCAACACGCTCGACCACTCCGTGGCGCCGCGCGGACACCGGATCCTGGGGCGCATTCCGCGCCTGCCCAGGCTGGTGGTGCACGGCATCGTGGCGGAGTTCGGCGGCCTCGACGAGATCCTGGCGGCAGGGGACGGGGAGCTCGAGGGCGTCGAGGGGGTCGGTGACATGAGGGCGAAGGACATCCGCGAGGGCCTTCGCCGGCTCCAGGAGATCAATCTCGTGGACCGCTATCTGCAAACGTGAGAACGGGCCCGCGCCCAGTTGCCGGGCCAGCTAACTAGGAGGGAAGTCATTACCGAAAGCGCGACGGAGCAAGAGATCACGGACCTCGAGATCACCCGTGAGATCCCCAACATCGATTACGAGATCGGTGACAACGTCGTATATCCGCATCACGGGGCGGGCAAGGTCTGTAAGAAGGAGCAGAAGGAGGTGCTCGGCGAGAAGCGCGAGTACCTGACGATCAAGATCCTGCACAACGACATGACGGTCATGGTCCCGTGCGAGAACGCGGGCATGGCCGGGCTGCGGCGGGTCATCGGCGAGGAGGCGGTGGCCAAGGTGCTGTCCGTGCTCCGCGACGACGTGAGCCAGATGCCCAAGAACTGGAACCGGCGCTTCAAGCACAACCGCGAGAAGATCAAGACCGGCGACGTGTTCGAGCTGGCCGAGGTGGTCCGCAACCTCGCCATCCGGGAGTCCGAGAAGGGCCTCTCCACCGGCGAGAAGCAGATGTACACGCGCGCCAAGAAGATCCTGGCGTCCGAGTTGATGTACGCCCTCGAGATGGAGGAGGACGACGCCGAGTCGCACCTCGACTCCCTCATCGAGGAGGCGCACACCTCGCGCAACGGCGCGGGAGCAACGGTCTAGAGACCGGCGAGCTGTCCGGCGGGACGCGGGGTCGGGCCTTGCCCGGAGCTCGTTGACCCCGCCGGACGGCCCTCGCCGCCCGCTCACGGTGGGCCTGGTGCCCGCCGGCGGCAGCGGCGAGCGACTGGGCGCCGATCGGCCCAAGGCGCTCGTGCAGCTGGCCGGCAGGCCGATGCTCGAGTGGAGCGTGGAGGTGCTGGGCGCGGTCTGCGATCGCGTTGTGGTGGCGCTGCCGCCCGGGCACGAGCGGCCGCCCGACCGCGTGACCGGCGGTCCGTCGCGCTCGGAGTCGGTGCGCAACGCGCTGGCTGCGGCGCCCGAGGCCGAGCTGGTGGTGGTGCACGACGCCGCGCGGCCCCTGGTCACGGAAGAGCTCGTGCGGCGCTGCATCGCGGCGCTCGACGGCGCCGACGGGGCGATCGCGGCCGCGCCGGTGACCGACACGATCAAGGAGGCGGCCTCGGACGGCCGCGTGACCCGCACCCTCGACCGCGCGGCGCTGTGGTCGATCCAGACGCCGCAGGTGTTTCGAGCCCAGGTGCTCCGCGACGTCCTGTCCGCGGGCACCGAGGTGCTGGCCGGCGCCACCGACGACGCGTCCTTGGTGGAGGCCGCGGGTGGGACGGTGCGGGTCGTGGAGTCCGGCGCGGAGAACCTCAAGGTCACGACCGCGCTCGATCTGCGCATGGCCGAGGCCATACTGGCGGCGCGATGCTGACCGACCTCCACACCCACCTGCGACCCGACGACGAGGGCACCGAGGCGGCGCGCTACTTCACCTCCGACAACGCCGCCCGCTATCGCGAGGCCGCCACCGAGCGCGGCATCACCGAGCTGGGCGTGTCCGAGCACGTGCATCGCTTCACGCAGGCGCTGGACGTGTGGACCCATCCCTGGTGGCGCCAGAACGCCCACGACGACATCGACGAGTACTGCGCGTTCGTGCGCGAGCAGACCGACCTGCGGCTTGGGATCGAGGCCGATTTCGTGCAGGGCCGCGAGGACCGCATGGCCACGCTGCTGGACGCCCGCGACTGGGACTACGTGCTGGGCTCGGTGCACTTCCTGCGCGACGAGGCCGTGGACATGCGCGGCACCGATTGGGACGTGTGGCGCTCGGGCGACCCGGAGAAGGTCTGGCGGCGCTACTTCGAGACCATCGGCGAAGCCGCCCGCACGGGCATGTTCGACGTGATCGCCCACCCCGACCTCGTGAAGGTCTGGGGCGACGGCGCGCTGGTGCCCGACGGTGACCTGCGCCGCTTCTACGAGCGCGCGATGGACGGCATCGCGGAGTCCGGGGTGGCCATCGAGGTCTCGACCGCGGGCCTGCGCAAGCCGGTCGGCGAGATCTACCCGGCCGCCCCGTTCCTGGAGATGTGCCTGGAGGCGGGCTGCCCGGTGGTCCTGTCCAGCGACGCGCACGTGCCCGAGCACCTGGGCCACGCCTACGACCGGGCGGTCGAGTGGCTGGACGGCCTGGGCGTGCGGGAGCTGGCCACCTTCGAGCGCCGCTCCCGGCGCCTGGAGGCGATCGGATGAGCTCGCGGGCCGGCATCGGTTACGACTCGCACCGCTTCGAGGCGGGGCGGCCGCTGATCCTCGGGGGAGTTCAGGTCCCCGGGGCCGAACGCGGCCTCAGCGGCCACTCCGACGCCGACGCGCTCACCCACGCGGTCATCGACGCACTGCTGGGCGCCGCGGGGCTGGGCGACATCGGTCAGCACTTCCCGGACACCGACGAGCGCTGGCGCGACGCCGACTCGATCGCGCTGCTGCGCGAGGTGTGCGCCTTCCTCTCGACCCACGGCTGGACCCCGCGCCACCTGGATGCCACGGTGGTGTGCGAGGAGCCCAAGCTCGGGCCGCACCGAGACGCCATGCGGGCGCGGCTGTCCGAGGCGGCCGGCCTGGCGCCGCTGGAGGTCAACGTCAAGTTCACGACCAACGAGGGCATGGGCTTCGTGGGGCGCGGCGAGGGCGTGGCCGCACTGGCGGTGGCCACTGTCGAGCGCCCGGCCGCTAGCGCCCGCGACGGCGACTGACCGCCCAGGCCGGATAGGGTCTCGCGCCGTGGACGCCACCGATCTGGCCTTCGCCGGTGCAGCCCGCCAGGCGGAGCTCGTGCGCGCCGGCGAGGTCGGCTCGCGGGAGCTCACCGAGGCCTACCTGGAGCGCATCGAGCGCATCGACCCGCAGCTCAACAGCTACCGGGTGGTGCTGGCGGAACGGGCACTGGCGGAGGCCGAGCAGGCCGATCGCAGGCGCGCTGCGGGGGAGGAGCGCCCGCTGCTGGGGGTGCCCGTGGCCGTGAAGGACAACACCGACATCGCCGGCGAGCACACCACCCACGGCACCGGCGGGTTCCCCGACCGCGCAGCCGCCGACTCCGAGCTCGTGCGCCGGCTGCGCGACGGCGGGCGCTGTGATCCTCGGCAAGACGACCCTGCCCGAGCTGGCCATCACCGGCTCCACGGAGTCCCTGCACTGGGGCGTCACGCGCAACCCCTGGAACACCGACCGGACCTGCGGCGGCTCGAGCGGCGGCAGCGCGGCCGCGGTGGCGGCCGGCCTGGCGGCGGCGGGCCACGCAACCGACGGCGCCGGCTCGATTCGCATCCCGGCCGCCTGCTGTGGGCTGTTCGGCCTCAAGCCGCAGCGCGGCCGGGTGTCGCTGATGCCCGACGCGCATCACTGGCACGGCATGAGCGTGGCGGGCGCGGTCACGCGGACGGTGCTCGACAACGCCCTGTTCCTGGATGTGGTGAGCGGCGCGGCGCAGGGCGACGCCCACACGCCGCCGCCGCCCCCGCGGTCCTTCGCCGACGCCGCCCGTACGCCGCCCGGGGCGCTGCGGATCGCCGTGTCGGCGCGCCCGTCGACGCCGATGCCGATGCCGGTGGGCGAGGCGCCACGGGGCGCACTGCGGGAGACCGCCGAGGTCCTCCGCTCGCTCGGCCACAGCGTCAGCGATGAGGACCCGGCCTACGGCCGCCTGGGCGAGGTGTTCACCCCGCGCTTCTTGAAGGGCATCGAGGACGACGCCGCCGGCGTGCCACAGCCCGCCCGGCTGTCGCGGCGCACGCGCGGCTTCGCCCGCCTGGGTCGCTGCATCCCGCGCTCGGTGCTGGAGAAGGCGATGCGCGACGAGGCGCGCCCACGCCGAGCGCGTGAACCGCCTGTTCGCCGACCACGACGTGCTCATGACGCCGATCACCACCCGCACCCAGGTGCGCGCCGCGGAGTGGGAGGGCATGGGGGCCTTCCGCACGCTGATCGGCATGCTGCGCGTGTATCCGTTCACGGTGCCGTGGAACGCCACCGGCCAGCCGGCCGCCTCGGTGCCGGCGGGCTTCACCGCCGACGGCCTGCCGCTGGCGGTGCAGCTGGTGGGCCGCCCCGAGGACGAGGGCACCCTGCTCTCCCTGGCGGCGCAGCTGGAGGCCGAGCGCCCCTGGGCGGATCGCCGCCCACCCGTGTCATAGCCTGCGCGCGTGCGCGAGATACGGCTCCACGACACGCTCAGCGGCGAGCTGCGGCCACTCGAGCCGCGCGAGCCGGGCACGGTGGGCATCTACGCCTGCGGGCCCACGGTCTACGGCCGCGTCCACGTGGGCAACGCGCGCCCGTTCGTGGTGTTCGCCCTGCTCAAGCGCTTCCTCGAGCACGAGGGCCTCGAGGTGACGCTGGTCGAGAACGTGACGGACGTGAACGACAAGATCTACGCGGCCGCCCGCGAGGCCGGGCGTGCCCAGCACGGAGCTCGCCGCCGAGATGACCGCGGCGCTACGAGGCCGACACCGACGCCCTCGGCCTCGGGCGCCCCGACCACGAGCCGCGCGCCGCCGAGACGATCGGGCCGATCGTGGACCTGATCGCCGACCTGATCGACTCCGGGCACGCCTACGCGGCCGGCGGCGACGTGTACTTCGACGTGGCGAGCTTCGCCGGCTACGGCAAGCTCTCGAACCGCCCCGCCGAGGAGATGCAGCAGGGCGAGGGCGACGACGCGGCAGAGCTCAAGCGCAGCCCCCGCGACTTCGCGCTCTGGAAGGCCCGCAAGGAGGGCGAGGACACGGCCTGGCCCGCCCCGTGGGGGGAGGGCAGGCCGGGCTGGCACATCGAGTGCTCGGCGATGGCCGAGCAGCTCCTGGGCACCGACTTCGAGATCCACGGCGGCGGCTCGGACCTGGTGTTCCCCCACCACGAGAACGAGATCGCCCAGACCGAGGCGGCTCGGGGCAAGCCGCTCGCCCGCATCTGGATGCACAACGGGATGGTGCGGATGGGCGACGAGAAGATGGCCAAGTCGGTGGGCAACATCCGCCTCCTCCATCAGGCGATCGAGGAGTACGGGAGCCTCGCGCTTGATCATGTACTTCGGCCAGGGCCACTACCGCCAGCCGATCGCCTTCTCGCCCGAGGCGCTGGAGGATGCCGGCCGGGCGGTGGAGCGGCTGCGCGAGCTCGGGCGGCGGCTGGACCCTGACGCCCCCGCCCCGGCCGAGCTCGACGCCTTCGCCGAGCGCTTCTTCGATCGGCTGGCGGACGACTTCGACACCCCCGCGGCGCGAGCGGTGCTCTTCGAGTGGGTGCGCGAGGCCAATCGCCGCCTCGACGCCGGTGAGGCGATGGGCGCCGGGCGCCTGGCGGAGATGCTGCACGCGCTCGGGCTCGAGGCCGTGCTGGAGGCGGCCGAGGCGGGGCGCCGACGCCGAGGCGCAGGACCTGCTGGAGAGGCGGGAGGCGGCGCGGGCGGCGCGCGACTTCGAGCTGGCGGACCGCCTGCGCGACGAGCTGGCCGAGCGCGGCTACGAGGTGCGCGACACGGCGGAGGGCGCCCGCCTGGTCCGCCAGGGGTGATCGTCTACGGCCGCAATCCCGTGCGCGAGGCGCTGCGCGGCCCTCGCCGGACGCACAGGGTGTGGGCCACCGCGGCGGCCCTGAGGTCCGAGCCGTGGCTGGCCGAGGCGGGCGCGAGCGCGGCGGGCGAGGATGAACTGGAGGCGCTGTGCGGGTCGCGCGAGCACCAGGGCGCCTGCGCCGAGGTCGATCCGTACGCCTACGCGGACGCGGAGTCCCTGCTCGACGCCGACGACGCGCTGGTGGTCTGCCTCGACGAGGTCCAGGACCCGCACAACCTCGGCGCCGTCTGCCGGGTGGCCGAGGCCGCCGGGGCGTCGCGGGCGTGGTGATCCCGCAGCGCCGGTCGGCCGAGGTGACGCCGGCCACCTGCAAGGCGTCGGCCGGGGCGGTCGAGCACCTGCGCGTCGCGCGCGTGCGCAACCTGGCCGACTGGCTGGCGCGGGCGAAGGACGAACGGAGCCTGGGTCTACGGCGCGGCAGGCCGGAGCGGGAGCGGTGCCCTACGACCAGCCCGACTACTCGGGGCGGGTCGCGCTGGTGCTGGGCTCGGAGGGCAGCGGGCTGCGCCGGCGCGTCGCCGAGACCTGCGACCAGCTCGTGAGCCTGCCGCAGCGGGGGCGGGTCGAGTCGCTCAACGTGTCCACCGCGGCGGCGGCACTCGTGTACGGGATCTTGCATTCGCGCGCCGCGGGGCTTGACAGGGGTCCATAACACGTCATACTGCCGCGCCATTGGATAAGGCTGGAGTCGAGCTTTAGGCTCGGCTCGGTCAAATGAGCGCGGCGCCAGGGGAGGTAGCGCGCCATTGAGCTTCAGGGCTTCGAGGGAGGCCCGAAAGGAGCAATGGTGGCTGCATCTATCTCAACGTCGGTATCGGCCAGGTCTCAGGTCTCAGGGTGAGCTTGAGGACAACTATCTGATCGCGCTGGCCAAGCAGGGCCGCCCCGATGCGTACGACCGCATCGTCAAGCGGTACCACGGCTTCGTCCGGTTGAAGGCCAGCTCGTACTTCCTCATCGGCGGGGATTCCGACGACCTCGTCCAGGAGGGCCTGGTAGGCCTCTACAAGGCGGTGCGGGACTTCCGCACCGACCGCGAGTCGAGCTTCCGCAACTTCGCCGAGCTGTGCATCACGCGGCAGATCATCACGGCCGTGAAGACCTCGACCCGCAACAAGCACACGCCGCTGAACGAGTACGTGTCCTTCTCGCAGACCCCCGCCGCGTCGGGGGGCGACGGCGACCCGACGCTCGACGAGCTGCTGCCCGGGCCCACGGTCCACGACCCCGTGAACCAGGTGATCTCCACCGAGGAGCTGCACAGCCTGGTGGGGTGTCTCTCGAGCGTGCTGTCCGAGCTGGAGAGCTCGGTGCTGTCGCTGTACCTCGACGGGCGCTCCTACGAGGAGGTCGCCGAGCGGCTGGAGTGCGACACCAAGACGGTGGACAACGCCCTCCAGCGCGTCAAGCGCAAGGTCGGCGCGCACCTGGAGTCGCGCGCTGTGCCGCTCTAGAGAGCGGTTTCGAGGCCTCGACCTCCGGGTAAGCCTTGGCCACTCAACCGAGGGAGGTCTCAATGGTCGGAATCCTCATCACGGTGCTGGTAGCGGCGCTGGTGTACCTGCTGCTGGTGGCCATCACCGGATCGACGATCGTCGGCCTCGTGGCCGCGATCCTGATCCTCATCGCCGGCATCCCCAGCGGCGGCTTCGGCTTCGGCAGCGCGCTTCGGCGGGCGCGGAGCGCGCTGAGCGCTCAGGCGCGCGCGAAGCCGGAGGTCGGACTCGAACCGACGACCTGCGCTTTACAAGAGCGCTGCTCTACCAACTGAGCTACTCCGGCGCGGTGGCCGAGTCTACGCCGCGCCCACGGCCATCTCGATGTTGCCGTGGCCGTTGGAGGACGCGGGAACGGGCGGTGGCTCGTCCTCCGCGCCGTCGGTGTTGAGCCGCCGCTCGAGCTCTCCGAGCACGAGCCCGAAGACGAAGTGCCGCCAGGTCGGCCTGCGCGAACGCGCGCGGGTTGCCCGTGAGCGGCGTGAGCTGCTTGCGGGCCGGGTGGTAGCGGTCCACCAGCCGGCCGAGCGGCCACAGCGCCACGTGCTCGGCCATCGCCATGGCCAGCGCGCGCGCGACTGGGGGCCCGGCAGGAACGGCCGCAGCTGGGCGTAGACCGCGCCGAAGACCGCCCCGTTCTGCAGGTGTAGCGCCAGCCCGGCCACCGGCCAGGCGTCGCCGCGGGTCACCAGCTTGCCGAGCAGCTCGACGTCGTCGTAGCCGCTCTGGAAGGCGCGCTTGTCCGCGGGCTGCTGTGCCGCCCACACCGCCGCGGCCAGCGCCGCCGGCGATGGCGCCGTTCACGCTCCTCCGAACGTCCATGTCGCGCAGCGTAACGGGGCGGGCGGGCGCGGGTAGCTGAGGTGCATGGCAGCGGCCACCGCCCGAGCGCCTCGCTCTCCACCACCGGCGCATCCGCGAGCGCGGCGTGAACCAGGTCGTCTACTGGAGCCTGCGGTCCATCCTCCAGCCGGCGATCCACGTGTACTTCCGCCTGCGCCGGACCGGCCGCGAGCACATCCCCGACGGCCCGCTGCTCCTGGCCGCCAACCACCGCAGCTTCCTCGACCCGTTCGTGATCGGCTGCTGCCTGCGCCGGCCGATCTACTTCGTGGCCAAGCGGGAGCTGTTCGACATCCGGCTGCTCGGCTGGTTCCTGAACTGCCTCGGCGCGTTCCCGGTCCGGCGCGGCGAGTCCGACGAGGAGTCGATGACGACCGCCCTCGCGCTGCTCGAGCGCGGCGAGGCGGTGGTGATCTTCCCCGAGGGCACGCGCAACCGCTCCGGCCCGCTCGCCGAGCCCAAGCGCGGCGTCGGCCGGCTGGCGCTGGAGAGCGGCGCGCCCGTGGTGCCGATCGCGGTGAACGGCACCGAGCGCGCGCGCCGCGGCTGGAGGATCCGGCCCGTGCGGGTGGACATCCGCTGCGGCCGCCCGCTCACCTACCCGCTGCTCGAGCAGCCCTCGCCAGCATCTCGCGCACGAGGTCACCGCGCGGATCTGGCCGTGCGTCGAGCTGCAGTGGGCGTGGCTCGGGGGGCGAGATGCCCGCCGAGCACGCCGTGGCCCGCGAGCGCGCCGAGCGCCGGCGCGGCCTGAGCGCCGGCCGGGGGTAGGCTGCTCCATGCGTGGACGCGATCGCGGACAAGCAGCGGCTGGACAGCGACTTCACCGAGCTCTACCGCACCCACCTGCGCGACGTCTACTCCTACTCCTACTACCGGGTCGGCAACCACCACGACGCCGAGGACCTCACCGAGCAGACCTTCCTCCAGGCCTACCGGCACTTCGAGCGCGCGCAGCGCGAGTCCAACGGCCGGCCGCTGCGGCCGTGGCTGATCCGGATCGCCCACAACCTGGCCGCCAACTACTACCGCGACCGCTCGCGCAAGCCCCAGACCCAGCTCGAGGACGCGGCCATCGTGTCCGCCCCGCACGACACCGAGGACCTGGTGGAGGGCCGCCAGGAGCTGCAGGACGGTGCTGGAGGGCGTGTCGAAGCTGCCCGACGACCGGCGCGAGGCGCTGATCATGCGCTTCGCGCTGGGCATGGACAACCGCGAGATCGCGCGGGCGCTCGACCGCTCCGAGGGGGCCACCAAGGTGTTGATCCACCGGGCGATCAAGCAGCTCGAGCAGGGACTGAAGGAGGAGGAGGCCGCGATGAGTGAGTTCGGCGACGTCGAGGCGCTGCTGCGCTCCGCGCTCGTGCCGGTCGAGCCGTCCGAGGGCCTGTCCGACCGCCTCGAGCGCGGGCTGTCGGAGATCACCGACCTCGCGGCCGACGAGCTGGCCGACTGGGAGCTGTCGACCATGCGCGACCCGCGCAACTGGGGCCGGCCCGTGGCCGCGGTGGTGGTGGGCGGCGCGGCGGCGGGCGCGCTGGTCGCTCGTGCGCGCCCGCCAGCAGCAGAAGAAGCAGGGCGGCGGCCTGCGCGCGCTCGAGAAGGGCCTGCGCGACGTCGCCGACGATTTCCAGAAGCGCCTGGAGCGCTGATCCGGGCGAGCCGTCGGCGGCGCATACCTGGCACGGGATGCCCCGAGCCGACGACATCCAGAGCCTCGCCGACGAGGAGGTCATGCACCTGGTCGCCCAGGGGCACCCGCGCGCGTTCGAGCTGCTCTACGACCGCCACGGCGGCGCCGCCTTCTCGCTCGCCTACCGGATGGTCGGCAACCGGGTCGACCGCGGAGGACATCTCCCAGGAGGCCTTTCTGTCGATCTGGCGCAGCCGGCTGCGCTACCAGCCGGAGCGCGGAAGCGTGCGCACGTGGGTGCTCGGCATCGTGCACCACCGCGCGATCGACGCGCTGCGGCGCAACCTCGTCCACGACAAGCGCCGCGCGAGCGCCGAGGGCATCGAGGAGTGCCACGAGGCGCCAGCGAGCAGACCGACGTCGAGGCGGCGCGCCGCGACGAGGCGCGATCGTGCGCGCGCGCAATCGGGGAGCTGCCCGAGGAGCAGGCGAGGGTGATCGAGCTGGCCTACTTCGGCGGCTTCAGCCACAGCGAGATCGCGGAGATGCTCGAGATGCCGCATCGGCACCGTGAAGGGCCGGATGCGGCTCGGCCTGGACAAGCTGCGGCGCGAGCTGGCGGAGGAGGCCGGCATGAGCGTCGAGCGACACGAGATCCACGAGCAGAACGTGGCGCCTACCTGCTCGGCGCGCTCGATCGAAGTCGGAGGAGCGGGCATTCGAGAGCCACCTCGAGGAGTGCCACGTGTGCCGGGACGAGGTCGAGCGTCTGCGCCCGGCCGTCGACGCGCTGCCGCGCTCGGTCGACGCCGATGGAGGCGCCGCCGAGCCTGAAGGCGTCGCTGATGCAGGCCGTCGAGGCCGACGTGCGCGAGCGCGAGGGCCGCTCGAGCCCGGGGCTGTTCGCGCGCCTGCGCGAGCGCGTGGCGCCGGCACGGCAGTCCGCGTTCGGCAGGCGGGCGCCCGCGCGCTGCGCTGCTGGCGGGCGCGGCGGTGCTCGTGGTGGGTGCCGCGCTCGGCTTCGCCGCCACTCAGACCGTGCTGGAGGACGACAGCCAGACGCTGTCCGCCACCGTGGACCGGGAGCGCGATTCCGTCCGGCGGCGGCCGGCTCGAGATCCCGGACGGCAAGGACAAGGGAGCCGATCCTGCGGGTGACACGGCATGCCCGAGCTCACTCCCGGGCGCACCTACCAGGTGTGGGTCCAGCGCGGCGACGAGTACGATCCCCCAGGACTCGCTGTTCACCGTGGGCGAGGACGGCACGGGGTCCGCCGTGGTCAGCGACGACCTCGAGGGCGCCGACGCCGTGATGGTCACGCGCGAGCGCTGCCGGCGGCGCCCGAGCCCCGGCGAGACGCCGATCCTCACGGTCGCGCTCTGAGCGTCCCCGCCGCGCGATGACGGACCCGCTGCCGTCCAGGTGACGCCGGAGGGTGTGGCTAGTCTCAGCTCGATGGAGACCTGTTACCGCCACCCCGATCGCGAGACGGGAGTCTCGTGCTCGAACTGCGGCCGGCCGATCTGCCCGGACTGCATGACGTCGACGCTCGGTCGGCATGCGCTGCCCGGAGTGCGCGCGCCAGCGGACGAAGGTGAAGACGATGAGCTCCATCGAGGAGCCGACGCTCACCTACGTGCTGATCGGGATCAACGTGGCGCGTGGCGCTCGGCACCTTCCTGAGCGGCGCCAGCGCCACCGGCGGCGGGGGGCTGGGCTCGTCGCTCCTCGCACGACGGCTCGGTGTCGCGGCTCGGCCGTCGACAGCGGCGACTACTGGCGCATCCTCACGGCGGGCTTCCTGCACACGGGCATCATCCACCTGCTGTTCAACATGTTCGGCCTGTACATCCTCGGCGGCCTGCTCGAGCCCGCGATCGGCCGGCTGCGCTTCGGGGTCATCTACTTCGTGTCGCTGCTGGCCGGCTCGTTCGGCGCGCTGCTGCTGGAGCCCACCGCCCCGACCGTGGGCGCCTCGGGCGCGATCTTCGGCCTGATGGGCGCCGCCGTGGTGGTCATGCGCAACCGCGGCGTGAACCCGATGGAGAGCGGCCTGGGCCTGTGGATCGGCCTGAACCTGCTGATCACCTTCACGATCCCCAACATCTCGATCGGCGGCCACATCGGCGGCCTGGTGGGCGGCGCGGTGGCCGCGGCCCTGATGTTCGAGCTGCCCGACCGCGCGCGGATGCCGGCGATGCTGGCGACGGTCCTGGCCGGGGCGCTCGGCGTGGCCGCGGTGGTGGGGTCGATCGCGGTGTCGTCAGCGCCTTCGTAGTGGCAGCTGAGCACTAAGCACTAAGCACTGAGCACCAACTCAACCCAACTGAACCGCCCGGCCGGCGGCTCGGGCACCGAACCAGGGTGCAGCAGGTGCGCCAGCAGCTCGATGCCGTCCACCAGCCGCGGGCCCGGCCGGGAGAAGTAGGCGGAGGCGTCCACGGCCGCCACCCGCGCGCCCGAGGCCGGCGAGGCGGCCACTCGCGGCCAGGGTCTCGGAGGCCGCTCGCTCGGTGTCGTAGCCGCACGGCATCGAGACCACGACCTCGGGCGCGACCGCCTCGAGCTCCGCCCAGTCCGCCGTGCGCGACTTGTCACCGGGCAGGCCGAGCACGTCCTCGCCGCCGGCGAGCTCGATCATCTGCGGCACCCAGTGCCCGCCGACGTACAGCGGGTCCAGCCACTCGAGGGCCGCCACGCGCGGCCGGCCGCCGCCGGCCACCGCCGCCTCCACGGCCTCGATCCGTCGCCCGCATTCCTCCGACAGGGCAGCGCCCGCCTCGGGGACCCCGGCCGTCGCCAGCAAGCCGGGGGATGTCGGCCAGCACCTCGCCGAGCGTGGATGGATCGAGCGATAGGACCTGCGGGCGCGACGGCAGCCGCGCCGCCGCGGCCACAACGTCGTCGAACGAGACGGCGCACACCTCGCACACCGCCTGCGTGACGATCAGGTCGGGCTCGAGCTCCGCGAGCTCGGGCTCGTCGAGCTCGTAGAGCGCCCTACCGGCCGCGGTCCGCTCGCGCACCGCCGCGTCGATGTCCCCGGCGGACAGGCCCTCGGGGATCACGCTCCGGGTCAGATGGGGCAGCTCGGACGCGCCTGGCGGATAATCACACTCATGGGTGACCGCCACGACGCTGTCGCCCAGGCCGAGCGCGAACAGCATCTCGGTCGAGGAGGGCACGAGTGAGGCAATTCGCATCGAGGAGGAACGATGGCACGTCTTGAGAACGAGCAGGTGGAGGAGCGGCTGGCCGGCCTCGAGGGGTGGGAGCGCTCCGGCGAGGCGATCGAGAAGGGGTTCGAGCGCGGGGACTTCAAGGGGTCGGTGGGGTTCGTGAACGAGCTGCTGCCCGTGGCCGAGGGGATGAACCATCACCCCGACCTCGCGATCTCATGGGACACCGTCACGGTCACGGTCACGACCCACTCCGAGGGCGGGCTGACCGCAGCCGATTTCGACCTCGCGGAGCGCATCGACGCCTTGGCATAGCCCGCTCCTGCCTCTGCTAGCGTCACGACGTCACTCGGATGAGCGACGACGAACCTCCTCGAAGTAGGCCCTCCGCGGGCGCTGCCTGCCCGCAACTGGGGGCACCATGACCGAGCTGCTCCTGCTGGTCGGCGTCGCCGTGCTCGTGGCGGCCAATGGCTTCTTCGTGGCGGCTGAGTTCGCGCTCGTGCGCGCCCGCTCCGCGCACGTGGATGAGATGGCCGCCGACCGGGTGCGCGGGGCGGCCCTGGCCGCGCGGCAGATCGACCGGATCGACGAGTACCTGTCGGCCTGCCAGCTCGGGATCACGATGGCCTCGCTGGGAATCGGCTTCATGGGCGAGCCGGCGATCGCCAGCCTGCTGGAGTCGGCGATCGGCGACTCGATCTCCCACGGCCTGTCCCTGGCGATGTCGATCGGGATCGCCTACTTCATCACCACGGCGCTGCACATCACGATCGGCGAGCAGGTCCCGAAGATCTACGCGATCACGCACGCCGAGGCAACGGCGCGGCGGACCGCACGCCTGCTCGAGCTGTTCCGCGTGACCTTCAAGCCGCTCATCTGGCTGCTGAACACGGCCTCGAACGCGATGCTGCGGACGGTCGGCGTGAACCCCAAGGCGGAGTTCGAGGAGGTCTCCTCCTCCGACGACCTCAAGCTGATCATCGCCCGGAGCCAGAGCGGCGGCAAGCTCGACCCGGGCGAGGCGGGCATGCTCTCCGGCGTCTTCCACCTGCACGAGCAGCAGGCCCGTCAGGTGATGACGCCGATACCGGCGGTGGTCACGGTGGACGTGTCCGAGACCGCCGAGGCGGCGCTGCGTCGCTGCGTCGACTCCGGCCACACGCGCCTGGTGGTCACCGAGGAGGGCAACACCGACCGCATCCGCGGCGTGGTGCACAACAACTCGCTGGCGCGCCGCCTGATGGCCGAGGGCCCCGACGCATCGATCGTGCCCAGCGTGAAGGACGCGCTGATCGTGCCCGAGACCAAGCCGCTGGACGACCTGCTGGCCGACCTGCAGCGCGAGCGCGCGTCGCTGGCCGTGGTGGTCGACGAGTACGGCCGCACCGCCGGCATCGTCTCGATCGAGGACATCGTGGAGGAGGTGGTTGGCGAGATCGCCGACGAGACCGACCCCGCGGTGGCCGGCGTGCGCCGGCTGGCCAACGGCGACTGGTGGGTGCGCGGGCACGTGCCGGTCACCGACCTCGAGGACTACGGCCTCGGGCTCCCGGTCGACACCGACGCCTACAACTCGGTCGGCGGGTACATCTTCGCCGAGCTCGGGCGCCTGCCCAAGCGGGGCGACATGGTGCGCGCGAACGGCTACTCGCTGCGCGTCGAGTCGGTGCGCGAGAACCGCATCGAGGCCATCCGCATCCGCGACCACGGGCGCCCCGACGACGCGCCCGCCGAGGACGTGCCGCGCGAGGCCACCGAGGGCGCCTGAGCGGCCGGTCCGTCCGTCCGCGTGCGACGTTAGCTTCGACCGGCAAGTACCTGCCCCGTCCCCGGCTCGGGAGGTCTTGCATGTGGTGCGTCAGGCTCAGCGATTCACAGCGTGATGCGCTGCGGGCGCTCATCAGGGCCCAGGGCGAGATCGGCCCGTCGCTGACCGGCGCCCTCGAGGCGCTGGACTTCGCCCGCTGGGACGACCTGCCCGACGCCGAGCTGCCGTGGGACCGCGTGGCCGAGCTCGCGCAGGCGCAGGGCATCGGCGAGGCCGACGTGGTGTGGGACCTGACCGCCAGGCTGGCGCCGCCGGACGAGCGCCAGGCCGCTTGACCCCAGCCGCGCCGCCCGCGCCTCAGTCGTAGTCGTGAAAGCCGGCGCCGCTCTTGCGGCCCAGGCGCCCCTGCTCGACCAGGTCGGTCAGCCGCGCGGGCACGTCGGCGCCGATCTGACTCGCCGATCGCCACCGCCACGTCGAGCCCCACGAAGTCGAGCAGCGCGAGCGGGCCCATCGGGTGACCGGCGCCGAGCTTCATGCACGCGTCGACCTCGCGGCTCGAGGCCGTGCTCGTCGGCCAGCCGCACCGCCTCGAACAGGAAGGGGAACAGCAGGCGGTTCACCACGAAGCCCGGGCACGTCGGGCACCTCGACGGCGGTCTTGCCGAGCTGCTCGCACAGCTCCGTGAATCCCGCGCGCGTGTCTCGCGCGGCTTCCGCGGGGAAGGCCAGCTCCACCAGGTTCATCTTCTCCACGGGGTTGAACACGTGCAGCCCGCAGAAGCGGTCCGGGCGGCCGCTGGCGCGCGCGAGCTCGTCGATCGACAGCGACGAGGTGGTGGTGGCCAGCAGCGCGTCGCCGCCCAGCAGGCCGCCGAGCCGGCGCCAGCAGGTCGCGCTTGACCGCGCTGTCCTCGGCCACCGCCTCGACCACCACGTCGCAGCCGGCCAGGTCGTCGAGGTCGGTCGACGACCTGCGCGCTGCCGTCCAGCTGCGCGCGCGCGCGCTCGGCGGACTCCTCGCTGCGGGCCCACACGGTGTCGCAGCACGGGCCCCGCGAGCCGCGCCAGACCGCACGCGATGGCCCCGCTTCCCGCTATCCCAAGCGCCTTATCGGGGGTTTGGTTGACTCACCAGTCAATGAAGTACTCTAGCCGTGGATGGCGCGTCGACGCCGTCTCGCCAAGGGCGACAACACACTTCGGAGGGCCGACAGCTCATGCAGAACGGAAATCGCGAGGTCGTGATCGTCGAGGCGGTGCGCACCCCCGTCGGACGCGGTCACGAGGAGAAGGGCTACTACAAGGACACCCATCCGAGCAACCTGCTCTCGAAGACCTACACGGAGCTGATCGAGCGCGCCGGCGTCGACGGGAGCGAGGTCGAGGACGTGATCACCGGCTGCGTGCAGCAGTTCGGCGAGCAGGGCTTCAACATCGGCCGCAACGCGTGGCTCGAGGCCGGGCTGCCGATCGAGACGCCCGCCACCACCATCGACCGCCAGTGCGGATCGGCCCAGCAGGCCGTGAACTTCGCGGCCGCCCAGATCGGCGCCGGGGTGCTCGACTGCGCCATCGGCTCGGGCGTGGAGCACATGGGCCACATCTCGTTCGCGGACGGCATGCAGGTGCAGTCCGAGCACGGCGCGGCGTTCTCGCCCGAGCTGCTCGAGGACTACAACCTGATCCCCCAGGGCCTGTCGGCCGAGATGATCGCCGACCAGTGGGAGATCCCCCGCTCGGAGCTCGACGAGCTCGCCGTGCGGTCCCACGCGCTGGCCGCACCAGGCCACCGAGGAGGGCCGCTTCGAGCGCGAGATCGTGCCGTTCCAGGTCAACGGCGACACCTACGTCGCCGACCAGGGCATCCGCCCCGACACCGACATCGAGAAGCTCGCCGCGCTCAAGCCGGCCTTCAAGGAGGACGGCAAGATCACGGCCGGCAACTCGTCGCAGATCTCCGACGGCGCGGCCGCGGTGCTGCTGATGGAGCGGGGCAAGGCCGAGTCGCTGGGGCTCAAGCCGCGCGCGCGCATCGTCGACCAGGTCACGGTCGGCGTGGACCCGGTGATCATGCTCACCGGCCCCATCCCCGCGACCCGGAAGCTGCTGGAGCGCAACGGGATGACGATGGACGACATCGACCTCGTGGAGATCAACGAGGCGTTCGCGCCCGTCGTGGCCGCCTGGCAGCGCGAGCTGGACCCCGACATGGACCGCGTGAACGTGAACGGCGGCGCGATGGCCATCGGCCACCCGCTCGGCTCCACCGGCGCGCGCCTGCTCACCACGCTCCTGCACGAGCTCGAGCGCTCGGACAAGCAGGTCGGCCTGGTCACGATGTGCTGCGGCGGCGGCATCGGCACCGGCACGCTGATCGAGCGAATCTGAGGTTTGATCCGAAGGGATCGGGCAAACGGAACTGGAAGGACAGTTGTCGCGAGGACGGGTCGCACTTGATTCGCCTGCAGATTGCTGAACGGGAGCCGGCCTAGCGCCGGCTCCCGGCCTTTCGTGACCTGAGTCGTCAGTTCGGCGGCAGTTTCCGGGTGTCTGTGCGCGCCTGGCGCCGGCCGGCTCCTCGCCGTGCCACCAGCACGGCTGCGGTCATCGGCCACCGCCAGTCACACACAGCCATCCCGGAAACTGAACGCGAACATCCGACTCAGGTCACTGGGGGCCCTGCTCGCCGGGCGGCGGGCCGTCCTGCGCCGCGCCGGCACCGGACTCCAGCCGCGCCACCAGCTCGTCCAGGCGCAGCTCCTCGAGGCCCGGCCCACCGCCTCGAGCTCCGCCGCGCAGAACTCCACCAGCTCGCGGCCCTCCTGCACGAGGTCGAGCGTCTCGCGCAGCCCCGCCTCGCCGGAGTCGAGGCGCTTGATGATCTGCTCGATCCGCGCCGCCGCGGACTCGTAGGTGCGCCCTCGTCGTTCATCGTCCTCGATCCTCGCGCTGCACGCGGTCGTCGTGGAAGCGCACCGACACGTCGGCCGGCCTCCCGCGCCGCGCCGGCGCTGGTGACCAGCTCGCCGTCGCCGTCCTCGACGAGCGCGTAGCCGCGCGCCAGCGTCCGCTCGGGGTCGTGGGCGGCCAGCGCCAGCGCAGCGCTCCAGCTGCGGCGCGCAGGCAGCGCGGCGGCGCCGGCCAGCTCCGCGCCGCTGCGACGGGTCCGTCGCGGCAGGCCGCGGCGGCCGTTCCGCCTTGCGCCGAGCACCAGCAGCTGCGTGGCGGTCAGCTCCGCGCGCTCGTCCGCGAGCCGCCGGCGCCCGGCGGCGCGCAGCTCGCGCAGTCTTCTGGTGCAGCCAGCCGCGCTGGCGCGCCAGCTGCTCCGCGGGCGCGCGCGTGAGCTGGCGCAGCCGGCGCGCCGCGCTCCACCAGGCCGCGGCGGCCGCAGCTGCGTCCAGGCGCCGCGCCGGACGCGGCCGCGCGCGGCGCGCGCCTCGCCGCAGTGCACCGCCACCGCGGTCTCGGCGGCGTGGGTCGGCGTCGAGCAGGAGACGGCCGCCACGTCGTCGATCAGCGTGCGGTCGGTGTGGTGGCCCACCGAGGCGATCACCGGCACCGGCAGCAGCGCGACCGTGCGGCAGAGGGTCTCGTCCGAGAACGCCATCAGGTCCATCACCGAGCCGCCGCCGCGCGCGACCACGATCGACGTCGACGCCGCCCACGGCGACCAGGTCCCGCAGCGCGCGGGCGATGCGCGGCGCGGCGCGGCGGTCCTGCACGGGCGCGAAGCCCCACACCAGCCGGCCCTGCCCAGCCGCGGCGGCGCAGCCCGGCCAGCACGTCGTCGCGCGCCTTGCCGCCCTCGCCGGTCACCACGCCGATCGAGCGCGGCAGCGCCGGGCGGGGCAGCAGCTTCTGGGGCTCGAACAGGCCCTCGGCGTGGAGCTTGCGCCGCAGCCGCTCGATCTGGGCGAGCAGCTCGCCCTCGCCGGCCACCTCGCAGCGCCGGTCGCGCGGAAGGTGAAGGAGGGGGAGGAGGTGGAGCTGCCCGGTGTAGTAGTCGCAGCCGCCGGCCGAGCACCACCTGCATCGCCGTTCTCCAGCTCGACTCCGCAGGCGGTCGTAGTCGCTGCGCCACATCGAGCACGGCAGCGCGCCGTTCAGCGTCGCGCAGCTCGAAGTAGACGGCCTTGGCCCGGTCACGCGCGAGGTTGGCCACCTCGCCGAAGACCTGCACGCGCGCGAGCGCGCGCAGCCGCCGCGCAGCGCCGGCCGCGTACTCGCCGACCGGGAACGGGCCCTTCGAGGCCCGCTGCCCTCGATGCCGGCTGGGCGGCAGCGCCTGCTGAGCGTCGCTCACGCCGCGGCGCCGCGGGCGGCCGCGGCCAGCGCCTCGACGATCCGCGGGCGGTCGCCGAACGGCATCGCGAGCAGCGTGTCGGCGCCGGCGCGCTCGTACGCGGCCAGGCGGTCGTCGAGCTCGGCGGAGCGGCAGCAGATCGGCCGAGGCGTCGATGATCTCGTCGCTGATCGCGGCGCCGGCGCCCGCGCGGTCGCCGGCCATGAACAGCTCCTGCACCCGCCGCGCCGAGTCGCCGTGGCCCATGCGCTCGGCGGTCTCCACGTAGAAGTTCTTGCCCTTGGCGCCCATGCCGCCGAGGTAGATCGCCAGCCACGGGCGCGCCATGTCGCGCGCCGCCGCCACGTCGTCGTCCACGCACACCAGCACGCACGGGGGACACGTCGATGTCGCGGCCCGCTCGCGCGCACGGGCGCGAGCATCTCCTCGCCGCGGTCGGGGTTGAAGAAGAACGGGAGCCAGCCGTCGGCGATCTCGCGCGGTCTGCTCCACGGCCTTCGGGCCGATCGCGCCCAGGTAGATCGGGATGTCGGCCCGCGGCGGGTGGATCAGCAGCTTCAGCGGCTTGCCCAGGCCCGTGCCCTCGACCGGCAGCTGGAACTCCTCGCCCTCGTACTCGAGCGGGCCCTCGCGCGCGAGCGCCTCGCGCACGATCTCCACGTACTCGCGCGTGCGCGAGAGCGGGCGCGCGAACGAGACGCCGTGCCAGCCCTCGGACACCTGCGGGCCCGAGACGCCGAGGCCGAGCCGGAAGCGGCCGTCGGAGAGCGTGTCGAGCGTGGCGGCGGTCATGGCGGTCATCGCCGGGCGTGCGCGCGGGGATCTGGAACAGGCCCGAGCCCAGGCCGATCCGCTCGGTCACCGCGCTCATGTGGCCGAGCACGGTGGCCGCGTCCTGGCCCCAGGCCTCGGAGACCCAGACGGAGTCGAGGCCCTCGCGGTCGGCCTGGCTGGCCAGCTCGATCTGCTCCTCGGGGGAGAACCAGGGCCAGTAGGCGAGGAAGAGGCCGATCCGCACGCTGCAATCCTATGGCGCGGCGTCGGACGGCGGGTAGCTGCGGGCGTGGCGCGCGTGCGGCGATCCTGCTCGTTGCTGGCGTGCGCCGCGGCGCGCCGTCGCTGCGGCAGACGGGCCCGCTCCCGACGCCGCCGCGCGAGTGGCGCCCGGCGGTGGCGCCGCCAAGGCGTACGCGGTGCGGCGCGCCGGGTCGGTCTCGTTCGCCGTGCGCACGCGAGAGCCGCGCTCTACGGCTACCGCGCGCGACGCACGGTGCCGCTCGGCCAGCGTGGTCAAGGCGATGCTGATGGTGGCCTACCTCAACCACCGCAGCGTGCGCGGGCGGCGCGCTGCGCGCCGCGCGACCTCGCGCTGCTCACCCCGATGGTGCGCTGGTCGAACAACATCACGGCCAGCGCGGGTGCGCAACTTCGTGGGCAACAGCGGCGCTCGCCGCGCTGGCGCGGCGGGTGGGCATGCGCCGCTTCGCACCGCTGCCCGCGTGGGGCTCCTCGCGCGATCACGGCGGCCGACCAGACCCGCTTCTTCCTCGGCATCGACCGCTTCGTGGTGCGCCGCCACCGCGGCACCGCGATGCGCCTGCTCAACACGATCGTGCCGCTCGCAGCGCTGGGGGATCGCCCGCGCCCGGCCCGCAGGGCTGGGCGCTCTACTTCAAGGGCGGCTGGGGCGTCGGGCGACGGCGCGGTCGACCACCAGGTGGCGCTGCTGCGCCGCGGCAAGCGCCGGCTCTCGCTGGCCATCCTCACCACCGGCAACCCCAGCCACGAGTACGGCAAGGCCACGCTGGAGGGAGTCGCGCGTCGCCTGCTGCGCGGGCTGGCCGGGTCCGTCGTGCGGTAGTGCCGCGGCCGCTGGTACGGCGCCCCTGAGCGGCCGCGCTCCAGCCGTTAGCATCCCCGCCCCGTGGACCTGACGCTCTCGCCCAACGAGCAGGCCTTCCGCGACGAGCTGCGCGGCTGGCTCGCCGAGAACCACCCGGGCGAGGAGCCCGTCGGGCGACGAGGCCGGGTTCGAGTTCCGCAAGGAGTGGCAGCGCAAGCTGCACGCGGCGGGCTACGCCGGGCTGTCGTGGCCGAAGGAGTACGGCGGCCGCGGCGCCACGCTGATCGAGCAGGCGATCTTCGGCGAGGAGATGGCGCGCGCCAAGGCGCCCTCGACGGCCAACGTGCTCGGCCTGGTGATGGGCGGCCCGGTGGTGATCGCCCACGGCACCGACGAGCAGAAGCAGCGCTACCTCGAGCCGATCCTCTCCGCCGAGGAGATCTGGTGCCAGGGCTTCTCCGAGCCCGAGTCGGGCTCGGACCTGGCGTCGCTCAAGACCAAGGCCGTGAAGTCCAACGGCGAGTGGGTCGTGACCGGCCAGAAGGTCTGGACCACGCTCGCGCACGAGTCCAAGTGGTGCATGCTCGTGGCGCGCACCGACCCGGACGCGCCCAAGCACAAGGGGCTCACCTACTTCCTGATGGACATGGAGCAGGAGGAGGTGCAGGTGCGCCCGCTGCACCAGATCACCGGCGAGGCGGAGTTCAACGAGCTCTTCATCGAGGAGGCCCGGATCCCCGACGAGAACGTGATCGGCGGCGTGGGCAACGGCTGGACGGTGGCCATCACGACGCTCATGCACGAGCGCGCCGGCCTGGGCGCCGCGGCGGCGGCGAGCGTGAGGATCGCGCTCGGCCAGCTGATCGAGCTGGCCCAGGAGCGCGGCGTGGACGACGACCCGATCATCCGCCAGAAGATCGCCCAGCTGCTGATCGAGGTCGAGGCCCTGCGGCTGAACGCCTGGCGCGGGCTGACGGCGATCATGAAGACCGGCATCCCCGGCCCCGAGGGCTCGCTGCCCAAGCTGCAGTGGTCGGCGGTCAACCAGGCGCTCACCGAGCTGGCGATGGAGATCCGCGGCGAGGAGCGGCGGTCAAGGACTCCGACTGGACCTACCGCTTCCTGCGCGCCCGCGCCAACTCGATCGAGGGCGGCACCACGGAGATCCTCAAGAACATCATCGCCGAGCGCGTGCTCGGCCTGCCCAAGCTGCGATGAACTTCGACTTCACCGACGACCAGCAGGCGATCAAGCGCACCGCGCACGACCTGCTCGCGCAGCGCTTCAAGCCGGACACCGTCCGCGAGCTGGCCGAGGCCGGGCGCTACGAGGACTCCCACTGGACCGAGCTGGCCGAGCTCGGCTGGCCGGGCATCTTCATCGCCGAGGAGCACGGCGGCCAGGGACTCGGCACCGTGGAGCTGGTGATCCTCATGGAGGAGCTCGGCTACTCGCTCGCGCCGTCCCGTTCCTGTCGAACGCCGCCGCCGGCCTGGTGCTCCAGCACGCCGGCACCGACGAGCAGCGCTCGCAAGTGGCTGCCCGGCATCGCCTCGGGCGAGGCGCGCGGCACCGTCGGCATCGCCCGCGACGGCGAGGCGGCGCTGGTGCCCGACGCCGACTCCGCCGACGTGATCGTGCTGCTCGAGGACGGCGCCGGCGCCGTGCACGAGGCGTCGGCCTGCGAGCATCGAGCCGGTCGAGACGATCGACGCCACCCGCCGCTACGCGCGCGTGCGCGCGACGGGCGCGGCGAGCCGCTGGGGGGCGACCCGGCGCCGGCCCTCGACCGGATCGCGATCGCCATCGCCGCCGAGCTGGTCGGCGTCTCCCAGCGGGTGATGGAGATGGCCGTGGAGTACGCGCGCGACCGCAAGCAGTTCGACCGCCCGATCGGCGCCTACCAGGCCGTGTCGCACCGCTGCGCGGACATGCTGCGCGAGATCGAGAGCGCGCGCTCGACGACGCTGTGGGCGGCCTGGGCCGCCGAGGCCGAGCCCGAGACGCTGCCGCTGGCCGCCTCGATGGCCAAGGCGCTGGCGTCCGACGCCGGCTGGAACGTGACCTCGTCGGCGCTGCAGGTGCACGGCGGCATCGGCTTCACCTGGGAGCACGACCTGCACTTCTTCCTCAAGCGCGCCAAGGTGGACGGCATCGCTGTTCGGCTCCGCCCGCGAGCACCGCGACCGCGTGGCGGACCTGAGCGGCCTGCGGGCCGCCGCGACGGCCTAGCGCGGCCGCTCGGCCAGCCGCCCGCCCACGAACTGCGTGACGCCGGTGATCCGCTGGCGGACGTCCTGCGAATCCGCGCTCGCTCCAGCGCGTCGCACGACCTCGGTGCGCTCGAACATCCGCGTGCCGCTGCGGCCGAGCCAGGCGATCGACTCGACCGTGCGCAGCGGCGCCGAGCGCCCGCGCACCGTGGTGAAGAGGGCGATCCGCCCGCCGGGCGTCAGCAGCGACGCCATGCTGTCGAGCGCGCGCATCGGGTCCTCGAACAGGTGCAGCGCGGCGAAGCAGCACACGGCGTCGAAGCTCGCGGTCCACGAACGGCAGCTCCTGCGCGCTCGCCGCGGACGTAGGCCGTGCGGTCGTCCAGCCGGCGCGGCCCGCGTGTCGGCCACGGCGCTGCGCGAGCATCGTCACCGACACGTCGATGCCCACCGCGAGGCCCCTCGGGCCCGACCGTCCGGGCGAAGCCACGGCGTGAAGTTGCCCGTGCCGCAGGCGACGTCGAGCACGCCGTCGCCGGGAGACAGGCCCAGCAGCAGGCGCGCGATCCGGTGCTCGTCCTTCATGCCCGGGCCCGAACACGCCCTTGAACGCGCGGCCGAGCGGCGGGCGCCACCAGCGCTCGTAGATGCGCGGCACCAGGCCCGGTGAGCATCAGGTCCTGCACCGCGCCGGTGGACTGCGGGCCGTCCGCGCCGAGCAGGTCGAGGTAGCCGCCCGGGGCGACGCGCTCGGGCTCCCGGGCCTCCGGCTCGAGCAGCGCCAGCGCGCGCTCGAGTGCAGGCGCGAGCGCGGTGTCCACGGCCACGTCGGTCAGGCCGCGCCGGAGTCGCCGGCGGACTCGGGCACCGCCGCCGCGCAGGCTCGGCATGGCGGGCTCGCCGTCGCCCCTCGTCGCCGCGGCGCTCGGCGCCCTGCGCCACCTCGTCGAGCCGCGCGATCTCGCGCTCGCCCTCGACGCGCGCGGGGTGGTCCTCGGCGAGCCCGGCGATCAGCGTCCGGATCCGGTTGCGCAGCTGGAGCGCGAAGTGGGGGGTGGAGGCGCCCATGAGCTGGCGCACGTCCTCCACGCGTCGGCTCGCGCTCGAGGCGCCCGGGCTGCTCGTACTCGCTCACGCGCTGAGGTTATCCGCCGCCGCGGGCCGTGGGCGGCGCAGCGAGCGCTACGGCGCGTTCGCCTGGACCGGGATCAGCTCGGTGATCTGGTCCAGGCGGGCCTGGGCCTCGACCGAGACCTGCTTGTCGTCGCCGAGGATCCAGACGCGGTTGTAGACCGCCTGTCCGGGGTCGTCCTCGAAGCCGGGCTGCACGCTCAGCAGGTAGTTCTCGAGCGGCTTGGGCAGGGCGTCCGCGCGGTCGGTGAGCAGCAGCGGCGCGAACACGCCCTTGGTGGCGAGGGCGGCCGAGGCCGCGGCGTCGAGCGGCCGCGAGGTGCCGGCGAGCGTGAAGTTGTAGCCCGGCACGACCACGCCCCAGCCGAAGTCGCCGCTTCTCGTAGCGGGCGAAGGCGATCGCGTTCTCCACCGGGTTGGCGCCCTGGATCCGGCGCACCCGCCCGAGCCGGCCGCAGCGTCGCTTCTCGACCGCCTTCGAGATCACACGCTCCGGGCCCGAGCACGAAGATGTTGGGCTTGTCGTGCTCGCGCAGCGCCTTGCGGGTGGCGGCCGGCAGCGAGTCCCTTGCGGGTGAGCAGCACCGAGTCGCCCGAGCGGGCCGCCCACGCGGCGGCGGGCATCGCGAACTCGGCCTGCTCGCCCGAGGCGATGACCACGTTCGCGCGACGGCTTGCCCTTGGCGGCGGAGAAGAAGCGGTCGATCGCCGCCGCGCGCTCGTAGGGGTCGCTTGCCCTCGATCACGGCGGTCTTGAAGCCCTCCGGCCGCGGCGGCTTGTCGCCGATGCGGATCACCTGGGCGTCCTTGCGAGAGGTCGGAGCCCTTGGGCTTCAGCCGCTTGAGCGTGTCGGCGGTGACCGCCGGCAGCTCGCCGCCGTCGGAGATCAGGATCGGCGCGCCGATCGGGCGGGCCGTGAGCGCGGCGGCGGTCACGCCGGCCTGCCAGTCGTCCTTGTCGACGAGCACCACGGCGGTCGGCCGGGTGGCCTCGCTGGTGCCGGGGAAGACGGCGCTGGCGACGCCCGGCGGCGTCGGCGGCGGCGTCGCCGCCGCCCACGCGGATGGTGTTCTTGGTGGCCGTGGAGGGGAAGCCGAGCTTGGCGGCCGCCTCCTCGTCGTCGGACGAGGTGCCGAGCTGGGGCGGGCGCTCGTCGTCGTCGCCCAGCGAGCAGCCGCCGAGCCCGGCCAGCGGCCGCCAGGGCGACGGCGGCGTGAGTCCTCAGGCGCACGCGGCCGCAGGTTAGCCGCCGCCCGGACCTACCCGCCCGGCCACCGGGCTGACGGCGGGCCGACTGGTCTCGCCGGTACGATTCGTCATTGGTTGACTAGTCAGTCAATCGCTGGTTGACTGGTCAGTCAATACTGACCGGTTGCCTGGAAACGGAGGCACCGTGGACTTCAAGCTCACCGACGAGCAGCTCGAGTTCCAGCAGAACTGCCGCAAGTTCGCCGAGGAGGTCATCCGGCCGCTGGCCGACAAGTACGACCGCGAGCAGACCGTGCCCGTGGGAGGCCATCAAGGCCGCGCGCGAGTGGGGCCTTCACGGCCTGGAGCACATCATGGCGCATGGGCAACGACCCCGACGGCATGCTCGGCGTGATCTACGCCGAGGAGCTGCACTGGGGCTGCGCCGGCATCGCGCTCGCCATCTCCGCCTCCTCGCTGGCCGCCGCCGGCATCGCCGCCTCGGGCACGCCCGAGCAGATCGGCAAGTGGGTCCCCGAGTGCTTCGGCGAGGGCGACGAGATCAAGCTCGGCGCCTACGCCGTGACCGAGGCCGGCGCGGGCTCCGACGTCAAGTCGCTGCGCACCACCGCCAAGCTCGACGGCGACGAGTGGGTGCTCAACGGCACCAAGGTCTTCATCTCCAACGGCGGCATCGCCGACGTGAACGTGGTCGTCGCCACCGTCGACCCCGAGCTCGGCCACCGCGGCCAGGCCTCCTTCATCGTCCCCAAGGACACGCCCGGGCCTGTCGCAGGGCAAGAAGGAGGACAAGATCGGCATCCGCGCCTCGCAGACCGCGGAGGTCGTGCTCGAGGACGTGCGCATCCCGATGGACCACCTGCTGGGCGGCATGGAGAAGCTCGAGAAGAAGCTCGAGCGCGCCCGCTCGGGCCAGCGCTCGGGCCCGTCCAACGCGCTGGCCACGTTCGAGATCACGCGCCCGATGGTCGGCGCCTCGGCGCTCGGCATCGCCCAGGCGGCGTACGAGTGGACGCTCGAGTACCTCGAGGACAAGTCGGACGAGAACGGCCCGCTGCTCGAGCAGCAGCGCGTGCAGCAGATGCTGGCCGACGTGGCCACCGAGATCGACTCGGCTCGCATGCTCGTCTGGCGCGCCGCCTGGATGGGCCGCAACGGCATGCCGATGACCGGCGGCCAGGGCTCGATGTCCAAGCTCAAGGCGGGCGACGTGACGATGTGGGCCACCACCACGCTGATGGACCTGGTCGGCGACTACGCCCAGACCACCGACTGCCCGCTGGAGAAGTGGTTCCGCGACGCCAAGATCTACCAGCTGTTCGAGGGCACGGCCCAGGTCCAGCGACTGGTCGTCGCGCGCATGCAGCGCCAGGAGTACCGCGAGCGCCGGGAGGCCACCGCCGAGGTGCTCGAGCAGGCCCCCGGCACCGCCACCGGCGACAGCGCGATCGCAGAGACGGAGCCGGCGGCGGCGTAGCCCGCCCCGGCCCCACGCCCGCCCTTCACAATGGCGGGCGTGGGCTTCTCCTTCGACCCCGCCGTGATCGCGCTGCTGCTGGGCGCGACGGCCCTCTACGTGCGCGCGGTGCGGGTGCTGGGCGGACGCGGGTACGAGGTGCCCCGCTGGCAGCAGGTCGCCTGGTAGTCGGGCCTCGCGCTGACGGCCATCGGGCTGCTCTCACCGCTCGACGGGCTCGGCGAGGAGCTGCTGATCGCCCACATGGGCCAGCACCTGCTGATCGCCGACCTGGCGGCCCCGCTGCTGCTGATCGGCATCCGCTCGCCGGTCTACGCGTTCGTCCTGCCGCGACCGGTGCTGGTGCCGCTCGCCCGCCGGCACGGCCTGCGGCGGCTGTTCCGCTGGCTGCGCAAGCCGCTGGTCGCGATCCCGGTCTGGGTCCTGATCCTCTACGGCTGGCACTTCGGCTTCGCGTTCGAGGCCGCGCTGGACAACGACCTCGTGCACGCCCTCCAGCACCAGTCGTTCGTGCTCGGCGCGGTGCTGGTGTGGTGGTCGGTGATCGAGCCCAAGCGCCGGCGGCTGCCGGGCGACCTGTGGAAGGTGCCCTACGTGATCGGCGCGCGGCTCGCGGGGATGTTCCTCGGCATGGCCTTCATCCTCATGCGCACGCCCGCCTACGGCGCTCTACGCGGAGCGCGCGCCGGAGCACGGCATCTCGGCGATCACCGACCAGCAGGTGGCCGGCGGGATGATGCTGGGGCTCGACCTGCTGGTGATGCTGTTCGCGGTCGGCCTGTTCTTCCTGCCGCTCGGCGAGGAGTCACGAGCGCGCCGACCGCACGGCGGCGGTGGCCGGGTGAGGCGCGCGATCGCGGTGCTGCTGGTGGCGGCGGTGCCCGGCTGCAGCCTCGGCGGCGACGACGAGCCGGAGCGCTCCGCGCGCCCGGAGCGCCCCTCGCCCCGCGGCCAGAGCGGCGCCCCGCGGCCGGGCGAGCCGCCCGAGGCGAGGACGATCCGCGCCTGGTCGTCGGCGGTCAACGCGGAGCGACTACGTGGCCGCGGCGTCGTTCTTCGCGCGCGGCGCGATCGTGGAGCAGGCGCGGGAGTTCCGGCTGCCCGACCAGAAGGCGGCGATCGCCTTCAACCGCAGCCTGCCCTGCAAGGCCGGGTGACCGACGTCGAGGACGAGGGCGACACCGTGCTCGCCGCGTTCCGCCTCCGCGACGGGCCGGGCGGCAGGCTGCGACGGCGGCAGCGCGCGCGTGCGGTTCCGGTTCAAGGCGGGCAAGTTCACGCGAGTGGCGGCAGCTGCCGCAGTCGGAGGGGCCGCAGGGGCAGGAGGCGTAGGGGCTGCTGGGCGCTGGTCGCTGGCTGTCGGTTGCCGGTCCTCGGGTTCGTTGGCTCCGGGGCCCCCGGTGCGCCCGTCTGTCGCCCCACGGCGGGCACCGAGGGGGCGTCCTGGTGCGGCTGCTGTCACGTTCGTATCCGGTCGGATACTTCAGCGGAGGGGGCGGCGTACTTTCTCGACTTTTGGTCGCTATCCGACCAGAAGTCGAGTCGGATCGTGGGCGGCGCGTCCGAGCGCCGAGCCCGGCGGCCAGCTGCGTACTACCGCCGCGGCGGCGGGATGCGCTCCGTCGACCTGCGGCAGCTCTTCCCCTTGCACTCCGCCAGGCGCTTGAGCTCCTTGGCCAGCGTCGCGCGGGTGCGCGCGTAGCGCCGGTCGGCGTGGCGGGAGGCGCAGCTGGTAGGGATCGCGCGCGAGGTCGTAGAGCTCGCGGCTGCCGTCGGAGTACTCCACCCACAGATAGCGGGAGGTCCGTACCGCCCTGTAGCCGGCCGGGCCGACCTCGTGCAGCACCGGCCGGCGCGTGCGCTTGGACGGCTTGCGCGCGTACGGGATCAGCGAGCGCCCGTCGACCGAGCGGCTGGGCTTGGCGCCGGTCACGTCGAGCACGGTGGCGGCCAGGTCCAGGTTGCCGGCCATCTCGCCGCTGGTGCGACCGCCGCGGATGCCCGGGCCGCGAATGATCAGCGGCACTCGCGACGAGGGCTCGTACACGAAGCATCTTGCCGTTGGGCATCCGGTGCTCGCCGTGGAAGAAGCCGTTGTCGGCGGTGAAGATCACGTAGGTGTTGTCGCAGCTCGCCCGTCGCGCGCAGCGTGTCCACGATGCCCTGCACCGCCTCGTCGATGGACAGCAGCGACTCCTGGCGCGCGCGGTAGTTGATGGTGATCGTGGCGATCCGGCCGGGGGCCGAGCAGCGGGCCGGTTGCGGATGTCGGGCGGCTTGTCGCTCACGTCAGCCTCGTTGAACGCGGGCGAACGGGCAGCGGCTTGTTGGCGAACCGGCCCTGGTGGCGCGGCGCCGGGCGCGGGTTGCCCCTGGCCGTCCGCCGGGCAGCGGCCTCCGAGTGCGGGGCCAGGAACGCGACCGACAGGTAGAACGGCTTGCCGGGGCCCGAGCGGCGGCGGATGAAGTCCTCGGCCTTCGCGCGGTAGACGTCGGTCTGGTAGAGCGCCGGGTTCTGCGACGTTCGGGACGGCCGTAGGTGCTGCAGCGTGCCGTTCTCGTTCAGCGTGTAGCCCCACATCCGGTAGGTCGAGGGGTCCACCGACCCGTACCACTCGGTCCACCCGGGCGGCACGTCGGCCGGCGCGTCGCGGCCGTAGCCGTTCAGGAACTTGCCGATGTGGGTGGTGGTGTACCCGCGCCGCTGGAGCCAGACGGGCAGGGTGTTGGCCTTGTCGAGGCTTCCCGTAGCCGCCGCTGGGCGGGCGGTTGCTCTCACGCCGTGGTTGTGGCTGTAGCGCCCGGTTGAGCATCGTGGCGCGCGAGGGGCAGCAGAGCGGATAGGACGACGAACGAGTTGCGGAAGGTCGTGCCGCGCGTCCCCAGCACCCTCGCGGCGTGCGGCGGCAGGACGGACATGTCCTCGACCGTCTGGTCGTCGGTCATGATCAGCACCACGTTCGGCCTGGCCTGGGCGGCCTCGGCCGCGCCCTCGGGAGACGACGCGGACATCGCGAGGGCCGCGACGGCCGCCGTAACGATCGCTCCAAGAGCCCACACGATGCGCGCCATCTGGGCGTCGAGACACGGGTCCCTCCACAAAGTTGCGGTGCCGGAGCGAAACGCGGGCCGGGCCGCTCCCTAGCTAGGCTTGGCGCCAGTCTTTTCAGCGCGATACGAGAGAGAGGAGCCGCCATGGCAGGACTCGGCGGACGGATGTCAACGGTGATCAAGTCGAAGGTCTCGAAGATGCTCGACCGGGCCGAGGATCCCTCCGAGACCCTCGACTACGGCTACCAGAAGCAGGTCGAGCTGCTGCAGAACGTGAAGAAGGGGATCGCCGACGTGGTGACCTCCAAGAAGCGGCTCCAGATGCAGTCGACAGAAGCTCGAGCAGCAGGTCGTGAAGCTCGACACTCAGGCCCGGCAGGCCGTCTCGCAGGGGCGCGAGGACCTCGCGCGCGCCGCGCTCGAGCGCAAGACCGTCGCCCAGACCGAGCTGCAGTCGCTCGACACGCAGGTCAAGGAGCTCGAGACGCAGCAGGAGCAGCTCATCGAGAACGAGAAGAAGCTGCGCACCAAGATCGAGACCTTCCGGACCAAGAAGGAGGTCATCAAGGCCCAGTACTCGGCCGCCGAGGCGCAGGTCAAGATCTCCGAGGCCGCCAACGGCGTGGGCGAGGAGATGGCCGACCTCGGGCTCGCGATCCAGCGCGCCGAGGACAAGACCGAGCGATGCGCGCCCGGGCCGGCGGCCGTCGAGGAGCTCGAGAAGGCGGGCACGTTCGACGACCTCACCCAGCTCGGCGGCGGTCAGGACGACATCGACCGCGAGCTGGCCCAGATCGGCGCGGGCTCGCAGGTCGACGACGAGCTGGCCAAGATGAAGGCCGAGCTCGGCCCCGGCGAGTCGGCCGAGGCGCCCGCAGCTCGAGCAGGGCGAGAAGGAGGGCGCATGATCGTCCGCGTCAGCGGCGAGGGCCAGTTCCGAGCTGCCCGACGAGGACGCGGACCGCCTGAACGAGCTCGACAACCGCGCGGTCAAGGCCGCCGAGGAGGGCGACGAGGCCGGGTTCAAGGAGCTCTGGAGCCAGATGCTCGAGATCGTGGCCGCGGACGGCAACGCCATCGCCGAGGACGAGCTCGTGGAGTCCGACGTGATCCTGCCGCCGCGCGACGTCACGTTCGCCGAGGCGCAGGGCGAGTTCACGGGCGAGGGCCTGATCCCGGACTGACGCTTGCCCCCGCTGGGGGAGGAGCCGGCAACCGGGCGGCGGGTGCTCATCCGCCGCCCGGCGCCGTGCCGCAGGCTCGCCCGTCGGCGCGGTAGCCTGGCCTCGTGAGGGGGATGCACCGCCGGGCCCTCGTGGCCCTGCTGTCACTGATGGCCTTCGGGATCGCGGCCGATGCCGCCGCGGCCTCGTGGCCCAGCCGCTGCAACGGCGAGCGGCGGCTGTGCGAGCGCCGGCTCGACCGCGTGGTGCTGCCCGCGGCGCACAACGCCATGTCTGCCGCGTCGCTCGGCTGGCAGATCCCCAACCAGCAGGTGGGCCTAGGAGACCAGCTCCGGGCGGGCGTGCGCGGGTTCCTGCTCGACACCCACTACGGCCACCCCGAGCCGGGCGGCCGAGTGGTCAACGATCCCGTGAAGACGCCACAGAGCCGCCTCTACCTGTGCCACGTGGCGTGCGCCCTGGGCGCCACGCCGCTCATCGATGGCCTGCGGACCTTGCGCGCCTTCCTCCGCGCCCGGCCGGCCAACGTGCTGGTGATCGTCAACGAGGACAACATCTCGCCGGCCGATTTCGCCGCGGCGGTGACGGCCAGCGGGCTCAGCCGCAACGTGTACCGGCGCAAGCCCGGCCCGCGGTGGCCCAAGCTCAAGACCATGATCCGCCGCCGCCAGCAGGTGGTCATGCTGGCCGAGCGACAGGCGGCCGGCGTGCCCTGGTACCACCAGGCCTATGCGGGGATCCTGCAGGAGACCCCCTACAGCTGGCCGCTCCAGACCCAGCTCACCGACCCCGCCCAGTGGCCCGCGAGCTGCCGGCCGTTGCGCGGCGGGACGACGGGGTCGCTGTTCCTGATGAACCATTGGTCGCCGCCGGTGGCGCCCAGCCCGGCCACGTCGGCCGTGGTGAACGCACGGAAGACGATCGTCGGTCGCGCAAAGGCCTGCCGCGCTGCGCGCGGGAAGCTGCCGAACCTGGTGGCGGTGGACATGTTCCAGAGCGGCGGGCTGTTCGCCGCGGTGCGGCACCTGAACGGCCTCGCGCGCCGGCGCTAGAAGGGGCCTGGCGCCGCCCCACCAGTAGGGGTTAGGGTCCGAGTGTGCCGTCGGCGAATCGCGTGGCCGGCGGCCAAGCTCCGATGGCCCACCGCGATCACCTTCCTCAACTCGACGGCGGCCTCTTCCTCACCGACGGCGGCATCGAGACCACGCTGATCTTCCACGAGGGGCTCGACCTGCCGCTGTTCGCGGCGTTCGACCTGCTCAAGGACGATGCCGGCACCGCCACGCTCCGCAGCTACTTCGAGCCCTACCTGGCGCTGGCCGCGGAGCGCGGCGTGGGGTTCGTGCTCGAGAGCCCCACCTGGCGCGCGAGCCCGCGCTGGGCCAGAGAGATCGGCTACGACGACGAACAGCTCGACGAGCTCAACCGCAACGCGATCGCCCTGATGGAGGACCTGCGCGCCGAGCACCACGACCGCGTCGCGCCGCTGGTCATCAGCGGCTGCATCGGGCCCCAGGACGACGGCTACCAGCCGGACACGATCCTCTCGAAGGCCGAGGCGCAGGCCTACCACGCGACGCAGATCGGGACCTTCGCCGACACCGATGCAGACATGGTCAGCGCCATCACGATGACCTACGCGGACGAGGCGACCGGGGTGGTGCGCGCGGCCACGGCGGCCGGTCTCCCCGCTGTCATCTCGTTCACCGTCGAGACCGACGGCCGGCTCCCGAGCGGTCAGCCGCTGGGCGAGGCGATCCAGGAGGTCGACTCCGAGGCGGCCGGCGGCCCGGCCTACTACATGATCAACTGCGCTCATCCGACGCACTTCGCGGCGGTGGTGCAGGGGGAGGGGCCCTGGCGCGAGCGGGTGCACGGGCTGCGCGCGAACGCCTCGACCCTGAGCCACGCCGAGCTGGACGAGGCCGAGGAGCTGGACGAGGGCGACCCGCAGGACCTGGCGCGCCTCTACGCGGAACTACGCGGCAGCCTGCCCAAGCTCTGCGTGGTCGGCGGCTGCTGCGGGACCGACCAACGCCACGTGAGGGAGATCGCAGCCGCCTGGTCCTGAGGGCGGGGCGGCTGGGAGAGGAGAGCCATGCTCGACCACATCGGAATCGAAGTGTCCGACTACGCCCGCAGCCGCGACTTCTACGCGGCGGCGCTGGAGCCCCTGGGGATGACCCTGCTCATGGAGCCGATCGAGGGCGTGGGCGGATTCGGCCTGCCTGCCGACCAGAAGCCGTTCTTCTGGATCGCCGCCCGGAGCGGCCCCGTCGTGCAGGGCGCCCACGTGGCCTTCGGCACCGACAGCACCGCCGTGGTCGATGCGTTCCACGCCGCGGCACTCGCGGCCGGAGCGCGCGACAACGGCGCCCCGGGAAAGCGCGAGATCTACCACCCGGCCTACTACGGGGCCTACGTGCTGGACCCCGACGGCAACAACATCGAGGCCGTCTGCCACACGGCCGGCTGAGGCCGGAGCCCGCTTAGCTGGCCGCGTAGCTCTCGCTGCCGACGATGTGCAGCGACACGTAGGGCTCGCCGCCCACCACCCAGCTGTCGTGCCCGGGAGGGACGAAGAACAGGTCTCCCTCACGCATGACGCGCTCGCTGCCGTCCGCCATCCGGACGGCAGCCTGTCCGCTGAGGACCAGTCCCACGTGCTCCACCTGGCAGAGGCTCTCCCCGCTCGCCGCTCCCACGTGCTCGGACCAGACCCAGCCCGGCTCGTAGGTCGCGCGACCGATAGTCGCGGCGCCGACCTCGTAGACCTCGAACCTGCCCTTCTCGAAGGTCCGGACCTCGGTGGGGGAGTCGAGGTTGAGGAGGGTGAGGTCCATGCTGGGGGGCGAGTACCGACGACCGGCGAGCAACGACTGGCGACCTAGACGGGTATCTCCCACAACGGAAACCACCGCGTGAGCTCCTGCTCGAACGGCAGCTCTTTGTCCAGCTGAGCCTTGAGCCGCAGCTCGCGCTCGGAGTCGCGCTGCTTGTCGCCGGGGGCCGGCACGAACGGGTAGAAGGCGCCGCGCTTGAAGTTGTAGATGAAGTGGATGCGCTTGGCCTTGGCGTCCTCGAACGAGAAGACCGCGGCCAGCAGGCGGTCGCCGTAGCCGCCGCCCTGGAGCTCGGTGGAGAGAGTGTTGAGCGACACCACGAGGTCGTCGAAGTCGGGGTCGCGCAGGATGATCCAGCGGTAGCCGAACTCGTCGTCGGCGGACTCCAGCGCCGACCCCGTCTCCTGGGCGGTGCCGCGGAGCAGCTCCTCGGCGTCCTTGAGGATCTGAGAGAAGTCGGCCGTCTCGAGCGGCTGGAAGACGATGCCCGCGCCGCCGGTGCTCTTCATCTCGAGCCCGGTCTGCATCGTGATGTAGGCCGTCGTCATCGCGAACAGCCGGTCCGGCGCGACGCCCTTGAGCTTGCCCTTCCCGCCCAGGAGGGCGTCGAAGAAGCCCACCCGGCTCTAGGCGGTGCCGCTCTGGAGCTGGGACTCGAGACGGTTGAGCGCCTCGATCCGCTTCTCCATCGGCGGGTGCGTGGCGAAGAGGGTCTGCACGGCGCCCTTGACGCTCGCCGGCACGATGAAGAAGGCGTTCATCCTCTCCGCCTCGCGGAGATCCCGTTGAGGCACGGACTCCATGGCTCCCGAGATCCGCATGAGCGCCGAGCTGAGGGCCGCCGGGCGCCCGGTGATGAGCGCGGCGCCGCGGTCGGCCGCGAACTCGCGATAGCGCGAGAGCGCCAGCATCAGGAAGAACGACAGGATGTAGACGGCGAAGGAAACCGCGAAGATCACGAGCACCGACGGCGCGCCCTCGTCATCGCCGCCGCCGCCGAAAAAGAGCGAGAACTGCAGGATCAGCGACGCGATGCTGGCGAAGAAGCTGGCGATGGTCATGATCAGCACGTCGCGGTTCTTCACGTGCGTGAGCTCGTGGGCCATGACGCCCTCGAGCTCGGCGGGCGAGAGGGTGCGCATGATCCCCGTGGTCGCGCAGACCGTGGCCGACTTCTGAGACCGCCCGCATGCGAACGCGTTCGGCACATCGGTGTCCGCCACGGCGATCTTTGGCTTGGGCAGGTCGGCCTGGATGCAGAGCCGATCGATCATGGCGTGTAGCCCAGGAGCCTCCTCCGGGGAGACCTCGCGCGCGCCCATCGACCGCAGCGCCAGCTTGTCCGAGAAGAACAGCTGGGCGAAGGTCAGCGCGCCGATCACGACGATCATCAGGGTCGCCGTGGCCCCGGCCGCCAGCATGACGCCCACGAGGGCCACGTAGAGCAGGCCGAGCAGGAACAGGGTGAACACCATCCGCACCTGCAGGCCGGTGTCGCGGGGGAAGATTGCCTTCTGGGACGCCACGATTTGAAGTGTAGTGAGGGGTGCAGGAACGCTTGCACCGAGAAGGAGAAGAACCTCCCGAAACGAGCCCGTTTGCTACGGTCCCCCGGTCCCGGATGCTGAATTGCCCTGCACAAAGGGGTAAACGGGGGAACCGAAGGCCGATGGCCGGGGGCGAATCACCTCCTCTAGCGAGGCGTAGCGCCAGGTGGCGCGAGCCCGTCAGCTAACCCCGCAAGCGCCACGGGCGCGACATTCAAGATGAAGAAGCTCTTCCTGCTGCCCATTTCCCTCGCCCTCGTGGCCTTCCTGGCGCTGCCCATGCCCGGGCGGACGGCACCTTTGTCCAAGCGCATCGAGGCCAAGCGCGCCCAGGTCGAGAAGGGCAAGCGCAAGGAGGGCGTCCTGACGCAGGACATCCAGCGCTTCAACAACCGCATCGAGGGCCTGCAGGGCGAGATTCGCGGCACGCAGCGCCGCCTGACCACCGTCCAGGACGAGCTCGACGGCGCGCGCGATGAGCTGTTGAAGGTGCGCGACGATCTGGAGGTGGCGCGCGACCGCCTGGAGCGCGCCCGGTCCGAGCTCAGGCAGGGCCGCGTTGCCCTGGCCGAGCGGCTGGTCGAGCTCTACAAGGCCGACCAGCCCGACGCCCTGACCGTGGTGCTGGAGGCCGACGGCTTCTCGGACCTGCTCGAGCGCACCGAGTTCCTGGAGCGCATCTCCGACCAGGACCGTCAGATCGTGACCAAGGTGAAGGTGCTCAAGGCCCGCGCCCAGAAGGCGGAGGGCCTACTGGCCGAGCTGGAGGGCCGCAAGCAGGCGGCCGCCGTGACGATCCTGCGACGCCGAGACGACATCGCCTCCGCCCGCGATCGCCTGGCGTCGGCCCAGGGCGAGATACGCAGCGAGCGCAACGGGCGCCGCACGGTCCTGGCGAGCGTGCGCCAGCGACGGGCGGCCGCCCAGGAGGACCTGGCGGCGATGGAGCGCGAGCAGGCCCGAATCCGCAGCGCCCTGGCCGGGCCGCCGCCGGGTGGCGCCGCCCCGGGGCCGATCCGGCGCGGCAGTGGCCGCCTGATCTGGCCGGTGAACGGAACCTTCACCTCACCGTTCGGTCAGCGCTGGGGCCGGCTGCACGCGGGCATCGACATCTCCGCGCCCACCGGCACCCCCATCCGCGCAGCCGACTCGGGGCGGGTGGCGATCGCAGGCTCCGTGGGCGGTTACGGTAACTACACCTGCATCCAGCACGGCGGATCGATGTCCACCTGCTACGGCCATCAGTCGAGCATCGGCGTGAGCGTGGGCTCCAACGTGAGCCAGGGCCAGGTGATCGGCGCCGTGGGCAACACCGGCAACTCGACCGGGCCCCACCTGCACTTCGAGGTCCGCATAGGCGGCTCGCCCGTCAACCCGATGGGCTACCTCTAGCCGCCAACGGGCGCGCCGCCGCCGTCGGCGGCTAGGTTCCGAGGACGTGTACCCGGAGCTGGACATCGGGCCGATCACCCTGCAGGCCTTCGGGGTGGCCCTGGCGCTGGGATTCCTGGCGGCCGGCGCGCTGGCGGCGCGGCGGCTCGAGGAGATCGGGAAGCCCGTGGACTGGGCCTACGAGATGGTGTTCGCGGCGCTGATCGGCGGCCTCGTGGGGGCGCGGCTGGACTACGTGATCCAGAACTGGGACTCCGTGTCGGACGACCTGGCGGGCAACCTGATCTCGGGGTCCGGTCTGGTGTGGTTCGGCGGGCTGCTGGGCGGCGCAATCGGCGTGTGCCTGTGGGCGCGCTGGCGCGGCTTCCTCGAGGCGCGGCTGTTCGACCTGGCCGCGCCCGGCCTGGCCGTCGCCTACGCGCTGGGGCGCGTCGGCTGCCAGCTCTCGGGCGACGGCGACTACGGCGAGGCCACGGGCGCGCCGTGGGGCATGGCCTATCCCGATGGCACCGAGCCCACCACCGACGAGGTGCACCCGACGCCGGTGTTCGAGTCGGTGGCAATGGGGCTGGTGGCGCTTGTGCTGTGGAACCTGCGCGACCGGTTCGCCCCCGGCGTGCTGTTCGGCCTCTACCTGGTGCTGGCCGGCACGGAGCGGCTGTTGATCGAGTTCATCCGCCGCAACGACACGGTGGTGGCCGGCCTGACGCAGCCTCAGCTGCTGAGCCTCGTGCTGATCGCCCTCGGGGCGGCGCTGCTCATCCGCCTGCGCGGGCGCCCGCCGGCACCGAGCGCCGCCTGAGCGCGGGCAGCGCCGAGCCCGCCACCGCGGCCGCGCACAGCGCCAGGGCCACCGACGCGCCGGCGGCGGTGCCCAGGTGGTGAGAGGCGTAGATGCCCAGCGCGCCGGCGCTCGCACCCACCATGGCGCCGGCGGCCATGCCGGCTCCGGGGCCGCCCACGTGCCGGCGTACCGCCACCGCCGGCGCCACGAGCAGTGCGAGCACCAGCAGGCTGCCCAGGCCTCGTACCGCGACCGCCACCGCGGCGGCCAGTAGACCCAGCAGCGCCAGCTGCACACGCGCGGGTGCCACGCCGAGCGGGCCGGCCGCACTCGGGTCGAAGGCCACCGCGCACAGGGGCCGGTGCAGGCCCGCCAGGGCCGCGCCGCCGATCAGGGCCAGGGCGCTCGCCACCGCCAGGTCGGAGTCGGCAACACCGAGAGGGTCCCCGAACAGCAGCTCCTCCAGGCGCGCCGGGGCGTCGGGGGACAGGGCCAGCAGGGCGCCCAGCCCGAAGGCGCCGGTGACTACCACCGCGGTGGCCGTGTCGGCACCGATGCGATCGTCGCGAGCGGCCACCGCCACGAGCGCCGCCGCGACCGCCACCCCGGCCCCGGCGCCCAGCAGCAGCGGCGCGCCGGCCAGCGCCGCCAGCACCAGGCCGGGCAGCAGCCCGTGCGCCAGCGACTCGGCGGGGTAGCTCAGGCGGTAGCTCACGATCCAGAACGACAGCGCGCCGCAGAGGCCGCCCAGCAGCAGGATCTCGATCACGGCCCGGCGCTCGATTCCCGAGCGCCATGGGTCCAGCAGGGCGTCCAGGAGCTCCATGTCAGTGCGAGTGGTGCTGGACCGCGATCGCCCGCACCGGCTCCCCGGCGTCGTCGATGACCACGATCTCGCTGCCGTAGGTCTCCTCCAGCACCTTGCGCCCGAGCGTCCGGTCCGGCGGCCCGAAGGCCACCTGGCGGCGGTTGAGGCACAGCACCAGGTCGAAGGCGCGCGCGCTCTCGACGTCGTGCGAGGTCACGAGGAGCGTGCGGCCCTCGGCGCGCAGATCGCCGAAGAGGGAGCCGATGAGCTCAGCGCTGGCCGGGTCAACTCCCGCCAGCGGCTCGTCGAGCAGCAGCACCGCGGCGTCCTGGACGAGGGCGCGCGCGATCAGCACCCGCTGGCGCTGGCCGCCCGAGAGCTCGCCGAAGCGCGTGCCGGCCTCCGCCTCGAGGCCCACGCGCGCGAGGGCAGCGTGCGCGGACCGCCGCTCCGCGGCGCGCGCGGGCAGCCACCAGCGCCCGCCGGCCAGCGTGCCCATCAGCGCCACGTCGAGCGCGCTCACGGGGAAGTCCAGCCGCGCGCGGTCGGACTGCGCCACGTAGGCGGGGCGACCGTCCACCTCGACCGCTCCCGAGAGGGGCCGAAGCTCGCCGGTCAGGGCGCGCATGAGGGTCGTCTTGCCCCCGCCGTTGGGGCCGAGCACCGACACCGTTGCCCCGCGCGCGACGGCGATCTCCACCCCGGTCAGCACCGGCCCCGCGCCGTAGCCCAGAGACAGCCCGCGACAGGACACGGCGTGCGAGCTCATGCCGGCCTGCGCCGCGGCGCGAGCGCCAGGACGCCCGCGCACAGGCCGTAGGCGACGGCGCCCAGCACCGCTACCGCCGGTCCGGGTGGCACGTCGAGCCAGAGTGCGAGGTAGAGCCCGAGGACCACCTGGGCGCCGGCCACGGCCACCGCGGCTCGGATCAGCGCCCCCACGCGCTGGGCGAACAGCCGCGCGATGGCGGCCGGTACGGCCAGGATCGAGGTGACCAGCAGGGCGCCCACGGCCGGCAGCGCGGCGGCCGCCACCAGCGCGACCAGCCCCAGCAGCGCCATGTCGACGCGCGCGAGCGGCAAGCCCAGCGCGGGCGCGCCCTGGGGATCGAACGCCGCCGCCGTCCACGCGCGGCTCAGCAGCGTCACCGCGGTCAGCGCCAGCATCGCCGCCAGCGCCGCGAAGGCCAGGTCGCCGTCCTCCAGCGCGATCGCGGAACCGAACAGCAGCCGGTCCACGGACGCTCCGGACTCGAACACGTCGCTGGCCAGCACGATCCCCACGCCCAGCGCCGCCACCAGCACCAGGGCGGTGGCGGCGTCGCCGGCGTCGCGGCCATGGCGCCCGGCGCGCTCGGTGGCCCCGGCATAGCCCGCGGCCACGCCGACGGCGGCCAGCCGTGGGCTCACCGACGCGGCCTCGGCCAGCACCAGCCCCGGGAACGTGGCGCTGCCGACGGCGTGCGAGAAGAAGGCCAGCCGGCGCAGCACGACGAACGCCCCGGCCACGCCCCCCGCCACCGCCAGCAGGGACAGCTCGAGCAGGGCACGGCGGGTGGAGCGCAGCTCCACCAGGTCCGCCGGGCTGGGCAGCGCGCCGAGCAGGTCCATCCCTGGGGATGCTAAACGAGAATGATTCTCAGGAGCTGCGGATGGTTGATCCCGAGTTCGGGTGCTCGCGGGGGCGCGCCGGACCAGCGCCGGTATGGCGCGTCATCCGTGAGTGCACGAAAGAGGAATCAACCATCTAGGCCCAGGGCCTGCTCGATGAACCGAGCGGAGAGGTTCTGCACCTCGAGGTCGTGCTGCAGCGAGCGGTGGTGGCCGCCCGGGAACACCAGCAGGCGCTTGGGCTCGCGCGCCGCCTCCGCCAGCTCCTCGCTGACCGTGTACGGCACCTGTTCGTCCCCGCGCGCGTGTAGGAGCATGAGTGCTGTGGCGGGGCCGAGCTCGGCCACGGTGGCGAACACGTCGAGCGAGCGCAGCAGGCGCTCGAGGCCGTCGCGATCGACATTGAAGTCGGTGAGCGAGCCCGATCGGAGCCCCCGCAGCAGCAACTCCTCGGGCGCCGGGCAGATGGCCACCACGGCCGCGGTACCGGGATTCGCGGCCGCCGCGTGGATGGCGAACAGGCCGCCCATGCTGGAACCGCGCAGGGCCACCGCGGGGGCGTGCTCCGCCATGAGGGTGCAGATGGACACCGCGTCCTCCACGGCGCTCTCGCCCAGGGCGCCCTCCGAGCGCCCGTGCCCGCGAGCGTCGTAGGCCAGCGCCGCCAGGCCGCGCTCGCGGCAGAGCCGGCCGAAGTCGAAGTGGCTCTCCTTGGCGGACCCGGCGCCGTGCAGGATCACCACGCCACCGGCGGGCTCGTCGTCCGGAAGGAAGAGCGCATAGGCCAGCCCGTCGTGGACGCCGAGCGCGGGCGGCGCCGGCGGAGCGTGCTTCATAATCGCCCAGCCTATGGCCGGCGAGGACACCGAGCAGGCGCTGGCCGACGCCGGCGCGGCGGGGCTCCCTGGCGGGCTCGAGCGGGTGTACCCGCTGGGGTCGCGCCTGACGGCGGAGGGACGGCTGGAGATCGGTGGCTGCGACGCGCTGGAGCTGGCGCGGGAGTTCGGCACGCCCGCCTACGTGTACGCCGAGGACGACATGCGCGCCCGCGCCCGGGCGACGGTCGACGCCTTCGCCTCGCGCACCGACGCCTTCGAGGTGGTGTACGCGAGCAAGGCCTTCCCCTGCACTGCCGCGTTGCGGATCTTCGCCGCCGAGGGGCTCTCGTGCGACGTGGCCTCGCGCGGGGAGCTGCACATGGCGCTGAAGGCGGGATTCGACCCCGCGCGGATCTATATGCACGGCAACAACAAGGCGGACGCCGACCTGGAGGCGGCCCTGGCGGCGGGCATCGGCCACGTGATCTTGGACTCGCTGGACGAGGTGGAGCGGCTCGAGCGGGTCGCGGGCGGGCGCCCGCAGCGGGTGCTGGTGCGCGTGACGCCCGGGATCGAGCCCGAGACGCACCGGGCCATCCGCACGGGCGGGGTGGACTCCAAGTTCGGGGTGCCCATGCGCGACGTGGAGCGCGCGCTGGAGCGCTGCGCGTCGGCCAGTCTGGAGGTGCGCGGCCTGCACGCCCACATCGGGTCGCAGGTGTTCGACACCGAGATCTACGAGTCGCTGGCCGACGTGCTGCACGAGATCGGCGACCATCCGCTGGTGAACCTGGGCGGCGGCTTCGCGATCGCCTACACGCGAGACGACCGCCCGCCGCCCCCCGCCGAATACGCGGAGGCCATGCTGGCGCACCTGCCCGAGGGCGCCCGTGTGCTGTGCGAGCCGGGCCGCTCGCTGGTGGGCAACGCCGGCGTGACGCTGTACTCCGTCGGCACCGTCAAGGAGATTCCCGGTGTGCGCACCTACGTGGCGGTCGACGGCGGGATGGCCGACAACATCAGGCCGATGCTCTACGGGGCGGTGTACGAGGCCGACGTGGTGGACCGTTTCGGCGACTCAAGCCCGTGCCGGATCGTGGGCATGCACTGCGAGTCCGGCGACGTGCTGGTGTCCGAGGCGGCACTCGACGACCCCCGCCCCGGCGACGTGGTGGCCATGCCCGCCACCGGCGCCTACGGCCACGCGATGGCCAGCAACTACAACGCGGTCATGCGCCCGCCCGTCGTGTTCTGCAAGGACGGCGACGCGCGTGTGGTCGTCCGCCGCGAGACCCTCGACGACCTGACCGCCCGCGATGTCGAATAGCTCGCCCTTCCGCGTCGGGCTGCTCGGCCACGGGACGGTCGGGGCGGCCTTCGAGCAGCTGCTTGCCGAGCGGGGGGACGCGATCGCGGAGGAGGTCGGGCGCCGGCCCGAGCTGGCCGGCGTGCTCACGCGCAGCCGCGGCGACTTCGACGACATCCTGGCCCGCAGCGACCTGATCGTGGAGCTGATCGGCGGCACCTCGCCCGCCCTCGAGTACGCGCGCGCGGCGATGGGCGCGGGCAAGCACTTCGTGACCGCCAACAAGCAGCTGGTGTCCCGCCACGGCGAGGAGCTGTTCGAGGCGGCGGGGGAGACCGGCGTGCAGCTGCGCTTCGAGGCCGCGGTGGCCGGGGTCGTGCCCGCGATCCGGGTGATCTCGGAGACGCTGGCGGCGGCGCACATCGACCGGGTGCACGGGATCGTGAACGGCACCACCAACTTCATCCTCACCGCGATGGCGCGCACCGGCGCCTCCTACGCCGACGCGCTCGCCGAGGCGCAGGCGCTCGGCTACGCGGAGGCCGACCCCACCGAGGACGTGACGGGCAAGGACGCGGCGGCCAAGATGGCCATCCTCGCCCGGCTGGCCTTCGGCGCCCCGGTCCACCTGGACGAGGTGCCGCACGAGGGCATCGAGCGGATCACGAGCGACGACATCGCCTACGCCAAGGAGCTGGGGCTGTCGCTCAAGCTCATCGGCAGCGCCGAGCGGGTCGACGGCGGGCTGGCCGTGGCCGTGTACCCGGCGTTCCTCTACGCGGGCCATCCCCTGGCGGCGGTGAACGGCTCGTTCAACGCCGTGACCGTGGAGTCGCCCGCCATCACCGAGATCACCCTCTCGGGGCCGGGGGCGGGCGGCAGCCAGACCGCCTCCGCGGTGCTGGGCGACGTGATCTCGGCCATGATCCCGCCGCCCTTCAGCCCCCCGCCGGCCAAGCGCATGGAGATCGTGACCGACCGCGAGTCGGCCTTCTACCTGCACGTCGAGGTGGCCGATCACCCGGGCGTGCTGGCGCAGGTGGCCGAGATCCTGGGCCTGCAGGGTGTGTCGATCAAGTCTGTGGTGCAGAAGGGGATCGGCGCGGATGCCCGGCTGGCCATGGTCATGCACCCGGTGCTGGAGTCCAAGTTCCGGGCGGCGGTGGAGCTGATCGGCCGGCTGGACTTCGTGCGCTCGCGACCGCGCGTGATCAGGGTGATCGAGGAGGTCTTCGAGTGACGCGGGAGCTCCCCTGAGCCTCTGGCGGTATGCCGACCGGCTGCCGGTCGACCCCTTGGTCACGCTCGACGAGGGCGACACGCCGCTGGTGCGGGCGCCGGTCCTGTCCGAGCTGTCGGGCGCCGACGTGTGGCTCAAGATCGAGGGCGCCAACCCCACCGGCTCGTTCAAGGACCGCGGCATGACCGTGGCGGTCTCCGCCGCCGTCCGCGAGGGCGCGGAGGCGGTGGTGTGCGCCTCCACCGGCAACACCGCGGCCAGCGCGGCCGCCTACGCGGCGCGGGCCGGCCTGCGCGGCGCCGTGATCGTGCCCGAGGGAAAGATCGCCACCGGCAAGCTCGCCCAGGCGCTCATGCACGGGGCGCGGGTGGTCGCGCTGCGCGGCAACTTCGACGAGGCACTGGCGCTGGTGCGCGAACTGGCCGACCGGCACCCCGTCTCGCTCGTCAACTCGGTCAACGACTTCCGGATCGAGGGCCAGAAGACAGGTGCCTTTGAGGTGTGCGACCAGCTCGGCGAGCCCCCCGACACCCTGTGCATCCCGGTGGGAAACGCCGGCAACGTGACGTCGTGGTGGCGGGGCTTCCGCGAGCTCGGCCACGCGCCTCGCCTGCTGGGCTTCCAGGCGGCCGGGGCGGCGCCGCTGGTGCACGGCGCGCCGGTGGAGCGCCCCGAGACGGTGGCGTCGGCAATCCGGATCGGCAACCCTGCGCGCTGGGAGGACGCCATGGACGCGTTCACCGCCTCCCGCGGCGCGGTCACGGCGGTCACGGACGAGCAGATCCTGGAGGCCTACTCGCTGCTGGCCGCGCGCGAGGGAGTGTTCTGCGAGCCGGCCTCGGCCGCCTCGGTGGCCGGGCTGCTGGCGGGAGGTGCCGAGGGCCGCGTGGTCTGCGTGCTCACCGGCCACGGGCTCAAGGACCCGCAGACGGCCATGAACCGCGCCGCGGCGGTGATCCCGTGCGAGCCGGAGATCGGCGCGGTGGAGGCCGCCGTGCTGGAGCGGTCGTGAACCGGCGCAGGCTGGTGCGGGTGCCCGCGTCGTCGGCCAACCTGGGCCCCGGCTACGACGCGCTCGCGGCCGCGCTGTCGGTGGGCCTGGAGCTGGAGGTCGAGGAAACCGGCGAGCTGACGGTGGAGTGCGACGTGCCGGGGGTGGCGCTGGACCGCACCAACCTGTGCGTGCGCGCCTTCGAGGCGCTGCGGCCCGCCGACGACGTCGCGTTTCGGATCCGGTCCGAGATTCCGCCGGCGTCGGGGCTGGGCTCCAGCGCGGCGGCGATCGTGGCGGGCCTGGTGGCGGCCGACCACATGTACGAGCTCGATGCCCCCCTCTTCGAGCTGGCCCGCGAGCTCGAGGGCCATCCCGACAACGTGGCCGCGGCGCTGCTCGGCGGCTTCGTCGTCTGCGCGGGCGACGAGCCGGCCCGCCTGGAGCCTCCGCCGGGGCTGGAGGGCGTCCTGGCGATCCCGCCGGATCCGGTTCCGACCGCCGAGGCCCGCCAGGCGCTGCCCGCCGAGGTGCCGATCGAGGACGCGGTGCACAACGTGGCGCACGCGTCGCTCCTGGTGCTCGGGCTGGCGCGCGACGACTTCTCCCTGATTGGCCGCGGGTTGTCCGATCGCCTGCATCAGGACCGTCGCGCGGACCTGTATCCGCGCTCGATGGAGCTGGTTCGGATGGCCTCCGAGCTGGGGGCGGTCGGGGCGACCATCTCCGGCGCGGGGCCGGCCGTGCTGTTCTGGTGCGACTGGCAGCAGACGGGCGCCCTGCTCGGCGAGCTCAAGCGCGTGGCCACGGACTGCGACGTGCGGCGCGTGATGTTCGCGCCCGGCGGCGCCGACGTGACGGAGATCGAGTGACCGTCGAGGCCGCCGGGGGAGTGGTGGTGCGCGAGGGCGGCTCGGGTCCCGAGGTGTGCGTAGTGCACCGCCCGCGCTACGACGACTGGACGCTGCCCAAGGGCAAGCTCGACCCGGGCGAGAGCTTCGAGGCCGCCGCGCTGCGCGAGGTGGAGGAGGAGACGGGCCTGCGCTGCCGGCTGGTGCGCGAGCTGGCGAGCACCGAGTACCGCGACAGCAAGGACCGCCCGAAGCTCGTGCGCTACTGGCTGATGGAGGTCGAGGGAGGCGCCTTTAAGCCCAACGACGAGGTCGACGAGCTGCGCTGGCTGGGCATCGAGGAGGCCGCTGCGGCGCTCACGTACGAGCGCGACCGGGGCGTGCTCACAGCACTAAGCACTAAGCACTAAGCACCAAGTACTACGCAGTAGCCCGGGCCGGCTCGGGCGGCAGCCGGTCGGCCCACGGCCGGGCCTCCTCCAGCTGGCGGCATACCTGCAGCAGTAGCCCCTCGCCCAGCTGCGGCCCCCCGAGCTGCACGGCCACCGGCAACCCGTCCTCACCCTGGTAGAGCGGCACGGAGATCGCGGGCTGGCCGCTCACGTTGAACGGTGCCGTGTAGGGGGTGAACTGGCCGGACTTGAGGAACTCGTAGGAGGGGTTCTCGCCCATCGCGTCGATCTGGCCGTGGCGCACCGGGCGCTGGGCCAGCGCGGGGGTAAGCACGAGGTCGTGCTGATCCCACAGCGCCATGACCCCGCGAGAGAATGACTGGAGCGCGACCACGGCGCCGATGTACTCGGGCGCCTTGTAGTTCATGCCCTCCGTGTAGAGCCACCAGGACAGCGGCTCGATGTCGCCCTCCTCGAGCTGGCGGCCGGTCACGATCGCCCCGTGCATGGCGGACGCGGCCACGTTGGCGGCCCAGAGCACGCTGAAGGTGGGCAGCAGGTCGGCGCCCTTCCAGGGCGCCTCCACCTCCTCAACCTCGTGGCCGAGCTCCTCCAGCAGGGCGGCGGCGTCGCGGGCGCCCCGCTCGGCGATCGGGTCGAGCTCGCTCTCGATCGGCATGTCCATCGTGAGCGCCACGCGCAGCTTGCCGGGGTCGCGCCGGGCGGTGTCGGCGAACGGCTCGGCTGGGGCGGCGCCCAGGTGGCGTCGCCGGGCTCGGGCCCCGCCATCAGGTCCAGCAGCACGGCGGCGTCCTCGGTGGTCCGGACCAGCGCGCCGTCGGTGGAGAGGAAGTGGTCGCCCAGGTCGGGCGCGCGTGAGATCCGCCCGCGCGACGGCTTGAGCCCCACCAGCCCGCAGCAGGCGGCGGGGATCCGGATCGAGCCGCCGCCGTCGCTGGCGTGGGCGACCGGGACGCAGCCCGACGCAACCGCGCCCGCGGAGCCGCCGCTCGAGCCGCCGGTGGTCCGCTCGGGGTCCCAGGGGTTGCGCGCGGGGCCGAACCGCCGCGGCTCGGTGACCGGCAGGATCCCGAATTCCGGGGTCTGGGTCTTGCCGACGATCACGAACCCGGCGTCCTTGATGCGGCGCACCAGCGCGTAGTCGTAGTCGGGCGTGAACTCGCCCAGCAGGTCCGAGCCCTGCGCCATCCGCAGGCCCGCCACCGGGGCGAACAGGTCCTTGATGGCGATCGGCACGCCTGCGAATGGGCGCTCGTCGCCCGGGCCCACGGCATCGGCGGCCGCCAGCGCCGCGTCCTCGTCCAGGAGCGTCCAGTGGTTCAGCTCCTCGGTGGCCTCGATCCGGGCGAAGGACGCCTCCACGAGCTCCCGGGAGGTGACCTCTCCGTCGCGGACCATCCGCGCGAGCTCGACCGCCGGCTTGCGAAGTAGCTCGGACACGCTGCGCAGCCTACGCGGGCACGAGCTCGGCGCGCAACTCGCTGAGCCGTGAGCGTTCGGAGCGCCACCCCAGCCGGGCCAGCAGCTCGTCGGCCAGCGCCAGGTAGTCGGCGCCCAGGTCGGGCCGGTGGTCGAGGATCGACAGGCCCCGCTCGGCGGACTCCGCGTACGCCACCGAGCGGCGGATGACTGTGTCGAAGACCTTGTCGCCGAAGCGCTCCTTGAGTTGCACGTGCGCCTCGCGGGCGTGGACGGTGCGCAGGTCGGCGATGTTGAGCACCACGCCGAGCCAGTCCAGGTCAGGGTGCAGGCTCTCCTTGGCCAGCTCCACCACCTCCAGTGCCTGCTCCACGCCCTGGAGCGAGAAGTACTCGGCCTCGCTCGAGATGAGCGCGTGGTCGCCCGCCACCAACGCGTTGACGGTCAGCAGCCCCAGCGACGGCGGGCAGTCCACGAGGATTACGTCGTAGCGGCGCCCGGGCTCGCGCAGCGCCCGCCGCAGCGTCATCTCCCTGCCCATCTTGCCCGCCAGCACCAGCTCGGCCTCGGCCAGGCCCAGGTTGGCGGGGAGCACGTCGTCGTGGATCGCGTCGATGGCCCGCGCCCTGCCGGCCAGCACGTCGGCCACCGTGGGATCGGCATCCGCGGGCACGTCGAAGTAGTCCGAGAGGTTGCCCTGCGGGTCCAGGTCCACCGCCAGCACTGACAGCCCCACCCGGCGCAGCACGTCGCACAACGTGCGCGTTGTGGTGGTCTTCCCGGTGCCTCCCTTCTGGGACAGCACGGTGATCGTGGTGGCCATCGGCGCAGAGTACGTCGGCGCGGCCCGCGCCGACTCCGCCGCTCCGCGCTCGCCCGCTATTTGCGAACTTTTCGCCGCCGTGGCGGGATCCGCCCGCCGCCCGTCCTGGCCAACCGCGGTCGACGGCGGGTACGATTGCCGCGCCAATCCCGTCGCGCGCCCACTCGAAGAAGGCGCGGAACCCGAGGAGGTAACCGCATGTCGCACCCCGCCCCCGAGCGCCCGCCCACGCGCTTCTCGCCGACCCAGGCGTACAGGCCGCTGCGCGCTCCGCGCACGGTCGAGGACAAGGACGCGTGCGGGATCTACGCCTCGGTGAACAAGGGCGCGCGCTCGACCCACGAGGCGGTGCAGACGGCGCTCGTGGCGCTCGAGAAGATGCTGCACCGCGCCGGGAACGTGGACGGGGAGGGCGATGGCTGCGGCGTCCTGGTGGACATCCCGCGCAAGATCTGGGCCGAGGAGATCCGCGTGGGCGGCCACTCGTCCCGGCTGGCGCTGGACGGGCGCTTCGCCGTCCTGCACGCGTTCATCCCGCGCAAGGGCGGCAAGGCGGCTGACACCCAGGAGCGCGCGCGGCAGCTCATGAGCAAGGTCGGTCTGCGGGTGCTGGCCGAGCGCGAGAACGTGGTGGACAGCTCCGCGCTGGGCCCCGGTGCCCGCGAGGAGGAGCCGGTGTTCTGGCAGGTCGGCGGCCTGATCGAGGACCCCAAGCTGTGCTTCGAGCTGACGCTCCGGCTCGAGGAGGAGCTGGACATCCACGTGTCCTCCTGCTCCACCCAGACCGCCGTCTACAAAGTGCTCGGCGCCCCGGCGGTGCTGGGCCGCTACTACCCCGACCTGCGCGACCAGCGGGCCGAGACCGTCTCGCTGCTGGGGCACAACCGCTACTCCACGAACACCTGGCCGTCGTTCAAGCGGGTCCAGCCCTTCGGCGTGCTCGGCCACAACGGCGAGATCAACACGATCGCGCGGCTGCGCCAGGAGGCGCGGATGGTGGGCGTGCCCATTCACGAGGACGGCTCGGACTCCCAGGACCTGAGCCGCACCATCGAGGCGCTGCTCTACCGCCACGGCCTGACGCTCGTGGAGGCACTGGAGCTCGCGCTTCCGCCGATCGTGCACGAGATCAAGGGCATGCCGCCGGACCTGCGCGGCTTCTACATGTACCTGCGCCAAGCGTTCGGCCCGTTCGCGCAGGGCCCGGTGGCGCTGATCTCCAGGTTCGGCGACGAGTGCGTTTTCTCCGTCGACGCGCTGGGCCTGCGGCCGCTGTGGCAGCTCGAGACCGCCGATGCGTTTGTGTTCTCGTCCGAGCCGGGCGTGGTGGCTGTGTCCGACACCATCTCCGAGCCCAAGCCGCTGGCGCCGGGCGAGAAGGTCATGGTGGCCGTCGATCGCGACAGGGGGGAGACCCGCCTGCACGAGCACGGCGCGATGCAGCGGCTGTGCGCGGAGCGCTGGCGCGGCCGCACGGGGTCGGACGTGGACGACTACGGCTACGCGGGCGCGATCCTCACGGGCGGGCCGCTCTCGGGCGCCGAGATCCCGGGCTACACGAGCGCCGGTCCGTCGGAGCCGGTCAAGGTCGAGGACCGCGTGCTGGGCGGGTTCGGCTGGCAGCGCGACGACATGAAGCTCGTGCAGCAGATGGCCGCCACCGGCCAGGAGCCGATCGGGTCGCTGGGCTACGACGGGCCGCTGGCCTGCCTGTCGCCCGAGCGCCAGAACCTGGCGGACTACTTCAAGGAGTCGGTGGCCGTGGTCACCAACCCTGCCATTGACCGCGAGCGCGAGGTCGAGCACTTCTCGTGCCGGGCCGTGCTCGGCGCGCGCCCGTCGCTGGCGGAGGTCGGGTGGGAGCCGGCCACGGTGGAGATCGCGTTCCCGGTGCTGCTGGGGGGCCACGACAACCTTGCCCCGCTCTCCGACGAGACCTACCGCCGGATCGCCAACGAGCACAAGACCTTCCTGCTCGAGGACCTGTGGGAGGCCTTCCGCGGCCGCAACGCGGTGCTGGACATCTCGTGCCTGGAGTCCGAGGACACCCGCGGCGCCATCGAGCGACTCAAGCAGGAGGCCACGACGGCCGTGCGGGGCGGAGCCGAGATGCTGGTCCTGAGCGACCGGACGGCGTACGAGGGCGACCGCCGCTTCCTCGATCCCCACCTGGCGCTGGCCGCCGTGGACCTGGCGCTGCGCGAGCACTACGTGAAGGATTCGGAGACCAACCTCCGCCGGCGCTGCGGCGTGGTGCTGCGCTCCGCCGCGATCCGCAACGTGCACGACGTGGTGCTGGCGCTGGGCCTGGGGGCCGACGCCGTGTGCCCGTACGCGATGGTCGAGGTGTCGCTGGTGGACGACTACGGCACCGACGTGGGCAACCTCGCGGGCGCGTTGCGCAAGGGGATCGAGAAGGTCATCTCCACGATCGGGATCCACGAGGTGCGCGGCTATGCGCGGCTGTTCGCGTCGATCGGGCTCAAGCCCGAGCTCACCGCCGTCTTCGACACACCCGCGTACATGGGCTCAACAGCCGGGGGGACGGGCTTCGCGGAGCTCGACGCCGACGGCGACGAGCGGATGCGGGTGCTGGCCGGCGAGACGGAGTCCAAGCCCGCCAAGACGTTCCACTTCTACCCCAAGGTCTACAAGGCGGCGGTGGCCTCCGCCAACGGCGGCGGCGAGTACTCCGAGTACTCCGAGAAGGTGCGTCAGCTCGAGCACGAGCAGCCGATCTCGTTGCGGCACATTCTCGACCTGAAGTCCGACCGCGAGCCGATCCAGACCGAGGCCGCCGACCCGGGCGTGGGCCTGCACGACTACCCGATCGTGATCTCCTCGATGAGCTTCGGCTCCCAGGGCGAGACGGCCTATCGCGCGTACGCCGAGGCGGCCAAGCGGATCAACATCATCGCCATGAACGGCGAGGGCGGCGAGATCCAGGACATGTACGGCAAGTACCCGCTCTGGCGCGGCCAGCAGGTGGCCTCCGGGCGATTCGGCGTGACGGGCGAGATGATCAACTCCTCGTACCTCGTGGAGATCAAGATCGGCCAGGGCGCCAAGCCCGGCGAGGGCGGGCACCTGCCCGGCAAGAAGGTGACCGCCAAGGTGGCGCAGGCGCGCAACGCCACCGAGGGCACGGACCTGATCTCGCCATCCAACAACCACGACCTGTACTCGATCGAGGACCTGGCGGAGCTCATCGACGAGCTCAAGACCGCCAACCCGGACGTCCGGGTGTCGGTGAAGGTGCCCGTGGTGCCCAACATCGGCACGATCGGCGTGGGCATCGCCAAGGCCGGGGCGGACATGATCACGCTCTCCGGCTTCGAGGGCGGCACCGGCGCCGCGCGGTCGCACGCGCTGCGCCACGTGGGGCTGCCGTCGGACATCGGCACCCGCGCGGTGCACCTGGCGCTGATGGAGGCGGGCATCCGCAACCGCGTGGAGATCTGGGCCGACGGCGGCTACCGCCACGCCTGGGACATCGTGAAGCTGCACTGCCTCGGCGCCAACCGCGTGGGCTTCGGCACGCTGGCGATGGTGTCCCTGGGCTGCACGATCTGTCGCGGCTGCCAGCTCGACACCTGCCACGTGGGCATCGCCACCCAGATCGAGGACAAGGCCGAGGCGGACCTCAAGGGCCTCAAGAAGTTCACCCCGCAGGACTTCGAGACCGCGGCCGCCAACAGCGCCCGCTTCTTCGGGTCCATGGGCGAGGAGCTACGCGCCGTCACGGCGTCACTCGGCTACGAGCGGTCGCAGGACCTGGTCGGACGCTCCGACCTGCTCGTGCAGGCGCGCGCCTCCACGCGCGTGGACGTGAACGAGATGATCAAGCCGCTCGAGGAGATGATCGACCTCGAGCCGCTCGACCTGCCGCTGGTGGAGGAGACCCGCGAAGCGGCCGGGCTGATCTGCGCGCGTCCGATCCGGATGAAGCCCAAGGAGGCCTCGGCGCAACTCGCCGCGATGTCGAGCGACATCGCCACCGGAACGGTCGTGAGGCGCGACTGGGATCGCCCGGCCGATTCGGACGATCGCGTGCTCGGCACCGAGCTGGCAGGAGAGATCGCGCGGATGCGGATCTTCGGTGGCGGGCCGCCCGCCACCGACGACACCCTGGCCTCACTGCACTTCAACGGCGGCTCGGTCGGCGGCCAGGGGCTGGGGGCGTTCAACGTCTACGGCCTGGACATCACCGTCGAGGGCGGCGCCCAGGACGGCGTGGCCAAGACGATGCTCGGCGGCAAGGTGGCCATCCTCAAGGGCAAGAACCGCTTCGGCAGGCGCGTGAACGGGTCGGTGGGCAAGTCGTTCGCCTACGGCGCTCAGCGGGGCCGGCTGTTCGTGCAGGGGTCGGCCGACTCTCGCTTCTGCATCCGGCTCTCAGGTGCCGACGTGGTCATCGGCGGCGAGCCCGAGCAGCCGCTGGACGACACGCTGGGCTGCGTGGCCGACCGCGCCAACATCAAGGGCTTCGCGTTCGAGTACATGACCAACGGGCGCGCGGTGGTCATGGGCGACCCCGGCCCGTGGATGTGCGCGGGCCAGACCGGAGGGCGGGTCTACCTGCGCGTCAACCCCGAGTGGAACCTGGACCGTGATGCGCTCGAGCGGCGCAAGGGCAAGGGCGCCAAGATCGAGATCCGCGACCTCGACGCCGAGGGGATCCTCGATGTGCAGGAGCTCCTCGGGCACTACTGCGAGGAGCTCGAGGCCACCGGTCAGGAGGACGAGAGCGCGCGGGTGGCGGCGCTGGCGGCCGACGCCCAGGCCAACTTCCTGATGTCGATCCCCGAGCAACAGCAGACCGACCCGTCGATCTCGACCGAGTAGGCGGTCGCGCCGGCGGTCCCTGCCCGGCTCGAATGAGGCGGGCCGCTGCTAGCCGACGGCCCCGGCGGCGGGGGCCGGTGCCTCGCGGCCGTCCTCGGAGGGCAGCGACATGAAGTGCAGGCTGAAGCGCCCCACGGTGATCGCATCGCCGTCCTCGAGCTCGGCCAGGTCCACGCTCTCGCCGTTCTTGAACACACCGTTGAGGCTGCGGTCGTCGAGCACGGTGCAGCTGCCGTCATCCTCGCGGTGGATGAGCGCATGGCGGCGCGACACGGTCGGGTCGTCCAGCCTCACCTGCGCGGCCAGGCTGCGGCCGACCCGCGTCCAGCCCTCGGCCAGCGCCACGACCTGGACGCCTTGGCCGGCGTCGAAGGCCAGATAGTCGCCGGCGGAGGTGAGCGAGTCTCGAGCTCGCGGGAGCCAGGAGGGCTCGGACGGGTCCACGGGCGGCAACTCGGCCGGCGAGACGTCCCCGAACATGGGCGCGCGGCGGTAGCTGCGCCCGCCGCAACTTGGGCAGGGCGGCACCTGATCGCGCTCCCTCAGCCCCACCGCGAACCCGCATTCCTCGCAGCGGAACGAGCCGGCCCCTGCCAAGGTGCCCGCTTCGAAGCTCTCCATCAGATCTCTCCTTTTCACCGGTCGTGGGCGACCGAATGCGCCAATTCTATCGTCGTGTCACTGCAAACCGTGCCGCGAAGTACCGCAATTAGCGGATTGTTGGCCCCGGCGGCACACGCCTGGTACCCAGCCTGGACGATTCGTATCCGAGGGAAGGGAAGTTGGCGCGCGGCGAGAAGTCCCGCACCATGCCCGACCTCTCCGCAATGCTCATCCGCAGCACCGTCGGGTCGCTCGAGAGCGGCGTGCCCCGCTGCCACGCCTGCGAACGGACGCCTCTGCCGGGCGAGCGTATGCACGCCACCGACGGCGGCCGGACCGTGTGCGACCTGTGCGTTGGGACCCTGTCGCATGCCGACCGCGGAAACCTGCGGTCCGAGCGGGTGCACGCCAGCGAGCGCCCGCTGGTGGTCGCGCCGCGCGCAGCCTGATCGCCGCCACATAGAATCCCCGCCGCGATGCGCCAGGTCACGGTGGACACGGTCATATCCGCTCCTCGCGAGGACATCTACGACCTCGTGGCCGACCTGTCCCTGCGGCCGGCGTTCGCGGATCACTACCTCAAGGACTACCGGCTGGCCCGGGCCAACCCGGTCGGCAGGGGCGCGGCGGCGCGTTTCCAGCTCAACACGCCGGTCTTCAACGAGCGCGGCGAGATCGCCATCGTGGAGGCGGACCGGCCGCGCCGGATCGTCGAGGAGGGGCGCATCGGCAGGGTCGGCCGCTCCCGCCTGCTCGCCATCTACGACTTCATCCCCCTGGCCGGTGGCTCCACGCGGGTCGAGCTCACGACGCTCTCCGACCCCAAGACGTTCGTGGACCGCTTTCGGCAGACGGGCATCCACGTGTGGGTGCGGCGCAAGACCAAGAAGTCGCTCGAGCGGCTGCGGCTGATCTTCGAGGAGCCCGGCAGCGCCGAGCTCACGCGCGTGACGGTCGCCGGCTACGAGCCCAGCAGGGCCCCACGCTTCGGCGCCCACGTGCCCGCCGGCGAGAGAGCGCCCGCGGCCGACGGGTAAACTGCCCGCCCCGTGACAACCGACCGCCTCAGAAGGACCGTCACGGCAGGCGCGGTGGTGCTCGTGGCGGCCACCGCCACGGTGAGTTGCGGCAACAAGGATGAGGAGCCCGGCCTTGACGAGCCGGCCCGCGAGGGCCTGGCGATCGACGTCGCGGGCGTGGACTACAACGTGTTCCTCACCCGGCAGCTCAACACGGAGATCCCTCCCGACGAGGCCTACTACGAGGGCGAGCCGGCCCCGCCGGGCAGCGCGCTCTACGGCGTCTTCCTCCAGGCGTGCAACCCCGGCGACGATCCCGTGCGCACGGCCACCTCGTTCAAGGTCGAGGACAACCAGGGCAACGAGTTCGAGCCGATCGAGCTGCCGGAGAACAACGCCTTCGCCTATCGAGCGAAGGAGCTGGGCAAGGACGACTGCATACCCGAGGACGGCAGCGTGGCCCAGCTCGGCCCGACCGCCGGGTCGATGCTGCTGTTCCAGTTCCCGCTCGACACCACCGAGAACCGCCCGCTGGAGCTGGTGATCGAGCGCGCGCTCGAGACCAAGCGGGTCGAGCTCGACCTCTAGCCGGCCCCGGCTCTACTTCCCGAGCGCGCGCGCCAGCACCAACCGCGCGGCGGGCGCGGCCGTGGCGCCACCCGCGCCGCTGCGCACCAACAGCACGGCGACCGCGATCTTGGGGTTGCGCGCAGGAGCGAAGGCGGTGAACCAGGCGTCCGTGTTCGACGGGTCGGCCGGCAGGGTCTCGTCCACGTTCGGCCCGCGCGTGTCCTCCAGCTCCGCCGTGCCCGTCTTGCCCGCCACGGCCACGCCCGGGATGGCCGCGGCGGTGCCCGTGCCCTCGGCCACCACGCCGATCATCAGGTCACGCAGGGTGATTGCCACCTGCGGCGAGGTCACGCGGACCCTCCTGCCCCGCCGCGCCGGCAGCAGGGTGGGCAGGACCCTGACGCCGCGGTTGGCCACCGTCTGCGCCACGGAGGCCATCTGCAACGTCGTGGCCAGCACCCGCCCCTGGCCGATGGCCGTGGAGCCCAGCTCCAGAGGGCTCGCGATCTCACCCGCCGAGGGCAGGGTGCTCGGCCGCTCCCCGGGCAGCTGCGCGCGCTGATTGAAGCCGTAGCGCTCGGCCGTGTCGACCAGGCGCTGCGCGCCCACCTTGACCCCGAGGGGCGCGAACACGGAGTTGCACGACTCGGCGAAGCTGTTGGCGAAGGTCCCGCCGCACAGCTCGCCGTTGGCGTTCTCGAGCTCCACGCCGTCGATCAGCGCGCGCGTCTCCACCGCGAAGCGGTCGCCCGGCGAGACCAGCCGGCCCTCCAGCGCCGCGGTCGTGGTCACGATCTTGAACGTGGAGCCCGGTGGCTGGGGTGCCGAGAACGCGACTCCGGCCAGTGCCCGGATCCGTCCGCTGCTGGTGTCCAGCGCGGCCACTCCGCCGAGCCTGCCCGCCAGCGCGCTCACGGCCACCTCCTGCAGGCGGGTGTCGATGGTCGAGCGCGCCGGCGGAGCCGCGCGGGGCACCGAGCGCACGAGCACCCGCGACCCCGCCAGCAGCCGGCCGCCGGGCACGCCCTCGACCCTCAGCTGGAGTGCCCGCTCCAGCCCCGAGCTGCCCACCGGCGTGTCCGCGGAGAACCCCCGCACGACCAGGCCGCGCCTGACTCCGGGGTCCGCGTTCGGGGCCACCGTGCCGGCAATCGAGGACGCCAGCGCGAGCGGCGACGAGCGCGCTTGCGCCGGGCCCTCCGCCAGCACCTTGCCGTCCGCGGAGATGATCGGCGCGCGCTCGGGCGCCCTGACCCGGCGCGCCAGCGCCTCTCCCGGACGCAGGCCGGGGAACGCGAGCTCCGGACCCCAGTCGATCGCGTCGTCCTCGACCTCGAGCTCCACCCGGCCCCGCACGGTTCCGAACACCCTGGTTCCCACGGCGACCGGCACGGCCACCCGGTCCCCGTTCACGCCCCGCGCCTCGCCCACCGAGACGAAGCTGGTGGTGGCGGTGGCCGCCGCCCGGCGGTAGGCCGCCCGAAACGACGACAGAGGATGCCGGTCGCGCGCGTCGGGGGTCAGCAGCAGGTGCATGGCGGCGTAGTCGCCGCGCGCCCACAGACGGGCGAAGTCCCTGGCGATGCGCTCGGATCCCGACTCCGTCCTGGACCCCACCATCAGCCCCGCTCCGAGCGAGGCCAGCCCCAGAAGGCAGAGGAGCGGCAGCGCGCGATGGGTCACGCGCCGGCGTCGCTCGGGCCTGGTCTCCATCGCCAAGTGCCCCGCAGGGTACCGTCCGGCTCGGTGACCTCCCTGGACTGGATCATCGTCGCGTTCGCGCTTCTGATGGCGGTCTGGGGCTTCATGCAGGGCCTGATCGTGGGCGCCCTGTCGCTCGTCGGGTTCGCCGCGGGCGCGCTGCTCGGATCGCGCCTGGGGCCGCTCGTGCTGGAGGAGGGGTCGCGGTCGCCCTATGCGCCGCTCGCCGCCCTCGTGGGCGCGCTGGTCATCGGCGGTGTGCTGGCCTCGATCCTGGAGGTGCTGGGCTTCCAGCTCCGCCACCGCCTGGGGGACGCCCTGGGCGTGCTCGACGGCGTCGGCGGGGCCGTGCTCGTGGGGTGCCTTGGCCTGGGGATCGCGTGGATCGTCGGCGCGGTGGCGCTAAACACGCCGGGGGCGCGCGACCTCAGGGAGCCGATCCAGCGTTCCTCGATCCTGCAAGAGCTCAACGCCGTGCTGCCGCCGTCCGGCCCGTTGATCCGGGCGCTGGCTCGCTTCGACCCGTTCCCGCGCATCGATGGCCCCGCTCCGGGCGTGGGCGCGCCGGACTCGGCCATCGCCCGCGACCCGGAGGTCCGGGCCGCATCGCGCAGCGTGGTGAAGGTGCTGGGCACGGCGTGCGGGCTGGGGGTCCAGGGCTCGGGCTGGATCGCGGCCGACGGTGTGGTGGTCACCAACGCCCATGTGGTCGCCGGGCAGGACGACACCACCGTCCAGGTGGGCGGCGAGGGTCCCCGCCACGACGCCGACGCCATCTGGTTCGACGCCGAGAACGACCTGGCGATCCTGCGTTCGTCCGGCGTGGCGGGCGCGCCGGCGCTCAGGCTCGACGTTGGCGCCGACCCGGGCACCTCGGCGGCCGTGCTGGGGTTCCCCGAGAACGGCGGCTACGACGTCCAACCGGGGCGCCTGGGGCGGACGAGCACCGTGATCAGCCAGGACGCCTACGGGCGCGGCCCGGTCCAGCGCCGGATCACCTCGCTGCGGGGGCGGGTGCGCTCGGGCAACTCCGGCGGGCCGATGGTCGACGGTCGCGGCCGCGTGGTCACCACGATCTTCGCGGCGGCCACGGGCCGGGGCGAGGGCACCGGCTTCGGGGTGCCCGACTCGATCGTGGAGGACGCGCTCGAGCGGGCTGAGGGGCGGGTGGGGACCGGGCCCTGTGCGAGGTAGGGCGCGGGCGGTGGGCGGTCGTCGGCTCCCTGGCTCTGTGGCCGCCGGGCCTGGGCGCCACGGCCTTGCGTCTGCGGGCGGCGTGGCTCGGGCGGGGTCCTACGGCGGCACCGAGGGGTGTGGGCTGTTACGGCGCCGCCACATTCGTGAACGGATCGTGGGTGTTCACTGGTGCGCCGGATCGGCGCGACTTTTGGTCGCTATCCGACCAAAAGTCGAGTGGATTCCGGGGAGAGTCCCCGGACGATGCGAACGGATGGTCGTTGGGCGGTGGCGCGTTACGTGCGTCACGCTGCGGTGCGGAGTTTCCTCGGTGCCCGAGCACCGAGCACCGAGCACCGAGCACCGACCCGGTGCCCGAGGACCGCAACTACGCCCCGTCTCCGCTGTTCACTACAACTCGCCGCGTGGTTTCTCCCCGCCGCACACTTCCGGCCGCCCTTGCGCTGAGCGCGCTCGTGGCGCTGCCGGTGGCTCCGGCGGTCGCGCAGAAGCCCGCCAACCCGTGTCTGGACTCGGCCAAGCGCAAGCGGCTGCTGTGCCCGGACCTGATCATGAAGCGGCCGTTCGGGCTCACGCTCGACCGCTCAGTGCGGCCCGGGCGCCAGATCCTGCGGGGCGGCAACTCGATCGACAACATCGGGGCGGGTCCGGCCGAGCTTCACGGAGTGCGCAGCAGCCGCTACTTCATGCGCGCCCGGCAGCGGATCTACCGCCGCGGACCGGGCCGGATCGGCATCAGCACGGGCGCCCGGCTGTTCTTCAAGTTCATCCCGGGCCAGCGCCGTTACTGGAAGTTCGACCACGCGGCCCGCTTCGAGCTGTGGCGAATCGACAGGCAGGGCCGGCGCACCGAGCGCGTGAAGGTGGGGCGCAAGGTCAGCTACTGCCTGCGCGACCTGCGCCGCACCCGGCCCGGCCGGCGACGCTCTCCGCGGCGGTTCGTGTATCCGGCGTGCAGCACCAACTCCGGTCAGCGGCGGGTCACGCTCGGCACGTCGGTCGGGTGGTCGGACATCTATCCGCCCACCTACCCGGAGCAGTGGCTCGACGTGACCGGCTTCCGCGGCTGCTTCGCCTACCGCCACGTGGCGGACCCCCGCAACGGCATCTACGAGTCCAACGAGACCAACAACTCCGCCTCGGTCGCCGTGCGCCTGCCCTTCAGGCCGGGCAACCAGCGCTGCCCGGGCGTGCGCTCCCCGGCTCCCAGTCCGGCGCGGCCCGACTCGACCCCGGCCTACCCGTCGCCCTATTGACCTCGGACCGCCTGTCCGCCGGCTGCGTACTCTTGGGGCACTCAGATGGCTAAGACGCTCGTAGTCGCAGAGAAGCCCTCGGTGGCCAGGGACCTGGCCACCGCGCTGCCGGGATCCTTCCCGCAGGCCAAGGACAAGGCCAGCCTGGAGGGCGACGACTACGTGATCACCTGGGCGGTCGGGCACCTGGTGGGCCTGGCCGAGCCGGACGCCTACGACCCCAAGCTGAAGAAGTGGCGCTACGCGGACCTCCCGATCGTGCCCGACAAGTTCAAGCTGGTGCCCAACGACGATCGCGCGAAGAAGCAGCTGTCGGCTATCCACCGCCTGATGGCCCGCGACGACGTCGAGCAGGTCGTGAACGCCTGCGACGCCGGCCGCGAGGGCGAGCTCATCTTCGCCTACGTCTACGAGACCGCGAAGAAGAAGAAGCCCGTCCAGCGCCTGTGGCTGTCGTCGATGACGCGCCGGGCGATCGAGGACGCCTTCACCCGCCTGCGCCCGGCGGAGGAGATGGAGCCGCTGGAGGCCGCCGCGCGGTCGCGCTCGGAGGCGGACTGGGTGGTGGGCATGAACGCCACGCGCGCAGCCTCCATCCGGCTCCGCGCGGCCTTCGACGGAGCCGTGTCGCTGGGCCGCGTCCAGACCCCCACGCTGGCCGTGGTGGCGCGTCGCGAGGAGGAGATTCGCGCCTTCAAGCCCGAGCCCTACTGGCTCGTCGAGGCCTCGTTCGCCGCCGATGGAGAGCGCATCTACTCCGGCCGCTACATGGGCGGCAAGCGGATCTCCGAGGCGGAGGCGGCGACGATCGTCGACGAGGCCGGGGACCGGCGCGGCACGATCACCAAGCTGCAGAAGAAGGAGGAGACCGAGCGGGCGCAGCTGCTGTACGACCTGACCTCGCTCCAGCGTCACGCCAACACGCTGCACGGCTTCTCCGCGCGCCGCACGCTGTCGGCGGCGCAGAAGCTCTACGAGGAGCATAAGGCGCTGACCTATCCACGCACCAGCTCGCGCTTCCTCACGGGCGACATGGTGGCCGAGATCCGGCCGATCGCCGAGTTGGTCGGGCACAACCCGCAGTACAGGAAGGCCTCGGAGTTCGTGCGCTCGCTCGAGAAGCTTCCGCTCGGCCGGGTGGTCAACGACGCCAAGGTCACCGACCACCACGCGATCATCCCCACCAAGTCCGAGCACGACCTGTCGCGGATGGGCGCCGACGAGCTCAAGGTCTACGACCTGGTCACCAAGCGCTTCCTGGCGGTCTTCCACCCGGATGCGGTGTTCGAGCGCACGCGCGTCGAGACCACCGTGGCCGATCACGTGTTCCGCACGAGCGGCCGGGTGCTGGTCACGGCCGGCTGGCGCGGCGTGTACGGGGAGGAGGTCAGCCAGTCCTCCAAGCCCGACGACGACTCCGGCGGGGATCAGAGCCTGCCCAAGCTCGAGGAGGGCGAGGAGGTCGACACGCGGTCGATGGAGTCTCTGCGCAAGGAGACCCAGCCGCCGCGGCGATTCACGGACGCGTCGCTGCTGGCGGCCATGGAGACGGCGGGCAAGGAGATCGAGGACGCCGAGGTCCGCGAGGCCATGAAGGACTCGGGGATCGGCACGCCCGCCACCCGCGCCTCCATCATCGAGCGGCTCATCTCGGTCGGCTACGTGGAGCGCGAGGGACGGGCCCTGCACGCCACCGAGAAGGGGATCCAGGTCATCCGGCTGCTCGGCGAGCACAAGCTCACCTCACCCCAGCTCACGGGCGACTGGGAGCGCCGGCTGGGGCTGATCGAGCAGGGCGAGGACTCGCGCCCGGCGTTCATGAAGGACATCGCAAAGTTCGTGACCGAGACCGTCGCCGAGCTGGACAAGCTCAAGGGAGTGCGGATCGAGCGCGCCAAGCTCGGGCCCTGCCCGGTCTGTGGCCGCGAGGTCAACGAGAACCGCAAGGGCTACTCCTGCTGGTCCCGCGACGATCCAGGCTGCGGTTTCGTGATCTGGAAGAAGAAGGCCAACAAGATGCTGCCCGTCTCGGTGGCCAAGGAGCTCATGGAGTCGCTCAAGGCGGCCATCGATCGCGGTGACGAACCCCCGATCGGGCGCACCGCCAAGCAGGTCACGGGGTTCCGCGGCCGGTCCGGTCGCACGTTCAGGGCGAAGCTGAGGATCGAGCCACGCGAGGACGAGCCCGGCAAGTGGCGCGTGGAGCTCGACGAGGAGTGGGCGAAGGAGCCGCCCAAGGAGCAGCCGGCCGCCGGCGGGGACGACGGCGACCAGGCCGCCGCCGCTGCAGGTGCCGAGGCGCCCGCTCAGACAGACGGCGCTGCGCAAGCAGGCAACGGCGCGGCCAAGAAGCGCAGCGGTGCGACCCAGAAGAAGAACGGCGCGGGCAAGAAGTCCGCGCCGCGCAGGCGCACCAAGACGCCCACGGGCTGATCGCTCAGCCGTCCAGCCGCGTCACGTCCAGGCCGGCGAGGGCGTTGGTCAGCTCCGGCGGGCCTTCGTCGCGCAGCAGCGTGACCGAGCCCGGCCAGTAGGGGTTGCGGGCGCTTGCGGGCGGGTCGTCGCTGAGGAACACGCGCTCGAGCAGCCAGCTGCCGGTGTTGTGGAGCTGCGCGCCGCCCGGCGTGCGCCAGCCCTCGCTCGCGTCGCCGGGCAGTGGCCCGGGACGGTGGGTGTGGCCGAAGATCACGTGATCGGCGCGCACGCCCAGGCGCTCGATCACCTCGCCCATGGCCTGCAGGCCGGCCCGCCGCAGCTCCTGGCCGCTGATGTCCGAGCTGAACGGCCCTAGCCCCAGGACGTTCAGGGCGAGCACGGCGGCCGGGATCCCCAGCCGCCCCACGGCCACCCCCGTCAGCCGCCGCGAGCCGTTGGGGTTGGCCGCGCCCCACACGGCTCGCGAGATGTTGGACCCGCGCGTAATCGCGCGCGCCTCCGAGCGCTGCACGACGCTGTGCGCGAACGCGTAGATCGGCGCCAGCGCCGCCTCGTAGTCGTCGGCGCCGGCCGAGCGCGACTCCGCCGGATCGCCCGCGAAGCGAGCGACGGCCGACGCCAGCACGCACTCCATCCGCGGCACGGTGAGGTGCAGGTCCAGGTAGTGGCCGTGGGTGGCGTAGACGTCGTCGCGCAGCCACACCCCGGGGTAGGCCAGCACCACCTCCGCGCGCGGCATGCGCGCGGCCACGCGCCGCGCCAGGTCCGAGCGCTCGGGCGAGAAGATGCGCTCGGGCGGCAGCGGGCCCGGCTCGTCCAGGCGCGCCGCGGCGAGCGCCGGGGCCACGAGGTCGTGGTCGTGGTTGCCGGGCACGATCAGCACCTGGTTGCCGGCCGCCGCCTCGCCGATGGCGTCGAGCACCGGAGCGGCCAGCTCGAGCACCCGCGCCGCGGGTCGTTCCCGCAGCTCCAGCAGGTCGCCGAGGAGCACGATCCGGTCCGCGCCCTCCAGCGCCTGCGCCAGCCGCTCGCGCACCGGCGGCCGGAGCGTGATGTCCGTGCCTGCCGTCATCCCCAGGTGCAGGTCCGAGACGATCGCGGTGAGCATGGCGGCGCATCCTGACAGGGGCGGGGCAGCGCCTATCCTGGGCCCGGCGTGTCGCTCTTCTGCCGCCACAACCGCTTCATGGCCGACTGCCCCATCTGCTCGAAGGGCACCGTGCTGGAGGACCGTGCCCACGCACCCCGCCGCGCAGCCGCATCGCGCCCGCGCAGCAAGGCCGAGGGCAAGCCGGCGACGCGTGCCTTCTCCGGCCCCAGCGTGACCGCCGGTCCCTTCGAGGACGCCGACGGCGTGCGCTTCGAAGTGCGGTTGGAGAAGGTCGCGGGCGGGCTGCGGCTGGCCGAATGGGCCGGGTCGCAGCTGCGCCGCCGCGCGCCGGAGCTCGAGACGGCAGCGCTGGTCGAGCTGCTGGGCCGGTGTGCGCAGATCCTGAGCGAGCGCGAGGCGGCCGCCCTGGCTCAGGCGCTGTCCGCGGAGCCCGACGGCGACTCCGCCGGCTTTGGGGTCAGCGGCGGGCGCAGCGGCGACTTCAAGGACGAGCTGCGGGTCGAGGAGATCGAGCCCGGCCGCGTCCGCGTCGCGCGCTGGGTCCTGCGGCCGGGAGCGGGGTGGCAGCGCCAGGACGCCCCGCCGATGCTTCCCGTTCAGCGCTTCGCGGATGCTGTCGCCGGCGCGGCCCGCGCCGGTCTGCTGGCGGTGCCGGACCGGCGGTCGTCAGATCGCCACGACGTGCCGCGACCCTGAGGGCGTGACCATTCCCGCTGTCCTGGCCCCGGCCTATACATCTCGGCCGTGGGACTGACGCTCGTAACCGGCCCTGCCAACGCCGCCAAGGCGGGCGTGGTGCTGGGCGGGCTCCGCGACCGGATCGACGACGAGCCGGTCCTGGTCGTGCCCTCGTTCGAGGACGTGGAGCACAGCCAGCGCGAGCTGGCGGACCGCGGCGCTGTGTTCGGGGCCGACGTCGTTCGCTCGGATGGCCTGTTCGGCCGCATCGCAACTCGCTGCGGCCTGGGGGCCCGGCGCGCCTCCGACCTGCAGCGAACGCTGATCGTGGAGGAGGCCGTGCGGCACGCGCGCCTGGAGGTCATGGCGGAGTCCGCCCGCCGCCCCGGGTTCGCGCGCGCTGCGGAGCGCCTGTTCTCCGAGCTGGGGGCCTCGATGATCGACGCCCCCCGATTCGTGAGCGCCCTGCGGTCATGGGCCGGGGACGGCCCGCGGCGCGCCTACGCCGACGAGGTGGGCCGGCTCTATCTCCTCTACCGCGAAGCCCTGGAGCGCGCCGGGCTGGTGGACACCGAGCTGTTCGCGCAGCGGGCGCTGGAATCCCTGGCCGCGGGGCCGGAGCGATGGGGCGGGAGCCCGGTCTACGCCTACGGTTTCGACGACTTCACCCCGCTGCAGCTGGCCGCTCTGCGGGCCCTGTCGCGCGCGCCGGACACCGACGTGGTCGTGTCGCTGCCCTTCGAGGAGGGGCGCGAGGCCTTTCGCGCGATTCGGGCGGTTCACGTCGCGCTCGTCGAGATGGCGGACCGGGTGGAGGTGCTCGACGCCGTGTCCGACCACTACGCGGCCGGGTCGCGGCGCGCCCTGCACGCGCTCGAGCGCGGCCTGTTCGAGCCCGGGGTCGCGCGCGTGCCGGCCGGGGAGGCCGTGCGGATGCACGTGGCGGGTGGCGACCGCGCCGAGCTGGAGCTGTGCGGGGCGGAGCTGCTGCGGCTGCTGCGCGCGGGCACCCCGCCGGGCGCCGTAGCCGTGGTGCTGCGCGACCCGCCGCGGTACGCGTCCCTCCTCGAGCAGGTCTTCGGCGCGTACGGGATCCCATACTCGATCGACCGAGCCATTCCCCTCGCCCACACCGGGGTGGGAGGCGGGCTGCTGGCGGTGCTGCGCGCGGCGGGCCCGGACGGAGGCGCCGAGGACCTGCTGGCCTATCTGAGGACGCCCGGCCGTCTCCATGTACCCGAGTTGGCCGACCGGCTGGAGCTCGACGTGCGCCGCAAGGGCGTGCTGGGCGCCGCTGACGCCCGGGCAATCTGGGAGGACGCCAACTGGGCGCTCGACGAGCTCGACCGCCTGACTCGCGCGGGCGCCGGAGTCGCGCTGCTGGACGAGCTCGACCGCATCCTGGAGCGGCTGTTCAGCGGCCCCTATCGGCGCGCGGCGCACGTGCTGCAGGGCGCGGAGCTCGACGACGCCCGCGCGTTCAGGGCCGCCCGCGCCGCGCTCGCCGAGCTGAGGGCCCTGGCCGAGGCGGATCGCGACCTTGATCTCGACGCCGCGCGCGTGCACGACCGCCTGGCCGCGGTCCAGGTCCGGGCCGGCGAGAGCCCACAGCCCGATCGCGTCCAGGTGGCCTCGCCCGAGCAGGTTCGCGCGCGGCGCTTCGAGGCGGTGTTCCTGTGCGGCCTCCAGGCCGACGAGTTCCCCCGCCGTGCCGCGCCCGAGGCATTCCTGCCCGACGCCGACAGGCGGGAGATCCTGGGGGCGTCCGGCATGCGCCTGCCCCTTCGCGAGGACCAACTCGAGCGCGAGCGCTACCTGTTCTACGTCTGCGCGTCACGCGCCGAGCGCCTGCTGGTGCTCAGCTCGCGGATGAGCGACGAGGACGGCGATCCTGACCCGCGCTCGTTCTTCGTCGAGGACGCCCTCGCGGTGTTCGACGGCTCCGGGATCGAGCAGCGGGAGCGGTCACTGGCCGCTGTCACGTGGTCGCTCGAGCACGCGCCCACCGACGCGGAATGGGAGCGGGCGGTGGCGCACGAGGGCCCGCGCGCGGAGCCCTCCGAGGTCGGCACGGTGAGCTCGCCGGCCGCGCTCGCGACACTGGACTCGCGCGAGGTGGTGTCCGCCGGCGCCCTCGAGCACTACGCCGGCTGCCCCGTCAAGTGGTTGGTGGAGGACGTGCTGCGCCCGGACAAGCTCGAGCCCGACCCCGAGGCCATGGTGCGCGGCGCCTACGCCCACAAGGTGCTCGAGGCCACGTTCAAGCAGCTCCGCGAGCAGACCGGCGCGCGAGGGGTCACGCCCCAGAACCTGGCCGACGCCGAGCGGCTCCTCCTCGAGGCGATGATCGACCACAGGGGAGAGTTCCGCCTGTCGCCCAACCAGACCCGCGTGCGCGCGGCGGTGCGCCGGCTCGAGTTCGACCTGCTGCGCTACCTGCGCTGGGAGGCCGGGCGCGATGCCCTGTTCGAGCCCGAGCACCTGGAGCTCAGGTTCGGGTTCGACGACTCCGAGGCCCCCGCTCTGGAGCTGGAGAACGGGACGCGGGTGCGCGGCATCGTCGACCGCGTCGACACGTGGAACGGCAACGCCCTGGTCTGCGACTACAAGAGCGGCAAGGTCGACACCTACAGGGCCGACTCGTGGGACGCCGAGCGGCGCCTGCAGGCGCCCATCTACATGCTCGCGGTGGAGCGCGCGTTCGGCGACCTCAACGTGGTCGGCGGCCTCTACCTGCCGCTCAGCGGAACCAAGCGCACCCCCCGCGGGCTGGTGGCGGAGGAGGTGCGCGAGGAGGCGGGTGGTGACCTGATCAAGACCGACGTCAAGCCCCACGCCGAGCTGCGAGAGCGAACCGCGCAGGCCGAGGCCCGGGTGGCCGAGGTGGCGGCGGGCATGCGCACCGGCCGGCTCGCCTCGTGCCCCGAGTCGTGCGCCTACCGCGGGGGCTGCTCCTACCCGTCCATCTGCAGGGTCGAGTGATGACGGCCTTCACCGACGAGCAGCTGCGCGCGATCGAACGCCGGGACGGCGACCTCCTGGTCAGCGCCGGGGCGGGCACCGGCAAGACCTCCGTGCTGGTCGAGCGCTTCGTGCGTGCGGTCATGGACGACGGGGTGGCGGTGGACTCGATCCTGGCCATCACGTTCACCGAGAAGGCGGCCGCCCAGCTGGCGCAGCGGGTCCGCGCGCGCTTTAAGGACCTCAACGCACTGGACCTGGCGCGCGCCGCCGAGTCGGCGTGGATCTCCACCATCCACGGCTTCTGCGGGCGGCTGTTGCGCGCGCACGCCCTCGCGGCTGGGGTGGACCCGGATTTCCGCGTGCTCGATGCCCTGGAGTCCGATCGGCTCGGCATCGACGCCTTCGATCGCGCGCTGGCCGAGTTCGTCGGGGGCGGTGAGGATCCCGAGCGGCTGGGGCTGCTGGCGGGCTACCGGCCGGAGCGGCTGGCGGACATGGTCCGTACCGCCTACGCGCACGAGCGCAGCCGGGGCAGCCTGCGGCCGCGCATGCCCGACCCCGTCGAGCCCGCGGCGGCCGGCGAGCGAGAGGACCTGGAGGCCACGATCGCCGCCGCGCTGGTAGAGATCGGCGACGGGAGCGGGTCCAACGTCGATAAGGCCCGCGATCGGCTCGCGCGCTGCCAGGCCCTGCTGGAGCGGCTGCCCGCCGATGCCTTTCCCGAGGCCGCGGAGACGGACGACCTGGCCATTGCCGGGCACGTGAACGCGCTCAAGGGGCCGGCGTGCGAGGCCTACCGTGAGGCCCGCCAGGCCTACCACGAGCTGTGCGTGCGGGTGGAGGAGCACCGCACCCACCGCCTGCTGGCGGAGTTGATCGTGCTTCACGGGCGCCACTACGACGAGCTCAAGCGCCAGCGCTCGGGCCTGGACTTCGACGACCTGCAGCTGCTGGCGCGCGACCTGCTGGCGGGCGATGCCGGGCTGCGCGACCACTACGCCGGACGCTTTGAGGCCGTGATGGTCGACGAGTTCCAGGACACCAGCCCGTTGCAGAGCGACCTGATCGGGCTCCTCGGCCGCGACAACGTGTTCGTGGTGGGCGACGAGCGCCAGTCGATCTACCGCTTCCGGCACGCCGACGTGGCCGAGTTCCAGCGCCGCCGCGACGAGGCGGCCGCGGCCGGCAGGCTGGAGCGAATCTCCGTGAACTTCCGCAGCCGCGGCGAGGTGCTGGACGCAGTAGACCTGATCTTCGGCGAGCTCTGGGGCGCGGACTTCGAGCCGCTGAGGGAGCGCGACGACGCGCGCGCGGCACCTCAGCCGCTGAGCACCAGCGTCGAGCTGCTGGTCACCGACCGCAAGAAGCAGCGGTGGGACGACGCCCTCCCGCCCGACGGGCTGCCGTTCGGGCCCGCCATGCGAGAGGTCACCCCGTGGCGGGCCGCGGAGGCCAGGCTCCTGGCCAGGCGAATCGAGCAGCTCACCACCGAGGGCCCGTTCGGATACGGCGACGTGGCGATGCTGCTGCGCGCCACCACGCACATAGTGGTGTACGAGCGCGCGCTGGAGGAGCGAGGGATTCCGACGTACGTCCTCGGGGGCAGGGGCTACTGGAGCCAGCAGCAGGTGGGCGACCTGCGCGCCTACCTGGCCGCGCTGGCCAACCCGCGCGACGAGCTGGCGCTCTACTCGGCGCTGGCATCCCCGCTGGGAGGGCTGTCGGTGGACTCGCTGATCGTGTTGAAGGCCGCGGCCCGCGAGGCGGGCTGGGAGATCTGGCGGCTGCTGCGCGAGGTGGCCGACGGAGGCGAGTCCGAGGCGGCCGGGACCGCGGCGGAGGCGCTCGACCGGCGTGCGGCCGATCGGCTCGGCGGGTTCGTCCAGCGCTTCCGCGAGGACCGGGCGACCGCACGCCGCATCTCCCTCGAGGCTCTCATCGACCGCGTGATCACCGGCTCGGGCTACGACCGGGCGGTGCTCGCCATGGTCGACGGCGACCGCCGCATGGCCAACCTCCGCAAGCTCATGCGGATGGCGCGTGAGTACGAGGCCGAGGAGGGCCGCGACCTGCGCGGCTTCATCGACTTCGTGGCCGAGCGGGACATGATCTCCGAGCGCGAGGGCCAGGCACCGCTGGAGGCCGAGGACCTGGACGCCGTGCGGCTGATGACGATCCACCGCTCCAAGGGCCTCGAGTTCCCGGTCGTGTGCGTGGCGGACCTGGGCAAGGGCGGGCGCGAGGACGACACCCAGCTCCGGATTACCGAGGACGGCCGGGTGGGTATGCGGCTGGCGTCCATCGCCGGCGGAAGCGTCGACAGCTCGCGGATGGCGGCCATCAAGCAGGAGGAGAAGCACCAGGACGAGCAGGAGGAGCGCCGCATCTTCCACGTGGCCCTCACGCGCGCCGAGCACCACCTGGTGCTCAGCGGCGCCACCGACCTCGAGCAGCTGCCCGAGCTGAAGGACCTCGACGAGCCGATGCGCTGGATCTGGCGCCCGCTGGCCCCCGACCTGGCCGAGGCGGGCGCGAGCTGGGTATCCGAGGTGGCCTATGACGGCAGGCCCCTGCGCGTGCGATGCGAGGTCCTCAGGCCTGCCGATGTCGAGCACGTGCTCCCCGCGGCCGACCGCACGCCGTCGCCGCCCACTCCCGAGCTCCCCGGCCTGGAGGCGCTGGCCGCACCGGCACTGGCGGCGGTGCCGCTGCCCTCGGCCCAGCCCGTGAGCCGCCTGAGCTACACCGGCCTGGCCGGCTACGACCGCTGCAGCTATCGCTTCTACCTCGAGCGCGCACTGCGGCTGCCCGCGCCCGAGCCGCTGGCCGCGGCCGCCGGCGGCGAGACACCCGCAGGGCTGTCCGCGCTGGCGCGTGGCTCGCTTGTGCACCAGCTGCTCGAACGACTCGACTTCAACGGCCCGCGGCCCCCGGAGCGGGAGGAGGTCTTGGCGCTCGTGCAGTCACACGGGCACGAGCCCAGCGACGACGAGGTCGCCGACCTGGTGGGGATGGTCGCGCGCTTCTGCGAGTCGCCGATGTGCGCGCGGATCGCCGCCGCGGGAGGCGCCCGTGCCGAGCTGCCGTTCCAGTTCACCCTCGCCACCGGGGGTGGACGCAGCCTGCTGATCAACGGAGTGCTCGACGTACACGTCCGGGAGGGGGATCGCACGCTGGTGGTCGACTACAAGAGCGACGCCATCGGCGCCCAGGGCCCGGCCGCGCTCATCGAGCAGAAGTACGCGACCCAGCGGATCGTCTACGCCCTGGCGGCCCTGCGGTCGGGGGCCGAACGGGTGGAGGTGGCCTACGTGTTCCTCGAGGCGCCGGGGGAGCCCGTGTCGCAGCAGTTCTCGGCCGCCGATGCGGAGGGGCTCGAGCGCCGGCTCACCGAGCTCGCCGCCGGAATCGTCCAGGGCCGGTTCGAGCCCACGGACGCGCCCCACCGCGCCCTGTGCCACGACTGCCCGGGCCGCGCGGCGCTCTGCAGCTGGAGCGAGGAACACACCCTGGCCGACCAGCCCGTCGCGGGTGCGGCGTGACGCCCTTTCCGTCGGGAGCGGCCCGTACCTTGGCGCCCATGCCCCTGTGCTTCATAGAGCCCCAGGAAGCCATTCGCGTGGTGGCAGACGCCGTTGGCCGCGAGGCCCGGCGCCAACTGCTCGGAGAGGTCGTGCGCGCATGGGTCGACGAGATCCCCGACGACGAGCTCCAGGTCCACTACGCCAAGGCAGTTGAGGTGCTCGACGACGACGACCTGTCCATGCTCGCCGCCTGGCACGCCTCCCTGGAGGTCGGGCAGCCGATCGCCAACAAGGAGTTCCTGCTCAAGGCGTTCGCACACCTGGGCGAGCACCGCCGCGAGGCCCTCCGCATCGCCGCCGGCTTCCGCGGCGAGGACGCGTTCGATGCCGGCGTGAGCGAGGAGCAGGCGCTCGACACCGTGCTGCCGTGGCTGTCGGATGAGCGCACGATGGAGTTGGCGGCTGAGGCGGTCGAGCTGTATTGCTGGGACCGCCTCGGCAGCGACAACTGAGCGGGCCGGGGCAGCTTCGCAGCGCTGCGTCCTCGGTCGCTCGCGTGCAGAGCACGCTTCGCTTCCTGCGTCCTTGCGCTGCTCGCTTCCCGGCCCGCTCAGGGCGTGGCTGGGCCGCCGTCCTCGTCGCTGCCGGACTGCTGCTTGCAGGGTGCTCGTCTGACGATCTCGAGGTGCCTGTGGATACAGGGCCGGTCGCTGGGCCCGAGGTTCCGGCTTCGGCCCGCTCGGCGCGGGTCGAGCGGGTGGTCGATGGGGACACGCTCGTGCTCGAGGGGGTTGGCAAGGCGCGGCTGATTGGGGTGGACACGCCGGAGGTGTTCGGCGGAGTCGAGTGCTTTGGGCGTCAGGCGTCCGCGTACGCGCGCCGGCAGCTGGCGGGCAGGGGGGTGCGGTACACCGTCGGGCGGGAGGAGCGGGATCGGTATGGGCGTGTGCTCGTGTACGTGTGGCTTGGCGACGGGCGCTCGTTCAACGCGCTGCTGATCAGCCGCGGCTACGCGCAGCCGCTCACGGTCCCGCCGAACGACGACTACGCGCGGGCGTTCGTTCGTCTGGCGCGCCGGGCGCGGGCGCGCGGGGAGGGCCTGTGGTCCTCCGCGGCGTGCCCGTCGGGCTAGCGTCGCACTCGTAACGTCCCCGTGACAGCGAGGGAGGCCGGTCGAGGGTGTGGCCCCGACTTTTGCCTCGTATGCGTGCGTTTCTCTGGCCACACACTCCGGTGAGCCGATGGGCGCGTCCCTGCCGGGAACTCAGCGGCTGCCCCTCGCCATCGGGCAATTGCCCGAAAGAGCGGGAACGCGCGACGGTTGGGTCTTGACGCGACCGCGACCCGGTGGTCGAATAGGAGCAGAGACGCGAACCAAAGCGCAAAGAGCGAGGCCACGAGGTGTAGGGCCCGCCGCGCAGCCCCTCGGACTTCGGTTTGAGGTCGGCGCGCTCCTCAAGCGCCGGTTCGCGTCTCTTTTTGTTCTCTCAGGGCCGCGAGCCGCGGCGGCTACCGCTTGGTGACCTTGATCGTCTGAGTCATCGTGACCGGGTGCAGGCCGCAGAAGAGCTTGTAGGTGCCCGGCTTCTTCAACCGCTTGGTGAACCCGCGGCCCTGGTCCAGGTGCCTGGACGAGAACCCCCGAGGCCCGCTCGCGACCGTGATGTTGTGCAGTTCACGGCTGTTGAACGCCCAGTTGAGCCGGCCGCCCGAGCGGATGGAGACGTTGGGCGTCGAGAAGAACTGGTCGCCCACCTCGATGCTCCCGCCGTTCGCCATGCGCTTGCGCGCGCCCCGCGGCTTGGAGATCTCGCGCGCCTTGCCGTTCTTGATGCCGATGATCGGAACCTTGAAGCGTGGCGCCTTCCTGCGGCCCCGGACGGGGGTCCCGTAGTTGCGCAGATCCTTGGGCTTGGCGCAGCCCTTGGCGCCCGCCTCCCCGTCGCCCTTGGCCATGTAGAGGATGAAGATCCCCATCACCCGCGTGTGAAGGAGCCGGGCGTCGTAATCCGAGTCCAGCCGGATGGTCTCGCCCCGGCGCACCCCGAAGCCCGTGGGGCTGGTGAACCCGGACATGTTGATCGGGCCGGGCTCGTGCAGCACGGGCCGCACCCTGTAGAAGGGGTGCTTGGCCGAGCCCCAGGTGGGCTTGGAGGCGTACAGCTCGCAGCTGCGCCGGTTGATCGAGAGATCCTTGGCGCCGCCGTGCACGTGACCGCCGCCGGCCACGATGCGGCCCGACTCAGGGACCTTCCAGTTGTAGGACTTGCGGTGGGTCGAGCCCTTCTTGCGGCCGCCCGGGACGTCGTAGATCGGGTCGAATAGGCAGTTCTTGACGTCGAGCCAGTAGGGAGTGACGGGCTTCTGGGGCTTGGTGTCGTACCGGACCGTGTACTCGATGTAGGCGCGGTCGGTCTTGCTGCGGTGGTTCATCATCATCCACGTCATGGCCCATCGGTCCGTGCCCTTGGACTCGTAGCCGTAGCCCTCGGGAAGGAGCATCTTGGCCCGTTCTTCTCCAGCGGCGTAGAACCGCTCGCCCCAGGCCGGGATCCGCGTGCGCGAGTCCAGCTGGGTGAACTGCTGACACGTCTGGTCGCGCTTCTCGCCGAACTCCGCGCCCACGTTCGCGAACACGATGTGGTGGAGCATCAGCCGGCTGATCGGGACCTTGGAGCCCTTCGCATCGACGATGTCGACCTCCATCGCGCTGATGTACGCGTCCTCCGCCGGCTTCGGGATGCCAATGTCGTAGTCGTTCTGCCTGACCTGGTACGGGCCGACCTCGATAGGGCCGACGCGATAGGTCTTGGTGGTGGGGGCCGCGGTGGCCGTGCCGGTGAGCACCAGGGCCAGGACCGCAGCAGCGGCCACTGCATGGCGAAGGCGAAGCGTCATCAAGTTCCTCCCAGGCGCCCCTCCCTAGGGCGCTCTAGCTGAGGCGGCGAGTATAGCCCCCGTTCGCAGTCCGACTGCGACAAGGGGTACCCTGAATGGCGCATTGGAGGCCGCCATACCAGCCAAAGTGGAGCAAACGCGCGACGGGCGCAGCGCGCGCGCCGAGCGCACGCGCACGGCCATCGTCGACGCTCTGCTCACGCTCCTCGACGAGGGGGACGTGAAGCCCACCGCGGAGCGGGTGGCAACTCGGGCCGGCGTGTCGGAGCGATCGGTGTTCCAGCACTTCTCCGATCGTGAGGCGCTGTTCGAGGCTGCTGCCGCCCGCCAGTACGAGCGCGTCGCGCCCAAGCTGGTGGCCATCCCCCGCGAGCTGCCGCTGTCCGAGCGCATCGACACCTTCGTCGACCAGCGCGTGCGGCTGTTCGACATGATCGCCGGCGTCCGCCGCGGTGCGGTGCTGATCGAGCACGAGTCCGAGGTCGTGGCCAACAGGCTCAGCGCCGTGCGTGCCGCCAAGAAGACCGAGGTGGTCCGCCTGTTCGAGTCGGAGATCGACGCCGTCCCGGAGCCCGAGCGCGAGGCGCTGCGCGCGGCACTTGCCACCGCATCCGCGTGGACGGCGTGGGAGAGCCTGCGCTTCCACCAGGGCCTGGACACAGAAACCTCCCGCGCGGCGATGCGCCGCTCCCTGGCCGCCCTGCTCGGCGAGTAGGGCTAAGTGACCTAGCCGGCCGCCAGCGCGGCCTCGACCCCGGCCTTGGCCTGGGCGGTGTCCTGGAAGTGGACCGCCCGCCAGCCCAGCTCCCGCGCCGCCTGGCAGTTGAGCTCGATGTCGTCCACGAGCACGCAGTCGGACGGCTCCAGATCGCCGCCGAGCCGCTCGCGCGTGAGGTCGTAGATCGCGGCCTCGGGCTTGCGCGTGCCCACGAAGGCGGAGTCCACGATGACCTCGAAGATCTCGTCGATCTCGGGCAGCATCGACCGCCAGCGCGGCTCCCACTCGCGGACGTTGTTAGTGAGCAGGGCCATGCGCAGGCCGCGCCCGCGCAGGTCGGCCATGAACTCGATCATCTCCACGTTGCGCTCGAGGTGGGCGAAGTAGACCTCGAGCATGCCCTCCAGGCTCAGTCCCTCGCCCAGCTCGGCGTCCAGGCGGCGCAGGAACTCGGCCTGGCTGATCTCGCCCCGCTCCAGGACGAACAGCGGGTGCTCCCCGTGGCTCTCGGTGGCGGCGGCCATCGCCTGGCCGAGGACCTCGAGCGAGATCCCCGACTCCCTCGACCACGCCGCGAACGAGTTACCGAGCGGCGTGGTCAGCACCCCGCCGAAGTCGCTGACAACCGCGCGCGTCACGCGGCGACCGGCTCGTCGCGCAGCCACAGCTCGTAGCCGCCCGGTCCCTCCCGGTCCTCCATGCGCCAGCGAAAGACCGCGGCGTGCACCTCCAGGCCCTCGAGCTTGAGCGACGACCCGGCCACCACGGTGCCCGACCCACGGCGCGGGAACTCCTCACCCGGAAGCCACAGCTCGAGCCCTGCGCTGCGCTGACGCCCGTCGCCGTCGTAGACGGTTGAGATGCGTGCGTCCTCGACGGTGATCGGCTCACCATCGGCCAGCAGCCACGCGGCCACCCGCTCGTCTCCGTGGCCCGCCGCCCCCCGGTTCCGGCTGGCGATCGCGAGAAACGCGTTCTCGGAGTCGAAGATGGCGCTGATCGCACGGAGCGCGTCCAGCTCGGCCCACGCGGGCGGGTCCGCGGTCTCGCTGACCGTGCCGAGGCAGCGGACCTTCTTGCCGCTCGCGCGCCCGCGCGCCTCGCACACGTGGATCGTGGCTCCGGCCAGCCGCGCGGGCTCGGCGACCGGCTGGAGCTCGAGCTCGAACGCACCGTCCAGCTCGGCCCGCCAGCCGCCACCAGCCGCCTCCACCCGCGGGCCCTCGGCCAGGACGCGCGAGCTCCCGCCGTCGAAGATGATCGTGGTGCCTGCGCGCGCGCTCGCGTGTAGCCCGTGCTCGGGATCGAAGAAGGTGATCGAGAGCGCGGGAGCGCTCACCGCTCGAGCCGCGGCGGCTCGGCCGGTGGGTGCTCGCTGGCGGTGCCCTCGACGTCGAAGTCGTGACGCCCTCGGCGCGGGCCCTCGGAGACCGAGATCCGCGCGGCCATCCTGCGCGCCAGCACCCTGCCGGCCGCGCGCAGGATCAGCGCGCGCGTGGGCGGCAGCAGCAGCGCCAGGCCCACGATGTCGGTCAGGAAGCCTGGAGTGATCAGGAACGCGCCGCCGAAGATCACTGCCACGCCGTCCTGCACCTCCCGGTGGGGCATCCGGCCGACCGCCAGCGCCTCGTTGAACCGGCGCCAGACCGAGCGGCCCTGAGACCGCAGCAGGACGGACCCGAGCACCGAATCGGCCGCCAGGAGCAGGATCGTGAGCCAGATTCCGATGGCGTCGCCGACCTTGTAGATCACGTACAGCTCCGCGAGCGGGACGACGATGAAGAGGGCCAGCAGGGCGAGCAGCGGCATCCGATCAACCCTACCCGCCACTACCATTGGGTCCATGTCCCAAGTGACCGTCGATGATGTGCAGGAAGCGCTGGAGAACGTGATCGATCCGGAGCTGGGGCTCGACTTCGTCGAGCTCGGCCTGGTCTACGACATTTCAGTGGAGGGTGAGGACGTGGCCATCACCTTCACGCTCACCTCTCCGGGCTGCCCGATCGGCCCCCAGGTGTCGGAGCAGATGGAGGAGTTCGTGGGTGACCTCGAGGGCGTGTCGAACGTGAAGACCCAGATGGTCTTCACGCCGGCGTGGACCCCCGACCTCATGTCGGAGGACGCCAAGTTCGCGCTGGGCTACTGAACCTCTCGCAGCTTCCCGCTCTCGACCTCGTAGACGAATCCCCGCACCTGCTCCTTGTTGGGCACGAAGGGGCTGGCCTTGATCCGGGCGATCGACTGCCGCACGTCGTCCTCGAGGTCGGGGAACGACTCGGCCGCCCACTGGGGCCTGATCCCCGTGTCCTGCTCGATCTGGTTCTTGAAGTCGTCGTCGGTGAAGGTGAGCATGCCGCAGTCGGTGTGGTGGATGACCATGATCTCCTCGGTGCCCAGCAGCCGCTGGGAGATGGCGAGGGAGCGGATCTCGTCGTCGGTCACCACGCCGCCGGCGTTGCGGATCACGTGGGCGTCGCCCTCCTCGAGGCCCAGGAAGGCGAACGGGCTGACCCGTGCGTCCATGCAGGTGATCACCGCGACCTTCTTGGCGGGCGGGATGGGCAGGTCGCCCTTCGCGAAGTCCGTCGCGTAGCGAGCGTTGTTCTCGACGAACTCGTCGATGGTGCTCATGTGAACGTCTCCTGTCGATCGATGGCGGGCCAGGCGATTCTAGGCAAACCCGGTGAAGATTCTCCGTGATACGCCTGGTCACCGACAGCTTTCCGGACGATCCGGCCCTGGACACGGCGGTCTCCCGCGCGCTGATGCTCCGCGTGGCAGCCGGCGAGCTGCCGGAGACGCTGCGCCTGGCACGCCCGGGCGCGATCGTGGCGTTCGGGAAGCGCGACGCGGTGTCGCCCGGCTACGCCGCCGCGGTGCAGGCCGCCCGCGCGGCTGGTTTCGAGGCCATCGAACGCCTGGCGGGCGGGCGCGCCGCCGTCTTCCATTCCGGCACGATCGCCTTCGCGCACGCCATCCCGGACGCCGATCCGCGGGACCGGATCGAGGAGCGCTTCGACGCGGCCGCCGGGCTGATCGCGGCAGCGCTCGCCCGCCTGGGGGTGGACGCCCGCGTGGGTGAGGTGCCGGGCGAGTACTGCCCCGGCTCGCACAGCGTGAACGCCCGCGGCCGGCTCAAGCTCGTGGGCATCGGCCAGCGCCTGGTGGCGGGCGCGGTCCACGTGGGCGGCGTGGTGGTTGTCGAGGGAGAGGACCGGGTGCGCGACGTGCTCGTGCCCGTCTACTCGGCGCTGCGCCTGGACTGGAGGCCGGACACCACCGGCAGCGTCGCGCTGGAGGCACCCGATGTGGGATGGGAGGCAGTGGCCGGCGCGATCGTCGACGAGTTCGCCACGCGCCACGACCTGGTTCCCGCGTCCCTCGACGAGCGCACGCTCGAACTGGCGCGCCGCCTGGCGCCGGAGCACCTCAGCCCCGGCGGCTAACCCTTGCGCTTGGGCGCCGGGCGCCTGGGCTTGGAGTTGCCGCCCGCGGCCGCCTTGGACCGCGCCCGCGGCTTGGCCTTGGCCTTGGCCGCCGGCTTGGGCTTGGGCGCCGCGGCCTCCTTGAGCTGGTCCAGCGACGCCTGAAAGTGGCCCGCGAGCTCATCCAGGTCCGGCATTGCGTCGTAGTCGCCCAGCAGGCCGAAGAACAGGTTGCCGTTGTAGCTCATGGCGGCAATCGCCAGGGCGTGATCCTCGGGCAGGAAGGCCACGGGCACGATCGCCTGCATCTCGCGCCCCAGCAGGTAGAGCGGGAACTGCGGGCCCGGCACGTTGGTCACGATCAGGTTGAACAGCCGGGTGGAGAAGTTGAGCCGGGAGGCCATGGCCAGCAGGGTCGGCGGGGCGAAGTCCTCGAGCCCGGAGATGACCTCGGCGCCCAGAGCCTGCTTGGACTCCTTCACCCCCTGCATCGCGTCGCGGACGATCTGCAGGCGCTCCACCGGGTCCTGCGCGTACACGGGCAGCGGCCCTCGCAGCGCGGCGATGCGGTTGCCCAGCTGATTGTGCTCGTCCGTCGAGCGGATCGAGACCGGCACCAGGCCGCGCAGCTCCAGGCCCTCGGTCCGCACGCCGCGCGAGCGCAGCCACCGGCCCAGGCCACCGGCCACCACGGTCAGGAACGCGTCGTTGACGGTTCCCCCGAGGCCGTTCTTCACCGCCTTGAGGTCGGCCAGGTCGGTCTGCGCCCAGACGAGGCGCCGGTGCGGCCCGATCGGCACGTTGAGCGGCACGTCGGGGGCTGGGTTCATGCCGCCCCACACCACCTCGCCGATGCCCTCGGCCGCCTCGCGGGCGCGCGCGATGGCTGCGCCCGGTCGCCTGGCCACGCGGACGGCCTCCCCGGCCAGGCGCCCCGGGGTGCGGAGCAGGTCGCGCACCCCCTCGGCGGCCAGGTCCACCTGGCCCGGCTCCGGCGCGGGGTTCCACGGCTCCGGCGCGGGGCGCTCCTCGGGCACGGCCGAGAGGTCGAACAGGATCGTGGCGATGTCGACCCCCGACACGCCGTCCACCAGCGCGTGGTGGGTCTTCGAGACCAGCGCGAAGCGGTTGCCCTCCAGCCCCTGTATCAGCCAGATCTCCCACAGCGGCTTGGAGCGGTCGAGCCGCTGGGAGAAGATCCGCCCGGCCAGGCCGCGCAGCTGCTCCTCCGAGCCCGGCGCGGGCAGCGCGGTGTGGCGCACGTGGTAGTCCACGTTGAAGCGCGGGTCGTCGATCCACAGGGGGCGGCCGAGCTCCAGCGGCGGGAACGAGAGCTTCTGGCGATAGCGCGGGACCAGGTGCAGCCGCGACCCGATGTGGTCCACGAACTCCTGCCGCCCGGGCGGCGGGCCCTCCAGGATCACCAGGGCGCCCACGTGCATGTGCGACGCCTCCCGCTCCTGGTGCAGGAAGGAGGCGTCGACCGCGCTCAGGCGGTCCTTGTGGCCCTGCGCCATGTCCAGACCATAACGCCGCCACAATTGGGCGAGTGAGGTTTCTGATGGTGGTCCTCTGGTGGTGGTGGCCCTGGGCGGCACGCTGATCGCGCTGGTGGCCAGCGACAACGTGCCGTTCGTGGCCGACGGAGGCGATGGCAGCGCCGCGGCGGCGGTGCCCAGGGCCGATGTCGATCGCTTCGACTCCGCCGCTGCGCTCGCATCGGTGCGCCGCCAGGTGGCGCTCGGCCCGCGGCCCGCGGGCTCGCGCGCGTCACGCGTGCTGGCCCGCCGGATCCGATCCAAGCTTCCGCGCGGGCGCTACCAGGCCGTGCCCGGCGGCCTGCGCAACGTGATCGGCACCGTGCCTGGCCGCACCGGGGGCAGGCCCATCGTGATCGGCGCGCACTACGACACCAAGGACCTGCCCGGCTTCGTGGGGGCCAATGACGGCGCCTCGGGCGTGGCGGTCATGACCCAGCTGGCGCGCAGCATCAGGCCCCGGGCCCTGCGCCGGACGGTCGTGTTCGTGGCGTTCGACGGGGAGGAGAGCCCTCGCGATACGCCCTCGGGGGAGTTCGAGCGGCGGGGCCTGCGCGGCAGCCGGGTGGCCGCCCGGGGCCTGCGCGGCGCCCGCGCGATGATCCTGCTGGACTTCGTGGGCGAGCGGGGGCTGCGCATCCCCCGCGAGAGCAACTCCAACCTGCGCCTGTGGCGGGGACTGCGCGCAGCGGCCCGGCGGGCGGGCGTGGGTGCGGTCTTCCCGGACCGCACGCGCGGCGGCGTGCTGGACGATCACATCCCGTTCATCCGTCAGGGAGTCCCCGCCGTGGACCTCATCGACTTCGAGTTCGCCTGCTTCCACCGCCGCTGCGACAACATGTCCCGAATCTCGGGCCGCAGCCTCGACGCGGTGGGCGAAACCGTGCTCGAACTGCTCCCTACACTCTGAACTGATGCCCTCCACACCGGACAGGCTGCTGCTGGCGGCCCCGCGCGGCTACTGCGCGGGCGTCGACAGGGCGGTGCAGACCGTCGAGCGAGCCCTGGAGCTCTACGGCCCGCCCGTCTACGTGCGCAAGGAGATCGTTCACAACAAGCACGTGGTCGAGCAGCTGCGCGAGCGGGGGGCCATCTTCGTGGAGAGCGAGACCGAGGTCCCCGAGGGGGCCACCGTGGTCTTCTCCGCTCACGGGGTGGCACCCAGCGTGCACGCCAACGCCGGCACGCGGGGCCTGGCGACCATCGACGCCACCTGCCCGCTGGTGACGAAGGTCCACGTGGAGGCCAAGAAGTTCGCCGCCGAGGGTCACACCGTGGTCCTCATCGGCCACGCGGGGCACGAGGAGGTGGAGGGCACCATGGGCGAGGCGCCCGACGCCATCGTGCTGATCGAGACCGAGGAGGACGTCGACCGGCTCGAGGTCGACGATCCGGACAAGGTTGCCTTCATCTCACAGACCACCCTGGCGGTAGACGAGACGCGCGCGATCATCAACAAGCTCCGCGAGCGGTTCCCCAACATCACCGGTCCCAGGACCGATGACATCTGTTACGCCACCACCAACCGCCAGATGGCCGTGCGCCAGATGGCTCGCGAGTGCGACCTGGTGCTGGTCATCGGGTCGAGCAACTCGTCGAACTCCAACCGGCTGGTCGAGGTGGCACGCGACCACGGCGCCGACTCCCACCTGATCGACAACGAGTCGCAGGTGCGCGAGGAGTGGCTGGAGGGCGCGCGGGTGGTGGGCATCTCCTCCGGCGCGAGCGCCCCCGAGGAGCTGGTCCAGCGCCTGGTGCAGTTCTTCCGCGACCGCGGCACCGACGACGTGTCGGAGTTCGAGGTCGTCCAGGAGGACGTGCGGTTCATGCTGCCCAAGGAGATTCGCAAGGCGCTGGCCGCGCAGTCGGCCTGAGGGCCTCGAACGACGGGCACCGAGGAGCAGGATCGTGGCGCCGTCGTCAGCGCTCGTCGCTGTCGCGCTGGTGCGGGTCGGATCGGCTCGACTTTTGGTCGCTATCCGACCAAAGCGTCGAGTGGAGTCTCAGGATGTCCCAGGTCAGCGCGACGACCGGCGACCGCCCTAGGCCCCGGGTGCCCTCGGGGTGAACTGAAAACCGTGGAGTCGCAGCCCCGGGTCGTCCGCCACCACCGTTCCGTCCGTTTCGTAGAGGCCCGGCTCGACCGGGCCCGAGAGCACGGCCCAGGCTCCGCCCGCCGTGAAGGTCACAGACGCCGCCGCGCCGGCGTCGGCCGCCTCGATCCAGTCCTCGCCGTCGGTCCAGTCGCGCACGAGCTCCAGGCGGCGGCGATCGGCCGGTAGCGCGACGTCCGCCGTCTGGGGCTCGAGCAGGACGCCCTCGGCGTCCTCCGGCCGCACCGGCTCCAGCGGCGGGGGCGGCTCGAAGTCCTCGTCGAGCTCGCGCAGCACCTCGACGATCGCGCGCTCGGCGTCCAGGTAGTCGCCCTCGCCGTAGTGGATGTAGCGCAGGTAGCCGCGGCGGTCGAAGAGGTAGCGGCCCGGCCAGCCGCGGTTGCCGTAGGAGTGCCAGATCTCCAGCTGGGGATCAAGCACCACCGGATGCTCGATTCCGAGCCCGGCGACCGCGCGTTCCACCACCTCGGGATCGCGCCCGAACGAGTATCCGGGGGAGTGCACGCCGATCACGCGCAGGCCGTGGTCGGCGTAGCGGGCGTGCCAGCCCGCCACGTAGGGCAGCGTCCGCCGCGAGTTGATCCGCGCCGTGTCGAAGAACTCCACCATCACCGCGTGGCTGCCCAGGAGGCGATCCATCCGCAGGAAGGCCACGCCCAGCCAGTCCATCCTGGGCGGGAACTCGGGCGCGGCGATCTCGGCTTCGGCAGGAGGTCGCATGGCCTCGGTAGGATGCCGACGTCTCAAGGACGCCGCCGACAAAGGAGACTCTGCCCGTGGACTTCTTCGACCGCCTCGACTCGATCCGTGCCCGCTGGAACGTGCTGGAGCACCCCTTCTACCAGCGCTGGAGTGAGGGACGCCTGGAGCGTGACGAGCTGGCCTTCTACGCCGGCGAGTACCGCCACGCCGTGATCGCCCTGGCCGATTCGCTCAGCGCCGCTGCCGCCGACGCCGCCGATCCGGACTCGGGCTTCGACTCCGACGAGGCGGGGCAGCTGGGCGAGCACGCTGCGGAGGAGGCCGAGCACGTGGCGTTGTGGGAGGAGTTCGCCGGCATCCTGGGAGCCGATGTGGATCGCACTCCGAGGCCCGAGACCCGCGCCTGCAGCGAGTCCTGGACGGCGGGGCGCGACGCCCTCGAGGGACTCGTGGCCGCCTTCACCATCGAGTCGGGCCAGCCGGCCGTGGCTGAGACCAAGCTCAAGGGCCTGCTGGGCTGCTACGGCTTCGAGGAGGGTCCGGCCACCGAGTATTTCTCGCTGCACGCCGAGCTCGACCACGAGCACGCCGCCCAGGCGCGCGAGCTGATCGACGAGCGGCTGGCCGACGCCGACCTCGAGCGGTTGCTGGCCATCGCCGAGGGCGCGCTGCGAGGCAACTGGGAGCTGCTGGACGGAGTCGAGCGCCACTTCGGCCGCTAGCCGGTCCCGCGCCAGGGCCGGGGCCGCAACTTGGCCCTGGCACGCGGGTTACAGCCCAGATAGTCTGCCGGGGCGTCCTCCTGCAGGGGGGACCGTCGTCCCATCAGTTTTTCCCGACTCATCCAGGAGGAGAGAGTGCGTCTCAAGCTAATCGGCGCCGTCGTCGGCGTCCTCGTGCTCGCGGTGGCCGTCACGGCCTCGCAGGCAGCAACCATCGGCCAGACCGTGTTGAAGGTCACCGGCTCGGTCAACACCAAGAACGCCGGGACCAAGAAGAAGCCCAAGGGCCTGACCGTCAAGCTCGACATGCGTCAGACCACGACAGTCCCGAGCGATCCGCGGCCCGCGACCACCAAGGGCTTCAAGATCGTCTTCCCCAGCACGTGGAAGCTGAACAGCAAGAAGTGGCCCAAGAAGTCGCGTTGCTCGCAGGCCAGGGCCGACGCCGCCAAGTCCGTCAAGCCGTGCCCCAAGGCCTCCAAGGTCGGCACAGGCAAGACCACGGCGCTCGTCGGTGAGGGCGGCGTCATCCGCTCCGACCTGACGGTCAGCGCTCACGTGCTCACGACCGGGAACATCGGGTTCTTCATCTCGACCGATGTGCCGATCGAGGTCGACGAGTTCCTGATCGGCAAGGTCAGCGGCCGGACGCTCACGATCCAGATCCCCGACCGGATCCGGAACACCGACGCCGGCAAGAGCGGCATCTCCGTGCTCACCAACACGCTCGGCGGCTCCGTCGGCAAGGGCAAGAAGAAGGTGAACCTGCTCGAGGCCACCGGCTGCAAGGGCAAGCAGTGGAGGGTCAAGTTCTCCAACGTGGCCGAGGACGGCACGAAGACGGTGAACATCGACTCGAAGTGCAAGAAGTAGGCGCTCGGCGCTAGATCCAGATGCGATCGCGGCCCCGCTTCGGCGGGGTCGCGGCGTTTCTGGGGCCGGTCAGCCGGCCAGAGCCGCCAGCAGGTGCGGCGAGACCCACAGCTCCACCGCGGCGCTGGCCAAGAGCACCGGCACGGCCAGGCCCACGGTGACGAAGGTGGCGGCCAGGAGCTCCTCCCAGCGGCCGCTGCGGCTGGCCACCAGCCAGGCGGCCAGCGGCAGGAACAGCGCGGTGAGCTCCGGGATCGCGTGCGGGAGCAGGCCGACGATGAGCGTCGCGGGACTGATGTCCAGCTGCCCGGCCAGATTGGCGGCAGTGCCGCCTATGCCGTAGGCCTGGGTCGCCAGCGAGAAGCAGGTGGCGCAGACCACGAAGCCGATGGCGAAGCTGCCGGCCTTCTCGTGGACCCACCGGTCGAGCCCGCTTCGATTCGCGGCCGAGAGCGGGATGGAGCTGCCGGCCATGAAGCCGGCGACGCACGCCATCCCGTGCAGAGCGAGCACCAGCGAGTTGCGGTAGAGCACACGCAGGTAGTCGATGCCGTCGGCCTCGACGGTCAGGCCCGCGATCGCGTAGCGCGTGGAGTCCGGCGTGCTCAGCGTTGCCACGATCCACACGGCCATCAGCAGGCCTGCGGCGGTCAGCAGGCTCAGCGCCACCCACGGCCCGACCGCCGTGAGCGGCGAGTCGTTCCAGCGGCGCAGCGTCAGGCGCGTGTCCTTCATGCCCTGCACCAGCACCAGGTCGTTCACGCTCACCGAGTTGGCATCGGCACCCGAGCCGGTGGGGTTGAGGACCACCAGCGCGGCCAGGCGCCACAATGCGGCCCCCGCCCGGCCCGTCCCACCTCAGGAGAACCGATTGGCGCACGACAACACCAAGGAAGCGATCCGGATGCGCGGCTTCGTGAAGCGGTTCGGGGGGCTCACGGCCGTGGGAGGCCTGGATCTGGACGTGCCCCTCGGCTCTTGCGTCGGCCTGCTCGGGCCCAACGGCGCGGGCAAGTCCACCACGATGAAGGCGCTGACCGCCCAGGTCATCGCGGATGAGGGCGAGCTGGAGGTGCTGGGCTTCCGGCTGCCGGATGACTCCAAGCAGGCCCGGGCCAGGATGGGCGTGGTGCCCCAGCTCGACAACCTGGACGTCTCACTCACCGTCGAGCAGAACCTGCTCGTGTTCGCCCACCTGTACCGGGTGCCGGCCGCTGACCGGCCGGCCGCGATCGAGCGCGGGCTCCAGATGGCCAACCTCACCGAGCGCCGCACCTCAAAGGTCGACGAGCTCAGCGGCGGAATGCGGCGGCGGCTCCTGATCACCCGGGCGCTCCTGCATGAGCCGAGGCTTGTGCTGCTCGACGAGCCCACCGTGGGTCTGGACCCGCAGGTGCGCCAGGAGCTGTGGGCGCTGATCGACAGGCTGCGCTCGGATGGGGTGTCGATCCTGATGAGCACCCACTACATCGAGGAGGCCGAGCGCCTATGCGACAGCGTCACGATCATGTCCCATGGCAAGGCCGTGGCCGTGGGTACACCGAGCGAGCTGATCCGAGAGCATGCTGGGCCCGAGGCGCTCGAGGTCTACGGCTCTCCGGCCAGGCTGGCGGAGGTCGAGGCGGGGGCCCGCGCCCGGGGCTGGCGCACGCGGCGCACGGGCACGTCGGTCTCGATCCTGCAATCCAACGGCTCGTCCCACTTCGAGGGTGAGCGCCGCGGGACCAACCTCGAGGACGTCTTCGTGCTGCTGACCGGAGAGGAGATCACCTGATGGAGGCTCGCTCCGTTGCACCGCAGCGCCGGCTGGGCCGCCTCGAGCGTGCCGCGCTGCAGGGCGTGATGGTGCGTGAGGTCGTGAACTTCTCCTCGTTCTGGCGCTCGTCCACGTTCTCGTCGACGGTGGACCCCACGATCTACCTGCTGGCCTTTGGGTTCGGGTTCGGCTCGCTGGTGAGCACCGTCGCCGGCTACGACTACATCGACTTCGTGGGGACCGGGATCGTCGCGACGACGGTCCTGTTCTCGGGCGCGTTCCCGGCGATGTACTCGACCTTCGTCAAGTACGAGTTCCAGCACACCTACGACGCGATCCTTGCCGCGCCGGTGGACACCGAGGAGCTGGTCACGGGAGAGGCGCTGTGGATCTCGGCCCGAACGGGCACCTACGGCTGCGTGCCGATGCTCGTGGCCGTGATCTTCGGGCTCGAGCCGAGCTGGGGGATGCTGCTTGTGCCGGCGATCGCGGCGCTGGCGGGCTACGGGTGGGCGTGCTTCGGCATCTTCATCGCGGCTCGGGCGAAGTCGATCGAGAGCTTCTCGTACTGGCAGAGCGGCCTGCTGACGCCGATGTTCCTCGTGGCCGGGACCTTCTTCCCGCTGGACGACCTACCGCGCTGGGCGCAGATACTCGGCAACCTCAACCCGCTGTTTCACTGCGTCGAGCTCGTGCGCGAGGCGGTGTTCGGCATCGAGGCCTGGAAGGCCGCCGGCCATCTGGCCTTCCTGGTCGCCTTCGCCCTGATCGCCTGGCGGCTGGCGATCCATTTCATGGAGCGCCGCCTCATTCTCTGAGGCCCGCCTAGCCGATTGAGCCGACCATCTCCAATTGGATGAGGCGGTTGAGCTCGACGGCGTACTCCATCGGCAGCTCCTTCGTGACCGGCTCGATGAAGCCGTTCACGATCATGCCGGCGGCCTCCTCCTCGGTGAGGCCGCGCGACTGCAGGTAGAACAGCTGCTCGTCGGAGATCTTGCCGACCACGGCCTCGTGGGCCACGGTCACGTGCGGGTTCTGAATCTGGATGTCGGGCCAGGTGTCGGACCGGGAGTAGGGGTCCATCATCAGCCCGTCGCACTGCACGTGGGACTTGGAGCCCTGCGAGTTGTGGCCCATCCGGACCAGTCCGCGGTAGCCCATGATGCCGCCGTCCTTGGAGATGGACTTGGCGAGGATGTTGGAGGTGGTGTTGGGCGCCAGGTGCACGACCTTGGCGCCGGTGTCCTTCCACACGTCGCCGCTGGCGACGCCCACGTTCAGGTGGTCGGCGCGCGCGTGCTCGCCCATCAGGAACGAGCCGGGGTAGAGCATGACCTTCTTGGCGCCCATCGACCCGCCGACCCACTCGACGGTGCCCTCGGCCTCCACGATCGCGCGCTTGGTGTTCAGGTTGAAGACGTCCTTGGACCAGTTCTGGACCGTCGTGTAGCGGGCCTTGGCGCCCTCCTTCACGAAGATCTCCACGACCGCGGAGTGCATCGAGTTGACCGAGTAGGTCTGGGCCGTGCAGCCCTCGATGTAGTTCACGTCCGAGCCCTCGTCGGCGATGATCAGGGTGTGCTCGAAGGTGCCCTCGTTGGCGCCCTCCATCCGGAAGTAGGCCTGCAGGGGAAGGTCGACCTTCACGCCCTTGGGGACGTACAGGAACGAGCCGCCGGACCAGACCGCGCCGTGCAGCGCCGAGAACTTGTTGTCCTGCGGCGGCACGCACTTCTTCATGAAGTACTCCTGCACCAACTCGGGGTACTCCGTGATCGCGGTGTCCATGGACGTGAAGAGGATCCCCATGTCCGCGTACTCCTTCTTGAGCCCCTCGTAGACGGGCTCCTGGCGCCAGACGCCGACCACGCCGGCAAGGTGCTCGCGCTCGGCCTGCGGGATGCCGAGGTCCTCGTAGGTCTGCTTCATCTCCGCCGGGACGTCGTCCCAGGAGTCGTAGCGGCCGGCCTCGGGCGGGCTGTAGAGCACCAGCTCGTCGAGGTTGAGGTCGGACAGGTCGACGCCCCAGGTGGGGATCGGCTTGCGCTGGAAGATCTCGTACGACTTGAGCCGCAGCTCGCGCATCCATTCGGGCTCGCCCTTGATCTTGGACAGCTCATCGATGACCTCGCGCGAGATGCCGCGCTTGGCGATCAGCTGGCCCTGGTCGTCCTCGACGATCGGGCTGGGCTTCTGGATTCGCGTCTTGTCTTTGGCTGCCATTGATTTCCTAGCGTCGGGTGAGAAATCCGCTCTCTGAAGTCGGATATCGATTCTAGCGAGAGGGAGGACGGGCGTCCGCGCGGCAGCGCGCCTAGTGCGGGTAGGCTGCCGGGCCATGAAGCTCTACGTTTGCTACGGCACGTTCAAGGCGGCCCCCCGCCCCGGCGGCCACCCCTGTGGGCAGGCCTACCATGCGCTCAAGGACGCGGGTCACGACCCCGAGGTCATCAAGGCCTACGGCCTCGCCGGCCTGCCCTCCTTCCTCAACGCCACCTCGGGGCGCAAGGCGGTCAAGGAGCTCACCGGGAGCTTCACCGTTCCGGTGCTCGTTGCCGACGACGGCGAGGTCGTGAGCGACTCCAAGAAGATCATCGCCTGGGCCAAGGCGCATCCGGCCTCCGCTCCCGCGGCCTGAGGCTGGCCCGCCCCAGGGCGGAGCGCGATTGTGGGACATTGCGGCGGCCCCGCGCGCGCGTGACAGCGTCGCGGGATGCTCTGGGCCGCGCTCGCCACGATCTACGTCGTCTGGGGCTCGACCTACCTGGCGATCAGGGTGATGGTCGAGACCGTGCCGCCGCTCCTTGGCGCGGGTGTGCGGTTCGCGGTCGCGGGAGCCGTGTTCCTGGCGATCCTGCGTCTGCGCGGCAGACGCGGACCGGGTGCGCATCACGCGCGCGCAGGCTGGCGGCGCGGCGCTGGCGGGCACGTTGCTGTGCTTCGGCGGCAACGGCCTGGTGACCGTGGCCGAGCAGGAGGTGCCGTCGGGCCTGGCCGCGCTCATCATCGGCTCGGTGCCGCTGTGGGTCGTGATCATGCGCCTGGCCGAGGGCGACCGCCCCGGCCGCGGCACGCTGGCGGGTGTGGTCGTGGGCTTCATCGGGCTCTCCGTGCTGGTGCTGCCGGGAGACAGGCCGGACGGGGCGCCGCTGTGGGGCGTGCTGCTGATCGTGCTGGCGGCGATCCTGTGGGCGGCCGGCTCGTTCTACTCCAAGCGCATGACCCTGCCGGCCGACGCGCTGGTCTCGACCGCCTACCAGATGCTCCTGGGCGGCGGGGCCATGATCGTCGTCGGCCTGATCGCGGGCGAGGCCGCGGATCTGGACCCCTCGGGCTTCTCGACCGATTCGCTCCTGGCCCTGGCCTACCTGATCACCTTCGGCTCGATGCTGGCCTACTCGGCCTACACGTGGCTGCTGGGCAACGCGCCGATCTCCACGGTCACGACCTACGCGTACGTGAACCCGGTGATCGCCCTGGCGCTGGGCGCGGCGATCCTGTCGGAGGAGATCACCGCAACCGTGCTGCTCGGCGCGGCGGCGATCGTGGCGGCGGTGGCGACGGTGGTGCGGGAGGAGGCCGCTACTCCGGCCACGACGCGTCGTCGGTCGTGGCGCCGCGCATCACCTTCAGGCTGAGCAGCGCGCACTTGCGCCGGGTTGGGGAGATGTCGATCCCCAGGAGGTCGATGATCCAGTCGGCCCCCAGCTCGGCGACGTCGGCCACGGGCATGCCGATCAGCTCGTCGCTGGCGATCGACGCCGAGGCCTGGGAGATCGCGCACCCCTGGCCGTGGAAGCGAAGGTCGGCGATGCGGCCGTCTGCGACCCGGATGTGCACGCCCATCTCGTCGCCGCAGAGCGGGTTGTGGTCGTGGTGCTCCAGGTCGTGCGGCTCGAGGGTGCCGAAGTTCCTCGGGCGCTTGTAGTGGTCGAGGATGTAGTCGCGGTAGAGGGCGTCCATGGCTAGAGCCCGAAGACCTCGCGCGCCTTGCACAGCGCCTCGACAAGCCGGTCCACGTCCTCGCGCGAGTTGTAGACGTGCAGCGAAGCGCGGGCCGTGGCGCCCACGCCCAGGTCGCGCATCAGCGGCTGCGCGCAGTGGTGCCCGGCCCGGATGCAGACCCCCTCGCGACCGCAGAGCTCCCCGATGTCGTGGGGGTGGATGCCGTCGAACGAGAACGAGAGCACGCCGCCGCGGCGGTCGGCGTCCGGCGGGCCGAACACGGTGACGCCGTCGACCTCGGCCAGGCGGTCCAGCGCGTACGCGGTGAGCTCGCGCTCGTGGGAGCGCACGGTGTCCATTCCCAGGGCCGACAGGTAGCCGACCGCCGCGCCCAGCCCCACGGCCTCGGCCACGGCCGCCGTGCCCGCCTCGAACTTGGAGGGCAGCTCGCCCGAAGGTGGACATCTCGTCCTCCACATGGGCGATCATGTGGCCGCCGCCGAGGAAGGGCGGCATGGCCTCCAGCAGGTCACGCTGGCCGTGGAGCACGCCGATGCCGGTGGGGCCGAGCGCCTTGTGGCCGGTCCAGGCGTAGAAGTCGGCCCCGATGCTCGGCAGGTCGACGGGCATCTGGGGAACGGCCTGCGAGCCGTCGACGAGCGAGACGGCTCCCGCGGCCCGGGCCTTGGCCACGATCTCGGCCACCGGGTTCAGCGTGCCCAGCACGTTGGAGATGTGCGCGACACCGACGAGCTTCACGCGGCCGCCCGCCAGCGCCTCGTCGAGCTCGGCCAGGTCCAGCTCGCCGTCGGCCGACACGCTCAGGTAGCGCAGGCGGGCGCCGCGGTCGGCGCACAGCAGCTGCCAGGGGACGATGTTGGAGTGGTGCTCCATGCGCGTGATGAGCACCTCGTCGCCCTCGCCGACGTTCGCGCGGCCCCATGAGTAGGCCACCAGGTTGATCGCCTCGGTGGCGTTGCGGGTGAAGATGGTGGTGGCCGGCTCGCCGCCCACGAACTCGGCGACCTGCTCGCGGGCGCTCTCGAAGAGCTCCGTGGACTCGGCGGCCAGCGGGTAGACGCTGCGGTGGATGGGCGCGTTCGACTGCCTGTAGTAGGCGTTCATCGCCTCGATGACCGCCGCGGGCTTCTGCGACGTGGCAGCCGAGTCGAGATAGGCGATCCCGCTGTCGAGGACGGGGAAGTCCGAGCGCACGTTCAGGGCGGAAGCCGTGGCCATGGCTACCTCTGACCCGCCTCCGGCCGCTCGAGAATCTCCGCCCGCTCCCCGATGAACTCGGCCACCTGGTCGTGCGCCGCCTCGAGCTTGGCCGCGATCCGGCGCCGGACCAGCGCCTCGAGCTGCGGGTCGTTCAGGCGCTGCACGACCTCCTCGAAGTAGCCCTCCACCAGCACGCGCACCGCCTCGGAGCGGGGGATGCCGCGGGCCATCATGTAGAAGATCTGCTCCTCGTCGAGCTCGCCGACGGTGCCGCCGTGCGAAGCCGACACGCTGTCGGTCTCCACGATCAGCGACGGGATCGCGTCGCCCTTGGCCTTCTGGGACAGCAGCATCTGGTGCGTCTGCAGGTAGGTGTGGCTCTCCTGGGCGTTCGGGCACGATGTGGATCAGCCCCTCATACGAGGCGCGCGAGTCGCCGGTCAGGGCGCCCTTCCACACGGTGTCGCCCGTGGTGTGGCCCTCCTCGTGCCTGTCCGTGGTGAACAGGTCCAGGTGCTCCTGCGCCCTCGGTGAAGTAGAGGCCGGTGTGGCGCATGTCCGAGCCCTTCTCGGCGGTCACGATGTCCAGCGTCTGCTTGGTGAGCCGCCCGCCGAGGTGCACGGGGACCCAGCTCACGAAGGCGTCGCGCGCGATCTCCACGCGCTTGATCGAGATGTCGTGCACCTCGCCGGTGCCCCAGTCCTGGAAGTGGGCGAGCTTGGCGCGAGCGCCGGGGCGCGCGTAGAGCTCGAAGGCGCCGGCGTGCAGCGCCTGGCCCTCGAACGCGGCACCCAGGCAGTACTCGCGGATCGAGCACTCCGCGTTCTCGCCGACGACCGCCAGCGTGTGCGCGTACTGCGCGATGCCGGGCTCGTCGATCAGGTAGGCGGTCTGGATCGGGTGCTCGACCCGAGCGTTGGGCGGCACATGCACGAATGCTCCGCCGGTCCAGAAGGCGGCGGTGGCGGCGGCGAACTTGCCCTCGTCGTGGGAGAGGCGGCGCATGTAGAACTCGCGCACCAGGTCGGGGTGCTCCTCCATGGCCGTCTCGAGCGAGCTCACGATCACGCCCTGCTCCGCCAGCTCCGGCGATACCCAGGCGTGCACCGTGCTCGCCCCGCGCTGGACGATCAGGGCGCCGAGCTCGTCTTCGCCGAGCGCCTCGGCCAGCAGGGACGGCACCTCGTCGGCCGGCTCGTAGCGGCGCGCCTCGAGCGCATCCAGGTCCAGGTTGCGCAGGCTCGTGGTCCAGAAGCCCGACCGCCTCCACGTGGGCACGGGCTCGGCGTCGTAGGCCTCGAGCGCCTGCCGGCGCATGTCCTCCAGCCAGCTAGGCGGAGGCATCGGCGGCCACCTCTTGGCGGACGAACTCGTAGCCCTTGTCCTCCAGCTCGTCGGCCAGCTCCGGGCCGCCCTCGCGGACGATCCGGCCGTCGAGCATGATGTGCACGTAGTCCGGCTTCACGTACTCGAGGATGCGCGTGTAGTGGGTGATGATCAGGGTGCCCAGCTCGGGCCCGCGCAGCTGGTTGACCCCGTCGGCCACGATCCGCAGGGCGTCGATGTCCAGGCCCGAGTCGGTCTCGTCGAGCACGGCGATCTCGGGGCGCAGCATGGACATCTGCAGGATCTCGGCGCGCTTCTTCTCCCCGCCCGAGAAGCCCTCGTTGAGGTAGCGGCTGACGAACTCGCGGTCGATCCGCAGCATGTCCACGTTCTCGCGCAGCAGCTTGCCGAAGTCCTTGACCTTCATCGGCTCCTCGCGGCGCGCGTTCACCGCCAGCCGGAGGAAGTTGGCCACCGACACGCCCGGGATCGTGGCCGGGTACTGGAACGCCATGAACAGCCCCGCGCGTGCGCGCTCGTCGGGATCGGCCTCGGTCATGTCCTCGCCGTTGAAGAGGATCTGGCCATCGGTGACCTCGTAGTTGGGGTTGCCCATCACGGTGTTGGCGAGGGTGGACTTGCCGGACCCGTTAGGGCCCATCAGGGCGTGGGTCTGACCCTTTTCGACCTTCAGGTCCACACCGTGCAGGATCTCCCGCTCTTCGATGCGAACGTGGAGGTTGCGGATTTCAAGACTCATACGGTCACGGGCTCCGTCTTCTTTCGGGGGGCGGGCGGCCGCGCGAGGTCGGCCAGCGTCATGTCGGTGAGCGTGCGGACGATCGAGCCCTGCACGCGGGTCCAGAGCAGCTTGGTGGGACACGGCTCGGCGCCCTGTTCGCCCTCGCGGACACATACCAGCGCGCCGTCCGAGCCGGCGGTGATGCACTCGATCGGGGCGATGTCGCCCTCGAGCGCGCGCACCACCTCGGCCATCGTGATGGCCTCCGCGTCGCGGGCGAGAGAGTAGCCGCCGCGGGCGCCGCGCCGGCTCTCCACGAGCTCCGCCCGCCGCAGGCGAGCCGCCAGGTGCTCGAGGTAGGCCAAGGGCAGGCCCTCGCTCTCGGCGATGGCCGCCAGGGAGATGGGCCCGTTTCCGCTCTCGCGCGCGAGATGCGCCATCACGCGCACGCCGTACTCGGCTTTGGTGGAGAACATCATCGCGTTCGGGCGCCGGCCGGCGTCTCCTTTCGAAGGGAGCTGAAATAACCTACCTGCGAGGTAGGATAACGACCCGCGGCCGTCGCTCAGACGCCCCTGGCGAGCAGGCGCAGATCGTGGGCCAGCCGCTCGGGGGTGAGCTGGTCGACGGGGAAGCTCACGCGCTGGCGCCCGCGCGGGTCGACCAGCACGAGCCTGGCCGTGTGCTCGAGGTCGTCACGCTGAGGGCGCACCGAGTAGGCGCGCCACAGGCGGGCGAGCTCGCGCCGCGAGCCCAGCACGAAGTCCATTCGCCCCGTCATCCGCTGCTCGGACAGGAAGGCGCGGGCGCGCTCGGGGTCGTCGCGCGGGGGGTCGACCGCGATCGCCATCGCTGGCACGTCCTCGCCCAGCTCGGTCGAACGCGCCCTTGACCTGCTGGGCCTGGGTCGGGCAGGTGTCCTCGCACGTCGTGTAGAGGAACGTGACGATCACCGGCGACCCGCGCAGCGAGCGCATCGTGAGCCTGTCGCCGTCCTGGTCGCGCGAGCGGAGAAGTCCGGCGCGCGCAGCCCCTGGGCAGCACGGCGCCCTCGAAGCGCTCGCGGCCCGGCGGCCGGCTCGGGATCCTCCGCGGTGGCGGCCAGCACCAGCACGGCGGCGAAGGCGAACGCGGCGACGAGCACCAGCGCGATCAGCGCTCTGGGGTTCACGGGCGCAGCGTAGAGCGGGACGTCATCCGGGCCGGCCGCCTGCGGCGGGCGGCGCCGGAGCCTACGGCTCGACCAGCCCGCGGCGGATCGCGTAGCGAACGAGCTCCACGCGGTCGCGCATCCCGAGCTTGGCCAGCACGTTGCCGCGGTGGGACTCCACGGTCTTCTCGGACAGGTGCAGGGCGTCGGCGATCTGGCGGTTGGTGTGCGCCTCGGCGATCAGCTTCACGACCTCGAGCTCACGCGGCGTGAGCTCGTTCTCGGCCCGCGCCCGGCCGTCCTCGAGCCACTGCTTCATCAGCGTCTGCTGGGTGCGCGAGCTCAGGAAGGTGTCGCCGCCGGCCACCGTGCGGATGGCGTCGATCAGGCTGCCGTCGGCCGCGCGCTTGGACACGTAGCCGGACGCGCCGGCCTCGAGCGCGTCGAAGAAGTAGGCGTCGTCCTCGTGCATCGAGAGCATCAGCACCTGGACGTCCTCGGGCTGGGCGCGGATCTGGCGCGCCGCGTGCAGGCCGGTCAGGCGCGGCATCGACACGTCGAGCACGGCCACGTCGGGTCGCTCGGCCAGCGCCCGCTCGACGGCCTCGATGCCATCCTCGGCCTCAGCGGCCACCTGCATGTCGGCCTGGCGCTCGATCAGCATCCTCAGGCCGGAGCGGACGATGCCGTGGTCGTCGGCGATCAGGACGCGGATCACGGCAGCCTCAGGGTCAGCTTCGGTGCCCGCGCCGGGAGAGGAGCGCAGGTCCAGCTCGCCGCCCACCAGCCGCGCCCGCTCAGCCATGCCGTCCAGGCCCAGCCTTCCGCTGCCTCGGGCGGCGGCGGGGTCGAAGCCCAGGCCGTCGTCGCGGACGCTGAGCATCGGCGCCGTCGGGGCTCGCGTGCAGAGCCACATCGATGCGGCCGGCCTTGGCGTGGCGCCCAGCGTTGGTCAGGGCCTCCTGGGCCACGCGGTAGATCACGGTCTGCTTCTCCTCGTCGAGCGCCTCGGGATCGCCGCGGGTGTCCAGCGTGGCCTCGATGCCGGTGCGCTCGCCGAACCCGCGCAGCTGGGCCTCGATCGCGGGCACCAGGCCGTGGTCGTCGAGCGCGGTGGGGCGCAGCTGGCGCGCCAGGTTCAGCAGCTCGTCCATCGCCTGGCTGCGCGAGCCGCTTGAGCTCGGCCACCTCGGCGGCCCGCTCGGGTGGCATGTCCTGGGCCAGCGCCTCGAGCCGCAGCAGGATCGCGGTGAGCGCCTGGTTCACCTCGTCGTGGAGGTCGCGCGCCACGCGGCGGCGCTCCTCCTCCTGCGCGCGCAGCACCAGCTTGCCCGAGCGCCGGCGCTCCTCGTCCACGCGCTGGAGCAGGCGCTGGAAGGACTGCGCCGAGCCGGTCGATCTCCTCGACCGGGTCGCTCGCCAGCTCGAAGGTGGACGGCTCGGCGGGGTCGATCCGCTCGATCCGGTCGATCAGGTGCTCGAGCGGCCCGAAGCGGCGCTGGAGCATCCAGATGTTCACGCAGAAGGTGAGCAGGATCGACCAGCGCCAGCACGACGAACTGCCAGCGCTGCTCGCCCACGGAGAGGTCGAGGCCGGCCACCAGGCTCGCCGTGAACGAGCGTGAGCGTGACCAGCACGACGTTCGCGGCCACCACCTGGCCGATCAGGGAGTCGTCGCGGTGTCTCTTCCGGAGGGTCTTCAGTCGCAAATGGGGTCTGCACCCCATATCGGCAGCGACCGGCCTGGACGACAATGTGCGTAGAAGCTTTGGGGCAAGCGCGAGGGCTTCCAGAGCAGGGTCTGGGATTTGTGGAACGGGGCGTCCGAGAGGGCGCCCCGTCTGCGTTGTGGGGCCGCCGCTATCCTTTCTGAAGCAATGGCTTCCGGCGCAGAGCTCATCCGCAAGGCGAAGGAGCAGATCCGCGAGGTGGACCCGAAGGAGGTCCACGATCTGCTCGGCGCCCGCAACGGCGAGGTGATCGTCGACGTGCGCGAGCAGCACGGAGTTCGAGGAGTCGCACATCCCGGGCGCCGTGCACGTGCCCGCGCGGCCACCTCGAGTCGCGGATCGAGGGCGCCGCCAAGGACAAGGACCAGCGCGTGGTCCTCTACTGCGCCTCCGGCAACCGCTCCGCGCTCGCCGCCAAGACCCTCCAGGAGGAGCTCGGCTACGAGAACGTGCGAGTCGATGACCGGCGGCATCACGCTCTGGAAGGACCGCGGCTACGACGTCGAGGTGCCGCGCCGGCTGACCGCCGAGCAGCGCGAGCGCTACTCGCGCCACCTGCTCATCCCCGAGATCGGCATCGAGGGCCAGCTCAAGCTGCTCGACGCCAAGGTGCTGCTGCTGGGCGCCGGCGGCCTCGGCTCGCCGACGGCGCTCTACCTGGCGGCCGCGGGCGTCGGCACGCTCGGGATCGTCGACGACGACGTGGTCGACCTGTCCAACCTGCAGCGCCAGATCGCCCACACCAACGACCGCATCGGCGTGCCGAAGGTCGACTCGGCCGAGCAGGCGATCCACGAGATCAACCCCGACGTGGAGGTCGTGAAGTACCAGACCCGCCTCGACGCCTCGAACATCATGGAGATCATCGAGGGCTACGACGTGATCGTCGACGGGGTCGACAACTTCCCCACCCGCTACCTGCTCAACGACGCCACCGTGCGGCTGCGGATCCCGGTGGTGTCCGCCTCGATCCTCGGCTTCGACGGCCAGCTGTCGGTGTTCGCCCCCTACGACGGGCCCGTGCTACCGCTGCCTCTACCCGACGCCGCCGCCGGCCGAGCTGGCGCCCGTCCTGCGGCGCCAACGGCGTGCTGGGCGCGCTGCCCGGGATCATGGGCGTGCTGCAGGCGATCGAGGTCGTGAAGCTCGTGACCGGCTCGGGCGAGCCGCTGATCGGCCGCCTGCTGCTCTACGAGGCGCTCGGCACCACCTTCACCGACCTCAAGCTCAAGCGCGACCCCGAGTGCCCGATCTGCTCGCGCGACCCGGACGAGATCTCCGACGAGGAGATGGGCGTCTTCCCGGATTACGAAGCCTTCTGCGCCGCGGCGGGTTGACGCGACCCTGAGCTGCGCATCGCGGGGTCATCGGTCGCTCGTGTGCTAGCGCACGCATCGCTTCCTGCTTCCTCCGCGCTGCTTGTTCAGGCGCCGCCTCATCCCCGCCGCTTCGGGTGTGGCCGACGGTAGGCTTCGCGCCCGTGAGCGTCATCAAGATCCCACCCGTGCTGCGCGCCTCCACCGGCGGCGAGAAGGAGGTCGCCGCCGAGGGCGCCGACGTCGGCGAGGTGCTGCGCTCGCTGGCCGCGCAGCACCCCGACACGCAGGGGCAGCTGTTCGGCGAGGACGGCTCGCTCAACCGCTACGTGAACGTCTACCTGAACGACGAGGACGTGCGGGTGCTCGACGGGCTCGACACCGCCGTGAAGCCGTCGGACACGCTGGTGATCCTGCCGGCGATGGCCGGCGGGGCGTAGGCCCGCCCGCCCGAGCTCAGGAGGCGGCGGCCCTGCTGGGCGCGCTCAGGGCGTCCGCCAAGCGCCGGACGACGGCCTGAGGCCGGTTGTAGATCTCGTCCTCGCCGAAGCGCAGCGTCCGGTAGCCCCGGGCGCCGAGCTCGCTGTCGCGGTCGGCGTCGCGCGCCTGTCTAGGTTGCCCGCGGTGGGCGGCGTCTCCGTCGGCCTCGGCGATCAGCCGCTGGGCGGCCCAGAGGAAGTCGACCCTGTAACGGCCGACCCACACCTGGCACCGAGGGGTCGGCAGGTTCGCAGCGCGGACGATCGCCAGGAACCTCTCTTCTAGCCCGGTCTCCGTGCGCGTGGAGCCCAGGTCGTGGGTGGCGAGCGCTTGACGCAGCGCGGCGGCGCCGCGGCGGCCACGGTTGGTATCGAGGGTCTCCGTGAGGGTCGCGGCGGAGACGCGGCCGAGGAAGTGGGCCTCGTCGAGGGCTCGCTCCAGCTCACGCGGGGTGAGGAGGCCTGCAAGGTCCAGCAGGGTCCGCGACGGCGACGTGACACGGAGGCCGTCGCGTTGGAAGACGTCACCCGGAAGGAGCGGGGCACGATGGAGGTCGATGCCGCGCCGGTTGTTGCGCCCGCTTCCGCCGGGGACCGTGACCGACACCGGCCCGCGCGTGGGCCCGGTCATCTTCCACTCCGCGCCGGCGTCGCGGTGGCTGATCGCCCCCTCGGGTCCACAGGCGAGCAGCGCCGCGTGCCACAGGCCTCGCCGGCCGATCCGCCGGTACCCGACCGCGTACACGCCACGGTGCACGGAGACCAGCGTCTCGGCCCGCATGCGGCAAGTGATCGCCTCGTTAGTCAACCCCGCACCGAGGAGCTGCTGCCGCGAGACCACTCCGTCCTGCCGCGCGGCCAGGCGCGCGATTTCGGCGTCGGCCGGAATCCGCTCGGCTTTTGTACGCATAGCGACCAAAAGTCGAGCGGATCCGCGTTTTCGCCCCCACGAGCCACCCGCCGCCCTCCCACCCACTACACTTTCTGAAGTGCTCGAGCCGCTGCAGAACCGGCCGTGTGGGGGCAGGTACGCCGACATCGTTGCCGCGATCGGCAACACCCCTCTGGTGGAGCTCAGGCGGCTGTCGCCCAAGCCGGGCGTTCGGATCTACGCCAAGCTCGAGTCCTACAACCCGACCGGCTCCGTCAAGGACCGCGTCGCGCGGGCGCTGATCGAGGACGCCGAGGAGCGCGGCGCAATCGCGCCCGGCCAGACGATCCTCGAGCCGACCTCAGGCAATACGGGCATCTCGCTGGCGATGATCTGCTCGCGCAAGGGCTACCCGCTCAAGGTCGTGATGCCCGACAACGTGACCGAGGAGCGCACCCAGCTGCTGCGCATGTACGGCGCGGACATCGTGTACTCGCCCGGCGAGCAGGGGTCCAACGGCGCGGTGGCGTTGGCGCTCGAGATGGCCGAGGCCGACGCCTCCTACTACATGCCCTACCAGTACGGGAACCAGGCGAACCCGAACGCCCACTACAACGGCACGTCGGTGGAGATCCTCGAAGAGCTCGACGAGGTCACGGCGTTCGTGGCCGGGCTCGGGACCGGCGGCACCCTGATGGGCAACGCGCGCCGCTTCAAGGAGCACGACCCGGACACCCTCGTGGTCGCGGCAGAGCCGCTCCAGGGCGAGCTGGTCCAGGGCCTGCGCTCACTCGACGACGGGTTCATCCCGCCGATCATCGACCTGTCGCTGCTGGACCGGAAAATCTTCGTCTCCAACCGCGACTCGGTGGTGTGGACCAAGCGGCTGCTGGAGGAGGAGGGCCTGTTCGCGGGCGTCTCCAGCGGCGCGATCGCCTCGATCGCCGTCCGGGTGGCCGAGGGCCTGGACGAGGGCAACGTGGTCTTCGTGGTCTGCGACGACGGCTGGAAGTACCTGAGCTCCGGCGTCTACACGCGCAGCGTTGAAGAGCTCGAGGCCGACGGCACGCTGGACCGCGCCGCCTTCTGGTAGCCGCTGGTCAGCCGCGGTCCGGCGGCTCGGTGGCCGCGGCCCGCGGGTCCTCGTCCGGCGCCGGGTCCTCGTCGCGGTCGACGGCCTCGTCGTCGAGGTCCTCTGCGTCCTCCAGCTCCCGCCAGTCGCGGGCGTCCTCGTCCTCGTCCCCGTCGTCCTCTTCGTCGTCGTCGCCGGCGCCCTGAAAGGACTCGCGCATCTCACGCATGCCGTGCCCGACCGATCGGGCGACCTCGGGCAGCCGCTTGGGTCCCAGCACGATGAGCGCGAGCACGGCGATGAACATGAGCTCCATCGGCGACGGGGAGAGAAAGGCGAGCTGCATGGGCTCAGGCTAGCGCGGCCCCGCGCTTACTCCACGACCTCGACCGTGCCGGTCATGAAGCGGTGGAAGTCACAGAAGTAGGTGAACCGGCCGGGCCGGTCGAACTGCACCCGCTTGCTCTCGCCAGTGTCGAGCCGGCCTGTGTCGAAGGTGGGCCTGGCCTCGGCCTCGGCGGTGTGCGGCGCCGTGTCCTGGTTCACCCACGTCACGGTGCCGCCCGACTGGACCTCGATCGGGTCCGGCGCGAACTTGAAGCTGGCGATGTTCACCTTCACTGCGCTCTTTGCCGAGCTGGACGACTTGCCATCGGCGCCCTCTCCGTCATCGCCACCGCACCCGGCGGCGAGCAGGACGATGCAGGCGCCCAGCGCGCCCGCTGCCCGGCGGGCGCCGGTCCGGAATTCCGTGAGTGGCCGCGGGCCGATCATCTGGCCAACCCTTCGTAGCCGGGCTCGCTCCCGGATCAGCCGGGGCCGGCCGCCGAGTTGGTTGTCTCGGGCTTGCGCGTGTGAGAAAGTCGCGCCTCCGCGCTGCCGCGGACGGAGAATCTGGCCCTAGACCACTGGAGGTTCCGTCGATGCGTTGGGTGTTCCTCGTTGCCGGATTGGTCATCTTCGGGCTCGTGGGCTGTGTGGGCAACACGGACCCGGCCAGCCACATCCACGCCTTCAAGGCGCAGCTGAATGCCCACGGGCGCACCAACAACGGCCCGGCGTCCTGGTGGTGGGAGTACGGGACTTCGCAGAGCGCCGTGCAGAACGGCCAGGGGACCGACACGCCGCATCGCGGGCCGGCGTCGAGCGCCAGCGACGTTCCGTTGAGCGAGGTGGTCACGGGGCTCAACGCTGCAACGACCTACTATTTCCGCGCCTGCGGTCAGGACCAGAGCAGCTCGACGCAGACTTGCGGCCGCGTCCTCAGCTTCAAGACCTCACCGGCGGATTCGGACGTCTTCGCCGGGTTCCCTGGAGCCGGCTTCGCCAGATTCACGGGGGCCACCAACATCGTGCACTCCGACTGGCGGGCCTACACCTCGAGCGGTCGCATCTACATCGAGGAGCAGGAGTTCGGGTTTTCCTTCCCCCACATCGGCGGCACCATCGAACCGCGTCTGAGCTGCCGGGTCGAGGTCATCACCGGTGACCCCTACGACCGGGCCGCCAGCTGCAGCCCGCAAAACGTCTCGTTCCTGGAGGCCAGGTTCGGCCCCTTCGCCGACCAGGCCGATGCCCTCGATCTCAACCTGCCGACGCTCTTCTTCGGCGAGGGCGGGAGGGACGTCATGGTCGGGGGCAGCCAGAGCGACACGTTCAACGGAGGCGACGGGGACGATCAGCTGGCCGGTAACGGGGGGCGCGACTTCGTGATCGGCAATGCCGGGATCGACACCCTCAACGGAAACGGCGGCGACGACGACGTGGATGCCCGCGACGGCAGCTTCTTCGACAAGGTCGACTGCGGGTCGGGCACGGACACGGCGTACGTCGACTTCGTGTCGGGCATTCCCGACGAGTCCAACTATGCGCTCGCCCACGGCTGCGAGACGGTGTTCGGCTCGGCGAGCGCGTCCCGGGAGGCGCGGGCCGAGAACGAGGCCCGCCTGGACCGGATGCGCAAGCGCTAGCGGCACCGGGCGCCGGCCGGGCCCGCGTAGTCTCTGAGCGGATGAGGATGACCCGCTTGCAGTGGGAGGCGCTGATCGCCCACGCGCGCGAGGAGGCGCCCAACGAGTGCTGCGGGATCCTGTGGGGGCGCGACGGCGCCGTACAGGACGTGGCGCGCGCCGAGAACCCGCGCAAGTCGCCCTACGGATACGAGCTCGATGCCCGCAGCCTGCTGCGCGCCAACGAGCTGGACGAGGAGGGCTACGAGGTGGGCGTGTACCACTCGCACCCACGCAGCCCGGCGGAGCCGTCCCAGACCGACATCAACCTGGCCACCTACCCGGACTGGACGTACGTGATCGTGTCGCTGACCGACGAGCCCGAGGTGCGCGCCTGGCGGATCGCCAACGGCCGGCCCGACGAGGAGGAGATCGCGGTCGAATGACGGCAGCAGGGGAGGAGCCCCAGCCGCTCGCCTGCCCGTCCTGCGCGCTGCGCTACGGGCTCGACGAGCGCTTCTGCGCGCGGTGCCAGATGCCGCTCGTGTACGTGGGCCGTGACCCGATCGAGTCGCCCGAGAGCGACGCGCACGGGCGCGCCCGGAAGATCGATCCCCGCTACACGGAGGGCGAGCTGGTGCGAGTGGCCGGCGGGCGCAACCAGGCCGAGGCGGAGCTGATCCAGGGAATGCTGATCGAGGAGGGCGTCCCCAGCATCCTGCGCCGCACGGCGGGCTTCGACGTACCGGACATGCTGGCCGCCGGCCCGCGCGACGTGCTGGTGCCGAGCGCCGGTGCCGAGGTGGCGCGCGACGTGCTGCTGGAGGCTGACCTGGCGCCGCCGCCTCCCGCGGAGGAGCGCCGAAGCCAGCCGAGCCAGGCGGCCCGGCTGGCGGTCGTGATCGCCGGCGGCGGTGCGCTGACCGCGCTCGTGACCTGGGCCCTGATCCGCTTGGCCGGCTGACGGGGTCCGCGCCGCCAAAGCTGCGCCGGCGATAAGGTGCGGGCGTGGACTTCGCACCGTCCGAGCGCGTCGCAGAGCTGCTCGAACGGGTCCGCGGGTTCATGGAGGAGCACGTCGATCCCGTTGAGGCCGAGGCCATGCGGGCGCTCGACGAGGAGGTCGGCCCGGGGGTCGCCTACCCCCAGATCATGGTCGAGCTACGCGAGCGCGCGAAGGCCGAGGGCCTGTGGAACCTGTTCCTGCCCGACGAGGAGCACGGGCCCGGGCTCACCAACTGGGAGTACGGGATGCTCTGCGAGCAGATGGGGCGCTCGGGCGTCGTGGCTCCCATGGCGTTCAACTGCTCCGCGCCCGACACGGGCAACATGGAGATCCTGGCGGAGTACGGCACCGCCGAGCAGAAGCGGCGGTGGCTCGAGCCGCTGCTCAACGACCACGTGCGCTCCTGCTTCTCGATGACCGAGCCGGAAACCGCCGGCTCGGACCCCACGGGCCTGGCCGCGCGGGCGGAGCTCGAGGGCGGAGAGTGGGTCGTGAACGGCCACAAGTGGTTCACGTCGGGCTACAACGGCGCCTCCGTGGCGATCGCCATGGTGGTCACCGACCCCGACGCCGCGCCGCACCGGCGCGCCAGCATGATCGTGGTGCCCATCGACACCCCGGGGTTCACGGGCGTCCGTCCCGTGCCGGTGATGGGCCACGACGAGGGCCCGGGTCACTGGGAGGTCCTCTACGAGGACGTGCGGGTGCCTGAGGAGAGCCTGCTGGGCGAGCGCGGCGCCGGCTTCTCGATCGCCCAGGCCCGGCTCGGCCCGGGGCGCATCCACCACTGCATGCGGGCGATCGGATCGGCCGAGCGCGCCTTCGAGCTCATGTGCCGGCGCGCCCACGAGCGCGAGGCCTTCGGCGGGAAGCTGGCCGAGAAGCAGTTCGTCCAGGACTTCATCGCCAAGTCCCGGATGGAGATCGATGCCGCGCGCCTGATGGTCCTGCACGCCGCGTGGAAGATGGACACCGAGGGCAAGCGCGCCGCCCGGCAGGAGATCTCGATGATCAAGGTCATCGCCGCGCAGATGCACCAGGACGTATGCGATCGCGCGATGCAGGTGCACGGCGCGCTCGGGATGTCCGACGACACCCCGCTGGCGTCGATGTGGCGCCAGGGGCGATGGCTGCGGATCGCCGACGGCCCCGACGAGGTGCACAAGATGGTGATCGCCCTGCGCGAGCTCAACCGGTTCAAGCCGCGCGAGCCGGTCGAAGCCTGAACGGTTGAGCCGGCCGTGGCAGTAGCGCCTCCACGCAATCCGGCCGACCACGGCCTGAGCGACGAGCAGCGCGACTTCGTCGCCGCCATCCGGGACTTCTGCACGCGCGAGCTCACGCCCGACAGGGTCAGCGCGCTCACCGACGGCGGCCGTGACCCCCACAGCCACGAGCTGGCCCAGCGGATGGCGGGGCTGGGCTGGTACGGGCTCCAGATCCCGGAGGAGCACGGCGGCTCCGGCGGGTCGTTCTTCGACGCCGCCCTGTTCCTGGAGGAGACGGCCCGCGGCCAGGTGCCGATCGGGGCCTACGGCGTGACCCTGATCGTGGTGGGCGCCCTGAACCGCTTCGGCACCGAGGAGCAGAAGCGCGACCTGCTGGGCCGCGTGGCCGCCGGCGGCACGCTGGCCATCGCGATGTCGGAGCCCGACGCCGGGTCCGACGTGGCCGCGCTCAAGTGCCGCGCCCGCCGCGACGGCGACGAATGGGTGCTGTCGGGATCGAAGATGTGGTGCTCGTTCGCCCACAAGGCCAGCCACACGCTGATCGTGTGCCGCACCGGCGAGGGGTCGGAGCGCCACGACGGCCTGTCGATGATCTTCGTGCCGCGCGACGCCGAGGGATTCACGATGCGGCCGATCGACACGCTCGGGGGTGAGGACACCAACGAGCTCCACCTGGACGACGTGCGCGTGCCGGCCGACGCGCTGCTGGGAGCCGAGGGTGCGGGCTGGGTGCAGCTCATGGCGGGCCTGAACAACGAGCGCGTGATCCTGGCCGCGTCGGCGCTGGGGCTGGCGCAGCGAGCCTTCGACGACACCCTCGCCTACGTGAAGGAGCGCAAGCAGTTCGGCCGCCCGGTGGGCAGCTTCCAGGCGCTCCAGCACCGGCTTGCCGATCTGGCCACCGACCTCGTGCAGGCCCGCCTGCTGGTGCGCTGGGTTGCTCGCCTGACCGACGAGGACCCGGCGCGGATGCTCCCGCAGGAGGCCTCGATGGCAAAGCTGGCGGCCACCGAGCTGGCCAAGCGCTGCGCGCTGGAGGCGGTGCAGATGGCCGGTGGATACGGGTACGCCAAGGAGTACCCGATGGAGCGCCATCTGCGCGCCGCAGTGGTCACGACGATCTACGGCGGCACATCCGAGATCCAGCGCAACATCGTGGCCAAGACTCTGGGCCTTTAGAAGGCCCACCGATGGGTCTTGCCGGGTCGCCTCCGGCGGGTCAAGCTGTAGGGGATGGCCCCGGAGACCCGAGTCGAGGCGAGCGCTTCGGCCGCTCGTGCCGAATCCGCCTGGGCCGGCGCCCCTTCGGCTGACCCTGGAGCCGCGGCGCCGGCGGCGATCCGCGCCATCGCGCGGCTGCTGGACGACAGCCTGGACCTGGATGGCGTGCTGGACCGGATCTGCGCCGAGGCGGCCGCCCTGCTGGGCGCCGACCGCGCCGTGTTCGTGCGCGGAGGCGGCGAGGAGGGGCTGCTGCTGGAGGCCGCGCACGGCCTGCCACCGGAGTCGCTCGGGCTCCACCTGCAGGCCGGCGACGGGCTCGTGGCGGAGGTCGCGCGCTCGGACCGCGCGCAGCGGGGCTCCGACGCGGCCCCTCCGGAGCCCGAGCTGTTCGGCGACGTGCGCTCGGCGCTGGGAGCGCCCGTGCGCTGGGACGGCGCCCCGCGCGGCGTGCTGGGGGTCGCGTTCACGCGCGGGCCGGCCGCGGCCGGCGAGGGCCAGCTGGACCTGCTGGCCGCGCTGGGTGAGCTGGCCGGGGCGGCATGCCGCAGCGCGAGCGCCCAGGCTGGATTGGCCCACGCCGCGCGCACCGACGGCCTCACCGGTTGCCTGAACCACGCCGCGTTGCACGAGGCGCTGAGGCGCGAGATCCAGCGCTGCGAGCGCACTGGGCACCGCATGTCGCTGGCGCTCTTGGACATGGACGACTTCAAGCGGGTCAACGAGGAGAACGGGCACCTGGTGGGCGACGAGGTGCTGCGGCGGGTGGGGCACGCGCTGAGGTACGCCGTGCGCCCGTACGACCTGGTGGCGCGCTACGGCGGCGACGAGTTCGCCGTGGTCACGATCGAAGCGGACGAGCGCGAGGCGATGGAGGTCGCCACGCGCGCGCTGGAGGGCGTGGAGGAGGCCCTGATCGACCTGCGCCGCCCGGGCCGTGCCACCGCCGGGGTGGCCGAATGGTCGCCCCCGCAGGCCGCCGCGGACGTGATCGAGGCGGCCGACACCGCCCTGCTCTATGCCAAGCAGCGGGGGGAGCGCGGGCGCGCGACGCCGGCCTCCCGGCTGCCCACGGCGTTCCGCCCCGGGGGCGAGGGCCGCCTGCGCGCGGCGCCGGAGGGCGGCCCCACCGCGCCGCGATGACCGGGCTGCTCGACGGCGAGATCGGGGCCGGTCACGCCGGCCCGAGCGCGGCCAGGTAGTCCGACCAGGCGCGCTCCACGCGCGGCGCCGGGCGGTCGAAGGCGCGCTCGATCGCGCGCCGGTCACCCGCGCCGGCGGGCGCGCGCGCGAGTTCCACGCAGGCGCGGATCCCCACTTCGCGCTCCAGCAGCGCGAACACGGTGCCGCCCAGCACCCAGGCATCGCGCGCCTTCGGCGGGAACCGCGGCCGCCTGCCCTCGCGCAGCCGACGCGCGATGGCTCCGCGCATGTGCGGCACCTGCCCCGCGAAGAAGGTGGCCGAGCCCTCGGAGAGCCACGCCATGTCCACGTAGGCGCGCAGCGCGGAGGGCGAGAACGGCGGCGGCAGGGAGGGGTTGGCCGCGCCCACCACAAGATGGGCGTACTCGTGCCGCGGGGAGCGCACCAGCACCTCGCGCGAGCCGGGCACCGCGGAGGCGCGGCGCTCAAGCGCAGTCGGGGCCAGCACGTGGATCTCCCCGCGGGCGAACGAGCCCACGAAGTAGCGCCGCCCCGCCGGTGCCGACAGTAGCCGGGCCAGCGGGAGCCAGGGCGCGGCCAGGTCCAGCGCCAGGCTCCGCGCGTGCATGACCACCGCCACCTCGCCGGGCGCCGCTCCGAAGAGCTCCTCCAGCTCCACGCGGAAGCGCTCGAGGTCGTCCAGAACCTCCTGCGCCGCGTGGGCGTCGCGCGACTCGTGGCGGGCGACGAACGAGAGGCTGGCGGTCTCGACCCAGGCCACGGGGGCGCGGAGTCAGCCGCGAGCTGCGGTGCGCCGGCGGTGGCTCAGGCCAGCGCCGGGACCGCGGCGTCGGACGCGATCGCCTCGATCTCGGCCCTCCACGCGCTCGAACTCCTCGTCGGAGAGCACGGGGGTGCCCTCGAACGGGAGCTCGCGGTGCAGCTCGATCCAGGACCGGCAGCCCAGGTACTCGGGCGCGCACCTTCACGGTCACCGGTCGCGGGATCCTGTAGGTGCGCAGCAGGATCACGTGCATCGGGTGGCGCCGCTTCCACTCCAGCCGCTTCTCGGCGTAGTCGGTGGTCCAGATGTAGTACGGCGACAGCGCGTCGACGGCGCGCGGGTCGGTGATCAGGTAGCTGGCGGCCACCTCGGCCCATGCGCGGATCCGCACACGGTCGGGCTGGGGGATGCCGCCGTCCTGCAGCAGTGCCCTGGCGGGCGGCTCGCCGTCCGGCCAGACGCCCTCCTCGAGGGCGCGCCCGAGCTCGGGCATGTGCGACTCGCGGACGAGGTCGTTGCGCTGGTGATCGAAGGTGGGGTAGAGGAAGAAGCGGTCGTGCTCGATCTCGAAGTGCTTGTTCTCCTCGCGGATCCCGCCCTTGCGCAGGGTAAGCAGCTGCTCGCCCTCCGCGAGAGCGCGCACGGTCACAGCCCATTCCTTGAAAGCAATTGGCATTGAGAGGGAGAACCTCCGTCCGTGCCTCCCAGGGGGAGGTCGGCACGGCACGGGCCAGGCATTGTTACGAACCGGTTGCCCTATTTCAAGCCGAATTTCGTGCCGTTTGTAACGTCGCGACAGCGCGGAGCCCACCGCGCCGGCAGCGCTGCGAGGCCGACGCTCGAGGACGCCGGCATAGAGCATGAAGCTGTGGATCGTGCCCCGTAGGACAGGTGGTCGAACGGGCACGCCCGCCTCCTCCAGGCGCGTCGGCGTAGCGGACCCCGTCGTCGCGCAGCGGGTCGTTGCCGGCGGTGACCACCACGGCCGGCGGGAGCTCCCTCGAGCGCTCTCCGCCAGCACGACGGCGACGCCGACGGGTCGGAGCGGTCGCGGCCCGGGGGCAGGTACTGGTCGTACATCCACGCCAGTGCGCCCCGCGTGAGCATCCGGCCCTCGGCCAGCTCGTCCAGCGACGGCGAAGCCCATCGTGGCGTCGGTGACCGGGTAGAGCAGCACCTGAGCGGCGATCGCGGGCCCGCCCCCATCGCGGGCCCGCAGGGTTGCCACCGCTGCGAGGTTGCCGCCGGAGCTGTCGCCGCCGATGGCCAGCGGCCCGTCCTCCCGCGCGGCCCATTCGGTCACCGCCATGGCGTCGTCCGCCGCCGGCGGGGAAGGGGTGCTCGGGCGCGAGCCGGTAGTCGATCGCCAGCAGCTCGCAGCCGCGCGTCGCGGGCCAGCCGGCGGCAGAGCGGGTCGTGGGTGTCGAGGTCGCCGCGCACGAACCCGCCGCCGTGGAAGTAGACGAGCAGCCCGTGCGCGTCGCCGGGCGGCCGGTAGCGGCGCGCCGGCAGGTCGCCCGCCGCGCCGGGCACCTGCACCTCCCCCACGCTCTCCATCTCGACCCGCTCGCCGGACACCGCCAGGGCGTCGTGCGCGGCGCGGCGGAACTCCTCACACCGACCGAGCCCGGGGGCGGCGGCGGGTTGGCCTCCACCGCGGTGAGGAAGTCGCGCGCCTCGTCGTCGAGCGGCTCGGTCACGGCCGCGCGGCCTCGATCACCGCCGCGAAGTCGCGCTCGCCCAGGCCCCGGCGCTCGGCCTCCGCGTACAGCGCCTCGGCGGCGCGCGCCAGCGTGGGCTCCACGCCCAGCGCCTGCGACTCGGCGATGCAGGTGGCGGACGTCCTTGAGCATGTGCTCGAGCTTGAACAGCGGCTCGAAGTCGCCGCTCGACCATCGAGTCGGACTTCAGCGCCCGCATCGCGGAGTCACCGGAGCCGGAGGCAACAACCTCCAGCATCTTGTCCACGTCCAGCGCCGGCGGCGCGGCCCAGGACGATGCTCTCGGCCAGCACGGCGGCGTTGATCGCGGCCAGCGTGTTGTTGATCAGCTTGATCATCGATCCGTGTCCCTGCGGCCCCACGTGGAGCACGAGCCGGCCCATGGCCTCCAGGTAGGGCCGGGCGCGGGCGAAGGCCTCCTCGCTGCCGCCCGCCATGATCGTGAGCGTGGCGTCCTCGGCGCGGGGGCGCGAGCCGGTCACGGGCGCGTCCACGAAGGCGATGCCGCGCTCGTCCAGGCGCGCGCCGATCGACCTGCTGGCGGTGGGCGAGATCGTGGACATGTCGATGGCCAGGCCGCCCGCGCCGAGTCCGTCGGCGGCGCCGCCGGGGCCCAGCAGCACGGCCTCGACCTCGGGCACGTCGGGCACCATCGTGATCACCGCGCCGGCCGCGCGGGCGGCCTCCTCCGGCGACGCGGCCACGCTGACCCCGTCCTGCTCGCCGGCCAGCTGCTCGGCGCGCTCGGCGCTGCGGTTCCAGGCCACGACCTCGATGCCGGCGCGCGCCAGGTTCGATGCCATCGGCCGTCCCATGATCCCCAGGCCCAGAAAGGCGATTCGCTCAGCTGCCATGCCCGCCACCTCCCGGTGTCTCGATCCGCAGCCGGTCCCCCGGGGCCAGGGTGCCCGACGCCTTGGACGGCTGCTCTGAGCCGTTGAGCAGGTTCCTACCAGGCGCTCCCGGCTCGCCGCCGGCCGCCCCGGGCGGACCGGTGCGGCGGCGCTCGGTGATCAGCGAGTAGCGCATCTCCTCCAGGGCCTCGACCTCGCGCACGACCCCGTCGCCTCCGGTGTGGCGTCCCGCGCCTCCCGAGCCCCGGCGCAGCGAGTACTCGATCGCGCGCAGCGGGAACTCGAGCTCCAGGGCCTCGATGGGGGTGTTCAGCGTGTTGCTCATGGCCACGTGCACGGCGCTCGGCCCGTCGGCATCGGCGCAGGCGCCCTGGCCGCCCCCCAGCGTCTCGTAGTAGGTGAAGCGGTCGTTGCCCAGAGTCAGGTTGTTCATCGTGCCCTGACCCAGCGCGCGGCCAAACGCCGCGCAGCACCAGGTCGGCCACGCGCGAGGAGGTCTCCACGTTGCCGGCCGCCACGGCCGCGGGCGCCCGGGCGTTCAGCAGGCAGCCCGGCGGCGCCGTGACGGTGAGCGGGCGGTAGGCGCCCTCGCAGGCGGGCACGTCCGGGTCGGCCAGCACCCGCAGGGCGAAGATGCACGCCGACATGGTCACGGCGAAGGGGCAGTTCAGGTTGCCCTCGTGCTGGGCGGCGGAGCCGGTGAAGTCCAGCTCCAGCGCGTCGCCGTCCACGGTTGCGCGCAGGTGCAGCTCCAGGTCGCCCGAGCGCGCCTCCAGCACGTCCCGCGCCTCGCGCACGCCGTCCTCCAGGTCCGCGACCCGCGCGCGGGTCCGACGCTCGGCGTAGTCCAGCGTCTCCTCGAAGCCGGCGCGGACGGTGTCCAGGCCCATCCGCTCGACCAGCGCCCCCAGCCGCTCGTCGCCCGCGCGGTTGGCGGCCAGCTGGGCGCGCAGGTCGGCCTCGCGCTGGCGCGGGTTGCGCATCCGCTCCGTGAGCCGCGCGAGCAGGTCGCGGTCCAGCTCGCCGCCGGCCACCAGGCGGGTGGGCGGCACCACCACGCCCTCCTCGTCCAGCGTCCTGGAGTCGGCGGGCATGCTGCCGGGCTCGCGGGCCCCCACGTCGGCGTGGTGGGCGCGGCTGGCCGCGAAGCCCACGAGCTCGCCGGCGGCGAACACGGGCGAGATGGCCGTGATGTCGGGCAGGTGCGTGCCGCCGGCGAACGGGTCGTTGAGGATCCAGGCGTCGCCGGGGGCGTGCTCCTCGGAGAGGACCGATGCCACCGCGCTGGGCATCGCGCCCAGGTGCACGGGGATGTGCTCGGCCTGCATCACCATGCGCCCGCCGGCGTCGAACAGGGCGGTGGAGGCGTCGCGGCGTTCCTTGATGTTGGCCGAATGCGCCGAGCGCACGAGCACCACGCCCATCTCGTCGCAGGCGGCGCGCAGGCCGCCGACCAGCACCTGGAGGGCGATCGGGTCGAGCCGGCTCAACGTTCCAGCACCACCGTCTCGGCGTCTGCGGTCGCGCGCCAGCCCGGCGGCACGAGCAGCGTCGCGCCGGGCAGCTCGAAGATCGCGGGCCCCTCCAGCTCGGCGGCGCCGCGCCCCAGGATCGGCGTGTCGGCCTCAACGTCGCCGAACCGGACCGGGCGGTCGCCGCGCCGGTCGGCGCCGGGGGCGGTGGGTGGCAGCGGTGGCTCGGGCCCCGGCAGGGCCACCGCGACCCGCACGGTCACGAGCTCGAGCTGCGCGCCCTCGTCGGCGTACCCGTACCGGCGGCGGTGGGCGTCGGCGAACCTCTCCGCCAGCTCGTCGGGCTCGGGCTCGAGCCCGGCCTCCACCCCGAGCTCGAAGGCCTGGCCGGCGTAGCGCAGGTCGTAGGTGGCACGCAGCTCCGCGCCCGGCGCGCCCAGGTCCTGCCGGCCGCGCTCGCCGAGGCGGCGCACCACGGCCGCCACGGCATCGCGGGTCAGGTCGGGGCCGGTCATCAGCACGCTCTCGACCACGTCACGGCGCCGCTCGGACAGCGCCAGCCCCAGCGCCGACAGCACACCTGACACGGCCGGGACCAGCACGCGGCGCATGCCCAGCTCCTCGGCGATCGCCGCGGCGTGCAGCGGCCCCGCGCCGCCGAAGGCCACCAGCGCCAGCTCGCGCGGGTCGATCCCACGCTCCACCGTCACGACTCGCACCGCCTGCGCCATCGCGGCGTCGGCCACGCGCGCGACCCCCACCGCCGCATCCTCCGGCGACAGCCCGAGCTCGCCGGCCAGCTCGCCGATCGCGCGCTCGGCCGCCGCGCGGTCCAGCCGGACATCGCCTGCCAGCGGAGCGTCCTCGTGCAGCCGGCCGAGCATGAGGTCCGCGTCGGTCACGGTGGGCCTTCGGCCGCCGCGGCCGTAGCACGCCGGCCCGGGGTGGGCACCGGCGCTGCGGGGCCCCACGCGCAGCGCGCCGCCGGAGTCCGCCCACGCGATGCTTCCGCCGCCCGCGCCCACGGTGTGCACGTCCACCATGGGCAGCGCCAGCGACCGCCCGCCGACCTCGCGGCCGCCCGTGACCGCCACCCGGCCGTCCAGTATCAGCGACACGTCGCAGGAGGTGCCGCCCATGTCCAGGCCCACCGCGCCGCCGGTACCCGCCCGCCTGGCCACGCGCGCCGTCGCCTCCGCGCCGCCCGCCGGTCCAGAGAGCACGGTCCACGACCCGTGCGCCGCCGCCGTGGATGCATCGGCCACGCCGCCGCTCGAGAGCATGACCTCAGGTGCCGGCAGGCCGCCGGCACTCGTGCGCTCGGACAGCCGCGCCAGATAGCGCGCCAGCAGCGGCGACAGCGCGGCGTCCACCACGGTCGTGGCCAGGCGCTCGTACTCGCGGAAAACGCCCGCCGTCTCGTGCGAGGTCGACACGTGCGCCCCCGGGAGGGCGGCCTCGATCGCGTCGGCCGCGGCCCGCTCGTGCTCGGGATGGCGGAACCCCCACAGCAGGCACACGGCGACCGCGTCCACCTGGCCCTCGAGCTCGGAGAGCCGGCGCTGGAGCTCGTCGCGGTCGAGCGGGCGCAGCACTCCCTCGGGCCCGCACCGCTCCGGCGCCGCGACCCTGAGCTCGGCAGGGACCAGGGGCTCGGGGTGCGCCTGGCAGAGGCGGTAGAGGTCGGGCCGCGCCTGTCGCCCGAGCTCCTCCAGGTCGGTGAAGCCCTCGGTGGCCACCAGCGCCGTGCGCTCGGTGCGGCCCTCCAGCAGCGCGTTGGTGCCCACGGTCATCCCGTGCACGAGACGCTGGACGTCGCCCGCCTCGGCGCCCGCCCGCTCCAGGGCCTGCTCCACCGCGGCCATGACCCCGTCCGACTGGTCGTCGGGAGTCGTGGGCGCCTTGCCGGTGACCACGGCGTCCGGGGTCAGCAGGACCGCATCCGTGAAGGTGCCGCCCACGTCCACGCCGAGGACCATGGGCGCAAGCTACCCGCGCGCAGGGGGCCTGGAGGGACAGGCCCCTTAAACAACGGCCGGGCCGGCTCCGGTGCCCAGTCGGAGCCGGCCGACCGAAGCCTCGGCCGCCTCTAGGCGGCCGTGAGCTTGAGCCCCTCGGCGTCCTCTTCGAGGTGCTTGTGCGACGGGCAGTACTTGCTGGCCGGCAGCGGGACGCGCTGGCAGGAGGTTCCCTTGCGGGTGGTGGCGTGGCAGCGCAGGGGGCTGCCGTCGAAGGTCACGCCGTCGCGCGCCTGGGAGTCCACGTAGGCCGCGGCCAGGAGTACGTGGTGCTCGATCACGTGGTACACCCGCATCTGGTCGTCCATCGGAAACAGGCAGCGGATGTCGTTGAACAGGGTCCGTACGGGCCGTGCGAAGTAGTGGCGGTCGGTGGCGAGGCGCTCCATCGCGCACTCGCACTCGCGGAGCAGGCGCTCCCGTCGCTCGGTGACGGCGTCCGGCCGGCCTTCGAGCACGTCAGTCGATAGCTCGCGGTAGATCGCGCGGCTGAATTGGTACATGTGGTGGGCCTCCCTGTCCCCGGGTGGCTTCATGCCATCCCGCTCCCCTGCGTGGGGCGATTAGAGCAACGCCCCGTGTAGTGACAACGAATGCAACGTTAAGTTCGGGTTAACCTATGCAAAGGGTTCCAGTGGAGCCCCATATGGGTGAGGCCCGGAAGGCCTTTGCCTCGGCGATCGAGGGCGGTAGCGTCCGCCCGATGGCAACCCTTCTCGATCACGCACAGCAGGGCGACGTCGCCACGATCGGCGACGAGTCGCAGATCACGAGCACGCTGAAGCTCATGGAGCCGCAGCAGCTCTACGAGCTGTGGGAGCGCCAGCCGTGGTCCGCGCAGGCGATCGACCTCGAGCAGGACAAGCGCGACTGGGCCGCGATGGCCGACGAGGCAGCGCGACGAGATCCTCTGGCTGCTGTCCGCGTTCTTCATCGGCGAGGAGCGCGTGACCACTCAGTTCTCCGGCCTGGTCATGTCCTACGACGACGAGCAGGAGGAGGCGTTCCTGACCACCCAGCAGGTCGACGAGGCGCGCCACATGCAGTTCTTCGACCGCTACTACCGCGAGGTCTTCGGCTTCGACGGCGAGATCGGCGAGCGCCTGGCACGCGTGCGCGAGCAGCTCACCGAGCCGTTCGTGAAGCTCTTCGACGAGTGCTGGTGGAGGCCGGCCAGAAGCTGATCGCAAACCCGCGCGACGTCGCGGCCAAGGTCGACTTCGTGACGATGTACCACATGGTCATCGAGGGCACGCTCGCCCTCACCGGCCAGTACTTTCTGCTCCGGTACTTCGAGGACGACGTGCAGAAGCTGCCCGGATTCGTGGAGGGCTTCTCGAAGATCGCCCAGGACGAGCACCGCCACGTGGCCTACGGGACGTGGTACCTGCAGCAGCAGGCCGGCGACCCGGAGATGAAGGAGCGGATCCAGTCGACGCTCGGCGAGCTGCTGCCGGTCGCGGCCGGAGTGCTGGTGCCGCCCGGCTACTCGCTCGGCGAGGACTACACGTTCCTCGGCTACACCAGCCAGGAGCAGACCGAGTACGCGTTCACCGCGCTCACGCGGCGGCTGAAGGTGATCGGCGTCGGGCTGCCCGTGGCGGCGTAGCGCCCGAGCGCTAGCGCGGAAGCGGCTGCTGGTCTGGGTCGAAGGCCGCCACCCGGCGTCCCTCGAGGCCGCCCGTGACCTTGACCACACGCCCGCCGTTCGCCGGCACCGCGAACACGAACGAGTTGAAGCTGTCGAAGCGAGCGAACAGGATGCGGCTCCCGTCGGGCGTCCAGGCCGGCGTCTCGGCGCGCCAAGCGGTCAGGCGCCGCAGCCGCCGCGCGTCGCGCGTCATGCGCACGAGCACCGGCCCGCGGGACCGCGCTCCGCGCCGCAGCCTGACCTTGCGGATGAAGGCCACCCGGCTCCCCGTGGGCGACCAGGTGGGCGACGCGCCCCCGAGCCGCGTGAGCCTGACGGGCTCGAGCTCGGCCACCGGCACCAGCGGCCCGGCATAGGGGACCGCCATCCGGAACAGCTCGCCGCGGCGCATGAAGGCCATCTCCCCCCGGATCGACCACGCCGGCTCGGAGCCGCCGCGGAACGTGAGCTGCACCGGGGCGCCTCCCGCTACGTCGACCACGAACAGCTCCCGCCGGCGGCCGGGGACGGCGGCGAACGCGATCCGGCGGCCGTCGGGGCTCCAGGTCGGGGAGGTCACCTTGGCGAGCGTGGGCAGTGGGATCCGGCGCACATCGCCGCCGTCGGGTCGCATCGTCGCGAGCCCCCGGCCGAGGCCGAACGCGATCCGCAGGCCGTCGGGCGACCAGACCGGGTCGACCGGGCAGGGCCCGCGAAGGGCGGCCGCGCCCTCGCCGCCGCAGCGTGGGCCCAGTGGGCCGAGCGTCTGGTTGCGCCCGCGCGCGTCGGCCACCGCGAGGCCCACGGGCTCCACGCCGCCGGTGTCCGCCTGGAAGAACACCAAGCTCGCCGTTCGGACCCGGGTAGGCGCCCTGTGCGGCGGCTGGGTAGAGCACGATCAGGGCCAGGGCGATCACGGCCGGCCTTGCCATGTCCAACACCCCGCTCACTCCCCCGGGCGGAGCAGCCAGTCCATCCGCCGCCGAGCGTGGAGCAGCGGCTCGCCCGTACCGAGCCGGCCGCCCTCGATGTCGCCGATCAGGACCGTGTGGTCGTAGCGCTGGAAGTTGGCGGCCCTGCGGCAGCGCAGGTAGGCCAGCACCCCGTCCAGCGCCGGCACGTCGTCGTCCCAGTGCCAGTCGAGGCCGGCGAACTTGTCGTCGCCCTTGCCGGCGAAGGTGCGGGCAAGCGGCTCCTGGCCGGCGTGCAGCAGGTGCAGCCCCAGCCGGTCACAGGCGCTCAGCGCCACGTGGCAGCGCGAGGCGTGGTCGATCGACACCAGTACCGAGGGCGGGTTGGCGCTGTAGGAGGCGACCGAGGTCACGGCCAGTCCGCAGGGCGCACCGTCGGCGCGCCGGGCGGTGACCACCACCACGCCCGACGCCAGCGACGCCATGGCCTCGAGGAACAGCTCGCCCGGGGTTGTCACTCCCAGTGCTCCATGTCCACGTCCTCGGACGCGCCCACCACGGCGTGGTGACCGTCCAGGGCCGGGTCGGTGGCGGGATGGTCGGTGCGCTGATGCGCGCCCCGGCTCTCCTCGCGCGCGGCGCAGGAGCGGGCGATCATCCGCGCCAGCGGGAACTCGCCGCGCGCGAGCTCCGCGAGCCCCTGCGCGTCGCGGCGCAGCCCGGCGTGGCGCCAGAGCGCCGCGCGGGTGGCGGCCGTGGGGGGTGCGGGCAGCGGAGCCGCGGCGGCATCCCCGGCGTCGCTCGGCAGGGGCTCCGCGGCGGCCGCAACGGCGGCGCGGCGACCAAGGACGAAGCACTCGGCCAGCGAGTTGGACGCCAGGCGGTTGGCCCCGTGCAGGCCCGTGCAGGCGCACTCGCCGACGGCGTAGAGCCCGCCGATCGAGGCGCGGCCGTCCAGGTCGGTGGCCACCCCGCCCATCGTGTAGTGGGCGGCGGGCGCCACCGGCACGAGGTCGCGCGCCGGGTCGATCCCCACCTCGCCCAGCGCCTCGGCGATGTTGGGGAACCGCCCGAGGTCCACGGAGCGCATGTCCAGGGACACGGCGGCGGCGCCGCTCGAGCGCAGCTCGGACTCGATGGCCAGGGCCACCTCGTCGCGCGGCGCCAGCTCGTCGACGAACCGCTGGCCGCCGGCTCCCAGCAGGGTGGCGCCCTCGCCGCGCACGGCCTCGGTCACCAGGAACCCGTCGCGCGGGCCGTCGGAGACCAGTGCGGTGGGGTGGAACTGCACGAAGTCGAGGTCCGCTAGCTCGGCGCCGGCCGCGTGCGCCAGAGCCAGCCCCACGCCGGTCGACCCGAGCGGGTTGGTGGTGCGAGACCACAGCGCGGCCGCACCGCCGGTGGCCAGCACGGTGGCGCGTGAGACGACCTGGAGCGACGCGCCGTCGCGCTCGGCGGACACGCCGACGCAGCGGCCCTCGGAGACCAGCAGCGCGGTGGCCGTGGTGTGCTCCATCACGTCGATGCGCTCGTGGGTGGCCGCCGTGGCGGACAGCTGGCGCGTGATGCGGCGCCCGGTGGCGGCTCCGCCGGCGTGCACGATCCTGCGCGCGGAGTGCCCTCCCTCCAGGCCCAGGGCCAGCGCCCCGTGGCGGTCGGCGTCGAAGCGCACTCCCAGCGCCTGCAGCTCGCCCACCCGCGCGGGCGATTCCTCGCAGAGCACCTCGACCGCGGTGGGCCGCGCGGCGCCCCTGCCGGCCGTCAGGGTGTCGCCGGCGTGCAGGGTGGGGGAGTCGTCGGAGGCGAGCGCCGCGGCGATGCCGCCCTGCGCCCAGTAGCTGGCCGACGCGGGCAGCGGCGACCGCGACACCAGCGCCACCCGCGCGCCGTCCCTTGCCGCCACCAGGGCGCAGAAGAGGCCCGCCGCTCCCGCGCCCACCACGGTCACATCGGCGCGGAGCGGTGTGGAGGCTGCGCTACCCACTGAACCGCGGGTACGGTAACGCCATCGGCGCGCCGCTCCTCTTCCGCCACGAGGCAACGCTTGAGCACGACACGGGCGCCCACCCCGAGCGAGCCGACCGGATCCGCGCCATCGAGGCGCTGCTGGAGCAGCGGGAATGGCTCGGCTACGAGCCGCGTGAGGCGCCGCGGGCCGAGCTCGAGCAGATCCTGCGCGTGCACCCCGAGTCCTACGTGGAGTCCGTCCGCGACCACTGCGAGCGCGGTGCGCCCTTCGACCTGGACACCCCAACCAGCCCCGGCTCCTGGGAGGCCGCGCTGCGGGCCGCGGGGGCGGCGTGCGCGCTGGTGGAGGCCCTGGTCGCCGGGCAGGCGCCGACGGGCTTCTGCGCCCTGCGCCCGCCGGGCCACCACGCCGAGCGCGAGCGGGCGATGGGCTTCTGCCTGTTCGCCAACGTGGCCATCGCCGCGCGCCACGCCCTCGACGCGCTCGGCTGCGAGCGGGTGCTCGTCCTGGACTGGGACGTGCACCACGGCAACGGCACGCAGGCGATCTTCGACGCCTCGCCCGAGGTGCTGTTCGTGAGCCTTCACCAGTGGCCGTTCTGGCCCGGCTCGGGCGCCCTCGCGGACTCCGGGTCCGGGCCCGGCCAGGGCTTCACGATCAACCTGCCGGTGCCCGCCGGGTCGGGCGAGGACGAGTGGCTGGGGCTCGTCGAGCACGTGGCCATGCCGGCAGCGCGGGCCTTCGAGCCCGACATGGTCCTGGTGTCGGCGGGCTTCGACGCCCACGTGGACGACCCGCTGGCGGAGTGCCGGCTGGAGACCGAGAGCTACGGGCACCTGGGTCGCCACGTGCGCGCCCTGGCCGACCAGCTCGGCGTGCCCTGCGGGGCGGTGCTCGAGGGCGGCTACGACGTGGATGCGCTGGCGGCGTCGGTCGCGGCGACCATGGATGCGCTGGCGAGCGGTGGCGAGCCGCGGAGCGTCGCGCGCGGGCCGCTCGTGGAGGCCGAGGCGAGCCAGGTGGCGCGGTTCTGGCCCGGCGTCAGCGCCTGACGCGACCCGAGTCCAGGGCCTCGCGCACGACCGCCAGGATGCCCTCGCGCCGGATCCGCGGCGGGAAGGTGTCCACGATCCGCTGGCGGGCGCGGCTGTGGGCGTCGCCATCCATCGCCAGCGCGCGCTCGACCCCAGCGGCCACGTCGGCCGGGTCCTGGGAGTGCACGAGCACGCCGGCGTCGCCCACCACCTCGGGCATGGCGGTCACGTCCATCACCACCGGCACGCAGCCCGCAAGCATGGCCTCCGCCACCGCGAGGCCGAAGCCCTCGTGACGCGACGCCTGCACGTAGACCGACGCGCGCCGGTAGAGGTCGGTGAGCTCGGAGTCCGACAGCCAGCCCGTGAACTCCACGTTGTCGGTGGCGATCGCCCGCAGCTCCTCGATGGCGTCGTCGTGCCACTTGCCGACGAACACGAATCGCACGTCGGGCAACACCGACGCGGCCTCGACGAACGGCCGGTGGCCCTTCTGCATCAGGGTCGTCTTCACCAGGTGGCCCACGGTGAGCGCCATTCGCTCGCGCGGGCGCGACTCGTCGAGCGGGCCGAACGGGTCGGGCACCCCGTGGTGGACGACGGTGACCCGCTCGGGCGGGATCGGGGTGTTGATCTCGATCTCCGCGCGCGAGTAGTTCGGAATTGGTCACCAGGCGCGTGGCGCGGCGCATGATCCAGCGGCTCGCCCACCGCCGCAGGCCGCCCTGCTGGTAGCCGTAGCCGATGTCCGGCATGTCGGCCGTGTCGAAGCCGCCGACGATCTGCACCGAGGGCTTGCGCAGGATCCAGGCGAGCGTGATCGGGAGGAACGTGTGCCAGGAGGCGAACCAGCCGAACACGAGGTCTGCACGGATCACCGCGGGCACGACCTTGAGCGGATTGGGCACCCGCCCCGGCTGGTAGAGGTCCTCGACCTCGTACTCCTCGGCGAGGATGTCGCGGTCGATGGCCACGAAGCTCGCCTTCCGGCTGTGCACGTAGAGGACGCGCGTCACGGTGCAGCCGCGGCGGCGGCGGTGGGCACGGCGCCCTGGATGAAGGCGCGGTGCCACTCGGAGAGCTCGAGGAGGCAGAACAGGATTCGCTTGTGGTCCGCGCGGCCCGAGCGGTGCGCCTTCACCAGGCGATCCACGGCCGCGCCGTCCACGAGGTCGCTGAGCTCGCTGCGCGCCGCGTAGCGGGACCGCACCTCCTCGCCCAGCGACTCGCGCAGCCAGGAGTCGTAGGGGGTCGAGAAGCCGTGCTTGGGGCGGTCGACGATCGCGCGCGGCAGCAGCCGCGCCATCGCGTTGCGGTGCAGCCGCTTGCCCTGGCGCGGGCGCACGCGCTCGCGCGCGGGGACCCGCTCGACGAAGCGCATCAGCTCGAGGTCGAGGAACGGCACCCGCTGCTCCAGGCTCGCCGCCATCGACATCTTGTCGGCGCAGATCAGCAGCCCGTCACCGAGGAACATGCGGGTGTCCAGGTAGAGGGCCTGCTCGACCAGGCCGCGGTCGCCCACGTCGGTCAGCACGTCGCTGGCAAGCGCCGCGCGCTCGTCGGCGGCCTCGGCGCCGGGGCTGCCCACCAGGGCGGCCCGCTCGTCGTCGGCGGTGATCTCCACGAGTCTCACCAGCCGCTCTGCTGAGTCGGCCGGCTCAAGCAGTCGCGCGGCGCGGCGGGCGCGCTCGTTGCCGGGGGCCAGGCGAAGGGCCGCGGCACGCAGCGGGCGGGCGAGCGGGCCCAGGCGGGCGGCCGGGCCCAGGGCGGCGGCGGCCTGGTGGCGCCCGTAGCCGCCGTGGGGCTCGTCGGCGCCCTGCCCCGACAGCACCACCTTCACGTTGCGCGCGGCGAATCGCGAGAGCTGGAGCAGGGCCGGGGCCGACGGGATCCCGCAGGGCTCCTCCAGCCGCCGCACCGAGCGCTCGAGCTCGGGCAGGAAGTGCGGTCCGGTTCATGGCGGTGTCCCTGTGCTCGGTGCCGATCTCGCGCGCGGACGCGCGGGCGTACTCGCGCTCGTCGATCACGTCGCCGTGGCCGGGGAAGCCGATCGTGAACGTGCGCGGCGGGGCCTCGGAGCGCGCCGCCATCGCGGCGGCGATGGCCGCCGAGTCCACGCCCCCCGACAGGAACGCCCCGTAGGGCACGTCGGACATCATCTGGCGCTCCACCGCGTCCACGAACCGTGCCGACAGCTCCTCGGCGAGCTCCGCGCCGCCGAGCCCGGCCAGCGGCTCCCCGGGCCCCTGGCGGTAGCTGTGGATCCTCGGCGCGCCGTTCGGCTCGGCCACGAGCAGCGATGCCGGCGGCAGCTTGGACACGCCCTCGAAGAGCGTCCGCGGCGCCGGCACGAACCGGCAGGCGAGAAAGTGATCGAGGGCCATCCGGTCCACGCGCGGCTGCACCAGGCCGGCCGCCAGCAGCGCTCCCACCTCCGACGCCAGCGCCAGGCGGGTGCCGTCGCTCCACCAGTACAGAGGCTTGACGCCGAAGGGGTCGCGGGCGGCCACCAGCCGCTCGCGCCGCGCGTCCCAGAGGGCCACGCCGAACATGCCGTTCAGGCGCGAGAAGAAGGCCTCGCCGTGCTGCTCATAGCCGTGGACCACCACCTCGCAGTCGGAGTGCGTGGCGAAGGTGTGGCCGCCGGCCTCCAGCTCGGCGCGCAGCTCGCGGTGGTTGTAGATCTCGCCGTTCACGATGGCGGTCACCGCGCCGTCCTCCGACGACAGCGGCTGGTCGCCGCCCTCCACGTCGATGATCGCCAGGCGCACGAACGCCAGCGTCGCCGGCCCGATCGTGCGCACCGCCTCGCCATCGGGGCCGCGGTGGCGCAGCGCCGCGGTCATGCGGCGGCCCGCCTCGGCCGTCGCCGTGCCGGAGGGGTCGAGGATCGCGCCGATGCCGCACATCGCCGCCATCTTCGCGCACTGCGCGCGGCGGTCCTGCCCGCCCGGCGAGCGCATGAACTGTCGCGTTGTTGTGCCGGCACCGTCACCCGCGGGTGTGGAACCGCTCCTCGCCGGTCCAGACGATGGCGGCAAGCAATCGGACGCGGAGGTGCGGGGTGTACGGATGGATCGGATTGGCGCACGCGATGGCGTGGCGAGGTGTTGAGGCGCTGCGGTCGCAGCGCGGTCAGGGCACGGTCGAATATGTGGCGCTGATCCTGTTGGTGGCCTTGGTCATGGCCGGCGTGGTGGCGGCCATGAAGAACTTCCGCTCCGACGAGGGCAAGGAGCTGGGCGACGTGATCCTCGGCAAGATCAAGGAGGCGGTGCGCAAGGTCCAGTTCTGACCTGCGAAGGATTCGGTCCACCGTGACCACATGCACACACCACGTGCCGTCAGGGGCAGATGCTCGCCCTCGTCCGATCACCCCGAGGGAGGACAACCATGTCCTACGCTTCACACCCAGCAGCATCCCTAAGGAGCCAGGTCCGGTCGCATCGGATCGTCGCCATCTCGGCTCTGCTCGCGCTCATCGCCACGGTCACGGTGGTGTTGGTTCTGGCAATCGGCGGATCGTCCGATGCGGGGGACGCCGTCTCGCCGCAGGCCGCGGTGAGCGGTCCCAGCGAAAGCTCTGTCGCCGCCTCGGTGGGCACCCAGCCCACGGTCGGTCCCGATGAGAGCGGGATCGCGTCGTCGATTGGCCCCGGCAAGGATCGCGGGGTCGTGGGTCCCGACGAGAGCAGCACGGCGGCGTCGCTGGCCGTTCGGTAGTCGACGCTGCTTGTTCATCGGACCGGGTCGGGCACCTGCCCGGCCCGGTCCTTCCTTTGGCCCACTCCCGACGCCCGCTGCGCGCGGTCGCCGGCGTGCAGCGGGCGCGGCGCGCCGCCGGCCATGCGACCATGCCGCGCGTGACGACCGCCCCCAGCGAGTTGCCGGTCGCCGTCTTCGACTCCGGGGTCGGCGGCCTGACGGTCCTGCACGAGTGCCTGGTGTCGCTGCCGCACGAGGACTTCCTCTACCTGGGCGACACGGCGCGCTTCCCGTACGGCAACCGATCGGCGGAGGAGCTGCGGACATTCGCCCACGAGCTGGCCGAGACGCTGGTCGATCACGGAGCCAAGCTGCTGGTGGTGGCCTGCAACTCGGCCACGGCGGCCGCCCTGCCGGAGCTGGGCGAGCACCTGGCCGGACGGGTCGCGGTGGTGGGCGTGATCACCCCCGAGTCGCGCCGCGCGGCGGAGGTCACGCGCACCGGCAGGGTGGGCCTGATCGCCACCTGCGCCACGGTGGAGAGCGGCGCGTATGAACGCGCGCTTGACGAGGCCTCCGGCGGCACGGCGCAGCTCGTCTCGGTCGGGTCGCCCGATCTGGCGTCGCTGATACAGGCCGGCGGCGAGGTGGACGAGGACACGGTCGCGGCGGTGGAGCGCGCCTGCGCGCCGCTGCGCGACGCCGGGGTGGACACGGTGATCCTCGGGTGCACCCACTACCCGCTCGTGCGGCCGCTGCTCCAGCGCACGCTCGGCCGCGGGGTCGAGATCGTGACTTCGGGGGAGGCCATCGCCACCGCGGTGGAGGCCGAGCTGGCCGCCTCGGGGTTGGCTGCGCCGCACGCACGCCGCGGCATCTACCGGTTCATGGCCACGGGCGACCCGGAGGAGTTCCGTCGCGCCGGCGTTCGCTTTCTGCAGCTGCCGATCGCGCGCGTGGCGCACGTGCGCACGGGCGGCGAGGACCCGGCGCTGGCACCGGCTCCGGCGGTTACGCCGTGAGGCACGACGGCCGCGCCGCCGGCGACCTGCGCGAGGTCCGCATCGAGCCGGGCTTCATGAGCACGGCGTCCGGGTCGGCGCTCATGTCGCATGGGCGGCACGCGGGTCATCTGCACCGCCTCGGTGGCCGAGACGGTGCCGCGCTGGATGCAGGGCAAGGGCCGTGGCTGGGTCACCGCCGAGTACGGCATGCTGCCCGCGTCGACGGGCGAGCGCAAGCAGCGCGACGTGTCGAAGGGCAGGCCCGACGGCCGCACCGTCGAGATCCAGCGGCTGATCGGGCGGGCGCTGCGCGGTGTGGTGGACTTCGAGCGCCTGGGCGAGCGCACCGTGTGGATCGATTGCGACGTGCTCGAGGCCGACGGCGGCACCCGCTGCGCGGCCATCACCGGCGGCTACGTGGCGCTGGAGCTCGCGCTCACCCGGCTGGTGGGCGAGGGCCTGCTGGACGCGCTGCCGCTCACGGAGTCCGTCGCCGCGATCTCCTGCGGGGTGGTCGAAGGGCAGGCGGTGCTCGACCTGGACTACCCGGAGGACTCCAACGCCGAGGTCGACATGAACGTGGTGATGACCGGCGACGACGGCCTGGTGGAGGTGCAGGCCACGGGCGAGCGGACCCCCCTGTCGCGAGCCTCGCTCGACGAGCTGCTCGGCCTGGCCGCCGATGGCATCGCGAGGCTGCGCGAGTCGCAGCGCGCCGCGGTGGCACCCCAGACCGCCTGACGCCCGCGGTGCGCCTGGTGCTGGCAACCCGCAACGCGCACAAGGTGCGCGAGCTCGGCCCGATGCTGGCCCCGCACGAGCTGCTCCCGCTGCCCGCCGAGGTCGAGCTCCCGCCCGAGGACGGGAGCACCTTCTCCGAGAACGCGCTCGTGAAGGCACGCGCCGCGGCGCTGGCCACGGGCTCGCCCGCGGTGGCCGACGACTCGGGGATCGAGGCGTCCGCGCTGGGCGGGGCGCCGGGCATCCGCTCCGCGCGCTTCGCCGGCGAGGACGCGACCGATGAGGAGAACCTGACCAAGCTCCTGCACGAGGTCCCCCCGGGCGGTGACACCCGCGTGGCCTATGTGTGCGCCATGGCCTTCGCGAGCCCGGACGCCGCGGAGCTCGTGGCCGAGGGCCGCTGCCAGGGCCGGCTCACGCACGAGCCCAGGGGACAGGGTGGCTTCGGCTATGACCCGGCGTTCGTGCCCGACGAGCCCGGCGACGGACGCACGATGGCCGAGCTCAGCCAGGAGGAGAAGGACGCCATCAGCCACCGAGGCCGCGCGGCACGCGCGCTCGTCCAGCTGCTGGACGACGCGGAGGACGCCCCGTGATCGGTCCCGCGCGGGCGGTGGGCCCCGCCGCCCAGGCTCCGAGCAAGGTCAAGGCGGCCCGGCTCTCGATCGTCTCGAATTCGATCCTGATCGCCCTCAAGGTCGTGGCCGGCGCGGTCACCGGGTCGATCGCGATCCTCACCGAGGCGGCCCACTCGGCGATCGACCTGGTGGCGGCCATCGTTGCCTACTTCGGCGTCCGCAAGGCCGACGAGCCCGCTGATGAGGACCACCCCTGGGGCCACGCGAAGATCGAGAACCTGGCGGCGGCGATCGAGGGCATGCTGATCCTGGTCGGGGCGGGGATCATCATCTTCGAGGCGGTCCGGCGGCTGGTCGACACGGCGGACGTGGACTCGCTGGGCTTCGGCATCGCGGTGATCGGCTTCTCCGCGGTGACCAACGTGGTCGTGTCCCAGTACCTGTACCGCCAGGCCGCTCTCACGGACTCGCCGGCGCTGGAGGCCGACGCCGCGCATCTGCGCACCGACGCGGCCACCTCCGCGGGCGTGCTCGTGGCGCTCGTGCTGGTCCAGGTCACGGGGGCGAACTGGATCGACCCGGCCGTGGCGCTGGTGGTGGCGGCGGCGATCGTGGGCGCGGGCGTGCGGATCCTGTCCCGCACGTCGCGGGTGCTGGTGGACGAGACGCTCCCCGCGTCCGAGCTGGCCGCGGTTCGCGCGGCGATCGAGGACTTCGGTGCCGACGAGGTAACGGGCTTCCACAAGCTCCGGGCCCGGCGCGCCGGCAGCCGCCGCTACATCGACCTCCACGTGCAGTTCGCCGAGGGCACCACGCTGCGGCGCGCCCACGACCTGACCCACGAGCTGCAGCGCGAGATCCGCGACCGGGTCCGCGGCGCGGACGTTCTGATCCACGAGGAGCCCGAGAGCGACGGCCCGCACCCTCCGCGCGAGGCGGACCCTCCGGGCTAGGCCCCTAGCTGCTGGAGACCAGGTTCACCGCTGCGGCGGCGCCGACCGCCAGCAGCACGCCGAAGTAGCCCGAGTAGCCGTTCAGCAGCAGCAGGAGAGCCGCGATCAGGCAGATCGCGACGGTCACGATCCACGAGATTTGGGAGATCGGCACGGCGCTATTGTGACCGCCATGGCAGTCGCCCAGCGTGCACTCGCGACCGGCCCCCGCCGGCGCGGCGCCGCCGGGGCCTCGGGGTGAGTTCCGAGCCGCCCGTCTCGGTTGTGTTCGCGGACCCCTCCGCGGAGGCCGCGCCGGAGCGCCTCGTGGAGGTATCGGCCGACGTGCGCGCCGCCGTGCTCCTGGACGCCGCCGGCGGCCTGGTCGCGTCGAGCCTGTCCGAGACCTCCCAGGCGCGGCGGCTTGCCGAGCTGGCGCACGAGCTCGTTCTGGCGGCGGACTCCGCGTCCAGGGTCCCGGCCGAGCAGATCGAGGCCCAGACCGGCGCCGGCGCCGTGTTCGCGGTGCGCAGCGCGCGGCACACGCTGGCCTGCGTGGTGCGGCGCCTGGCGCTCCCCGCGCTGATCCTCTACGACCTGCATCGCGCCATGGACGAGATCGAGGCGACTGCATGAAGGAGCAGCCCAAGGGCGCTGTGGCGCGTGCCACGGCCGTCGCCGAGGGTGTGGCCGCTGCGGTCCGCCGTCGCCAGCGCGACCGCGAGCCGCGGGTGCAGCTCTACGGGCGGCCGGGCGATCCGCTCCTGCTGGCGCCCGGCGCCAAGGGCCACGACCGCATCATTGGCCTTGCCGTGGAGATGGTGGAGCTGGTGGACGAGGTGGAGGCGGCCGCGCGTCCGCGGCGTCGTGCCAGGCGCGAGGACAACGGCGGCGAGCCCGGCGCCGGCGCCGCGACGGAGGGCTCGTGAGCCTGGTCGACCACGAGCTCGCCCAGCGGGTCATCGCCAGGGCACTCGCGCGGGGCGGCGACCTGGGCGAGCTCTACGCCGAGGACCGGCGCGGCTTCGCCGTCTCCCTGGACGACGGGCGCATCGAGCGGCCGCAGGCGGGGTCGGAGAGGGGCGCATCGGTGCGCGTCGTGCGGGGAGAGGCAAGCTACTTCGGGCACGTCGACGGCCTGGACGAGGGCGCCCTGCTGGCGCTGGCAGGCTCGGTGGCCGACGCGGTCCGCGGCGACGCCCGCGAGCCGCGCGCGCTCGGCGCGGCGGAGCGGGCGCCCGGGCATCCTGTCGAGGAGCGCCCCGAGACCGTCGACGCCGAGCGCAAGGCGGCGCTGCTGCGTGCCTGCGACGAGCGCGCCCGGGCGGCGGGCGGCGAGGTCGCTCAGGTCACGGCCGGCTACGTCGAGGGCCGCCGGATCGTGGAGGTCTACAACTCGGACGGGGTGGCGGCGGCGGACGATCGCACGCGCGTGCGGCTCTCGACCCAGGTGGTGGCCCGTCGCGACGGGCGGGTGGAGACGGGCACCGACACGCGGGGCGGCCACGCCGGGTTCGAGCTCGTCGCGGAGAACCCAGAAGCGGTGGCGGAGTCCGCCGCGCGCAAGGCCCTCACCGCCCTGGATGCCGTGGACGCCCCCATCGGCCGCCTTCCGGTGGTGGTTGGCAACGGCTTCGGCGGAGTGCTGCTGCACGAGGCCGTGGGTCACGGCCTGGAGGCCGACGCCGTGCAGAAGCGGGCCAGCGTGTACGCGGGGCGGCTCGGCGACATGCTGGCCGACAGCGGGGTCACGGCCTATGACGACGGCCGCCGCGAGGGGGAGTGGGGCAGCGACGGGATCGACGACGAGGGCACGCCCACCCGCAGGACCACGATCCTGGAGGAGGGCCGGCTCACGTCGTTCCTCTACGACCTGATCCGGGCTCGCGTGGACGGAGCCGATTCCACCGGCAACGGGCGCCGCCAGTCCTTCCGCCACCTTCCGGTCCCCCGCATGACCAACACGTACTTCGCGCCCGGCGCCGCCACCCCCGAGGAGCTGATCGCGGGCGTCGATCGCGGCCTGTACGCCGTGTCGTTCGGAGGCGGCCAGGTGGAGCCGGCCACGGGCGACTTCGTCTTCGGCGTCTCGGAGGGCTACCTGATCGAGGGCGGCAAGGTGACCGCGCCCGTGCGCGGAGCCACGCTGGTGGGCAACGGCGTGGAGGCGCTGAGGGCGATCGACGGCATCGCGGGCGACCTGGAGATCGCCACCGGCTACTGCGGGAAGGCGGGCCAGCGGGTGGAGGCCGGGGTGGGCCAGCCGCACGTGCGCATCCGCGAGCTGACGGTGGGGGGTACCGCCTCGTGAGCGGACCGGACCTGGCCGCGCTCGCCACGACTGCGGTGGAGGCCGCCCAGGCCGCCGGCGCCGGCGATGCCGAGGCGTGGTGCGAGGAGTCCACGAGCCGCCAGATCCGCGTGTACGACGGAGCGGTCGAGAGCCTCAGCGACGCGGGCGGGCGCGGAATCGGGATCCGCGCGTTCATCGACGGCCGGTCGGGCTACGCCTACGGCACGGACCTCTCAGAGCCCGGGCTGCGGGCGCTGGCCGAGGCCGCCCACGGAGCCGCCGCGGTGGCCGACACGGACGAGCACGGCGGGCTCCCGGAGGAGAACGGCCAGACCGAGGCGGCGGGGCTGGCGTCGCCGGCCATGGCGGACTGGACCACCGAGCGCAAGGTGGACCTTGCGCTCGAGGTGGAGCGCGCGGCCCGCTCGGCGGAGGGCGTCTCCCAGGTGGAGAACGCCGTGTACTCCGACTCAGAGGGAGTGGCCGCGATCGCGAACTCACGCGGGTTCTCCGCCTCGTATGCCTCCACCCAGGCGTGGGCCTACGCATCGGCGTTCGCCGGCGAGGGCGACGACCTGATGACCGGGCTCGGTGTGGGCCTGGGGCGCGATCCCTCAGAGCTCGACCCGGAGGCGATCGGAGCCGAGGCGGCCGAAAGGGCCGTGGCGCTCGTGGGAGCGCGCCAGCCGGCGAGTCGCCGCTGTCCCGTGGTGCTCGACGCGTTCGTGGCCGCATCCTTCGCCGGCTTCATCGGGGCGATGCTCTCCGCAGACGCCGTCCAGCGAGGCCGCTCGCTGTTCGCCGATCGCGAGGGCGACGAGGTGGCCGACCCGTCCTTCGCGCTCGTCGACGACGGCGCGCATCCCGAGGGCCCTGCCAGCGCGCCCTTCGACGGGGAGGGCTCGGCCACCCGCCGCACCCCGCTGATCGAGGGCGGCCGCCTGGCCGGCTACCTCTACGACGTGCGCAGCGCCCGCAAGGGCGGCCGCGCGACCACCGGCAACGCCGGCCGCGGCTCCTATCGCTCGCCCCCGTCGGTGGCGGCCACCAACCTCTTGGTGGAGCCCGGGGCGGCGACCCTCGACGAGCTCGTGCGGGAGGCCGGCGAAGGCCTGTACGTGACAGACGTCGCGGGCCTGCACTCGGGCGTCAATCCGGTGTCGGGCACCTTCTCGGTCGGCGCGTCCGGGCGGCTGATCGAGGGCGGCGAGCTGGGCTCGCCGGTGCGCGAGATCACGATCGCGAGCGATCTCGTGGGGATGCTGCGGGCCGTCTCGGCGGTCGGCGGGCAGGCCAGGTGGGTGCCGTTCGGGGGCAGTGTGCAGGCGGCCCCGATGCTCATCGCCGAGATGGCCGTTTCCGGTTCCTGACCGCAAATAGCGGCGGAACCGCGGTCGAAACCGCTTTCCAGAGCCGTTCCAGCCGACGTTCGTGGTTATGTTGCGCGCTCTGTATGAGAAACCTGCGAAGGAGGAGAACGTGACGAAGCAGGAATTCGTCGACCAGGTAGCCAACGAGTCGGGCCTGTCCAAGGGCGACGCCAGCTCTGCCGTCGATGCGGTGCTCGAGGTCATCGAGGGCACGCTCAAGCGCGGCGGTGAGATCAGCTTCACCGGGTTCGGGAAGTTCTCCGTGGCCGACCGCGGCGCCCGCCAGGGCGTGAACCCCCAGACGGGCGAGCGGATCCAGATCGCCGCCAGCCGGGTGCCCCGCTTCAGCGCGGGCTCCGCGCTGAAGAAGGCCGTCAAGGGCGGCTAGGCGGCCGGGCCGGCGCTAACGCAGCCGGCCCAGGCTCATCGCCACCTGAACCCGCGGTGGCCCAGGCTCACTTCGCGGACCGGCTCGCGGCGCTCGTAGAGGAGCGCCGCAGCCGGGTCGTGCTCGGGCTGGACCCCGACCCGGCGGCGCTGTGGCCGGCGGCGCTCGAGGGCGTGGGCGGCGAGCCGCAGGTGGCGACCGCCGAGGCGGTGGTCCGCCACTGCGCGGCCGCGATCGAGGCGGCCGGGCCCGCGTGCGTGGCGGTCAAGCTCCAGCTGGCCTGCTTCGAGCGCCTGGGCGCGCCGGGGTGGGATGCGCTGGCGCGGGTGCGCGACGCCGCGCGCGAGCACGGCCTGCTTGTCGTCGCGGACGGCAAGCGCGGCGACGTGCCCGTGACCGCCGCCGCCTACGGACAGGCGCTGGTGGGCTCCACTCCGGGGCCGTTCGGGGAGGTCGCGGGCCTGGGCGCCGACGCGTTCACGGCCAACCCCCTGCTGGGGCGCGACTCGATCGAGCCGCTGCTGTCCGCGGCGGCGGCCGCCGGCGCCGGCTGCTTCCTGCTGGTCAACACCTCCAACCCGGGTGCCTCGGACCTCCAGGACCTGGACGCGGGCGGGGCGCCCCTCTACGAGCGGATGGCCGCGCTGGTCGATGCTGCCGGTGCCGACCGCCTGGGCGAATGCGGGCTGTCCCTGGCCGGCGCCGTCGTGGGCGCCACCCGGCCGGAGCGCGTGGGCCGCCTGCGCGAGCTCATGCCGCGCGCGATCTTCCTGCTGCCCGGGCGTCGGCGCCCAGGGCGGAAGCGCGGAGGGGCTCGGGCCCGCGTTCGCGCCGCACCCGGCCGCCGGACTGGTCACCGCGTCGCGTTCGATCGTGAACGCGCACGCGGAGCGCGGGGGAGAGCCGGCCGCCGCGGCGGAGGCGGCGGCGCAGGAGCTGCGCGCCGGGTCCTGGGGCTAGTGACCTAGGGCTGCGGGCTTGGGTCCGCGGGAGGTTGACTGCGCGCCGAGTGCCGGAAGAGCAGGGCCGATCCGATGAAGAGCGCGACGAAGAACCCGTTCAGCCCGATGATCTCGCCGGCGGAGCTGATCGGGGCCTGGTGCTTCCCTGCGACGAGAGCGATCGCGGCCACCAGGACCTGAGCCAGCGCCGTCGCGAGCAAGGCCTGGGCCATTCCCTCCGGCCGAAAGCGCGCGACGACGGCGCCGATGATGCCGACCGCCAGCACCCCGAGGTACATCAGGTCGGCGGGGTCGCCGTCCTCCCCGATGATGCCGACGGCGCCCATCATCCACACGAGGATGAAGGCTGCCGCTAGCGAGACGAAGATCCCAGCTCGGTAGGCGATGCCGCCCCTCCTCCTGGCCATCACCTCGTACGTGAGGCCGGTGCCGAACACCAGGGCGCCGGCCAGGACGAAATCGGCCAGGCCCCATGCCACCTCGTCGGTGATCAGCATGCCCAACAGGGGCAGCAGCAGTACCAATGCCGTCGCCATCGCCGGTCGAGACGCCGTCCTGCGCTTCCCGATCGCCCTGGCATGTCGGCCCCGCCATGAAGCGTCGGCGGCCAGGCCGCGAACCATCCGGGACAGGATGCTCAGGGCGATGCGGCGATCGCTGGTCCCGCGTGCTCTTCCATGAGCGATGTGATCGTGCAGGTCGGCGTCGATCTCGTTGATCCGGTCCTCGGCGACGGGATCGGGCAGCTCCCGCGTGTAGAACCGCACCCACCGCGCCACCAGCCTGGCCGTGCGTTCCGGTCTCATGCGGGGTCCGCGGCAAGGTTTGGGGAGCGTCGGATCGCCTGATCCGACCTGCCGGCCCGGGCTTGCCGGGCCGCCTGAGCTCCCTGCCCAGTGAGCTCGTACAGTCGCCGGCGCGGTCGCCCCTCGGCGGCCGCTGCCTCCTCCCAGCGGGAGGTGAGCAGACCGAAGTCCTCGAGCCGGCTCAGGGCCTTGTACAGCGTTCCGTGGGCCGTGAGCGAACGGGACCCGCCCTGCTCGCGCAGGGTCTGGGCAAGGCCGAACCCGTGGAAGGTGTCCCGCCCCGAGCCCAGCATCCCCAGCGCAGCCTCGAGAATCTCGGTCTCGATGGGAAGGAGGGTTCCAGGCTTACGCCGCGGCATCGATCCCGACAATAGGAAGATATCTTCCGTTTGTCAAGCTGCGTCGGTGAGCGGCGACCGTCGCAAAGCACTAAGCACTAAGCACTAAGCACTACCGTCGTACGTCGCGATCGCCCTGAGCGACAGCGCCGTGAGCACGATCCCCATGGCCGCGATCACCCCGACGCAGGCGGCCAGCTTGTCCGGGTCCCAGCCCTCGATCACCAGCGAGCGCAGCCCCTCGATCACGTAGCTCACCGGGTTCGCGCGCGCCAGCGCCTCCATCACCGGCGTCAGGCGCTCGAAGGGGACGAAGTTGGGCGTGAGGAAGAGCAGCGGGAAGAACAGGAGGAAGCTGGTGTTGGTCGCCTGGACGTTGCGCGTGCGCAGCGCCACGAGGATCCCGAAGCCCGCGTAGCCGACGCCGAAGAGGGCGGCCAGCAAGACCAGCACGATCGCGCCCAGGACCCCGCTCTCCATGTGCGCGCCGAAGGCGAGCCCGGCCACCAGGACCACGGTCGACCCCAGGAGGCCGCGCACCAGGTCCGCGGCCAGGCGCCCCAGGATGATCGACGAGCGCCGGATGGGAGCGGCCAGCTGCTTGTCGAAGTAGCCGTTCTCGATCTCCGTCACCAAGCGCCAGGCCGGAGCTGGCGGTGGCCACCGCGAACATGAGCGACACCGGCAGCTGGAAAGCCACGTACCCCTGTCCGCCGAGAAACGGCGTGGTGTCCGGAAAGGTCTCGGACACCTGGCCGATGTTCACCGCCAGGAAGAAGAGCGGGATGAACAGCGCGGGGATCGTGGCCTCGGGGTAGCGGGCGATCTCGCGCACCGAGCGCTTGCTGAGGAGCAGCACCTCGGTCATGCCGTCGGCTCCTGCTCCGCGGCGCCCTCGAGCCGGCGGCCGGTGGCCTGCAGGAACACGTCGTCCAGCGAGGGGCGCGACACGGCGATGGCTCCGACCCGGATGTCGGCCCGCTCGAGGCGCCGCACGATCTCCGCGATCGACCCCGCGCCGTCCTCCACGTACAGCGCCAGCGCGTCCGGCTCGGCCACCACACGCTCGAGGCCCGCCAGCTCTCCGATGGCCGTCTCGGTGGCAGCGGGGTCCGAGCCGCCGAGGTCGAGCGTGACCACGTCATGGCCCATCTCCGCCTTGAGCCGCGCGGACGTGCCCTCCGCCACGATCTCGCCGGCGTCGATGATGGCCAGCCGCTCGCATAGGGCGTCGGCCTCCTCCATGTACTGGGTGGTGAGGAAGACCGTGGTGCCCGCTCGGTTGATGCGCCGGACCTCCTCCCACACGGTCAGCCGCGACGCCGGGTCCAGGCCGGTGGTGGGCTCGTCGAGGAACAGCACCTGCGGCTGGTGGACCAGGGCGCTGGCCAGGTCGAGCCGCCGCTGCATGCCTCCCGAGTAGGTCTTGGTGCGTCGGTCAGCGGCGTCGGTCAGCCCCACGAGCTCCAGCAGCTCGACCGTGCGCTTTCGTGCGTCCTGGCCGGTGATGCCGTAGAGGCCGCACTGCAGCTCGAGCAGCTCGCGGCCCGTCTGCACCGGGTCCAGGCCGATCTCCTGCAGCGCAACGCCGATCCGGCGCCGCACCTCGGCCCCGTCGCCCTCGACGTCGATGCCGGCCACGGTGGCGCTGCCCGAGGTGAGTGGGAGGAGGGTGCAGAGCATTCGCACGGTCGTGGTCTTGCCGGCGCCGTTAGGGCCGAGGAAGCCGAACACCTCGCCCTCGGCAACGGTCAGGTCGATCCCGCGGACGGCCTCGACCTCGCCCTTGAAGGTGCGCCGCAGAGAGCGGGCTTCGATGGCCTGGGTGGCGGTCACCGGCGGCAAGCTACAGACGGATGAGGTCAGGTAGTGGCCGCTTTCTCGGCGGAGCCGTGCTGAAGTCTCGCGCGCAGGACCAACCGCCCCCCGCGTGGAATCTCCCTGCACCGGGCGGCCTCGATCTACCATCCGCCGGGATTCAGATGCAAGACGGAGCACACCGCAGCCGCGCCCGCCTGCTCGCGCCGATGGCGCTGGTGGCCTGCGCGCTGGCGCTGCTCGCGGTGCTCGCGGGCTCCGAGGTCGGCGGTGGCGACTCTGGGGAGGGCTCGGACGAGGCCTCCCAGACCACGCCCCGGCGCACGACCACCACACGCACGCGGGAGAGGCCGGCTCCCCGCACCACTTACACCGTGAAGACCGGGGACACGCTGGGCTCGATCGCCGAGTCGACCGAGATCGACGTCGAGACGCTGCAGGAGCTCAACCCGGAGCTCGATCCCCAGGCCCTCGTGTCCGGTCAGAGGATCAAGCTGCGCGAGTGACTCCCCGTGCGCTCGCGGCGGTCGCGCTGCTCTGCGCCGCGCTGGCAGCACCGGCCTCCGCCCTCGGTCGCGAGCGCCCACCCGACCTCTCCCGTACCGCCGCCGCGATCCTGGTCGACGCGCGCGACGGCGCCGTGATCCTGGCCAAGGACCCGGGCGAGCGGCGGCAGATCGCGAGCACCACCAAGCTGATGACCGCGCTGCTGGCTCTCGAGCGCGCCCGGCCCGACCAGGTGTTCCGCGCTCCCGACTACCGGGCGCTGCCGGTGGAGTCCAAGATCAACCTGCGCGCGGGGGAGCGGATGCGCGTGGACGACCTGCTCGAGGCCCTGCTGCTTGGAGAGCGCCAACGACGCGGCCGTGACCATCGCCCAGGGCGTGTCAGGCAGCCGGCCCCAGTTCGTGGAGGACATGAACGACCGCGCACGGGCGCTGCGCCTGGCCGACACCAGCTACGCAAACCCGATCGGCCTGGACGATCCGCTCAACTACTCGAGCGCGCGGGACCTGGCCACGCTGGCCCGCCGCCTGATGCGCGACGAGCGCTTCGCCGACGTGGTCCGCCGCCCCGAGGCCGTGCTGGAGTCCGGCGCCCGGCGGCGGGTCGTCAGCAACCGCAACGACCTGATCGGGCGCGTGCCGCGCGTGGACGGGGTCAAGACGGGCTACACCCGCCAGGCCGGCTACGTGCTGGTGGGCTCGGCCGCGGGAGTCGGCGGCGCCCGCGTGGTCAGCGTGGTGCTGGGCGAGCCCAGCGAGAGCGCCCGCGACGCCGACGTCGAAGGCCCTGCTGGCGCTACGGGCTCGACCAGTTTCGCCGCGTCACGCCGCTCGACACCGGCCGCGCGATGGCCACGGCGGACATCGCCCACCGGGACGGGAGCGTCCGGCTCGTGCCCGCCCGGGAGGTCGGAGTGATCGCGCGCAGGGGCCAGAAGGTGACCACGCGCGTAGACGCGCCGGCCGAGCTGGAGGGCGAGCTGGCCGCGGGCGCGCGGGCGGGATCCGTCGCCGTTCTGAGGGACGGCCAGGTGGTGCGCAGGGTGGCGCTCGTGACGGCCTCGGAGGTGCCGGGGGCGGGACCGCTTCGGCGGGTCGTGCACGAACTTGGGCCGCCCTTGACCGGGCTGCTCATCGCGGTCATCCTGGGCGGTGCCTCGATCGTTGCGTTCAGCATCGGATCGAGGCGCCGGGAGAGATCGCTCGCCGCCCGGCGCCAGGCTCGCTCGAAGACCCGGGCAGCCGGAGGCGGAGGCTAGCCTGGTCACGGAATGATCATCACTGTCACCCTCAACGCGGCGATCGACAAGACGCTCGCCGTTCCCAACTTCCGGCTCGGCCGCCGCCACCGCGCCGTCGAGCAGACGTCGATGGCGGGTGGCAAGGGCGTGAACGTCGCACGGGCGCTCAAGGCGCTCGGCCAGCCGGTGATCGCCACCGGCGTGGCCGGGGGGCCCACCGGCACCCGCATCATCGAGCAGCTCACCGAGGAGGCGATCCTCAACGACTTCGTGCGGATCCGCGAGGAGTCGCGCATGTCCACCGCAGTCGTGGACCCCACCTCGGGCGAGCAGACGGAGATCAACGAGCGCGGGCCCGCGGTGTCGGAGCGCGAGCTCGAGCTGTTCGTCGACAAGCTCCTGTACCTGGCCCAGGGAGCGGCGATGTGCGTGTTCTCCGGCAGCCTCCCGCGCGGCGTCGACGCCGACCTCTACGCGCGGCTGGTCGAGGAGCTGCGCCGGATCGGCGTGACCAGCGTGCTCGACTCCGAGGGCGAGCCGATGCGGCTGGCCACGCGGGCCGGCCCCGACGTGGTGACCCCCAACGAGCTCGAGGCCGAGGAGCTCGTCGGCCACGAGTTCTCCGACGACGACGCTCTCGGCATCGCGGTCCGGGAGATGGTGGACATGGGGGCCAGGGAGTCGATCATGACCAAGCCCGACGGCTGCATGGCGCTGCTGGGCGACGACACCGACCCCGCCCGGCCCCGCAAGCTGTGCCGCGCCACGCTCGAGCCGCTGGAGCCCGTCTCGTCGGTCGGCTCGGGGGACGCGTTCCTCGCCGGCTACGTGGCCGCTCGCTACGACGGCCGCCCCGACGTGGAGTGCCTGCGCTTCGGGGTGGCGTGCGGCGCGGAGTCCACCCAGCACTTCGGCGCGGGAGTGCTGGATCCGCGCGAGGCGGCCCGCCTGCAGGCCGACGTGGACATCGAGGTCGCCGCGCGCCTCCGCCGCCGGCCTCTAGCGTCTGACGTCGGCGTCTCGAGAGGGCCCGTCGAGGGCCCGGCGGACGCGGTGCTACGGTGTCCGTTCGTCCGCCGCCGAACCTAGGATGCCGCCATGGAAGTTGAGATCGGTCGGGGCAAGAAGGGCCGTCGCGCCTACGGCTTCGATGACATCGCGATAGTCCCCTCGCGCCGCACGCGGGACCCCGACGACATCGACATCTCGTGGGACCTCGGGCTCTACCAGTTCAAGCTGCCGCTGCTCGCCTCCGCCATGGACGGGGTCGTCTCCCCCCACACCGCGGGCGTCATCGGCAAGCTCGGCGGCCTCGCCGTGCTCAACCTCGAGGGCGTCTTCTGCCGCTACGAGGACGCCGAGGAGCAGCTCGAGCGCATCGCCGGCTTCGACAAGGAGCGCGCCACTGCGGAGATGCAGCGCATCTACCAGGAGCCGGTCAAGCCGGAGCTGATCGCCAAGCGCATCCGCGAGATCAAGGAGCAGGGCGTCGTGTGTGCCGCGTCGCTCACGCCGCAGCGCGTGCGCAAGCACTACGAGGTCGCGGTCGAGGCGGGACTGGACATCCTGGTGATCCAGGGCACCGTCATCTCGGCCGAGCACGTGTCGGCCGACGAGGAGCGCCCGCCGCTCAACCTCAAGGAGTTCATCCGGCGAGGTGCCGCTGCCGGTCGTGGTCGGCGGCTGCGCCTCGTACGCCACCGGGCTGCACCTCATGCGCACCGGCGCCAAGGCCGTGCTCGTGGGCGTCGGCCCGGGCGCGGCGTGCACCACCCGCGGCGTGCTCGGCATCGGCGTGCCGCAGGCCACGGCGATCGCCGACGTGGCCGCTGCCCGCTCGCAGCACATGCTCGAGACCGGGTGAGTACGTGAAGGTCATCGCCGACGGCGGCATGCGCAACGGCGGCGACATCTCCAAGGCATTCGCCTGCGGGGCCGACGCCGTGATGATCGGGTCGCCGCTCGCGCGCGCCTACGAGGCGCCCGGCCACGGCTTCCACTGGGGCATGGCCACGTTCCATCCCGAGCTGCCGCGCGGGGCGCGCGTGAAGACCACGCAGAACGGCTCGCTCGAGCAGATCCTGCTCGGCCCCGCGCACGAGAACGACGGCACGTTCAACCTCATGGGCAGCCTCCGCACGTCGATGGCCACCTGCGGCTACGAGGACATCCCGTCCTTCCACCGCGCCGAGGTCATGGTGGCTCCCTCCCTGCAGACCGAGGGCAAGCAGCTCCAGCGCGACCAGGCGATCGGAATGGGCGCCCAGTCGGCCGCCAAGGCGGCGCCGGCGTCGGACGGGGTCACGAACGGATCCCAGCCCATCACCGAAGCCGCCCTGGTCGAGTGACACCTGCGGCGCGGGTGCCGTCGCCTGACGTCGTCCTCAGTCGCTCGCCTGCAGAGCAGGCCACGCTCCCTGCGTCCTCGCCAGGCTCGGTCCCCGCGTCGCAGGAGGTCTTGGTTCTCGATTTCGGGGGGCAGTACTCGCAGCTGATCGCGCGGCGCGTCCGCGAGTGCGGCGTCTTCAGCGAACTGCTCCCGCACCACGTCGACCTGGAGGAGATCCGGCGGCGCCAGCCGCGCGGGCTGATCCTGTCGGGCGGCCCGGCGTCCGTGTACGCGGAGGGCGCGCCCGCGATGCCGCCGGAGCTGCTGGAGCTCGGGATCCCGGTGCTGGGCATCTGTTACGGGATGCAGGCGATGGTGCTGCACCTCGGCGGCCGGGTCGAGGGCGCCGAGGTCGGGCGAGTTCGGGCGCTCCAGGCTCACCGTCCACGAGCCGGGCCGGCTGCTGGCCGGGCTGCCGCAGGAGCAGAGCTGCTGGATGAGCCATCGCGACACGGTGTTCGAGGCGCCGCCCGGGGCCACGGCGCTGGCGTCGTCCACCGAGTCGCCCGTGGCCGCGTTCGAGGACATCGAGGCGCGGCCTGTACGGGATCCAGTTCCACCCCGAGGTGGCGCACACCCCCTACGGCACGCAGGTGCTCACGCGCTTCCTCGAGGACATCTGCGGCTGCGACATGTCGTGGAACGCGGCGTCGGTGGCCGAGGAGCAGATCGCGCGGATCCGCGCCCAGGTGGGCGACGGCAAGGTCATCTGCGGGCTCTCCGGCGGCGTGGACTCCTCGGTGGCGGCGCTGCTGGTGCACCGCGCGGTGGGCGACCAGCTCACGTGCGTGTTCGTCGACCACGGCCTGATGCGCAAGGGCGAGGGCGAGCAGGTGGTCAAGGCGTTCAGCGAGACCTTCAAGGTGCCGCTGGTGGCCGTGGACGCCGAGGCAGCGCTTCCTCGATCGCAGCTGCGAGGGCGTCACCGAGCCCGAGGCCAAGCGCAAGGCGATCGGCGCCGAGTTCATCCGCGTGTTCGAGGAGGAGGCGTCCAGGCTCGGCAACCCGCGCTTCCTCGTGCAGGGCACGCTGTACTCGGACGTGATCGAGTCCGGCGGCGGCACCGGCGCGGCCACGATCAAGTCGCACCACAACGTGGGCGGCCTGCCCGAGGACCTCGAGTTCGAGCTGGTCGAGCCGCTGCGCTCCCTGTTCAAGGACGAGGTCCGCCAGGTGGGCATCGAGCTCGGGCCTTCCCGAGCGGCTGGTCTGGCGCCAGCCGTTCCCGGGCCCCGGCCTGGGCATCAGGATCGTGGGCGGGGAGGTCACCAAGGAGCGCCTCGAGATCCTGCGCGACGCCGACTTCGTGCTGCAGGACGAGATCCGCAACGCCGGGCTGTACCGCGAGCTGTGGCAGTCCTTCTGCGTCCTTCCCGGGCGACCTGCGCACCGTCGGCGTGCAGGGCGACGAGCGCACCTACGGCTACGTGGTGGTCATCCGCGCCGTGACCAGCGACGACGCCATGACCGCGGACTGGGCGCGGCTGCCCTACGACCTGCTGGAGCGGATCGCCTCGCGGATGATCAACGAGATCCGCCAGGTCAACCGGGTGGTGCTCGACGTGACGTCCAAGCCGCCCGGCACGATCGAGTGGGAGTGAGCCGCGCTGTAATGGCGCCGTAAGCGGCCGCTGCGATCCTGTGGCTGTGCTCTCCCGGGGCCGCCCCTCTCGAGCCCGGCCGGCCGCTCTCACGGCGGGGACGCTCATCCTGCTCGCAGCCCTGGTCCTGCCCGCGCCGGCCATGGCCGCGGGCACGCGCGTCTCGGCACGCAGCTCGGAGTTCGGGCAGATGCTCTGGGGGCCCAAGCGCCAAGCCGTGTACGTGTTTCAGCGCGACGGCCGCAAGCGGTCGCGCTGCTACGGCGCCTGCGCCAGGGCGTGGCCGCCGGTTCTCACGAAGGGACGGCCGTCGGCCGGCCGCGGTGTCCGGAGATCGCTCCTGGGAACCACGCGCCGCAGGAGCGGCAAGCTGCAGGTCACCTACGCCGGCAGGCCGCTCTACTTCTACGTGAACGAGGGTCCCGGCCAGGTCCTCTGCCACAACGTCTATCTCAACGGCGGGCTGTGGTGGGTCGTCGGGCCGAACGGGAAGCGGCGCCCCTGATGCGCGCGGCCGCCCTCCTCCTCATGACCGCCGTGCTGGGCCTGGCGGCGTGCGGGAACGACGACGACCCGGCACCCGCCGCCGCGCCTCCGCAGAGCGAGCCGGCGGCCAGAGACGCCGCCCAGAAGGCGGAGGCTCCGAAGCCCAAGGCCAAGAAGGCCACCGGCACGCAGATCGTGCTGGGCGACTCCGAGTACGGGTCGATGCTCTTCGACAGGCGCCGCCAGGCGATCTACATCTTCCAGAACGATCCCAAGGGGAGGAGCGCCTGCTACGGCGAATGCGCGGTGGCGTGGCCGCCGGTGTACACCGACGGCGAGCCGCGAGCCGGCAAGGGCGTGAGGCAGGCGCTGCTGGGAACCGTCAAGCGGCGCGACGGCAAGCGCCAGGTCACCTACGCCGGTAAGCCGCTGTACTTCTACGTGAACGAGGGGCCGGGCGAGGTCCGGTGTCACAACGTGAACCTCAACGGGGGCCTGTGGTGGGTCGTGGGCCCCGACGGTCGCCGCCGAGCCTGACCGGCGCCGAGAAGTTCAGCTCGGCCAGAAGTCCGGGACCGTCTCGACCTCGTTCTGCGGGTCGTCCGCGGTGGTCGAGGTCATGATCAGCACCACGTCGTCGCCGGAGTCGTTGTGCACGCTCCGTAAGGTCTCCGGCCCGATCCGCACCGCGGTGCCTGGGCCGCATTCGAACACCTCGTCCCCGCATTTGAATGTGAGGACACCCGAGGCCACGAAGTAGACCTCCTCCTGGGTCCGGTGGCGATGGCCGTAGCTCCCGCGGCCGCCGGTGTCCGGCGGCATGCGCCGCCAGCTGAAGGCCACCTGGCGGCAGCCGAGCGGCGACGCGAGCATTCGCATCTCTCCCGGATAGTCGCCCAGCACATCGGGCGCGTCCTCCAGCCGCTTGACCGTGTAGTCGCTCATGCCGGGGCTCTCTCCTCGCTCATCGCCGTTCGCCCGATCCGATCTTGACCACCGCGGGCACCGCCAGGCCGCCATCGGGCTGCGCGTAGGGGGCCGCGAGCCGTGAAAGGCCTCGCGCACCTTGTCCTGCACCTCGGGTGGCTGGCTCAGCACGGCGGCCGATGCCCGCACGCACCCGCCGAGCAGGCCGTCCCAGAGCTCGTCCGCGCTGGCCGACTGGACCGACAGCTCGAGCGTGCGCACCCCCACGTCCGTCAGCCCGGCGCCCGACAGCAGCGCCGCCAGCTCGGTGTCGGCCGCGAACTTAAAGCCGTCGGGGCCGGCCGGTGGCCCGGCGTTGCGATCGGCGCCGGCTGCCTCCACTGCATCGCCCAGCAGGCCGATGAGCCGGGTGCGCTCCGGGCGGTCCCACACGGCGAACGCCACGCGGGCCTCCGGGTGGGCCACGCGCGCTGCCTCTGCGGCCGCGACCTCCGGGTGGGGAAGGTGGTTGAGCACGAAGCCCCCGAACACGGCGTCGAAGTCGCTCGTCGGCGAACGGCAGCCGCTCGGCGTCCCCGCCACGAACTCGATGCCGGGGCACGAGCGGCGCGCCTCGGCCAGCATGCCCTCCGCCAGGTCGAGCCCGACGGGCCGCGCGCCCAGCCTGCTGGCGGCCAGCGACAGGTGGCCCGGGCCGCAGCCCAGGTCGAGCACCTCGTGGCCCGCCTCCACGCCCGCGGCGTCCAGGAGAGCCGCGCAGGCCGCCGCGGTGGCACGTCCGGTCAGGTGGCGATACGACGCGGCGCGCTCGCTCCAGCCGGCGGCCTCGAACCGCTTGAAGACGCTCGGGTCAGCCGTGCTCGCGAGCTCCATCGGCACGCGCAACCGTATCGGCGCGGGGCGACTGTGAGGGCTGCGCGTGGGCGCGGCGGTCAGGACCAGCGGTCCCAGGCGCGCAGCGACGGCAGCGGGTCGAACGGCCTGCCGCCGTCGTACCAGCCCGGCGAGCCCCACATCTCGTAGTGCAGGTGACAGCCCCGGGCGTTGCCGGTCTCTCCGACCGCGCCAATCTGCTGGCCCGGTGTAGACCCGGTCGCCGCGCCGGAAGGGCGTGGGCTGAGCGAGGTGCATGTACACGTAGTCGACGCCGGTGCCGTCGCCGTCTATCACGAGGTAGTTGCCGGCGGCCCGGTGATAGGCCTTGAACTCGACCTTGCCTCCGCGTGCGGCCACCATGCGCGTGCCGCAGCGGGCGAACAGGTCGTGGCCCTGGTGGCTGTGCCCCGATCGCCCGCTGCCGAAGTCGGCGTTGCCGCCGCCGAAGTCGTGGCGCCCGCGGACAGGGAAGACGTGGTCGTAGAGGTCGAAGCTGTCGCGCCGTACGTGCTGGGCGGTGGCGCTGCGCGCGGTGGCGCCCGAGGCGCCGGAGGCGGTCAGGCGGAACGAGTATCGACCGGGCCGTGCGGACCGGGAGCCGGAGCGGCCGTTCCAGACGATCCGCTGCTCGTAGCCCGGGCCGAGGGTGGCCGGCCTCCAGGTCCTCACCACCTGGCCGTCGGTCCCGCGCACGAGCTGCACCTGGAGATCCGTGGCTGCGGTCTCGGTCACCCGGAACGAGAACGTGACGGCGCGCTGCGCGCCCACGAACGCCTTGGTGGAGCTGGTGCCCGTCTCGAGCCTGGGCGCGCCGCTCTGGCGCGGGCCGGGCACGGGCGTGAGGGTGGGGTTGGCCTGCGGCGGGGGCGGCGGGAGGATCACGACCGACCGCGAGCGCCTGGAGCGCAAAGAGGCGGAGACCTTGGCGGACACGGGGCCGCTGCCGGCCCCGAGCGGCACCTTCACGTCGATCCGCCTGGCGCTGCCGGGGCGTGCCCTGGCGGCCACGTCATCGCCTCGGCCGGCGCCGCCGTGGAAGGTCACGGACCGGACCTTCGAGAGGCCCGCGCCCAGGACGCGGACGGTGCTCCCCGGCCGCGCGCGGTCGCGCGAGGCGCAGCGCCTGAGGCAGTCGACCGAGGAGATCCGCGGGACCTCCTGGAACTCCGCTCCGCCTCCGGACCGAGCCTGAGAGCCACCCGCGAGCGCCATTGAAGGCGCAGCGGCCAGCGCGGCGACCGCGAGAATGCGGATCCCCGTTCTGCTGCATATGCGCTTCCTCGAGGAAATGCTCCTCGACGGCACTGGTGTGGCCTCTCTTTCGACGGCCGACGGGGTTAGCTGACGGGCTCGCGCTGAAAGAGCAGCGCTACGGCCGGCGGCCTCGCGGGCCAGGGCCGATTCGCCCCTCCGGAGCGGCTAAGCGCGCGCTCCGAATGGTTCCCCCGTTCCCCGCCGGGAGCGGCCCGTGCGGGGATTAGGCAGGCTTGAATTCGCGCGGCAGTATAAACAGCCTCTCGGCCGGGGTTACACGCGCAGGCCGCCCTCCCGCCTGTGGATGGTTGATTCCTCATTCCTGCACTCGCGGGTGACGCGCCGTGAGCACCCGAATTCGGAATCAACCATCTAGCGGTCATCTGCCACACTGTTCGGCCGGCCGCGGCTTCGCGGCCTCTTTCACGCATGAAGACCTACGTTGCGACACCGCAGGACCGCGAGCGCGAGTGGCTCGTGGTCGACGCCGCCGACAAGACGCTCGGCAGGCTGGCGACCCAGATCGCCGATGTCCTGCGTGGCAAGCGCAAGCCCGAGTACACCCCGCACTGCGACGTCGGCGACTTCGTGATCGTGGTCAACGCCGAGCAGATCGCGGTCACGGGCAAAAAGCGCGAGGAGAAGCTCTATCACCGCCACACCGGCTACCCCGGAGGCCTGAAAACGCGGACGCTCAACGACATGCTCGAGCGCCGCCCCGAGGAGGTCATCCGCAAGGCCGTGAAGGGGATGCTTCCGCGCAACCGGCTCGCCCGCGCCCAGCTGCGCAAGCTCAAGGTCTACGCCGGCCCGGATCATCCCCACGCAGCCCAGCAGCCCAAGCCGATGGAGGTGCGCTCTTGACGTTCGCCGACGACGGGCGCGACGAGTCTCAGGACGAGCAGGTCCCGGAGGAGGCTCCGGAGGAGACTCCGGACACGCCGGAGGCCGAGGAGCCGACGGCCGACGGAGGAGGCTGCTGGCCGCGGAGGAGGCGGCGACGCCGAGGAGGCGCGAGCGAGGAGCCGGCGAGCGAGGAGCCCCCGGCCGAGGCGCCTGCGGCTGAGGAGAAGGCCGAGGAGCCGCCTGCCGAGGAGCCCGCGGCTGAGGAGAAGGCCGAGGAGGCGCCTGCCGAGGAGCCCGCGGCTGAGGAGAAGGCGCAAGAGCCCGCAGCCGACTCCGCAGCGGACGAGGCCCCCAAGGAGCGGCCCAAGCGCGAGCGCAAGACGGCCGCCGACAAGTCCGAGCCCGAGGTCATTCCCGGCGCCCACCTGGAGCCCGACCTGGTGCTCGAGGATGAGGGCGGCGCGGGTGCCGGAGTCGGCGAGCAGACGGCTGCGGAGATACAGGCGGCCGAGGAGGCACTGGCCGCCGAGGACGGCAGCGGCGGCGAGTCCGAGGAGGGCGGCGAGCCCGAGCCGGTCCCGGCGACGGTCCTCGACCTGGCCGCGGATGCCCGCTATCAGGCCACGGGCAAGCGCAAGCGCGCCGTGGCCCGCGTGATCCTCAAGCCGGGCTCGGGCAACTACACGGTGAACGGCCGCCAGCTGGACGAGTTCTTCCCGCGCGGCACGCTCCAGCGGACCGCGCGCGGGCCGTTGGAGACGGCCGGGCAGCAGGAGCGCATGGACGTGGTGGCCAAGATCCACGGCGGCGGCGTGTCGTCGCAGGCGGGGGCCCTGCGCCACGGCATCGCACGCGCGCTGGTGGAGGCCGACCCTGCGCTGCGCGGAGAGCTCAAGCGGCGCGGCTTCCTCACGCGTGACCCGCGCGTGAAGGAGCGCAAGAAGGCCGGGCTCAAGAAGGCCCGCAAGCGGCCTCAGTTCTCCAAGCGGTAGTGACGCTCGTCCCGGCCCGGTCGCCGGCCCCGCCTCCCGAGAGCGGGGCACGGAGATAGCAGCGCTGTTCGGAACCGATGGCGTGCGCGGCGTGGCGGGCGAGTTCCTGTCGGCCGAGCTGGCGCTGGCGCTCGGCCGCGCGGCGGCGGCGATCGCGCCCGCGGACGCGCCTCAGGTGCTCATCGTGCGCGACACCCGCGAGTCGGGCGAGATGCTCGAGGCCTCGCTGGCGGCGGGCGTGGCGGCGGGCGGGGGCCACGCGCTGCTCGGCGGCGTGCTTCCCACGCCCGGCGCGGCCCTGCTGGTCAGGCGTCACGGATTCGACCTGGCGGCGGTGGTCTCCGCCTCCCACAACCCCTACCGCGACAACGGGATCAAGTTCTTCGGTCCCGACGGCATGAAGGTCTCCGACGAGGTCGAGGCGCGCATCGAGGCCACGGTGACCGGCGGCGAGCAGCTACCCGAGCGACCCATCGGCCGGGTCCGGGAGCTGCACGGCGCGGGCGGCGACTATCTGCGCGAGCTCGAGCTGCGCTTCCGCGACCTGGACCTGTCCGGTCGCCGGATCCTGCTGGACTGCGCGCACGGCGCCACCTACAGCGTCGCGCCCGAGATCTTCCGCCGCCTGGGCGCCGACGTGGAGGCGCTGGCGGTGGCGCCCGACGGCCGCAACATCAACGACGGCGTGGGCTCGACGCACCTGGAGGCGGTGACCGCGCGGGTCGCGGACGGCGACCACGAGGTCGCCTTCGCCTTCGACGGCGACGGCGACCGGGTGCTCGCGGTGGACCGCAACGGCGCGGTGGTGGACGGCGACGAGCTGCTGGCACTCGCGGCGCTGCACCTGCGCGCCGGGGGCCGCCTGCCCGGCGAGGGAGTGGCGGTCACGGTGATGACCAACTACGGCTTCCACACGGCCATGCGCGAGGCCGGGGTGGAGGTGGCCGTGACGCCCGTCGGCGACCGTCAGGTGCTGGCAGAGCTGAACCGGCGCGAGTGGGCGCTGGGCGGCGAGCAGTCCGGGCACATCATCGAGACGGGCTTCGTGCCGTCGGGCGACGGCGTGGCCGCGGCACTGCTCACCCTCGAGGCGCTCGGGGACCGCGACCTGGCGGACCGCGACGCCATGCGCAAGCTGCCTCAGGAGCTCGTGAACGTGCCCGTTCGCGACCGCGATGCGCTCGAGCAGGCCACCGCGGTGCAGGAGGCGGTGGCCGACGAGTCCCGGGCGCTGGAGGGCCGCGGACGGGTGCTCGTGCGTCCCTCGGGCACCGAGCAGCTGGTCCGCGTGATGGTGGAGGCGCCGGATGCGACCGAGTGCACGGCCATCACGCAGCGTCTCGTGCATGTCGTGCAGCAGGAATTGGGCGCCTGAGCTTTTCCGGGCTACGCTGGCTTCCTCCATGTGCGGAATCATCGGCTACACCGGCTCGCGCCCCTGCCAGGAGATCCTGCTGGCGGGGCTCGAGAAGCTGGAGTACCGCGGCTATGACTCGGCCGGCCTGTCGCTGATCACCGACGGGACCGTGCGGTCGGTGCGCGCCGTGGGCAACCTCTCCCAGCTGCGAGAGCGGATCAACGGCAGCGCCAGCGGCGCCGTGAGCGGCATCGGGCACACGCGCTGGGCCACCCACGGCCGCGTGACGGAGGCCAACTGCCATCCGCACGACGACGACTCCGGGCGCGTGCACGTGGTGATGAACGGCATCGTGGAGAACTGGGCCGACCTGAAGGTGGCACTGGAGGCCGAGGGCGCGCACTTCAGCTCGGAGACCGACACCGAGGTCATCGCCCACCTCATCGCCCGCGAGTACGACGGCGACATCGTGGAGACGGTCCGCCGCGCCTACGGGAAGCTGCGCGGGCACTACGCCTTCGTCGTCCTGCACGCCGACCAGCCCGACGTGCTCGTCGGGGCGCGCAAGGAGTGCCCGTTGGTGGTGGGCGTCGGTGAGGGCGAGAACTTCATCGCCTCGGCCATCCCCGCGTTCCTGGGCGCACACGCGCAACGTGCAGCTGGTGGAGAACGACGAGATCGTGGTCGTGACGCCCGAGGGCACGCGCTTCCTGGACTCCTCCGGCGCGTCGGTCGAGCGCGAGGCCCACGAGGTCGACTGGGACGAGGAGGCCGCCGAGAAGGGCGGCTACGAGACCTTCATGCTGAAGGAGATCCACGAGCAGGCCGACGCCGTGGCCGAGACCGTGGCCGACCGTCTGGCGCACGACACCGTGGAGCTCGAGGGCCTGGGCATCTCCGACGAGGAGCTGCGGCGGCTGCGCCGCGTGGTGATCGTGGCCTGCGGCACCTCCTACCACGCCGGCCTGATCGGCCGCTACGCGATCGAGAAGTGGTCACGCGTGCCGGTGGAGATGGACGTGGCCTCGGAGTTTCGCTACCGCGACCCGGTGATCGACGCCCGCGACCTGGTCATCGGCATCTCCCAGTCGGGCGAGACCGCCGACACGCTGGCCGCCATGCGCCTGGCGCGCGAGAAGGGCGCGAAGGTGCTGGCGGTCACGAACATCATGGGCAGCCAGGCCACGCGCGACGCCGACGGCGTCCTGTTCACCCGCGCCGGGCTGGAGATCGGCGTGGCGGCCACCAAGACCTTCGTGGCGCAGGTGGCGGCCATGTACCTGTTCGCGCTCAAGCTCGCCAAGGTCCACGACAAGCTCGAGCCCGAGGTCTTCGGCCGGCTGGTGGCCGAGCTCAAGGGCATGCCGCACCGCATCGAGCAGCTGCTGGCGTCGGTCGACGAGCCGGTGCGGGCCATGGCCGAGCACTGGCGCGACGCGGAGTTCTTCCTCTACCTGGGCCGCAACGTGGGGCTGGCGGTGGCGCTGGAGGGTGCGCTCAAGCTCAAGGAGATCTCCTACGTGCCCACCGACGCCTACGCGGCCGGCGAGATGAAGCACGGCCCGATCGCCCTGCTCGACGAGGAGACGCCGGTGGTGTGCGTGGCCACCGATTCGCCGGTGCTCGACAAGGTGCTGTCCAACGTCTCCGAGGTGCGGGCCCGCGGCGCCCACGTGCTGGCGGTGGCCACCGAGGGCAACACCGACGTGGCCGGCCAGGCCGAGGAGGTCGTCTACGTGCCGCGCACCGACTGGCTGCTGCAGCCGCTGCTGGCCGTGATCCCACTGCAGCTGCTGGCCTACCACATCGCCCGCGAGCGCGGACTGAACGTGGACCAGCCGCGCAACCTGGCCAAGACGGTCACGGTGGAGTGAGCGCCGGCCGCGCCGTCACGGTCGGCATGGACCTGCTGGAGATCGACCGCCTCGAGCGGTCGCTGGAGCGCCGGCCGCGGCTGGCCGAGCGGCTGTTCACCGACGACGAGCGCGCCTATGCCGCCGCGCGTCCCCGCCCCGCCCGCCATCTGGCGGCGCGCTTCTGCGCCAAGGAGGCCGTGGCCAAGGCGCTGGGGCTGGGCGGCTGGAGCTTCCGCGACGTGGAGGTGGTGGCCACTCGGACGGCACCGCAGCTGCGCCTGGACGGCGCGGCCGCCGGCCGGGCGCGCACGCTCGGCGTGAGCGTCGAGGTGTCGCTCACCCACACGCGGACCACCGCGGGCGCGGTGGCCGTAGCCGCGCCGGCATGAGCTGTGGCCGGGCCGCTGCCCGGCTGGCTCGATCCCCTCTACGAGGCGGAGGAGATGCGCTCCGTGGACGCGTGGGCGATCCAGGAGCAGGGCGTGCCCTCGCTCGATCTCATGGAGCGGGCGGGACTGGGCCTGGCGCGCCTGACCGCCGCGATCGCCCGCCCGGGGCCGATCCGGATCCTCGTGGGCAAGGGCAACAACGGCGGGGATGGCCTGGTGGCCGCACGCCTCCTGCGCGCCGAGGGCCGCGACGTGGACGTGGTGGCCGTGGGCGAGCTCGACGAGCTCTCGGGCGATCCGCTGGCCAACCTCGAGCGCCTGCCCGGCGCGGCGCCGGTGCCGTGGCACCCGGACTGCCTGGCGGGCTCGGGCGCGGTGGTCGACGCCCTGCTGGGCACCGGGGTCACGGGCGCGCCGCGCGAGCCCGACGCCTGCAGCGATTGCCGCGCTGAACGAGCAGGACGCTCCCGTGGTGGCATGCGACGTGCCGTCGGGCGTGGACGCAAGCTCGGGCCAGGTCGCCGGTGCCGCCGTGCGCGCGGATGCCACGGCCACCTTCCACGGCTCCAAGGTGGGGCTGCACGTGCTCCCGGGTGCGCTCTGCGCCGGCGCGGTGGAGGTGGTGGAGATCGGCGTGCCCCGCGGTGCCCCGGAGCCCGCCGCGGCCGGGCTGATCTCCGACCGGGTGCTGGAGCTCTATCCCCATCGCACCCGCCAGGGGTCCAAGTTCACCTCCGGGACCGTGGTGGTGGCCGGGGGCGGGCGCGGGCTGACCGGGGCGCCGGCCATGGCCGCGCTGGCCGCCCAGCGCGCGGGGGCGGGCTACGTGCAGGTGGCGGTGCCCGAGTCGGCGGAGCTGGCGCTGTCGCTGCGGCTGCTGGAGGCCATGACGCGGGCGCTGCCGGAGAGCCCCGACGGCATGCACGTGCCCGACGGCGTGGACGAGGTGCTCGAGATGGCGGAGCGGGCCGGGGCCGTGGTGCTGGGGCCAGGGTTGGGCCGCACGGACGGCGCTCGCCGGTTCGCACTCGACCTGGCCCAGCGCGTGGAGGTGCCGCTGCTGGTGGACGCCGACGGCCTGAACGCGCACGCCGGCGCGCTCGAGTCCCTGCGCGGGCGCGCGGCGCCGACCGTGCTCACCCCGCACTCCGGGGAGCTGGGGCGCCTGCTCGAGCGGGACTCGAAGGAGATCGACGCCGCCAGGCTCGCAGAGCGCCCGCCAGGCCGCCGAGCAGTAGCGGCGCCGTGGTGGTGCTCAAGGGCGACGACACGATCGTCGCGGCGCCCGGCGGGCCGGTGGCCATCAGCCCGGGCGCCACGCCGGCGCTGGCCACGGCCGGCACCGGGGACGTGCTGTCGGGCGTGATCGGGGCGCTGCTGGCCAAGGGCCTCGACGCCTTCGAGGCCGCCGCCCTGGGGGTGCTGGCCCACGTGCGCGCGGGACAGGCCGCCGCCGAGCGCCACGGAGCGGATCACACCGTCGCCGGCGACGTGATCGAGGCGCTGCCGGACGGGCTGCGCACGGGCTGACCCTCCCACCGAATATCGTGCCCGGCGTGGCCGACAAAGTCTCCGAGATCATGGACACCGACCCCGTCACGGTGGCTCCCGACACCGACGTGGAGGCCGTGATCGCCCTGCTGCGCGACCACGGGCTGCCGGGCGTGGCGGTGGTCAACGACGGCGGCAGGCTGGTGGGCATCGTGACCGAGGCCGACCTGGTGCTGCCCGACGACGACGGCGACCTCCACCTGCCCCACTACGTGAACATCTTCGGCGGCACGGTGTTCATCGAGCCGCTGCGCAAGTTCGAGAGCCGGCTGCGCAAGGCCTTCGCCTCCAACGCCGCGGACATGATGACCGCGGACCCCACCACGGTCTCACCGGACACCTCGATCGAGGACGCCGCGCGGCTGGTGCACGAGAAGGGCCACAACCGCCTGCCCGTCGTCGAGCACGGCCGGCTGGTGGGAATGGTCACGCGCGTGGACCTGCTCGGCGCCCTCGTCTCCTAGGACGACCGGCCATGCAGGAGCGTGTCCGCGCGCGCATCCGCGACGGCGCCATCGAGCGCAACTGCGCCCACCTTCGCTCCCGGCTGGAGGGCGGCGCGCGGCTGTGCGCGGTGGTCAAGGCCGACGGCTACGGGCATGGGGCGCTCGAGTCCGCGCGGGCGGCGCTGGCGGGCGGCGCCGACTGGCTGGCGGTGGCCACCGCGACCGAGGCCGCGAGCCTGCGGGCCGGGGGCGTCCGCGCGCGGATCCTTGTGATGGGAGCGCTCACCCGCGGCGAGGTGGACGTGGCGCTGGCCGCGGAGGCCGACGTGGTGGCCTGGGACGCCGAGTTCCTGCGCGCGCTTTCCGCTCGCGCTCCCACCCGGCCGGTCCGCGTGCACGTGAAGCTCGACAGCGGCATGGGCCGGCTGGGCACCACCGACGCTGCCCTGGCGGGCGAGCTGGCGGCCGCGGCCGCCGGCGACGAGCGGATGGAGCTGGCGGGCCTGATGACGCACTTCGCCACCGCCGACGAGCTCGGGGACGACCACTTCGGCGCCCAGCTGGCCCGCTTCCGCGACTTCGCGGCCTCGGTGGCGGTGCCGCCCGGGCTGCTGCACGCCGCCAACAGCGCGGCCACGCTTCGCGACGCCGCCGCCCATCTGGACATGGTTCGCTGCGGCGTGGCCATCTACGGCCTGGACCCGTTCCAGGCCGACCCGTCGGACCAGGGCCTGGAGCCGGCGCTGGCACTGGAGAGCTACGTGGCGGCGGTCAAGCGGTTCGAGCCCGGGGACAGCGCGGGCTACGGGCGGCGCTGGCGGGCGACCGAGCCCACCTGGGTGGCCACCCTGCCGATCGGCTACGGCGATGGCTGGCGGCGCGCGCTGACCAACGACTGCGACGTGCTGGTGGGTGGCGAGCGCCGGCCGCTGGTGGGCACGGTGAGCATGGACAACGTGACCGTGGACCTCGGGCCCGCGACCGACGTGGCGGTGGGCGACCCGGCCGTGCTGATCGGATCGCAGGGTGAAGAGCGCATCCTCTGCGAGGAGGTGGCAAGGCGCCTGGGCACGATCAACTACGAGGTCACCTGCGGCCTCACGGCCCGGGTGCCGCGCCTGCACGAGCCGTGATCGAGGCACTCGACCGGGCCGAGAGCGTGCGCGCCGTGAGCGCGGCGCTGGCGGGCGGCTCGCCCGCGTGGCTCGTGGGCGGGGTGGTGCGCGACGCACTGCTGGAGAGGCCGCTGGTGGATGTGGACGTGGCCGTGGCACGGCGACCCGCAGAGCGCGGCCCGAGCGGTCGGCACGGCGGTTGGCGGCCCGGTGTTCCCGCTGTCGGAGGAGTTCGGGGCGTGGCGGGTCCTGGATCGCCGGCGGCGCTTCACGTGCGACGTGTCGCCCCTGCAGGGAGCGGGCATCGAGGAGGACCTCTCGCTGCGCGACTTCACGGTGAACGCCATGGCGGTGCCGCTGGGCGGCGGCGAGGTGCTGGATCCCCACGGCGGCCGCGCGGATGCCGGGGCCGGAGTGCTCAGGGTGCTCGGCGCCCGGGCCTACGAGCACGACCCGCTGCGCCCGCTGCGGCTGGTGCGCCTGGCCGCCGAGCTGGGCATGGCGCCGGATCCCGAGACCGAGCGGCTGACGGTGGCCGCGGCTCCACGGCTGTCCGAGCCGTCGGCCGAGCGGGTGTTCGCCGAGCTGCGCCGCCTGATCGTGTCCAGGGGCGCGCTGGCCGGGCTGGAGCTGGCCGCGCGGGTGGGCGTGCTCGAGGCGATCCTGCCGGAGCTCGCTGCCCTCGAGGGTGTCGAGCAGAGCCACTTCCACCACCTCGACGTGCTCGATCACACGTTCGAGGTCCTGCGCCGCCTGATGGCCCTCGAGGAGGACCTGGACGCGGTCTTCGGGGCCGGGCCGGCGGCCGAGGTGCGCACCGTGCTGGCAGCGCCGCTGGCGGACGAGATGACTCGCGGGCAGGCACTGCGGCTGGGAGCGCTCTTCCACGACGTGGCCAAGCCGGCCACCCGCGGCCGGCGTGCCGACGGCCGCGTGACCTTCATCGGCCACGACGCCGCGGGCGAGGAGATGGTGGGCGCGATCTTCAGCCGCCTGCGCACCAGCGAGCGGCTGCGGGCCTACGTCGGCAAGCTCACGCGCGAGCACCTGACGCTGGGCTTTAAGGTGCACGACCGCCCGCTCGACCGCCGCGGCCTGCACGCCTACCTGCGCCGCTGCGAGCCGGTCGAGGTGGAGGTCACCGTGCTGTCCTGCGCCGACCGGCTGGCCACCCGCGGCGCCGGGCAGGAGCCGTGGATCGAGGCCCACCTGGAGCTCGCCCGGGAGGTCATGGTGCCCGCGCTGCGCTGGCGCGCGGAGGGGCCGCCGCGGACGCCGGTCAGGGGCGACGACCTGGCGCGCGAGCTGGGCATCGAACCCGGGCCCGAGCTCGGTGGATTGCTCGCGGAGCTGGAGGCGGCCACCTACGCGGGCGAGGTGTCGGCCCGCGACCAGGCCGTGGATTACGCCCGCCGGTTGCGCCAGAATCGCCGGGGATGATCGTCGACTGCGCCGTGTACGAGGCCGGGGCGCGCCGCGACGGCGAGCTGGACTATCGCGACGCCCTCGCGGCCTGTCGTGACACGGACGCGTTCGTGTGGATCGGCCTCTACGAGCCCAGCCGGGAGGAGTTCGAGTCCGTGACCCGCGAGTTCGACCTGCACGAGCTGGCGGTCGAGGACGCCATCCACGCCCACCAGCGGCCCAAGCTCGAGGTGTACGGCGAGACCGTGTTCGTGGTGCTCAAGACGGCGCGCTACGTGGACGCGGCGAGGTGGTCGAGTTCGGCGAGATCCTGGTCTTCATCGGCGAGGACTTCATCGTGACCGTGCGCCACGGGCAGGCCACAGACCTCCGGGCGTCCGCGAGCAGATCGAGTCCGACCCGGAGCACCTGCGCCGTGGGCCGGGAGCGGTCCTGCACGCGATCGTCGACCGCGTCGTCGACGACTACGTGCCGGCCATCGAGGGCCTGCGCGCCGACATCGAGGAGGTCGAGACCGACGTGTTCTCGGCCGACCGCCGAAGCCCCGCGGAGCGCATCTACAAGCTCAAGCGCGAGGTGCTCGAGTTCCACCGCGCCGCCCAGCCGCTGGTGGACCCCGTGAACCGCCTCGCGGCCGGCCGCTACGACTGGTGCACCCCGAGGTCAGGGAGTACTTCCGCGACGTCAACGACCACCTGGTGCGGGTGGAGGAGCAGCTCGAGGGCTTCCGCGAGCTGCTCACGAGCGTGCTGGCCGCCAACCTCACCCAGGTCAGCGTGCAGCTCAGAACGAGGACGTGCGCAAGATCTCGGCCGTGGTGGCCATCCTCGCGGTGCCCACGATGCTCGCCGGCGTGTACGGCATGAACTTCGAGCACATGCCGGAGCTGACCTGGCGCTATGGCTACCCGCTGATCGTCGGCGTGATGGTGCTGCTCTGCGCCGGCCTCTACCGCTACTTCAGGCGCGCCGGCTGGCTCTGAGCCGGCCCGGGGCCGGTGCGGGTGGCCGCACCACGACTGTGTGACCAACACCACTGTGAAGGGCCCGTCGCGGCGCGAGCATGCGCGCATGGACTCGCGTCTAACACTCGAAGCGCTGGAAGCGATGGTCGCCGACAGCCGCCGCGCAGCGGAGCGCTCGCGCCGCCGGCCTGCCGGCTCGGCACGGCGCTCGGCCGCGCGCCGCGCCTGGCCGTCGCAGCGACCGCGCCGCGCCGCGCAGCAGGCCGCGGCGGCGGTCGCCGTCCGTTCCCACCGGCTGCGATCAGCCGGTGCAGCAGCCGCGCGCAGTCGGCCACCGTCCCGTAGTTCACGCGGTCGGCGGTGTCGGTCGGCCAGTGGTAGTCGGTCGGGGATCTTGAACTCGTCGACCGAGCCGAAGGTCACGGTCGGGTAGCCGGCGCGCAGCGCGATCAGGCCGTCGGTGGCGTTGCGCAGGCGCAGGTTGGGCCAGATGAAGATGCCGAGCTCGTTCGCGTGGTCCTTCACCTCGGCCAGGAAGTCCTTGGGGTACTCGTTCATCCACACCATGCCCTCGCCCTCGAGCGTCAGCAGGTGGGGCGAGCCCACCGTGTCCACGCACACGAAGCGGGTGGTGTCCGTGGGGAGGTCCGCGAAGTGGCGGCGCCCGAACGCCTGCATGCCCTCCATGAACGACTCCTCGGAGCCCGTCGACAGCAGGATCACCCGCAGCCCCTCCGGCGGCCCGTCGTCGCGCAGCGCCCGCGCCAGCGACAGCAGCACCGCGACGCCGGTCAGGTTGTCGTTGGCGCCCGGGACCACCGCGCGCGAGCCGATGTCCGCCATCGCGGCCGTGTAGCCCGCACAGAGGAAGACCCCGACGCGGCGCAGCGCGTTGATCCCAAGCAGGGAGCCGACGGCCACCGCCAGCGGACCGCCGACCGCGCCCCACATGGTCCCCGGGGTGGTGTCGGCCCCGTCGAGGATCTTCGGGAAGCGGCGCAGCGGGGCCCGCGCCAACTCGGGATGGAACACCAGGCCCGAGTGGGCGGCGTCGTGGTGGGACACCACCACCAGCGTGCGCTCGGCGTCCTCGGGGCCCAGCTCGGCCACGACGTTGGTGGTGGTTCGCGATGGCAGCAGGGTGCGCCGAAACCACTGACGCCCGCCGGTGATGTCGTCGGTCATGGCCGCCGCCGCGAGCAGGCCCCCCGCCACCCCGGCGACCCGTCCCAGAAAGGCGCCGGCCAGGCCCGCGGCGGCGGTGAGGATGCCCACCGGCCACCAGTACGTGCCGTGTGCGTCCTCCTCCTCGACCCGCACCCGCGCACCGGCGCCGCGGAGCTCGGCCGCGATCAGCTCGGCGGCCTCCGCCTCCCCGGCGGAGGCCGAGGGGCGGTCGATGGCAGCCAGGCGCTCGACCCGGTCGCGAAGCTCTCTCTCGTCCAGCAGGGGGGCCACGGCGGCGCTGTAGGGTATCCCGCCGTGCCCGAGGACGACTGCATCTTCTGCAAGATCGTCGCGGGCGAGCTGCCCACGGAGCAGGTGGACGAGGACGAGCACACCGTCTCGTTCATGGACATCAACCCGTGGACCAGGGGCCACGCGCTGGTGATCCCGCGGCGGCACTCCCGCAACCTCTACGAGATCGGCGGCGACGACCTGGCCCACACGGCGCGGGCGGCCCAACGGCTCGCCGCTGCGCGTGCGCGACCGCCTCGGCGCCGACGGCGTGAACCTCCTGAACTCGTGCGAGCCGGCGGCATGGCAGACGGTGTTCCACTTCCACGTGCACGTGATCCCGCGCTACGCGGACGACCCGCTGCGCCTGCCCGGCGCCCCACTCGAGGTGGGGCCCGACGAGCTGGCGGCGGTGGCCGGGGAGCTGCGCGGATGAGCGCCGGCGCGCGCTACGAGCGCGATGACGGGCTCGGGATCGTCACCATCGATCACCCGCCGCTCAACCTCTACGACCGCGATCTGATCCTGGCCGTGCGGGCGGCACTCGGCGCGGCGGCGTCCGACTCGCCGCGCGCGCTGATCGTGCGCGCAGAGGGCGACGTGTTCTCGGGCGGCGCCGACGTTAAGGTCTTCCAGGGCCTGTCGGAGGCGCAGGGGCGGAGTTCGTGGCCGAGCTGCTGTCCCTCGCGCACAGCGTTGAGGACCTTCCGTTCCCCACGCTCGCCGTGGTGCACGGCCTCTGCCTCACCGCCGGCTTCGAGCTGTCGCTGGCCTGCGACATGATCTGGGCCTCCGAGTCGGCGCAGTTCGGCCTGGTGGAGATCGTGGTGGGCCTGACTCCGCTCATGGGCGGCACCCAGCGGGTGGCCGAGCGCGCCGGCCCGGCGCGGGCGCGCGAGCTGGTCATGACCGGCGGCCTCTACCCGGCCGCCACGATTGGAGTCGCTGGAACGTGGTGAACCGGGTGCTGCCGGACGCCGACCTGGCCGAGAAGGCGCTGCGGTTCGGGCATCGCCTGGCGGCCGGGCCGACGGTGGCCAACGCCGCGACCAAGCGGATCATCCGGGCGCAGACCGACGAGGGCACCCGCGGCGCCGACGCCCGCACGGCGGAGTTCGCCGCGCCCCTGTTCGAGACCGAGGACCTGCGTGGCGCGGTGGACAAGTTCCTCTCCGACGGGCCCGGCAGGGCCACGTTCGAGGGACGCTGACTGCTAGCGTCCGTTGCGCTGCGCCCGGCGAGGGGGCCGGTGCGCGCGTAGACGATGAGAGGTGCGTGGCGAGATGCCGACCGGAACGGTCAAGTGGTTCAACGACGAGAAGGGCTTCGGCTTCATCACCCCGGACGAGGGTGACCGCGACCTGTTCGTGCACTTCTCCGGGATCGACGGCGACGGCTTCAAGACCCTGCCCGAGAACTCGAAGGTCGAGTACGAGGAAGAGGCCGGCGACAAGGGGCCCAAGGCGGTGAACGTCCGCAAGATCTAGCGGCGCCCATGGCCAAGGAAGAGAAGATCGAGATGGAGGGCGAGATCCTCGAGGCCCTCCCGAACACCATGTTCAAGGTCAAGCTCGACAACGACCACGAGGTCCTCGGCCACATCTCCGGCAAGATGCGCCGCCACTACATCCGGATCCTGCCGGGCGACCGAGTGAAGATCGAGCTCTCGCCCTACGACCTCGATCGCGGCCGGATCACCTATCGGTACAAGTAGGAGGGGCGTGCGCGCCGATGGCGAAACTTTGCCCGGGCGGCGTGTTCGTAACCCAGATATGAAGCCGAAAGCACTCATCGTCCTGATCGCTCTCTGCGCGCTGGCGCTTCCGCAGGCGGCCTCGGCGCGCGTAATCGAGCTCGGCTCGACGATCCCCACGGCCAAGATCAGCTGCCCCGAAACGTGCACGGCGCTGACGCGCGTGACCGGCTACGTGGGCCGCGGGGTGAGCGCGCGCAACCCCTACCTGATCCCGCGCGCCGGCAAGATCGTGGCCTTCACCGTCAAGTTGGGCACTCCCAACGCCGAGCAGACCCAGTTCTTCGAGGATCGCTTCGGCGACCAGCCCCAGGTTCAGCTCTCGGTCCTGCGTCAGGGCACTCGCCGCAGCAAGCGCCGCACGTACCGGCTGCTGGCGCAGAGTCCCGCCGTGCGAGTGAGCAACTACTTCGGGTCCTCGCCGACCTTCGTGCTCAGCAAGCCCATCGACGTGGCCGCCAAGAACATCGTCGGGCTCACCGTGCCCACCTGGGCGCCGGTGCTCACCGTGGGCCTGCAGCGCGACACCTGGTGGCGCTCATCGCGGCGGCGCAACTGCACGCAACGTCGACCAGCAGGCGGCCCAGACCAAGCGGCTCACGGTCAAGGTGTTCGGGTGCACGTACTTCAGGGAGCGCCCGTACTACACGGCCACCTACGTGCCGGACCCGCGCCCGACCAGGCGCACCAGCCGCTCGAACTGAGTCGCGGGGACGCGCCCGCCTTGGCCCGTCCCCGAGCCTGGCGCGACACCCCTGCTACAGCCCCCGCCGCCGGGGTAGCATGGCGGTGTGAGCACCGAGGGCTGGATCTTCATGGTCGGCTTCAGAGTGTTCGACGTGGGCCTGCTGGTGCTGTGGCTGGTCTGGTTCTTCCGCCTGCGTGACGATCGCCAGGAGCCGCCCGACGACGAGAGCGGCGGTGGAGGTGGCGGCAGCCGCGGCCCTTCGGGACCGCGCCGTGGCCCTGGCGGCGGCGGCCTGCGCCTACCGCTCGGCAGGGTCGCGCCCGGCACTCGCGCCCGCGACGGCCACCGCCCGCCTCGGGACCCACGCGCCGCCGCCACGCACCGCCGCTGCCCGACACCCTGCCCGCACGGGTGCGCTCGCCCGGCGCCCCGGCGAGGGTGCCGCGGCGGGCCTGAGCTGCCACAAGGCCGGCGAAACCAAGCGGGGCGAGGACGCAGGGAGCGAAGCCTGCACCAGCAGGCGAGCGACCGAGGACGCGGCACCTGCGCCGGTTTGCAGCCGGCTAGCCGCAGGCGCCGGGTTCTCTTCGCAGAACTGCTCGAATCGCTCCGCCGGAGAGCCGGCCGGGGGAGGGATGTCGTTCTGCGGCGAGTCCTCGGGCTGGGGCTCGGGAGCGGGCTGGCCGCCCGACTCGGGCTGGGCCGGGGCGGTGTCGGTCTCGGTGGTGGCGGTCTCCTGGCGCTCGGTGGTGTCCGGCTCACGCTCACCGGGGACGGTGAGGGTCGGGGCCTTGACCGGCTCCTCCTCGTCGTCTCCACCGCAGCCGGGGGCGAGCGCCAGCAGCCCGCACGCGAGCGCGATCGTCGCGATCCGCATGGGCCTATTCCTCTAGGGCGGGGAGGCGCCGGGCGCAGTGCGGGCAGTCGTTCAGGTCCTTCTGCACGAGCTGCTCGAGCGAGCAGCCGCAGAGCCTGAGGTTCTCCACGGCGTAGGGCAGGTCGCTCGGAGATGGGGCCAGCGGGGTGAGCTTGCCGACGACCTCGAAGGCCTCGCCGCTCTCCTTGTCGACGTAGGTGGCGCCCGGGTCGATCTCGCGTATGACCTCTCGGTCCGAGCGCGCGCGCAGCCGATATTTCTGCCGGAGACTCACGATCCGGCAATCTACCAACCGCCATGCGCGTCCTGATCCTCCACGGCTACCTGCTGCGCGGCACCGGCAGCAACATCTACAACCTGAGCCTCTGCCGCGCGCTGGCGGCCCTCGGACACGAAGTGCACATGGTGTGCCAGGAGCGCGACGCGGCCTCCCTGGGCCTGCCTGACACGGTCCACGTGCACAACCCCGACATCGGCCGGGTGCTGCCGGTCTACGTGGCCGACGAGTACGCCGGCTTCGAGGCGGTGCCCTACTCCGAGCTCAGCGACGACGGCGCTCGACAGCTACATCGAGGCGAACATAGTGGCGGTGGAGGAGGTGGTGGAGCGCTACTCGCCGGACGTGGCGCTGGCCAACCACGTGGTGATGAGCCCGGTGATCCTGTCGCGCGCCCTGCGCGGCCGGGTGCCGTACGCGGTCAAGGTGCACGGAAGCGCGCTGGAGTACACGGTCCGTCCCCAGCGCGACCGCTTCCTGCCCTATGCGGCGAGGGGCTGCGCGGCGCCGCCGCTGTGCTCGTGGGGTCGCTCCACACGGCCGAGAGCCTGTGGGAGGTCATGGACGACCCTGAGCTCCCGCGCGCGCACCCGCCTGGGCCCGCCCGGCGTGGACGTGCACGAATTCCACCCGCGCCCGCCCGCCGATGCGGCCGAGCGGCTGGACGCGCTGGCCGACCGCCTGGAGTCCGGCGACGCTGCGGCCTGGGGCGGCGAGCCCGGGGCGGCGCAGGCGCTGCGCGAGCTCGATCCCGCGCGCGACCGGCTGATCAGCTACGTGGGCAAGCTGATCGTCTCGAAGGGAGTCGACCTGCTGCTGGCTGCCTGGCCGCTGGTGGTGGCCGAGGTACCGCAGGCACGGCTGTGCATCGTCGGGTTCGGGACCTTCCGCGACGGGCTTGGAGCGATGGTCGAGGCCTTAGCGCGCGGTGACCTGGAAGCCCTGCGCGAGATCGCGTCGCAGGGCCGCGCGCTCGAGGGAGGGCCCGCGGGGGAGCTGACCTACCTGGCGGCCTTCCTCGACGGCCTGTCCGGCCCCCGGCGCGACGACTACCTGGCCGCCGGGCGGGAGGCCGCGGGACGGATCGTCTTCACCGGCCGCCTGGAGTACTCGGACCTTCCGTGGCTGTTGCCCGCGTGTGAGGCGCAGGTGGTGCCCAGCACGTTCCCGGAGGCATTCGGCATGGTGGCCGCCGAGGCGGCGGCGTGCGGCGAGCTGCCGCTCTCGGCGTCCCACTCCGGGCTGGCCGAGGTCACCGCCAAGGTCGCCGACGCGCTGCCAGAAGACCTCAGGCCGCTGCTGCACTTCCAGCGCGGGCCCGGCGCCGTGGAGGAGATCGCCGCCAAGCTCACGCGCTGGCTCACGCTGGCGCCGGAGACCCGCGCCGAGGCGGCGGCGGACCTGGCGGCGGTGGCCCATCGCCGGTTCGGTTGGGAGGCGGTCGCCGAGGGCGTGATCACGGCTGCACAGGGCCGGCTCGACGAGCTGCCCGAGCCTGGCGCGTGAGGGCGCGCTTCGCGCTGGCCGAGCGGATATTCTTCCGCGCCGTGAGACGTCCCGCCAAGACCGCCGCGCTGCTTGCGGCCGGCGCGTTGCTGGTGGCCGGCGCCGGCTGCGGCCGCGAGGACGCGCCCGACCTGGCCAACGGCAAGGAGCTCTACGTGGGCAAGGGCACCTGCGGCTCCTGCCACGTCCTGAACCGGGCCGGCACGAAGGGCGTGCAGGGCCCGAACCTGGATGAGGCCTTCGGGCCCGCTCGCAGGGACGGCCTGGGCGAGAAGACCGTCGAGGGCGTGGTGCTGCGCCAGATCGGGGCCCCCCGCAAGAGCAGCAGCATGCCGGCGAACCTGGTTTCCGGCGACGACGCCCGCGACGTGGCCGCCTACGTGGCGCTGGTGGCCGGCCGCAGTGGCAAGGACACGGGCGCTCTGGCGCGCGCGGGTCAGCCCAAGACGTCCAACAAGCCCATCGCGGCCAAGGGCAACGTGCTGACCATCGACGCGGATCCCACCGGCGCCCTGGCGTTCGCCTCCACCCGCGCCACGGGCCCGGCCGGCGCGCTGGACTTCCGCATGGGCAACGAGTCGTCGGTGCAGCACAACATCGCCCTCGAAGGCCCGGGCGGGACCTCATCGAGGAGGGCAAGGTCGTGGGCCAGGGCTGGCACGTCGGAGTTCTCGGCCGACGTGAAGAAGGGCAAGTACGTCTACGTGTGCACCGTGCCCGGCCACGAGGCCGGCGGCATGAAGGGCGAGCTCACCGTCGAGTAGGGCCCGGCGCGGCCCGCTAGGCGACCAGCTCGGCCAAGCCCTCCGCGATCCCCGGCGAGGCTGCCACCAGCCCGGCCGGCTCCCCCGGCAGCGGGCGCACCTCGGCTCCCGCCTCACGCGCGACGACGCTCCCGGCCGCCCAGTCCCACGGCGCCAGGCCGCGCTCGAAGTAGCCGTCCACGCGGCCGCAGGCGACCGCGCACAGGTCCAGGGCGGCCGCGCCGGCACGGCGGATGTCGCGCAGCCGGGGGAGCGCCGTTACGAGCAGCTGGGCCTGGCGCTCCCGGCGCTCGGCCTGGTAGCCGAAGCCGGTGGCCACCAGCGCGGTCTCCAGGCGGTCGCAGCCGCTGACCTCGATCGGCTCGCCGTTGAGACGGGCGCCTTCGCCGCGGACGGCGCTGAACAGCTCGCCGGCCACCGGGTTGAGCACCACGCCCAGGACTCCGCCGTCCGCGTCCTCGAGCGCAACGCTCACCGCCCACGAGGGCAGCCCATAGAGGTAGTTCGTGGTGCCGTCCAGCGGGTCGACCACCCACCGCCGCCCGCTCGCCGCGTCGCTGCGCACGGACTCCTCGCCAGCAGGCCGTCGTCCGGCCGCTCCTCGGCGAGGATGGCTTCGATCGCCGCTCCGCCTCGCGGTCGGCGTCCGAGGCCATGTCCGTGCGCGAGGACTTTCGCTCGACTCCGCGGGCGGGGCCTCCGAAGCGCTCGAGCAGCAGCTCGCCGGCCGCGCGGGCGGCGCGCTCGGCCACGGCGAGGTCGCCGGCCGCCGCGGGGCTCAGAGCGCCCGGAGGACGAGGACCACGGCCACCACCACGCCGACGATCACGGCCACCCAGATGAGGAAGCGAAACGCCTCGTGCTCCGAACGCAGGGGGTTGATCAAGCGCCCGCCGGCCGGCTCACAGGATGTAGATCGACGTGTAGACGATGATCCACATGACGTCGACGAAGTGCCAGTAGATGCCCGGCACCTCGACGCCGCGGTGCTCCTTGGCCGTGAAGTGGCCGCGATAGGCCCTGATGGTGGCGAACAGCAGCAGGGTCAGCCCGACGAAGACGTGCGCGCCGTGCAGGCCGGTCAGCCCGTAGAAGATCGAGCCCTGGGCGTGGTCGGCCGGGGAGAAGCCGATGAACACGTACTCGTTGATCTGGATGGTCAGGAACGTCACGCCGAGGAGCAGCGTGGCCATCAGGCCCGCGCGCAGGGCGCGGCGGTTCTCGTTGCGGGCCCCCTCCAGCGCCCAGTGCATGGTGAACGACGAGGAGACGAGGATGGCGGTGTTCACGCCGGCCACCGCCACCGGGAGCTCGCTCGCCGTTGGCCGGGAACGGGTTGTCGCCCACCACCCGGACGAAGAAGTAGGCCGTGAAGAAGGCCCCGAACAGCATGATCTCCGAGATGATGAAGAGCAGCATCCCGAGGAAGGCGGGCTCGATCGCGCGAGGAGCGGTTGGACTCGGGCGGGCCGTGGTGGTCGTCGTGGGCGCCCTCGGCGTGGCCGAGCGCGACGGAGGCGGATTCCACTAGGCCTCGCCTCCCGAAGCTCGCCGTCGCCGTCGGAGACCACGTGCTCGACCGGCTTGCTGGTGCTCGCCTTCACGCGGCCGACGAGGTCGCGCCGCAGCCAGCCCGAGCGCGCCTCCGGGAAGGTGGAGACCACGATCTCGTCCACCGTGTAGTAGTCGAGCGCGTTCTGGACCGCGTGTAGGGGTTCGGCGTCCGCGACCTGGCCGATGGCCTCGAGGCCCTCGCCGCGCGAGCACCTCGAGCGTGTGCGCGACGCGCTCGCTCGCGCCTCGGCGCCGTCGTCAACGGGGCGACCACGACGAAGCGGTGCCGGCCCTCGGCGGCCTTCTCCTTGAGGGCCGATCAGCGGGCCGCCGGCCATCGTCTGGTTGGCGACCACCAGCACGTGGACCACGTCGTCCACGGTCGGCGTCGAGGTCCACCACCACGTGCTCCACGGGCCGCGGGCTGTCCTCGCGCACGCGGTCGATCAGGTCGCGGCGCAGCCAGCCCGAGCGCGGCCCCGGGTGGGTGGAGATCACGATCTCGTCGGGGTCGTGGAAGTCCGACCGCGTCCATGGTCGCCGAGTAGGGGTCGGGGTCGCCGAGCTCGCCGACCGCCTCGAGGCCCGCGTCGCGCAGCGCGGCGAGCGTGATGCGCAGGCGGTTGCCGACCGCCTCGTCCACCGAGTCCTCGTAGATCACGTTGCCGTGCCGCGGCTGGTTGCGCGGGCAGATCACGTGCACGGACGCCGCGCCGCGCCGTCGGCGTGGTCCTTGACGGCCTCGATCAGGGCGCTGCCCACCGACCGTCTCGTTGGCGACCACGAGGATGCGCCGGGGCCGCTCGTCGGTCACTCGGCGCCCACCCGCTCGCGCTCGGGGGCCGGCGGGCCGGTGCCTGGCGTCGCCATCACCCCGTGGACCGCGCCCGGCACGCCGTACTCGTAGGGCCCGCCGACCACGGTGGGGATCTGGTCGAAGTTGAAGATCGGCGCCGGCGAGTCCACCTGCCACTCGAGCGAGTGCGCGCGCCACGGGTTGGCCGCGGCCTTGGGGCCGTAGCGCCACCAGGCGACCATGTTGTAGAGGAAGACGAAGAACGAGAGGCCGAACGCGAAGCTCGACACCGAGATGAACGCGTTGAGCGTGGCGAACTCCTCCGCGTAGTCGGCCACGCGCCGCGGCATGCCGTCGACGCCCACCAGGTGCATCGGCCCGAAGGTGAGGTTGAAGAACACGAACGAGAGCCAGAAGTGCAGCTTGCCCAGCGTCTCGTCGTACATCCGGCCCGTCATCTTCGGGAACCAGTGGTAGATGCCGGCGAAGATCGTGAACACCGACCCGCCGAACAGCACGTAGTGGATGTGGGCGACCACGAAGTACGTGTCGGAGACGTGGATCACGATCGGGATGACGCCGAGCATGATGCCGCTGATCCCGCCCAGGGTGAACATCGTGATGAAGCCGAGCGCGAACAGCATGGGCGTGGTCAGGTGGATGGCCCCTCGCCACAGCGTCGCGAGCCAGGAGAAGATCTTGATGCCGGTGGGCACGGCGATGAGCATCGTGGTGATCATCATCGGCACGCGCAGCCAGGTGGCCATGCCCGACACGAACATGTGGTGCGCCCAGACGGTGAAGCCGAGGATCACGATGGCCACCAGCGAGAAGGCCATCATCCGGTAGCCGAAGATCGGCTTGCGCGCGTGGGTCGAGATGACCTCGCAGACGATCCCGAACCCGGGCAGCATCATGATGTAGACCGCCGGGTGCGAGTAGAACCAGAAGACGTGCTGGTACATCAGCACGTCGCCGCCGTTGGCGGGTCGAAGAAGTTCGTGCCGAGCGCGCGGTCGAGCAGGACGAAGAACTGCGAGCCGGCGATGAACGGCGTGGCGATCACCACCAGCAGCGAGGTGGTGAAGTTGGCCCACACGAGCAGCGGCATGCGCCAGAAGGTCATGCCGGGCGCGCGCATCGTGATGATGGTCACCAGGAAGTTGAGCGCGGTGGCGATCGACGAGGCGCCGGCGAACTGCACGCCGATCGTGAAGAAGTGCTGCCCGAGCGGCGTCTCGATCGACAGCGGGGCGTAGGCGGTCCAGCCGGTGGCGAACGCGCCTCCCTCCACGAAGAAGCTCGCCACCATCATCGCGCCGGCCATCGGGAGCATCCAGAACGAGAGCGCGTTCAGCCGCGGGAACGCCATGTCCGGCGCGCCGATCATCAGCGGGATCACGTAGTTCGCGATCCCGGCGAACACCGGGATGATGAACAGGAAGATCATCAGCGAGGCGTGCACCGAGAACAGGCCGTTGTAGGTGTTCGGGTCCACGAACTGCGTGCCCGGCTGGGCCAGCTCGGCGCGGATGAGCATGGCCGAGAGCCCGCCGAGGATGAAGAAGAAGAAGGTCGTGACGATGTACTGGATGCCGATCACCTTGTGATCGGTGTTGACCCGGAAGTAGTCCTTCCACGAGTGGGCGCCGTGGCCGGAGTGGTCCTCCGGCACGGTTGGCGCGCCGGAGGCCCAGCGGAACCAGTAGTCGAAGCACCCGATCGCCGATCAGGAAGGCCAGCGGCATGGTGATCAGGGCCACGGTGGCCTCGGCGGTCCAGGAGGACCGGCCGTAGCCGTCGAGCGCCCGGCCCCGGCCACGCCGCCGATCGACACGCCGAGGTGACGATCATGCCGACCGCCACCCGGTACCAGCCCGGGGCCCAGACGCGGGCGGACAGGGTCACTTGGCGTCACCTCCTCCTGCCACGCCGAGAAGGTATTCCACCAGGGCGTCGATCTCCGCCGCAGAGAGGTCGTCGCCGTAGTTGGCGGGCATCCGCCCTCGGGGGAGAGCCCTGGACCACGAACGCGCCGGGCGCGACGATCGACGGGCGCACGTACTGCTCCGGCGACTGGCCTCGGACTTGCCCCGCGAGGCCGCCGCCGAGGCCAGCTCGTCCAGCCCGGGGCCGACCGCGGCGGTGGTGCCGGCGTCGTCGAGCGAGTGGCAGCGCGCCGCAGCCGGTGCCCTCGAACAGCCGCTTGCCGGCCGCGGCGGTGTCGCCACCCGCGGCCGCGGCGCCGCCGTCACCGGCGCTCTGCTTGCGCTCGTCGACCCACGCCGAGAGGCGCGTGGCTCGATCACCTGCACCGTCTGGCGCATGGTCGAGTGGCCGATGCCGCACAGCTCCGCGCAGACCACGTCGTAGCTGCCCAGGCGGCTCGGGGTCAGCCGGATCTTGGTGGTGAGCCCCGGCACGACGTCCGACTTGAGCCTGAACTCGGGGACCCAGAAGTCGTGCAGCACGTCGCGGGTCTTGATCCTGAACTCGACCGGGCGGTTCTTCGGTAGCACCAGCTGGTTGGACTTCACCCGCTCGGCCGGGTAGTCGAAGCTCCATGCGAACTGCTGGCCGGTCACGTTGACGACCAGCGGGTCCGACTTCTTCGCCTCGATGTCCTCGAGCACGATCCACCCGTACACGGCCAGCGCGGAGACCATGATGAACGGGATCGTGACCCAGATGACCTCCAGCCTCGAGTTGCCGTGGATCGGCTCGCCGTCGCTCAGGTCGCCCGGCTGGCACCCGAAAGCGAGCACGGTGTAGATGGCGACCGTCATGACCAGCACGAAGATCGGGACCGAGGCGATGAGCAGGACGTCGTAGAGCAGGTCGATGTCGTCCGAGGCGGTCGACGCCCGCTCGGGGAACCAGTCGATCGCCAGGGCGATGGCGATCCCGATGATCGAGGCGACGACGCTGACCAGCGCCATCCCGAGGAGTGGTCGTCTACGCAGGAGGCGCGCAGCTGCCCCGGGTCAGAGTCACGGCGCGCGAGTCTATGTGCCGCAGGCGACGGGCGCGCACGGTTGGCGCGCGCGGCGTGGCCCTCAGCGCGGCCGCGCCAGTCAGGCCGCGAGCGGCTCGCGGGCGACGCCGCGAAGCTCGAGGGAGGGCGCCGTGGTAGCGCCGGAACGCCTTGGCGAACTGAGCCGGCTGGCGGTATCCGACAGCGGAGGCCACCTGGTTCACGGACCCATGGCCCGCCCGCAGGAGCTCTGCGGCGCGGTTCATGCGCACGTGATGGAGGTAGGAGCGGAAGCTGGTGGTCCCGGACTCGGCGAAGGCCCGCTGGAGCTGCCGGCGCGAGGTAGCGACCCGCCTGGCCACGTCGTCCAACGCGAGCTTGGAGGGGTATTCCGCCTCGATGATCGCGGCGGCCTCCTCGAACAGGGTCCGGCGGCGGTGCACCGTGGCTGGGCGCTTCGCAGTCTGGAGCATCTGACTGGGATACGGGCTACCGGCCTGATTGGATGTTTTGGCCGTTCCATCTCGATTAAGATTGCGCCGAAAGTCACTTAGCTAGGAGGCTGGATGCGGGTTCGCGACGGGATGAGCAGCGTGGTCCTTACTGTGGGGCCCGGCCACACGCTGAGCCAGGCCGCCCGGGCGATGTCCGAGCGCGGCGTGGGGGCCGCGGTGGTGCTCGACCCCGAGCAGCCCGGGCCCGGGATCCTGACCGAGCGCGACGTGCTCGACTCGCTCGGCGGCGGTCAGGACCCCGGCGCCGAGAAGGTGTCCGACCACCTGTCGGCCAACCTCACCTTCGCCAACCCCGAATGGTCGCTGGAACGGGCTGCCGAGGCCATGGTCCGGGGCGGCTTCCGCCACCTCGTGGTCATCGACGGCGGCGACCTCGTGGGAATCCTCTCCATGCGCGACATCGTGCGCTGCTGGGTTCAGGACGGCGCCACGTCGGAGATGCCCCGGGAGGTGGCTGGGGGGTAGGAGCGCCGGGCCGGGATCGCTCCCAGGGGGCGAATCCCACTAATCCGTGCGCTTTGGGGGCGATGGACACCCAAAGCGCAGGGGAGGTCTGGCGGCTGGTAGAGCGCCGAGCCCGGAGTGGTCGCCCGCTCCAGCTCGAGCTCGGCCTGACCGCGACAGAGCATCAAGCTGCGCACGGCGGGCGGCAGGCTGCACCCGCCGTGGCGAGGCGGGTCGCGTTCGCCGTCGGCCCCGTGTCAGGAGGTGATCTCGTCGCGCCCGTCGCTGTTGGCGTGACGGCGACGGCGCCCGTCGGTGACCTGCGGAGAAGCGCGTCGGCGAGACTCTGGTCCAGCTGACATCGCGCGCCTCGCCGATCGACGCGCTCGTGCCGCGACGTCTGACGCGACGGCGCCCGGCATCCGCGTGACGGCGAGCTTCGTGGATCCGGGACCAGTGACTCGGGATCATCGCGGCAGCTGCCTGCGGTGCTGGTGACATTGGCCTGACCGCTGACCTCGGCCACCATCCGAACGACGCCCGAGTTCGCCGCGTACGGGCGCATCGACGAGGCCGATGGCGGCTCGACCTCGACCGATGCCGGCGGCTTGGTGAAGCGGGCTCGAGGGAGACGCCGGTCAGCGGGCGCCACCGCGCTGCCGTCGGCGGCTCTGGCGACACGCCAAAGCCTCCGACCTCGACCCGGTCAGCGCCACGCTCTGCCGTCGGGGCCTGCGGCCGGGAACTCCTGGGCCGGGGAGTCCGTGAGCCGGGTCTCCGCGGACCCGGCTCGGCGCTCATCGCGACTTCCTCTGGACGTTGCCTCCGAGGAACCGGGAGAACGCGACCCGTCTGCCGTCTGCAGACCACTTCGGGTCGCAGCACCTGGCCACTACCCAGCGGGCGCCGGTCGGCGCCGCAGCCAGGTCGTCACCGCGCCGCCGGGCGTCTGCCGCTGCGCTTCAGCCTACGCCCGGATACGCGGTGGGGCGGGCGCCATGCCTGGGTGCTCCGGCGGCCGCGCGGTACGGTGCGACGCGGCGCACGACGCGCCCTAGTGCTCGTGCTCGAGCGGCAGGTCGGCGATCTCGTCGCGCGTCTGGCCCACCCAGCGCACGATCGCCACCACGGTGATGGCCACGCCGATGCCGCACAGGACCCAGTTGATCACCACGCCGACGAGGGCCAGCGTCAGGCCCGCCGCCACGATGATCGGCAGGTACGAGGGCCCGGGAAGGTGAATCGGCTCGCCGGGCGGCGACACGTGCTCGGGGCTGCGCGGCTCGTCGGCCATCAGTAGACGAAGCCCACGACGAACGACGCGGCGAACACGATCATGATCAGCGCCCCGGCGATCAGCCCGGTGCGCAGGTTGCGGTTGGCCATTCGCCGGTCCACCGCGAGCGTTCTACCAGATCGGCGCGGCGGAGAACCCGGGCCGCCACCGCCGCATATGCTGCCCACGTGGCCTCCGACCGCGCTCACGACGTCGTCCTGCTGGGCGCCACCGGCTTCACCGGCGGCCTGACCGCGGAGTACCTGGTGGCGAACTCGCCGCCCGACTCGCGGCTGGCGCTGGCCGGCCGCAACCGCACCAAGCTCGAGGCCCTGCGCTCGCGGCTGGCCCAGGCCGACCCCGCCCGGGCCGAGCTCCCGCTGCTGCATGCCGACTCCTCCGACGAGGGCTCGCTGCGCGAGCTTGCCGAGTCGGCACGTGTGGTCGTGAGCACCGTGGGCCCGTACATCAGGTACGGCGAGCCGCTGGTGGCCGCCTGCGCCGCGGCGGGCACCGACTACGCCGACCTGACCGGGGAGCCGAGTTCGTGGACCTCATGTACGTGCGCCACCACGCTCGCGCGGCGGAGACCGGCGCGCGGCTGGTGCACGCGTGCGGGTTCGACTCGATCCCGCATGACCTCGGCGCCCAGTTCACCGTGGAGCAGCTGCCGGAGGACGTGGGCATCGACCTGCGTGGGTTCGTGAGCGCCGGGGGCCGCCCGTCGGCGGGCACGTACCACTCCGCCATCACGGCCTTCTCGCGCGTGCGCGACACCAACCGCGCGGCGGGAGCGCGCAAGCGCGCCGAGCCGCGGCCCGCCGACCGGAGGGTGCGCGGTAGCAAGCAGCCCCCGTATCGCGAGTCCGAGGTGGGCGCCTGGGCCCTGCCCATGCCCACCATCGACCCGCAGGTGATCCTGCGCTCGGCGCGGGCGCTCGAGCGCTACGGCCCCGACTTCACCTACGGCCACTTCGCGGCGGTCAAGCGGCTGCCGGTGGCCATCGGCGCAACCGGAGGCCTGGCGGGCCTGTTCGCGCTCGCCCAGCTCCCGCCCACGCGCAACTGGCTGCTGGGCAGGATGGACTCCGGCGACGGCCCGTCCGCGGAGCAGCGCGCGAAGAGCTGGTTCCGGGTGCGCTTCGTGGGCAAGGGCGGGGGCCGGCGAGTGGTCACCGAGGTCTCCGGGGGAGACCCGGGGTATGGCGAAACCTCGAAGATGCTGGCGGAGTCGGCGCTCTGCCTGGCCCACGACGATCTGCCCGAGACGGCGGGACAGGTGACCACCGCCCAGGCCATGGGCGCGACCCTCACCGGCCGCCTACAGCGGGCGGGGATCTCCTTCGAGACCGTCTCGTCGGGCCCGGACGCCTAAGTGACCTAGCCCCCGGGGTTCGCGATCCGCGCGTGGAGGTGGTTGTCGTGGTTGGGCCACGGCACCACCACGCCCGCCGGCCCCCGAAGCCCGACCCGCGGCCCCACCAGCACCCGCTCCGACCCGGCCGCGACGAACAGGTCCACCAGCTGCTGGGCTCGGCGGCGGTCCACCGCCGCCGGCGTGCGCGGCACCCCGGGACGCCCGTCGCGGCGCGGGTAGTACACGTCCACGTCCAGGCCGTTCTGATGGGTGGAGTGCCCGACGATGCCCCAGCGAATCCCGAAGTCGCCGCCGCGCGGCCGACTCAGGTCGCCCACGAGCATCGGCAGCGCGCCAGGCTCGGCCGCGGCATAGCGGCGGGCCACGCTCAGCACCACGCGGACCAGGTCGTCGGTGCCCCACCGGCGCCAGCCGCGGTTGGGCGATTGCTTGAGCACCGGGTCCCAGGTGGTGAAGTGCCGGCCGCGGTCCGGCAGCCGCACGCCGCGGACGAGCCGTCCGGCCGACGGGATGCCCAGGGCCCGCGACTCGCGAAAGCGCACCCGCTCGGCCGCGGAGCGTCGTGGTACGCGCCTCGGCGCGCGCTCCGGGCGCTCTCGGGGGCCCGCCCGGCGCGGGCCCTGCGCCCCGGCGGGGGGCGCCGCGCTGCGGGGCTGTGCCGCCGAAGGGCTCTCCCGCCGGCCCGGCCCGGCCAGGAGCACCGCCGCGGCTACCGCGAGGCCGGCTGCCAGCAGGCACAGGGCGGCCGCGCTGGGAACACGGGTCGCGGGGCGGCGCACGCGCCAGATCCTGGCCCCGATTCCTAACGCCCGGCTCAAGTCCAAGCATCCGTCAGGGCCTCGTAACCCGACCGGCTTGCATCCGGCGGCGTAACGCGGACAGAATGGCCCGTGGGCAAGGTGCTGGGTATCGACGTGGGCGGCACGAAGGTGGCCGTGGCGCTGGTGGACGGGAACGAGCCCGTGCACGAGCTCGAGCGGCCCACCGACCTGGCCGACTCCGAGGCGCTGCTGCTGGGCATCGAGCAGGCCGTGGCGGAGGTCACCGAGGCCGCCGGGCCGGCGGAGGCGGCCGGCATCGGCGTGCCGTCTCAGGTGGAGTTCGAGACCGGCACCGTGCTGTCCAGCGTGAACATCCCGCTGGAAGGGGTGCCCCTCAGGGAGGAGCTGGGCAGGAGGCTCGGCATCCCGGTATTCGTGGACAACGACGCCAACTGCGCCGCGCTGGCCGAGGCCCAGCTGGTGCCCGACCCGCCCGCCGACCACCTGGTGATGCTCACCCTGGGCACGGGCGTGGGCGGCGGGATCATCATCGACCGCCGGATCGAGCGCGGGCACAGCGGCCTCGGCGCCGAGTTGGGGCACGTGATCCTCGATGGCCGGGAGACGCTGGCCGCCTCGGAGCCCGGCTTTCCGCGCCCCGGCTCGTTCGAGCTCAAGTGCAGCGGCACGGGGCTGGAGCTGGCAGCCACCGCCGCGGCCAAGGCCAACCCGGCCGGCGCCCTCGGGCGCCATCTGGCGGAGCACGGCCGCGTGAAGGGGCGCGACGCCGTCGAGATCGCCAAGGCCGGCGACTCCGAGGCGCTCGGGTTGTTCGAGAGCCACGGCCGCTGGCTCGGCCTGGGCATTGCCAGCGTGGTGAACGCCTTCGAGCCCCAGTACGTGGTGATCGGCGGAGGCCTGTCGCGGGCGGCCGACCTGTTCCTGGCCACCGCGATCGAAGAGGCCTCCCGCCACACCCTGCCGGCGCTCTGGGAGCGAGCCGAGGTCAGCCTTGCCAAGGGCGGGGCCGGGGCGGGCGTGGTCGGCGCGGGCCTGCTCGCCATGCAAGAGCTGGAGCTAACCGGAGATACTGCGCCCCGAGGGGCTTGAGCTGACCAGCGAACGAGGAGATAGATGACCACCAGCACGGAGCCGGCGAAGCTCGACAAGCTCTGCATCGACACCATCCGCACGCTGTCGATGGACGGCGTCCAGAAGGCCAACTCGGGCCATCCGGGTGCCCCGATGGCGCTCGCCCCCGTGGCCTACCAGCTCTACGCGCGCACGATGCGCCACAACCCGGCCAACCCGGACTGGTTCGACCGCGACCGCTTCGTGCTGTCGGCCGGGCACGCCTCCATGCTGCTCTACTCGTCGCTCCACCTGGCGGGCTACGGCGTGAGCCTGGACGACCTGAAGAACTTCCGCCAGCTCGGCAGCCCCACCGCCGGCCATCCCGAGTACGAGGCCGACGGCGCTCCCGGCGTGGAGGTCACCACCGGCCCGCTGGGCCAGGGGATCGCCAACGCGGTGGGCCTGGCGCTGGCCGAGCGGATGCTGGCGGCGCGCTTCAACCGTGACGGCCACGAGATCGTGGACCACCACACGTTCACCATCGCCAGTGACGGCGACATGCAGGAGGGCGTGGCCTCCGAGGCCTGCTCCCTGGCGGGCCACCTGGGGCTGGGCAGGCTGATCGCTTTCTACGACGACAACCACATCCAGCTGGCCGGCCCCACGTCGATGGGCTTCAGCGAGAACGTGGGCTTGCGCTACGAGGCCTACGGCTGGCACGTGCAGGATCTGGGCGAGGACATCGAGCTCGGGCGCCTGCAGGAGGCGATCGCCGCCGCCAAGGAGGTCCAGGACAAGCCGTCGCTGATCATCCTGCGCACGCACATCGGCTACGGGGCCCCGAACAAGCAGGACACCCAGAAGGCTCACGGGTCGCCGCTCGGGGAGGACGAGGTGCGCCTGACCAAGGAGGCCTACGGCTGGGACCCCGACGCGCACTTCCTGGTGCCCGACGAGGTGCGGGAGGTGTTCGCCGAGGTGGGCGAGCGGGGCGCCCGCGAGCAGGAGGAGTGGGAGAGCCGCCTGGAGGCCTACCGGTCTGCTCACCCCGAGCAGGCGGAGCTGCTTGACCTGGTGATGTCCGGCGGGCTGCCGGCTGGCTGGGACGCGGAGCTGCCGCGCTTCGACCCCGGGGACGACCCGATCGCGACCCGCAAGGCGTCGGAGGCCGTGATCCAGTGGGCAGCGGCCCAGGTGCCCCACCTGGTCAGCGGCTCAGCCGACCTGGAGCCGTCCACCAACACCGAGATCGCCGGCGGGGGCTCGGTCACGCGCGACGACTACTCGGGGCGCAACGTGCACTACGGCGTGCGCGAGCACGGCATGGGGGCGGTGGTGAACGGGCTCAACCTGCACGGCCTGCGCGCCTTCGGCTCCACGTTCTTCAACTTCCTGGACTACATGAAGGGCAGCGTGCGCCTGGCGGCGCTCATGCACCTGCCGGTGATCCAGGTCTACACGCACGACTCGATCGGGCTCGGCGAGGACGGCCCCACGCACCAGCCGATCGAGCAGCTGGCGCACCTGCGGGCCACCCCGAACGTGAACGCGGTCCGCCCCGCCGACGCCAACGAGACGGCGCTGGCGTGGCGCTTCGCCCTGCGCCAGACGGACGGTCCCTGTGCGCTGGTGCTGAGCCGTCAGAACCTGCCGATCATCGACCCCGACGCAATACCCGACGACGCCATCGAGCGCGGCGCCTACGTGCTGCGCGAGGAGGGCAAGGAGACGGGCCCCGAGCTGGTGCTGATCGGCACCGGGTCGGAGGTGTCGGCCTGCCTCGAGGCCGCCGAGGAGCTGGAGGGCGAGGGCATCGCCACCCGCGTGGTGAGCATGCCCTGCTACGACCGCTTCCTCGAGCAGGACGAGGAGTATCGCGACTCCGTGCTGCCGCCGGCCTGTCGCGCGCGCGTATCCGTTGGAGGCGGCCGCCACCTTCGGGTGGGAGCGCTGGGTGGGCGCCGACGGCGAGTCGCTCGGCATGCACGGCTTCGGCGCGTCGGCGCCTGCGAAGGACCTCTACGCGCACTTCGGCCTGACCGCCGGGGACGTGGCCGGCGCCGGGCGGCGCGTGGTCGAGCGACTGGGAGCGGCGGCACGGAGCTAGGGCTCCGGAAACGGACTTCGGATGACACAGGAGGCTTGAGATGGCAACTGCGGCACAGGCGAACGAGCGGCTCGCGAAGCTCACCGCGGCCGGGACCAGCGTATGGCTGGACCAGATCCGGCGTTCGCTCATCGAGTCGGGCGAGCTGCAGCGGCTGGTGGACGAGTACTCGCTGCACGGCGTCACGTCCAACCCGGCCATCTTCGAGAAGGCCATCCTCGGCTCCGATGACTACGACGAGGACATCGAGCGGCTCGCCCGCGAGGGCCTCGACGCGACCGCGATCTACCTGAACCTGGCGATCAAGGACGTGCAGATGGCCTGCGACGTCCTGCGCGGCGTCTGGGAGGACACCGACGGCGCGGACGGGTTCGTGTCGCTGGAGGTGGAGCCGGCGCTGGCTCACGACACCGACGCCACGCTCAACCAGGCACGCGAGCTGTGGCAGGAGGTCGACCGCCCCAACGTGATGATCAAGATCCCGGGGACCGAGGCGGGGCTGCCGGCGATCGAGGAGGCGATCGCCGACGGGGTGAACGTGAACGTGACGCTGCTGTTCTCGGTGGAGTCCTATGAGGCGGTCACCGAGTCGTTCATCAAGGGCCTCGAGCGCAGGCACGCCAAGGGCGAGAGCCTGGACGTGCACTCGGTGGCCAGCTTCTTCGTCTCGCGCGTGGACTCCGAGGTGGACAAGCGCCTGGAGGCGCTCGACCGCACCGACCTGCAGGGCACGGCCGCGATCGCCAACGCCCAGGCCGCCTACATGAGCTTCAAGCGGATCTTCCAGGGCGAGCGCTTCGCGGCGCTGCGCGAGGCGGGCGCGCCCGTCCAGCGGCCGCTGTGGGCATCGACCGGCGTCAAGAACCCCGCCTACCCCGACACCAAGTACGTGGACGGCCTGGTGGCGCCGCACACGGTGAACACGATGCCCATGGCCACCCTGCTGGCCGCCGCCGAGAACTCCGAGATCTCCGGCGCCACGGCCGACGCGGACCCGGCCGAGGCTCTCGCCGCCCTGGCCGACGCCGGCATCGACATGGGCGACGTGACCAAGAAGCTCCTCGAGGACGGCATCGCGGCCTTCGTGACGCCCTTCGACCAGCTCATCGCGGGCGTGGAGTCCAGCAAGGAGGCGGCGGTCACCGGGCGCCCGTCCACGATGGAGTCCTCGCTGCCCGACCAGCTCGAGGAGCCCCTGGCCAAGCGCGTCGAGCGCGCGGTGGACGAGGACGTGGCGCGCAGGGTGTGGAGCAAGGACGAGACGCTGTGGGGCGGCCCCGGCCCGGAGATCGGCGACCGGCTCGGCTGGCTCACGATCGGCGATCGGATGCTCGAGCAGGTCGACGAACTGCAGGCCTTCGCCGCCGAGGTCAAGTCCGCCGGCATCACCGACGCCGCGCTGCTGGGCATGGGCGGGTCGAGCCTCGGGCCCGAGGTCATCCGCCGCAGCTTCGGCGATCACGGGTGGGCTGACCCTGCACGTTCTGGACTCGACCGACCCCGGCGCGGTGCTGGAGCTGGAGCGCTCGCTGGACCTGTCGAAGACGCTGTTCATCGTCTCCTCGAAGTCCGGCGGCACCGTGGAGACGCTCTCCCACATGCGCCACTTCTACGAGCGCACGGGCGGCGCGGGGACCAGTTCGTGGCCGTCACCGACCCCGGCTCCGGGCTGGTGGACCTCGCCCGCGAGCGCGGCTTCAGGCGCGTGTTCGAGAACGACCCCAAGATCGGGGGGCGCTACTCGGTGCTGTCGTACTTCGGCCTCGTGCCCGCCGCTGTGGCGGGGGTCGACGTGCGGGCGCTGCTGGAGTCCGCCCAGGAGGCCGAGCAGAACTGCAACGACTTCGACTCCAGCTCGTCCAACTCCGGCCTGTGGATGGGCATGGCCATGGCGGAGCTGGCGCTCCAGGGCCGCGACAAGCTCACTTTCATCGTCTCGGAGCCGATCGCCAGCTTCGGGCTGTGGGTCGAGCAGCTGATCGCGGAGTCCACCGGCAAGCACGGGCGCGGCGTGCTGCCCGTGGCCGACGAGCCGGTCGGCGCCCCGGAGGCCTACGGCGACGATCGCGTGTTCGCCTACATCCGCAACGAGAAGGAGCCCGACGCCGAGCTCGACGCGAAGGTCGAGGCGCTGCGCAAGGCCGGCCAGGCGGTGCTCACGGTTACGACCCGCGGGACGCCGGAGGACCTGGGCCGGATCTTCTTCTTCGCCGAGTTCGCCACCGCGGTGGCCGGCTGGGCGCTGGAGATCAACGCGTTCGACCAGCCCAACGTGCAGGAGGCCAAGGACAACACCAACAAGGTGCTCGAGGCATCCGACCCGCCGCAGGTGGACGACGCCGACGACGACGGCCCTGAAGGCGCTGCTGGGTGGCGCCGGACCGCCGAGCTACGTGGCGATCATGGGTTACGTGGCCCCGTCGGAGGCCTTCGACGACGGCGGTTGCCGAGCTGCGCGCCACGATCCGCGACGCCACCAAGGCCACCACGACGTTCGGCTACGGGCCGCGGTTCCTGCACTCCACGGGCCAGTTCCACAAGGGGGGGCCGGCCACGGGGGTGTTCCTGCAGCTGATCCACGACGGCGACGAGGACGTGGAGATCCCGGAGGCCGGCTTCAGCTTCAAGACGCTCAAGAACGCACAGGCCACCGGCGACGTGCTGACCCTGCGCGACCACGGCCTGCCCGCAGAACGCGTCCGCCTGGAGGGCGACCCCGCACAGGCCCTGAGGGACCTGACGCAAGCGCATCAAGGGAATGCTCTAACCACTAACCACTAAGCACCAAGCACTGGAGAGAACGCATGCAGCTGGCTTCGTAGGGTTGGGAAAGATGGGCGGCAACATGGTCCATCGCATCCACCGCGACTCGGACCACCAGGTGGTGGCGTTCGACTTCTCCGACGAGGCGGTGGAGGAGGCCAAGTCGCACGGAGCCGCGGGCGCGGGGTCGCTGGAGGAGCTGGTGTCGCAGCTCGAGGCGCCGCGCGCGGTGTGGGTGATGGTGCCCGCCGGCGATCCCACCGACCAGACGGTGGACAAGCTCGGCGAGCTGCTGGACGAGCGGCGACATGATCATCGACGGCGGCAACAGCCGCTGGAGCGACGACAAGCGGCGCGCCGAGGCGCTGCAGCCGAAGGGGATCCACTACGTGGACGTGGGCACCTCGGGCGGCGTGTGGGGCCTGGAGGTGGGCTACTGCATGATGGTCGGCGGCGCCGACGAGGCCGTCGAGCGGCTGTCGCCGATCCTCGACGTGCTGGCGCCGCCTTCGACCGAGGAGCACGGGCCGGGCTGGGGCCACTTCGGGCCCACCGGCTCCGGGCACTACGTGAAGATGGTCCACAACGGCGTGGAGTACGGGATCATGCAGGCCTATGCCGAGGGCTTCTCGCTGTTCGACGCCTGCGAGTACGAGCTGGACAACGCGAAGATCGCCCACCTCTGGATGCAGGGCTCGGTCGTGCGCTCGTGGCTGTGCGAGCTCGCGGCGCTCGCGTTCGAGCAGGAGGGCAACGACCTGGCGCGACTCGAGCCGTACGTGGAGGACTCGGGCGAGGGCCGCTGGACCGTGGAGGACTCGATCGACAAGCGGATCGCCACGCCGGTGATCACCACGTCGCTGTTCGAGCGCTTCTCGTCGCGGGGGCAGAACGCGTTCGCCGCCAAGGTCAACGCGGCGCTGCGCAACCAGTTCGGCGGGCACGCCGTGAAGGCCGCGGACCCGGTGGCTCAGAGCCAGCCCCACGCGGAGTGATGGCCGTAGCCGAGCAGAACCCGCTGGCGGAGGGGCTCGAGCGCCTGCCCGTCCACCCCACGATCCTCACGATCTTCGGGGCCACGGGGGACCTGTCCAAGCGCAAGCTGCTGCCCGCGCTCTACAACCTGGCCCACGAGGGCGCCCTGCCCGAGCGGTTCAGTCTGATCGGGTCCTCGCGCGGCGACCTCTCAGACGACGAGTTCCGCGCTCTGGCGCGCGAGTCGATCGTGGAGTTCTCGCGCCGCGAGCCCGACGAGAAGGTGCTCACCGCGCTGCTCAAGCACGTCCGCTACGTGTCGGGCGGCTTCGACGACCCGTCAGTCTACGAGCGGCTGGGCGAGGTGGCCAAGGAGTTCGACGAGGAGGCCGGGATCGTCTTCAACCGCGCCTACTACCTCTCGACCTCGCCGTCCTTCTTCTCGGTGATCGTCGGCAAGCTCGGCGAGCACGGCCTGGACCACAACCAGGGCTCAGAGGTGCGCGTGGTGATCGAGAAGCCGATCGGCACCAACCTGGCCGAGGCGCGCGAGCTGAACAAGGCCGTCCTGGACGTGCTCGACGAGGGCCAGGTGTTCCGGATCGACCACTACCTGGGCAAGGAGACGGTCCAGAACATGCTGGCGTTCCGGTTCGCCAACGGGCTGTTCGAGCCGATCTGGAACCGCAACTTCATCGACTACGTGCAGATCACCTCGGCCGAGGACATCGGCATCGGCAGCCGCGCGGGCTACTACGACACCTCCGGGGCGCTGCGCGATCTGGTGCAGAACCACATGCTCCAGCTGCTCACGCTGCTGTGCATGGAGCCCCCGGTGTCCTTCTCGGCCGACGAGGTGCGCGACGAGAAGGTCAAGGTCCTGCACGCCATCCACCCGCCCAAGCCCGACGAGGTGTCGGGCATGTCGCTCAAGGCCCAGTACTCGGCGGGCATGGCGGCCGGCGAGGAGGCGCGCGGCTATCTCGAGGAGGCCGACGTGCCCGCCGGATCGGTGACCGAGACCTACGCGGCGCTGCGCCTCGAGGTCGACAACTGGCGCTGGGCCGGCGTGCCGATCTACCTGCGCACGGGCAAGCGCCTGGCGCGCAAGGTCACCGAGATCGCCGTGACGCTCAAGCCGGTGCCTCACCTGGCGTTCAAGCAGGACGGCGCCGTGGGCGTGCAGCCCAACCAGATCGTGCTGACGATGCAGCCCAACGAGGGGGCCTCGATCTCGCTCGGCGCCAAGATCCCGGGCACGCGGATGCGGATCCGGCCGGTGAACATGGAGTTCCTCTACGGCACGGCGTTCATGTCCGAGTCGCCCGAGGCCTACGAGCGCCTGATCATGGACGCCATGCGCGGCGACGCCACGCTGTTCACCCGCGACGACGAGGTGGAGGCGCAGTGGACGATCGTGGACCCGATCCTCGAGGGCTGGGCCGCCTCGACCGCGCCCGTGACCCAGTACGCGGCGGGCTCGGCCGGCCCCGAGGAGGCCAACGAGCTGCTGGCCCCGGGTCACCACTGGCGGGCGATCTGACGGCGAGCTCGCGGTGACCGTCAGCGGCAACGTCTGGTCGGCGCAGGACACCACCCCCTCCGAGGTCGCGGCGGCTCTGCGGGAGCTGCTCAAGCAGCGCCACGCCGAGAGCGAGGCCTACGCGCCCGCGCGCGTGCTGAACCTGGTGGTGGTGGCCGATCGCGAGTGGCGCGGCGAGATCCAGAACCGGCTCGACCAGGTGGGCCGCTACCACGCGTCGCGCACGATCCTGTGCTGCGTCGAGCCGGGCCGCAAGCGGATCGACGGCTGGGCCACCATGACCGCCGAAGAGGAGCCCAAGCCCGGGCAGCTGGCGGTGGCCCACGAGCAGGTGGTGCTCGACGTGGGGCCACAGCACCTCGCCCGCCTCGACACGATCGTCGACCCGATGGTGGTCACCGACCTGGCCACGCTGGTGTGGTCGCCGCACGGCCACCCGGATGCGGTGGACGCCCTGCTGGACATGGCCCAGATCGTGCTGATCGACTCGGTGAACGAGCCCGATCCCGCCGCCGCCGTGCGACGCGCCAAGCAGCTGGCGGCGCGCGCGTACATCGTGGACCTGGCGTGGCTGCGCTCCACGCCCTGGCGCGAGCGGGTGGCATCGACCTTCGACCCCGCCCAGTGGCGGCCGGAGCTCGCCAAGATCAGCGCCGTGACCGCGCGCCACCGGCCGGACTCCACGGTGGCCGGGCTGCTGTTCTTCGGCTGGCTGGCCAAGCGCCTGGGCTGGGAGTGCGGCGGCATGGTGGCCCAGGACGGCTCGATGCACGGCTCGGCGCATGCCCGCCGGCAGGACGTCCGGCTGCAGCTGGAGCCCGACCCGACCATGAACGCGCCGGGGTTGGCCGGCGTGACCATCGAAACGGCCTCGGGCACCAGCATCGAGCTCAATCGCGGCCCCGGCGGGCTCACCGCACGGCGGCGGACCCGCAGCGGCAGCGAGTCGGAGTGGACGGTCATGGGCGCCTCGCGCGGCGAGGCGGGAATCCTCGGCGAGGGGATTCGCCAGGCGCTGCTGCGCGACAAGGCCTACGGGCCGGCCCTCAACGCGGCCGAGACGATGGTGTCGTGACCCCCTCATCAGCGGGGCGGGCCGGATGAGCCGGCCATCCAGATGAGCGAGCGCCGGACGGAGATCCTGGACGACGTCGCGGGCGCCGCCGCGGAGCGAATGGCCGAGGCTGTGCGCGCCGGCGGGCACATCGCGCTGTCGGGGGGCTCGACGCCGCGCGCGGCCCACGAGCGCCTTGCCGCGATGGACCTGGACTGGTCGGGCGTCGAACTGTGGTTCGGCGACGACCGCGCCGTGGCGCCGGACCACGAGCACTCCAACTACCGGATGGCCAGGGAGAGCCTGCTGGACCACATCCGGGGCGCGCCGCCCACGGTGCACCGGATCCAGGGCGAGTTGGGCTTCGAGGCTGCCGCTCTTGCCTACGAGCAGGAGCTGCGCGGCGCATTCGGCGACGGCCTCCCGGAGCTGGACCTGCTGCTGCTGGGGCTCGGCCCCGACGCGCACACCGCCTCGCTGTTCCCGGGCGACGCGGCGCTGGGCGAGCGCGGGCGGTGGGCGGTGGGGGTCGAGACACCGGGGATGGCGCCGCTGGTGTCCCGCGTGACCCTTACGCTGCCGGTCCTCAACGCTGCGCGCGAGGTGATGTTCCTGATCTCTGGAGACGACAAGGCCGAGGCGGTGGCACGGGCGTTCGGTGATGCCCCTGGGCCCGACGCCCCGGCCAGCCTGGTGCGCCCCGGCGACGGCCTGCTCACGCTGCTCATGGACTCCTCTGCGGCCTCGCGCCTGGGGACCGTGGGGTGACCCGGTTCGAAGAGGGCGCGGTCGGGGCCAGCCCGTTCCCCCCGATCGCCGACTACGGCTTCCTGTCGGACTGCGAGACCACGGCGCTCGTGGCTCCCAGCGGCAACATCGAGTGGATGTGCCTGCCGCGGATGGACTCCGCGAGCGTGTTCGGCGCGGTGCTGGACCGCGATGCGGGCTCGTTCCGGCTCGGTCCCGCAGACGTGGACGTGCCGGCCGCGCGCCGGTACCTGCCCGGCACGATGGTGCTCGAGACCAGCTGGGGCACCCGCGGCGGCTGGATCATCGTCCGCGACGTGCTGCTGATCGGGCCGTGGCACCACGAGGGCGAGCGCTCGACCACCCACCGCCGCTCGCCCACCGATTACGACGCCGACCACGTGCTGCTGCGCCTGGTGCGGTGCGTGAACGGCGAGGTGCAGGTCAACCTGGACTGCGAGCCGGTCTTCGACTATGGGCGCCGGTTCGCCAACTGGGAGTACACAGGACCCGGCTACCACGAGGCGGTGGCCACCGCCGAGGGCGCCGAGGGCTCCGACGTGGAGCTGCGGCTGACCACGGACATGAACATCGGCGTCGAGGGCCCGCGCGCGACCGCGCGCACGATGATGAAGGAGGGCGACACGCTGTTCGCGGCGCTGTCGTGGTCCGAGCACCGCCCGCCGCACAGCTACGACGAGGCCTACGAGCGGCTGGTGTGGACCGCCCACCACTGGCAGCACTGGCTCGACCACGGCGAGTTCCCCGACCACCCCTGGCGCACCTTCCTCCAGCGCAGCGCGCTGACGCTCAAGGGCCTCTCCTACGCGCCCACCGGCGCCATGATCGCCGCGCCCACCACGTCGCTGCCGGAGACGCCGGGCGGGGAGCGCAACTGGGACTACCGCTACACCTGGATCCGGGACTCCACGTTCACGCTCTGGGGCCTCTACACCCTGGGCTTCGACTGGGAGGCCAACGACTTCTTCTACTTCGTAGCCGACGTGGCCGAGTCCGAGCAGGGCCAGCTCCAGATCATGTACGGCATCGACGGCGAGGCCGAGCTGGAGGAGGAGGAGCTCACTCACCTGTCGGGTTACGAGGGCGCGCGGCCGGTCCGGGTGGGCAACGGCGCCTACAACCAGGACCAGCACGACGTCTGGGGCGCGGTCCTGGACTCGGTGTACCTGCACACCAAGTCGCGCGACCACCTGCCCGAGCGCATCTGGCCGATCATGGTCAAGCAGGTGGAGGACGCGATTGCCAACTGGCGCGATCCCGACCGCGGCATCTGGGAGGTGCGGGGGGAGCCCAAGCACTTCACGTCCTCGAAGCTCATGTGTTGGGTGGCGCTGGACCGTGGCGCCCGGCTGGCCGAGATCCGCGAGGACGCGGAGCTCGCCAAGACCTGGCAGGCCGCCGCCGACGAGATCAAGGACGACATCTGCACCAACGCACTCGACGATCGCGGGGTCTTCACCCAGCACTACGACACGGATGCCCTCGACGCCTCGGTGCTGCTCATGCCGATGGTCCGCTTTCTGACCCCGGACGACGAGCGGATCAAGAAGACGGTGCTGGCCATCGCCGACGAGCTCACCGAGGACGGCCTGGTGCTGCGCTACCGCGTGGAGGCCACCGACGACGGCCTCAGCGGCGAGGAGGGCACGTTCACGATCTGCTCCTTCTGGCTGGTGTCCGCGCTGGTGGAGATCGGCGAGGTCTCACGTGCCCGCGAGCTGTGCGAGAAGCTCCTCTCCTACGCCAGCTCGCTCCAGCTCTACGCCGAGGAGATCGACCCGCGCTCGGGCCGCCACCTGGGCAACTTCCCGCAGGCCTTCACCCACCTGGCGCTCATCAACGCGGTCATGCACGTGATCCGCGCCGACGAGGCGCTGGAGGCCAGCGCGTTCGACCGCGAGCTGCGGCGCACGCGCGGGTCGCGGTAGGGCCGGGGGCCGGTTAGCGGCGCGGCGCTCGGTGCGGCCGCTCGCGCCGGGCTCGGAGGGCGCTGAACGGCGGCTGGGTAGGGGAGCAGGGGCCGGCTCCCGTTGCGTCGGGGTCGTTTCGTTACCCGGCGTGAGCCCTCTCGTCACCCTTGAGTTGTGTTGTGTCACCTGCTCCCGGCCTTGGCCTGAGTGTGGGCCGACTTTTGCGTGCTATGCGCGCCTTTCTCGGCCCACACTCGGAGGGACTGCGATGAGTTTCCGGGCGCGCTAGCGTCTTCTCCGGCATGAGCTCGGTGACCGCCAACATCTCCGTATCCCTCGACGGCTACGTGGCCGGCCCCAACCCGACCGTCGAGGATCCGCTCGGCGAGGGCGGGGAGCGCCTGCACGAGTGGGCGTTCGCAACCGAGGGCTGGCAGCGCGAGCACGGCCGCGAGGGCGGCGAGCGCAACGCCGACTCCGAGGTCATCGACGCGGGGAACGCCGGAATCGGCGCGCGCATCATGGGCCGCAAGATGTTCGGCGGCGGCGAGGGCGCATGGGACGAGGACTGGAAGGGGTGGTGGGGCGACGACCCGCCCTTCCACACGCCCGTCTTCGTGCTCACCCACCACGAGCGCGCGCCGCTGGAGATGGAGGGCGGCACGACGTTCCACTTCGCCACAGGTGGAGTCGAGGCCGCGTTGGAGGTGGCCCGGACGGCGGCGGGCGATGCCGGCGTGTCGGTGGTGGGCGGTGCGAGCGCCATCAATCAGTACCTGGCCGCCGGGCTGCTGGATGAGCTGCAGCTGCACATCGTGCCGGTAATCCTGGGAGCTGGGGAACGGCTGCTGGCGGATGTGGGCGACCCGACCCTGGAGCCGGTCGAGGTGGTGGCGTCGCCGGCCGTGACGCATGTGAGGTACCGGGTGGTCGCAGGATGAAGCTCGAGGACCTGGAGCCGCTCGTCGGCGACTGGACCACCACCGCCACGCTGCCTGGCGCCGACGCGCCGGTGAGCGGTCACACGAGCTTCGCGTGGCTGGACAGGGGCGGCTACCTGATTCAGCACGCGATGATGGAAGACCCCGTCTTCCCGACCGGGGTGATGGTCATCGGGCCCGACGCCGAAGGCCGGATCGTGCAGCACTACTTCGATTCACGCGGGGTCGCCCGCGTCTACGGCATGAGCCTGGAGGCCGGCATCCTCCGCCTGTGGCGAGAAGGGGCGGACTTCTGGCAGCGCTACGAGGGCCGGTTCAGCCCCGACGGGAACACCGTCACCGGCGCCTGGGAGAAGTCAGACGACGGGTCGAAATGGGAGCACGACTTCGACCTGGCCTACGAGCGCAACGCCTAGAGCGTCCGGCAGGCTCAGGCCGCCAGCCTGACGCCCGCCGAGTCCGAGCGCCCGATCCGCTGCTCATGCGCCTCCCACACCGCGACGATCTGCAGCGTGCAGCCGCACTCGCACAGCAGCATGTCCAGCTCGTCGAGGTGGCCGACGGCCTCAACGACCTCCGCGCACGCCTCGTCCGAGCACACGAGCTCGACTCCGAACACACCGAACATGGCCGGGATGGTGGGAGGGCGGCCGGACGGACTGCAAGCCGGCGCCCGATCGAAGCGGTGATTGCCGGCGTTGCGAGCGGTCTTACCCGAGGGGTCCGCAAGGCGACCCGCACCATCGACGAAGGAGATCAAGCATGTACTGGGCACTCGAGGTCGTCGTGGTTCCCGTCTCGGACGTGGACCGTGCCAAGGCCTTCTACGCGGAGCAGCTCGGATTCGAGGTCGACCATGACACCAGGGTCAGCGAGGGCAACCGGATCGTCCAACTGACCCCGCCTGGGTCAGGCTGCTCGATAGTCATCGGCGAGGGCATCGTGCCGGACATGCGACCGGGCTCGCTCAAGGGCCTGCAGCTGGTGGTCCCCAACCTCAAGGCGGCCCGCGAGGAGCTCGAGCAGCGAGGGGTGGCGGCCGGCGAGATCGAGGTGATGGGCCAGAGCCCGACGCCTCAGCCTGACCCGCTCGACAACGTCGGCTTCTTCTTCTTTCGCGACCCCGACGGCAACGGCTGGGCCGTGCAGCAGATCTCGGCTCGCGGTTGAGCTACAGCCGGGCGTCCGCCACCATCGCCCCGAACAGCAGCGCGAGGTAGGCGAGGGAGTACAGGTACAGCCACAGCGCCGCGCGGCGGTCGGCGGTGCGGTACAGGCGCACGGCGCCCCCGATGAACACCGCGCCCAGGGTCACCGACGCGGCCAGGTAGACGCCACCGAAGCCCCCGGCGCAGAAGGGCAGCTGCGTGACGGCGTACAGCAGCAGCGAGTAGAGCAGGATCTGGCGCCGCGTCTCGTGCTCGCCCCTGACCACCGGCATCATGGGCACCCCGGCGCGCGCGTACTCGTCCTTCATCAGCAGTGACAGCGCCCAGAAGTGCGGCGGCGTCCAGTAGAAGACGATCGCGAACAGGTAGAGCGCGGTCCAGCTGAGGCTGCCGGTGGTGGCGGCCCACCCGACCAGCGGCGGCACGGCGCCCGCGGCCCCGCCGATGACGATGTTCTGCGGGGTCGTGCGCTTGAGCCAGACGGTGTACACGAGCACGTAGCCGAGGAAGCCCGACAGCGACAGAACCGCGGCCAGGAGGTTCACGCCCACGGCGAGGATCGCGAACGCCAGGGCGCCCAGCACCAGGCCGTAGGTGAGGGCGGCGGCGGGCGACACGCGGCCCGAGGCCACGGGCCGGTTCGCGGTGCGCTTCATGCCGGCGTCGATGTCGCGGTCGTACCAGTGGTTCACGGCGCCGGCCCCGCCCGCCGACAGCGAGCCGCCGAGGCAGGTGAGCGCGACGAGGTCGATCGTGGGGTCGCCCGCCACGTACATCGTGGTGACCGTGGTGAGCAGCAGCAGCGACTGCACCTTCGGCTTGGTCATCTCCACGTAGTCGGACACGACCTGGCGCACGCCGGCTGTCCGCAGCGCGGCGGCGGGAACCCTGGAGGCGCGCGATTCCATCAGGCGGCCACGGCCTCGGTGCGCGAGGTGCCGCTGGGCGCCCCGGCCAGCACCCTGACCGGGTAGAGCTGGAACGCCAGGGCCACGACGCTCGCCCACAGCGCGGTGCCGAGCGCCAGGTGCAGCACGATCAGCGCCTCGTACTCGTCAAGCCACACGTTGAGCGCTCCCACGAGGACCTGGGCCGCGAGCACGGCGGCCGCCAGCCACGCGCTGCGCACGATCCCGGGCGTCGGGCGCCGGCGCAGCGCCACGACCACCAGGGCGATCACGAGCAGCGAGGCGATGTACATGAACGCGCGGTGGGTCAGGTGGATGTCCACCAGCCGAGCCTGGCCGAACGGCATGAAGTCCCCGTTGCACGACGGGAACTCCTTGCCGCAGGCGTGGTGTGCGCCGTCGCCCACCTGGTAGTCGGCGCGGCCGTAGTTCTGGGTGCCGGCCATGTAGCCGCCGGCCACGATCGTGCACAGCACGAACGCCGACGAGGCCAGCGCCAGAGGGCGCAGCCAGCGACCGGTGGCCTCGGCGGGCGGGGCAGGCGCGCGGTCGGCGGGGTCGCGCGACGCGCGCACCACGTAGAGCAGCAGGGCCAGCAACGCCATCGCCAGGCCAAGGTGGGCGGCCACGAGGCCCTCGTCCAGGTCCTTCTCCACGGTGGCAGCGCCCAGCAGGCCCTGGGCGATCACCAGCACCGCCGCCGCCACGGACGCGCGCACCAGGCCCGGCTGCGAGCGGTAGCGCCGCCAGGCCAGCACGGCCAGGGCGATCATCATGATCCCCACGACGCCGGCCAGCGCGCGGTGGCGTGTACTCGATGATCGAGTTGAGGTTCACGCCGGGCACCACGTCGCCGTTGCAGAACGGCCAGCCGTTCAGCCCCGAGCCGGCCGGGCCGCAGCCAAGGCCGGACTCCGACACCCGCACGATTCCGCCGACCACGATCAGCAGGAAGGTCGTGAGGACCGTGGCGATCGCGAGTCGCCGGTACCCCACGGACGGCGAGCCGGTCACGTGCCCGAGGCCACGGGCTGCGCGACCGTGCCGGCCGGGGCGCCGCCCTGCTGCACCTCGCGCCGGATGTCCTTCATCGGCTCGACCGAGCGCACGCGCGGCACCACGTCGAAGTTGTTCTCGGGCGGGGGCGAGGTCGGGAACCACTCGAGCGTGTTGCCCTTCCACGGGTCATTGCCGGCCTTCTTGCCGTGCTTCATCGAGTGCAGCACGTTGATCACGGTGATCAGCACGCCGATGCCCAGCAGGAACGACCCGATGGTCGACGCCAGGTTGTAGCCGGCCCACCCGGCGCCCTCCGGGTAGTCGTAGATGCGGCGCGGCATGCCCGACAGGCCGGCCGAGTGCTGGACCAGGAAGGTCAGGTTGAAGCCCACGAACATGGTCCAGAACGAGAGCTTGCCGATGCCCTCCGAGAGCATCCGGCCGCTCATCTTCGGGAACCAGTAGTAGAGGCCGGCGAAGATCCCGAACACCGACCCGCCGAACAGCACGTAGTGCAGGTGCGCGACCACGAAGTAGCTGTCGTGCAGCTGCCAGTCGACCGGGAACACGGCCAGGATCACGCCTGAGATGCCGCCCACCACGAACAGGGCGGGCAGCGCGGCGGCGAAGTACAGCGGGGTCTTCATCACGATCGACCCCTTCCACAGCGTCGCGATCCAGTTGAAGATCTTGATGCCGGTGGGCACCGCGATCAGGAACGACGACAGCATGAAGAACACCAGCACCACCGTGGCCGTCGGCGTGGTGAACATGTGGTGGGCCCACACCAGCAGGCCGAGGAAGGCGATGGCCACGGTGGCCGCCGCGATCGCCTTGTAGCCGAAGATCGGCTTGCGGGCGAACACCGGCAGGATCTCCGAGATGATCCCGAAGGCCGGCAGGATCATGATGTAGACCTCGGGGTGGCCGAAGAACCAGAACAGGTGCTGCCACAGCACCGGGTCGCCGCCGCCGGTGGGGTCGAAGAAGTCGGTGCCGAAGTGGCGGTCGGTGAGCAGCATCGTGACCGCCGCCGCCACCGCCGGCAGCGCCGCGATGAGCAGGTAGCTGTAGACGAGGATGGTCCACACGAACAGCGGCATCCGGCCCCAGCCCATGCCCTTGGCGCGCATGTTGTGGATCGTGGCCACGAAGTTGATGGCGCCGACCAGCGACGAGATGCCGGACAGGTGGATCAGGAAGATCCACGCGTCCACGCCGCCGCTCGGCAGATATGCGTCGTCCGAGAGCGGGGCGTAGGAGGTCCAGCCGGCCTGGGGCGGCTCGAAGAAGATCGACGCGTAGAAGGCGATGCCGCCGAACACGAGCAGCCACAGCGAGAGCGCGTTCAGGCGCGGGAACGCCATGTCGCGCGCGCCGATCATGAGCGGCACGAAGTAGTTGCCGAAGCCCGCGAGCACGGGCACCACGAACAGGAAGACCATGGTGGTGCCGTGCATCGAGACCAGGCCGTTGTAGGTCTCGGGGTCCACCAGCGTGCCGTCCGGGGTGGCCAGCTGCAGGCGCATGATCAGCGCCTCGACGCCACCCAGGATGAAGAAGACGAAGGTGGCGAACAGGTACATGATCCCGATCTTCTTGTGATCGGTCGTGGTGACCCACGCCAGCCACCCGCGCGGCGGCTCGCGGTAGCCGCGCATCACGACCTCGGGTCGGGCCAGGGCGGTCACTGCTCCTCACGCCCCCTGCGCTGCTCGGCGAGGCCCTGCTGCGCGGCACGGATCTGGCGCTGCTGGCGGCGCAGGAAGGCCGTGTAGCGCTCGGGCGACACGGCCTGCACCTCGGCCCGCATGTCCGCGTGGTTGGAGCCGCACAGCTCGGCGCACTGGCCCTTGTAGACGCCTTCCTTGGAGATCTTGAACCAGGTCTCGTTGGTGTGCCCGGGCACGGCGTCGGCCTTGCCGCCGAGCTTGGGGATCCACCACGAGTGGATCACGTCGGAGGCGGTGATCTTGAGCACCACGGTGGTGTTCGTGGGCACCACCATGCGGTGGTAGTTGTAGATCTGCGTCGCCGGGATAGTCGTAGCGCCACAGGTACTGCTGGCCGTTCACCCCGATCTCGATCGCTGCGGCCGCCGCTGCGCGGGGGGGCCGGCTGGTCCACGGACGCCACCTGCACCCCGCCCGCCAGGCCGTTCGGCCCCGACGCGGGCGGGTTCTTGATGTCGCCCAGGTAGATGAACGTGACGATGCCCAGCACCACCAGGATCAGCGCCGCCCCCACGGTCCAGCCCATCTCCAGCGGGGTGTTGCCCCGGATCTGGGCCGGCTCTGGGCCATCGCGGCGGGCGCGGTACTTGACCAGCGACCAGATCAGCGTGCCCTCCACCAGCAGGAAGATCGGGATGGCCACGTACAGGACGATCTTGTAGAGCGTGTCGATGTCGTCCGCGTTGGGCGACCCACCCGACTCGGGCGTGAACACGTCGGCCATCGCGGCGGGCGCGGCCAGCACCAGCGCGGCCAGTGCCACCGCGAGGGCGAGCAGGGCTATGCGGCGGCGGTGTCCGGCTGCGGGCGCGGGCAAGGCGGCGGCATCATATCCCGGCCTTCGCCCGCCTCTCCACCTTCCGCGAGCTTCAGGCGCCCTTGAACTTGGGCTCGCGCTTCTCCACGAAAGCGCCGACCCCCTCCACGAAGTCCTCCGTTCGCGCCAACGCGTGCTGGATCTCGGCCTCCAGGTCGAGCTGACCGTCCATGTCGGGGTACAGCATGCTGTTCAGCGCCCGCTTGGAGCCGGCGTAGGAGCGGGTGGGCCCTTCCGCCAAGCGCCCCACCACCCGCTCGGCGGCCGGGATGAGCTCCTCGTCGGGGTGCACGGCGTTCACCAGGCCCCACTCGTAGGCCTGGTGCGCAGGCACGCGCTCGCCGAAGAACGCCATCTGGAACGCCCGCGCCTTGCCCACCGCGGCCGGCACGAAGAGCGTCGACCCTCCGTCCGGCATCAACCCGATGTTCACGAACGCCAGGCCGAAGAAGGCCGACTCGGCGGCCAGCACGATGTCGCAGGCCAGCGCGAGCGACAGCCCGATGCCCACCGCCGGCCCGTTCACGGCGGCCACCACGGGCTTCTCCAGGTGCCGGATGCCCGCGATGATCGGGTGGTAGACCTCGTGCAGCTCGGTCCGCACGTCCGGCCGCCCGTCCTCCGGGCTCGGCTGGAAGCCGGCCTTCAGGTCCGCGCCCGACGAGAACCCGCGGCCGGCGCCCGTGACGAGCACGGCGCGCACGGACGGCTCCGCGGCGCGCTGGTTCACCACCTCGCCCAGCTCTCGCCCGAACTCGCCCGTCCACGCATTCAGGGTGTCCGGGCGGTTGAGGGTTATCCGGCCGACGCCTCCGGCCTGCTCCCATTGCACGGTCTCGTAGCTCACGGGCTCCTCTCGATCGGTGGCCAGACGCGCTGCTCCCGTCGTGCGCGGGGTCAAACGTATCCTGCAGCGATGCTCGCCGACTCGCTCGAATGGCTCGGGCACGCGGGGTTTCGCATCCGGTCTCAGGGAGCCACGATCTACATCGATCCCTACCGGGTCGGCGACGGGCCGCCCGCGGACCTGATCCTGGTCACCCACGGCCACTACGACCACTTCTCGCCCCAGGACGTGGAGCGCCTGTCGCACTCCGGCACGTGGCTGGTGGCGCCGGCGGCGGTGGCCGAGCGCGCTCGGGGCCGCGTGGCCTCGATCGCTCCCGGCGAGCAGCTCGAGCTGGAGCCGGTGGCGGGCGTGGAGGTGGCGGCGGTGGCGGCCTACAACACGTCCAAGCGCGACCGCGATGGACGCGTGTTCCACCCGCGCGAGGCCGGTTGGGTGGGATTCGACCTGAACGTGCGCGGCGAGCGGCTCTACCACTCGGGCGACACCGACGTGATCCCGGAGATGGACAGCGTCGTGGGAGTCGACGTGGCGCTCCTGCCGGTCAGCGGCACCTACGTTATGACGGCCCAGGAGGCGGCCGAGGCGGCACGCCGGATCCAACCGGGGCTGGCGGTGCCGATGCACTGGGGCGAGCACATCGGCACGCGCGCGGATGCCGAGGCGTTCGCGGAGAAGGCGCCGGTGGAGGTGCGGGTCATGGAGAAGGTTGGGTAGGCGGGCGGCCGTTGGTCGTCGGTCGTCGGGCGGCAGGTCGTTGGCGCTGAGCCACCGGGAAGGCCTCGGGCGTGGCCCCACGGCGGGCACCGAGGGGTGTGGGCCGTTGCGGAGCTGTTGCGTTGGTGACCTAGGCGGTGGTCTGTCGGGGGCCGGACTGCGCTCTGGAAGTGAGTGGTCCGTTTCGACGTTCACAGGGACGCATTGGACCTTTCATTGCCGGCGATCCATTCGGTGGTCCTTCGTCGCCGACGACCGACGACCGACGACCGAGCCCTTACCTCGCCGCCGGCGCCGCCACGGCCGCTTCGTAGACCTCCGCCACCCGCTCCGCCAGCGTCGCCCACGAGAAGTCGCGGCGCGACGACACGTAGCCGTTCTCTGCGCGGCGCCGGCGTTCCGCGGGGTCGTTCACCGCGGCGACCATGGTGGCCGCCAGGTCCTCGAGGTCGTCGGGCTCGACCAGCCACCCGTTGGGCCGTTCGGCCTCCACGTTCACGAACGAGGGCGGACCCCCTGCGTTGGCGGCGATGACCGGCACGGCGCACGCCATCGCCTCCACGAACACCTGCCCGAACGACTCGCTGATCGACGGCATGACCATCACGTCGGCGCACGCGAGACCGTCGTTGAGCTCGCCATGGCCGCGCCAGCCGATGAAGAAGACGTCCTCCACGCCCTCCTCGAGCGCGACGGTGTGGGGGTGCTCGCCCTCCCACTCGCCGGGGAAGCCGCCCCAGATCACCAGCGGCGCGCGCACGGCGAACCGCTCCCGCGCCCGCGCGTACGCGCGGATCAGGAGCGGTATCCGCTTGACCTCGGTGAACCGCCCCACGAACAGGAGCACCGGCGCCGGCTCGCCGGTGTCCGGGTCCTCGAAGGCGGTCAGGTCCTCCGGTGTGTAGGCCACGCTGCCCGGCTCGCCGCCCTCGCTCCAGCCCAGCGGCTCGTCCACCAGCCACTCGCGCCAGCGCGACAGGCGCTGATCGAGGCTCGGCTCGCTGCGGTCGAAGCGGTCGAGGTCGACTCCGTTGGGCACCCAGCTCACCAGTTCGGGATCGACGCCCAGCAGCCGCTCGGCCTCCTCGCTGTCGTGCGGCGAGATCACGATCAGTCGCCGGCTGCGCTGGGCGTACTCGCGCATCCGCTCGACCCAGTGAGCGGCGTGCTCCCAGCCGGGGGCACCGGCCGGCTCGCGCAGCGCGCGCTCGATCATCTTCAGCTCGGTGCCGTGCAGGTGCGTCACGAGCGGCACTTCGGGCAGCGCCTGCGCGGCCGCGCCGTGGATCGGGGTGAGGTGGTGCAGGTGCAGGAGCGGCGGCTCGGCGCTGAAGGCGCGCTGCAACGCGCCCCGCCAGAACGCCTCGAGGCGATCGCCCAGCTGCGGGCTCACACCCGCCAGCAGCCGGTCGGGCGCACCGCTGCGCGGCTCGTAGGAGGGGTGCATCGGCACGGGTTGTGCAAGCGCGTCCTGTCCCCTCGCGTGTGCCTCGACGGCCGGCGAGTAGTCAACCGCGGTGAGCGCCATCCCGCTGTAGAACGTGTGCGCGTTGGTGCGCTCTCCCGGCGCACCGAGCGACCCCGCCAGCAGCTGCGCCGACCAGTCCACGCGCTCCAGGGCCGCGCCGAGGTAGCGGATGACCTGGGCCGATCCGCCCCGCGGGTAGAAGATCGTCGCCATTCCCACGTGCCGGCTCACAGCGGCGACCATACTCCCGGCCGCTTCAGGGTTTAGGCTCGCCGCCTTGCGGAGCTCGCGCGCCCTTCGAACCGTGGCCTGGGGCGCCGTGGCGGTGGGGGTGGCCACACCGCTGCTGCGGCATCGCCTCCGGCTGCCGGTGCCGGCGGTCACGGCCCTGGCCTTTCAGTCGCCGGCGGCGCTGGCGCTGGCCACTCCGCGCACGCGGCTTCGCGACGCCGGCATCTACGCCCTTCAGATGTGGGCCTACTACGCGCACTACGACATGCCCGACGACGAGCCCGAGCGGCTCCGGGCGCGGACCAGGGTGGACTACCCGGTCGCCCTCGACCGCGTGATCGGCCGCGGTGAGACCCCCACGACGCGTCTCCAACGCGCGTTCGGGACGCCCGGCGTGGTGCGCCCCCACGACCTGGCCCTGTCGTGGGTGCACTGGAGCTGGTTCCTGGTTCCACACGGCACGCTCGCGTGGGTGCTGTGGCGACACCCCGAGCGGTTCCCGCGCTCGGCCTGCTTCATGGCCGCCACGTTCGACCTCGGCCTGGTGGTCTACTGGGCCCTGCCCACGGCGCCTCCCTGGTACGCGGCGGAGCAGGGTCGCATGGAGCCCGTGCGCCGGATCATGGTCGAATCGGGTGAGCGGTTCTGGAAACGCCTCTGGCGCCCGCTTTACGATGGGCTGGAAGGTAACCCCTTTGCTGCCATGCCCTCACTCCATTTCGGGACATCCGTGATGGCCGCGCGCGTGCTCTCCGACGTGGGCAGAAAGCACGGTGCTCTCGGCTGGGGATACGCGCTCACGCTCGGCTTCGGGCTGGTGTACCTCGGCGAGCACTACGTCGTGGACCTGGCGGCTGGACTGGCGCTCGCCGAGGGCGTCAGGCGCGCCGAGCCATACGCGCGGCCGGCGCTGGCGGCCGTGGCGCGGTCGGTGCAGCGCCTCGAGCCGGGGACGGCCTGATGGGCCCGAACGAGCGCGTACGAGAGCGGCCGGGGCCGCCGCCCGAGCAGGCCGAGCCGGCTGACGCGGCGCTCGAGCTGGATCACGACGAGCTGGCAGACGAGGAGGAGGATCTCCGCGTATCGGGCATGCTTTCCGACCGCCGGCAGCTGGTCACGCTGGCGGTCGTGTTCGTCGTCGGGGTGGTGGGCATCTACTTCCTCGCGCCGAAGATCCTCGGCCTCGACGACGAGATCAAGCGCATCGGCGACGCCGACCTGGTCTGGGTGGCCATGGCCATCGCGTTCAACATCGCGGCCTTCGCCTCCTACATGGCCCTCTTCAGGGGAGTGCTGGGCGGCACGGTGGAGAGCGAGGTGAGGGAGCGCCTGGACAGGGCGGCCTCGTACCAGATCACCATGGCGGGGCTGGCAGCAACGCGGATCTTCTCGGCCGGCGGTGCGGGCGGGATCGTCCTGACCTACTGGGCGCTGCGCAAGGCCGGCATGCCGCGGCGGCGATCGGCTTGCCGGATGGTGGCGTTCCTGGTGCTCACCTACTCCGTGTACCTGTTCGCGCTCGTCCTCTTCGGGGTGCTCCTGCGGACCGGCGTGCTGCCGGGGGACAACCCGGTCGGCGGCACCATCGTGCCCGCCGCCATTGCCTTCGGGGCGCTCGTGATTCTCGCCTGCGTGGCGCTCATCCCCGGCGACTTCGAGCGCCGGCTGCGCGAGTACTCGCGCGGCTACCGGCGCATACGCGTCGCGCAGAAGCTGGCCACCGGCCCGGCCACGCTCGCCACGGGCGTGCGCACCGCCATCGACTACATGCGCCACCCGGGCCGCGGAGCGCTGGGCGTGTTCGGCGCGGTTGGGTTCTGGGCGGCCAACATCGGCGTGTTGTGGGCCAGCTTCGAGGCCTTCGGGGCCGACGTGCCGTTCGGCGTGCTGGTCCAGGGTTTCTTCGTGGGCATGGCCGCCAACCTGATCCCGTCGCCGGCGGGCGGGGTCGGATCGGTCGACGCGGGCATGATCGGCGCGTTCGTCCTGTTCGGCGAGTCCACGGCCGTGGTGTTCCCGGCCGTGCTCACCTACCGCGTGATCGCGTTCTGGCTGCCGATCCCGCCGGGAATCGTGGCGTTCTTCCAGCTGCGCCGCACCGTGGCGCGATGGGAGCACGAGCGCCGCGGCGCTACACTTCAAAAAGTAAAGTGACCAGCGGAGGCCAATTGACCGACGACCGGCGGATCGAAAACGTGATCATCATCGGCAGCGGGCCGGCGGGGTACACGGCGGCGCTCTACACGTCGCGCGCCGACCTCGAGCCGCTCGTGTTCGAGGGCTTCGCCTGGGGCGGGCTGCTGCAGCAGACCACCGACGTGGAGAACTACCCGGGCTACGCCGACGGCGTCATGGGCCCGCAGATGATGCAGGACTTCCGCGACCAGGCCGAGCGGTTCGGCACCCGGTTCGTGACGGACGACGTCACGCGCGTCGAGCTCTCGCGGGACGGGGGACTGCACCGGGTCTTCGTCGGCGACGAGGAGCACCTGGCCAAGGCGGTGATCCTGGCCATGGGCGCCGAGCCCAAGAAGCTGGGCGTGCCCGGCGAGGATGAGCTGGCGTCGAAGGGCGTCTCCTACTGCGCCACCTGCGACGCAGCCTTCTTCCGCGACAAGCCCACGGTCGTGGTCGGCGGTGGCGACACCGCGATGGAGGACGCGACCTTCCTCGCCAAGTTCGCCAAGAACGTGAAGATTGTGAACCGTCGCGACCAGTTCCGCGCCTCGGCCATCATGCTCGACCGCGCGCGCGAGGCCGGCAACATCGAGCTGGTCACCCCGTACGTGATCGACCGCTTCCAGGCCGGGGAGAACGGGGCGCTGGACAGCGTCGTGCTCGAGAACGTCGAGGACGGCGCCCAGCAGACGGTTGAGATCGACGGCGCGTTCATCGCCATCGGCCACCGGCCCAACTCCGAGCTGGTGGCCGAGCAGGTCGACACCGACGACAACGGCTACGTGGAGGTCGAGGGGCGCTCCACGCGCACCAACCTGGCCGGCGTCTTCGCCGCCGGCGACCTGGTGGACCACACCTACCGCCAGGCGGTCACCGCCGCCGGGTCGGGCTGCGCGGCCGCACTGGACGCGGAGGCCTACCTGCGCGACACCCCGCCGGATCCCGAGGCCCACTGGGCCGGCGAGCCCGAGAAGATCGAGGCAGCGGCGCAGCGAGCCGCGGGGTAGCCGGGGCGCCCGGCCCTCCGCGCCGGGTATAACGCGGTCCAGGGTGACCGCCATCTGGACCAACTGGGCTCGCGAGCAGCGCTGCGCCCCTCAAGCGATCCAGCGGCCGGGCTCCGAGGCTCGGCTGGCCGAGCTGGTCGCGGCGGCCGCGGCCGCGGGCACGCCGGTCCGGGCGGTCGGCAGCGGCCACTCGTTCACCGACTGCGCCTGCACGGACGGGCTCATGGTGGACCTGGGCGCGATGGATCGAGTGCTGGATGCCGACACCTCCAGCGGGCTCGTGTCCGTGGAGGCCGGCATCACGCTGCACGCGCTCGGCAAGCGATTGGCCGAGCTCGGCCTGGCGATGGAGAACCAGGGCGACATCGACAGCCAGACGCTGGCCGGGGCAATCTCCACGGCCACCCACGGGACGGGCGCGCGGTTTCGCAACATCTCGTCGCAGGTGGCGGCGATCAGGCTCGTGACGGCTGCGGGCCAGGTGGTCGAGCTCAGCGAGGAGAGTGATCCGGACGCGCTGGCAGCGGCGCGCGTGGGTGTCGGCTCGCTGGGGGTGATCGCCTCGGTGACGCTGCGCGCGGTCCCCATCTTCACGATCGAGCGCATCGACGCCCCGCGCCCGCTGGCCGACACGCTCGAGCGGCTCGACGAGCTGGCCGACGCCCCCGACCACTTCGAGTTCTTCGTCTTCCCGTACGCCGACGTGGCGCTCACCCGCACCAGCACGCGCAGCGAACGGCCGCCCGAGCCCGAGGACCCGCGCCGGGTGTGGGTGCGCGAGGCGCTCATCGAGAATCGCGCGCTGGACCTGATGTGCAGGGCGGGCCGCAGGTTCCCGGGCGCGATCCCCGCGATCAACCGGCGCGTTTCGAGCCTGGTGACCGAGTCGGTGAAGGTCGACCGCGGCCACAACGTGTACGCCACCCGCCGCGACGTGCGCTTCACGGAGATGGAGTACGGGATCCCGCGGGAGCACGGCGCCGAGGCGGTGCGGCGCGTGCTGGACCTGATCGAGCGCCGCCGGCTGCCGATCGGGTTCCCGATCGAGGTGCGGATCGTGGCGGGCGACGACGCTTACCTGTCCACGGCCCACGGCAGGGACACGTGCTACATCGCGGTCCACCAGTACTCGGGCATGGAGTTCGAGAGCTACTTCCGGGCCGTCGAGGCGATCATGGACTCCTACGGCGGGCGCCCCCACTGGGGCAAGCGCCACTACCAGTCAGCCGAGACCCTGCGGACTCGCTACCCCGAATGGGACCGGTGGCAGTCGGTGCGGGCGCGGCTCGACCCGGAGGGCACGTTCGTGAACGACTACTCGCGACGGGTGCTGGGGCCGGTGGGGGCGGGGGTGCTGAGCTCTTAGGGGTCGGTCGTCGGCTGTCGGTCGGTCGTCGGTCGTCGGTCGTCTGGCTGTATGGCCGCCGGGCGGGCTCGTTCGTCGCCCCACGGCTGGCACCGAGGGGTGTGGGCTGTTGCGTCGCCGTAGCGTTCGTGACGGGGCTGCTGTGATCGTTACGTCTGGCTCGGGTCACGGAGAATGAGTGGTCCAAAGCGTGCCTATACGGGACGTTTCGGACCTTTCATTTCGCGGCGGGCGCGTCGTTAGCCAAAGCCGCGGTCCCCGGTTACCTGTTCGTCACGTTCGGTCCACGGCGGTGCGCCTCAGGCCGACTCCCTCGGTGCCTGAGAACCAAGCACTACCGCTAAGCACTAAGCACTAGCACCAGCACCAGCACCACGCACCGAGCACTACCTGGGGCAGGTCGCCACGCCGCGATCCAGCGTCACCACGCGGCCGTCCCGCGCCGTGATCCGCGCGCGGATGGCCAGCAGGCGCCCGGCCGGCAGCTTGCGGCGCTTCACGGTCACTCGGAAGGGGCGCTTGCGCGAGGTGCCCAGACGGCGCTTGCCCAGCGTGTAGCGCACGGACTCGACCCGCTTGCGATCACGGCCGCTCAGCGCCAGACGGACATCCCGGCCCACGCAGATCTGGCTGCGTGTCCCCTTCGGCTTGGGCTTGGGCGGCGGGCGGACCTCCCGCAGTGCCACGCGCACGGAGGGTCGCGGCACCTGGCACGACGTGCCGGCGCAACGTTGCAGCAGGCGCAGCCGGCGGCTCAGCAGCCGTATGACCCCTGCGTAGGAGTCGCTCTCGTCGCGGCTCTTCAGCTCGTACGGGTCCTTGCGCAGGTCGTAGAGCTCCAGCTCGCCTGTGGTGTCGTGACGAATGAGGAGGAAGCGGTCGTTGCGGAGCGCCCGGTACTGGGGCACGCCGTTCACGCCAGCCCCGTTCTCGTGGACGAACTCGCGGCCGAGCTCGAGCGTCGGATCGCGAAGCAGCGACATCAGCGACTGGCCGTCCTGCAGCCGACCGGGAGCCGCCTGAGCCGCCTCCAGGATGGTGGGCGCCAGGTCCACGTTGGCCACGAGCTGGCGCAGCGTCCTGCCTCGCGGCACGCCGGGGCCGCGCATGACCAGCGGCACGTTGGCGGCGGGCCAGTAGGGCAGCACCTTCTCGCCCCGGTAGCGGTGCTCACCGTGGAAGAAGCCGTTGTCGGAGGTGTAGATGAACAACGTGTTCTCGAGCTCCCCGCTGCGGCGAAGCGCGCCCAGCACGCTGCCCATCGCGTCATCGACCGACAGCAGCGACTCCAGCTCCTGCTGGTAGTTCTCCCGGATCGCGGAGAAGTCGGACAGCGTCAGGCGGCGGCGGTCCGCCGTGATCTGGGGCTTGTCGAACACGCTGGCCTCGTTGAAGCTCGGCGGCTGTGGCAGCGGCGTGCCGGCGAATACGTTGCGGTGGCGCGGGGCTGGGGAGGGTGTGCCCAGGTCGGGCGGATCGTCGGGATCCACGGGCAGCCCGCTATGGGGAGCCGGGAAGGTGAGCGAGAGGAAGAACGGTCGCGAGGACGGCGCAGCCCGCTCGATCAGCTGAGTGGCGCGGCGGCCGAGATAGTCGGTCTGGTGCTCGGTGGGGCGGTCGGGCCCCGGCTTCTCGAGGAGGCGGCCGTTCTCGTTCATCTGCCAGCGCGTGTAGTTGAACGTGTTGGGATCGAGGGTGGCGTACCAGTCGCTCCAGCCCGGCGGTATCTCCGTTCGGTCGGGATTCTGCGTGCCGTAGCCGTTGAGGTAGCGGCCCACGTTCATCGTCCGGTAGCCGGCGTTCTGAAGCCACACGGGCAGGGTGTTGGTGTTGTCGAGCCGGGTGTAGCCGCCGAACGGCCCGGCGTTGTGGATGACCCCGTGGTTGTGCGGGTACTGGCCCGTGAGGTAGGTGGCACGCGACGGGCAGCAGAGCGGATAGACGGCCACCGAGCGCGTGAACTGCGTTCCCTGGGCGACGGCGCCGGCCTGCAGCTTGCTCATCACCCGCATGGAGTCGCGCGTCTGGTCGTCGGTCATCACGAACACGATGTTCGGCCGCCCGTCGACCTGGGCCGTGGCATGGGCGGGGCCGAGCGCGGTCGCGGCCAGCGCCACGACCACCGCGGCCAGGGTGACTCTTCCTGGCAGGGGGCTCATCGAACGGGTGATGGTTGCAGGCAACACTTCTCCGCGTAAACGGTTGCGCGTTTCCGACCAACTTCGGCCCGGAAGTCGGCTCAGGATGGGCTGAGTTCGGGGAGACTAAGCCGGATGCGGAGGATCGCCGGCAACCTTCGCGCCCGCGCACTGGCCCTGGTGCTGCTCACGATCCTGCCCCTGCACCGGCACCGCGACGGGTACCGGCAAGGCCTCGGCCACCGACACCAACAACGCACAGGCGCCCGGCACGGTGAGCGACACCGGCACCAACGGCGGCGTGGGTGAGACAGACACCCGCACCGGCACTGGCACCGGCCCGGGCAGCACGGGTACCGGAACCGGCACCCAGACCAACCTGTAGAACCGAGGGGAAGTAGGCGAGGGGCCCGCTACGGCGGGCCCTCTCGTTCCCGGGTCAGAGGAAGCAGCGGCCCTCGCCGCGGTAGGTCGGGACCTCGTCCACGATCTCGCCGCCGGCCACCAGGTGCAGCGTCTCGAAGCGCTCGCACAGCTCGCCCGCCTTGGCATGGCGCATGTACACGTTCGCCCCCACGTGGAGGTCCGCCGCGGCATCCCCCGTAACCGGGGTCTGCACCTCCCCGGCGCCCTCGAGCGGGTCCAGGCTCAGGCCGGGCGGCAGGTGGGGCTCGGGGAGCCGGTCCTTGCCGGCGCCCCCCGACGCGTGGTAGCCGCCGCCCAGCAGCGTCACGGTGCTGCGGCCGGGTCGCCGGACCACCGGAAGGGCGAACATGGCGGCGGGCCGTAGGGTGAAGCTCGAGTAGCGGTCGAACAGGGTGGGCGCAAAGAAGCCCGAGCCCGCCGTGAGCTCCGTGACGGCGCTCTCGGCGCCGGTCGTGTGCAGGCTTCCGGTGCCCCCGCCGTTCACGAGCTCCACCGGGGCCACCGCCTGGATCGCCTCGACCACCGCCGCCCGCCGCTCGGCCAGCTCGGCGGAGGAGGCACGCTGCATCCGCCGGATGACGGCGCCCTTCAGCGGCTTGCCGAGCGGCTGGTCGCCAACCCCGGCGATGTGGCCCTCGTAGCCCATGATCCCCGCCAGCTCGAGCGCCGGGCGCGCCACGATCGCACGCGCCAGCGCCGCCGCCTGCGCCGGCGTGCGGATGGGCGACCGCTTGGGGCCGACCTTGATCCGCCCCCGCGCGATGTGGAAGCCCGTGTCGAACTCGATGCACACGCGGATCGGCGCGGCCGGCGCCGGCGCGGCGCGCGCGATCAGGTCCAGGTGGTCGACCGAGTCGACCATCACGATCGGGCGCCCGTCGCCCTCGAGCTGCCCCAGCTCGCTCAGAGCGGCCCGGTCGGCCGTCGGATAGGCCAGCAGCAGGTCGTCGAACCCCTGCGCGGCCAGCCACAGCGTCTCCGGGAGGGTGAACGTCATCAGGCCGCGGAAGCCGGGGCGCCCGAGGATCTGCTCCAGCAGCGCGCGGCAGCGCACCGACTTGCTGGCCACCCGGATGGGCTTGCCGCCCGCTCGGGTCAGCATCTCGTCCGCGTTGTGCCACATGGCATCCAGGTCCACGAAGGCGAAGGGGGCATCGAGCGCGGCGAAGATGCGCTCCAGCTCCGCGTGGCGGCCGGCGCCGCCGGGCACCGGCCGCGCCGCTGCGGTGTCCGTGGCGGCCACGGCCCCGATCATCCCACGCCGGTAGCGTGGCGGCGATGACCGACGCCAGAGCGGCGCGAGGCGTGCCGCCAATGGCCCTGGTGCTGGGGGCGGTGGCGTCGGTGCAGGTCGGCGCGTCGCTGGCCAAGACGCTCTTCGACGAAGCGGGACCGGGCGGCACGGTGATGCTGCGCATGCTCTTCGGCGCGGTGGTGCTCGCCGCCATCTGGCGCCCGTCGGTGCGGGGACGCGTGCGGCGGGAATGGGTGCTCATCGCCGCCTTCGCGGTGTCCCTCGCGGGCATGAACTACGCGTTCTACGAGGCGCTGGACCGGCTGCCGCTGGGCGTGGCCGTGACGCTCGAGTTCGTCGGGTCCGCTCGGGGTGGCGGTGGCGGGATCGCGGCGTGCGCTGGACCTGCTGTGGGTCGTGCTCGCCGCGGCCGGCATCCTGCTGCTGGCCGACGGCGGGGGCGGCGACACCGACGCCCTCGGCGTGGCGCTGGCGCTCACGGCGGGCGCGTTCTGGGCCGCCTACATCCTGATCGCCGCCCGGGTGGGGCAGGCCCTGCCAGGCGGCGCCGGCCTGACGCTGGCGATGGTGATCGCCAGCGCGCTGCTCCTTCCCGTGGGCGTGGCCGACGCGGGCGGCGCCCTCCTTGAGCCCGAGGTGCTGGCGATCGGGCTGGGCGTGGCCATGCTCTCCTCCGCCATCCCGTATTCGCTGGAGCTGGAGGCGCTGCGGCGGCTGCCGGCCCACGTGTTCGGCGTGCTGATGAGCCTGGAGCCCGCCATGGCGGCCCTGGCCGGCCTGGTGGTGCTGGGCGAGGTGCTCGGCGCGCGCGAGATCGTGGCGATCGGCCTGGTGGTGGCCGCCAGCGCCGGTGCAGCCCGCAGCGCGGTGACGCCGCCAGCGCGGGACTGAGGGGCGCTGGTCGCCGGTCGTCGGTTCCTTGGCCCTGGAGCCGTCGGCCAGGCTCGTTTGTCGCCCCACGGCTGGCACCGAGGGAGTGAGCTGTTGCGTTTCTGTTGCGGTGCTGTTGCGTTTGTGACCGGGCTGTTGTGATCGTTACGACTGGCTGGGCTCGCGGGGGATGAGTGGCGAGTTAGCCACCTATGCGGGGGTGTTTCCCGCCATTCATTTCGCGGCGGGCTGATCGTTAGCCAAGGCCGCGGTCGACCGTTACCTGCTGGTCACGCTCGCTACACGGGGGTGCGCGTCCGGGCCGGCCGTTTCGGTGCCCGAGCGCCGCGCTAGCGCAGGTAGATCGGGTTCGACAGCACCCACGTGCGCAGCTCACCGCGGACCCGCGCCAGCGCCTCCACCCGGTACACGCCCGGGCCCTCGGCGGCGTGGGCGAGGGCGGGAGCGTCGAGCCGGGCCACCTCCTGGCCGTCGCGCGTGAGAAACAGGTCGGCCGGCCTCGGCATGACCGCATGCAGGGTCCAGCCCTCGTCGGCGGGCGCCTCGGAGCCCATCTCCACCTGCTCGCCGCCGCGCGTCCGCGCGAAGAAGCGAAAGCCGCGCGCCGGGCCCACGGGCGGCGCGGCGATGTAGCAGCGGCCCTCGCGCAGCGCGCCCAGGACCTGCGCGCGGTCGTGCTCGAGGTCGCCATTCAGCGGCTCCTCGGTGAGCACGTGGGTGCGCAACTGGCGGAACGTGCGCGCGTAGCCCATCGCCCTGATCACCCGGCCACCCACGCGGACGCCGAACTGGTGCGCGTCCAGGCCGCCGATGCCGACCACCCGCCGCCGAGCGCCGAGGCGGTCCCACTCGGCCAGGTTCTCCCGGGGAGCGAGGGTCACATGGCGCTCGGGCCGTGCGATCAGGCTCAGGGCGCCGCGCGCGCTCTCCAGGCGCTGCCCGTTGTCGGCCAGGAAGCTCCACACCTCGACCCCGTCCAGGCACTCGAGGTCCTCCCACTCCATCGACACGCCCAACGACCGCACGCGACGGAAGCGCTCGCTGCCGCGCGAGAAGGGGTGCGCGGCGATCCCGAACCCACCCGCGTCGCGCGCCGCCTGGGCGATCTGGGCCGGCGTCTTGCCGCGCCAGTCGATCTCCTCGTCCACGCCGAACACCAGCAGGTGGTTGCGGCCCACGGGGGACACCTCGTGGCCGGCCAGCAGCAGCGTGCGCCCGTGCCAGCCCTCCTCGCCCTTGCGGGCCGCGGCCAGGGAGTCGTGGTCGGTGAGCAGCACCACGTCCACGCCCGCGCGCTCGCCCGCCCGGGCGATCTCGGCGACGGTCCCGGTGCCGTCCGAATGCGTGGAATGCAGGTGGATGACACAGGAGATGTCGTGGAGATCGGCCACCCAGCGAGCCTAGTAGCGTTGACGGCGTGACCCGTCCGGACAGCTTCGGTGCCCGCGTCGACCCTCGGGACCGGCGGCGAGGAGCACGAGATATTCCGGCTCGATGCGCTGCAGCAGCGCTTCGACGTGGCGCGCCTCCCGTACGCGCTCAAGGTGCTTCTGGAGAACCTGCTCCGTAACGAGGACGGCGAGGCCGTCACGGCCGAATCGATCGAGACCGTGGCCACCTGGGCCGCGACCGACGAGCCCTCGAAGGAGATCGCCTACACGCCCAGCCGCGTGCTGATGCAGGACTTCACGGGAGTGCCGGCGATCGTGGACCTGGCGGCCATGCGCGACGCGATGGAGGCGCTGGGCGGCGACCCCAAGCTGATCAATCCCCTGGTGCCCGTCGAGCTGGTCATCGACCACTCGATCCAGGTGGACTCCTTCGCCGAGAAGCTCGCGTTCCATAAGAACGCCGAGCTCGAGTTCGAGCGCAACCGCGAGCGCTACGCCTTCCTGCGCTGGGGCCAGACGGCGTTCGACGACTTCGCGGTGGTGCCGCCCAATACGGGCATCTGCCACCAGGTCAACCTCGAGTACCTGGCCACCGTCGTGACCGCCCGCGACGGCCAGGCTTTCCCCGACACGCTGGTGGGCACCGACTCGCACACCACGATGGTCAACGGCCTCGGCGTGCTCGGATGGGGAGTCGGTGGCATCGAGGCCGAGGCGGCCATGCTCGGGCAGCCGGTGTCGATGCTGCTGCCGCGCGTGGTGGGCTTCCGGCTGGAGAACGAGCTGCCCGAGGGCTCGACGGCCACCGACCTGGTGCTCACCGTCACCGAGATGCTGCGCGAGCGCGGCGTGGTGGGCTCGTTCGTGGAGTTCTTCGGCCCCGGGCTGGCCAACCTGCCGCTGGCCGACCGGGCCACGATCGGCAACATGTCGCCCGAGTTCGGGTCCACGTGCGCGATCTTCCCCGTGGACGCCGAGACGCTCCGCTACCTGGAGTTCAGCGGGCGCCCGGCCGGAGCGGATCGCGCTGGTGGAGGCCTACACCAAGGAGCAGGGGCTCTTCCACGACGAGAGCTCGGACGATGCCACCTACTCGGACACGCTCGAGCTGGACCTGAGCACGGTCGAGCCCAGCCTGGCCGGGCCCAAGCGCCCGCAGGACCGGGTCGCGCTGTCGTCGGCCGCGCAGCGACTTCCTCGCCGAGCTGGCCGACCAGGCCGAGGGCAGGAACGGCGACCACGGCGGCAACGGTGCGCGGCACACCTTCCCAGCCAGCGATCCGCCCTCGTCGATGGCGGGCCAGGACCACAAGGACGACGGCGAGCCCGCGCACGACCACGGCGCGGTGGCGGTGGAGGAGGTCGTCAAGGCCAGCGCCGGCGTGACCCTCGACGGGGAGGAGCTGGAGCTGGAGGACGGGGCGGTGGTGATCGCCGCAATCACCAGCTGCACGAACACCTCCAACCCGTCGGTCATGCTCGGCGCCGGGCTGCTGGCCCGCAACGCCGTGCAGCGCGGCCTGCGCCGCCGCCCGTGGGTCAAGACCTCGCTGGCGCCCGGGCTCGAAGGTGGTCACCGACTATCTGGACCGCTCAGGTCTGACGGCGCCGCTGGAGGAGCTGGGCTTCAACCTGGTGGGCTACGGCTGCACGACCTGCATCGGCAACTCGGGCCCGCTGCCGCCCCCGATCTCGGAGGCCATCGAGGCGGAGGACCTGACCGTGTGCTCGGTGCTGTCGGGCAACCGCAACTTCGAGGGCCGCATCCACCCCGAGGTCAAGATGAACTACCTGGCCTCGCCGCCGCTGTGCGTGGCCTACGCGCTGGCAGGTCGGATGGACCTGGACCTGCTGGAGGAGCCGCTGGGTGAGGGCTCGGACGGGGAGCCGGTGTACCTGCGCGACATCTGGCCCTCGCAGGAGGAGGTGAACGCCCAGATCGAGTCCGCGGTGGAGTCGGACATGTTCCGCAAGAGCTACGGCGAGGTGTTCGAGGGCGACGAGAACTGGAACGCGCTGGAGGTCCCCGAGGGCGACCGCTACGCCTGGGACGGCGAGTCCACCTATGTGAAGCAGCCTCCGTACTTCGAGGACATGCCCGCGGACGCGCCCGACGAGCTCGGGCGCATCGAGGGCGCACGGGCGATCGCGCTGCTCGGCGACAGCGTGACCACGGACCACATCTCGCCCGCGGGCGCCATCCGCAAGGACACGCCGGGCGGCCAGTACCTGCTGGACCACGGCGTCGAGCAGCGCGCCTTCAACTCCTACGGCTCACGGCGCGGCAACCACGAGGTGATGATGCGCGGCACGTTCGCCAACGTGCGCCTGCGCAACCAGCTGGCGCCGGGCACGGAGGGCGGCTACACCAAGAAGGATGGCGAGGAGCGGTTCATCTTCGACGGCTGCCATGGAGTACCAGGACGCGGGGGTGCCGCTGTGCGTGCTGGCGGGCAAGGAGTACGGCTCGGGCTCGTCGCGCGACTGGGCCGCCAAGGGCCCGCGGCTGCTGGGCATCCGGTTCGTGATCGCCGAGAGCTACGAGCGCATCCACCGCTCGAACCTCGTGGGGATGGGCGTGCTGCCGCTCCAGTTCCCCGACGGCGAGAGCGCCGAGTCGCTGGGCCTGACCGGCCTCGAGACCTTCGACCTCGAGCCGCTGGAGGACGGCGCGCGCGAGCTGGCAGTGAAGGCCACGCCGGAGGGCGGAGGAGAGCCGATCGAGTTCTCCGCGCGCGTGCGGATCGACACTCCCAACGAGTGGCTGTACTACCGCAACGGCGGGATCCTGCACTTCGTGCTCCGCCAGCTGCGGGCGCGCGAATCAAGCTGAGCGGCCTCGCCGGACGGCCCAGCGGCGGAGGAGCTTCACCCATAGCCCCAAACGCCGGGGTGGCAGCCCCTCGGCGCGGTCCAACGCATCCTCGATCAGGGCGTCGTGAAGCCACCGGAAGGCAAGCGGCCATTCCAGGCGCATGGCGCCCTCGGTCCGACCCTCCAAGACATGGCGCAGGATGGTGCTGTCGCTCTGGCGCTCGACCTCCACGCGGTGCTCGCCCACCAGCCCGAGGCCGGGCGCGAAGGTGAACGTCACGCCGTGGCCCGGCTGGTAGGAGGCCACCGAATAGCGGATCGGCCCGTGCCCACCCCGGGCGCCCGCGGCGAGCGGGCCATCCAGGCGCATGGCCGGCCAGCGATCGCGGGGCCACAGCGGGTCGTCATCCGACGACAGTCCGTCGATCAGCCCGCCCACCCGCTCGGCTGGAACGTCGAGCCGTCGCTCGTGCACGTTGCGGATCATTGAGGTGACCTCCTTCGGGAATAGAATTGTGTTCTAGAATACAGTTCTAGAAATGGCGGTGAGGCAGATCAGGAAAACCGGGACACGCGAGGCGGTGCTCGATGCCGCGCTGGAGGTGTTCACCGAGAAGGGCTACGGGGCCGCTGGAATCGAGGACATCCGCACGCGCTCAGGGGCCAGCGTCGGCAGCATCTACCACCACTTCGCAGGCAAGGAGCAGATCGCGGCGGCCCTCTACGCCCGTGGGCTAGAGGACTATCGAGACGGGCTGCTTGCCGCCCTGTCGCGCAGCCGCGGTGCCGAAGCGGGTATCAGGGCGATCGTCCGCCACCACCTCCGATGGGTGGCGTCCGAGCCGGCGCTGGCCGGCTTTCTGATGAATCGGCGCGAGACGGAGGTCGTGGCGGCGAGTGAGGAACGCGTCCACGCGCTCAACCGCGAGACCTTCGGGCGGATAGCCGAGTGGCAGGCCGAGCAGGTCAGGAGCGGAGCGCTGAATGAGCTGCCGTTGGACCTGCTGCTGGCGATCGCGCTCGGGCCGGCGCAGGAGTTCGCCCGGCACCAGCTGGCCGGTAGGGCCACGAGCTCGCGGGCCAGGGCCGAGCGCACGCTCGGCGAGGCGGCGTGGGCCGCGCTCAGCACTCAGTCCAGCCCGGTGCCCAGCGCGGCGGCCCGGCGCAGCAGCGGGGCGGCCCGGTAGCGCTCCTCGCGCCGCTCGGCCCAGATGCCGTCGATGGCCTCCAGGACCGACGCCAGCCCGATCGCCTGACCCCAGGCCGCCGGCCCGCGCGGGATGGTTCAGGCCCATGCGTCATGCCGGCGTCCACGTCCTCGGCCGACCCCACGCCCTCGCCCACCGCGAACGCCGCCTCGTTGACGAGGCAGGGCACGATCCGCCCGAGCACCAGCCCGGGCGCGTCGGCCACCCACTCGTGCTCCAGCCCGGCGTCGGCCGCGGCGCGCTCCGCGGCGTCGCACGCCGGCCTGCGGAGTCGAGGGCAGGCGCGTGAGCTCCACCAGCCGGGCGCTCTCCAGCGGCTCGAGCAGGCAGTAGCCGACCGCGTCCAGGGCGCCCTGCGCGGCCAGGCTGGCCGAGCGCACGACACCAGCGGCGCGCCGGCCTCCTCGGCGCGCGCGGCGAAGGAGCCCGCGTCGGCCTCGCCGGACGGCGGCGGGTCCTCGGGCCGATGCGGGCCGTCGCCGTAGTCGTACCAGCCGCGGCCGGCCTTCCTGCCGAGCCGCCCGGCGGCCACCATCCGCGCCTGCAGCGGGCTCGGCTTCCAGCGCGGCTCGCCGAACGAGAGCTCGGTGAACGACTGCGCCACCGCGTAGCCCACGTCGATCCCCACCAGGTCCATCAGCTCGAACGGCCCCATCCGGAAGCCGCCGCCCAGGCGGCAGATGCGGTCGACCTGCTCGGGGGTGGCGATCCCCTCCTGCACGATTCGCAGCGCCTCGGCCCCGTAGGGGCGCCCGCAGCGGTTGACCAGGAAGCCCGGCCCGTCGGCCACCACGATCACGTGCCGGCCCATCGCCTCACCGGCGGCGCGCGCGAGCGCCACGGCGCGGTCCGAGGATCTGGTCGGCGGGGATGACCTCCAGCAGCCGCATCAGCGGCGGCGGGTTGAAGAAGTGCATGCCCACCACGTTCTCGGGCCGCTCGGCGGCGCCCGCCAGCGAGGTCACGGGAATCGAGGAGGTGTTGGTGGCGAGCACCGCGTCCGGGGCCGCAGACCTGCGACAGCTCGCGCGAACAGCGAGCGCTTGAGGTCGGGCAGCTCGGGCGCGGCCTCGATCACCAGCTCGCAGCCGGCCAGCCCGGAGAGCGTCGGCGCGTCGTCTCCAGCCGTGCCTCGGCAGCGCCCGCGTCGTCGAGGCGGCCCTTCTCCTCCATCTTGGCCAGCCCGCGCGCGATGCCGGCGGCGCGCGCTCTCGAGCGCCTCGGGCACCGGGTCGTGCAGCAGCGTCCGCATCCCGGCGGCGCAGCCCAGCTGGGCGATGCCGGCGCCCATCGTCCCGGCGCCCACCACGCCGAGGGTCGCGGGCGCGCCGGCCACTCGTTCGGCCGCCACCGGCCTCAGGTCATCGCGTTCACGCCGGTCACGGCGCGACCGATGATCAGCTTCTGGATCTGAGAGGTGCCCTCGTAGAGGGTCGTCACGCGGGCGTCGCGCAGGTAGCGCTCCACGGGGTAGTCGTCCACGTAGCCCGAGCCGCCGTGCACCTGGATCGCGGTGTTGGCCGAGCGGATGGCGGCCTCGGTGCAGAACAGCTTGGCCACCGAGGTCTCGAGCGTGTTGGGCTGGCCGGTGTCCTTGAGCCAGCCGGCCTTCCACAGCAGCGAGCGGCCCGCCTGGGTGTCCACCACCATGTCGGCGATCATCGCCTGGACCAGCTGGAACGCGGCGATCGGGCGGCCGAACTGCTCGCGCTCCTTGGCGTAGGACACCGACGCGTCCACGCAGCCCTGGCAGATGCCCACGCACCCGGCGGCGACGCTGAAGCGCCCGGAGTCGAGCGCCGACATGGCCACCTTGAAGCCGTCGCCCACCTCGCCGAGCAGGGCCTCGTCGCCCACCTCGACGCCGTCCAGCGCCAGCTCGGCGGTGTCGGAGGCGTGCAGCCCGAGCTTGCCGTGGATCTCCGCCGAGGAGAAGCCCGTCGGAGTCGGTGGGCACCAGGAACGCGGCCAGCCCACGGTGGCCCTTGTCGGGGTCCGTCTGGGCGAAGATGAGCGCGAAGGCCGCCACGTTGCCCATCGAGATCCACTGCTTCTGGCCCGTGAGCCGCCAGCCGCCGTCCACCTTCTCGGCGCGGGTCTTGAGGTTGGCGGCGTCCGAGCCGGTGTCGGGCTCGGTCAGCCCGAAGCAGCCCAGCGCCTCGCCCGAGCAGATCCCCGGGATGAACGCCTGCTTCTGCTCCTCGGTGCCCCAACGCGCGATCGCCGAGCCCACCAGCGAGGTGTTCACCGACACCACCGTGCGCGCCGAGCTGTCGGCGCGGCCGATCTCCTCCACGATCAGCCCGTAGGTGCGGTAGTCGATCCCGCGGCCGCCGTACTCCTCGGGCAGGATCGGGCCGATGAAGCCCATCTCGGCCATCTTGGCCACGAGCTCGGTGTCGAACCGGCCTTCGCGGTCGTTGTCGCGCGCGCGGGGCGCGATCTCGTTGTCGGCGAACTCGCGCGCCGTGTCGCGCACCAGTCGCTGCTCGTCTGTGAGCTCGAAGTCGATCACGCGCCGCGGGGATTCTTCACGATCCTGGGCGAACCCGCCCGCGTCGCGCGCGCGGCCCAACCCGCCGGGAGGCCTGCAGGAGCGTGATCCTGCCGCCGTCGGGGACCTCGAAGATCACGCGCTCGCCGCGCCGGAGAGGCAACGGGTCCTCGTGTAGCCCCACGGTCCACTCGCTTGCGTTGGGCACGATCCGATAGCTCGCGCCCAGCTGCCGGGCGTAGGTGGGCGGAGCCATGACCTCCGTTCCCTCCCGTCTGAGGGCGTAGGTGATCGGAGGCAGATAGTCGCCGGCCAGGAACCCGCCCTCGGGGGTCGTCTCCATCAGGACGGTCTGTCCGCTCGGCAACTCCTGCTTGACCCGTTCGGCCGCGGCGCCGATGGTCGCGAAGTCCTGCTCCTGCCTCGCCACCGAGCTGCTCGCCGTCCACACTGAGGCGACCGCGACGAGTCCCAGGGCTGCCACTGCAAGCCTCGGTACGAACAAGGGGGCGGGCGCACGGGCCGCATCGCCATCGGTCGGTGTCGCGCGTTGGGTTCTGCCCGCCAGGATCAGCGTGACCACAGACCAGCCCAGGGTTACCCACACCCACATCCCTGCGGGTGAAGCCCACGAGAGGCTGTAGCGCATCAGACCGGTCGTGCGCTCGTACGACGGCAGCGAGCTAGTCACCAGCGCGACGGCGAGGCACAGCCAGAGGCTGAGCGCCGCGGCTACCGCGATGTCGGTTCGCCCCTGCCGGGCCGCGGCCAGCAAGATCACGAGGCCCGCCCCTATCACGAGCAGCGCCGATCCGAGCATCAGCACGCTGGGATTCCTGGAAACGTCGATGACTCTCACGAAGGGATTGCGCGGGTCGCGCACCCACCACGGAACGACGCCGACAGCACGCACGGTCGCGCGCACGCCTGCTTTCGAGCCGAGCGTTTCGCGATCGTTTGTGGCTGCTCTGGCGGCCAGGACGAAATTGCCAGGCCTGTGGATCGCCTGATCGATCGCGGGAGCGGTCCAGCAGACGGCTCCGACGACGAGCGCTGCCACTACCGGGCGGCGCCACGACCTCTGACTGCCTTCGGGTCCGGCTGGGGGAGTGTCGGCAGGGCGGCCTCTTTTCTCCCTGAGTGCGCTGACCACCACGACAGTCAGGGCTAGCGCGACGACGCCGGCCACTGGTAGGAGCAACGTGAGGTGGGCCTGGACGATGAAGCTCGCGACCAGTATCAGCAACGGAACCAGCGCCCGATCGCCACATGCGACCGACCACGCGAGCATCAACAGCAGGGTGAACGGGAACAGCGCCGCCCAAGGGGGCAGGAGGTCGTACAGCGATTCGGGTGGCAGCGATCGCGACATCAGCGCAATCCCCAGCGCCAGGCCGAACATGAGAGGCAGGCCCCCGCGCCGCCGGGCGAGGACCAGGGTCGCCAGGACGCATGCCACGTTGACCAGCGCGGTTGTCACGATGAGGGCCGTGGATCCGAACCGGGCGGGCACTGCCAGCACCCAGTACTGGAGGGGTCCCAGACTGTAGGTCAAGCCGCCCGAGAAATCCGAAGCGGCCGAGTAGTTGCCAACTAGCGGAAACTTCGCGGTGAGGACGTCGAAGGAGCGCACGGCGACCATTCCGTCGTCGACGGTGGCCGTCCAATCGAAGGAGAGGGCCCGTGCCGTCCCGACCACGATCGGGACAGACGCGATCAGCCCCGCCAGCAGCTCATAGCGATGTTCCCGAAGCCAGTCTCGCGTCATCCGTACCTGTTCAGGCAGATGCGGACCCCGAACTCGAGGATTTCGACAAGTCGATCACGCGCCGCGGGGATTCTTCACGATTCGGGTCAGGCGGGCGGCGCGGCGGCGTCGGCGCGCCGGATCGCCTCGTCGAATCGGGCGAGGCGCTCGTCCGAATCGCCGGCCAGCTCCACCAGCTTGGCCCTCGTCTCGTCCACGTCGAGGGTCTGGGCCGAGAGCATGGCCTCGATGTCCGCCCAGTCGCGCGTGCGGTCGAACATGGCCTTGAAGACCGCCAGCTCCACCGGGCCGAGGACGGGGATCTCCACTCCGGCGAAGGGAACCGTGCGTCTGTGGCGGGCCGCGTCGGCATGCAGGTCCGTGTAGTCGAAGAAGAGGTCCACAGGCGTCTCGTCCCACCACAGCCGCACCTGGCCGGCGTTTCGGATCGTGGCCACGTCGTCGTCCTGATAGGCCACGCCCTCCGGCAGTGCCTCGAGCGCTGGGCCGGGCTCGCCCGAGGGCACGAAGAGGTTCACGTCGATGTCGCTCGTGCCGCGCGGGTCGAGCGTCCAGTAGGCCAGTGCGATGGCGCCGCCGAAGGCGTGGTCGATCGCACGGGCCGACAGGCCCTCGTGAATCGCCACCAGCCGCTCGGGGAGGTTCACCGGCCGCTCGCCGGCGTCGGTAGGCGGGGGAAGTCGAGCGTGCGCCGGTGCCGGGTGGGCAGCGCCGCCGCCAGCTCGATCACGTCGGCCAGCCCCCGGCCCGCGCGTTCGAGGCCGGCGGCGCCCGGGGTGCGGACCGGGCGGGTCGCCGGCGCGGTCGAGAGGCGCGTGCCGGCGGCCGCCAGCACCCGGGCGAGAGTCGTGGCGGACGGGACCTTGCTGCCGTGCTCGTAGGCCGACAGGGTCGGCTGAGAGGTGGCGCTGCGCTCGGCCAGCGCCGCCTGGGTCATGCCGGCGCGCAGGCGCGCCTCGCGGATCATGTCTGCTGAGTCCATGGCCAGGCCAGTATATCTGGAAAGATATAAGTGTTAGGCCGGTGCGGCAGCAGCGGGCGGTGGAGCGATGGCCCAGGCGGGCTCGACACGGATCTGGCCGCCACCCGCCGGAATGAGGGTGATCCCGCGCCGGGTCGGGCGCGCGGGCGGCCCCGCTGGCGTAGGCCGGAGCGCGCCGACCAGCGCCTCGAGGAACAGCTCGAGCTCGAGCATGGCCAGCGCGGCACCCAGGCAGCGATGCGCGCCGCCGCCGAACGGGATGTAGGAGTAGGGCTCCGAGGTGCCGTTCAGGAACCGCTCCGGCCGGAACGCGTGTGGCTCGGGGTACAGGCGCGGGTCGCCGTGGATGCCCTGTGCGTCGACGAGCAACACCGCGTCGGGCCCAATCGACCAGCGACCGATCCTGAAGGGCTCGATCGGCACGCGCCCGGCTGTGATGTACACCGCGGTCCGAGCCCGCAGCACCTCCTTGGCCGCGGCCTTGAGGTACGCCCGGTCGCCGGCAGCCAGCGTCTCTCGGATGCGAGCGGTCACCTCGGGTGCGTGGGCGAGCAGGTCGCACGCCCACGCGATCGAGGCCGCCGTGGTCTCGTGACCGGCCATGACCAGCGTCACGAGGTCGTCGCGCAGGTCCGTGTCGGACAGGGCGCTCCCGTCCTCCGCGCGCGCCCTCGCGAGCACGGCCAGCACGTCCTGGCGGTCGGCCAGCTCCGGGTCGCGGCGGGTGCGAGCGATGTGCCCGGACAGCAGCTCGCGCAGGTGATCGACCCGGCTGTAGAACGGCTTGGCCACCACGTTCCAGCGGCTTCGCCGAGCCAGCGCCGGCGGCATGAACTGGCCCAGGTTGTTCAGCGGTGTGTCAAAGGAGTCAAAGATCTGCGCCAGCTCTGCCCGCAGGGACGGGTCACGCACTCCGAGCACGAGCTCGAGGATCACGTCGAGGGTGAAGGAACGCGCCCGCGGATGTGTCTGCACGACCTCGCCGGGGGCCCAGGTGGCCACCTCGCGGTCCGCGAGCTCTGTAATGCGCTCTCCGTAGGCCTGGATGGCCTGACCGTGGAACGGGGGCAGCGCGACCCGGCGTCGCGCCAGGTGCTCCTGCGGCTCGAGCAACATCAGCGAGCGATCGCCGAACAGGAGCCGCACGATCTCGTTCCCGTGGCCCAGGCGCAGCGGGTCGCCGGTGAACAGGCGCTCGATCGCCTCCCGGTCGCGGGTGATCACGGTCCGCGGATAGCCGGGCAGGCGCAGCGTCCAGGTATCGCCGTAGCGCTCGCGAGCGGCGGCGAAGAATCCCGGCTGATCGAAGGTGTACCTGACCGCCTGCACCAGGCTCGGCAGGGGCGGGCCCGGCGGCAGCTCCTGGCGTGCCCGGGGCATGCACGCACCATCCCACCGCGCCGGGACCCGGGCAACATCGTGGCTGTTGCCACTGACCTCTAGGGTTCTGGCATAAGCAGGAGGGGAGTCTCAATTGCGATCGGTGCGCTCGCCGGGCTCATGCTCGGGATCGTCGTCAGCGTGACCACCGATCTCCCGCTTGCGCCCGAGGTTGGACTCCTCCTCGGTGTCGTCGCGGGCTGGCTTTCACACCGGGAGCCGGCCTAGGCTCATTCGGCTTTCGATGGCTACACGTTGCGCTCGATGACCACAGCCTGCCCCTGGCCCACGCCGATGCACATCGTGGCCAGCCCGTAGCGGCCGCCGCGGCGACGCAGCTCCAGCGCCAGGGTGCCCAGCAGGCGGGCGCCCGATGCGCCGAGCGGGTGGCCGATGGCGATCGCCCCGCCGTTCACGTTGAGCTTGTCGTGATCGATGCCGAGCTCGCGTGCGCAGGCCAGCGCCTGGGAGGCGAACGCTTCGTTGAGCTCCACCAGGTCGATTTCGTCCATCGTGAGCCCGGCGCGCTCCAGGGCCAGCCGCGAGGCGGGGATCGGGCCGACTCCCATGAATGCGGGCTCGACGCCGGCCGCGCCGCTGGACACGATGCGCGCGATCGGCTCGCGACCCAGCTCCGCCGCCCGCTCCTCGGAGGCGATCACCAGGCAGGCCGCGCCGTCGTTGATCTGCGACGAGTTGCCGGCGGTCACCGAGCCGCCCTCTCGGAACACGGGCCGCAGGGCGGCCAGGCGGTCGGCGCTGGTGTCCGCCCGCGGCCCCTCGTCGGCATGCACGGTGACCGGCTCGCCCTTGGGCTGGGGTGCGTCCACCGTGACCAGCTCCTCGTCGAAGACGCCGGCCTCGGCGGCGGCCACCGCGCGGCGATGGGACTCCAGCGCGAAGTCGTCCTGGTCTGCCCGCGACACGTCGTGGCGCTCGGCCACGTTCTCGGCCGTCTGGCCCATCGAGTCGGTGCCGTACAGCTGCTTCATCAGCGGATTGGGGAAGCGCCAGCCGATCGTGGTGTCCTGCAGGTCGAGTCCTCCGCGGGGGAAGCCGCGCTCGGGCTTGAGCCCCACCATCGGCGCGCGACTCATGGATTCCACCCCGCCGGACAGCAGGAGGTCGCCCTCGCCGGAGCGGATCGCCCGGGCGGCTGGAGACCACGGCCTCCAGCCCGGAGGCGCAGAGCCGGTTGACGGTCACGCCCGGCACCTCCACGGGCAGGCCGGCCAGCAGCGATCCCATCCGCGCGACGTTGCGGTTGTCCTCGCCCGCCTGGTTGGTGCAGCCGAGGATCACGTCGTCGATGCCCGCGGGGTCGATGCCGGTGCGGGCCACGGCGGCCTCGATGGCGCGCGCGGCCAGGTCGTCGGGGCGCACCGAGGACAGGGCGCCCGCGTAGCGCCCGAAGGGGGTGCGCACGGCGTCGACGATCACGGCCTCGGGCACGGCGGGATCGTATCCGCGGCCGCGCCCCGGCCCCTGGACCTACACTCAGGCGGTGGACGACTTCGGTCTGCTCGTGTTCGGGGGTCTGGTCGCGCTCGTGCTGGTGTTCCTGGCGATCGGCAAGTGGTATCCCGGCTCGGGCGCGGAGCAGGTGCACTGGCGCCCGACCCGGTCCGTCGAGCTCGAGGCGCAGCTGGAGGTCGACGACCTGGAGCAGATGCTCGAGGCCCAGAACGAGCGCCGCCGGGCCAGCGGCCGCGAGGAGATCAGCGAGGAGAGCATGCGCGCCGACGTGGAGCAGGCCGAGCGCTGGCGCCGCGAGCAGGCCGAGCGCTACCGCGGCGCGCCGCCCTGACGACGACGCCTGACCGGTGGCCCGGGTGCTCATCGTCGGTTGCGGCTGCCGTGGCCGGGCTCTGGCGCGGTCGCTCGTGGCAGACGGGCACGGGGTTCGGGGCAGCAGCCGTGACGCGGGACGGCTGGCCGAGATCGAGGCCGCGGGTGGCGAGGGCGTCGTGGCCGACCCCGATCGCCTCGGCACGCTGCTACCGGCCCTGGACGGCGTGGGCGTGGTGGTCTGGGCACTGGCGAGCGCAACCGGGCAGCCCGAGGCGGTCGCGGCGCTGCACGGCCCGCGGCTGCAGTCGCTGGTCGCGAAGCTGGTGGACACGCCGGTGCGCGGGTTCGTCTACGAGGGCGCCGGCTCGGTCCCGGACGACGTGCTCGCGGAGGGCGCGGCGATCGTGCGGGAGGCGGGCGCCACCTTCCGGCTGCCGGTGGCGGTCGTGGACGCGCCCACCGACGACCCCGAGCGCTGGGTGGAGGCGATGCGCGCGGCGGTGGACGATGTGCTCGACCGCGCTTGAGCGTTTTCAGCCATGCACGGCGAAACGCTCATCGGTCGCCGTCGGGCGGGCCGGTCCCGCACGCGGCTAGAACGCCCCGGCGAACAGCATCGCCAGCGCGATGATGGCCGTGAGCAGCGCCGTCAGCGCCAGCGGCGCCGCCACCGCCACGCCACCCGAGGAGGCCGGGCACCTCGGGCTCGGCAGCCACCTCGGCGTCGGGCTCGGGCTCCACCACCCGCAGCTGCGCCGCGGCGGGAGCGGCTCGCCGGCACGCCGGTCCGTCATGTAGCCGGCGACCAGCGCGTTCTGGGCCTGGCCGAGGCGGCGCTCGTGGTCGACGCAGCGCTCGCAGTTGGCCAGGTGCACGTCGAGGCGCGCATGCCCGCGCTCGTCCAGAGCGTCGTCCAGGCGATCCGAGAGCAGGCGCTCGGCGCGCTCGCACCAGCCGCTGCCCGGCAGCGGCTGCAGCGCCCGCCGCAGCTCCTTGCGCCCGCGAGCGAGGGCGACCGCGAGCTCCTCGCCCGCGAGGCCCGACTGCGCGCCGGCCTGCGCGCGGTCGCCGCCCACCAGGGCCACGATCGACAGCGCCGCGACGGCCGGCGCGTCCAGCGCGGGCAGGCGAGCCGTTACGTGTCGGGCCGCCTCAGCCGGATCTACCGGGCCCGGCGGGCGCGAGGGAACCGGACGGAGCATCCGCGCGAGCATACCCCTCCACGCAGAACGCATCGGCCAGCTGCTCGCACCATCCCCCGCAGCCGGCTCGGCCCGCGGGTGGCGTCGAGCTGCCGCCGGGCGCCGGTGTGCTCGCCCATCGCGGCCACCGGCTCCAGCTCGGGCTCGCAGCAGAGCTCGCGTGCGTGGGGCGCGCAGGCCTCCAGCAGGCGGGCCAGGAGCTCGCGCGCCGGCACGCGCCGCTCGGTGTCCGGGTCGATCAGCTCCGCCTCCATCCCGTCGCGCGCCGCGAGGAAGCGGTTCTCGTCCAGGGCCTCCTGGTTCGCCACGAGCCGCTCGGACACGTAGCCCTCCTCGATCTCCAGCCGGGCGATGCACTGGATGAGCGCGGCCAGCGCGGCGGTCTCGGCCACCGTCGTCTGTGCGTCGAGGATCCGCACCTCCACGGTGCCGAAGCGCGGCTGCGGGCGCACGTCCCACCAGAGGAAGGTCGGCTCGGGGAACGCGTGGCAGCGGATCAGCAGGTCCACCGCCTCGACCCAGTCGGCGTAGTCGCGCGAACGGCCGCGGGATGCCCACGCGGGGGAACGCCTGGAACAGCGGCGTCCGCGCCGAGCCGAGGCCCGTGTCGCGGCCCTGCCAGAACGGCGAGTTCACGGACAGCGCCAGCAGCAGCGGCAGGTGGGCCCGCATCCGGTTGGTCAGGCGGATCCCGTCCTCGGGATCGCGGACCCCGACGTGCACGTGCAGGGCGAAGGTGGGCTCCCGGCGGGCCAGCTCGCGCATCGATCCGTAGACCAGCTCGTAGCGCTCGCCGCTGGAGATCACGGTCTCGTGCCAGACCGTGAAGGGGTGAGTGCCGGCGCTGCCGGCGCGTAGGCCCATCAGCGACAGCTCGTTCTCGAGCATTCCCGCGCAGCCGCAGCAACTCGCCGGCGATCCCCGCCGGGCGTGGCGTGCACGCCGGTGCTCAGCTCGATCGCGGAGCGATGCGTCTCCGGCGTCACGTGGCCGGACAGGTCCTCGGACAGGGCGGGCAGGACGCGGTCCACCTGCTGCGCCAGCGACCAGTCGTGGGGGTTGAGGAGCATCACCTCCTCCTCGGCGCCGAGGGTGTACTCATGCCCCTCCTGCCAGACCGCCCAGTCCGGAAGCGCGCTCATGCCACCCGCTCCAGCCTGCCCGCGCCAGACGCGTGCCGCGCCGACGCCTCGACCAGCGCCTCGAAGAGCGCGGCGTGCTCGCGCCGCGCGGTCAGGGTCTCGGCGTGCCACTGCACGCCCAGCAGGAAGGGCCGCGCGGGTGCCTCGATGCCCTCGATGACCCCGTCGGGCGACCAGGCCACGGCGCGCAGGCCGGTGCCGAGCCGGCTCACTGCCTGATGGTGGAACGAGTTCACGCGCACCCGCCGGCGGCGCATGACCCGGTGCAGCTGGCTGCCCGGCGTGATCTCGGCCGAGTGCGTCACGCGCGCGCCCGGCCCGCCCTGGCGATGCTCGATCGAGGCGCCGGGCCGGTCCGGCAGGTGCTGGTGCAGCGTGCCCCCGCGCGCCACGTTGAGCGCCTGCAGCCCGCGGCAGATGGCCAGGGTCGGAAGCCCGCGCGCATCGGCGCGACGCGCGAGCTCCAGCTCGAACACGTCGAGTTGCGGCTCCGTGGGGCCCAGCTCGGGGTGGCGCCGCTCGTCATACGCGGCGGGGTCAAGGTCGGGCCCGCCGGAGAGGCAGATGCCCGCGAACCGATCGAGGAACTGGTCCACGGCCCCGAGGTCCAGCGGAGGCATGACCACCGGCAGGCCGCCGGCCGCCTCGATCGCGTGCAGGTAGGTGAGCCCCAGCGCCATCTCGCGGCGGGGCGGCTCGCCCTGGGGGGTGGCCTCAACCTGGTCTGCCACGCGGACCTCCGAGGTGGTGACGCCGATCAGGGGCCTCATGCCAGCACCCAAGTGTCCTTGCCCCCGCCCTCCTGTGAGCTGTTCACCACCAGCTCCCCTTCCCGGAGCGCGAATCGCGTGAGCCCACCAGGCACCACGTTAGCGGTGTCCCCGCCGCCGATCACGAACGGCCGCAGGTCCACGTGGCGCGGGGCCAGGCGGCCGTCGATCACCGTGGGGTGGGTCGAGAGGGCCACCATCTCCTGTGCTACCCAGGAATCGGGTTGCGCCACCACCAGCTCCGCGACGCGCTCCCGGTCCTCGCTCGAGGCGTGCGGGCAGATGACCACGCCCTGGCCGCCGAGCCCGTGGCGGGGCTTAACCACCAGCTCGTCCAGCCGCGCGAGCTGCAGCGCTCGGATGTCGTCGTCCCCCAGGTCGTAGGTGGGCACCGACTCGATGGCCGGCTCCTCGCCGAGGTAGAAGCGCACCAGGTCCTCGGCGTAGGCGTGCACGAGCTTGTCGTCGGCCACGCCGCCGCCAAACGGGTTGACCACGGCCAGCGTGCCCGCGCACACTGGTCCCAGCAGCGCCTCGGACACCCACGTCGGCACGCCCTCGGGATCGCGCAGCCCGTCGACGTCCGTGCGCCGGTACACCACGTCCACCTCGATCTCCCGAGCATCCACGCGCGCGAGGAGGCGGTCGCCGCGGTGGCTCAGGTCGCCGGGCAGCACCAGGGGCAGCCCCAGCCTGCGCGCGATCTGGCGGTGCTCGTACCAGGCGTTGTTGGATGGCCCGTCGGAGAGCACCACGATGGCCGGCGCGTCCACGCCTGCCGGCGCGGCCGCCCGCAGGGCTGCGCCCAGCAGGTCGAAGGCCGGCGACGGGTCGCGCAGCCCGGGCGGAGGCTCTGAGGGCAGGTGCGCCGCAAGGGCCACCCGAGCGGCCGCCAGGTAGGCAATCCCCGAGGGCGTGCGCATGTTGTCCTCCAGCACGCGGAGCACGCCGTCGTCGCCGCGCACCAGGTCGAATCCGCCGACCCAGCCGGCCGCCCGGCTCTCGATCCCCTCCGCGTCGCGCTCGTAGCCGGCGGCCGACTCGATCACCCGCGCGGGAATCACACCCGCGGCCACCGCGTCGCGAGCGCCGTGCGCGTCCGCCACGAAGGCCACCAGCGCCCGCATTCGCTGTTCGAGCCCGCGCTCCACCGAGGACCACTCGGCGGCGTCGATCAGCCGCGGCACGGGGTCGACCCGGAACGGGATCTCGCCGAACGTGACTCCCTCCTCCACGAGCGATGCATCGACATCCGCGGCGATGGCCGCGAGGTCTGATGCCTCCAGGCTCGCCAGCAGGCTCTCGTAGAGCGGCCGTGCGCGGCCGTCCGAGTGCCGCGCCTCATCGAGCGCGCTCGTGGTGACCCTGACCGCGGCGCTCATCCGAGGGAGGTTACGTGGGCCTCGGAGGGGCGGTCTTTGGACGCGTGTCCAAGCTCACCCGCCACTGTGTCGATCGGCGGCCGGCTCGTGCCCCGGAAACCCGGCCGGCGCCTGCTAGAACTGAACCCAGAAAGCAGACCAACTTTGATCTCAATTGGAGTGTGGCAACCGTGGCCGACTACGCGAAGGATGTACTCGTAGATACCCAGTGGGTGGAGAATCATCTCGACGATTCGTCCATCCGCATCGTCGAGGTCGACGAGAACCCCGCCCTGTACGCCGAGGCCCACATCCCGGGCGCGATCGGGTTCGACTGGAAGACCGACCTGCAGGATCAGGTCAAGCGCGACTTCCTCGGACCGGAGGACTTCGGCCGGCTGTTCGGCTCGCGCGGCGTGTCCAACGACCACACGGTCGTGCTCTACGGCGACCGCAACAACTGGTTCGCCGCCTACACCTACTGGTACCTGAAGTACTACGGTCACGACGCCGTCAAGCTCGTGAACGGCCCGCGCGAGAAGTGGATCTCCGAGGGCCGCCCGGTGAGCACCGAGGTGCCCGCCTACGAGCCGGCCACCTTCAAGGCCGCGCCGGGTGACGACTTCGATCCGCGCCAAGCGCGACGAGGTCCTGGCCGCGCTGGACGCCAAGACGCGCCTGGTGGACGTGCGTTCGCCGCAGGAGTTCTCGGGCGAGCTGATCGCCATGGCGGGCTACGAGAACGAGGGCGCCCAGCGCGCCGGCCACATCCCGGGCGCCGCCTCGGTGCCGTGGGCGCAGGCGGTGCAGGAGGACGGAACGTTCAAGTCCGCGGATGACCTGCGCCGGCTCTACACCGACAAGGGGGTCCTGGGCGGCAAGGACATCATCGCCTACTGCCGCATCGGCGAGCGGTCCGCGCACACGTGGTTCGTGCTCCACGAGCTGCTCGGCGAGGACGACGTGAAGAACTACGACGGCTCGTGGACCGAGTGGGGCAACCTCGTGAACGTGCCGATCGCGAAGGGGAGCTAGTGACCTGAGTCGGCGCTCGCTCCGGCCAGCGCCCGCGCGAACAGCTCGGCCGTGGCGTTCGAGCCGCAGAGCGGCACGCCGACCGTCCTGCCGGCCAGCTCATCGCCGAGGGCCAGGGCGCCCGCGATCCCGGCCGCCCCGGACGCCTCGCTGACCAGCCCGCAGGCTTCGTAGACCAGTCGCATCGCCCGCAGCAGCAGGTCGTCGTCCACCAGCAGGTAGCGATCGACGACCTTGCGTCATGAGGTCCACCGCCTCCGGGACGGGCACCCGTGCGGCAAGCCCGTCCGCGATCGTCGTGGTCGGACCGCCCTCCACGATCTGTCCCGTGCGCCAGGACTGCTCCATCGCCGGTGCCCCGGTCGGGCCGACGGCCACGATCTCCGTGTCGGGGCTCACCGCCTTCAGCCACGAGGCCACCCCGCAGATGAGCGACCCGTTCCCGACCGGCACGAGGACGTGGTCGAGGTGGCCGAACCGGGCGAGCTCGACCGCCATCGTCGCGGCACCCTCCGCGATCTCGGCGTCGAGCCCGTCCACCACCAGCTGCCAGCCCGCCGTGTCCGACCGGGCGGCCACGGCGTCCTTGGCGTCGTCGAAGTCGCCCTCGACGGTCTCCACATGGGCGCCGAGGGCACGCATGCGCGCGAGCTTCAGCGGGTTGGCGTCGGCGGCGGCGAACACGTGGACCTCGCGACCGTGGGTTCGTCCGGCGTAGGCCAGGCCCTGTCCGAAGTTTCCGGCCGATGCGCAGGCCAGGGGCGCGCGGCTGCCGGCCTGCGCCAGCAGATCGGTGCCGCGCCCCTTGAAGCTCCGGATCGGGTTCACGGTCTCGACCTTGAGCGCCAGCTCGCAGCCGAGTGCCTCCCCGAGGGGCTCCGACGCGAACTGGGGCGTGTCGCGGAAGACGGGGTCGATCAGCTGCGTGGCGCGCTCGACTCGGCCGAGGTCCACCTCGAGCATGGCGGGATCAGCGAAGGCGCGTGATGGTGGGCAGCCGCCAGGTCTCGTTGAGCACCGACCGCTTGGGCTCATACAGCCGCAGCGCGAGCGAGAAGCGGCCGGCGGGGGCCGGCAGCCAGTTGGACTCGCGCCCGGCCGGCGCCGTGCGCTGCAGGAGCACGTCGAGCGAGCCGTCCGCGTTGCGCCTGAGGCCGGGCGACCGGTTGCCGATCGCATAGCGCCGGATCGGGTTCTCCACGAGGAAGCGATCGGGCCCGTAGAGGGTGAGCGACCAGAACGCGTTAACCGGCGGCAGCTGACCGCGCCGGAAGCGCAGCAGGTAACGGTTGGCGCCCGAGAGCGGCCGGCCGCGGCGGTCGGTGTCGGTCAGGGGGTAGACCGCCTCCGCGCGGACGTTGGCTCCCAGCGCGCGCTCGGAGATGTCCGCGCGCAGCAGGAACTTGCGACCGAAGTTGCCGATGCCGCGCTCGGCCAGCTCCCAGCCGTTGTTGCGCCTGGCCGAGGTCCGCGCCTGACGCCGCCCGTAGGAGGCCACGAGCCGGGGCCCGGCGCTGACCGCCGCCGCCAGGCCTGCACGGGTGGCGGCGCTGAGCCTGCGCGCCGAGGTCCTGAGCCCGGGACCTATGCCGAGGCGGCGGAAGCTGCGAATCAGTGCGCGGTCGCGCCGCGGTGGCGGGCTCTCCCGCATCGCGACGCCCATGGCGTCGAAGAACGCAAGTCCCTGCGGCAGAGGATCGGGCTGGAGCGCGGAGCTGGCAAGGAAGATGGCCGGGTTGGGCGCTCCCCCGAGCCGCGCAAGGGGGGTGAGGGTGTAGCCGCGCTGGATCGCGTTCACCGCGGGCAGGTCGGCGGGGCCGTCGACCAGCGTGCGTCCCAGCATCCATACCACCGGGGTGGGCGAGCGGACCAACCTCACGCCGCGGGGCAGGCGCCCTCGCCACCTCGGGGGCACGATCGCGAAGCGCCCCGGCCGAGTGCCGGTCGTGCGCCGCCCCACGTAGGCAAACGAGTTGGTGTAGGCGTCGAGGAACTGCATCGTGTAGTAACGCCCGCGAAGGTCGGGCACGCGGAGCACGAGCGGGCCATCCTCGAGCTGGAGGCGGGCCACGGTGTAGACCGTGTCGACGTTGGGCAGGACCACGAGCCGCTGGGCGGGGTTGCTCAGGCGCGTCACGTTGATCAGCTGGTTGGCAGGGAAGATCTCGATCACCCGCCTCTGGTTGAGCAGCGGCAGGCCGTACACGTAGGCGCGAAGGCCCACGTCGAACACGCGCTTCGCCCGCGCCGAGAACTTGCGCTCGAAGCCCTCAGAGCCCGCCGCCGGACCTGGCGCTGCGCCGGCCGACGGGGCGAGGGCGAGCAGGCACACAACCGTAAGGCCGATCGCCTGGAGTACCGGGCGCCTCACGTCCGCGAGCATAGCCGCGCGGCCATGCCCCGGGGCCCCTAGACCACCGGCGCCAGCCGCTCCAGCAGCAGCTGCACCATCCGCGCCGTGGCACCCCACACCAGATGGCCGTCCACCGTGTAGGTCGGCGTCTTGATCGGCACGCCCTTGCGGATCAGGCGCCGGCTTTCGTAGCCGCGGACGAGCGCCGGCAGCGACAGCTCCAGCACCCGCTCCACCTCGGTGGCCTGCGGCGTCCACTCATATCCGGGCTCGATCGAGCCCACGAACGGGAACACGCGATAGCCCGTAACGAACGTGCCGACCGGCGGCAGCGCCCCCAGGAGATCGACGTCCGACCGGCGCAGCCCGATCTCCTCCTCGGCCTCGCGCAGGGCCGTCTCGCGCAGGTCCTCGTCGGGCTGGTCCTGGCGGCCGCCGGGGAACGAGATCTCGCCCGCGTGGCGGCGCAGGTCGGCGCGACGCTCGGTGAAAACCGCCACCAGCTCCCCACCGCGCTCATACAGCGGCACGAGCACCGCGGCATCGGTCTTGCCGGGTGCGTCCATCGCGGCCGCCGCCTCGGGGGTGAGCAGCAGCTGCGAGAGCCGGGCGGAGTCGAGCATCGGCCTATTATCGGCTGGTGGACGACCTGGCCCTGTTCGCTCACGCGCTCGCCGGCACGCGCGCATTCCAAAGGCTCTTTGGCACGTCGCGGGGCTCCGAGGTGCACGAGCTGGAGGGTGTCACCGCGACGCTGGTGCCCAATTGCCCCGAGCGGTCGGTCGTGAACTCCGTCTCCTACGACGAGGTCGAGGAGCTGGCGGCGGCGCTCGAGGAGGTGGCCGGCCTGTACGCGGAGGCGGGCGTGCACCGGTGGACCGTGTGGGTCCCCGAGCGGGACCGCGCCGCGGCCGAGCTGCTCGAGCGGGCCGGTCACGTGCTGGACTCCGAGCCGGCGGCGATGGGGCTCGGCCTGGACTCGGCTGCCGGACCTGCCGGCTGCCAGCCGCCGGACTGGGAGCGCGCCGAGGACGCGTCGGCGGTGGGCCCGCTCAACGATCTGGCCTACGGCTACGACGGGTCCTTCACGCGCGCGCTCGACGGCGTGCCGACGCATGGCCTCGACGTCTGGGTGGCCCGCCACGAGGACCGCCCCGTGACGTGCCTGATCACATTCGATCGCGACGAGGACCGCCACGTGACGCTCGTGGCCACGGCGCCCGCTGCCCGCGGCCGCGGGTGGCGTCGGCGCTGCTGGCCACGGCTCTGGCGCGACGCCCGCGAGCGGGGCCTATGGACCAGCTCGCTGGTCGCGACGCAAGATGGGCGCGCCGCTGTACGAGCGGCTCGGCTACCGCACCGTGGGCACGATCCAGATGTGGGAGCGCAGCGTGGCGGACGTGGCCCGCGCGGCCGGTTGAGCGCTAGACGAGGCTGACCGACTCGTCGAACATGACCTCGCCCTCCAGCGTGCGGTGCACCGGGCACTTGGCCACGATCTGCATCAGCTTCTCCCGCTGCTCCTCCGGCAGCTCCTTCGGGAGCGCCACCTGCATCCGGAACTTGGTGGGCGAGCCGCGCTGCGACGGCTCGTAGTCCACGTCCACGACCACCTCGCCGATGTCCCAGCCCTTGCGCTTGGCGTACATCTCCATCGTGATCGCGCTGCAGGACGCCAGGCTCGCGGCCAGCAGCTCCTGGGGGCTGGGCCCCGAGTCGCTCCCGCCGTGGGCGGACGGCTCGTCGGCGGTCAGGCGATGCGACCCGACCTCCACGTGGTGCTTGAGGGTCTGTCCGGACCTGCGCGCGACTGCCTTCATCGTCAGCTCCTTCCCTGGAACAGCTCGGGGGAGTCCTCGTCGGCGAAGCGCGCCATGGCGTACACCGCGTCGGAGGCTCGGTTGAGGTAGGTGAGCACTGTGTGGTCGGTCAGCTCGCCCGAGTCCTTGAGCACGCTGACTCGCCGCTCGGCGCGCCGCAGGACGGCCCGCGCCAGGTCCAGGCGGGCGGACAGCTCGGTGCCGCCCGGGATCACGAACTTGGGCGGCAGCTCGACGCGCTCCATGTAGCGGTCGATGTCCGCCTCCAGGCGCTCGATCATCTGCGTCGGTGACCTTCGAGACGCCCTCCTCCAGCCGTCCCGCGGCCTCGGGCGCGGTGGCCAGCTCTGCGCCCGCCACGAACAGCTCGGACTGGACCCGCAGGATGTCGGCGTAGAGCTCCCCGCCCCGCTCGGCGGCGGCGCGGGCGAGCCCGAGGGCCGATGCCGCCTCGTCCACGGCGCCGTAGGCCTCCGGCCGGTGCGTGGCCTTGCCCACGCGCCCGCCGTACCAGAGGCCCGTGCTGCCGTCGTCGCCCTTGCGCGTGTAGATCTTCATCGGCTACTCGAGGAGGTTGAAGACCAGGCCGGTGGGGATCTTGGGGTAGAAGTAGGTCGACTTGGGCGGCATCGACTCGCCCGTGGCCGCCACCTCGCGCACCTGGTCCACGGGCGTGGCGCGCATGAAGAAGCCGGCGTCGGCGCGACCGGTCTCCACCGCGTCGCGCGCGTCGTCGAAGCTCTTGGAGTAGCCGAGGCCGCGCAGGTGGGAGATGTCGTCCTCGGTCATGCCCAGGGAGCCCTTGAGGACGATCGCCTCGAGCACCGCGGTGTCCAGGCGCCGGTAGGGCTCGGGCTTGTCCGCCAGCGCGGCGTCGGCGATCGAGGGGTCCTTGAGCGTGAGCAGGAACGGCTGCTTGTGGAAGCTGTCCATGTACCCCAGCTGCACGCGCCCGTTGGGCTCGCCGGCCGGCTCGAGCTCGTCGCGGGAGACCTGCGCCACGTCGAAGTCGCGCATGAGCGTCTCGCGGATGGCCTCCTGCTTGGCGCGGTCGTCGGCCAGGCCGGTGAGCAGGCGGTGGGTCGGGAACACGGTCAGCCCCGGGTCCGACAGCGAGCACAGGAGCATCAGCACGTAGCGGTGCTCGCCCTCGCCGCCGACCTCCTCGGCGTAGACCCGCGCGGTCTCGTAGCGGTGGTGGCCGTCGGCGATGAGCAGCTCCGCGCCGGCCAGCGCCGACTCGAGCGCCGCCAGGCGCTCGGCGTCCGGCCACGCGCCAGAGCGTGTTGCGGGTGCCCTCGTGGTCGTCCGCCTGGGCGAAGGGCTCGGTGCCGGTCACCACGTCGAGGACCGTGCCGGCTGGCGTTCTCGGGGTCGGGGAAGAGGCTGAAGATGGGGGAGAGGTTGGCCCGGGTGGCGCGCGTCAGCGCCAGGCCGGTCCTCCTTCGGGCCGGGGTGGGTCCGCTCGTGGGGGCGGATGCGGCCGGGCCCGTAGTCCTCGACACGCACGCGCGCGAAGAAGCCGCGCCGGCGCTGGGGGCTGCCGTCGGGCGCCGTGTAGTCCTGCTGGAGGGCCCAGAGGGCGGGCTCGGACTCGCGCGTGAGGATCCCCTGCTGGCGCCAGGACTCGAACGTCTCGCCCGCGTGCGCGTAGGGGTCGCCCCCGCCGGGCGCCTCGGGCAGGTCGATCTCCACCACGTTGAAGGGGCTCCGAGCCAGCAGGTGCGCGCGCAGCTCGGCGTCGATCACGTCGTAGGGCGGCGCGATGACCGACTCCAGCGAGCCCACCGCGGACGGGTCGTAGCGCAGCGTCCGCAGGGGCTTGACCTCGGCCATCGCGGCGGCAGGCTACCGACCGCCGGGCGCGGGAGGTATGGCCCGCCCGCAGATGGGCATACTCGGCGTGCAGGATGTCGGGGCCAGGGATGGAACCCGGCTCGAAAGCAACCACGGAAGGACCGCTGTGTCTCGATTCGTTCCCCGCCGGCGACCGTCGCCCGCGCTCGTGATCGCGCTGATCGCGCTGTTCGTGTCCCTGGGGGGCACCGGCTACGCGGCGCTCACGGTCTCCGGGGCCAACATCAGGAACGAGTCGATCACCGGCAGGGACGTCAAGGCCGGCTCCCTGACCGGCAGGGACGTGAAGTCCAATTCGCTCGGCCGCCGCCAGGTCAAGGAGTCCTCACTGGTCAAGGTGCGCGCGGCCCGTCGCGCCGACTCCGCCAAGACCGCGGACTCGGTGCGCCTGGCGCAGACCGCGGGCAACGCGGCCGCCCTGGGCGGCGCTCCGGCCGCGGCGTTCGCGCAGCGCCTGTTCGCCGTGGTCAACGGAACGGCCGCGGTGCCGTCGGTGGTGCGCAGCAGCGGCGGAGTGTCCGTGGCGCGCGTCGGCGCCGACGGCCGGGGCGACTACCGCGTGAGATTTCCCCAGGCGGTGTCGGCGTGTGCCTACGCGGTGACCACAGGCGGCTCCGGGTCGAGGGATCAGCCGGTCCGCTTCTTCACCGACGCCAGTCGCGACGAGGCCAGCTCGACTGCGGTGGACGTGAGCGTGCGCGACATCGCCGGCGAGGGCGACCTCGACGGCGACTTCAACCTGATCGTGATCTGCTGACTGCTACTTGACCGCCACCACGGCTGGGCTGTAGACCGGTCGGGTGACCCGCACCGTCCGCGCGGCCTGCCCGCACGACTGCCCCGACACCTGCGCGATGCTGGTGTCGGTCGACGACGACGGCCGCGCCACGGCGGTCGCCGGCAACCCCGACCAGCCCGTCACGGCCGGCTTTCTCTGCGGCAAGGTCAGCAACTACCTCGATCGCGTCTACGCGGAGGACCGGCTGCTGCATCCGCTGATCCGCACCGGCCCCAAGGGCGCGGGGGAGTTCCGCCGCGCCGGCTGGGACGAGGCGCTGGACCGCGTGGCCGGAGGGACTGGCCGCCGCGATCGACGAGCACGGCGGCGAGGCGGTGCTGCCCTACAGCTACAAGGGCACGATGGGGCTGATCCAGGACGACTCGATGAGCGCGCGGGTCATGAACGCCCTCGGCGCCAGCGAGCTCGTGCGCACGATCTGCGCGACCGCCGGGATCGCGGGGGTCACGGCCACGCACGGGATCTCGCCGGAGGTGGACCCGGAGCGCTGGCCCGCCGCGCGCTACCTGCTGCTGTGGGGATGGAACCCGATGTCCACCGCGCCGCACCTCTGGCGGCTGCTGCTGGAGGCCAGGCGCAACGGCGCGCGGATGGTGGTCGTCGACCCATTCCGCAGCCGCACCGCGCGGGTGGCCGACGAGCACGTGCGGCCCGCTGCCCGGCACCGACGCCGCGCTGGCGCTCGGCATGATGCGCGCGGTCGTGGACGCCGGCTTGGCCGACGAGGAGTGGTGCCGCGCGCACACCACCGGCTACGACGCGCTGCTGGCGCGCCTGGACGATCATCCCGTCGAGCGCTGCGCCGCAGGCCTGCGGGGTCGACGCCGACACCATCGCCCGGCTCGGCCGCGAGTTCGCACAGACCCAGCCCGCGCTGCTGCGCCTCGGCGTCGGCGCGCAGCGCCACAAGGGCGCGCCGGCGGCCTACCGCACGATCGCGTGCCTGCCGGCGCTGGTGGGCGCCTGGCGACACGAGGGCGGGGGCTGTTCCTACGTCCCGACCGCCACGGCCGCCGCGCTGTCGTCCCACGCGCTCATGCGCGAGGACCTGCGGCCCGGGCCCGTGCGGTCGATCAACATGTCCCAGCTCGGCCGACGCACTAACCGATCCCGAGCTCGAGCCGCCGGTCAAGGCGCTGGTGTGCTGGAACGCCAACCCCGCGTCGATCGCCCCCGACCAGGGGCGCGTGCTCGAGGGGATGCGTCGCGACGACCTCTTCACCGTGGTACTCGAGCAGTTCATGACCGACTCCGCCGCGCACGCCGACGTTGTCCTGCCGGCCACCACGCAGCTCGAGCACGACGACGTCGTGTTCTCCTGGGGCCACCACTGGTTCACGCTCAACGAGCGCGCGATCGACCCGGTGGGGGAGGCCAAGCCGAACACCGAGGCGTTCCGGCTGATCGCGCAGCGGATGGGGCTGGACGACCCCTGCTTCGGCGATAGCGACGAGGACCTGCTGAGCCAGCTGCTCGGCCTCGGCGCCGGACAGCATCGACGTCGACGCGCTGCGCCGCGACGGATTCGCCAAGGTCGACCTCGGCCAGGGTCCGACGCCCCACGCGAAGGGCGGGTTCGGAACCGCCGACGGCAAGCTCGCGTTCGAGAACGCGTGGCTGGCGGAGACCGGGATGGACCCGCTGCCCCACTACGACCCGCCCGCCGAGGTGGCCGACGACGCGCTGGCCGAGCGGTTCCCGCTGGCGATGATCACGCCCAAGACGCACCTGTTCCTCAACAGCACGTTCGCCAACCAGGACCGCCAGCACGGCGCCCAGCCGGAGCCGTTCGTGGTCCTGCACCCCGCGGACGCGGCCGCGCGCGGGCTGGCCGACGGCGCGCGGGCGCGGGTGTTCAACGACCGCGGCTCCTTCGTCTGCCCAGCGCGCGTTTCCGACGACGCGCGTGCCGGCGTGCTGGTGGCGCCGATGGGGTGGTGGAACGGCAACTACGAGGACGGGGCCAGCGGCCAGGCCACCACGTCGCAGGAGCTCACCGAGCTGGGGGCGGCGCCGATCTTCAACGACAACCGGGTGGAGGTGGAGCGGGCGTAGGGGGGGGCCGTCCGGCCTCGGGGCGGCGGCCGATTGCGAACATTGGGGCTTTCTGCGTGCATACCACGGAGAAAGCCCCACCCGACCGGGGTTCTCGCCATCGCCTGGGTCTAGACTCGTCCGCCTCGGGGCGTGGCGCAGCCTGGTAGCGCGCTCGGTTTGGGTGGCGAGAGGTCCCCGGTTCAAATCCGGGCGCCCCGACTGTCACTCGGCCCTGCCGCGACCGCTCGCCCCGCCAGGTCCGCCCGATCTGCCGCAGCATCGCCGGGTAGACCACCAGATGCCGGAAGGGCCCGATCGCGGCCATGTAGGCGCTCCCGAGCAGCCCGTTCGGCTTGACGAGCACGGCCAGCTGCCCGCGGTGGCCGCCGCGGCCGTCCTCGACCCAGCCCAGGTGGAGGACCCCGTGCATGGTCCGGTTGGCGATCTCCGCGGCGAACTCGTCATCGGTCAGATACAGCGAGCTGAACGGGAGCGCAGGGAAGTCCGGCCCGGGCGGGCCGAGGCGGAGATCCTCCGGCAGCCGGTCCCGGAGCGGTAGGCACCCTGGACCGGAGGCCGACGTCAGGCGCGTCCAAACCGAGCAGCCCCCCGAGCTTCCACCGCAGCGCCCAGAGCGCGCGGGCGGCGCCTGAGGAGCCCTGCGAGGGGTCGCCCGCAGCAACCAGCCGCACGAGTCGCGGGAAGTCGTCCGGCCCACCGGGCGTCGGGCAACGCCCACACGTCCTCGAGCCGGAAGTCGTGGGTGAGCTCATGGATTCGCCAGGGCGAGCGAGGTGTGGGCGGTGTCCGGGAGCCTCAAGTCGCCGTCCTGTCACCCCGGCTTCGAGGCGGTCACGCAGCACTGCGTGACCGCGAAGTAGAACTCGCCGCGCTCGCCCAGCTCGCGCTGCTCGGCCTCCCACGCTGTGCGTCCGCCTCGGTCAGTCCCTGGCGCCCCGGCCACGAACGCCGCGATGAACGGGATGAGCGTGGCGCCGTAGGAGTCCGGCGCGAACTCGATCGTCACGAACGGGTGGGCCTCCAGGCGCACGTCGTCGAACCCGGCGCCGCGCAACCGGGCCGGCAGGGTGCGCGGCAGCGAGCGGTGGGCCAGGTGCTCGTCCCACGCGCGCAGGACGCGAGCGGAGAGCTCCGGCTCCTCGGAGTGCACCGACAGCGTCTCCCAGTCGATGTCGAACACCACCGCGCGGCCGCCGGGCACGAGGACCCGGTGAAGCTCGGCGAGGGCCGCGTCCACGTCGGGCGACGTACTCCTGGACCTGTACCGAGATCGCGCCGTCGAACGCCGCGTCCTCGACCGGCACGGCCGTCGCCTCGCCAGTCAGCAGCCTGACGTTGTCGTGGCTCGCCGCACCGCTTCTCCGCCAGCGCAAGCATCGGCGCGCTGCTGTCCACGCCCACGACCGACCCGGACGGCCCCACTTCCTCCAGCAGCTCGGCGCAGTAGAAGCCCGGCCCGCAGCCCACATCGAGCATCCGCTCGCCGGCGCTCGCACCGCAGCGCGTCGCGCACGATCCTCCGCCGGCGCACCGCGTCGCCGATCAGGTACATCGACTCGATCTGCCGCGCGGCCCGCTCGTCGAACGTCCAGCTGATCCGCCACGCCCACCTCCTCCGCTCGCGGGACGCGGCCCATGCTCTCACCTCCGTCGCTCCGAGCCGCGATCATTCGCCAGTGGCCCCCGTAGCTCAGTGGATCAGAGCGAGGGACTTCTAATCCCTAGGTCGCAGGTTCGAGTCCTGCCGGGGGCGCTCAGGATTCCGCTCTACTCCGACAGCCCCACGGCCTCGAGAGCTTCGGCCAAGGTCGGATAGATCGTCCACCAGACGGCCCGCCCGTCTCGCAGCCTGACCGCCTGCCACACCCGCCGGTCAACAGTCGCCCCGCTCTCTCTACCCGAGCCTCGGAAATGAAGCTGGACGATGAGCACGTCGCCGTGGTCGCGAACCAACTCAGGCTCCGGCAGCCAATCCTCGAACGCGCCGTGCACGTCGGACCAGAACTGCCGAACGCCATGGTGTCCGCTGTAGGCGGCACCGCCGTCCACCGCCACGATCAGCGGCGATATCTCGCAGTCGGGCTGGTGGAGGGCCACCAAGCCGTCGACGTCCATGCGCCTGAACGCGTCGTACACGCCCTGCACGAACTCCTGCGACATGGGTCAGGCCAGTATCCCAAGCCCCCTACCGTCGACGCAGCCGGTACCAGTGCTCGTCGAAGCGCAGCAGCCTGGCCAAGGCGTCTGGCTGTGAGTCCGCCACCTCCACGTCGACCACCTTCCATCCAGGAAAGGCAGCCGCGACATCGCTGTGGCTCGCACCTCGCGGCAGCGGTCCTCGGCGCCTTGGCGCGAACACGTCGAGGAGCACCGTGGCATCGCTGGAGGCGACTGCGCTCACCTCCCGGCCCATCGCTTCCCGCTGGGCGTCGTTGAGGCCGTGGAAGGTCCCGGTGTCGAGTACCAACCTGAACTCGGCACCGATGTCCGCCGCCCGCAGGTTCGTCACGTCCGCGTGCAGCACCTGTACGTCAACCCCAGCCTCGCCTGCTCGCTCGCGTGCTCGGTCCAGCGCCTTGTCGACGATGTCCACGCTCGTGACCTGCCAGCCGCGCTGCGCCAGTGGCACGCCCCAGACTCCGCTGCCGCATCCCAGGTCGAGCGCCCTGCCGTAGGGAGGCTCGCGGCCGGCCTCCTCCAGGCCGAACAGTGCTGACAGCGTCTCGGCGAACGGGGGGTGGCTCGCGAGGTCCTCCCAGGGGTGGAAGCCGAGCCGGTAGAACAGCCGGTAGGGAACGCCCACGCTCTCCTCCTCGGGTCGCGTGCGGAGCAGATCCTAGCCTTGCACGGTGACCCTGTCCCGGAAGGGTTTTTTGAAGCCCGGGGCGCCGGGTCCGGAGGTCCCGATGGGAGGCGGTACGCTCAAGAGCCCAATGGCGAAGTCGGAAGCTGAGGCCACTCAGAGCAGCGCAGAGACGGGCCGCCAGGACGAGGCGCCCTCCAGCAAGGTCGACTCCGTCCGCGGCGCGTTCGACGCCATGACCGGGGACGGGTTCGAGGCGATGCTGCCGTTCGTCCACGAGGACTTCGAAATGGTCACGCCGCCCGAGCTGGCCTCCGAGCCCGGCACCTACAGCGGGCACGCCGGAGTCCGCCGCTGGTTCGAGTCGTTCCTGGAGGCGGTCGACCGCCTCCGCATTGAGCCGGTCGAGATTCGCGAGGGCGAGGAGGAGGTCGTGGTTCGCTTCCGGATGACGGCACGCGGCCGCACCACCGGCCTGGGGGCGGTCCAGGAGGCCACTGCTCTATGCACGGTGGTCGACGGCAAGGTTCACCGGATGCGCTTCGTGCCCACCTGGGACGAGGCGCTGCGCGAGGCAGGGCTGCCGCCGGAGGGCGACGCCGGACCCCCAGGGCGCAGCTAACCCGCCGGGCGTTAGGCGCGCGCGTCCAGCTGCGCCAGGCTCTTGGAGATGCTGCGCGTGAGCGACGTCTTCACGGCCAGCGCGACACCCGGGATCGGCGAGCCCAGCCGGATCCGGTAGTCCAGGTGGGAGCCGCCGCCGGGCAGCGGGCTGAACTCCATCACGCCGAGGTGATCGCGGATCGGGCTTCCCTTGGTGATCCGGTACTCGATCCGCCTGGGCCGGTCGAAGGCCGTGATCGTCTCCTCGAACGGCGGCAGTGGCCCGACCCTGAGCTGCCGCACGGACCCGATGCCGTTGCGGTCGGAGTCGCCGTCGCGCAGCCGCTCGATCTTCGCGCCCAGCAGGTCGCCCAGGTTCTCGTGCTCCGACAGGTAGGCGAACACCGCCTCGACGGGCTTGGCGAAGTCGCTTGTCACGTGAACGGTGTGGGTCCTCACGGCGGGCGAGCCTACAGGCGCTCCGCGGCCGACCGCCCCGCGGGCGGGAATCCGTGTGTAGCCTCTCGCCGATGCCTACCTCCATCGTGACCGGCGGCGCCGGGTTCCTCGGGTCGCACCTGTGCGACTTCCTGCTCGACCGCGGTCACCGCGTCATCTGCATCGACAACCTGGAGACAGGCTCGCTGCGCAACATCCAGCACCTGGACGACGACGCACGCTTCAGCTTCCGGATGCTGGACATCACCGAGCATTACGAGATCGACGAGCCGGTGGACTTCGTCTTCCACATGGCCTCGCCCGCCAGCCCGATCGACTACGCGCGCCTGCCGCTGCACACGCTGAAGGTCGGCGCCTACGGCACCCACAACTCGCTCGGGCTGGCGAAGGTCAAGCGGGCGCGCTTCCTGCTGGCCTCGACCTCCGAGGTCTACGGCGACCCGATGGTGCACCCCCAGCCCGAGACCTACTGGGGCAACGTGAACCCGATCGGCCCCCGCGGCGTCTACGACGAGGCCAAGCGCTACGCCGAGGCCCTGACCATGGCCTACCAGCGCCAGCAGGGCGTGAATACCTGCATCGCGCGAATCTTCAACACCTACGGCCCCCGCATGCGGCCCAACGACGGGCGGGCCGTTCCCACCTTCCTCAAGCAGGCGCTCACCGACCGCTCGGTCACCGTGTTCGGCGACGGCTCGCAGACGCGCAGCTTCTGCTTCGTCGACGACCTGATCCGCGGGCTCGTGTCGCTGGCCGAGTCGGACGTGCACGAGCCGGTGAACATCGGCAACCCGGACGAGATGTCGCTGCTGGAGATGGCGGAGCTGGTGGTGGAGCTCACGGGCGCGCGCTCGGAGGTGGTCTTCGAGGCGCTGCCCGTCGACGACCCCCAGGTGCGTCAGCCCGACATCACCCGCGCGCAGAGCCTGCTCGGCTGGAGCCCCGAGGTCGACCTCCGCGACGGCCTCTCGCGCACCATCGAGTCCTACACCGAGACGCTCGGGACGGCCACCAGCACCTGATCGCCGTCCGCCGATGTCCTCCTCGGAAGCAAAGAACCTCGAGGCCATCAGCAGGGCGATCGACCAGCACGATCGCAACTGCGAGTACCCGGCGGTCGCGGTCGCGATGAACCCGTACGAGCTCGAGCGCCTGGGCTGGGACTCGATCCGCGGCCTGCCGATCCGTTCCGACCCGAACCTGGGCACCGGCCGCTTCAACGTGATCTGCGGCGGCGACGAGGAGGAGCCCGGGCCTGGAGGAGTCGGTGGAGGCCGTGGCGGAGGACGCCGAGCCGCTGATGGTGCCGGTGGGGCCCGCCGAGCCGGCCGGACCGCGCTAGTCGGCAGCCGCCTTCGACAGCGGCGAGGGGAACCTGGGCAGCACCTTCACGCCGTCGAGCCAGTCCGTGAGCCGGGCGGCCTCGCGCTCCAGGGCGCGCACGCCCCTCGGCGCCCACGTCTTCAAGTGGCTGCAGGATCACCTCACCCGAGTCGCTCTGGCGCCAGCCGCCGACGATCCGGCCGTCCCACCACAGGTGGGCCCGGCGTTGCCGGCGGTGTCGAACAGCTGCTCCTTGTAGGACCCCAGGTACCAGTCCCGCTCCTTCCATCCCATCGTGGTGGGATCGAGCGGCGGCAGCAGCGCGGCCCACGGCTCGACGGGGTCGATGGACTCGAGGTCGTCGGGCATCAGGTAGCCCGTGCTGACCGTCCAGGTCGACCTCGACGGCCTCGAGCTGCGCCAGGGCGCCGCGGACCGCCGTGAGGGTCGAGCCCAGCCACCACCTGAGGTCGGCCTCCGTGCCGGGACCGAAGGCGCGCAGCCAGCGCCTCGACCAGCCCCGCCACGCCGTCGGCCTCGGCGGGAGGCTCGAGCGGGGCGCCGAGCCAGGACTCCATCGAGGCCCAGCGCGGGCGCGAGGCGGTCCAGGCGCCGTCGTTGGACGCCCGCACGATCAGCCCGGAGGCCGAGAGGATCGTGAGCACTCGCGGCCCGACCGACACCTTCCCGCCCCACGACTTGCCCTCGCCGTAGGTCATCGAGCCCTCGAGCGCGGGGATCTCCTTGCGCAGCTCCGACGCCGTGGCCTCGCGCCCGTCCGACAGCGCCTCCAGCACCTGCTTCGACGCTGCGGACAGCCAGCGCTGGCCGTCCTTCTGCAACCCGACCTGTTCGACCTCCTTGACCAGACGACGGCGCTCGGCGCCGGCGACGCGCCGGCTGGCGCCCGCCTGCGCGGCGCCCAGGTTGTCGCGGGGGAACACGAACAGCGTGCGCCTCATGGCCATGTGCTTGATCAGCGACCGCTCCTCGTAGAGCGCGCGGTCCAGGTCGGCCCGGCTCATGTCGTCGAGTCGCGCCCAGGCGGACATGTAGACGGTCGAGGGGTCGGTGCCGTGCAGGCAGACGATGCTCCGGGCGGCGTCCACGACGTCCGCCGCGCGGTGGCCGGGCGCCAGGCGGTGGCGGCGGGCCAGGCGCGCTCTTCGCTCCGCGATGTCGATCTTGCGCATGGCGGGCATCTTCGTGCGGATTGAGGACGAAGGGCGGCCTGAAGAGGTGCGGGTCTACACTGGCATCCGCTTGGTGGGCGTAGCTCAGCTGGTAGAGCTCCTGGTTGTGGTCCAGGCGGTCGCGGGTTCGAGTCCCGTCGCTCACCCTGATGGAATCCCTGCTAAACCCAGGATTCGTCGTTCGAGCGGTGGTCACCGGGCAAGTCCCGGGGTCCAATTGGAGTCCAATTGTCGTTCCGGAACGCAAGGAGGAAGCTGCGGTGAACGGGGAGCGTGACGCCGAACAGCATGAGGACGCAGACGTCGCCGAGGGTGAGGCGCAGCAGGGCGAGCAGACCTCGGGCGATGAGCAGTCTGTCGCCGAGGATCCCGAGATCGAGGTCGAGCGTCAGGAGACGGGGGATCCCTCTCGGACTGAGCGCAAGTAGCGCCGTTCCCGAGCAGTAGGGATCGGCGCTCGTCACCAAACCCTTCAAGGCCGCTCAGCGTCTTGACGCTCCGCCCACGACCAGGTAGTGCTTCCCCCTGGGAATCGCGGAGGAGGGAGGGAGTATGAGAATCAGATTGTCAAGCGCGGTGGTGGTGGCAATCGTGGTCGCCCTCGTTGCGGTCGCTCCAGCGGGAGCTGTTGTCCCGCTGACCAAGGACCGGCCATACGAGAATCTCTGCAAGCGCCAAGGCGGCACGTTCGGCGTCGCGATCGATCTCGGCAGCCTCTATTGCGACAAGGAGGGTGCGCTCTTCACGGCGTTCACGCCAGATCAGCTGGCGAAGCAGCGAGAGATGTGCGCGCGACGCTTCGGAGGCTCCTTCGGCGTCCAGGGCTTCATCCGCTCGGACCGGCGTCACGGGCACGGGAACGTTCTGCTACGTCGTGTGACGTGGGTAGCGACAGCGCCGGTCCCCAGCCTGACCAAGGGGACCGGCGCTCTCACCCAATAAGCAGGGGCCGCCGAGCCTGCGGTTGCAGGTTCGGGGCAGGGAGGACGCCGGCCGGGATTGCGAGGAGAGCGAAAACGGCCAGCATCACGGCAGGCCAGGCGAAAGCCGGCCACCCGAAGGCCACGGCGCCGCCGGCGCCCAAGAGGATGATCGCGAGAAGCGGGCCGCGCACGGGGAGCCGGCGCTCCGAAACGCTCCGGAGGGTGAGCGCGGACGCGAGATAGCAGCACGCGAGGATCAGCTCCTTGAAGGCCCCCTGCGCGAAGTACGAGGCCGGGAGGTACGGAAGCCCAACGAGCGACGCCGCGACCAGGCGACGTCCGCGCGCCAGATCATCGAGCCCCGCGAGTGCCGTGAGACCCGCCAGCACGGGAATCGCCAGCAGCAACCCAACGAAACCCGAACCGATCCCGACGCCGAGGCCGGCGCTGAGCGTGGCGACCAAGGTGTGCGGCCCAATCGGATACGCCGCACGCGTCACGCGCGCGTCGAGCCCGATCTCGCGCAACCCTTTGGCCTGGCCCATATGGAAGAAGGGGTCCGGGTTAAACCCAGGCCCCAGTTCCCCGATCCGGCCGTAGGCCAGGAACGGGAACGAGGCTGCAGCGAGCACTACCAGCGCGACAGGCACGCCGCGCACAAGCGCTGGGCGGGCGCGCGCCCATGTAAGACCGCTGCGCACGAGCGCGACAGCGGACACGACCAACGCGCCGCCAAGCGCCGCGACCGCCGCCCAGACTTCGCCAGGGAGGCGAATGGCGACAAGGGCAATCAACATTGCGGCGGACAGTCCAAGCGCCGGTGCAAGCCATCCCGGGACGTGAAGGAGTCGACAGATCGCCGCGCCGAGCACCACAGCCACCAGGCAAACTGCGACGGTGCTCAGGTAGACGCTCAGGTCCATCTAGGGGTGGCGAAACTAGCGGGTGTTCGAATGCCACGAGCCTGGAGATCAGCCGACCACGATAGGCGCAACCACGCCCAGCGCCGACAAGTAGCGGGATACTGGGCGGGCTATGTCGCAGCAGAATGTGGAAGTCGTCCGCCGTCTGTTCGAGGCGCAGGCCCAGCGCGACGGGGACACGATCCGAGAGCTGTACGACCCGAGCATCGAGTGGGACGACATCTCGGGCCTGTGGGGCGACTGGGGAGCCCGTCGCGGCCGGGACGGTGTACGCGAGGGCTTTGCGAGCTGGTTCGAGGCGTTCGAGGAAGTCGCCTTCACGGCTGAGCACTTCCTCGACGCAGGCGACCAGGTCGTCGTGGCCACCCGCATCCAGGGCCGCGGTCGGGGCAGCGGCGTCGAGGTCGACCAGCGCATCACACTGCTCTGGGTCCTGACCGACGGGCGGGTCACCCGCGTAGCCGGCTATCGCGACCGCAGCGAAGCCCTCGAGGCCGCGGGACTGTCGGAGTAGACGACATCCCAAGAGAACGTCGGCGTGTCTTACCAAGCAACTTGCACTTTGGGACTATGCGGACCAACATCGAGATCGACGACGAGGTCATGCGCGAAGCACAGCGCCTCACCGGAGTCCGGACCAAACGCGAGGCGGTGGATCTGGCGCTCAGGGAACTCGTGGCACGCCAGCGCAGGCTCGGCATCCTCGACTTGAGGGGGCGAGTCCACTGGGAGGGTGACTTACAGACGAGCCGGCGCGGGCCGTGACGCTCGCCCAGCGACCCAGGTCGCTCAGGCCCGCACCGCCTCGATGAACGTCTCCAGCTCTCTGCGGATATCGGGCCCGGTCGGCTGGTAGACGAGCTCCGTCACGCCCCCCTCGGCAAGCTCGGCGGCCTTCTCGCGCAGATTGGCTGCGGTGCCGGTGAAGCTCAGCGCCTCGACCATCGAGGCCGCGCCGGCATCCCAGGCCGCCCGGTCGGCGGCGTTCAGGGCGACCATGTGCTGGTCGTGCACGGCGAGGTGGCGCTCATCCTCGGGCGTCTCGTCGATCACGGCCAGCCACTGCTCTCCGCCCGGCAGCTCCGCCACGTTCGCGCCGTACTCGTAGGCGCCGTGGTACATGGTGAGGGTCGCCGGCCCCGCCGCCGCGCGCACCCTCTCCGAGCTCGGGTCCTCTCCGTCGTCGAGCACCGTTCCCCAACACAGGTAGGGGACCCAGGAGAACTCACTGGCGAACTCGGGGACGGCCGCCACGGTGAAGACACCGTCGCCCAGCTCCGCGGCCACCGCCTGGCCCTTGGGTCCCAGGGCTCCTATGAGGATGGGAACCTCGACAGGGCGAGGCGCAGCGTGCCCGGCGGGGTGCAGCATTCGCATCCGCGCGCCCTCCCACTCCACCGTCTCGCCGCGCAGCAGCCCCCGGTAGGCCGTGATGTAAGCCTGCATGTAGGCCCACTTGATCGGCTTCGGAACACCCATCGCCCGGCGGCCGGTGAACCCGGTTCCGAACGCCACCGCCACTCGGCCGGGCGCGAGCGCCTCGAGCGCCGCCGTGCCAGCGGCGTTGACCATCGGGTGGCGCAGCGACGGCACCAGCACGCCGGGGCCGAGGCCGATTCGCTCTGTGCGCTCGGCGGCGAGCGCCAGGGTCATCCACACGTCGGGGCTCTGCTGCGGCGTGTCGTAGAACCACGCGCGCGCGTAGCCGAGCTCCTCGGCGATGGCCACGTGCTCGGGCGACTCGAGGGTCGTGGGTGTCGCGCAGGAGATGTCCATGGATCGAAGTATCGCCGCAGTCAGGGGCGGCTGAACGGTCAGTTCAGGCCGGCGCCCCGGATGAGCCCGTCGGCGGCATCGACGATGCCCGCCACGCTGGACTCCAGGGTTACTCGCGGGCCGACCACGAGGTTCGGTGGGACGCTGTCACCGCCCAGGATCAGGCCGACCCGGGGGTCCGTGCCGGTGACCGCCTGGACCGCTCCCGGCAGCTGCGCTCCCGTCTCGGGCATCGTGGCCGACAGTGCGAACAGCGTGGGCTTGAACTCGCGGACGACGGCCGGGAGCGCGTCAGTGGGAACGTCCGCGCCGAGGGTGAGCACCTCGTAGCCGGCCGACTCGAGCAGCTTGGCCGCCATGTCGAGTGCCACGACGTGATGCTCACCCTCGACCGCCGCGAGGATCGCCCGGTGCTCGGCGCGGCGAGCGGTGAGCATCGCCGCGTCGTGCGCGAGCGCCAGCACCCGGGTGGCAATCTCAGTTGCCAGGTGCTCGTGCCCGACACCAATCTCGCCCGCCGCCCAGAGCTCGCCGATTCGGTGCATGGCCGGCCCGACCACCAGGTCGTAGAGCATCGCCTCCCCGAGCGTCAGATCCAGCGCGTCGTGGGCTATCTGCTCGGCGGCCCGCGAATCGCCCTTCAACAGCGCTCGTCCAAACTGCTCCGAGAGGGACTCGGCAAGCAGGCGCTTGCGGAACTCGTCGCGGCTACGTTCCACCACCTGCGCACGCTAAGCGCTCGCGAGGAGCCGCGCCAGGTGTGCTGCAGGGCGTCGGCAATCACCGGCCCCGGGTCCGAGGCGCCGGAGATCTGTGCGGTGTCTCACGTGCGGGCGCTCGGCGCGGCGCTTAGACTCGATGCCATGGCTGACGCGATCCGGGTGGTGGACGACAACGTTGAGGCCACCGCGGCGTGGAACGGCCCGCTCTTCGAGGTCTGGATCGAGTACCGAGACATCGTGGCCGAGGGCCTGCGCGACCATGGGGAGCTGGCGCTGGCGGCCAACCCGCCGCGCGCGGGCGACCGCGTGCTTGACATTGGGTGCGGCCTGGGGGACACGACGCTGCGACTGGCGGAGCTCGTCGGCGCCGGCGGGATCGTGCACGGCGTGGACGTGGCCGACCGGATGATCGATCAGGCGATCGCCGAGGCGGCCGACGCCGGGGTGGGGAACGTGACCTACGAGGCCATCGACGTCGAGAACACGAGCTTCGACCGCCAGTTCGACTACGCGTTCGCGCGCATGGGGACCATGTTCTTCGCGAACCCGGTGGCGGCCCTGCGCAACGTGCGCGCGGCACTGGCGCCCGGCGGGCTGCTGAACATCGTGGTCTGGCGCCGCAAGCTCGACAACGAGTGCATGCACCGCGCCGAGCTGGTTGTGGCCGAGTACCTGGAGGAGCCCGAGGACTACGACTCCCCGCGATGCGGCCCGGGGCCGTTCTCGATGGCCAATGCCGACACGGTCACCGACCTCCTCAAGCACGCCGGTTTTGCGGACATCCGGCTCGCCCGGCAGGACCTCCCGTACAAGATCGGCACCGACCTCGATCACGCTGTCGCGTTCAACATGGCTCTCGGGCCCGCGGCCGAGGTGCTGCGCATGTGGGGCGACCGAGTGGACGAGATCCGGCCGAAGATCGCCGCCGACATGCGCGCCGCCCTCGCGGACTTCGTGCAGCCCGACGGCACGGTGGTGGCGCCGGCCTCTACCTGGGCCATTACGGCGCGGGCCCCCGGCTAGTTCGGCGTCAGCCCGCGGCGAGCGCGCCGACTGCGAGCGATGAACGCGGCCGCGACGCCGCCGAGCGCCAGCGCTGCGAACCCGAGCAGGACCGCCGTGCCCCCATCGTCGAGCGCGCCGTCGGTGAGGATCGCGTGGCCGAAGCCCAGGGCGATCACCAGCGTGGCGAGGAAGGCGTGCAGGATCCGCCACGTCGTGCCGCTCATGGGCAGCCGGTCACGCAGGACGCCCAGCAGAACCACCGCGATCAGTGCGATCGTGGCCAGCAGCGCCATCCGCGCCCGCGTCGGGCCGTCCGGCGACATCGCGAATAGGGCATCTTCTGAGGATTCGATGAAGAGCCCGCCCACATGCGCGAGCACGAGCGCCAACGCGACCGCGCCGAGCAGGCGGTGGGTGGCGATCCGTCCGCGGCCGGCCAGGAGCGGCTGCAGCACAATCGCGGACACGGCCAGCGCGCCGGCCGCGGTGGACAGCACCAGTGCCGCCGACTGGCCCTCGAGGTGAAAGTCCGTAAGGGCGAGGACCAGCGGCAGGGCCGCCACGACGACGACCAGGGCGCCGGCCGCGAGTCGCCGGACGGTGCCGGGCTCAGCCACGCTCGGCGAGCGTGAGGTCCACCACCGCCCGCTCGTCGTCGAGGTCGACCACACGGCGGATGAAGACCTCGCCGTAATCCCCGTCGTCATAGCCCACGTGAATGTTGGGCTCGCCGAACTGTGGCACCGTCTTGGCGGTCTCGATCCGGTAGCGGCCGTTCGCGTCCGTCCTGACGCTGGCGCGGTTGTCCTGCTCGCCGCCCGTCTCCGTGGCCAGCCAGACCTGCACCCGGACGTCCTCGAGCGGCCGGCAGCCCTCGGCGGAGCGGACCAGTCCGGTGATCACGAAGCCCTGACCGAGGGTCTCGGCGGGCGGAGCGTCCGGGATGTAGTTGTTGGTGCCGCCGGGGTTGCTGTCGGTGGACTTGCAGTCGCGGCGCGGGCGATCTGGCTCGTCGCGGGTGGTGGGGGCGGGCGCCTCCGCGAGGGGCCGGCGCCCGTCGTCGCCAACGTTCTCCGCTCCGGTGCCGGACATCTCGCTGGTGATCAGCGCGACGATCACGCCACCGGTGATCAGGGCGATCGTGAGCGCCAATAGCCACGCGCGCCGTGGCCGCTCGTCGGAAGCCATGGGACGGAAGGTAGTGGGCATGGCCGGCGGCCCGGTTCGCTTCGGCAGCGCCTGTGGGCCAACCGCGGGGCGCCCGCTTGCAGGCCTTGACTCCGGAGCGGCAGCACCTGAAGGATGCCCGCGATGGTCAAGGAGTTCAGAGAGTTCATCCTCCGCGGCAACCTGGTCGACCTGGCAGTGGCCGTGGTCATCGGTACGGCCTTCGGGGCGGTCGTGACGGCGTTCGTGGCCGACCTGATCACGCCGCTGATCGCCGCCATCGGAGGCCAGCCGGACTTCTCCCAGCTCGACTTCGAGATCAACGGCAGCAAGTTCCTCTACGGCGACTTCATCAACGCGCTGCTCACGTTCACGATCATCGCCGCGGTGATCTTCTTTTTCGTCGTCAAGCCGGTCAACGCCCTCATGTCTCGCTACAGGACCGAGCAGGACGTGGAGCGCGAGACCGGCGCATGCCCTCAGTGCCTGAGCGAGATCCCGCTCGAGGCCCGGCGGTGCTCGTTCTGCACCGCCGAGGTCGGTCAGCGCACCACCTGACCGTCCGTTCTGAGCGGCCGCTGAGGCTCCTCACCCGCCCGGGCGCTCTGACACGTCAGGTCAGGGGGCGGAAAAGGTTGCAGTGGACCTGAAAAAAGTTGCAGTAGGCCCGTAAAGGTCCGCTCGCGGCCGTCGATAGAGCTGGCAAGAGCCGCGCTGCAGGCCGTGCGATTTGCGTGCGGAGGCGAGCCGGTAAGGAAGCCACTCGTTAAACCGACTCAAGGAGCAAATCGCATGGATCGCAAGGACACGCGCAAGAAGCTGCTGATCAGCCTGGGAGTGCTGGCCCTGACGGGCACGCTCGTCTTCGGCACGTTCGCCGCCTTCACGGCGACCACTACGAACTCGGGCAACAGCATCGACTCGGGCACCGTGAAGATCGACGACGACAGCGGGGCCACCTCGGCCCTGTACGTCCGGACCAACCAGAAGCCGGGCGACTCGTACTCCGCCTGCCTGCGGATCAAGTACAACGGCTCGCTGGGCGCCGCGGTCAAGCTCTACACCTCGGCCGGCATCACCAACGGCTCGACCTACAACCTGCAGGTCGAGCGCGGCTCGGGCCTGACCACCGTGGACGGCACGCGTTCGTGCGCCGGCTTCACCTCGGCGTCGAGTGCATACAACGGGGCGCTCGGGTCCTTCCCGACCACCTACGCCGCGGGCGTGGACGGCAAGGCAGCGGCTGCCGCATGGGCCCTGAACGACACCGTCGACTACCGCTTCACGATCTCCCAGAACGACGACACCACGCCGAACGCGCACACGACCGCACAGTCGAGTGGCGCCCACAGCTTCACGTGGGAGGCGCGCAGCAACTAACCCCCTGAGGTAAACGCGGACGAAGGTCGGGGCCGCCCAGATGTGTGGGCGGCCCCGTCCGTGTACCCAGGTCACCGCCCATGACCTCCTCCGGCAAGGCCCTCACCCGCTTCACCGGCCTCGTGACCGGGTGCGGCCTAGCCGTAGCGATGTTCCTGTCCGGCCCCGTGACCGGCGGTGAGAGCAAGCCCACCGCCCGTCTGGCAGTGACCGCGGTCGCCGGGTCCGGGGGCCTGGCGATATCGCCGAGCGGGAGCTTCATGTCCGCCTCGATGGCTGCGGGTCGCGGCTTCGACGCCGCAGGCGGAAGGCTGCGGATCTCCAACCCGGCTGCCCGCGCGACGGGCGTGCGGCTCACGGCACGCGTCGCGGGACGGCAGCTGGACGAGGCCGTGGAGCTCCGCATCCGCAGCGGGCGGACGCTGTTCTCCGGCTCGCTGGCCGCTCTCCGCCGCGCGAACATCAGGCCGCTCGTAATCGGATCGGGGCGCGGCGCGACCGTCGAGGTGGCCGCGCGCCTGAGGCCGGGGGCGATCGGCTGGCAGGACCGCGCAGCTCGGATCGCGCTCGTGGCCGAACGGGGCGCGGCGCCGTGAGCACGATCGCCGACCGGGCGCCCGAGCTCAATCGCGTGCTGGCGGCGCTGGTCGCGGGCCTCCGCGTGGCTGTGCGGTCCCTGTGGATGTTCGCGTCCTGGATGGCATTCGGTTTCCTGGTGGCCCTCGCCGTGATCCTCAGCGCCGCGCCGCTCGCGGGCTACAGCACGCTCACCGTGCTCACGGGGAGCATGGAGCCGGTGCTGCCCGTGGGGTCGGTGCTGGTGGTCGAGTCGATCGGGCCGCAGGAGGCGCGCCTGGGAGACGTGGTCACGTTCGTCGACCCCGAGAACCCGGAGCGGCTGATCACCCACCGGCTGCGTGAGAAGAGGGTGCGCGCCCAGATGGTGAACATGGTCACGATCGGGGACCGAAACGACGCGCCCGAGCGCTGGTCGGTGCCGCGCGACGGCGAGATCGGCCGCGCGGTCTACCGGGCTCCGCTGCTCGGGCACGCACGCGAGTGGGTGAGCGGATCCGGAGCCCGCCTGATTCTGACCGGGGTGGTGGTGCTGCTGGCGGGCTGGGTGCTGGTGGACGTGTGGCGGCCCGAGCGCCCGCGCGAGGACCCGCGATGAGCTCGCGGCCGCGTGGGATCGGGCGTCGCATGGCGGTGCTCGCCGTCCTGGCCGTGGTCGGCGCTGCCGGCTCGACGACGATGGCCGCCTTCGTGGCCACCAGCTCGAAGGGGGGCAACTCGATCGCGTCCGGCACCGTCACCATCACCGACAACGACAGCGGCACGGCGCTGCTCACGCTGGCGGCGGCACAGCCGGGGGAGACGGACAGCGGCTGCATCGCCGTGACCTACGCGGGGAGCCTCTCGTCGGGGGTGCGGCTGTACGGCACCACGACCGGGAGCGGGCTGGACCAGTACCTGGACCTGCGGGTCACGCGCGGGACCCACAACCCGAGCGACCCCGGCTTCGACTCGTGCGCGAACTTCCAGGCCGACGCCACCAACTACATCGGCGCGGGCAACGGCGTGATCTACAACGGCACACTCCAGGGCTATGCGGACAGCTACGCCGCCGGCCTGGTCGACCCGCTATCGGGCTCCCCCGAGACCTGGACCAACGGCGAGGCGCACGTCTACAAGATCGACGTGACGCTGCAGAACAACTCCTCCGCCCAGGGACTTAACGCCACCCAGACGTTCACCTGGGAGGCGAGGAACCAGTGAGCCGGCTGAGGCTCACCGGCGGAGTGGCGGCCTGCCTCGCGAGCCTCGCGCTCGGCGCGGGCGTGGCCTACGCAGCGTTCGTGGCCACGACGTCCAACAGCGCCAACAGCTTCCAGGCGGCGTCCTGCTTCAGCACTCAACGGGTCGCCAGCGGCTCCTACACGGGCGATGCCGTCGACAACCGTGCGATCACCATCGGCTTCCAGCCCGACGTGGTGATCGTGAAGGCCGACACCGCGCAGATCGCGATTGCCCGCAGTTCGTCGATGACGGGCGACACGTCGAAGCCTCTAACGGGCGCGACGGCCCTCTTCGCGGACCGGATCCAGTCGTTCACCGCGACGGGCTTCACGATCGGGACCAACGCGCAGATCAACGGCAGCGGCACCGCCTATCGATGGGTGGCGCTCAGGGCCGGCTGCGGGACGCTCAAGGTGGGCAGCTACAACGGTAACGGCGCGGCCAGCCGCTCCATCACGGGCGCCGGTTTTCGACCCGAGCACGTGATGCTCCTGTCCGCGGGGACCGGCCGGGCGGTCGACCGCTATGCCGGCATGACCAGCAGCTTCCGCTTCGACTCCGCCACGAACACGGCCAACGCGGTCAACTCGCTGGACTCCGACGGCTTCACCGTCGGCAACGCCGCCGAGGCCAACACGAACGGCACCGTCTACCACTACGTCGCGACCAACGAGGTCGTGGGCAGCGTCAAGAAGGGCAGCTACACGGGCAACAACACCGACAACCGCAACCTCACGGGCGTCGGCTTCGAGCCCGACTTCCTGATGATTCGCGCCAACGACACGGCCACCGCGAGGCAGGGCCACCATCGGGCGGGGTCGCTCACCGGCGGCAACTCGCAGTTCTGGGTGAACACGGCCAACAGCGCCAACGCGATCCAGCTGCTGCAGGCGGACGGATTCCAGGTGGGCACGGACGCGTCGGTGAACGCCAACGGACCGACCTACCACTACCTGGCGTTCGACAACGGGGCCGGCGGCTGCGCGCTGCCCTCGTCCAGCACGCTCGCCGCCAGCGCGGACTCGTGGAACGACCAGGGAGCCCCAACCACCAACAAGGGCACCGACAGCGTGCTCAAGGTGACCACGAAGAGCCCCAACCTGAACACCCGCGCGATCCTGCGCTTCACGCTCCCGACGCTCCCGTCCGGCTGCAGCGTGACCGCGGCCACGCTGCGCCTCTACAACTCGTTGCCGGTGTCCGGGCGGACGCTCCAGGCGCTCCGCAACGCCGTCCCGGGCGGGCCGCCATCCTGGACCGAGGCCGGAGTGAACTGGAACAACGTGCCCGCCACCACGGGCACGGCGGCTAGCGCCGCCACCCCGGGCGCGGCCGCCTACATGCAGTGGGACGTGACCTCGCAGGTGTCGGCCATGTACCCGGCGGCGACGAACAACAACGGGGTCACCGTGCGCGACCAGACCGAGAACGGGGCCAGCATCGAGCAGCAGTTCAGCAGCAAGGAGGCGGGCAGCAACCCGCCGCAGCTGATCGTCACGATCGGCTGAGGTTCGGTCGCCGGTCGCCGGTCGCCAGTTGTCGCTCCGTGCCCCTCCGTACCTCCTGCGAGCATGGGCCTCCCTGCCTCTCGACCTCGACACACCACACGGCCCCGCGCGCGTGTACCTCAGCGGCGCCGAGTCCGCGCGCGGTGCGCTGGTGCTCGGGCACGGTGCAGGCGGCGGGGTTGAGGCGCCGGACCTGATCGCCGCCCGGGAGGCCGCCCTGGCCGAGGGCTTCTCGGTGGCGTTGGTCGAGCAGCCCTACCGTGTGGCCGGCCGGCGCTCGCCGGCGCCGGCGCGTCAGCTCGATGGCGCGTGGACGGCGGTGGTCGAGCAACTGGCGGCCGACCGCCTGCGCGGCCTGCCGCTCGTGACCGGCGGCCGTTCGCTCGGCGCGCGCGTCGCGTGCCGCACGGTCGCGGTCACGGACGCCGTTGCCGTGCTCTGCCTCGCGTTCCCGCTGCAGCCCCCGCAGCGCAAGAACGGCTCGCCGCGACCCAGTCGCCTGGACGAGCTTGAGGCAGTCGCGGTGCCGGTGCTGGTGGTGCAGGGGGAGTCAGACCAGTTCGGCATGCCGCCAGACGGCCGGGGGCGCGCGGTGGCCCGGGTTGCAGGCAATCACAGCCTGCGGACCGACCCCGACGCGGTCGGCCGCGCCGTGGGCGACTGGGTCCGCCGGCTCCCGCTGTAGCGGAGCCAGGCGGTGTAGCGTCGCCTCCATGCGGCAGCTCGAGATCACGGGAGAGCGGTCGGTCGAGTGGCGCGAGGCCGACGCGCCCGCGCTCGAGGGCGACGGCGAGGCGCTCGTTCGCCCGCTGGCGGTGGCGATGTGCGACCTGGACGCTGCCTTTTTGACCGGCGCCATCCCCGCCGGCGATCCCTTCCCGCTCGGACACGAGTGCGTGGCTGAGGTCGCTGACGTGGGCGATGGGGTGGAGTCAGTCGCCCCGGGCGATCGCGTGATCGTGCCGTTCCAGATCTCCTGCGGCAGCTGCGCCGCCTGTGCTGCCGGCCACACGGGCAACTGCCTGACCGTCCCGCGCGGGTCCGCCTACGGGATGCGGCCGCTGGGCGGCGACTGGGGCGGTTCGCTGTCGGAGCTCGTGCGCGTCCCGTTCGCCGACGCCATGCTCGTGCCGCTGCCGGCCGGCGTGGAGCCCGCGGCCCTGGCCAGCGTTGCCGACAACGTGGCCGACGGCTTTCGGGGCGTGGCCGGGCCGCTGGGTCAGGCTCGGGGCGCCGAGGTGCTGGTGGTGGGCGGCATGGCCCGCAGCGTCGGCCTGTACGCCGCCGGTTGCGCCGTGACGCTCGGCTCCGAGCGGGTGGTCTACGCGGACGGCGATGCCGGTCGGCTGGAGACCGCCGCCACGCTGGGCGCCGAGCCCCTGGCGATCCCGGCCGACGACGACGGGGGCCTGCAGTGGCCGGCCAAGCTCGGGCGCTTTCCCATCACCGTCGACGCGTCGGGCAGCCACGGCGGCCTGCATGCGGCCATCCGGTCGGCGGCTCCCGACGGCACCTGCACGAGCGTGGCGATCTACTTCGAGCCCGCGACTCCCCTGCCGCTCTTGGAGATGTACACGCGCGGGTGCACGCTGCACGCCGGGCGCTGCCACGCGCGGGCGCTGATCCCGGAGGTGCTGGAGCTGGTGGGCGCCGGATTCGACCCCGCCCTCGTGACCAGCGCGGTCGTGGGGTTCGACGATGCCGAGGAGGCGCTGGCCGACCCGCCCACCAAGCTGGTGCTGGTACCGGCCGCGTGACCCGCGGGCCGGGTCAGCGCGCCCGCGCCGCAGGGCCGCTGCTCAGCGCTTGAAGTTCCACTGGAACAGCAGGTCCATGCCCGGCATGGAGTAGCCGTCCACACGCGGGTCGCCGCGGCCCGTCCGGGGCCAGTACCCGATGCCAAGTGGGGTCTTGCTGTTGAAGCTCCCGATGTCGTTGCGGATGGCCAGCGGGAGGGTCCCGCCCGGCTCGGCGCTGAGTGCCAGGCCGTCCGAGGAGTGGATCCGGATGTTGATCCGCTTGCTGCGCACGTTGTAGACGCGCACGTTGACCTTCCGCGTGGTGGTGCGGTTGGCGCGCACGCGGAACGGCTTGCTCACATAGCGCGCGGTGCAGCACGTGTAGGTGCCGGGTAGGTCGCGGCCGGTGAAGGTGCTGACTCGCGACGAGCCGGTCAGGACCGTGAGGCGCAGCCGCGCCGGCCGGCTGCCCGCCTTTACCCGGATGTGCGTGATTCGCCCCGTGCGCGGCACGAGGAAGGTGGGCCGGTTGGAGAAGAGATAACCGCCATGGCGGTACGTGCACGTGCGTTGCCCGGTGGGGGAGAGCACGATCCCGCCGATCGGCCCGAAGATCGCGGCGGACTCGCAGCCGTAGTTCACGTTGGGCCGCGCGCGGAGCGTGCTGCCGTACCACTTGGCTGCGGCGGGCGGCCCGGTCACGGCCAGCGACAGCCCCGCGGCCAGGAGCACCCCTGCGAGTCGGCGCCTCACGACCACGAGCGTAGGGGCACCCGCGCCGCGGCGCCACCTGGACGCCGAGTCAAGCCTGAGGCGAGGCGCCCTCCACGGCGGCCTTGATGGAGCGCGCGAAGTCGTCGGCCCCCTTGCGGGCCGAACGCAGCGCCAGCGGCATGATCAGCTTGCCGAAGCCGTGGGCCTCGAACGTGTTGCCCACCGTCAGGCGGGTGCCCTGGCCGGACGGAGCCAGCTCGTACCCGCCGTCGGGCACCGTGATCGCGTTCTTGGAGCGCTCGGTCCAGCGGATGCGGCTGTGCGGCTCGAACTCGGTGTACTCGAACTCGCGCTGGGTCTTCATGCCCGCGTCCTTGACGGTGCTCTTGTAGACCGTGCCCGTGCCGGGCGGCCCGTCGGTGGCCTTCGCGATCTCGAGCACGCGGGGGCTGAACTTGGGGTCGTTCTCGCCGTCGGCGAGGAACGCGAACACCTCCTCGACGGGACGGTCGATCTCGACCGTTGCCTCGAAACCTTCGGCCATCGGGCCTCCTCGTACGTGGGCGGGCGCCCCGGGCCCCGGGGCGGCCACGATCCTATCTGGCGCGCCGCCGCTCGCCGGCTTTTTGCAGACGCGCCGCAAACTGCTAGGGTCCCCGGTCGTGCGTACTGCCCGCCTCACCGGCGCCCTGCTCGCCGTCGCCTCCGTCCTGCTGCTCGTGCCGTCCGCGCAGGCCGCCACGCCGAAGGGTGCGCCCAAGGGCACGGAGCGGGTCACGTACAAGGTCGGTCCGATCAACGTCACGCCCGGCCAGAACCGGATCGCCTACAAGCCGATCACGGAGAAGCCGCAGGTCGACGGCTGGATCACGCGCATCAGGCCCGACCTCACGAGGCTCGATGGCAAGGTGCCTCCCACCGACGACGTCATGTTCCACCACGGCGTGTGGGTGAACCTGTCGGGCGAGAACGCCACGTCGGGCCTGCCCGAGCTGTTCTTCGCCGCCGGCGAGGAGAAGACCATCTCCAAGCTTCCCAAGGGCTACGGGTACCGCCACGAGGAGGGGGACACGTGGGTGCTCAACCACATGATCCACAACCTCACGCCGAGGGCGATGCGGCTGTACATCACCTACACGGTGGACCTCATCCCCGACACCGCCAAGGCGGCCAAGTCGATCGAGCCGGTCCGCCCGATCTGGATGGACGTTCAGAACGGAAGCCTCTATCCGGTCTTCGACATCCTCAAGAACACGGGCAAGAAGGGCAAGTTCACCTACCCGAACCAGCAGGACGGGGCCTACCCGCGCGGGCGTGAGAAGAACAAGTGGACGGTCGACCGCGACGGCGTTCTGGTCGCCACCGCGGGCCACGTTCATACGGGCGGCCTGTGGACCGACATGTGGGTCAAGCGCCCGGGCGCGCGCTACGCCGGCCCCGCATGCGCGTCGCGCGCCAAGGCCTCCAGCAGGCGCAAGTGCCGCAAGAAGGCGCCGACCGTCCGCGGCGACAAGGCCCATCTCTTCAAGTCGCGCGCCAAGTACTTCGAGCCCACCGGCCCCGTGTCGTGGGACGTCGCGATGACCGCCACGCCCGACAACTGGCGGGTCGCCCTGAAGAAGGGCGACGTGCTCGAGATCTCCGCCACCTACGAGACCGAGCTGGCCTCCTGGTACGAGTCCATGGGCATCATGGTGGCCTACATGGCCGAGGGCAAGAAGGGCAAGAACCCCTTCCGCTCGAAGGTCAACCACAAGGGCAAGGTCACCCACGGCCACCTCAGGGAGAACAGCGTCCACGGCGGCAAGAAGACCGGCCTGCCGGACCCGCGCAAGCTCCCGTCGGGCGTGTTCGCCTCGGGGCCGCTGACGATCGACGGCTTCTCCTACCAGGCCGGCGACCTGCGCCTGCCGGGCGCGGCCAAGAACCCGCCCAGCGTCAAGCGCGGCCAGTCGCTCACCTACGTGCTGGGCGACGCCGACAGGAGGCAGGAGGCCTGGCACTCCGTCACCTCCTGCAAGGCGCCCTGCAACCGCTCGACCGGCATCTCCTACCCGATTCCGGACGCCAAGTACCAGTTCGACTCGGGTCAGCTGGGCACCGAGACGCCCGCCGTCAACAGGACGACGTGGCAGACGCCCAAGGACCTCCCCGTGGGCACCTACACATACTTCTGCCGCATCCATCCGTTTATGCGCGGCGCCTTCCGCGTCAAGCAGTAGCGCTCGTCTGAGCGGCGCTGACGGCGTCCTCGGTCGCTCGCGTGCGGAGCACGCTTCGCTTCCTGCGTCCTTGTCAGCCCCGCTCAGGCCGAGCGCTCGGCGCGCGTCGCTCCCCGCGCTGTGTTTCGCCCATGTTGAGCTTGGGCTAAGGGCATTGAAATCTGGCGCCCGACCTGCGCGGCAGCCTCCAGGGCAGGTATAGACTCGCCCGGCTTTCTTATGAGGAGGGGGGCTGTGACCAAGATCGCCCGCGACCACGGTCGCAGCGCTTGCATGGAGGGGGATAGGTACCTGGTGTCGTGAGCGCCACCGCCGCTCACACCGCGCCGGAGCAAGGCCCCGGCGTGACTCCCGTACGCGTCTTCGCAGTCGTGGCGCTGGTCATCGCGCTGCTCGCCCTGGTCGTGCTGTTCCTCCTGCGCGAGGACACCTACACCGTCAAGGTGGAGCTGCAATCGGCGTCCCTGGTGGGTGAGGGCAACGTGGTCAGGATCGCGGGCCGCCAGGTGGGCACCGTGACCGACGCGGACCTGACCGACGAGGGCAACGCGGAGCTCACGCTCGAGCTCGAGGAGGACGTCGGCCCGCTGCGGGAGGGCACCGAGGCGCACCTGCGGCTCACGAGCCTCGCCAGCGGGCGCGGCCGCTACGTGGACCTGCGGATCCCACCCATGGGCGGCGAGGAGATACCCGACGGCGGCACGATCCCCATAGAGCAGACCCAGGGGATCGTCGACCTCGACCAATTCTTCTCGATGTTCGACAACAAGGCGCGCGCGGGCCTGACCAAGGCGGTGCGCGGTTCGGGCCGCCAGTTCGGCGGCGCCGAGGAGTTCGTGGACGCCGGCTGGCGCGAGCTGAACCCGAGCTTCGTGGCTTCCACCAAGCTCTTCGACGAGATCAACCGCGACTCGGGCGACCTGCGGCGGTTCCTCCAGGGCTCCTCGCGTCTGGTGGGCGCCCTGGCCAGCCGTCGCGACGACCTGGCCGCCGTGGTCGATCGCCTGGCCACCACCACCGGCGCCATCGCGCGCGAGGAGCGCGCGCTCTCGGACGCCATCGGCCAGGCACCGCGGTTCCTGCGGCGGGCGAACTCCACCTATGTGAACGTACGCTCCACGCTCGACACCCTCGACCCGTTCGTCGAGGCCTCCAAGCCGGTGGCGCCGCGCCTGAACGCCCTGCTCACCCAGCTGCAGCCGTTCGCCGCCCAGGCCGGCGTGCCGGTGAAGGCGCTGGCCGACTCGGTTCGCAAGCCGGGCCGGGCCAACGACCTGACCGAGCTGGCGCGCGCCACGCCGCGCCTGCGCGACATCACGGTGCGCTCAGCGGAGCGCAACGGGCGCACCCGCCGGGGATCGTTCGAAGAGGCGGCCGAGTCGTTCCGCCGCTCGACGCCGATCTGGGCCTTCTGGCGACCGTACGGCCCGGACGTCGTCGGCTTCCTGAAGGCGTTCGGCAACGTTGGCATCTACGACGCCAACGGGCGCGCCTCGCGGTCGGGGACGCTCCCGGGGCAGTTCACCGCCGGCGCAAACGGTGCACCGTCGTCCGATGTCATCCGGCCGTGGGAGCGCCAGGCCCTCATTGACAGGCTGGTGAAGCACCGCAACCGCTGCCCGGGCTCGATCGAGCGGCCGGCTCCCGACGGCTCCAATCCGTGGCGCCCCTCGCCCGCTTTCAACTGCGACCCGACTCAGGTGGTTCCGGGGCGATGAAGCGGCTGCGCAGACTGCTCCCGGTGCTGGCGCTGGTCGCGGCGGTCGGCTTCGCGCTGCTCGCGACCGGGGCTCTCGACGACTCCGGCGGCGTTCGCTACAAGCTGCAGCTCGACAACTCCTACGGCCTGACCGAGGGGTCGGACGTGCGCGTGGCCGGCGTGCGCTCCGGGATCGTCGAGAAGATGCGCCTCAACCGCGAGCGGATGCTCGCGGAGATCGAGTTCGAGCTCACCGAGCGCGGCTTCGGTGACCTGCGCAAGGACGTGACCTGCGAGACCCGGCCGCAGTCGCTGATCGGCGAGTACTTCATCGACTGCAACCCCGGCAAGAGCCCGGAGAAGCTCGATGAGGGAGACACGATCCCGGTCAGCCAGAGCTCCTCGGTCGTGCCGCCCGACCTGGTGGCCAACATCATGCGCCGCCCCTACCGCGAGCGCTTTTCGATCCTGCTGTCGCAGCTCGGCCAGGGCCTGGCCGGCCGCGGCGAGGACCTGAACGAGACCATCCGCCGCGCCAATCCCGCGCTGCGAGAGGTGAACAAGGTGCTGAGGGTGCTGGCGCAGCAGCGGCGGACGATCCGCGACCTCTACACCGACGCGGACACCATCTTCAGCCAGGTCGTCCAGCGCCGGCGCGACGTCGGCCGGTTCGTGCAGGAGGCGCGCGACACCACGCGCGCATACGCCACCGAGTCGGCCAGCGTGGACGACCAGTTCCGTCAGCTGCCGACCTTCCTCGGTGAGCTTCAGCCCACGCTGGCGGCGCTCGAGGGCACCGCCGAGGCGCAGCGTCCAGCGCTCGAGAGCCTGCTCGTGTCGGCCCGCCCGCTGGCGGCGCTGCTGCGCACCACCGGCAACTTCTCCACCGCCTCGCGCCCGTCGGTGCGGGCGCTGGCCGCGCTGGCCCGCAGCGGCGAAGGCAACCTGGAGCGCTCGCTGCCCAACCTCAAGCGGCTGACCAGCGCCACGCGCCGCCTGCCAGAGACCGCAGGCAACCTCGGGATCATCCTCAACCACCTCAATGACCGCGACTTCGCCGCCGAGCGAGACCCGCGCTCGCCCGGTGGCCGCGGCTACACCGGCCTCGAGTCGTTCCTGCGCTTCCTCTGGCTGGGCTCGCAGACCAGCAACTGGTTCGACAAGGACTCGTACCTGCTCAAGAACGCGCAGTACGGGGACGCGGTGTGCGGGAAGTACGCCGACGCGGAGACGGTCAAGAAGACCCCGCGGCGCTGCAGGGCCTGGCTCGGGCCAAACCAGCCCGGCATCACGAGCGCCGACCCGACCAAGGGATCCACCGTTCCTTCGGTTGAACAGCAGGAGCAGGAGGAGGAGGCCGCCGCCTCGCAGGCCAAGAGCGGCGGCGCCGCGGCAAAGTCCGCGGGCGCCGGCGGCGAGCCCCTACTGGACTTTCTACTGCGATGAGACGCCAGTCCACAGCCTCCATCACGTCTAGCCCCGTTCTGGTGGGCGCGGTCACGCTGCTCGTGGCCATCGTCGCCGTGTTCCTGTCCTACAACGCCAACAGCGGCCTGCCGTTCGTGCCCACCACGCGGCTGATCTTCGAGAGCCCCAACGGGGCGGCGCTGACCAAGGGCAACCAGGTGCGCGAGGGCGGCCGCCGCGTGGGGATCGTGACCGAGCTCAAGCCGGTTCGCAAGGAGAGCGGGCGCACGGTCGCGCAGATCGTGATCAAGCTCGATGGCTCCTACGGCGATGTGCCGGCCAACAGCAGCGTCGCCATCCGCCCGCTGTCGCTGAGCGGCCTGAAGTACGTGGAGCTCACCCGCGGCGACAGCCGGCGGGCGCTGTTCGACGGGGACACGATCCCGGTGCAGCGCGCGCGTGTGCCCGTGCAGCTCGACGACCTCGGCAACATGTACGACTCGGAGACGCGCAAGGGCGTACAGGACGTGATCACGGGGGCCGGCACCGCGCTGACACTCCGCGGCGAGGACCTGAATACCGCGATCAGCGACCTGCCGGAGTTCCTGCGCCACCTCGAGCCGGTGGCGCGCACCCTGGGTGACCCGGACACCAACCTGGCCCGCTTCCTCGACCGCCTCGGGCGCACGGCCGAAGCGGTCGCGCCGGAGGCCGCCAGCTACGCCAACGGGTTCTCCGCGGGCGCGGACGCCCTGGAGGCCTGGTCGCGCAACGAGGGCCGCCTGCGCGAGTCGCTTCGCGAGTCGCCGCGCACGCTGGGCGTGGGCATTCCCGCTCTTCGGGTCCAGCGGCCGTTCCTCGAGCACACGCGCGAGACCTCGGAGGCCCTGCGCGACGCGGCTGCGGTGATGCCCGCCAACCTGCCGCGGATCGAGGCGGCGCTCGACCGCGGCGTGGACGTGCAGCCCAAGCTGCCGCGGCTCTATCGCGAGCTGGAGCCCACCCTCGACTCGCTCGAGGGGCTCTTCACGGATCGGCGCACCACCGGTGCGCTGCGCGGGCTCACCGACACGGTCGGGATCCTGCGTCCCCTCACCCGGTTCGTGGGTCCTCACATCACGGTGTGCAACCTGTTCACCACCGGCTTTGCCTTTGCCGGGGAGGCGGGGATGGAGCCGGCGGCAGGCCGGGCGCAGCGGTCCCTCGTGAACTTCCTCCCTCCCCCTGACGAATCGCCGGTCGACAGCGATCTAACCAGCATCAGCGCGGCGGAGCCGGTACAGGGCCTGCACATCGACGCGCTGTCCGCGGCGATCGATAACAAGGGCAACGCCGACTGCGAGGCCGGCCAGCGCGGCTACCTCGAGCGGGTTGCCACCTTCGCGCCCAAGAACCGCGCGATCGTGATCGACCCGGCCACGCCCGGCAACCAGGGCCCGACCTACACGGGCCGCCGCCGGGTGCCCAAGGGCCAGACCTTCTCGCGCAGGCCCGAGACCGGGCCGGCCTGGCCGAAGGGGCTCCCCAAGTGAACATGTTCGGGGGCAAGCACGCCTTCCGGATCGGCGCGATCGTGCTGATCGTGCTGGCGGTCGTCTCCTACGCAGCCTTCACCCGCTACAACCCGTTCGCCAACCCCTATCGCGTCCAGGCGGCCTTCAAGGGGCCGCAGGACGTGCGCGTGAACAGCGCGGTGCGCCTGGCCGGCGTGGACATCGGCAAGGTCACGGCGGTCGAGGAGGGCCCCGAAGAGGGCACCTCGATCATCGAGATGGAGATCGAGGAGAAGGGGCGCCCGCTGGGCAAGGACGCCAGCTTCAAGGTCCGCCCGCGACTGTTCCTGGAGGGCAACTACTTCGTCGACGTGAGCCCCGGCACCCCAGGGGCGGAGGAGCTGGAGGAGGACAGCGTCGTGCCCGCCACCCAGACGGCCGGGCCGGTGTCGGTGGGCGACCTGCTGAAGATCTTCGAGAGCAACACGCGCGAGAACGTGCGCACGCTGCTCGACGAGTACGGCCGCGGCGTCGAGAAGGGCGGCGCGGCTGCGTTCAATCGCACCACGCGCTACTGGCAGCGCGCCTACGGAAACTCGGCGAAGGTGAACGAGGCGCTGCGCGGCCAGCGCAACGGCGACCTCTCCGGGTATCTCCGCAACTCCGGTCGCGTGGCGGCGGGCCTCAGCCGCAACGAGCCCCAGCTGCGCGACCTGGTGACCAACCTGGCTGAGGCCGGTGGCGCCTTCGCGCGCGAGCAGGCGGCGCTCTCCGCGGCGGTGGGCGAGCTGCCGCGCACCATCCGGCAGGGTTACACGGCGCTCGGAGAGCTCGACCAGGCGCTGCCCAACCTGCGCACGTTCGCGCGCGAGGCGACGCCGGCACTCAGGACGTCCCCGCGCACGCTGGATGCCTCGATCCCGCTTGCGCGCGAGCTGCGCGGGCTGATCGGGCGCGACGAGCTCGGAGGGACGGCGCGGTCGCTGGCGAAGGCTGCGCCGGGCCTGGCCAAGTTCGCCGACGGCGGCGACGAGCTTCAGGGCCAGCAGCGCCTGCTCGCATCGTGCCTCAACAACGTCACGCTGCCCACCAGCGAGTCCACGATTCCGGACCCCTTCTTCCCGTCGACCGGGCCCGTCTACGAGGAGTTCGTGAAGTGGATGCCCGGCCTCGCCGGTGGGGCACGCAGCTTCGACGGGAACGGGATCTACTCCCGATCGATCGCCGCGACCGCCAACTTCGTCTACCCGATCGGCGACCGGCTGTGGTTCAACACGCAGCCGGTACGGGGAATCAACCCGGCGCCCGCCGAAATGCCCGCGTTGCGGCCGAACGTGCCGTGTGAGACCCAGCAGCCGCCGGACCTCAACTCGCGAGCGCTGGCGCCGCCGCCTGGGGTCAAGGCCTCGCCGGCGCCGGGCGAGATCCAGACGGGGCCGCCCACGCCATGAGACGCGCGATCGGAAAGCACCTGCGGGACTTCCTCGCGATCCTGGCCATGATTGCGCTCGCCGGCGGCATCGCGCTCTACATCCTCTCCAACCAGGGCCTGCGGTTCCCGTGGCAGGAGGATCCGCTGGAGATCAGCGCCGCCTTCACCACCGCCCAGGCGGTGACCCCCGGTCAGGGGCAGACCGTTCGCGTGGCCGGCGTGGAGGTGGGCGACGTGGACGACGTGGAGCTGCAGGACGGCAAGGCCATCATCAAGCTCTCGATCGACGCGGAGTACGACGGCATGGTCCGCCGCGACGCCACGGCCCTGCTGCGCCCGCGTACCGCGCTCAAGGACATGTTCATCGAGCTCAACCCCGGCTCGCCGGAGGCGCCGGAAGCCAAGGAGGACTTCAGGCTCCCGATCTCCAACACGCTCCCCGATGTGAACGCGGACGAGTTCCTGTCCGCGCTGGACACCGACACCCGCCAGTACATCAAGCTCTTGCTCCAGGGTGCGGGCGAGGGGCTCAAGGGCCGCGGCAACGACCTGCGGGCGGTGCTGAAGCGCTTCGAGCCCACCCACCGCGACCTGGCGCTCGTGTCCACCGAGACAGCCAAGCGCACCACCGAGCTGCGCCGGCTGATCCGGTCGCTGAACCTCGTGACACGTGAGCTGGGGTCCAAGGACGACGACCTGGCGCAGCTCGTGGACAGCGCCTCCAAGTCGTTCGGCACGCTGGCCAACCGGCGCGAGGAGGTCAGCGGAACCGTGCGCCGCCTGCCGGGCACGCTCGCCCAGGCCACCCGCGCGCTGAACCGCGTGGAGGGCATGGCGCGCGTGCTGCGCCCGGCCGCCCAGGAGCTGCGCGCGGTGCCGCCCGCTCTGATCGAGTCCAACCGCGAGGTGCGTCCCTTCGCACTGGAGGCGGCGCCGCTGCTCAAGAGCGACATCCGCCCCTTCGCCCGCGCGGCCGCCCCGGCGGTCGGCGAGCTTGCCAAGTCCGCCCCCGACCTGGCAGCGTCGGAGCCAGGGCTGCAGCGCACGTTCAGGACGCTGAACACCCTCGGGAACCTGGCGGGCAACAACCCGCGCGGGCGCGAGTCGCAGGACACCCCGGGTCGCGACGAGGGCTTCCTGTTCCACTCGGCCTGGGGCACGCATCAGATCGGCTCGTTCCTGCAGTGGGGCGACGCGCAGGGCTCGGCGCGGAAGATCGTGAACGGCGCGTCTTGCCGGGACTGGAAGGTCGTCACGCAGTCATATGCCCCGGCGGGCCTCGGTCTGGCCGTCAACCTGCTCTTCAACGATTCTGCGGTAACCGGACTCCCCCCGACCTTCACCAGGCCGGACCTCTGCCCAGGAACGCTTCTCGGCCCATGAACAAGAACGCTCCCACACCTCTGGCACTCGCCGCGATGGTGGCCTTCCCGCTGTCGTGCATCGGCGTGCTGCTGTTCCTGTGGCTGTCCTTCTCGGGGCCCCTGCCGCTCAAGCCCAGCAGCTACCAGTTCAAGGTGGCCATGACCGAGGCCACCAACCTGGTCGCGCCCGCCGAGGTCCGGATCGCGGGCGTGAAGGTGGGCAACGTGGCGAAGATCGAGGAGGACCCGGAGGGCAACGCCACACTCGCCACGATCGAGATCAAGCGCAAGTTCGCCCCGATCCGGCGCGACGCGCGCTTCAGCCTCCGGCAGAAGAGCATCATCGGCGAGACCTACGTGGACATGACGGTCGGCACCAGGAACGCCGCCGCGCTGCCGGAAGACGGGGTGCTGCGCGGGCCGAAGAGGGTGCAGGAGAGCACCCAGGTCGACGAGATCCTCGACTCGTTCGATCCCTACACCCGCGGTGCGTTCCAGACCTGGCAGCAGGACCTGGGCGCCGGCATCGTGGGACGCGGCGTGGACCTCAACGATGCCCTCGGCACGCTCCCCAACCTGGTCCGCGAGGGGCGCGACCTCACGCGCCTGCTGGACGCCCAGCAGGGCGCGCTGCGCGGGGTGGTCAAGAACGGTGGGCTGGTGTTCGACGCGCTCTCGCGCAACCAGCGCCAGCTCAGTGCGCTCGTGCGCAACCAGAACACCGTCTTCAGCTCCATCCAGCGCGAGCGCCAGGCGTTTGCCGACATCTGGGAGATCCTGCCGACGTTCCTGGTGGAGTCGCGGCTGACGCTGTCGCGGTTGCAGCGGTTCGCCAAGGACACCGATCCGCTCGTGGTGCAGCTGCGGCCCGCCTTCCAGAAGCTGCGGCCCACGCTTCAGGACTTGGGCGCGTTGTCACCTGACCTGCGGCGCTTCTTCGCGAACTCCGACCCCTACATTGACCTCGCCCAGCGCTCGCTGCCCGCCACGCGCGAGATCTCCGCTGGCCTGCGGCCGACCTTCGGCGCCCTGTCACCGCTGCTGTCGGAGATCAACCCACTGCTGGACTACCTCTCCTTCAACCAGCATCAGATCACCGACTTCCTCGCCACCTTCTCGTCGATCAACGCTGCCAAGGGGTACTCCTCGCAGGACCCGCTCTCCAGTGGCCACGTCACACGCCTGTTTCCAGTGACCGGCGCGGACACCCAGGCCTTCTGGCCCGACCGCCGCCCCCAGAACCGCGGCAACGCCTACCTCGGGCCGCTGTCCTTCGCCCAGCCCGAGGTCGGGCGGACCGGTGTGATGCCCGCCTGGGACTGCCGCAACACCAGCACGGGCGGCCCCAGGCCTGGTGACAACGATGAGGAGGCGCGCGCAAGGGGCGACTTCCCCCGCGCGACCGTCCTGCAGCCGCCGTGCCGCCTGACCCGCCCGATCAACTACAAGGGCAAGAGCCAGTACTACCCGCGCCTGCAGCGGATCGAGTACCTGCCCCGCTGAGAACCGCGCTAGTCCCGCGGGGCGTAGCGGTGGTGCAGGATGAACGCGTTGCCGTCCGGGTCGTGGAAGATCGCCTGGTGGCAGACCCCGCTGTCGAACTGGGTCACGAACTCGACGCCGTGTGACTCGAGCTCGGCACGAACGGCGTCCACGTCGTCGACCCGCAGCGCGATCGGGTTCCGGTTGGGGCTGAACTCGAGGCCGAACGCGTCCGACTGCATCACGGCCAGCGTCAGGTTCCCGGTCTCGAACTCCTGGCCCGGGTGCCGGCCGTAGCGCTGGCTCTTGGGCAGCTTGAGCACCTCCGAGAAGAACCGCACGGCCGCGTCGAAGTCCTGCGTGGGCACCATGGCGAAGTCCACGCCGGTGATGAGGGCGGAGGAGTCGTTCATGCGCGGGGGTATACTCTTCACCGAGCACCGAGCACCGAGCAACGGCAGGGCGGCGCGCCCGCCCCGGCCCTCAGCTACTTTCCTGCCGATGCGGCGCATCTACCTGACAGGGGTGGCGATGGTGTGCGTCCTCGCCGGCTGCGGCGGGGGCGATGACTCGGGCGATGATCAGCAGGGGCCCGGGCGCGACGATCCGCTGCTCGGGGTGACCGCGGGGGCGCTGCTCAAACCGCAGGCCGACGTCGCGAGCGAGATGAAGGCCATGGCCGACGCGGACGTGACGACGCTGCGGGTCCCCTTCTACTGGTACACGCTTCAGCCGTATCGCAGCGAGAGGGAGGTGCCGGCCGACCGGCGCGACCGCTTCAAGTCGGTGGGGGGTCGCCCCACGAACTTCAGCTACACCGACGAGCTGGTCGAGGCGGCAGCGCGGGAGAACGTCGTCCTCCTCCCGGTCGCCCTCGGCACCCCCTTGTGGGCGGCGCGCAACCCGGGACGCGAGGGCTCGGCTCCGGAGGGCACGGAGGCCTACGCCGAGTACATGAAGACGCTGATCGGCCGCTACGGCCCGGACGGGTCGTTCTGGTCCGACAACGAGGACGTGCCCAAGCGCCCGCTGCGCGACTGGCAGCTCTGGAACGAGCCTGATCGCCCCAAATACTGGGTCGAGCAGCCCTATGCGCGCGACTACGTTCGCCTGGCGCGCGTGGCCCGCGGGGCGATCAAGGAGGCCGACCCCGGCGCGCGCGTGGTCATGGCCGGCTTTGCCGAACGGTCCTGGGAGCAGCTGGACGCGGTCTACCGCGCCGGTGCCAAGGGTGTCTTCGACGTCGCGGCGATCCACCCGTACACGTACGAGATCCCGAATGTCGTGCGGATCATCCGGTACGGCCGCCGCGAGCTGCGCCAGGCCGGAGACGGCGACCGCCCGCTCTGGCTGACCGAGGTCACCTGGTCGTCGGGGCGCAAGGCGGGCGCGCGCCGGTACCCGTTCGAGACCACGCGGCGTGACCAGGCGGCCCGCCTGTCGCGCGCGCTGCCGCTGCTGGTGCGCCAGCGCGATCAACTGGGCGTCGATCGGATCTACTGGGAGAACTGGATATCCACCGACCGCGACCGCTCCAACCCGTTCAACTTCTCCGGGCTGCGCGTGCTCAACCCGGATGGCAGCGTGGAGGACAAGCCCGCCCTGGGCGCCTACACGAAGGTGGCCGGGGACATCAAGGCAGCCTCAGGCGGCTGACCACCGTCGCGTAGGGCGGTAGGCCGCCCACGCATGAGCCTGACCGCCGGCGGGTAACCGGCCCGCGTGCCGAGTCCTGACGCCACCGCCACCAAGCCGGGCGAATCGCCGGAGGAGATCCCCCTCAAGCGCGTGATCGGGCAGCGCGTGCTGCTGATCTTCATCGTGGGCGACATCCTCGGCGCCGGCATCTACGCCCTCGTCGGGGAGGTCGGGGCGGAGGTGGGCGGCGCGATCTGGGCCTCGTTCACCGCCGCTCTGGTGCTGGCGGTGCTCACGGCCTTCGCCTACGCCGAGCTCGTGACCAAGTACCCCCAGGCCGCCGGCACCGCCCTGTACGTGGACCGCGCTTTCGGGATCCCGTTCCTCACGTTCATGGTGGCGTTCGCGGTGATGGCCTCGGGCATCACCTCGGCCAGCACGCTCTCCCGCGCCTTCGCCGGCGACTACTTCAGCCAGTTCCTGGATCTCCCGCTGCTGCTCGTGGCCCTGCTGTTCATCGCCGTCGTCGCGGCCATCAACCTGCGAGGCATCTCGGAGTCGGTGCGGGTGAACGTGGTCCTGACGATCGTCGAGGTGGCGGGACTGGTGCTGATCGTGCTGATCGGCGCCGTCGCGCTGGGCCAGGGCGACGCCGACTTCGGCCGCAACTTCGAGTTCAGGGAGGGGGAGAGCGTGGTGTTCGCCATCGCCGGGGGCGCGGCGCTGGCGTTCTACGCGCTCATCGGCTTCGAGGACTCGGTCAACGTGGCCGAGGAGACGCGCGACCCGTCGCGGGTGTTCCCGCGCGCGCTGTTCGGAGGCCTGGCGATCGCCGGCGTGATCTACCTGCTGGTCACGCTCACCGCCTCGATGGTGGTGCCCACGGGCACGCTCGCGGACTCCGACGGCCCGCTGCTGGAGGTCGTGCGGCTGGGACCGCTGGACATCCCGGAGAAGCTGTTCGCCTTCATCGCGCTCCTGGCGGTGGCCAACGGCGCCCTGATCAACATGATCATGGCGTCGCGGCTCGTGTACGGCATGGCGCGCCGCGAGGTGCTGCCGCGGGTCTTCGGCCGGGTGCTGGCGGTGCGGCGCACGCCGCACGTGGCGATCGCCGTGACCACCCTGCTGGCCGTCATCCTCATCTGCACCGGGGACCTGAGCACGCTGGCCGACACCACGGTGCTCCTGCTCCTGCTGGTGTTCGTGACGGTGAACGTGAGCGTGCTGGTGCTCAGGCGCGACGGAGTGGCACACGACCACTTCAGGGCACCGGTGGCGCTGCCCGTGCTCGGGGCCGCCGTTTCCGCGGCCCTGATGGTGGACACGTTGCGCGACGACCTCGAGGTTGGGCTGCGGGCTGGCCTGCTGCTGCTGCTCGGGGTGGTGCTCTACGCGGTGAACCTGGTGGCCATGAGGGCCACGGCGTCGTGAACCGGATCGTGCTGGCGCACGAGGTCGAGGCGACCAGGCGCTAGCTGGCCAGAGACAGCGGGGACGCCAGGTTGAAGCGCATCCGGATCTTGGTGCCGCCACCCTCGATGGTCTGAACCTCGAAGCGGTCGGAGAGCTGCGACATGAGCGGCAGCCCCATGCCAATGCCAGGGCTGTCGAACCGGGGCGAGAGTCCCGTGCCGTGGTCCATCACGGTCACATGGAGAAGCTCATGCCCGGCCACCGCCTCCACGACCATGTCACCGGGAACCGCCCGATCGCGATAGGCGTGCACGGCCACGTTGGCGCAGGCCTCCGTGACCGCCAGGCCCACGACCCGGACCAGGCTGGGCCCGCCGCCGATGGACCGTGCGAACGCCACCACCTCGCGCCGGGCCTCGCTCACGGCGCTGGGAACCGCGGCGTGCACGCTTCGGATTCTCTCTCCGCCGCGTTGTCCGGTCACAGGCACTGCTTAGGACAACGACGGCCACCCGCGTTTCTTGCGCCCTGTTGGGCAGCCGGGGCTCAGCGCCCCGGCCGCCACACATCCGGCAGGATCAGACGCCGAGCTCCTCGGAGGCCATCCGTGTCCCCGCGAGCCGGTTCGTGATCTTCTCCATCGCCACGTCGCGGGCGAAGTCCGGCGACCCGTGCTTGGGCTTGACGTCGCGGCTGAAGGGCGAGAAGCCGCAGTCGTCGGTGGCTCCCAGGCGCTCGATGGGGATGTGCTTCGACGCCGCCAAGAGGTCGTCCCGCACCTGCTCGGGGGTCTCCACCTCCGGCGTCAGCGGGTTGATCACGCCCATGAAGCACACCTGAGCCACGCCGTTGGCGTCCTCACGGCTGTACTGGCCGCAGAGCTTGTAGACGTTCTCCTTGTCCTCCTCGCTGGCGCACTGGATGAGGAAGTAGCCGGCGTTGAGGTTGAACATCTTCGACAGCAGCTTCTCGTAGGGCACGTCCTTGCTGTGCACCGAGTCGCAGTCGCCCCCGGGGCAGGTGTGGATGCCGATGTTCTTGCGCTCCTCGGGAGAAAAGCGGTCGATGACCCGGTTGTTCAGGTCGATGAACTCGTCGAGCATGTCCTTGCCCGTCCATGGGTTGCGCGAGTCGTTCTTGTTGGCCAGCCGGCCCTCGGTGAAGTCCACCGACACACGCACGGCACCCGCGGCGAAGCACTTGCGGATGTCCTTCTCGGCCTCGTCGCACAGGTCGCTCAGGAACTGGTCCCGCGAGTAGTCGGGGATCTCCCCCTCGAGCGGGTGCAGCAGCATCAGCATCGACGGGGCGATGACCGCCTGCTTCACGTCGTGTGAGGCGATCGCCCTGTTCTTCTCCACGAACTCCGCGGCGAACGTCTTGTACCTGAACGGGCCGCCGGTCAGGCGCGGCAGCTGGCGGTGGTGGCCGTCGTCGAAGATGGCGAAGTATTGGCCGTCGCCGGCCAGGTTGTCGGCCAGTCCGGTGCCCGCCAGGGTGTCGGTGATCGGGTAGGTGGCGAAGCTCGACTCGCGCTGCTCTCCGTCGGTCACGATCGGCTCGCCAGTGGCCTCCAGGCGCTTGATCGAGTCCTGGGCGGCCTCGTCCTGCTCGGCCTGGAGCTGGCCGAAGTCGATCTTGCCGTCGTCGTAGCCGGCGTAGGCCTCCTGCAGCTTCATCGGGCGCGGCAGCGAGCCGACGAGCTCGGTGGGAATGGGCATCTCTCTTCTCCTGCTCGGGGTGCGATGGTTCTATCCGTGCCCCGAGGCGGCGTCAAGGCGGGATGGAGCGCGGCGGGCACCGGTTGGCGCATATGATCGATGCGGCGAGGCGACCGAGGAGGAGGGGTTTCAAGATGACGACCGTTCGGGTGAGGGACCTGCGACGTAGCTGGATTGCGGCGGCCGCCGCCGTGGCCGTGCTGGGGGCCGCGCCCGCAGCTGAGGCGTCGTCGTCAACCAGCTACAAGCGCCTCAAGGGCTACGCCGCCCCCGGTACCCCGGCGAAGTACAACAAGGTCGGCGTGCTGGCCACCGGCTCGCGGCGGGCGAAGAACGTGCTCATCCTCGTGCCCGGAACCTCGGGCGGCTCGACCTACTTCAAGCCACTCGCCAACTTCATCGCCAGCAGGGCTCCGCGCTGGCAGGTGTGGTCGATCGAGCGCAGGGAGAACTTCCTCGAGGATCACTCGGCGCTCAACCGCGCCAAGCGCGGGCGGTTGTCCGGCAAGCAGCTGTTCGACTATTACCTGGGCTCGCTTACCGACGCCACGATCAACCCCCGTCACCAGGCCGTGCCCGACGCCAGTGTCCCGTTCGCCCGGTCGTGGGGCATGCGTGTGGCCGTGGAGGACATCCGGCGCGTGGTCAGGGCCGCCCGCAAGCGGGGCGGCAAGGTGGTGCTGGGCGGCCACTCGCTGGGCGCCTCGATCGCCACCGCCTACGCCACCTGGGACTTCGCCGGCAGGCCGGGCGCCAGGGACCTCTCCGGGCTCCTGCTCCTGGACGGCGGCAGCGGCACCACTCCGCCCACCGCGGAGGCCGCGACAGCCAGCCTCCAGAGCCTGCAGGCCAGCAGCCCCTGGCTGGCGTTCGGCGGCATCCCGGCGCCGCTTGCGGGCCTGTTCAACATCGTGGGATCCACGACGGCCATCAACGAGCCTGACGCGCGGAACGTCTTCACCGACTGGCCGCTGCTGCCCGCCAACCTCAGGGCGCCCGTAACGGTCACCAACGAGGGCGGCTACGGCTATGCCCTGGACGCCGACACGTCGCCGGCCAACCTGCGTGCCGCCCAGGTAAACGCGGGCCGGCTGGCCGCGAGCGGCGACCCGCGCGGCTGGGACCGCAACGGCGAGCTCAGCCCGATCCAGCGCGTTGCGCGTGCCTTCTCGGGCACGGGCCTGAGGAGCCTGGACGGCACCGCCTGGTACCACCCGCGCCGGCTCTCGATCGACTCGGGCGCGGTGGCGGCCGGCAATGCCAACCCGGCCCAGGCGGTACTCGACGTGCGCGCCACCCGGGGCGACGATCTGGGCTCGCGCCTGCCGATCTACGCCTTCGGGGCCGCGCTCGGCGGCCAGCGGGTGCTCGACGCGGCCAAGTTGCTCGCCACCCAGTCCGGGATCCCGGCCAGGCGGCTCACGCTGGTCGAACGCTCCAGTACCTACACGCACATCGACCCGCTCACCGCCTACCCGCGCAATGACTTCGTGCGCACGCTGGTGCCGTTCCTGGCGAGGGTGGGAGGGAAGAAGCGGTAGGCGGTCGCCGGTCGTCGGTCGGCTAGCGCCAGCGCTTCGCTGCGGGGTCGAACGCGATCGGCTTGAGGTAGGCGCCGGGGTCCTGCAGCCAGCGCAGGCGCGTTCGCAGGTCCGCTCGCGCCGCGAACGCCTGCCGCAGCCCGGGCAGGATGCCGCGCGAGCTGTAGCCGAAGTCCTGGTGCTGGGCGTAGAAGATCTTGGCCCGCAGCGCCTGCGGGTAGTCCACCACGTCGCGGTAGCCCTGCTCGCCGATTCCGAGCGTGAGCGACGCTCCGAACACCACATCCGTGGCTGGCAGGCGGCGCATGAGCGGCAGCACGCCGGGCGCCTTCTCCCGCAGCGGGCCGGTCGAGTCGTGCCACGCCAGCGAGAAGCGGCCGACTCGGAAGCGGTACAGCAGGCTCTCGCAGCCCTGGGAGTTGCAGATCGGACCCGACGCGCGGCCGCTGTGCACGTGCCGGATGACGGTGACGGGCACGCGGGAGCCGAGCGGGCGGACGGTCGCGCGCGCACCGAAGGCGGCCCCCGCGGGCAGCGTGGGTACGCACCGGAAGGGGCGGCGCCAGCGGCCGCGGTAGGACTGCACCTGGCGCGCGGCCTCGGCGCAGTGCTGGGGTAACCCAACCAGCCTCGCGCCCGTGCGCACCATCAGCTCGCCCGTCCGGCACGAGTGGTCGAAGTGGTGGTGGCCGATGAAGATGAGCTTGGGCCTGAGCGCGGCCAGTTGCGCATAGGTGGTGTCGACGTAGCGGCGCGGGCGGGTTCCCTCCGGGCACTGCCCCGGGCCCTCGTTGTTGATGTAGCTGTCCAGCAGCACCACGTGGCCGCCGAACGACGCGGCGAAGCTGGCCACGCCGAACCACGAGAGGATCACCCGGTCACGCGGCAGGCGCCCGGCGCGGTCCACGTTGCGCGCGCCGAAGAACGCCTCGCGGGCCTCGATCGAGGAGCGCGGGAGCGGCCGCTCGGCGGCCGTTGCAGGCGCTGCGGCCGCCAGCGACACCAGCGAGATCAGCAGGGCCAGGCCACGGCGGCTCACGGGCGCACGCTACCCCACCTGGGATCATTCGCCTGGTGACTTCCTCGGCGGCCCAGGCGCAGCGCCCGCGGCTAGGAGCAACCATGCGTACGGGCGAACGCGTGATGCCGCTGGAGCTCTTCTTCGACCTGGTCTTCGTGCTGGCGCTCACGCAGTGCACGGCTCTGATGGCCGACAAGCCCACCTGGGAGGGGCTGGCACAGGGCCTGCTGGTGCTGGGCGTGCTCTGGTGGTGCTGGGTCGGCTACTCCTGGCTCACCAGCGTGGTCGATCCCGAGGAGGGCGTGGTCAGGTTCGCGATCTTCGGCGCCATGGCGGGGCTGCTGGTGGCCGCTCTGTGCGTGCCAGAGGCGTTCGACGATCGGGCGGTTCTGTTCGCGGTTTGCTACGCAGTCGTGCGCGTGGGCCAGATCGTCCTGTTCATGGCCGCCAGCAAGGACGACCCTGGGCTGCGGCGCTCGGTGGTGGGCCTGGCCGCGTCGACGGCGCTCGGCCTGGGGCTGCTGCTCACGGCGGCTGCCACGGACGGCGCGCTGCAGGGCTCGATCTGGGCGGTGGCGATCCTGCTCGACATAGGCGGGCCGTACTTCTTCGGCTCGGAGGGGTGGAAGCTCATGCCGGGCCACTTCGCGGAGCGCCACGGCCTGATCCTGATCATCGCGCTGGGCGAGTCGATCGTGGCGATCGGCGTCGGGGCCGAGGGCGGCGTGGACGCGGGCGTGGTTGCCGCGGCGGTCGTGGGCATGGCGGTCGCGGCCGCCATCTGGTGGCTCTACTTCGACATCGTCGCCCTGGTGGCCGAGCGGCGGCTGGGCAACGCGACGCCCGGCCGGGAGCAGAACGAGATCGCGCGCGACTCGTTCTCGTACCTGCACTTCCCGATGGTGGCCGGCATCGTGCTCCTCGCGCTGGGGCTCAAGAAGACGCTCGAGCACACCGACGACCCGCTCAAGCTCGTGCCCGCCGTGGCGCTGCTGGGCGGTGTGGCCATGTACCTGCTGGCCCACGTCGCGTTTCGCTGGCGCAACGTCCACCGCTTCAGCGTGCAGCGCGTGGTCTGCGCCGTGGTGCTGGTGGCCTTCCTGCCGCTGGCGGTGGAGGTCGACGCGCTCGTGAGCGTCACGTTCGTGGCCGTAGCCCTGGTGGTGCTGATCGTCTACGAGACGGTCCGGTTCGCCGAGCTGCGCGACCGCCTCAGGCACCAGATCGAGGCCGAGCCGGCGCCGGATTAGTCCCCCGACCGTCGGGGTTGCGTTCCGGCGCACCCCCGCTCGCGCTTCGGATAGGCTCGCGCCCGCTTGAAGTCCCGATCGCCCACATCGCGCCCGCGGTTGGCCCTCGCCCTCGCCCTCGCCGTGCTGGCCTCGCTGGCCGTGGCGGCTCCCGCCACGGCGGCCACCGCGCCGCCCCCCATCGTCGAATCGCCCGCTGACCAGGCAGCCGCCGGGCCATCCTTCACCGGCGCCGCCGCCAAGCCGCGCCGGGTGCCGGCGCCCAGGGTGCCCCGCCACCGCTACATGGCGCGCAACGGCTCGAGCAACATCCACAACGACGGCTACATGACGGACACCTACACCTGGTCCGGGCCGCTCGGGCGGGACCTGCGCGTGCGCTCGGCGCGGTACGTGGCCACCCCAGCGGTGGGGTTCGGGCTCTGCGGCGGAACGATCGCCTTCGATCGCCGGGGCCGGATCGTCACGGTCTGCATCGCGCCCGACTTCAGCGTCCGCCTGCGCCTGTTGGACCCGGTCAACCTGGGTGTGCTCGCCAGCTACGACCTCCCGCAGCGGGTCGTGCCGCCCGGCGTGAGCCCGTTCCAGAGCTTCACCGGCGGCGGCTACTTCTATCTCGACCACCGGGATCGCGCGGTCATCCCCACCAGCGAGCGCAAGGTGGTGGTGGTGGCGCTGAGGGGCACCGCGGCGGCACCCCGCTGGGAGCGGGCGCGCACCTATGACATCTCGAACACCGTGCCCGCCGGTGACGGCATCGGCTCGGTGCTGCCCGACTCGCGCGGCCTGCTGTGGTACGTGAGCCGCGACGCCGGCGTGGTGGGCGTGATCAACCCGCGCACGGGCCGGATCCGCACGCGGCGCCTGAACGAGGCCATCGGCAACTCCTTCGCCGTGGACCCGCGCGGCGGCGGCGTGTACATCGCCACCGAGAAGGCCCAGTACCGCTTCGACGCCAGCCGCCGGGGCTTCCCCAGGATCACCTGGCGCGCCCGCTACAAGAACATCGGCCGGGTCAAGCCGGGGCAGGTGGACGCCGGCACGGGCACCACCCCGACGCTGATGGGCCGCAAGTACCTGGCCATCACCGACAACGCCGACCCCATGAACATCGTCGTCTACAAGCGCGCCCGCAAGGTGCGCGGGCGCCGACTGGTGTGTGAGCAGCCGGTCTTCCGCAGGGGCGCCGGTGCGACTGAGAACTCGCTGGTCGGCACGGGCCGCTCGCTGATCGTGGAGAACAACTACGGCTACGTCGGGCCGCCGGCCACCGCCGGTCCCCTGACCACCACGCCGGGGATTCAGCGGGTTGACGTGCGCAAGGGCGGCCGCGGCTGCCGCACGGTGTGGAGGAGCAACGAGATCGGCCCGTCGGTGGTGCCCAAGATGTCGCTGGCCAACGGCCTCGCTTACTTCTACACGAAGCCCGCGGGCGCCCCCGAGCGCTGGTATCTGACGGCCATCAGCTTCCGCACCGGCAAGACGGTGTGGCGCAAGCTCGTGGGCACCGGGTTCAACTTCAACAACAACTACGCGGGGCTGGCGATCGCGCGCACGGGCGCCATCTACCTCGGCGTGCTCGGCGGCACGGTCAAGATCGCCGACGGGCCCCGCTTGGCGCGGTGACACGACGCCACCTGCCGGTGGCGCTCATCCTGGCCGCGATCGCGCTCGCGGCGGGCGCGCAGAGCGCCTCGGCGGGGGCCGGCTCGGCGCCGACGCCGGCTGAGGCCGAGGCCATCGGCCGCGAGGCCTACCGCTATGGACTGCCACTGCTGGAGTTCCTGCGGGTGCGGCGCGAGAACACCAGCGTCCGGGCTCCGGACGGGAGCGGCAACGCTCCGGTCAACCGGCTGAGCAACGCGCGCAGGTTCGCGGGGCCGGAGAACAGGACCGTGGTGGCGCCCAACGTCGACACGCTCTACTCGATCGCGCAGCTGGACCTGGGGCGCGGCCCGATCGTGCTGCGCCATCCCAACCTGGGCCGGCGCTACGTGGTGTTCCAGTTCCTGGACCCGTACACGAACACGATCGGCTATGTGGGCACTCGGGCCACGGGCAGGCGCGCGGGCAGGTTCGCCATCAGCTGGACCAAGCGGCCCGGGCGGCGCGTGCGAGGGGTAAGGGTCATTCGCTCGCGCTACAGGCGCCTGTGGATGATCGGGCGCACCCTGGCAAGCACCCCCGCCGACCAGCGCCGCGCGCGACGACTCATGCGCCGCTACGCGCTTATCCCACTGCGGCGGCTCTCGAAGGGGCCGATCGACTACCCGCGCCGGCGCCCGGGCGAGCCGCGCGAGGCGAGGACCCCGCAGGGCCTCGCCTTCCTCGAGGCTCTGGGGACCGCCCTGCAGCGCAACCCGCCGCCCGCGCGCGACCGGCCGGTCCTGCGGCGGCTGGCAACGCTCGGCATCGGCCCCGGGACCAGCCCGGCGCGAGCGGGCCTGCCGCAACCGGTGCTCGACGCGCTCGTGGCGGGCGTGCGCTCAGAGGCCGCGGCGCTACCCACCGCAACGCGCAACTACGTGCTGGGGCAGGCGCAGGCGGGCAATGGCTGGTTCATCTCGCCGCCGCGCATCGGCGACTACGGCACCGACTACCTGCTCAGGGCGCGCATCGCCGTCGTTGGACTGGGCGCCAACACGCCCGAGGAGGCCACCTACCCGGCAGCGATAACCGACGCCTCCGGGAGCCTGCTGGACGGCTCCAAGCCCTACCGGCTGACCTTTCGACGCGGCCAGGCGCCGCCCAACCGCGCGTTCTGGTCGCTCACCATGTACGACCTGGACGGCTACCTGGTGGCCAACTCCGCCAAGCGGTATGCGGTGGGCGATAGCCACCCGCCCCTGCGGCGGCGCGCGGACGGCTCGATCGTGGTGGCGATCCAACGCTCGAAGCCCTCGGATCCCACGGTCAACTGGCTGCCCCCGCCGGCCGCCGCCCCCTTCCGCCTCAACCTGCGGATCTACTGGCCCAGACGGTCGGTGCTCGCCGGGGCATGGAAGCCGCCGGCGTTGGAGCCCGGCGCGTAGGGCGCCGGGCGCTGGTGGTCGGTCGCCGGTCGTCGCATCCTCGGTCCGCGGTCCCCGGTCCCCTCTGCCCTGAACGGCGGGCCGGGCTCGGTCGGTGTCCCACGGCGGGCACCGAGGGAGTGAGCTGTTGCGTTCCCTGGTGCGGTGGTGTTGCGTTCGTGACCGGGCTGTTGTGATCGTTACGGCTGGCTCGGCTCGCGGAGAATGAGTGGCGAGTTAGCTACCGATACGGGGGTGTTTCCCGCCTTTCATTTCGCGGCGGGCGGGTCGTTAGCCACAGTCGAGGTCGACCGTTACATGGTCGTCACGCTCGCTACACGGCCGTGTGTGTCCGGGCCGAGCACCGGCGACCGAGGACCCGAGCAACCGCGTTCGCCACACTTGGCCCGGAACTCACGAACCAGAGGAGCCTCACTATGCCTTCCCTGATCAACCGCATCTCGAGCTTCGCCCGCAGCAAGCAGGGCAAGGAGCTGGCCGACAAGGCCCAGAACTATGCGAAGAGCCCCGAGGGCAAGCGCCAGGTCGAGAACCTGCGTAAGCGGTTCGCCAAGAAGCGCTAGCGGCGGGCCGGCGAAGAGTCAGCCGGCCGGCGTCACCACCAGTTCCCCCTCGGCGCCCACGGACACCTGGCGCCGGCCGCCGATCAGTTCGCGCAGCTCGTCGCCCACCAGCTCGCGGCGCCAGCCGTTGAGCGCCCGCACGCCGTCGGCGGGCTCGCCGCGGCGGACCGAAGCCACCAGAGCCGTGAGCTCCGACTGGGTGGCGATCAGCTCGGTGGCCACGCCGCTCTCGCGCGAGCGATGCCGGACGACGGCTTGGGCGAGCGAGACCAGCGGGGCCTCGGCCGGGTCGCGCTTGGGCGGGGATGGGGGCGCAGGAGGCGCCTGGTCTTCGCGGCCCTGCGCGATCTGCTCCACCAGCTCCGCGCCGCGCCGATGGAGCGTCTGCTGGGGAAGGCCGCGGATGTTCTCCAGTGCGGCGCGGTCCTTGGGCGCTCGTCGCGCCAGCTCCACCACCACCTGGTCGGGCGCCACGAACGAGGGTGGCCGGTCCATCTCGCGGGCCACCCCGTCGCGCCACGCGCAGAGCCTGCGGGCGATCGCGCGGCCGCGCTCGTCGAGCCGCCCCAGCTTGGGCAGCTTCTCGTAGGCGCGTTCGGGAGTGCGCTCGTCCCTCGACGCCTCCACCTGACGACATTCCTCGCGCGCCCACTCGAGCCGCCCGCGCGCCGCTAGCTCGCGCTCGACCGCGTGGCCGAGGGCCAAGAGGCAGCGGGCATCGTCGGCCGCGTATGAGAGCTGCTTGTCGGTCAGGGGGCGCTTGTCCCAGCGCGTGAACCCCTCGCCACCGCCCAGGCGGACGCCCAGCACGCGGCGCACAAGCTGCTCGTAGCCCTCCTGGTTGCCGAACCCGAGGAACCCGGCTGCCACCTGGGTGTCGAAGACGTTTGTGACCTCCGTGGACCAGGTGCGCCTGATGATGGCCACGTCCTGGCGACCGGCGTGCACCACCACCTCGATCGCGGGGTCGGCCAGCGCCTCGGCGAGTGGCCCGGCGTCGAGCGGATCGCCCTCGTCCAGGGGGTCGATCACCTCGGTGAGGACCCCGCCGTCGGTCGCGGGGGCGGCCGCCTGCACCAGGCACAGCTGCGCCTGGTAGCGGCGCTCGGAGACGAACTCCGTGTCGATCGCCAGCCGCCCGCCGGCTTGCGCCAGCTCGGCGATCGCCGCCGCGGCGTCCGAGCTCGAGGTGCTTTGCGTGGTCCCCTGCATGTCGTGGGCGAGGGTGACGCTACCGGGCGGGCGCCGACCGGGCGGGCGGGCCGGCGTCAGTCGGTCGGCCGCGGCGCCACGCCGGCGGCCGGGCCGCGGGCAGCCGCACCGCTCCCCCGGGTCGCGAAGTACTCGCTGCCCTCGATGCTCACGCGCGGTAGCAGCCGGCCGAGCCAGCCCGGCAGGTACCACGACGCCCGCCCGAGCAGGACCATCACCGCGGGCACCACGAGGCAGCGGACCAGGGTTGCGTCGATCGCGATCGCCACGGCTAAGCCCACGCCGAACTGCTTGACGGTCGGATCGCCGTTGAGGATGAAGCTGGTGAACACGCAGACCATGATCAGGGCGGCCGAGGTGATCACGCGGCCGGTCGAGGCCAGGCCATCGATGACCGCCTTCGTCGGCTTGCCGTCCTCCTTCCAGTGCTCCTGTATCTGCGTGAGCAGGAACACCTCGTAGTCCATGGACAGCCCGAACAGGATCGCGAACATGAGCAGCGGCGCGAAGCTCACGATTGGGATCGCCCCGTCCAGGCCCAGCAGCGTGGCCCCGTGGCCTTCCTGGAACACGAACGTGACCACGCCGTAGGCCGCTCCCACCGAGAGCAGGTTGGCCACGGCGGCCTTCACGGGCAGCAGCAGCGACCGGAAGGCCACCAGCAGCACCACGAAGCTCAGGGCCACCACGATCAGGATCATCTGCGGCAGCTTGTCCCCGATGCGCTCGGCCAGGTCGATGTAGCCGGCCGTCTGACCTCCCAGGCTCACGGTCAGGTCGGTGCCCTTGACCGCCGCGGGGATCACCGTGTCGCGCAGGTCGTTCACGAGGTCCTCGGTCTTGCGCGAGGACGGCTCCGTGGTGGCGACGGCGGTGAGGATGGCCGCGCTGCCGTTCTTGTCCACCACGGGCTGTGAGACGGATTTGACGCCGGAGGTCTTGGCTATGTCGCTGCGCAGCGTCTGGAGGCGCGGGTCGCTGGCCGATGACTCGAGCTGCTTCTTCTGGTCGGCCTGCTTCTGCTGATCGGCCTTGCTGGGCTGGGCCTTCTCCTCGGCCTGGGCCTGAGCCTCGTCGGGGGACAGCCCCTGCGCGATTCCCTGCTGGGTGTCCTGCTGGACCTGCTGCTGTTGTTTGTCCTGTTGCTCCTGCTGCTGCTGGTTGAAGTCGTCGAGCTTCTTCTGGTCCGCCTTGGCCGGGCTGCCCAGCTGGACCGCGACCAGCAGCGGGCCGTTCTGGCCCGGGCCGAAGCCCTCGGAGATCAGGTCGTAGGCCTGCCGGGAGGTGGTGTCCTTGGACATGGCGCCGATGTCGTTCTGCCCGAGGTGGAGGTTGAGCGCGGGTATGGCGAGCACCACCAGCACGGCGATCCCCGCCACCAGCGAGGCCCACGGTCGGCGCGCGACGCCGCTCGCCCACCGCCGCCACCCGTGGGGCTCGTGGTCGTCGGGGTGCGTCTTGCCGAAGTGCACGCGCAGCGAGTCGATCCGCGGTCCGAGCGCGCCCAGCATGGCCGGCAGCAGGGTGATCGCCGCGAGCACCGCCACGGCCACGGCCACGGCAGCGGTGTAGCCCATCGTGCTCACGAGCGGGATGCCGGCCGCAACGAGCGAGCACAGCGCGATGACCACCGTCGTGCCCGCGAAGACCACGGCGCCGCCCGCGGTGGCGGTGGCGCGTGCGGTCGACTCCTCCAGCTCCATGCCCTCCTTGAGCTGGAGCTTGTGGCGGGTCACGATGAAGAGCGCGTAGTCGATCCCCACGCCCAGGCCGATCATGGTGGCCAGCGTGGGTGCCACGCTCGGCACCTCGGCCACATGCCCAAGCAGCCGGATGATCGCCAGCGCGCTGATCAGCCCGAGCACCGCGGAGACGATCGGCAGGAACATCGCGGTGGCGGTGCCGAAGGCGAACAGCAGGATGATCACCGCGGCGGTGAGCCCCACGATCTCGCTGCTGTGAGTCTCGGGCTTGGAGACGGCCTGACCGAGATAGCCGCCGGCCTCGACCTGCAGGCCCGCGTCCGTTGCCGGGGCCGTGGCGTCGATGATGTCCTCGGCGTCCTCCTTGGTCAGGTCGCCGGGGCCGAGGTCGAGCGTGGTGGGTATGTAGGCGATCGTCGCGTCCTTGCTCAGCGCCGCCGTGCCGCCACCGCTCAGAGGGTTCACGGCCTTGATCACGTGCGGCGCCTTGTTCAGCGCATCCACCGCGTCGCCCACGGCCTTGTCGTTCTTGGAGTCGGTGAGCTTGCCGCTGCGGGCGTGCACCACCACGGGGTTGCTCCCGTAGGCCTGGTCGGGCAGACGCTCCTCGAGCAGGTCCGTGGCCTTGGTGGAGCCGGTGCCCGGAAGCGTCAGGTCATCGTTGGTCTGGTCGCCGGCGGCGCGGCCGAGCAGCGCAAGGGCGGCCACGCCGACGATCCACAGCGCGATGACAGTGCGGTGGTGCCGCGAGCAGAAGCGGCCCAGGCCATATAGGAGACGAGTCAAACCTGGCGCGTACGCTACCCCCCGAGTGCGTTAAGACTCAAGTGCCCGTATCTGGGCCCGTCTGCTCCAGGCGCGCTCGCTGGTGGAGCGTGTAGAGCAGGGCCAGCGCCGGGGCCACGATCACGGCTGCGGCGCCGAACACCACCAGCAGAGCGGCCAGCGTGTCGTCCGACGCGGCGCCCGCCGACACGGTCAGGGAGCCGGGCAGGAGGTCGGGGTACTGGGCGGCTCCCCAGGCCCAGATCACCGCAGTGACGGCCAGGGCCGCCAGCGGCCGGGTGCCGCGCGGCGCGCCGCGCCACAGCAGCGCCAAGGCCGCCGCGCCGCAGGCGCCCGAGAGCGCCACCAGCGGCAGCCCCTCGTCCAGGAGCCCGTCGTACAACGGCCTCGCGTCGTCGCGCAGCACGGCCAGGCCGCCGAGGGCCAGGGCCCCGGCCACGGCCGCGGCCACCAGGCCGCGGCGCACGAACGCCCGGGCCAGCGCGTCGTCGCCGGCCTGGCGGGCATCGCGCACCAGCAGCACGGCGGCCAGGTAGGCGCACGTGGCCACGAACAGCAGCCCGACGAGCACGGAGGTCCAGTTGAGCCAGGCCGCGAGGCGGTCGCCGCCGCCACCGGCAGGGACCCGGCCGGAGGCGATCCCGCCCACCACCGTGCCCATGAAGAAGGGCGTGAGCAGCGACGAGATGGCGAAGATCGCGCCGAACAGCCGCCGGTCGACGAGCCGCGTGGTCACCTTCCGGAACGCGAAGCCCGAGCCGCGCAGCACGATCCCCAGCGCCGCGAGCGACAGCGGCACGAACATCGTGGACATGACGGCCGCGAAGGCCTCCGGGAAGCCCGTCCACAGCACCACGAGGCAGAAGATCAACCACGTGTGGTTGGCCTCCCACACGGGGGCGATCGAGTGCTCGATCAGCTCTCGCTCGCGCGCGCCCTCCTCGGCGCCGCCCGCCAGCAGGTCCCAGATGCCCACCCCGAAGTCGGCGCCGCCGAAGATCGCGTACAGGGTCACCCCGACCCACAGCACCGCCAGCACCGCATCGACCTCGCTCACGCGCCCGCCCCCGGAGGCGACGGTGGGCCGTAGGGCAGGTCTCGCTCGCTCACGTCGCCCTCCGCCCAGCGGCGCGACATCGCCCGCAGCACCAGCAGCGTGGCGACGCCCAGCGCCGCGTAGAGCACGAGCACCGCAGCGAACGAGAGCCAGATGCCCTGAGCCCCGGTCACGGCGTCCTCGGTCCGCAGCCGCCCGTACACCACCCACGGCTGGCGACCGACCTCCGTCACGATCCAGCCGCACTCCAGCGCCACGATGGCCGCCACCCCGGAGCCGGCGGCCAGCCGCAGGAACCACGGCGACCGCGGGAGCTCGCGCCGGCGCCACCACGCGATCGCGAACCACGCCGACAGCAGGAACAGCCCCGTGCCGATGCCGACCATGGCGTCGAAGGACAGGTGCAGCAGCGTCGGCGCCGGCGGCTCCTCGTCGTCGGGGATCCGGTCCAGTCCGGTCACGACGGTGTCGGCGGAGAAGCCCACCAGGAACGAGTCCAGGTCGGGGATCTTGATGGCGCCCTTGACCTCTCCGTCAACGAGCACGCCGCCCACGTACTCGTCCTGGCCGGGCCCCGTCTCGGTCACGTACTCCATGGCCGCGAACTTGGCCGGCTGGTCCTCGGCGATGCCGCGCGCGGCCAGGTCGCCCACGAACAGCTGGACCGGAGTGGCCGCAGCCGCGACCGTGAACGGGATCAGGAAGCCGAGCCGGTGGATGCGGTCGCGCCGTCCGCGCAGCATCCCCACCGCGTACACCGAGGCCACGAGAAAGCCGGCCACCATGTACGCCGCCAGGATCATGTGCGGCACCTCGTAGGTGGTCGCCGGATTGAACATCACCTCCAGCACGTCCACGTCCGTGACGCGGCCCTGGGCGTCCGTCGTGAAGCCCTGGGGGTGGTTCATCCAGGCGTTGGCGGCCACCACCGACAGCGCGCCGCCCAGCCCCGCGATCACGATCGGCACCCCGGACCAGAAGTGCGCCCACGGGCTCAGGCCGCGCCAGCCGTAGATGTAGATCGCGATGAAGATCGCCTCCGTGAAGAAGAAGATCCCCTCGATCGCGAAGGGCACGCCGAAGACCTCGCCGTAGCGGTCCATCAGCCCCGGCCACAGCAGGCCCATCTCGAACGAGAGCACGGTGCCGGTGACCGCGCCGACCGCGAACAGCACGGCCATGACCTTCGACCACCGTCGCGCCAGCGTCAGCGCTGTCTCGTCGCCGTGGCGCAGTCCGCGCCAGTTGGCGATCAGCGTGATGGCGGGGAACGCCACCCCCAGGCACGCGAGGATGATGTGGAAGCCCAGCGTGAAAGCCATCTGACTTCGCGCCGGCAGCAGTTCGGGTGAGTCGGCCAGCAGGCCGAGGGCGTCGGCGGGCGAGCCCATCGGCCGAGCCTAACCGCGCAGGCGCTCGCGGAGCGAGCGGGCGCCGAACACCGCCAGGTCCGCCACGGCGCTGTAGAGGTGTCCCAGCGGGCCGGTCACGAGCCATGCAGCGAGCCGCTCAGCGGCGCCGCGGCGGGGCGGAAGCGCATCGCCGGTCACGGTCAGCCACGCTATCGGCCGGATGGACCTGCTGCCGACGCTGCTCAGCACCGGCTGGGCCTCAGGGGTCAACGCCTACCTCACGGTGGCCCTGCTCAACCTGCTCGGGCGCGCGGGCGTGGGGGAGGTGCCCGAGTCGATGCAGGGCGATGCCGTGCTGGTGGCCGCCCTGGCCATGTTCGCGATCGAGTTCGTGGCCGACAAGGTGCCGTGGCTGGACAGCGCGTGGGACGCCGTGCACACCGTCGTGCGCCCGGCCATCGCGGGGGCGCTCGGGCTGGGCTTCGCCGAGGCCGACGGGGTGGAGGGCCTCGAGGAGGCGCTGGCCGGCGGCGGCACCGGGGCGATCGCGCTCGCCAGCCATGCCGTGAAGGCGGGCGTGCGGCTGGGGGTGAACGCCTCGCCCGAGCCGTTCACGAACATCGGCGTGAGCCTGATCGAGGACGTGCTGGTGGCCGGCGTGGTGTCGCTGGCGCTCGAGCACCCGGTCGAGGCGGCGGTGCTCGCGGGCCTGCTGCTGGCTGGCGGCCTGGCCCTGGTCCTGGCGGTGGCCTCGCGCATCCGGCGCGCACTGAACTCCCGGCGGGCCAGAGGCGCTGCGCCGCCGTAGGTGGACGTTGGTCGTTGGGTGCCGGGCGGCGTGGGCGGCCGTGTGGTTCGGGCGGGGGCCTACGGCGGGCATCGAGGGGGTGTGTCCTGTGGCGGTGCTGTTGCGTGTGTGACCAGGGTGTTGTGATCGTTACGTCGGGATCGGCTGGCGGAGGATGAGTGGTCCGAAGCGTCCCTACGGGGGACGTTTCGGACCTTTCATTTCGGGGCGGGCGGGTCGTTCGCCATAGGGGCGGTCGACCGTTACCTGTTCGTCACGCTGGCTGCACTGCGGTGCGTGCTTGACGCGTGGGGCGAAGCCCCGCCGGCGGCGGACCGGTGTTTCGGTCGGGACCGTCCCCTTCGGTGCCCGAGCGCCGGGCGCCGAGCGCCAACTGGCTATCGTCACCCGACCGTGGCCGCCGTGAAGACGCAGACCGAGGAGCTCGCCGACTCACGCGTGCGCGTCGAGGTCGAGGTCGAGCCCGAGGCCATCGAGCGCGAGCTGGCCGGCACCGCGGGCGAGCTCGGTCGCGACATGCGCGTGCCCGGGTTCCGCAAGGGCAAGGTGCCCTCGCAGGTGGTCCTCCAGCAGGTGGGACGCGAGGCCGTGCTCGACCAGGCCGTGCGAAGGGCGCTTCCCGGGCTGGTACGAGGATGCGCTCAGCCAGGCGGGCATCGCCACGGTCGGAAGCCCAGACCTGGACCTCGGGGGCCTGCCCGAGAAGGGCGCGCCGCTCGAGTTCAGCTTCGAGGTCGGCGTCCGCCCGCGGGCCGAGCTCGGCTCCTACCAGGGTGTCGAGGCCGGGCGGCGCGAGCCGGAGGTCGCGGAGGAGGACGTGAACGCCGAGCTGGACCGGCTGCGCGAGTCGCTCGCCTCGCTGGAGACGGTCGATCGCAAGGCCGGCAGCGGCGACTACGTGGTCATCGACTTCGTCGGGTCGGTCGACGGCGAGCCCTTCGAGGGCGGCGACGCCCGCGGGTTCCTGCTCGAGCTCGGGTCCGGCCGGCTGATCCCCGGATTCGAGGAGCAGCTGGAGGGATCGGCGGCGGGCGACGAGCGCCAGGTGGAGGTCACCTTCCCGGACGACTACCAGGCCGATCACCTGGCCGGCAAGGCGGCCGTCTTCGCGGTGTCGGTCAAGGAGGTCAAGGAGAAGCGCCTGCCGGAGCTGGACGACGAGCTGGCCATCGAGGCGGGCGGCTACGACTCGCTCGACGAGCTCACCGAGGACCTCCGCACACGCCTGCGCCAGGCGCAGGAGGACGCCATCGAGCGCGAGTTCCGCGAGGCCGCCGTGGACGCGGTGGCCGCCGCCGCCAAGATCGACGTGCCGGGCGCGCTGGTGCACGCCAAGGCGCACGAGATGTGGCACGTGACCGCCACCCGCTTCCAGCAGCAGGGGCTCGACCCGGCCCGCTACCTCGAGATGGTGGGCAAGACCGAGGAGGAGCTGGTCACCGAGTCCGAGGCCGACGCCGAGCGCGCGCTGCGGCGCGAGGCGGTGCTGGCCGCCGTCGTCGAGGCGGAGGGCATCGAGGTCTCCGACGACGAGATGCTGGAGGCGCTGCGCGAGGCATCGGCGCAGCCCGGAGGCAAGCAGCAGAGCGACAAGGCGCTGCGGCGCTCGCTGGAGAAGGCCAAGCGCCGCGGCAGCGCCGACGCCCTGCGCGAGGACATCGCCATGCGCAAGGCCGTCGACGTCATCGTGGCCGCCGCCAAGCCGATCCCGATCGAGCAGGCGAGGGCACGCGACGAGCTCTGGACGCCGGAGAAGGAGGGCGACGCCGAGCCGCCGAAGCAGATCTGGACGCCCGGCTCCTGAGCCGCGCAGCCCCGATTGAGCGTGGGGGCCCGTTGCTAGCATCCCGCCCTCTGTTGCACCCCCGTCCGAGCAAGCGAACTAAGCGAGACCAATGAGCCCCCTGGTACCGATGGTCGTCGAGCAGACCTCTCGCGGAGAGCGCGCGTTCGACATCTACTCCCGGCTGCTGAACGAGCGGATCGTCTTCCTCGGCACCCCGGTCACCGACGAGATCGCCAACCTGATCGTGGCGCAGCTGCTGCACCTCGAGTCCGAGGACCCGGACAAGGACATCTCGATCTACATCAACTCGCCGGGCGGCTCCGTGTACGCGGGGCTCGCGATCTACGACACGATGCAGTTCATCAAGCCCGACGTGCAGACCATCTGCGTCGGCATCGCGATGTCGATGGGCGCGCTGCTGCTGTCGGGCGGCGCGGAGGGCAAGCGCATGGCGCTGCCCAACGCCAAGATCCTCATCCACCAGGTCTCCTCGAGCTTCCAGGGCCAGGCCACCGACATCGAGATCCACGCCAAGGAGATCATCGACGTGCGCCAGCGCCTCGACGAGATCCTCGCCAAGCACACCGGCCAGGAGCTCGAGAAGGTGGCCAAGGACACCGAGCGCGACTACTTCATGAGCGCCGAGGAGGCGAAGGACTATCACCTCATCGACAGGGTGATCTCGGAGCACTAGCCGGCTGCGAACCGGCGCCTGGCCGGGTCATCGGTCGCTTGCCTGCTAGCGCAGGCGTCGCTCCCTGCTTCCCCGGCCATGCTTGGTTCTCGCTCGGCTGGAGGTTGCTGAGCACGGCGCCGGTTCACGCCCGCTTGAAGGGACGCGGCGCCCCGCCGAGTATTAGAACGGCGTCGACCAGCAGCACTCCGCTGGTACCCTCGGCGCAAGGAGAGATCGCACAGTGGCCCGTCCGACCGACTCGAACGAACAGCTCCTCTGCAGCTTCTGCGGCAAGTCGCAGCGGCAGGTCAAGAAGCTGATCGCCGGGCCGGGCGTCTACATCTGCGACGAGTGCATCGATCTCTGCAACGAGATCATCGACGAGGAGCTCACCGGCACCTCCACGTTCGACCTCGAGAACCTGCCGAAGCCGAAGGAGATCAACTCGGTCCTGCAGGAGTACGTCGTCGGTCAGGAGCCCGCCAAGCGGGCTCTTTCCGTTGCGGTCTACAACCACTACAAGCGCGTCCAGATGATGCAGTCCGAGGGCGAGCAGGACCTCGAGCTGCAGAAGTCCAACATCCTGCTGCTGGGCCCCACCGGCTGCGGCAAGACGCTGCTCGCGCAGACGCTGGCCAAGATCCTCAACGTCCCGTTCGCGATCGCCGACGCCACGGCCCTCACCGAGGCCGGCTACGTGGGCGAGGACGTGGAGAACATCCTCCTCAAGCTGATCCAGGCCGCCGACTTCGATGTGAAGAAGGCCGAGACCGGGATCATCTACATCGACGAGGTCGACAAGATCGCGCGCAAGGCGGACAACCCGTCGATCACGCGCGACGTGTCCGGCGAGGGCGTCCAGCAGGCGCTGCTGAAGATCCTCGAGGGCACGGTGGCGTCGGTGCCGCCCCAGGGCGGGCGCAAGCACCCCCACCAGGAGTTCCTCACGATCGACACCACGAACATCCTGTTCATCTGCGGCGGCGCGTTCGCGGACCTCGACAAGGTGATCGAGCGGCGCATCGGCCACAAGGGCGTGGGCTTCGGCGCCGACGTCAGCTCCAAGCACGACAAGGACGCCGGCGAGCTGTTCGAGAAGGTGCTGCCCGAGGATCTCGTCGAGTACGGGCTGATCCCCGAGTTCATCGGCCGCCTGCCGGTGCTGTCGGTCATCCACCAGCTGTCCGGCGAGGACCTGGTCACGATCCTCACCGAGCCGCGCAACGCGCTCGTCAAGCAGTTCCAGCGCTTCTTCCAGTTCGACGGGATCGAGCTCGTGTTCGCCGAGGAGTCGCTGTCATCGATCGCCGACAAGGCGCTCGAGCGCGAGACCGGCGCCCGCGGCCTGCGCTCGATCCTCGAGGAGACCCTGCTGGACGTGCAGTTCGAGCTGCCGTCGCGCCGCGACGTGAAGAAGTGCGTGGTGACCAAGGAGACGATCGAGAAGGGCCTCAACCCGACGCTGGTCACCGAGGCGGCCAAGGACGAGCCGGACGAGAAGGCCGCCGAGTCGGCCTAGCCGTGAGCGCGTTCCGCTCAGCCGTCGAGGCCAAGGATCTGGACGCGATGGAGGCGGCGCTGGCGCCCGACGTGACGTTCCGCTCGCCGGTCGTCTTCAAGCCCTACCAGGGCCGCGACGCCGTGATGCACCTGCTGCGCAACGTGGTCGAGGTGTTCGAGGACTTCCGCTACGTGGACGAGCTCGCGGGCGAGGGCACCGAGGGGCTCGTCTTCCGCGCTCGCGCCGGCGAGAAGGAGGTCGAGGGCTGGGACTACCTGACCATCGGCGACGACGGGCCTGGTCACGGAGCTGGTGGTCATGGTCCGCCCGCTGTCGGGCGCGATCGCGCTGGCCGAGGCCATGGGCGCGCGGCTGGCGCAGGATCCGGTCCCGGCTACGCCGGCGACCGCGGCCGCGACGGACGCCGCGGCGGCCGGCCCGGCATAGGCAGCCGCGGTGCGGGCAGGCGCCCGTTGCCGTCGCCGTTGCCGCCGGAGGGACCGGCGGGCGGCGACCCGCCGCCGCGCGGGCGGCCCTTGAGCCGCTCGGCCAGCATGTAGCTGCCGATCACGAACACCACCGAGCCGATCTGCGCCAGCACGGTCTCCACGGTGGGGAAGAAGCCCAGCCAGATGCCGGCCCAGTAGGGCACGTCGATGTCGATCGGAGTGATCGGGATCCAGCCCACGCCCTGCATCGTGCGCGCCGTCTTGCCGACCATGATCGCCAGCACCGACGGTGAGCAGCACGCCGGTCACGATCAGCATCTTCTTGTAGGGCAGCTTGCGCTCCATCACGAAGGTCGCGATCGCCACCGCCGCGACGGCCACGGCGCCGAGGGCGACACCCTCGAGCACCACGACCAGCCCGGAGTTGAGCTCCAGCGCCTGGAGGAAGAGGACCGTCTCGAAGCCCTCGCGGTAGACGGTCGAGAACCCGAGCAGCACGAAGCCGATGGCCTGGGCCGAGATCAGGCCGCCGGCGGCCATCCCGGCCAGGCGCCTGCGGCGCTTGTGGAACTTGGAGATGTGGCCGGTCCAATACACGCGGTGGAAGAACCAGTTGAGGACCACCAGCAGCACCGCGATCGCGATCAGCCCCACGATCGCCTCCAGCTTCTCCCCGTAGCGCGACAGCTCGGTGAGCACCGTCTGCGCCAGCACGAACGTGATCGCGCTGGCCACCAGGGCGAGCAGGGCGCCGATGAGCATCGGGCGCCGCTGGGTGCGCCCGGCCGCGCCCCGGAGGCTGGCCATCACGGCGGCGAGGATGAGGACCGCCTCCAGGCCCTCGCGGAACACGATGATCGCCGCGTTGGTGACCACCGTCCCGCGCCCCGCGCCGTCGCCCAGCGCACCCGCGCCGTCCTCCAGCGCCTGGTCGAGCGCCAGCCGCGACTCGTGCACCTCCCGGCGCGGCTTGCGCTCGGCGATGAGCTTGGCGAGTCCGTCCTTGTCGTCGGCGCCGAACCACACCAGGCCCTCCACGCGCGCGACCACGTCCGGGGCGATCGAGCGCAGGCTCAGCTCGGGGCCGAACTCGAAGAAGCCGTAGGCCTCGAGCCGGGCCTGCTCGGCCTGGGTGTACTCGCCGGCGCCCACGGCCGCCTCCATCCGGTCGAGGGTCAGCGCGATCAGGTCGAAGTCCGACCGCGCGTCGTCGGCCTTCCATTCCTCCGGGATGAGGTCGTCGAGCGTGTCGCTGGCCGCCTCGTGGGCGTCCTCCACCCGGTCCTCGGGCACGACCTTCTGACGCTCGCCCGCGTCCTCCACGTACACCCGCAGCTGCTCGAGCGAGCGCTCGACGCGGGCGGCCCCCCGCGCGTCGCGCTTGACCAGCTCCGCCTTCAGGTCCGAGAACGCCGACGCCGCGCCATCGCGGAAGGCGATGGCCTCCTGGATCTCGAACGGGATGGTCACGCGGTCGTCGTCGGTCCCGTCGCGGTACTCGATCGGAACCAGGTCCAGGAAGCGGGTGAGCTGTGACGCACGCCGCGCCTGCTCCGCGCGGGTGAACGGCGCGGCGGTGAAGCCGTCCAGCGAGCGCCTGACGGCCGTGCGCTCGGCCTCGAACGCGCGCCTGTCGCCGCGCCGAGCGGCACGCTCGAGCGCCCGGAAGCGGGCGTCGGTCGCGGCGCGGGCGCGCGCCCCGCGGGCGCGCTCGTACTCCGGCGCCAGGATCGGCCACAGACCTGCGGTCACGGCGGCCGTCTGGGCCCAGCGGCCGCGGAAGCCGCGCTCGGCGGCGTCGGTGGCCAGGTCCAGCTGATCGACCAGACGTGCCTGGTAGGCGTCGAGCAGGTCCTTGCGCACGCTCAGCAGGGCGCGGCGCGGGCTGGTGCGCCGGCGCTCGAGCCTGCGCAGGGCCACGGTCGCATCCACGCCGGGGCGGGTGAAGCGGGTTGCCTTGCGAAAGTCGCGGATGAGCAGCCAGGCCCCGGCGCGCCGGGTGTCACCCGCGCGCACCGCGGCCACGGTCACGCCGTAGCTACCCCTCAGCAGCGCCGCCCGCAGCCGCCCGCGGGCGGCCGCCAGGGCCACCTGGTCGCCCCGCCGCGCCGCCGCGGCCGCGTCGTCCAGCGCCGCGCGCGTCGCCCGGAACGACTCCGGCGCGTCGCGGCGAAGGCCGCGTCCCAGCGCGCCCCCGAGGCCCCGGCGGGCGCGCTCAGACAGGCGAGCGGCCGCGCCCGGCTCGTCCAGCAACAGGGCGCTCTGCGCGTCGAAGACCCCGTCCTCGAGTCGCTGGGCGGCCTCCCACGGCTGCGCGGCGCTCGCCTCGGCCGCCGCCCCGAGGGCCAGCGCCAGGCACGCGACCAGCGCGGCGGCCGCTCGACCCAAGGCCGCTAGCCCTCCTCGATCTCGATGTTGAGCTCCGCGGCCGCCTGGGTGACCTGCCCGGCGATCGCCTCCGCGCGCTCCTGGGCCTGGGATCCCAGCGTGTCGGCCTCCTCAGCGGTGTACTTGCGGCCCGCCTCCTCCTTGGCGAGCAGTCCCGCGGCGAAGGCCTGCAGCTTGCGCAGGCTCTGCTCGGTCTGCTCGGCCTGGGCGCGGTCTGCCTTGGCCACCAGCGGCTTCACGTTGCCGTACACCAGCACGAGCCCGCTGAGGATGTCGGCGATGTCCTGCAGCCGCGACGCCGCCACGAATGCCTTCTCCGTGGCCTTCTCGCCCGCGATCGCGCGCGAGTTCTTCCATGCGCCGAAGTACTCGGACATGGTGGGCGTCATGACCACCAGCGAGGTCAGCGCGTCGCTGGTGGTGGGCTTCCACTCGCGCGCCGCGGAGTCGAGCTCCTTGGCCGACTTCTCGAAGTCGCGCGCCGCGGCCACGTAGAAGTCGGCGTCGGGCAGCGACTCGCCGAACTCGACCTCGCCGTCGTTGTCCAGGTCGGCCTCCACGTCCTTGGCCTGGAACTTGGGCTCGGTCCCGAACGCCGTGGTCTCGATCAGGTAGTTGAAGTTGCCCGGCTGCTTGAACGTGCGCCCAGCCGGGGTCTTCACGCTGAACGGCACGGCGTTCTCGGGATCGCTGCCGTCGCTGCCGGCGTCGATGATCACGTCGTACTCGGCCAGGCTCGGCACCCCGGCCACCACGCCCTCCATCTCCTCGTAGCTGGGGTTCGCACGCGCGAACCCGTCCTGCGCGTCCTTGACCAGCCGGCGGACCTCGGCGCGGTCATCGGCCAGCAGCCGCTCGTAGTCGAAGTCGACGGCCTTCGCCTTGGCGTAGAGCTCCTCAGCGCCCTCCCTGATCCGGCCGGTGTCGGCCACCAGGCGCTCGGTGTGCTCGAGGAGGTAGGTCTTGATGGCGGCCAGGTCGGCGCCCTGGGCGGCCGTGGTGGTGGTCCGTTCCGCTTCGCCGTCCGGGTCGTCATCGTCGCCGCAGGCGGCGAGGCCGAGGGTCAGTGCACAGCCGGCCGCGAGGAGTGCGAGTCGGAGGTCCAGGCGGGGGCGGGTCATCGGTCGGCGGGCTCCTTGTCCAGTGGGCGATCTTAGGGTGGCCTAAAGAGTTAGGAGACCCTAACACCAATCCCGTGGGTCGGGAATGCCAGTCGGGGCGCGCCAGAGTGGTGCGGGGCCCGGCGGCCAGCGGGTAGGTTCTCGCCGTGCTCAGGACGCTCGCCGTCGCCCTCGCGCTGCTGCCCCTGCACGCGGAGCCCGACCGCCGGGCCGGTGGGCGGGTGGTGGACTCGGCGGGCCGGGAGGTCGTGCTCAGGGGGGTGAACGTGAACGCCCTGGCCGAATACTGGAAGGGCACGCGCTTCCCCACGGTGTTTCCGCTGGCCGCCGACGATCCGCGGCGGATGCGGGCGATCGGGTGGAACGCGGTGCGCCTGCTGGTCACGTGGTCGCGCGTGGAGCCGCGGCCGGGCCGTTACGACGAGGCCTACATCCGGCGCGTCAGGCGCACCGTGCGCCGCCTCCAGCGCCAGGGGATCTACACGATCGTGGACATGCACCAGGACGCGTGGGGGCCGTCGCTGGCGGCGCGCCCGGGCGAGACCTGCGCCGCCGGCGAGCTGCGCGCGCTGGGCTGGGACGGCGCGCCCGCGTGGGCCACCTATGACGACGGGCTCTCGCGCTGCACATCCGGTTCGCTGCGGGAGTCCAGCCCCGCGGTGCGGCGCGCGTGGCAGTCGTTCTTCGCGGACCGCAACGGGGTCCAGCGCCGGTTCGCCGCCATGTGGGGCCACCTGGCGCGGAGGCTGGCCCGCTCGCCGGCGGTGGCCGGCTACGACGTGCTCAACGAGCCTGCGGCCTTCGACGCCGGCCAGGAGGCCCAGCTCTCGAGCATGTACGCGCGCGTGCTCAGAGCGATCCGCCGCGGCGAGCGCCGCGGCCGGGGGTTCAGGCACCTCGTCCTGTTCGAGCCCTCGGTGCTGTTCTCCGCCACCGGCCGGGGCGCTCCCCCGCGCTTCACGCGCGACCGCAACGTGGTCTACGCACCGCACATCTACACGGGCGGCTTCACCAACGGCCCGATCACCCGCGAGGCATTCGCAACCGTGAGGGCCGAGGCCCGCGCCCTGGGCGGGGTCCCGGTGCTGAGCGGCGAATGGGGCGCCGACCCCGATCGCGCCGGTCGCGGCGGCGACGGCTACTTCGCCGACCACCAGGCGCTCCAGGACCGCTACCGGTTCGGGGCCACGCTCTGGACCTGGCGCGAGTCCTGCGGCGACCCGCACAAGGTCGGCGACTTCCGCGCCGGGCGGCTGCCCGAGGTGTGGGGCGAGTTCGAGGTCGACTGCCGGGACAACTCGATCGACGGTCCCCGCCGCGCGCTGGTGCGCGAGCTCACGCGCGGCGCGATCCGGGCGGCGCCCGGGCGCCTGACCGCCGTCAGGTGGGACCCCGCCAGGCGGCGACTCACGGCCAGGGGCCGCGCGTCGCGGCGCGACGGGCAGCTGGTGGCGTTCTTGCCCGACCGCCGGATGCTGGCGGCGGGGCACGGGCTCACGCGCCTGAAGGTCACCCCCAGCGTGGGCGGCGCCATCGTCACGGCCCGCCCGCGGGGCGGGCGCTGGTCGTTGGCCGCCCGCGCCCGCTGAGCCCCGCGGGTAGGGTGGCGGCGTGAAGGAGCTCGCCCCCGGCGTCTTGCAGCTCAAGGGCAGGCTGCCGCTGCCCAACGCGATCAACACCTACCTGCTCGAGGACGTGCTGGTGGACGCCGGCGCACGCTTCGACGGCAAGCGGATCGTTCAGCAGCTGCGCGGCCGCCCGCTCACCGCCCACGCCCTCACGCACGCGCACGCCGACCACCAGGGCGCGAGCAAGCTGGTGTGCGAGACCTTCGGCGTGCCGTTCCTGGTGCCCGAGGGCGACGTGGAGAAGGCCGAGCGGCCCGATGCGATGCTCGAGGAGGGCTCCGGCTCGGCCATGGGCCGGCTCTTCTACCGGACGATGCACGGCCCGGGCCACAAGGTCGACCGGACGCTGGCCGAGGGCGACGAGGTGGCGGGCTTCCGCGTGCTGGACGTGCCGGGGCACTCCCTGGGCCACGTGGCCTTCTGGCGCGAGTCCGACCGCGTGCTCGTGCTGGGCGACGTGCTCAATTCGATGGACGTCTACACGGGCATTCCGGGCCTTCGGCTCCCCAAGGACGGTCTCACGGCGGACCCCGAGCAGAACCGCCGCTCGGCCAAGCGGCTCGGGGAGCTCGAGCCGGCGCTGGCGCTGTTCGGCCACGGCGCGCCGGTACGCGACGCGCGCAAGTTCTCCGATTTCTGCGCCGCCCTCTGATGGCGACGATGGAGGTCACCGCCAGCGGGGCCGTGCCGGCGCCTGCGGAGACCACGTGGGCGCTGCTGTGCGACACCTCGCGGTACGCCGAATGGGTGGCCGGCACCGACGCCGTCACGCGCACCGACGGCCCGGCGGCGCCGGGCTCCACCTACGACGAGGTGAACCCGATCGCCGGTCCGTGGAAGGGGCGGTCGCATTGGACCGTCACGACGTTCGAGGCTCCCCGGCGCCAGGTGCACCGCGGGGAGGGCATCGCCCCGACCGTCGGGTGGATGGAGGTTGAGATGGCGGTGGCGCCGGTGGGCGACACGGCGAGCGAGGTCACACTGACGCTTCGTGGGGAGTCGGCCATGGGCCCGGCCGGAGCGCTGATGATGCGCGCACTGCGAGGGCGGGTGGCCGCGGACAACCGCCGGACCGTCCAGGCGCTGGCCGAGCTCGCGGCGCGCGAGGCGCAGCCGGCCGTGAAGTAGCTGCCGGCGGCCTCGGCCGAGAACGACCCCGCGCCTAGACTTGGCGGCCGTGCCAGCCGATCGCCTCGCCGCCCTCCAGGAGCGCACCCGCTACGCGCCCGCCGACGTGGAGGGGCGCGTGTTCGAGCGCTGGGAGAGCGCCGGGATCTTCAGCCCGGATGCGGCGGACGGGGCGGACGGGAGCTTCTCGATCGCCGTGCCGCCGCCCAACGTCACGGGCGCGTTGCACATGGGCCACGCGCTCAACGCGGCGATCCAGGACCTGCTGATCCGGGTCGCGCGCATGTCGGGCCGGCCGACCAAGTGGATCTTCGGCACCGACCACGCGGGCATCGCCACCCAGGTCAAGGTCGAGCAGGCGCTGGCCGCCGAGGGCACCTCAAGGGAGGCGCTCGGGCGCGAGGCGTTCGTGGAGCGCGTCTGGGAATGGCGCCGCGAGCATGGCTCCACGATCCGCGACCAGTTCCGCGCCCTGGGCGCCTCGCTGGACTACAGCGACGAGCGGTTCACGATGGACGACGCGTATGTGCGCGCGGTGCAGCACGTGTTCGTGAGCCTGTACGAGAAGGGCCTGGTCTACCGCGACAACTACATGGTCAACTGGGACCCGGGCACGCGCTCGGCCATCTCGGACCTGGAGGTGGAGCAGCGCCGCGTCGACGACACCCTCTACATGATCGACTACCCGCTGGCCACCGGGTCTGGGGCGGTCACGGTGGCCACCGTGCGGCCCGAGACGATGCTGGCCGACACCGCGATCGCGGTCAACCCGGGCGATGAGCGCTACACGCGGCTGATCGGCGAGGCGGCCGTGCTGCCGCTGGTGGGGCGCAGGCTGCCGATCATCGCCGACGAGTACGTGAAGACGGATTTCGGCACGGGGGCGCTCAAGATCACCCCCGGCCACGATCCGAGCGACTTCGAGATCGGCCGGCGCCATGGGCTTGCAGAGCTGTCGGTCATCGGGGAGGACGGGCGCATGACCGACGCCGCCGGGCAGCGGTTCGCGGGGCTGCCCGTCGACGAGGCCCGGCGCGCCGTCGTGGCCGCCCTGCGCGACGGCGGCCACGTGTCTGGCACCCAGCCCTACTCGCACGACGTGCCCCACTCCTTCCGCTCGGGGATGCGGATCGAGCCGCTGATCTCGCTCCAGTGGTTCTGCGACATGGAGAAGCTGGCCGGCCCGGCCATCGCCGCGGCCAAGGACGGCCGGCTGCGCTTTCACCCCGACCGTCCCCACACGCGGGTCTACCTCGACTGGCTGGAGAACATCCGGCCCTGGTGCATCTCGAGGCAGCTGTGGTGGGGTCACCAGATCCCGGTCTGGTACCGGGGTGAGGAGACATACGCGGGGAGGAGCCGCCGGAGGGCGACGGGTGGGAGCGCGACCCCGACGTGCTGGACACGTGGTTCTCATCCGCCCTGTGGCCCTTCGCCACCCTCGGCTGGCCCGACCAGACCGACCAGCTGCGCGCCTTCTATCCCACCGACGTGCTCTCAACGGCGCGCGACATCATCTTCCTCTGGGTCGCGCGGATGGTCATGTTCGGGGTGGAGTTCACGGGCGAGCTGCCGTTCGAGGACGTGCCCATCCACTCCACGATCCTGGCTCCGGACGGCCAGCGCATGTCCAAGTCGCTGGGCACCGGCATCGATCCCCTGGAGGAGATCGGCGAGTACGGCGCGGACGCCCTGCGCTTCGGCCTGCTGGCCATGGGCTCGGGCCAGCAGGTGCAGTACTCGGCCGAGCGCGTGCGCCAGGGGCGCGACCTGGCCAACAAGCTGTGGAACGCCTCGCGGCTGATCCTGCTCGGCGTGGAGGACGGTGCCGAGCCATCGGCGGAGGTGGCGGAGACCGTCGAGGACCGCTGGATCCTCTCCCGCCTGGAGCGGGTCACCGAGCGCACGCGCGGCTCGATCGAGGCCTTCGAGCTCTCGGCCGCCACCCTCGAGCTGTACGACTTCTTCTGGTCGGAGCTGTGCGACTGGTACCTCGAGCTCGCAAAGCCCCGCCTCTACGACGAGGCGGGCGACCGCCGGGCGGTCTCGGGCACGCTGCTGTTCGCGCTGGACCGCGTGCTGCGGCTGCTGCACCCGGTGATGCCCCACGTGACCGAGGAGATCTGGTCGTTCATGCCGGGTGAGCGCGGGCTGCTGGCGGTGGCCGGCTGGCCCTCGCCCGAGCCCGGGCGCATCGACGAGGAGGCCGAGGCGGTGGTGGGGCGCGCGATCCAGGCGATCACCGACCTGCGCCGCTACCGCGAGCAGGCGGGAGTCAAGCCCTCCGCCGTGCTCCCCGCGCGGCTGGACGCCGACGGCTACGCAGGCACCGCGCCTCTGGTGGCCCGGCTGGCGCGATTGGACCTGGCGGGAGGCGACGGCGCCGCCCCGGCCGCCGAGGTGCCCGTGCCCGGCGGGGTCGTGCAGCTGCTGCCCGACGACGCCTTCGACCCGGGCGCCGCCGAGCGCCGGATCGCGGCGCGGCGCGACCAGCTGGGCGAGGAGATCGCGCGCCTGGAGCACAAGCTGGCCAACCAGAAGTTCGTGGAGCGCGCGCCGGCGGCCGTGGTGGAGGGCGAGCGCGAGAAGCTGGCCGACGCCAGGCAGGCGCTGGCGAGCCTCGAGGACTGAAGGCACGTGACCCCGCGCGAGGCCGAGGACTACCTGCTCGGCCTCGAGCTGTTCGGCATGCGCTTCGGGCTGGACCGCATGCACAAGCTCATGACCGCGCTGGGGATGCCCCAGCGCCGGTTCGCCTCGATCCACGTGGTGGGGTCCAACGGCAAGTCGTCGACCGTGCGCTTCATCGCGGCGATCCTCCAGCGCCACGGGCTGCGGACGGGCAGCTACACGTCGCCGCACCTGGGCTCTTTCCGGGAGCGGGTCGAGGTCGGCGAGGAGCCCGTGACGCCGGAGCGCTTCGCCGCGGCGGTCACGCGCGCGGCGGGGGCCGCGGCGATGGTCGAGCGCACTCTTGACGACGACGACGACCGGGTGACCCAGTTCGAGGCGCTCACGGCCGCCGCCTACCACGAGCTGGCGGCTCGGGGCGTGCAGGTGGCGGTGGTGGAGGCCGGCCTGGGCGGGCGCTACGACGCCACCAACGTGATCCCGTCGCGGGTGCAGGTGCTCACGGGAGTGGGGCTCGAGCACACCCGCTGGCTCGGCCCGACGCTGGCGGACATCGCCGAGGAGAAGCTCGACGTGGTGCGCGACCACGCCACGCTCGTCACGGCGGCCCTAGACCCGGAGGTGGAGTCGGTCGCTCGCCGCGTGGCCGCCGACCGCAGCGCGCGCCTGATCCAGGCCGGCGACTCCGTGGAGGGTGTGCGACTGCGCGCCCCGGGCGGCTTCCAGCGCGCCAACTTCGCGGTGGCCCACGCGGCGGCGCAGGCCTTCCTGGGCCACGAGCTCGACCCGTCCGCGGTGGCGCGCGCCGCCGCCGAGACCCGCGTGCCGGGCCGGCTCGACGTGGTCGGCCAGGAGCCGCTCACCGTCTACGACGGGGCTCACAACCCGGCCGGCGCGCGTGCCCTGGCCGCAGCGCTCCCCGAGCTGATCGGGGCCCGCAGCCCGGTCGTGCTGGTGGCGGCGATCCTCGAGGACAAGGAGGCCGCGGCGATGCTGGCGGAGCTGCTGCCCGGGTTCGACACAGCGGTGTACACGCGCTGTGCCAACCCCCGCGCGCTGTCCCCGGCCACGCTCCGGACGCTGCACGACCAGGTGGGCGGTCCACCGGCCGAGACCGTTGCGGACCCGCGGAGGGCGGTCGAGCGCGCGCGCGAGTTGGCCGGATCGGCCGGCGCCGTGGTGGCCACGGGCTCGATCTACCTGGTGGCGGACCTCGTGAGAGAGCCCGGCCAGGCACGCGCCTCCTCGCTTTGAGATGGCTGATTCCTCGTTCGTGCACTCACGGATGACGCGCCATACCGGCGCTGGTTCGTCACCCGAGCCCTCGCAGGTAGCGCTGCTACCTGCTTCGGACTCGTGCGCCGCCCAGCTTGGTCTGGCGCGCCCCCGCGAGCACCCGACCTCGAAATCAACCATCTGAGGTGAAATCATCGGTCCGTCATGGATCGTGGTGACGGCCCCAGCTTCGGAGCGATGATCGGACTGGTCGCGCTGGTCGTGGCCACCGTGATCCTCGTCTTCTTCGGCATCGGCTACGCGCTGGGCAGGCTGTTCCTGTAACCCAGGCGGGCCCCGGGCGACCCCTCCCGAGTGGGTTCGGCGGCCGTTAGCGACGCTAGACTCGCGCTCTCAATGGGTCCTCTCGCCGTTTTCGGGATCACGAACGACGGGTTGAACCTGGCCGTCAACCTGCTCCTGCTCTTCCTGGTGGTGCTGTGGCTGGCGCTGGTCTACTGGACCTACGCCGACGCCCGCCGCCGGATCGACGACCCGCTGCTCGTGGGCTGTGCCACCGCGGCGTCGCTGTTCCCGTTCGTCGGCACGATCGTCTACACGATCGTCCGCCCGCCCGAGTACCTCGAGGACAAGCGAGAGCGTGAGCTGGAGATCGCGGCCGCCGAGGCCCGCCTGGCGGGCGTGGAGCAGCTCTCGTGCCCCTACTGTGCGCACGCGATCGAGACCTCGTTCCTGCGCTGCCCCAACTGCCTGCATCGCCTCAAGGAGCCCTGCCGCACCTGTGGCAAGCCGCTGGACCCGCGCTGGCAGATCTGCCCCTACTGCGAGGCCGAGGTGGGCGCTCCGGCACCCCAGCCCGCGCGGCAGCGCCGCCCGCGCCCCGCTCCCGAGGCTGTGGCCGCCCAGCCCCGAGCGGCGGATACCGCCGAGCGCCCGCGAGCGGCCGGGGAGCATCGGTCCGCTGCTGGGCGGCGCCCCGCGGCTGAACGGCGCGAGCCCGCCGCGGAGCGATCCCAGCCGTCGGGTGCCGCGCGCAAGCAGGAGGCGGCGCCCGCCGCGGAGCCCAAGCAGCCCAGCACCCGCCGCAAGCAGTCCGATGGCGGTGCGGCGAAGCAGCCCGCGGGCAAGCAGGCGGCCACGGCGGAGGGCAAGCGGGCGGACGGCGCGGAGGGCCAGCGCGAACGATCCTCCAAGCCCACGCGCGAGCGCAGCCCCGGCGGCCGCGACCGGCCCGCGGGACAGCGCGCCCGGCCCTGACGGCCGGCTCGTGCCTCACACACCCAGACTGAAGGGAGCCAGATGGACCGAACGCTGATCCTCGTGAAGCCCGACGCCTTCGAGCGCCGGCTGACCGGCGAGGTGATCGCCCGCTTCGAGCGCAAGGGCCTCGCGATCGTGGCGCTCAAGCACATGCAGCTGGAGCGCGCTCAGGCAGAGGAGCACTACGCCGAGCACGCCGAGAAGCCGTTCTTCGGCGAGCTCGTGGACTTCATCACCGGCGGGCCGCTGGTGGCGATGGTGCTGGAGGGCCACGAGGCCGTGCCCGCAGCGCGCCAGGTCATCGGCGCCACGAACCCGGTGGAGGCTGCGCCCGGCTCGATCCGGGGCGACTTCGGCCTGGAGGTCCAGACCAACCTCGTGCACGGTTCGGACTCGCCGGAGTCGGCCGCCCGCGAGACCAGCATCTTCTTCCCCGAGCTGAGCTGAGCCCGGCCCGGCTCGTCCTCGCATCGCGGTCGCCCCAGCGGCGGGCGATCCTCGAGCAGCTCGGGATCCAGTTCAGCGTGGCGCCGGCCGCCGTCGAGGAGGTCACGGCGGGCGAGCCGCGAGCCGTGGTGGTGGAGAACGCCCTGCGCAAGGCGCGGGCCGTGGCGGGCGAGCTCGTGCTCGGCGCCGACACGGCGGTGGTCGTGGGAGGCGAGCTGCTCGGCAAGCCCGCCGACGACGCCCAGGCGGAGGCCTTCCTGCGCGCCCTGGCCGGCAGGGAGCACCAGGTGTGGTCCGGGATCGCCCTGGTCGCCGGGGGTCATGAGCGCACCGCCGCGGAGGCGACCACGGTCAGCTTCCGCGCCCTCGGGAGCCCCGAGATTGCCTGGTACCTGGCCACGGAGGAGTGGCGCGAACGGGCCGGCGGCTACGCGATTCAGGGGCGGGGCGCGGCCCTGGTGGAGCGCATCGAGGGGGACTACCTGAACGTGGTGGGGCTGCCGGCGGCGCGGCTGCTGCGGATGGCGCCCGAGCTCGTCGGCTGGGAGGGCTGAGCCCCCACCGAGCCGTCGACGCGCCGGTTTGCAGGCGGTTCGTGCGTCCTGCAACAGCCGAAACGCCCCGAGGGGGGCGGTGTTGGTTGAGCTACACTCCCACCGCCGGAGCGCACGGCAGCAGGAGTTTCCTCCTCGTTGCGCACCGGAACGGGGAGTCGCGCCCGACCCTGCTGGAAGGGCGCTTATCCTCACTCGACTTCACGCATGGGCTTCTTCTCGTATCTCACCGGCATGGGCGGCCGCGACATGGCCGTGGACCTCGGCACCGCCAACACGCTCGTTTACGTGCGCGGTCGCGGGATCGTGCTGTCCGAGCCGTCGGTGGTGGCCATCGACTCGCGCACCTCCGAGGTGCACGCCGTGGGAATCGAGGCCAAGCGCATGCTGGGCCGGACCCCGGGCACGATCCAGGCCATCCGGCCGCTCAAGGACGGGGTGATCGCCGACTTCGACGTGACCGAGCAGATGCTCCGCCATTTCATCCAGAAGGTGCATCAGAACCGCTGGGCGCACCCGCGCGTGGTGGTGTGCGTGCCGTCGGGGGTCACGGGGGTCGAGAAGCGCGCCGTGGAGGAGGCCTGCCTTTCGGCGGGCGCCCGCACCGCCTACCTGATCGAGGAGCCCATGGCCGCCGCCATCGGCGCCGGCCTGCCCGTGGGCGAGCCCACCGGCAACATGGTGGTGGACATCGGCGGCGGCACCAGCGAAGTAGCGGTGATCTCGCTGGGCGGCATCGTCGTCTCGCAGTCGATCCGCATCGGGGGCGACGAGCTCGACGACGCGATCATCAACTACGTCAAGCGCGAGTACAAGCTCATGATCGGCCAGCAGACCTCCGAGGAGGTCAAGCTCGAGATCGGGTCGGCCTTCCCCCTGCAAGAGGAGATGCAGGCCGAGATCCGCGGGCGCGACCTGGTGTCGGGGCTGCCCAAGACGATCGTGCTGACCAGCGAGGAGGTGCGCCTGGCGCTGGAGGAGCCGCTCCAGGCGATCGTGGACGCCGTGAAGGAGACGCTGGACCGCACCCCGCCGGAGCTGGCCTCGGACATCATGGACCGCGGCATCATGCTGGCGGGCGGCGGAGCGCTGCTGCAGGGCCTCGACGAGCGCCTGCGCGACGAGACGCAGATGCCGGCGCACCTGGCCGAGTCGCCGCTCACGTGCGTGGCCGTGGGCTCGGGCCGCAGCCTCGAGGAGTTCGAGGCCATCCACCGCAGCAACAAGAATTCCCGAACCGCCCGCCGGCGCTAACGTCGGCGGCTCGGACGGAGCCAGAAACGTGTTCGACAGGAAGGTGGTCCGCCGCCGCAGAGCGGCCCTCGCGATCTTCGTGACCGCGTCGATCGTGATGCTCACCGCGTACTTCGGCGAGTCCGAGGACGGCGTGTTCCACACCCTCCAGCGGGGCGCGCAGGAGGCCTTCGCCCCGGTCGAGACCGGCGCCACGCGGGCGCTCAAGCCGTTCCGCGACCTGTTCGGGTGGGTGGGCGACACCTTCGATGCCAAGAGCGAGAACGAGGACCTGCGCGCCGAGGTGGAGGACCTGCGCAAGCGGCTCGGCGAGGCTGACACCGCGGTGCGCGACAACGCCGAGCTGCGCGGCCTTGTCAGGCTTGGGCGCTCCGACGGGTTCCCCGTTGCCACCCAGCCGGTCGCCGCGCGGGTGATCGCCCGCTCGCCCACCGTCTGGTACTCCAGCGTCAAGATCGACAAGGGGTCCAGCGACGGCATCCGCGAGGACCAGGCTGTGATCGCTGCGGGCGGCCTGGCCGGCCGGGTCACGCGCGTCACGGACGGCACCGCGGAGGTCGAGCTGATCACCGATGCCTCCAGCGCGGTGGCCGCCCAGGTGGTGCCCCGCGGCGCCAACGGCGTGGTCAGGCCAACCGTCGGCGAGCCCGAGGACCTGCTGCTGGACTACATCGAGAAGGGCCGCCGCGTGACCGAGGGCACCACCGTCGTGACCTCGGGCTTCAAGTCCGAGCGTGAGGGCGTTGAGTCCAACTTCCCGCGCGGCATCCCCATCGGCCGGGTGACCAGGGCGGACCTGGACGAGGTCGAGCTCTACCAGCGCGTGCACATCAGGCCGTTCGCCGACCTCCGCCGGCTGGAGTTCGTGCAGGTGCTCACGCGCAAGGGCCGCGCCCGAGAGACCGCGGGCGTGGTGGCGCCGTGAGCCTGACCCCCGGAGCGCTCCTGCGTGCGGGGCTGATCGCCTTCGCCGCCGTGCTGCTCCAGCTCTCGGGCTTTGGGCCCACGCGCATCCTCGGCGGCACTCCGGACCTCGTGCCCCTGGCCGTGGCCGCCGTGGCGATCTACGCCGGCAGCGTGCCCGGCGCGGCCATGGGCTTCGCCACCGGCGTGTTGCTGGACCTGGCGGTGGGCAGCACGATGGGGGTGTCGTCGCTGGTGCTCACGGCCGTGGGCTACGGGGTCGGCCGCTACCGCGAGGTGCGTGACCCGGCGCACGGCCTGCTGCCGATCCCGGTAGGTGCGGTGGCCACGGCCGGCTGGGTCGCCACCTTCGCCGCTGTGTCGTTCATGCTCGACGTGGCCGCCCCGGTCGACGCACTCGTGCTCCGCGACATGCTCGTCACGATCCTGCTCAACGCCCTGCTGGCCGTGCCCGTCTTCGCGGCCTGCCGATGGCTGCTGCGTCCCGTGCTGGACATCGACCCGCTGGAGCGCCGCCGCCGCCGGCGCGCACCGATGGAGACGGGACCGATCGGGCTCCGGGGCCTCGAGATCTAAGACCCACTGATGTACCTGGACAACGACAGCCGCCGCCCCGCGCTCACGCCCCAGCTTGCGCTGCGGGTGGCCATCATCGGCGGGATCGCGCTGGCGCTGTTCGCGGTGGTCTTCTTCCGGCTCTGGTACCTGCAGGTGCTCTCGGGCGACAAGTACGAGACCGAGGCCAACTCCAACCAGGTCCGCAAGATCAAGGTGCAGGCGCCGCGCGGGGAGATCGTGGACCGCGAGGGCCGGGTGCTGGTGAACAACCGGACCGGCCTGGCCGTGCGCGTGACCCCCGACGAGCTGCCGGAGGACGACGGCGAGCGGCGCGAGGTCTACAACCGGCTCGGCCGCGTGCTGGGGCGCGACTCGGAGCGGATCGAGAAGAGCGTGGAGGACCAGCTCAAGGTGCTGCCGTTCTCGCCCGCCACCGTCAGGCAGGACGTGCCGCAGGAGCTGGTCTTCTACCTGTTCGAGAACCAGGAGGACTTCCCGGGGGTGACCGTGGAGCAGGTGTTCCTGCGCGAGTACCCGCACCGCCAGGTGGGCGCCCACCTGTTCGGCACCGTCGGCGAGATCACCAAGAAGCAGCAGGACGACACCCGCTACCGCGGGGTGGCGCTCGGGGACCGTGTCGGCCAGTCCGGCATCGAGTACCAGTACGACCGCTTCCTGCGCGGGCGCAACGGTGCCAAGGAGGTGCAGGTCGACGCGCTGGGCAACCTGCGCGGGCAGCTGCGCAACGTGCGCCCCGAGCAGGGGCGGCAGCTGCGCCTGTCGGTGGACCTGGACGTGCAGCGGGTCGGCCAGCGCGCGCTGGGCGGCGCCAAGGGCGCGTTCGCGGTCATGAACGTGAACAACGGCGAGGTGCTGGCGCTCGGCAGCTCGCCCTCGTTCGACCCCAACGTGTTCGCCAAGGTCATCCGCCAGCGCGACCTCGACCGGCTCTACTCCAAGGACAACGGCGAGCCGATCCTCAACCGCGCAATCCAGTCCGGCTATCCCACCGGCTCCACCTTCAAGCTCATCACCGCCACCGCGGCGCTGCAGGGCGGGCTGATCACCCCCGACACCGTTGCCGTCGATGGCGGCTCGCTCAAGGTCGGCAACGTGGTGTTCCGCAACGCCGGCAACGTGTCCCACGGCGCGGTGGCGCTGCGGCGCGCGCTGTCGGTGTCCAGCGACGTGTTCTTCTACCGCCTGGGCCAGGAGGCCAACGGATCGGGCGACGGGCTGCTGATCCAGAAGTGGGCGCGCCAGCTGGGGCTCGGCAGGCGCACCGGCATCGACCTGCCCAACGAGGCCCCCGGCCTGATCCCCACGCCCAGGTGGCGCAACGACGGCTTCGCCGAGTTCCGCCGCTGCATCTCCAAGCGCAAGCCCACCCCCGAGCAGATCTCACTCGGGCGGTGCGGGTTCCAGGACCGGCCGTGGAGCGTGGGCGACAACGTGAACCTGTCAGTGGGCCAGGGCGACCTGCAGGCCGACCCGCTGCAGATGGCGGTGGCCTACGCGGCCATCGCCAACGGCGGGCGCATCGTCAGGCCGCGCCTGGGTCAGCGGATCGAGCGCTCGTCGGGCCGCGTCCAGCAGGTGCTCGAGGCCCCCTCGTCGCGCAGGCTCAGGATCAGGGCCGAGTACCGCCAGGCCATCCTCGACGGCCTGCGCAGCGCAGCCAGCGAGCCCGGCGGCACCTCGGCGCCGGTCTTCCAGGGCTTCAAGGTGCCCGTGGCGGGCAAGACCGGCACCGCCGAGAAGGGCGCCGGTCGCGAGGACCAGTCCTGGTACGTGGCCCTGGCGCCGTACCCGGACCCCAAGTACGTGGTGGCCGTGACCTTCGAGTCGGGCGGCTTCGGTGCCGAGACCGCGGCGCCGGCGGCACGTCAGATCCTGTCCGAGCTGTTCGGGGTCAAGGCCGGGCCCGTCAAGGCCGGAACGGCCCCGGACTGATGCTCGCCGCCTCCGACACCGCTCCTGGCGCGGGTAGGGTGACCCGCTGATGCAGTCCACGCCTTACGGCACCTCCGTGCAGGGCTTCCACGAGGGACGGGCGCCGCGGTTCGTGCGAATCGACGTGCTGCTGCTGCTGGCCGCGCTCGGGCTGATGGCGTGCAGCATCTACACGATCGCGTCGGCCACCACCGACGACATCGCCGGGAGCCCCGGCTACTACTGGACGCGCCAGGCCGGCTATGCCGCGGTCGGGATCGTCCTGATGGCCCTGATCTCGCGCATCGACTACTCGCGGCTGCGCGAATGGACCGTCGGGCTGTACGGGTTCATGATCGTGGCGATCGTGGCCGTGTACGCCGCGGGGTCGGTCACGCGCGGCTCCAAGCGCGCGATCGACCTGGGCTTCCTCCAGCTGCAGACGTCCGAGCTGGGGAAGGTGCTGCTGGTGCTCACGCTGTCGGCCTTCGTGGTCGACCGCATGCGGCGCCTGGGCGAGCGCGAGACCACCAGCAGGATCATGCTGCTGGCGCTGGTGCCGGCCATGCTGGTAATCGCCCAGCCGGACCTGGGCACCGGCCTGGTCTACGTGACCATCGCGCTGGCCACGCTGTTCGTGGCCGGCACCCCGTGGACCCACTTCGCGGCGCTCGGGGGGCTGGCGGCCATCGCGGTCTCAGTGGTGATCGTTGCGGCCCCGGCGGTGGGCGTCGAGCTGCTCAAGCCCTACCAGATGGACCGCCTCACGGCCTTCGTCGACCCGGCCGAGAACCCCGCCGAGGAGGGCTACCAGCAGACCCAATCGCTGGTGGCCATCGGCGCCGGCGGCAAGACGGGTCGCGGTGACGAGGCCACGCAGACTAAACTCGACTTCCTACCCGAGCACCACACGGACTTCGTCTTCTCCGTAGTAGGGGAAGAGTTCGGGTTCATAGGGGCGGCGTTGGTGCTGTCCCTGTTCGCACTCTTGATCTGGCGGTGTCTACGAATCCTCACGATGTCGAAGAACCTCTACGGCACTCTTGTCGCCGGGGGCATCACCGCAATGCTCATGCACCAGATCTTCGTAAATGTGGGCATGACCATCGGGATCATGCCGATAACGGGAGTGACACTGCCGCTCATGAGCTACGGCGGGTCCTCCGTGATTGTGACCTTCATGGCCATCGGCCTCTTGCAGTCGATCCACGCGCAGGCGCGCGAGACGGCGTTCGCCAAGGGGCGGGAGCAGGCCTTGTGAAATGGGAGTCGCGCCAATGGGCGCCTCCCGAGAGAGGAATCTTTGAGAAAGCAAGTACTCGTCACGGCCGACCGTGGCGAAACCAGAGTCGCCATCCTGGAAGCGGAGGGCACGCCCGCCGCTGAGGGTGGCGAGAAGGGCGGCGGCGCAGGCCGCCGGGGCGCAGAGCCCAAGTGGAAGGTGGGCGAGCTCTACGTCGAGCGGCGCGGCTCGCGCTCGATCGTGGGCAACGTCTACAAGGGCAAGGTCGACAACGTGCTGGCCGGCCTGGAGGCCGCGTTTGTGGACATCGGCCTGGAGCGCAACGGCTTCCTGCACGCCGACGACATCATGATCCCCGGAGTCGAGGTGGCTCGCCGGGGCCGGTCGGGAGGAAAGGGGCAGCGGATCACCGAGCTGCTCAAGCCGGGCCAGGAGGTTCTCGTGCAGGCGGTCAAGGACCCGCTCAAGACCAAGGGCCCGCGCCTGTCGATGCAGCTGTCGATCGCCGGGCGCTACCTGGTGTTCACGCCCCAGGGCGAGGGCATCGGAGTGTCGCGGCGCCTGGACGACAAGGAGCGCGAGCGGCTGCGCCGCCAGGCCAAGGGGCTGGCCCTGGGCGAGGGCGGCGCCATCATCCGCACCGCCGCGCAGGGGGCCAAGAAGGCCGACTTCCAGCACGAGATCCAGTACCTGCACAAGCTGCACGAGGTGCTGCAGAAGCGCGCGGAGGACACAACCGCGCCGGCCATGGTCTTCCAGGAGGCCGACCTCTCGGTGCGGGTCGTGCGCGACATCTTCTCCAAGCAGTTCGAGCGCGCGATCGTCGACGACCCCCAGCAGCACCACAGGCTGGAGTCGTTCTTCACCCGGACGGCCCCGGAGCTGCTCGAGCGGCTGGAGCTGTGGAAGCAGCCCGAGCCGCTGTTCGAGCGCTACCGCATCGAGGAGGCCATCCGGAGCACGCTGCGCAGGCGCGTGGACCTGCCCTCAGGCGGCTACCTGCTAATCGAGTACACCGAGGCGATGACGGTCATCGACATCAACTCGGGCTCCTTCACCGGCCGCGGCAAGGGCGCGCGCCTGGAGGACACCATTACCAAGACCAACCTCGAGGCGGCCGACGAGGTGGTCAGGCAGCTGCGGCTGCGCGACATCGGCGGCATCATCGTCATCGACTTCATCGACATGTCCCGCGCGCGCAACCGCGACGCGGTGCTCAAGACCCTGCGCAAGGCCCTCGACGAGGACCGCACCAAGACCTACGTGGTCGAGATCTCGCCGCTCGGCCTTGTGGAGATGACACGCCAGAACGTGACCGACGGGGTCCGCGAGATCCTCACCAAGACGTGCCCCACCTGCGAGGGCGAGGGCGTGGTGGTCTCCGAGGAGACGGTGGCCATCGACGCCGAGCGCCGGCTGGTGGAGATCGCCGCCGAGCGTCCAGGCTCGGAGGCGTTCCTGATCCAGCTGCACCCGCGCGTGGCCGCGCTGCTGGCGGGCGGGCCCGGCCGGCCGCTGCTGGAGATCGAGCGCCAGACCGGCAAGCACTTCCTGTTCGAGGGCTCCGAGGCGCTGCCGCTCGACCACTTCGCGATCTCCATGGAGGGCTCGCGCGGGGACATCGAGGAGCGCGCGCTGCCGTTCCGCGAGGGCGAGGAGGTGCTGGTGACCATCGAGGAGCCGCACATGTACGCCGAGGACGACGCCGTGGCCAAGCTGGACGGCTACGTGATCTCCGTGGCGGGCGCCGGCGGCCTGGTGGGTAGCAAGACGCTGGTCCGGATCCAGGACGTTGGGCGCTCAGCGGCCTCCGCGGTCCTGGTGGAGGGAGCCGAGGTGGTTCCGCCGGCGGCGGCTACCAACGGGGGCGCCACGCGGTCGCTCGGGAGCACCACATCCACCGCCTCCGGCGACGGGTCCGCACCGCGGCGGCCGCGGCGTAGGGGCCGGCGCGGCGGGCGTGGAAGGCGGGGCGGCGGGGCTGGGGGGTCGGACGCGTAGGGCTTGGCTGGGGGTCTGGGCGCTGGTCGCCGGACGCCGGTTTCGCTTCGGGCGGCAGGGGCTGGCGAGGTCTGAAGCCTGAGGGTCGCTATGGCGTACCTGAGGCTTCAGAGGATTGGTGAGCACTGAGCACCGAGCACCAGAGGGACAGGCGCTACCATGCCGACCTCGGCGCGCCGGACGGGCGCCTCCTCCTTACCTATGTACGCAATCGTCAAAGTCGGCGGCAAGCAGTACCGCGTGGAGAAGGGCGACACCCTTCTCGTCGATCGCATGCCCGATGACGAGGGCGCGACCGTGACGCTGGAGCCGCTGCTGTTCCGGCCCGACGGCGACGACGAGGCGGTGTTCGCGGCCGACGACCTGGGCAAGGTCAAGGTCGAGGCCAAGGTCACCGCGCACGTGCGGGGCAAGAAGCTGCACGTGCTCAAGTTCAAGCCAAAGCACGGGCACAAGACTCGTCAGGGTCACCGCAGCGAGCTCACCCGCCTCGAGATCGGCGACCTCAAGCTGATGTCGCGCAAGCCCGCCGCTGCCAAGGCGGAGGCCAAGGTGGACACGGAGGCGCCCGCCGCGAAGAAGGCGCCGGCCGCGAAGAAGCCCGCCGCCACCGCGAAGAAGCCGGCGGCCAAGAAGCCGGCCGCAAGAAGCCGGCCGCCAAGAAGCCGGCCGCCAAGAAGCCGGCGAAGAAGGAGGACGGCGATGGCGCATAAGAAGGGCCTCGGCTCCAGCCGCAACGGCCGCGACTCCAACGCCCAGCGCCTTGGCGTGAAGATCTTTGCCGGACAGGCGGTCACGGGCGGCGAGATCATCGTGCGCCAGCGCGGCACGCGGTTCAAGCCCGGCGACGGCGCGGGCATCGGCAAGGACGACACGATCTTCGCCAAGCGCGCCGGCACCGTGCAGTTCCGCACGGGGCATCGCGGGCGCGTGATCTCGATCGACCCAGCTCCCGAGTAGGGCGGGGCGGACACGGGCCATGGACGGCCGCTCGACGAGCACCAGGGCCCTGCCGGTCGCGCTGTGCGCGCTGGCATTTGGTGCCAGCTTCGGGGCGCCGGTGGCCTCGGCCCGCGCCGAGCCCGGCGCGGGCGCCCAATCCCGCTCGTTGGATCTGGCGAGCGTCGCCGACGCCGGCGCGAGAGCCTCCTACCGGCGGCTCCCGTTCAGGTGGCGCGGCGGGCGGATCCCCTATTACAACGCCGCCCGCGGGAACGCCTGGGCGGTCAAGCGGGCGGTGCGGGCGTGGAACCGCAGCGGCGCCCGCGTGCGCTTCGTCGCCGTACGCCGTTCCAGGGCGCGGGTCGTGATCCGCTACTTCAGCGCCCGCGGCTGCGTGCTTGCGGGCCGGACCCCGGTGTCCTGGAACCCCCGTACCGGCCGCGCGCTTCGCGCGGTGGTCCTGCTCTCGCGTCCCGATCCGCGCCAGGCGGGGTGCAGCCGCTGGTCGATCGCGCTGACCGCGGCACATGAGCTGGGGCACGTGCTCGGCCTCAACCACGAGACGCGCCGGTGCGCGCTGATGAACCCGAGCGCGACCAACATCTCGCCGGAGCTGTGCGAGCCCGCGCCCGCTGCCCGACTGGCGCTGGCGCTGCCGGCTGCTGGAGGCAGACGACGTCCGCGGTGCGGTGCGCGCCTACGGCGGCCGGGTCCGGCGCCGCCCCGCCCCGGTGTGCAACCTGTTCGCAGGGCCCGCAGCTCCCCGCGCGGTCACCGCCGCGCCCGATGCCTTCGGTGGGCTCGCGGTGGGCGTCACGCGGCCGGCGCCCCGGGCGCGCCCCGCGCACCTGGCGCACGTCTCCGACGGCTCCTACGAGGTCGGCCTGCGACGCGACTCGTGCCCGTCCCCGTCGGAGGCGCTGCTGGGCAGGACCTGGCGCGTGCCGGTGGGCGCCAGCGAGTCGGTCACCCTGCCGCGGCCGCCCCCCGGCCGCTACTGCGTGGCCGCGTGGGCGCGCGACGGGGTCGGCCGCCTGAGCCGCTCGGCCACGACTTTCGTCGATCTCTAGCCGGGCCGCCGGGAACTCGCGCCCCGGCTGCAACAAAGGTGTAAAGATGCGCCTGTGCGTCACCTGGCCGTCGCGCTCGCCCTCGTCGCCCTCGCGCTCGCTCCGTCGGGGGCGGTCGCGCAGGAGTCCGCGCCGCTGAGCGGGCCCAAGGGCACGAGCCTGAACAAGGTGCTGGTGATCGGCACCGACGGCACCCGCTGGGACCTGCTTCAGGCGGCCGTGCGCTCCGGCAGGGCGCCAAACCTCGCGCGGCTCCAGCGTCAGGGCTTCGGGCGGCCGTCGCTGCTCGACTACGGCCCGGACGTGCTCACCATCAGCGAGGTCGGATGGGCGTCGATCGCGGCAGGCGTGTGGCCGCCCAAGCACGGGATCAAGGGCAACAGGCTCAACATGGATCCGCTGCAGGCGACCAAGAGCGGCTACCTGGATTTCCTGACGCGCATCGAGCGCGTGCGCCCGTCGGCGAGCACCTTCATCGCCAGCGACTGGGCGAACATCGCCCTGCCGCTCAACGGGGGGCCGATCTTCAACACCGCGGACACCCGCTACGCCCTGAACACCAACGTCGAGACGCTCGCGGCGTGGGACGGAGGCGACGAGATGGTGACCCGCGCGACCGAGCGCTACCTGCGCAGCGGCGATCCCGACGCCGGCTTCGTGTACCTGGGGATCGTGGACGAGACGGCGCACCTGGTCGGCTCGGCCACCCCGGCCTACGCGGCTTCCATCACGCGCACGGACCGGCGCATCGGGCGCCTGCTCAGCGCCATTCGCGCCCGGCCGAGCTATCGGTTCGAGACGTGGACGGTGCTCGTGACCACCGACCACGGTGAGCGGCCGCTCGACGAGCCCGTCGTCCACCGCCCACTTCGGCAAGACCACGCTGGAGCTCACCACCTTCGTCCTGGGCGACGGCCCCGGCCTGGGCAGCAACGTGAAGCGAGCGCCGGGTCGTCGACCTGCTGCCCACCGTGCTCCACCAGCTGGGCCTGCGCACCCGCGCGGCCTGGAGGATCGACGGGCGTTCGCTGAGCCGCGCGCGTCCGCCCTCGTCGGCGACCGCCAGGCTGCGTTCGGGCAGGCTCCGCGTGCGTCTTCGCCTGGGCGTCGAAGCCGGCTGTGGGCACCGCGTCGCTGCGCCTGCCCGCGGGCGTGAGGTTCGCCGGGCCGGTGGCGGTAGCGGTCAACGGCCGCCGCACCCGGCGCACGGCGCGGAGCCGAAGGGGCGTGTCCGTGGCGCTCAGGGGTCGCAGGCTGCGCTCGCTCACGATCGCTGCGCCGAAGGGCTCCGTGCGAGTGGCCTCGGGCGTGCGCGGCTCGGGGCCGCGCGTGAGATTGAGGCTCAGGTCGCGCGGGCGCACCATCGGTTCGCTGAGCGTGCGGCTCAGATAGCCGGAAGACCGGCCCCGTAGCATCGGCTCGTGTTCCACGACCGGGCCAGGATCTGGGTGCAGGGCGGAGCCGGCGGTGACGGCTCTGTGTCGTTTCGGCGTGAGGCCCACGTGCCCAAGGGCGGGCCCGACGGCGGCGACGGCGGCCGTGGGGGAGCGGTGGAGCTGGTTTGCGACGACTCTCGCCGCGACCTCTCGGAGTTCCACCGCGGCGCCCACTTCCGCGCCAAGCGCGGCGGCCACGGCGAGGGTTCCCAGCGCCACGGGGCCACCGCGCCCGCGCTGGAGGTGCGGGTCCCGCCCGGCACGGTGGCCGAGGACGCCGAGCGGGACGCCCGCTGGGACCTGTTGCGGCCCGGTCAGCGAGCGGTGGTGGCCCGCGGTGGGCCCGGCGGTCGCGGCAACAAGTCCTTCGCCCACGCCACCCGGCAGACGCCCCGCATGGCCGAGCGCGGACTGCCCGGGGACGAGGGCTGGGTCGAGCTGCGCCTCAAGCTGCTGGCCGACGCCGGCCTGGTCGGGCTTCCCAACGCGGGCAAGAGCTCCCTGCTGGCGCGGCTGACCGCAGCGCGCCCCAAGGTCGCCGGCTATCCGTTCACCACCATCGACCCCGTGCTGGGCACGATCGAGACCGACGACCGGCAGGTGGTCGTGGCGGACATCCCCGGCCTGATCGAGGGCGCCACGGACGGCGCGGGGTTGGGCCACGATTTCCTGGCTCATGTGGAGCGCTGCCGGCTGCTGGTGCACGTGGTGGACCTGGCGCCTCTCGACGAGTCCGAGCCGCGCGCCAACCACGCGGCCGTCGAGGCGGAGCTCCGCGGCCACGGCGCGGGCCTCGCGGACCTGCCGCGGATCCTGTGCCTGTCGAAGTCCGACCTCGTGACGGCGGACGAGGTCGAGCGGGCGATCGAGGACTGGCGCGACCATCTCGGCGACTCGTCACTCGACGTGGTGGCCACCTCCGCCGCCACGGGCGCCGGCCTCGACCGCCTGCGCAGCGCGATCGTCGCCGCGGTGCCGCCGGCGCTAGCGGAGGGAGAACCGGGCGCGGAGACGGCCGCCGAGCACCGCGTGTACCGGCCTGGCTCGGGTGAGGCCGTCGATGTGACGCGCACCGCGCCAGGAGCCTTCCGCGTGGCGGGGGAGCGGGTCGAGCGCCTGATGGCCCGCCACGACCTGGGCAACGAGGAGGCGCTGCGCTACGTGGAGGACCGGTTGCGGGCGATGGGGGTGATCCGTGCCCTGGAGGCGGCCGGCTTCGAGCCGGGCGACGACGTGGAGATCGCGGGCACCGTCTTCGAGTTGGATCCCGCCGATCGGCGTGGCCTGCCAGGTGACTAGTCTCCGCTCCATGCTCGCCCGCCTGGCCGCCCCGCTAGCCGTGCTCGCGCTGCTCGCCGCCTGCGGGGGCGGTGGCAACAGCGACGAGGAGAACGTGGAGCAGGTGGTGCGCGACTTCGCCGAGGCCACGAGAGAGTCGGACGGCGATCGCTTTTGCAAGGAGATCATCACCCGCGAGTTCCTGGAGAAGACCACGGGGGCGAAGGGCGACAGGGCCGAGGAGCAGTGCGCCAAGCAGATCGACGCGCTCAAGGGCGCCGACATCGAGATCGTCGACATCAAGAGCACCAAGGTCAACGGCGACAAGGCGACCGTGACCGCCGAGCTCAAGCAGCAGGGCCAAACGGGGCAGCAGACGTTCAACCTGCAGCGCGAGGACGGCGACTTCAGGCTCACCAGCAGCTCTCCGTAGCCTGCTCGAGCAGACCAACGAG
>CAVYMS010000010.1:0-80270 GCA_963769675.1 uncultured Thermoleophilaceae bacterium
CCTCATCGGGCAGGCCGAGCCCGGCCGCCCGCTGGCCGAACAGCGGTGCCAGCTCCCCGGCGGCTCGCGAGCGGTCGCCCATGAGCGCGATGCCGTGCCCGGCCAGCTCCGCGTCCCAGGCGTCCAGGGAGTCGGCCGAGCCGGCGCCGGCTCGCAGGCGCGACAGCAGGGCGTTGCGCTGGGCAAGCGTGCGGGAGTACGCCGCGCGTGTCTCGGTGCGCGCGGGCCAGAGCGCCGCCACGAGCTGGTCGAGGTGGGCCCGCCTGCCCGCGGGCGGGCCCTTGACGAGCTCCAGGCGCTCCGGCAGGAAGACGCTCAGCAGCGGGCGGGCGGGCTCTCTCGACAGGCTGTCCACAGGCCGGCCGTCGACCCGCATCGACTTCGCCGTCCCGGGAGTGGAACCAGCCTCCAGCAGATGGGCGGTGCCGTCCTCGGACGCGGTCGACACCGTCACTCGAGCCGTCTCCGCGCCGCGGCGCACCAGCTCGCGGTCGGCGGCGCCGCGCGGAGAGCGCCCGGTGCAGCCGAAGTAGATCGCCTCGAGGAGGTTCGTCTTGCCGGCCCCATTGGCACCGACGAGGACCGTCAGGCGGTCGCCCAGCTCGACCTCCGCCCTCGCGTAGTTGCGGAAGTCCGTGACCGTGGCGGCGGTGACCCGCACGTGTCCGCCGCAGCTAGACGTTCAGCCGGATCGGCATGACCAGGTAGCTGAAGCCCCCGTCATCGCCCGACTGGATCAGGCCGGGCCGGAGCGGGCTGATGAGCTTGAGCACGAGCTCCTCGGACTCGGCGCTCTCCAGCCCGTCGCGGAAGAACTCCGGGTTGAAGCCGATCTCCAACGGTTCGCCCTTGAACGGAACCGGCACCGACTCGGTGGCCTCACCGACGTCGGGGGTCTGGGCCGAGACCTCCAGCGCGCCCTCCGAGAAGGCCAGCCGCAGGGGCGCGTTCTTCTGCGCGAGGAGGCTGATGCGACGCACGACCTCCAGCAGCTCGCCGCGCTCCACCCGCAGCTCGTGCTCGTATGACTCCGGCAGCAGCTGTTGATAGTTCGGGAATCGACCTTCGACCAGGCGCGACGACAGCACCACGTCCCCGGCACTGAAGACAACCTGGTTCTCCAGCGCGGTCACCTGGATCTGCTCCGTGCCGTTGGCCGCCGCCACGCGGCTGAGCTCCTGCAGCGTCCGCGCGGGCACGTTCGCCTCCAGCGAGCCGGCCAGCGGCGGGTCCAGCTTGGCCTCGCGCACCGACAGCCGGTACGAGTCGGTGGCCACCATGCGCAGCTCCGGCCCGTCGGCGGTCACCAGCACGCCGGTCAGGTGCGGGCGCGTCTCGTCGCGCGACGCCGAGCGCGCCACCCGCGCGATCGTCTCCGTGAATGCCGCGGCCGGCACGGCGAGCGCGCTGTCGGGATCCGCCTCGGGCAGCCGCGGGAAGTCCTCGATCGGCAGGGTGCGCAGGTGGAACTTCGCGGAGCCGGAGACCACCTCGACGTCCTGCTGCGAGGAGCGGTACTCGATCGAGACCGAGTCCTTGGGAAGGGAGCGGGCCACGTCGAGCAGGAGCCGGCCCGGCACCACCACCGAGCCCTCCACCTCGATCTCGGCGTCGACGCTCGCGCGGATGCCGAGGTCCGTATCGGTCGCCTGGAGCTCCGCCCGGCCGTCCTCGAGCCTGATGAGCACGCCGGCGAGCGTCTGTATGGCGCTTCGGGTCGACGCCGCGCGGGCGACGACCGACAGTTGCGTCAGGAACGTTTCACGGGAAACGGTGAGCTTCAACTAAATCAATCCAGTCTTGAGAAGAGGTAGGGGCTGTTGAGAGGTGGACAACGGATGAGATCGCAGCTGCCGAGCGGGAGTGGCGGTCCCGCGGGCTGCGGACGAGCTGTGGATTCTTGCAGCCGGAGCGGCCATCAGCCGGCTGCTTCGAGGCGTTGCTTGAGGTTGTTCACAGCGAGCGCCAGCTCCGGATCGCGGCGAACGTCGGCGGCCACGCTGCGCACGGCGGACAGGACCGTCGAGTGGTCGCGACCGCCGAAGCTGCGCCCGATCTCCGGCAGGCTGTGGTCGGTGAGCTCACGAGCGAGGTACATCGCCACCTTGCGGGCTCTGGCGACGGCCGGCCGCCGGTCGCGCGCGATGATCTGATCGGACTGGAGGCCGAACTGGGTGGCGGTGGCATCGACGATCGAGGACACCGTCGATGCATCGGCCCCGCGCGGGGGGCCCAGGCGCGCGAGCAGGCGCCGCGCGAGCTCGGGCGTGGGCCGCTCACCGCGCAGCGAGGCGTAGGCGACGACCTGGATCAGCGCCGCCTCGAGCGCTCGGACGCTGGTGCTCACGTGGGCGGCGATCTCCTCCAGCAGCTCGCCGTCGGCCTCGACGCCGTCCAACCGTGCGCGCTTCTCGAGAATGGCCCGGCGGACCGGGAGGTCGGGCGCCTCGAGGCCCACCACGAGGCCGGAGCCGAAGCGCTCGCCGAGGCGCTCCTCGAGGCCGTCGAGCTCGCCGGGGCTGCGGTCGGACGTGAGCACGAGCTGGCGACCCGAGTCGCGCAGGGCGTTGAAGGTGTGGAACAGCTCCTCCTCGGTGCGCGCCTTGTCGGCCAGGAACTGGACGTCGTCCAGCAGTAGGACGTCGACCTGGCGGAAGCGGTCCTTGAACGCGCCCATGTCGCGCGCCTGAACGGCCCGCACGAACTCGTTCGTGAACTCCTCGACGGTCGACAGCCGCACGCTGAGCCCGGCGCCGAAGCGCGTCACGTAGTTGCCGATCGCGTGCAGGAGGTGCGTCTTGCCCAGACCAGGCCGGCCGTGGATGAAGAGCGGGTTGTAGGCCTGTGCGGGCAGCTCCGCGCACGCCAGCGCGCCCGCGTGGGCGAACCGGTTGCCGCGCCCGATGACGAACTGCTCGAAGGTGTATTTCGGGTTCAGCCCCGCCGTCGCCTCTCCGGCCCCGGCCGCGCTGGGGGCGGGCTCGGGCCGCCACTCGCAGTCCACGATCTCCACGATCGCGTCGGCGCGGTGCGCGCGCCGGGCGGCGGCCCGGACCACGGGCAGGTAGCGGTCGCGGACCCAGGTGCGGATGTGCTCCGGCGCCCGCACGAACAGCGTTTCGCCCTGGGCGCCGGCGAGCTCGAGGGGGTCGAACCAGGTGTGAAAGGTGAAGTCGGGGACCTCGCGCCGCAGCTCCTCGCGGACTCGGTTCCAGATCGGCTCGGGCTGTTCGCGCACAGGGCTGGTCGGATCCCGCCCGGAGGCAGGATCGAAAGGCGTTTCGTTTGTGGAGAGAGGCGCGCCCGCGTCGGACGGCGCTGCCTCGGAGGCGCGAGTGTACAGACGCTTCGGCGCCTGATCGGGCCGCTCGCGAGGGCTCCGGCGGCGATGCCGCAAATCGCGAGGAAGTCGTTTCGAGGCGCCTCCGGACGGCGTCGGCGGATCGCCGACGGATCGCCTCGGCGGCGCCCCTATACTGCGCTGCTGCCCCGGAGGCCCTGCATGAAGCGCACCTACCAACCCAAGAAGCGAAAGCGCGCCCGGACCCACGGGTTCCGCGCTCGCATGCGCACGCGCGCGGGGCGACACGTGCTCAAGCGCCGCCGCAGCAAGGGCCGGAGCCGGCTCACTCCCTGACGGTGGTTGCGTGATCGCGCGCGCCGCCAGCGGGCCGAGGACCTAGGCGTGCCCTCCGAGAGCGACCCCCGCCGCGGGCGCCGCAAGCGCCGTCGCCTGTCGCGCAGCGGCGAGTTCGAGCGTGTCTATCGGGACGGCCGCTCCCACGCCAGCCGCTACCTCGTCCTGTACTCGTTCCCGCGCGGCGGCGAGGCGGACGGGCCGCGCCTGGGGATCTCGGTCGGCCGCAAGGTGGGCGGCGCGGTCGAGCGCAACAAGGTCAAGCGGTTGCTGCGCGAGGCGTTCTGGGCCGCCGGACCGACGCTCCCGGACGGGCACGACTTCGTGGTCGTGGCCCGGCCCGAGGCGGGACGCCTGGCCTCGGACCGCGGCGGCGAGGGCATGACTGAGGCCCTTCAGGAGGTGCTGGTGGGCGCCGGCCTCACCAGCGCGCCCGAGGCATGAGCGCCCTGCGGGCAGTGGTCGTCGCGCCCGTGCGCCTGTACCAGCGGGCGATCTCTCCCGCCCTGCCGCAGCGCTGCAAGTACCACCCCAGCTGCTCCAGCTACGCCGTGGAGGCTGTACGGCGGTACGGCATACTGCGCGGGCTGGTCCTCGCGGCGTGGCGTCTCCTACGCTGCAACCCCTGGAGCCACGGCGGGGTGGATTTCGTCGAGGACCAGAAGCTCTTCCGCCCGCGCGCCTAGCCCATGCCCCTAGCGATCATCCCCCAGTCCGCGCTCGACGTCCTCAACGACGTCCTGTCGTTCTGGGCCGAGGACGTCTTCGGCGGCGGCGAGAACAGCTGGGGCTTCGGAATCATCCTGCTCACGTTCACGATCAGGCTGCTGATCCTGCCGCTCACCTTCCGGTCGGTGAAGTCGATGCAGAAGCTCCAGGTCCTCCAGCCGGAGATGAAGAAGATCCAGGCGCGGTACAAGGACGACCGCCAGCGGATGAACCAGGAGATGATGAAGTTCTACCAGGAGAACAAGGTCAATCCCCTGGGCTCCTGCCTCCCGCTGCTGCTTCAGATCCCGTTCTTCATCGCGCTCTTCGAGCTGCTTCGCAGCGAGCCGTTCAAGCGCGAGATCGAGGGCAACGAGAGCTTCTTCATCATCCCGGACCTCGCCGAGAACCTCACCGGCGAGCCGGCGGTCCTCGCGCTCATGATCGTGCTCTACGTGGGCACGCAGCTGATCGCGAGCGTGATCACGATGGTCGGCGGCGACAAGACGCAGCAGCGGATCATGTTCGCGCTGCCGTTCGTGTTCACGATCTTCATCGTCAACTTCGAGGCGGGCCTGATCGTCTACTGGATCACCACGAACGTGTGGACGATCGGCCAGCAGCTCGTGGTCCGCAAGCTCTACCCCAAGCCGCAGGTGCTCAAGGAGACCGGGCACGCCGGCGACGACGACGGGAACGGCGGCAAGCCGGCGCGCGGGAAGCCCTCGCCCAAGCCAGGCCCTGCCGCCGCGACCGACGGAAGCAACGGCGGCGCGGCCTCCAAGCCCCCGCCGTCCTCGCCGCGCAAGAAGAAGAAGCGCTCCGGGCGCCGCAGGTAGCGCCGACGCGATGGCCGACGGCCTCGACAGCGCCAGCGGGCCCCAGGCGGGCGACACCAGCGTCGCCGCCGAGGGCGCGACCCTCGGGGAGGCGAAGTGGGCCGCGATGAAGGAGCTCGAGCCGCGGTTCCCGGGCATCACGGTCGAGTGCGTGGAGTTCGAGGTGGTGGGCGACGCCGACGGCGAGGTTCGGGTCACGGGGGAGGTCGACCTCGATGCGTGGCAGCGGACGGCCGCGGGCGAGTTGCCCGACGAGCCGGTTGAGCGCCTGCGCGCCGTGGTCACGCGGGTGGTGCAGGCGCTGGGCCTGCGCGGGACGGTCACGGTCGAGGAGACCGACGAGGAGCTGCGGGCGACCGTGGACGGTGACGACCTGGGGCTGTTCATCGGCAAGCACGGAGCGACGATCGACGCGGTCCAGCACATCGCGATGCGAGCGGCGCTGCGCGGCGACGCCGAGCGCAAGCAGGTGACCGTGGACGCCGCGGGCTATCGGGAGCGGCGCGAGCAGGCCCTGCAGCGAGCCGCCGACCGGGCGGTGGCGGACGCGCTGCGCTCCGATCGCCCCGTAGAGCTGGAGCCGATGCGCGCTCTCGAGCGCAAGGTCGTGCACATGTACCTGCGCGACCGCACGGACATCGAGACGCACAGCGAGGGCGACGAGCCCGATCGCCGGCTGGTGGTCACGCCGGTGCGCCTCTCATAGATGCTCCCGCCGGACGCGACGATCCGGGTCTGACCGTTTCACGTCGAACGCTCGAGCAGCTCGCGGCCGGCTACGGGCTGCCCCCGGCCGCTCCCGGAGCGCTCGAACGGCTGCTGCGCGCCCTGGAGGCCGAACCGGACCCGCCGACCACCGTCCGCACGCAGCAGGAGGCGACCGACATCCACATCGCCGACAGCCTCAGCGGACTCGCGGTGGCCGACCTCGCGAGCGCCGCCCGCGTGGTGGACGTGGGCGCGGGCGCCGGGTTCCCCGGCCTGGTGCTGGCCGCAGCGCTGCCCGCGGCCAGGGTCGACCTGCTGGAGGCGACGACCCGCAAGGCAGCGGTGATCGCCCGGCTCGCCGCGGCGGCCGGGCTGGGCAACGCACGGGCGATCGCCGAGCGGGCCGAGCATTGGGGCGCCCGCGACGGCGCGGGCGCCTACGACGCCGTGACCGCTCGAGCCGTGGCCCCGCTCGCCGTGCTGGTCGAGTACGCCGCGCCGATGCTGAGGGAGGGGGGCGTGCTCGTGTGTTGGAAGGGCGCTCGCGGCGACGCGGAGGAGCGCGCGGGCGCTGCCGCTGCCGCGGTGCTCGCCATGGAGCCGTTGAACGTGATTCGCGTGGAGCCCTTCGAGGGCACCCGCGACCGCCATCTGCACACCTTCCGCAAGCGGGGGCCCACGCCGCCGGGCTTCCCGCGCCGGCCCGGCATGGCGAGCAAGCGGCCACTGGGCTGAGTGGCGCCCGGAGGGCCCTGGGCCGTGGTTGCCAGGGGACGCGCCGGGGGGTGGTGGCCCCCAGGGCGGCTGGGTGGTTTGAGACCGGATGTTGCGTGGGGCGCAACAAGGTTGCACCGGGTGGCACAACGGCTACCAAACACGCGAGCGGTCCCAGGGGTAGCGCGCCGCCCACGAGGGCGCGAGCGCCCGCGCCCCGACAGGCGTGGGCGGCCCTAGGCGAGTGCCGCCCCCAAAGTGCGGGAAGGAGACGGCGATTCGGCCCCGAACCAACCCGTCAGGGGGCGAATTTCCGACCGCCTCCGGCTCTAACTTCCCGGCGGGAATGGGCACGGTCTTCGCGATAGCCAACCAGAAGGGCGGGGTGGGTAAGACCACCACCGCGGTCAACGTGGCCGCCAGCGTCGCCGACGCCGGCCACGACACGCTCCTGGTGGACCTGGACCCCCAGTGCAATGCCACGGTCGGGCTCGGCCTCGCGAAGGACCTCGCGCCCAGCTCCTACGACTGCCTCGCGGGCGCGGCCACGATCGATGAGGCGGCCCGGGCCACCGCCTTCGACCACCTCTCGGCGGTGCCGGCCACGCCCGACCTCGCGGGCGCGGCCGTCGAATTGCCGCGGATGCCCGGGTCGGAGACGCGACTGCGCGAGCGCCTGGGCCCGGTGCGCGAGCGCTTCCTCGTCACGATCCTCGACTGCCCGCCGTCGCTCGGACCCCTCACCGTAAACGCGCTCGTCGCGGCGGACCGCGTGATCGTGCCGGTCCAGACCGAGTACTTCGCCCTCGAGGGCCTCGCGGGCCTGCTCGACACGCTCTCGCTGATCCAGCGCGAGCTCAACCCAACGCTGACCGTGGCGGGGATGATCCTGACCATGCACGACGCGCGCACGCGTCTCGCCCAAGACGTCGAGCGGGAGGTGCGCGCGCACTTCCCCGACCTGGTCTTCGACACGGTGATCCCGCGCAACGTGCGGCTCGGCGAGGCGCCCAGTTTCGGCGTGCCGGGCATCCGGCACGCGCCGCACAGCTCCGGCTCGGCGGCCTATCTCAAGCTCGCCAAGGAGGTGGCAAGCCGTGCCTGACCAGGAGTCCGCCGGGCTGGGTCCGCGGAGCACCAGCATGGGTCGCGGCCTCGCGGCCATCCTCCCGCGCTCCCGCGAGGCCGACATCGGCCTGCGCGAGCTTCCCCTGGAGCTGGTCAAGCCCAACCCGCGCCAGCCGCGCCGCGACTTCGACGAGGCGGCGCTGGTGGAGCTGGCGGAGTCAATCCGCAGCCGCGGCCTGCTCCAGCCCGTCGTGGCGCGCCCGGTGCCGGGCGGCACCTTCGAGCTCGTCGCCGGCGAGCGGCGGCTGCGGGCCGCCAAGCTCGCGGGGCTCGAGCGGATTCCCGCGGTGGTGCGGGAGGCCGGCGACTGGGAGCGGCTCGACCTGGCGCTGGCAGAGAACATGGCGCGAGTCGACCTCAACCCGATCGAGGAGGCGCGCGCCTGCGCCATGCTCGTGGAGGACCTGGGCATCACCAAGGGCGAGCTCGGCCGGCGAATCGGCCGTAGCCGCGTGGCGGTCTCCAACCTCGTGCGGCTGCTGGAGCTGCCCGACGAGGTGCTGGACACGATCGAGGCGGGCGCGCTCACGGAGGGACACGGCCGGGCCCTGCTCCTGGTGAAGGACCACGATGCGCGCAAGCGGCTGGCCGCCTCGGCGCGCGAGGGCGGCTGGTCGGTGCGCGAGACCGAGCGCCGGGCCAGGGCCGCCGCCGAGCCCGCCACCGCCAAGCCCGACGCGGGCGACGTGGTGGTCCACCCCGACCTGGCGGAGGCGCTGGCAGCGGCGGAGGACACCCTCACCGTCGCGCTCGGGCGACCCGTGACGGTGCGCCGGCGAGGCGACGGCTGCCGCCTGGAGGTGGACTTCGACAGCCCCGCCGAGGCGGTCCAGCTGGCCGAGTTGATCGTGTCCCGGCGCGACCCCGGCGCCGCCCGGGCGGCCTGACGCAGGGCCGCTAACATCGCCCCCGCTCGGGCGATTAGCTCAGCTGGTTAGAGCGCGTCTCTGATAAGGACGAGGTCCCTGGTTCGAGTCCAGGATCGCCCATTCGAGCCCGCCGGGCGCCCGCGCAGGAGGCCCGGCCGCCGCGGCCCGCATGTCTAGACTGTGAGCCGCCTCTCGCGAGCGAGCCGGGAGGCCCTCCGCGCATGACCGAGATGGTGATCTACGGCGTCAGCTTCGACATGGTCGGCAAGCAGCCGATCGTGTTGCTGAAGACGCGCGAGGGCAACAAGTTCCTGCCGATCTGGATCGGCCACCCCGAGGCCGCGGCCATCCTGATGAAGCTGCAGGGGGCCAACACGCCGCGCCCCATGACCCACGACCTGATCAACGACGTGCTGTCCGAGCTCGAGGTCTCGTGCTCGAAGGTCTCGGTCACCGAGCTGCGCGAGAACACCTTCTACGCAGCCATCACGCTGCAGATGAACGGGCGCGAGGTGGAGATCGACTCGCGCCCCTCCGACGCGCTGGCGCTGGCCGTGCGCACCGGCGCCCCGATCTTCGCGGCCGAGGAAGTGATCTCCGAGTCGGCGATCGAGTTCGAGCATGAGGTCGAGGACACCGAGGAAGTGGTGGAGAAGTTCAAGGACTTCCTCGACAACGTGACGCCGGAGGACTTCGCCGGCGGCTCGGACTGACGCGCCGCGCCGGGGCCTAGGCCCGGGCGCCCTGAGCTCGCTCGAAGGCCAGCTCCACGATCCTGCCGACCAGCTCGTCGAAGCTCGACGCCGGCCGCCTCCGCGGCCTGGGGGAGCAGGCTGGTCTCGGTGAGGCCGGGGATCGGGTTGGCCTCGAGCACGAACAGGTCGCCGGCCGCGTCCAGCATCAGGTCCACGCGGCCGAAGCCGTACAGGCCCAGCAGCCGGTAGCTGTCGAGCGCCAGCTCGTGCGCGCGCTCGGTAACCCCGTCCGGGAGGTCGGCCGGGCACTCGAACGTGGTGTGGCCGATGGCGTAGCGGGCCTCGAAGTCGTAGAAGTCCTCGTCCCGGGGCACGGCCTCGACCACGGGCAGCACCTGCGGCCCGCCGGGGCCGTCGAGCACGGACACCGCCAGGTCGCGGCCCTCCACGTGGCGCTCCAGCAGCACCCGCGCGTCGTAGGAGAACGCCGCCACGAGCGCCGCCGGCACGTCGGCCGCGGTGCGCGCGAACTTGATTCCCAGCGCGGAGCCCTGGCTGGAGGGCTTGACGACGATGGGGAAGTCCAGCCGGCTCTCGATCGCGGGCAGGGTCTCGGCGGCACCCAGCTCCCGGAAGGCCGTCTGGGTGAAGGCGAAGAACTCAGGCGTGGGGATGCCGGCGTCCAGCAGCAGATGCTTGGTGAGCACCTTGTCCATCGCCCGCGCGCAGGCGGGCACGCCCGAGCCCGTGTAGGGCAGGTCGAGGATCTCGAGCAGCTCCTGCACGGTGCCGTCCTCGCCGTCGCGGCCGTGCAGCGCCACGAACACCACCTCGGGCGCCTCGTCGCGGAGCCGGCGGATCAGGTCGATGCCCACGTCGATGCCCACCACGTCGTGGCCGAGGCGCTCGAGCGCGTCCTCCACGCGGGCGCCCGAGCGCAGCGACACCTGGCGCTCGAGCGAGCGGCCGCCCTTGAGCACCGCGACGCGGCTCACGCGCCTCCGGCCCGCCGGCGCGGGGCTCCCTGTCGCGGCAGCTCGACCACGGAGCCGCCGGCCCCCGCGTCGTCCTCGCTCGGGGACTCCGCCGCACTGGCCGGCTCCGGCGCCGCCTGCCCGGTGAGCGTGCCGTAGAGGGCCAGCTGCTCCTTCACGACCTCGCCGATCCGCCGCACGCCCTCGCGGATGCGGTCGTCGTCGGAGCTCGAGAAGTTGAGCCGCATCGCGTTGCGCCCGCGCCCGTCCATGTACGCCGCCGAGCCCGGCACGAACGCCACGTTGTCGCGCAGCGCCCGCGCGAGCAGGTCGGTGGTGTCGATGAAGTCGGGCAGCGTGGCCCAGATGAACAGGCCGCCGGCGGGGCGGGTCCACTCGGCCTGCTCCGGGAAGTGCTCGGCGAGCGCGTCGAGCATCACGTCGCGGCGGCCGCGGTAGAGCTCGGTGAGCGACTCCACGTAGTCGCCCCAGCGGCCCTGCTGAAAGTAGGCCTGAACCATCAGCTGGGAGAGCGTGGAGGTGCACAGGTCGGCCTCCTGCTTGCCCAGGTTGATCTTCTCGAGCACCGGCGGCGGCGCCACGACCCAGCCCAGGCGGATGCCGGGAGACAGGATCTTCGAGAACGTGCCGAGATACAGCACGTAAACGCCCCCGTCGAGAGAGAGCAGGGGCGGCAGCGGGTCGCCCTCGTAGCGCAGCAGGCCGTACGGGTTGTCCTCGAGGACCAGCAGCTCGCGCCGGGCCGCCACCTCCACCAGCCGCTTGCGCCGCGGCAGCGACATGGTGACCCCGGCGGGGTTCTGGAAGCTCGGGACCGTGTAGATGAACTTGGGGCGGCGCCCGTCGCGGTCGAGACGATCGAGGGTCTCCTCGAGCAGGTCGACGCGCATGCCGTCGGAGTCCATGTCGATCTGCACGACGTCGGCCTGGTAGGCGTTGAAGACGGGCACGGCGCCCGGGTAGGTCGGGGCCTCGGCCACGATCACGTCGCCGGGATCGATCAGGGTCTTGGTGACCAGGTCGATCACCTGCTGGCCACCGGTGGTCACCACCATGTCGTCCAGGTCGACCGACATGCCCTCGGCGGCCATGACCTCCGCGATGCACTCCTTGGTCTCGCGCAGGCCGTCGGTGGGCCCGTACTGCAGCGCCTTGGCGCACGACTCGCGCGCGATCGCGGACGTGATGGCGGCGAAGGTCGCGGGCGGGAACGAGGACGTGTCCGGGAGGCCTCCGGCCAGCGAGATCACCTCGGGCCGCGCTGTCACGGCCATCAGGTCCCGCATCGCGGAGGAGGTCATGACCCGCGTCCGCGCCGCGAACAGCCCCGCGTAGCGCTCCAGGTCCCGCGAGGTGGAGCGCGATATCGTCATTCCGCTCAGCGTACCGGTCCCCCCGAAGCGCCCCGCACGCCATCAGCCTCGTATTCGACATCGGCCAGGGCGCCGGCCTAGCCGGCGCGACCGGGGTCCGGCCGTTCCTGCCGCCCCTGCTGGCCGGCGCGCTGGCGCGCGGCGATGCCGGCATCGACTTCGACGGGTCCGGCTGGCAGTTCCTCGAGAGCCCTGGCTTCCTGCTGGCGGTGGTGGCCCTGGCGGCGGCGGCGTACGGGGCCGAACGTTCAGGGGCGAACAAGCAGATGGTGGCCAGGGCCACAGCCGTGGCGGCCGTGGTGCTCGGCGCCCTCCTGTTTGCAGGCGTCCTGGCGGCGGCCGGGCACTCGGCGATTCCCGGTCTGCTGGCCGGCATGGCCTGCGCAGCGCTGGCGCTGGCGGCGGTCGGGGGCCTGCTGGAGCGGGCGGGGCGGCGCCTGGACACGGGCGCGGCGGCGCTCCTCACGGTCTACGCGGACCTGGCGGCGCTTGTGCTGGCCGCGGTGGCGATCTTCCTGGAGCCGGCCGCCTACCTCGCGCTCGCAGCCTTCGTGCTGCTCCTGGTGCGCGGCCGCGACCAGGGCGACCGCAAGTACGCCGGCCTGCGAATCCTGCGGTGAGCAAGCCGCGCAAGACCGTGCTGGCGGTGATCGACGCCCTGGACCCCGCGGCGCTCGAGCGTGCTGTGAAGGAGGACAGCGCGCCGGCGCTCAAAGCGCTGATGGAGAACGGCACCTACGTCGACGACTGCGTGTCCACGTTTCCCTCGGTAACGCCCGTCGCGGCCTCCGCGATCGCCACCGGGCTCGGCCCCGCGGACCACCTCGTGCCCTCGATGAACTGGTACCACCGGGGCGAGGAGCGCTACGTGGAGTACGGCTCCTCGTTCGCGGCAACGCGGGCCTTCGGGATCTTCCGGTCGCTCACCGACACGGTCTACAACATGAACCTGGCCCACCTGACGCAGGACCACAAGACAGTGCACGAGCACCTCGACGACGCCGGGCTGCGCACCGCCTGCACGACCTACCTGATCTACCGGGGCCGCCACCGCCACGAGCCCTCGGGCGACTCCCCCTACCGGCGCCTGGCCGAGGCGGCGCAGTTCAAGCACGCGGTGTGGGCCTCGCGCGAGCTCTTCTACGCGGACATCTTCGACTCGCGCAGCACGGGCTGCTTCTCCACGCTGGGCATGCCGGGCCAGCGCGACCGCCACGCGGGGTGTGTGGGCGCGCACCTCGTGGAGAACGACCTGTTCGACTTCCTCCTCTTCTCACTCCCGGACAACGACACCTACTCCCATCGGGTCGGCCCCGAGAGCCAGCCGGTGTCGATCGCCGAGGCCGACCGCGCCCTGGGGCGCCTGATGGATGCCGCGGGCGGCGCATCGCAGTTCCTGGAGGACCATGCTGTGATCGTCATGTCGGACCACTCGCAGAACCTGATCGAGTCCAGCACCAACCTGGCCGAGGCCCTGGCTGGCCACCGCATCCTGCTGCCGGTCGACCCCGAGGCCGACGACGCCGAGATCGCCGTGTGCCCCGGCGCCCGGTCGGCGCAGGTCTACGTGCTCGACGAGTCGCGCCGCGCCGAGGACACTCCGCGGATCGCCGACGAGCTGCGCGAGGTCGAGGGGGTGGACCTGGTGGTGCGCCGCGCGGACGACGAGGGCGTGGTGTCGAGCGAGCGGGGTGAGCTGCGCTTCGCGCCCGGCGGCGACCTGACAGACGCCAACGGCAGGGCCTGGAGCGTTGAGGGCGATCACGCTGCGCTGGACCTGACCGTGCGCGACGGCCGGGTGCGCAGCCACGACTACCCGGACCCGCTCGGGCGCCTGTGGTCGGCCCTCCAGTGCCCACGCGCGGGCGACGTGTTCGTGTCCGCCCGCCCCGGCCACGAGTTCAGCGACTGGGGCGGCCACGACCACGTGGGCGGGGGCAGCCACGGCTCCCTGCATCGGTGCGACTCGCTCGGCGTGCTGCTCATGTGCGGCATCGGACCCGCCGACCCCCGTGCGCGCGAGCGGTGGTCGATCGAGGACGTGACACCGCTGGTGCTCGAGCACTTCGGAGTGGAGCGGGAGGCTCCGGCCTGATGCCGGTCGGCGAGGACACCCGCACGCCGGGCGCGGAGGGTGACCGCCGCCCGCGCGTGCACACCCGCGTGCGGCGAGGCATGAGGCAGCAGCACAACTGGGTCCAGCTGCTCAAGTTCTGTGCGGTCGGGGGCTCGGGGTACATCGTGAACCTGGTGATCTTCACCCTGGCGGTCAAGGCAGGCGGCCTTCACCACCTGGCGGCGGCGACCGTGGCGTTCGTGGTGGCGGTGGCCAACAACTTCTGGTGGAACCGTCACTGGACGTTCGCCGCGCGCTCCGGCCGGCGCCGGTTCCAGGCGCCGCGCTTCTTCACGGTGAGCGTGGGAGCGTTCATCGTGGCCGCCGGGCTGCTCGAGCTGCTGGTCAGCAACGGCACGCCCGAGATCGGCGCCCAGGCCATCTCGATCTTCGCGGTCACACCGCTCAACTTCATCGGGAACAAGATGTGGAGCTTCGGGTCCCAGCACAACCGCTGAGGCTGACCCTCGCCCTGGTCGCCGCGCTGGCGGCCCTGGCCCTGGCCGCCCCGGCCGGCGCGGCAGCGGCCCCCGAGCTCGAGCGGCCCAAGTCGCAGACCCAGCCGCCGCGCGGCTACGAGCTGTCGGCCCGCGGGGCCATCGCCATCGCCTCGCGCGCGGACAAGGTGCGCGCCGAACGCCCCCGCCACCGGCGCTTCGCGCCCACCGCCTACACGCGCGGCCCGGGGCGGTGGCAGGTCAGCTGGTTCGACGGCGACCGCGAGGTGGCGCAGGTGCGGGTCGACGACGGCACCGGGGCGGTGCTGGAGGCATGGACGGGCGACCAGGTGGCCTGGACGATGGCGCGCGGCTACGAAGGCGCGTTCGGGCGCAAGCTCAACGCCCCGTACGTGTGGATCCCGCTGTGCGTGCTGTTCCTGCTCCCCTTCGTCGACCCCCGCCGGCCGCTGCGGCTGCTGCACCTGGACCTGCTGGTCCTGCTGTCCTTCTCGGCATCGCACGTGTTCTTCAACCGCGGCGAGGTGGGCACCTCCGCGCCGCTGGTCGTCCCGGTGCTGCTGTACCTGCTCGCGCGCCTGCTGTGGTCCGGCTTCCGCCCGGCTGAGCGCCGCCAGCGGCTCGTGCCGGTGATCCCGCTGGCCTGGCTGGCGGTGGCGATCGTGGTGCTCGTGGGGTTCCGGGTGGCCCTCAACGTGGTGGACAGCAACGTGATCGACGTGGGCTACGCGGGCGTGCTCGGCGCCGACCGGATCGCGGATGGCAAGGGCATCTATGGCCCCGGCTTCAGCGAGGACGTGCCGCGCGGCGACACCTACGGGCCCGTGACCTACCTTGCCTACCTGCCCTTCGAGCAGCTCCTGCCCTGGCGCGGCACCTGGGACGACCTGCCCGCCGCACACGGCGCCGCGCTGCTGTTCGACCTCGCGACGCTGGCCGGGCTGGTGCTGTTGGGCATGCGCCTGCGCGGGGGGCGCGAGGGACGCGAGCTGGGCCTGGCGCTGGGCTTCGCGTGGGCGGCGTACCCCTACGCGCTGTTCTCGCTGCAGACCAACTCCAACGACACCCTGCCCGGCCTCCTGATCGTGCTGGCCCTGCTGGCGATGACGCTCCCGGCCGGCCGCCGCGGCGCGGCCGCTGTGGGCTCAGGTGTGGCGATCGCTCTGGCCGGATGCGCGAAGTTCGCGGCGCTGGGCCTGCTGCCCCTGTTCGCGAGGGGCGCCGGGCGGCGCCCCCGCGAGCTGGCCCTGTTCGGTGTGGCCGCGGTGGCGGTAATGGCGGCCACGATCGGACCGCTGGTGCCAGACGGCGGCCTTCGGGAGATCTACGACCGCACGATCGGCTACCAGGCCTCGCGCCCGGCGCCGTTCAGCATCTGGGGCCAGGTCGACGGCCTGGAGGCGCTCCAGAGCGCGACCCAGGCGGCGGCGGCGCTGCTGGCGGCGGCGGTGTTCTTCGTGCCGAGGCGACGCGACCTCGTGCAGGTGGCGGCTCTGGCCGCGGCGGTGCTGATCGCGCTCCAGCTCGGGGTGAGCTACTGGTTCTACCTCTACGTCGCCTGGTTCGCCCCGCTGGCGCTGGTGGCGTTCTTCGCGCCGCTCCGGGGCGCGGGCCCGGACGAGCCCGGCGTGCAGGCGTCCCGCCGGGAACCCGAGCGCGCCCTGGCCTGAAGGGGGCCTAACTCGCCGGGCCCGGCTCGAGGATCTGTTCGATCGAAGTGGCGTGCCCGTCGTCGCCCGCCTCGATCAGCACGGCGTTGAGCCAGGGGTCCCCCTCGGCTGTCTCGAACCGCACGGCGGTCATGGTGAGGAACCGCTCCAGCGCCTGCTCGCGCTTGACGCCGATCACCCCGTCACGGGGACCGGTCATGCCCACGTCGGTGCAGTAGGCCGTGCCGCCTGGGAGCACCCGCGCGTCCGAGGTGGGCACGTGCGTGTGTGTGCCCACGCACGCGGTCACGCGCCCGTCCAGGTGCCAGCCCATGGCCACCTTCTCGCTCGTGGTCTCGGCGTGCATGTCCACCAGCACGTGCGTGGTGCGGCCACGCAGCTCGGCCAGGGCGGCGTCGGCCTCGGGGAACGGCGAGCGCGCGGCGTCCAGGAACGCCGTGCCCGACAGGTTGACCACTCCCAGCGCCACGCCGTCGCGCTCGACCACCGTGTGGCCGCGGCCGGGACTGCCCTTGGGGTAGTTCGCGGGGCGCACGATCCGCGGCTCGCGATCCAGGAAGCCGTAGACCTCCGTGTGCCGGTAGGCGTGGTTGCCGAGCGTGATGGCGTCGGCTCCGGCGTCCAGCAGCTCGCGGGCGGTCCGCTCGGTGATGCCCACTCCGCCGGCGGCGTTCTCGCCGTTGACCACCACGAGATCGGCACCGCGCGACTCGATCAGCCCCGGGAGGAGCGCCGCCAGGGTGCGCCTGCCCAGGCCGCCCACCACGTCGCCGACGAACAGGAGCTTCACGTCAGTGAGCGTAGTTCTTGCGTCTGAAGACGTCGGTGGCCAGGGAGTCCACGCGATCCAGGAACAGCAGCCCGTCCAGGTGGTCGATCTCGTGCAGCAGGCAGCGCGCCTCGAACCCCTCGCTCTCGATCGCCACGGCGTCCCCGGCGGGTGTGACCGCCTCGACCTCGATGGTGGTGGCCCGCCGGACGTTGGCGGTCAGGTGCGGGATGCTCAGGCAGCCCTCGCGCGCCACCTTCGACCCCTCCGTTGCGGTCACAACCGGGTCGCAGAGCACCAGCAGCCCGTTCGAGGTCTTGGCCTTGGGGTGCTCGCTCACGTCGACGACCACGGCCCGCACCAGCTCGTCGAGCTGTGGCGCGGCCAGGCCCACGCAGCCCGGGTTGGCGGCCATGGTGTCCAGCAGGTCGCGGGCCACCCGCTCGGCCTCCTCGCGGCGGCCGGCCACGGGGGGCGCCACGAGCTTGAGCGTGGGGTGGGGGAAACGCAGGACGTCGCGGACGGCCACGTCACAGCTCGTCCTGCTCGAGCTCGCGCACGCTGACCTCCAACTGCTCCGCCCCGCCCACGGCGTCGAGCGCGGACTCCAGCGCGGCGGAGGAGCCCTCCGGCACCGCCGCCTCCAGCAGCAGCACGTACAGGTCGCCGTCCCCCTCGCCCGCGAGGCGGGTGTTCAAGTCGGTGATGTTGCAGCCCGCCTCGGCCAGCGCCGCCGCGGCCGCGTGCACGATGCCTGGGTGGTCGGCGCCATAGATCGTGACCAGGTGGGTGGGCTCGGCGGTGGCGGGGGGCACCTCCGCCACCTCGTGGACGGTGAGCGCGTCCAGCTCCAGCTCGGCGGCCGCGGCGTCCAGCTCGCTGCGCAGCCGCGCGACGTCGGTGGCCTCGGAGACGGCCACGATCAGCGCCATCGTGAAGCGGCCGCGCAGGATGGCCATCTGCGAGTCCTCCACGTTGACCTCGTGGTCAAGGAGCACCCGCGTGACCCGCTCGACGATCCCGGGACGGTCGCGGCCCAGCGCGGACACGGCGAGGTGGCGCACGCGCTGAGGATAGGGCGGCCCGCCGGGCGGCCGCAGCCGGGCCCTTAAACTGGCCGCATGGCCTTTCCCGCCACCCGCATGCGCCGGCTGCGCAGGACCGGGCTCCTGCGCGGAATGGTGCGCGAGACGGAGCTCACCCCGGCACACCTGGTGCAGCCGCTGTTCGTGCAGCTCGGGACCGATAGCCGGACGCCGATCGAAGCCATGCCAGGGGTCGACCGGCTGTCCATCTCCCAGGCGGTCGACGAGGCGGGCGCGGCCCACGAGGCCGGCGTCCCGGCGGTGCTGCTGTTCGGGATCCCGGCGGAGAAGGACGACTCCGGCACGGGTGCCTACGACGACGAGGGCGTGGTGCAGCTGGCCGTGCGCGCCATCCGGGACGCCCATCCGGAGCTGGTGGTCATCACCGACGTGTGCCTGTGCGGCTACACCTCGCACGGGCACTGCGGCGTGCTGCGACCCGACGGCGCGATCGACAACGACCTGTCGCTGGAGCTGCTGGCCAAGACGGCCATCTCGCATGCTCGCGCCGGCGCCGACGCGGTCGCCCCCAGCGACATGATGGACGGGCGCGTGGGCGCGCTGCGCTCCCAGCTCGACGCCGAGGACCTCAAGGAGACGCCCATCGTGGCCTACTCCGCCAAGTTCGCCTCCGCCTTCTACGGCCCGTTTCGCGAGGCCGCAGGCTCGGCCCCCGCCTTCGGCGACCGCCGCAGCTACCAGATGGATCCCGCCAACGCCGACGAGGCGGTGCGCGAGGCGCTGCTCGACGTCGAGGAGGGCGCGGACGTGGTCATGGTCAAGCCGGCGCTGGCATACCTGGACGTCATCCGGCGCGTGAAGGAGGCCACCCGGGTGCCGGTGGCCGCGTACAGCGTGAGCGGCGAGTACGCCATGCTCGAAGCCGCGGCCGCGGCGGGCTACATCGACCGGCGTACCGCGGTGCTGGAGGCGTTGACATCGATCCGGCGCGCCGGCGCCGACATCGTGATCACCTACCACGCGCGGGAGGTGGCCGGGTGGCTTCGCTGAGGGAGGTGGCCGCGGTCCCCAAGGTGCGCTCGCGTCGCGACGGGTCGGCGGTGCCTCTCGATGCGATGGACAAGCAACTGCTCAACCTGATGCAGGGCAGCTTCCCGCTGGCTGCGCGGCCATTCGCACACGTGGCCGGCCTGGCCGAGGTGAGCGAGGACGAGGTCCTGCGCCGCGTCCAGCACCTGCTCGACCAGCGCATCATCCGCCAGGTCACGCCGATCTTCGACACGCGCGTGCTGGGCTACCAGTCGATGCTGGTGGCCGCCAAGGTCGACGCCGACAACCCCCACCGCGCCGCCAAGATCGTGAACTCCCACCCGGGCGTGTCGCACAACTACCTGCGCAACCACGACTTCAACATGTGGTTCACCATCGCCACCGAGCCCGGGTCGCCGCTGGGCCTGGAGGGCACGCTGGACGTGCTCACGGAGCTGACCGGCGCGGAGTCGGTCCGCCAGCTGCCCACGCTCAAGCTGTTCAAGATCAACATGAGTCTGGAGATGCAGGGCGACACGAAGGACCTGGCGGCCGCCGGCGCTGCACAGGACCCGATGGAGCCGGACCCGATCGAGCTGTCGGAGCTCGACGTGGCCGTGATCCGCGCGCTGCAGGGCGACATGCCGGTGGTGCCCGAGCCCTACGCGCAGGCGGCCGCCGAGGTGGGCCTGTCCCAGGACGAGCTGCTGTCCCACCTGGAGTCGATGCGCGAGCGCAAGGCGCTGCGGCGCGTGGCCGCCATCCTGTTCCACCGCCGCGCCGGCTTCTCCGCCAACGGCATGGGCGTCTGGAATGTGCCCGAGGAGCGGATCATGGAGGTGGCCCCGCTGATGGCCTCCTTCCGCGGCATCTCCCACTGCTACCAGCGGCCCACCTACGAGGACTGGCCCTACTCGGTGTTCACGATGGCCCACGGCCGGTCGAAGGACGAGTGCGACGCCATCCTCGACTCGATCGCGCAGGAGAGCGGGATCGAGGATCGGAGCACGCTCTACTCCTCCACCGAGTTCAAGAAGATCCGCCTCCAGTACTTCACGGACGAGCACCGCCGCTGGGAGGCGCAGCACACATGACCCCCGGGCCCTCGTGGGCCCGCTCGGAGGAGCTCTACGCCCGCGCCGTCCGCCTGCTGCCGGGGGGCGTGAACTCGCCGGTGCGCGCGATGAAGGCGATTGGGCGCAACCCGGTGTTCGTGGCCGAGGGCGCCGGCGCCGAGATCGTGGATGTGGACGGCAACTCCTACGTGGACTGGATGTGCTCGTGGGGGCCGCTGATCGCGGGCCACGCTCATCCCGTCGTCGTGGAGGCCGTTACGAGAGCCGCGCGCAACGGCACCAGCTTCGGCGCGCCCACGGCCGCCGAGGTCGAACTGGCCGCCGAGGTGGCGGAGCGGGTCCCCGGCGCCGAGATGGTGAGGATGGTGAACTCGGGCACCGAGGCGGCCATGAGCGCGATCAGGCTGGCGCGGGCGGCCACCGGCCGCGTGGAGCTGCTCAAGTTCGCCGGTGCCTACCACGGCCACGTGGACGGGTTGCTGGCCGAGGCGGGGTCCGGGCTGGCCACCGCGGCCATCCCCTCGTCGCCCGGGGTGCCGCCGGCCCAGGCGGCGGCCACCGTGATCGTGCCGTGGAACGATCCCGAGGCCCTGCGCGCCGCGCTCGAGCGGCACGAGTTCGCCGCCATCCTGGCCGAGCCCTATCCGGCCAACATGGGCCTGGTGCTCCCCGACGAGGGGTTCCTGGAGCTCCTGCGCGCCGGGGCCGACGACAACGGCGCGCTGCTGGTGTTCGACGAGGTGATCACCGGCTTCCGCGTGGCGCGGGGCGGGGCGCAGGAGCGCGAGGGCGTGACTCCCGACATCACGGTGCTGGGCAAGGTCATCGGCGGCGGGCTCCCGGCGGCCGCCTACGCCGGCCCGGAGCGCCTGATGAGCCGGGTCGCGCCGGCCGGCGACGTGTACCAGGCGGGCACTCTGTCGGGCAACCCGCTGGCCACGGCCGCGGGCCTGGCCACCCTTGGCCTGCTCGACACGGCCGCCTACGAGCGCCTCGACGCGGTCGCGCAGGCGCTCTCCGAGGGGCTGGTGGACGCGGCCGCGCGGGCCGGCGTGGCCCTGCACGTGAACCGGGTGCCGGGGCTGCTCACCCCCTTCTTCCGCGAGGGGCCGGTGCGCGACTTCACGGACGCCCAGGGTGCCAGCGGCGATGCCCACGCCGCCTTCTGTCGCGCGATGCTCGAGCGGGGCATCTACCTGCCCCCGTCGCCGTTCGAGGCCTGGTTCCCCTCGCTGGCCCACACCGACGAGCACGTGCAGCGCACGCTGGCCTGCGCGCGGGAGTCGCTGGAGGCGGTGGCGGCGTGAGCGCCCTGGAGCAGGTGGTCGAGGCCGCGGAGCCAGCGCTGGCCGAGCACGCCGTCGCGGATCCGGGGCCGGGTCGATTCGAGGGCGTGGTGGAGGATCCAGGGCGGCTGTTCGTGCTGGAGGCCACCTACGAGGGCTATCTCATGCACTACGGCGAGCCTCGCGCCTACGCCGGCATGGACACCGACCTCCGGCTCCTGGCGGGGGACGCGCTGTACGCGCTGGGCCTCTCGCGCCTGGCGGAGGCGGGAGACCTGGAGGCGGTGGCCGAGCTGGCCGACCTGATCTCCCTGACCGCCCGGGCACATGCCGAGGGCCGCGCGGAGCTGGCGGAGGATCTGTGGTCGGCAAGCGCGGAGCGGCTCGCGGGCCGCGCCGAGGGCGGAGCGGCCGACAGTTGGCGCGCCGCCCATGGTCAGCAGCGCGCCCGGCGGCCGTAAACTGCACAGGGACGTATTCTTCGACAGGCCAGGAGCCCGCTCCCCAGTGGCAGACTCGCCCTCCAAACCGAACCCCAAGCGCAAGTCGCGGTACACCAGCGACCGCGGCACCCCGGGGGCATTCGAGGGCGAGACCGTGACCCGCAGGGGCTTCATGACCGGCGGCGCGCTGGCGGCCGGCGGCATCGCCACCGCCGCGTTCGGCCTGCCGACGCTCGGGTTCGCGCTCGGCCCGATGCTCGAGGACAGCACCCCGGACCGCTGGCAGGACGTGGGGCCGGAGGCTGACTTCAACCCCCGCACCTACGTGTCCAAGGTCACCAACGTGGTGGCAGACATCGGGGAGGCCGGCAAGACCACGATCTACGTTCGCCGGTTGGACCCCGAACGCGACAGCCCGAGCCCCAGCGACAAGGGCAAGGAGCCGCAGCCCTATGTGGCCATCTCGACCCGCTGCGCGCACCTCGGCTGCCCGGTCCGCTACATCCAGGCCTCGGCGCGGTTCGTGTGCCCCTGCCACGGCGGTGTGTACGACTTCGAGGGCAAGGTCGACGGCGGCCCGCCGGTGCGCCCGCTGGACCGCTTCTACACGCGGGTCAGGGGCGGGCGCGTGGAGGTCGGCGAGCGCTTCTCCGTGAACTCCGAGCTGGAGCGCTTCTCCCCGCGCGACCCGTCGAACCACCTCGACGGCCTGTGGCAATACCTGTACCCGAAGAGGCCCAGCACATGAGCAAGCTCACCCCACCGCTGCCCAAGGCCCTGCGCCCCGCCCCCAAGCGGCCCGGCGAGGGCCGCAACGGGAACGGCAACGGCAGTCCCAGCACGGCCGACCAGCTCAAGGACGGCGCGGCCGAGGGCGGCGCGCAGGTCGTCGGCTGGGTCGACGAGCGCACGGGCCTCAGCCCGTTCATGCGCGGGTTCCTCTACCGCAAGGTGCCCAAGGGCACCAACTGGTTCTACACGCTGGGCTCGGCCACGATGTTCGCGTTCCTCTCCCAGGCGGTCACGGGCGTGTTCCTGGCCATGTACTACAACCCCGACCCGTCGCGCGCCTACGACTCGGCACAGCACCTGACCGACGACGTCTTCCTCGGCGAGCTGGTGCGCGGCATGCACCGCTGGGGCGCCACCGTGATGATCGTCCTGCTGTTCCTGCACATGGGCAGGACGTTCGTGTTCGGCGCCTACAAGTACCCGCGCGAGCTCAACTGGATCATCGGCGTGGTGCTGCTGGTGCTCACGCTGGCCATGGGCCTCACCGGCTACCTGCTGCCGTTCGACCAGCGGTCCTTCTGGGCCACCGTGGTGGGCGTGAACATCAACGCGTCGGCGCCGATCATGGGGCCCTACCTGGCCGACTTCATGCGCGGCGGCGCGGAGTTCACCTCGATCTCCCTCAGCCGTTTCTACGCGATGCACATGCTGCTCATCCCGGGCCTGATCGCGGCGCTCATCGGCGCGCACCTGTACCTCGTGGCCAAGCTCGGCACCACCGCGCCGCCGTGGCTCAAGGCGGAGAAGAAGGAGCTCTCCCGTGAGGAGATCTAGCGGCGCGGAGGGCGGTTCGGCGTGAACGCCAAGGAGCGCGAGCAGTACCTGCGCGAGTACTCCGTCCTGAAGAGCCAGGGCAAGCCGTTCTTCCCCTACGCGGTCTTCAAGGACAGCGCCATGGCGGCCATCACGCTCGGCGTGATCATCCTGATGGCCATCCTGTTCGGCGCCGAGCTGGGCCCCAAGGCCGACCCCACGACCACCACGTACTCGCCCCGGCCGGAGTGGTACTTCTTCTTCCTGTTCGAGCTGCTGCGGGTCGTCAAGCCGCCCGAGCTGGTGTTCCTGGCCACCATCGGCATCCCCACGATCTGCCTGATGCTGCTGATCCTGCTGCCGTTCTACGACCGCAGTCCCGAACGCCACCCGCTCAAGCGCCCGGTGGCGATGATCGGTGCGGCGGCCACCGTGGGCGCCATGGCCTACCTCACGGTCCTCGGGGCCATCGCGGGGCCGCCGAGCGAGATCGAGATCGAGGTGGCCTCGCAGTACGAGCAGGGCAAGCAGGTCACCGCCGCCTCCGGGTGCCTCGGCTGCCACAAGATCGGCGAGAACGGCAACACGCTCGGCCCCAACCTCACCGACATCGGCGACCGCCTGGGCAAGGACGCCATCGCGCGCACGCTGCGCAACCCCACCTCTCCGATGCCCTCCTACGCGAGTCTCGAGCGCTCCAAGCCCGAGCAGTTCGACGAGATGGTGGATTTCATCGCGTCCCTGAAGAAGGACCGGGTGGAGGAGACGGCGAGCAAGCAGGAGTAGTGGCCGTGCCCGCTGGCGCGCCTGCCCGGCCGGAGGCGGAGCGATGACGGCCGCCTCGCCCAGCGGGACGCTGCCGGAGACCCAGGTGCGGGCGATGTTCGACCGCATCGCCGGCGTCTACGACCGCATGAACTCGGTCATGACCGCCGGCATGCACCACCGGTGGCGCCGGCGCGCGGCGGACCTGGCGCGCCTGGGACCGGGCGACTCGGCGCTCGACGTGGCGACGGGCACCGGCGACCTGGCGGTGGAGCTGGCCGCGCCGCGTGGGGCCCGGCGGCCGGGTGGTGGGCCTGGACTTCTCCGAGGCCATGCTGGAGCTGGCGCGGGTCAAGGCGCCCTCGATCCGCTTCGAGGCGGGCAACGCGCTGGAGCTCCCGTTCGCGGACGCGGAGTTCCAGGCGGCCACGGTGGGCTTCGGGGCGCGCAACTTCGACGACCTGTCGCGGGGCCTGGAGGAGATGGCGCGAGTCGTGCGGCCCGGAGGGCGGGTGGTGGTGCTGGAGATCACCACCCCGCAGCGACCGCCGCTGTCGTGGTTCTTCGGGCTCTGGTTCGATCGCCTCGTGCCCGCCCTCGGGCGCGTGGCGGGGGACGCCGACGCCTACACCTATCTGCCCAGCTCGGTCCGCCGCTTTCCCGGACCCCGCGAGCTCGGGGCAGAGCTCGTGCGCGCCGGCCTTGTCGACGTGGGCTGGGTGCTCACCGCCGGCGGCATCATCGCCATCCATGCGGGCACGGTCCCGCAGGGGCGATGAGCGCCACCGCTCCCCTGGCATCCGTGCTGGACGCGGGAGGCCCCGGGCTGGCCCGCTCCCTGGCCGGCGCCGAGGAGCGGCTGCGCGAGATCGCGAGCGGATACGGCGCCGAGCTAGGGGGTCACGCGGCCGGCACGCTGGACGCCGGCGGAAAGCGACTGCGCCCGGTGCTGGTCTTCCTGTGCGGGGGAGCGGGGCCCGGCCTGGCGGCGGGTGCCGTGGCGGTCGAGCTCCTGCACATGGCCACCCTCGTGCACGACGACGTACTGGACGCTGCGCCGCTGCGACGCGGTCGCCCCACGGTGTTCGCCACCGGGGGCCGCGCGGCCGCAACGTCCACCGGCGACCTGCTGTTCTCGCGGGCCTTCGCCGAGCTGGCGGGCACCGGGAGCGCCGCGGCGGTGCGCGACCTGTCGCGCGCGTCGTCGGAGCTCGCGCGCGGCGAGCTGATCCAGCGCGCGGACGCCTGGTCGAGCGCGGTCACCCAGCAGCGCTACCTGCAACGCTGCGAGCTCAAGACGGCCAGCCTCTTCGCCGCCGCGTGCAGCCTCGGCGCCGTGCTCGGCCACCCGCCCCGCGACGGCGCGGTCCTGGCGGGCTTCGGCCGGCGGCTCGGCCTGGCGTTCCAGATCCTCGACGACGTGCTCGACGTGTCGGGCCCCAGGGAGCGCACCGGCAAGCACCGCGGCACCGACCTGCTCGATGGCACCGTGACGCTGCCGCTCATCCTCGCCCGCGAGCGAGACTCAGAGCTGGCGACCCTCGATCTGCACGCGGAGGTGCGAGAGCCCGAGGGTGCCGAGGCGGTCTGCGACCGGATCGCGGCCACCGGGGCGCTCGACGTGGCGCGGGAGGTCGCACTGAGCCACGTGGCTGCGGCCAAGGCCGCCCTCGACGCGATCGAGGAGCTGCCGGACGGCAGGCGACGTGCGCTCGACCTCGTCGCGGACGGCGTGGTCGAGCGCTACGCCTGAGGGCCTGGGGAACGCCTAGAAGTCTTCAGGGAGGATCGCGCCGGCGGCCAGCGCGGCTGCGAAGCGGTCGGTGTCCTCCGCCATGTTGGCCCGGGCCAGGCGGCGCAGATCGGACGTGAGCATCTCGCAGCCCGCGTCCAGCTCCTCGTCGAACGCGTCGACGGTGTCCTGCGCGAACACGCCGTCGCGGAAGGTCTCGCACTCCGGGCAGCGCAGCGTCACTCGCCAGGCTTCGGCCGAAACCTCGTCCCATTCCACCGGGTAGACCAGGGGGGAGTTGCAGCTGACGCACACGTGAAGGTCCTGGTCCTCCTCGACGAGCTCTGCGGGGGGCAGCTCCAGCTCCGGCACCACGCCGGGGTCCTGCTTGCCGGTGGCACCGTCGCGGAACAGGACCACGTCGATGGTCCGGCCGCTGGGTAGCACGACCCGCTTCACGTACTGCTCGGAACCCTCGTGCTCCCGCTCCATACCCCCCTTGTCGGCACCCGCGGCCAGGCCTTGAGAAATCTCTGCAGGCGCCCGAATAGACTGCCCCGGCCGTGGTTCTGAGCGACCGCACCATCCGGTCCGAGATCGAGGCGGGCCGGATCGCGATCGACCCGTTCGACCCCGGCCTGGTCCAGCCCGCCAGCGTCGACGTTCGCGTGGACCGGCGCTTCCGCGTCTTTCACAACGCGCGCTATCCCTACATCGACGTGCGCCAGCCGATGGAGGACCTGACCGAGCTGGTGGAGGTCGCGGACGGGGAGCCGTTCATCCTGCACCCGGGCGAGTTCGTGCTGGGCCAGACGCTGGAGCGTGTGACGCTGCCCGACGACCTGGTGGCGCGCCTGGAGGGCAAGAGCTCGCTTGGGCGCCTGGGCCTGCTGATCCACTCCACCGCGGGATTCGTGGACAGCGGCTTCTCCGGGAACCTCACGCTCGAGCTCTCGAACGTGGCCAACCTGCCCATCACGATCTATGAGGCCATGCCGATCGGCCAGATCTCGTTCATGCGGATGGACGGGCCTGTCGATAACCCCTATGGCTCGGATCGGACCCACAGCAAGTACCAGGGTCAGGCCGAGCCCACCCCAAGCCGCTTCTACAAGAACTTCGCCGACGACAACGAGAACTGATCCAGTGAGGCGGCGGGAGCGGAGAAGCTCCAGCGATACCATGAAACGCGCCCCGACTAGGAGTACACATGCCGAACATCGGCCCGCTTGAAATCGTGATCGTTCTAGTAATCGTGCTGGTGATCTTCGGCCCGAAGCGCCTGCCCGACCTGGGCCGCTCGCTCGGCAAGGGCATGCGCGAGTTCAAGGACTCCGTGACCGGCAAGGACGACGACCACGAGCTGCCCGCCGCCGAGACCAAGCCCGAGCCCGTGCACGCCGAGAAGTCCGAGGCCACGCCGGCTTCCGGGCAGAGCTCCTAGGCGTTCCGCGCCCGACGCCGTAGGGAGGCCGCGGACCCGTGCCGCGCATCAAGCCCATCGACCACGAGGATCGGCTCACGCTGACCGATCACCTCGACGAGCTGCGCACGCGGATCATCATCGCGATCGCAGCGCTGCTCGTGGCCACCGGGCTGTGCTTCACCCAGAACCACCTGATCCTCGAGATCGTGAACCGGCCGCTGCCGTCGAACCTGCCGGAGCCGATCACCTTCGGGGTCACCGAGCCGTTCACCACCACCCTCACCAACGCCGGCTACTTCGGGCTGCTGATCTCGCTGCCGGTGATCCTCTACCAGTTCTACGCCTTCGTGTTGCCGGCGTTCAGCCCGCGGGAGCGCACGGTGGCCAAGCCGCTCCTTTTCCTGGTGCCGGTGCTGTTCATCGCGGGCGTCGTCTTCTGCTACTTCGTCGTGCTGCCGCCGGCCACGGACTTCCTGCTGTCGTTCAACAGCGACGAGTTCAACACCCAGGTCAGGGCGCGCGACTACTACAGCTTCGTGATCCTCACGATGATCGCCATGGGCATCGGCTTCCAGGTGCCGGTGGCCATCCTCGCGGCCGTCCGGCTGGGCATCACCACACCCGAGAAGCTGCGCCGCAACAGGCGCTACGCGATCCTGGTCATCGCCGTCGTGGCGGCGTTCCTCCCCACGATCGACCCCGTGACGCTGGTGCTCGAGATGATCCCGCTGATCGTCCTCTACGAGATCAGCATCGTGCTGGCGGCACACCTGTTGCCATCGGAGTCAGCGGGCGCCGAGCCCGCGGGCGCCGAGGGCGGCTAGCGCCCGCGCCCCCGCTACTCTCCGGCCGTCCATGCTGTTCGATCTCCAGGGCAAACGCCGCCGCGTGGTGCAGGTCGTGTACCTGGGACTGGCCATCCTGATGGGCGGCGGCCTCGTGTTCTTCGGCATCGGCGGCGACGTTTCGGGCGGGCTCTTCGACGCGTTCTCCGAGCGCGGCGGCGGCGACAGCGGCAACAGCACAATCGAGAGGCGCATCGACCGCAACGAGGAGCGCGTCAGCGCCAACCCGCAGAGCGAGCCCGCCAGGCGGGAGCTGGTGCGCGACTACTACCAGCTGGCCACGGCCCAGACCTCGGACCAGGACACCGGCTTCCCCGCCGACGCGCGCGACGAGCTGCGAAAGGCGGCCGACAACTGGCAGGCCTACCTGGCGCTCGAGCCCGAGCGGGTGGACTCCTCCCTTGCGCGGGTGGCCTTGCAGATCTTCGACCCGACGGCCCTGAACAGGCCCAAGGCGGCCCAGGAGGCCGCCAGGGTCATCGCGGAGTCCGAGAACGACAGCGCCGGGTACCTGGCCCTGGTGCAGTACGCGACGCTGGCAAAGGACACCCGAACGGCCGACCTGGCGGGCCAGAAGGCCGTCGACTTGGCGCCCAGGGCCCAGCGCGCGGAGGTCCGGGCGCAGGTCAAGCAGCTCAAGACACCGCCGCAGGCGCAAGGCGCCGCCCAGGGCGCCACCGCCCAGCCCTAGCTCGGCGCTACAGTTTCGCCGCAGGGAAGCGGAGATACAGCGAGAACAGGAGAAGCGTGAACTTCCACATCAAGGACGAGGAGATCGACGCCAAGACGCACGTGATCGAGCTCGGCGGCGAGATCGACCTCTACACGGCGCCGGAGTTCAAGGAGCGGATGGTCGAGTTGATCGAGCAGGGCAAGGAGCGGATCGTGGTCGATCTCTCCGATGCCACGTTCATCGACTCCACGACGCTCGGCGTGCTGGTGGGCGGCGTCAAGCGGCTCCGGCCCGCAGGCGGCGCGCTGGCGCTGGTCTGCACCGACCAGAACATCACGAAGATCTTCGAGATCACGGGCCTGGACCGGGTGTTCCCGATCCACGCCACGCGCGACGACGCGCTCGAGTCGCTGAACTCGCCGGCGTAGCCGCCGGTCTCGGAATCAGCCGGGCTTGGCCGTCATCGCCCACACGGCGACGATGTAGGCGGCGAGCAGCACGACGCTCAGCGTCCCGACGATGCGCCCGAGGCGAAGCCCGCCGCCGGCGCGCAGCTTGCGCAGACCGATCACCGAGAGCACGACGGAGATCAGGATCAGCAGGGCGCCCGTGTCGGCCGTGATCCATCCGACCACCAGCCACGACGGGTCGAAGTCGTCCGGGTAGTCCTCCTTGGCCTCGAGCCACTGGGCACCCACTCGCATCACGATGAAGGCAGGCAGGACGCCCACCAAGAGGGTCTTCAAGACGAACCGGGACGGGCCCACCTGGTCGTCGGCGGTGCCGCGCCGGGCGATCACCGTGACGATGGTGATTGCCAGCAGCGCGCCCACGAGTACCGCCGCGCCGAGCACGTGCACGAACAGCGGCAGGTTGATCTCGTCGGGCCGGATCGCGGCGAGCACAGTCACGCTCCGGGCTTCCAGACCATCAGGGCCAGGATCACGAGCACGGCCACGCTGTTGATCGCCTGGTAGCGGATGCCCGCGCTGCGGCCCGCCACCGGGTCCTGCTCGAACGCTTGTCCGGCCTTTCCTCCGGCCCACCCGCCGATGGCCCACAGGACCAGCGAGGTCAGGATCCACGCGTCCCAGAGCTCATAGCCGTCGAGGTCGATGGCCAGCCAGATCCCGAACAGCAGCGTCAGGACCATCCCAACCCCCACGAGGCCGCCGCCCACCTGCCCGAACTGCCGCACCGATTCGGGACCCAGGAGGGCCACCCCGGGGCGGGAGCCGAGCACGAGCGCCCAGAGCGCCGTGAGCGCGCCGATCGTGGCGAACGCGCCCAGCACGTGGAGGAAGATGAGCCAGTCGTAGCGGGTCATGCGCGGCGAGAGGCTACCGAGACTCCCGACCGGCTTCCGCGAGACGCTCGGCCATCCGGTCGAAGAAGCCGCCCCAGCCCTCCTTCGCGCGCTCGTAGCCCGCGGCCGGCATGGAGCCGCCGGTCTGGGTCATCCGCATCTCGGTGCGCCCGTCGCCGAGGTCCGTGAGATCGACCGTGACCAGGTCGCGCTCGGGCTCGCCGGGCACGTCGGTGACGGTGAAGGCCAGCCGCTCGGGCTCGACCACCTCCACGTACTCGCCCTCCCATTGGATCTCGAGGCGGTCGGGCCCGGCGAACATGGTTGCGCTCCATCCCCCGCCGGGCCGGAGGTCCATCGACACCGACTCGACGGGCACCTCGGCCGCCGGCCCCCCGTACCAGTCGGCGAAGGCCTCGGCCGTCGTCCACTCCAGCCAGACCCGCTCCCGCGGCGCGTCGAAGACGCGGGTGATCAGGAGCCCATACCCCGGGGCCGGTGCGTCAGCCATCGTCGCCCGCTCGCAGCCGCTCGTCCATGCGGTCGAAGCTATCGCCCCAGAAGCGGTGGTAGGTGTGCAGCCACTCCGTGGCCTCCCTGAGCGCGTCGCCGCGGATGCGCGAGGGACGCAGGCGCGCCTCCCGCCCGCGCGTGATCAGACCCGCCCGCTCGAGCACCTTAAGGTGCTTGGAGACGGCCTGAACCGTGATCGGGAACGGCTCGGCGAGCTCGTTCACGGTGGCCGCGCCCTCGGCCAGCCGGGTGAGGATCTCCCGCCGGGTGGGGTCGGCCAGGGCGGCGAAGGTGTTGCTGAGCTCGTCGACAGACATGGTGGTGCTAACCGAACCTTATTCAACTGTACGGTTGAATATAGTGGAGCATCCGGACAACGCCGAACAGGAGGAGCCATGGGAACCATCACCGTCACCGAGTTCGTCTCGATGGACGGCGTCATGCAGGCGCCGGGAGGCGAGAAGTTCAAGTACGAGGGCTGGACGTTCGACTTCGACCGCGGCGACGACGGCGGCAAGTTCAAGTTCGAGGAGCTCGCCGACGCCGAGGCGCAGCTGCTCGGCCGGGTCACCTACGAGAGCTTCGCCGGCGCCTGGCCCGAGCGCGAGGCATGGGGGCGAGATGGGTGCGTTCGCGAAGCGCATGAACGAGATGCCCAAGTACCTGGTGTCCTCGACGATCAAGGATCCCGAGTGGAACAACACCACGGTGATCGACGGGTCGGGAGACGTTCCGGGGCAGGTCGCGAGGCTCAAGGAGGAGATCGAGGGCGACATCCTGGTCTCCGGCAGCCGGCGCCTGGTGCACGACCTGCTCGAGCACGACCTCGTGGACGTGATCCGGCTGATGGTGTTTCCCGTGGTGCTGGGAACCGGCGACCGGGTCTTCGGCGACTTCTCCGACAAGTCCACCTGGAAGCTCGCCCAGGCGAACCAGGTCGGGTCAGAAGGCGTGCTCACGCTCGTCTACGAGAAAGCCTGAGGATGGGCCGTGAAGGACTCGAACCTTCAACCTTGAGATTAAGAGTCTCCTGCTCTGCCAGTTGAGCTAACGGCCCTGCGATACGACGGGCCCGCGTGAAGCGGACCCGGAGGCGATTGTAGATGCTGGCACCACGGTCGCCCCCCGCGCCGGGACCAGCGTGATTGCCCGGCGCGTGACCCGCTCTCCGCTGGTCTCGGCGGGCGCCAGGTCCGTGCCGGTGGCGATCGTCTGCAGGATCTGGCGCATCTCGAACAGCGCGAAGCTCGCCCCGATGCAGCGCCGCACGCCGCCGCCAAACGGGATCCAGGTGTAGGTGCCGGCCGGCTGCTCCAGGAAGCGCTCGGGACGGAATGCGCGCGGCTCGGGGTAGACGTCGGGCCGGCGGTGGATCAGGTGGATGCAGGGCGCCAGGGTCATCCCGGCGGGTATCTCGTAGCCGCCGATCTCCATCGGCTCCTGGAGCGTCCTGGCCACCAGCGGCAGCACCGGCCGCAGACGCAGTGTCTCCTTCGCCACGGCGTCCGCGTACTCCTCGCCGCCCTCCAGCGCCTCGGCCCGAAGCCGCTCGAGCTTCTCCGGATGGCGCACCAGCCGCTCGAAGGCCCACGCCAGCGACGTGGCGGTGGTCTCGTGTCCGGCCAGCAGCAGCGTCATCAGCTCGTCGCGGAGCTCCCGATCGCTCATCGGCTCGCCGTCCTCGTGGCGGGCGAGCAGGAGCATCGAGAGGATGTCGTCGCTGGACTCCAGATCCGGCGCATGGCGGCGGGCGCGGATGTGCTCCAGCAGCGGGCGGTCGACGGGCGCCAGCTCGTGCCGGAGGAGGTTGAAGCGGCTGATCCGCCGCGGCCCCAGCAGGGCCGCGATGGCCATGGTGGTGGGCCGGGTGGTCACCTTGGTCAGGCGCTCCAGGGCGGAGCGCAGCTCGTCCAGGCGCCGCCCCTCGTCGACCCCGAACACCGTACGCATGATCACCTCGAGCGTGAGCGCCTGCATCCGCGGAAGCAGCGCAACCGGCTCACCCGCCGGCCACGTGGCGATCTCGCGCCTGGCGATCTCGCGCATCAGGTCGCCGTAGCCCTGCATTCGCTCGCCGTGGAACGCCGGCAGCAGCAGCTTTCGCTGCGCCATGTGGGGCTGCTCGTCGAGCAGCAGCACCGAGTGGCGGCCCAGCACCGGCAGCAGGATCTCGTTGCCCTCGCCCGCGTGCAGCACCCGCGGGTCGCCGGTGAACACCTGGCGCACGAGGTCGGGGTGGGCGAGGAAGATCCACGTCCCCTCCTGGGCGACCTTCATCGTGAAGATGTCCCCGTAGCGCTCCTGGCAGCGCTCCATGAACGGCATCGGGCGCACGCCCCAGCCCAGCGTCTGCAGCGCGCGCGGGTAGCGCGGGCCGGGTGGGAGAGCGGTCGCCGGCACGGTCGCCACAGCCTACGGGTGATATAGAGGGCGCGTGGCCAGCGAGCTCGCAAGCCTCGACGGGGTGGTGGCCCCGGCCGCCGAGACCTCGATCCCCGTAGTCGACGAGGGGCTGCTGCGCGGCGACGGGGCGTTCGAGGTCGTGCGCGTGTACGGCGGCGTGCCGTTCCTCCTCGGCGAGCACCTCGACCGGATGGCGCTGTCGGCCGCCAACCTCCGCCTCGAGGACGTCCCGCGGGCGGAGATCGAGCGCGACGCCGCCGACCTGCTCGAGCGCCGCGGTGGCGAGGACTTCGACGGCTGCCTGCGCATCGTCCTGACCCGCGGCGGCCGGCGGCTCCTGCTCACGGAGCCGTTGCCAGCCCCGCCGGAGCGGTTGCGGGTGGCGTTCGTGACCTACGCGCCCACGCGGGTGCTGGACGGCGTGAAGTCGCTGTCGTACGCGGCCAACATGCTCTGCAGCCGGATCGCCCGCGAGCGCGGCTTCGACGAGGCGCTCCTGGTCACGCCCCACGGCCGGGTGCTCGAGGCCCCCACCTCGTCCCTGTTCTGGGTCGACGCCGACGGGGTCCTGTGCACGCCCCCGCTGGAGGACCACATCCTGGCCTCCATCACCAGGGCCCATCTGCTGGAGCTGGTGGAGGTGCAGGAGCGGTCCGTGACCGCGGACGAGCTGCTCGCGGCCGGCGAGGCCTTCATCGCCTCCACGACGCGCGAGGTGCACTCGATCTCCGCCATCGAGGAGCGCGAGTTCCCGGAGGCCGGCGAGGTCACCCGCAAGGCTGCGGCGGCGTTCCGCGCCTACGTGGACTCGGAGCTGCGGGCCGTGCGCAGCCAGGGATAGTCCGGCAGCGCCTCGGCCGCATCTCGCACGGCCGCCAGCAGCGCCCTGGTCGAGGGCCGCTCGGCGTCGGCGGCGCGGGTGGCGGCGAAGATAGCGCGCGTGACAGGGCCCTCCGCGATCGGGCGGACGGCCACGCCGGCGGTGTGACCGGACAGAGGCAGGGCGGGGAGCATGGTCACGGCCAGGCCCCGCTCGACCAGCAGGACGCTGATCACGGAGTCGTTGGCCCAGTGGCGCACGTCGGGGTCGAAGCCGCCGAGCGCACGGCAGGTGCCGCGGGTCATCTCCTCCCAGCCCATCCCCGGGTGGCCGGTGGTCCAGGCCTCCTCGGCCAGCTCGGTCAGCGGCACGGCACCGTCGTGACGCCGGGTGACCGGGTGGTCGGGCGGCAGGACGAGCTGCACCGGATCGCTGAACAGCTCGTGGCGGACCACGCCGTCGGGCATGCCCCGCGGCTGGTGCTGCCACTCGTCGCCCAGCACGAGGTCCACGTCGCCCAGGGCCAGGGCGGGCAGGGCCGCTTCGGGCTCGGCCTCCACCAGCTCGCACCGCAGTCGGGGGGCGTCGGCGGCGAGGGTGTCCATCGCCGGCATCGCCAGGCGCTGGGCCACCGACTGGAAGCCCGCGATGCGGCCGCGACCTGTCACCTCCCCCGCGGCAGCCGCAAGATCCGCCTCGGCCAGCGCGGCCCGTTCGAGCAGCGCGCGGGCGTGGTCCACCAGCACCAGCGCCGCGTCCGTGAGCCGCACGCGGCGGCCCGCGCGCTCGAGCAGCCGCACCCCCGCCTCGCGCTCCAGCACCGCCAGCTGCTGCGACACCGCCGAGGGCGTGAACTGCAGCGCGTCGGCCACCGCGGCGATCGTGCCGCGCTCGTGCAGCTCGCGGAGCAGGCGCAGCCGGCGGAGATCGAGCATCGCCAAGCAATGCTAATGAAAACTGGTAAGGAATCGGCATCGCTTCTGCTGTATGGACTCGGCAGGATGCTCGCAATGGCCTCACGCACCGGCACCCTCCTCTGCCTCGCGTCCGCCGCGGGCTTCGGCGCGATGGCGGTCTTCGGCAAGCTGGCCTACGAGGAGGGGGCCACCGTGGGCACGCTCCTGACCGTTCGCTTCGCGCTGGCCGCCGCGATCTTCTGGCTGCTGGTGGTGGCCGGCGGGTCGCTCGGGCGCCTGCGGTCGCTCCCCAGGCGCGATCTGGCCATCGCCGTCGCCCTGGGGGCCATCGGCTACGCGGCCCAGGCCGGTGCGTTCTTCACGGCCCTCGACCGCATCGACGCATCCCTGCTGTCGCTGCTCCTCTACACGTTCCCGGTGATCGTCATGGTCGCGGCGATCGCCCTCGGGCGAGAGCGCGCCGACCGGCGGCGAGTGGCCGCGCTGACCCTGACCTCAGCCGGGCTCGTGCTGGTGGTGGGCGGCGCGGGCGCGGGCTCGCTGGACCCGGTGGGGGTCGGACTGGCCCTCGCTGCCGCGGTGATCTACAGCGCCTACATCCTGGCCGGCGAGGGCGTGGCTCAACGAATGCCCGCCATCCTGCTGTCGGCGATCGTGTGCAGCGCCGCCGCCGCGACCCTCGCCGGCGGGTCGGCACTCGCCGGGGAGCTGCGCCCGGCGGAGGTCAGCGCCGCGGGCTGGGGGTGGCTGGCATGCATCGCGGCGGTCTCGACCGTGGCCGCCGTTGGGCTGTTCTTCGCGGGCCTCCGGCGCGTGGGCCCCAGCACCGCCGCGATCCTGTCCACCCTGGAGCCCGTGGTCACGGTGGTGCTCGCGTTCCTCGTCTTCGGCGAGCGGCTGGGCCCGCTCCAGCTGGCGGGCGGGGCTCTGGTGCTCGGCGGCGTGGTGGTGCTCAACGCGCGGCTGGCGCGCGGGCAGCGGGCAGGCGACCGCAGCCCGGCGCCCGAGCCAAGCGCCGCCCGCGCTTAGCGCGCGTCGCGGTCGGTCGGCTCGTCGTCGCGGGCCGTTCCGTCGACCTGGTAGCGCACGTACCAGGCCGCGTGGCGGGCGATGTCGCGCACGACCGTCATCACGCCGACGGCGCCGCCCAATAGCTTCTTGCCCACGCCCACCATGCGTATCTTGACCGTCATCGGCAACCGCCCCCAGTTCGTGAAGGCGGCGGCCGTCTCCCGTGTGCTGCGCTCCGAGCACGAAGAGCTGCTCGTGCACACGGGCCAGCACTACGACGACGAGCTGTCGCGGGTGTTCTTCGACGAGTTGGGCGTACCGCCTCCCGATCGCCAGCTCGGGGCGGGCGGCGGCACCAACACCCAGCAGACGGCGCGGATCCTGGGGCTGCTGGAGGGCGAGCTTGCCGACGCGCAGCCCGACCTGGCGCTGGTCTACGGCGACACCAACTCGACCCTGGCCGGCGCCCTGGCGGCGGCCCAGGCCGGCGTGCCCGTGGCCCACGTCGAGGCCGGCATGCGCTCCTTCGACCGCACCATGCCGGAGGAGCTGAACCGGGTGCTCACCGATCACGCCAGCGATCTCCTGCTGTGCTCGACCGAGGTGGCCATGACCAACCTGGAGCGCGAGGGGGTCATCGGCGAGTCGCACCTGGTCGGCGACGTGATGGCCGACGTGTCGCTGGCCTTCCGCGAGCCGGCGCAGGAGCGCTCGATCGTTCTCGAGCAGCACGGCCTGGAGCCATCCGGGTACCTGCTGGCCACGGCGCATCGGGCCGGCACCGTGGACGACCCGGACAACCTGCGGCTGCTGGTGGAGCTGCTGGAGGACCTCCCGCTGCCCTGCGTGCTTCCGCTGCATCCCCGCACCGCGGCCAGGCTGGAGGCCGCGGGCCTGCGCGAGCGCCTGGATCGCCCGGCCGCCGGGGTGCTGGTGCTGCCGCCCCTGGGCTACCTGGACTTCACCAAGCTGGCCATGAACGCGCGGGCGATCCTCACCGACTCGGGCGGCGTCCAGAAGGAGGCCTACCTGCTGGGCGTGCCGTGCGTGACCCTGCGCGAGCGCACCGAGTGGACAGAGACGGTGGACGCCGGGTGGAACACGCTGGTGGGCCTGGATCGAGAGGCGGCGCTGGCGGCGCTGAGCGCCCCGCCGCCGGGCGGCGAGCGACCCGAGCTGTACGGCGGAGGACAGGCGGCGCAGCGGATCGGCGCGGTCCTCGCCGCCTACACTCCTCGGCCATGATGCGAGCCCCGAGGCAGCCATGAAGGTAGGCGTAGTCGGCCTGGGATACGTCGGCCTGCCGCTGGCGATCGCGTTCGCCGAGGAGGGGCACGACGTGGTCGGCGTCGACGCCGACGGCCGCCGCGTGGCCGCGATCGGGCGCGGCGAGAGCTACATCGAGGACGTGACCTCCGAGCGGCTCGCCGCCGCGGGCGATCGGCTGCAGGTCAGCGGCTCGAGCTACGACGGACCTCGCGGCGGTCGAGGCGGTGCTGATCGCGGTTCCCACGCCGCTCACCCGCAACCGCGAGCCGGACCTGGGCGCGCTGGTGGCGGCCGGCAGGTCGCTGGCCGGGGTGCTGCGCAAGGCGGCCAGCTGGTGGTGCTCGAGTCCACCACCTACCCGGGCACCACCCGCGAGCGGCTGGTGCCGCTGCTGGAGGAGTCCGGGCTGGCCGCCGGGCGCGACTTCAACGTGGCCTTCTCGCCCGAGCGCGTGGATCCGGGGCGCACCGACTACACGCTGCGCACCACGCCGAAGGTCGTGGGCGGGCTCACGCCGGCGTGCCTCGAGCGCGCCGTGGCCCTGTACGAGCAGGTGTGCGACGAGCTGGTGGCGGTCTCCAGCCCGGAGGCCGCCGAGCTGTCCAAGCTGCTGGAGAACGTCTTCCGCTCGGTGAACATCGCGCTCGTGAACGAGCTGGCGATGCTGTGCGACCGCATGGGCATCGACATCTGGGAGGTGGTCGACGCGGCCGCCACCAAGCCCTACGGCTTCATGCGCTTCGAGCCGGGGCCCGGAATGGGCGGCCACTGCCTGCCGGTCGACCCGTTCTACCTCTCGTGGAAGGCGCGCGAGTACGGCCAGCCCACCGAGTTCGTGGAGCTGGCGGGCGAGGTCAACCAGCGGATGCCCGAGTTCTGCGTGGAGCGGATCGCCCGCGCGCTCAACGACCACTCGAAGCCCGTCCGCGGCTCGCGGATCGCGATCCTCGGCGTGTCCTACAAGCCGGGCGTCGGCGACCTGCGCGAGTCGCCGGCCATCAAGATCATGCGCCATGCTCGCCGAGCGCGGCGCCGAGCTCGTCTACCACGACGACCACGTGCCCGAGCTTCCGGAGCACGAGCTCGAGTCGGAGCCGCTCGATGCCGCGCTGGAGGGCGCCGACTGCGCGGTGATCGTGACCGCGCACCCCGGGCTCGACGTGCGCGCGGTGCTCGAGAAGGCGCCGCTCGTGGTCGACTTCCGCGGGGTCACGCGCGGCATCGAGGCGCCCAACCTGGTGCGGCTGTGAGCGCCGGCGCCGCGGTCCGCGTCGGGGTCGTGGGCCTCGGCTACTGGGGCCCGAACCTGGCGCGCAACTTCGATCGCCTGCCGGAGTCCGAGCTGGCCTGGCTCTGCGACGGCTCGGCGGACGCGGTCGCGCGGCTGGCGCCCGCCTTCCCCGACGCGCGCGACCGTCCGGCGACCTCGACGAGCTGCTGGACGACCCGGAGCTCGACGCCGTGGTGGTCGCCACGCCGGTGCCCACCCACGCCGAGCTCGCCGAGCGCGTGCTGGCGGCCGGCAAGCACTGCTTCGTGGAGAAGCCGCTGGCCCAGTCCGCGGCCGACGCCGAGCGCGTGGTGGCCGCCGCCGCGGAGGCCGGCCGCGTGCTGATGGTCGGCCACCTGCTCGAGTACCACCCGGGCCTCGAGCAGCTGCGGCGAGATCGCCGCGGCGGGCGAGCTCGGCGACATCCACTACATCTACGGCAACCGCCTGAACCTCGGCAAGCTGCGCGCCGAGGAGAACGCGCTCTGGAGCCTCGGCGCGCACGACGTGTCGGTGGTGCTGCAGGCTGGCCGGGGAGGAGCCCTCCGAGTGCACGGCGCGTCGGCGAGTCCTACATGCGCGCCGGGCGTCGAGGACGTGGTGTTCTGCTACCTGCGCTTCCCCTCCGGCCTGGCCGCGCACCTGCACCTCTCGTGGCTCGACCCGCACAAGGAGCGCCGCTTCACGGTCGTGGGGTCGAAGCAAGATGGCCACGTTCGACGACATGGAGGTCGAGCGCAAGCTCACGGTCTACGACAAGGGCTTCGACGAGGACTTCAGCTCCTACGGCGAGTACATCGCCCGCTCGGGCGACGTCTGGAGCCCGCGCGTGCCCAACGACGAGCCGCTGCGAATCGAGTGCGAGCACTTCGTGGACTGCGTCCGCGACGGCGCCAGCCGCCGCGCTCCGACGGCGAGAGCGGCCTGCGCGTGGTGCGCGTGCTCGAGGAGCTGCAGCGCTCGCTCGACGGAAGCCGCCGTGCTCAGGCCGTCTGACCGCGCTCCCGGACTGCTGCTCGGGGAGGGGGTGGAGCTACCGCCGACCGTCGAGATCGGCGGCAACGTGGTGGTGCACGACGGCACGCGTGATCGGCGGCGAGGTGCGGATCCAGGACGGCGCGGTCATCGGCAAGCCGGTGGCGCTCGGCCCCGCCTCGCGGGCCGACGCCACGGAGCCGGAGCCGGCCACCGTGGGCGCCGGGGCCACCATCTGCGCCGGAGCCGTGGTGCTGGCCGGCGCGACGATCGGCGAGGGGGCCGTGGTGGGCGACCAGGCCCACGTGCGCGAGCGCGCGCGGGTGGGCGAGCGCACGGTGGTCGGCCGCGGCTCGGCGGTGGACAACGACGTGGTGATCGGCGCGCGCGTGAAGATCCAGACAGGCTGCTACCTCACGGCCTTCTCGGTGGTCGAGGACGACGTCTTCGTGGCGCCGGGGGTCACGCTCACCAACGACAACACGATGGGCCGCCACGGCGCCGAGCGCGAGCTGCGCGGCGCGACCCTGCGGCGGGCCTGCCGGGTGGGCGGCGGCGCCGTGCTGGCGCCGGGCGTCGAGGTCGGCGAGGAGGCCTTCGTGGCCGCCGGCGCGGTGGTGGTGTCGCGACGTGGCGCCGCGAGCCGTGGTCATGGGCGTGCCCGCGCGGGAGGTGCGCGAGGTGCCGGACGAGGACCTGCTCGAGCGCTGGCGGTGAGGCTGCGCCGGGCCCGGCCCCGCGGGCTGCTGGAGGACCGGCGTACCGTGGGGCTCATGCTCGTGGCCACCGCGGCCACCGGCGCGGTCCTGGCCGTGGAGTTCGGCCGCGTGTGGCGCCGCGGCGGTCGGCCGACCTGCCGGGCGAAGCGGACGACCCGCTGCTCGCCGCGGCCGAGGCAGCCGCCGAGACGGCCGAGGTGGCACGCACGGGCTACCGCGAGGTCTCGACGCGCGAGAACGCGATGTTCAACCTGCTCACGTCGTTCGTCACCGCGTTCGTCGCGGCGCGGATGATCAGCACGCTGCTGCAGGCGCAGGACCAGCGTCGGGCCGTTTCGCAACGTGCGGCTCGGCCGCCGCCACATCCACCATTTCGTGCCGGGGATCGTCCTGGCGTTCGTGACCGGCGCGGCCGCGATCGTGACCCGCGACGAGGCGATCGAGCCGCTGCTGGCCATCCCGTTCGGGGCCGGCATGGGCCTCACGCTGGACGAGTCGGCCCTGCTGCTGGAGCTCGACGACGTGTACTGGTCCGAGGAGGGGATCGTGAGCGTGCAGATCGCGCTGGCGGTCACCGCGCTGCTGGCCGCAGTGGCGCTGGCCACGCGGTTCCTGCGCCGCGGCGAGCAGGTGGTGCTCGAGCACGAGCCGTCCGCCGCGGCGCACTAGAGTCCCGCCAATGGAATCCGGCTCAGGCCCCCAGAGTCCGCGCCCGGGGGGAGGGGAGGGCCCACCTCCGGCCGGCCCCCAGAGCCCCGCGCCGGGACCGCCACCTCCTCCGCCCGGCCCCCAGAGCCCGGCTCCGGGCACGCCGCCCGCGCCCGCTCCGCAGAGCCCGGCGCCCGGCACGCCGCCCGCTCCGCAGGCGCCCGCCGGGCCCGAGGTGCCCGGGCAGGGCGTCTCCGAGCCCCCCGGCGGGTGGAACGCGCCGGTCGCGCAGCAGGGCTACCGCCCCCCGGGCCAGCTGGCGGGATGGGGCGCGCGTGCGGGTGCGCTGATCGTGGACATCCTGATCCTCCTGATCCCCACCCTCGTCCTCATCATCGTGGTCGTGGCGGTGGCGCTGAGCAGCGACGTGGCGGGAATCGTGGTGGGCGTGATCAGCATCCTGGCCTACCTGGTGGCCTCCCTGTTCTACGCGCCCGTGCTGATGGCGCGCGGAGGGGAGCGCAACGGGCAGACCTGGGGCAAGCAGGTGGTCGGCATCAGGGTTGTGCGCGACACCGGCCAGCCGTTCGACCTGGCCGCGGGGTTCGTGCGGGAGTTCGTGGTAAAGGGCCTGCTGTTCTGGTTCGTCGGCGGCTTCTTCGCCTCGATCCCGACGCTGGTCAACTTCCTATGGCCGCTGTGGGACGACCAGAACCGCGCCCTCCACGACATGCTCGTGAAGACTCACGTCGTGCGCGCCTGATCACGCCGCGGCGGGCTTGAGCCGCTCGGCGGCGTCGGTCCAGATCATCTCGTCGCGGGCGGGTCCCACGCCCGCCATCACCACCGGCACGCCCAGCTGCTCCTCGATGAAGTCCAGGTAGGCGCGAGCGTTGGCGGGCAGGTCGCCCATGTCGCGCACCCCGGTGATGTCCTCGTGCCAGCCGGGCAGCTCCACGAGCTCGCCGCGCGCCTTGTGCAGAACCGACTGGTGGTAGGGGAACTCGTCGAAGCTGGCGCCCTCGGGGCCGGTGTAGCGGGTGGCCACCGGCAGGGGATCGATGCCGGTCAGCACGTCGAGCTTGGTGAGGACGAGCCCGGTGAGGCCGTTCACCCGGACGGCGTAGCGCAGCGCCACCAGGTCCAGCCAGCCCGTTCGCCGGGCGCGGCCCGTGGTGGTGCCGAACTCGGAGCCGGCCTGACGGATGCGCTCCCCGACCTCGTCGTGCAGCTCGGTGGGAAACGGCCCGGCGCCTACCCGGGTGCAGTAGGCCTTGGAGATCCCCCACACGTCGTCGATCGACTTGGGCCCCACGCCGGCGCCGACGCAGGCCGCGCCAGCGACCGGGTTGGATGAGGTCACGAAGGGATAGGTGCCGTGGTCGATGTCGAGGAGGGTTCCCTGCGCGCCCTCGAACACCACCAGCCGGCCCTCGTCCAGCGCCTTCCACGCGATCGGGGGCGTGTCGGCGATGTACGGCGCCAGGCGGTCGCCGAATGCGCGGTAGTCCTCGGTCATCTGGTGCAGGTCGATGGTGTGGTCCTTGGGGAACTCCCGCAGCAGCCCCCGCTTTGGCTCCAGGGCCGCGGTGATCTTCTGCTTGAGGATCGTCTCGTCCAGCAGGTCCTGCATGCGGATCCCCAGCCGCGCCGCCTTGTCGGAGTATGCGGGTCCAATCCCGCGCTTGGTGGTGCCGATTTCGCGCTTGCCGAGCTTGGCCTCTCCCGCCCGGTCAAGCAGCAGGTGGTAGGGCATGATCAGGTGTGCGTTGGCCGACACCCGCAGGCCGCTCAGGTCCACGCCGCGCCGCTTCAGAGACTCGATCTCGTCGGTGAGCACGCGGGGGTCCACCACCACGCCGTTGCCCACCACGCACAGCTTCCCGGGGTACAGGATCCCCGAGGGAATCAGGTGGAACTTGAAGGTCTCGCCGTCGCGGACGATCGTGTGCCCGGCGTTGTTGCCGCCCTGGAAGCGGATGACGGCGTCGGCCTGCTCGGCGATCAGGTCCACGACCTTCCCCTTGCCCTCGTCGCCCCATTGGGCGCCCACTATCACCAGTCCCGGCATGACGACAGCAGTGTAGGAGCGGAGCGGCTAGCCGCCCGCCGTCACGCGCAGGTCCGGGCCCATGATCGGCAGCGGGTCCCCGCAGATCTCGACCAGCCGCGAAACCGTGCGCGCGCCCACCTGGTCGCGCAGCTCGTCGAGATCGGTGATGTTGGTGGTGATCACGATCGAGCGCTGGTCCTGCCAGCGCTCGTTGACGATGGCGTAGAGCTGCTCCAGCACCCACTCGGTGCGCTTCTCGGCGCCCAGGTCGTCGAGCTGGAGCAGGTCGACGGAGCACAGGCGCCGGAACAGCCGCATGTATGAGCCCCCGCTCTGGCTGTCGTAGGTGTCCTTGATCTCGGCCAGCAGGCGGGTGACCGGGTAGATGGCCACGGAGCGCCCGGCGCCTTCGGCCGCCAGGGCGACGAGCATGGCCAGCGAGGTCTTGCCGGTGCCGACGTCGCCACCGAACCACAGTCCGCGGCCGGCATCGAGGTTCTCGTCGATCCCGCGGACGAACCCCCGCACATGCCGCAGCAGCGACGGGTGAAGGTCGCAGATGGGCTTGCGCTCGAGCGAGACCCCCCGGAAGCGCTTGGGCACACCGGTGCCCATGCCCCGGCTCACGGCCCGCCCGATCATCCGCTCGCGGCACTCGCAGGGCTCGGCGGTGTCGTCGTCGCGGAGGATCCACCCGCTGCCGTCGCACACGCCGATGGGGCACGACGGGCCGGCCTTGGGCTCCTCGCGGGGGTCGGGGACGGGACGGAGCACCTCAGCCCACCCCGGCGCCGGCGATCGCGGCGGTCTCGCGCTCGCGCGCGATGCTCACGAACTTGGGGTAGCGGTCGAGGAAGGTCAGGTCCACGGAGCCGACCGGCCCGTTGCGGTGCTTGCCGATGATGATCTCGCCGATGCCGGGCTTCTCGGACGCCTCCTTGGTGTAGTACTCGTCGCGGAAGACGAACATGACCAGGTCGGCGTCCTGCTCGATGTTCCCGCTCTCCCGCAGGTCGGCCATCATCGGGCGCTTGTCGGGCCGCGCCTCGACGGCGCGCGACAGCTGGGAGATCGCGATCACGGGGATGTGCAGCTCGCGGGCGAGGATCTTGAGCCCGCGGCTGATCTTGCCCACCTGCTCGACGCGCCCGTCGCGCGGGTCCTCGGGCCGCATGAGCTGGAGGTAGTCCACGATCAGCAGCCCCAGCGGGTGCTGGTTGTGCAGCCGGCGCGCCTTGGCCCGCAGCTCGAGCACGCCGAGGTCGCTCGAGTCGTCGACGAACAGGGGCGCCCGGGTGAGCTTCTCGGTGGCGGCGAGCACCTTGGGCCACTGCTCGGACTTGACCCGCCCCTTGCGCAGCGAGTCGCCGTTGATCTTGGCTCGCGAGGCGATGAACCGCTGCGCCAGCTCTCCCTCGGACATCTCGAGCGAGAACAGCGCCACCGCCTTGCCGTGGTCGACCGAGGCGTTCTCGGCCATGTTGGTGGCCATGGCCGATTTGCCCATCGCCGGCCTGGCAGCCAGCACGATCAGGTTGCCGGGCTGGAAGCCGCCGGTGATTTCGTCCAGGTCCTTGAACCCGGAGGGGGTGCCCGTGAGGCTCGTGCCCTCCTTCGAGAGGCGCTCGAGCTTGTCCAGCTCGTCGTGCAGGACGTCCTCGATCGAGCGCAGGCGGCTGGAGTCCTCGTTGTGGCCCGCCCGGAAGATGGCCTGCTCGGCCTGCTCGACCAGCGCCAGCGGGTCGCCGCCCTCGGTGGTCACGCGCTCCTGGATCTCGCGCGCGGCCGCCAGCAGCTTGCGCAGGATCGAGTGCTCGCGGACGATCTTCGCGTAGTCGCGCACCGCGTGGACCGACGGCACGAGCGTGGGGAGCGCGTGCACGTAGCTCTGGCCGCCGGCCTCCTCGAGCTCGTTCTCGCGCTTGAGGTCGTCGGTGACCGTGATCGCGTCGATGGCCTCGGGCTCGGCCTTCTGCTTGAGCCGGACCATCGACCTGAAGATGAGCTGGTGGCGCGGGCGGTAGAAGTCCTCCGCCTCGAGGTGAAGGTCGATCAGGATCTGATCGAGCGCCTGCTCGGTCATGAGGATCGTGCCCAGCACGGCGACCTCGGCCTCGTCGTTCTGGGGCGGCACGCTGCCGCTCACCTCAGTCGCGACGGCCACGCCGATCCTTCCGCTGAGGTTGCCGCCCAAACGGCGAGGTCCGGGGGCCGCCGGGCAAGGACGCAGGGAGGGAGCTATGGCATTGCCAGTGCCCCGACCGAGGACGCAGCCCGGCGGCCGGCCGGACCCGCCGTTCTATTCGGAGGTGACGATGGTCTTGACCTCGGCCGTGACGCCGTCGGCGACCTCGACCGTGACCATGTGCGTGCCCGTGGTCTTGATGGGCTCCGCGAGCTGGATCCGCCGCTTGTCGAGCTTGACGCCACGGGCCTGGCGCACGGCGTCCGCGATCTCCTGCGCGGTGACCGAGCCGAACAGCCTGCCGTCGTCGCCCGCCTGGTGCGCGATGGTGAGCACCGTCTTGCGCAGCAGGCCGGCATTCTCCTCGGCCCTCTCCGCCTGCTCGGTTGCAGCCCGCTCTGCCGCATCCGCCCGCCGCTGGGCGTCCGCCAGCGCCGCGTCCGTGGCCGGCTGGGCCAGCTTGCGCGGCACCAGGAAGTTGCGCAGGTAGCCCGGCGGAGACGTCGATCACGTCGCCGCGCTCGCCCAGCGTGTCTACCGCTTGAAGCAGGATTGCCTGTGCCATGGGATCTGCCCGCGACCCGTAGGGGCGGCCGCGGAGCGGCGGACTCTAGCGAGTGGCCCATGCGGCCGTACCTCTCCCGCGAGCTCGTCCGGACAGGTGTGAGAACGCCCGCGGGGCGACTCAGCTGGTGGCTTCCGAGGGCACGCGCCTCAGAACGGGATGTCGTCGTCCGGGTTACCGCCGCCGCCACCACCGCCGGTGGGCGCGGGCTGGAAGTCGGCGGTGTCCGCCGGCACGTCGCTCTGGGGCGTGAAGCGCGACCCGTTGCCGCCGCCCTCGCTGTCACGCGAGCCGAGGAACTGCACCGAGTCGGCGATGATGTCGACCGACTGGCGCTTGTTGCCCTCCTTGTCCTGCCACTCGCGCCACTCGAGGCGGCCGTCGACCGCCACCGGGCGGCCCTTGGACAGGTACTGCGAGCAGTTCTCGCCCTGGGCGCCCCAGACCGTGACGTCGAAGTAGTTGGGCTTGTCGACCCACTCGCCGGAGGCGTCCTTTCGGCGGGTGTTGCAGGCCACCCGCAGCGAGCAGACGGGAGTGCCGCTGGGGGTGCTGCGAAGCTCGGGGTCGCGCGTGAGGTTGCCCGTCAGGACGACCCTGTTGATGTTCGTGGCTGCCATTGCAGATGCTCCTTCTCTCGGGCTCGGAAGTCCTTGAAGCTTGGTGATCGAGAGTACCCATGGGGTCGGCGCCCATGGGAGGGACCTGACGCGAAGTTGCAGGAATGTGGGCGGCTTTTCGCCGGGCTGTGACGAAAGGGACGGTGAGGGTGCTCGAGCGGCGCCGGCGGCGCCGGGCGCCTCAGTCCGCGGCCGGCTCGGAGGCGGCGGCCGCCGGAGCGGCCTCGTCCTCGGCGGGGCTCTCGGCCGGCTCGTCGGCAGGCGCGTCGGCCGCGGCGCGGGCTGCCACGCGCCCGTCGGGCTCCTCGTCGCGGCGCGCGCGGGGTGGCTCGGGGCTTGGCGGCACCGGCGGCGAGCCCGGGGGCTGGCGGATGATGCGGAACCGCAGCACCCCATCCATGATCCGGAGCGAGTGGTTCAGGCGATCCAGCAGCTCGGGCTCGGCCTCGAACTGGAACAGGTGGTAGGCGGCCTCGGGCCTGTGGTCGATCTCGTAGGCGATGCGGCGGCTACCCCAGTCGTGGCGGCCCACGATCGTGCCGCCGCCCTCGAGGAGGCCCTCGACCTCGGAGACCACGGCCGTGCGGCGTTCCTCCGGGGCGCTGGCGTCGACCAGCAGCATGAGGTCATATAGCTGTGCCATCGGCCGCGGCACGATAGCAGTGGGGGGGCGAGTCCCGGCCGGGGCGCGCCTCGGCCAAGCGTGGCCGGCTGGCGCCAGACAGGGGGCGGCGGAGTGCTCTCACGGGTGCGCTGGGGCAACGTCGCGCGGCTGTGCGCGCTGCTTGCCGCGGCGCTGCTGATAGCGGTGGGACCGCGTGCCTGCGGATCGCGCCCTGCAGCCCGGCCCGAGCCGGCCGTGCCCTCGCCGATCGCGGTCGATCCCCCCGCGGGCGCGACTGCGCCGCCCTCCGCGCCGCCAGAGCCCTTGCCGCGAGCCCGCCGGGAGCGACGCAGCCCGCCGAGCCCCCACCGCGCGCACCCCCGCACGGCGAGTCGCGCCCCACGGGCAAGCGCGGCCCCGCGCCCGCCGGTCCCGTCAGGAAGATCCCGTGTCCGCTCGCGAACGCGGTGGCGGCCCCGCACGGGCGAGTTCACGCCCGACCCAGACCCAGCCCCGCAGGGCTAGGGGCCGACGACCGGCAACCGCCGTTACGGCGCCTGCTTTCCGATCGCCCGGAAGAACACGTAGTACGCCGGGCGGCGCTTGCCGCTGATGGACTGCAGCCCGGAGTCCCACAGCCGGTTGCCCTTGACCGCCCGCCAGTGGTAGACGTAGATCCGCTGCAGGCGGCGCGAGACGCGTGGGTACTCGCCCATGAGGAACCGCATCGACTTCGTCTGACGCGAGATCGAGGGCTTCACGCCGCGGCCGAAGAAGTTCACGGCGCCCGCCTCGGTGGCCCACACGGGCCCGCGCGTGTTCTTGAGGAACCAGCGCGTCTGCTTGGTGCTGCGGCGGGTCACGTCGGGGTGGGAGACCAGCCCCCACCGGTGAGTGCCGCCGCCCATGTGGCGCTTGAAGGTCTTCAGCCACTTGGCCGACTTCTTGCTGCCGTCGGAGCGGAAGTCCGCCGCGAGCACCGTGCAGCGGCCCACCGCGCACTCCTTGCGGAGCATCCGGTAGAACTGCGCCGTCCGCTTGGGGTAGCGGCCGGTGGGCTGGGCGTCGGCGAAGTTGGCCTCGTTCCAGGTCGAGAACAGCTTGACCCATGGGTAGCGAATGCGGAAGCGCCGGAAGTGGCCGCGGAAGCTGGCGACGCTCGGGATGCGGCGCTTGCCGCGCTCCGAGCGATAGAACGACACGAGCGGCTCGATGCCCTGGAACTGCGCGCGCTGGAACCACGCGTCGAGGATGTCCCGGCGAAGGCCGCCGTTGGTGATCGCGTCGTAAGGCACCTGGACGCGCATGCGCTTGATGCCGGACGCCTGGAAGCGCCTGTCGACGAGTGTCTCCGGGCGGTTGTCGGCGATTCCGATCAGCGGCCCGCTGCGGAACTTGGTGATCTTGGTGTCGGGCACGGCGGCGCCGGCCTGCGACGGGATCGCGAGCACGGCGAGGACCGCGAGTGTGGAGCGAAGAGCCATTACCTACGTTTCTTCGGGGACGAGCTGAAAATCCTTCAACACCACCCGTCCGCTCAGGTTGCGCCCCTTTAGGGTACGGCAGGCGCCCGACCGCGGCGCTTGGCCTCGATATCGGCCAGCTGGTCGTCCACCCAGTCGCCCGGGTCGCGGGCCGAGATCACGCGCTTCAGGCCCTCCGCGCGCCAGGAGCGCTCGTCGGCGGACATCGTCAGCGCCCGGTGGATCGCGTCCGCCTGCTCCTGCACGTCGAACGGGTTGACCGACAGCGCGAACTCCGCCAGCTCCTCGTGGGCGCCCGTGTTCTCGGACAGCAGCGACACGCCGTGGCGCTCGTTCACGAGCGGCCCCTCCTTGGCGATCAGGTTCATGCCGTCGAACATCGCGTTGACCATCAGCAGGTCGTAGTGCTTGTAGGAGGCGATCGCCTCCTCCAGGTTCTCGCGCAGGCGCAGGTCGATCGGCATCCAGTCGGTCGTGCCGTGGCGGTGGTTGACGACGGCCACGAGCGCCTCGATCCGCTCCAGGTACTCGGCGTACTGGGGCACGTCCTGGCGCGACGGGATCAGCTGGGCGATGAAGGTCACGTGCTCGTGGAACTCGGGGTGCTGCTCGAGGAACAGGTCGAAGGCGGCGAACCCGCGCAGCACGTTCTTCGACAGGTCGGCGCGGTCGACCCGGAGGATCAGGTGCTCGCGCCGGCGGCGCAGGATCTCGCGCTCGTACTCGTGCACCGCGGCGCGCTGCGCGGTGCGGCGGAAGGTGTCCGCCGAGATCGGGAGCGGGTAGGCCCGGACCCAGACCTCGCGGTCGTCGATGCGCACGATGCCGGCCTCCTCGTCCACGTCGAGGTCGAACAGGTCCCGGCAGCAGAGCAGGAAGTTGCGCTTGTACGCACGGGTGTGGAAGGCGACGATGTCGTTGGCGAGGATGCCCTCGAAGAGGTCCTCGCGGATGTCGCGGGGGAGCACCCGCCAGGCGTCCGGCTGGGTCCACGGGATGTGCACGAAGTGGTGCAGGAACACGTCAGGCCGGGCCTCGCGGATGTACCGCGGCGCGACGTAGAGGTGGTAGTCGTGGAGCATCACCACGGCCGGCTCGACGCCGTCGATCTCCTCAAGCACGGCGTTCGCCAGGTCCCGGTTCACCGCGCAGTAGCCGTCCTCGTAGGCGTCGACCTCCCACTGGCGGATGTCGGGCGCGTTGGACAGGTCCCAGAGGTAGTGCTGGATGAACCACAGCATCGGGTTGGCCACCACGTTGTAGAACTGCTCGTAGGCCTCGGCGTCGGACTCCACCAGGCGGATCCGGTAGGTGGTGCCGTCGAGCTCGCAGTCGAAGCTGCCCCCGTGCTCGGCCGCCGCCTCGGCGTCCTCGTCGGACAGCGTGGAGGCGATCCAGAGGGCGTCGCGGTGGTTGACCAGGCCGGTGAGCGCGGTCACGAGGCCGCCGCCGCCGCGCTTGGGTTGAAGGCTCCCGTCCTCCTGGCGCTCGAAGGTCGCGGGGCCACGGTTCGAGACCAGCACGAGTTGGGGCTCGGAGCTCATTGCAGGTCTCTGAAGATACGCAGCCAGTCCCTGAGCAAGCCGGGGTGTCAGGAAATGCTGGCGCACGTGCTCCTTGCCGGCGCGCCCGAGGAACTTGCCCAGGCCGGGCTCGCGCAGGATCCCCAGCGCGCGGTCGGCGCACTCCTCCGGCGACGACACCAGGTAGCCCGTCTCTCCGTCGCGCACCTGCAGCGGGATCCCGCCCACGTCCCCGCCGATGAACGGGCGCGCCTTCCACAGCGCCTCCGACACCGTCAGGCCGAAGCCCTCGCGGGTGGACTTCTGGATCACCACGTCGGACTGGGACTGGAACGCGTTGACCTCGATCGCGCCCACGTTGTTCAGGTTGTTGAGGATGTGGATGTCCGGGTCTCCGTCGGCGTAGGCCATCGTCTCGTTGAAGAACTCCCAGCCCTCCGGGTCGTCGGTGGCCATCGAGCCCACCAGGGCCAGCTGCACCTCGGGAACCTCTTCCTTGACCCGCCGGTAGGCGTCGATCACGCCCATCGGGTCCTTCCAGGGGTCGAACCGCGACACCTGGCACAGCAGCGGGCGGTCCACGTCGATTCCGAACTGGTCGCACACATACGACGCGTCCTCGGGCGAGAAGGCCATGTTCTTGGGCGACAGCGGGTCGATGGCAGGCGGGCAGATGTGCACGGGGGCGCCGTCCATCCCGCCGGGCACGTAGTCCTGCAGGTGGAACACCGCGCCGTCGTAGGAGCGCACGAGCGGCACGAGGCGCTCGATCGCGGTCGGGTTGGGCGTGGAGAGGTCGATGTGGCAGCGCCAGATCCAGTTCTTCGACTTCTCCGGCACGTGCTGGTGGATCGCCGCGGGCTGGGGGTCGTGGACGATGATGGCGTCCCAGCCCCCCGCCACCTCATTGGCGTTCATCTCGTTGTACTTCGCGAACACCTGCCACTCCTCGGGCGTCAGTCCCTGCGGGTTGCCCTGGAGCGCGTTGTGGAGCAGCTTCGTGACGTTGTAGAACTCCTCGCGGCCCAGCATCACCTGCCACTCGGCGTCGATCCCCACGTCCTTCATGAGTGGGACGAGCGTGTAGAGGATCTCCGACACGCCGCCGCCGAATGCGGTGGCGGACAGGTGCAGCACCTTCATGCCCTCGAGCTCCGACGCCAGCTCGCGGATCTCCTCGATCAGCGGCTTGCCCGCCACGTGGGTGTAGTCGGCCAGGCTCTTGTGGCCGACGGCGATGGGCTGGAGCATCAGATCTTCTTCACCAGGACGGTGCGGCCCTGCCCGAAGGTGGACTCGTCGACCGTTGCCTCGATGATGGCCCGGCTGAGCTCCTGCTCGGCCTCGGCCTGGGTGCCCGGCGGGCCGTTGAGCTCGAGCACCAGCCGATCCTCGTGCAGGCGGAAGTCGAAGTCCACGCGCGCCTCTTCCACGTCGTCGGGGGCCGACTCGTCCACGAACTCGTTGGCCGCCTCGGTGACCGCGAGCTTGAGGTCCGCCACCTCAGCCGGCTCGAGGGGGGTGAGCCGGCACACGGCGGACAGCGCCAGGCGCGCCAGCACGAGGTACCCGGCCTTGGCCGGGATGGTGAGCGTTACGTCTCGGCTGGCAGGGTCCACGGCGAGCAACTTACCCAAGAAGGCGGGCCATGCCTTCATCGATTCGGCTGAGGATCGCCGCATGGAGCTCCGAGTTGGCCGCTGCCACCACCGACATCTGGAACTCCGCGCCCGATCCAAGCAGCGGCCGCGCCGCCAGCGAGGCCCCGTACGCGTCCGTGACCACGGCGCCGGCCTCGTCCAGCACGAGCGCCGCGGCGGCCAGGTCATACGGCGAGTTGTTGAGCACCGCGCCGCCGCCCACGCGCTCGAACTCCGCGCGCATGCCGGGCACGTCGGCGACCATCCGCGGGCCGGGCTCCACGTAGGCGTCGAGCTGGCCCGTGACCACGCGGGTCATGTCGAAGGCGGCCGATCCCAGGTCGAACGTGCCGCCGCCCACGGACGACTCGTCGAGCAGCTCGGCGATGACCTCGGTGAGAGCGCGCGCAGGCCGGCCGCGGAAGCCGTAGGTCCAGAACATCCGGTCCAGCCGCGCGTTGGCCGACAGCATCACGGGCGGACCCTCGACCAGGCCCGACCCGCGCTCGGCCAGGAACACCTGGCCGGACGGGATCTCGACCACGCACGCCACCGTCACGTCGCCCATCGTGGGCGCGCCGTCGAGCGGCGCCGCGGCCACGGACACGCAGCACGACTCCAGACCGGCGAGCGCGGGACGTGTGCCGTCGATGGGGTCCACCACCAGCACCGAGCGCGCGCCGCCGGACGGCTCCACCAGGCCGCGGTCCTCCGAGTAGAAGGCCACGCCGGGAGCGTGCTCGGACAGGTATTCCTCCAGGAACGCCTCGGCCTCGGCGTCGATCGCAAAGGTCACGTCGCCGCCCGCCGCGGCCGCCCCGGCGTCGTGGGCGCGCGCCGCGTGCGAGCCCAGCGAGGGCAGCACCTGCTCGCGCAGGGCCAGCGAGAGGTCGCGGACGAGGGCGCGCACCGGTCAGGCGGGGGCTAGCGTTCGCTCGGCGGCTCGTCGGGACGCTCGGCGAGCTTGACCGACACGTCCCTGCGCTTGCCGTCGCGCAGGACTTCGAGCTTGACCTCGTCGCCCGCGTCGCGCGCGCTGATCAGGTCGGCCAGGTCGGCGGTCCGGGTGAGCTTTCGCCCGTCCACGGCCACCACCACGTCGCCGTCGGACGGGATGTCGTCCTGGCCCTGGAAGGAGATCGTGTCGTCGCCGGCCTCGAGCCCCGCCTTGTCGGCCGGGCCGTCTCCCTGCACCCGCACGATCAGGGCGCCGCTCTGAACGGGCAGGTCCAGTCGCCGCGCCAGCTGCGGGTACAGCGGCTGGGAGGTCACGCCGAGGTAGCCGGGGTCGACCTTGCCGTCCGCGCGCAGGTCGCGCAGCGAGCGGCGCACGGTGTCCACCGGGATGGCGAAGCCCACGCCCTCGCCGCCGCCGCTGGTGGACTTGATCTGGGAGTTGATGCCCAGCACCCGCCCGCGCGCGCTCAGCAGCGGCCCACCGGAGTTGCCGGGGTTGATGGCTGCGTCGGTCTGGATGGCGTTGCCGATCTGGAATGCGGTGAGCGACTCGATCGTGCGGTCGAGCGCGGAGATCACGCCCACCGACAGCGACTGGCGCTCGCCGAATGGGCTGCCGATGGCGGCCACCGGGGCGCCCACGACCAGGTCCTTGGTGCTTCCCAGTTCGAGCGGCGTGAGCTTCGAGCCCGGCCGGGTCGATCTTGAGCAGCGCAACGTCGGAGTTGGGGTCATCGCCCACGATCTTCGCCTCCACCCGATCGCCCGAGGACAGCTCCACGTAGACCTCCCTGGCGCGCTTGCTGTCCGGCGGCTCGCCGCTGGTGACCACATGCGCGTTGGTGGCCACGTAGCCGTCGCCGTCGAGCACGAAGCCCGAGCCCTGGCCGCCCTCGCCGCCGTCCTCGTTGCAGGAGCGCCCGCGCCCCGCCGTCGAAGCGCGACACCACGGTGACCACGCCGGGCGACAGGCGCTCGTAGAGCTGAGCGGCATCCAGGCCGCCCTTGGCCCCGATCCCCTCCACGACCTCCACGCGGGTGGTGCGCACCTCCTTGGGCGCATCCGAGGTGGCGGCCGGCGCCCCGGAGTCGTCGTCTCCGTCGCACCCCGCCAGAGCTACGCCGGCGAGGAGGACGGCCGCGGCCGCGCGCCTCACCTGCGGGCCGCCGGCAACTCGAGCGTGAACGCGGTGCCCACCTGGCGGGAGTTCGCGCTCAGGGTGCCGTCCATTCGCTCGGCAAGCTCCTGCGCGATGGCCAGGCCCAGCCCGGCGCCGCGGGCGGCGTCGCCGGTGTAGAAGCGGTCGAACACCTGGCCGTCGTCGGGCAGGCCGGGGCCCTCGTCGGTCACGGTGAGCAGCGCCGCGCCGTTCTCGCGCCCCGCCGTGACCGTCACGGGAGTGCCCTCGGGGGTGTGGCGAAGCGCATTGTCGAGCAGGATACGCATGATCTGAGCCACCCGTTCGCGGTCGCAGCGGGCCGTGATCCGGGCCGGAAGGCGCAGCTCCAGAGCGGTGGCGTGGCGGTCAACCGCGGGCTTGAACTCGCCCGCGATGGCGCGCGCCAGCTCGGACAGGTCCACGGGCTCGCGGACCAGCTCGACCGACCCCGCGTCCAGGCGCGAGAGGTCCAGCAGGTCCACCGCGAGCTTCTGGAGGCGCTCGACCTGCTCGGCCATGGTGTCCAGGAACTCGCGCCGCGTCTCCTCGTCGAGCTCCTCGTCCTGCAGCAGCTCGACGAAGCCGCCGAGCGAGAAGATCGGCGTGCGCAGCTCGTGCGAGGCGGTGGCCACGAACTCCTTGCGCGCCACGTCGACCCGGCGCAGCTGGACCTGCATCTCGTTGAACGCGCGCGTGAGCTCGCCCAGCTCGTCCTTGGAGTCCACGGGCAGGGGCTCGATGAACTGCCCCGCCGCCACCTGCTCGGCCGCCTGCTCGAGCCGCCGCACCCGCCGCGCCAGCGCCTGGGCCACCGCCCAGCCGCCCGCGAGCGCCAGCAGGAGCGCAACGCCGGTGGCGGCCAGCAGCCGCCTGCGCACGAAGGACACCGTCTCGGCCACGTCGTCGAAGCTGCGCGAGTACAGCGCCACCCAGTCCACCGAGCCCTGGCGCGAGAGGGGCTGCGCGATCTCGCCCAGGCGCTCGCCGTCGAGCGTGCCCTGGCCCCGCGCCAGCTCACCGGTGTCGATGGCCCGCGCGGCCAGCGCGTCGTTCTCCGGCGCCTGGGGGTCCTCGCGCGAGTCGGTGATCACGTAGAAGCGCAGGGCCTGTTCGCGTATACGCCGATCCGGGCCGCGCGAGCGCTGAACCCCCAGCAGCGTGACCCGCGCGCCGGCGGCGTCGGCCACGGCCCGGACCCGTGCGTCCAGCTCGCGCGCGGTCACGTCGCGGCGGCCCATCAGCGACTCCAGCGACGGCTCGGCGCCCCGGGCCACCCGCCCCAGTTCCTCGAGCTTGCTCTCCTCCAGGTTCGACTCGAGCTGGGGAACCACGTAGAAGTAGATGACCGTGAACGCTGCGGCGGTGATCGCGAAGAACACCAGCGCGAGCTTGTTGCGCAGCGACCCGAAGCGTGCCCTGCGCGGCCTCATCGCTCCCGGAAGCGGTAGCCCACGCCCCTGACCGTGTGGATCAGCTCCGGCCGCTTGGGCTCGGTCTCCAGCTTCTCGCGCAGGTGGCGGATGTGCACGTCGACCGTGCGCGGGTCGCGGTATGAGGCGTCGCCCCAGACGCGCTCCAGCAGGACCATCCGGTTGTAGACGCGGCCCGGGTTGCGGGCCAGCGCGGCAAGGATCTCGAACTCCACGTAGGTCAGGCGCACCTCCTGGCCGGCGTTGCTCACCGTGCGCCGCTCGAAGTCGATCCGCAGGTCACCGTTCTCCAGCGGCTCCTCGAGCGCCTCGTCCGGGCGCGACAGTGCGGCGCGCCGGAGCACGGCCTTCACCCGGCTGCGGAACTCGCGCACCGAGAAGGGCTTGGTGATGTAGTCGTCGGCCCCGAGCTCCAGCCCCAGCACCTTGTCGATCTCCTCGGCCCGGGCCGTGAGCATGATGATCGGCACCGAGCTGCGGGCGCGGACCTGGCGGCAGACCTCGAAGCCGTCGACGTGGGGCAGCATCAGGTCCAGGACGACCAGGTCGAAGGAGTGCTCACGCAGGCGCGCCAGCGCCTCCCGGCCGTCCAGGGCCGACACGACCTCATAGCCCTCCTTGCGCAGCGGATAGGCGAGCAGCGTCTGGACCGACTGCTCGTCGTCCACCAAAAGGATGCGCGGGGCCTGGGTAGCCAAGGTGAGTGCGCCGCCGGCCGAGCGCCGCCCGCCGGCGCCCAGGGGGTGGCAACTACCTCAGATTGTAGGTTGCGAGTGTGATCGAGCCGCGGATCTACAGGGCGGCCTTCGTGCCGGCCCTGCTCGCGGTGGTGCTCGTGATGTTCTCGCTCGAGAGCCGTCCCCGGCCGCTCCCGCAGGGCCTGCCCGGCGATGTGGTGTTCGGCGGCGCCGAGGCCGTGGCCACCACGCGGGCGATCGTGGGCGCCGGGGAGGACCGCCGCGCCGGCACCGCGGGCGACCGCGAGGCCGCCCGGGTCACGGTGGAGGCGTTCCGGTCGCGGGGGTTCAGCATCGAGGTGGACCGCTTCCAGAGCGACGGCTTGGACCTGGAGAACGTGATCGGCCGGCGCGCGGGCAGCACCCGGCGGCAGGTGCTGGTGGTGGCCGCCCGCGACGCGTCGGGCGTTCCCGACGCCGGCGGCAGCGCCGCCGACACGGCTGCCCTGATCGAGCTGGCACGCGTGTTCGAGGGTCGCCCGTCCGAGCGCACGATCGTGCTGGCCTCCGTCGACGGGTCCGCGCTGGGCGAGGTGGGCACCCGCCGGCTCGCCGAGCGACTCCCGAACCCCGAGCTGGTGGACGGAGTGCTGGTGCTCTCCGGCCTCGGCGCTCCCTCGTCGGAGGCGCCGGCGGTGGTGGGCTGGTCCAACGGCACCGACCGCGCGAGCCTCGGGCTGCAGCGCACGGTGGCCGACGCGCTGCGCGAGGAGGTGGAGCGGGTGGCGGAGTCGCCGAGCCCGGCGGGCCAGCTCGCGCGGTTGGCGTTCCCGGTGGGCGTGGGCTCGCAGGGGCCGCTCATCGACGCCGGCTTCGATGCCGTGCGCATCGCCGGGGGCGGCGAGCTGGCGGACACCGCGGGGTCCACGGTCGACCAGGTCGACGAGGACCGCATCGGCGGCCTGGGCCGGGCGGCCTTCAGGGTGCTCGACGCCCTCGACCGCGGCGGCGCCCCCGACGGGGAGCCGGGTGCGTATGTGACCGCGGTGAGCCAGGTGATGCCCGGGTGGGTGCTCTCGCTGCTGGCCATCACCCTCATCGCTCCGGGCCTGGCCGCCACGGTGGACGCGTTCGCGCGCGCCCGCAGGCGGCGGGTCGCGCTGCTGCCGTGGGCTGCCTGGCTGGGAGCGGCCGCGGGCGCCTTCGCCCTGGGCCTCGGCCTGGCGTACGCCCTCTCGCTGGCCGGCGCGACACCCGAGCCGCCCGGCGCGCCGGTGGACCCGGCGCGGTTCCCACTCGACGCCGCCGCCTGGGCGGTGCTGTTGGTGGTGCTCGGCGCGGTCGCCCTGGCCTGGGTCGGGCTCCGGGCGATGGCCGCCCGCCTTCGCCCGGCCGATGGTCAGGTGTCCGCGGCGGGCGCGCCCGTCGTCGTCGGGCTGGCGCTCGCCTTGGCGCTGCTGGCACTGTGGCTGATCAACCCGTTCGCCGCCCTGCTGCTCACGCCCACACTGCACCTGTGGCTGCTGGCCACTCTGTTCGACCCGCCGCCGCCGAGGCGCGCGCGCCTGGTGCTCGTGGCCATTGGCCTCCTGACGCCGGCGCTGCTCGTGTTGTACGAGCTGCTCTCGCTCTCGCTCGACCCCGTCAGCGGAGCCTGGTACCTGCTGCTGCTGGTGGTCGGCGGCCACATCGGGCCCGTGCAGGCGCTGATCTGGTGCGTGCTGGCGGCGGTGCTGGGCGCCACCGTGGCGATCGCCCGCAGGCGCACGCCCCGGCCCGATCCGGTCGCACCGGCGGATCGGCCTTCGGTGCGGGGGCCCGCCGGCTACGCGGGCCCGGGCTCGCTGGGCGGCACGGAGTCGGCGCTCGGCCCGCGCTGAGCGTCAGCCGTGCTCGTAGCCGCTGAGGCCCGGCACCGGCTGGCCCGCCGCGTCGGCGATCGCCACGCCGCTGCCCTCCCCACCCGGCCCACCCGCGTGACCTCCGCGCCCGCGGCTGCGGCGGCCGCCTCGGCCGCCGGCCACTCCCGCTCGGCCACCGCAAACAGCAGCTGGTAGTCCTCGCCGTCGGTGGCGGCCAGCTCGGCCGCGTCGGCGCCCCTGGCGGCGGCGACCTCGGCGACCCCCGGCGCCAGCGGCAGCGCCGCGAGGGATAGCTCCAGCCGGACGCCACTGGCCTCGGCGAGGTGCCGGGCGTCGGTGGCCAGGCCGTCGCTCACGTCGATCATCGCGCTGACCGGGGCTCTGGCCAGCGCCCTTCCCGCATCGAGCAGGGGCCGTGGGCGCAGGTGGGCCCGTATGAGGGCCTGACCCCGCTCGCCATCCGGGGCCGGGGACTGGCCGCGCAGGATCGCCAGCCCCGCGCCCGAGGCGCCGAGCGCGCCCGTGACCGCGACGAGGTCGCCTGCCGCCGCGCCGTCGCGTCCCACCAGCTGCTGCTCCGTGTCGGCCCAGCCGGTCACTGCGACCGTGATCACCAGCGCTGCGGCGCGCACCAGGTCGCCGCCGGCGATCGTGGTCTCGGTCTCGCGCGCGAGTTCGGCCATCGACGTCACCATCGCGACCGCGTCGGCCTCGGGGTAGCCGCTCGGAAGCGCCAGTGAGACGTGCGCCTCGCCGGCATCGGCGCCCATGGCCGCCAGATCCGAGAGCGCCGCCGCCAACGCCTTGTGCCCGATGTCGGCCGGGCTGTGAGTGGAGCTCTCGAAATGGACGCCGTCGGCGATCGTGTCGATCGACGTGACGGCCAGGGCGCGCGCCCGCACCACCGACGCGTCGTCCCCAACCCACCGCACCACGCGATCGCCCGGGGCGCCCAGGATCCGCTGGAACGCCGCGATCAGGTCGAGCTCGGGCATCGGGACAGTGTCGCCGGTTGCGGTCGTTGGTCGCCGGTCGCCGGCCGCGCTGGTCTTGCGTTGGCGGGCGGTGCGGTTCGGCCGGGGGCCTACGGCGGGCCGGATCGTTAACCAAAGCCGTGGTCGACCGTTACCTGGTCGTCACGCTCGCTACACCGCCGTGCGGTTGTGCCGGCCGTTCGGAGCCCCAGCACCGAGCACCAGCATCGGACCGGCGACCGGCCGACCGGCCCTACCGACGGCGCTTCTTGGCGACCTTCCCCCGCGCCGCCTTGCCCTGACGGCCCTTGGCGTTGCGCCCGACCACGGTCACCCGCACGCGTTCGTTGGCCTTCACCCCGCGCAGCCTCACGCTGCGGCCCCGCACCAGCCGCAGCAGGCGGCGCCCGTCGCTCACGTCGAGCCGCACGACGTAGAGCTGCGCGCCGCGCGCCCGCCGCCAGCGTGCCCGCACCGACCGCCCGGAGCGGCGCACCCGCAGCCCGCGCACGCGGGCCGGGCGGACTGGCCCCGGCGCCCTGTATCGGGCGACGGTCGTCTGCTGGACCGGCATGCCGCTCTGCTCGACCTGGGCGACGATCCGGCGGGTGCCGCCGCGCCCGTCGCCCGCGTTGAAGCGAACCCTGCCCGACCTGTTCCTGACCACGGCGATCTGGCGCCCGCCGCGGCCTACGCGCTCGTAGAAGCGAACGACCTGCCCGCTCCGCGACGTCGCGCTGTAGGTCAGCACCCGCTTGCGCCCGCGGCCGCCGACCCTGGCTCGCACCCTGGGCGCAGGCAGCTCACGGGCCACCGAGATCTCCGCCACCGAGCCCGGCCGGCCCTCCTGCACCCGCCAGCTCCCTCCGGCGGGCCGGCGCAGGGTGATCGCGGTGATCGCACCGCCCTTGACGAACACGGCGGGTGCCGTCCTGGCGGTGGGCGCATTGGCCGCCACAGGGGTCACGACCGCTCCCGAAGGCGAGACCAGGGTCACGTCGGGGGCGCCCGCGAAGCCCTCGACCTGCACGGACGCGCCCGATAGCCCGGAGTCCAGCGAGAACCCGGGCGGCCCGGTGGTCTGAGCGGCCTGAGCTGTTGCGGCGCCGCCGTTTTGCATCGCCTCCGCCCGCGCTCGCGCCACCCATTCCGGCACGGCCGGCTCGCCCGGGCAGGAGAAGACCTGGAACTCCAGCTCCCGCTTCTTGAAGTCGTACCTGATCCCGCCGAGCGACTTCCGGCAACCGGAGATCTCGTCGTTGGAGATCAGCACGGTGAAGCCCAGATCGACGCAGACGGGGCAGTCGCCCAGCTCGAGGCTCGACTCGATCCTGCCGCCGAACGTGCCCCTGGCCGCGTCGAAGAACGCGTCGAGCTGACCTCGCCCGCTGATGCCGGGAAGCTCGAAGATCGCCGAGCCGGTCGCGTAGAAGTAGCCGTCGGCGTTGCCACCTGCGGATGCCTGGGAGACGGGGACCGAGGCGATCGCGCCGTCCCCGCGGACATTGATCGCGAACGTGGGCGAAATCGTGACCCGAACTCGTCCCTGAACGGTGTAGACGTAGGAGTCGGGCGGCGCCAGCGGCCCTGCGCCGAAGAACGCCCCGGCCTCGATGAAGGCCGGGTCGATGTTGATCTCCCCGGACACGCGGTTCAGGTAGACGCCCGGCCCGAGCTCCACTCCCGGGAATGGCTTGGGCGTGATCTCGACGAACCCGTTGGCGAACCTGCCCTTCGTGAACGTCAGGCGGGCGGTCAGCTTGGACCCGAGGAGGCTCACGGTCGCGCCGCCGGTCCAGGTGTCGGTCGAGCCGTTCCAGCTGACCTCGATGTCGCTCAGGATCAGGGGCCCGAGCGGGAGCTTTGGCACCTTGAAGCTCACCGAGTCGACCGATAGGCCACGTTCGTTGCTGGCCCGCAGCGTGACCGAGCCGGTGAGCCCGCCGAACGCCTTGGGCAGCTTCAGCGACATCGGGATCTCGACCGACTTCTCGCGCAGGATCACGTCGAAGTCGCCCGAGACGGGGAAGCCCTTGACGACCGACCTGAGCTTCGATGTGGCCGTGTCGAAGAGCTTCGTCCCGGCCGCGCCCGTGGGCAGCTTGATGTGCAGCTCGCCGTAGAAGAGCTTGATCGGCCCGCCGTTGGCCTGCAGCTGGACGGTCACACGGCCGCTGGTGTCCAGCGTCTTCTGGCCGCGCGTGCCCACCGTGATCCGCACCCCTGCGTCGGGCACGATCTCGAGCCCGTTGAACCTCAGCGTTCCCGTGCTCACCTTGCTGCCGGGCTGGCCGCGCGCCGAGGTGAGGCAGGACCCGTCGCCGCTCAGGATCTCCACGGCGCGGAAGGAGACCTTCTGGCAGGAGGTCACGACGTCCGGGTCGGCGCCGCCGCCCGGGAGGTTGCCTATCCCGGGCAGGCGGGTGGGTGTCTGGAGCCCGAACGGCGCCGCCAGGATCCGGCCATATCCCTGCGACGAGGCGCCCCCGACGTAGAGGCCGAACCCGCCGCCGTCGGCCGTGGCCCCGAGGTCCACCTGGTCGATCCCGAGCCTGGTGCGCGCCAGCACGCGCTCCGCGCCGAACCTGCGCCCGGTGGTCGAGGCGCGCTCGAGGATCTGCGGGACGCTGGCCTCTCTGTCCACCCACGCGAGCCGGACGTTGCCGCCCGGGTCGGCGAACAGGTCGCGGGCGCCGAAGGAGCCGGTGTTTACGGTGGTCGCCGGCCCGGGTGCCAGGCCGTTCAGCCGCCGCACCTGCAGGCTCGTGCGCGCCGTGGGGGCGGTGACCATGAAGGCGCCGCTGGGCCCGGCCGCAAGCTTGGGCTCGGTCCCCGTGGTCTGGGACTGCGCCCACGTGCCCGGGTTGCCCGGGTCGCCCGCGCCGGTCCACTGGCGGATGAAGGTGTTGCCCGACAGGTCGCTGAACGCCGTCATCGGGCGGTTGCCCACCGAGATGAGGCTGCCCGAGTAGGCGCGGTCGGGGCCGCCGTCGCCCAGATTGGCCTCGGCGCCCGTGTAGGCGCCGGGGGAGATCGACTGGAAGAACGTGCCGCCCGTGCGCGTGTCCGAGATCAGGCCGATCCGCGGGTCCTCGTCGGGGCCGTAGACCACCGCCCCGCCGGACGGCTCGGCGTCGCCCGCGATCGCCGGCCCCGTGATGGTGTTGCCGCCGTTGTCGGAGATGTAGGCGTAGGTGGTCCGCGAGCTCGCGCCGTCCGGCTTGTCGATCACGTTCGGGTAGCGGTGGGTGATGAACACGAGGTCATCGCCCACGGCCAGGATGCGCGGGCCGGCGATGTCGTCGTTGAACTCCGGCGAGTTGAACTGGCCGGGCTGGTCAGGGAAGAACGAGCGTGTGGCCGGCGGGTTGTCACACGAGCGCGAGCCGCGCTTGAGGCGGCAGTAGCGCAGCAGGTCGGGCCCGCCGCCGCCGTCCTGGTTCCACACGATGTGGGCGGTCCCGGCCGCGTCCACCAAGACCTCCGGCTTGCGCCCGGTCTCGCCGAGCGCCACGGAGGGCAGCGGATCCTGAGGCAGCGTCCTGGGCGCCTTGCAGACGCCCCGGTAGCCCGGTGTGCGGTAGATGGAGCCGCCCCTCGTGGCCCGGCAGGGCTTCTTTTTCTTCTTGGCGCTCGCTTCGGCTCGCCGCTCATCGCCCGCGGGCGCCGCCAGGGCCGGCGCGGGCAGGCATGCGAGGACTGCCATCGCCGCGACTAACGCCCCCCTGCCCCTCACGGTGGGGCAGTATCGACCTCCAGGAGGGGACGTGTCAACGCGCGCTTTGGTTAGCCGTCGTCCGGCAGCTCGGCGTCGTCGTCGCTGGGCGCCTCGGGCGCCGGCGGCGGTTCGGGCGAGGAGGGCGCCTGCTGGGGCGGCGCCTCGTATACGCGCGGGTCGTAGCCGCGGTAGCCGCCGCCACCGGCGGAGTTGTCGCCGGTGCCCGTTGGCGGGGGCGAGCGGTAGTAGCTGCCGCCGCTCGAGCGGCCGGTGCTTGAGTACTTGCCGAAGAACGGGGAGAACTCCGCCCGCTCCTCGGGCTGTGCGAAGGAGTCGCAGTTCTCGCCCTTGGCCACGATCATGTAGTCGTGCCAGATGCCGGCGGGGATGGTGCCGCCCGCCACCCCGGGCATGGACTGGAGGGCGTTGGGGAAGCCGACCCAGGTCGAGGTGGCACAGCGTGGGCGTGTAGCCCACGAACCAGGCGTCGTTGAAGGCGTCGGTGGTGCCGGTCTTGCCCGCCGCCGGGCAGCCGATCTGCGCGCGCGTGCCCGTGCCGCCCGTCACGTTCTGCTGGAGGATCTTGGTGACCTCGTAGGCCTGGCCGTCCGTGAACACGCGCTTGCGCTCAGGCTTGCCCAGGTCGTCCGTCTTGCCGTCCGGGAAGATCACCTTGCGGATGCCCTTGGGCTCGTTGCGGATCCCGCCGGAGGCCAGCGTGGCGTAGGCGTTGGCCATCTCCAGCGGCGATACCCCCAGCCGCAGGCCGCCCAGGCCCTCGGCGGGCAGCGCGTCCAGCTGGGTTTCGATGCCCATGTCCTTGGCGGTCTGGCGCACCTCCTTGGGCCCCACGTCGATGATCAGCTGCGCGTAGACCGTGTTGTCGGAGGCGAGCGTGCCGCGCACCAGGTTCATCGAGCCGCCGTAGGAGTTGCCGTAGGTCTTGACCTTCCACGGGCCGTATCCGGGAACGACCAGGTTCAGCGGCTTGGACTGATAGGTCGTGCGATTGGGGTCGATGCCCTTGCGGATCGCGGTCAGCAGCACCATGGTCTTGAACGCGGAGCCCGGCTGGCGGTGGCCCTGGGCGGCTAGGTTGAAACGCCGGTCCTTGTACGTGCCACTGGAGGCCATCGCGCGGATGTAGCCGGTGCGCGGGTCGATCGAGACCACCGCGGAAGAGGGGTCGGTGGGCAGCGACAGGTGGTTGCCGATGGCCTGCCGCGCCGCCTCCTGCAGCTTCGGCGCGATCGTTGTGTACACCTTGAGCCCGCCCCGGCGGTACACGCCCACGCCGTACTCCTCGATCAGGCGCTCCTGCACGTAGTCGAAGAAGAACGGCTCACGCCGGCTGGTGTAGCGGGTGCCGCGCCGGATCCCGAGCGGCTTGGACGCCGCCAGCTCGGCCTGCTCGCGCGTGATGAAGCGGTTCTTGGCCATCCGCTCCAGCACCTGGTTGCGTCGCGACAGCGCCGCCGTGGGGTTGCGGAACGGGTTGTACTGCGACGGCGCCTGCGGCAGGCCGGCCAGCAGCGCCGCCTCGCCCAGCTCCAGGTCCCGCGCGTGCTTGTCGAAGAAGGTCTCGGCGGCCGCCTCCACGCCGATCGCCGTGCGTCCGTCGATGGTCCCGAACGGCACGTCGTTGAGGTAGTTCTTGAGGATCCACTGCTTGGAGTGCTCCTGCTCGAGCTCCGACGCCAGCTTGGCCTCGCGGATCTTGCGCGCGTAGTTGCGCTCGGGGTCCTTGATGTACAGGGCTCGCACGAGCTGCTGGGTGATCGTGGAGCCGCCCTCCACGTTCTTGCCCGAGCGCAGGTTCTTCACCCCCGCGCGCACGATGGCCGGGTAGTCCACGCCCTCGTGCTTGTAGAAGCGCTCGTCCTCGATGGCGATCACCGCGCGGCGCATGTCCTCGGGCATCTCGCGCCACGGGACCTGCGTGCGGACCTCGTCGGACTGCACGTAGCCCAGCCGTGAGCCGTCGGCGGCGAAGATCACCGAGCTCTCGCTCTTCGCGTTGGGCTTGAGCTCGCTCAGGTCGGGGGCGGTGGCGGCCGTTGCGATCACGTATCCCGCCACCGACATCAGGGCCAGCGCAACGGTGAGCGCCAGGACGACCAGCGACAACGCAACGCGCCGTCCCGCGCTCCCGCGCCCTCGTCTGCGCCGTGCCTGTCTCTGCCTGTAGGTCATCGAGTGCCGCGACCGTCGCCCGCTGCGACCGGCCGGCGCCGGGCGCCGTGGTCCGCCTACCCGGGCCCGGTTGAGGATAGAGCAGCGTTTCGCAGCCGTTGCAGGCAGTCCTGCCTCAAGCGCGCCGCCACCTGTCCTCGCTCGGCGGCCGTGGCCGCGTGGGTGCTCACCGACAGGCGCACGCCCTCCTTGTCGATCTCGGCCACGCGCGCGGTCACGTCGTCCTGATCGCACAACACCTCCACGGCGCGGCCCACGTCGGCGTCCGGCGCCAGCCACACCGAGACCTCCACCGACACAAGGGGGTCGACGATCGTGTGGTTCTGGATCGAGCTCTGCGCCAACCGCTCGTTTGGAACGATCAGGCGGCGGCCGTCGTCGAGCCGGATGTAGGTGTAGGTCAGGCGCACGTCCTCGACCTCGCCGGTCTCCTCCTCGAACGTGACCAGGTCGCCGATCCGGATCGGCTGCGTGATGGCCAGCAGGATCCCCGCGATCCCGTTGGCCAGGGTCTGGCGTGCCGCGAAGCCCACGATCAGGCCGATCACGGCGGAGGAGGCCAGGACCCCGGTGGCCACGCGCTTGACCGACGGGAACTGCGACAGCGCCAGCGCGATCCCGATCACGATGATGGTGGCGAACACCAGCCGCCGGACCAGCTGCAGGCGGGTGTCCGCGACCGGCGACAGCTCGCGACCGGACACGGCCTCGCCGATCCGGCGGCCGCGCTTGACCATCGCCGTGTCCACGAGCTTGGCCAGCACGAACGCGGCGACGACCGTGAGCCCGGCCGTCAGCTCGTTGCGGTGCTCGTCGACGAACGAGGCTGCCATGGGAAGATCGGCCGCCGGCATGGCGCATCAGGCTACTTCCACCGCGGCGCCGATCGCCGGCCGCGCCCGGGCGCTGCGAGACCGCGCGGCGGCATCCGAGGCGCTCAGCGCCGCCTGGCGGGCTGCGCTGTGGAGCCGGCTGGCGATCCTCGCGGTGGCCGTATTCGCGGCGCTCTCAGCCGGCGGCGAGGCCCGCTTCGAGGCCGCCGCGGAGCGCTACGACCAGCCCGCCCTCACCCAGCCCCTGGGCGGCCTGGGCGACGTCCTGCTCTCGCCGCTCGCGCGCTGGGACGCCGTCTGGTTCCTCTCGGTGGCCGACTCCGGCTATCAGGACGCCGCCTCGCCACGCGTCGCCTTCTTCCCGCTCTACCCCCTGCTGTCCCGGGCGGCCGGCGAGCTGGCGGGCGGCTCGCGCGCGGCCGTGCTGCTGGCCTCGTTCGCCATCTCGCTGGCGGCGCTGGTGATGGCCTTGGCGCTGCTGCATCGGCTCACAGCGATCGAGCTCGGCCGCCGCGCCGCCGGGCCGGCCGTGTTGCTGCTGTGCGTCTTCCCGGCCTCGGTGTTCCTGGGCGCGCCGTACTCGGAAAGCCTCTTCCTGGCCGCCTCGCTGGGGGCCTTCCTCGCGGCGCGGACGGGGCACTGGGCGTGGGCGGGCGTGGCCGCCGCGGCGGCGTCGGGCACGCGCAGCGCCGGGCTGGTGGTGCTGCTGGGGCTCGCCCTGCTCTACCTCTACGGGCCGCGGTCGGACCGGCCGGGCGAGCGCCCGCTGCCGGCGAGCGGATGGCTCGCGGGGCTGCGCCCCGTGCACGCGATCCGGGCGGACGCCGCCTGGCTGGCTCTGGCCCCGCTGGGGCTGGTGGCCTACTCGGCGTACCTGGGGCTGGTCCACGGGGACCCGCTGGCCTTCTCCTCGGCCCAGGAGTTCTGGGGCCGTGACTTCGCGGGCCCGTTCGTGGGGGCCTGGGACGGGCTCGTGGCCGCCGTGGACGGAGCGCGCCAGCTGGGCTCGGGCTCGCGGGAGCCGGTGTACTTCGAGCAGGCAGGCGGGGACCCCTACCGGGTGGCGGCCGTGAACCTGATGCTGTTCGGCTCGCTGGTGTTCGCCGTGGTGGCGTGCCTCGGGGTCCTGCGGCGGCTGCCGTTTGCCTACGGCGCCTACGTGGTCGCCGCGCTGGCGGTGCCGCTGAGCTTTCCCGTGGCCCCGCAGCCGCTGATGTCGCTGCCGCGCTTCCTGGTGGTCCTGTTCCCGATCTTCATGTGGATGGCGGTGGTGTGCGAGGAACGCCGCTCCACGGCCCGAGTGGCCGCCGCCTCGGCGGTCCTGCTGGGCCTCTTCACCACCCAGTTCGCCACCTGGCAGTTCCTGGCGTGACGCCGCGCGCGGTGCTGCTGGACGCGCTCGGAACGCTGGTCGAGTTGCGCCCGCCCGCTCCGCGCCTGCGCGCCCTGCTGGCCGACGCCACGGGCGTGGACGTGGGATTGGAGGCCGCGGAGCGCGGCTTTCGCGCCGAAATCGCGTACTACCTGGACCACCACCTGCAGGGTGGTGACCGGGAGGGACTGGAGCGCCTGCGCGACGACTGCGCGGAGGTGATGCGCGAGGCGATCGGCGACGAGCGGCTCGAGCTGGCCGCCGTTCGCACGGCGATGCTGGGCGCGCTGGAGTTCGAGCCCTACCCGGACGTGGCGCCGGCCCTGGCAGACCTCCGCGCACGCGGGCTGGCGCTGGTGGTGGCCTCCAACTGGGACTGCTCGCTGCCCGAATGGCTTGAGCGGGCGGGACTGTGGGAGCTGATCGACGGAGCGGTCTCCTCGGCGAGCGTAGGCGCGGCCAAGCCGTCGCCGGCGGTGTTCCTGGCGGCCCTGGAGGTCGCAGGCTGCGACCCGGGAGAGGCCGTGCACGTGGGCGACTCGATGGCCAACGACGTGGCCGGCGCACACGCGGCGGGCATCCGTGCGGTGCTCGTGGATCGCGGCGGCGCGGCGCCCGCGGGGGTCGAGTCCGTGCGCTCGCTGGAGGACCTGGCTCCCGGCGTTCTCCGCATGTCCGCCCGATGAGCGTAGGCTGAAGGGGCAGTCCCACCGCCGGGTGTCAGTGCTCCCCACATCCTTCTGTGGCAACGAAGCCGGGAGTGAGAGGGATGAGGACATGACCGATTCAGCAGCCGCACCGCGCGAGCGGAGGGACGGTTCGGCCTACGAGGCACACCTGGCCGGCATCGCGGAGCGCAACCTGGCGGTGAAGAAGGAGGGCCGGGCTCGGCGGGCCAAGGAGGATCTCAGGAAGACCAAGCTGCGCATCGAGTCCGACCGGCGCTCGGACGCCGCGCTTTCAAGCAAGGGCTGACCCACCGGGGCTCGCCGGGGCCAGCGCGTAGCCAGCAGCGCGCCTGAACGGCGCGCCTGCTCCCTATTCTGAGCGCGCATGGAGGCCCACGGAACCTCGCTGCCGCCGCCGTTCCCGCCCGAGCTGCCCGCCGGGGCGCAGCGTCAGCCCGCCTGGCCGCCGTGGTTCGCCGCGGTGGGGTTCCTGGTGGGCATCACCGGCACGCTGGTGGTGGTGGGCATCCTCGCGGTGCTCCTGGGCGCAGAGCCCGACGACGAGTCGTCCACCTTCGTGATCGTCGGAACCCTCGCCCAGGGCGCCGTGTTCGCGGCCACCGCCCTGTTCTTCGCCAGCCGCGTGGCTCCGCCCAAGGCCTGGCACTTCGGCCTGCGCTCCGCGCGCTTCTGGCCGGCGCTCGGCTGGGCCGTGCTCGGGATCCTGGCCTTCTACCTGTTCGCCGCCATCTACTCCGCAGCCGTCCAGCCGGACGCGGAGCAGGGCACAGTGGAGGCACTCGGAGGCGACCAGGGCACCTTCGGCCTGATCATCGCGGGCCTGATGGTCATCGCCGTGGCGCCGGCCGTGGAGGAGTTCTTCTTCCGCGGCTTCTTCTACCGCGCCCTGCGCTCGCGCTTCTCGGTGCTGGCGGCGGCGCTCATCGACGGCGCGCTGTTCGGCCTGATCCACTTCGAGAGCGCCGACGCCGTGGAGCTGTTGCCCCCGCTGGCCTTCCTCGGCGTGGTGTTCTGCCTGGTGTACGAGCGCACCGGCTCGCTGTTCCCCGTGATCGGCATGCACGCCTTCAACAACACCGTGGCCTTCGCCATCCAGGCCGACGACGGCTGGAAGGTCTCCGTGGTGGTCGGGCCTCTGGTGCTGATCGCCTGCGCCCTGCTCCCGCGGGTGTTGCCGGCCTCGCCCCGCCCGGCGCCCGCCTGACGTAATGCCTGCACCGGTGGCGGCCCGCGCCGCCGCGCTTGTACAGTTATCTCGCCCATGAGGCGCCTCCTGATCCTCAGCCTGGCCCTCGTGGCGACCTGCACGGCCCCCGCGGCAGCCTCCGCCCAGGCTCCCGTCCCGCCGGCGCCCACCACGCCTCCGCCCCCCACCCCGCCCGTCGTGCCCCCGGCGCCCGCCGCCAAGGCGGGCAAGGCGTCGTTCACCGCCCTGGGCGGCCAGCCCACGCGCAAGCTGCGCTACGTGGCGCGCGGCGGCCGCGTGGCGGTGCAGGCTCGGGTGCGCCCCTTCGTTGCCGGCCAGGTGGCCACGCTGGTCATCACGCGCCGCGGCAAGGTGCTGCTGCGCAAGCGCGCGCGGATCCGCCGCGGCGGGCGCGTGAGCTACAGCTTCCGGACCCGCCGGCGCGGCGTGCTGGCGCTGCGCATCGTCCACGCGGCCACGCCCGCGCAGGCCGCCTTCAGGTCGCGCAAGGTGCGCTTCAGGGCCGTGACCCTGCGCGCCGGGCAGGGTGCCCGCGGGCTGCACGTGCTGATCCTCCAGCGCGGCCTCAAGGAGCTGGGCTTCGCGGTTCCCGTGACCGGGCAGTACGGCGGGGGCACCTCGCGCGCGGTGCTCGCCTTCCGCAAGACCAACGGGTTCGCGCGCAACGGCTACGCCGACCGGCGCGTCTACTCGCTCGTGCTGCAGGGCCGCGGCGCCTTCAGGCTCAAGTACCCGGGCGCCGGCCGCCACGTGGAGTACGACTGGTCGCGCCAGGTGCTCGTCATGGCCGACCGCGGCCGCGCCAGGCGCGTGTACCACAGCTCCTCGGGCGCGCCCATCACGCCCACCGTCTTCGGCAGCTTCCGCTTCTACCGCAAGAGCTACGGCACCAACGCCAAGCAGATGGTGCATTCGAGCTACTTCATCGGCGGCTACGCCATCCACGGCTACTTCTCCGTGCCGGCCTTCCCGGCCAGCCACGGCTGCCTGCGGGTGCCGATCCCCAACGCCCGCGACATCTTCAACCAGATCTCGCTGGGCGAGCGCATCTTCGTCTACCGCTGACGCGCCATCCGCCTGGCCGATCGGCCGGGACGGGGCTACATTGGACAGGTGAGTCGCCGGTCCCGGGCACTCCGTCGCGGCCTCGCAGCCGCCGCCACATGCCTGCTGGCCCTGCCGGCCGGGGCCGCTGCCCTGCCGGGGGACCCCGACCTGGTGGCCGATCCGCCCGAGCTCCCCTTCCTCGAGCAGGACTCGGAGGGTGGCGCGCCCAGGCTGCTGCTGCGCTTCGACGGCTTCGTGCACAACCGCGGCCCGAGCGCGCTGGAGTTCCGCGGCTCGGACCCCGCCTTCCCGATCATGCGACGCGTGGTCCAGCGCATCGACGGCACCGACGTGCCCAGGCCCGGCACGGTCATGTTCGAGACCAACGACGACCACGACCACTTCCACCTGATGGAGATCGCGCGCTACTCGCTGTGGAACGCCTTCCGCACGGCCGAGGCCGCACCGGCGATGAAGGTCGGCTTCTGCCTGCTGGACAGCGAGCCGGTCGAGGCGGATGAGAACGAGTTCCCGAGCTACCTGAACGAGTCGTTCTGCCAGGCGGACCGGCGAGCGGCCACCAACGTGATGATGGGCGTGTCCGCCGGCTGGCGCGACATCTACGACAGCGGCCTGGCCTTCCAGTGGGTCGACGTGTCCGACGTGCAGCCGGGCATCTACTGGCTGCGCTCGGAGGTCGACCCCGACGGCTTCGTGCGCGAGCAGGAGGAGGTCAACGCCGCCAGCTTCGCCGCCTCCGCCTCCACCATCCCGGGATACGTCGCGCAGCCGGTGGGCGGGACCCTCACGCCGGGCCGGTCCACCACCGTGACCCTGCGCGCCAACAGCTTCGGCAACGCGGGAGGGCGGCAGTTCCGCATCGACGTGCCGCCCAGCTGTGGCGACCTCGATCGACCCACCGGCGCGTGGTCCGGCGACGCCACCGTGACCTATACGCCGGGGCCGGGCTGCTCGCGCTCCGACGGCTTCCAGTTCTCGGCCCGCGACGCCACCAGCGCCTTCCCGCGCAACCCCACCCGCGCGGGCGTGCTGCTGGCGGCCACCGCCCCCGGCCCACGCCGGGACCGGGCCCGACGCCACCTGGCCCGGGACCCACCCCACCCGGCCCCGGACCGACGCCGGCTCCCTTCGTCATGATCTCCGGAGCGCCCGCGAAGCTGGCCACCGGACTGAGCGCGCAGCTGTCGGCCGCGGTCTCCAACGGGTCGCAGGCGGTCACCTGGAGCGTCGACAGCGTGCGCGGCGGCAACTCGCGCGTGGGCACGATCACCGGGGCCGGGCGCTACACCGCCCCCCGCAGCGTCCCGCCCGGGAGATTCGTGAGCGTCCAGGCCCGCCATCCCTCCGGGGCCAGCGCATCGGTGCGGATCGAGATCACCAAGAGGCCGGCCCAGAAGCCCGCGATCAGCCCCAAGCCACGCGTTGCCCTCAGCGGTCGCCGCGTGCACGTGCGGACCAAGCCCAGGCGCACCGTACGGGTGCTGGTCAAGGTCATGCGCGGGCGCAAGACCGTGGGCGGGTGTCGCAAGACGCTGGTCCGCGCCGGTCGCTCGTATCTCTGTCGCGCGCGGGTCAAGCGCGGCGTGCGCCTGACCAAGCTCAAGGTCCGGGTCACGATGACCATCGGCAAGCGCACGGTCAGCAGGCGCACGCTCAGCGTTCCGCGCGCGCGCAGCAGCTCGCACGCCGACCGTCACCACTGACACCCGGCGGTCGACCGCCGGGAAGCCGGCCAAATCGGCTCAGCCGGTGGCCTCGCGCCAGTCCTGCTGCTCGCGGCTGCTGCGCGGCAGCGCGTTGGCCAGCATCATTCCCAGCCAGCCGTAGAGCAGCAGCCCCAGCCCCGCGGGAACCAGGCGGCTGACCCAGGTGCTGTCGGACTCGACCAGCCCCAGGAACGGGCTGAGCAGCACGTCGTTCACGTCGTCGATGGCCTCGCGGACGCCCGAGTGGCGCTGCTCGCGAATGCGTTCGACCTCCGGTGCCGGGTCCAGCGCGGCGACCTCGGTGTCCGAGAAGACCTGTTCCTTGTGGTCGATCGCGCGCTGCTGGGTCTGAGATCCCTCGCGGGTCTCGTCGAGCGCGAACAGCAGCAGGCTGGCCGCCACGAAGGCGGCCGCCGTGATCGCACAGAGCCTCACGATCGATCCCATCGCAGGTCTACTATCGGCAACCCGCGTGCAGAGCGTGAACTCCGCCACCCAACGCCTCGCGGCGGAGCTCCGAGAGCACGCTCTCGTGATCGGGCGGGTCACGCTCTCCAGCGGGCGTGAGGCGGAGTACTACGTGGACGCCAAGCGCGCGATCCTGCGCCCGGCGGGCTTCAGCGCGATGGGCGAGCTGATCCGCGCCGAGGCGGAGTCGGCCGCCGCCACCGCGGTGGGCGGCATGACCATGGGCGCCGACGCCATCGCCTGCTCCGCGCTGGCCGCCGGCGCCGACGTGAAGGCCTTCTTCGTGCGCAAGGAGCGCAAGGAGCACGGCCTTCAGCGCTGGATCGAGGGCCCCCCGCTCGCGGAGGGCGAGCGCTGCCTGATCGTGGAGGACGTGGTCACCAGCGGGGCGTCGACGGTAAAGGCCATCGAGCGCGTGCGCGAGGAGGGGCTCGAGGTGGCCGGCGTGGTCAGCGTGCTCGATCGGCTGGCCGGAGGGGGCGAGGCCATCGAGGCGGCGGCCGGCGCGCCCTACCGCGCGCTCACGACCATCGACGACCTGTATCCGGACCGCCCCGACCGCTGACCGCAGGACGCTGCGCGGCACCATGCGTCTGGGCTACGGTCACCCTGTCGTGGCGACGCGTACCCCAATGGTGGCGGTGCTCATGGCCGGGATCTGCCTGACCGGCTGTTACGGCTCGACCGAGCGGGCCACCGACCTGCGGTCCAACGGCGCCACGCTGGACGGCAAGGGCACGACGGAGGACACCAGAGCCCGGAGCTGGTTCGAGTACTGGCCCACCGCAACGCCCAGCGCCAAGGTCCAGACCGAGGAGAAGAACTGGCCGGCGAGGGTGAGCGGTCCGGTCGCACAGCAGGTGCGACGGCTGCGCAGCCAGACCCAGTACAGCTTCCGCTTCTGCGGCAGCGACACCACCGACGAGGGCTACGGCCCGACCGTCTGCGCGCAGACGCGCACCTTCACCACGCCCAACGGCGATTCCGTCGACGCCACCTACGGCGAGCTTCGCTTCGGCGGGGAGCGGCCCACGGGCTACTTCGTCGACGCGTCCAGCGGCCCGCAGGGTCAGTTTCCCAAGGGCGAGGTGTACTCCATCGGGCTGGACACGAACTTCAGAGGCCAGGTGACCTGCCTCCTGGTGAACGGGAACCGCGCGACCGTCGGAGCGCTCGGGCAGCTGAAGACCGATCCTCCGGACGGCAACCCTGACGGCCCCGGCAGTGTGGTGATCACGATCGAGGCGCCGAACGCCGCCGGTCAGAACACAGCGATCAACCCCGTCCAGCGGCGCGGCTCCACAGCGCCCAGCTGCGCGGGGGCCTCGTTTGCCAACCAGCAGCAGTTCCCGATCATGCAGGGCTTCCAGGTGCAGGACGCGCCCTAGGCGCGCTGGTCCTCAGCCGCGCCGGTAAAGCCGCGTCGTCAGCGGCGCGAACACAGCGGTCAGCGCCGCCGCTACGGCCAGCACGATCGCGATGTCGCTGCCGTCCACGTTGCCCTCCATCAGGCCGCGCGACGCATCCGCGAGGATCGAGATCGGGTTCACGTTCACGAACGCCTCGAGTCCCTTGGGCAGCGTGCTCGGGTCCACGAACACGTTGGAGAGGAACGTGAGCGGGAAGATGCCCATGAAGCCGGCGTTCATGACCGCGTTGGGCGAGCGCATGAGCAGCCCGATGGTGGTGAACACCCACGACAGGCCGAAGGCGAAGACCACCACCAGGCCCAGTGCCGCGATCATTCCCAGCGGCCCGGCCTCGGGGCTGTACCCGAGGATCACGCCCAGCACCATGATCACGGTGCCCGCCACCACGTATCGGACGCTGTCGCCCAGCAGCGAGCCCACGAGCGGCGCGGGGCTCCAGATCGGCAGGGAGCGAAAGCGGTCGACCACGCCCTTGGTCAGGTCGGTATTCAGCGCCACGCCCGAGTAGACGGTGGTGAACAGCACGGACATCACGAGGATCCCCGGCAGGATGTAGTCCAGGTAGTCGCCGGTAGAGCCGGCGATGGCGCCGCCGAACAGGTAGGTGAACATCAGGACGAACATCACCGGGGTGATGGTCACGTCCAGCAGCTGCTCGGGAACGTGCTTGACCTTGAGCATCCCCCGCCAGCCGAAGGTTAGGGCCGCCGAGGCGGCGCTCGCCCTGTCGGGTCGCGCCGTCGAGGCGATGGCCTTGCGGACGGCGGCCTCGTCGGCCCCCGTCGCCGGTGCAGTCTGTGTCTGTGGCTGGGTGCTCATGCCGCCTCCACCTCCATCGAATCGGGCCGTTCCTCGTCGCCTTCGGCGGCCGTGTGGCCGGTGAGCGCCAGGAACACCTCGTCCAGTGACGGCTGCCCGACCGAGAAGTCTGCGATCCGGATGCCCGATCGGGTGAGGTCGGCCACCACCTCGGCCGCCCGGTTGGCGTCGGCGCACTGGACCGACAGCGCGGCCGCGTCGGCCTCGAGCTTGACCCCGCCGAGCTCGCGGACCAGGATCTGCTCGGCCTCCGGCCGCTGCGCTGGATCGAGCAGGCGCAGGTGCAGGGCGCCCGAGCCCACCGAGCTCTTGAGCTGCGCGGGGGTGCCCTCGGCGATCACCTTGCCGCGGTCGATGACCGCGATGCCGTCCGCCAGCTGGTCGGCCTCCTCCAGGTACTGGGTGCAGAGAAGGATGGTGGTGCCGCCGTCCACCAGCGCCCGGATGATGTCCCACACCTGGTTGCGCGAGCGGGGGTCGAGCCCGGTCGTGGGCTCGTCGAGGAACATCAGCTCCGGCGTCACCACGATGCTGGCGGCTATGTCCAGCCGGCGCCGCATGCCGCCCGAGTAGGCCTTCACGAGCTTGGCTGCGGCGTCGGCCAGCCCGAAAGCCTCGAGCAGCTCGGTGGCGCGCTCCTTGGCGTCGGGGCGCCTGAGGCCCAGCAGCCGGCCGATCAGGATCAGGTTCTCGCGCCCGGTCAGGTCCTCGTCCACGGACGCCAGCTGGCCGGTCAGACTTACGGCAGCGCGCACCTGGTCGGCCTCGTCCAGGATGTCGTGGCCCAGCACGCGCGCGCTGCCCGCGTCGGGCCGGATCAGCGTGGCCAGCATCCGGATGGTCGTGGTCTTGCCGGCACCGTTGGGGCCCAGCACTCCGTAGACCGATCCGCTCGGCACGGCCAGATCCACGCCGTCCACGGCGCGCGTGTCGCCGAACGCCTTCACCAGGCCGCTCGCCTCGATCGCCAGTGGGTGGTTGGTCATGCGCCTCCTGAGATTCGCTACGCCTTTGTGGGCCATGGCCCATAGACCGTCGAGGGCCCTAGAACTAATCGCGCGCGGGATGAGATCCGTGATGCCTGACACCGGCCGCGCGCCAACTCTTGTCTTAGCAGAGTCCCTGCCGGTGGAGCCGAAGGCCGATCGCGGTCAAGTCGCTCGGCGGGCTGTCGATGCCCACCTGGTGGCGGACATACATCAAGCTCGACCGTGAGCTGGTGCGGGACGCGGACTCCCATCCGTCCCGGGCAGCGCTCGTGGCGTCGCTGGCCGAGTACGCCCGCCACACCTCCAGCCTGCTGGTGGCCGAGGGCGTGGAGACCGCGGCGGAGCTGGAGACCGTGCGCGACGCCGGGGCACACCTCGTCCAGGGCTTCCTCCTCGCCCGGCCGGGACCGCCGTGGCCGGAGGTCGACATCGCGGCCCTGGAGCGCCGGCCCGTTCTCGCCTGAGTCAGCGCCTTCCGGGGCTTTTCACATCGTCGATCTGCTACCAAGCAGGCACGATGCGAATCTCAAAGCGACTGACAGCCCTGCTTCTCGCCCTCACGCTGTGCCTCCCCGGCGCCGCCCTCGCACAGAGCGGCGGCAACGACGAGTACTGCGACCCGTTCGACGGTTGCGAAGAGCCCGGCGGAGGCTCGGGTGGCGGAAACTCCGGCGGAGGGGGCTCCGGCGGCGGTAACTCAGGCAGCGGTTCCGGGAGCTCTGGCTCCGGCATCGCGGGAACCTCCGCGGCAGGGGCCGATGCCGCTCAGGCGGGCAGCGAGGGCTCCGGCTCGCTTCCCCTCACAGGCTTCCCGCTGACGGGGATGGTGTTTGTTGCCATCGCGCTGATGAGCGGCGGATACATCCTCAGACGGGCCGCCTGAAGCCCGCCTACCGCGGATGCCCCGAGCAGGATTCGAACCTGCGGCCTACTCCTTAGGAGGGAGTCGCTCTATCCAGCTGAGCTATCGGGGCAGACGGGTGAAAGCGTAGTCCTAGAGCGAAATCGCGGGTGCTGTCCGCCGATTGGGGACGCTATGCGGGGGTGTGCAGCTGGCCGTCGAGGACCGCGATGCGATCTCTGTAAGGACGTTTGCCTCGTGACCGTGGCATCGGTGCTTGTGTCTAATAGCTGGAGCGATCGGGGGTTCGTCGTTACCGCGGCCGGACTCCCTGGATGCCGCGGACAACCGAGGCAGGTCAGGGGCGTTCATCAGGTCTTCGAACTCGGCGTCCTCGGCGTAGTACGTGCCTCGGTTGAAGGCTTCACAGCGCGCGGCGATAGCCGGATCGTCAGACATAGCCGGTAAGTGTCGAGCGGGCCCCCCACGCGGGCAAGGGTGCCTGCCAACGTCCGGAGTAGCGCGCGCACCCTTGTTTAATCGCGTTACCCATGAGCCTGTTGTTGAGCATTGGCATCCTCCTGGCCGTCAACGTCGCGACGATCGCGGCGATGCTCCTGGTGCGCCGCAGGGCGCCAGAGGGCAGCTACTTCGCCGACGGAGATCGCGCGTCGGGCGTGTTCGGCCTGCTCGCGGGTGGCTTCGCGATCTTCGCCGGCTTCATCATCTTCCTCGCCTTCACGAGCTACGACCAGTCACGGAGCGGCGGGGAATCCGAAGCGCTGACCGTGGTGCAGCAGTTCGAGACGGCGGAGTACCTACCGCCCGCGATTCGTGACCGCCTAACCGGGGCTCTCGTCTGCTACGGACGCTCGGTCGTACACCAGGAGTGGCCGCAGATGGAGGATGGGAAGGGCGACGACGACGACACGATCAATCCCTGGGCGGTCACCCTCTTCCGGAGCCTGAGGGCAGCGAACCTCACAAGCGCGAGCGAGGAGGCCGCGTACGGGAAGTGGCTCGATCAGACCTCGGACCGCGAGGAAGCCCGAAGCGATCGGCTCCACGGCGCCGAGGGCATCACCCCGGCCTCGATCTGGGTGGTGCTGTTCCTGATCGCGGGCGTCCTCCTGGCCTACATGCTGTTCTTCGCGGACAGGGCGGAGCGCGCGGGCTCGCAGGCGATGCTGATGGGGGCATCGACCACCGTGGTCGTGGTCACGCTGTTCGCGATCAACGCGCTCGACAACCCGTACCGGGAGGGTCCAGGGCAGATCAAACCTATCGCGATGGAGCGGTCGCTGCGGATCCTGGACCGCGCGCGCGACGTCCTGGACGAGAGGGCTCCGCTTCCGTGCGACGCTAGAGGCGCCCGGATCTCCTCCTGACCATGGTCTTCTTCCGACTCACGAGCCTAGAGCTGGGTCTCCTGCTCTTCGCGGTGATCTTCGGCGCGACGGGTCTCGGAACCTTTCTGGGTCGCCGCGTTCGGCACCTCTCGGAGAGCCTCAGAGAGCCGTTCGGCGTACTGCAGGGGGCATTGCTCGGCGTGGTGGGGCTGCTGCTCGCATTCGGCCTGTCCCTGGCGGTGTCCCGCTACGAGGACCGCCGCTCGAACATCGTCACGCAGGCCAACGCGGTCGGAACGACGTACCTCCGGGCCCAGACCCTGCCGGAGCCGATCCGCACGCGCTCGCTCGACTTGCTGGTCCGCTATACGCGCAGCGCGATCCGCCTCTCGACCAATGTGCCGGGCGGCGCCGCTGCCCGTGACGCCCGCGCCCAGGAGGTTCGGATCGAGCGTCGGCTGTGGAGCCTCGCGGGAGAGGCTCTCGAGACCGCGCCCCGAGACAGCGCACCACGCCTCTACGTGGAGACACTGAACGAGATGATCGATTCGGAGACCGCGCGCGTAGCCGCCCTGGGCAACCGGGTTCCAACCGCGGTCCTGGTGCTCGAGATACTCGGCGCGGCCCTCGCCCTCGGGCTGCTGGGGGCCTACCTGGCGATCGTCGGAAGGGGCGTGCTCGCCGTCCTGCTCGCGTCGGCGCTCGTCGCGTTCCTGCTCCTCGTAACCGCGGACCTCGATCGCCCAACACGAGGGCTGATCCGCATCCCGGACACCGTGCTCACCGACCAGCTCGAGGCGATGACGGAGCCGCCCGCGGCCAAGGCGCCCCGCTCCCTGTCGCGCTGACCGTGGCGGAAAGTCCTGCGAACAAGTATGCCGTCGGCGGCCCGACGCCAGCGAACCCGCAACTGCCCGACGGGGTCACGATCGACTGGGCCGCCGCCCTCGCTTCCTGACATGCCCTGTCCTCTCCGCCGGCCGAACGCTGTAGTCCTAGAGCGAAATCGCGGGTGCTGTCCGTCGACTGGGAACGCTGTGGGGCAACTGATGGGGCAACACTCGGCCGCGAGGATCGTCACGCCCCTCGATTCGACCTCGGCTGAGCGACGAGGAGTACGCGGCGGAGCCGGCGAGCCGCAAGGGGACTCGCTCGTGTATCCGGTTGAAGAGTCATCCCGAACGCATCCTCGGCTCGCGGTCTAGTTCTAAGCTCCTCCACGGCTAAAGCGGATTATCTCGGAAGGCGGTTGATGGTGAACATCGCGAAGGTCCTCCCGATGGCGTTCGTGATGATCGCCGGTCCACAGATCCTCAGTGCGATCTTCCTTGCGACGAGCGAGAACTGGCGCCGCAACTCGGCGGCGTACATCGCCGGTGCTGCGCTGTCCATCACCGCGATCGTCACGATCGCGTACGTTGTGGGCCGCGGCGCCCTCAACGCCGGTGCGTCTCACGACACACTCGACATCGTTGTCCTCGTGCTGCTCGTCGCCGCCGCCCTGCACGCCTTCCTCACGCGCAAGACGGCCGAGCCACCGAAATGGATGGGCAAGCTGCAGACGGCGCAGGCCGAGGTTCTCGTTCAGACTCGGCTTCCTGCTTCTGGGAGTGTTCCCGACCGACATTCTCACCTCGTGGGCCGTCGGCTCTTATCTCTCAAACCACGGCGATCCGTGGTGGCACTCCCTGCCCTTCGTGCTGCTCACGCTGCTGATCCTCGCGCTGCCGTCGATCCTGATTCTCGCGTTCGGTCATCGAGCGCAGACCTTCATGCCGAAGGCGCGCGACTGGATGAAAGACGAACTCGTGGGTCATCAGCGAGATCGTGATCGTGTTCTTCATCGTCATCACGGCCAACAGCCTCGCGGGCTAGCGAGCTCGGTCTGCGGGTTCGGGCAGGCTTCGATGTCCGCCTCGAACGGAGGATCGCCACGACGGCGGCGGTACGCGGTGCGCGCGCTCCCAGCACGGGCGAGCCTCCCGCCTGGTGCCCTGCACGCTCACGCCCTGGACGAGGACTGGGAGCGCAGTCCAATTGCGAGCAGACGCCTCCTTTCCTGTGCTTCGGCACTCTCGCTGACGACCGCTTCGGCCACGGAGCAGTGGCTCAACGCCGAGGTCGACGCGCCGCGCGCCGGTGACCGAGGGTCGGCGTGACCATCGAGATCATCCTCCTGGCGCTGGTGAGCACCGTGCGCCCGACGAGTCTCGCGGCCGTCGATGCGCTGCTGTCAGCCGTCGCGCCGAGGCGGCTCATGATCGTCTACACGGCCGCGGGCCTGACATTCACGATCGCGGTCGGGCTACTCATCATCGGGGCGTTCCAGGGAGTCGACATCAACTCCGGGACCGATCGCACCAAGGGCATCGCCGAGATCGCGAGCGGGACCGTCGCTCTGGCCTTCGCGCTGGGCGTGCTGACCGGGCGGATCGGCGGGGCGCACGCAGACGACGCCGAAGGCCGGCGGGCGCTGGGGCAAGTTGCGCGAGCACCGGTTGACGCCGCGGACTGCGGCCCTCGCGGGCCCGGCGACCGACATCCCTGGGCTCTTCTATCTGGTAGCGCTCAACGTGATCGTCGCGCACCAGCCGAAGGTCCCGGGCGGGGTGATTGAGGTCCTCATCTACAACGTCATCTGGTTCACGATCCCGCTCGTCGCGCTCGTGGTCTGCGTCGTAAAGCCCGCGATCGCGCGCGAGGCCGTCGGAGCGATCGATGCGTGGACGAAGAACCACGCACGCACGATCGTGCTGACCGTGTCGTTCGGCGCCGGCGCCGCGCTCGTGGTTCGCGGTGCGCTGACGGTCTGAGGATCCACGGCGACCCACAGCTAGCCGCAACCGAGGAGGCGAATCAGGAGGAGTCGCTCTATCCAGCCGAGCTATCGGGGCAAGCGGGTGAAAGCCCCTCCTCCTTCGACCCCACAATCGCTGGGATGAGCTGAGCCCCCCGCCCGTCGCCGCGGCAGCGCCAGAGGTGTCGTGAGGTCGCCTACGGTGGTGAAAGCTCGAAGTTGTCCCGCGCGCGGTCCCGAGCTCGAAGAACGTCCTGGCGCTTGGAGTTGGCGTTGAACGCGTCGCTTGCCGTGCCGGGAGGCGAGCCTGTCCTTGTGCCACCCGGAGACAGACTTAGTCGCGCGCCAGGTAGGCGAGCACCTCCTTGTCGTGGTCGACGTCAGGGGTCGCCGCTCACATCCACGACCACGCGGTCGATTGTTCCGCCGGTGAATGCGAAAGGCGCGGCGTAGTCCTTTGAGACCGGTGAGCCGTCGCGTCCCACGGAAAGGCCATCGCCGCTGAGTGCGAAGAACCCGGGCTGGGTCATGATGCGGCGTGGCCTGGGACCGCTGGATCGCGGTCGGATTCGCCCTGGGTCGGCGTGTTTCTTCGTCGGGCCCTTTCCCGGGTTCGTCCAGCTCGTCGGAGCGGGTGCTGACGGCGTCGTGTTCTTCGTCG
>CAVYMS010000011.1:0-30911 GCA_963769675.1 uncultured Thermoleophilaceae bacterium
CGACCGGCCATGCAGGAGCGTGTCCGCGCGCGCATCCGCGACGGCGCCATCGAGCGCAACTGCGCCCACCTTCGCTCCCGGCTGGAGGGCGGCGCGCGGCTGTGCGCGGTGGTCAAGGCCGACGGCTACGGGCATGGGGCGCTCGAGTCCGGGCGGGCGGCGCTGGCGGGCGGCGCCGACTGGCTGGCGGTGGCCACCGCGACCGAGGCCGCGAGCCTGCGGGCCGGGGGCGTCCGCGCGCGGATCCTTGTGATGGAAGCGCTCACCCGCGGCGAGGTGGACGTGGCGCTGGCCGCGGAGGCCGACGTGGTGGCCTGGGACGCCGAGTTCCTGCGCGCGCTTTCCGCTCGCGCTCCCACCCGGCCGGTCCGCGTGCACGTGAAGCTCGACAGCGGCATGGGCCGGCTGGGCACCACCGACGCTGCCCTGGCGGGCGAGCTGGCGGCCGCGGCCGCCGGCGACGAGCGGATGGAGCTGGCGGGCCTGATGACGCACTTCGCCACCGCCGACGAGCTTGGGGACGACCACTTCGGCGCCCAGCTGGCCCGCTTCCGCGACTTCGCGGCCTCGGTGGCGGTGCCGCCCGGGCTGCTGCACGCCGCCAACAGCGCGGCCACGCTTCGCGACGCCGCCGCCCATCTGGACATGGTTCGCTGCGGCGTGGCCATCTACGGCCTGGACCCGTTCCAGGCCGACCCGTCGGACCAGGGCCTGGAGCCGGCGCTGGCACTGGAGAGCTACGTGGCGGCGGTCAAGCGGTTCGAGCCCGGGGACAGCGCGGGCTATGGGCGGCGCTGGCGGGCGACCGAACCCACGTGGGTGGCCACCCTGCCGATCGGCTACGGCGATGGCTGGCGGCGCGCGCTGACCAACGACTGCGACGTGCTGGTGGGTGGCGAGCGCCGGCCGCTGGTGGGCACGGTGAGCATGGACAACGTGACCGTGGACCTCGGGCCCGCGACCGACGTGGCGGTGGGCGACCCGGCCGTGCTGATCGGATCGCAGGGTGAACAGCGCATCCTGTGCGAGGAGGTGGCAAGGCGCCTGGGCACGATCAACTACGAGGTCACCTGCGGCCTCACGGCCCGGGTTCCGCGCCTGCACGAGCCGTGATCGAGGCACTCGACCGGGCCGAGAGCGTGCGCGCCGTGAGCGCGGCGCTGGCGGGCGGCTCGCCCGCGTGGCTCGTGGGCGGGGTGGTGCGCGACGCACTGCTGGAGAGGCCGCTGGTGGATGTGGACGTGGCCGTGGCAGGGGATCCGCAGAGCGCGGCCCGAGCGGTCGGCACGGCGGTTGGCGGCCCGGTGTTCCCGCTGTCGGAGGAGTTCGGGGCGTGGCGGGTCCTGGATCGCCGGCGGCGCTTCACGTGCGACGTGTCGCCCCTGCAGGGAGCGGGCATCGAGGAGGACCTCTCGCTGCGCGACTTCACGGTGAACGCCATGGCGGTGCCGCTGGGCAGCGGCCAGGTGCTGGATCCCCACGGCGGCCGCGCGGATGCCGGGGCCGGAGTGCTCAGGGTCCTCGGCGCCCGGGCCTACGAGCACGACCCGCTGCGCCCGTTGCGGCTGGTGCGCCTGGCCGCCGAGCTGGGCATGGCGCCGGATCCCGAGACCGAGCGGCTGACGGTGGCCGCGGCTCCACGGCTGTCCGAGCCGTCGGCCGAGCGGGTGTTCGCCGAGCTGCGCCGCCTGATCGTGTCCAGGGGCGCGCTGGCCGGGCTGGAGCTGGCCGCGCGGGTGGGCGTGCTCGAGGCGATCCTGCCGGAGCTTGCTGCCCTCGAGGGTGTCGAGCAGAGCCACTTCCACCACCTCGACGTGCTCGATCACACGTTCGAGGTCCTGCGCCGCCTGATGGCCCTCGAGGAGGACCTGGACGCGGTCTTCGGGGCCGGGCCGGCGGCCGAGGTGCGCACCGTGCTGGCAGCGCCGCTGGCGGACGAGATGACTCGCGGGCAGGCACTGCGGCTGGGAGCGCTCTTCCACGACGTGGCCAAGCCGGCCACCCGCGGCCGGCGTGCCGATGGCCGCGTGACCTTCATCGGGCACGACGCCGCGGGCGAGGAGATGGTGGGCGCGATCTTCAACCGCCTGCGCACCAGCGAGCGGTTGCGGGCCTACGTCGGCAAGCTCACGCGCGAGCACCTGACGCTGGGCTTTAAGGTGCACGACCGCCCGCTCGACCGCCGCGGCCTGCACGCCTACCTGCGCCGCTGCGAGCCGGTCGAGGTGGAGGTCACCGTGCTGTCCTGCGCCGACCGGCTGGCCACCCGCGGCGCCGGGCAGGAGCCGTGGATCGAGGCCCACCTGGAGCTGGCCCGGCAGGTCATGGTGCCCGCGCTGCGCTGGCGCGCGGAGGGGCCGCCGCGGACGCTGGTCAGGGGCGACGACCTGGCGCGCGAGCTGGGCATCGAACCCGGGCCCGAGCTCGGTGGATTGCTCGCGGAGCTGGAGGCGGCCACCTACGCGGGCGAGGTGTCGGCCCGCGACCAGGCCGTGGATTACGCCCGCCGGTTGCGCGAGAATCGCCGGGGATGATCGTCGACTGCGCCGTGTACGAGGCCGGGGCGCGCCGCGACGGCGAGCTGGACTATCGCGACGCCCTCGCGGCCTGTCGTGACACCGACGCGTTCGTGTGGATCGGCCTCTACGAGCCCGGGCGGGAGGAGTTCGAGTCCGTGACCCGCGAGTTCGACCTGCACGAGCTGGCGGTCGAGGATGCCATCCACGCCCACCAGCGGCCCAAGCTCGAGGTGTACGGCGAGACCGTGTTCGTGGTGCTCAAGACGGCGCGCTACGTGGACTCGGCCGAGGTGGTCGAGTTCGGCGAGATCCTGGCCTTCATCGGCGAGGACTTCATCGTGACCGTGCGCCACGGGCCGGCCACAGACCTCCGTGGCGTCCGCGAGCAGATCGAGTCCGACCCGGAGCACCTGCGCCGTGGGCCGGGAGCGGTCCTGCACGCGATCGTCGACCGCGTCGTGGACGACTACGTGCCGGCCATCGAGGGCCTGCGCGCCGACATCGAGGAGGTCGAGACCGACGTGTTCTCGGCCAACCGCCGAAGCCCCGCGGAGCGCATCTACAAGCTCAAGCGCGAGGTGCTCGAGTTCCACCGCGCCGCCCAGCCGCTGGTGGACCCCGTGAACCGCCTCGCGGCCGGCCGCTACGACATGGTGCACCCCGAGGTCAGGGAGTACTTCCGCGACGTCAACGACCACCTGGTGCGGGTGGAGGAGCAGCTCGAGGGCTTCCGCGAGATGCTCACGAGCGTGCTGGCCGCCAACCTCACCCAGGTCAGCGTGCAGCTCAACGAGGACGTGCGAAAGATCTCGGCCGTGGTGGCCATCCTCGCGGTGCCCACGATGCTCGCCGGCGTGTACGGCATGAACTTCGAGCACATGCCGGAGCTGACCTGGCGCTATGGCTACCCGCTGATCGTCGGCGTGATGGTGCTGCTCTGCGCCGGCCTCTACCGCTACTTCAGGCGCGCCGGCTGGCTCTGAGCCGGCCCGGGCGTGCCGGTGCGGCTGGCCGCACCACGACTGTGTGACCAACACCACTGTGAAGGGCCCGTCGCGGCGCGAGCATGCGCGCATGGACTCGCGTCTAACACTCGAAGCGCTGGAAGCGATGGTCGCCGACAGCCGCCGCGCAGCGGAGCGCTCGCGCCGCCGGCCTGCCGGCTCGGCACGGCGGACCCTGCGGCCCGCATGGCCGCGCCTGGCCGCCGGCAGCCACGGCGTCCGGCCGCGCCCGCGCAGCGCCTGATCAGGCGGCCGGGCCGTCCGCGGTAGCGGCCGTCCCGTTCCCACCGGCTGCGATCAGCCGGTGCAGCAGCCGCGCGCAGTCGGCCACGGTCCCGTAGTTCACGCGGTCGGCGGTGTCGGTCGGCCAGTGGTAGTCGGTCGGGATCTTGAACTCGTCGACCGAGCCGAAGGTCACGGTCGGGTAGCCGGCGCGCAGCGCGATCAGGCCGTCGGTGGCGTTGCGCAGGCGCAGGTTGGGCCAGATGAAGATGCCGAGCTCGTTCGCGTGGTCCTTCACCTCGGCCAGGAAGTCCTTGGGGTACTCGTTCATCCACACCATGCCCTCGCCCTCGAGCGTCAGCAGGTGGGGCGAGCCCACCGTGTCCACGCACACGAAGCGGGTGGTGTCCGTGGGGAGGTCCGCGAAGTGGCGGCGCCCGAACGCCTGCATCCCCTCCATGAACGACTCCTCGGAGCCCGTGGACAGCAGGATCACCCTGAGCCCCTCAGGCGGCCCCTCGTCGCGCAGCGCCCGCGCCAGCGAGAGCAGCACCGCCACGCCGGTCAGGTTGTCGTTGGCGCCCGGCACCACCGCGCGCGAGCCGATGTCCGCCATCGCGGCCGTGTAGCCCGCGCAGAGGAAGACACCGAAGCGGCGCAGCGCCCTGATCCCCAGCAGGGAGCCGACCGCCACCGCCAGCGGACCGCCGACCGCGCCCCACATGGTCCCCGGGGTGGTGTCCGCGCCCTCGGCGATCTTCGGGAACCGGCGCATCGGAGCGCGCGCCAGCTCCGGATGGAACACCAGGCCCGAGTGAGCGGCGTCGTGATGCGACACCACCACCAGCGTGTGCTCGGCGTCCTCGGGGCCCAGCTCGGCCACGACATTGGTGGTGGTCCGCGACGGGAGCAGGGTGCGGCGAAACCACTGGCGCCCGCCGGTGATGTCGTCGGTCATGGCCGCCGCGGCCAGCAGGCCGCCGGCCACCCCGGCGACCCGTCCCAGAAAGGCCCCGGCGAGCCCCGCGGCGGCGGTCAGGATCCCCACCGGCCACCAGTACGTGCCGTGTGCGTCCTCCTCCTCGAGCCGGACGCGAGCGCCGGCGCCGCGCAGCTCCGCCGCAATCAGCTCGGCGGCCTCGGCCTCGCCGGCGGACGCCGAGGGGCGGTCGATGGCGGCCAGGCGCTCGACCCGGTCGCGAAGCTCTCTTTCGTCCAGCAAAGGGGCCACAGCGGCGCTGTAGGGTATCCCGCCGTGCCCGAGGAGGACTGCATCTTCTGCAAGATCGTCGCGGGCGAGCTGCCCTCAGAGCGGGTGGACGAGGACGAGCACACCGTCTCGTTCATGGACATCAACCCCTGGACCAGGGGCCACGCGCTGGTGATCCCGCGGCGGCACTCGCGCAACCTCTACGAGATCGCGGACGACGATCTGGCCCACACGGCGCGCGCGGCCAAGCGGCTCGCGCTCCGCGTCCGTGACCGCCTCGGCGCCGACGGGGTGAACCTCCTGAACTCCTGCGAGCCGGCTGCCTGGCAGACGGTGTTCCACTTCCACATGCACGTGATCCCGCGCTACGCCGACGACCCGCTGCGCCTGCCGGGCGCCCCGCTGCAGGTCGGCCCGGACGAGCTGGCGGCGGTGGCGGGAGAGCTGCGCGAGTGAGCGCCCCCGCGCGTTACGAGCGCGACGGCGGGCTGGGGATCGTCACGATCGATCACCCGCCGCTCAACCTCTACGACCGGGATCTGATCCTGGCGGTGCGCGACGCACTCGGCGCGGCGGCGTCGGACTCGCCGCGCGCGCTGATCGTGCGCGCCGAGGGCGACGTGTTCTCGGGCGGCGCCGACGTTCACGTCTTCCAGGGCCTGTCGGAGGCGCAGGGCGGCGAGTTCGTGGCCGAGCTGCTGGGGCTTGCGCACAGCGTGGAGGACCTCCCGTTCCCCACGCTCGCCGTGGTGAACGGCCTGTGCCTCACCGCCGGCTTCGAGCTGTCGCTGGCCTGCGACATGATCTGGGCCGCCGAGTCGGCGCAGTTCGGCCTGGTGGAGATCGTGGTGGGCCTGACTCCGCTCATGGGCGGCACCCAGAGGGTGGCCGAGCGCGCCGGCCCCGCGCGGGCGCGCGAGCTGGTCATGACCGGCGGGCTCTACCCGGCCGCCACGATGGAGTCGTGGAACGTCGTGAACCGCGTGCTGCCGGACGCCGACCTGGCCGACAAGGCGCTGCGCTTCGGGCACCGGCTGGCGTCCGGGCCGACGGTGGCCAACGCCGCGACCAAGCGCATAATCAGGGCGCAGGTAGACGAGGGCACCCGCGGGGCGGACGCCCGCACCGCCGAGTACGCCGCGCACCTGTTCGAGACCGAGGACCTGCGTGGCGCGGTGGAGAAGTTCCTGTCCGATGGGCCCGGCAGGGCCACGTTCGAGGGACGCTGACTGCTAGCGTCCGCTGCGCTGCGCCCGGCGAGGGAGCCGGTGCGCGCGTAACGATGAGAGGTGAGTAGCGAGATGCCGACCGGAACGGTCAAGTGGTTCAACGATGAGAAGGGCTTCGGCTTCATAACGCCCGACGAGGGTGATCGCGACCTGTTCGTGCACTTCTCGGGGATCGAGGGCGACGGCTTCAAGAGCCTGCCCGAGAACTCGAAGGTCGAGTACGAGGAGGAGGCCGGCGACAAGGGGCCCAAGGCGGTGAGCGTCCGCAAGATCTAGCCGGCTGGTTCCGACTCTCGGGACCGGCCGCGCAGGCGGCGCCCATGGCCAAAGAAGAGAAGATCGAGATGGAGGGGGAGATCCTCGAGGCCCTCCCCAACACCATGTTCAAGGTCAAGCTCGACAACGACCACGAGGTCCTCGGGCACATCTCCGGCAAGATGCGGCGTCACTACATCCGGATCCTGCCGGGCGACCGCGTGAAGATCGAGCTTTCCCCTACGACCTCGATCGCGGTCGGATCACCTACCGGTACAAGTAGAGGGCGTCCGAGCAGGAGGGGCGTCCGCCCGGGCGGCGAAACTTTGCCCAGGCCACGTGTTCGTAAGCCAGACATGAAGCCAAAAGCACTCATCGCCCTAGTCGTCTTCGGCGCGCTCGCGCTGCCCCAGGCTGCCTCGGCACGGGTCATCGAGCTCGGCTCGACCATCCCTGCCGCCAAGATCAGCTGCCCCGACACGTGCACCGCGCTCACGCGCGTCACCGGCTACGTGGGCCGCGGCGTGTCGGCGCGCAACCCGTTCCTGATCCCGCGCGCGGGCAAGATCGTGGCGTTCACCGTGCGGCTCGGCAGCCCCAACACGGAGCAGCTCTCGTTTTTCGAGGACAGGTTCGGCGACACCCCGCAGGTGCAGCTGTCGATCCTGCGACAGGGGACACGCCGGACCAACCGCCGCACCCACCGGCTGCTGGCGCAGAGCCCCGCCGTGCGCGTGCGCAACTACTTCGGATCGGCGCCGACCTTCGTGCTCGACAGGCCGCTCGACGTGGCCAGGCGCAACATCGTCGCCCTCACCGTGCCCACGTGGGCGCCCGTGCTGACCGTCGGTCTGGGGCGCGACACGTGGTGGCGCTCGTCGCGGCGGCGTAACTGCTCGAACGTCGACCAGCAGTCGGCGCAGACCAAGCGGCTCACGGTGCGGGTCTACGGGTGCAACTACTTCAGGGAGCGCCCCTACTACACCGTCACCTACGTGCCGGACCCGCGCCCGACCAGGCGCACCACCTCGAACTGAGTCGCGCGCCGGGCCCGCGTTGGCCCGTCCTGAAGCCTGGCGCGAGACCCCTGTTCCAGAGTTCGCCACGCGGGTAGCATGGCCGTGTGAGCACCGAGGGCTGGATCTTCATGGTCGGCTTCAGGGTGTTCGACGTGGGCCTGCTGGTGCTCTGGCTGGTCTGGTTCTTCCGCCTCCGTGACGACGGCCACGAGCCCCCGGACGACGAGAGCGGCGGCGGAGGCGGCGGCAGCCCCGGCCCCTCCGGCCCGCGCCGCGGACCCGGCGGCGGCGGCCTGCGGCTGCCCCTCGGGCCGTGGAGCCCCGGCAGCCGCGCCCGCGACGGCCACCGCGAGCCGCGAGACCCACGCAGGCGCCCGCACGCACCACCGCGCCCAAGCACGCTGCCGGCGCGGGTGAGATCGCCGGGAGCCCCGGCGCGCGTGCCGCGCCGGGCCTGAGCGCGCGGGAGCGGGTCGGGCGGCCGTTGGCTCTTGCGTCGCCGGCCGCTGGGGTCTTGCGTTGGCGGGCGGGTTGGGTCTGCGTTGGCGGGCGGGTTGGTTCTGCGGGGTCCTACGGCGGGCACCGATGGGTGTGCTGTTGCGGCGCTGTCACGGTCCCGTTGCCTTGGTGACCGGGCTGTTGTGATCGTTACGTCTGGATCGGCTCGCGGAGGATGAGTGGTCCAAAAGCGTGCCTATAGGGACGCTTCGGACCTTTCATTTCGGGGTGGGCGGGTCGTTAGCCCAAGCCGTGGTAGACCGTTACCTGTTGGTCACGTTCGCTACACGGCGGAGCGCATTCGGGCCGGCCGTTTCGGTGCCCGAGCACCGAGCACCGAGCAGATAGCCGCCGAAAACCGAGCCCTGGAAGGACGCAGGGAGCGAAGCCTGCACCAGCAGGCGAGCGACCGAGGACGCCCCAGGGCGCTGGTTTGCAGCCGGCTAGCCGCAGGCGCCGGGGTTGTCCTCGCAGAACTGCTCGAACCGCTCCGCCGGCGAGCCCGCCGGGGGAGGGGTGTCGTTCTGCGGTGAGTCCTCGGGCTGGGGCTCGGGCGCCGGCTGGCCGCCCGAATCGGGCTGGGCGGGGGCGGTCTCCGTCTCCGTGGTCGCGGTGTCCTGGCCCTCGGTCGTGTCCGGGGTGGTCTCCCGAGGCACCGTCAGTGCCGGCGCGCTGGGGGGCGGGTCCTCATCGTCGTCGCCTCCGCAGCCGGGGGCGAGCGCCAGCAGCCCGCACGCGAGCGCGATCGTCGCGATCCGCATCGGATTATTCCTCGAGTGCGGGGAGGCGCCGGGCGCAGTGCGGGCAGTCGTTCAGGTCCTTTTGCACGAGCTGCTCGAGCGAGCAGCCGCACAGCCTGAGGTTCTCGACCGCGTAGGGCAGATCGCTGGGAGAGGGAGCCAGCGGGGTGAGCTTGCCGACGACCTCGAAAGCCTCGCCGCTCTCCTTGTCCACGTAGGTGGCGCCCGGGTCGATCTCGCGGATGACCTCGCGGTCCGAGCGCGCCCGCAGGCGGTATTTCTGCCGGAGGCTCACGATGCGGCAATCTACCAACCGCCTTGCGCGTCCTGATCCTCCACGGCTATCTGCTGCGCGGCACCGGCAGCAACATCTACAACCTCAGCCTCTGTCGGGCGCTGGCGGCCCTCGGCCACGAGGTGCACATCCTCTGCCAGGAGCGCGACGCCGCGTCGCTGGACCTCCCCGACGCCGTTCACGTGCACAACCCGGACATCGGGAGTGTGCTGCCGGTGTACGTGGCCGACGACTACGCCGGCTTCGACGCCGTGCCCTACGCGGAGCTCGACGAGGCGGCGGTCGAGGGCTACATCGACGCGAACGTCGCGGCGGTGGAGGAGGTGGTCGAGCATCACCCGCCCGACGTGGCGCTGGCCAACCACCTGGTCATGAGCCCGGCGATCCTGGCCCGCGGCCTGGGCGGTCGGGTCCCATACGCGGTCAAGGTGCACGGGAGCGCGCTGGAGTACACCGTGCGGCCCAATCGCGACCGCTTCCTGCCCTATGCGGAGGAGGGCCTGCGCGCTGCCGCGGCCGTGCTGGTCGGGTCTCGCCACACCGCCGAGAGCCTGTGGGAGGTCATGGACGACCCCGAGCTCCCGGCTCGGACTCGGCTGGGCCCGCCCGGGGTGGACGTGCACGAGTTCAAGCGCCGCCCGCCCACCGAGGCCGCGCAGCGCCTGGCGGCCCTGGGCGACCGCCTCGACGACGGCGATGCGGCCGCCTGGGGAGGCGAGCCCGGCGCGGCGGAGGCGCTGCGCGCGCTGGATCCCGCCCGCGACCGGCTGGTGAGCTACGTGGGCAAGCTGATCGTGTCCAAGGGCGTCGACCTGCTGGTGGCCGCCTGGCCGCTGGTGGTCGCCCAGGTGCCGGATGCGCGCCTGTGCATCGTCGGCTTTGGGACCTATCGCGACGGCCTGCGGGCCATGGTGGACGCACTGGCGGGAGGCGACCTGGCCGCGCTGCGCCGGATCGCCGCGCAGGGCCGGGCGCTCGAAGGGGGCCCGCCCGGCGAGCTGGCCTACCTGGCCGCGTTCCTCGATGGGCTCTCCGGCTCCGATCGCGACGCCTACCTGGCCGGGGCGCCGGAGGCCGCTCGGCGGGTGGTCTTCACCGGCCGCCTGGAGTACTCCGACCTGCCGTGGCTGCTGCCGGCGTGCGAGGCGCAGGTGGTGCCCAGCACGTTCCCGGAGGCGTTCGGCATGGTGGCCGCCGAGGCGGCCGCCTGCGGCGAGCTGCCGCTGTCGGCGTCGCATTCCGGGCTCGCGGAGGTCACCGCCAGGCTCGCCGGGGCCCTGCCTGCGGAGCTGCGACCGCTGCTGGATTTCGAGCGCGGCCCGGGGGCGGTGGAGGAGATCGCGTCGAAGCTGATCCGCTGGCTCTCCCTTGCGCCGGAGACCCGCGCCGAGGTGGCGGAGGCGCTGGCCGGAGCGGCGCATCGCCAATTCGCGTGGGAGTCGGTCGCGGAGAAGGTCATCGCAGCCGCTCAGGGCCGGCTCGACGAGCTGCCGGAGCCTGGCGCGTGAGGGCGCGCTTCGAGCGGGCCGAGCGGATATTCTTCCGCGCCGTGAGACGTCCCGCCAAGAGCGCCGCGCTCCTCGCTGCCGGCGCCTTGCTCGTGGCCGGCGCAGCCACCGGCTGTGGCCGGGAGGACTCGCCCGACCTGGCCAACGGCAAGGAGCTGTGGGTCGGCAAGGGCACCTGCGGCTCCTGTCATGTGCTCAACCGGGCTGGCACGAAGGGCGTCCAGGGCCCCAACCTCGACGAGGCCTTCGGCCCAGCCCGCCGCGACGGGCTGGGCGAGAAGACCGTCGAGGGTGTCGTGCTGCGCCAGATCCAAGCGCCGCGCAAGAGCAGCTCCATGCCCGCGGACCTGGTCTCCGGCGACGACGCCCGCGACGTGGCGGCCTACGTGGCGCAGGTGGCCGGTCGCGGCGGCAAGGACACGGGTGCACTGGCGCGCGCGGGCCAGCCCAAGACCTCCAACAAGCCGATCGCTGCGAAGGGCGGCGTGCTGACCATCGACGCCGACCCGACCGGCGCCCTGGCGTTCGCCTCCACCCGCGCCACCGGCCCCGCCGGGTCACTGCAGTTCCGAATGGGCAACGAGTCGGCCGTGCAGCACAACATCGCCCTGGAGGCCGCGGGCGGGAGCCTCATCGAGGAGGGCAACGTGGTCGGCCAGGGCGGCACGTCGGAGTTTTCGGCCGCCGTGAAGAAGGGCAAGTACACCTACGTCTGCACCGTGCCCGGCCACGAGGCAGGCGGGATGAAGGGCGAGCTCACCGTCGAGTAGGGCCCGGTCCGACGCGCTAAGCGACCAGCGCGGCCAGACTCTCAGCGATCGCCGGCGACGCCGCCACCAGCCCCGCCGGCTCGCCCGGCAGCGGCCGCACCTCCGCGCCCGCCTCCCGCGCCACGATGCTCCCCGCCGCCCAGTCCCACGGCGCCAGCCCGCGCTCGAAGTAGCCGTCCACGCGACCGCATGCCACCGCGCATAGGTCCAGGGCCGCCGCGCCCGCGCGGCGGATGTCGCGCAGGCGGGGTAGAGCCTCGACGAGGACCTGCGCCTGGCGCTCGCGGCGCTCGGCCTGATAGCCGAAGCCGGTGGCCACCAGGGCGGTGTCGAGCCGGTCGCAGCCGCTGACCTCGATGGGCTCGCCGTTGAGCCAGGCCCCCTCGCCCCGGACTGCGCTGAACAGCTCGCCGGCCATCGGGCTCAGCACCACGCCCACCACGCCGCCCCGCTCGTCCTCCAGTGCCACGCTGACCGCCCAGGCGGGCTGGCCGTAGAGGTAGTTGGTGGTGCCATCGAGCGGGTCGACCACCCACCGCCGCCCGCTGGCCGCCTCGCTGCTGGCGCCCTCCTCGGCCAGCAGGCCGTCGTCGGGGCGCTCGGCCGCCAGCATCACCTCGATAGCCGCCTCGGCGTCGCGGTCGGCGTCGGACACCATGTCGGTGCGCGAGGACTTGCGCTCGACGCCGCGGGCCGGCCCCCCGAAGCGCTCCATCAGCAGCTCTCCGGCTGCCCTGGCCGCGCGCTCGGCCAGCTCGAGGTCGCCGGACTCGGAGGGGCTCAGAGCGCCCGCAGGACGAGGACCACGGCCACCACGGCGCCGACGATGACCGCAACCCAGATGAGGAAGCGGAAGGCCTCCTGCTCCGAGCGCAGGGGGTTGATCATCGGACGGGAGGCGCGCCCGCCGGCCGGCTCACAGGATGTAGATCGACGTGTAGACGATGATCCACATGACGTCGACGAAGTGCCAGTAGATGCCCGGCACCTCCACGCCGCGGTGCTCCTTGGCCGTGAAGTGGCCGCGATAGGCCCGGATCGTGGCGAACAGGAGCAGGGTGAGCCCCACGAACACGTGGGCGCCGTGCAGGCCGGTGAGGCCGTAGAAGATGGTGCCCTGGGCGTCGTCGGCGGGGGAGAAGCCGATGTGCACGTACTCGTTGATCTGGATCGCCAGGAAGGTGGCGCCCAGCAGGAGCGTGGTCATCAGGCCCGCGCGCAGCGCCTGGCGGTTCTCGTTGCGCGCCCCCTCGAGCGCCCAGTGCATGGTGAAGCTCGACGAGATCAGGATGGCCGTGTTCACGCCGGCCACCGCCACGGGTAGCTCGTTGCCCTCGGAGGGGAACGGGTTGTCGCCCACCACCCGGATGAAGAAGTAGGCGGTGAAGAACGCCCCGAAGAGCATGATCTCCGAGATGATGAAAAGCAGCATCCCGAGGAACTGCGCCTCGATACGCGACGACTGATTGGCCTCCGGCGGCCCGTGATGGTCGTCGTGGGAGCCCTCGGCGTGGCCGAGCGCTACGGAGGCCGATTCCATCAGGCCTCCAGCCTCCGCCAGCTCGCCGTCGCCGTCGGAGATCACGTGGTAGACGGGCTTGCCCGTGGACGAGCGCACCCGGCCGATCAGGTCCCCGCGCAGCCAGCCCGAGCGTGTCTCGGGGAAGGTGGAGATCACGACCTCGTCGACGCCGTAGAACTGCAGCGCCTGCTGGATGGCGGTGTAGGGATCGGGGTGGGTGACCTGCCCCATGGCCTCGATGCCCTCGTCGGCCAGCACCTTGAGCGTGTGGGCCAGCCGTTCGGCGGCGTCGGGGCCGCCATCGTCGGCGGGGCACACCACGATGAAGCGGCGCCGGCCCTCGGCCGCCAGCTCCTTGAGCTGGTCGATGAGCGCCTGCCCGCCCACCGTCTGGTTGGCCACGACCAGGGTGCGCACGGCGTCGTCCTTGTCTGCGTCCAGGTCCACGACGATGTGCTCGACCGGGCGCCGGGCGGCCTGCTGCACGCGCGTGATCAGGTCCTGGCGCAGCCAGCCCGACCGCGTCTCCGGGTGGGTCGAGACGATGATGGCCTCGTAGTCGCGCTCGCCGAGCGCGTCCATGATCGCCGAGTAGGGGTCGGGGTCCATCAGCTCGCCGGTGGCATCCACGCCCGCCTCCTTGAGCTGCGCGAGCGTAATCGCCAGGCGGTTCTCCGCCGCTCCGCGCACGGAGTCCTCGTAGATCACGTACCCGGCGCGGGGCTGGTTCTGCGGGCAGATCACGTGCACGGACACGCCGCCGGCGTCGGAATGGCGCTTGACGGCGTCGATCAGCTGGGTGCCGACGACCGTCTCGTTGGCCACCACCAGGATGTCCTTGGCGTCGCTCATTCGTTGGGCGGCGGCGCCCCGCCGCCGGCCGGGGCGGGCGCGGAGTGGGCCGGGGCCTTGGTGTCGCCGAACACCGCGTGCACCGCGCCCGGGATGCCGTACTCGTACGGGCCGCCGACCACGGTGGGGATCTCGTCGAAGTTGAACACCGGCGGCGGCGAGGACACCTGCCACTCGATCGAGTGGGCGCGCCACGGGTTGGCCGCGGCCTTGGGGCCGTTGCGCCAGCTGGTGACGATGTTGTAGAGGAAGATCAGGAACGACAGGCCGAACAGGAAGCTGGACACCGAGATCAGCGCGTTCAGCGTCCCGAACGACTCCGCGTAGTCGGCCACGCGGCGCGGCATCCCGTCAACGCCCACGAAGTGCATCGGGCCGAAGGTCAGGTTGAAGAACACGAACGAGAGCCAGAAGTGCACCTTGCCGAGCGTCTCGTCATACATCCGGCCCGTCATCTTCGGGAACCAGTGGTACAGGCCGGCGAAGATCGTGAACACGGAGCCGCCGAACAGCACGTAGTGGATGTGGGCCACCACGAAGTAGGTGTCCGACACGTGGATCACCACCGGGATGACGGCCAGCATGATCCCGCTGATGCCGCCCAGGGTGAACATGGTTATGAAGCCGAGTGCGAACAGCATCGGCGTGGTCAGATGGATGACCCCTTTCCACAGCGTGGCCAGCCAGGAGAAGATCTTGATGCCCGTGGGTACCGCGATGAGCATCGTGGTGATCATCATCGGCACCCGCAGCCAGTTGGCCATGCCCGACACGAACATGTGGTGGGCCCAGACCGTGAAGCCCAGGATCACGATGGCCACCAGCGAGAAGGCCATCATCCGGTAGCCGAACACCGGCTTACGGGCGTGGGTCGAGATGACCTCGCTGATGATCCCGAACCCGGGCAGCATCATGATGTAGACCGCCGGGTGCGAGTAGAACCAGAAGACGTGCTGGTACATGAGCACGTCGCCGCCGCTGGTGGGGTCGAAGAAGTGAGTTCCTAACGAGCGGTCCAGCAGGACGAAGAACTGGGAGCCGGCGATGAACGGCGTGGCGATGACCACCAGCAGCGAGGTCGTGAAGTTGGCCCACACCAGCAGCGGCATGCGCCAGAAGGTCATCCCCGGCGCGCGCATGGTGATGATGGTCACCAGGAAGTTGAGCGCCGTCGCGATCGAGGATGCCCCGGCGAACTGCACCCCGATCGTGAAGAACTGCTGACCCAGGGGAGTCTCGGTGGACAGCGGCGCGTAGGCGGTCCAGCCGGTGGCGAAGGCGCCGCCCTCCACGAAGAAGCTGGCCAGCATCATCACGCCGGCGGTGGGGAGCATCCAGAACGAGAGCGCGTTCAGGCGCGGGAACGCCATGTCCGGCGCGCCGATCATGAGCGGGATCACGTAGTTCGCGATCCCGGCGAACACCGGGATGATGAACAGGAAGATCATCAGCGAGGCGTGCACCGAGAACAGCCCGTTGTAGGTGTTCGGGTCCACGAACTGCGTGCCCGGCTGTGCCAGCTCGGCGCGGATGAGCATGGCCATCAGCCCGCCGAGGATGAAGAAGAAGAAGGTGGTGACGATGTACTGGATGCCGATCACCTTGTGATCGGTGTTGACCTTGAAGTAGTCCTTCCACGAGCGGGCGCCGTGGCCCGAGTGGTCCTCGGGCACGGTCGGGGCCCCTGAAGCCCACCGGAACCAGTAGTCGAAGCAGCCGATCCCGACGATGAAGGCCAGCGGCATCGTGATCAGCGCGACCGTGGCGATCGCCGTCCAATCGAGAACCGGGTCGTAGCCGTAGAGCGCTCGGACCAGGCACACCAGCCCGATCGAGAAGGCGAAGGCCAGCGGCTGGCTCACCGCCACGCGGTACCAGCCGGGCGCCCAGACACGGGCCGCCAGCGTCACTTGGCGTCACCTCCTCCTGCCACGCCGAGAAGGTACTCCACGAGCGTGTCGAGCTCCGCAGACGAGAGGTCGTCGCCATAGGTCTTGGGCATCAGGCCCTTCTGGAAGCCCTTGACCACGTAGGCATCGGGCCTGGTGATGGCCGTGCGCACGTACTCCTCGGGCGACTGGCCCTCGGACTTGCCCCTCGTCGCGGCAGCCGATGCCAGCTCGTCCAGCTTCGGGCCGACGGTGGGGTTGGCGGACCCGGCGTCGGCCAGGGTGTGGCAGGCGTCGCAGCCGGTGTCGGTGAACAGCTGCTTGCCGGCCGCCGCAGTGTCGCCGCCGGCTGCCGCGGCCCCGCCGTCGCCGGCGCTCTGCTTGCGCTCGTCGACCCACGTGCGGTACGCGCTCGCCCGGACCACCCGCACCGACTGGCGCATCGTGGAGTGGCCGATGCCGCAGAGCTCCGCGCACACCACGTCGTACTCGCCGATGCGGCTGGGGGTCAGGCGGATCTTGGTTGTCAGCCCCGGCACGGCATCGGACTTGAGCCGGAACTCCGGCACCCAGAAGTCGTGCAGCACGTCCCTCGTCTTGATCCGGAACTCGACCGGGCGGTCCTTGGGCAGGACCAGCTCGTTGGACCTCACCCGCTCGGCCGGATAGTTGAAGCTCCAGGCGAACTGCTGGCCCGTCACGTCGACCACGAGCGTGTCGGCCTTCTTCGCCTCGATGTCCTCGAGCACGATCCACCCGTAGACGGCCAGGGCGGACACCATGATGAACGGGATCGTGACCCAGATGACCTCGAGCCTGGTGTTGCCGTGGATCGGCTCGCCGTCGCTCAGGTCCCCGGGCTTGGCGCGGAAGGCGAGCACCGAGTAGATGGCCACCGACATGACCAGCACGAAGACCGGCACGGACGCGATGAGGAGCACGTCGTAGAGCAGATCGATGTCGTCCGAGGCGGTCGACGCCTGCTCGGGGAACCAGTCGATCGCCAGGGAGATGGCGATCCCGATGATGGTGGCGACGACGCTGACCAGCGCCATGCCCAGGAGTGGTCGTCTACGCAGGAGGCCCACAGCTGCCCCGGGTCCGAGTCACGGCGCGCGAGTCTATGTGACGCAGGCGACGGGCGCGACACGGTTGGCGCGCACGCCGGGGCGCTTGGCGCGGCGGGGCAGGTCAGGCGGCGAGCGGCTCGCGGGCAACCCCGCGATAGCTCGACGGAAGTGCGCCGTGGTAGCGGCGAAACGCCTTGGCGAACTGCGCCGGCTGGCGGTAGCCGACCGCGGAGGCCACCTGGTTCACGGACCCGTGGCCCGCGCGCAGGAGCTCCGCCGCACGGTTCATGCGCACATGGTGCAGGTAGGACCTGAAGCTGGTGGCACCGGCCTCCGCAAACGCGCGCTGGAGCTGCCGGCGCGAGGTGGCCACCCGCCTGGCCACGTCATCCAGAGCGAGCTTGGAGGGGTACTCGGCCTCGATGATCACGGCCGCCTCCTCGAAGAGGGCGCGGCGGCGGTGCACGGTGGCGGGGCGCTTGGCGGTGGGGTGCATCGGGGATGAATACGCATTACCCCGCTCGGTGGATGTTCGTCCCGCATATTCTCGATTAGGATTGCGCCGATAGTCACTTAGCTAGGAGGCTGGATGCGGGTTCGCGACGGTATGAGCAGCGTGGTCCTCACGGTGGGGCCCGGCCACACGCTCAGCCAGGCCGCCCGGGCCATGTCCGAGCGCGGCGTCGGCGCCGCCGTGGTGCTGGATCCCGAGCAGCCCGGGCCGGGCATCTTCACGGAGCGCGACATGCTCGCCTCATTGGGCCGCGGGCAGGACCCCGGCGCTGAGATGGTGGCCGACCACCTGTCCGCCAACCTCACATTCGCCGATCCCGAGTGGTCGCTGGAGCGGGCGGCGGAGGCGATGGTCCGGGGCGGCTTCCGTCACCTCGTGGTGGTCGACGGCGGCGATCTGGTGGGCATCCTCTCAATGAGGGACATCGTGCGCTGCTGGGTGCAGGACGGCGCGACGTCGGAGATGCCGCGGGAGGTTGCGGGCGGGTAGGAGGGCCGGGCCGGTCGTGGTACCGGGAGGGCGCCGAAAGATCAGGGGCGCGCGGGCGCCATCGCCGCCAGTGCTCCGGCGGCTGCGCAGAGTACGGTCGGCCCGCGGCGCACCCGGGGCTGCCTAGTGCTCGTGCTCGAGCGGCAGTTCTGCGATCTCCTCGCGGGTCTGGCCGACCCAACGCACGATCGCGACCACGGTGATGGCCAGGCCGATGCCGAACAGCGCCCAGTTGATGACCACTCCGACCAGCGCCAGCGTGGTGCCGGCCGCCACGATGATCGGCAGGTAGGACGGCCCGGGGAGATGGATCGGCTCGCCGGGCGGCGGGACGTGCTCGGCGGCGCTCTGGTCGTCGGCCATCAGTACACGAAGGCGACGACGAACGAGGCAGCGAACACGATCATGATCAGCGCGCCGGCGATGAGCCCGGTGCGCAGGTTGCGGTTGGCCAGTCGCCGGTCCACCGCGAGCGTTCTACCAGATCGGCGCGGCGGACAACCCGGGCCGCCGGAGCCGCATATGCTGCCCGCGTGGCTTCGGACCGCGCCCACGACGTCGTCCTCCTCGGCGCCACGGGCTTCACCGGGGGACTGACGGCCGACTACCTCGTGCGCAATGCGCCGCCCGAGACGCGGCTGGCGCTGGCCGGGCGCAACCGCTCCAAGCTCGAGGCCCTGCGGTCGCGGCTGGCGGAGGCCGATCCTGCCCGCGCCGAGCTCCCGCTGCTGCACGCGGACTCCGCCGACGAGACCTCGCTGCGCGAGCTGGCCGAGTCCACACGGGTCGTGATCACCACGGTCGGGCCCTACATCAAGTACGGCGAGCCGCTGGTGGCCGCCTGCGCCGCGGCGGGCACCGACTACACCGACCTGACCGGCGAGCCGGAGTTCGTGGACCTCATGTACGTGCGTCACCACGCCCGGGCGGCGGAGACGGGCGCGCGGCTGGTGCACGCGTGCGGCTTCGACTCGATCCCCCACGACCTGGGCGCGCAGTTCACGGTGGAGCAGCTGCCGGAGGGCGTGCCGATCGACCTGCGCGGCTTCGTGAGCGCCGGCGGGCGGCCCTCCGCCGGGACCTTCCACTCCGCCATCACCGCCTTCTCGCGCGTGCGCGACACCAACCGGGCCGCCGGCGCACGCAAGCGGGCCGAGCCGCGCCCGACCGACCGGAGCGTGCGCGGCAGCCGGCAGCCGCCGTACCGCGAGTCCGAGGTGGGCGCCTGGGCCCTCCCGATGCCCACCATCGACCCGCAGGTGATCCTGCGCTCGGCGCGGGCGCTCGACCGCTACGGGCCCGACTTCACCTACGGCCACTTCGCGGCGGTCAAGCGCCTGCCGGTGGCCATCGGCGCCACGGGCGGCCTGGCGGGGCTGTTCGCGCTCGCACAGCTGCCGCCCACGCGCAAGTGGCTGATGGGCAGGATGGACTCCGGCGACGGGCCGTCGGCGCAGGAGCGCGAGAAGAGCTGGTTCCGGGTTCGGTTCGTGGGCAGGGGAGGCGGGCAGCGGGTTGTCGCCCAGGTCTCCGGTGGCGACCCGGGCTACGGCGAGACGTCGAAGATGCTGGCGGAGTCGGCGCTCTGCCTGGCCCACGACGACCTGCCCGAGACTGCCGGACAGGTCACGACCGCTCAGGCGATGGGCGCGACGCTGACCAGCCGGCTGCAGCGGGCGGGCATCAAGTTCGAGACCGTCTCGGCGGGCCCGGACGCCTGACGCAGCGGCCGCGGGCTCAGCCGTCGGGGTCCGGGATGCGGGCGTGGAGGTGGTTGTCGTGGTTGGGCCACGGCACCACCACGCCCGCGGGGCCGCGAAGGCCCACCCGCGGCCCCACCAGCACCCGCTGCGCCCCTGCAGCCACGAACAGGTCCACCAGCCGCTGTGCCCGGCGGCGGTCGACCGCCGCGGGCGTTCGCGGCACACCGGGGCGGCCGTCGCGGCGCGGGTAGTACACGTCCACGTCCAGGCCGTTCTGGTGCGTGGAGTGCCCGATGATGCCCCAGCGCACGCCGAACTCGCCGCCCCGGGGGCGGCTCAGGTCCCCCACGAGCATCGGCAGGGCACCGGGCTCGGCGTCCGCATAGCGGCGGGCCACCCGCAGCACCACGCGGACCAGGTCGTCGGTGGCCCAGCGGCGCCAGCCGCGGTTGGGCGATCGCTTGAGCACCGGGTCCCAGGTCGTGAAGTGCCTTCCACGGTCGGGCAGCCGCACGCCCCGCACGAGTCCGCCGGCGGACGGGCTGCCGAGCGCGCGGGAGTCGCGGAAGCGCAGGCGCTCTCGCCGCGCGGGCCGGGGCCGCGCCGAGGGCTTCGGATCGGGGCTCGCAGGCGGCGCCGCGCTACCCGGGGCCTCGGTGGCGGGCGTCGTGCCGCGTGCCGTGTCCGCGGCTGGGCGGTTCGAGCTCTCGCCGCCCCCGGCCAGCGCCAGCGCGGCGCCCACGCCCGCCAGTGGCAGGGCCATGAGCACGGCGAGCATGCGGCGGGCGCGTGGCGCGGGGCGGCGGCTCACGGCGGCCGATCCTGGCGGAGATTCCTAAGCCGCGACTGAAAGCGCGGCGCCGCCGGCCCGCATCGGGCGCAACGACCGGCTTGCATCCGGCGAGCAAACGCGGACAGAATGGCCCGTGGGCAAGGTCCTGGGCATCGACGTGGGCGGCACCAAGGTCGCGGTTGCGCTGATCGAGGGCACCCAGGCCGTCCACGAGCTGGAGCGCCCCACCGACCTCAATGACTCCGAGGCGCTGCTGGACGGCATCGAGCAGGTGGTCGCGGAGGTGACCGAGGCCGCCGGGCCGGCGGAGGCCGCGGGCATCGGCGTGCCCTCGCAGGTCGAGTTCGAGACCGGGACCGTGCTCTCCAGCGTGAACATCCCGCTGGAGGGGGTGCCGCTGCGGGAGGAGCTCGGCACGCGCCTGGACATCCCCGTGTTCGTGGACAACGACGCCAACTGCGCCGCCCTGGCCGAGGCCCAGCTGGTGCCCGATCCGCCCGCCGACCATCTCGTGATGCTCACACTGGGCACCGGTGTGGGTGGCGGGATCATCATCGACCGCCGGATCGAACGCGGCCACAGCGGCCTGGGCGCCGAGCTGGGCCATGTGATCCTTGACGGCCGGGAGACGCTGGCCGCCACAGAGCCCGGCTTCCCGCGCCCCGGCTCGTTCGAGCTCAAGTGCAGCGGCACCGGGCTCGAGCTGGCGGCCACCGCCGCGGCCAGGGCCAACCCCGCCGGGGCACTGGGGCGCCATCTGGCCGAGCACGGCCGCGTGAAGGGCCGCGACGCGGTCGAGATAGCCAAGGCCGGCGACTCCGAGGCACTAGGCCTGTTCGAGAGCCACGGGCGCTGGCTCGGCCTGGGCATCGCCAGCGTGGTGAACGCGTTCGAGCCTCAGTACGTGGTCATCGGTGGCGGCCTCTCGCGCGCGGCTGACCTGTTCCTGTCCACCGCGATCGACGAGGCCTCCCGCCACACCCTCCCGGCCCTCTGGGAGCGGGCCGAGGTGAGCCTGGCCAAGGGCGGCGCGGGGGCGGGCGTGATCGGCGCCGGCCTGCTCGCCATGCAAGAGCTGGAGCTAACCGGAGATACTGCGCCCCGTGGGGCTTGAGCTGACCAGCGAACGAGGAGATAGATGACCACCAGCACGGAGCCGGCGAAGCTCGACAAGCTCTGCATCGACACAATCCGCACGCTGTCGATGGATGGCGTTCAGAAGGCCAACTCGGGCCACCCGGGCGCGCCGATGGCGCTCGCCCCGGTGGCCTACCAGCTGTACGCGCGCACCATGCGCCACAACCCGGCTGACCCGGACTGGTTCAACCGCGACCGCTTCGTGCTGTCGGCCGGGCACGCATCGATGTTGCTGTATTCGTCGCTGCACCTGGCGGGCTACGGCGTGAGCATGGACGACCTCAAGAGCTTCCGCCAGCTCGGCAGCCCCACCGCGGGCCACCCGGAGTACGAGGCCGACGGCGCCCCCGGCGTCGAGGTCACCACCGGGCCCCTGGGCCAGGGGATCGCCAACGCGGTGGGACTGGCCCTGGCCGAGCGGATGCTGGCCGCGCGCCTCAACCGCGACGGGCACGACATCGTGGACCACCACACGTTCACGATCGCCAGTGACGGCGACATGCAGGAGGGCGTGGCCTCGGAGGCGTGCTCGCTGGCGGGCCACCTTGGCCTCGGCAGGCTGATCGCCTTCTACGACGACAACCACATCCAGCTGGCCGGGCCCACATCGATGGGCTTCAGCGAGGACGTCGGCGCGCGCTACGAGGCCTACGGCTGGCACGTGCAGGACCTGGGCGAGGACATCGAGCTGGAGCAGGTGGAGGCCGCCATCGCCGCGGCCAAGGAGGTCGAGGACCGGCCTTCGCTGATCATCCTGCGCACCCACATCGGCTACGGGTCCCCCAACAAGCAGGACACTCAGAAGGCGCACGGCTCGCCGCTGGGGGAGGACGAGGTGCGCCTGACCAAGGAGGCCTACGGCTGGGACCCAGACGCGCACTTCCTCGTGCCGGAGGAGGTGCGGGAGGTGTTCGCCGAGGTCGGCGAGCGGGGAGCGCGCGAGCAGGAGGAGTGGGAGAGCCGGGTCCAGGCCTACCGGTCCGCGGATCCGGAGGGGGCGGAGCTGCTGGACCTGGTGATGTCCGGCGGGCTGCCGGCCGGGTGGGACGCCGAGCTGCCGCGGTTCGACCCCGCCGACGACCCGATCGCCACGCGCAAGGCCTCCGAGGCCGTGATCCAGTGGGCCGCCGCCCAGGTGCCCAACCTGGTCAGCGGGTCGGCTGACCTGGAGCCGTCCACCAACACCGAGATCGCCGATGGCGGCTCGGTCACGCGCGACGACTACTCCGGGCGCAACGTGCACTACGGCGTGCGCGAGCACGGCATGGGCGCGGTCGTGAACGGCCTGAACCTGCACGGCCTGCGCGCGTTCGGCTCCACGTTCTTCAACTTCCTGGACTACATGAAGGGCAGCGTGCGCCTGGCGGCGCTCATGCACCTGCCGGTGATCCAGGTCTTCACCCACGACTCGATCGGCCTTGGCGAGGACGGCCCCACCCACCAGCCGATAGAGCAGCTGGCCCACCTGCGCGCCACCCCCAACGTGAACGTGGTGCGCCCGGCCGACGCCAACGAGACGGCGCTGGCCTGGCAGTTCGCGCTGCGCCAGTCAGACGGGCCCTGCGCCCTGGTGCTCAGCCGCCAGAACCTGCCGATCATCGATGCCGGCTCGATCCCCGGCGATGCCATCGAGCGGGGCGCCTATGTGCTGCGCGAGGAGGGCAAGGTAACCGGCCCCGAGCTGATCCTGATCGGCACCGGGTCGGAGGTGCCCGCCTGCCTGGAGGCCGCCGAGGAGCTGGAGGGCGAGGGCATAGCCACGCGCGTGGTCAGCATGCCCTGCTACGACCGCTTCCTCGCGCAGGACTCCGACTACCGCGACTCCGTGCTTCCGCCCGCCTGCCGGGCGCGCGTCTCGCTGGAGGCGGCCGCCACGTTCGGGTGGGAGCGCTGGGTCGGCGCCGACGGCGAGTCGCTGGGCATGCACGGCTTCGGCGCCTCGGCGCCCGCGAAGGACCTCTACGCACACTTCGGCCTGACCGCCGCGGACGTGGCCAACGCCGGCCGGCGCGTGGTCGAGCGACTGGGGGCCGGCGCACGGACCTAGGCGCGGTACGAACTTATGGACGAGACACGGGAGGCTTGAGATGGCAACTGCGGCACAGACGAACGAGCGGCTGGCGAAGCTCACGGCGGCTGGTACCAGCGTCTGGCTGGACCAGATCCGGCGATCGCTGATCGAGTCGGGCGAGCTCCAGCGGCTCGTGGACGAGTACTCGCTGCACGGCGTCACGTCCAACCCGGCGATCTTCGAGAAGGCCATCCTCGGCTCCGACGACTACGACGAGGACATCGAGCGCCTGGCCGGCGAGGGCCTGGACGCCGTCGGGATCTACCTGAACATCGCGATCAAGGACGTCCAGCTGGCCTGCGACGTGTTGCAGCCGGTGTGGGAGGACACCGAGGGGGCGGACGGGTTCGTTTCGCTCGAGGTCGAGCCGGCACTGGCACACGACACCGACGCCACGCTCACCCAGGCGCGCGAGCTGTGGAGCGCGGTCGACCGGCCCAACGTGATGATCAAGATCCCGGGGACCGTGGCGGGGCTATCCGCGATCGAGGACGCCATCGCCGATGGCATCAACGTGAACGTGACGCTGCTGTTCTCGGTGGAGTCCTACGAGGCGGTCACGGAGTCCTACATCAAGGGTCTCGAGCGCCGGCACGCTGCGGGGGAGAGCCTCGGCATCCACTCCGTGGCCAGCTTCTTCGTGTCGCGCGTGGACTCGGAGGTCGACAAGCGCCTGGAGGCGCTCGGGCGCACTGACCTTCAGGGCAAGGCCGCGATCGCCAACGCGCAGGCGGCGTACATGAGCTTCAAGCGCATCTTCCTGGGCGACCGTTTCGCGGAGCTCCGCGAGGCCGGCGCCCCCGTTCAGCGCCCCCTGTGGGCCTCCACGGGCGTGAAGAACCCCGCCTACCCGGACACCAAGTACGTGGACGGGCTGGTGGCGCCGCACACGGTGAACACCATGCCCATGGCCACCCTGCTGGCCGCCGCAGAGAACTCGGAGATATCCGGCGCGACCGCCGACGCGGACCCGGCCGAGGCTCTTGCCGCCCTCGCCGACGCGGGAATCGACATGGGCGACGTGACCAAGAAGCTCCTGGAGGACGGCATCGCCGCCTTCGTCACGCCCTTCGACCAGCTGATCGCGGGCGTGGAGTCCAGCAAGGAGGCGGCCGTGACCGGGCGCCCGTCCACGATGGAGTCCTCGCTGCCCGACCACCTGGAGGCGCCGCTGGCCAAGCGCGTCGAGCGCGCGGTGGGCGAGGACGTGGTGCGCAGGGTCTGGAGCAAGGACGAGACGCTGTGGGGCGGCCCCGGCCCGGAGATCGGCGACCGGCTGGGCTGGCTCACGATCGGCGACCGGATGCTGGAGCAGGTCGACGACCTGGAGGCCTTCGCCGCCGAGGTCAAGTCGGCCGGCATGACCGACGCCGCGCTGCTGGGCATGGGCGGGTCGAGCCTCGGGCCCGAGGTCATCCGCCGCAGCTTCGGCGACGCGGGCGGGCTGACCCTGCACGTTTTGGACTCGACCGACCCCGGCGCCGTGCTGGAGCTGGAGCGCTCGCTGGACCTGCCGAAGACGCTGTTCATCGTGTCGTCGAAGTCCGGCGGCACCGTGGAGACCCTGTCCCACATGCGCCACTTCTACGAGCGCACCGGCGGCAACGGGGATCAGTTCGTGGCCGTGACCGACCCCGGCTCCGGCCTGGTGGACCTGGCGCGCGAGCGCGGGTTCAGGCGGGTGTTCGAGAACGACCCCAACATCGGGGGCCGCTACTCGGTGCTGTCGTACTTCGGCCTCGTGCCCGCCGCCGTGGCGGGGGTCGACGTGCGGGCCCTGCTCGAGTCCTCCCAGGAGGCCGAGCAGAACTGCAACCACTTCGACTCCACGTCCTCCAACTCCGGCCTGTGGATGGGCCTGGCGATGGCGGAGCTCGCGCTCCAAGGCCGCGACAAGCTCACTTTCATCGTCTCGGAGCCGATCGCCAGCTTCGGGCTGTGGGTCGAGCAGCTGATCGCGGAGTCCACCGGCAAGCACGGGCGCGGCGTGCTGCCCGTGGCCGACGAGCCGGTCGGCGCCCCGGAGGCCTACGGCGACGATCGCGTGTTCGCCTACATCCGCAACGAGAAGGAGCCCGACGCCGAGCTCGACGAGAAGGTCGAGGCCCTGCGCAAGGCCGGCCAGGCGGTGCTCACGGTTACCACCCGCGGGACGCCGGAGGACCTGGGCCGGATCTTCTTCTTCGCCGAGTTCGCCACCGCGGTGGCCGGCTGGGCGCTGGAGATCAACGCGTTCGACCAGCCCAACGTGCAGGAGGCCAAGGACAACACCAACAAGGTGCTCGAGGCATCCGACCCGCCGCAGGTGGACGACGCCGACGATGACGGCCTGAAGGCGCTGCTGGGTGGCGCCGGACCGCCGAGCTACGTGGCGATCATGGGTTACGTGGCCCCGTCGGAGGCCTTCGACGACGCGGTTGCCGAGCTGCGCGCCACGATCCGCGACGCCACCAAGGCCACCACGACGTTCGGCTACGGGCCGCGGTTCCTGCACTCCACGGGCCAGTTCCACAAGGGGGGGCCGGACACGGGGGTGTTCCTGCAGCTGATCCACGACGGCGACGAGGACGTGGAGATCCCGGAGGCCGGCTTCAGCTTCAAGACGCTCAAGAACGCACAGGCCACCGGCGACGTGCTGACCCTGCGCGACCACGGCCTGCCCGCAGAACGCGTCCGCCTGGAGGGCGACCCCGCACAGGCCCTGAGGGACCTGACGCAACGCATCAAGGGAATGCTCTAACCACTAACCACTAAGCACTAAGCACTGGAGAGAACGCATGCAGCTTGGCTTCGTAGGGTTGGGAAAGATGGGCGGCAACATGGTCCATCGCATCCACCGCGACTCGGACCACCAGGTGGTGGCGTTCGACTTCTCCGACGAGGCGGTGGAGGAGGCCAAGTCGCACGGAGCCGGCGGGGCGGGGTCGCTGGAGGAGCTGGTGTCGCAGCTCGAGGCGCCGCGCGCGGTGTGGGTGATGGTGCCCGCCGGCGATCCCACCGACCAGACGGTGGACAAGCTCGGCGAGCTGCTGGACAGCGGCGACATGATCATCGACGGCGGCAACAGCCGCTGGAGCGACGACAAGCGGCGCGCCGAGGCCCTGCAGTCCAAGGGGATCCACTACGTGGACGTGGGCACCTCGGGCGGCGTGTGGGGCCTGGAGGTGGGCTACTGCATGATGGTCGGCGGCGCCGACGAGGCCGTGGAGCGGCTGTCGCCGATCCTCGACGTGCTGGCGCCGCCTTCGACCGAGGAGCACGGGCCGGGCTGGGGCCACTTCGGGCCCCCCGGCTCCGGGCACTACGTGAAGATGGTCCACAACGGCGTGGAGTACGGGATCATGCAGGCCTATGCCGAGGGCTTCTCGCTGTTCGACGCCTGCGAGTACGAGCTGGACAACGCGAAGATCGCCCACCTCTGGATGCAGGGCTCGGTCGTGCGCTCGTGGCTGTGCGAGCTAGCGGCGCTCGCGTTCGAGCAGGAGGGCAACGACCTGGCGCGACTCGAGCCGTACGTGGAGGACTCGGGCGAGGGCCGCTGGACCGTGGAGGACTCGATCGACAAGCGGATCGCCACGCCGGTGATCACCACGTCGCTGTTCGAGCGCTTCTCGTCGCGGGGGCAGAACGCGTTCGCCGCCAAGGTCAACGCGGCGCTGCGCAACCAGTTCGGCGGGCACGCCGTGAAGGCCGCGGACCCGGTGGCTCAGAGCCAGCCCCACGCGGAGTGATGGCCGTAGCCGAGCAGAACCCGCTGGCGGAGGGGCTCGAGCGCCTGCCCGTCCACCCCACGATCCTCACGATCTTCGGGGCCACGGGGGACCTGTCCAAGCGCAAGCTGCTGCCCGCGCTCTACAACCTGGCCCACGAGGGCGCCCTGCCCGAGCGGTTCAGTCTGATCGGGTCCTCGCGCGGCGACCTCTCAGACGACGAGTTCCGCGCTCTGGCGCGCGAGTCGATCGTGGAGTTCTCGCGCCGCGAGCCCGACGAGAAGGTGCTCACCGCGCTGCTCAAGCACGTCCGCTACGTGTCGGGCGGCTTCGACGACCCGTCAGTCTACGAGCGGCTGGGCGAGGTGGCCAAGGAGTTCGACGAGGAGGCCGGGATCGTCTTCAACCGCGCCTACTACCTCTCGACCTCGCCGTCCTTCTTCTCGGTGATCGTCGGCAAGCTCGGCGAGCACGGCCTGGACCACAACCAGGGCTCAGAGGTGCGCGTGGTGATCGAAAAGCCGATCGGCACCAACCTGGCCGAGGCGCGCGAGCTGAATAAGGCCGTCCTGGACGTGCTCGACGAGGGCCAGGTGTTCCGGATCGACCACTACCTGGGCAAGGAGACGGTCCAGAACATGCTGGCGTTCCGGTTCGCCAACGGGCTGTTCGAGCCGATCTGGAACCGCAACTTCATCGACTACGTGCAGATCACCTCGGCCGAGGACATCGGCATCGGCAGCCGCGCGGGCTACTACGACACCTCCGGGGCGCTGCGCGATCTGGTGCAGAACCACATGCTCCAGCTGCTCACGCTGCTGTGCATGGAGCCCCCGGTGTCCTTCTCGGCCGACGAGGTGCGCGACGAGAAGGTCAAGGTCCTGCACGCCATCCACCCGCCCAAGCCCGACGAGGTGTCGGGCATGTCGCTCAAGGCCCAGTACTCGGCGGGCATGGCGGCCGGCGAGGAGGCGCGCGGCTATCTCGAGGAGGCCGACGTGCCCGCCGGATCGGTGACCGAGACCTACGCGGCGCTGCGCCTCGAGGTCGACAACTGGCGCTGGGCCGGCGTGCCGATCTACCTGCGCACGGGCAAGCGCCTGGCGCGCAAGGTCACCGAGATCGCCGTGACGCTCAAGCCGGTGCCTCACCTGGCGTTCAAGCAGGACGGCGCCGTGGGCGTGCAGCCCAACCAGATCGTGCTGACGATGCAGCCCAACGAGGGGGCCTCGATCTCGCTCGGCGCCAAGATCCCGGGCACGCGGATGCGGATCCGGCCGGTGAACATGGAGTTCCTCTACGGCACGGCGTTCATGTCCGAGTCGCCCGAGGCCTACGAGCGCCTGATCATGGACGCCATGCGCGGCGACGCCACGCTGTTCACCCGCGACGACGAGGTGGAGGCGCAGTGGACGATCGTGGACCCGATCCTCGAGGGCTGGGCCGCCTCGACCGCGCCCGTGACCCAGTACGCGGCGGGCTCGGCTGGCCCCGAGGAGGCCAACGAGCTGCTGGCCCCGGGTCACCACTGGCGGGCGATCTGACGGCGAGCTCGCGGTGACCGTCAGCGGCAACGTCTGGTCGGCGCAGGACACCACCCCCTCCGAGGTCGCGGCGGCTCTGCGGGAGCTGCTCAAGCAGCGCCACGCCGAGAGCGAGGCCTACGCGCCCGCGCGCGTGCTGAACCTGGTGGTGGTGGCCGATCGCGAGTGGCGCGGCGAGATCCAGAACCGGCTCGACCAGGTGGGCCGCTACCACGCGTCGCGCACGATCCTGTGCTGCGTCGAGCCGGGCCGCAAGCGGATCGACGGCTGGGCCACCATGACCGCCGAAGAGGAGCCCAAGCCCGGGCAGCTGGCGGTGGCCCACGAGCAGGTGGTGCTCGACGTGGGGCCACAGCACCTCGCCCGCCTCGACACGATCGTCGACCCGATGGTTGTCACCGACCTGGCCACGCTGGTGTGGTCGCCGCACGGCCACCCGGATGCGGTGGACGCCCTGCTGGACATGGCCCAGATCGTGCTGATCGACTCGGTGAACGAGCCCGATCCCGCCGCCGCCGTGCGACGCGCCAAGCAGCTGGCGGCGCGCGCGTACATCGTGGACCTGGCGTGGCTGCGCTCCACGCCCTGGCGCGAGCGGGTGGCATCGACCTTCGACCCCGCCCAGTGGCGGCCGGAGCTCGCCAAGATCAGCGCCGTGACCGCGCGCCACCGGCCGGACTCCACGGTGGCCGGGCTGCTGTTCTTCGGCTGGCTGGCCAAGCGCCTGGGCTGGGAGTGCGGCGGCATGGTGGCCCAGGACGGCTCGATGCACGGCTCGGCGCATGCCCGCCGGCAGGACGTCCGGCTGCAGCTGGAGCCCGACCCGACCATGAACGCGCCGGGGTTGGCCGGCGTGACCATCGAAACGGCCTCGGGCACCAGCATCGAGCTCAATCGCGGCCCCGGCGGGCTCACCGCACGGCGGCGGACCCGCAGCGGCAGCGAGTCGGAGTGGACGGTCATGGGCGCCTCGCGCGGCGAGGCGGGAATCCTCGGCGAGGGGATTCGCCAGGCGCTGCTGCGCGACAAGGCCTACGGGCCGGCCCTCAACGCGGCCGAGACGATGGTGTCGTGACCCCCTCATCAGCGGGGCGGGCCGGATGAGCCGGCCATCCAGATGAGCGAGCGCCGGACGGAGATCCTGGACGACGTCGCGGGCGCCGCCGCGGAGCGAATGGCCGAGGCTGTGCGCGCCGGCGGGCACATCGCGCTGTCGGGGGGCTCGACGCCGCGCGCGGCCCACGAGCGCCTTGCCGCGATGGACCTGGACTGGTCGGGCGTCGAACTGTGGTTCGGCGACGACCGCGCCGTGGCGCCGGACCACGAGCACTCCAACTACCGGATGGCCAGGGAGAGCCTGCTGGACCACATCCGGGGCGCGCCGCCCACGGTGCACCGGATCCAGGGCGAGTTGGGCTTCGAGGCTGCCGCTCTTGCCTACGAGCAGGAGCTGCGCGGCGCATTCGGCGACGGCCTCCCGGAGCTGGACCTGCTGCTGCTGGGGCTCGGCCCCGACGCGCACACCGCCTCGCTGTTCCCGGGCGACGCGGCGCTGGGCGAGCGCGGGCGGTGGGCGGTGGGGGTCGAGACACCGGGGATGGCGCCGCTGGTGTCCCGCGTGACCCTTACGCTGCCGGTCCTCAACGCTGCGCGCGAGGTGATGTTCCTGATCTCTGGAGACGACAAGGCCGAGGCGGTGGCACGGGCGTTCGGTGATGCCCCTGGGCCCGACGCCCCGGCCAGCCTGGTGCGCCCCGGCGACGGCCTGCTCACGCTGCTCATGGACTCCTCTGCGGCCTCGCGCCTGGGGACCGTGGGGTGACCCGGTTCGAAGAGGGCGCGGTCGGGGCCAGCCCGTTCCCCCCGATCGCCGACTACGGCTTCCTGTCGGACTGCGAGACCACGGCGCTCGTGGCTCCCAGCGGCAACATCGAGTGGATGTGCCTGCCGCGGATGGACTCCGCGAGCGTGTTCGGCGCGGTGCTGGACCGCGATGCGGGCTCGTTCCGGCTCGGTCCCGCAGACGTGGACGTGCCGGCCGCGCGCCGGTACCTGCCCGGCACGATGGTGCTCGAGACCAGCTGGGGCACCCGCGGCGGCTGGATCATCGTCCGCGACGTGCTGCTGATCGGGCCGTGGCACCACGAGGGCGAGCGCTCGACCACCCACCGCCGCTCGCCCACCGATTACGACGCCGACCACGTGCTGCTGCGCCTGGTGCGGTGCGTGAACGGCGAGGTGCAGGTCAACCTGGACTGCGAGCCGGTCTTCGACTATGGGCGCCGGTTCGCCAACTGGGAGTACACAGGACCCGGCTACCACGAGGCGGTGGCCACCGCCGAGGGCGC